>CAWFKW010000003.1:0-1897463 GCA_963816535.1 uncultured Ignavibacteria bacterium | reverse complement strand
ATAGGCTGCAAGCCCCGAATTGCCTGACGAAGCGCTTACGTTCCCCATACCTGGGGCGTCATGTTCTCCACGTTCAGATTTTCAGGAAACTAAATTCCATTTTTAATATCCCGCTCTCTTGTTCCGATCAAAGGCGCATCAACGGTTAATACAAGCGCTTTGCAGCCTGCTTCCTCTACCCTCTTTATCAGATCTCCAGTTGCTTCCCTGTCTTTGTATACGTATAGCTGGAACCAAACCGTCCCCCGGGAGGCTCTCACGACGTCTTCAACGGAAGTATTTGAAAGCGTACTGAGGATCATAACGGTTCCTTCAACGCCTGCCGCCTTCTACTGTCGCAATCTCTCCCTCGGGGTGCGCCATTCGCTGAAATGCAGTGGGAGCTATCATCGCCGGGTAAGGGATTTTTGTTCCCAGCACAGTAGTTGTCAAATCCCGCTTGCTAACATCAACAAGAACCCTGTATTTTAAAAATATTTCATCGTAGGCGGAATGATTTCGCTTCAATGTAATTTCATCGCACGCTCCGCCGTAATAATAGTCAAATGCCATTGGATGCAACTTATCTGCGGCAAGTTTTTCGAAATCAAATAGATTTATAGGGCGCGTATTCATCTCATTTTGTAAAAATAAAAATCAATTTTCAGGTATTCGCCGTTCTTGTCCGATCCTTCGATCCGTATGCATGAAGATTATCGGCTTCGTTCCTGTAGATGATCTTTTGGGGAAAGTCGTGCTCAGGATTGCTGAAAACCGCTTCGTCATCCGTTAGGGATATCATCCTGAACAAAACAGGAGCCGGATTGTGTTTCACATCCGCTGCATAATAGACTCCGGAATCGGTCTTCTGAATTTTCAGCTTATCTTCGAATGTAGTTTCATTATCCTTAACGGAGCTTGCGTTACCCTCATACAGGTCGTCGTTTATCTTAGACCACGATTCATACGAAATTCCGCTGTCTGATTTGGAAACCCATTTATCCAATATCCATGATAATTTTTCCATCTCAGTCTTATCGCCGGATATTCCTGATTGCATAAATATTAAGAACATAACGGGCAATACTAGAATTTTGAGAAATCTGAACTTCAACATTTTAAAATACCAAGCAGCGCTTTCAGCCTGGCAATCACATCTTCAGGGCTGATATCCCTCATGCAATACGAACTGTATGGTTCCCCGTTTGGGATCAAACCAAGGCACCTGTCTTCGGGGCAAACTCTGCAGGGAACTCCGGTTTTTATGACCGAATGCATATTTTTATCATATATCGCCCATCTTTTATCGTCGCACTTATCAAAAATACCAAGCGTTGGCGCGCCAACAGCCGCCGCGAGATGCCGTGGGCCCGAACTGTGGGTAATACACAAAGTGCATAGCTTTAACAACGACGATAATTCAGAGAGTGTTTTTGTTTTAGCTTCGATCAAACCGACATTAATATTTTTCCTGATTTCATTAATATACGGGATATCATATTCGCTGTAGAAGAGGATTATACCCGTTCCGGAATCAGAGCCGAGGAAATCGATAAGCTTTGCAAATGATTTCGGCAGCCACTTCCTGTCGTGCTGGCTTGAGCCGGGATGAATTCCAACTATCCGTTTTCGGCTTCCTAAATTGTTTTCTGCGAAGAACTTGTCTGCGTTTATGTTGTCTGCGTCGGGTATTTCAAATATAGTATCATAACTTTTACATCTCAAACCAATTGGTTCAAGCAGGCGGCAGAAATAAACCAGAACCCCAGAGTCGTTTTGATCCAGATCGGGCTTATCCGTCAGCAGGAAACTCATCCCCTGGTTCTTTTGCCCTATCCTGACTCCGGCCCCTGAAAGATACGAATAAATTGCAAACCTATCCTGGGGAAATGTGCAAATCACCGTATCGAATTTATGGCTTCGCAAAGACCTGATGTTTACAATTTCCGCTTTCGCACGCTTTAAGCCTTTTAATGAACGCAGCGCGCCGCGGTCAAGCTCCAATACTTCATCAACATGCCGGTTATTCAGAAATACTTCGGCCGTTCCTTTCATTGCGCTCTTTTTAATTACGGCGTCTTCGAATGAGCTTGTTTCGGTATATTTTCTGCGGTAAAGAAGCAGTAATGATATGTGCGATGAAGGAAGCGATTCTCTCACCGCCCTGAGCGCCGGGGTTATGACAAGCGCGTCGCCCAATTGACCCTCGGCTATAAATAATATTCTCTCAGGCGCTTTCACTTGGCCGGTACTATCTATTTAAAACTATTCTGAGCGCGTTTATGCAGTGAGTAATATTTTTGAGATTGGAAGAGTATCCCATGAGCCCGATCCTCCAGATCTTTCCCGCAAACGGGCCGAGCCCTGAGCCGATTTCTAGATTAAATTCATTCAGCAGCCTCTTCCTGATTGCCTGGTCGTCTGCGCCGCCGGGAATCTTAATAGCATTCAGGTGCGCTATCCTGTATTTTTGATCAACAAGAAATTCGAGCCCTATCCCTTCAAGCCCGTCTTTAAGTTTGATATGATTTTCATAGTGTCTTTTCCACGAGTTTTCGAGCCCTTCTTCATGCAGAATATTCAGAGCCTCGTACATGCCGTAGTACGCGTTTGCGGGTGCGGTATGATGGTACGCTCTTTTCTCACCGCTCCAGTACTGCATTACAAGGTTCACGTCAAGGAACCAGTTTTGCACTTTTGTTCCGCGTTTATCTATAAAATCAACTGCCGCCGGGCTGAAGCTCACCGGCGATAATCCGGGCGGACATGAAAGTCCTTTCTGGCTGCAGGAATATACGGCGTCAATCCCCCACTCGTCAATCCTTACCGGAGCGCATCCGAGCGACGTCACGGCATCGCAAATGCTAAGGCATCCGTATTTTCGGGCAAGCGCCGCAAGACCTTTGGCGTCATTCAACACGCCCGTAGAAGTTTCAGCATGAACAAACGCCAATATCTTAATATCCCGGTCAGATTTAAGAGCGTCTTCAACTTTATTTAAATCCAGTGACATGCCCCATTCCCCATTTACCTCAATCACTTCGGCGCCGCACCTGGCGGCATTTTCTTTCATCCTGCCGCCGAAGAATCCGTTAACGCAAACCAGGGTTTTTGTCCCGGTATATTCAACCAGGTTAGCGAAACACGTTTCCATTCCAAGGGAACCGGGCCCGGATACAAGATATGTCGTTTCGTTTTTAGTCATGAATGTTTTCTGCAAGAGCGCTTTAATTTCATCAAGAAGTTTTATAAATTCAGGGTCAAGATGCCCTATTGTCGGGTTCGACATAGCCTGCAGGACGCGCGGGTGCACGTCAGAAGGGCCGGGGCCCATTAAAGTTCTTATCGGAGGAAAAAATGAATTCGAAGACATAAAATTTGTTTATTCAACTTTAATATTACCTTAAACCCACTCCCAGCTCCCCCTTGAAGGGGAAGACGGGAACAATTACTTATTTACATTAGTGGAAGAACGGTCTTTCTGCCTTTGCCTTTTGCCTTTTACCTTTTGCCTTTTGCTTTTTGCCTTATTAATGCTGGCAAATTTCGGTCAGGACCCCGCTTACAGAAGCAGGTTTTATAAATGCAATCAGCATGTTATCCGAACCGACCCTTGGCTCTTTATTGATAAGTTCAAACCCATCTTCATTCAGACGCGACAGATCCGAATTTATATTATCCGATTCATAAGCAACATGATGAATTCCCTCCCCGCGCTTTTCAATGAACCTGGATATCGGCGAGTCTGCCGATGTCCCCTCCAGAAGCTCAATTGTGGACTGTCCGACCCGGAACTTCACAACGTTCACTTTCTGTTCTTCAACATACTCAGCTTCTGATGGCTCTATCTGCAGGAGCCTTCTGTACATTTCTTTTGCTTTATTCAAATCCTTAACGGCAATACCTAAATGTGAAATATTTGATATCATATATTATCAATAAGCCCCTTTCTTTTCAGATAATCAACAATTTCTTTAACTTCCTGCGACCTGTCTTTTTTGCAGACCAGAAGCCCTTCTTTCGTATTTATAATTATCATGTCTTCCACGCCGACCAATCCGACAAAACCCTTGGGCGACATAACAAGGTTGTTATGAGAATCCTTAATGAACGATTCGCCCATTATCACATTATTGTTTTTGTCTTTGGTTCTCATCCTGTAAACTTCGTCCCAGCTTCCAAGGTCGCTCCATTTGAAGCTGGCTTTTATCACGTACACGTTCTTGGACTTTTCCATCACGCCGTAATCGATGGAAATACCTTTTATTTCGGCAAACACCTGTTCAAGCGTCGCCTGGTATTTGTTGGTGTGGATAGCTATCTCAATTTTTCCTAAGGCATGGTAAAGGTCGGGTAGCGATTTCTGCATTTCTGTCAGCATAACGTCAGCGCGGAAGATAAACATTCCGCTGTTCCACAAAAAATCGCCGCTCTCGAGAAAAACCTTTGCCAGCTCCTGGCTTGGTTTTTCTGCAAAAGTTTTTACTTTGTAAATGCTGACGTTTTCATATTTATCATGCTCAACCGTAAAAACGGCATCGTCTATATATTGGATGTATCCATACCCTGTTTCAGGATGCGTAGGGACAATTCCCATTGTTACAATCGCATCATGCTTTTCGACAAACTCAAGGCCGCCGTTAACGGTCTTATTAAATTCATCGGTATCTTCAATAAGGTGGTCGGCCGGGGTGACAAACATCACCGCTTGTTCATCATATTGCCTCAGCATTATTGACGCGAGACCTATACACGGCGCCGTATTCCTGCCGACAGGTTCGCCGATTATGTTTTCCAGAGGTATCTTCGGAACCTGTTTCCTTACTTCGCCGATATACTGTGAATTGGTTGAGATGAAAATGCGCTCGTGCGGCACAAAATTCCTCACTCTATTGACCGTAAGCTGGAGCATTGTATCGGCTGAATTCGTAACAGGCAGAAACTGCTTAGGCAGTTTATTAGTGCCGTAGGGCCAAAACCGCGCGCCGACTCCCCCGGCCATTATTATCGCATATGATTTCATTTATTATCTGTATCTGTTTTCTTAAGAATCAGTAAATATTTTTACCGGGTTATTTAAATACTGCACCAGCACATTGAAGTCCTCCGGTTTTCTGTCAGTAAGCAGCATTTTGAAAGTAAAGATTATGTATTTTACTATCTGCTGTATCTCCGAATCAAGCAGATCCATCCTGTAGTCTTTAAGATACTTCAAAAACACATACGACACTTCGGCAAGCTTCAGGACATCTTTCATTTTGACGCCGGATGAGATCTTTGCGATCAGCCGGAGCGCGTTGTTCAGTTCGTCAATCTTATCAAGCGCGTCAAACCTCTTATATTCTCCCTTTATGGCGCCTATCGAGTTAAAACTCTTCTCGAATTCCTTTATAAGATACCTCATTTTAAAATTCACAGACTCAAGGTCCTGCTGTTTATCGCCGTATTCAGATTCATCGTACCGGCTTTCGTCCGCCGTTTCGCCGCTCTCACCTCCTGATTCCGGTGCGGATTCTTCTTCCTCGTGCGGGATATTCCTCCGGGTCTCGATTGGCCCCTCTTTTTCAACAGTTTCTTCTGCAGGCCGCTGCATTTCGCTCTTCAGAATTTCTATCTTATCCACAATTACGTCATAATTAAGATAATCCTCTCCCTTTATGAGGCTGTTTACAAGGGAGAGCGCTGAGTTCAGTAGCTTAATCCTCTCTTCCGTTATTATTTCAGGGGAGCCGATGGCCTTGGTGAAATACAGGTTCATAGTAAGAAAGATATCCGCAATCAGGTCAAATGCCAGCTGGCGCGATAAGTTAGAAAGCTCGCTTGTTATCTCTATTATAACTGTCAGGCTCTGAAGGCATTTCCCGTTTAACTTACCCGCATCTGCCGACTTGCATTCTTTACCAACCGTGCGGAAGAGCTTTTCAAGTATCTTTACTTCCTCAAAGAATTTAGTTTCAAACGTATAATACGCTTCGTTGGTTACAGCCTCTTCCTTTACTATCTCTACAGGCTTGTCAAAATCACGGGCGGGCTTTCTCACTTCGATTTCAACCGGAACAATGTCTTCCGGTTTTGGCTCAGTCTCTGAAACATTTACTTCCGGAGGCAGGCCCTCAATTTCCTCTTCAAGCTCTTCGATACCGAATATTTCCTCAGATTCCTTCTGTTCCCGCTTGTCTTCAGAAACTTCCGTTTCTTCCGGAACTATCTCATCTTCTTCCTGTTCATTTTCATTAACCGTGGTCTCTATATCCTCGTTTATTTCAGAGAGCTCAAATACCTCGGCTTCTGTTTTACCGTCGCCGCTGTTCTCGATAAGCGTAAGCGACGGCTCACCGGATTCATCCGGGACTTCTTCATCTGTAAATACGGGAACTTCTTCGGACGGACCATGCTCATCGCTTCCCGTGGAATCGATCTTTATGGCGTCTTTTGTGACAGCGGGTTTTTCCGTCATGTCTATAGAACCTATTTTCTTATCCGGGCCCTTATATTCAATTATCTTAGCGAATACCTTTGTGAGGTTGTATACGTCGTGGTCAAAATTATCTTTAAGGCTGAACACGGTTATCCGGGTCTTATCAATTTTATCTGAAATGTAAAGCAGGTACTTAAAAAGAATCTCAAGACCGGCGGTTTTCCCCACTACGTAAGTGATCTTTATAACATCGTCCGTAGCCCTTATCTTCTCGACAATTCCTCTTATACGTTTGTTATGACGGAACTCGTTGTTGTCGTTCATAACGCTGTAAAGCAGGTAGTTTATATAATCCTTTTTAAATGTCATATATTTCTCATGCAATATTAACCATTTAAATAGACTCTTTCAACGCGGTCAGCTACGGCGCAGACGATTTCGTAAGGTATTGTTCCGCATATTGCGGCAAGCTTATCGGCTCCGATCGAAAAGCCGTTTTCAGCGCCCATCAAAAGAACATCGTCGCCGATCTTCACATGATGCCTAGCGCCGAGATTTACCATTATCCAATCCATTGTGATAGCGCCAACCTCGCGATAGAATTTCTTATTGATCAATACTTTTGCTTTGTTGCTAAGCAGCCTCCAGTAGCCATCGCCGTATCCAATGGGAATAGAGCCGATAAAAGTTTTTTGAGGCGTGAAATATTTTCTGCCGTATGAAATGCTTTCGTGGGCGTCAACCCGCTTTATATAAGTAATTTTTGACTTCAGGTTCATTATCGGCTTCAGCTCGATCTTATTCCTTATGCCTGCGGACGGGTAATAGCCATAAAGCAGCAATCCCGGCCTTACCATGTTGAAATATGAATCTTTCAGGTCAAGCGTTGCCCCGCTATTGGCGGCGTGCACAATCGGAAATTCCACCCCGTTCTTCTTCAGCTCCTGCAGCAGGTCTTTGAACTTCTCAATCTGCCGCCTGGCAAAAACTTTGCTTTTTGATTCCGAGGTGGCAAAGTGTGTGAAAATGCCTTCGAGCTCGAGATTTTTCAACGAAGCGATCTGCAAAATGCTTCTGGCGGCTCTTTTTACATCAAGCCCTATCCTGCGCATTCCGGTATCCACTTCAATATGTACTTTGAACTTACTTTTAAATTTTCGGCTGTATTCGTTCAGAAATTTTGCAGTATCAAACGAGGCTACAGTAGCGGTAAGATTATTGCTGTGAAGTATGGAAACATATTTTGTCGGCTCAAGCTTTGAATGTATTAAGGTGCCGAATACGAGAATTGGAGTATCAGGTATAAGCTTACGCAGCTTTATAGCTTCGTCATAGTTAGCCACGCCGAGAAAATCTATTCCCAAATCAACCAGCTTCATACTCACCCGCTCAATTCCGTGGCCATAAGCGTTAGCCTTAACTACTCCGCAGATCCTGATCCGTTTTTTAGGCAGCTCCCTGTGAATATGGCGCCGTATCTGTTCGACATTAAACGCAAGCTTTGCAAAGTCTATTTCAGCGCGAGTCGGATTCATTATTTTACAATCCGGGTTTTGTCAGCTTCATCAGGTCAAGAACCTTGTTCAGTTCTTTTTCAGGCATTATATTTTTTTCGCGTATAACATCCATAATTGAACGGTGGTTCTTCATCGCCTCCTTGGCAATTTCTGCCGCCCTCAGGTAACCAATTATCGGGTTAAGCGCGGTCACAATGCTGATTGACTTTTCAGCATAGCCTCTCGCCTTTTTTTCATCTGCAACCAGACCGCTTACACATTTTTCATCAAACGCTTTGAGAGCATTCTTAAGTATTTCCATCATCCAGACAATATTGAATATGAGCACGGGCATCATAACGTTCAGCTCAAGCTGTCCCGCCTGCGAGCACATTATTACCGTATGGTTATTCCCCATCACCTGGTACAGCACCTGGTTCATCATTTCTGCCATTGACGGATTAACTTTGCCCGGCATAATAGAAGAGCCCGGCTGAACGGCAGGCATAATGATCTCGGCAAAGCCGGTTGTTGGACCCGAAGCGAGAAGCCTTAGATCGTTTGCAATCTTTGTCATATCGGCTGCAAAATTATTTATCGCAGACGATAATTCTGTAAAAGGCAGCATGCTCTGCATTGCTTCAAAATAATTTCTTGACTGCTTAAGCTTTAATCCTGTAACCCTCGAAAGGTTTTTAACCATCAGCGGCCTGTATTTTATGTGGGTGTTCAACCCTGTGCCAACCGCTGTGCCGCCAATACCAAGTTCAGAAAGATGCTTTTCCGTCGACTTTATCAGCTCATAGTGCTTCCTCACAATTTCGGCGTAACCAGAGAATTCCTGCCCAAGCGTGATCGGAGACGCGTCCTGCAGGTGGGTTCTCCCTGACTTAATTACCTTTGCAAATTCTCTTGCTTTTCTGCTGAGCGTTTTCTCAAACGATTTGATAACCGGAAGCAGCTTATAGAGCATAATAAGCGAAGCAATCCGCATTGCCGTGGGGAAAGTATCGTTGGTGGATTGCGCCATATTAACATGGTCGTTAGGGCTGACCATTTTATAATCGCCTCTTTTGCCCCCAAGCAGCTCGATGGCCCGGTTTGCAAGCACTTCATTCGAGTTCATGTTATGCGATGTGCCTGCGCCTGCCTGGTAAACATCCACAACAAAATGTTCCCTGTATTTTCCTGAGAGTACTTCGTCAGATGCTTTTACAATTGCATCGGCGATCTTTTTATCAAGAACACCGCATTCATAATTCGTGAGCGTGGCTGCTTTCTTTATATAAATGTACGCATCAATCATAACCGGGTGCGCTTTCCACCCGCTTATCGGAAAATTTAGTACAGCCCTCTGGGTTTGCACGCCATAATATGCCTCCGCGGGGATTTGAATCTCGCCCAGAGAATCTTTTTCTGTCCTTGTTTTCATTTTCAGATTACCTTCGTTTTTCAATAGTCTTAAAGCTTCGATTTAATTTTGTACTGCTTTATAGTGATGATTTTTGACTAAATTATTGTGTAATTTAACAATTAATTTCGTTTAGTTATAGCTAAATAATTATGAAGAATATTCACTTGAAGGTTTTACTCGCGCTGCTTGCGCTGATAGCTTGCCGGTTCTCTTACGCCCAACAGGATACAACGGGCCAGGCAGATACAAACACAGTCATAACAGAAGACAGCGTTAAAAACGCAGAAACAGATCCTGCAAAGGCGCAGATTGAAGATATAATAAAGGAAGTAAACAGGCGTTCGGAGATGGTTGATAACATTATTTCAAGCGGCGATATCGCGGTGAAAGTGCCGCCTAAAAACGGGCAGGAGGCAATTGACCAGTCGGGTTCAATTGAAATACATGTGAAGAAGAAAGACGATGTTTGGTTTGATATTACAGGAACTTTCGGCGTAAGAGGCGCCATGGCGCATTTTAACAGGAAAAATTTTGTGTTCTATAACAGTCTTGCCGATGAAGTTATTATGGGCTCGACGTCAATTATTAATATCGGGACGCTTACAAAAATAAGATGTACTTTCGATGACCTGCTCAATTGCTTCTCGGGCACAGTTAGGATAGCAAAGTCAAAATCCGATTCGCTTTCAATGACCGAAGAGGGAAACCAGTATGTATTAGCTTTAAAGCGCGGAACCATTACGAGAAAATTCTGGGTTGACAAAGACAATTATTCGGTTTACAAATATATTTACTACGGGAAAAGCGGCTCGACTCTGCTGCAGCTTGAATTTTCGAACTTCACCGCATACGGCGAAAGTAATTATGCGAAGAAGATCGAGATAAGGCGCCCAAAACAGGGAGAGTATTTCAGCGTGAAGCTTGAGACCGTTAATTTAAACCAGACCAACGTTTCATTCAGCGTTGAATATCCAAATGATGTAAAAATTAAACGCTGGCACTAGGGGAGAATTAATCAGCCTTTCAATTTTTCTTCGCGTTTCAGCTCAACAAGGTTTCCGTAATAAACGTCCCATACAAAAACTTCTGTTGTACCGATTTCATTCATAGGCGTGCCTTTGCTAATCTCAATGGCTTCTTCAACATTTTTGGCTGTGATCAAAGTTAAGCCGCCGCTGTGGAATTCGAATCCGCCGCCGCCGCAGGCTACAAGCCTGTGTTTTTTGTACAGGTCTTTAAGCCATGCCATTAAGCGCGGAACACGCTTGTCAAATTCCTTTTGATCGAACTTATCATCGGGTTTGTTTGCTCTCCATATCAGAGCATAAATCACTTTGAACTGGTTTGTATCCGCCATTTATACTTCCTTTCTATAGAAAGATCCGGGCTATATTAAAACTTTACGTTTCAAATAACCCGGATCCATATTTTAGAATTACTTAAATATTATTTCACATCAAACGCGTAAGCGTCTTCGCCGTGCAGCGTAGAATCCAGACCTGTCGCTTCTTCCGCTTCAGTAACTTTCACAGGCGTAACCCTGTTGATAAGCCAAAGCATCACATAAGTAAACACAAAAGCGTAAACTGAGCTGATAAGCACCGCGAGAAGCTGTACCCCAAAGAATCTTGAGCCGCCATGTATGAGTCCGTTTGAGCCGGCCGGGTTAATGGCAGTTGAGCCTAAAACGCCGAGCATAACAACTCCGAGCAATCCGCCAACTCCATGTACTCCCCATACATCAAGAGCATCATCCCATTTAAGCCTGTTTTTCAGAGCAACTGCAAAGTAACAGACTATACCGGCAGTAATGCCAATCACAACAGATGACTTAGATGATACAAAACCGGCGGCCGGCGTTATGGTTGCAAGTCCTGCAACGGCTCCGGTAAGCAAACCTACAAATTTTGGTTTCTTTTCAAGCCACCATGCAAGCATCAGCCATACAAAGGCGGCAAAAGAAGCGGCCACGTCGGTATTAAGGAACGCGGTCGCTGTAACGCTGTCAACTGCAAATTCGCTTCCGGCATTAAAGCCGTACCACCCAAACCAGAGTAAGCCCGTACCAAGAGCAATTAACGGAATACTGTGCATACCGGGGTCGGCTATTTTTCTTCTTCCCACATAAAGCACGGAAGCAAGCGCCGCAAATCCCGCGATATTATGAACTACAATTCCGCCCGCAAAATCTTTTACGCCCCACTGAGCTAAAATTCCGCCGCCCCAAATCATATGAACAAACGGGAAATAAACCAGCAGCAGCCATAAAGTCAGGAATAATAAATAGGCGGTAAATTTTATCCTGTTTGCAAAAGCCCCAGTAATAAGCGCAGGGGTTATAATCGCAAACATCATTTGATATGCTACAAAAACGTACAATGGAATTGAAGGATTTATCGGACTGTGATCCATGGGGCTTGTGCCAGCAAGAAATGCCAGTTTGAAATTGCCGATTAAACCCATTGTATCGGTTCCACTTGCCAGATCGCCGCTAAAACACAAAGAATAACCGACAAGCCACCAGACGACCGTGGTCAAACCCATCGAGACAAAGCTTTGGATCATTATAGCCAGAACGTTTTTCCTGCCGACAAGTCCCCCGTAAAAGAACGCGAGACCCGGCGTCATAAGCATAACAAGGCTTGTTGCCAAAAGCATAAAGCCGGTATTTCCGGTATCAAACATTATATATAGACCTCCTTAGAGATAATTATTAAACAAGCCGCCGTAATTAAACAAAATATACATGCAGGCAAACGATGCGCGGCCCGAACATATCTGCAATAGTTAATATATTTTGAAAACTTTATAGAAGATGTAAGGATTTCAGGCGGAATATTGTTCCGCAGGAGGTAAAAATTATTTTCATAACTTCTCAAACCTATACCATTTGATCAAACGGTAAAAAACTTTTCAGCGTCCTCAAGGGATAACCTGCAGAACACTGCTATGGCTGCAAACTTACTAAGATTCACTAGAAATTTCAATGAGTAAAACACGTGTAACAACAACTAATTTGCAAGAACAGGCTACCTGCTTTTATAATCAAATCCGGATCCGTCTGAGACTCACATCGCATAAAACCCGAACTTAATTATTATCTTACAAAATAAACTTAATTCAATTCAAATCCATAAGCTTCTTCGCCATGCAATACAGAATCAAGGCCTCTTGTTTCTTCATTCTCAGTTATCTTAACCGGGATAACTTTGTTTATCAGCCAAAGCATACCGTAAGTGAAGCCAAAAGCGTAAGCAGAGCTCATAAGAACCGCAAGCAGCTGTACGCCAAAGAATTGGGAGCCGCCATGCAGCAGCCCGTTTGTTGCATCCGGGTTAATTGAAGCCCACCCGAAAATACCAAGACAAACAATTCCGGCAAACCCGCCAACTCCGTGTACGCCCCATACATCAAGCGAATCATCCCATCCCATTTTATTTTTCCAGGCGACTGCAAAGTAACAGGCAAATCCGCCAATTAAGCCAATTGCAGCGGCAGCTTTTGGAGAAACGTAACCTGCAGCGGGCGTTATTATAACAAGACCTGCAAGCGCGCCAGTAAGTAAGCCAACAAATTTTGGTTTTTTAGCAAAACGCCAGTCAAGCGCCAGCCACGCTATAGCGGCAAACGCCGCTGAAATATGAGTATTTAAGAAAGCTATAACTGTTATTCCATCAACTCTGAACTGGTTTCCGGCATTAAAGCCAAACCAGCCGAACCATAATAACCCGGCGCCGATTGCAAACAGCGGTATGCTGTGAAACGCCTTATCAGATACTTTACGGGCGCCTACATATAAAACAGAAGCAAGCGCGGCAAAGCCGGCGATATTATGTACAACTATTCCGCCTGCAAAATCTTTAACACCCCATGAGGCTAATATTCCGCCGCCCCATACCATATGAACAAACGGGAAATAAACAAACAACAGCCACAGCGCCAAAAATGCAAGGTAAGCGCTGAATCTTATCCTGTTCGTAAAAGCGCCAGTAATTAGCGCAGGAGTGATAATGGCTGTCATCAGCTGGTAAGCGACAAATACAAAAAGCGGAATTGTCGGGTTAACATGCGCAGGCGTCGAAGGCCCAATTCCGGCGAGGAACGCCAATTTAAAATTTCCGATGATGCCAAAAAAATCTGTATGCGAAGCCATATCTCCGCTGAAACACATTGAGTACCCAACAAGCCCCCAAAGAATTGTGGTGACTCCCATCGATACAAAGCTCTGCATCATAATAGCGAGCACATTTTTCTTTCCCACAAGCCCGCCGTAAAAAAGCGCAAGACCCGGGGTCATAAGCAAAACAAGGCTTGTTGCCATAAGCATAAAGCCGGTATTTCCAGTATCGAACATTACAATAAACCTCCTGAAAAATAATTAATATTGCAGCCGTCATTATTTAAGCAAAATAAACGTGAAAGCGCCACGGATGGCTGAAACATGATCGCAACATCGTTAATATATTTTGAAAACTTTTGTGAATTTGTAAGGATTCTCTGCGGAATATCATTCCATGAATTTAAAAGACTATTTTTATACAACATCAATCTAACGTCAAATAAAGTCGAACTTAATAAATCTATTCAGTATCCTCAGTAAGCAAGGCTCAGGAACTATAATATCTAAGCAATTTACAAAAATTCAAAGGGAAGTTCAATGTAAAAAGCGTGAAAAAACCCTGAATATCAATTATTTAATTGAATATGCGTTAAAGCATCATTAAATTTGCATAGTTTTTGGAAATTAATCGTATCAGCTATTACAAAAATGACGACTAAACTGCTGCAAGTTATTTTTATTTCTGCATTTATGTTAACTTCCCTGACCGCTTCAGCTCAACAGAAACACAGACAGGGATTATTTGGCGGGCTGCCCGACGAACTTGCAATTAACGGGTATATTGATACGTACATAGCTTATGATAATGACAGGAATTCCAGTCCGCGGCAATTCTCAGCCATAGCGCCTTACAGGGACGAATTCAGGTTGAACCTGGCGATGATAGCCTTAAGGTATTCTACAAACAGGGTAAGAGGAAATGTTGCAGTACAGTTTGGAGATATTCCCAAATTAAACTGGCCGCAAGCGCCAAACGAGTATCTGCAATTTATACAGGAAGCCAACCTTGGATTTTCTCCCTGCAAAAACTTCTGGATAGACGGAGGTTATTTTCTAACTCATATTGGCGGCGAAGGAGTTATACCGAAGGATAATTTTTTTCAGAGCTTTTCTCTCTGTACTTACTTTGAGCCTCTTTATCAAAGCGGAGTAAAATTCTCATATACCGGCAAAAAATTCTACGGAACTTTGTTTCTTTTGAACGGTTTTAATGTGCTTGCCGATAATAACAAAAATAAATCGGTCGGACTGCAGCTGCGGTTTAAACCGAACAGCAAAGTTGAATTTACTTACAACAATATCATCGGCAACGAAATGCCTTCAGGGGTTGAAGGCAAAACAAGAATATACAATAACCTCGTTGTCAAGCTTGCGCCCGCTAAAAAATTAGATATTATTTTATGCGGCGATTATTGCACTCAGGAGAAATCGAAGCTGAGCGACCCGCAATCATCAGCCAGCCTGTTTTCAGGTTTCCTCTCAATAAGATACAGGGTAGTTAAGAAGTTTTCAGCCGCTCTAAGGGGCGAGACGTTTAACGACAATGACGCGATCCTTTCTCAATTGGCCCAGCCCGAACCCGGGCTAAAGGCTAACGGAATCACATTTGGCATCGAATACAATCCGCAGGATAACGCATACTTCCGGCTCGAGACCCGGTACCTGAATACCGCTTCAGACCAGAAGATCTTTTATGATTCTAAAAACAGCCGCGTAGAGGTAATCTTATCCGGAGGAATCGGATTTTGAAAAGATACCCTGCGGCGCCCGGACTTCCTGACAGGGATCCGCTTGAATCAAAATTGATATGTTGAAGCGCTAATATCGACACATTAATAATTCAGGGCAAATTCAGTTCTTAAGGATTAGAAGAATTTCCGTTCCATAGAGCTATATCATTTAGTTAGTTTTTATCATACAATGTTAAGTTAAAACAAATCTTATTATATTTAATATATTAAGTGAAAAGGCGCATAATATTTTCTGCATAACATTAAGCAATACTAACTAAACTATGAAAAGACGCAGTATTATAATTGTAATATCTGTTGTTGTTATTCTCGCGGCGGCATTTTCTGCATACACGTTCTGGAAAAATGGAAAAGATACTAAAGTTGAATGGATAACCGTTAAACCATCTAAAGGTAATGTTCAGATCCTCGTAACCGCAACCGGGACGGTGAATGCCGTCAAAACCGTGCTTGTTGGAACGCAGGTCTCAGGCGTAATTTCAAAAATATTTGTTGATTATAACGATGTCGTGAAGGCCGGGCAAATTATCGCATTGCTTGATACGCGAAGCCTGCAAGTTTCGTTAAATGAAGCTCTGGCAAATTTATCAAAATCCCAGGCGCAACTGGACCAGATAAAAGCTGATTTTGACAGGAATCAGGCATTGCTCGAAAAAGGCTTAATCTCCAAGAGCGACTTTGACCTGCAGACAGCCAATTATAAAGCCGCCGAAAATACAGTTAAGGCCGCCGAAGGTGAATTGCAAAAAGCAAGGATCAATCTTGATCTGGCCACAATCAGAGCCCCAATCAGCGGCATTGTTATTTCAAGAGCCGTTGACGTCGGTCAAACCGTGGCCGCAAGCTTTTCCACACCGACTTTGTTCACGATCGCCAACGACCTGAAAAAAATGCAGCTTCAGGCGAACGTTGACGAAGCGGATATTGGCCAGATCCAGACCGGCCAGTCTGTTTTTTTCTCGGTAGACGCTTATCCCGATCAGACTTTTACGGGAGTGGTTCAGCAGATCCGCCTGCAGCCTATAACCACAAATAATGTAGTAAGTTATGCCGTTATGATAGAAGCGCCAAACGAAGATTTAAAGCTGGTGCCGGGCATGAACGCCGATATTTCAATTATCGTACAGGAAAGTACAGACGTTATCAGAATCCCGATTCAGGCTCTGAATTTTTCTCCGGGGAAATCTGAAAAGGGAATAGACAGCGTCGCTGTTCTGCATGAAAGGGATAGCTTATCAGCGCTTGGCGAGTCATTAGTTTTTGTCTTAAATAGCGGTAATATTATGCCGGTTGTCATTCAAACAGGCTTATCAGACGGCGTAAAGACGGAAGTCAAAAATAATGCATTGACCACGCAATCCGAATTAGTTACAGGGATCAAAATAAACGGAACGGTTGCACCGCAGTCAAAGGGCCTGATACAGGCGCCAAAGAGAGGGCCGAACGTACATTAATGAACGATATGCAGCCGGTGATCTCGGTCAAAAACCTGTTTAAGATATACAAGATGGGGAACCAGTCTGTGGCGGCGCTGAACGACGTTTCGATGGATGTGTTCCCCGGCGACTATATCTGTATTATGGGTTCCAGCGGTTCAGGAAAATCAACGTTCATGAACGTAATTGGCTGTCTGGATGTGCCAACGCGCGGCGAATATTTCTTTAACGGCGAGCCGGTGATGAGCAAGACCAAAATACAGCTTGCGCACCTGAGAAGAGATAATATCGGGTTCGTGTTCCAGTCGTTCAATTTGCTTTCGCGCACAACCGCTTTTGACAATGTAGAACTTCCGCTGATATACAGCAATATTAACGCTTCAGAAAGAAGAGAAAAAGTTGAGAAAGCTTTGACAAGCGTTGGATTAAAAGACCGCATGAGGAATATGCCTAATATGCTTTCCGGCGGGCAGCAGCAAAGAGTCGCTATTGCAAGAGCAATTGTTAATAATCCAAAAATGATATTGGCGGATGAACCTACCGGCAATTTAGATACGCGTACCAGTATGGAAATAATCCAGATATTCCAGGAATTGAACGATAAGGGAATAACGGTGGTAATGGTAACGCATGAAGATGATATCGCTCAAACTTCAAAAAAGAAAGTAGTTTTCAAAGACGGGAAGATCACAAAATCAGGAGTTACCGTAGACAGGCTGATAGCGTCGGAGCAAATAAAATTAATACCCAAAAGAGAAGACATTGAGATTTGAGATTGCAAATTAAAGATAAGAAAAAAATAGAACCATGTATTTACAGAGCAGCGTAAAAATTGCGTTTAAAGCGTTAGGAAAGAACAGGTTCCGTTCATTTCTGACAATGCTCGGTATTATTATAGGCGTAGTGTCGGTGATTGTAATGCAGGCTATCGGCTACGGTTCAAGCGAGGATGTAAATGCCCGAATAAGCACGTTAGGCACAAACCTGATCACAATAAGCCCTGTTTCAGCAAGGTCAATGGGCGTTAGCCAGGAATCGGGCTCAGCCCCAACTTTAAAAAAAGCAGATGCTGATGTTCTTATGTCTGAAGTAAGCTCAATAAACGCGGTTTCTCCGCTTGTTCGAACCACCGTGCAAATGAAGTTTGGAAACAAGAACTGGAGAAGCAGCATTTCAGGCGTTTACCCGGATTACTTTATAATTCGCGATATGGAAATAGAGAACGGCGCTATATTTACAGCAAACGATGAAAAGAAATTCTCGAAAGTATGCGTAATCGGCAAAACCGTTGTGAACAACCTTTTTGGCAATAGTCAGAATCCCATTGGCGCAACTATTAGAGTCGGCACAGTTCCGTTTTTGATAATCGGAACGCTTAAAAGTAAGGGCACAAGCGGCGTCGGGCAGGACCAGGATGATATTATCCTCGCGCCATATTCGACGGTTCAGAACAGGATGCTGGGAAGCCAGAATATCCAGCAGATATATGTTTCAGCAAATTCGGAAGACGTAGTAAATGTGGCAGTTTCTGAAATTGAAGCTGCGCTGAGGGCGAAGCACCAGCTGCTTCCATCACAGCCGAACGATTTTACAATCAGCACCCAGCTTGACCTGCGTGAAACGCTCAATACGGTTGTTAATACAATTACCGTGCTGTTATCTATAGTTGCGGCTATTTCTTTGTTTGTAGGCGGAATTGGCATTATGAATATTATGCTTGTTTCTGTTACGGAAAGAACGCGAGAGATCGGGATACGAATGGCGGTAGGCGCAACGGGTTTTGATGTTCAGTTCCAGCTGCTGCTTGAGGCGGTTGTTATGAGTTTGGTCGGCGGCGTTTCTGGCATAATACTTGGACTAACCACATCATATCTGGTTTCCAAATTCGCAGGATTCAGCACTATAGTTACAATGCAATCAATTTATATTTCATTTATTGTCAGCACGCTCATTGGAATTTTCTTCGGCTGGTACCCGTCAAGAAAAGCTGCAAACCTTAATCCCATAGATGCGTTGAGATATGAATAACATATTTTAACTTCCGCGAAAGCGAGAATCCAATATATCTTACAAAGTATCCAGCAAGTAGAGTCCTTTCTTTTATTACTTTCTTATAATAATCAGATTGGTTAAATTTGTTGCTCAAACATAAGTGGGAATGGTCCCGTCACCCGGCGGGATAAACTCCATTGGCATATCCCGATAAATCGGGACAGGCGCACCATCTTGTTGAGAGCCGCCTTGGCGGCGCAAAATCCCGCCAAAGGCGGGAAGGGGTTCCCCGAAACACATACAAGTGTTCTTTAAACACGATATTATTAATGTAATTGCGGGAATGGCGAAATTGGCAGACGCACCATCTTGAGGGGGTGGCGCCCACAAGGCATGGGGGTTCAAGTCCCCCTTCCCGCACGAAAAAAAGCGAATATGTTTGAACTTATTCGCTTTCTTTATTTTATTGGTTTCCCGCCATTGCGCTGCCTTTAATTCTTAGGCAGATTAATCTATATTCATACTGAACCATTGCCGGAGAACCATTGCGGGCGTTTGTAACCGTCAAGGTTCTTATTACAGGTGATCTGGAAGCAGGTTGAGTTGCCCTGCTTAGCAATATCTACCGACCACGCCAGGAAAATTTCCCAGCAGCGGAACCAGAACTCGCCGTATTTGTTCAGCACTTCCTCTTTATGGCTCTGCCAGTTATAGTACCAAAGCTGTATTGTACGTGAATAATGAATGCCGATATTTTCGACGCTGTGAATTTCGAAGCCCGCTTTTTCCAGCCGTTTTACAACGAATGAAAGGGGCATACTAGCATCAGCGCCCGGAAAAATATACTCGCTCATAAATAAGCCCCAGGCGAGTGATTCCTGGTGATAACCGGCGCGCAAACCGGCTATCTGTAAAAAGAATATGCCGTCTTCTTTAAGAAGCCCGGCAATCTGTTTCATGAATTTTGTGAAGTTCTTCACGCCAACGTGTTCCGCCATCTCGAGACAAGAGATCTTATCATACTTATCGGCGGGGATGCTGCGGTAATCCATACGGTTGACCCTGGCGCTGTCTTTCACGCCCCAGCGCTCTATTTGCGCATTCGCATAATCTGAGCCTGATTGCGCGATTGTGATACCTGTCGAATCCGAACCGTAATATTTAGCCGAATGCGCCGCCAGCGTTCCCCATCCGCAGCCGATATCCAGCAGGCGGTCGCCTTTTTTGAGCTGTAATTTTTGGCAGACACGATCGAGCTTCTGGTCCTGCGCCGTTTCCAGGTCCTCAAGGCCGGTTTTGAAGTATGCCGAAGTATATATCATTCTATCGCCTAAGAATGAACCGAAGAAATCGTTGCCCCTGTCATAATGGCCTCTGATGATACGTTCATCCTGCTTCTTCGAGTGGATAGTTACAGACGGAATGAACTTAGCAAATAAAAATTTGAAATGATGGCCCACAAACCTGTAATTAAAAAAGTGCGTGCGGTCCTGAAGAAGCTTCTGAATATCGCACCTCACGTCGACGCGCCCGCTCATATAGTCTTCGATAAAAGTTGTGATCGGTATTCTTAAGCCATTTTTATATCGGGAGCTGATACCCGGGTCCTTAACCGCCACCAGGTCTTCGATATTCTTTGAAAGCGGCGTCTTTGATCCATTTACATGTATTGAGCTGACGGCAGGTTCTTTTAACTCTACAAGGTCTTCAATATTTGTTGATTGCGCTATATTTTGATTCATATTATTCCTTATGCGGTAAATTGATGGAATTACTTCTGATAAAATTCGAATTGATTATATGCTGGCTGGTTAACTTATGTGGATCGGTTTTACAATGTTTCTAAAAGAGTCTTACTTCTTCAGTAGCTGAAAGCTATGTTTTTAAGAAAAGACAAGTTACTCCTTACGGAAGATATTATCTACAATCCATATAAGATAACACTTCAATGGATACAAAAAAGGGTATTAATTTCTATTTAACAGACTGCTACCGGTTAACTGAATAACCGACATATTGATTTTTGGAAAGTAACAAAAGACAGCTACTTGAGCTATATCTTAACTTTTACTACAATCTTTCGCACTTCTGTGGGTTTATCCGCCGCTACTCCGGGCATATGTAAATCATCAGGAAAGAGTATTGCAAACATGCCTTCATCAAATTCGATAAATGATGGTTCATCGTTATACAGCATGTAGTCTTTTTCATCATCATATTCCTGCGATGGATCCTGCCCGTTTAACAGGGCGTAACCAATAAGCTCGCTGCCGCTTGAAACATACTGAACGTCGATGTACTTCTTATGTGATTCCAGTTTTGCCTCAGAGCTGTTTTTTGTCATGTAGTCGTTAACTAAAGCGTAAATTTTATTGCCGTCTATATTATGTCTTCCGGTTTCAATGCTTTCAAAATCCGTTGCTTTCAAATATTCCAATGCAACGGAAATTCTCTTGTTGATATTGCGGTACAGGTCTGCATTTTCCAGTTTGTCTATTATCATGATTTATGTTGTGAATTTAATTTAACAATCTGAAGCAATATAACAAAAGAACATTAAATACAAATTAAATAAATAAAAATACCCGGCATTTTTTATTATCATGCAAATGCGCGCCAATGAATGACTGGAGTCAGGGCTTTTTAATATTTTGTTGTGTTATTTTTCGATATTATTGTTGAATTGCCGTTCAAATCATTTATCAGGAAAAACTTTATGGCGCAGACGCTTATATACATTTTAATCAGTTTCTTTACAATATCATCAATATCTTTTTCACAGGAAAATTTCGAGCCGATTCCTAAAGACAAACAGGCTCTGTACCATATTGATTTTGAGCGGTACTTCTTCAGCAGCCCGGAACGGGAACAATCTGACCGCAGTATTCTTGAAAAAAAACTGTCGGAATTAGAATCTCTTAAGGATCAGATATCTCGCTCGCCGGAAATCCTTTTGCAGGCTCTGCGGCTAAACGACAGTATAAGCGTCTTACTGGCTGAACACGATGCTTATTTGTATCTGCGGTACGCTGTAAACACTAAAGATGAAAAAAGTAATGATGACGATATAACTCTGATCTCGGAAGTAAATTCCAGGACTCAGTTTCTCGGACAGAAATTGATGCAAATCTCAGACGACACGCTCAGCATGTTCATAAAGGAAAATCCTGAACTGGAGCCATACCGTTTTGAGATAGAATCTTCACGCAGATTCCGTTTGTACTCTCTGCCCCAAAACGAAGAAATTACAATAGGCTCGTTATCGCCTGTTATCAACGGCTGGCAATCGGACCTGTATGAAAACCTGATAGCGCGTACAAAGTTCAAAACTATAGAAACGATAGACGGCAAACTGAATGTCTGGAAACAACGAAGCCAGATAATTGATAATCCCGACAGGTCAATACGCGAAGAAGGTTTCAAAAAGCGATATGCTGGTTTTGAATCACAGAAGGACCTGTATGCGTTCGCCCTTATTCATCTAATAAAAGCAAATAACTCTCTTTCGCAGACGCATCACTATAAAGACTTTGAGGAAGAATCTTTCTACGCGCGCTTTCTTAATAAATCAGATGTAACAAATATGCTGGAAAAAATATCTCAAAACACCGGGATATATAAAAATTACCAGCAGATCCGGGCTGACCATATTCAGAAAACGGAAGGTTACAGCGATATGAACTCATGGGATATGATTTCTTTTTCCACCAAAAGCGCTCCCCCGCGTTTTACAATTGAACAGGCAAGTTCAATAATATTAAAAGCGCTTGAGCCGCTTGGCGAAGAGTATGGATCGGAATTCGCTCAGCTGCTTGATCCCGCAAACGGAAGAATGGATATTGTTAAGGGCGAAAATCGCCTTAACGCGGGCGGCGGCGTTGGATTTCCTTACATTCCAAATGTTTTTTATTCAAACGGTTACGAGGGTTACTTCGGGGATGTATCGGTATTAGCGCATGAAGGAGGCCACGTAGTTCATTTTCAGCTCATGGGCAATAATAAGATCAAACCCGTTTATGGTTCAGGCCCAAATTATTTTTCGGAGTCATTCGCAATTTTTAACGAGCTCCTGCTTGCTGATTATTGTTATAGCCGCGAAAAGGATTTAGAGAAAAAGATTTTTTATCTTGAAAGATTCCTGGAAATCAAAGGTATGAAGATCTTCAGCGCCGCCCATGATGCGGACCTTGAGCTTGCCGTTTATGACGCTATCGCCGGCGATAAAATCCAGAATGCCGATGATCTGGATTCACTGACGATAAAAATTGATTCCAAATACTCTATCTGGACCGGTAAGAATGAACAATTAAAAGATCAATGGATGACGAACAGGCTTATGTTCGAAGACCCGCTGTATCTTTCCAATTATATGTACGGCGGATTATTAGGATTAAAATATTTTGAAATGTTCAAGAATGACCCTGCCGGTTTCCGGAAAAACTATATTGCATTGATGCGAAACGGGTTTGATGACTCTCCAACAGCTCTTCTGAAAAAATTTCTGAACATAGATCTTGAAAGCCCGGACCT
Source organism: uncultured Ignavibacteria bacterium (assembly GCA_963816535.1). Taxonomy (GTDB): domain Bacteria; phylum Bacteroidota; class Ignavibacteria; order Tepidaquicellales; family OLB5; genus CAWFKW01. The sequence goes on along the minus strand of CAWFKW010000003.1, from coordinate 1,874,327 downwards.
TCTTAATGATATTCTGAAAATTATTGAAAGCAAGGTCAATAGCCTGAAGGATTTATATGCGCAGGAAGAAAAAGCTAATAAATAATTTAGAACGGATTTTATTACGGTTTTCTGGTTTACGGGCACAGCAGAATTGTCTTCGTTTCCTCTCCCGTCCCCCTTTCGGGGGACTGGAGATAAGTAAGATAAAAATTTCAAATCGATTATTTCACCAAAACCATTTTCATATTTTTGCTGAAATTGTTTGCCTCCACACTGTAAAAATATATACCGCTCGAATAGTTCGCCGCATCCCAGATTGTCTCGTAACTTCCCGACTGCAATTCCTGGTTTACAAGAGTCGTTACAACCCGTCCTGTAATATCATATACTTTGATATGGACATATGACTTCACAGGAATATCAAAATTAAACTTTGTTACGGGATTGAATGGATTCGGATAATTCTGGTAAACAGCAAATTTCTTTGGGATATTAGTTGAAATATTTCTTATCCCGATAGTCAAAGTAGCCGTTTTTAATACTATGTCAATATTAGGGTCGAATGCGACGGTAACCGGCTGACTGCTAAAAGTAAAAGTGAATGACTGGTTGTTTAGGTCATTCATAACCCTGATAGATGTATCAGGATTCCCGGCAAACGATACCTTAATTACGATCGGCATTTTATGAAACACAGTGTTTGTCTGAACCTGATTCGCAACAAAGACTAAGCGCCATGAGCCGTTTCCAAGGTCTGTTACATTATAACTGTTTTGATAAGCGGGGTGATTTGGCTGCATTACCCACTCATCTCTGAACCAGTTTAAATCCTGTCCGGATACTGCGCTGAACTTATCAAAAAAGTCATTCGTCACTGCATTTTTAAGACGGAAGTTCGTTGTGTCTGTAGCATAGGCTTTGAACGAGGCAAAGAACAATGAATCGCCTATTGTATACCTGAGCATATGCAGCACGCATGCGCCTTTATCGTATGTGATAGCGCCGTTGAACAATATGCTTGTAGAAGGCGTATTGATAGCCCAGTCAGGATTATAAATCGCCCAGCCCGGATTTGAAGTCATGTAACCGTCCGCGAATGAATTTATGTCATATTTGTATGATGAATAACCGCTTATATGTTCGTCATACAATGCTTCAAGGTAAGTTGCAAACCCTTCGTTCAGCCATATATCGGCCCAGGTTCCGCAGGTGATCATGTCGCCAAACCACTGGTGCCCAAATTCATGCGATATAAGACCAGAAACAGAAGTCCACCCCGAAGGATAAATTGTTGTCAATGTTTGATTTTCCATACCCCCGCCATAACCCGCAACCGAAGCAAATCCGTTTTTTTCAAATGGATGCTCTCCAAATAATGTCGAATAATAAGTAGTCATGTCTAAAATTGCATTATGTGTCGGCTGTATATATTCACCCGTTGCAAAATATAGCATTATTGGAATACTGTCATTAGGGTTTGATATTTTATGCCACCAAACAATGCTTATATTATAATTGGCTTTCCCAGTAAGCACAGCAAGATAAGTTGATATCGGGTCGCGGCTTATCCAGTGATACCTGATGGAATCTCCGCTTATAGTCGAATCTGCAAGCCGGCCGTTCGAACCTATCTTAACGCTCAATGGAACTTTGACTGTGATATCAAAAGTGGCTTTATCCGAAGGTTTATCCCAGCAGGGAAACCACTTCCTGGCTCCTTCCGGTTCGCAATCGGTGTAAACGTAACCTGATGAAACATTAAATGCATAATCATTTACGTTATTATGCCTGTAATAAATAATGATATTAACAACTTCTCCGGGATTGTAAGTTCTGTCCAGATTTATTGTCACTTTGTTTGTTGATTGACTGTGAACATAAGTTAAACTGACTCCACCCGATAGTCTTACAGAATCAATTACCAAAGATGTATAAGTTGCGTTAAGAACTATAGAATTCAGAACTGAATCAACCCTGAATGTAATCAAATTACTTGCTGAAAAGCTTCTTGTCCCTGAGGAAAAGCAATTATAAATATCAAGTTTCAATTCATAGTTCAGAACATCAAAAGAATGTACCGGCGTATTCGGTGATAATTCAAAAGCGCCAAGCGATCCTTTATAATTTGATTTCACTTGCGAGCATATTTGAGAGCCGGTCATTTTGCTGAAGTCCTGGGACTGCGCGGCAATCCCAAGCGTTAATAAAATAAATAAAACTGTGAAAATTTTCATGTGCGGAGAATTCTAGTTTAATAAATAGTGGAGTTCAAAATTAACTTACTGTGTCAGTACTTAAAATATAAATGTATCTGCCAACATGTACAAATTTACGCTCCCGGTGATATTAATAAGAATGACTTTTATCATAAAAGCTAATGATTGTTATTTGCTTTTTGGATGAGAAATTTTTGATGTAGAAATACCCAAAATTGAACCAATTCTGAGTATTTTGTGGTGATTGTGGGTAGGATTCAACTAAAATGGATGAAAACACCGCATAACGCTAAATTTTAGTGTTACAAAAATTTCATTGTTTTCATCAGATATTCCGTTATTTCATTTTTCTGATAGCCGGCACAAACATAAATATTTCCACAGAAATAATTGCGTAACAAGCCTGCATAAAAACATATTATAAGCTTTCTATAATTATTTATATTATTGCCAATTGTCATGACGTTAACGCTGTAGCGAATTCCATCCTTTTAGAAGAATATTGATAATTACTTATTATTTTTTGACAAATTAAATTAAATTGCAAACCTAAATGGAGCTTCGCTTTAAGCGAATTTTAAGAATTCCTTTACGATGTTTTAAGACAAAGATTCATACATTTGTATCAATCTAAATATTATTAGAACAAATGAATGATATAGAAGGCTTAAAACATGCAGCGGAGATTTACGGTGTTTTATCAGGCGAAGCGGATATTCTTGAACAGGCAGCAAACGGAAAAGTTATGAGAATTCTCATTGTTGAAGACGAAAAAGGTATCGCAAATTTCCTGATGGAGGGTCTGGTAGAAGAGGGCTTTGCAATTGACGTCGCAAATGAGGGCGCTAAAGGACTTGAGCTTGCATCAACCAACGAATATGACCTATTGCTCCTTGACTGGATGCTGCCCGGCATAAGCGGCATAGAAATTTGCAGGCAATTCAGGAAGATCAATAATACCGTCCCGATAATTTTTTTAACCGCCAGAGACACGGTTCAGGATACGGTTTTCGGGCTGGAAGCCGGTGCAAACGATTACATAAAGAAACCGTTTCAGTTTGAAGAGCTTCTCGCGAGGATAAGGACCCTCCTCAGATCCAAAAGCGGAGAGCAGACAAAATTAAAACTTGGCGACGTTGAAATGAATTTGGAAACACACCGCGTTTTCCGCAATTCGACAGAGATCGAACTCACTCCAAAAGAATTCTCGCTTCTTGAATACCTTATCAGGAACAAAGGAAAAGTCTGCACGCGCACCCGGATAATAGAACATGTATGGGACATTCATTTTGATTCTGACACATCGGTTATAGATGTATACATTAATTTCCTGAGGAAAAAACTGCTCACAGACAAGACCAGCGCAGAATTGATTCACACAGTCAGGGGAGTTGGGTACATGGCCCGCGATGAATAATGAATCTAAGCCTTAGAAATAGAATTGCCTTTTTTTATATCTCGGTAACGGCAGCGATCACTTTCCTGCTGTTTTTTGTTATTTACTCGGTTGTTCATAAAGCTGCTTATGACAGTATAGACGACAGGTTGGATTTTGAAGCCGCTGATGTAATAGATGATATAGATACGGCAAAAGACTTTATATTTTTTACTGATACTTCGGAATGGACTGAACAGGAACACAAGGCAGTGGAGGTTTTCCCGACATTTATTGAAGTTGCGGATAATAACGGAAAAATAATAAGGAAAACAAGCAATTTGAAAGATCAATCCTTAACCGTTAATCCTGATCCAAGAATTACCGGGAATTCCGATTCCAGGCTCTCAGATAAAGAAATCCGTCAAAAGCAGGCAGTCATAATGAATAACAAAGGGAAGATCATCGGATACCTTGTCATTGCAATGCCCCTTGAGGGAACCACATTGGTTGTTGAAAACCTTAGAATAGTTCTTATTTACAGCTACCCTGTTGTGCTATTGACGCTTTTTCTGATTTCGCGGGCTATCGCAGGCAGAAGTATTAAACCGCTTCTAAGCGTCACAAAGGATGCAGAGAGCATTACAAGAGAAAATCTTGGGGGCAGAATTAGCTTTCCCAGCAAAAAAGACGAAATCTATGATCTATCCGTAACTGTAAACAGTCTGTTAGACAGGCTTGAGGATGCAGTCCTCCGGGAAAAGCAATTTACCGCCGACGCTTCGCATGAGCTTAGAACTCCGCTAGCCATTATTAAAGGCACGCTGGAAGTCTTGATCAGGAAACCGCGGGACACCGCCTATTATGAAAGCAAAATTTCATATTGTATTAGCGAAGCTGACAGAATTTCCTCCTTAATAGACCAGCTTCTTATGCTCGCAAGATATGAAAGCGGCAGCCTGGTTCCGATAATAAGAAAAATCGATTTAGACGAGAGCTTACATTACTGTATTTTGAGGCTGAATGAATACGCCGCGGATCATGGCATCAAAATCAAGTATGATGACCGCGGGGAGATCTTTGTAAAGGCAGATGCATCTATGCTTGATTTGATGCTTGAAAACCTGATATCTAATTCAATTAAATATTCAGGCGAAAGCAAAGAAATTGAAATTTGCGTTAAGATCACAAGCGACGTGACAAGCTGCTGTATAATTGACGGCGGAATCGGAATGAAAGAGGAACAGCTTGCAAGAATATTCGACAGGTTTTACCGCAGCGAAGAAGCGCGTAACTCGCAGATCGGCGGCCATGGTATTGGACTTGCAATAGTAAAACGGCTTGCCGATGTACAGAACATTTCAATCAATTTCGAAAGTAAACCCTTAAAAGGAACCACTGCCACGCTGAAATTCCATTCATGATTACAACATAACATATTATAATTTATACACTTACGATTTAATCAATTTTTAAGATTCATTTAAGGTTCTCTTTAGGTTAACCCGGTTAATTTTGTATTGTCATTAACGATACACTCTTTCCGACTGGAACGAAAAATAGAATTTAATAAAAATCATAATGGAGAAAAATAAAATGAATACATCTGTTCGCATTACATCTCAGGAAAAAACAGTTTATAAAACAGTCCTTTCAATCCTAGCTTTATTTGCTCTGATAACCGCCCAGGCATATTCGCAATCATGGTCTCCAATAGGCGGCGGCACTAATTGGGAATATTCTGTTGTAGTTTATAACAACGAATTATATGCAGGCGAGCAAAGCGGCAGCGGCGGGCATGGACTCAAAAAATTTGACGGGACTAACTGGAATGACCTGGGGGGAATAAACGGAACTGTAAATGCATTAGTTGTATATAACGGCAATTTGATAGTCGGGGGTTCATTTTCCGTAGCAGGCGGCGTTTCCGTTCTAAATATCGCTCAATGGGACGGTTCTACCTGGTCAGATGTAGGCGGCGGACCGGATAATATAGTATCTGCTCTTACCGTATATAATGGTAATTTAATCGTTGGCGGGTATTTTACAACTGTTGAGGGTTTGAACGCTAATTATATCGCGAAGTATAGCGGCACAAGCAGCTGGCAGACATTAGGAAGCGGAATGGGCGGTTCACAGGGGCAGGTCATGGCTCTCAATACATGGAACGGACATTTGATAGCAGGAGGATTTTTTACAACAGCCGGCGGTTTAAGCGTTAATCATATAGCGCAATGGGACGGTTCCTCATGGCAGGCTGTCGGAAGCGGGCTCAACAGTATAGTTTATGGCCTTGGCGCTTATAACAATAATCTTGTAGCCGGCGGACTTTTTACAGGCTGCGTGGCCCAGTGGGACGGCAGCGCCTGGTCGGTTTTAGGCAACGGTTGCGGCGGCGGATTCTATCCATATGTTTTCGCGTTTGCTTCTTATGGAAACGACTTATATATCGGAGGTTTGTATACAACGGCGGGCGGGCAAACGGTCAACGGAATTTCAAGATGGGACGGAACTTCTTATCATGCGCTTGGCAGCGGGTTCTATAGCGGCGGAAGCAATGTTTACGGAGCATATGCGCTCACAATTTTTAATAACAAATTAGTCGCGGGCGGAATTTTCAGCACTGCGGGCGGCGCAGGATGCGGAAACATCGCACAGTGGGACGGACTTGCGCTTACAGGCATAAGCAACTATAACAACAGTTCGCCAAAAGGATTTTCTTTGTCGCAAAATTATCCCAACCCGTTCAACCCATCGACAACGATAAAGTTCTCAGTCGTTAAGCGGGAAAATGTGAAGCTTACGGTTTCCAACATAATCGGGCAGGAAGTAGCGACGATCGTTAACAAGAATCTTGATCCGGGAAACTATGAAGTAACTTGGGACGCTTCAAAAATAAGTTCAGGCATATATTTTTATAGCATAACAACGCCCTCGTTCTCCGAAACCAGGAAAATGATCCTGACAAAATAATCTCCGGTTAATTTTTCACTTATAAGTCGGGCGGGAATTAGTTTCCCGCCCCATTTTTTTGCAGACCCGCATCAAGATTTATCTGGCTTTTTTTACCCAGCAAAAATCTAATAATATATTTAAGGCCTTATGTTTAATATGAAATAAAATATCGCAGACGACCGCCGAACCCGCGAAAACCGGCAAGCGTAAGGTGAAAAATGCCTACCTCAATTTTCTTATTGCCGGCACAAAAATAAATATCAGCGCCGCGACTGCAAACGTGACAATGGAACATATCAATATTGCTTCCGGCTCGCCAAGGCTCTGGGCAAGCCCGCCCATTAAGAGCGACCCTACAGGCATAAATCCAAAAAAAGTAAAGGAATAAACCCCCATAACTCTTCCTCTTAGTTTATCGGGCACGAGAGTCTGAACTGATGCATTGCAAAGGTTCATTGTAAGAATCAGAGCAAAACCCATACCCAGTATCACAAGCAGCGATAGCGGCATCCAGTGTACAAACGAAAATACAAACATCATCAAAGGGAACAGGATTGAACCAAGCGTCAGCAGCTTGCCTTTAAATTTAAACCTGCCAAGCGACGCTAACAAAAGCGCGCTTGTAAGGGCCCCTACTCCCCTTGCCGACTGCAGAAAACCGTTGGTGGCAGAATTGCCGCCCAGAATTTTTACCGCCCATGCCGGAAGCAAAGTTACAAACGACAATCCGAAGACGCTCATAGTTGCTACTAAGAGTATAATTATCCTTACAACAGGATGAGTGGCCGCATACTTTAATCCTTCTTTTAAGTCGTGGGCAACAGAACGGTTGTTTTTTTCTGCAAGGAATTTAACAAGTTTCATTTTCCTGAGCGCAATTATAACGCCGATAAAAGAAACCGCGTTAATTGTAAAACACCATGCAGGCCCGGCCACTGCATATGTAATTCCGGCGATTGCAGGGCCAGTAGCGGTTGCCGTATTGAACATTGTCGCGTTAAGCGCAATGGCGTTTGTGAGATCTTCCTTCCCCACAAGCTCGTTCACAAACGAAATTCTCGACGGCGCATCAAATGCATTTGCAGTGCCAAGGCAAAATGCAAGCAGTATAATTTCCCACGCCTGAATCAAATGCATAAAGGTGAGGACAGCTAAAACCGCCGCAAGCCCCATCATAACTGATTGCGTAATAACCAGCACATCGCGCCTCGGGATCCTATCGGCAATTACTCCGCCATAGAGCATAAATATCCATGTTGGGATCCCTGCGGCAAACCCAATGTATCCCAAATAGATCGGAGAATGCGTCAGGTCATAAACCAAAAATCCCTGCGCAGTAATTTGCATCCATGTTCCAAGCAGCGATATCATCTGCCCGTAAAACCAAAGCTTATAATTGGGGTATCTTAACGCGGCAAAGGTTTTGTTTAAGCGAAAGGATCTTTCAGATATGACCGATTCATCCAGTAATTCGGTTTCTAAGTCAGTATTATCGCTCATTAAACGGGCTCTTCGTTAAAATAGGTGTAATCATTATTCTTTTTGACCGTAAGTTCAAATTTAAAAATAAAAGTTCTTTGTTTAAATGGCGAAAAACAGGAGGGTTTATTATAATTAACATCAATCATAATATTTTACTTTTTTTGCTTTTTGTAATCAATTATAGCAGTTCACTTTAAATACAGTTTTCATATTTTTCCGGATTGAATCTGATTAATAATGTACAGGGTATTACTATACTATAAATACGTAAAAATCAATGATCCTGAGGAATATACGCTCCGTCATCTGGATTATTGCAACAGCCTCGGACTCAGGGGACGCATACTAATTGCATCCGAAGGCATTAACGGAACATGCTCAGGAACATTTGAAAGCGCCCGGAAATACATTAGAGACATGCATTCCGATAAGCGTTTTGAAGGAATGGAATTTAAGATAGATGAAGTTGAAAAACATGTTTTCAGGAAAATGCATGTGCGCTTCAAGAAGGAGCTTGTTACATTCAGGCTGGCAAGAGATATCGACCCGAACCAAACAAGCGGCAAACATCTGAGCCCGGAGGAATTTTACCAAAAGATGAATGAGGGTAACGTGATAATCCTTGACGGCAGAACCGATTACGAATTTGACCTTGGGCATTTCAGAAACGCCATTAGGCCGCCGCTGAAATCATTCCGCGAATTCCCCCACTGGGTAAAAAGCGAGTTCATAAAAAATAAGGATAAGAAAATATTAACTTATTGCACCGGCGGCGTGAGATGCGAGAAATTATCCGGTTATTTAATGAGTGAAGGGTTTAGAGAAGTTTATCAGTTAGATGGCGGCATCATAAATTACTCTCATGACCCGGAAGTAAAGGGAAAGATGTTTGACGGAAAATGTTACGTATTTGATGAACGGATCTCCATCCCTGTAAACTTTGCAGAGGAATATAAGCCGGTTGGAAAATGCCTTCATTGCGGAAAAGAAACCGACAGGTATGTTAACTGCGCAAATCTTGACTGCCATAAGCAGCATTTTGAATGCGAAGAGTGTGAAGTAAAATGGGCGCGCTCATGCTCGGAAGAATGCATGAAAGCAAAGAGACACGAGATACTTATTTATGCTTAATGGATATTCGTAGCACGACATCGAGTCGTGCCACGATAGATTGTTTTTCGTGTACGACTTCACGTCGCCTGCCTGCAGCAGGCAGGTGGCACGAATAATAGATTTAACTCAGCTATTTTTTAACTTGTAACTTGCCAACCTGCAACTATACGAACTGCCCTGCGGCAAACCCCGAAGCCCATGCCCACTGAAAGTTATAACCGCCTAGCCAGCCCGTTACATCTACGCACTCGCCGATAAAGAACAAGCCTTTTACTTTCTTTGTCTCCATTGTTTTTGAAGATAGCCCATCGGTATCCACACCGCCTTTTGTAACTTCCGCTTTGCCAAACCCCTCTGTTCCGGAAGGAATTATTTCCCAGTTATGAATTTTCCCCGCAATCTTGAGAATATCATCATCGGAAAGCTTGTTCACAGGTTTAGGCTTAAAGTAATTGGCACACCACAATTCAGTAAATCGCTTTGGCAAATACTGCGCCATAACGTTATCCAGAGCCATTTTGCTGGCCCGGTTTTCTTTGAGAAGCTCAATTGCGTTGCTTTCAGGAAGCAGATCAATACTAATTTTATCGCCGTTATTCCAGTAAGAAGAGATCTGGAGTATTGCGGGACCGCTGAGCCCTTTATGTGTAAACAAAATATTCTCTCTGAAACTCATGCCGTTGCAGGATACTTCGCAATCAATAGATACCCCGCTTATTTGGCTGAATACATTTTCTTTCAGAGTGAACGGAACGAGTCCGGGAACAATCTTGGTAAGATTAACTCCAAACTGTTTTGCGACTTTATAGCCGAAATCTGTAGCTCCCATTTGCGGGATTGAGATTCCGCCTGTCGCTATTACAACCGATTCAGATTCGAAATTACATTTGTTGGTTTCAACCAAAAACTTTTCGTTCTTTTTGATCTCACTTACTGACGAGTTAAGAAGTATATCAACCCCGGCATCATCGCATTCTTTCTCCAGCATGTCGATAATTTCTTTAGCTGAATTATCACAAAAAAGCTGGCCAAGTTTTTTTTCGTGGTATTTTATTTTATGTTTTTCAATAAGTGAGATGAAATCCTGGGGAGTGTATCTTGCCAACGCGGATTTACAAAAGTGCGGATTTTCGGAGATAAAATTTTCGGGTTTAGTATAAAGATTGGTGAAGTTACATCTTCCGCCGCCGGAGATAAGAATTTTCTTCCCGATCTTTTCAGCATTTTCAATAACCAAAACTTTTCTGCCTCGTTTGCCTGCTTCTATTGCGCACATTAATCCCGCCGCGCCGCCGCCGATGATAATGGCTTCCGTTTTAGTCACGGTTCTCTTAATTCATAATTAAATAATGAAGCTGCCAGCGAGAAAACAAAATATTTTTCGTAATGCTCAGACCTTATCAATTTTTTGAGTACAGGTACTTGTTTATGGTCTAACGAGAAACTAATATCATATGAAGCTTCAAGTTCGTCATTAAGGCAATTATAAAGCTTTATTTTAGAAGTGTCCACAATTATTAATAATTGTTCTCGGGTATATTTGTTTTTTGTAACTTCGCTATATAATTTGCTTGTGTAATCCCGATAAATATTATTTATTTCAGCTCGCAAAGTAAAGTAATTGTCTCTTGTATTAAAATAATAATATCCGTCAGTCAAGCGCTTTACATTATAAAATGTAATAACATCAGAGTTTAGGTCATAAGGTATCCAGCCCTCATTATCAAGCTTTATTGATTTATTCTTTTCATATAAAATGAGAAATTCAAAAAAATTAACATCATCCGGCATTTGAAGGTCGTAGAATGTGAGCTTTTTAATTTTTTCCAAATCTCCATTCGCTTTTTTATACAATTCCAAATATTTTTCCACCCCAAGCTCATTAAACAAAAACATATTATATAACCCTGAAACCGCATAGGTCATGTTTGCATCCTGACTTGTGAATGCATCATAAGTTAAAATTGAATCATATGTCAAAAACCCTGTTTTTTGGAGGTAAAAGCCAACATCGGTAACTACTCGCGGAGCCATGCCGCCCCTGCCGCCCATAGCAACGGCAAAACCTTCCATAAAAAATGGAAGAGTATATAACCCGAGATTCTTCAGTTTGTAATTAATAAGCAGGTGGGATAATTCATGAAAATGAGTTTGATATGCAGTTATTACTTCATCAAAAGCTAGAATTGCCTGGCCTTTTGATTTATATCCGGTTAACGCCTGAACTTCATCTTCATCTTTGCAGAATATGTAATATATTTTTTGCTGTTGGAGTAATTCTTTTTCAGCTTCGGTAAAACCAAGCGTATCTGCTATTTTATCAACAAAATCATCAAGGCGCATTATGCAATAATCGTTAAAGTATTTCGGCTCGCTTATTCTAAATATGAAATACTTGCTTTCCTTTGACTGCCAGTTCCTTGTAAGATATGTTGTAGGTGAAATAAATTTCCCCTCAAGGAAATAAAACTGCTTAGAGTACTTTATGTCTGGAACGGAAAACTCGACTTGTGAATAATTATCCCCTAAAGCTTTTTCTTTAATATCATATTGCAGTCTGCCTTCTTTCATATCGCTTTTAACCTGCTCGTCAATATCATTTCCTATCAAAAACTTATTCTTAACGCCGGTATAAGTTATACCAAGCCGTTCGGAGAGTGCAATCTCAGATTCGTCGACGAAATCCCTAATGTTTTCGCTGTTATTAATTAATGCTTTTACAAACTTCTCCGCATTAGTCTGCGAAAAAGTGCAATGCGAAAATATAATAAAAACTAAAAATAATTTAAGCTTCATGTTTTTATTTTTATTCGTAGCATGACGTGAAGTCGCCTGCCTGCAGCAGGCAGGTGCCACGAAATTAGATTATCGTGCTACGATTCTTTTCAATCCGAAATCTAAAATCCACAATCCGCAATCCCCTCAACCCATCCACATGGTTCTATCCAGCGAACGGTATTGAATGGCCTCGCTGATATGCGCAGAGCTTATTTTACACTCACCTGCCAAATCCGAGATAGTTCTCGATACCTTCAGTATCCTGTCGTATGCGCGTGCCGAGAGTCCCAGCTTTGTAATAGCCATTTTAAGCAGTTCTTCTGAAGCCAAATCAATTTCGCAGTATTCCCTGATATCCTTTGACATCATATCAGCGTTGGAATATATATTTTTCTTCCCTGCAAATCTCTTCATTTGCGTCTCCCGCGCTTTGATCACTCTTTGCCTTATGACGGAGGATGGCTCCGCGCTGACCTTGCTTGAAAGCTCCTTATACTTTACCCCCTGTACCTGTATGTGAATATCGATTCTATCGAGAAGCGGGCCTGATATTTTTGACATATATTTTTGTATCTGCTGCGATGTGCAGCTGCACTCCTGGTTAGGGTTGCCGAAGTTGCCGCACGGGCACGGGTTCATAGCAGAAGCAAGCATAAAGTTACAGGGATAGTCGACCGATACTTTAGAACGCGATATAGTGACCTTTCCTTCTTCCATTGGCTGGCGCATAACCTCAAGGGCATTTTTTTTGAATTCAGGAAGTTCGTCCAGAAACAAAACGCCGTGATGGGCAAATGAGATCTCGCCGGGCTTGGCGAGCGGACCCCCGCCTACAAGCGCGACATCTGAAATCGTATGATGTGGCGAGCGGTATGGCCTTATCGAAACAAGCGCGGTATTAGATGGCAGTAAGCCCGCGACTGAATGAATTTTTGTGGTCTCAAGGGCCTCGTCAAAACTCATAGGCGGCAGGATTGTTGGGATCCTCTTGGCAAGCATGGTCTTGCCCGAACCAGGCGGGCCAACCATAATAATATTATGTCCGCCGGCAGCAGCCACTTCAAGGGCGCGCTTGACTTCATGCTGGCCCTTCACGTCTGCAAAGTCAACTAAACTTTTTTGGTCAACGTTAAATATTTCATTGATATCAACCTTAAATGGTTCCAGTCCGCCGCCATTGTTTAAAAAATCAACAACCTCCTGAAGCGTTCCAAGCGGATACACTTCAATGCCTTCAACCATTGCGGCTTCTTTGGCGTTCTCTTCCGGAACAATTATTCCTTTCAATCCCTGCTTCTTCACTTCAATGGCAATGGGCAGCGAGCCATGAACAGGACGGAGCTTCCCATCAAGCGAAAGTTCCCCAAGGAATGCATAATCGTTAAGCATAGCAGGTTCAATGCGCCCCATTTCGCAGATTATTCCGAGCGCAATAGGCAGATCGAAGCCGCTCCCTTCTTTCCGAATATCCGCGGGCGCGAGGCTTACCGTAATCTTACCCGAAGGCAGAAAGTAACCCGTGTTCTTTATGGCCGCCGATACCCGTTCATTTGCCTCCGAAACCGCCTTATCGGGAAGGCCCACTATTACAAATCTTGATGGAAAGGTTTTGTTGAAATGTGTTTCTACTTTTACTAAATATGCGTTTACGCCTATTGTAGTTGCGCCTAATACCGCTGAAATCATAACAGTCCCTCAGCTAAAAGCGCCGCCTTCAGAAGTCTCAACAATCCGGGACATACCGCTCATTGCGGTTTTTGAGGCTGGCGCCTAAAATTAAATAATGGTTGGTTGTTTTACTTTTTGCTTTTTAATTCTTACTTCTTGCTTCTTAAAAAACTCTCTGTTTCCTGATATCGGTAATATCGTTTTCGTTGAGCTTTATCTGCACCACGGCCGTCTTATCGTAAACGTTCATTTCTACTTTATCCAGCGCCTGTATCAGCGCGCCTGGTTTCCTCTTTGAGAATGACGATGAGAGCTTTGCAAGAGCTATTACAGCCTCAAGCTGGTTCTTCAGGTCGGCGGCGGATCTGTTATCCCCGCATTCGTTTTGCATATAAATGATCAGGTTGTCGGTCATCTTTAAAGAAAATGAAACGGCGTTAATGTTCTTGTAAATCGACGCCATGCCGGATTCTTCTTTTGAAGATGCCGTATCCTGCCGGTTAACAGAATCTTTTCCTGCATCCGAAGGCAGATTTTTCTTTCCGGGTTTGTTCATATCCGCAAAGTTCTCGAATATGCCCCTGATAAAAAGTTTCTGGTCCGACATCATCCACAGGTTCTCTTTATATTTTATTGATTCAATAGTTTTCATCGCGGCCGGATTTGAAAGCAGGCCTGTTGTAGAAGTGTCCGAGGCTTTCATGTCGCCTTCAATAATATTCATATAATTACTGGCGCATACGGTGAAATCGTCTTTGAAAAAGAAAGACAGGTTAGATTCTTTTTCTCTGTACACGGTAATGTTCGGCGGGTAGTTTTGCGCCGAATACACAGTATCTGAACGAACGTAATCTTCCGCTTTTTTCCTGTCAAAAACCCCTTTAATTACCATGGCGTTTTCGCCTATCCACGAATTGGAAAAATACAGCTCGTCAATCCCGTTTGTGATGCTTGCGCCGGTAGCCTTTTTAAGGACCGATAGAAAATTCCCGAAGCTTCGTTCCGCGCTCATCAGCGAATCATTAATGAACTTGCTCCAGAATTCAGTTTCGCGCATTTTCTTAAAATTGAAGTACATTACAAACTGCGGGTCCGGCTGGAGCATCGCCAGGTTCTGCCTTACTGAAAGCTGTAAAGGCTCCGGGTCGATATTATTTGAACAATTAAATGAACAGCATGAAATTAAAATAAAACAAACAATGAAAAATATTTTTTCCCTTTTATTGATCATTGTATAAACCGCATAGTCATTTTCCCAATATTGCCGGTTAATAATCTTTTTTGGCGAAATAATAAACCGAATATGAATACAGAACGGCGCAGAAAAGAAACGACGTTATTACAGATAACCACGATGGCCCCATCATTCCAAGCTCGTTAACCACGCCTTTCCAGAGCGGAATGCTCTCGCCTGAAATAAGAGCAATGGTCACATCTTTTATTTCGCCGGGTTTTGGCAAAATGTAATAAAAGAAATTAAATATAAATTTAACGCCGTCATTTTTTACAAACGTGAATATGAGCTGTTCCCGCGCCGATAAAACAGGGCAGAAAACAAATATCAAAAAGAAGTTCACAAGTATCGAAATAATTGAGCTCTGCGTAGTCAGGCCGATAAAAATAGATATGCTGTACATTACCGCGAACGCGAACGTAAGACTTATTATTGTGAACAGGAACCCTGCGTTCCAGTAACCCGACTTGAGCGAAAGTATCAGCCAGATAGAGCCTATCAGGAATACTATACTTGCCGCAACAAATAACGTCGACCCAATATATTTAGCGGTAAGTATCTTAAATCTCGAAACCGGCTTGGATATTAACAGGTCAATTGTGCCTTTATCGACCATTGATGTGATGAATGACGAAGCAGATATCAGCGCAAAGAACAGAATAAGCGGAAAAGCCAGGCTTACAAAGCCGCTTTCGACCGATATAATTGTTTTTTGAACGTCTGCAAAAGACATTACTCCTTCAACTGCATCAAGGTTTACGGCGAACAGCATTACGATGACTACAATTCCGTAAAATATATAGTAACCTATGAATATTTTTTTCGCCAGAGCTTCGCGAAATGTATTTTTGATTATTGCCAGCATTAATTTGTATTATCCTTGTTGATTACATTGATGAAGAGCTCTTCGAGAGTGCTTGTCTTCTGGTTAATTGTTTTGATGTTGATATTGTTTGCGCGGAGAAGGTCTATTATCTTATTCAGGGTTTCAACCTGCGTTTCTGTATGAATTTCGTTATCTCCAACGCCTGCATTTGCATCAATTTGCGAAACCTTTTGTTTAATTTCAGGGCTGAGCGTATTTGCGGTATGCACCATAAAAATGTTTTCAGCCTGCGTAAGGTCATGAACGTTGCCTTCTTTTATCAGGTCGCCTTTGTTTAATATTGCCACGCGGTCGCAGATCATTTCGACTTCAGAAAGCAAATGCGAGTTCAGAAAAATTGTCGTGCCCTTCGCTTTTAGCCCGTGTAAAATATCGCGTATTTCTTTTCTGCCGATTGGGTCCACGCCGTCGGTGGGCTCATCAAGAAAGATCAGGTCGGGATTACTGAGCATCGATTGCGCCAGGCCAAGCTTCTGCATCATGCCTTTGGAATATTTCTTAATCCTTGTCTTGCGCCATTGAGTAAGATTCATCAGGCCAAGCATTTCGTCAATTTTCTGCATCATCTTCGAATCACGTTTCATCCCCGACAGCTCGCCGTAATATCCCAGCACCTGCTCGCCTGTAAGATAGTTAGGGAACTTATGGTTCTCCGGAAGGTAGCCTACTCTTTTTTTCCACTTGCTGTCTCTTGCGTCAAGCCCGAATATTCTCGCAGTCCCGCTGGTCTGGAAAGTTATCGCGAGAAGGATCTTGATCAGAGTTGTTTTCCCCGCGCCGTTTGGCCCCAAAAGCCCGAAAATTTCCCCTTCGTTAACCTTGAAAGAGAAATTATTCAGCGCGTTTACCTTCTGCTTGGTAAACTTACTTGAATACTCTTTGCTTAAATTTTGCGTCTCTATTAATGCCACTTATTCTTAATTTAATTTCATGCAGGGGACGCATATATGCGTCCCCTGCGACATATTCTTTGCTATTTTTTTGTAAACTCTTTCAATAAAAAATCAAATTCTGTTTTAGTAACAACATTTGGTTTCTCTTTTGCCTCTCTTATTGCATCTGCCCTTTCAATTCTTTTATCCTTTACTTCGCCCCAAAAACCTTCCGCCGTTTGAATCTTACATCCGCATTCTTTGGCGAAGAAGGTGATTTCCCTGTCGGATGATACAACTCTAACCAGTTTAGGATTTTTAGACTTTTCAATAAGGTGTTTTATAAGAGTATCTGCGTTTCCCCAATCAGGTCCCACCCCTGTCTTTGCGAATTTCACTTCGATATTCCGTGAGTGTTTATTTTTGCCCATCCCGTCAAAGACGATGACCACTTTTATAACGCGCCCGAAGAAATGCCCTTCAAGCTTGGAAACCATCGTATCTACGGTCACATCCTGAGATTGCTGTAAAAGCAGCCTCAGTTCAGTTACCTTGTGCATAAGGTTATATGCGTCGATAATAATTGTTTCCATTATGGACGATTACGATACATTAATCTCGGAAAAGGTATAGCTTCGCGTATGTGATCTATTTTGCACATCCAGCAAACAAAGCGTTCTATCCCCATTCCAAAACCGGAATGCGGCACGCTGCCGAACCTTCTCAGATCCAAATACCACTCAAATGCTTCCATAGGAAGCTTGTGGTCCTTAATACGCTGAACGAGCAACTCCAGATTATCTTCTCTTTCAGAGCCGCCGACAATTTCTCCGTATCCTTCTGGAGCCAACACATCAACGCCGCGGACAATTTTAGGATTATCAGGATCGCGTTTCATATAGAACGCTTTTGCTTCGCTAGGCCAGTTGTAGACCATTACAGGCTTATCGTCATCGCCAACAACCGCTTCTTCATGCGGCGCGCCAAAATCCTCGCCCCACGGAAAAGGCCTGATTTGATCCTCTGTACCATCTTCTTTTTTCCTTATCAGCGGAATATCTTTTTTATTAATTATATTAATTGCCTCATCATACGTAATTCGCGGGAACGGTTTTTTAATTGCTTCCAGTTTTGCAATATCTCTTTCCAAAACAGCAAGCTCTTTTGCTCTGTTCTTTACAACACGCTGAACGATATACTCAATAAAATCTTCAATCAAATCCATGTCATCGAAAATATCGTAATAAGCCATCTCGGGCTCGATCATCCAAAACTCAGTTAAGTGCCTTCGGGTCTTGGATTTCTCGGCGCGGAACGTCGGTCCAAAATCATACACTTTTCCGAATGCCATTGCGCCCGCTTCGGCATAAAGCTGACCGGTCTGAGCTAAGTAAACTTTACCCAGATCAAAATAATCAGATGAGAACAATGTTGTTGTTCCTTCGGCAGCATTGGGTGTGAATATCGGCGAATCAAAAAGCGTAAAGCCGTTATCATACATATAATCGCGGCATGATTTAATAATCTCTTCGCGCACTTTCAATATTGCAACTTGCTTTGACGAGCGTACCCACAAATGCCTGTGATCTGCAAGGAATTCTACTCCGTGATCTTTTGGAGTGATTGGATATTGTTCAGCGATCTGAACAACCTGCAGGTTTTTTATTTGCAGCTCGTATTCATCTTTCTTTGGATGTTTCGAGACTGTACCCGTTACTATTATGGATGATTCCTGGGTAAGCGACTTAAAATCTTCCCAAACTTTTTCAGAAACCTCTTTTTGTGAGACTACGCCCTGAATAAATCCTGTGCCGTCGCGCAGTTGAGGAAACATGAGTTTACCGGACGTGCGGATGTTATATAACCAACCCTGAATAGTCACTTCCTGGCCAACATAATCGGCGATTTTATCAATATAATAGCGTTTTCTCATTCAATTGTAATAGTAATCGGGAAAGTTACCGAAAATTTGAAGATGTTACAATGAAAAAGGCAAAAGTGAAAAGGCAATAGGCAAAAGGCAGAAGTGAAAAGGCAGAAGGCAGAAGTGAAAAGGAAAACGTAAAATGTAAAACGACATTAACTAAAAAACAGAAAGAGAAAGCAAAATTCTTATAAAAATATATAATCTTTAACTATTTATGAACTTTACATACTTTATAAACTCTCTCAAGTTTCACTTCCTCACTGGTCTTCTTACAATAAAATACCCATTGAGTTTGTATTTTCCGTAACAAACATTATTCATGATGTTATCGCCGTTATCTGCCTGATGAGTGCCTGCCCACCATGCAAGCGCGTACATATCTTTTTTGATCTTTACCAATGATTCAAATATTATCACATGCCCGTTAAATACAATTAAGTCGCCTTTAGCGGCTGCTTCAGGGTCAGAAACTCCTACAACCGGAAGTATATCTGAGAATTTTGAAGTATCAATTAGGTCCCTGGTCAAAGCGTTTACCGACGGGGTTTTAAAGCCGGCCTTATATAAAACATTCAAAGCAAAAATATTACATTTGGTCGCATGGTTAAGTTCGATCAGCCTGTTATCAAGCCAGTATAAATAAGTATCTGAAACCGAAGGCGAATACATTTCATTCTGCTGTTCGTCTTTAGCAATGTTAATTATTGCCGCGCCTGCTGCTTCATCATACGTGGTCTCTGTCGGATTGGTGTTATCCGTTGTGTTATCAGGCGCATTGTCATCGGTTTTGGAAGAAGAACACGCCGATATATAAACGCAAACGAGCGCAATACTTAGATACCGTATAAATGTTATCTTTTTCATAACTTACTATATAAATAAGTTATGCAAATGTAATCTAAAGTTTTTATTTAAACAAAGGCTAAAACTACCAGATTTTAGTGAGGGTTATAAAATAGCATTTTGGGGCGTATTTGGTGTTTTTGATAGGAAACCAATAAAAAAACCACCCCGATTTTCACCGGGATGGTTTATTTTGCTAGATCCGAGCGTGATTATCTGGATTCCCGCCTTCGCGGGAAAGACAAGCAGCGCTATGATTTCGCCTATGGGCTCTTTATAAGTTGCAAGTTAGAAAGTTCCAGGTTACAAGTGGAAATGCGTTATCTTTTCACTTCTGCCTTTTGCCTTCTGCCTTACTTCTTATCATCATCAACAACTTCATAATCAGCATTCTCTACCTTTTTGCCGTCGCCTTCGGTTTTTGGCTGCTCGCCGCCGGTTTCGGTTTTCTGTTCGCCCGTTTGCTGCTCGGCGCCTGTAGCCTGGCTGTACATCTGTGTAGATGCTTCGCTCCATGCAGCGTTCATAGCTTCGATAGCTGATTTGATCTCGTCGATGTTCGTACCCTTCTGAGCTTCTTTCAGCTTGCTGACTGCGTTCTCTATCTTCATCTTAGTTTCGCTGTTTAGCTTGCCTTCGAATTCTTTCAGGTTCTTCTCGCTCGTGAACACAAGCTGGTCAGCCTGGTTCTTTATTTCAACTTCTTCCTTTTTCTTTTTATCATCAGACTCATGTTCCTTTGCATCGCGTTTCATTTTTTCAATTTCAGCGTCGCTGAGTCCGCTTGAGTGAGTGATCTTAATTGACTGCTCTTTACCTGTTGCTTTATCTTTTGCCGCAACATGTAAAATACCGTTAGCGTCAATATCAAAAGTTACTTCGATCTGCGGTATACCGCGCGGAGCAGGCGGAATTCCGTCAAGTATAAACGTGCCCAGCGTCCTGTTATCGTTCGCCATGGGGCGCTCGCCCTGGAGAATATGTATCTCAACCTGCGACTGGTTTGCAGCTGCCGTAGAATATATTTCAGTCTTCTTGGTCGGGATAGTCGTATTAGCGTCTATCATTTTTGTCATAACGCCGCCGAGGGTTTCAATACCAAGCGATAGCGGAGTTACGTCAAGCAGCAGCACGTCTTTTACGTCGCCTGTTAAAACGCCGCCCTGTATAGCCGCGCCTACCGCCACAACTTCATCAGGATTTACGCCCTTATGGGGCTCTTTTCCGAACAGGTTTTTAACAGCTTCCTGAACTTTAGGTATTCTTGTAGAACCGCCGACGAGTATTACTTCGTTGATATCATTCGGCGTGTACCCGGCATCTTCCATAGCTTTCTTGCATGGGCCAATTGTCCTCTGGATCAAATCGGCGACCAGCTGCTCGAATTTTGCCCTTGTGATAACTATATCAAGATGTTTTGCGGCTCCATCGACTGCCGTTATATACGGAAGCTTAATATCTACTTCCAAACGGGTCGAGAGTTCGCATTTTGCATTTTCAGCTTCCACCTTTAAGCGCTGAAGCGCCATCGGGTCCTTTTTAAGGTCGACGCCTTCTTTATTCTTAAACTCATCGACAATATAATCTATCAGCCTCTGGTCAAAGTCATCGCCTCCTAAGTGAGTATCGCCGTTTGTTGATTTCACTTCGAACACGCCTTCGCCAAGCTCTAAAATCGATATATCAAAAGTACCGCCCCCAAGATCGTACACGGCGACTTTTTCATCTTTTTTGTTTTTATCCAGTCCGTAAGCAAGCGCCGCGGCTGTGGGCTCGTTGATAATACGTTTTACGTCAAGCCCCGCTATTTTGCCGGCATCCTTAGTCGCCTGTCTCTGCGAATCGTTAAAGTAAGCCGGAACGGTTACAACCGCTTCGGTTACTTTTTGACCAAGATAATCCTCTGCAGTCTGCTTCATTTTCTGAAGTATCATTGCGGATATCTCGGGCGGCGAGTAAACTCTGTCGCCGATTTCAACCCTGGCCGTATCGTTCTCGCCTTTTATGACTTTATAGGGGACTTTCGTCATTTCATCCCTTACTTCATCATACCTTCTGCCCATAAATCTCTTTATAGACGAGATGGTGTTCTGCGGGTTAGTTACCGACTGCCTCTTTGCAGCCTGACCAACAAGGCGTTCGCCGTTCTTGGTAAATGCCACAACCGAAGGGGTGGTTCTGTGACCCTCAGCGTTTTGAATTACCACAGGGTCATTGCCTTCCATTACGGCTACAACCGAGTTGGTAGTTCCTAAATCGATTCCAATTATTTTTCCCATAGTTTTATTTTTCCTTTTCTTTTGCTGCCCGCCATCCGCCGAATTCTTATCAGCCGGCAAGGCCGCGGATTTTATTATTTAATTGTATTATTTCTTCCAATACTTCCTGTTTGTATTCAGAATCTTTTTCTTTAATCTTCTCAAAAAATGTCAAAGCATACCTGTTACTCTTAACGCTCTCATCCTGTTTTCCCTCTGCTTCATTGATCAGCGCTTCTTCTTTGAACATCTTCCCGGTGCAGAATATTTTTTCAGCGTAGTCCTGTTTATCGGGATTGAAGAAAAATGTAAGCCCGTCATCAGCCAGTAACTTGATCTGCATCAGATCAAGGCCCGTTATCATTTTACTTAAGTTATCAAGCCCTTCCCGCGCCATTTCATAATCTGCCTGTTCCCTTTTCATAATTATGTTCCTGAGCAATCTGAAGAACTCCTCAATCATCCGCATTATGTAGTCTGTCGGCATTTACAAAACAGCGAGACGCGCCTTAGCGGGACGCGGCAATCCCCTCAATGGCCGCTGACAATTGATCCTGGTCTTTTCTCAAGTATAAAGCTTTCTCGCCATAATCAATTACTGCGTCATATTTATTCATAATATCAGCGCCAATTACGCCGTGCACTATTCCTGCGCCGCGCTTGGTTAGCTCTTCATTTACATGAGAAAGGTTAATAATGCCAACTTCCCAGTTTTCAATTTTGAAGCCATCCAGTATAATTTCGTTACCCTTGCTTTTAGTAACCTGCAGAGTGTTTGTTCCGAGTCCCGCCGCCTTTTCATCTGATTCGCTCAACATCAACAAATTAAACCCGGCAGAACCGGTTTCATCGACCACTGTTCCTGAAGCGCCTGTATCTAAAATAAACCTGGCATCTATGCCGTTAAGTTTCGCAAAAATCTCGAAATGTCCAAGCGAATTAACCGATAGAGGAATTTTTGCGTATGAACGCCTCTCTAAAAATTCCTCTATCGATTCATTCTCTGCTACGGCTGAGCTAAAAATTTTTTCCTGCATATTTTACCTCACCCCCCGACCCCCTCTCCGCCTAGAGAGGGGGAGCCATTGGGATTAATAGGATTTTCTCAATACTTACTGTTATTATTGCGGTAACATTAAAACGATAATGCCAGGTTATTACCCTGACATTATCAACTTCATGTTTCGTTTCACGTTTGACGTCTGCCGTCTCGCGTTTTTACTTCACTTCGATCTGTTTCTCAACAACTTTTGCTTCTTCAGTTTTGGGCAGAGTAATGTTCAATACTCCGTCTTTATATTCAGCTTCTATCTTATCAATCACAACTTCGGCCGGTAAAGTAAAGCTTCTTGAGAAGCTTCCGCTTGACCTTTCGACCCTGAAGTAGTTTTTGTTCTCATCTTTCTCTTCAGATTTCTTCTCCCCGCTGATAGTCAGTTCATCGCCAACTACGTTGATCTTAATGTCTTTCTTATCTACGCCGGGAATTTCGGCATGAACATATAAATTATTTTTGTCTTCGGTCACATCAACCCTGGGAGTGAATCCTTTTGAATCAAACGGCTTCAATCCCCATTCGCTGAAAAACGGGGAATCAATATTGTTAAAGAACTTCCTGAAGTTTTTGCTGAAATCCATCTCACCCGATGGCTTAAATCTAACTAATGTCATTTTAGACCTCCTTAAATAGTTATTTGTAAAATTTGGTTTGGTTATCACACATATACGTACAATTGGCGTGCCAAAATATTTTACTGAAAATATCAGCGTTTTTGAAGAATAGCAAATTAAGACAATGACATAATTTCATAGTTTGGGAAATATTGTCTTTGAAAACAGCAAAAAATCAAAACAAATTGACATTTTGTCGTACTCTTGACTTTGAATAATTTAAGCGATATTTTACGCTTGTACACCTGATTAATATTAACTGACAATTCACTAAACAAGATCAATATGTCGAAAGAAATAATTTTTACAAATAAAGCGCCTGAGCCCATCGGCCCATACTCGCAGGCAGTAGAAGTAAGCACGCCGCGCTCAAATTTGATATTTACATCGGGGCAAATTCCGATAGACCCCGGTACCGGGAACGTCGTAAGCGGCGGAATTAAAGAACAAACCAGGAAGGTCCTGAATAATGTTTCAGCCCTTCTCGAAGAAGGCGGCTCGTCAATAGCAAACGTAATTAAAACAACTGTGTACATAAAAAACATGAACGACTTCGCGGCGATGAATGAAGTCTATGCGGAATTTTTCGGCGAATCAAAACCCGCTCGGAGTACCATAGAAGTCGCCCGGCTTCCTAAAGACGTTTTAGTTGAGATCGAAACAATAGCATTTGTTTAATAGAATTCGAAATCCGAATGCCTGAATCCAAAACAAATTAGAAAATCGAATTAAGAAAAATCAAAAGATCAGACACGGATTACGCAGATTTTCACTGATAAACCAAAAGCATCCTCCCTCCCCTTTGGGGAGGGCCGGGGTGGAGTAGTTTAGTTAACTCTCTTCGGGTTGCACGCCTTAAGAGGCAGGGTTGCACCTATGGTGTAGGTTTAGGGTTTTCGGAGTTTTATTTTCGAATTTGTTTAGTATTTCGACATTCGTATTTAGAATTTTTCTTTTTATATTTGCCTAACTTTCCCGATAAATCTATGACGACTGAGACAGTTCAAAGAAAACTTATGGTTTCCCGGATGGCGGAAACCCTGATCGCCTCCGAAATAATCAAGCTTGCAGGCGAAATTAATGAGAAGATCAAGAACGGGGAGCAGATATATAATCTTACTATCGGCGATTTCGACCCGAAGATTTTTTCTATTCCCAAAGAGCTGGAAAGTGAGATAATAAAGGCGTATAAAGAAAAGGAAACTAATTATCCGCCCGCGAACGGTATCTTAGAGCTAAGGAAAGTTATTTCCAAATTCCTTCTTGAAAAGGAAATGTTGTCTTACTCACCAAACGGGATCTTAGTGGCTGCCGGTGCGAGGCCTCTGATCTATGCAACATACCAAACCGTTGTTGCCCCGGGCGATACGGTTATATTCCCGGTGCCATCATGGAACAACAATCACTACTCGCACTTATCTCACGCAAAGAAAGTCGAAATCCTTGCCACGCCTGAAAATAATTTTATGCCGACTGCCGGTGATATGAGGCCATACGTAAAGGACGCCGCGCTCATCTCGCTTTGCTCTCCGCTTAATCCGACAGGAACTGTGTTCAGCCGCAAACAGCTTGAAGATATTTGTAATTTGATAGTTGAAGAAAACGACAGGCGCTCCCCAAACGAAAAGCCGTTGTATTTAATGTATGACCAAATCTACTGGGTTCTCACTTTTGGCGATACCGAACATTATAACCCGGTTTCAATAAATCCGGAGATGAGAAATTACACAATATTTATCGATGGGCTTTCAAAAGCGTTTGCGGCAACAGGCGTCAGAGTTGGTTGGTCGTTCGGGCCCGAAAGAGTTATAGATAAGATGAAATCTATTCTATCGCATCTTGGCGCATGGGCGCCAAAAGCAGAGCAGGTTGCTACGGCGCGGTATCTTTCCGATGCTGGGCAGGTTGATTCATATCTGGCTGATTACAAAGATAAAGTTCATAAGAGGCTTGAAGGATTTTACAAAGGGTTTATGTCGCTAAAGAAAGAGGGCCATAGAGTAAATGCGATAGCGCCGCAGGCGGCTATTTACCTGACGGTACAGTTTCGGCTGCATGGCATGAAAAGGGCCGGCGGCTCTGTTCTTGAAACTACACGCGACATTACTAAATACCTCCTTGAGGAAGCTCATGTTGCATTAGTTCCTTTCCACGCTTTTGGCGATTCAGACGATTCATCGTGGTACCGGTTATCGGTGGGCACGTGCAGGCTCGAAGAGGTGGAGAAGGTGATTGAAAGCCTCAGAAATGCGCTTGCAAAGTTGAGCTAATCTTGCTATTTTTCTCCAGGCGATTTTCATAACCCGCGGAGTAAGCTCTCTTTACTGTAAACTGCTCCTTACTGTCAACGTATTCTGCTGATGATGTAATTTCAGAATTAAATCTGATAACCATGATTAGAATGGTTATAATATCTATCTTCATTTCGATTTGCGTTGTTCGCGGCGCTATCGCCCAGCTTACATCATCTGACGGACTCAGGCAAACAATTGAAAACAAGGATAACAACTCGGTTCTGCGGACGAACACAGAATCCAGGGGCGCTCCTGTTCTAAATAAAGAAGATTATGCGGCGGATAATTCCGATGCTGCCTTGCATGAATATACAAACGCAGCGCTCCAGCGTAAGAACACGGAGACGTTCCATTCACATGGCATTATTTCATCATTCAGAAGTAATATTAATTTCGGCGGGTTTTACCAGAAATACGCAATTATTAACTTCACCCCGCAAATGAGCATTAAGCCTTTTGACTTCATTAATATATACGCTAATCACAGCTCCAGCATATACGTCCCTATATCAGAAGTGAAAAATTATTTTAAGTCGCTTGCCATAAAGGGAGCCGCGGTTCTGGCGATTGAAAACTCATTAAGATTTGTACTGCCGCCCAACCAGATTATGCAATCTGTTGCAGGATTCGTTTTGAAAAACCTCGTCATATCGCTGCTCGAAAGATCTTTATATAAACCTGATGCAGTCGTTGAATTTAAGAACTATTATTATTCAGTAAATATAAGATTTTGAAGCCATACCGGTTTCAGCAAGCCGGCATATACCGGCAAATAAAAAGTTTTATAAAAAAGGAGCCGGGTGGAGCTCCTTTTTAATTTTAGCTTCTCAGAATTTATAATTAATGCACTTTGATTGTAAATGTTTTTGAAATGCTTGAAGTGTTAGCCGAAATCAGTTTAAAGGTAACGCTAAGGGTTTTATTGCCTGTGGAGTTTGTAAATTGCCTGAAATTTTAAGGCGCTGCAAAGCATTGCCGGCAAAAATAACTACCTGATATATCGTTTTGTAATGAAGCTAGCCTACGGGCTGCATGACATTCACACAAACAAGAAGATATTTAACACGCTTTTTCCGGACCCGTTTCTGCTTACGTTTCTGAATGTTGTTGATTTCAATAAATTTGCACAGGAGATTCTGGACGGGAAATTTGACGACCCGGTTCAAAATGCAATAAAGATATATGTTGCCGCAATACTGAACTACCTGAACGAAGACAGCGAGGAATATTATGTAATGATGAAGAAAATTCTGCCCGAAGTTACGCCGCTGTTTGATGCGCCTGAAAATGTATAACATTTACCAAATGGCGGAGGCGATCTGCTGGATGAAGATGGAAACTATCGACAGGAACCGTTACAGGCGCGAGCTCTTTGAGCTGAATAAGATCCGGCTGGCGCACGGAGTATTCTCTCCTGACGGAAGGGAAATGCGCGTATTGCTTTACAGACAGATACTGATCAACGCGCTGCACCTGAAAGAAATTGACTGGGCTGAAAAATTTATTATTGAATACAGCAGCCGTCTCCCAAAGAACTGCAAATAGTAATGAAGAAATTCTCTGAAGCGCACATAAGTTTCGAAAGAAAGGAGTTTGCTGAATCGCTTGAACTGCTTAAAAAAGTTGATTTCGCTCTTTTCACGTTAAAGTTCGATTACAGAAACCTGCTGCTTAGAATTTATGTTGAACTGAATTTCATCGAAGAAGCGCTATCGCTTTTAGATGCCTACAAACACTTTGTAATAAATAACAAAAATGTTTCTGAATATTACAAAACCACCACAAATAATTTTCTGCTTTATTGTAAACGAATCATTGACATCAGGACGGGCAAAACAAAATCTGACAAAGACAGCGTAAGAAAAGCGTTGGAAAAAGAAGACTCGGTTAACTTTAAAGGCTGGCTCCTGGAAAAAATAGAAGAAACTAAGAAAGGAGCTAATTAGCTCCTTTCTTAGTTATACTCATTACGTAAATACCTGGCTATTGTAACAAACCTATTTAAGCTTATTTACATGGCGTGTTAAGGCCGATTTCCTGTTTGCGGCGTTATTTTTATGGATTATTCTTTTAGTTGCCGCCTTGTCAAGAACAGATACCGCGCTTTTAAGCTCTTTCTCGCCGGCCGCTTTTGTTTTGGCCGAAAGAACTTTCTTCAGAGCGGTTTTCAACTTTGCTTTGTAATGTTTGTTATATTCAGTTCTTGTTTCAGTTTGTCTTGCTCTTTTTTGCGCTGATTTGTGTCTTAATGGCATCTAAAAGTTCCTTTTAATAATAAATTTATACGTTTATAATTGTTGAACTACAAAAATAACCATAACCTGCATGAAAATCAATTTACTAATTTAATTTAAGCCCCTTTAGGGCATTTCTTCAACAAAATTAGTAATAACATCTTGGAAAAAGGCAAAAACAAAATACTCTGGGTAGACGATGAGATCGAGCTTCTGCGTTCTAATATCCTGTTTTTAGAGGATAAAGGATACGCCGTTGATAAAGCAACTAACGGCGAAGACGCAATAGAGCTTGTTAAGGATAAGAACTATGACCTCATATTTCTTGATGAAATGATGGCAGGAATGGGCGGATTGAAGACACTTTCTTCATTGAAAGATATTCAACCCAATGTTCCGGTGGTTATGGTCACGAAAAATGAAACCGAAACCCTGATGGAAGACGCTATCGGCGCCAAAATATCCGATTACCTGCTCAAGCCGGTCAACCCGAACCAGATACTGCTTGTGTGCAAAAAATTTCTTGAAGGAAAGCGCATTAAAGGGGAAACGGTTTCCCGCGACTACATTAAAGAGTTTAACCGCATTTCCATGGAAATGATGGAGCCGCTTGATTATACAGACTGGATAAGAATTAACAGCGACCTGACCGAATGGGAAATGGAACTTGATGAACACCCTGAGCTGGGCCTCAAAGACACGGTGCTTGCCCAGAGACGCGAATGCAATATTGAGTTTTCAAAATTCTTCGAAAGGAACTATCTCGAGTGGATTCATGAAAAAAAACAGGGCCCCATATTTTCGAACAAAGTAGTCGACCAGTATGTTATACCTGAACTTGATTCCAATAAATCCATTTTCTTTTTTGTGGTTGATTGCCTCAGGCTTGACCAGTGGCTGCTGATGGAACGCCACCTGTACGATTATTTTAAAATTAATAAAGAGTATTACTTCGGCATGATCCCTTCTGCCACGCCGTACGCAAGGAACGCTATTTTCAGCGGGCTCTTCCCAAGCGAAATAGAACAGCATTACCCGGAACTTTTCGCAAAAGGCGAAGATGATGAGAACAGCAAGAACAATTACGAAAAAGAATTTCTCGAAAAATTATTGGCGCGAA
Source organism: uncultured Ignavibacteria bacterium (assembly GCA_963816535.1). GTDB lineage: Bacteria > Bacteroidota > Ignavibacteria > Tepidaquicellales > OLB5 > CAWFKW01. The sequence goes on along the minus strand of CAWFKW010000003.1, from coordinate 1,845,419 downwards.
GAAGGATAAAACTCAGGAACGACCTGAGATATGTGAAGATACTTGACCAGGAATTCGGCAAAGGGATAGAAAACAAAATAGCTTCGTTTGCAAGCACTCATCTTAACGCTATTGTGGTAAACTTTGTGGATATTCTTGCTCACAGCCGCTCCGATAGCGCTGTGCTGAAAGAGATCGCGCCTGATGAATCGGCTTACCGCTCTCTTACAGAGTCGTGGTTTGAGCACTCAGCCCTTTTCTCAATGTTTAAGATCCTCTCCCAGCAGAAAAATGTCAAGATAATTGTGACCACCGATCACGGCAGCATACGCTGCCTGCGCGGCGCCAAGGTGCTGGGCGATAAAGAAACATCTACCAATCTGCGTTATAAGTACGGACGTAACGTGAAATGCGACGACCGTCAGGCCATTTTTATACGCAACCCGCATGATTATATGCTTCCTAAACGCGGTGGGATCGTAAACTACGTTATAACGAAGGAAGATTTTTATTTTGTATACCCGACAGATTATCATTATTACCTGAATCACTACAAAAATACTTTCCAGCACGGAGGCATTTCTATGGAAGAGCTGATACTCCCTGTAGTGACTCTGGAGCCGAAGACATAAAAAAATTATGTAGAAGAGACGCTTTACAAGCGCTTCAGAACTGAATATTCAGAACTAAATTTAATTGAACCGGCAAATTTTTACGAGGCACATATAATGTGCCTCTATAATTTGCAGAGCTAATGACAAACGATTTTACTGTAGTGACAAAAAATGCCGAAGAAACCCGGAACGTTGGGAAACAGTTTGCGGGAATGTTAAAGGACCGCGACGTTATAGCTTTGTACGGCGATCTGGGCAGCGGCAAGACACAGTTTGTAAAGGGAGTTTGCAGCGGGCTTGGCGCAAAGCAAATTGTGAACAGCCCCACCTTCATTATTGTGAACGAATATTCTTCTGAAACATCTCCAAAGATATTCCATTTCGATTTCTACCGGCTCAGGCATTCTGATGAGGTTTTTTCCGTCGGGTTCGATGATTATATGAACAGCCGTGGAATTGTATTAATCGAATGGCCCGAGCTTGTTGAAGATTCGCTGCCGCCTGACACAAAGAAAGTCCGCATTGCGCACACATCCGAAAACGAGAATTACAGGTATATCAAAGTGGAGAATCCGGGGTTTTGAATTTACTGCTGATAAACTCAGGCGATAACGGCGCGTTCACCGCTTTAAGTTCAGCGGACGGCCATTATGTTGAATATGCTTCAGAATTCCAAAAAGCCGATTCAAAGAAACAGCCCGATAATCTGGTCAAATGCCTTCGTAAGCTAAGCGATGAACACAGGAAGGCGTTGGAAGCGGTAAAGGCAGTGGCAGTAACGATTGGTCCCGGTTCATTCACCGGGATACGTGTCGGGCTTTCGATAGCAAAGGGGTTTGCCGCCGCGCTGGATATTCCGCTGATACCTGTATCAGGCTTTGAACTGGCTTACTTACGTATCAAAAAATCTGACCCGCAGAGAGAGTATTGTATTGCGATCCCCGCAAATCTGCCGGAGTATTACTATTCAGTGTGGTTAAACGGCTCTGAAATCAAAAGAGGCTGCGCAGAATTGGAACAATTATCATCAATAACTGCCGGCAATGCCCTGATTGTGGGCTTTTTTGACGCTGAAACTAAGAGAAAACATTCTTATTTTGAATATATAAACAGTGAAAATTTGGATTCGGAGCTTGATTCAATGCTTAGGCTCTCGAAGGAACGATTAGATAAAGGGGACTTGAAGAATCCCGTAGAGGTTGAACCTCTCTATATCAAGGATTTTAACTTCAGAAAACAAAAGTGATTATTTGATACATAATTTTTGACATTTGATTTTGCTATATGGCATGGTTTAAACGTACAAAAGACAAAATAGAAGCCGAGACTCACCGTAAAGAGGATATCGGCGAAGGCAACTGGGTAAAATGCCCCAACTGCGACGAAATAATGCACAAGAAACAATGGGAGCATAATTTTTACCTCTGCACAAAATGCGAATTTCACTTCAGGATTGGCAGCGAAGAGTACTTTACGCTGCTGTTCGATAACGGAAAATACAGCGAGTTCGACAAAAAAGTAAGATCGAAGGACCCGCTCAATTTTGTAGATACTAAAAAATACAAAGACCGTCTTGAAGAATCGATAAAGAAGACCGGGCTTTACGATGCTGTAAGAAACGCGAGCGGCGAAATAAACGGCATAGAAGCCGTAATCAGCGCAATGGATTTCCAGTTTATCGGCGGAAGCATGGGGTCCGTCGTTGGAGAGAAGATCGCCCGGGGGATTCAGAGGGCAATTAAGCTTAAAGCGCCGTATATAATTATTTCAAAATCAGGCGGCGCAAGAATGATGGAAGCGGCAATTTCGCTGATGCAGCTTGCAAAAACATCCGCATGGCTTGCAAAGCTTGCCGAAAACGGTCTTCCCTATATTTCCGTAATTACCGATCCAACAACCGGCGGCGCGTCAGCGAGCTTTTCTATGCTTGGCGATATTAATATTGCCGAGCCCAATTCTTTAATTGGATTTGCTGGGCCAAGAGTTGTAAGACAGGCGACAGGCAAAGACTTACCTAAGGGATTCCAGCGCGCCGAGTTCGTTATGGAACACGGTTTCCTCGATTATGTTGTCAGCAGGAAAGATCTGAAAGAAAGAATATATTATTCGCTTCTCTGGTTTACAAAGTAGCGTGTGAATTGTGAACCCGGCAACTGCCGGACGCCTGCCTGCAGCAGGCAGGAAGCAATCCCGTAGATAGTGAATATATATCTAAAAATTATCATAGGGGCTGAGTCCCCTAATTTTATATTCAGGCATAAATGAAAATCATCCGTACGGTAAAGAAAGCTCATCAGGTCGGGGCAAAATTGCGTGATGAAGGCAAAACTATCAGCTTTGTACCTACTATGGGTTATCTGCATGATGGTCATTTATCGCTTATCCGAATCGCACGAAAGAAAGCAGACGTTGTTTTTGTAAGTATTTTTGTTAACCCGTTGCAGTTCGGGCCCGGGGAAGATTACTCCCGTTACCCGCGTGATTTTAAACGCGATGAAAAACTGTGCCGCCTGGCCGGAACTGACTACGTTTTTTATCCCAATGTAAAAGAACTGTATCCCGCCGGTTTCTCAACTTATGTGAATGTTGAAAAGACAACCGTTGGGCTTGAAGGAAAAATACGGCCCGGGCATTTCAGAGGCGTAACCACTGTTGTTTTAAAACTTTTCAATATTGTTCAGCCTCACTTTTCTGTATTCGGGCAGAAGGATGCGCAGCAGGCCGCTGTAATTAAAAAAATGGCCGCCGACCTGAACCTAAACCAAAAAATAATTATTGGCCCGACTCTCAGAGAAAGCGACGGCCTTGCTATGAGCTCGCGGAATGTGTATTTAACAAAAGCTCAAAGAAGCGACGCGCCGTACCTGTATAAGGCGCTGCAATATGCAAAGAGGAAAATTGAATACAGGAACTATAACAGGGATATTAGTTTCCTCAAACACCAAATGCAGAAGCTTATTCAATCCCGTGCGGCTGTAACTAAAATTGATTATATTTCGTTTAATAATTCCAAAAGTCTTGAACAGGTGAATTCACTGAATGAAATCAAAAAAACGAAAGAAATCGTCGTTTCATTAGCCGTAAGATTTGGGAAAGTAAGGTTGATAGATAATATTTTGATCAGAGTCTAGTGAACTGTTCTTGACATTTGAGGTTATTAAAATTAATGTTAATTTTGTTTATTAGGCATAAATTTACCTCAAAATTTGAAAGGAAATGCAATAAATGAGACGCATAATGTGTAAATCGAAGATTCACCGCGCAAAGGTGACTGAATCGAATTTATACTATGAAGGAAGCCTGACAATCGATAGCGATCTTCTGGAGGCAGCTGATATACTGCCGTTCGAACGGGTACAGGTTGTAAATGTAAATAACGGCGAGAGATTTGAGACTTATGCGATTCCCGGCAAAAGAAGAAGTGGGGTAATATGTCTTAACGGAGCCGCCGCTCGCCTCGGCCAGGTAAACGATGAAATAATCATAATAACATACGGCACGTATAGCGAGGAAGAGTTAAAAACTTACCGTCCAGCCGTAATACTTCTTGATAAGGAAAACAAAATTGTCGACATCAAGCGCGACCATGAAATAATGGAAGTGTAATTCAAATCCACGAACTTTTCTGAGATCTCCTCAGTCTTTCCATCGGAGAACAACGGGCATTTTACATCTTTATAAAATAAAGGAAAATATGAAGAACATAATTTTTACTTTTTTTGCAGCTGGGTTGATTTTTTCCGGCGCGTCCTACGCCCAGAAGATCTATAAAGTTGCATATGAGTCGCAGGCTGATATAAAAGTATACGTTGAGCAATATGAGTCGCAGGCCGATCTGAACGTATATATGGTTCAGTATGAATCGCAGGCAAGCAAAGACGGATTATGGTACAACGAAGAATATGAAAGCCAGGCGCAGTATAAAGTTTTTTTTGAAGAATATGAATCGCAGGCAGATTTGAAAATACATTTTGTCGATTATGAATCGCAGGCGGGGTGGCTTAACGCCTCAAAGTCATGGATGCTAAAGTTTAAATAACATGCCGATAACGGACACAAATTTTGTCGAACAAAATGAAGCGAAGCGCCAGATGGAACTTGACGCGCTGATGAAAAGCGTTAAAGGCGTTGAAAATCCCGTGGATAAAAAACTTGCCGTAACTATTTTGGCAGCAGGGCTCGGCAAGAGAATGAAGAGTCCCGATAAGCCAAAGGTGATGTTCGAAATATGCGGAAGGCCCATGATACAATATGTAGTAGAGCTTGCGCTGGATGTAAACGCAGAGAAGATTGTTCCCATAGTCGGGCATCACCGCGAACAGGTTATCGATTTCCTCGGAAAACTTTATCCCGACGAACAAATCGAATATGCTGTGCAGGCTGAACAGCTTGGAACAGGGCATGCAATTATGCAGGCGGAAAGCCTGCTTAAAGATTTCGATGGCGAGGTGTTGATTCTATCAGGAGATGTGCCGCTGCTCAGACTTGAAACTGTTGAAAATCTTATCAAAGAACATTTTGACAACAATAACAACGCCACGTTGCTGACCACTGTATTCAGAGAGTCACGCGGGTACGGCAGAATAGTCAGGAATGAAAACGGGAAATTTGTTAAGATAGTAGAAGAAAAAGACGCGACCGAAGAAGAGAAGAAGATAAAGGAAATAAATCCCGCCATCTATATTGTGAATTCAAAAATACTTTTCGATTCGCTTAAAAAAATTACTCCTGAAAATAAACAGAACGAATATTACCTGACCGATATTTTTCATTTTATTCCGAAAGAAAAAATCGGTTCGGTTGTAACCGATGATGAGCTTGAAGTAACTGGCGTTAATTCCATTGAGCAGCTTGCCGAAATGGAAAGGGCTTTAGAATCACAAACGTGAGATTGTTACCTCTTTCCCGTCGCTTCGCGCCACCCCCTCTCCATATGGAGAGGGGGCCGGGGGGTGAGGTATCCCCGCAATTCGTAACACTTAAAAACCAGAACAATCAATTAAGAATTATTGAAACCTGGAAATATTTCGCAAACGCGAGTTGAATAATACCAAAATCGCCGCTGTTTTCTTCCCCGAAGATAAAATTTGTCTTGCGTTCTCCCTTCTAATATTAATTTTTCAGATATATTTCGGGCTTTATTCAGCCATTGCGGCGCCGCTGATCGGCATAGTATTGCTGCTTGCGCTTATTTATTTTCAATCGCGTTCAAAATCAAAACTTCTGAAATTTTTCAGAAGCTATATTCATATTCCGTTTTACGGGATAATATTTACCGCGTTCCAGACTTTCACGCATAAGCTAAACCCCACTGATTACGACTGGCTTTTGTTGAAAATTGATAACTCCATATTCACTTTCGATATTACCGTTTGGTTTCAGCTGTTTATTAGCAGACCTTTAACGGAATTATTGACTCTTTCCTATTTTTCATATTATATTTTGCCCACACTCACTTTTCTATTACTTTTTCTGCTGAAAACGAGAGATGATTCATATTCCGTTACGAGAAGATACTTATTGGCAATCGTTATAGGATGGTACTTCGCTTTTGTCTGCTATATAATTCTTCCCGCCGCCGGACCAGATATAGCTTTTCCCGAACATTACAGCATATCGCTTCTCGGCTTATCGCCGCTAACAAACGGGTACCTTGAAAGTATCGGCAAGTACTTACGGGAAGCGCACGTGCGAAATACGTTCCCCAGCATGCACTTCGGAATAATTCTTATTACAAATTATTTTGCATTTCGCTTCAGGAAAAAATATTTTTTGTTCTGCACATTGCCGCTTGGAATCCTTCTTGGAACCGCTACACTCTATTTGAGACAGCATTATTTAATTGATTTGGCTGGTTCTGTAGTGATTGCATCAGCTTCAATATATTTATCCAAACGATTAAGTCGGGCAAAATAAAATTCGATTATCCTCCGAGCAAAAAGTCCTTTTTCCGTAGCTACGTTCTTTAGACTACGGCTTAATTTTTCAGCGTTCTCGAAACCTGAGAGTTGCCAGCCTGCAGCAGGCAGGCGGCTACAGAACTATTGTGAGAAACGTAATTCGACTCAAACTTTTATGCCTTCTTTTCTGTTATACTTTAATAATCACATAAATTAATTATACTAATGAACAGAAAACTTGAATTTATATCAAATCCGGGGGTTAATTCAAATGAAACAGGCGTTTTAAATCCGCCCGATGAGCAGGAAATCCTCGATGCGTATTCGAATGCAGTTATTAATGCAGCGGAGCTTGTAAGTTCCTCAGTGGTTAAAATTGATGTAAAACAAAAATCTAAGAATAATAAGCAGCTGGGCGGAAGCGGCTCGGGATTTTTATTTACTCCCGATGGTTTTATTTTTACTAACAGCCATGTTGTGCATAAAGCCGCAGATATAAAAGTTACTTTTCCCGATGGAAGGGATTTCTTTGCAGACTTGACAGGCGACGATCCCGATACCGACCTTGCAGTAATAAGAATCAATCCACCTAAAGTGAACGCGCTTGTTTTAGGCGATTCAAATAAAATTAAAGTCGGTCAGCTTGTAATAGCAATAGGCAATCCATACGGATTCCAGTACAGCGTGACAGCAGGCGTTGTAAGCGCGCTTGGGCGCACATTCCGTTCGCATAACGGAAGGCTGATCGATAATATCATTCAGACTGATGCGGCGTTAAATCCCGGTAATTCCGGCGGACCGCTTATCAATACAAAGGGAGAAGTGATTGGCGTTAACACCGCGATCATCCCACATGCGCAGGGAATCTGTTTTGCTATATCGGTGAATACAGCTAAATTCATTGCAACACAATTAATAAACGAAGGCAGAGTTAAAAGGAGTTACATTGGTTTAGCCGGACAAACAATTAAAATCCACAGGCGCATAATAAGATTTCATAATCTTAAATCAGAGAGCGGCGTGTTTGTGATTTCTGTTGAAAAAAACTCGCCGGCTGAAATAGCTGGACTAAGAGATGGCGATGTAATTCTTGCTTTTAAGGGCAACGATATTACAAGTGTCGACGACCTTCATAAATTATTGACAGAAAAAGAAACGGGTTACTCATCTGAGCTGCACATATTGAGAGGTACAGAATTGAAAGTTCTTTACATCACACCGGTTGAAGTAAAAGCTTAAGATTTATCCTCAGTCCCAAACTCCGGTTTGGGACTGAAAAAGGAAAACCAAATTCGGTATTAATTTATACAGTCGCTTCGGTATGCGAGTCAAACGTGATATCCTGCCCGTCGGGAAAATGCATCCTTAAATCAAATTCTACATCGGGCTTTAAGCTTTTTGCAATCGGGCAATGTACCGCGACTGCTTCAAGCAATCCGCGTTTTGCAAGCGGTATTCCGGGCGTGAAATTTATTTCGGCTACAAGTTTTACAATTCTTCTCGGCCTGTCGGCGCTCATGTGTTTTTCAACGCGGCATGTAGTTCCTGTGATATCAATTCTTCTTTCCTCCGCCGTAGTTGCCATAACGGTAAGCAGGCTTGCGCCAAGAGACGCGGCGGCAAGATCGGTAGGCGAAAATGTTTCGCCTTTTCCGTGACTGTCTTCCGATGCATCTGTATTAACTATTTGTCCGCTGGGTTTGTGTTCGGCCTGGCAGTGAAGGTTTCCTTTGTAAGTTACATTGATTTCTACCATGTTGTGTTACCTCCTTGCCGTAAAATAACTATTAATTTTGCCTATAAGTATAACAAAAAGGGTGATTTAGAATAGTTTATTTAGCCGATAGCGGGAATGTGGTCACAGCACCGAATGAAAATTAACCTCTATTTTCACATCCGGATGCAGGCTTCTTGAGACAGGACAGGTCTTAACCGCTTCTTTAATGACTCTGCATTTATCATCGCTTAAACCAGCGGGGAAAGTTACATCAACAACCAGCCGCGCTATTCTTCTTGGCAGGTCCTGGCTCATATGTTTTTCAACGCTGCATGTCGTTCCTTTCATATCAATATTTCGTCCCCGCGCCGCTATCCCCATTATAGTCAGGTAGCATGTTCCTAAAGCCGTTGCAACCAGATCTGTCGGCGAAAAAGTCTCGCCCTTTCCCTGATTATCGGGAGGGGCATCGGTAAGAATGGTGTTTCCGGTCGGCCCGTGCGTAGCCAGACAGTGAAGATCGCCTTCATAAACAGAGTTTATCTTAACCATATATTTTTCCTTTCTTATTTACAAAGTTAAGGAAATATATAAATGGATAATATAAAAAAAGAAGGTTTGATTTTCATCAAACCCTCTTTGACGTCTACAAACTGTAAGCCACTTTCTGATCAAGAAAATAACATTACAGGAGGAAAGATCTGTACTGTAATTTAGAAATTCACAATTCCATGCACAACTAATTTTGAATCTGTTTTGGTAGGGGTTCCGTCATACTTGACAACATACTCGCTTTGATATGTTATCGACTGATAAGAAACTGCAAGCGTCAGGTTATTATTCGGCCTGAAAGCCAAAGCAAGAATCAACAGCGACTGCTTATCGGTATTGTTGTTAAATGTGGTGGTTGATGTACTTGAGTTATCCGTATTGGGATCAAACGAGTCGTATCTTGCAACTAGTGAAAGCTTTTCATTGAAAGATTTTACGGGCGGGCATAAATCAAGATATGCCGAAAAACCCATGGCGTTTGTTTTCGCAACCGAGTCGATCTTTGCAGCCGGATCCTGGTTTGACTGCAGGCTAAGCTCGCCGCCTAAATTAAGATATCCTGAATTTTTGAAGTTAAGCTTAACATGCGCCATTCCGCCAAAACGGTTTCTTACATACTGCGTTCCAACTCCGCCATCCGCCGGGTTAACCGTCATGTTCTCGCCAAGGGCAAGCTTGCCAAGATACAAATATCCACCAACTGTTAAATCGGTGATTCCGCTCATTCTCTTTTTATTCTTTGCCGCTGCATCCATTTTCTTTTTTATCTGCCCTGCTAAGGGATGAATGAAAGCAGATGCCTGAAAATCCTTAAACCGGTTATCGTATGACAGGTTTTTGTACCCGTTTCCGTTTAATACGTCCGCATAAACTTCAGCGTATCCTTTAGGAAGATTAAAGTTGGTTTCAAAGCCGAGGTCGGCTGAAGAAAAATAAGAACCGGTGCTTTGACTTATTGTGTTACCGCTCTTTGATGCACCGTATGTGTATGAATAATCTTCAAGAACTTTTGCAATTCCTCTGTATCCCCAATAGTTTTCGTTCTTTTCTATCCATCTCTGGGGTATAATGCCAAGCGAAAAGCCAAGCGACATGCCGTTATCTTTCATCATAGGCGTGTAGGTTAAATTAGCATACTTAATAAGGAGAAAATACTGGTTTGCAACGCCTGATACCTGCTGCACGTCGGGGGTTATCCTTGCTTTAATCTCCGGGGATAATGAAGCATTAATGTTGATATAAGCCCTTTCAAGGAAGAAACTGTTCTTGCTGGTTTCAAACTGGTTTTTTGTCGGGTTGAAACCAAACGCTGCGTTCTGATTAACGCCGTTCGACGATGTATCCACTTTAGATATGAACTGTGCATTATCCATATTGTAGTCCCAGCCCGTAAATATCACTCCTCCGATTTTTACTTCAGGTTTAAAATCCTGGGCGAATGATAATGAAACGGTCAAAAACAAAAGCAAAATGCTGATAGTAATTCTTTTCATTTGTCGTTATTTTAATTTAGGTTTTTTGAATTTGTCATGTAAAGTTAGCATTAAGTTATTAGGAAATTATTGCCGATCTGTTAAGAATAAATTAAGAAAAGCCTGGAGTTTAAGCCAATAACGCTGTTTTTTTGATAGGGGCTTAAGCTGGGTAAAAAAACAGCGGCAGGGCAAAAAATATTCTTTTTTGCCCTGCCGCGGCTCTGGCGCCTGATTAAATTTTAATTCCTGCCGTTTAAAACAAAAGACGATGTAAGCTCAACTTTTCCTGACAGCATTGCGTGCACCCGGCAATATCTTTTCTCTGAAAGCTCTACTGCGCGCTTTACATCTTCCTCAGTTAAGTCGTCGCTCTCTATATTATACTCCATGTGAATGCGCTTATATATTCTTGGCAGAGTTTCAGCTTCTTCGGCTTCCACATCCACCCGGAACTTCTTCAGGTGTTTCCTTGATTTCGTAAATATCAAAACGCAATCCATCATTGTGCAGCCAGCAAGCGATTGAAGCAGCAGCTGCGCCGGCGAGGCGGCTGTTGCATGTTCGCCTGTATCCATCAAAACCGTCTTATCGTTATCGGTATGTCCTTCAAGCCTGTAGCCTTCCAGCCAGTCTATTTTTGCTTTTTTAATCATACGTCAAATCAGTTTTTCAGACCTTATATGAATTTCTTTGATTTTGCGAATTCTGATAGCTCTTCCCTGAACTTGGGATGCGATATGCTTATTAATGCGTTAACTCTCTCTCTCACATTCATTCCGTGCAGGTCAACTGCGCCATACTCTGTTACCACAAAATGAACGTCTCCGCGTGAAGTAGTTACACCCGCGCCCTCTTCAAGATGAGGCACGATGCGCGAACATGTTCCGTTCTTGCAGGTTGAGGGCAGCGAAATGATCGGTTTGCCGCCTTTTGACCTTGCCGCGCCTCTTATAAAATCAACCTGCCCGCCAAACCCGCTGTAGAACCTGTAGCCGATCGAATCAGAGCAAACCTGCCCGGTCAAATCGATCTGCAAAGCCGCGTTTATAGCCGTCATTTTATCGTTCCTTGCAATGGTAAACGGGTCGTTTACAAATTCCGTCGGGCGCATTTCAACCAGGGGATTATCGTTTATAAAATCAAAGAGCTTCTTGCTGCCAAGAAGGAATGAAGTTACCATTTTTTCAGGCAGCAGCGTTTTCTCAGAACAGTTGATGACTCCTTTTTCAACAAGCGGAATTATTCCGTCTGAAAACATCTCGGTATGTATCCCGAGGTTCTTATGATTTGTGAGCGATTGCAGAACGGCGTCGGGTATTGCGCCTATTCCCATTTGAAGCGTCGCGCCGTCTTCTATAAGGCCCGCGATGTTCTCGCCGATCTTTCTAAAGACCTCAATTTCGTCCGGCGTTTTGTTCAGGTTCGGGTTCGGTAGTTCCTGCAGATCCATTTCCGCTTCGACTGCGTAGTCGATTTCGCTGATGTGAATAAAACTGTCTCCGTGAGAGCGAGGCATCTTAGGATTGACCTGCGCTATTACGTAATCCGCTACTTCGGTAGCCGCCTTTGTGCAGTCAACCGAAACGCCGAGACTGCAGAATCCATGGGCGTCAGGAGGCGATACCTGTATTAGCACCACGTTCACTTTGTGTTTAGTGTTGTGCCTTATCAACGCCGGAATTTCCGATAAAAATATCGGCATGAAATCGGCGCGGCCTTCATTTACATGTTTCCTTGTATTTGAACCGAGGAAAAAACCGTTATGCCTGAAGCTTTTTTCCATTTCAGGTTTCATATACGGGGCGTCTCCAAACACCATGAGATGGCAAATTTCAGTATTTGTTATTTCATCTCTCCGGGCAGTCATCGCATCCACCAGCGCCTTTGGATATGCGCAGCCGCTGTGAATATAAATCCTGTCATTTGACTTAATGACGCTTACGGCCTCTTCGGCCGTAACATATTTGCTCAGGTATTTCTTCCTGATTGTTGAACTAACCTCTTTATTTAACAAGTCCATACTCCTTAATATTCTTTATTTTTTATATTATTCTATTTTAGTTTTCGTGTCAAAAATCGTAAGTCAATCTCCAAAAACATCGTTTCCTACGTAATATTCCCAGTTCTTTCTGTACAAAAATAGGCAGAAAAAGGCTGTATTAGCTATGATGTACATCACCAGAAAATATGATAATTATCATGTTTCGTAAAGTACAGATTTACCTGTATTTACACTGTATTTTATATTCGGTTTTGAAAAAAAACGGGAGGTAAAGAGCCCAAAGCGTTAACAAGCCTTTTCAGGCGCCTTCATAGAGTCTTTTTGACAGAAATTCAGGTAGGCCTTCACTAAGTATCTTATCCGCCGCATTTCTGATATCATACTCAATCCTTTCATACCTGAATTCGAATTTGTCCGTATCAAAAACGCCGAAACAAAGCTCAGGGTTCCCGTCGCGCGGCTGGCCGACGCTGCCCACGTTTATGATATACCTTCTATCATTTCTTAAAGAAGCAGCGTCGCGCTTGAAAGCGGCGCCATCATGCTCCTCATATATTACGGGAATATGCGAATGACCAATAAAACAAATCTTCTCTTTAAATGCGCTGAAATTTTCCCCTGCGCGTTCTTCAGTGAGGATATATTTATATCTGCGAGGCTCCCGGGGAGAAGCATGAACAAATCGCAGGTCCAGTTGGGAATGTGTCAAAAGCAATGTTCCGAAATAATTGACATGCTCTTGCTTCAATATTTTTCTGGTGTGCACAGAAGAAACCCGGGCGTTATCAGAGAATCCATCGGAAAGCTTATAATTGAATTGCGCTTCATCGTGATTACCCAGTACGACAACATCGCACCGGGATTTAATAATCTCAACAACTTCATTCGGCTGGGCGCAATAGTCAACCAAATCTCCAAGGCAAATAACCCGGTCGGGCTTAATTTCATCTATCCTTTTGAAGCATGCGTTAACAGCCTCAAGGTTTGCATGAACATCCGATATGACGGCTAATATCAAAACTCAAAAGAATCTAATACAGAATTATCTAAGGCTTTCTTCAAGCGCAGTGGACGCGTCGGTTTTTTCATCGCGGTACTTAATTATCACCGGCGTGTAGATCGAGAGGCTGTTTCTTATGCCGAAATTATTTTTAAGCGGCCTTGAGCCGGCAACTACAACAGCGCCTTCGGGAATAACCAGAGGCTCGTCTTTTGTTTTTTTATAAACAGTTTCATTGACCGAGTCATAAACAGGCGTCGAACCTGTAATGATGCAGCCTGCCCCTATCACAGCGCGCCTTGATACAATTGTACCTTCATAAATACCTGCATTGCCGCCTATCATAACATCATCTTCTATAATAACGGGAACCGAGTTAACCGGTTCAAGCACTCCGCCAATCTGCGCCGCGGCCGATAGATGTATCCTTTTCCCAAGCTGCGCGCATGAACCAACCAGCGCGTGAGAATCGATAAGCGAGTTTTCATCTACATACGCGCCTATATTGATATACATGGGCGGCATGCATATCACGCCTTTGGCGACATAACATCCGTTTCGTACCGAAGAACCTCCGGGAACAAGCCTGACGTTATCCTCTATCCCAAGCGCCTTTAACCGAAAATTATGCTTATCGTAAAAACGGAAGTTTTTATCAACCGACATATTCTTAAGCTTTCCCAGTCTGAAGCCCAGCAGAATTCCTTTCTTTACCCATGCGTTAGCCTGCCAATGGCCGTCTTTCTTTTCCGCAGAACGTACTTTGCCGGAGTTCAAAAGCGCAACCATTTCTTTGAAAGCTTCCATAGCCTTCGTTTTTTCTTTGCCGCGCAGGTCTTTGGAATCGTAGAACTTTTCTATGTTTTTTTCTAAGCTCATGTTTGAGGTTGATTGTAACGCTAATATAACGAGGCGTTTTGCCCTATTCAATCAAATTCGCCCTTCCATGTCCATCTCCAAAGAAGAGGAGTTTCTTGAAATGCTAATGCCTTTTTCGTGCGACGACTCCATGTCGTGGCACGAATATCTTCTGGCTCTTCTTATTCGTAGGCACGACCGGAAGTCGTGCCACGAAAATCTTCTTCATAACTCCTCCTTTATGAGTAAGACTTAGGAATTTTCTAAATGAAATTTCTCTCCTCCCGCCCTTGAGTAGGACTCGGGAAATATCTAAATGAAAATTCTTTTCTGCCTCCCCTTCGGGGGAGAGAAGTCCCGACTGGCCGGGATAGGGTGGGGTGCAATTTTATAAATATGCGCCTTCATTTTATATTACCTGTTTGATGCTTATCTTGTTATCATAATATGCAAATTTCAGCGCAAATATGGAACAATTTAGCCAGGCCCGCTTTCACTCTGCTTATTATAGTACAATTGATTTCGTGCGGCAATGACCGCGGCGCTAAGGATCTTCTCTCAAATGACGGTCAAAACAAACAACTAATAAGGGACAGTTCAATTATACCAGCAAAATATTCTGATACTAATAAGAACAAGAAGTTAGCATTTAATCTTGCGGATTTTTATTCTGATAACGGCAGTCTTGATTCGGTTGTCGGCAGTATTTTTTCCGGGCTCAGTGATGAAGAATGCGCCGGGCAGATGATTGTTGTTTCAGCAGGCGACCTGGGGAAATCAGCCAAACAGGTTGACGCGCTAATTGAGCGCAAACAAATCGGCGGCGTTATGCTGCTGGGCGGCTCCAAAGAAACTTTCACGGAAATGGCCGACGAATTCAAGACAACTGCCCGCAATTCAGGTTCGCTGCCTCTTATATTTTCCGCCGACGGAGAACCAAGCCTTATGAACCTGAAGATCTCGGGTATTAAGGATTTCCCTCCGACCAATTCGATAAAGACCCCCGGGAGATCGGACAGCGTAGCGGAAGATATTTGCGGAGTATTTAAAGAAATCGGTATCAACCAAAATTACGCGCCTGTTTGCGACTTCGATTACAACAAAGAAATTATCGGCAACCGCTCGTTTGGCAGAGATGAAAATGAAGTTAGCAAACTGGCGGGCGAATTTATTAAACATACTCAGGCAGATAATATTATTGCTACGGCCAAGCACTTCCCCGGGCACGGCAATGTAAAGGGAGATTCACACAAAGAACTGGTTTATATTGACGGCGATATAAAAGAGCTTGGCGTATTTAAGAACGTGATCGACCAGGGAGTGATTTCAGTTATGGTGGGGCATATCGCAGTAAAGAATAATGACAAATATAATACCGAACGGCAAGCCTGCGACGCTCTCATCCAAAATTGTTACGGGGCTGCTTAAAAATGAGCTTGGCTTCAAAGGTATTGTTATTACCGACGGTATGAACATGGGCGCGCTGGACGCGTTCAAGTCAGCTTCATTCAATGCAATTAAAGCGGGATGCGATATGGTTCTGATGCCGGATAGCGAAACCCGTTTGATAAGTTCAGTTAAGAAAGAGATGAACAGAAACGCTGACTTCAGAGAGCAGGTATATGAATCAGTTAAAAAAATTATTCGCGCAAAAGTTTGTTTAGGATTAATTAATGAATAGGTTGATCAGAGGGCAAAGACTGTTTTTAATATTCCTTGTCTTGTTAGCTGCATCATGCGGAAACCCTCCGCGACAAAAAATCGTTAAGAAAGATATAAATGAAAAGAACAAAGTTGAAACTCAAACCGATGCTGCGCCCCGGGATGAAGATTCGGTCTATGCAATAATAGGCGTTGGCGATATTATGATGGGAACCAACTACCCGACCTCTGCTTCGCTGCCACCAGATGACGGGAAACATATGTTTGATGACGTGAAAGATTTACTGCAATCAGCGGACGTCACATTTGGAAATCTTGAGGGAACGCTTTTAAATTCCGGCGGGATTCCGAAAAAATGCCGCGACTCGTTAGCAAATTGCGTCAGCTTCAGAATGCCCGAGCGCTATGCTTCGTATCTGAAAGATGTCGGGTTTACTGTTGTTGGCACGGCAAATAATCACAGCGGCGATATGGGCGAAATCGGAAGAAAATCGACTGTGGAAACGCTTGAGAAATATGGAATTAACTACGCCGGGTACACTATAACGCCGACTACAATTATTATAAAAGACGGTGTGAAATTCGGCTTCACGGCATTCGCGCCAAACGTTGGCACAAACGACCTGAACGATATCTACGGCGCGGCAAAAATAGTTTCAGACTTGAAGAAGAAGTGCGATATTTTAATAGTGTCTTTTCACGGCGGAGCGGAAGGAACCGGTTCGCAGCATGTTACGGGAAAAAGAGAATTTTTCCTGGGGGAAGACAGGGGCAATGTGCTTGAGTTCGCGCATGCTATGGTAGATGCGGGCGCCGACGTTATTTTCGGGCAGGGACCGCATGTCGCAAGAGCTATGGAGTTATACAAAGACCGGATTATAGCATACAGTCTGGGTAACTTCTGCACATACGGGAAATTCGGGCTCAGCGGCGTGCTGGGAGTTGCCCCAATCTTAAAAGTTTACATTGATAAAGACGGCAAATTTTTGCAGGGAAGAATTTTCCCTGTAAAACAGGTTAAGCGCGGCGTACCTATGTATGATGAAGAAGGGAAAATAATCAGCATAATGCGGCAGCTTACAAATCAGGATTTTCCTGAATCGGGACTCACTATCAACGATGACGGCAAAATTGAAAAATCTAACTAAATAAATATGCACAAAACTAAATTTATAGCGCTGGCTTGTTTATTAATAATTTCGTTTTCCGTCCCCTGCAGTTATAATAATTCAGGCAAGGTTAATGCCAATAACAATGACAGCCGGAAGCAACAGCCGAATAAAAATATTCCGGCCGGACTGCAAAAATTGCTGAAGGCATACCCTGATTTTCTGGATTCCGCAGACGATAACACGTTATACTGGAAAGACGGAACCTCAATGCAGTATGATGACGGTATCGAAAAAACGCATGATGAAAAACTTGATAATGCCGATTTAGAAGACATGATGAGCCAGCGCTATACAAAAGGCGCTGATTGGGGCGAACCGCCCGCGGAAAATTTCGAGCCGGGCAGAATTCGCAATGAAGCATTCTTTAAAAAAATGTACGGCAGCTCTTCGTCAGAAGTTCAGCGGAACCTGGTGAGCGTGAAATGGGTAGATGGTTCCAGCGTTGATTTCAGTTCAGTAAACGGCGCCTCTGACAGTCTTGCGGAAGTCGCAGCTGACCTGCAGCAGCTTGGGTCGGAGTACATGAAATATCTTAAAAACATTGGCGGCACATTCAACTGGAGAAATATTGCCGGCACTCACAGATTGAGCAATCATTCATTCGGAACTGCGATAGATATAAACACAAAGTACTCGAATTACTGGCAATGGTCAGGCAGCATGGAATACCGCAATCAAATCCCGATAGAAATAGTAGAGATATTCGAAAAACACGGATTCATCTGGGGCGGCAAATGGTATCACTTTGATACCATGCATTTTGAATACAGGCCCGAATTGTTGATTGATAACTGACTACTGCGGGTCAGAAATTTAACATCAAAAATCAAAAAATGCAAAATGACAGTTGAAATTCAAAATAATTAATTTAATCAATCGTTTTACATTTTGATCTGTAATTTTGATTTTTAATCCTAGAGGTATTTTTGAATGTAATTAATTGTAAAAGGAATTAAATATCGCCAATTTCTGTTGAATGTTTTGCGGAGAAAAGGTAACTTAGATGTGTAATTTTCTAAATAACAAAGGAGAATTTCATGGCATCAAACATATCAAGGCGTAACTTCTTAAAGAAATCTGCGGTCGGAGTTGTTGGCGGCATAGCGATTCTTTCTTCATTTGACCTGGGGAAGCTGGCGGCGGCATCAAAGAAGGCGGCTTATAAGAAGTCAGGCGATGATATTGTGATCAAGCTATCTGACCCGAAGAACGCTGACCTTGCAAAAGTCGGCGGTTCAGTTATGCTCGACGATGATAATATGCTCATCAGGATATCGCAATCACAGTTTCTTGGAGTAAATCTTATCTGCAGGCACAAAGGCTGCACAGTCGATCTGCAGGGCGATAAATTTGTTTGCCCGTGCCACGGCTCCGAATACACGCTTGAGGGAAAAGTTACCCAGGGGCCCTCAAAAGGAAATTTAAAGACTTATGAAACAATTTTTGATTCGGGCGCCGGAACGGTCACTGTTAAAATGACGCCGTCTGAAAAGATTGAAAAGAAAGATGATACCGATACAAGCAAGCACAATTGATCGATCAAACCAGAATTAATTATAAACCAAAGGGGCGTTCATATGAACGCCCTTTTTTAATTATTAGCTGTTAGCGTGCTGCCAGTCTGCAGCCATGCAATAGGCAGGTAAACAGGCAGGCGGCCCCACATCGCGGCGCAAATATCTTCTGTTTAATTCGTAGGCAACCTCCAGAGGCGGGCAAGCGAACGTGGAGTCGTGCCACGAATACGGCCAAAGTCGACTGCGAATCACCGGATGAATTCGTTTGTCTGCTGCGATTCTTTCGTAATTTCTAATTCTTAATTCCTAATTGTTCTTTACCGGTTTCCGCCAAACAGGCTTTTGAATATATACCCGGCCACCTGCGGATTTTCTTTGAATCTTCTTATTGAATAACCGTACCAATGGCTCCCGAACGGGACATAGACTCTTACCCTGTTCCCGTCCTTCAGCAATCTGTCTCTAAGGCCCTCTCTTACTCCAAGCAGCATCTGGAATTCATATTCTGTATTCTTCTTGCCAAATTCTTTTATAAGCTTATAAGCGCCGTCAATTAAAACATCATCGTGAGTGGCTATTCCAACGTAACAGTTGTTCTCAAAAATCAGCCTCAGGATTTTCAAATAGCTTTGCTGAACTTCTTCCCTTTTCTTAAATGCAATTTCTTCAGGCTCTATATATATTCCTTTGCATAACCTGATGTTGGCGCCTTTTTTAACAAGTCTTGCAACATCGTCGTAGCTTCTTCTTAAATATGACTGTATCACTATGCCGCAGTTAGACAGGCGGTTATGAGCCTCTTCGTAAGCCTTCAGGGTAATTTCCGTAACAGATGAATCTTCCATATCGATCCTGAGAAATTGTCCGTAAGATTTGGCCCTTTCAAGTATATCGGTAATGTTCTGTATGCAGAAATCGTAATCTATTTTAAGTCCAAGCGAGGTAAGCTTTAAAGATTGGTTCGAGTTTAATTTGTTGTTATCTATTGCATCGATAAGTTTCAGGCACTCATTTTTTGCGTTTTGGGCGTCAGTTTTATTGAACACGTCTTCACCGAGTACGTCCATTGTGGTCATTATGCCCCTTGCATTCAGTCTCTTTGTCACCTCCAGCGCATCGTTCAGGGTATCGCCCGCAATATATTTGTTTGCAAATTTCCTTACGATTGGTTTTGGAACAAGAGGGAGCGTTTTGACTATTGCTTTATTCAGTATGTTCATAGTATTGTCAGGTAAAAAATTAGGGGCCCGCGGTAAACCGGCCCCTTCGCTATAATTCGTTTATATTTGTTCTTCCCCGGTAACCGCCGGGAATCGTATGCCAGAAACCGATCTCTTCTTCTCCGTATTTCCAGCATAGGTATACTTCTTCGCCGTTAGACCTTATATGCGGGAAATCAATGAGCCCGTTACCTATTCCTTTTATCTGTACGCCGCGCGACGAAATTATTTTTATCACTTCTACAAGTTTTTCCATTTCAACCGGGAACGCCCCCGAACCGTTTGGCCCACTGCCGCCAAAATAACCGTGGTTATAAATATCGTAACCCCTGGCGTCAAGTTTCATCTTAAGGCTCATCATTTCTTCCACAAGGCTTCTAAGTTCGTTCAGCATTCCGTTGGCCTCGCTCACGCTGAAGTGAACGCTGTGCAGGTAACTCATTTCACCACAATATTAACAAGCTTATTCTTAACTACAATTTCTTTTACTATTTGTTTCCCGCCTATGTGGGCCTTCATTTTCGCATCGCTCTTAATTATTTCTTTCACGCTTTCATCTTCCAGGTCTACATCAACTTCCACTTTTGTTCTTACCTTGCCGTTTATCTGCCCCACAATTGTTACAACTTTCTTTGCAACTTTATTAAGATCGTATTCGGGCCATTTAACGTAAGAAATTGTGCCGTCGGCGCCGAGCATTTGCCATAGCTCTTCCGCGATATGCGGAGCGAACGGCGATAGAAGCTTCACAAGCGCATCGATCAATACAGCCGGAATAACTTCATACTTCATAAGTTCATTAACGTAAATCATAAGTTCGCTTATGCAAGTGTTGAACTTAACGTCGTTATCTTCAATATCATCGGTGATATTTTTGATGGTCCTGTGCATCAGTCTTTCCTGTTCTTCATCAGGCTTAATATCTTTTATAATAGGGCTGATGTTCCCATTTTCATCGACAATAAGTTTCCATACTTTGTTCAAAAAACGGTAAACGCCTTCTATGCCTTTTGTCGACCATGGCTTAGTCGCCGAGAGCGGCCCGAGGAACATCTCGAAAAGCCTAAGAGAATCGGCTCCGTAATTTGCGATCACGTCATCAGGATTTACAACGTTGCCGCGCGATTTTGACATTTTATTTGAATCCTCGCCGAGTATCATTCCCTGGTGATAAAGCCTTACAAACGGCTCTCGCGTTGAAACATAACCCAGATCAAATAACACTTTATGCCAGAATCTTGCATACAGCAAGTGAAGCACAGCATGCTCGGCGCCGCCCAAATAAAAATTGACAGGCATCCAGTAATTTTCCTTCTCTTTACTGCAAAACTCGTTATCGTTATTTGGGTCAAGAAATCTTAAATAATACCAGCATGATCCCGCCCATTGAGGCATTGTATTAGTTTCGCGCTTCGCGGGCTTGCCTGTTTCTTTATCAATTGTGTTAACCCATTCGGGGAACCTTGCCAGCGGCGACTCCCCGGCGCCTGTTGGTTTATACGTTTCAACATGCGGAAGCTCTACAGGAAGGTCTTCTTCCGGGACAGGCTTAATAGTCCCGTCTTCTAAATGTATCAGTGGGAATGGCTCGCCCCAGAATCTTTGGCGTGAAAACAGCCAATCGCGCAGTTTGTACTGCACCGCCGCTTTGCCTAAACCCTGCTCTTCAAGCCACCATATAGTTTTCTTTTTTGCTTTATCGGTCTTCATCCCCGAAATTATCCCTGAATTAACCGCAATCCCTTCTTCAGTAAATGCAGCCTTTGTGATATCGCCGCCTGACCCTGAAGACGGTTTAACAACTTCAACGATCGGGATGTGAAACTTTGTGGCAAATTCCCAGTCGCGCTCATCATGGGCAGGCACAGCCATAATTGCGCCTGTGCCGTATCCCATTAATACGTAATCCGAAATCCAGATTGGTATTTCCAGGTTATTGACCGGATTTATAGCGTACGAACCAATGAACACCCCTGATTTATCTTTGTCCTGCGTTTGCCGCTCTAAATCTGATTTGCGTTTAGCATTCTCTTTATAAATATCGACCGCTGTTTTACACTCAGGCGTTGTAAGTAAATCAACATATGGATGCTCCGGAGCCAGAACCATGTATGTCGCTCCCCACAAAGTATCGGGCCGGGTAGTAAAAACTTCAATGAACGGCTCAACCCTACCTATATCCTTCCCGGAGGAAAGGGTTGGGAAGGAGCTGTCTTCTTCTTTCACCCCACCTAAATCCTCCCCGAAGGGGAGGACTTTCTGATCTAATTCCATTTGAATCTTTTCTAAAACTTCGGCAATATTCTTTAAGACCTCATCATTGCTAAACCTTATAACTCTGAAACCAAATTCATTCAAAATATTAGTTCTGTTTTCATCCTTTTCCTTTTGCCTAATATGAATTGGTCCATCAAGTTCAATTACAAGACTCTTTTCAAGGCAAACAAAATCTACAATATATCTATCTATTACATGTTGCCTTCTGATATGGTACCCCAATTTATTATTTCGCAATTGCTCCCAAAGTACAGATTCAGCTTCTGTAGGATTCTTTCTGAGTTCCTTGACCTTTCCTTTAGATGTTTCCCAAATCTCTGGAGTCGTTTTATAATAATTGGGATTACCCCCCTCCCCTTTGGGGAGGGTTGGGGTGGGGTTGCTTTCGTTCTTCACTCCACCTAAATCCTCCCCGGAAGGGAGAACTTTTGAACTCATTATCCCCTCCCCTTCGGAGAGACCTGGGATGAAACTGTTTGGTTTTATTTTAAACTTCACCTTAGCGCCTTCGGACTTCCCTATCCAGTTTCTCTGCATTTCTTTAGTGCTCTCGGGCCAATCGAGCATATCCAAATCAACAAGTAGGCGCTCGGCGTATTCCGTAATCTTCAGCATCCATTGTTTCATAGGCCGTCTTACGACAGTATACCCTTTCTCAACCTGTTCAGGCACTTCTTCATTTGCCAAAACTGTACCGAGCTCCGGGCACCAATTAACAGGCGCCTCCGTCTGGTATGCTAATCCTTTTTTGTATAGCTGCAGAAAAATCCATTGCGTCCATTTATAATACTTGGGGTCCATGCTGGATATTTCTCTGTCCCAGTCATACGAAAAACCCAGCGACTTCAATTGCCGCTTAAAATTCTCAATACTTTTTTGAGTTGTAATGCGCGGGTGAATACCGGTTTTGACGGCGTATTGTTCTGCAGGCAGGCCGAACGCATCCCATCCCATCGGATGAAGCACATTAAAACCCTTCATTCTCTTATATCGCGCAAAAATATCGGTAGCTGTATAGCCTTCCGGGTGGCCAACATGCAGGCCCTCTGAAGACGGGTATGGAAAAAAATCCAGTACGTAATATTTCGGCTTAGAATAATCCTCTTTTGCCGCGAAAATCTTGTTTTCTTCCCAGTATTTTTGCCACTTCTTCTCTATTTCCTGAAAATTATACTTCATATCTGACAAATTTAACGAATTGGCTATTAATAATCAGTGAAAAACCCGAGGACAATCGCTATTTCACAGGAATCTGTTTAAATTTGAAGTCTGTCTTCACAGCGATTGAATCCCGAGTTATAAACCTTCAAATAGTACCGCTTGTCATGATTCTTGTAGATTTGGATTTATTTTGAGGATAATAGAAATTAAATTAGCGTGTAACGTATTTTTAACATCTAGGGGCATAATTTTATCGCTTTTTTGCATCACAGGTTAAGAGATATAAAGCTTATCGTCATAGATATTGACGGCACGCTTGTCGACGGTCAGGGAAAGGTAGGCGAGAAAACCCTGCTTCTCTCCAAAGAGCTTAAGAAGCATGGTATTTACTGCACCTTATCTTCTGCAAGGTCGTACCGTTTTTCCTCATTTATAGCGGACGAGCTCATCATAGATATACCTTTTGTAACGCTTGACGGAGCTCTAATCAGGGACAGGCACGGCAAAATATATTATCAGGGAATAATTAAAGATAAAATAATTCAGAAGGCAATAATGCTAGCCGAGCATAATTACGGCAAGATTACGGTCTGCGACAGGGAAAATCTATACATCACTCCGCGCAATGCAGTGATCAAAGAATACTCTCGCCTCAGCGCGCCGATAAAAGAAGTCCCCGATCTTTCATCTGTAAAAGACGTTCTTGAAATATTAATTTACTGCGAAGATAAGGCGAGCCTGAAGACGATAAAAGAACAATTTTCATTTCCTTCCAACATAGGCATTACGCTGAGCGTAACCAAGTCTCCCAACCACGATTATTATCTTCTGACCATAAAGAAAAAGGGAAGCGATAAGCTTGACAGCGTAAAACGGCTTGTGAAAGCCATCGGGATGAAGAGGAAGAACGTAGCTGTAATAGGCGACTGGCACAACGACATGCCACTTTTCGATTACGGCGCTTATAATATCGCAGTGCAAAATGCAATCCCTGAACTGAAGCGCAAGGCTGATTATGTAACGCTTTCCACGAATAACGAAGATGCGGTCGGCGAAGTGCTTGAGCTTGTTCATAAGTATAAATTAAAAGCGTCATAAATATATTTTAGGTCTGAATTTTATTAAAGGATAAACAACGTATGAAAAATAATCCTGTAGTCGGCATAATTATGGGAAGCGAATCAGATCTTCCGGTAATGCAGGAGGCGGCAAAGGTTTGCACGGAGTTTGGCGTTCCATACGAAATAAAGGTCGCTTCAGCGCACAGGTCGCCGGGCTTAGTCGCCCAATATTCATCCACCGCATATCGCCGCGGAATAAAAGTAATCATCGCAGGCGCCGGAGGCGCGGCGCATCTTCCCGGAGTGTTGGCTGCGAACTTTCCGCTGCCGGTGATAGGCGTGCCGATAAAATCAAAATCGCTTGACGGGCTCGACTCGCTGCTTTCAATCGTTCAGATGCCGGGCGGCGTTCCGGTGGCCGCAGTGGCGATCAACGGCGCGAAAAACGCCGGCTTGCTCGCTATGCAGATACTTGCAACCGAAGATAAAGAACTTTTCAAAAAAGTTGCGGCGTACAAACAGGCTCTTGAAAAAGAAGCTGTTGCAAGAAGCAAAAAGAAATTACTCTAGAACCAAATAGCAATTTCTTGAATGCCGTAAATGCGGTATGCAATCCTTGTCATTTTTAATCAATATTTGATTCTGTACATTGTAAAACATATATAATATTAGTAATTTTTATTATTAATCAAAGAAATTTGGCCGCAAAAAAATGAGTAAATTCACAGTTAAAGCGCTTTTTGTGTCAGCAGCCTGCGCCTTGTTAATAGTCAGCTCGTGCACCAGGAAAAACGAAACCGAGTCCACCAAGAAAGACACTTTAGAACAAGTGACGAAAGTTCCTCCGCAGGAAGTGAAGAATGACGACCTGGACCTGAACTTTGTGAGGGACAGCACCAATATTTACGGCACGGGCGATTTCAATTACCATGATTCTCTTGAGAGTTTTCACAAAGGATACAGCATTCCGCGCGACAGCATTTATAAAGTGTGGAACACCAAAGCGTTCAAGGAGCTTGAGCTGCAGATCAAGAAACATCCGCTGAAACCGGGGCCATATCTTGACAGGGGAAATCATTTTCAGAACATTAAGATGTACCCTGAAGCGATTGCCGATTACAATAAATATATAGGGCTGTTTTCAAGCAACCCCTCGGCTTATATGAACCGCGGAAATGCCCATGAAAGGCTTAAGCACTATGATTCCGCTATGGCCGATTACCAGATGGTGCTTAAGTTAAAACCGGACGATACTATTGCAAACTTTAACAAAGGGAACATATACGACTTTCTTACAAAGTATGACTCGGCGGTTAAAGAATATGATACGGTGATCATGAAGGATCCAAGGCTTGCGAAGGCATACTATAACAGGGGCACGTCTTATCTTGCGCTAAAGAATTATGCCGCAGCCATTAACGACTGGGAGATGGCGATACGGCTAAACCCGCCGTATGAGCAGGACCTGAAACCGAGAATTAACAAACTGCGGCCGCTGCTGAAGTAATTTTTCATATATTAATTAACGTAAGAGTCTATTCTTTGTAAACAGACCACTTGCCGGTGCAGTGAACGTCGAGTATATACGCAGAAGTTTGCGGCACGGTTATAACTTTTTTCCCTTTGTAACTGCCGTTAACATCCGCTAAGACCTCAAAGGGCCTGCCATCGTTATAAAGCAGGTTCGCTTTGAAATTTCCTTCTCCTTCGAACATGATATCAAAAGTCGCTTTTCCTTCTATGAGGTCGACCATTTGGTTCTTATCATTTTCAAAGATCTCAGCGATCCGGTATTGATCCTTGGGTTCGGTTTGCTGCTGTTTCTGATTATTCTGCGACGTTTGGTTCTCTTTGTCTTTATCCGATTTGTTGCTGCTGCATGCAAAAACCATGAACATGACCACAAATAATGCAAAAAGAAATTTCAACCTGTCCGGCATAAATTTAATTTAATTGTTAAACTTAACTATTTTACGGTATTACAATTTAACAATTATTTTAGAAAAATTGTAGTGTTTTTATAAATATACCATAATCATGTTATCAAATAAGAAATCATTGGCTATACTCTTGTTTTTCAGCGTCTTGTTGATTGCAATTGTTCTCGCAGGCTGTAAATCAAGAAATATTGACGAATCAAACCAACATCTGAAAGCAGGCATCGAAAACTCGAACAAGAACGATTTGGACAAAGCTCTGGACGAATACAATCTGGCGATCAAGGCTGACTACCAGAATTCATCTGCATACTACCGCAGGGCGGTACTTTATATCTCCCGAAATGATATTCCAAACGGACTGAAGGACCTTGACGAAGCTATCAAAATTTCTCCCGATTCGGGGCGTTTTTACGACTCTCGCGGATACACATATCTTACAATGAACAGGCTCAAAGAAGCGATGGAAGATATGGAACAGGCTGTGCAGAAAGACAATAAGAACCCCGTTTATATTAACAGGCGCGGCTATGTTTATGCCCTCCTGAAAGATTATACTACAGCCATTAAAGATTACACTAAAGCAATAGAATTAAATCCAAAATTCGAAGATGGATATGCCAACCGCGGCTTCGCATACATGAACCTGAAAATGTATGACAAGGCCGCCGCTGATTTTACACATGCAATCGGGTTCAATCCAAAAAACGCTGTGTATTATAATTCCCGCGGCTACTGTTACGTGAATACAGGCAAAGAAGGTTCGGCGCTTGACGATTACAACAAAGCCATTGAACTGAATCCGAATCTTACGGACGCTTATATTAACCGCGGATTTGTTTACATGAATACTGACCAGTTTAAACCGGCGGTATCAGATTTCAGCGCGGCAATAAAACTTGACCAGACAAAACCAATATTGTTTAACTCGCGCGGGTATGCTCATGCAAGCCTGAAAGATTACGACAGCGCGCTTATAGATTATAATAAAGCCATAGAGCTGGATTCAACGCTTACGGACGCGTATGTAAATCGTGGGTTCGCTTACTTTAATAAATTTGACAAGCCTAATGCATTCAAAGACTGGCAGCATGCGGTGTTACAAAAACCATCGCTGGATAGCACGCTGAAGGCGTACATTGAAAAAGTGAAGAAATAATATTAGGATGGAAAATAAAAAAACCCGTCAATTATTGGCGGGTTTTTTATTTTAGACTAAATTTCATTTTATCTTCGTCCCAATCCGCCATGGCGGACAGTTTGGGCGCCATTATCAGACTACTGAAAATAAGGTTCCCAAGCAGGAGCTTGGGAACCAGAAATAATTGCTTGGTTTGTAATTAGTCCGCCGAGGCGGATTGTCATTAGTAGTTACTTTATCAAGACCATCTTTTTAGTCTGCACAAAATCACCGGCTCTTAATGCATAAAAATATATTCCGCTGGCAAGGCTTGAAGCGTCAACTTCAGCATTGTATGAACCTGCATTCATGAATCCGTCTACGTATGTCTGGACAGTATTCCCTATCGCATCATATATCTTAAGGCTTACATTTCCGCTCTTAGGCACGGTGAATTTAATATTCGTAGTCGGGTTGAACGGATTGGGATAATTCTGCGAAAGCGAATACACTTTCGGAACAACTCCTGTACCCTGGATCCCCAGAGGATTTGTTACCGACTGCAATATTGTCTGGCTGATATTTGCCAAATATAACGGCGATGAATCTTTATATACAAATACTATAAGATTACAGTTAGCCTCTACCCATGCGTTATCAAGAGTCGTATTAACATTACTCGTAATCACCTGGTTCTGGTTCCATGTGCCCGTATTAAGGTTCTCGCCTGTTGGCGTGTTTACCATGTTCCTTGCAATCCATTTGTGGACGTAATTCGATCCGCCCGGTATACAAACATTATTGCTTGATTGTGTATAAATCACGCCGTCTTCAGTGACAACGTAACAGATCTTATACTGGTCGGTCAGCGTCTGCAAAGCCGTTGAATTAATGGTCGCTGTCAGAACCCTGGTTGTGGTATTATATGACTTAGAAGCGATCTCAACGCTAACAACCGTAGTTGGGTTGTTTGTGTATTCTGTATTAACGGCGTTTGTCCACATCGTGTAAGAAAAATTCGTGGAGCTGTTTGTCCTGTCTATTATTGCGGTCGGGTATGCCGTAAATCCGAGCTGGCTGATTATGCTGTAACCGTTAAATGCTGTAAACGGGTCTCCGCCGTAATTGTACGGGCCGTGATATGCAAGGACTATCATTCCGGGATGAGTTATTAACAGCTGCTCCGCGGTATAGTCGCCGCAGGGGCACCATGGACACCATGTGCCCGTTGCAAATTCAAGTAATACATTCCTTGTATCAGGGTAAGTTTGTTTTTCCCCGATAAAAGAAACGCCTAAAAATAGTACAAGAACTAAAGAAAGTAATTTTATTTTCATTACCGTAATGCCTTTCTATATAAATACTTTAATAAATAAAATTGGAAGATGGCGAAAAATTTGTGGTTCCTCCCATACAATAATAGCGCATACATATAAGCAAATACCATGATATGCGTCACTTCGAATACTGATAAATATCATTGTTGTAAACTTAAGATTATGCGGCGCTTAGGGCCGGGTGGCTCTTATTTCCTTTCGAAAAGGCAGAACAATTCTCTCCCAGCTCGGGGCTTAATTGAGTTATGAGCGGTTTCGTATATTTTAATATCAAACAGATTTTTGAAGTATTCTATATATTCCTCCTTTGTTCCCCCGTAGGGGGGACCATCATCGCCGGCAAGAGTATCGTCAAATAAAATTCCCGCGAATCTGCCTTTTGGCTTCAGGAGATCAAAAACTTTTTCAGCGTACTGCTTTCTATGCGACGGGTCTATTGCGCAGAAAAAAACATATTCCACGATCAGGTCATATTTGCCTTTATGTGAAAAGAAATCTTCGCAGAGCAGGTTTTTTTCAGGGAAATCGCTGAATCTTTTCTTCAGGTTCTCTAAAGGTTCTTTGGCCCAGTCAAGTACAAAAACATTATTGAAACCTGCCTTATAAAGATGCTCGGCCTCATATGCGTTCCCCGCCCCGGGAATCAATATGCTGATGCTTTTATCGGTTAGCTGGTCAAAATACTCCTTCAGGGGAGGAGCAGGATATCCAAGGTCCCATTTTGTTCTGTCTTCGCTGTAAAGCTGGCTCCAATATTTATTATCAGGTTTCATAACCGCAAATTTAACGTTTTTCCAACTAAATTTTAGGTTAGAAATAATTGAAAAAAATCGTTAAACTTGTTTTTTGGTACAGCCCAGATGGCGGAACTGGTAGACGCGCAGGACTTAAAATCCTGTTGGGGTAATACCTCAGTGCCGGTTCGATTCCGGCTCTGGGCACAATTGGATTTTGAGATTTGTGATTTTCGATTTTCAGATTTATAAAGAAGATTACATTGTAGACGCGTCCCGCCGAAAGCGGGATCGGGGTAATACTTCAGTGTCCCGACAGGGCCTGACTCTGGGCAAATTTTGATTTGAGATTTGTGATTTTCGAATTGAGATTTATAAAGTTATATTAATTTAAGATTCATTAACTATTAACAACTAACTGTTTTGCAGTTCACATTTGAAAATATTGTAATACTGGTTTTTTCGGCAATAGGCGTAGCCTCCGCTATAATGATGATAACTCGGCGCAGCCCTATTACAAGCGCATTGTACCTTATCTCTAATTTCTTCTGCATTTCCGTAATTTACCTGATGCTAAAAGCGCAGTTTGTAGCCATTATCCAGATCCTTGTGTACGCAGGCGCTATTATGGTGCTGTTCCTGTTCGTAATTATGCTGCTCAATCTTCAGGACGAATCGAAGCTGGCCGAAAAAGTATCTTATAAAAAGATCTCGGCGATACTGCTTGGTCTTTTGTTATTTTCCACTCTTGGAATTACAACGTTCTTCGCCTTTATGGGGAAGATGAAAACCATGAATCCCGCGGCGGAAACCCAGGGCACAATCGAAAATATCGGGACCGCGTTATATACTACATTTTCCTATCCGTTCGAGCTTGTATCGTTTATCCTGATTGCGGCTATTGTGGGCGCTATTGTTCTTGCTCAAAAAAGGTTTGAATAATGCCTGAGCCCATCCAGTCACCTTCCCGGAAAAAGCGCATTCTTTCGGGCGTTAAACCTACTGGTAAGGCGCATCTCGGCAATTACCTCGGCGCCATGAAAAATCATGTGTCAATGCAGAATGAGTACGACAGCTTCATATTCATTGCCGATCTGCATTCGCTTACTACGGTTAAAGACTCTAAAGCTCTGCAGGAACTGATAACGGACCTGGCGCTTGATTACCTTGCGCTTGGGATAGATCCCGATAAAACCGTTTTCTTCAGGCAAAGCGATATACATGAACATGCCGAACTGACCTGGGTACTGAACTGCGTCACGCCAATGAGTATGCTTGAGCTAGCCCACGCTTACAAAGACGCAAAAGCAAGGGGCGAAAAAGAAATTAACGCCGGGGTATTCGATTACCCTGTTCTAATGGCTGTTGATATACTAATTTACAAACCTAACATTGTACCGGTGGGTAAAGACCAGAAACAGCATGTTGAAATTGCCAGAGATATAGCCGGTAAGTTTAACAGGATATTCGGTAAAGTGTTTGAAATTCCCGAAGCGTACATTCCGGAAGAAGTGGCTGTAGTAATTGGAACCGACGGACAGAAAATGAGCAAGAGTTACGGCAACACAATTGAGATATTTGCCGCTGAAAAAGATCTGAAGAAACAGGTGATGGGGATAGTTACAGATTCCACTCCGATAGACCGGCCGAAAGATCCTGCGAAGGATAACGTCTATAAGCTTTATTCTTACTTTGCTTCAGGCGAAGAGAAGATTGCGTTAGCTGAAAAATACAAAGCAGGCGGATACGGGTATGGGGATGCGAAGAAGTTACTGCTTGAAAAGATTCTGGATCATTTTGGGCCCTGTAGGGAAAAAAGAGCTGAGCTGAAGAATAACCCGGATTACATAAAACAAGTTTTGAAAATAGGAGCTGAAAAAGCGCGGGCTGTGGCTTCAGCTACCAAAGCCGAAGTATGGGACAAAGTAGGACTTAATATTTAGAAATCCCTCACAAATATTTAACTTAATAATATCATTTTTATAACCACACGCTGCCATTTCGGCGATTTTATATTTAATAAATAACGTAATTAACATTATTTCATGATAATTTTTATCAACGGTTCTATAAATTCGGGCAAAACTACAATCGCCCAACTGCTAAAGAAAAAAATTCCCAATACCGCGCATATCGAAGTTGATAATTTAAGAGCATTAATAGACTGGATTCCGCTTGAAGAATCAATTCCGATAAATCTTCAGAATACGGCTTCGCTCATTAATAATTTTGCGGCAAAGAACATAAATGTCATAATAACCTATCCCATGGATAAAAACGATTACGGGGCCGTGTTTAACAGCCTCACTGGGAAACATGACATTCATTTCTTCACTCTCAATCCGAAGCTTGAAGTTGCGCTTTCAAACAGAGGTTCAAGGGAGCTTACAGAATGGGAAACAGAAAGAATTAAGTATCATTATAAAGCAAAGATAAACAAACCGGGATTTGGCGTTAACATAGATAACTCAACCCAAACTCCCGATGAAACCGTTGAAAAGATAATGGAGAAATTGTTCTAAAAGACTCATAAGTTAAAAGTGATATGCCTTTTACTTTTAACTTTTTACGTTTTCACGGCATGAGTAATATCTTCCCTATCGCTTTACCTTCGGCCATCATTTTCTGCGCTTCGGCTGCATCTTTTAATTCGAATTTAGCGCCCACATGCGGCTTCACTTTGCCCGATGAAACAAGTTTAACCAGCGCTTCTAGCTCGCGCTTTTCGCCAAGGTATAATCCCAGCAGGCTGATGTGCCGCAGGTATGTCTGGTGTAAGCTTACCATCGCTTCCCTGCCTGTAAGAATACCGCAGAATAATATTTTGCCGCCCTTCTTAACCATCCTGAAATTCTTTGGAAACGCTCCGGGCCCCACATAATCCAGAATTACATCAATCCCGTATCCGCCCGTTAGGCTTAATACCTGGTCATCTATATTTTTATCCGTATGATGATTAAAAATATAATCAACCCCCATCTTTTTCAGATGGTCGATCTTATAATCATATCCCGCCGTCGCGAAGATTTTCGCGCCGATGCTTTCCGCAAGCTGGATTGCAATAATCCCGACTCCGCTTGTGCCGCCCCAGATAAAAAAAGCATCGTCTTTCTGCAGGTCCCCCACTGTTTTCACTCCGTGGTAAGCGGTCAGGCCGGCAACCGGCAAACACGCCGCGTCTTCGAACGACACATTTTCAGGCAGTTTTATTAATGACGTTTCAGGCACGTTCACATATTCCGCGTAAGAGCCGTTGCGGTGCATTCCAAAATACTGCCATGAAGGTGAAATAGAAGCCCGGCCTTTTCTTACCCATTCATCATCCGCCTCAACTGCAAGCGACCATGAAACAACCCTGTCGCCTTCTTTAAAATCATAGACCTTATCGCCTGTCCTCTCAATAACCCCGGCAATATCCCCTCCCAATATATGCGGAAACTTCAGGTTAAGCCCGGGATAACCCTGCCTTATTACAAGATCCGCGCGGTTAACCGAAGCCGCCCGAACCTTCACTAAGACTTCGTTCGGCATTATTTCAGGAACAGGAAAATCAGTTCTGTAAACAAGCTTATCCGGTCCGCCGTTTTCATTTAAGATGATTGCTTTCATATCTAATTTTGAAATTCAAAAAGAATTCACAAAAATACCTATTTTACTCCACCGTAACAATTGAATTATGCAGTTCATTTATAAGCGCAAAGCGTTATTTTTGACTCACATGAAACGATATTCAGGTTACATATGGGTCATCCTGTTAATGCTTTCCGTTCTGGTAATAGACGCTTATTATCAGATAAGCGAAACGCAGGTTCCAATATGGCAGACCGAATGGTTTTGGTGGCGCATCGGCGGACTGGTTGCAATTATTCTTATACTTGGTTCGTATTTTATTTATAAGGCCTCGGTGAAAAGAAAGAGCGGGTTCAATGATTTTAAGATAAAAGTAATGGAAACCCAGGAAGCAGAATGGAAACGGCTTGCGGGAGAATTGCATGACAGCGTAGGTCAAAACCTGAGCGCGATCAATATTTACCTGCAGCAAAATATGAAATCGGTCCTTGAAGGGACCCTTATGTATGATAGCCTTAAAGCGGCCTCGGATATGCTTCTGGAAACTCTTGAAGATGTGA
The DNA here is from genome assembly GCA_963816535.1 of uncultured Ignavibacteria bacterium. GTDB lineage: Bacteria > Bacteroidota > Ignavibacteria > Tepidaquicellales > OLB5 > CAWFKW01. The sequence goes on along the minus strand of CAWFKW010000003.1, from coordinate 1,811,994 downwards.
GAAGGATTTCTTCAAAGCTTTATCCGCAGCAGATTGAACGGCTTGGGTTGACCATAGCGCTTCAATCTATGGTGACTAAACTGGCGGCCACAACTCCAATACTTTTTTCGCTGTCAATTGATAATATTGATAATATCTTCCCGAAAGAAACTGAAATATATTTCTACAGGATCATCCAGGAAGCGCTTAACAATATCATGAAACACTCCAAAGCAAGCTCGGTTACAATTAATATTACAAAGTCCGTTATGTTTGTTATCGTTGACATTGAAGATGACGGCGCAGGATTCGATATTGAAAAGCTCAAATCAGCCGGCGCCAGGCAGCTCGGGTTCGGGCTTCTGAACCTCGACGAAAGGATCAGGCTGGTGAACGGGAATTATAAATTCAGCTCTGAGCCCGGAAAAGGGACCATGCTGCATATTACTGTCCCTCTGAAAGTGAAAAAGGCCGGATGACAAAAACTAAACCTAAAATACGCGTGTTAATTGCAGACGATCATCACATATTCCGCAAAGGTGTGATAAGTATTCTGAATGGCGACGATTCCTTTGAGCTTGCCGCTGAAGCGGCCGACGGAACTGAAGCGCTGGAAAAAATAAGAGCGCTGAAGCCGGATATAGCCCTTCTGGACCTGGATATGCCCGGACTCAACGGCCTTGAGGTGGCGCGCGCCGTATTTGCCGATAACTTGCCTGTCAAAACTGCCATTTTAACTATGCACAAGGAAAAGGAATACTTTTCAGGAGCTATGGAGCTTAATGTTAAAGCGTTCCTGCTTAAGGATAAAATTTCTGACGACCTGATAGAATGCCTGAAAACTGTAAACGAGGGCAACTACTTTATTAGCCCGCAAATATCAACCTACCTTGTCGATAAAGATCCAAAGCCGAAATGGACTGAGAGCCTTACTCATACAGAAATGCAGGTACTAAAGCTGGTCGGCGAAAACCTAACAAGCCACCAGATAGCCGAAAAACTTTTTAAGAGCGTGAGGACAATTGAAAATCACCGGAACAACATCTGCAAAAAGCTTGGACTCTCGGGCCAGCATGCCCTGCTGCTTTTTGCGATAGAAAATAAACATCATCTGTAAATGTTAAAACCCCCTCTGAATCTCCTCCTGATAGGGGGAGACGAACGCATTGAATTTCGTCCCCTCTCTACGAGTCTTCGACTCGAAGATTCGTTAACCTGACAGGAGGGGGTAAGGGGAGGTGAACAACGCAACCAACTAAATATCCTTACCTAAAAAAATGAATACGCTATACTTAGGCTATTGAGTGCTTCTTCTTAGGCACACGATGCGTTAAACGTTATTAGCCGCCCCGGTTTTTCTTTGTGTCTTCGTGTCTTAGCGGCAATTTCATGTTTGTAATCCGCAATCATCAATCCCCATCTGCGCCGAGGCTTCGGCAGGCAGTCGAAATCCGAAATCTAAGTACTCTTACTTATATAATTGAGTACTTCTGTTTATATACATATAGCCATTTTAATAGTATTTTTGGTACAGAAGCAACTTTATTTTAACAGGAGTAATAAGTTATGAGAAAAAACAGGGACGTAAAATTTATCATATACCAGGCCCTCTATATTTTTGTAGTGTGCGTGGTTGCAATTAAAGGAGCAAATCTTGACCTAACACAGGTTGTGGAAGATGACGGCAAGCCAAAGGTCTTCATTTCACCTGACTCGCTGGATAAACTTATGGAGATAATCAAGAAGTCGATAATTGTGGATACCAGCTTATATGTCATAATCAAGAAAAGCGACCTGGAGCACATGGACGAAAAAATAAAACAGCTTGTTGTGAACCAGCAGCCGCCGCTTGTACAAACGACTCCTGTTAACTTAAATACAAGCACTATTGAGAAACCGAAGGACGAACCTAAACCCAAAGACGAACCGACCCAGATACAGGATATCAGGATTGGCAATATTTCACTAACTCAATACACCGTCAACTCGCTTAACAACCCCTATGACGTGCCTATGGAACTTGTGGGAATTACCACAATTCCCCCGAAGAGCACAAAACAGTTTACTACGGGCGGGGAAAGCTCTGTTGTAATAAAAGTGGGCAGCAGCACAAAAACGATCGAGCTGAAGCCGAACCAAAAGCCAAAGATATCGTTCCAGAGAATCGCTTCGATGGGCGAAGATACAAGGGTCACGCAGCTGCAGAGCAGCGTGTGCTACAGGGTGACTATCGAAGACGACTTCCCGGGTCAGCTTGATATCAAGTTCTCGGGACCCTGCACTGTAAAGGAGAAGGGGAATTACACATACGACATTACAATGAACGCATTCTCCTCAAAAGCCGCGTTCGATAACTTTACCGACAATAAGAGCTCACCATATTCTTTGGGCTTTACCGTCTCGGTTACAGACAAGATAGCCGGACACAAAATTACTGGCCAGCAGAGCTTTATATTCGGAGACTGGTAAGAACCGCGGTCACGCAATAAACAGCGAAACGGCAATTATAAAAAGATTATATAAACTATAAACCTGGCTGGGATAAAAATCCTGCCGGGTTTTAATTTTTATTAGCGTATGCCTAAACATTCAACCAAGATTTACCTGCTCCAATATCTGATAGATAATTACGTTGACCTGACTCCTATCACGCTAAGAGAGATAGGCGCGGCCGTTAAAGAACCAAACGACAAGAATATTTACAGGCTGCTGGAAGAATTGAAGCGGGAAGGAAGCATTGTTCTGCTTGAACCAATGAATACCGAGCATGGAACCGAGGTGGTTATGCAGCTAGGGCAGCCATAATATTCTGCGCCATTTATTAAATACGGATCCATAATTCCTTAAAAAGTGTTTCTTTCATTTGTGCTTCTGAGTAAATTATCAAGGTCGGGGTATTTTTCCAGGTAATCGCAGTTGCTGGCTGAAATAATATTATGCGCCTCTTCTTTTCCGTACACATCGGTAATTTCACAATTTCGTTTTTCAGTTCCGGGCGAATCTTTATAGGTCAGGAAATAATGCTTCAGCCTCTCTATTAACGTAGAAGGGCAGTCGCTTATATCGCGCCACTCGCCGAATATACCGTCTCCTTTCATCACCGCTATTATTTTATCGTCAGCTTCGGCTCCGTCAATAAGGCTTAAGCCGCCGATCGGAATAGCCGGAAGCAGTATATCGCTGTGCGAAATTTCCTTTTCCGTTAATACGCATATATCCAGCGGGTCGCCGTCGCCTTTGATGTTTTGTTTTCCGGTTCTCTTCATGCAAAGCTCAGCCACTCTCGCTGAGCACAGGGTCTGCGGCACAAATCCATACGGGGTAGGGCAAACATTGGAATATTTCTGCGGCCTGTCCACTTTCAGGTATCCGCTGTTCTTCTCTATTTCGTACTTGACGGTATCGGTTGGCACTATCTCAATGTAAGTAGTGACAATATCCGGAGCATCGTCGCCGATGGGAACGCCATGCCACGGGTGCGATTTTAAGATAAGTCTTATCTGCTTCCAGATACTTACGAGGTTATTATTATCCATATACTATGATTCCCCTTATCATATTTCTATTTTCAATCCGTCATACGCTATTCCTATCCGCGGAGGAAGTTTAGCGCTATCTTCATCATGAAGTATATCATGCGTCATATGAGTGAAGTATGTCTGCGATGCTCCAATTTTCTGAGCCGCTTCCATTGCCTGGTCAAAATTAAAGTGCGTCGGATGCGGCCGGTGTCTCAGCGCGTCAATGATCAGCAATTTCAAGTTCTTAAGCTTCGGATATTGCTCATCGGGTATTAAGCTGCAATCGGTCATGTAAGCAAAGTCGCCTATCCTGTAACCGAAAACAATTGTCGGGCCGTGATAATATTCAAGGGGTATAATCTCAACCCCGCCTATTACAAATTTTTCCTGGGTTATAATTTTGGTATTAACATCCGGGATACCGCCGCCCTTGTAAGTATTCTCATCGAATATGTAGCTGAAAGTCTTCCTTATATATTCTATCGTCGATTCGTTTCCGTAAAGGTCGACTGCTTTTTTCTGAAGCTGGTTAATTTGCCTGATATCATCAAGCCCCATAATATGATCTACATGATGATGCGTATAAAGCGCTGCGTCTATATCGGTAATATTGTTCAAAAGCATTTGCTGGCGGAAATCAGGCGAGGTATCGATAAGAAGCTTCAGGCTCTTCCGGTTAACCATGTCTGCTTGATCGGTCTCAACAAACACCGATACTCTTAACCTTTTATCCTTTGGATTCTTTGACGCGCAGGTTTGGCATTTGCACCCGACTATCGGAATCCCCTGCGACGTTCCGCTTCCCAAAACAGTAACTTTCGTCATGATTTCGCTTCTTCGCCCCCGGTTTCAACTTCTGTTTCATCCGCGCTCTTTTCATCGGGCCTTGCGGATTCAGCTTCGATAATTTTTCTGATCCCCGGTTTTACAAAAATATCATCAATGCCGATCTCTTTCAGGCACCTGCTTACTATTGTAATTCGTTTTTCTATTTCGTTCCTGCTGTTTACCACTATTAAGCTGGATTCTTTAAGCACACAGTACCCGCCGCGGAAATTTCCTTTCTCATAACGCACTTTATAGCCCACACGCATCACGACCTCTTCCAGCTCGGTGAGTATTTGTTTTAACTCAGGATCTATTGATTTCTTTTTTTTCATCTATTCAAAAACCACCCGACACGGATTTCACAGATTGTCACGGACTAATTTAAAAAAAATGTTGAAACCTTTTCTTATCAATCCGTGCCTCGTTCTTTTTTCATCAGTGGGCGGAATATTGCAATTGGTATTATAGTATAATAGCAAAGCAGAGCTATCACAGGCGCCCCGCTTAAGGCGCCGAGCCTTTGCCCGAATAATTTCAAAAGCTCATCATGGTTCGGCGGATGAGTCTGGAAAAGAAGCATGAATTTTATATCAATAATGTAGGTGTAAACCTCGACAGGCACGAACATAAAAAACAGAATATAACACATTAGCAGCCAGCCGTTTTCTCTTAGCTTTAGCTTATTGGTCAGCGCAAAACAAACTGAGCATGTCAAAACAATTGCATAACTGATAATAACCACCAGGGACGAATCAGAGATAAGCTGGAAAATGGTGTTTTCCCTGTCCGGGGGTATCGAGGTTCTGAACTGGAACTGGTCATATACCAGGAGCTGGTTGCCAATAAGAGCCCTTATATTTATGGCGCCCAGCCAGAAAATGGTCGCAATAACCAAAAGTGTTAAAGCTATCTTATTTGACGTGGTTTGAGCTGTTTGAGGATTCATTTTCATATTAAATGCAAAAATAGCGCTAAAAATACAGAAAAAATATATACTAACCTCTGGTCTTTTCATATCTCCACAAAAAGATCAAAAAAACGATGCGTTAATTATTTCTTTCAACAGAAACGTTGTTGTTCTTCATCATAAAATCCTGAAAAAACAGGAAAATATGATTTTGTTTGTGTGTTTACCATTTTTTACAACATCAGTTAACTAAAATCACTATAAAATCTCTAAAATAAATCTTATATTAGTATGCACTAATGAATTTTTGCGCGAAAGTTTAGATTAAGGAGGTCTTCCTTTTTGAATCCGGCTATTTGGTTAGAGAGCGATCTTGGAGGGTAACCAATTAGGCGCTTAAGAGTTTTTGGTTCCACGGCCCGACCTTCGCAAATAATTGAATTTTTGCAATCAATATAATATAAATTTATAAGAATAATTACAACACACTCAAGAAAGGTAAAAGACGCATGCAAAAGAAACATTTCTCTTTAATTTTGACCGCCGTCCTTCTGGTTACATTCTGTTTTATGGGATTCAAATCAGACGGAAACAATGACCCGCGCGGTTCGAAAACAACGGTAAATTCTCCGATAGTTTCAACAAGGCACACTGTGCAGGTTTCACCATTCACAACAACTTTGTTCTCGGACGACTTTGACGGCGCTAACGATACAACCTCGCTTAAGGCCAGGGGATATAGCGTATGGTACAGGGGCTCGGGCCCGCAGGGTTTGACGGCAACATGGTACCAGGGCGTTGATGTAGCCGGCGGCGGACCGTTCGATTCATATAACGGACCAACTACCGGATATGTTGCCGCTAACTTTAACGTAGTTACAGGTACTAATAACATTGATAGCTGGCTGGTTCTGCCATACGTAACCGGCGGATTAATTGCTGGAGATTCTCTCGCTTTCTATCAGCGTTCACCGGACGGTTCTATTTATCCTGACTCATTAACTGTTTCCTATTCTGCCGCCGGAGATTCAATCCCCGAGGGTACATGGGTACTTGTAGGCAAATTCAAAGGAAGCACTTCGGGGTGGCAGCAGTTTGGGTTTGCTGTTCCAACAACCGGAGCTCACGGAAGAATCGCTATCAGGTACAAAGTTGTTAACGGCGGACCGTCAGGCGCTAACTCCGATTATATCGGTATAGACGCTTTAAGGCTTACACGCGGTACTGTTGGTATTCAGCAGATCGGAACTTTAGTTCCCAAAGATTACGCCTTGAATCAAAACTATCCGAATCCGTTCAACCCGACTACGAACATTGATTTCGGTATTCCGAAAGCGGGCAACGTAAAGATAGTTGTATATGATATGCTTGGAAAAGAAATAAAAACTTTGGTTAACGAATACAAAGAAGCGGGTTCATATAAAGTAAGCTTCGACGCAAGCAACCTGCCGAGCGGAGTTTATATATATAAGATTCAGTCAGGCGCATTCTCGAAATCAGTAAAGATGAGCTTGGTAAAATAATCTGTTTCAAAACAGAATTATAGTTTTTTAAAAAAAGCCGGGCAAATGCCCGGCTTTTTTATATACGGAGCTACCCTGTAGGCGTCAGGCAAGCCTGACACCTACAAACAATTTCAAACGGATGGCTCTATCCCGCGAAGACTCGGCAAACATACTTCGCTACACAACTTTGCTCGCCTGCCCGTTTACCCGCCTTTGGCGGGCCTTTTGGAGAGCCGCCTACGAATTAAAAACAAAACACGCTTCGCAGCAACTTCTGTCAAAAGACACTCGTGCCACGACTGGGAGTCGTAGGCACGATAAACACCATCCGTAACACAACAAAACACTATTCGTGGCACGACTTTCGTTCGTGCCTACGAATTAAAAACAAATACATAAGATACTCGTGCCACGACAGGAAAGTCGTAGGCGCGATAAACGGTTTCATCCATTCAGTTCTTCCAGCAGCCACACTTTTATTCTGAACGGGTTGGCGGGTATTTTTTCTGCTTCGCTCTTTATCTTTTTCAGCCTGAAATCGCGTTCATCCGGGCCACCCGATTCATTTACTCTGATCAACTCCCCCGCGAGCTTTAGGAACTGGTAATACGCATCCCTGTGTTCCGACAGAAGGTTCTCTTCCCTGCCGACAAAATGTCTGAAAGTATCAATCATCGCCTCAGCCTGCTCGTACATCTTCAGATAATAGTATATCTTCAGGAGCATGATCTTTACCTGCACCTTGAATATAAAGTTCTGGAAGTTTGACCGCGAGAAATGCTTAAGCGCGACTTCCAGCTTTCCGCGTGAATATGAAATAGATCCGTAGCAGAACTCAAGCACGTTCTCAAGCTCCGCTTTCGGGATTGAAACCTTAAACTTTTCTATGAAACGCTCGGCATATTCAAATTCCTTTACGCGGCAAGCCACCTTTACTACATTCATGAAATTAGGATATAGAAAGCTCTCGGGCGTCATCAGCTTGCGGTCAATAAGTTCCCTGTAGATGTTAAACATTTCAATGTTGTAACTGTTGTCGCCCGAGAAATTCACCATGTATGCGGCAAAATCGTACAAATGGATGAATACAAGGTGCTTATCGTCGTCGCTGAAATCGTCCAGGTATTTTTCTTTGAGCGTTTTCAGCTTGTTGAAATACATGACGTCTTTTGAATGAAGCAGAAGCAGTATGGTTTTAAAGATCATTAACGCGGGCGAATCTTCAAAATCGTTCTCCTTAATATGTTCAAATATTTCGTTGAACATGGTGAGCCTGAAATCCACGTTATTCTGGTTGCGTTCGTGCAGCATAAGGTTATAGAACCTTAGAAGCCTTATTAAGGCATAGCGGAAAAAATGGTCGAATTCTGTCTGCAGAATGTTCAGTTCTGTATTCGGTTTTCTTATCGTGGCGTACCACAGGTATTCATCGTTCATTTCGTAAAGGTAATAAAAGTACTGCTCGTCTTTGTGCTTGCGGCCGATAAGCTTCTTCATATACTCCGAATGCTTCTGGTCGTAAAGCTTATACAATCCCTTTTCCCTGAAAGTCCTGAACAGGTTCCGTTCCACATAAAAATCCTTTTGCTCAATAAATGCCTGCGCAAGAAATTTCTCGCTTAGCTGGTATAGGTCTGAAATAACGTTATTGATCTTATGATAATCAAATTCAGCGGAAGGAAACACAGCCGCATGCAAATTCCCGATAGTGAGGTCTTTGTTTTTGAAGTTCGGATGATACTTGCTTAATGAATCATAAAGCGCAATCACCGACGAATTCTTATTAAAATACGGCGACTTAACAAATTCGCCGAATCGCCTGAGCTCTTTCTTATTGAAAGTTCTTAAAACCTGGATGATCTTATAGTTATCCAAAATTATCTAACGTAGTTCATGCAAAATAACAAAAAATGCACAAATATCAAGCGGAATCAACACTTTTTCGTCCGCCTTCAACTTGTAGAATCGAATTTCTTTCTAACATTCCGATTCTTTTTCTTTGCAGAACTGCAACTACATATATTATTTTTAAACCGCTTTTATGGGAAAGATAAAATTTGAAATTCCGCTCTTAGTTGCATGCCGGGTAACTGTTTATGATATCCTCGGCAGGGAGGTCGCTATCCTGCTCGATGAAAAGCTCAATCCCGGGCGCTACGAACTGGAAGTAAAAGACGCCGGGCTTCCGGAAGGAGTTTACTTCTGCAAAATTGCCGCCGAAGGAATTTCGGAAACAAGGAAAATAGAAATAATAAAATAAAAGTGTAAATATGTTTTTAAAGAAATAGAAAAGAATTATCGGTAGGGTTAGATCCCCGTCGCTTCCATCTCTCTCCGGAAATTTTCGTTTCGCCGCGAATTTTCCGGCAGGAAGCTGCGGGGAATTTTTATTCGATTTTGCTGCAAGGATTTGCGGATTTTTTTCTAACAGTCACCATTCAAATACATTAAAAATGCTGTAAAAAGCGAATTTGTGGAGGTTAATTCCGGGTCATATAACGGCATTTTCCCTAACTTCCGATAAATATTTCTTTGACCTTGTAGTATTACGTGTATTAAGTTTGAATGCAATAGCGATACGATTTATTAATTAATCAGGTTAACTTTTGCCCCCGTTTTCTTTCCCCCACTTGAGAAGATCGTATCGCTATGATTTCTCATCAAGGAAGCGAGCGGGGGCACTTATTTATATCATCCAAATAATCCTTTGAATAATCCGCTCTTATGTCTTTTTGCTTCCGCAGATATTTCAGGGTCGGGGTCGTTTTGTAATATCTTCAAAACCGCTTTATCAATGCCCGCATTTTTACTCAATACAAGCCTTGTTTCAGCGTCAGGGTCTTTTGCAAGCCTCATCTGCAAATCTACTGGAATAGAAGCCCCATATTCTGCGGCCGTTTTTCTGAGCCCGGGGTCCTGGTTTTCCAATCCGAACGCAAACTGCTCATAGAAATATTTTTTCAGCCCGTCAACATCAAGGCCCGGGGGCGCCTTGTCTGAATTTCCTGCGCCCAGGAAATATTTCAGCCACGCCTTGTACCCGTCGTTCAGAAAGGGGTTCTCAAAATATTCTCTGATAAAATTTGTGAAATGTTTTTCGTAAGCTCTCATCACCGGGAAGCCCGTGAAATAATCAATCGAAGCTTTCATATCGCCTCCGTCAAGGTCAAGAATAACAAAAAACGGGTCGACTTCCTTATCAGGGTGTAGCTTTGACCAGATCGCATCGGGAAGGTAATTATCGTTATTGCAATAGGGACACGTAGCCAGCCTCCCGGTCCCGGCGCTTAGCTGCAGGCCCGCGCCGCATGTCATGCAGCTGAAAACAACAACCGATTTCTTTTCGTCCGCTTCCTTATTTTTTTCCATAAAGTCTATGCCTTCCGAATCGTTAAGTACGGCGACCGCTTTAGGATGAAATGTTTTTACAAAATCATCGGCGATCTTAACCGGCATCATATGTCCGCAGGCGGAACATTTGAAAGGATTGGCGCTTTGAACGGCGCCCATAATATCTTTTTCAGAGGCAGTTTTAAAACACTCCTCGCAATAAGCCGCGCGTGAAGAATAAGTCATTTTATAAGAACCTGCCCGGTTTACGACTCCGCCGCCCAATTGTTCTATTGTGCCTGAAAGAAACCCGTTCATGTAATGTACCGTTGCCGCCGAAGCAAACAACCGCTTTTGAAATAATTCACTAAGCCGGATAATTTTACCGCAGCTCTGACAGGTTTCTTCCTCATGCAAACCTGAAAGAGCGTGAAGTGAATTGCACCCCGGGCAGTTCACCTGGAGCTTAAATATTGATGTCTTCAGCATAATTATTGATTACCCCTGCGCCGCCGAAAAGAATTCAGAACTCTCGGGCGTTATCAGATTTGATTAATTCAAATAAAAAAAAGCCGCACATTTTAATAATGCCCGGCTTTTAATTGTTAACTCTGAAGCTTATTTTCAGCTCGTTTTTATGTTGGAGCTTGACGCGCCTGCGGCGCTTACATTTGCCTGGACCGTTTGCTGATCCGCCGCTGTATTTGTTTCCGCGGGCTTCGCAGGTTTCTTCAGTATCCCATACGGAATGATAACGCAGTACCCTATAATCAGCACGATCGGAGCGACGACTGTCGGCAAAAAACCGTCAACCGAATCCTGCGACATCAGGAAGTAACCGATTATCAAAACAACTATCCCCGCGCCGATAATTACAAAATTCTGTTTCTCAAACGGAAATGTAATTTCCTTCTTTTGCCTCGAAGGCGATTTCCTGGTTTTGGCAGATGATTTTTGCTGCATAAATTCTTTCTTTCCCTTATTACTTTAAATTAGCAAGTTCGTTATAAAATATCGAGGTAGTAATGATTCCTTTTTGAAAATTGTTCAGGTTCAGATGTTCGTCAGGCGAGTGAGCGTTCTCATCGGGCAGCCCGAAGCCAAGAAGCACTGTCGGCGCCTTGAGAATTTCCTGGAACGTTACGACTATAGGAATTGAACCGCCCTCGCGGATAAATACAGGTTCTTTGCCAAAACCCTGTTTCATGGCGCTGAATGCCGCCTTTATCCATTTACTGTCAATCGGCGTTATAGCCCAGTTGCCGTGATGCAATCCTTTTACTTTTATCTTAACCGATTTCGGCGCAATTTTCCTGACATATTCCGTGAACAGTTTTTCAATTTCATTCGGCTGCTGATTCGGCACAAGGCGCATGCTTATCTTTGCATAAGCCTTTGAAGGAAGAACGGTCTTGGCGCCTTCCCCTGTGAATCCGCCCCATATCCCGTTGCAGTCAATCGTGGGGCGCGCCCAAATCCTTTCAAGAGTTGTAAATCCCTTTTCGCCGAACATCTCATCAACGCCGAGATTCTTTTTATAATCGTCGTCGCTGAAAGGAAGCTTGGCAATTTCTTTTTTTTCCGCATCGGTCAGCGGAACCACGTTATCATAAAACCCGTCAATGAGTATTCTTCCGTCTTCATCTTTCAGCCGTGTTATCATATTAGCAAGGGCATTTATCGGGTTCTCAACCGAGCCGCCGTACTGGCCCGAATGCAGGTCCCTGTTGGGACCTGTTACCTCAACCTGCATGTAACATAGACCCCTGAGCGCATAACCGATAGCAGGAACGTCTTTGCTGTACATAGCGGTATCGGAGATTACAACGGCATCGCACCTTAGCAATTCTTTATACGCGCTAATAAATTCTTCAAGATGAACGCTGCCGATCTCTTCTTCGCCTTCGATGATCAGCTTTATATTAAGCGGCAGAGATTTGTTTTGACTGAAGTGCGCTTCAAGCGCTTTTAAATGTATAAACACCTGTCCTTTATCGTCCGCCGAGCCGCGCGCATAGATATTTTCACCCCTGATTTCCGCTTCGAACGGCGGAGAAGTCCACAGCTCTATCGGGTCCACAGGCTGAACGTCATAATGTCCGTAAATCAAAATCGTAGGTTTATCCGCGCCCGCTTTCAGCCAGTCGGCATAAACCACCGGGTGCCCCTTCGTTGGATAGACCTTTGCATTTTCCATCCCGATCTTTTCAAGATGCGCCTTTATATACCCGGCGCACTCTTCAACGTCTTTCTTGTTTTCGGGATTTGTGCTTATGCTTGGGAAGCTTAAGAACTTCTTAAGCTCGTCAATATATCTTTGCCTGTTCGAATCTATAAAACCTGTGAGTCCGCTCATTTGTTTACGCCGTTATCCTTGCTTAGCCTGTCTATCTGGCTCTTTGCAAACTGGTCATCGGGCTGCATGGTAAGATATTGCTTATAAGCGTCTATCGCTTCTGCATTTTTCTTTCCCTCGGCCAGGCAGTTCGCCTTCCACAAATAAGCCGATGATATTGTGGGATTCAGCGCTATGCTTTTATCAAGTATAGCGACGCCGTCGTCATATTTAGCAAGATAAAAATCGCATATCCCGGCGTAAACCCATGCCGCTACGTTCTGGATGCCTAAATCTATTGCCTTCGTAAATTTCGGGAGCGCGGCCGCGTAATTTGTATCCGCGAAGAGAGCCTTTCCGTATTCAAAGTAAGCTTCTTCATATGTCGAATCGATACTTATTGCCTTCTCGAACATAGGGTAAGCTTTCGAGTAATCCTTTTCATCTGAATACATTGAAGCCCAAACCATATAGTCTTCTGAATTCATATCCTCGGGCTTTACCTTGTTGAAATATTCATTAGCTGTAGTATAATCCTTTTTCGCCGCATAGTTATAACCCATGTATTTATTCGCCTCGCCGTCGTTGGCATCCACTTTAAGCGCTTCGCCAAGCAGGCGGATAGATTCATCATAATCGCCCTTCTTATACAGGGTCTTCGCGTAATACGTATTTCCGCGCAGTGAACCGGGCACCAGCTCGGCGTATCTCTTAAAAGCGTCCATTGCAAGATCGTACTTATCCCCAAGATAAAGTATCAGCCCTTTCTCGAAGAAAGCAGGCGCAAAATTATTATCGGCATCAGTCGCTTTTGTAAAATCGTCAAGCGCATCATTATATTTCTTCTGTTTAAAAGCGATGGTTCCGAGTCCGTAGTAAGCAGGAGCGTATACTTTTATCTTTAAACCCGCTTCATAATTGGTTTTTGCTATATCAAAAGCCCCGCGCGCAAGGTAAGCGTTTCCAAGCCCTACAAATATCATAGGGTCCTTTTCGTTATAGGTCTTTGCCAGTGTGAGAGATGCAATAGCTTTATCTACTTTCCCCTCTGCAATATAATTTTCCGCTTCGTTTGAAAGCGCCGAAATTATCTGGTTTATCTCCTCCGGCGTCAAATTGTCTTTAGAAGAGTTCAGCGGGAGGTATTTCCTGGCCATATCGAACTGCGCCTCCGCATCGGCGTATTTTTTCTGAGAAGTATAAAGTTCGCCAAGCGCGGCATAAGCGTCCGGCTTTTCTTCATCGATGTTCACTGCGTTCTTAAGGTTCTTTTCCGCATCAGCCAGCGAACCGGTTTTGAAAAGAGCGATGCCGTAATAAAGGCTTGCATCATATTTATCTTTTGAAACGCCTTTTAAGTATTCCAAAGCTTTTACATAGTCCCCTTTTTTCACAGCTTCAATCCCCATGTCAAGATTGTCCTGAGCGTAAATATTAAATAAGCACGTCATCAAAACAACTAACGCTATAGCCGGCGTTTTTCGTATAAAACTATTGGTCATCATATTAGTAACTGTATTTAATTTAACTGAATTATCCTCACAGGCTGCGTAACGGGCACCAGCCCCGAGTTAAGAATTATCTTTTGTCCGTCATACGCTAAAATATAGCTCATAAACCCGACCGAAAGGTCCATGGTATAATCGGTCGACATTATATAATCTTCCGTAACCAGCGGGTACGAGCGGTCGGCTATATAAGCCTGGTGAAGCCCCACGTAGTCTCCCACATTGCCGGCCGAATCAACCGCGGCCACTTTCAAAGCCTTTACGGATGTATCAAGGGTATCGGCAAACTTTGTTATCCAGCTCATCGAAATGAACCCTATCGAGTTTTCGTTGGCCTTTATCTCGGTGAGCATCTGGGTAGAGGTGCTGCAAATAGCGCTGTAGCCTGCGTAATCGGCGCCCCGCAAAACCTTGTCTTTGAATATATCATGGATTGCCGCGTTCTTCCGGGCGATGAACGTTTTGATTTTCCCTTTGTAAACGTCTTTGTTATCTCCTTCCAGATTTGCCCAGTCGGTGGTTTGGCCGGTAAAGATCTTTTTCAGCTCGGTATAATTTATTTTACCGACAGGGTTTACGTTGTTCACAATCACGCCTATCCCGTCAAGCGCTATGCGGCTTTTCTTAACATCGGTCTTGTTGGAGGTTATAACGCTGTTTTCGTCAGTGGCAAAATCCCTGCCTGAAATAATGGTTTTAATATTTCCGTTGGCAAGATCGGCTATAACCTCTCTTGAAGTCTTGATAACAATATTTATCTTCGCGCCGTTGTTAAGGCGCATAAATTCATCCGCTTCTTTTTTTATCACGGGATACACGCCTTCGTCCACCTCAACGGTTAATTCGCCGTTTGTAGATTTTGATTTGATCTGGTCGTAGTTGCAGGCGTTTATACAAAAAGCGGCGGCTGCCGAAAGCGCGAGAACGGTTAATATTTTTTTAAACGTGTCTTTCATAATAATTTAAACAACAGCTTGCCGTATTTTGTTCGGTTCAAATCCGTATTTATTCTTCATCGTCGCTGTTCCAGTAATGGTAATCCCGCGGTTTGGCGGTTATTTTGATATATGAATTGTAAGCCCTGAAAATCCCGTAGAGAATTAGTATCCCGCCGAACAAATAACGATAGAGATTGTTATTAGCAAAATATGTGCGGGAATCAAAAACATTAATAGAAACAAGAATTCCCGTCACCACAAAGATGAGGGAAATTCCTAAAGAAATGTATTGGTATATTTTCAAAACTTGAATCCGCCTGTCAGGCGAAGTTTAAAGAGAGCTATCCGGGTGTTCCGGTCTGGTTCAGTCTTATGCTCTTAGTTTTGTTCTCTTAGTTTTGTACTCTTAGTTTTTCAGCCTGAAGTTAAACGGAACGGTAACCCATACTTTAACAGGCTTGCCGTTTTGCAATCCCGGAGTGAACTGAAGGCTCATCGATTTATCCCTTACTTCATCGGCAAAAACATCAGGGCCGCTCACAGAGCCTATTTTAATAACGCTTCCGTCGGGCCCAACAAGAACTTTCACGGTTACCCTGCCTTCTATTCCTGCATCGCGCGCCATCGGAGGATACTGCATCGAAGACCTTACCTGTCCCAGGTTCACGCACTCGGGCGCCTTCTCAACCTCGAACGACTGGTAAACGGTTTTTTCCTCGACCTTCTCCTTCTTCTCTATCTTTTCTTCGACCTTTTTTTCTTCAACTTTTGTGGGGCCGCTGTATGTAAACTTTCCTGAATCGCTGGTGCCTACCGGAGATTTGATCTGGTCAAGCTCCTGCTGCGATTTAATTGTCTGCTCCTGGGCCTTTTCCTTTGCAACCGGTTCCGGCGTCAGGGCCGTCAGGTCTTTTGGCGGAGCTACCGGCGGTTCCTCAATTTTCGGAGGAGGCGGTTCATCCTTTTCATCTGCCGAAGGAGGAGGCTCCAGGTCCGTCACGTTTATGATCCTCTGGTTGTTCTGTTTGCTGTTATCTTCTGCGCTGAGCTTATTGAGATAAATAACCAGTAAATAAGTTCCTATAACAAAAAGATGCAGCACAACCGCAACCATCAATCCCCTTGAAAAGAAACGCTGGTAGAACTTCTTCAGCTCCGGGGCGCCATATCCTGTGTTGTTTATTACTTCAATACCTTCTTTCATAACTCCTCCAAAATGAGTTATATTTTACTAAAATCCTTTAAAATTTATACCCGCAAAAGTATGAATTTGTTCCGGTTTCTCTCTATATAAACATGCATAATAGATAAAAAATTCTATATATTCAAGCCTGTCTTTGTTTAAAAACTAACAAAAATCGGCATTTTACTGCTCTACTTCTCCAATAAGTATCTCAACGTATTGCTTTGCAAAGCTCATCAAATCCTTAAAAGCCGCCTTGCCCTCCGCAGAAGCCATTCCGGCGTTGAACGTATCCATATTTTCATAATACATCTCGCACACGAGGTGGTACTTAGCGTCCACACCGGGGGTCCCTTTTGTTGTAGCAAGCTCCGATTTCAAAAGTCCCGGCGTTTTAAGAACCAGGGGCATATGAATTTCGTAATAATGCTTATTGAATTCGTCCAGCTGTTCAGCGTCTTCCGGTTTTTTGTAAAGAGCGATTAATTTAATCATTTATGACGTTTTGTAATTAATATTCTACTTTTTATTGGGCGCGAAATAAGGAAGTACGCCTATAGGATTATATACATACTTCTTAATTGTTTCGGGGCTCACTCCCAAATCGTTATTCGAAGCGCTCTCAGACTGCGCTATATCAATATTATCATCTGCAGCCGGCCTTTCTTTAAGCTCACCTCGCTTAACAAATTTTGAATCATCAAGTCTGTCGTCAACGTTATCATACGAGCTTATGTATGTCGGCAAAAATTGTTTGTCGGGAATTTCATCCGACGAGCGGATATTAATTCCTATCTTCGGAATAATTGTCCCGTCAATAATAAATCTTTTCGGAGGATCGATAAAATAATTTCCCTCGCAGATAGAACTCAGGTTATAGGCAAGCATGTTCATATAATCTTCTTTAGTATATTCCCTGTCGTTCTTAAATCCCTCCGGCGCGAAAGCAACAACGCGCGCTGTGGAGCCCCTGTGCGCAAGCACAAGCGTTCCTACGTCGCACTCCCTGAACAGCGCCTTTGCATCATCGGCGCGCATCCTTATGCAGCCATGGGAAGATGGCCTTACGCCAAGGCTTCCGTAGTAGCCTGTGCCAGCTAAAGAATGGAACCCGATTCCCATGTTGAAAGGCATATAATCAAACATTTTTGCGTCGTCAAACTGCGAAGAGAGATGAAGCTCTTCTTTATAAAAGATAGCAAACAGGCCCGGCCTTGACTCAATACCCTTGTTGAGAGCCTTGTTCCCGCTTGATACCGGATAGCTTTTTGAATGCCCGTCCCGGTAATGGACGTACACTCTTTGCTCGTCTATCCTCAGCTCGAGCCAGAGTTTCTTATCGGTATATACCGTATCGCGAAGGTTCTTTGAAAACTCTTCGCCGCTGACCAAAGCGGAAAAGTTTATATCAGGCTCTTTATGCCTGGTAACATCTCCGGCAGTCTGAGTATCTTCAGCCGGCTTTCCGTCCGATTTAAGCTGTGTGAAACCTGCAAACAGCAATATGCATAACATGACGGGGAAAGCCAGCAAAATACTGCTTCCCTTTTCAGCATTGTGGCCTGAATATTCAGGCGCTTGATTATTTAATTGTTCTTCCAAAGATTATATTTTTATTTTTGAACTTCTTTTTCCAGCCACCCCGTGGTTATAGATTTCGGGCGGGTGATAGGCTCGCCAACCACGCGGCTTAATACGAGCTGAGAGCATATTCCAAGCGCTCTTGAAACGCTGAACACCACCGTATAATATTCTACTTCCTTCAGCCCGTAATGATAAAGCAGCGAACCTGAAGCCGCATCTACGTTCGGCCAGGGGTCTTTAGCCTTGCCCTGTTCTATAAGCAGGTTCGGAATAACTTCAAACAGTTTTTTTACGATTCCGAATACTGTGTCGTCGGGCAGATATTTTTTCCCGAAGTCAAGCAATGCTGTGAATCGCGGGTCTGTAACCCTGAGCACGGCATGTCCATACCCCGGGATTACAAGTCCTTTATCCAGGCGGGCTTTTGCATACTGCATCAGGTCCTCATCTGTAGGCACGCCTTTAAAATGTTCTACAAGCTCCAGCACGAACTTTAAGCATTCCTGGTTGGCAAGTCCATGCAGTGGACCGGCGAGACCGTTAAGGCCCGCAGCCAGCGAGTAATAAGCGTCTGAGAGAGCTGAACCGACTACATGAGAAGTGAAAGCGCTAACGTTACCGCTTTCATGGTCGCAATGAATAACCATGTAGAGCCTCATCAGGTTATACCAGTCTTCATTTTTCGGACTAACCCCAAGCATATGAGCAAAATCGGCGCCCCAGTCAAGCGAAGGATCCGATTTTATTATGTCGCCCTTGCCAAACCTGGTTCGGTAAACGCCGGCGGCAATTGCGGGAATTTTCGCAATCAGGTCAAGCGAATCTTCAAGAGTATACTCCCAATAAACGTCTTTCTTCATTCCCTTATCATACTCGCGCCTGAACTTCGATTCATGCTCCAATGCGTTAAGGCAGGAACAAAGCATCGCCATCGGGTGCGCATCCGAAGGAAACGCCTTCATAATAGCCCAAATATAATCCGGAACGGTTGAGCGCTTCTTCAGATCGGCATGCAGATCTTTTACTTCAGCATCAGTTGGATTCTCTCCCGTAAGCAGGAGCCATAGAATTTCTTCCGGCAGTTTTTCAGTTAGTTCCAGTATCGGTATGCCTCTTACGATGAGCCCTGTATCGAGCCCGACTTCGGAAGTATCGCAGATCAGAGATTTAACGCCTCTCATTCCTCCTAAGACCTGTTCAACCGTTACATCTGAAATAACCTTCTTGCCGGAATCTTTTCCCAAATTCCGAACTTTCTCGCGCAAATTCGGAACTTGAGAGGCAAGTTTCTCTTTCAGCATCGACATTTTAGAATATACCCTTTCCTTCTCTTAAATAATTGTGTGTTTTTAGCTAATATATTTAATAATTCAGCATATTGGGCTGAACCGCAAATATATTGAGAATTCAGAATATTTAAAAGGGGAAAGAAATGGCCCGAACCCGATTTTTTTTCCTAATCTCTTGATTTGACGCAAATTATCTTAGTATAGGGGATTTTTTTCTTCATGCAAAATTGTTCATGGTTGGTGCTTATAGCAAGGTCCCATAAACCATCAGTTATATAATCAGCTTGAAGCATTTTATGTTCTTTAATGACCGCACCCTGATATTCTTCAACTTCCTTAACGTCGGTCATTAAATAGAGCCTGCCGTCATCCGTAAGTATCCTTGTGATTTCATCGAGAAGAAATTTTGTGAAAGCCCTGCGTTTATTATGGCGCTTCTTTATCCAGGGGTCGGGGAATAAATAAAAAATTTTCTTTATAGTTTTATCTTCGATGAACCGCAAACCATTTACAACGTTATACCAAATTGATTTTACGTTAGGAATGTTTTCGCCTTCAATTACTTTGTTGACCCACTTAACGGCGTTTCGGCGGATCTCAAGCCCGAGTACATTAACGCCCGGTTCATTCAGCGCGGTTTCAATCATGAACTTTCCCATACCGGGGCCGATATCAAGATACCCCGGCGCTTTGCCATTGGCAAATACATCGCCCCAGTACAGCGATTCAAATACCCGCGGATAAACTATTCTATCGGCCCTGATATCTTTAATAGGAAGATACAACCCGGGGAATGCATGATGCCTGAGGCGCGGCGGTTGATATTTTACATAATCGACAGTCTTCATAACCGTGCAAATATAAAATTACATTCTGCAGGTTACAAGTTGAAAGATGAAACGTTTACGATATGATATATTTACTCTATCAATACTCTATGCACTCTATACACTCTATACACTCTGTACACTCTATACACTCTATACACTCTATACACTCTATACACTCTATATACTCTATACACTCTATACACTCTATACACTCTATACACTCTATACACTCTATACACTCTATACACTCTATATACTCTATACACTCTATACACTCTATACACTCTATACACTCTATGACCTGACCCCGATTTTGTAGACAGAAAGTTAAGGTGTATATTCGCCTACCTGCAGTAGGCAGGCAGAAGAAAGGAATAACACCAATGGAAGAAAAGAGAAAAAGAAAGAGTTTTGACAAAGAGTTTAAGATCTCGGCAGTAAAGATGGTATTGGAAGGGAATCAGAGTTTAAGTTCTGTTGCAAGAGATTTGGGGATAGCCGATAATACCTTACAGCTATGGAAGAAAAAGTATTTGATGGAAAATAACAAAACTGTTGGCGAAACTGTTGGCGAAACTGTTGTTGATATGGTGGAGTATAAACGAGCATTGCGGGAGATAAAGAAGCTCCGGGAGGAGCGAGATATTTTAAAAAAAGCGATCGGGTACTTTTCTCAAATCAACGAGAAGTGAAATATAAATTTATGAAAGATAATCAAAACATATTTCACATTGATTTAATGAGCAAAGTACTGAAGGTATCGAGAAGCGGTTATTATGCGTGGCTGAGACGGCCGGTAAGTAGTCGTGAAAAGAATAACCGATACTTAATCGAGCGCATCAGAAGCATCTACGAGCAAAGGAAACGCGTTTACGGATGCTTGAGAATAACAGCCGAGCTCAAAGGTGAGGGCTTTAGCTGCAGCAAGAACAGAATAGCCAGGTTAATGAGAAAACAAGGTATTACAGCAAGAACAAAGAGAAGATTTAGAGTAACAACAAACTCAAATCACAAATTACATGTAGCCAATAACCTGGTAGCAATGCAGTTTAATCCTGAGAAGAAGAACAGATTATGGACAACAGATATAACCTACATCTGGACCAGTGAAGGCTGGCTGTATTTATCTGTGATGCTTGATCTGTGGTCAAGAGCTGTGATAAGCTGGAACACTGACAGAAGCATGGATGAAAATCTTGTAATCAAAACGTTGGATAAAGCTCTTATGCAAAGAAAACCATCCGGAGAACTGATATTACACTCAGACAGGGGCTCTCAGTATGTAAGTATGAAACTGAGACAAATGCTCAAAGAGAATAACATAACACAAAGCATGAGTTCAAAAGGAAACTGTTATGATAATGCACCGACTGAATCTTTTTTTAGTACTTTGAAACGTGAACTTGTTTACAGGGAAAGATTTAAAACCAGAGAAGAAGCAAAACAAAAAATATTTGAGTATATCGAAGTATTTTATAACAGGCAGAGGAGACATTCTACTCTCGGGTACCTATCTCCAATGCAATTTGAAAAACTAAACCAAAATACACCTAATTAATTTGTCCATTTTTTCGGGGTTATACCACTATACACTCTATACACTCTATACACTCTACAACTTGAGAACTCCCCTTTCCATATCAAGCAGCCATTGCTTGCGCCACAGGCCCCCGCCGTAGCCGCCAAGCTTACCGCTTTTATTTACAACTCTGTGGCACGGAATTATTATTCCTATCCTGTTCATGCCATTGGCCGTGCCTGCTGCGCGCGATGCGTTGGGAACGCCCACTTTCTTCGCAAGCTCTTCATATGAAATTGTTTTGCCGTACGGAATCTTCATAAGTTCATTCCAGACTTTTCGCTGGAACCCCGTGCCGGGAAAAACTAACGGGACTTTGAAAGTAGATAAGTTACCTTCGAAATATTCTTTTAGCTCTGCCTCAACATGTTCGATGTGTTTATTTTTGCCGGGCACGATCGCGCATTTGAAATGGCGCTTGAGGGTTTTGAACTGGAACTCCAGCATACGCCTGTCGCTGAACTCAACCATGCAAACGCCTTCGCTTGTTGCGCCAATAACTATTGCGCCGAGCGGGCTTTCATATAATGAAGTTACAATACACTCATCGGCTCTCGACTTCCCCGGGGGCTTTCCGAATGTTTTTCCGAACGCGTCGCGGAAGCCGCTGTGCGATTGGTACCCGTTATTTAATATCACATCATCCAGATCGACGCCGTCCCTGATCTTTGACAGCGCGCGCGATAGCCTGCGGCTTCTTGAATACGCCTGGAACGTCATTCCGAAATTCTTCAGGAAATACCTTCGGGCGCGCGCGGGCTCAATACCCATTTTGCGGAGCTCGCCGTCTCTAACTCTTGCTTCCGGTTCCTTTTCAATTCTCTCCAGAATTTGTTTTACCCATTCGGGATGGGCGCCGGCCGATTCAAGCGGCCTGCATCTTTTGCACGGGCAGAATCCCGCAAAGAGCGCATCATGCACCGAACCATAAAAGACAATATTTTTTTCCATTGGTTTGCGGGCGCGGCATGACGGGCGGCAAAATATATTCGTGCTTTTCACCGCGACAAAAAATATTCCGTCGTAAGCGGCATCCGAGCCGTAAACGGCTTTTTTCATTTCTGCGGCCGGCGGCAGCGCGTTTAATACTGTATCCATCTTTTTCACTCCTTAAGTTAATAACTGTACAAATATATCTTCATGCTAAAATCAGTTCCACCGATAAATGGACATAGAATTGTGGGATTGCGGATTTCGGAATTTTGATTGCGGATTGAAAAAAACAGAAAAGACAACCCCCTGTAGGGGCGGACCTGTGTGTCCGCCCGACGCAAATCCCTTTTAATTAATATTTTGTCGCAATAAACCTCTAACATTATCGAATTTATAACTGACAAAATAAAATCTCAGATCATTATATTTGTGAAAATCATAAACGCAAGCCATCATGAAAAAAACGCCAAAAAGCAAAATTCCAAAAGACATTGATTCATATCTCGCGAAGGTTCCGCCAAGGGAACGCGCCTTATTAGAGAAGCTTAGGCGGGCTATTAAATCCGCGGCGCCGGAATGTGAGGAGGTAATAAGCTATCAAATACCGTGTTTTAAATATCACGGGCCGCTGGTATTCTTCGCGGCATTTCCGAATCATCTCAGCCTTTATGCAATAGGCAAAAAGCTTTTGCGCGACCTTGCCGGAGAGCTAAAGCCGTTTGAAATAAAGGGGACAACCATTCACTTCTCCGTGTCAAATCCGCTGCCCGCAAGTCTGGTTAAGAAAATTGTAAAAGAAAGAATTAAAGAGAACGTCCTTCGACTTCGCTCTGGATCTGCAAAAAAGCAGAAGGCAGAAGTAAAAAGTGAAAAGTGAAACAGCAAACGTGAGACGGCAAACGTAAAACGTGAGACGGCAGACGTGAGACGGCAAAAGAAAAAGTGAAAAGTGAAAACAAAACGGCAAAGTAAAACAGTACGTCTCCCCCTAACAGGGGGAGATACAGAGGGGGTGTTACATAAGGAGGGCGGACACACGGGTCCGCCCCTACAGCGTATTGAGTAACGTTTATTTGACCATCAACATTTTTTTCACTTCTGTAAAATCACCGGATTCTAATTTGTAAAAATACACTCCGGTTGCAAGGTTTGTTCCGTCGAAAGTTACTTCGTATGAGCCGGGTGAAAGCGGCTGGTTTATAAGCGCTGCTACTTCCTTGCCGAGGATGTCGTACACCATCAGGCGCGTGTCAAAGACATGTCTTTGACCTACAGACGCTATTGTAAAGTTAATTCTCGTTACAGGGTTAAACGGGTTCGGATAATTCTGGCTGAGCGAAAACCTGGAAGCGATTGAGCTTAAGTTTCGGATACCGATCGGGTCGCCGGAGCATCCTGCGGCTGAATAAAGCGCATGTGATGAGCTATCGGCGTACAAAACCAGACAGCTATCCCCTGCCTGGTAGCGGAACAAAGCCTTCGGCCCCTGTAGCTCTGACGCTGTGTAGTAATTCATCTTCATATTTTCAGAAAACGTACCATTACTGTTTATTGTTAAGTAATGAACGCTGTCAATCGCCGCTTTAGTTGTGAACGCCATATAGTGCGCCGAGCCGTTACGGACTGAAACCACGTCAGGCGCGTAATTGGGGTTCCCGCCGCTTCCCATCGCTGTGCTTTCGGAAAATATGTTGTTAAAGTTGCCGTAGTTATCTGTAAGAAACCATTTCTCGCGCCACAGCCCTCCTGTAAACTGCCTGAAAACGCATACTACAGAGCCGTTATCGTTTCCGTTCGAGCTAATCGAAGCAAAATCTTTCATATCGCCGGGCTCGGAGCCTCCAACGGGCCCGCCGCTTCCGGTGTATGAAACCGGTGGGTTAGCGTCTATATCTCCTTTGGCAAAATAGATCTTGGTACTATCCGCGCTGCCCGAGTAAGATACTTCAACAGAATCGGCGCCGCCGTTGTTAAAGTAACATATATCTGAATATACAGTTCTCTGGTAACCCGCGGACCCAGTCCCGTCTGAGCGGAAGTAATCCCGGCCCATATATGAAAACGCAACGCCTGAAACGGTGTACGGATTGAGGCACCTTGCAAATTTCTGAGAATTAACATGAATGCCCGCACCGCTTAGCGAGTCGAACGAACAGATCATATACAGCCATGACGTTGACAAGTAGCGGGCGTTATCGCTGGTAACGCGTATATTGTAATACCGTTTCGTGGAATCGGCGCCCGGCCAGTTAAGCGAGTTGAAAAAGTATGCGTTGATGGAAGGTTCCTGCAGAACAAAGCCGCCTGTCATCCATGCGCCGGTTCCGCCATTCTGCCGGTAACCATACGTTATCCATAAATATTTCTGGCCGGCTGTATTTTCGATGATCTCCATATCCAGGTCTCCGGGACTGATCTTATCGAGCGGCCGAATGTTGCCCGAGCCGAAAAGACTCCATGAAACAGCGTTATTGGCCGAGTAATATATTTTGAGCGAATCAGGCGACGTGTTCCCTGCCGAATAGACCACGCAGAGCCATATTTTCCCGGCTGTGGCGCCGCGCTGCTCAATGCATGCTGCCACTCCCCTGATTTCGCCGGGGTTGCTGAAAATCTTTGTGTTGTTCACGAAATCGGGATTGTACGCAAACGGCGGCAGAGGCGCTGCCCCGCGGAACACGGCTCCGTTGTATGACGGAGATGTCGTATGATTCATGCCTGTCATTTGTTCAAGCTGTGAGTTCAGAGTGAGGATCTTTGAAATATTCCCGGGACTGTCCTGTTTCTTTAACGCGGAAATCCCTTCCTCTAATTGCAACTGCCCGGAGCTTTTTGGTACCCGCGCGGATAAACCGGCTGGAAATGAAAAAATGATTGTGAATAGTGAAAATAAAAGAAATGCGCGCAGAAAAATTCTACCCATGTTAATAAGTTCTCCTTTCAAAAAAGAATTTGATTGGCCTCTCAGCCGAGAGCCCGTAAATTAAATGACCAAACAAGAGGACATTCTCTGTTTATGTGTCTGAAAAGAGGACGTGGGCTGGAATAAATTACAAGTTGCAGTATGAAAAATTCAGTAGAACGGGATTTTGTTCAAATTTATCCCATTTATTATAAGATGCCGGAATGAGGGTAAGAGTTTAATGAAGGGAAAATAATTTCACGCACCGCGTAAAAAAAGTTTGAACCATGATCATTCTGATTAAAAGTATTTACCTGATTTGTCTTTCATGTTAATCTAAAAACAGGAAAATCAAGGTTCTGATGTTTTTTCGTGCAAAGAAAAAAACCAAGATTCCCGATCAAGTCGGGAATGATCCAGCAGAGCAGGATTTCGCCCTCGAACAAATTCTCGGGCTCAACGTATAAAAAGCAATGAGGGCGCTCAAAAAGCGCCCCAATGGTATAACTAGTCATTATTGAAATATTACCCCGCGGGTAATATTTTTTCAAGTTCTATTATTAACGGAGGTAAATTATTCACAACTGTGTCCCATACAATTTTTAAATCTACGTCATCGTACTCATGAATTAGGAAATTTCTCATTCCTTTCATCTTTTCCCATGGTAAATCATTATAGGTTTTTTGAGTCTCGCCTGATACTCTTGATGAAGCTTCTCCAATCATCTCAAGCCTTCTTATCACCCCATCCTGACATAAAATATCTTTTTCGAAATCATCAAATGCTTTACCTTTGATATGACTCAGCGCTATTTTAGCAGATTCAAGTATGTCCAGCAAATATGCATTATCCCTCAGCATAAACTACTCTTGAATTCTGTAAGATATTCCTGCTTCTTATGTAGTTCCGGCTTTGTTCAACGCCGCGTTTTGTCAGCAAATCAACTTTTCTGCCGAAAATATTTTCGAGCTCGTCTCTCATATCCACCAATTCAAAAAAACCGTATGAAACGTTATCATCAAACTTTACCAACACGTCTACATCGCTCTCTTTATTAAAATCATTTCCCAGATAAGAACCGAACAAAGAAAACTCTTTAATAATCCATTTTTGGCAGAATTTCTTTATTTTTTCTTCCATACGTATATATTTTAATGATTTATCTATTGAATAAAAACTCAAAATTATACGAGGCAGGTGAACGCGGGGATAGAGAAAAATTCAGATAGGTCTATATTATATACAGATCCCCGCTTTCGCGGGGATCTGTGTTAAGACGCTCGCGCGCCCCAATGGTATAACTAGTTCGGAAATCTTTATTTTATTTAATTTGTACATCGACGGGAAGTCGCCTGCCTGTTTACCCGCCTATGGAGGGCTGCAGGAAGATAGCACGAAGACTTATTGTTAACTACAGCCTGATGTATCGCCGCAGGTTGTGCATTTTAAGCATGTGCCGTTTCGCACCATTGTTAAGCTGCCGCATGACTGGCATATATCGCCGGTGTAGCCTTTCATCTTCGCTTCCTTAATACGCTCAACATGATCATGCTTCGGGTTATAGCTGCCGGTTGTCTGCATCATAATTTTCTGCTCAGTTGCCGGGCCCAAAGACGATGCGCCGCCTGTTGAGGTTATTTCGGTACGGGTTTCATTATCTTTCGGCTTTTTCTCTTCTATAATCCGTTCGCTGTAAAGCTCTTCCTCGTCATAGTCGCCTTCGGCGTCAAGCTTGCTTAAGGCGTCTATGGGACTTGTTCTCATCTCGGTTTCCTGCGAAATGTGCGCCAAGTCGTTGCGTCCAAGATAAGTGACAGCCAGCTCGCGGAAGATATAATCGATAATAGACGTGGTCATCTTAATATTCGGGTTGCCTATAACGATCCCGTTCGGTTCGAAGCGGGTGTACACAAACGCATCTACGAATTCTTCAAGCGGCACGCCGTGCTGCAGGCCAAGTGAGATTGATATAGCAAAGCAGTTCATCAGGCTTCTGAAGGCCGCGCCCTCGCGGTGCATATCAATAAATATCTCGCCCAGCTGCCCGTTCTCGTATTCGCCCGTGCGGAGGTAAACGTTATGCGTTCCAATTTTCGCTTTCTGCGTGTAACCGCGCCTGCGGAACGGAAGCTTCCTGCGCCTTGCTATGTAGCGGTGAATGATACGCTCGGCGATCCGTATAATATCATTTGACTTTGCGATTGTTTCAGGGTGTTCCTCGCCCGCGCCGTCGAAAACCTCATCGTCGCTTACAGAATTAAGCGGCTGAGAAAGCTTTGAACCGTCCCTGTAAAGAGCATTTGCCTTAACGCCCAGCTTCCATGAAAGCATATATGCGTTCTTCATGTCGTCTATGGTCGCTTCGTTGGGAAGGTTTATGGTTTTGCTTATGGCTCCGCTTATAAACGGCTGAGCCACTGCCATAATCTTAATATGCGCGTCAGCCTGGATATAACGCGTGCCCTTGCGGCCGCATTTGTTCGCGCAGTCAAATATCGGATAATGTTTCTCCTGGAGATGCGGCGCGCCTTCGATGGTCATTGTGCCGCAAATGTACTCATTAGCTTCATCAACCTGTTCTTTGGTGAAACCAAGCGACTTGAGCATGTTAAAATTGTAGTCGTCAAGCTGTTCATCTGTAAAGCCCAGAGTCTCTTTGCAGAACTCCGCGCCGATAGACCATTTATTGAACGTGAAAGTAATATCGAATACAGAAGGCAGGCTCTTTTCGATCCTTGCGATCACATCCGAAGTAAAGCCCTTTTCGGCCAGGGTTTGCGGATTGATATGCGGGCACCCGATAAGCGTTCCGTGCCCTTTGCAGTACTTAATTATATCGTCAATTTCACTAACTGTATATCCAAGCTTTTTGAGAGCCGGCGGTACGGATTCGTTTATTATCTTAAAGTACCCGCCTCCTGCAAGTTTCTTGAACTTGACAAGCGCATAATCCGGTTCCACTCCCGTCGTATCGCAATCCATTACAAGACCTATTGTGCCCGTAGGCGCAATAACTGTAACCTGTGCATTGCGGTATCCGTACCTCTCGCCGAGCTCTAAAGCCATATCGCTATCCTCACGCGCTGCGTTAAGCAGGTCGTCAGGGCAATACTTTTTGTTTATCCCCACCGGGAATATAGTGAGGCCCTCAAATTCCTCGTTTGGCGTATGATATGCGGCCCGCCTGTGGTTGCGAATTACCCGCAGCATGTGCTTTTCATTATCTTTATAGCGCGGGAATGCGCCAAGCTCGCTCGCCATTTCGGCTGAAGTTGCATATGCCTTCATGTGAAGAATAGCGGTTAATGCGCCGGTGACAGCAAGAGCTTCGGGCGAATCATACGGGATGCTTTGAAGCATTAACAGGGAACCAAGATTTGCATATCCCAAACCAAGCGTACGGTAATCGTATGAGAGTTTTGCGATATTCCTGCTGGGGAACTGCGCCATCAAAACGCTTATCTCAAGCACAACGGTCCATAACCTCACACCATGGCGGTATTTGGCTATATCAAAAACAGCCGCTTCGGTATCATAAAACTTTGTCAGGTTAAGCGATGCAAGGTTGCATGCCGTGTCGTCCAGGAACATATATTCGCTGCAAGGGTTTGAAGCCTTTATCTCGCCGCCTTCGGGGCAGGTGTGCCACTCATTAATAGTAGTGTGGTACTGCATTCCCGGGTCGGCGCATGCCCATGCTGAATAACTGATCTGTTCCCATAAATCTCTGGCTTTTATGGTTTTGCAGGCAACGGGCTCGCGTTTTTCTTTCCTGGCTTTCTTAAGCTCTGTGCGCCAGTAGAGGTTCCAGTCGCTATCAGTCTCGACCGCTCTCATAAAATCATTTGCGGCTCTTATACTATTATTAGAATTCTGTCCTGAAACGGTCAGGTACGCTTCCGAATTCCAGTCTGTATCGTATGTCGGTATGTAAACCTCTTTCACGCCCTGTTTAGCCAGCTGTATAACGCGCTCTATATAGTTATCGGGGATGAGGCATTTCCTGGCGTCCGAAACCGCTTTGCCGAGCGATTTATTTGTTTTCTTATCGAAGGGATCGTTTTCGGGATGCGACTGGCCGCATGCTTTAATAATATTATTAAGCTGAACATTAAGAAGCTTTGAGCCCATAACAAGCTCCGCCACTTTTTGTTCTTCAACAACTTTCCAGCTGATATACTCTTCTATGTCCGGATGGTCAAGGTTAAGCGTTACCATTTTTGCAGCGCGGCGGGTTGTTCCGCCTGATTTAATAGCGCCGGCGCTTCTATCGCCAATGCGAAGGAACGACATCAGCCCTGACGACTTTCCGCCGCCGCTTAGAGGCTCGTTTGCGCCACGTAGATTTGAGAAATTAGAACCTGTGCCCGAACCGTACTTAAATAGTCGCGCTTCTCTCACCCAAAGGTCCATGATGCCGCCTTCGTTAACAAGGTCATCGCTGACAGATTGGATGAAGCATGCATGAGGCTGCGGATGCGTGTAAGCGTCGTCTGAGATCTTAAGTTCGCCAGTAGAGCCATCAACAAAATAATGTCCCTGTGACGGGCCCGAAATTCCGTAA
Source organism: uncultured Ignavibacteria bacterium (assembly GCA_963816535.1). Classification (GTDB taxonomy): domain Bacteria; phylum Bacteroidota; class Ignavibacteria; order Tepidaquicellales; family OLB5; genus CAWFKW01. Next base: position 1,782,278 of record CAWFKW010000003.1, on the reverse strand, counting down.
GCCCAGTTCAGTCCGGTATTGAACCATTGCGGCGAATTTGGCGCAGCCATCTGCATAGCAAGCATATAGCAAAGCTCGTTATAGAAGTTGCGGGCATCATCTTCGGAATCAAAATATTTATATTTCCATCCCCAGTACGTCCAGCAGCCGGCTAAGCGGTGAAAAACCTGCCGTGAATCCGTTTCAGCGCCGTACTTTTCCTCTTCGGCTACGTCCTGGAGCGCGTCAAAATCTCCTTCGGACCTGCAAAGCCATGCGGGAACCTCGTTTTCCTGTATTTTTTTCAATACCCTGGGCACGCCCGCTTTGCGGAAGTACTTCTGCGCTATAATATCTGTCGCTACCTGCGACCAATGTTTGGGAACTACGATGTCGATCATTTCAAAAACGATCGAACCGTCCGGGTTGCGTATTACTGAAGTTCGTTTCTCAAACTCTACCTGCTCGTAGGGGTTGCCTGCTTCGCTGACTAATAATCTGTTTATCCTCATTCGATGAAAACTTGTCTAATGGAGTTAAAAAATACTTAATTGAAATTTAACTGACCACTAATTACGCTCTAAAAAAATTTCTATAATACGAAATGAATTTGACGTCTGTTAATTTCGTAAGGTTGGTCCCCTCTGAGAATCTCCCCGAAAAAATTCTTTAAAAGCTATTGGATTCAAAATTAACAGAACTAAAATTGAAAAGCAAATTGAACGTTTTTAAAAAAAAATATTCGCCTATTGACTTTTAAAAAGTAATGAATTTGAATTAAAAATGCACGCTTAGCTAAAACAGGTAGCTTAAAAAAAATTTTAGGCTTGACAGCGAAATCCGTTAGCTGAATAAAACCAAAATCCATTATAAAAAAATATCTCTTCAAAAATATTTTTTCAAACGATTTTGATTTAACATAAAAAATTAAGATAAATTAAAGCCACGTTTTGCAAATAATTATTTTAACAAATTACGCATCTCTTTAATATCTGCCGGATGAGCAATGATTTAAAAAAATTGTTTTCTGATAAGCTCACATCTCAATATATTCACATATACATATCTAAGGCTGATTTCCCAACAAAAAATTCTGTAACCAAAAGACCAAACGCAGATGTGTTAGTTGAAACAAAGTTTTATTCAAAACAGGTTCACGTTTTTTGTCAAATTGTTAAAAAATCAGCGAAAATTGAGCTTTTGCGAAGAGCGAAAGCGTTGTTTTTCACACTGCTTAGAACAATCTTTTGTATGGTTGCATGAATATCCGAATATGTAAGAGAAACTAAAAAATACTATATTGCGAAATCATCCGCAGATAATTCCAAGGACCAAAAAAAATCTAATCAAATAACAAATTTATCCGGAAAGGAGAAGAACAATGACTTCAAAAAATAAATCAAACGGGCAAAACGAAGACGTTGAATTATACAAAACCAAAAATGACTTACCGGAAGAGAAAAGGATGGAGATTGTAAGGCTGCTGAACCAGCGGCTTGGCGACGCCGTCGATCTTCAAACACAAATGAAACAGGCGCACTGGAACGTGAAAGGGCCAAACTTCATTGCTCTCCATGAGCTTTTCGATAAGATAAACGAAGATGTTGAGGGTTATGTTGACACTCTTGCCGAGCGTTGCGTTCAGCTGGGAGGTATCGCTGAAGGGACAGCGCGCCTTGCCGCTTCGCGTTCAAGGCTCAGCGAATACCCAGATTCAATTTCTGACGGGCCCTCGCACATTGACGCTGTAAGTTCGGCATTAGCGGATTTCGGGAAGGAGATCAGGCTTTCAATTGATGAAGCTGAGGATCTTGACGACGCTGACACCGCCGATATATTCACCGAAATATCCCGCGGAACAGATAAATGGCTCTGGTTTGTCGAAGCTCATGCGCAGGCGTTAAAATGAGCGGCGAAACATCAGAATTGTGGCCAGCGCTTCCATTTGATGAGTGGAAAGACACGATCGAAGCGCTGCATATGAAAATGCAAATAGCAGGGAAACTGAAACTTGAGCTTACGCCGTTTTTGAATCATTGGTGGAATGTGGCGTTTTATATTAATGTGTCCGGTATGACTACGGGACCTATTCCTTATAAGAACCTGATATTTGAACTGACTTTTGATTTTATAAACCACGAACTTCATATTCTGTCCAGCGGCGGAGAACGAAGAAACGTTCCGTTAACGGGATGCAGCGTAGCTGAATTCTATAATGAGCTTATGGCCGCGCTTGTCGGCATGGGAATAAAAGTAACCATCAACAAGCTGCCTGCAGAAGTGACTGACCCGGTTCCATGCGATATTGATGAACGCTCGGCATACGATAGAGATTATGTTTCACATTGGTGGAAAATAATCGCGAATTCATCCGTCATTTTTGAAAGATTTCGCTCAGATTTTCGCGGGAAAAGCTCGCCTGTACATTTTTTCTGGGGTTCCTTTGATCTGTGTCTTTCGCGCTTTTGCGGAAAAATGTGTGAGCCGCCGGAAAACGGAGGTTCCATAATGCGATTTGCAGAGAATGAAGAGAACATTACGTTCGGGTTCTGGGCAGGAAACCAAAACTATCCGAAGCCTGCGTTTTATTCTTATATATATCCGGCGCCGAATGGAATTAAAGGAATAAAGATAAAACCCGATGCGGCAGGATTTAATCCGGATATGGGTGAATTTATTTTAAATTACAATGATGTAAGAAATTTAACTGCGCCGGAAGATGCAATCATGAATTTTTTGCAAAGCGCCTATAATGAAAGTGCAAAAATTGCGGGCTGGGATATAGAAGCGTTAAAACAAGTTTCTCCATAGATCTTTTATTAATAATCAAAAACTTTTCATAGATAAAATAATAATAATTCATCCGATGACGATTGAGTCATCGGATGAACAAATCCGTTCCAGACTGTCCGCTAAGAGCAAAGAGGCGCATATGATGCGTCTCTACAGAAAGATTTTTAAATTGTACAAAAAGAAAGGAATTTTATGCCTGAATTATGCGGTCATTTTGCAGATTTGGATGAAAATATAAAGCCAAAAACCCCGGAAGGATGCGAGGAGTGCCTGAAAATGGGCGATACTTGGGTCCATCTGAGACTTTGCCTGGTATGCGGACACGTTGGGTGCTGCGACCAATCGAAGAACAAACATGCTACTAAGCACTTTCATCATACTAAACACCCCGTAATTCAATCATTTGAACCGGGCGAGGACTGGATGTATTGCTACGTGGATGATTTGTTCTTTGAGTGAGAAAAATTCACCAGGGTTTAGATTTGACAACTTTCAAAAAAGTTGTTAAATCCGGAACAATTGTGGGTAAAAATAAAAAGGCAGACTTGTTGGTCCGCCTTTTACTTTTTTTTGTCTTTTATAAATTTAATCTAACACAGGCATAGAGACTTTTTTTGTGCGCTTCTTTGTTGCGTAACGTTTTTCGATGCTTCTGCCCTTCTTAAGAACAGGATGATCTTCCTGAACGTCGGGATATTCGTAAACTTCATTGCGGAAGTTACGAAGTATTATTTTATCCTTATCTCTTGCAAGCACATACTCAGGAAGCAGAGGTATCTTACCGCCGCCGCCCGGCGCATCAATTACAAAATACGGCACAGCGAGCCCCGAAATGTGCCCGCGGAGCTTATCCATAATTTCCAAACCAACGTCTATCGGTGTGCGGAAGTGATTCGCGCCCTTCGTCAGGTCTGCCTGGTATATGTAATACGGCCTTACACGCATCGCCAGCAGCTTTTTCATCAGATCCTTCATTACTTCAGGATCGTCGTTAACTCCCTTCAGCAGGACTGTCTGGCACCCTACAGGGACTCCGGCATTAACCAGCATTTCGCAAGCCTTCTTGCTCTCTTCGGTAATTTCCCACGGATGATTAAAGTGTGTATTCACATATATCGGATGATATTTCTTGATCATCTCGCAAAGCTGCGGCGTAATACGCTGCGGAAGCACGCACGGCATCTTAGTGCCGAGGCGGATTATCTGGATATGCGGTATTGACCTCAGGCGCGAAAGAATTTTTTCAAGCATGGCATCGGTCAGCATCAGCGGGTCGCCGCCTGAAAGTATCACATCGTTTATTTCGGTATGGTCTTCAAGATATTTAAACGCGCTTTCGAGTTCGCGCATGTTTATTTTGCTTGCATCGCCCACTTTTCTTTTGCGCGTGCAGAAACGGCAGTACAGGCCGCACTGGCTGGTTGTTAAAAACAGTGCTCGGTCGGGGTAACGGTGAGTAATATTAGGAACCGGACTCATGCTTTCTTCATTCAGCGGGTCATCAGACGCATCTATATCGTACAACTCCACCTCGTCAGGCACTGCCTGAAGCCAGATTGGGTCTCCGGGATATCTGATTAAGCTTAGATAATAGGGATTGATCCTTGCCTGGAAAAACACATCAAGTTTTTCGGCCACTTCTTTTTTAATCCCGAATTTTTCTACAAGCTGATCCGCAGAACAAACACTTTGTTTTAGCAATTGCTGCCAAAGTTCCATAAAAAATTAACTCCTTTTAATTTTCCCGCCTGAATCAGGCCGGGCTTTGTTACCCACGGTCGCCGCACCTGCGGAATTTCCGTGTTTTACAGTTGGCTCTTTCCGAAAGCCGCTCTCCCGGAGTTACAGCTCCCTGAGATACTTGCAGAAAACGAACAGATCGTCTCCGCTTCTGTAAAAATCTTTTATTACCGTCTGCGTCTTATAGCCGCATTTCTCATAGAACATGCGTTCGCCTTCATACTCCGCTTTTCCGCTTGTTTCTATGAGTATCAAATTACCGCCGCCGGTTTTCAAATCTTCTTCCATGTACTTTACAAGCTGTTTGCCTATCCCCTTGCCGTGAATTTTGGGGTCGACGGCGATCCAGTACAGGTCGTAAGTATCATCTGTCAAAGGCCTCTTTCCATAACATATGTAACCTGCAACAAGTTCACTATCATCGCTTACATATACCTTAACAATATAATCTTTTTGCTTCGTGTCCTTCAAATAAGCATCTATCAGTTCCATCGCAACATCAACTTCGTCATCGTTGAAATGCTTTGTTTCAACGATTATCCTTTTTATATCTTTCCTGTCTTTCTTTTTCAGCTTGCGTATCATAGAACGCCTCTACATTAAGAAACAATTGCCGCTCAGGCGACTCCCCATCTCTTCAGCGCGTATTTTATGATCTGCTGAATGAGGAAACTGTAATCCCACCCATGCGCTTTAGCGCTTCGCGTGAATCCGGTATCCTCCGGCACGTCGGAGGCAATATCCGGGTTCGGGTTCAACTCAAGCACGTACGGCACGCCGTCTTTAAAGCGCATATCTACTCTTGCATAATCTGCCGCCCCCAGAAGCCTGTAAACTTTTTTCGCGGTCTCCTGGATAACCCTTACATCGCTATCGCTTAAGTTCTGCGCCGGGCAAACCGCTTTTGTACCGGCGAACTCAACCGTCTTATACATCCACTTCGAATTATAGCTTATTATTTTCGGGTATTGCTCTGGAAGCGCGGAAAAATCTATTTCCGATATCGGGAAAGTGACGAGTTCATCGTTTCCTACAACCGAAACGTTTATTTCCCTGCCGTCTATGTATTCTTCAACCAGAGCGGGCTGTTTATGTTCTTCTAAAACGTATTCTATCCTTCTCTTCAAAGCTGTTTCATCTGAAACCACCGATTCGTTTTGTATTCCGATGCTTGCATCTTCCCGCGAAGGTTTAACTATCATCGGGAATTTGTACCCGTTCAAATGCAGGCCGGAGGATGTATCGGTTACAAAATGTTTTGCAGTCGGTATTCCGTTCTGGTTCAGTAATGATTTAACCATTGGCTTATTCAATGCAAGCCCGAGCGAAAACGCGCGTGAACCTGTATATGGAATTTTCATTAGTTCAAACAGTCCCGCAATATTCATTTCCTGCGTTGGGTCGCCATCGACGCTCTCACAGAGATTAAAAATTATATCCGGCTTGTTCTCCCTTAATTCATCTATCAGCTTATTTATATCAAGCGCAACAGGAACTATTCTTGTATTATGTTCCAGCGGAGCAAGCGCGCGTTCAACAGATTTTACTTCATCAAGCACGCCGTATTCGCTCATATCAATCGCTTCGGGAAGTTCATCTATGTCGACTCCGGTTCCTTCGTATACGGGACCTGCCGCGTATTGAACCGGGTCGTTGAATATCAGCGATATGTTGAGTTTCTTTTTCATGGCTTAACCCCCGTCCGCATTATCAGACTTCCCCTTCTCAAAACGGAAGGGGGATGGGGACTTATTTCAATCCATACCTTTCTATTGCTAAATTCAGAACCATTTGAACAAGCTTATCATAATCCATCCCAACTTCCCTGGCAGCTTTGGGGAAACACGAGTTATCATCCGGATTCGGCAAAATGCCGGGCAGCGGGTTCACTTCTATTATATATGGATTTTCATTCTTATCGCATCTAACGTCCATGCGCGCCCAATCTTTAATTCTCAGGGCTTTATAAGCTTCAAGGCAAATGGTCTCAATCCGTTTTTGCAGTTTTTCAGAGATTTTAGCCGGACATGTGAAAATGTCGAGCTTATTCTCGCGTGTGTCAAAATACCATTTTACCTCATACGAGTAAATTTTGGGGAAATCCGTGGGAAGCGTGTCCATATTGATCTCAACAATCGGCAAAACCCGCGCAGATTTCCCGTTTCCAAGCAGAGCAACCGTAAATTCCTTGCCGTCAAGGTAGTCCTCTATTATAGAGGGCTGATTGTAATCTCTCAATATCCTTGAAATTTCGGCATTTAGCTCATCACGCGAATTCACCAGGCTACTATTATATATGCCTTTTGAGGAACCCTCATGAAGCGGCTTTACAAATGCCGGGTATTTAACGCTTGGCGAACCGTTAACCGAAGTTTCCGTAATGAAAAATCGAGGAGTCGGAATGCCATAATAAGACAAAATTTCTTTGCAGCGCGATTTATCATGACAGTTCCCGATTGTAACCGGGTCGCTTGCAGTATACGGGATGCCGAGCATTTCCAATATAGACGGAATGTGCGACTCTCTTGAAGCGCCGCCGAAACCCTCCGCCATGTTGAACACGATATCGGGCCGGGTATTCTTAAATTTCTCATACGCGTCTTCATCAGCTTCGATACGAATTACTTCGTGCCCGGCTTTTCTTATCGCAGCTTCAACTGCTGCAATAGTTTCTTCATCGTCCCACTCGGCGTACTTATCCGAAATACGGTGAGAATATTTTTCAGCTACGTTCTCGTTAATAAATTCTTTCGCAACCGAAACGCTTTCGGCCCCGGATTCCTTCTTAACGTTATATGTAAATCCTACTTTCAAAATTGAGCGTACTACTCCATTAAAAAATTCTCTGCAAATATAACATTATAACGCTCATAGTCAATAGGTAACAGCTGAAAAATGAAAAATATTTTTTCATCGGGCTTGTCAAATCTTTTATGGAAAAACTTTTTAGAAAAAATTATAAGAGAAAAATTTATTCGGTGAAAAAAATTTTAGAGAAATTTTGATGTGATTTTTAAACATGACCCCCTCTGTAACTACCCCTGCTAAGGGAGACGATATAAATTCAAAATCTAATGAACCCCGTATTCATTTGACGTTTATGGTCAGGCATATTATGGAACTTCAATTTAATTGTATTCAAATTATATTTGCCGGATAAATTAATCCCAACATGTTCGATAAATTAGAAAAAGTAAAAGAACGGTATAACGAAATTGCAGAGCTTTTAAATAAGCCCGAAACCATAGCGGACCAGCGGGAATTCCGCAGGCTTTCGAAGGAATACAGCGACCTTGCAGGTATAGTAGAAGCTTATGACCAATACAACAAAGTTAAGGCGCAGGTTGAAGAGAACCGGAAGCTTCTGTTTGAGAATCTTGACGCCGATATGAAGGAACTTGCTAAGGCAGAACAGGAAGAGCTTGACGTAAAGCTCACAACGCTTGAAGCAGAAATTAAAGAGCTGCTTGTTCCTAAAGACCCAAACGACGCTAAGAACGCTATACTTGAAATTCGCGCCGGAACGGGAGGCGATGAAGCCGCATTATTTGCCGCCGACCTGTACAGGATGTATACGCGTTACGGCGAGAGCAAGGGGTGGAAAATGGAAACAATTACTTTTAACGAGTCATCCGGACTCGGCGGGTTAAAAGAAGTTATACTGGACGTATCCGGAAAAGATATTTACGGCACTTTGAAATATGAAAGCGGCGTTCACCGCGTCCAGCGCGTTCCGCTGACTGAAACTCAGGGACGCGTTCATACCTCGGCGGCATCGGTTGCAGTTTTACCTGAAGCAGATGAAGTAGATGTTGAGATAAACACAAATGACTTAAAGATAGATGTGTTCCGTTCGGGTGGCGCAGGCGGGCAGAATGTAAATAAAGTAGAGACCGCAATACGTATAACGCACATTCCAACAGGAGTTGTTGTACAGTGCCAGGATGAGCGCTCACAGCTTAAGAACAAGCAAAAAGCGATGAAGATGCTGCGCTCAAGGCTACTTGAAGCGGAAATTGAAAGAACAAATAAATTAGTATCCGATAAGCGCAAGCTCATGGTTGGCTCCGGCGACAGAAGCGATAAGATACGTACATACAACTTCCCGCAAAACCGCGTTACCGATCACAGGATAGGATTGACGCTTTATAATCTCTCGCAAATAATAGAAGGCAATCTGGATGAGCTGATCGAAAAGCTGAAGATAGCAGATAGAGCGGAGAAACTTTCGGAAGACAATGCGTAGCAATGAATAATGAATAATTTGGATTAGATGCGTGTTCATTTAGATTTTCGTAAAACATCTTCTATGGGTTCACGCTTTCGCGCGGCGTAGCGCGAGATAGGGAAGACAGAACATCAGTAGAATTTAATAGTAAAATATTTTGTTATATTTGGAAACGTTTCATACAAATTGCTCCCATTCCTGCTTCGTTTTATATAAGCTTTAACACTATAATTTATTATGAAAAAGTATTTAATTGTTTTAACGGCCCTCGTCCTGTTTCCCATGGTTCTTTATGCGCAAAACAATCTTCCTGCAGGTTATTACATGACAAAGCTTGATAACGGGCTGGAAGTTCTTGTTTATGAAGACGCGAGCGTTCCTCTGGTAACGGTTGAAATTAACGTTAAAAACGGTTCGTACACGGAGCCTCCTGAGTTTAACGGGCTCTCGCATTTTTATGAGCACATGTTTTTTAAAGCTAATAAAGACCTGCCTTCACAGGAAGCGTATATGAACAAAGCTCATGAGCTCGGCATGGTCTGGAACGGAACAACCAGTGTGGACAGGGTGAATTATTTCTTTACGCTTCCCGCGGCAAATCTTGAAGCGGGGCTGCAGTTTATGAACAGCGCTATCCGTTACCCGCTATTTCTTGAAGACGAGATACAGAAGGAACATGCTGTGGTTAACGGCGAGTTTCAGAGAGATGAGTCTGACCCGGAGTTCCATTTATGGATGGACTGGGATAAAAATATGTGGGGCGCCAATTTCTGCCGGAAAAATCCGCTCGGCGACCACGATGTGATCCTCTCTGCAACGCCCGATATGATGCGCACAATACAGCATAAATATTACTGGCCCAATAACTCGCTTTTGATAATTTCAGGCGATGTAAAACATGACGATGTTTTTGAAAAGGTAAAAAGTCTTTACGGCGACTGGGAACCTGCAGGTTTTGATCCTCAAACTAAATGGCCCATACCAGAATTTGAACCGCTCAAGGCAGATATTAATTACATAACAGTAAACGAAAATACTAAAAGCCCGGTAATGGCTATCGGGTGGCAGGGTCCGGATACGCGCAGAGATATTAAAAATACTTACGTTGCCGACGTGTTTTCAACAATCGTGAACCTGGAATCCTCCAGGATGCATAAAGACCTAATTGAATCGGGGCTGGCAACGGAATTCTCATTTTCATACGCTACCAGTAAATATACGGGGCCAATTCAGCTCCGCGTTGTGCCTAACCCGCAAAAGATAAAAGAGTGCCTGGAAATAATAAACAGGAATATCAGCCGGTGGGATTCTGATGATTACTTTACAGACGAACAATTGGAAACAGCAAAAAAACAGCTTGATATTCAGCTTCAGTATCGAAGGGAACAAACAACATCTTACACGCATACGCTGGGTTACTGGTGGTCAATGGCAGGGATTGATTATCTGCTGTCGTATACCAAAAACACAAATGCTGTCACCAGGGAAGACATAAAGAAGTATGTTAGAAAATATATTAAGGATATGCCTAAAGTATCTGGGCTGCTGCTTTCTCCGGAAATGCAAAGCAGTATGAACATTACAAAATTTGAAGATTTGTTAAATTAATGCCATATGAAAAAAACAGCAAAACTACTTACCGTGTTATTCGCAGCGCTTTTAATTTTTTACAGCGGTTTAGTTAAAGCAGGCGAAGTTAACCAGTTTGACGTGGACGGCATAAAGGTTATACTTTATGATACTCCAAAGGATGTGATAAGCGTGCGTTTATTTGTAAGGGGCGGTACGGCGAATTACCCGCTTGAGAAACAAGGCGTCGAGGGCTTTGCATACAGCCTGGCGGTTTCAGGCGGCACTACATCGATGGACAAAACTGAATTTCTTTCCGAAGCTGAAAAGATCGGGACAACCATAGGCTCCGATGCATCGCTTGATTACGGTGAAATGAATTTACGATGCCTGAGGACATACTGGGACGAATCATGGAACCTGTTCAGCGATGCGGTTATGAATCCTGCATTCAGTGAAACGGAATTCAATATCAAGAAGGAACAGCTCATAGCCGGAGCAAAACAGAACGAAGCGGACCCGGATTACAGACTTAACCAGCTGGCGTTCACAACAACATTTAAGGGAACTGATTACGCGAAAAACCCTCAGGGAACAGCAGAATCCCTTGCAGGTCTTACGCTTGACGTTTTAAAAACTTATTACAAAGATGCTGTCTGCAAAAAGCGCGTATTTATAGTCGTAGTTGGCAACGTAGAGCAAAGCGATCTGACCGCAAAAATAAAATCGGCGCTTTCCAAACTGCCCGAAGGCGCCCCGGGTAAAACAGCTGAACAGGTGAAGCTGGGCAAACCGGGAGAAGAAATTTTTGACCGGAAAATTGCAACAAACTATATATACGGATTAATGCCGGGCATTGACTGGAGCTCGCCTGATGCCGCGGCCATGATGGTAGCAATGAATATTATGTATGATAAATATTTCCTGGAGCTGCGGACAAAGCGCAGCCTTTCGTATGCGCCTGCGATCTATATGGCGGGCAGTACAATAACTACCCCTCTGAATGTACTCTATATTACAACCGAAAAGCCAAAAGAAGCGCTGGAGGAGATGGTTGATATTATAAATGATGTGCAGAAAAATGGTTTCACTGAAGAGGACCTGAAAAATTCGAAGAACAGTTATCTGACTCTTTACTATATGAGAATGGGAACCTCCGCAAGCCAGTCAGCCAATATTGGACGCTGGTATTTAAGGAATAACCTCAAAACATACGAGAATTTCGAAAAAGAGGTTAGCAATGTATCCCTCGGGACTCTTAACAGGGTATTCAGAAGCAATATCGGCTCTATAAAATGGACCTACCTCGGCGACAAAACTAAAGTGACCCCGGAGGATTTTAAACAGGTTGAAAAGGTCAGCTGGTAAAATTATTGATTAGGGCTATATGATTTTAGTAACGGGCGCAACCGGAACGTTAGGCAAAGAAGTCTGTAAAACTCTTACGGAAAATAATATTTCATTTAAGGGTACAAGCAGGAATCCCGAAATCGACAGCCTGCTTAAAATAAATCTTGATACAGGCGAGGGACTTGATGAAGCGCTAATTGACTGCGGCGCTGTTATCCATCTGGCGTCAAATTCATCAAACAGAAACGCCGCTCCCGACAGCGTCACAACAAACACACTGATAGAGCGATGTAAAACAGCCGGAATAAAGCATTTTATTTACGTATCCATAGTCGGGATAGATAAAATGGACACTCCGTATTATAAAGAGAAACTAAAGAGCGAAGAAATTATAAAACAGAGCGGCTTACATTACACAATTTTGCGTACAACGCAGTTCCATGAGTTTGCAGAAATGCTGCTTGACCGGTACGTGAAGCGACCGGTCGGATTCTTGATAAAGAGCATGAAGTTCCAGTCTATTGAAACAGCCGCCGTTGCCAAAAAACTTATCGAACTATACCGGATGGGCCCTTCAGGCAAAATATTTAACCAGGGCGGCCCTGAAATCCTCACGGCGGGGAAAATGGCAAGGTTACTGTTTAAGGCAAGGGGCGAAACTTCGTTTATAATTCCGGTTCCAGTGAAGGGTAAATTACCTCTGGCTTTTCAAAATGGGTATAACACGTGCAATAAGTGCAGCGATTCCAGCGTTACATGGGAAGAGTATTTAAAGAGAAAATATAAGCGGTAAATATTGAAATTTGAGAGGTCAGATTTGCGATTTGAGATTTATTTGGGCGGACAGCAGCAACAAGTAAGCAGTAATTTTAATAACGGATAAAAATATAAATCATAAATGGAACAAAATCTAAAATCGGAAACCTGCCCTAAGTGCGGATCAAAAGAGGTTTATACGACTCATGGCCTTGGTAAGCGCGGAGAAAGGATGCAGCTTGTAGTATCATCCATAAAGCTTTTCTTTCTTGATACATACATCTGCACAAACTGCGGTCATTTTGAGGAGTATATAAGCGATGAGGATTTGAAAAATGAAAAGATTATTTCAAAGATAAAAGAAACCTGGAATAAAGTTATATGAGTGAATAGAACATTTAGAGTCAATTGAACGTCAAATAACTAAGAAAGATTACTTCAAATTAAAATAAATAATAATGGATACTAAAACAATTCAGGAAAATTTTGAAAAGACGGCAAATCTCTGGATAAACGATCTGGAAAAATACACTGAGGAAGAATTTAAGATAAAGCCTGTAGATGACGCGTGGTCGCTTGGGCAGGTATATCAGCACATAACCAAATCTGCCATATTTTTTCAGTTCGCAAGGATTAAGGAATGCATCAGCTCGGATGAACATGGCTCGGAGCCAATGAGCGAGCGCACCATAGAAATTTATAAAATGGGAGGGCTTCCTCCAATCGAGGTAAAAGTGCCGATCGAGTTCCAGCCAACGCCCGCTCAGCCTGAAAACAAAGATGAAGCAAGAACAAAAATAAAAGAAGTAATTGCCCTGATGCCTGAATACGCGGCAAAGATCGATAACGCAGAGCATCATGGTAAAGCGCAGCATCCGGCGCTTGGTTACTTAAACGCAATTGAGTGGTTTGAGTTAATTGATATGCACTACCGTCACCACTTAAGGCAAAAAGAAAAAATAGAGAGATTTATTGCAGGAAGTAAATAGTTTCTCCCTTCCCAAGCTTGAGCCAGGGAAGGAAAATACACCGGGCCGTTAACAAATCTTCAAACCTGACAATTTTTTTAAAACCTGTCGGGTTTTAAAATTTATCTAAGATCCCCGCTTCTGCGGTTACGACACGGCCGCGTAATATAATAGAATAATAACAGATTAACGGTTATTTTTAGGAATTCAGATAATGTAAATACACTCAGAATTAATTGAACAAGCCGCTGCCTGTAACCAATACCGACGCTTTCCAAGCTCTCAGATACGCAGAGTTCCGTTTTTATTTCTTCGTGAGTTTCCTTACCACCATGGCGCAGATGATCCAGGAGGTCATAATCGGCTACGAGCTTTACCGCTTAACGCATGACCCGATGGCGATCGGCTTTCTCGGGCTGGCGGAAGCGGCGCCGTTCATACTTCTTTCGCTATTCGGCGGCCACTTCGCGGATAAATTCAGCAAAAAGAAATTAATAATATGGTCGCTGGCGCTGATAATGGCGGCGTCATTTGCATTGTATGCTCTCTCATTTCATATTCTTTCATCTGAGAACGCACAGGACCTGAAATACGTAATATGGGGCAACGTATTTTTTATAGGAGTATGCCGTGCATTTTATTCGCCGTCAATAACTTCCCTCAGGGCGTTTCTTATTCCCCGCGAAGCGTACGCAAACGCGTCCACATGGAGCAGCGCATCGTGGCAGTCAGGCGTTATTGTGGGCCCCGCCGTTTCAGGCTTCCTGTATAATATGTTCGGATTTTCAAATACGCTGCTCTTTGTGATCGGGCTAATCGGGTTATCAATTGTATTTGCAGCGCTGATAAAAGACCGGGTTGTGGAACAGGGCAAGGAAGTTTCGGTCATTCAGAGAATCAAAGAAGGGTTTAGCTATGTTTACAAAACAAAAGTAATTCTATACTCAATTTCGCTTGATATGTTTTCAGTTATGTTCGGCGGAGTGACAGCCATAATGCCTATATTCGCCCAGGACATTCTGCATGTAGGCCCCGAAGAACTGGGAATACTCCGCGCGGCGCCATCGGTCGGAGCCGTGCTGGTTTTGCTGATACTGTCAAAAAAATCGCCGATGGAGCATGCATGGCGGAACCTTATGCTTGCAGTAACCGGCTTTGGAGCAGCCACGCTGGTGTTTGCGGTTTCACAGAATTTCATTCTCTCCGTTGCGGCGATCTTCTTAACGGGCGCGCTGGACAGCATAAGCGTTGTGATACGGTCGACTGTGCTTCAGCTTCTGACGCCGGATAATATGCGCGGCAGGGTAAACGCCATAAACGGAATTTTCCTGAGCACATCAAATGAAGTCGGAGCCTTTGAATCAGGATTAGCCGCTAAGATTTTAGGAACTGTGCCATCGGTTATATTCGGCGGAGCAATGACCCTGCTAGTGACAGGTTACATATTCTTAAGATCGAAAACTCTGCTTAAGATGAAAATTACTGGGTAAATACAAATAATTGATAATCATAGGCGCATTCTGTTCCACCGAGACCCAATTTCTCGATTGAAATATTTATAATAATTGTATATGTTCACAATATACAGAATCCGCTATAAATATTGATAGATTTTGACAAAATAGAAGGGTTTCAGTGGGACAAAGGTAACTTAGATAAAAACTGGAAATTCCATAAAGTGTTAAATATAGAGGCTGAACAAATTTTTTTTAACAAGCCTCTTATTATTCAAAATGTTGAAAAACACTCAACCGGGGATGAAAATCGATTTTATGCGCTTGGGAAAACTGATTTGGAAAGATATTTGTTTATAGTATTTACAATCAGAAGTAATTCATTACGGATCCTATCTGCAAGGGATATGTCAAAGAAAGAAAGGAGCATTTATGATGAAGAAGAAAATAATCCCAAAATTTAGAAACGCGGGCGAGGAGAGAAAGTTCTGGTCCAAAAACGACTCAAGTTCGTATATCGATTGGTCTAAGGCTAAGAGGATATCTTTCCCGAAATTGAAACCATCTGTAAAATCAATTTCTCTCAGGCTTCCAAAAGCAATGCTCGACAACCTCAAAACCCTGGCTAATAAAAAAGATATCCCATACCAGTCCCTTATGAAGATGTTCTTATCTGATAAGATCAGGGAAGAATTCACTCGATAAATTAGAAAACATTTCTCAACCCTCCAAATCGAAATATTTCGTTTTTGACCCTAAAGCAATCAATTCATCCCTGTTTTTTTAAAACAATTTAGAAAAAGTTTCCGCTTATTTTTCGGTCTAATACCGATAAAATGCCGACATTTATTTTTATATTTATATGTTTTTGGAAACTCCATAAATCAATTATGGAACCGCAAATATCACAAAATTAAGTTCCGCCGCGCTAACAATACTTTGATGCTCACATTCCGGGGGACCGGGATGAAAGGGTTCGACCTGCAGTCAGGAAAGCAGACATGGCAGCTTGAAATTCATGCTAAATGACGGCGTGGCATTTTAGTCCAAATATTAGTTATATTAGAGTACTCAAATAATTCAAAATTAAGACATGGAACTCCAAATAAACTACGGCGGCGCCCCGGTTCAGGAGCAGAAAATATACGGCAAATCAAGAGCCGGCGGCGGCTGCATGAAAATATTCAGCGTTTTAATAATCCTGGTAATTATCATTGCCGCAGGATTTTATTTTGTTTATCCGGCCCTCACTCCTAATTCCATACGGGGCAATTTTCTTGACATGGCAATAGTACCACAAAAAGACGGCAGCCAGGATCTGTGGATTCTGACCGACGGTTCTTTCAGGTTTGTTCAGACAACTAAATCACCGGGCAGTTATTCAACCGGCGTCAAATGCTATTTCTGCAAAACATGGACATATGTGTACGATCCCGCCGCTCAAAAAATTCTTAAAAAAATAAAGACGGAGCAGCAGGATGTTATAACTACAATGAATATTTTTTACAATAGCGGCAAAGTTTATGTTGTAACGGGCGGCTATCATGAGAACGAGCCTAAGATAGAAATATATGACGCGATTTCATCTGAAATGCTAATGGACACAAAACAATTCGCAGCTAAATACCCGGTCTTAAGCGGCGGGATTTCAGAAATCAGGTACGACGAAAAACAGGGAATAATAGATTTTGAAACAAAGGACGGCAGAAAACAGATTACGTACAGCATAGAAAAGGAAAAAATGTACGATAATTTCGCGGATTTCAGCAAAGAAAAAGGGAATTCGCAGAGAATCATTTCTATTATCGCGTTATCTCCCGAGCAGGGCTCGGGAAACAGCAGAAAGAAGCTCTTCAGACTGACCGGTAAAGAAGGAAACATAATCATGAAAAGATCTTCTGTCGAAAGTTTTCCTATCTCACAAGGCGCGATTACTCCATACGACTCAATAACAGCCGACCCTCTTGGAGACAGGGTTTACCTTGAAGGAATTATTTATCACGAGGATAAAGACTGCGCAATTTTTATACATCTTGACCAGCTCGGGAAAAAATCAAACAGGATGATGACCTGTGTAGATACAAAAACGGGTAAAGAAAAATGGACCGCTCAGCAGGATGATATGTTTAAGAAAATGAAGATCGATGAGAACTCCGATTCATTTTCAAGCCTGTTCTTTACCAAAGATAAAATTAAAGTACGGCGCTCAGGCAACCTGGTTATCCTGGAAATGAAAGGCGAGGGATTGATCGGGTTCGACTACGAAACGGGGAAGCAGCTTTGGAAATTAAATATATAGTTTGTAAAATAATTTAGTAACTAAATTTCGGGATTTATTATGGAACCACAAATAAATTATGGCGCTTTCCAGCCGCAAAATCCGGCGGGCGGGCAAAAGATTTACGGAAAAAAATCCGGCTGCGCCGGTAAAGGTTGCATTGGCATCATCGGCGGAATCGTCTTAATTATTTTAATTGTTTTGGGAGGAATATTTTTTGCATATCCCGCGCTGACGTCAAACTCCATACACGGAGATTTTATGGATATGGCGATCGTTCCCCAAAAAGACGGCAGCACAAAGCTTTGGATACTGACAGACGGCTCGTTTAATTATATACAGACTAATAAATCGCCGGGAAGTTATTCAACCGGGCGCAAGTGTTTCTTCTGCAAAACTTGGACGTACGTGTATGACCCAATCAATGAAAAAATCCTAAGGAAAACAAAAACCGAGCAGAAAGATATCATTACCTTGATAGATATGGTTTATAACAAAGGAAACGTATGGGAGCTAACGCATGAATACGGCGAGAACGAGCCGAAGATAGAAGTTTATAACGCTGAAACCTACGAGCTTGAAATGGATACAAAAGCCTTCATTGCCAAATTTCCGACATTAAGCGGCGGCCTTGCCGGCATTAATTATAATGAAAAAGAAAACACTATTACGCTGAAGACCAAGGACGGAAAGGACCAGCTCACCTACAGCTTCGACACCGATAAAATGTATGAAACCTTTGGCGAATTCAACGATGAAATGACAAAATTAACGGAACCTTCATCGGTTTTAGTATTAGGCACGCAGAACTCATCCGGGCCAAGAAAAAAACTTTATAAGGTCTCCGGCCCCAAGGGCCAGCTTTTCTCGAACAGAACAAGCCTTGAAAGCTGGGTGGGAAATGAGAGCTCGCTTGAATTCTTTGCAGGAGCAACAGGCGAACCGTTAGGCGACAGAATCTACCTTGAAGGACTTATATATTACCAGGATGAAGATTGCGCTCTCATTGTGCACCTTGACCAGCTTGGACAAAAATCAAACAGGATGTTAACATGCATCGACGTGAAATCAGGAAAGGAAAAATGGACCATCCAGCAGGACGACCTGTTTAAGAAAATGAAAATTGATGAAAACAAAGATTCATTTTCAAGTTTATTTTTCACTAAAGACGATATAAAAGTGAGACGTTCGGGCAACTTAGTTACGCTCCAGTTTAAAGGCGAAGGAATGATGGGTTTTGATTATGACACGGGAAAGAAGCTCTGGACTTTAGACATATAGAAATAGCCTCAACGGGACTAAACATATTTTTATAAAAAGAAAAATTTACAAATTAATTTTAAAGATTTATTATGGAACCACAAACTAATTATGGAGCTTACGAGCCGCAAAATCCGGGCGGCGGACAAAAAATTTACGGAAAGCGTTCGGGATTCGCGGGCAAAGGATGCATTGGAATTTTCGGGGCTATAGTCCTGTTAGTCGTAATAATACTTGGCGGAATATTTTTCGCTTACCCTGCGCTGACGCCAAACAGCATACATGGCGACTTTATGGACATGGCGATAGTTCCCCAAAAAGACGGGAGTGCGAAACTATGGATATTGACCGACGGCTCGTTCAATTATATCCAGACTTCAAAATCACCCGGCAGTTATTCCTCGGGCCGGAAATGCTTTTTCTGCAAGACATGGACCTATATTTACGATCCCATTGGTGAAATGGTCATCAAGAAGACAAAGACAGAGCAGAAAGATATTATCACGCAAATAGACATGGTATATAATAAAGGAAAAGTCTGGGAACTGACGCATGAATACGGAGAGAACGATCCAAAAGTAGAGGTATATGACGCTGAGACTAACGAGCTTGTGATGGACACAAAAGCGTTCGTTGCAAAATTTCCTGAACTGGCGGGAGGGCTTGCAGGCTTAAGATATACTGAGGCTGATAATACAATAACTTTTAAAACTAAAGACGGCAGGGACCAGCTTATATATAGTCTTGATGATGACAAGCTTTATGGTAACAATAAAGATTTTTTCGATGAACGAAGTAAATCAAACGAGCCCTACAGTGTTTTGGTTTTAGGGGCGGAGAGTTCTTCGGCGCCAAGAAAGAAGCTTTACAAAGTCACCGGGACAAAGGGAGCGTTATCATCGTACAAATCAAGCCTTTCAAACTGGGTAACCAACGAGCACTCGCTGGAGTTTTTCGCCGGCGGCGCTAAAGGCGAACCGTTAGGCGACAGGATATATCTTGAAGGAATTATTTACTACCAGGATGAAGATTGCGCGCTGATAGTTCATCTTGACCAGCTTAGCAAAAAATCAAACAGGATATTAACCTGCATTGATATGAAATCAGGGAAAGAAAAATGGACGGTTCAGCAGGACGACATGTTTAATAAAATGAAGATAGATGAAAACAAAGATGCGTTTTCCAGCTTATTTTTTACAAAGGATAAAATAAAATTAAAACGCTCAGGCAACCTGGTTGTGCTTGAACTAAAAGGCGAAGGGATGATGGGTTTTGACTTTAATACGGGCAAAAAACTCTGGACTTTAAATATATAGTTTCTATTGCTATCTTAAAGAAACTAAATAACTGTCTATGAAGAAAGTACTAAAGTGGGTTTTCATATTATTGGTTTTGGGAATTATTGTTATCCAGTTCTTCAGGCCCGAAAGAGTTTCGATAAGCCAAATGACGGCTGATGATATAAATAACAAAATGCAGATTCCGGGGAACGTGCAGGGCATATTAAAACGCTCGTGCTATGACTGCCATTCCAACCAGACTTACTGGCCGTGGTATAGCAACATAGCGCCAGTTTCATGGCTGGTGGCAGATGATGTGACAAACGGCAGAAAAAAAATGAACTTCAATGAATGGGGAAAGCTCTCCCAGGCTAAGCAGGAGCTTAGGCTTACAAATATTTGCGACGAGATTTCACAGGGCGATATGCCACTACCTAAGTACCTGATTCTTCATAAGGATAAAGTCCTCTCTCAGGCTGATAAGGACGCCATTTGCGGCTGGATAAATTCTCTTGGACTGGATTCCGACTCCAGTGGCGTTAAAAAAGACAAAAAGTAAAGGAAAATCGCAGCATTATTTTCATGAAAAGTCAGGTTTAATACCTGACTTTTTCGTTATATTTAACAATTAAAATATTTTATCCGGACAGCCGTCTTAAGAAATACAGATGGTTGAAACAGGTGTAATAGAACTCAGCTTGAGTCAGAAAAATCAAATTGAAGAAACTGTAAGGAAGGAAAGCCCCAGGCTCTTCAACTACATCAGGAAATATGTACGGCGAATCGAAGATGCGGAAGACATACTGCAGGATGTATTCTACCAGCTGACACAAAACATAGACCAGATAAATTATATGGACAGGATCTCTTCGTGGCTCTTTACCGTAGCAAGGAATAGAATTACGGACCTGTTCAGAAAGAAGAAGGCCGAACCCATGAGTGAAATCAGCGTCAGCCAGGAAGATGGCGGGTCTCTCACGATCGAGGAGATGATACCTGAGCTCGGGAGTTCACCGGAAGATTATGCCCTCAGGACGGTAATACTGGACCAGATTGAAGAAGGGCTTGACGAACTGCCGGAGGAACAGCGAAACGCGTTCCTGATGAATCAGATAGACGGAAAAAGCTTCAGGGAGATATCCGAGGAAACAGGCGTACCGATCCAGACGCTGATTTCCAGAAAACGATACGCAGTCCTGTATCTCAGGAAAAAATTAGACGAATTTTACAAAGAAATCTCAAAAAAATAAAACAAACTCACAAGAAATAAATAAGAAATAAAATGAGAATACTAAAAATAATCTTAAAAGTAGTTGTAATACTGGCGCTTGTAACGCTGATAGTAATGACTCTGTGGAACTGGCTGATCCCGGATATCTTTAAAGGACCTGCAATTACATACGTTCAGGCCCTAGGATTGCTCGTACTTTCAAAGTTGCTGTTCATGGGTTTTGGCGGCGGATTCGGAAGAAGAGGATGGAGACATCATCACTACTGGCGGAGGAAAAAATTTGAGGAATACCTCAAGACGCTCACGCCCGAAGAACAGGAAAAGGTTAAGGCAAAATTCGAACACAGATGCGGATAGCGCACGGCCGGGAAGTACAGAAACGTTTTTGAGGCTGAGTTCGATAAGGGGGTCTGAATAAGACCCCTCTTTATTTATTCCGATCAGAGTTTTCCTTAAATTTCATTGATTTTCCATTCTTACATCGCTACTTTACGTTTTTAATAAAATAAAGTATATACAACATGGAGCCAACTAATCCGGGGTCGACTCAGGGGATAACTGAAAAGCAGGGCCTGGGGTTATTGCTAAAAGCGGTTTCATTCTGTCTTCCGATGGTTGGAATAGTCCTGTTTTTCGCAATGAGAAAATCCAGGCCCGATGCCGCCAGGCAGGCTGCCGTTTACGCCGCGTTCGGAGTGTTTGCAGCCGTGCTATTGAACATTCTCTATTCGTTTATTGTGAAAATGAATTTCTGATGCATCAATATTTCTAATATCCGCATGGTTTGCGGTAAAAAGCTGTAATTTATGCAATTTAAGAGATTGAAAAGACAGGAAATTGAAAATGGGTCACTCAGCACCTGCTGTCTTATTATTTTCTTCTATTAACATTTTAATAAGTTTCGTATCTTTGCTATTATCCTTCTTTTCCTATTAGAGATATTTAATTTCTTTTAAACATTCATTTTCAAATTAAGGAGGTTCGATATGTCCGCGTTAAAATTACTTTCTTTGTTTTTCGTTATAATGAGCTTTACATTTATCCGGGCATACAGCCAGGATAATATGGCGCCGCCAAAGCCCCTTGAAAATAAGGTATATGAATCTATGATAGGCGATTGGACAACGGAAAGCGACATGATGGGAACCAAGATGAAGCAGGATGTATCAATCCATTGGGCTCTGAATCACCAATATATTATTATGGACCTGAAGGCAACCGGCGTTGATAACCCAAAAATAACTTACGGGGGCATGGGGATATTCGGCGTTGATGAAAAAGGCGCGGTAAAAGGATGGTGGTTTGACGACTGGGGCGCTGCGGCAATGTCTTCAGGATCGGGAAAATTCGGCGATAACATGTTTGAGATAACCGACGGGAATGATATGTTTAAGGAAACAAGAACTTTTGCCGTTAGCGGCAGCGAGATGACGATGTCTGCAAAGGGCTCAATGACAATGAACGGGCAGGAAACTCCGTTCAACGAATCTGCAATTTATAAGAAAAAATAATAGAGAAAACGTGCATTGCCTTTTGCGGGCAAAGAGCAGTTCAAATAATATGAATAATTACCCGTTCCATTTTTCATTCTTAGTTAAGGACCTTGAATCGACGAGAAAATTTTACGGCGAGATAATGGGCTGCCCCGAGGGAAGAAGCTCCCAATCGTGGGTAGATTTTGATTTTTTCGGCAACCAGCTTTCATGCCATATACACTATGAAATTCCGAAGCCGATAAATTGCGGGATAGTTGAAAAGGTGATTGTGCCGATCCCGCATTTCGGGTGCATTCTGCCATGGGAAGAATTTCACAAGCTTGCAACCCGCCTGAGCGAAAATGAAATTGAATTTATCATAAGGCCATATATACGGTTTGCCGGCGAGCCGGTTGAACAGGCTACTATGTTCTTCAACGATTTCAGCGGAAACAGCCTTGAATTCAAGTCGTTCAAGAATCCGGAACATGTCTTCACTCCACGAAACTCATAAACGGGAATGAAAACCTGCGATGCTATCGTAATAGGTTCAGGCGTCATCGGCGCGAGCGTTGCATATCATTTAGCCCTGCGGGGATTAAAAAACATTGTTGTTATTGATAAAGCCGGGCGGCCGGGCGAAGGCAGCACGGGCAAGGCTACGGGCGGCTTCCGCGCACAGTTCGGTTCCGAAATCGGCGTAAGGCTGTCTCTCCTTTCGCGTGAAAAGCTTCTTTCGTTCAAAGAAGAAACGGGGGTTGATCCCGGGTATGTTCCGTGCGGCTATTTATTCCTTGCTGGAAATAAATCCGAAATGGATACGCTCGGCAGCGCGGTAATCCTCCAAAAGAAAGCCGGGCTGGATGAAGCAAGCGTAGTTGGCGCAGACGATATTAAGAAGCTTAACCCGTACATAGAACATGACGGTATAATTGGCGGCGCATATTCGCCAACCGACGGTTTCATTTCTCCTTTGAATTTGCTGAAAGGATATTGCGCGGCGGCAAAAAACATGGGCGCGGTCTTTCAGTACGGGGTTGAACTGACCGGAATTACGTTAAGCGGGACGAATGAGAAGATAATCGAAATAATAACCCCGCACGAAAATTATTCCGCAGGATGCGTAGTTAATGCCGCAGGCGCGTGGGCCGGAGAGGTTGTGCGGCTTGCCGGAGCTGATATCCCGGTAGTTCCTCTTAAAAGGCAGGTTGCCTGTTTGAGCGAAAAAAACGCTCTGCCGGAAAATTTGCCTATGACTGTTTTTACTAATGACAGTTTTCACTTCAGGATCAGAGACGGAAAACTTCTGCTTCTGCTTCCAACGGAGAATGAAATAAAAGACATGTACGATACATCAGTAGAAGAAGCGTGGTTGCAGAAAATTAACGTAATATTTAAGAGGCGTATTCCAAAACTCGGTTATTGCAGCATAGATAAGCGGCAATCATGGGCTGGCCTGTACGAGATGTCGCCGGATGAACACGTTCTTCTCGGACTTGCGCCAGGCTTTAGTAATTTATATCTTGCAAACGGTTCTTCGGGCCACGGAGTTATGCACTCCCCTGCAATCGGGCAAATTCTCTCGGAAATTATTATAGGCGGTAAATCTGTTTCAATAGATGCGCATCCTCTGCGGCCGTCCAGATTCATCGAAGGCGAGCCTGTAGAATCTATCAAATTTTTCTAAATAAATATAAATAAATGACTGAACAGGAACTGGAAAAACTGAAATATCCGATTGGCAAGTGGCGCCAGCAGAAAGATTATAATTCGGAAGAAACCAACAGGTACATAAACGTAATTGAGGAATTCCCTGCAAAACTCAGAAAGACCGCCGGGAAAATGACAATAACGCAGCTTGATACTGCGTACAGGCCGGATGGCTGGACTATCAGGCAGGTTATTCATCACCTGGCCGATAGCCACATGAACGCCTTTATGAGAATAAAACTGGCATTGACCGAAGACCTTCCCTCAATTAAGCCTTATTTTGAAGACAGGTGGGCTAAGCTTGCCGATTATAAATGCGAGCCCGATGTTTCTTTCGACCTGATTGATAACCTCCACAAAAGATGGGTGGCTCTGTTAAGGTCATTAAATGAATCAGAACTCGATAGGAAATATTTTCATCCGGAAACCGGCAAAGAGGTTTCGATCCGGCAGGTTATTCATCTTTATGCGTGGCACTGCTCGCATCACCTTGCACACATTGAGGATTTAAAAAAAAGAAAAGAGTGGTAGCGTTAATTCGAAATCAGAATATCTAAATAGTAAACAAATTCGAATAACGAAATCTGAAAGAAAAGCCAGAAAAATTTATTCTATTTTTGAAAGCCGAAGAAAAATCAAATCCCCAAATTCCAAACTCCCCGCGAGCCCGCACATTTACTTCCCGATCCTATAAATACTATTATTTCAAAACCTGTTACGATTTGTTGCAAAAATTCTGCAATCTTTTGAACGCCAGATTGTTCTAAGGGTGAAAGGAGTTCATTATGAATAATTTATCGATAAAAACAGGTTATAAATCGCTAAACAGTAATTTCCTCATGACTTATGTTGCGGGAGAACTGAACATAAGGGCAGGAATAAGGATTTTTGCGCGAATGGTGTCTTCTCTTCGTTCTGCAAGTCATTATCGCATGCTGATTGATGTAAGGGCGTCAAAATCAGAATTAAATCTACCGGACGTTTATGAATTTCTGGAAAGATTGAGCAAATACAGTCATTTGTATGACGACAAAATGGCAGTTTTGCTTGGAGCGCACCATAACATCGATGTAGCCAGATTTTTCGAAATTGCGGCTCAAAGCCGCGGTTTCAGGATCCGTGTTTTCATAGACGATTTTGAAAGTTCTATGAAATGGTTGATGGAATAACATCACCGGGCAATTTTGTTTGTTTTTGCCCTTAACTTTAATGAAATTCTACAAAAATATACAAGAATGATACACTTATTTACAGCGTGGCTCCTAATTTAGAGGTATTTTTGTAGATGAAAGGACTTAAGTTCTCAAAAACATGGACAAAATGAATAAACGCAGCTTTCGGTTTGTATTTGCCTTAGTAATCGCTCTAATCGGAGCAAATTTAAGCGCTCAGACTAACGAACGCAAAATGCCTGAAGGAAACGGAACAATATCCGGAATAGTAATTGACAAAGATAGCCGCACTCCTTTGGAAGGAGCGGTTCTTACGCTTTACGGATCAAAAGATTCAACCAGAATAAAAGGAGCAGGCTCAGACAGCAAAGGACAGTTTAAGATGGATGTCCCTTTTGGGATGTACAGGATCGAAGCAAACTACGTGGGTTACAACATCGCGTCAGTCAGCAAAATACTGGTATCGCCGCGAAAAACAGACGTGACGCTTGATACAATAAAGCTCACACAGGGTTCCGCAAAAACCGAAGAAATTGTTGTCGAGTCCGAAAGAAGCGTGATAGAGTTCACACCCGAGAAAAAAATATTCAACGTGAGCGAGACGCCTGTTAGTTCAACCGGAAACGCAAGCGACGTGCTGAACAATGTGCCTTCGGTGACAGTTGATAACGACGGAAATGTCAGCCTTCGCGGCAGCCAGAACGTTAAGATAATGATAGACGGAAAGCCCGTAACACAGGATGTGCCGACGCTTCTTGAGGGTATCCCCGCAGGATCGATCGAATCTGTTGAATTAATAACAAACCCGTCTGCAAGATATGAGGCTGAAGGCGAAACAGGGTTTATCAATATCGTGTTGAAAAAGAACGACAGTTTTGGTTACAACGGGGTTGTATCTCTCAGCGGGGCAACAAGAGATAAATACAGCGGTTCAATCGACCTGAACCTGAAGAACAGGAAAATAAACCTGTACGCCGATTATAATTTCCAGGACGCGAGCAGGTATTTTAACGGATTAAATACTACAAATTTTGAATCGAATAGTTCCATAGCTACGCTTGAGCAGCCTTCGCTCAGCGTTACCAGAATGAACTCGCACCTCGGAAAGATAGGCGTCGATTATTCCATCACCGATAAACAGGTTCTTGGATTCTCGACCACGATCAGCTACAGAGACAGGAACCAGAACGAAAATACGCTCTATAACGGTTATGATATTACGGGCGGGCTTTCAACCCAGTCAAATACGAACAACCTGGAGGAGCACAAAGGGCTTAACTACGCAGCATCGCTTACTTATAATGCAAAGTTCAAAAATCCGAAAGAGACACTTTATCTGGAAGCGACATACAGCCGTGCAAAAGACGACATAAATAACAATATTACAAACCAACAGTATATTGATAATTATGATCCGGTTGATTTTCCGGCAGGACTTCAAAACACAGCGGAGACCGACATACAGCATTTAGCTTATTTCCAGGCAGATTATTCTCATCCGTTCGGGAATGACTCGAAACTTGATGCCGGAATAAAATCGACATACAGGCAAAACGGCGACGATTTTACTTCAAATCATTTCAATGATACTACCAACCAATGGGTGTACGATAACAGCGTGAGCAATAACTTCGACTACAAAGAATATATTAACGCGGCGTATCTAATCTTCGCGAGCAAGATAAATAACTTCGGTTACCAGGTAGGCTTAAGAGCGGAAGCCACAAATACAAAAGGGACTTTATATACAACCGGGCAGACATTTGACAAAAAATACATTGATTTTTTCCCCAGCGTCAGCCTCACACAAAAGCTGGGCTTGCAGGACCAGTTTCAGTTAAGTTACTCAAGAAGAGTAAACAGGCCAAATCTAAGAATGATAAATCCGTTTATCGACTATTCCGACCCGCTGAACCTGAGACAGGGTAACCCGGATATCAATCCGGAATATATAGACTCATATGAGCTCAGTTACCTGCGCAATATGGGCCCCGCGATAGTCACATCATCGGTATTTTACCGCCAGACGCACGGGCTGATCACGAGATTCAGAACGCTGCTTGATAGTATCACAACTTTTACCACTATTGAAAACCTGGCCAGCGCAAAGTCGTATGGTTTTGAGCTTATTGGCAATTCCCAGATCGCGCCGTGGTGGAACTTCAGCGGCAGCTTCAGCTATTTCAGAACCGATATAAATGCGGGGAACCTTCAGGCTGACCTGACCAACAGCGGATACTCATGGACTGCAAAATTTATCACAAACTTCAAGCTCCCGTTTGGATTCAACCTGTCGGCGTCATATTTTTACCTTAGCAAGCGCCCGACAGCTCTCGGCGAAATTCAGCCGCTGCAGGCGATGGATGTTTCTCTCAAGAAAGATTTCTTCGGGGGAAGAGCAAGCCTTAGCGTTAGGGGAAGCGATATTTTCGACACTCAGCAATTTAATATCAATATAGCTAATTCAGGCTTCACTGAATATGCTACTCATAAAAGGGATTCGCGCAACGCATACCTGACGTTTACATATAAATTCGGAAACCTGTTCGATAACCAGCAGAAGCAGAGAAAAGGTAAGAAGCCGGATTACAACAATAACAATCCTCCGGAAGATGAAGATTATTAAATAAAATCAATTCTGTCCAAAACCGGAGCTTATAAAAATGAAAATTATATGCAAATTTGTCTTTTTGCGTAACTTCAGTGAGTAATCAAAAAAAGCCCCGTCCTATTATAGCGGACGGGGCTTTTAAATTATTCAGGCCAAACGCTTTTTTAGCTTTTGGCTTCACCGCATTATTTTATCAGCAGCATTTTCTTTGTTTGAGTAAAGTCATTCGCATTGATCCTGTAGAAGTAAACTCCGCTGGCAAGCGATGATGCATTGAAGTATATCTTATACTCGCCGGCTTGTTTAGTTTCATTTACAAGAGTTTTCACTTCGCGTCCCAAAATATCATAAACCACTATCTTGACCAATCCCGCTTTAGGAATAGCAAATTCTATTTCCGTGGACGGGTTGAACGGATTTGGATAGTTTTGAGACAACCTGTATGAGTTTGGAACGTCCGTATGATGGCTTGTTATACCCACCAATCCGCAGCCTGTCAAACATGTGTCTGCATACGCAATAAGCGGCCTTGTGGTCTGCGTTGACAAAAGTCCGCCGACTCTCCAGACCTTAATTCCCTGAACCCCGTTGCAGTTTGTTATGTTTGCCGTCATAGCGCCCCAGTAGTTCGAAGCAACAAACGGGTCGCCATAAGCATAAGTCCATGTTCCCGTAGTAGTGTCAAAAATACCAATACCGCCGCTTGCAATTCCTGTTCCCGTATCTCCCGGGCACACATAGAATTTTCCGCCTATAGCTGTTCCGCCTGCCCGGCTGGCGGTCCACTGTACGTTTGTAACAGCGCTCCATGTTATTGTAAGCGGGTTGCTAGCGTCAATTACGCCTTTTACGGTGCTGTTCAGATAAGTTCCGTTATAACCCATAGATACAAGTATTGTTCTGCCCATAATTCCCGCGGCAAACGACCTTCTTCCCGGTCCGCCGGAAATTGCTGTTGCTGTTGACCACGTATTTGCCCCCACATTATAAACCTGTATTGTAGTAAGATAAGAGGTCCAGCCTCCCATTAAGCAATAAATGTTCGCATCTCCTACCTGAACGGCAACATTCCCGGTAACCGGAGTAGGAATATTAGCGATTGTTGTCCATTGCCCTGTTGCAGGATTATAAACATACTCGGTGGCGTCGCCGGCAGTGATGGCAGTTCCTCCGCCAATATAATAGATCTTGCCTGCGCAGGCAACCAGATCTCCGCCTGTTTTAGCTGTCGGCAGCGAAGCGCCTGTCGACCAAACATTGCCGCTGATGGAATATTTATAAAAATTAGTTGTGCCTGCTCCTGCAGGATCGCCGCCGGCAACGTAAATTGTATCGCCGTAAGAGCAAACAGCATGTCCGAATATTGCTCCGGTGCCGGTCATGGCTGGGTAATTGGAACACCACTGGTGAGGCGCATTAACCGATGTACCACCGGTTAATTCAGTATTCCATGTAGCTGTAATCTCGGCCTGGCCCAACGCTCTGTTATACATTCTGAACTCATCCATTTTTCCGCTGATAGAAGCCGATGCGCCTGTGCCATAGCCTCCGACTTTGAATGGTCCTGAGCCTGAAGGCGCAAACGTAACTGCGAAAGTCTGGAAAAATACTCCGTTCTTATAAACTGTAGTGTTTGTGCCGTTATATACTATTGTTATAACCGTAGCGGTCGGATTCACGCCAGTTATCAAAACGTCGGCAGAGCCGCCCCTTAGAAGAACATTATTTACGCCGGCCGCGCCGCCATAGAAACAGCGGAATGTGCCTGCATTTATATCGCCCCACAGATATGACGGGTTAGCGTCAACCTGATTCGGGCCGAGCCAGAAACTGATCGTCCAGTTTGAAGGCATTGCCGTTGCCCAGCCTGTGTTAAGGCATCCGGTTAACGAACCTGTGCCGGATAAACAGCTATCGAACTGTCCGCCTGAAGTGAACACATCCGAAGCGACCAATAGCGCCGGGTTGGTCCCTACAGGAGCGCTGGCAAAGTTCGGCGTTCCGGTAGCTGTATTGTTATGAAACCTGTAATACATTAACTCGGGCACCTGGGCGTTTGCAATTTGTCCAACAATAAATGCAAAAATGGCAAGGGCTGAAAAAAATAGTCTGAGTCTTTTCATAAATTTTTCTCCGAATTTTGTTAGTTTGAAAAAAGAAATATTGATTGATTTGGTATGGGTAATTATATTCATAAAAATACAGATATACAATGAAACAATTTGTAAATACCCTGTTTGCGGTATAGAAGCTTAAATTAATAGTGATTTTAAAACCAAATTAGCTTTTTTAAGTATAATAAATATTGATGGTTAGCGCAATCAGTTTTAGTTATATTTGAGCATGGGAAAACACGGAGTTTACAAGGATAGTAAATTATCTGCCTCTCTGAAAACGGCAAATTTGCGCATCGGGAGATATATTCATACAACGCCGGTTTTGACTTCTTCGGGAATAAGTAAGTTATCGGGAGCGTCGTTTTGTTTCAAATGCGAGAACTTTCAGAAAACCGGGTCTTTTAAAATTCGCGGGGCAATGAACGCCGTCTTGTCGCTCAGCAAAGAAGCCGTCAGGCATGGGGTTGTAACTCATTCATCGGGCAACTTTGCGCAGGCGCTTGCATACGCGGCAAAATGCCGCGGTATAAAAGCAAGTATAATAATGCCGAAAAATGTGATTCCCGCAAAACGCGATGCAGTACTCGGATACGGCGCTGAGATAATTTATTCCGGCAACAAACCGGGCGACCGGGATAAAAAATGCGCTGAAATTATGGAACGAAGCGGAGCGGCATTTATTCATCCGTCAAATAACATTGATGTGATTCACGGGCACGCATCATGCGCTATTGAACTTATAAATGAAATTAAGAATGCCGATTACGTATTCACTCCGGTTGGCGGAGGCGGACTCCTCAGCGGAATCGCGCTGGGCTTCGGCTGTTTTTCACCCGGAACCAAAGTCATCGCCGGAGAGCCTATGAATGCCGATGACGCTTACCGCAGCGTTAGATCGGGAAAGATTGTTCCGTCAAAGAACCCCGATACTATTGCCGACGGACTCAGGACTTCGCTGGGCGATATTACATTCCCAATCATTCAAAATTTTGTTGATGATATTATCCGCGTCACCGAAAAAGAAATAGCAGCGGCAATGCGATTGATATGGGAAAGAATGAAGATAGTCGTCGAGCCCTCCGCAGCCGTTTCGTTTGCTGCGGCTCTGAAAATTTCAGGTAAACTTAAAAATAAAAAAACGTGCATCATCCTCTCTGGCGGCAACGTAGATTTGAACAATCTTCCATTTTAAGATAAACTGTGACGAGCGCAGAGAAAATTATAAAAACCCTAACTTCTAAGTGCAGTCCCAAGCTGGAGCTTGGGACTGCGAAAAGTACCTGTAGGGAGGACCTGAGCTTGCCCCGCACCTGATGCGGCGTGTCCGCCCGCATCAGGCAGTTCCACCCGAATTCGATTTAGACCCTCCTCTTAGATTTCTCCATAATACTAATTCGCGATACAATTCGTAACATTTTTTTACAGCAAGCAGAATCCTTAAAGATTATCTTTAGTAAATACATCGGAAGAAAATATCTTTTGAACTGACATGACCAATTTTGGAAGATATGCTCGCATATCTTTAATATTAACATTGTTTTGCGCCATCGCTCAGCCTGCGATCTCACAGGATAATATTAACCGCCGGCGGAATTTCAGCATTCCTGAAGGAAACGGTTCGGTATCGGGCGTTGTAATGGATAAAGATAATAATATTCCGCTGGAAGGCGCCGCCCTCAGCTTTTACAAGATGCGTGATTCGGTGAAAGTAAAAGGCGCAGGCACGGATAAACAGGGAAAATTCACAACCGAAATCCCTTACGGAATTTATAAGTTAGAGGTTGAGTATGTTGGATATTCCTTGTCGGTTGTCAGCAGGGTAGCGGTGCTTCCGAAAAAACCTGATGTGGTATTAGATACAGTCTGGCTATCGCAATCAACAACCCAAACCGAAGAAATAGACGTAACAAGCCAGAGAAGCAGCTTAGAGATACTGCCGGATAAAAAAATATTCCATGTTGGGCAGGATGTAACCAGCAACGGCGGCGATGCAACAGACGTGCTCAAGAATGTCCCTTCAGTTTCGGTTGATATAGACGGGAATGTGAGCTTAAGAGGAAGCTCAGATGTTAAGATACTTGTCGATGGCAAACCTTCGGGCTTAAATGGGGATAATGAAGCCGACATACTTCAGCAGATCCCGGCAAACCTGATTCAAAGCATTGAGCTTATTACAAACCCATCGGCCAAATACGAAGCCGAAAGCAGCTCCGGGATAATTAACATAATACTGAAAAAAAATACAGGCGCGTTCGGGCACAGCGCAAATTTCTCGCTAGGCTCGGGAACAAAAGATAAGTATAACGGCTCGATGGGCTTGAACATGAAAAACGACGTGCTCAACGCTTATGCGAATTATAACTTCAGGCTCTTTAATTTCGGAATGACCGGTACGAGCTCACGCGACGATCTTTTTAACAACAGTTTTCTGGACCAGAACTCCACTTCGGCTATCCGGTTCCAGAGCCATTTTGCAAAACTGGGAATGGACTATAACATTAACCCAAAAAATGTTCTGAGCCTGAGCGGAACTTTCAGCTACAGGAAAAGAAACCGGAACGATTACAGCATTAACGACGACCTCAACAGCTTCCAGGCACTAACGGATTATTCAATTAATAGAACCAGCGGCATGGGCAACGGGTACGGTATGGACTTATCTTTGGATTATAACGGGACGTTTAAATCGCCGGAACAGACACTGACGGGCGATATTTCATATTCTAGAACTAAAGATGACAATGCATCGGATATTTTCCTGCAGCAGTACTACCCTGACGGAACCCCGTTCAGTGATTTCGCTAACCAGCAAAATACAACTACAAACAGCTTATTGAACTACTTCAACGTTCAGCTTGATTATGTGCAGCCATTCGGAAATTCCGGAAGACATGATAAGAACAAGAATGGATGGCTGAAAGGAGATAACAACTCCGACAACAGCAACCAGGACGGGCATGGTTACCACGACCGCGGCGACAGGGATAGAGGCAACAGCGATAACACCACACATTCACACGGACCGGCCACAAAACTGGAGGCAGGGGTAAGAAGTATTTTCCGCTCAACAGATAACAACTATATAAACAATTACTTTGATTCAACACTGAATATGTGGGCCTATAATACCGACCTGAGCAACCATTTCAAATACAGCGAGCAGATATACGCGGCATACGCGCTGTTTTCAAGCAAAATAGGCGGTCTGGCTTATCAATTCGGACTCAGAACTGAAGGGACAGTAGCCGAGGGCGACCTGATAACAAACGGCCAGACTTTCAGGAATAAATATATAGATTTTTTCCCAAACGTAAATCTTGCAGAGAAGGTGGACCCTGCCGACGAGCTCCAGTTAAATTACAGCAGAAAAATTAGCCGGCCGCGCCTGGGTTTTCTGAACCCGTTTGTAAATGAGTCAGACCCGCTGAATATAAGCGTGGGCAACCCGAACTTAAAGCCGGAATACGCCGACCTGTATGAATTCAACTACCTGAGATATATCGGCTCAACAACGATTGAAGGAACCGTGTTCTATAAACAGGTTCATGATGATATTGTCCGCTCCCGGATGCTGACCGATAGCGGCGTGACAGTTACCACTTTCGAAAACCTGGCGTCTTCAAAATCATACGGAGTCGAACTGATAGCGCTATCTGACATAACTCCCTGGCTCAGCATTAACGGAAGCGCAAGCTATTTCCGTTCCGTTCTTAACGGAACGCTGAGCGTCGGCGAAGTTAACAATACGAACTATTCATGGAACGGCAAGCTCTCGGCAACCATAAAACTATGGGCGGGGATAAACATGCAGTTCAGGTATAATTACCAGGGGGAATATGTAACTGCGCAGGGAAGCAGCCAGCCGGTTCAGACTTCAGACCTTGGATTAAAAAAAGACTTCCTTAAGGGCAGAGCAAGTATTGCATTCAGGGTAAGCGACCTGTTTAATTCGCAGAAATTTTCAATATTTACCTCCGGCAACGGATTCACGCAAACCAATTACCGGAAAAGAGATTCGCGCATAGCGTTCCTTACGCTTACTCTGAAGATCGGCAACATAAAATATAAAAAACTGCCTAACAGGAAGAAGAAGGGCGACAACAATGACGATAATAACGACGACAATAATGATTATGGACCTGATAATGGCGATTATTAAGAATGACTAATGAACAATATTAATAAGTAATAATGGAATTGTTGCGCAATCAAATCCTAAATATCTATGATTCGTAATTAGAAATTGGCCGTTATTTCCCAAGCGCCTCTTTCCACGCATCATTTGCATGCTCAAATTTGAATTTATAGCCCAATTCCATAATTTTCTGCGGTAGCGCCTTTCTGCCGGAAAGCACAACCTGCGCCATTTGGCCGGCTGCAATATTCACGGCAAACGCAGGAATGGGAAAAAAAGACGGCCTGTGTATTTGCTTCGCCATGATCCTGCAGAAATTTTTCATTGTCTCTGGTCCGGGCGATGTAGCGTTAACCGGTCCGCTCACTTTTGCGTCATCGAGCGTAAGCAGATATATTCCAACAACGTCGTCAATATGTATCCACGACATATATTGTTTGCCGCTGCCTATGGGCCCGCCTACAAAAAACCTGAAAGGCAGTACGAGTTTTCTCACAGCCGTCGAGTCTCTTCCGATAACAAACGAAGTTCTTAAAACCGCAACGCGCACCCCGTATTCACGGGCGCCAAGGGCCGCCGATTCCCAGTCTTTGCAAAGCCTTCCCATAAAGTCGCTGGCATGCGGCGAATCTTCGTAGATGTCTTTTGAGCCTGTGTCGCCGTAATAATCCGTCCCGGAAGCGCTGATCAAAACTTCCGGCTTACGTTCCATCGCTGAAATTAATCCCGTAATTTTTTTTGTAACATTAATTCTTGAATCATATATCTCTCTTTTGAAATATTCATTCCACCTGTGGTCGGCCAGATTGCGCCCCGCGAGATTTATTACTGCGTCGATTTTTTCGTAACGGAGAGAAAGGATATCATCAAAGCCTGCAATTTGCTTTGCCCCGGGAAAAAGTTTGGCCGCCTTTTCGGTATTTGTGGTGAGCGCAATGAACTCATCTCCCCTATCGGCAAGGGCGCGTGTAATGTGCCTGCCGATAAACCCTGTAGCGCCGGTTATCAAAACTGTTTTACTCATATTTTTATCATGGTAAAATTCCCAGGCCGGTTAAAACTTTTTTTGTAATTTCCTTTCTCGCAGCCGGGAACAAATCGTCAGCGTCTCCATCTTTTTCAATGTTTATCGCGAAAAAATAAGCGGCCCCTTCCTTTTCGACCCAACCGACTCACCATTCTATATTAATATCTATGGAAACGCCGAACGATCGAAGTTACTTAATTATTGATTCAACAACCCTTTTATTAAAATTCCAAAATCCATCCCATCCGGTCCAGCGAACTACGGTCACTAGATCATATTTAGGGAAAACTCTGCATATATGATAGCCCCCGCCTTCGGCTCCATATGAAAGCATGCTGCCTTCTTTATCGGGCTGAATCCACCATAGGTAACCGTAAATGGGGTTTTCAAGGGCTTTGCATGGGGAAATAATTTCATCTATAAAGTCTTGCCTGAATAATTGGTTTCCGTTCCAGTTTCCCCGCCTTAAATGTAAGTAACCATAGCGCGCAAAATCCCGAGAATTCATCCAGATGCCCCCTCCCCAATGCGCTCCGCCGGTAACGGACTTTAATATCCTTCCATCAATCTCTATATCTGAATTATCATACCCGTGCCATTGCCAGGCGTCAGATGCGCCGATTGGATTCATTATTCTCTCATGTAAGATTTGAGGCAGAGTCTGTTTATACAGTTGCATCAGGCACAGGGCAAGGCAGTTGACCCTCACATCGTTATATTCCCATATGCTCCCCGGTTCCTGTAGCTCTCTGCCTTTCGCCCGACAAGTCTCATCTGATTTTCCCCAAAGTGTTCCTTCCCACTCACTTGTTTGCTGTAATAGCTGGCGCCATGTAATTTTAGAATTATGTTCTGATTCAAATTTCCAGTCGCTGATATAATCTTTTACCGGATCGCTGAAATCTCCGATTAGACCGTCCTCTTTTGCTAAGCCGGCAATCGTGGCAATAAAACTCTTTGAAGCGCTTGCTAATTCGTCAGTTTGGGAAGTATCTCCGAATTCCGCTACTATATACCCATGCCGAATAACCAGCCCGTTCACGGTCCCCTTTCTTATTAAAGGCCCTATTATTTTCCCGTCATCAAGCCCCTTGGTAAAATTCCGAAGTTCTTCGGCTTTGTACTCATAGATATCAACCCCGGGCGGATAATCGGCAACTGCATCTTTTTCCGCCATGGAAATAGCTTCTTCCAAAATGCCGGAATCCATTGAAACTTCCTCCGGTTTTTTTGTAGCCCAATTATCCATAGCTGGAAAATATGTTTCAAGCGACATGTGCTTACCTTTTTGATGAATCTATTGCAAAAAATAGTTTGTTTAAATTTGGCAGTTCCAGGTTTCAGAAATTCAAAGGTAACGCAATTTTTAAATTCATAACAGCCAACATTTATTTCCATGGTTTTTTTTAAAGGACCTATGCGCGTTTCAGTAGAATTGCATTTACGGAATTAACAAAGTAGTTTTGAATTAACTAATCCATCGGTTAATTGAAAGAATCATTACTCCCGGATAAATTTGATTTAGAATCGGTTTTGAAGTCTAATGAAGGGCTTCATGGAGTTAAACTTGCCGAAAAGCTAAAGAAAGAATACGGAAAATATGCGGCGTTTGTAGCTGAGCAGATCAAGCTTCGCTCAAAAGCTGAATCAAAACTCCCGGGCTTTGCCAAAAGATCCTGTTTATATAACGGCAAGAGCCTTGAACAATCAAGTTCAGAACCACTGGCAGAGTTTAAGGCTCGACGTTTCAAAGGGAAAAGACTGCTTGACCTGTCAGGCGGATTGGGAGCCGACGACGCTGCATTTTCAAGATCGTTTAACGAGATCATATCGGTTGATAATGACGCAGAACTGAACGAAATTGCAAGGTATAATTTCTCCAGGTTAAGGATAAGCAATGTGAAAAGAGTAGATTCAGATGCTTACGATTATGCAGATATGTGCGTTCACAAACCGGGGACTGGAAACGAGCGCAAATTTGATCTTGTGTATTTGGATGCCGACAGACGAGCAAATGCCGATAAAAAGAGATCGGTGACGCTGCATGATTCAGAACCCTCAATACTGAAAATAAAAGACGTGCTGTTCGAATTAAGCAAAATTATTCTTCTGAAATTATCGCCTTTAATTGATTTAACTTATCTTGTCAAAACTCTTCCCGGGACTAAAATAATTTATGTTGTTTCCTTAAATAATGAAGTCAAAGAAATACTCGCATTGCTTGAATATTTTTTTTCCGGAATTCCGGAAGTAAAGGCAATTGACATTACGATTGCAGGGAAAGAAAGAGAATTCTCAGGAAAGCTGAACGAACCGATAAGATCCGAATATTCAGCCCACGGCCGGTATTTTTATGAGCCGGCAACTGCTCTGATAAAATCTGGGTTAGCCGCAAAATATGCCGCTTGGCTTAAGCTGCGATTGCCCGCTAAGAACAGCCTGTATATGCTGGGAGATGAATTAATTGATGATTTTTTTGGAAGGAAATTTGAGATTATTTCAAGAGTATCGTTCAGTAAGTCAAATGTCAAAAAATATCTGCACGAAAATAATATTACGCGGGCAAATGTTTCCAAAAGGAACTTCCCGCTCTCCGCTGATGAAATATCAAAACTATTCAGATTAAAAGACGGCGGGGATGAATATTTGTTTTTTACAAGAGACGCCGAAGAAATGAAATTAATGTTTCATGCTAAAAAGGCGCTTTAACAATTGAAAGCGCCCTTCCCGTTTCTGCTCACGCGCGGCCTTACCTATTTTTCGTAGAATGTAACCTTGCCTGATTCAACGTCATACATAGCTCCAACAATAGCTACATCATTCTTACTTATCATATCACCAACTATAGTTCCGGGCTTTTTAATTATCTCAACCTGATCGCCTACATTATTCTCAGACACGTCGTCTACAAACTGATGGTTCTTTGAGCTTCGTTCGCCCGCGGTTTCAGTCTTGTCGACGGAAGGCTTGATCTTTGCGACAAGCTGGGTAAGATTTCCCATTTTTACATCATCGCACGCTCCTTTTACCGCGCCGCAGTTGGTGTGACCGAGCACAACTATCAGCTTAACGCTAACTACCTTGCAGGCATATTCGAGGCTTCCAAGCGCGTCATCGTCAACCACATTTCCCGCGACTCTAATCACGAAAATATCGCCGATTCCCTGGTCAAAAACCAGTTCGGGCGGAACACGGGAATCCATGCAGCTAAGTATTACCGCAAAGGGGTACTGGCCTGATGATGTTATGTTCACCTGGTCTTTATAATCGCGTTTCAGCTGGGTTCCGTCAATGAATCTCTGGTTTCCCTGTTTCAGCATGTCAAGCGCCTTTTGAGGATCTATCTTCGACTGGCTTTCTTTGGTTTGGGTTTCGACATTCTGAGAATACAAGCCGTTTACCGATGCAAATAAAATGAAAAAGATGAAGATGCTATTTATGACTAATCTCATTGTTCTCCTCTGTTAATTTTGAAGTACCCATTTAATCATTCAGTGTAGAAATGCACTTTTCCCGTTTCCACATCGTACATGGCGCCGATCAGTCCAATCTCCTGTTTGTTGATCATATCGTCCAGTATAGTTCCCGGCCGCCTGATAATATCCAGTTGGTCGTTTACATTTTGAGCAGATACGTCATTTACAAACTCCGCGTTCTTTGACGAGCGTTCGCCCGTGGTTTCGGTCTTATCGACCGATGGCTTTATTTTTGCAACAAGCTTGGATAAGTTTCCCATATTTACGCTGTCGCAGGCTCCCATAATTGCGCCGCAGTTTGTATGCCCCAGCACCACTATAAGTTTCGCTCCTGCGATTTTGCAGGCAAATTCAAGGCTGCCAAGCACGTCATCATCAACCGTATTTCCACCGACCCTTATAACAAAGATATCGCCCATACCCTGGTCAAATATGATCTCAGGCGTA
Organism: uncultured Ignavibacteria bacterium; assembly: GCA_963816535.1. GTDB lineage: Bacteria > Bacteroidota > Ignavibacteria > Tepidaquicellales > OLB5 > CAWFKW01. The sequence continues at coordinate 1,743,222 of CAWFKW010000003.1, read as the reverse complement.
ACGCGGGAATCCATGCAGCTTAATATAACCGCAAATGGATACTGTCCGGCGGCGGTCTTTTTTATCTGCGACTTATAATCCGTGTTTATCGGATTTCCGGCAACAAATCTTTTATTCCCCTGTTTAAGCAGGTCAAAAGCTTTATCGGCATCCATTGGAGCCTGGCTCTCCTGTGTTTGTATCATAGCTACCTGTGAAAAAGAATAATTAAAAGATACGAAAAGAATAAAGCACAAAACTGAATAACTTAATACAACTCTCATTATTTCCCCCTCCGGCAAGATAAATAAAAACCGCCCCGGCCCCCCAAAAAACCCGACGGTTTTGTTTTTCGCAATTTAGCAATAATATTTTATTGTTCAAAGAGCTCTAATCTATGCCAGGGCCTCACCCGGGATTGTTATAAATCCGCGAATCCCAAATTACTCTTGAACCATTTTTCCCTGGTCTTATAATCAGGCATAAGCTCGCCCAGCCGAAAATAAAACTTTTCAGAATGGTTCTTTATTTCGGTATGCACAAGCTCGTGCATAATAACATAGTCGATAATTTCAAGCGGCGCCATAATAAGCCGCCAGCTGAAATTAAGCGTATTCTTGTGTCCACATGAGCCCCAACGTGTTTTCGCCCTGTTTATTCTTACAGACTTATATTTTAGGCCCGTTAAGCGCGAGTAATATTTCACGCGTTCCGGGATTTTATTTTTAGCCTGCAAGCCATACCAATGTTCGATATACTTATGCGGTTTCTGCAGGCACGCTTCTGTCATATTCAGATTTTCATCAAGCCACACGGAGGGTTTTAGGCCCTGAACAATATTCAGTGAAAACTCTGCGCCGGCAAGATAGAATTTTTCGCCGTTAACAAAGTTCTTAGGCCTGCGATTTTTAGCAAATTTGGATACATATTGTTGTTTTTTTTCGATCCAAAGGCTTTTTTGCCTGACAAAGTTTTCTATGTAATCAACAGAAACTCCAATTGGCGCCCTTATAACAATACTCGCATCCGGCATTACAACCAGGGCAACGCTTCTGCGGCGCGAACGTATTATCTTATCGATCTTAATATCAGCCATTGCGCAATTTAATAACTGCCCCCTGATGTAAAAAGCAATAAATAAATTCTTCGCGTATTTTTTTCGAATGTAGTGGCCGGAGAGGATAAAAAAAACGCGGCAATAAATGCCGCGCTCTAATTCTGAAAAACGCTGACTAACTTACTTTTTAAACCATAACCTTAGTTATCGGGATTACCATCTTTGTTGTTATCTACAAATGCCTGCTTAAATGAACTCTTAACATTCGCATCTATCAAGGCGGCATTCTGCGGGTCAGATGGATTCATGATGATATTCCCGTTCTTGAACCAATCGGGAATATTGAACAAAACGGTTATGTTCATGTTTGCCAGGTTAATATTCTGCGACGCGCTGAAACTGATCACAACATTGGCGTCCGCCAGCGACTTATAAACAAAAGAGTTTCCGTTGTAAACCCCTTTAACGATAAAAGAAAATCTCTGGTTATCGAGCGAGCCCGTTTTAAACTCAGGGTCTGCCGGAGTCTCATTGGCATCGGGCTTATGGAGTTCAAACTTAACGTTAATATAACTATCCCTAATAATCGCTCCCGACGTCATTTCAGCCAGGCTGCCATCAAGGTTAAAATTTACAACAAACGGGTTAACGGGGATTTGTTCATTGTTCCCGCCCTCGTTTTCCAGCTTCATGTTGCTGATAAGCGCCTTTGCCTGCGTGATAACAAGTATGCTGCCGGGGTTATTGATGTTCGTGTTCTTAGCGCTAACCGAGAGCGTTGTGACTCCGCTCGGCACGGTTATGCCGCCGCCTTCATCGCACCCTGATATAAATAAGGCTAACGCTGTTAAACTTAAAGTTAAAAGGGCTAGGTTTCTGAACTGATTTGAGTTTAAGAATTTCATTTTTGATGCCTTTAAAATTTTAATGTCTCTCAATTAATTTTTTTGTTTTATGATAAATCTATGAGTTTATCAATTGTTAATCTCATTTAAAATTAAAATAAAATATTTTATAGCGCAATCGCTTCATCCCTGTATTACGTCAGATTTGAAAACGAACAGCATGATTTTGTTTCAAGCTAAGCAATGTAAAAACAATGGTTAAAAAGTGAACGATAATAGAACAGAATTAAGTCATAAAAAAAAGCGCAGCGAAAAAAATGCTGCGCCCGGGAATTTGGATATGAGGATGGGTACTCTTTGATTAAAGCCTTCGGACATTTCCGCAATCCCTGATTAATACAGAACTGTCATATGTTCAGAACTTCCTACGGAAAAACCAATAAAAACCCGTAAATCTTATTACAAAAGTATCGATTTAATTTTATCAAGCGCTTTTACCGCATAATAATAAACCGAAATGAAAAGCTGGGCGTTCACAAGAAAAACAATAGCCAAAAGAACAACCCCTTCAGAAAACCACAAGAATAGTTTCTTAATTGCCATTTTTAGTATTCCCCCTGAATAAGCAGATTACAGCATTTAGTAATTTTTTACCGCATTATTTCTCATCCGCTTTCCCCCCTCCGAAAAAGCGGAAAGCAGCCGCATGTGGCCGCTTCAAATTCTATTTTATAAGCGCCATCTTTTTTGTATCTGTAAAATCGCCAACCCTCAGCCTGTAAAAATATATACCGCTGGGCAGCGACGACGCGTCAAAAATGTATTTATACTCGCCCCGGGCCAACTCTTCGTTTACGAGCGCGGCAACTTTCTGCCCAAGCACGTTAAACACCGCCAGCTCAACATGCCCGGCTTTCGGCAATGAGAACAAAATTGATGTTGCCGGGTTAAACGGATTCGGATAATTCTGAGAGAGCTTAAATTCCTTTGGAACCGTTTGGCTGATATTCTGAAGCCCTATAATATCAAGCGAATCGAGATGGAAATTAATAGTGTCTAAATTTGCAGTCCCTAAAACAACGTTTCTTGCCGCAGACATATAACCCGCACGGTTAACAACCAGGTCATATGTTCCCGGGTCAAGCTGGGATGTCGTATATGTTTCATCAGCCCGGCTTACGGCAAATCTTTTGTATGTGCCTCCCGATTTGACGTACAATATCGCATCCTGCTGGTAAGGGTAACTGCCCGATGGATTTCCGGGAATGCTTATGTTTAGATAAATATGCCCGCCGATAGTAGCCGATGCCAGCAATGGATTTGCAAGCGGCGTAATCCTGGGCACAATAATATTTATGTTGGTTGAATTTGCGCCCGGAACAACCGTTAGGGCTAAGCTCCAGTCAATTGTTGACGGATAGTAGGTTGGGACATAATCCAGTTCATCGTCGGGAAACGCTATTACACGCAGCGTATCCATGTGTATCCCGCCATGAATTGAAAATGCGCCGTTGGAAATTAACGACGAATCCTCGATAATTAACTCTCTCGTAAACTTGTCTATCCTGAAAGCGCGGACTATACCGCTTGGTACAGGCTGGTTATTATCAGAATATAAGACCAGCCCTGATATTGTACCCGTCGCCTGACTGAACCACCTTGCGACGCTATTAGCTGTGTTCCCCCCTGCGTAATCAAATTTGCCTGCGGCGTACAGGCTTGAATCTTTAACCGCCAGCGCAAAAACCTGGTCATTCATTCCGGTGATCATTCTTGACCATGAAGCGCCGTTCCATTTGCTGATCCTGCTCGAAAACAAGCCGCCTGTAAACCTGAAATTGCCGCCTGCAACCAACTGGCTGTTGTACGAAACCAAAGCATCAATTTCGTTATCAATATCATTGCTTCCGCCCACGTTCTGCCACACAGTTCCTGTCCATCTTGCTATATTGTGCGCAGCGTTGCCTCCTGCTGTGGAGAACTTTCCGCCCGCTATCAGAGTATTGTTAAAAACAGTGAGCGCATAAACCTTCTCGCTTGATGAACCAACGCCAGAACCAAGCGAGTGCCAGCTTGAATTGTTCCAGTAAGCAATGTTGTCGACTGAATTAGACCCGGACTGCTGAAACTTGCCGGCGGCGATAAGCTGACCGTTGAAGCTCGCTAAAGCGTACACAACGCTGCTGCTGCCTGAAAATCCCTGTCCAAATGACTGCCATGATGAGCCTGTCCATGATGCTATATCATTACCTGCGTTTGAGAAATCTCCGCCAACAACAAGTACAGAATTGAATACCAATAGCGACCTTACATCTCCGTTTACTCCTGAGCCAAGCGCGGACCAGCCTGAGCCGTTCCACTTGGCAATATTATTGGCGGAATTGCCGCCGGCTGAGCTGAAACTTCCGCCTGCATACAGGTTTCCGTTAAAGAACGCTAATGCGTATACGGTGTCTTCGTCTGTGTTTCCGACTCCGCCCCCCAGCGCAGACCACGAAGACCCGTCCCAAACCGCAATATTTTTAGCGTTCACTCCGCCGGCGCGTGTAAATCCGCCTGCCACCACAATGTTATTTTGATAAGAAGCTATAGAATATATTACGCCGTTCACTCCGTTTTGATTAAAACTGCCGTTTAAGGGAGACCAAGAATAAGCCTGCCCAAATACCGAAGCGGCATTAGCGGCAAATGCAAGAATCAGAATAATAATATTTCTCAGTTTTGGTTTCATCCGGTTCTTTTATGAATTCCCGATTTTGGCTTTGTATTCCTCCGGAGAGCTTGCCTTCTGCCAGCAGCCTTCAAAATAATCGGCCATTGAACTTGCAAAATTTTCGTTCTTTACTATAATGTCAGACCTGTTATATCTTGCTATGGTTGGATCGACCAGGCTTATAAAAACAATTTTCCGGTCAACAATCAACATGTTCTGGTAAATCCTGTCTGTCAGCTTTATCTCTTCGCCGTCGGCAACCAGCGTCAGGCAGAAATCCGGGAGTTCCTCCCGTGTTATCTGTTTCCACTTGTTATCTACCCTTATCTTAAAATTCTCGCTGGCCTCATATAACGTTTTCAGAACTCCCCCGCTCTTTAAAAACTGCATGGTTACTTCGTCAACCGATGAATCTACAAACCCTTCAAGCTTAGTCATAAGCAGAGCTTCCTTTTGGGCGCTTTTAAAGATCTCCATGAACTTTGCAAAACGGTGCCTGTTAAATCCTTTAATAAGCTCAACGTCAACTTTTTGTCTTTCAAGCTCTTTTGATTTGAACAAAGGCTGCAGCTTTTCAAATGAGTCTTTGAGCTTGCTCATTTTATCTTTGAAAGTATCCTGTATCTCTTTCTCGATCTTATCTTCAACAACTTTTGGATCAATAATTTCATACCGGGCGACCGAACTGGTCAGAATTTCGTTGCATATACCTTTTTCGGTAAAGGACTTGAGGACGTCGTAAGAGGAAGACCTGGGAATGCCCGCCTTCTTAGCAATTTCAGAAGCGGTCAAAAGATGGCCTTGGAAAAGTACATGAAATACTTTCGCTTCGTAATTCGTAAACCCTATAGATTCCAGTGATTTAATCGTATCTTCCATTATCTAAAATATGCCGTCTCTTTAACTACGGCAAATCTAAAAATTAATTATTGGAAATACAATGGCTTTGCGCATAGCGTTTTTCAGTATTTTTTCATTGAATTTTGTAAATCAGATGGCAGGCAATACAGCTAGATCAGTTACTGGAATCCCCCGCTGTATTTTCTAACTGTAATGAAATCTCTCTCTCCCATGAAACCTAATTCGTCCAGTCTTTTCATAAGAGCTACCCTGTTTTCTATGTTTTCTGTTTTACCGTTTTGGAAATTAATGATGAAAAATCCCCCTGCCTTTTCCACAGAGCCCGGGTCGCCTGGGCCTTCGCCTACAAAATAGTCGGCGTCAAACATAAACTTCTCAAAGTATTGCGAGACGGCATTAACGGAACTGCCGTTTGAAAAATCAGTTTTGCCGCTGTCGTTTGCAACCTGTCCCCTGTCCAGAACATCGATACAATAAATTGCATAAGGATAAACCAGCGGAAAGCGCCACCAGTCGTAATAGCCGTACTCGGTGTAAAAATATTCGGGTACCTTCCCTTTATACTTATGGGGTTCATACTGCTTTAATATTCTCACATAATCAGTGGTATCCCTGTTCATATCCGTCCCAACAGTTTCCGGAAAATTTTTAAGAGCCGTAATGGTATTTTTGATCTTGTAATAGGTTTTCAAGGTAAGTTCGACGCCTGTATATATTGAAACCGCCAGCAATACCAAGCCGAGCGAAAGAGAAATAATGCGCGGAATAAACGGTTTTGTTTTAGGTTTTACAATGGCATATACAAGAAAGACCAGTCCGGCAATCCCGGATAGCGCCGCCAACAAAAAATACAAAGTCCCTTTTGAAATAAACAAGTCTGAAAGTTGATTATGCTTTTCAAATATAATTCAATTATACATATGGATTAAAGGATTAAAAACGGCCAAATTTTAAGAATGTGCGCCTAAAGAACGAAGCGGGTTAATTTAATGGGCCGTTTGAAAAATTAACGGAAAAAGCTCCGAATTTACCCGTCCTTTAATCGCTTAATGACCGCTGTTTTGAATTAAATCTTAATTATCAAAATGTTAAGTTTAACGATATTTGATCAAGTCCCGGAAAAATAGGTTTTTTGAAACGCTGTTCAGTTTTTATTTGAAAAGACTGCTGAGAAATCATTTCTATAAAATATACCTGTACGGCGCAGAAAATTACTCTGAAATTGATAAGACCATACCTACCTTAGTTTATGTTAATCATTCCGGCTGGTGGGACGGGTTTATAGCGTTTTATCTTGCTGATGAGGTCTGGAAAGCCGATTCTTACCTCATGATGGACTTAGAGCAGATGAAAAAGTATAAATTTTTTAAGAGGCTTGGAGTATTCTCAGTCGACAGAAACTCTCCGCAAAGCGCGCTGGAATCGATCGATCATGCGGTCGAACTTCTGAGAGGCGCTAACAGCCTGCTGTGGATCTTCCCACAGGGAATATTGCTGCCTAACGATACGCGCCCCTTGAAATTCTATTCGGGCGTAAGCGCGATAGCGGAAAAACTGGGAAGAGTTAACTTAATGCCGCTTGCGGTAAGATATGAATTCATGATGGAGCAGCGGGCGGAGATATTTTTGCAGTTGGGGAAACCCGCGCAATCGGCCGGCGTCTCGGATAAAAAAGAATTTATCCTTCGCCTTCAAAATGATCTTACCTGCGAGCTGGACGCTCTTAAGGCGAAGATTGCGGATAATATCCGGGACGGCTTCCAAACAATTTTTTTGGGAAAGGACTCGCGTAATAAAACAATCGATAAGCTGCATGATTAAAATCTTTATATTCGTAAATTCATCATGCTGATTTATAATTTACTGGTTACTGCAATTCTTGCGGTTTTGTTTTTGATCTTTCTTTCCAACCTGTACATGTTACGGAAAAAATACCCGCCTAATATTCCAGACGATAGACTTCCTTTTGTATCTGTACTTATCCCGGCCCGAAATGAAGAGCGCAATATAGAAAATATCCTCCGCTCGGTATTAGAACAGGATTATCCTAATTATGAAGTTATTGCCCTTAACGATAATTCCGAAGACCGCACGGGCGAAATTATCGATTCGCTGAAGGTCATGTTTCCGAAACTGAAATCAATTAACGGTAAAGAGCTTGAGAATGGCTGGACTGGAAAATGTTATGCATGCAGCCAGTTATACGAATCGGCCAGGGGCGAATGGCTGTTGTTCACCGATGCGGATACAACGCATTATAATGGCTCTATTCGCGATTCAGTGGAGCTTGCCTTATACCGCGGCGCCGACCTGTTAACTCTTCTGCCCCGCCTTGAAATGAAAAGTGTCTCCGAGAAAATAATTATGCCGATGCTCATGTTTACCCTCATGTGTCTTCTTCCGTTTTATTTTGTAGATAAACCGGGGTTCAGAAAATATTCGCTCGGCATCGGGCCGTTTATGCTTTTCAGAAGAACGGCTTATGAAAAGATCGGAGGGCATGAATCGGTTAAGAGCGCGCTGGTTGAGGACGTTTGGCTGGGAAGAAAGATAAAAGAATACGGGCTCAAACTGGTTTGCGAAGACGGCAAAAACATGCTTAGCGTGAGAATGTACCGAAATTTCGGGGAGATCTGGGACGGCTTTTCGAAGAACATATTTGCGGGATTCAATTTCTCGGATTTATCGCTTTTTGGCGTCAATATGACGTATTTCCTGTTGTTTTTTCTTCCTTTTGTCTTATTAATAATTGACATATTTTTACCATTCAGCTCAAAAATTAACTCGATTTTACTATTAATTCAGATAATCCTGCTCTATTTGGCAAGGATTCTACTTTCCGCAAAGTTTAAGCTGGGTTTAATATCTGCCTTTTTGCACCCGCTCGGAGCGCTGACGGTTCCGGTTATCGCTGCAAATTCCTGGCGCTGGTTTCGGTTTGGCAAAGGCGCTAAATGGAAAGGCAGGGTATATAATCCGCTGGCGGAATAATTTTTTTATTACCTGATGAGAAAAATATACATTCTGATAATTATTCTGTTTTGCGTCACAACGGTGAGTTTAACGGCTTCCCGTAGATATTCATTCAGTATTTCCGCAGATGTTGAAAAATCGGCGACTATAAGCTTGCCGGAAAGTATTGTAGTTGACTTTATCAGAAACCTGGACATATACCCTAAATATTTCCCTGACATAGTGAGCGTAAAAAAGATCAACGATAAGGATAGTGAATGGCTGTACAGGATAAAGGCTCCACTCGCCTCTCCTTACAATCTTACATTCATGCTTGAGGATAAGAGTCGTGGAAATGATACGCTTTTATTTGAGTCGGTTGACAGCGTAAAGGATTATTTATACTGCAAGGCTGTTTTCGATTCGCTTAGCGCTAGCCAGACAAAAGTAACTTTGCGTTTTCACATTAAGATGACTCGTGAGAAGGCAAGCGAAGTGCATTTTATGGCGGGGATACTCGGCGAAAAATTCCTGAGCGACCGGATGCGCGAGAAACTTGATTCGGACATGGATACTTTTATTTCAAGCGTCACTAAAGAAATGTACCTTGAAAACCGCGACGAAAGAGGAAATTAGCGCTTATACTAAGCCTGAAAAATTTCTCACGGGGCTTCTGTGCGTAATGTTTCCCGTGGGTATTTTTATTATGCTAAGCGCCTTCGGCAGACAATATTTATGGACGACATCCGTATTTCTTGCTTTGCAGGCGTTTATCATTATCCTTTCACTCCGCCATCTTGCAGGCTTACGCAGCATATTGATTTCGACAATGATAATTCTGGACCTCTCTTTTGCAGTTGAATTTATCGGCGTAAGATATTCGATCCCGTTTGGAGCTTATCATTACACTAACGCGCTTTATCCACTCATAAAAGGCACGCCGCCCGCTATTGCGTTTGCATGGGTTTCCGTCACAGTAAGTTCTTTCCTGATTGCAAAGATGTTTCTCCCTAAATCCGGATCATTTGCTGTATCTTTTGTATCCGCTGTACTGATCCTTGCAACCGACATTTTGCTTGAGCCTTTTGCCTCTTTTGCAAATGGTTTTTGGGCGTGGGATGAAGGCAGCGTGCCCATGCAGAATTTTGCCGCCTGGTTTGTATTGGGATTTATCTTCTCATTCATTATGGAAAAAGTAACAAAATGGGATACGGAGAGGATTGGGGACAAGAAATGGTTTGCAATACCTGCAATTGTTTTCTCCATAAATATTTTGAATTTTTCTATTATAAACATTTATTACGGATATTTCCTGTTTACATTTATTGGATTGGCTCTAATGGGGGCGGAATTAATCATAATCTATAATTACCAAAGCTGTGAAGCTTGAATACTTTATAGTACTTGCTCTTTGCCTTGCCGGGCCCCTTTTCCTCAGCTTCAGCAGGAAGCTGGATTTCTACAGAAATCCCGCGCGTTTAGTCGTGGCAATCGGAATACCCTTCATAGTATTTACAAGCTGGGACGTTTGGGCTACGGCCCGCGGCCACTGGGGCTTTAATGAGAATTACATAACAGGATTTAGAATAATTAATTTACCGATAGAAGAAGTTTTGTTTTTTATTGTAATTCCGTTTTGCGCCCTATTCACCTGGGAAACGGTAAAGTACTTTATGAGGGATAAAAATTGAAGGAATATACAATACTTGCCGCTGCATCGGTTTTTGTGGTGATTTTATTTGATTTTATCCTGGGCACGCGACTCATCCTGAATAAGAAATTTTGGGCATTCTGGGGCATTATGTTTGTAATTATTTTCATTATCAACGGCTACCTGACATGGCGGCCAATTGTAACGTATGGAGAGAGTTATTACATGAACGTTAGATTGTTCACTATTCCAATTGAAGATTTTTTATACGGATTCAGCTTACTCACCGGAAATATAATAATATGGGAGTATTATAATAAGAAGATAGTCCAAAGTTAACAACATTTAACTCTAATTCTGTTATCGAAAATTCAAAAAAGAAAATAATTGTTATCGGAAGCGGGTTTGGCGGACTTGCCGCCGCTATACGAATGGCCGCAAGAGGGCATGATGTTGAATTATTTGAAAAGCGGGATAAACCGGGCGGCCGCGCTTATGTTTATGAATTAAACGGTTTCAAATTCGACGCCGGTCCAACCGTTATTACAGCCCCTTTTTTGTTCGAAGAACTATTTGAGCTTACCGGAAAAAAACTGGCCGATTATGTTAAGCTGGTTCCGCTCGATCCTTTTTACGGGATATTTAACCATGAAAAAAAGAGTTTCGATTATAATGCAGATACAGATTTTACCTTAAGCCAAATAGATAAATGGAACCCTGAAGACAAAAAAGGATATACGGATTTCATAAAGACGACAAAGGCTATTTTTCAAAAGGGTTTTGTTGAGCTTGGCGACAAGCCATTTTTGAAGTTTTCGGATATGATAAAAGTAATTCCCGACCTTATAAAACTTAAATCATATAAATCGGTTTATAAATACACTTCAGGGTTTATCAAGAATGATTTTCTGCGACAGTGTTTTTCATTCCATCCGCTGCTGGTAGGCGGCAACCCGTTTGATACAACTTCAATTTACGCGCTTATACATTATCTTGAGCGTGAATGGGGAATTCATTACGTAATGGGCGGAACAGGCGAATTGGTAAACGCGTTGGTTAAACTATTCGTTGAATTAGGGGGCAAAATAAATCTGAATTCAGAGATTTCTGAAATTACAGTCAGCGGTAAAAAAGTAACCGGGGTTAAGCTGCATGACGGTTCGCTTCACCAGGCTGATATAATAATTTCGAATTCGGATATGGCGTTCACATACAAGAATCTGATTGCCCCAAAATATCGCAGAAAATATACCGATGGAAAGATCAAACGAATGCGCTACAGCATGTCGCTCTTTGTAATTTATTTCGGAACGAAGAAGAGATATACTGATTCGGGTCTGAAGCATCACAACATAATTCTCGGAAAAAGATATAAAGGATTGCTGAACGATATCTTCACAAAAAAACGCTTAAGTGATGATTTTTCATTATATTTGCATATGCCAAGCGCGACAGATCCATCCGTTGCGCCTGAAGGGTGCGAGACTTTCTATGTGCTTTCGCCCGTTCCAAACCTGGCTTCGGGCATGGATTGGAACAAGGCGGCAAAACCGTACAGAGACAGGATAATGAACTTCCTGGAAGAGAATTATTTACCCGGGCTGCAGGAAAATATAATTGCCGAGCATTGTATAGATCCGCTTCATTTCCAAAATACGCTGAATAGTTACCTTGGCTCGGCGTTTTCGGTTGAACCTGTTTTAACACAGTCGGCTTGGTTCAGGCCGCACAACCGCTCGGAAGATTTTGAGAATTTATATATTGTGGGGGCTGGCACACACCCGGGGGCCGGGTTGCCGGGAGTTCTCTCGTCTGCAAGAATTGCTGATAATCTTATAAATAGCTGAAAATATTATTGAATGAATCTTTTACTTTCTGATAAATTAATTCCGCTGGTTTCAGGTTACGAAGGGTGTAAAGCCTATACGCGGCTTCATGCAAAGAGTTTTTATTTTTCGTCATTCCTGCTTCCAAAAGAAAAACGTAACGCCGCTTACACTGTTTATGCATTTTGCAGATATGCGGATAACCTTGTTGACCATTCAGGCATTTACACCCAGACTGAAATTAAGCTTAAATATTCAGAGCTGTATAATTTTCTTGATGATGTTTACTGCTCAAAGCCAATTTCTGAATCTGCTTTTTCTGAAACGGTTAAGAGATTCAGAATACCGAAACATTATTTTACAGATCTTATCGAAGGCGTTATGATGGATATCTCCAAGAAACGTTATGCAACCTTTATGGAGCTTGATACCTACTGCTATAAAGTGGCGTCTGTTGTGGGACTTATGATGTCCGAGATATTCGGGTACTCAAATAAAGCTGCGCTGCCTTATGCGGTTTATCTTGGCAAAGCTATGCAGCTCACAAATATTCTGCGCGATGTATATGAAGATTACAGTATGGACAGGATCTACCTGCCGGCAGACGAAAGAAATTATTTTGATTACAGCGAAAATGATATTGCCAGCAAAGTTACAAACGAACAGTTCCGCGCAATGATGAAATTTAACGTTGCCAGAAACAAAGCGTTCTATGAACTTGCATCGTACGGCTTATCTTATCTCACCAATGACGGCTCCAGAACAACGGCCGTGCTTATGTATAAAATTTACGCGGGCATACTTAAAGAAATTGAGAACAATACGTATGACGTCTATTCCCAAAGGCGTTATGTAAGCGCGGCAGCCAAGCTTAGAATGACCGGCGGCTACCTGCTGAACATTAAAGAAAGAAAACGTTTCTCCGAAATGCCGCAAGCCTCACATCACGAGCGGGTCAGAGCGCTAACGCCAATTCTGAATTTCGACGAATAAGAACGCACAAACCCGAAATATAATTTAGCCTCAAAAACCGCGCTTTTCGTTAATTCCCTACTCTGTTTTATCTTTCAAATAAATACCATTTAAGTTATTTTTTCAGGATATAATGAAAAGTTACGGTTCTGCAAATATTAAAATTGCTCTGTTTTTAACAGGCGTCGCCATAATGATCGCAACGCTTGTTTACACGCAAATTCTTGTGTCTGAAATACTTGAGAGAGAACGCGAAATTGCCAACCTTTACGCAAAATCGATAGAATTTATCGCTAATGACGAAAACCAGTCAGGCGAATATAATTTTATTTTCAATACTGTTATAACTTCCAACACGATAAATTTTCCTATAATAGTAACAGATGCAAAAACCAAAATCCCTACATTTGTCCGCAACCTTGAGATAGATTCCACGAAACCGAAGGATGACCAGAGGCAGATAATTGATAAGTACGTTGCTAACATGGACGAGATAAACAAACCTATCAAAGTTACTTTCCAGGACTCGGTGCCTCTAAGTTATGTTCATTACGGGCAATCAAAGCTTGTTACCCGCCTGAAGATACTGCCAATAGTTGAGTTTTTTGTTGCGGGAGTATTTATATTTCTGGGGTATTTCGGTTTCAATTACATAAAGCGCACCGAGCAAAGCAATATTTGGGTTGGCCTTTCAAAAGAAACCGCGCACCAGCTTGGCACGCCGCTCTCGAGCCTTATGGGATGGAACGAGCTTATGAAAGTAAACGCCGGCAATTCCGCCAAGGTCGAAGAGCTTGCAAATGAAATGTCAAATGACCTGGACCGTCTCGGCAAAATTGCAAACCGCTTTTCGAAGATAGGCTCCAAACCCGACCTGAAAATGGAAAACATATACGACGTTATTGATAAAGTAATTAAGTATTTTGAGATACGGATCCCAAAGATAACCGTCGGGACCTTTGAGGGCCAGGGTTCAAAAAGAAAAATTGATCTGAAGATTCTCGGTTCTGAAGCATGCTCGGCGCTGATCAACCGCGACCTGTTCGAATGGGTAATTGAAAATCTGACAAAGAACGCGCTTGACGCAATTGAAAGCTCGACCGGAAGCATTGCGTTTGTATTGAGCGATAGAGGCGGTCATATATTTATAGATGTGATAGATACCGGCAAGGGCATCGACCTCCGGTTCAAGAAAGATATTTTCAGGCCGGGTTTCAGCACCAAGGTTAGGGGCTGGGGGCTGGGGCTCAGCCTTTCAAAACGAATTATAGAAACTTATCATAAGGGCAAGCTTACAATTAAAGATTCAGCGCCCGGTAAAGGCACAACGTTCAGGATAAGACTAAATAAATTTTTGAAATCATAATTTAACTAAGTTATGTTTAAAAGAGGAAGCGCTGATACAGATACCCTTGCCGGAAGGATCAAAGGCTGCGTTATTTTTTCAGATCTAAGCGACTCTGATGTGAAAGCTCTTTTGAGAATAACTCACATCAGAGACTACTCCGCCGGGGAAAAAATTTTTGCCGAAGGAACTATCGGGCTGTGCTTCTATATAATAGTTAAGGGCTCGGTCAGTATGGTTTCTGAGAACCGGTCCGTTTCAAATGAAGTGAGGGCATTTAAAGACGGGGACTACTTTTCTGAAATTCACCTGTTTACCGAGTCTAATCACTCAGTCACGTGTATTGCAGACGAGGTTACACGGCTGATCATATTTTCAAAGCCGGGGTTCGAGGACCTGGTTAAGATCGATCCAAAACTCGGGAATAAGATTTTGCTGAAATTCCTGGATTTCTTTGGGCAAAAGCTTGACGAAATGTACAAAGAAAACATTGAGATCAAGAGCCATAATAAGAATTAGCGGTTGAAGGACATTCTTTCTAAAATAAAGCCGGCGCTCATTAAGCAGTTTCGCAAACGTCCTGTTGCAATTACCGTTTTGATCGCTTTAAAGACTTTTTTCCAGCTGATTGTTCTTAACAGCGGTTTGAAATGGCTCACTGCCGATGATTACAGCAGAACCGTAATTTCATGGGACTGGCTTCAAAACCCGCGGATCTATTCCGGGGTATGGCTCAGCCTTCACTTCTGGCTGAACGGCATGTTTATATGGCTGTTCAAAGACCTTACGCTCGGGCCGGTAATGGCCAATACATTCTTTTCAGTATTAACCCTGGTATTCCTTTACCTTCTGATGGAGAGAATTTTCAGCAAGGGCATCGCTTTTGTCACATGTTTAATATTTGCAGTGTTCCCGTTCCAGGTCTGGTTAAGCTCATCCGGAATGCCCGAATCGGTCTTTTTCTGTTTCATCACTATAACCTTCTACTACTTCCTTCTTTGGTACAAAGATCTGAAGGAAGGAAAATTACGCTCGGCGCTAATTAATCTGCTCGCGGGCTGTATTTCGTTAAATATTGCGAACCTGCTCAGGTACGAGGGCTGGTTTTTTTCAATAGCTCTCATTTTGCTTACAGGATATCTTTCATACCGCAAGTTTAAGTTCTCTAAGCCAACGCTTGCAAGCGCAGCTGTTTCACTTATCTCAGTTCTATCAGCGCTGTGGTGGCTCTATGAAAACTCCAAAGATTACGGGGACGCTTTTTTCTTTGTAAGGGAAACCACAAAAATATACGCGGGACTTGAAAGCGCGGGCCTCGTGCAAAGAATTATACAATATCCCTTCTTCATTTTCTATATCGCTCCTCTTACAACGGTTTTGGGATTGTGGAAGATAATACGGGTATTGATGAATAAGCCCAACGGCTTCAAAGGCGATTTCCCGATGCTCAGGGTTTTCCTGCTTTTTAATCTCATCGAGCTTTTGCTGCTGATGCTAAGCGGCATTTTCGGCTCGGGGGGCACCAACATGATATCGCGCTACATCGTAATAAACGCCATTATGCTTTTTCCGTTTGCCGTATGGCAGCTTACAGACCTGAGGAAGTATATTCTGATTTCGGGCCTCGCCGCGATAATCCTCGTCAATATTATCTGGTGTTTCTATTACCAGCCTGCATACAGGGATGATACCTACGAAGTAGCCAACCTCACCAAGCAGCTCATTCAGAAAAAATATTTTGCCGACGGTGAAAAGATATATTTTGAAAGGGTTGAGGGGTATTATGATATTTACCCGCTCCAGGTAATTTCAAATAAGCCGGGGATGTTTACTTCGGATACAATTCCTTCTTATTTCCCGCCAAACGTGCCAGTCACAAAGAAATCATCAAAGCGTAAAAACGAAGATGAACAGCAGAAGATGAATATCCTTGAGCTCAGGAAATTTCTCGAGGCAAAGAAAATAAAATTATTCATTGTAAGAAGCGATCTGCTGATCGATAAGCTTAAGAAGCTGAGCTATAAGAACGAACAGATAGGCGATTACAGGATATTTTACCTCTCTGAAAATAAAATAGAATATAAAAAAGGCAGCAGCGCCGATACGACAAGGCAAGTGAGCTACCAGATCGGCAAAAATTACGGGGCCGGCGCCATCTCGTTCGGGAAAAAACTGATACTTAATGATTTCTATATAGATAACTCAAACTTCGGGCTGAATCCTCAAACGGTAACGCTTAAATGGAAAATCGCGGATATATCGGCGCTGGATAGCCTCCAGACGCCGGATGATGATTTCGGGAGATACAAAACCAAGATACAGCTTGTGGAAGCCGATAATGATACGGTGGCATATGATACTTACGCAAACGTGTTTTCGGAAAGGAACGTGGAGCAGTTCTTCGAAAACGAGGAAATAAAAAATATATTGATCCTAAAACCTTTTGCCATGCTTAACTACTCGAGGAAGTTTAAATCGTCGCCGTTCGAGAGCGGGTTGTATCAGCTGCGGCTATCGGTTATAGACGATCTGACCAAAAAGGAACTTCCAATTTTCCGCGGCGATAGCTTATACGTATATGCGCCGGACAAAGAGAAAGAGAATAAAAACGATACAGTGAGCGCGCTGGTAAAAATAAAGGAAAAAAGATTGCTGGCATCAAAAGAAAAATTTCTTAAGGACCCTTATTACCCGCTCGGTAACGTAATAGCCATGTTCCCCAACGCGGACTACAGCCAGGTGCTGAGGAAATCTTCCGACCTTTCTAAAATTCTGATACGCAACGGGCTGATGCTGCCGTTCCTTAACCGCTACCAGGGCGATCATTTCCTGAACGTGGTATTTACTTACTTTTAAATTATAAAAAAGCATTTACTCCTCGCTTAAACTCCGGAAATTATCAAAAAGTAAATTACAAGAATAAATATTCTTATTGTGCATAGTGTGCGTCCTGTTTGTACGTGTCAGGCATGCCTGACGCCTACACTCTGATTGAAAGCAAGTTTAACATAAGATAGAATACCGGAACAATTCCCCCGCTGCTTCAGTACAACCCCTGATTATTAAACCAAACTACAAATGAAGTCCATGAAAAACCTGAATAAACGCGTAATTTTCTATCTTTTACTTTCTATTTCATTTATCATAAATTCGTACTGCTCGGCAGGCTCTTCGAACCCCGGGCTCGGACTTGGCGAAACAATTCCCAATCCTGAAATTTCGCCAATCTTCAAAAATCAAACTGAGCAAATGAAGCCGCAGCGTCTGCAGGATCTTAAAGAGGGCAAAGTCCTGCTGATAGCGTTCATGCCTTCAGTATCGCAGAACTACTCCGACGTTATGAGCGCCGCGTTTGATACATATTTTGCACAGGGGCTCTCGTTCCGTTCGTTTCAGGAATACGCGTTCAGCAACCCTGACCTTCAGGTACTTGTTGTTACTCCGGATGACCCGTCAATAATTCAGAATTACATTAACTCTAAGGATCTGGATTTCATGATGGTTTCCGATAAACAATTGAACGTTGAGAACCTGTTCGGGATAAGCAAATGGGACGCTGATAATTCAAACATCGGTTCGCAGGTTTATATGGTTGATAAGGACAATAAGGTAGTTTATGCCAATTATGATTATAAGGGCGAGGGCGAAAAACTAAAAAATGTGCAGAGCGAGCTGTATGCTCAATTCAACCTTAAGGAAGAAATGCAGACTTCGACTGTTTACAGTCCATTAGTAACAGGAGACAAAGCCAGGGACTTTGATTTTAAATACGTTTCGTTCGGAACCAACGCCGGCGCAACGCCGGATGTAAAAGACGGCGCGCTTTCGGATTACACCGGCAGGAAAAATGTGTTGATCGCATTCTACCCGGCCGCGTACAGCTACTCGTGCTCAGCTGAAATAAGCGTTTTTAACCATTACGCCGAAGACAGGATGCTTGAGAAAGTCAGCGCAAGCGAACTGAATAATGACGACCTTGAGATTCTAATGGTGAGCGTTTCGAATCCATACATTCTGGCAAAATGGAAAAACGATATGAACCTGCAGAACGTAAAGCTCCTCAGCGATGATAACGGGGCCATATCCGCAATGTATAATAGTTACAGTACGTTTGGGTATAATAAAAGAACAATATTTTTAATTGATAAAGAAAGGAATGTTTCTTATATAAACTGGGATTACAAAGTTGATGATAACGGATTCGCCGAGCTTAAAGACAAAGTTCTGGCGCTGAAGTAGACTTTATAACATTAAACATTGCAAAACCTGACGGGTTTAGAATAAACCCGTCAGGTTTAAATATTTACAAATAGTATCGATTTCGTTACCAAATGTTACAAAAATAAGGAACTACGGGGATTCGCATACAGTTGAGTGTAATATAAGGAGGCATAATTATGCTTAAAAAGTATTACTTATTAATTCCGGCGGCATTAATGCTTTTGTTTTTTGCAAAAGTTACAACCGCCCAATCCGTAGGTTTCGGCGTTTATTACAGCTCTCCAAACCTAAAAGTCGCTCTTGGCTCGGGGCCATTGATCGCTCCGCACCCGAGATACATCTATTATTACGATAACCATCATAAGAGGCACAGAAGGCCGCATTATTCATATTACACACACCCCAGATGGCATCATGAAAGACATTTCCGCCAGCGTGAGCGCCACGAAAGACACGAACGTCATGAACGACACGGGCGCCATTAAAATGAATTAAAAAGATTGTTGTTCCACATCTCCCCACTATAAGAAAGCCGGCAGGGAATTATTCCAGCCGGTTTTCTTTAATTAACGATGCTAGTTGTAAGGATATATCCTGTTCTTTTCCAGGAAATATATCGTTTGGGCAATCGCTTGAAGGCTCCCCACTTCAATAACTACAATCGGCTTATCGCAGAACTCATTCACAACGTCGTTAAACTCCAGCCAGTTGATACTGCCCTTTCCTGCGGGCAGCTCGGAATCAACATCGCCCATATTATCGTTCAAATGAATATACGGTATCCTCTTACCGAGAACCTTAAACCAATCCCTCAATGCGGTTTTGGAAAATATATTATGATGGCCCGTATCAAAACAAATGTTGGCGCTATCGGGATTCAACCGGTCCATCACTTCCTTCAATTTATCCGGAGATGCGTCCCACAGGTTCTCAAGGAGAATCGCTGATTTGTATTTCCTGTTTGCCTCCGCCCAAAATTCCGCGTGGCTATTAATCCAATTCTCAATATAGGATTTTTGTCCGATTAGGGGAATGAACCCTGAATGATAAACGGTGAAAGGTATATTAAGCCTGTCAGAAATGGCAAGATTGTCATGTATCCTCTTTTCAGAAACCTCTCTTATCAGCCGGTCACGGCTGTTTATGTAAATATCAAGAAACGCTCCATGCTGGCTTATGAATAAAGGTTTTTCTCCGTCCGGTCTTAATTCATAATATCTTATTACATTTTCGTATTCGGAATTAATAACGTTGGCAAGCGCAAAATCGATTATTTCAAAACCAAGATCATGTTCATGGGCGAATTGAAGATAGTCGTTATAAGTTTCTGTTGTGGGCTGAATGAGAGCTTTGACCATAATATGCGCGTAAGCTTTTTCCGCTTTATTTAACTTTCTTCAGATACCCTTTCGGATTAAACGTCAGAAAGAATTTTTCCTTTGATTCGTCGGGTTTAAATTCCGGGTGATTCGGGAGAAACTCTTCCATCGCTTCCATCGGGCCCGGCCCGTGGCCAAAACCTGAATATACCGGATGACCGTTCAGGTTCGAATCTTCCACAACAAGGTAACAGCCTTTGGTAACAAATCCATGGTACAGCGCCAGTTCCCTGCCGACGTGTTCTCTCGAATGATCAGAATCCAGTATGACCATTATCTTCTGTTTCCCATTAATAAGCTCTTTCACCCTTTCTATAATCTCCTGCGAGATGCTTGAACCGCTGAGGTATTTTATTCTCTTATGCTCGGGCATGTCAGGCATTGCATCCACATCTATCGTAATTATTTCGCCGTCAGCGCCCATCGCGTCGAACAGGTTAGCGAAATACAGCGCGCTGCCGCCATGAAACGTGCCGCACTCAATAATAACATCCGGTTTCGTCTCGAATAATAATTCCTGGTATATCCACAGGTCTGTCGGGCATTTAAACACTTTTTTCCCCAGCCAGTAAGTGTCGCTCCATACTTTGGAGTAATAATAGTGGCTGTTGAATTTTTCAACAACATCTTTGTCCTTTTTCAGGGCGCGCTTAATTTTTGCAGATATTATTTTAGGTACGTTTTTAGGATTCATTCTCTTTTTATTCCCGGCATTCGGGAATCCAATAAATATGCCGCTCCTAACGGAGCTTATAATTTGATAGTTATAATTACTACAAATATTTCGCTCCTACGGAGCTAATAATTGCTAGATCTCGCCCTCGCCGATTTTCCTGGCGCTGCCTTCCAGAGTTACGCCCGTAACCGCATTTCCTGCCACTTCGAAATCTACCTTTAACTCTTCGCCGCTTTGCACAAGTACTGTCACAGGCGGCTTCACATCTCTGACAATGTTCGAAATTACAGCAGAAGAAACAATACCCGTTCCGCAGGCCAAAGTTTCCCGTTCAACGCCTCTTTCGTACGTTCGTATCTGAATTTTGCCGGCGCCTAAAATCTGTACAAAATTAACGTTGGCGCCTTTGGGCTGAAAATCATTGTGGTATCTAAGAACAGAGCCCCAGTTCTGCACATCAACTTCTTCAAGCGAGTTTACAGCAGGCGTTTCTATTTCATTAATAAACAAAACTATATGCTCGGAACCCACGTTAATGAAATTAATTTTCGCGACTTTTAAATCTTCTCCCGTATCTGTATGCAATCCGGTTTTATAAATTATTCCGTCCGGGAAATAGATCTTAATTCGCTCTTTTCCGGCAACGTCGGCCCTATAGGTTTTATCCACGGCTTCAAGAATAAAAGAATCGTTTTTCACAATACCCTCAGCTAATGCAAATTGCGCCGTGCATCTTGCGCCGTTGCCGCACATAGCGCCGTAGCTTCCGTCACGGTTATAATAATTCATGCGGATTTGTGAACCCGAAAGTAGCGGTTTATCCAGGAATATGACGCCGTCAATATCTTTGAATTTTTCGGCGCATATTTTTGCCGAAAATTCGCTCTGTCCATCTAGCGGAACAATGTTCTCCCAATTGTTTATCATGATAAAATCATTGCCCGCGCCGGAATATATTTCATATTTCATAACCCTAGAATACTCCGCGGTAATTTGTCTGTTTGGTTATCTTCACGTCCTGCAGCTGCGGAGCTTTTACCCTTATCTCAAACCGGAATCCCCTATAAGCGCCTGTGGGCACCCAGTTAAAATTCATCTCCCAGCAGTGCAGGTCCCTGTATATTGTCACATAAGGGGCAGTAAACTGTTTTTGGAATATGTCATAGCCCGTTGAAAAAGTAAATTTCCAGTTTGGCGTCAGGTTAAAACCCAGGTTTGCCGAAATATTGGAAGACTTCAGGATTTGGCTCGGGATTTCTTTGTTTATTGAGTAGTTATAATTAAGCCCGACGTTCCATGGAATTGAAAAATCAACCGGCTCTTCGCCATAAATCCCCACGTACTCGGCAGAGTTACTTATGCGGTTCGTAGTATCTTTTTTTACCGATTCATCCTGCCCGCCCTGCAGCGATGTTGAGATATTTACGCTGATGGACGTTAACTGCGCAAGTTTTTTATCTGTGTTCCACAGGAATTTGCTTATCCTCCCTACTCCGTCCACATATTTATACAGGTTATATGTTGTCGTTCCCGCGATATTGAGCCAGTTGCCCGCCTGCGTTCTGTAGCCAAGCGACAATTCTGAAAACTTATTGCTATCGGCTACAAAATTATAATTTAACGCGGCGTTCAGGTTCAGTATCTGAAGCTTGGTATTTGAAGTATCAGTGTCTTTAACCTTCATTTCAAAAATGTTGCTGACGTTAAATCCAATGCTCTGTTGTTCGCCAATTCCGGGATACCCAAAAATTTCTTTTTGAAAAAATGAGTACTTTACCGGGTTCCCCAAACTATCTTTATATGTTCCGTAAATGTTCCACTTCGGGTCAGAAAAATCAGGCGTATAAATATATGATATTGTTGGTAAAATAGTATGACGAAACCCCTTAATTACCCCAAAAAAGTTGGTATTGAAAATACCAATTAATTTCGTGTTGAGGTTAACGCCTGTATTAAAATAACGAAACGCCTTGAATCCTTTTTGGTCAGTTGTCAGAACGCTTCGGGATACCGGGTCGTATGATTCAAGCACATATTTATGGTACCAAACTTCATTATAATTTATGAACGGCGAAAGACTGAACTCAGATATCTTGATGGGCGCCGTAGAACTTACCGACTGGGAAATTCCGCCCCTATCATTATAATTATAACCGTAACTTTGATCGTTTGCATTAACCAACAGCTTGTTTGCGTGGTATTGCAATTGTGCATTGTATGAATATGAAATCTCTTCGTACCATTTCAAATCAGTTTGTGAAGTACTCTTTGTCCTGAAAGGAAACGTTTGGCTGCGGCTGAAGCTTATTGCCGGCGCTACCTGGCTTATCTCTCCGTTTTCAAGATTCTGGTCGCGCGTGTAATTTATCGAAAGGTTGTTCGGGGTTCCTTCCCAGCTTTTTGAAAGCGTCACCGTGGATATCGCATTCTGTTCCAGCAGCGTATTCAGGTTATTGGTTGAGTTTGTAAGATATGTCTTGCTGCTGTACAGGCTCACGTTTGCCGTAAGCGATGTAGTGGGGTCAAAATTCTGGTTATGCGTAACGCCAATGTGCCACTGGTCAGAGAAGAATTTATCTAGGTCGCCCGGCTCGCCAACCCTTATGCGGCTGCCGCCCAAATCAACCGAGCCGTTGAACTTATATCTTAATACATATCGGAAACGCGATTCAAGGTCCAGCCTGTTATTTGTAAAATAATCTCCCTGCACGGCAATATCTGTAAAATCGTTTATCGCCCAGAAATAACCTAGATGCGAGAGGTACCTTCCATAAGTAGGGTCCTCGCCGTATGCAGGAGGTATTATGCCGCTTGAACGGCCGGAATGGTTCGGAAAGATACCGAACGGAATTACAAATACAGGCACGCCGGCAATATATAGATACACCGGCTCGGCTATTACTTTATCGCCCTGTATAATTTTCATTCTGGGGCTGCCGAAATAAAAATCAGGGTCTTTCTTATCGCATGTTGTGTACCTGCCGTTTTGGATGAAAAAGATGTCTTCCGTGACCTTTTTTATCTTCTCGCCTTCATAGAAACCGCCTTCAAGCTGAGTGGATCCCATTTCAATATTACCCTGCTTAGTCTTGAAATTATATCTCAGCTTCGCAGCCTCATATTTTTTGCTGCCCTCCATGAACACCGGCGTCCCGACCATTTTACCTGAAGTATCAGTAACCCCGTACGATTCCATAATGGAAATATCTTTATATAAAATTATCCTCGCCCCTTTTAATTCATATTCCTTATACTTCAGCGTGCCGTCATTGTACAATAGCAGTTTTTCATGCTCCACGTCAAATACAGCGGAGTCTTTCGCGTTGTATTCAACAATAGCGTCAAAATCGCCGTTGGTTTTCAGCGAATCGGCGGATTTATTCAAAGAATCTTTAATGGGGACATATTTAAGGGAGTCGGCGTTTTGCCGGGCATAAGCCGATTCAAAACATAGAATAAAAAATAAGATTGGTAATAGAAATAATTTCACAACAATTAGTTTATCAACCCTGAAACGAACGCGCATAGATCCTCGAGGTATTCCAGGTCCGTCATGTCGAAGTTAGAATACATATCGCTGTCCACATCAAGAACGCCGATTACAACGTCATCTTTGAATATGGGAATAACGATTTCGCTTTTTGAATCGGCGTTGCAGGCAATATGCCCCGGGAATGTATCAACATCATCAACTATTACTGTGCGCCGCTCATTTACCGCTGTGCCGCACACTCCGTTTGGAATTCGTATTCTTGTGCATGCAACGGGTCCCTGGTAAGGGCCCAGCACCAGGTCCGTTTCCTTCCTTAAATAAAATCCAACCCAGAAGAATCCTTCCATGCTGTATTTTAAAGCCGCGCAAATATTTGCGAGGTTGGCTATAAAATCGTCTTCATCTTCTACAAGAGACCTTATTTGCTTCAAAAGCTCCCGGTACTTCTCCCGCTTACCTAATGACTTATTTATTATTATTTCTTCCGGCATGTCAAAAATTAATCATGTTTATATTTATCGATTTCACTTCACACTACATCCCCAGTTTTTCTGAAATTCCTTTCAGGGCGCTCAGTACAAACTCAATATGTTCATCCAGCGGAACGCCCAGCCCTTCCGCTCCTTTTATTATATCGTCACGGTTAACGTTGCGGGCAAATTCTTTTTTCTTCATTTTTTTCTTAACTGATTCTACTTTCACATCTTCAAGCTTCTTTGAGGGCTGCACAAGCGCGCAAGCTACTATAAATCCGGATAGCTCGTCGCATGCAAACAGAACTTTTTCCATAAGCGAATCTCTTGTAACCCCGGTATAATCCGCATGCGAAAGCACAGCTCGCCGGATCTCATCAGACCAGCCCTTTTCTTTCAGTATCTCGCTGCCCTTTACGGGATGCTCCTCTGCGCTTGGATGTATTTCCCAGTCGAAGTCATGCAGTATTCCCACAGCCGCCCATTTATCTTCGTCTTCGTTATACTTGCGCGCATATTGGCGCATCGCTTCGGCCACAGAATACATGTGCTTGCGAAGATTCTCGTTCTTCACGTATGAGTGCATCAAACCAACTGCTGTATCAAAATCGCTCATGCTTTTAACCGCAAAAGAACGCCAAGATTATTGGCAACTCTTTTTATGCCTTCCTTAATAAGTTTTACATTAAAATTTATAAGAAACCCAAGTCTCAAATCTGTTAGTTTCAAATACGATAAAATCTGTGCAAGGTGCACATCGCTTAATTTATCCACTGCTTTTATTTCAACGATAACTTTATCTTCAACCAATAAATCTAATCTGTATGCAATCTCCATCTTCAACCCTTTGTAAATCAACGGAAGCTCTTGCTGAGATTTAACCCGGAGATTTCTAATTCTAAGTTCGTGTTTTAAGCAAGATTCATATGCCGACTCAAGTAATCCCGGACCAAGTGATTTATGTACTTCCAAAGCTGAATCTACAATTATCCTGCCTATTTCATCTTCAGTCATTTTTCTTTGCGTCCTTGGCGGTTAATTATAATTCCTTTTTATTGACAATTTTCAAATTCTCATCCAGTTCATATAATATCGGCACGCCTGTCGGTATTTCCACTTTCACAATCTCCTCCGGGCTCAGATCGTCCAGGTACATTATCAACGCCCTTAGGCTGTTCCCATGCGCCACCACAAGTATATTATTCCCGGCTTTTAACTCCGGTTCAATTTTTAGTTTATAATACGGAAGCGTTCTATCGGCGGTATCCCTAAGAGATTCCCCGTTTGGAGGCGGAGTGTCGTAGCTTCTGCGCCAGATGTGCACCTGTTCTTCGCCAAACTTCTTGCGGCATTCGTCTTTATTCAATCCCTGCAAATCTCCGTACATTCTTTCATTCAGAGCTTTATCCTTTTCCAGCGGGATATTAATCCCCGCAACCTTAACTGCAATATCGTAAGTTTCGGTTGCCCGCTGAAGAACGGAGGTGTAACCCTTATCGAATTTCATCCCTTTGAGCTTCTCGCCTGCCTGGCGCGCCTCCTCCCTGCCGTTTTCTGAAAGGGGTATATCAACCCACCCCGTAAAACGGTTTTCTTTGTTCCACTCGGATTGACCGTGGCGTATAAGTACTAAGTTTGGCATAGTAATAGCATAAATTTTACAAATTTAAGTAAAATTAAATATACGTGATAGTAATATCGGATTAAACCATTAAAATTGTGCATAAACGCAGAACCCTCCTATTAAAGGAGGGTTCTGAAGATAAAACTCTATTTATTTCCTGATTATGGCAGCACTTTGTACGGCGTTCCAAGCTCATCAGATGCAAACAGCGAGGGGGAACTATCGTATAACGACTGATGCGTATTTGCGCTTAGGTACCCGTTGAAGATACCTGCCCTGTGCTGCATGTAGATTGTGAAAGTCTTCTCGTATGTCCTGTCATATGCGTTTATAGACGGGTTCCACACATTTGAGGTCATTGCAAATGGCTCCCTGTGGAAACCAAACGTATTGCGCGCCCAGTGCCATGCGACTATATCCGTTTCGGTTTCGGTTGAGTTGGTATATAAGACCATTTTGACCTGGTCGCCTTTGTTCACCGAGGGTATACCCGCGCCGCCAAAACGTATTGTTGTAAATACATCCTGCGTAAAATCCGGCCCGTTCAAAGTATATTTCAGCGTACCGTTAACGTAAACTTCAAGTTTAGTCATTTTAACGTAATCGCTTCCAACCTGCGGAGCGGTTGTTTGGGCGTCTGCCATAGAAACCTGGTAAAGCTTCCAGTTAAACCTCGGATGGTTAGTTCTTGCAATCCTCTTAAATGCGACGTATCTCTTCAAAACTTCCGTGTATGGTTTTACTATCGTATCAACTGATCCGTTGATGTTTCCTATAATAATATAATTGCCGGTGATAGTTCTTGTAACATTTACGGTCTTTTCGGTATCGCCAAGCGAAGTAATAGAATAATTTACGTTTACGCCGGTTATTCTTCTTCCCCATCTTATCAGCGTATCAATTTGATTATCATTATTGGGGACCGCGCCGCTGTTGTCCATATCCGTTGATTCATCCGCCATCAGGTCTTCTTCAGCCTGGTTATTGCTTCCCGTGCCTGACTGAACCACCTGCTGAAGATATTGTTCGTCGGTTAAATTATCCGCCGAAGTTATGTTATCCTGGCTGCACGCTGTAAAGTAAAATGCGATGCCTCCGATGATAAGAAGCGCGATTGCGCCTTTTGCTGATTTTAGTAAATTCATTTCTTGTTTCTCCTGTTTAGTTTTATTTTTGATTCATCTATTTTTTCTTTTGACCTTGTAACAGTATGACGCGGTCAGGCGCCAAAGGTTTAAACCTAAACAGGGTATTTGTGAAAATAAAAAGTTATGAATTCATAAACAACAAGAGGCCGCTTTTCTCAAAGCAGCCTCCGAAATATATTCAGGTAAAAATATTTCTTAACGCGTAACTCTGTATGGAGTTCCGGTTGTTGTAGAAGAGAATAAAGCCGGGTTGTCATCCCATAATGATTTGTGCGTATTTGCGCTTATGTAACCGTTAAAGACGCCTATCCTGTGATCGCTGAATATTGTAAATGTTTTCTCGTAAGTCCTTGCGCTGTTACCAATGCTTGATGTCAACGTGAAAGCGACCCTGTGAAAACCGTACGCATTTCTAACCCAGTGCCACGCCACATAATCTGTATCCGGCTGGTTTGATGTAAGTGAAACAACCACCCTTATGGTTGACCCGCGGTCAAATTCGGGGATTCCGGCGCCGCCTGCCCAGATTGTGGTAAATACGTTCTGGCTGAAATCCGGACCGTTGAACGAATACGTCGGGGTAGCGCTACCGTTTACATAAACGCTGATGTTAGTCATAGTAATATTATCCGTTCCCGTTTGCGGCATTGTTGTATTGCCGTTTACCATCGAAACATGGTAAAGCTTCCAGTTCCTTCTTGGGTCTGATGTAGTATTAATTCTCTTGAAGTCGATCGTTCTTTTCAGAACTTCTGTATATGGTTTGTTAACTGAATCCATAACTCCTCCTGAATATCCCCTGATAATAAACACCCCTGTAATGGTCCGGGTAACAAGAGCTGATTTTACCGTGTCGCCTTCGTTGGTGATCTGGACGTCAACAGCTACCGACAAAACTTTTCTTCCCCATCTCTTAAGCGAATCGATCGGGTTCCCTCCGCCGTTATCCTGGTCAGCTACAGCTCCGCCGTCGTCAAGATCCGAGGCGGTTGTCGATAGTAATGGACTTTCTGAAGCCCCGTCGGAATATGTTCCGGTTACAACTCCCTTGATGAAATCCTCATCTGTGATTGGCGTAGTTGTTACGCTGTTGCTGCATGCCGCAAAATATGCCGACATTCCGGCTAAAAGCGCAATAACAGCAAACATTGTTAATTTCTTTGAATACTTCATTGCAAATATCTCCCGTTTCTCGTTTAAATTGCTGATTTTTATTGTTTTTGTGATTTTTTTGAGTCTTCTGGTAATAAGACAACAGGAAAGGGGAAAGGTTTAATCAGGAAATGTAACAGTATAATGGTATATTAAAGCCTCGGATGCGAACAAAAAAAGCCAAACCCGAAAAATCAGATTTGGCTTAAAAAAAATAATCAGCCCGGAACTTTGTTTAACTATTTCACAAAGCTTTCAAGCGGTCCGCCTGCTTTTGCATAATCCTTTAAGAGATTGTACGGTATCAACACTTCCATAGGCCCCTCCACATACGCCCCAACCTGGTATGTCGGGAATGTAATCAAGAAGCCTTCTTTTGTAGGATTGAAGTCTTTAAAATTTTCTTCCTTTGGTCCTGCTCCGTCCAGCGTGAAGTCATCGGGCGCGTTAAGATCCGGCGCATAGTTTTCTTTTTTCTGTTTTGTAATATCTTTAATACAATAATCCGAAAAGAATTTGACATAATCGCCAGTGAACAAATCTGAAAGCGATATCTCTTTGTTCCTGCTGAGGTCGTAATTAATACTGAATGACCAGTTATTTGGATGCGCCGCTCCTTCGGAATATGTATCAACGTAACAAATTACGCTGATCAATTTTGAATCCATGTATAACACTGTATCGTTCACATCATAATAACTTCCCATGTCCGGCTGGTGATTCATTACTTCCCAGTCCTTCATCCAGGCGACAAAAGTGTCTTTTTCAGCGTTCATTCGCGAGGTCATCATTTTGTTGAACCCGTCCTGCGAAGAGTTGTTGAGTCCCTTGATCTGCGGGTATGAAATATCTACCTCGTACTGTTTTGGTTTTTCGACCTTCTTTTTAATTTCTTTTGTTTCTAATGTATAGCTCTGCGCATACAAACCGGACGCAAGCGAAAGAAACAGGAAAATCGGGATTGCTAGTTTCATATTTGTTCTGCCGTTTTAGTTTTTTTGTTAGTAAATAAATTTACAATGTTCGCAACCAGAATCGTTATAATAACCCCTATAACAGTGTACCATGTATATGCCGTTTTGGTATAGTAAATTACAAAAACCATCCCAAGAATTCCACATATAAACCCTATAGAGGCGTCGGCCTGTTTTATTTTCTTAAAGAACACGCCAAGCAAAAACGTTCCAAGCAATCCGCCGTATGTAAACGATGCAATGGATAAGCCCAGCTCAACCACGGGGTTCTTTGAATCCTTAAATATCATTGCGCCGCCTGTGAGAGCTGCGCCCCACACTAATGTGAAGATCCGCGACCAGAACATTTCTTTTTTCGGGTCGCCCTTTTCTGCGATTCCTTCTTTTGACCTTGGGCGGAACAGATCAAGATAAGTGGAAGAGGCAAGCGAGCTGATTGCAGACGAAAGCGTGCCCATGGCAGATGCAAGAATGCCCGCTATCACAAGGCCTGCAACTCCTGCCGGCAGATTTTCAACGATAAACTTCGGGAAAATCTCGTCTGAGCTGGATAGCTTTAGACCTGTTGATTTCATTACAAGCTCGTTAAAGGCAACGCCGTGATAAAACGCATAGAGGCACAAACCAAGGAATAAAAAGAATGCAAACTGAATTACTATAACCGTAGCGTCAAGCATCAGCGCTTTTTGGCTCTCTTTCTTTGTTTTACAGCCAAGCAGTCTTTGTACAAGCAGCTGGTCCGTGCCATGTGAAGCCATTGTTAGAAATGTTCCGCCAAGAAGCGCGCCCACAAGCGTGTAAGGAGCTGCAAAGAATTCAGAAAAATTTGTGAATGGGTTAACGCTGAAAATTTCAAATTTGTTTGTTCCGTTAATTGTCGCGTATTTTATTACGTCGTCTAATCCATTTGGCAGGTAGTGAAACACAATGATCATAGATGTTACAGCGCCGCCAACATATATAAACATCTGAACCACGTCCATTGTGACCACAGCCTTTAAGCCGCCCAGGTAAGTATATATTAGCGTGAATACTCCGATAATTGCTATACTGGTAGGATAGTCATACCCGGTTATTATGTGAACGGGAATTGCGGTAGCGAATAATCTAACTCCTGAAGCAAGAACTCTGGTTATTATAAAAACAGATGATGTAAGTTTTCGAAGACCCTGTCCAAACCGCTTGCCGAGGAAATCATAAGCGGTTTCAATATCGCCTTTATAATAAGCAGGGATAAAAATAACAGTTACAAGCAGCCTGCCTACAAAATATCCGAATATTAATTGCATAAACTGCAAATTGCCGCGGTATGCAAGTCCGGGAATGCTGATAAATGTAAGAGTGCTGGTTTCGCTGGCTACTATTGAAAGTCCAACTGCCCACCACTTCATTTCTTTGCCGCCAAGGAAATAATCCTTTGTGGTTTTCTGCTTACGCGATGAAATAAATCCGTAAACTACAACGCCAACAAGATAGACCGCTACAATGCCGTAATCGATGGGAGAAAAATTCATTTATTGATTGATTCTATTGGTTTCTTGATTTTCAAGAATTTCAATGAAGATACTTTTCAAAAAACTGCCGTGGGTTCATGATTTTGGCCCCTAAATAGGATTTTAAAACAAGTAAATCTTTGTCGCCTGTTACAATCACATCCGCCCGGGAAAAATCGGCTAATTTAAGAACATTGTTATCGTCACTGTCCCGGCAAACCCCGGGAAGCGGGCCGATTGGGTCCAGGTTTATCAAATTTGTTCTTAGGAATTTGGTAAGTTGATTGATCTGAGGATTCGGAATTCTAAATTTAACCTGTAACTTCTCTTGAATTTCCGAGATAATCCATTTTGATATAACAATATCGAAATTATTCAGGCATTCATCAAATACTTTATAAGACAGACCTTCCGTTAAAAAAGCGGACATAATAACGTTAGTATCAAAAACAATCTTCAAGAAATGTCTTTATCGCTGAAAATGTCTTCATCAGAAAAGTAATTCTTTTTTCGCGCATATGGCATCATCTTTTCCCGGAGTTTCAAAAAATCCATACTTACAAGATATTTATCAAGCGCCCGCTTTACTATCTCGCTTTTAGACAGTTTATACTGCCTTGAAGCGCTGTTAATTTTGCGTTTTAATTTTGCCGTCAAACTGATTGATAGAATTTCTCTCATTGTATTACAATTTATTACAATATATCCTTTTCGCTCAATATTTTCAATTCCATACCCGGAGAATTATCCTTTGTTCTTATGGCATTTAGAAATTGGTTTAAACAAAAATGCGAACATTTTAAGTCCGCATTTTTATTTATCTGAATCTTTTAAATCTTACATCTCAAATCTCAAATCATCAATCCTTCTTATGTTCTCTGTGTCCATCGTGGCGCCTGCGGTCGCCGCCGCCGCTGTGATGTTTACGTTCCCCTTTATCCTTATCGTCTTCGGGATTGTAGCCTTCCATCAGCACTTTTCTGCTGAGCGAATATTTGCCGTTCTCTTTATCTATTGCGATAACTTTAACTTCAATTTCATCGCCGCGTTTCAGTACGTCTTCAACCTTAGCAACGCGTTTAATGTCAATTTGTGAAATGTGCAGTAAGCCTTCTTTGCCCGGCAGAATTTCAACAAACGCGCCGAATTCGGTTGTCTTTACTACTTTACCCTGGTATATCTTTCCAACTTCAGGAACTTCGGTTATCTTTGCTATCATAGATTGAGCGATACTTGCTGATTCGCCTGAAACCGCTGCAATTGTAACCGTTCCGTCGTCTTCAATATTAATTTCAGCGCCGCTTTGCTCTATAATATGCCTGATATTCTTGCCGCCCGGGCCAATTACCGCGCCTATCATATCGATTGGAACGGTCATTGTGTACAGGTGCGGAGCGTATGAGGATATGCTTGCTCTAGGCTCGGCAAGCGTTTCTTTCATTATTCCAAGTATATGCAGCCTGCCTTCTTTTGCCTGAAGCAAAGCTGTTTCCATTATCTCGAATGAAACGCCTTTTATCTTTATATCCATCTGGAATCCGGTGATACCTTCGGTTGTGCCGCATACTTTGAAATCCATATCGCCTAAATGATCTTCATTTCCAAGTATATCAGAAAGCACCGCGATCCTGTCGCCTTCTTTTATAAGTCCCATCGCGATACCGGCAACCGGCTTTTTAATGCCAACGCCGCCATCCATAAGCGCAAGCGTGCCTGCGCAAACGGTAGCCATCGAAGAAGAGCCGTTTGATTCAAGAATGTCAGATACGATCCTGATCGTATACGGAAAATCTTTTTCATCCGGAAGCACGCTCTTTAGTGAGCGCTCCGCCAGGTGTCCGTGCCCGATCTCGCGCCTTCCCGGACCCGTAAACCTTCCGGTTTCGCCCGTTGAAAACGGCGGGAAGTTATAGTGAAGCATAAACGATTTGTCGTCTTCGGGAAGTAAGCCGTCTATTCTCTGCTGGTCCATCTTTGTTCCCAGCGTAAGAGATGTTAAGCTCTGGGTCTCGCCTCTTGTGAAGAGCGACGAACCGTGGGTTCTTGGCAGTATTCCGACTTCGCAGGTTATTGTTCTGATGTCTTTCGTGGTTCTGCCGTCTATTCTTTTGCCTTCGGTAAGTATCATTTCTCTCATATCTTCATACTGAAGGTCATCATAAATCGTATAGATCGCTTTTTCCTGTTCCGGGTATTTTTCTTTTAGAGCTTCAATTACTGAATCGAAAAGCTCTTTTGTTTTCAGGCTTCTTTCTTCTTTCTTATAAGCGGTGCGGTGAATTTCTTTCAGTTTGTCAAAACTAAGGCTCTTCACTTCATTAACAAGCTCTTCGTTAACTTCCGCGGGCTTCGCTTCGCGTTTCGGCTTTCCGCATTCAGCTGCAAGCTCTTTCTGCGCTATGCAAAGAAGCTTAATGTTCTCGTGCGCGAACCGGATGGCATTTAACAAATCTGTTTCTGAAGCTTCGTTCGCTTCGCCTTCGACCATCACAACCGAGTCTTCCGTGCCGCCAACAATAAGGTCCATATCGCTTTCTTTAAGCTGAGTATGCGTAGGGTTCACAAGGAACTCGCCGTTAACTCTGCCTACTCTTACTTCGCCGATTGGCCCTTCGAACGGTATGTCGGATACCATTAGCGCCGCAGAAGCTGCAACCGCCGCTACCACGTCCGAATCATTTTCCTGGTCAGATGAATAGACGCCGATAATAATTTGAGTTTCGCACTTATAGCCATCGGGGAATAACGGCCTGATCGGCCTGTCTATTAACCTTGATGTAAGCACTTCTTTTTCGCTCGGTTTGCCTTCGCGTTTGAAAAATCCGCCGGGGATCCTTCCAACCGCCGCTGTTTTTTCCCTGTATTCAACCTGCAGCGGGAAAAAATCCTGTCCTTCGACCGGGTTTTCCGCTCCTACAACCGTCGCAAGAACTATTGTATCGCCGTATGTTGCAAGCACGGCGCCGCTTGCCTGCTTGGCAAGTTTCCCTGTCTCAAGCTTAAGTATCTGACCGTCTATGTTTATTTCTTTTGTAGTTACCATTTCTTTTTTTTTATTCTCCCTGAAAACAACTATCCGTCAACAGGCCGGTTTTAATTAACCGCCCGGATTCGATATACTTACTTTCTTATGTTAAGTTCTTTAATAATCTTCCTGTAGCGCTCGATATCTTTGTTCTCAAGATACCTTAACAGCCTTCTTCTTTTACCAACCATTTTGAGAAGGCCAAGCCTCGAGTGGTTGTCTTTTTTGTTCTTATCAAAATGCGTCGCCTGCAAATCGTTGATCCTGTTGGTTAAGATCGCGATCTGCACCTCGGGCGCCCCCGAATCCTTCGGGCCCTTCCCGTACTTAGAAACAAGTTCCTGTTTCTGATCTTTGTTTAAAGACATCTTATCTCCTTAAATTTGTTGCTCTATGATTTTATGTTTATGTTTATGAAATTCAGTGAATCCTCTTTATCTTTTTTTATCTGCTCTATCAGCGCTTCCTTTGAATCAAATTTTTTATCTTCGCGCAGCTTCACAAGGAAATTTATCTGCAGCTTATCGCCGTAAACGGTCTTCCCGAAGTCGAATATGTTCACTTCAAGAGCTCTCGCTTTGCCTTCGGTCAGCGTGGGGCGGTACCCCACATACATCATCCCGAAATATGTATCCTCTTTGTGTTTCACCTTAACGCAATATATGCCGTCATTGGGCATCACTTTATTGGCTTTTACGGGCTTTAGATTTACTGTCGGGAATCCTATCGTTCTTCCGACCTTGTCGCCTTCAACCACTATCCCTTCGAACCCATATTCATATCCAAGCAGTTTATTGGCTTCATGTATCATCCCCTCGGCCATCAGTTTGCGTATCCTTGTGCTTGATACCGGCATGCCGCCGACGTCAATTTCTTCAACCCTGTGAACCCCGAAATGAAACTCTTCGCTGAGCGTCTTCAGCGCCTCGAAGTTTCCTTCCCTGTCTTTTCCGAACAGGTGGTCGTATCCCACAACAAGATCGCATATGCCTATTTTTCCGCAGATCATGTTCTCGTAAAACTCGTGCGCCTTTGTCTTCGAAAATTCCCATGTGAATTCAATTACCAGCACGTTTCCAACGCCAAGCTCATCGAACATCTTCAGCTTTTCTTCAATGCTGCAAAGCATTTTTATATCAGGCGTTTTGGTTTTCAGAACTTCCTGAGGGTGCGGTTCAAACGTTACGATAAATGAACGGGCGCTCCTTTTGTTGGCAAGCTTCAGAACCATACCTATTATCTGCCTGTGAGCGAGGTGAACTCCATCGAAGGTCCCTACGGTTAACACCGTATTTTTGTCCTTAACAACTTCGTTTATATTTCTGTAAACCTGCATACTGTGAGTCTGAATAAAGGAATATCCGTATTCAAAGTCTTCTATTGACCTTTATTTGCCATATTTTGTTTAATAAATTCGTCAAGCCCTGCCGCGTCTTTCACGTCGTATTCCCCGATCTTCGTTCTTCTCAGCGTTTTCAGATAAGCGCCTGTGCCAAGCTTTTCGCCAAAGTCGCTGGCTAGCGTTCTGATATATGTGCCCTTGGTGCACAACACCCTGAAAGAAACGTCAGGTAACTGAATATCCAGTATCTCAAACTTTTTAATATTTATCGTTCTTGGCTCGCGCTCTATCTCCCTGTCCTGCCTGGCATATTTATAGAGCGGCTTGCCTTTGAATTTCACCGCTGAAAACATTGGAGGCAGCTGTTTTGATTCGCCCTCAAAGCCTTTTGCGGCGCTTAAAATCATATCATCTGTAATGCCTTCAGTGCTTCTCTCATCGTAAACTTCAGATTCAGTGTCAAAGCTTTTGGTCTTCCATCCCAGAACTAAAACGCCTTCGTACTCTTTATCTGTATCAAGCAGGTTATTAAGTTCTTTTGTTCGTTTCCCGGTGC
This sequence comes from uncultured Ignavibacteria bacterium, assembly GCA_963816535.1. Taxonomy (GTDB): domain Bacteria; phylum Bacteroidota; class Ignavibacteria; order Tepidaquicellales; family OLB5; genus CAWFKW01. Next base: position 1,707,465 of record CAWFKW010000003.1, on the reverse strand, counting down.
AAATAACAAGCAAACCGGTTGCTTTAGGGTCCAGCGTCCCGGAGTGCCCCGCCTTTTTAATATTCAGCCTCTTCTTAAGTATGTTTACAACTTTTGCGCTCGAGTATCCGCGGGGTTTATCAATAAGTATTAATGAGCCCTCTTCGTTCGCCGCTTCTGTTCTTGCGCCGCCCGTTACGTCAGCCTCACTCTTTTTCATCTTTGTGGATCTGCTTGATCAGTTCGTCAATCTTGCTTGCATATTCAGCGGTATCATCATGGTAGAAAAGAAGCTCCGGCATATAGCGCAGGTAAAGCCGCGAGCTCAAATGCATCCTGATCTGCTTTTTCCTGTTGTTAACTTTCTCTAGGCATTTATCAGCCGGTTCTTTATTCCCCAGGAAACTTATAAACACTTTTGCAACTCTCAGGTCGTTGGCCGCGACAACTTTTGTTACGGTAACCAGCCCGAGGCTTTGGTCTGCCAGGTCTTTTGAAAGAACGTCCGCCAACTTGTGTTTTATTTCTTCTGAAACTTTCTCAGCTCTGATTGACATGCCTGTATCCTCCGCAATAAACAAAATTATAAAATCTGCGCAAACAACTGCGCGGGCTTAAGCGTTTACGCTTATTCCAGCTTTCTCTTTATCTCAACTATTCTGTAAGACTCTATTATATCGCCGACTTTAATATCATTGTAATTTTCAAGGCTGATACCGCACTCATAACCTGATTCAACGTCTTTAACGTCATCTTTAAACCTCCTTAGGGCAAATATATTTCCGTCAAATACAACAAACCCGTCTCTTAGAAGCCTTACCTTGTTGCCGCGCGATATTTTGCCGTCGACTACATAGCAGCCCGCAACCATACCGATTTTCGGCACTTTGAAAGTCTGCCTTACTTCAACCGTACCCAGAATTTCTTCTTTCTTCTCCGGTTCCAGCAATCCCTCAAGCGCCAGCTTAACCTCGTTAATCACATCGTAAATAATATTATGAAGCCTGATATCAACCTTTTCGGCCTCGGCAAGCTTTCTTGCTTTCAGGTTAGGCCTTACGTTGAAACCAACTACTATAGCCCCTGAAGCTGCGGCAAGCAAAACGTCGTTTTCGGATATCTCGCCGATGCCTTTGTGTATTACGCTAACTTTCACTTCATTTGAACCCAGTTTCAATAATGAATCGGAAAGCGCCTCAACAGATCCGTCCACATCGCCTTTAATAATAACGTTAAGATCTACCTGTTTACCTTCCTTAATTTGTTTTGATATATCATCGAGCGTGATCAAATGAATCTGCCTGAAATCCTGTTCGCGTTTTAACTGCTGGCGCTTCAGCGAAATTTCTTTCACGTCGCGCTCACTCTCAAGCGCTACCAAGAGGTCGCCTGCCTGCGGCATTCCGTCAAATCCAAGAACCTGCACCGGGGTAGAAGGAGCCGCGTTTTCAACTTTATGTCCCCTCTCATCATACATGGCTTTTACCCTGCCGCTGTAAATTCCCGCCACAAATGAATCGCCTGCTTTCAATGTTCCTTTTTGAACCAGCACGCTTGCAACAGTGCCCTTGCCTTTATCAAGCTTGGCTTCCACAATAACTCCGCGCGCCTCCCTGTCCGGATTCGCTTTAAGGTCAAGCACTTCGGCCTCAAGCAATATCTTCTCAAGCAGAACGTCGATGTTCAACCCGGCTTTCGCCGAAATTTCAACCGACTGGTATTTCCCGCCCCATTCTTCCACTAAAATGCCGCGCTCCGAGAGCTGCGTCTTTATTTTCAGCGGGTCTGAATTAGGCTTATCTATTTTATTTATCGCCACAATTATCGGAACGTTCGCGGCCAGTGAGTGATTTATCGCTTCAACGGTCTGAGGCATAACGCTGTCATCCGCCGCGACAACCAGTACGACTATATCCGTGATCTGCGCGCCCCTGGCTCTCATAGCGGTAAATGCCTCGTGACCAGGCGTATCAAGAAACGATATCAACTTGCCGTTATCAAGCCTGACCTGGTATGCGCCAATATGCTGAGTGATTCCTCCCGCTTCGCCAGCAACCACATTGGTTTTTCTGATATAGTCAAGCAGAGACGTTTTGCCGTGGTCAACATGTCCCATAATGGTCACAACTGGCGGCCTGTGTTGTAAAGTTTCGGGCGGGTCGGTTATATCGGCAAGAAGGTCTACTTCATATTCTTTCTGAAATTCAACTTTAAATCCGAATTCATCAGCAAGAAGAATAATAAGATCGCGGTCAAGCCTTTGATTGATCGTTACCATCAGGCCCAACTCAAAACATTTTTGGATAAGCTGGCTCACTTCAATTCCCATCAAAGTGGCAAGCTCGGAAGCTGATAAAAATTCAGTCACAAGAAGAATATTAGCTCTTGCAAGAATTTCCATCTGTTCTTTTTGCTCCTGCTCTATTCTTTCTTTCTTTTTCTTTTTCCTGAGCTGGCTTCTTGACGTAAGGCTTCCGGCGTCGTCCATCTTCGCCATTGTCTCGCGAATCGCTTCTTCTATTTCAATATTCAGCTCGGCTTCATCCTGCTTTTTGCGCTTCTTTACATCGGCGCCATCCGTATATCTCTGCTTCTTCGACTTGATCTTCTTTTCAAGGTCGCGCTTTCTCTCTTCAAGAGTCTGCGGTATTGCAGCCGGAGAGGGCCTTGTATCCCTTTGCTTGTTCTTTGCTTTTTCTTCAGCCTGTTTTCTCTCATCTTCGCGGGATACGAACGGCTTCTTGAACGGCGGCCTTTGTTTCTGCCCGGGGATTGGCTTCTTGCTCTTCCTGAAATCTTCTTTTATGGTTACTCTCTCAAAAACGCGCTCAGGTTTCTTTTCGCCCGGTCTCTCGGGTCTCCTGAACCTGTTATGGTCGTCTTTGCGCTTCTCGTCTTTCTTGAATTCCGGCTTCCTGTGCTCTTCTTTCTTCGGAACGTGTTTCTTCTGCTCTTCCTTTTTCTGTTCTTCTTTCTTCTGTTCTTCTTTCTTCTGTTCTTCCTTTTTCGCTTCTTCTTTTTTTACCTCGGGTTTAATTTCCTTAGCCTTAACCTGTTCTTCTTTCTTCTGCTTTGTTTCGGGACCATGGAGCTTTTCCTCTGCATCCTGTTTCGCCTTCCTTAGAGCTTCTTCCTCCGCTAAGCGCTTTTCTTCTTCCTTTTCGTGCTCTATCTCTTCCTTTTTCTGCTCGATAAGCTTGCGCTTCTCGTCAAGCTCCTTCTGAAACTGGTTCTCCCGCTCAGCTTTTATCTTATCCTGTTCTTCCTGCTTCCTGCGCTTTTCTTCGTCCTCTTTTAACCTGCGGTCCTTTTCTTTTTTGATCTCGCCTTCAATTTCATTTATCTCGACCGTCCTGTGTTTCTTTTTAAACTCAAGAAGTTTCTGTTTGTGCTTTTCCGCTTCTTCTATATCCGACTTGAAATGTCCAAGAACCTTAAGGTACGCCGATTCGTCCACTTTTGACATGACGCCGCCTACCTCGACTCCTATTCTCTTCAGGTATTCGAGTATTTCACCTGACTGCCTGTTAACTTCTTTGGCAATCTTAGATATCTGTACGCCTTTTCCGGCTGATTTAGTTGATTCTGGCATTAAATATTTTAATTTCTGTAATCTGCTTTTTTTATAATGTATCCGGTCAATATTTTATTCTTCGGCTACCGCTTCTTCGTTTTCTTCTTCTTCCTCTTCAGATTCGTCTTCGGTTTCTTCCGCAGCTTTCTTAACGTTTTTGCGCTCTACGTCTATTTCAAACCCGGTTAATCTTGATGCAAGCTTTATGTTCTGTCCGTTCTTCCCTATAATAAGCGATATCTGGTCCTCATCCGCTACTATCTTAGCCACCTTTGCCGCTTTATCAAGATAAATATCTTTCAGCTTCGCGGGCGCCAATGCGCGCGCTATGTAGAGCGCGATATCTTCCGAGTAATTTATAACGTCTATATTTTCGTTCGCTAATTCGCGGACTATTGAGTGTATCCTGATTCCTTTCATTCCAACGCACGCGCCAACTGCGTCAATCCTGTCGTCATATGAATACACTGCCACCTTGGCTCTTTCGCCCGGCTCGCGCGCAATGCCTTTTATCTCGATAACGCCGTCGTATATTTCGGGAATTTCAAGCTCAAACAGTTTCTTCAGGAAATCATCGCATGCCCTTGATGTAATTATAAGAGGCGGTCCCGAAGGTTTTTTCTGAACTTCTTTTATATATACCCTTATGTTATCGCCCTTTTTATATCTTTCCTTTGGTATTTGTTCGCCCTTTGGAAATATAATTTCATGGCTGTTATGGATAAGCAGAATATATGTCGGCTTTATCTGGTAGATCTCACCGACAATAATTTCTCCGGCGAGGTCTTTATAGTCGTTGTAGACTATTTCTTTTTCTATTTCGCGTATCTTCTGGTTCAGGTTCTGCTTCAGGTTTACTATATGCCTCCTGCCGAATGCAATCGCATCTATAACCTCAACGTAATCGTCGCCAATTTCAAGCTCTTCCTTGGTATGCTCGCGCACGTCTTCAAGCGTTATCTGCGTTTCAGGGTCTTCGACGGTTTCGACAACTTCTTTCATCACATACATTTCAATATCGCCCTTATCCATGTTTACAATAACGTCATATCTTGCATTTTGCCCGTACTTTTTCCTAATCATCATCCCGAAAACATCCTTGATCACGCTTTCAAGAACGTCGCGGTCCATCTTTTTATCCTTAACCATTTGCGAAAAGGAATCTACTATATCCGATTTCATGTTAAAAAATTTATATAAATTTAAAAAATCGAGTTTTTGCGAAAAAAAATGACGCTTTTCTGAGCGTCATAAATACCATAAACAAACTTTATCGCACAAATATAAATATTTAATTAAAGCAAAGCAAGGTAAAGAAATGGTCGAAAAGACGCCAAAATTGGAAAATTTGGCTGCTTTTATGAATAATTAAATGATTGAACATACATTCTTCATTTAAGCGCCGGCTCTGCCAACCGGATAGAAAGACTTATCCCTTTACCCTGAAATGCCCGATTATTTTCCACCTGTTTTGTACATCTTCTTCGGCCACATATCCGGGCGAAGGGAAGTTATGAATAACGCACAGCCTGCCGTTTTGCAGTCTATCTGAAATAATCCCAATGTGGTCGCCCCATGAGTCGCCGTCCATATCCCACTCAATAATATCGCCCGGCTCCCAATCATCTCCCGCAATTTCATTCCAATATTTTTTAAACCACACATGCTGGTTCGGAACCCGCCGGTGGTCAATGTTCGCATCAGCGCTATTAGCGCCCCACCTGATCATAGGATAATTAACCCAATGCAATTTTATATCTTCATGAATTGCCTGCTGCAGGTCCACAATTCCCGCATATCTTAAAGCCCTTATGGTGATTTCAACGCACACTCCTAACGATGGTTCCATATCGCCCATAGGATAAACTGACTTACCGGTCTTAATTCCGTCCTTATAATTCAGCTCGTGGTAAGCCATCTGCATATCGTAGCTGAATTTATCGCGCAGGCATTTTTTAGCCCCGTCAAGAATTTTCTGCTGCTTTTCCGTTAATATAAATTGTTTCGCGCTATCCTGTTTTAGAACTTCATGGTTTTTATTTTCTGTAACCGAATTATTATTGCAGAGAAATGATGTTAGCGCCAGGAGCGGAATTATAAAGATGGCGAGTTTCAAAAGAATCTTAATCAAGCTTAAAATAAAACACCGCAGACAGCGAAATTGAAAACGCCCTCTTAAGCCCGTCAATGTTAGAGTCTCTCGTAAGAAGAGGCAGCGCCGCAAGCGCTTCAATGCTTATATTCTTCGAGGTCTGCACGTTCACTTTCGCCATTACGTTTAGTTGAAGCTGATTGCTGTTATCAATATCCACATATTGCGTTGGAGTTGTAAGAACAACTTTTACGTTCGATTTCTGTATTCTCCTTATTCCCAGTATCTCCATCTGGAAAGAACCGGTTTTAAAAATTTCGGTAATTCCAGCTCTCATCATCACATCGTCTCCGCGTTTCAACTCTGTGGCGGCGTTATTGCTTCTGCCGAAGGGTTTTTGATATCCTAAATAAATATTTGCTATGCCGAAATTTTTTCCAAAGCCAAGGAGTATATCGTTGGTTCCAAGCCCCGGCTGGTATGACGGCGGAAGGCCGTCTATAGTGGCGGAGCCGGATGAAAACTTGGCCCCGAAAGAAAAATTCCAATCACCCACCAGCGGCAGCCGCGCATCGGATGAGAACATAATTATCATGTCGCCGAGGCCCTTTTCAGTCGCGATTGGCCCGGCAATAATTCCGTAACCGAGCCTGAAATAAGCCCGGCTTGATTTATAAAAATGAACATCGCCTTCGGCGCTAATTGTGTTTATTGTAAACGAGCTTTTGTCCAAAGGATCCTTTCCGCTGAAGCCAAGGTTGTTGGTTAGCATGAACTTGCTTTCATCGCGGTCCTTGTCAAACCTTGCATCCCGCCTGCCCATAACGCTGATGCCCGCATCCATATCCTGGGAAAAGGCGGGGGAGGAGATTAATGAAATCAGGATTAACAAATAAAGCGTTACGCTTCTCATGTTCGCAGCGGCTAATTTATGAATTTCCATATCTAAACTAATCAAATCGGCGTTTGAAATTCAAGTCACATAATTGAAACGGATTTTTCAGGAAGTGTTTTTACCGTATTGGATTATCTTCACTTTTTCCTCTGTAATAAGTGCGCTGCCTATCATCCCGGTTTCGTCGAAAACTTTCTTTAGCTCTTCAATTTTTTCTTCGTTGTCCACTATTTCTATAACTATGGGCAGGTCGGAAGAAAGCTCAAGCAGGTCGGAAGTGTGTATTTTGCTTGCCTTACCGAATCCAGTTATTCCCCTCAATACAGTAACGCCTGAATAGTGACTCTTTCTCAAATATTTAACAAGGTAATGGTAAAGGTTAGTCCCCTGAAATTTATCAGATTCGCCTATGAATATTCTTAATAATACGGCTGTAGCTTCTTTCTGCATGATGTTTCTATTTGTTTATTATGATAGCCAGTTCTTTTGATAAATATATGGCTCCTATGCATAAGATCAAATTCAGGAATAAATTTAAAAAGGCCAAAAAAAGTTCGTTAAGTTCCGCCAGGCGCACGGTCTCGTAGCTGAATGTAGACATAGTTGTATACGCCCCTATAAATCCTATTGTTATCAGGTCCCTCAGGTCGGCCGGAACAGATTTGCCGAAAGCGATGCTGTACATAATGAAACCCAGCAAAAAACTTCCTGAAACATTTACCGCCAAAGTGCCCAAAGGAAATGACGCCATAAAATTTCCGAGGTATTTTGAAACCGTGTATCTGGCAACAGCGCCCAGGAATCCGCCTGCGCCGATTAAAAAAATGTGCTGCATAAATTAACTTTATATTTTTATAAATCCTTCAAATCCGCATGTAAACAAAAAACCCCTGCAAAAATTTCCGTATTTGCAGGAGTCATCAGCTTACAAAAAGCGTTTTGGGCGAACTCCATCGCCATTGTTGAACACAAAGTTAACTGTTTCGAATACAAAAAAGCAACACTGTGAAATCTTTTTCAATATCTATTTTAATTAATTACAGCAAGTTTTATACGGAATTGTCGTCTAATAATAAAGAGGCGCCGTTGGATGAAAAAACATTAATATCTGGGTTAACTTCCGGAAGCGAAAACGCTTTCAGGGAGCTTGTAGATATGTTCAAAGACCGGGTATATAACTCATCGCTCGGCATCCTGCAAAACGCCGAAGACGCCGAAGATACCGCTCAGGAAGTTTTTATCGAGATTTTTAATTCCATAAAAAGGTTCCGCGGCGATTCATCTCTTTCAACGTGGATATACCGCATCACTATGACCAAATCGCTTGACCAGGTGAGGAAAAAGAAAAGAAAGAAAAGGTTCGCCTTTGTAACAAGCATTTTTGGCGAAAGCGAAAAGAACCTGAAAGAACTTTCTGACTTCCGTCACCCGGGAATAGATGTGGAGAATTCAGAGATGGCGGCAACACTCTTCAAAGCTATTGATAAGCTGCCGGCTAATCAGAAAATAGCTTTCACGCTCAACAAAATAGAGGGACTGAACTATAAGGAAATCAGCGAAGTTATGAACGCTTCAGTACCTTCGGTCGAATCGCTTCTGCACCGTGCCAGGAACAATTTGAAAATCATGTTAAATAAATATTATTCAAATATTTAAATAACCGCAAGTTTCGGCTCAAAAAAACATCTAAATACACAGAAATGGACACACAGGAAAAAATAGAAAAAACACTGGAAAGCCTGAACGGCATTAAACGGGCGGAAGCAAACCCGTTTTTATTTGCGAAAATTAAATCGGGGTTGAATGTGAAGGGGGCGGGAAAATCCCCTGTTTCACGCACAGTTTTTGCCGCGGCGCTGGCTGCGATCGCAGTGATAGTAATTAACGTCGCAGTGTGGACAAGTTATGCCGGCGCGGTGAAACAGCAGACAAACGGCAATGAAGATATAACTTCGTTCGCCAAAGAATATTTTAATTCAAACTCAACATATAACTACTAACATTATGAATTATTTTGATAAGCCCAAAATAATGGGCGCGCTGATACTTGCATTATTAGTATTAAATTTCGGAACCCTTGCATTTATGTGGTTCAATAAACCGCACCCGCCCCGCCCTGAGTTTATGTTTAACGGCAACCCTCCCCCGCCCGGGCAGGAGGAAAGGCCCGGCGAGTTCCTTATCCACGAGCTGAACCTAAACCAGTCGCAGCTTGCCGACTTCATCAAGCTCAGAGACGAGCATCAAAACGCCATGAAGCAGGTGATAGAAGAAAATCAAAAAAATAAAGATGAACTTTTCAAAATGATCTCTGCTCCGCAGGTAGATTCCGCTAAGCTGAACCAGGTAACCGATAATATTGCCAAGGGACAGAAACAAATTGAGCTTGCAACATTCATACATTTTCAGAAGGTTAGGGCATTATGCGACGATAACCAGAAAAAGAAATTTGATGAGATAATAGGCGACGTGCTTAAAATGATGGCAAGTTCTCCCCCGGGACCAAAAGGGCCTCCTCCGGGGCCCCGAGGTCCGTCAAAATAATATAATATCCGGATAATTTAACTAATGCCGCATGGGAGCTTTGACAGATTTCATGCGGTTTTTATTTTATGAGCTCCCGAATCTAAATCTGCCAACTGTCACGCTCATAGTGCGCTAATGTCTAAATAGTATAGACCTCCATAAAATCTTATCAGGCAAAATGGGACTATTAAAACAATTTAAATACGAGTTAATCAAGGTTTTGATCTTTCTGCTGCTGTACTGTTCAACGTTAATTTTCGGACTTAAAGGCAGATAGCTGCATTGCCGTAATCAATTCGTTTAAAATCCTCTCTAAAATCATAAAAAAGTGACGCCTGCCAGTTATACTTCCTCACTTTTTCAATTAGTATTTATTCATTATCTTTAGTACGTTGGGTATTTAATTTATTATAATATATGAGAAAAACAGCTTGGTTTTTAAAAATTACTTTAATTTTAGCTTTCATTTCTTCTTTTTCGGGATGCAGTTATAACACGCTGGTCCAAATGGATGAAAATGTTAACCAGTCATGGGCGCAGGTTGAAAACCAGTACCAGAGGCGGGCCGATCTTATTCCAAACCTGGTAAACACGGTGAAAGGGTACGCCGATTTTGAAAAAAGCGTGCTTACAGAGGTCACCGAAATGAGATCGCAGGTAGGCCAGATTAAGCTCTCGGCTGACGACCTGACAGACGAAGACAAATTCAAAAAATTCCAGGATGCGCAGGACAAATTATCCGGCGCGCTTTCAAGGCTTCTTGTGGTCGCAGAAAATTATCCCCAGCTGAAAGCAAACGAAAATTTCCTGTCGCTACAGTCGCAGCTTGAAGGAACGGAGAACCGCATTGCCGTTGAAAGGAAAAAATTCAACGAGGCGGTGCAGGAATACAACACAAAGATAAGAAGCTTCCCTACATTAATAACCGCGAAGTTATTCGGGTTTAAAGAGAAACAATATTTCAAAACGGCCCCGGGCAACGATAAGGTTCCGAACATAAATTTTGATTTCAAAAAAGAAGATAATAAAGAAGATAAGAAATAGTTTCCTGGAGGATATTTCCGGAGCGCCTTCAGTTAATGTTGTAATGCGCCCGTTATTTAATAACCATCAAACAATGTGAAGATGCAGGCAGTTATCATGGCGGGTGGGTTTGGCACGCGGCTCAGGCCGCTAACAGCGAACATTCCGAAGCCTATGGCGCCCTTGCTTAATAAGCCGATTATCGAACATAACATCGTGCTGCTGAAAAAGCACAACATTACGGACCTGATAGTTATACTCTACCACCAGGCTGAAATAATTAAAGATTACCTGAAGGACGGAAGGAAGCTTGGGGTGAAGATCAGATATGTGAAACCGGATGCTGACTACGGCACCGCCGGCGCGGTGTATTGCGCGTTTGATATGATAGAGGGGCGGTTTATAATTCTCAGCGGCGATGTTGTGACGGATTTTGACCTCACCCATTCAGTTTCATTCCATGACAGGAAGAAGGCCGCCGCAACGTTGGTGCTCACCAGGGCGCGAAACCCGCTGCAGTTCGGGATAGTCCTCACGGATAAGTCGGGGAGAATCACGAAATTCTTTGAGAAACCTTCATGGAGCGAGGTTTTCAGCGATACGATCAACACAGGCATATACGTGCTTGAAAAAGAGACCCTTGCCAAAGTTCCTGAAGCGCAGGGAGCGAAAGCGGACTGCGATTTTTCAAAGGACCTTTTCCCGTACATGTTGCGCGGGCGCGGGCCTTTGTTCGGCGCAATTGAAACCGGCTACTGGAAAGACGTGGGCTCGCTTGACGATTATATTGTCACAAACCTGGATGCGCTGAAAGGAAAAATAGATATCCCGTCCGTTAAAGGTTTAACAAAGAACGGCAATGTTATAGATAAGTCTTCGCGCATTTCAAGAAATTCCCAGGTCGTTAATTCTGTGATAGGCAAAGGATGCCACATCGGCCCAAACGCAGTAATAAAGGATTCGATACTCTGGAATCACGTGAGCATTGATGAAGGCTCCAAGATTTCATACGACGTTATTTGCAATAACGTAAGAATAAAACCGCATGTGACCGTTTCGCAGAATGTCTTTATCGGAGATCACGTTCAGGTGGGGCACCATGTGCACATAAGGCCCGACGTAAAGATATGGCCGCATAAAACTATCGACGCAAATTCCATTCTTACTAAGAACCTGATATGGGAAGACCGCTGGAAAGACACTTTCTTTACCGATGCGAGGATAACCGGCCTGGCAAATATTGAAATTACTCCCGAATTCGGCGCAAGGCTTGGCATGATGTACGGCGTATCTACAGGCGTGGGCTCGAAAGTTCTCATCTCACGCGACCTTGATAACGTATCGCTTATGATAAAACGCGCCATCACAAGCGGGCTGCTTGCCAGCGGAGTTGACGTGCTTGACGTTCATACAATGCCTATACCTGTGCTCAGGCTTGAATTGAACTCCGGGAAAGGTTCAGGCGGTATTTTTGTTAGGAAATCTCCGTTTGACGCTTCTAGGTGCGACATCATATTTTTTGATTCAGACGGCAAAGATATTTCTTCCACAAAAACAAAGACTATCGAGAGGTTGTATGTTTCAGGCGATACGCGCCCAACTCCTTTCGATAAAATAGGAACCGTAACATATCCAGCTAAAACATACGAAGAGTACAAAACGCACTTTCTGAATAACATAGACGCGGCTTCGATAAATAAAAGAAAGTTTAAGATCGCTATTAATTTCTCGCACGGAATAACAGCCGATATTCTGCCAATGATCATTAACAATATGGATATCGACGTTGTTTCGCTTGATACTCACCTTGATTCTGCCAAGCAAACCCGTTCACCCGAGGAATTCCGCGATGCGCTTCAGCAGCTATCATATATTGTCACATCTCTTAAGTACGACCTTGGGTTTTTGATAGACGCGGGCGGCGAGAAAATATACATGGTCGACGACCTTGGCAGAATAATGAGCTATGACAGGTTCCTGAGCGTCGTGGTTTATTTATATCTCAGCCTTTTCCCGAAGACAAAGAAGATCGCCGTCCCTATACAGGCCTCAGGCGAAATAGATATTGTGGCAAAGAAATATTTCTCTGAGATCGTGAGAGTAAAGGATTCCCACTTCGCAATGATGAACGCTACCGATGACCCGGAAGTTGAGCTTGCAGGGGGGACGAAGGGAGGGGTAATATTTCCTGATTTTCTTTTTGCAACAGACGGAATGTTTACTATAGTTAAGATACTTGAGCTTCTCGCCAGGTCAGGCAAGTCGCTTAGCCGCGTAGAAAAAGAGACTCCGCGCCTTTTCATGGCGAAAAATAACGTCTTCTGCACCAAGGACCAGAAGGGCAAAATTATGCGAAAGCTTGTGGAAGAATCAGAAGGAATGAAAAGGGAACTTATAGACGGTATCAAGATCTTCTTCGACCAGTACAAATGGGCGCTGTGCATACCGGATAGCGAGCGCGAAATATTTCATGTAAACGCTGAAGCGAAAACAAAAAGGGCCGCCGATGAGCTGGTGAGGGAATACTCGCACAAGATTAAAAAATACCACGAGAGCCTGTAAGGTTTGGAGAAAGCAATTACAAATACTTTTGTAGGCTTCAATAAGCCCCCTGTCGGCGCGGCCCCCACTAAGGCTGACATTATAAAAGGCGATAGGTATATACGCGACAGAATTACTTACTCTCTTAAGGCGCGGGGTTTAGCTTACGCCCTGTTCCTTTACTTCTTTATACAAAACGGCACGCTTGGCCTTGTTCCCGAAAGATGGTACACGGTTTACAGGGCGCTCAGGATCTCGGACTTCATTCTACTGGGTTTGATAATCTACTCCTTCATGTGCGCCCGCGAATACCGGACTCTGTTTAAGAGCAAATCACTTATAGTAACCAAATTATTATTGGGGTACTTAGTTTTTGAGTTTGTGATCAGTGCGGTGCAATACGGGTTTAACCCTATCGAATACGGATTCAGGCTAAAGGGCCTCTGGGGATCGTTCCTTGTTTTTCCCTACCTGCTACTTTACCAGCGCGACGGGTGGGGATATTTTATCAAACTGGTATTTCCTGTTGCGGTAGTATCCTGCGTTCTGTATATATTATCGGCGCTAACCGGAATCGCGTTTCTGCCCGACGTATCTATTATGGCTCAAAACTTGCCGGGCGGAATCTTTGTTTACAGGGTTTACGGCGGTACCTTCTTTGGCGAATTCTTTATGATGGGTTTCGTATATTACTGGATCACGAAAAAATTCAAGTTCTGGCATGTCTTCTTCGTTCTTCTATTTGCACTCCCGCAGTTTCTGGCATTCGGAAGAAATTCATGGGCATATTATATTTTTGTCTTCATGTCGTTCGTAATTATCAATTCGCTGAAAAAGAAAAAATTCAGGCTTCTGGCACGGCAGGCGGTGCTGCTCTGCTTGGTTTTGGTGGCATTCATTTTTTGTTTTATCGAATTTATGCCCGATTCTGATTACTATATACAGGCTCTTGCCGCAAGAGTTCTGCAGGGAAAAGAAGACGTGGAATATAATGAAGGCACTTACGGAGCAAGGGTCATTTTCCAAAATAATGCTCTGGTTAAATTATGGAGCAATAGTAATTTACTGGTAGGTGTGGGTATGCATCCAATGTGGGTTTACCGGCCTGAAAATTATGAAGAGCAGGTTTATTACGGTTCTTTCAGCGATGTGCGCTGGCCCGCGGTACTTGCTGCATACGGCCTGATAGGGCTCGGGCTGGCTCTGTATTTTCAGATATATTATATTGCCATAAGCTGGAAAATCATTAAAAAAATGAAGCATTCAGATTTACAATTGTTTTTTATGGTTCTGGCGTTTTCCCAAATGATATTTGATACTTTTATAGATTACACATACGTACTTATTTCCGTCGGCTTGTGGGGACTTGTGCCCTTAATGAATTTTTACGTGGCGGTGATTGTATTCAATTATGAAAAACATAAAGAAGAAGAAAGACTTGAACTGGCAGATGCTCCCTTGTTGTTAAACGGAAAACAACTTTCCTAATAATGCTCAGGATTGCCTCAAATACTATAAGACAAAGGTCTGCGGGTATCAGTGCCGGAATTCAGAAACCTACTCTAGGGGCCGAATCCCAAAGCCCGCTACCGCAAAAAGCAAAACTGCTGGCGTGGGCAATATTTCTTTTCTATTTTATAGAAAACGGAACGCTGGGCCTTCTGCCTAAAGAAATGTATTTTGTTTACAGGAATATGAGGGTCTCTGATTTTCTTCTTTATGGCCTTATTGTTTATTCATTATGGTGCGTAAAGGAATATAGGGAACTATATTCAAGCAAGCTCCTGATAATAGTCAAGGTCATGCTTTTGTATTATTTGGCGCAGTTTCTGGTAAGCTCCATACTTTATAACTATAATTTACTCGAATATTTTTTCAGGCTTAAAGGTGCGTGGCAGTCTTTTCTGGTATTCCCCTTTCTTCTGCTCTTAAAGCGCAAAGGACTCAATTATCTGGCAAAGTTAGTGCTCCCCGTGGCCATAATTTCAAACGTCCTTTATATACTTACTTCAATATCCGGCATAGCTTTTCTACCGCAAGTTGATATTGCCAAGCAAACCCTGCCGGGCGGGATGGAAGTATACAGAGTATACGGAGGGACCTTTTTCGGAGAACTGTTTTTCCTTGGCTTTGTATACAAATGGATGACCGATAAATTCAGGTTATATCAGTTGTTTCTGGTTGTATTGTTTGTAATGCCGCAAATACTTGCCTTTGGAAGACAGGCATGGGTTTATTACACTTTAACTCTTTTTCTTATGTTTCTGTGGAACTCTCTTAGGAAAAAAGAATTTCGGTTGGTGTTAAGGCAAATTTTCTTGTTCGTATTGGTTGGGTTGACTTTGGTATACGTGTTTGTAAATTATATACCCCGCTCTGATTATCTGACCGAAGCCATAGGAGCAAGAATAGAGCAGGGTGAAAGTGATGTGAGCAACAACGAGGGCACGTATGAAACGCGCCTAAACAGTATAAATGTTTTAGTCGGGTTATGGTTGAATGGTAACGTGCTTTTTGGCATTGGAATGCACCCCATGTGGATTGTTAAACCTGTAACGCAGGAAGAAATTGCCTATGTCTGGGGCTTCTCGGATGTCGGGTGGGCGTCTATTCTCGCAGCATACGGCGCTGTGGGATTTTTAATGGCCCTTATTTTTCAGATTTCATTTGCAATCGGTTCCTTTAAGGTTATCCGGCGCAAAAATACCGGCGGCATAGCGACTTTCTTTGTGCTCCTGTTTTTTTCAAAGTTGATGTTTGATTCTGTAATCAACTTCACAATTCAATTATTTACTGTCGGACTTTTGGGTTTCGGGATAGTCGCCGTTTATATAGCCGCAACGGTTTACATGTACGAAAGCCCCGACGAACAATAAAGTTTTCATTTCGGCGGATCATTAAAAAACAATTCATCCACGCTTTAGCCAACTCCGGACGCTCAAACGTCCCGTAAATCAAATATTACATTTACTTTATTGACGAATAATTGTAACTTTACAATTAATTGAACGGTTTTACAGCGACTGACTTGTATAGAGGCTCATATAAATATATGGCGGTATTTCCGGCATTATCTTCCGGTTACCAAGGTGAATAGATCATGAAAAAGGCGGCTTTTTTCATAATGAATAAGAAAGGATACTTCGCTTTTGAAAAATTCATAGATGAATTTGGGACAGACAGCGTTTTATATGTGGTATCTCATCCCGATAAAAGCGTAGATAACGATTACTATGAAGATATAAAAACTCTCTGTAATGAGCGCGGCGTAAAGTTCAGCGGAAAGGACGATGAATATTCGCTTGAAAATGCCCACACATTCGTTATCGGCTGGCGCTGGATGATAAGATCTAATGAAAAGTTTTATGTTTTGCACGATTCCATTCTTCCTGAATACCGGGGTTTCTCGCCCCTCGTTTCTTGCCTGCTAAACGGCGAGCGTTCTTTGGGCGTAACCTGCATTCTCTCTGAAATGGAGTATGACAGGGGAGCCATAATAAGCCGGCTGAAAACCCGGATAAACTACCCCATCAAGATCTCCGAAGCGATAGACACGCTTTGCCCAATGTACTCAAGCCTTGTGAACTCTGTTTACCGGGCTCTGGCAGCCGGGAAAAAGCTTAAAGGAAGAAAACAGGATGAATCCAAGGCAACATACAGCGTGTGGCGCGATGAAGAAGATTATCATATTGATTGGAACAAAAGCTCACGCTACATTCAAAGGTTCGTAGATGCCGTCGGTTATCCTTACCGCGGCGCTTTTTCTGAAATAGACGGGCGAGTGTTGAGAATTAATGATGTTGAGATCCGCCCTGACTGCAAAATCGAAAACCGCAGCCCCGGAAAAGTCATTTTTATAGACGGCGGAATGCCTGTGGTTATCTGCGGGAAGGGGCTTGTGAAAATTACAAACGCATACTATGAAGATTCAAATGAAGCTTTGACTCAATTTAAGAAATTCAGGGTTCGTTTTAAATAAGCTTAAATCTAAATATCCGCATACTTGGCTAGTAGCTCTCCCAAAATATCCGTTGTATCTCCTGTATATGGCTGCAATGACTGCTTAAGCGCGCTTTGCGAAAGAATAAAAGTTTCGCTGGAACCGATCACGCACGATTACGAGATAATTCTGGTTAACGATGCCAGCCCCGATGGCGCCTGGAACGCTATACTTGGGCTAAGCTCCGCAGACAAACGCATCGTGGGGATCAATCTCTCCCGGAACTTCGGACAGCATTATGCAATAACCGCCGGGCTGGACCAGTGCCGCGGTGAATGGATAGTTGTGATGGACTGCGACCTGCAGGACCGTCCGGAAGAAATTCCTTCGCTTTATAAAAAAGCGCTTGAAGGATACGATATCGTTTTAGCCCAGCGCATCAAAAGAAAAGATAATATCGTTAAGCGCGCGACTTCAAAAATGTTCCACAAGACGCTGTCGTTCCTCACCGATACTGAAATTGACGCAACCATCGCTAACTTCGGCATTTACAGCCAAAGCGCAATAAAAGCGATTAGCTCAATGAGGGAAAGCCTCAGGTGGTTTCCCTCTTTTGTAAACTGGGTGGGGTTTAAGCATACAAAGATACCCGTTGAACATTCTAGGAGAGATTCCGGCAGAAGCGGGTACTCTTTCAGAAAACTCATAGATCTTGCCGTCAACGTTCTTATTCTAAATTCGAACAAGCCCTTAAGGCTTGTATTGATGTTTGGCTTCCTGGTTTCATTTACTTCAATAGCTTACGCGCTGATAGTTTTCATAAGGTATTTATTGGGCGAAGTGGTTGTATTGGGCTGGGCAAGCCTTGTTATATCTATATGGTTCCTTTCAGGGATCATAATATTTGTTATGGGAATTGTGGGTATATATATAGGTAAAATATTCGACCAGATTAAAGAACGGCCGTTATACATTATCAGCCAAAGGGTTAACTAAAACGCAAAATGAAGATATGGTTTAATAAGCCGTTCCTGATAGGCAATGAAATAGAATATATTAAAGACGCGATAAACTCCGGCAAAGTTTCCGGCGACGGGGCATTTTCTAAAAAGTGCCAGGAGTTTTTCGAGAAGCGTTACGGATTTACAAAAGCGCTTCTCGCTTCTTCTTGCACCGATGCGCTTGAAATGTGTTCGCTGCTGGCCGGTATCAAACCCGGCGACGAAGTTATCATGCCTTCCTATACTTTTGTCTCTACGGCCAATGCATTTGTTCTTAGGGGAGCAAATATAAAGTTTGCCGATTCAATGAACGATCTCCCTAACATCGACCCGGGCAAAATTGAAGAACTGATGACCCCGAAGACAAAGGCAATCGCCCTTGTCCACTACGGCGGCATCGCATGTCAAATGGACGAGATCATGGGAATTTCCTCCGGCAGAAATATCCCTGTTATAGAAGATGCGGCGCAGGCAATCGATTCATATTACAAAGGCAGACCGCTTGGTTCAATCGGAAGCATGTCGGCTTTTTCTTTCCACGAAACCAAGAACGTTATTTCAGGCGAAGGCGGGATGATAGTTATTAATGATGCTTCGCTTGTGAAGCGCGCCGAGATTATTCGTGAAAAAGGCACAAACCGTGCGGCTTTCTTCCGCGGAGAAGTGGATAAATACAACTGGGTCGATATCGGGTCGTCCTTTTTGCCGTCGGAAATTACTGCGGCATTCCTTTATGCCCAGCTTGAAAAACTGGACGAAATTCAAAACAAGAGAAAGGCGCTCTGGAACGCCTACTATGAAAGGCTTAAACCGCTGGAGGCGGCCGGGAAAGTTTCGCTGCCCCATATCCCATCTTATGCAACCAACAACGCCCATTTATTTTATGTCCTTTGCGCCAATGTTGAAGAAAGGACCGGGCTTAGCTTATATCTGAAGAAGAACGATATCCTTGCCGTATTTCATTATCTGTCCCTTCATAGCTCGCCGTTTTACGCCTCCAGGCACGATGGCAGGGCGCTGCCGAATTCCGACATGTTTTCTGATCGACTGCTCAGGCTGCCAATGTATTATGACCTTACCGAAGACGATGTCGATTTTGTTGCCGATAAGATCGATGAATTTTACAGTGCAAAATGAGTAAATCGTTTAAGTATTCCTGGCTTCTGACCCTAGCCGTCGTTGCAGTGTATATAGTTCTCTTTTTTATCCATCCATCAAAGATAATAACTAAAATTCTTCATGTTAATTTTAATACACCGGAAAGAGTTGATTCGATATTCTTCAGAGAACTAAGGTATCTCGTTATTGCCGGTGTATTATTTTCTGTAATACTCTGGCTTCTGCAAAGTCGCTATCGCGATAGCCTGATATTGCGGACCAAAATCTTTTTGATAAGATTAGCATCTTTTTTTTCTTTGAAAGTTCTAATATATCTATCGCTTATTTATCTTGTAGCGCTTTTTTATTTTGCTGTATTTCACTATGATTTGGGATTTGATGAAGCGTGGTACATTTATTATGCTAAAAATTTTGCGAAAACGGGCATTCCCTTTGCAATGGATAACGGTAAAATATCTTTGATCGACAATATATCAATGCTGCCTTATTACATTTTGACTGTTATCAATTTCAAAACCGGCCTTACAGATGTCGTTTACTTCAAACTCATTTCCTCGTTATTTTCGTGGATCTCGTTGATAATATTCTTCCGCGCAATTTCAAAATTTTGCGGCAGAAGCGTAGCTATAATAGCCTTATTTATATTGATTGCCCAACCGGGATTTGGATTCGTTGCGTCCTCTTATTTCGGGGAAGTAATATCAATGGGATTTGTGTTTATGGGTCTGTATATTTGGTTAAAAGAAGAGCCTCCTTACCGTATCAAAACGATTTTATGTGCAGCATTGTTATTCTCTTTCGCTTTGAATACAAAGCTGCAGCTTGCCATCGTGCTCCTGGGTTCACTACTGCTGTTCAGCTACACAGACAGAAAATCAAGCGCTATTAAGGTTTTTATTTATACAATTATTTTCACTTTCGGAATCATATTTATCCGCTCGGTTCCAATCCTGATCCGTGACCCAAAACTAATGAAGTTTCTTGTATTAATAAGCGGTTTTGGCGGGGACGCCGTCGCGCCTTTAAGCACCGCGTTTCTATCAGATAAGCTTGAGTTGTTTAACCGTTTCTTCCCGTTACCAGTTATGGTTCTCGCGTTAGCAATCTTTCCCTTTAGAATGAAGAATTCCTTTGAGCGATTCCTTTTTCTGTTCACATCGATTACATTTTTCTGGTGGATTTTGTTTTCGCCTTATTCAACATACAGAATCCCGTTTGTTGGTATAATAACTTTATCAATTATTATCGCAATACTTGTTCGTGAATTTTACGAAAAGTCAAATGGAAAAAAATCAACAATGGTCAAATTTGCAACGGCGATTTCTGTGATTATTATAATGGTATATGGATTTTCGGCGAATATTATGTATGCGTATGTGGGATATAACGACGGAGTGCAGTTTGACCTTGACGGGACACGCAGCCGGCTCTTCTCCCCTGTATCACATGATAATTCTCAAAAAGAATTTTATAGCGAACTGAAGAATATGACCGGTGCTTTTGACACATTATATAACGGATCATATGTTACACAGTGTTATTTGGAAAATCCTATTGCCAGCATTCAAAATCTAAAAGAATCAATGCAAACAAATCCCGCAAGAAAATTGCTGCTTATAACAAGGGAACGATACCCTCAGGGGCTTGAGAAAGGAAGACAAATACTTGACTCGCTTGGCGCGCCGTGGCGGCTTGCTTTAAAGAATGGCGATTATGAGTTGTACGTTATAAAGAAGTGATCCGTCAGGTTGTGCCGAAAGAATATTCATCCTTAAAATACCTTTATATTATATTTTCTATTAAGTATTTTATTACAAATGGTTTAGTTTAGTTTCCGTTTTGAGGAAGCTGACTAATTTACAAAGCAATCACCAGAAAATGTCCGCTACGGCATCAGAAAATAACGCTAAGATCAGTATTGTTACGGCAATTTACAACTCAGCGGACTATTTGGATGATTTCATTTCAGAGTGCCATGAAGCGTTGAGCGTTTTGAAATGCAGCAATTTCGAGATAATCTGCGTTAACGACAGCTCGCCGGATAACTCCCTTGCCAAACTGTTTGAACTAAAGAAAAAATATCCGCAGATATGCATTATTGATTTCGCAAGAAATTTCGGGCATCATTATGCACTTTTTGCGGGAATTGCGGCAAGCGCCGGGGATTATGTATTGTTAATAGACTGCGATTTGGAAATAAGGCCGGCTGTCTTGGTTGAATTTTACAGGAACATTGAGAATACAGATCTTGACGCTGTATACGGTTACCAGGAAAACAGGAAAGGCGGCTGGTTTGAGCGCGTTTCTGGAAGTATCTTTTGGGCGGTTTTTAACCGGCTAAGCGAAACTAAGGTTCCTAAAAATATTCTTACTGAAAGAATATTATCGAGGAAATACGTGGATTCACTTGTTAGCATGGGGGACAAAAACCTTTTCCTGGGCGGCATGATGGATTGGATTGGCTTTGGGCAGAAAGGGATACCCATCAAGAAAATGAGCAGGGGTGGGGGGTCAAATTATTCTCTGATAAAAAAAATATCTTTGGCGGTTAATTCCATAACTTCTTTTTCGCCCGCGCCGTTAAAAATTATTTTTTACTTCGGGCTGATAATTACTATTCTCAGCCTTTCATTTTCCGCTTATCTAGTCTTAAGAAAGATCCTTTTCCCAGACCTGATCTTTTTAGGCTGGACGTCAATTTTAGCGTCAATCAGTTTTTCACTCGGAATCATAACCCTTTGCCTGGGGATAATAGGAATATATCTATCAAAAATGTTCAAGCAAGTGCAAAACCGCCCTTTATATATAGTTAAAAATATTTACAAGTAAACAATATATTGAAACTAACATGACAGATATCATCGATTATAATAAATTTGTCGATGAGGAACTTGGAAAACTTGGTTTCAGAATTCAGCTTATTACTGAAGAAGTAATGAAAAAGAATATCCGAAAATTTTCTAAGTTTATAAACGAAGCTTTTGCGGAATATTATGACGTTTACAAATGGAGAAAGCATGCTGATGATACCTATTTATTGAATCCATTAAAAGATAAATTCAAATTCAGTTCCTGCATTCTGGATTCCAAAGATAATATATGCTTAGTAAACTTTACGTCTGTTTTAGACGGCAAGCTCAATTACCATTTTACATTTGCCTCAAAAAATACACGTAATATGAACCTTGCAAAATATCATATTATACAATTATGTCAAAGGGGATTAGAATACGGATACGGTCATCAGGCAGGTTACTGGCCGAAAAATAATAACGGTTCCATAATACTTTTTTTAAAAATGGGCTGGCAGATATCTCATATAAGAGAAGATGGGATCCTGATACTGCTGGCAGATAATGCAAAAGTCATACAACAGACCTATAAATTACTGACTGAAACAAAATGAATATAATTTTTGTGAAGCAGCCAATTTCAGTTTTATATCCGAAAGCATTCCACATTTTTAAGACAAAACAAATTAAGCGCAAAGCACCCGAATTCCGTTTTGCGGTAATAAATCCAATGTATATTTAATGAAAGTTGCCGTTATCCAGTCAAATTATATTCCCTGGAAGGGTTATTTTGATATTATACATGACGTTGACTTATTTATTTTTTACGATGACGTGCAATTCACAAAGAACGACTGGAGGAACCGGAACAAAATAAAGGTAGACGGGGGCACGCTGTGGCTTTCGGTCCCTGTGGGCGCCGACCTGAACAGAACAATAAATGAAGTGAAAATTCAGGATTCGGCATGGGCAAAGAAACACTTCAAGACAATTGAGCAGTTTTATCTGAAAGCCCCCGGCTACAAACAGTACCGAGGATTTTTTGAGCACGTATATCTTGAAAGAAAATGGGAATTTCTTTCAGAACTTAATCAGTTCCTTATAAAGACCATAGCCTGCGACTTTCTTAAATGCAGGACCGTATTTGATACTTCTTTGAATTACTCGCCTGTTGGGAAAGGCCTTGATCGTCTCTTGGACCTGCTGAAGAAATGCAAAGCAGACGTATATTATTCCGGACCTTCTGCAAAAAGCTATATCGCAGAAAGCGATTTTAGCGAGTTTGGAGTTGAACTGATTTGGAAAGATTACTCTGATTATCCCGAATACCGCCAACAATATTCACCGTTCGATCATTACGTCAGCATAATAGATCTTCTGTTTAATATGGGATCCGATGCGCAATATTACATATGGGGCTGGCGTGAAAAAAAATGATCTCTTATCAGAATGTCAAATAACTCTTCCCGGAGAAGGCTGCTAATTCATTCTATTTTCGTCTTTTTCTACCTCACCTTACTAATTCTTACCAAAGCCCGCGGAAACAGCGATGCGTACTGCTTTGTTATCTGGTGTAAATTGCATCCACCAGACATGATTGGTTGAGTATATGGCTCAAGGAAGAACGGCTGCGAATTGTTCGACCTAGTTCTTGGTTCAAGCGAGATAAATGTTCCGTGGTTCCCGTCGTTAAGGTTCGTTATAGCTGTGCATCCGCCGCCTGACTGGATAAAATCCTGGCCGGGCGCATTATAAAAAGTATCTATCGGCCCTCTGCACGCGCCCGCTGAATCGTTATCGGGACCTACAAAAGATGTAAATGAGCCGCAGAATATATATGTGTTTGTCACGTTATTAAGAACCCATAACTTATAGAACCATCCGGGGTTGGCGGTGAGGTCCAGCGCCGGCGGAAAACTGCTGTTCCCGGCCGCATCGCAGAACCACAGCCCTTGCGAACAATTCACATTGTTGGTGGTTGGAGATGCTATATAGAAAAATTCCCGCAGAGCAGTATCTGACATCAAGATAGAACCTGCCGCACCAAGCGCATTCGCGTCCGCCATCGTGAGAGTCGCCGAAATTGAATCAAGATAAAAATTTGAATTCGTTATCGATGCTGCAACAAGGTGTGATGGACCCGGAAACGGATTATTTACTCCGGGTGCTTCTATCGAGATCAACAAAACTGTCATTTTACTCATCCTTAGCGTATCGGCGCCAAATGAGAAGGTCATCGAGCCGCCTGTTTCGCTTATTATACCTCCGTTTGCGTCAATATTAAATCTGCCGAGGCTTACCCAAGATGGCGCGGCGCTGTCAAAATATGCCCAAAGCTGGAAAATCCCGTCATCTGATTGGTTTAGATTTTTCAAATTTACGGGCGTGAGCGCCACTTTGCCGGTTGGCAGATTAGGCGGCGTAACCCCTGAATCATCGCATGAATAATATAATACTGCAAGCAGTAGAAAAGATAATATTAGAAAACCCTTTAGGTTTTTCATAAAGTTAGTCCTCATTGTAGTAATTCCCGTTATAAAACTATTAATACTAAGTAATAACTGCAAGTCTATAATTTAACGTGTTATCGTGATATTCTCCTACACGGTCCGCGCCTATTTTGCAGTTTCATATTTTTAACTTTCAAGCTATTTTTATTCAATTTGAAAGCAGAAGATTCAAACTCGATTCCAAAAACCGCATTTGTGCTGTTCAATAACGGCGCTTTTGGCGGGGCCGAAAAGAGATTTTCGGGCCTCTTTCAATTCCTTAATGCAAAATATCCCGGGAGATTTTACTTTTTCATCAACAACCACCTTCTTAGCCACATAGACAGAATCTATCCTGATTTCCCAAAAAATGACATTAGAATTGCAGATTTCAAGAATGTCCAACCGCAAATTAATGATTCACAGGGCGTTAACGGCCCCAATGCCGGATCAGTTTCCAAACCCAGAGTTTATTATGACATAATACCAGACCCTCTTGAGGTTGACCGGAAAGCGGGAATTGCCAGGAAAATATATTGGTTTCAAAAAAACAAGATCCGTCAGCGCCAGCTTTTCAATACAATTGAGAAATACCGTAAGGTGCTTGGCATTGAAGTTATGATGGGCATCTTTTCCGGAGTGAGTCCACTTGTTTTTTATCTTAACCGGAACCCCAGAAAAGTCTCGATTATATTTTCTGACATGGACAGCTGGTTCACCGACGTTCATAGCGATATGAACAGGCTTTGGTACAGAAAATATTATTCGTTCAACTATGCGCTTGAAAATTCCGATCTCGTGGATTTTCTGAGTCCTTTTATTGTTGAAGGTGTGAGAAAGCGAAACGTCAAAATTGCGGATGAGAGAATCTCAATAACGGCATGTTCGTTTGCAGATTATTCCAAATGCGCCTCCGGCCCTAAATCCGATTTTGAAATTGCATTCTCGGCAAGGCTCGAGCCCGATAAAAATCCCATTCTTTTTCTGGAAGCGGCGCTTGAAGTCTTAAAAGAATACCCGGAAACAAAATTCCACATGCTTGGCGAAGGAAGCCTTGTCAGAGAAATTAACGGCTTTATCAGTTCTAATAACCTTACAGGAAATGTAAATTTCAGGTTTCACAAAAATCCGCCGGAAGTATTTGCCGGTACGAGAGTTTTCGTTTCGCTCCAAACGGGCACCAATTATCCGTCGCAAAGCGTCATCGAAGCAATGGCTTGCGGCAATGCAATAATCGCCAGCGATACAGGCGACACTAATTTACTCGTGAAAGAAAACAACGGACTGCTGATAGGATTGAATAAGGCAGAACTTGTAAACGCTCTCAAAAAGCTCATTGCTTCTCCCTCGCTTGCCGCATCGCTTGGGGAAAAAGGAAGAGAGTTCGTGATGGCAAATCACACAATAGAGGAAGCTTCGGAATATTATGTTGAGCTGTTCCGCAAAGCATACAAAAAGGTGTTTATAAGTTAGATTTAAAAAGTTAAATTAAACCCGCTTTGCTTTGATAATTAACAAAGAAGTTCAGTAAATTATGCAGATATCGATCCATTCAAAACATTTAGACGGAATAGTAGTTGTAAAACCTGAGGTTTATGAAGACCCCCGGGGATTCTTCACGGAGTTTTACCGGGCCGACCAATTCAAAGAGCTGGGCTTGCCCGATAATTTTGTTCAGGGCAATCACTCTCGCTCATCTCGGAATGTGCTACGAGGACTTCATTTCCAATGGGAGCCCCCAATGGGAAAACTGATGCGGGTCACATTTGGCTCAGCATTCCTTGTTGCCGTCGATATCCGTAAAGGCTCGCCGCATATTGGAAAATGGTACGGAATAGAAATCTCCGCCGAAAATAAACTTGAGATATGGGCGCCTGCGGGATTTGCCAGGGGATTTTGTGTTTTATCGGAATTTGCAGAAATGCAGTATTTAACAACCGGTGTATACAGCAACAAGGCCGAATCAGGAATAAGATGGAATGACCCTGAGGTCGGCGTCGATTGGCCAGTTAAGGAACCGATCCTTTCAGACAAAGATAACAATGCGCAGACGCTCAGCCAATGGCTTTCAAAGCCTGATTCGGATAATTTTAAGTTCTAAAGTATGAAAATTCTAATTGCAGGCGGAGCCGGCTATATAGGTTCGGCTCTAACGCCAAAACTTCTTAGTCTTGGATATGAAATAGACGTGCTTGATCTTTTTTGGTTTGGCAATCACCTTCCGCAAGAAACCGGAATTGTGCATAAAGATATATTTCACGTCGAAGAAAATGATCTGAAGGGATATGGAATTGTAATTTTTCTCGCGGGGCTTTCCAACGACCCGATGGCTGAATTTTCGCCGGCGAAGAATTTTATTTCGAATGCAGCCGCCCCGGCTTACCTTGCATACATGGCAAAAAAGTCCGGCGTCAGAAAATTCATTTACGCCGGTTCGTGCTCAGTATATGGTTATACCGTAAACGAGCTTTTTGATGAAGATTCTCCTACCGTCTCAGATTATCCGTACGGCATTTCAAAGCTCCAGGGCGAGCGCGCTGTAATGCAGCTTGCCGGCGACGGGTTTTCAGCGATAACGCTCAGACAGGGTACTGTCTGCGGGTTCAGTCCGCGAATGAGGCTTGATCTTGTTGTCAACACAATGTTCAAAACCTCAATCGCTGAAAAGCAAATTACAGTTAATAACCCTGAAATATGGAGGCCCATACTTGCGATACAGGATGCCGTTCAGGCTTATACGAACGCCATTGAGTTAGACCATGAAGTGAGCGGGATATTTAACGTAGCTTCAGGTAATTACACTGTTGGCGAAATTGCCGGCCATGTTAAAAAAGGGCTTGAATCTATAACTAATGAAACCGTATCGGTAAATACGAAAAACATCCGGGATAAAAGAAACTATAAGGTTAGTGTAAAGAGAGCTAATGATACATTGGGATTTAAACCGGTGAACGATATTGAAACTATCGTAGACGAACTTTACGAAAATATGGGAAAATTCAAAGATTTCGAAAATCCTAATTATTATAATATCAGGGTATTTAAAACGCTGGGGTAATGAAAGTACTGGTAATCGGGTCAAACGGGCAGCTTGGTAGCGAGATTTACAGAGAATTTTCCGCTGGCGGAAATGAAGTTGTGGGGCTTACTCACAATGATATTGAGGTCTCGGATCGGGATTCTGTGACTAACAATTTCAGGAGCATCAAACCCGATCTAATAGTTAATACGGCCGCCATGCATAACGTTGAAAAATGCGAACAGGACCCGCCGCTTTCATTTGCGGTGAACGGTGAGGGAGCCCGAAACCTTGCCCTGGCTTGCAGCGACCTGGGGTCCGTGCTAATGCATATAAGTACAGACTACGTATTTGACGGCAAAAAAAACGCGCCATATATTGAATCAGACATGGTTTCACCGTTGAATGTTTACGCCAATACGAAAGTTTCCGGCGAGCTTTTTATAAACTCAATTTGCGAGAAGCGCTATATTGTAAGAACTTCAGGCGTATATGGGCGCCACCCTTGCAGGGCAAAAGGCGGGCTTAATTTTGTCGAACTGATGCTGAAGCTGGCAAAAGAACGCCCGGAAATAAAAGTCGTGAACGATGAATTTCTCGCGCCTACAAGCGCAAAAGAAATAGCAAAACAACTGTTGAATCTGGCCAAAAGCGGCTCATACGGCCTGTACCATGCAACAGCTGAAGGAAGCTGCTCGTGGTACGAATTCGCGAAAAAGATCTTCGAGTTAACGGGAACAAAAACTAATCTTCTTGTTGCGGGGCCAAACGAATTCCCGATGAAAGTCCCAAGGCCAAAATATTCAGTTTTGGAAAATGCGAATCTTAAGAATAAGGGCCTTGATATTTTTAAGAGCTGGGATGAAGCGCTAAGTGAATATCTTGGAACAAGATAAAAAGATAGCGGTCATACTTGTAGTAACAAACGAAAGGCACAACCTTGAAATGCTTTACCGTTCTCTCGCAATTCAGTCGTATAAAAATTTTTCCATATACTTTGTCGATAACAATTCAACAGACGGCTCGGCAGAACGTTCCAAAGAACTTAACGGCGAATTTTCTTTCGATATCAGGTACATTCTTCTAAATGAAAACGCAGGCGACGCAAAAGGCAATTCGATAGGAGCCGCCGCGGCCGTTAAAGACAGATTTGATTATGTCTTCATTTTAAACAACGATACAGAGCTTGATTCCCATTGCCTGGAAGAGCTTGTAAAACTCAGCGAGTCTGATTCAAAGATCGGGGTAACCGGCCCTGTGTTTTTTTACTGGACAAAAGATAAAACCGCTAATAAGATCCAGATATACGGAGCCCATGTGAATTTTAAAACACAGAAGACAAAAATTGAAGCTACGGGAAAGATATTCGAGGAAACCCGGCTGCCTGATACGCTTGAATGCGATTATCCCATCGGCGGGGCGCTCTTCGTCAAGAAGGAAGTAATCGAAAATCTCGGGACCCTTTTTGACGACAGGTATTTTATGTATAATAACGAAATCGATTTCGCTTACAGGGTAAAACAGCTCGGATATAAGTCATGCGCAACCATAAGAGCAAAAATTTGGCACAATCACAAATGGGTGCGCGATAATAAGTCAGGCTGGTACAGGGAGTATTACCTTAGCGAAAGGAATAAATTTCTGTATTATCATAAATATAAAATGTACCTGCATTTTTTCGAAATGCTGTTTATTGATGTCTTTAAATTTCCCTGGCGCTTAAGGTGGTTTATAAAAGTCTGCGATTTCAAGCTGGGATTGTATTACCTAAAGGGAATGCTTGACGGCGTTATGAATAAACAGGGCAAGCCGGCATTGGGTTTCATAAAGAAATAAATTTATGGTAGCAACATATGCATAAGAATAAAGAAAAATCATATTTCGCAGGACTCTTTGATTCCGGCGGAGTCACGCTTATGCCTGAAACGCTTAACGCTAAGCAGAAGACGGCATTATGGATATTTATAATCTTGTCCGTTGTTATCAGGATATTTCTTATACCCTACAGTATGCATGATATCGGCGACCCGGCTGAACGGGTCTGGAATGCCTTGTGGTGGGCACAGCATCCTTCGTTTGTTATCCCTCAAAATGCGCACCCTCTTTGGTTCTATATTATGGGCCCGATATTTATGATAACAAAGGAATTTTATTATACCTCAGCTTATGTAATGATATTGCTGATGACAATCGGGGCTTACTATGTATTTAAAATCACGCTGATTTTATCGGACTTCAAAACTGCTATGATTGCATTTTCAATATGCGTCCTGAACCCGGCTATTTTCAGGCTGAATTTCCAGCCTTCTTCGCAGCAGCTCTACATAAATTTCGCTTGCATAATGATATACTTTTTTATTAAGGCGATGGGGCAGCCGGAATCTAAAAAGTATTTTGTTTTATCCGGCGTGTTTGCCTTCCTGGGGCTGGCTTCAAGGCCTGAGGCGTTATTTGTAATGATTGCTCTATCTTTCCTTGCCGCTTTGATAAGAAAAAAGGGCGTCTATCATTTTATTATCCTAGCTCTGCTGTTCCAGGTAATTTGGATAATAATCAGCTATTGGGTGTACGGCGTGCCGTTTATGACTCTAAGCGGAGCTGATCAATATACAGATCCCGGAAATATCCATGGTTTGCATCTTGCTTTGAGGCTGAAAGGATTTTTCCTCCCTTACTATTTCCTTGTACTGGGATTAACTTTATTTGTCTTTTGGTATTTTGTAAAGGGGGTTATATATTCATACAGGGAGTATCCAAAAATAATATCAATAGTTCTTTTTATCCCTATTTTGATCCCCGCTGTAATAAACGGGATTGCAGGCGCTAAATCGCCCGTGTACAATACTACGAATTTCATTTACCCTATCTTCATATTTGGTTCCGTTTTCGCAGCGATAGGACTTGGAAAAGCCGCGGAAAAATTTAAAACGGCCTCGATACGTATTTCCTTCGTTTCCGCGGTCGTTCTTTCATCAATTCCTCTTTCTTACGTAAAAGATTTTGTTCCGGATAAGTATAACAAACTGTTCCCAAAAGTAATAGAATTTCTCGCGACTTCGGAGGATCCAAAAGATGCGTGGAAGATGATTGATTTCATTGACAAAAATATCAGCCAGTATCCCGATTTAATATTTGATAATGAGAACTCTGCTTCAAGCGTATTTTATATCCCCTACCGGACTAAGTTGCCCGGCATTCCTGCCGACGATCCAAAACTGTTCATTTATGGTTACAATGAACCAAAAGACAAAACCGAACTCGCCAAAGCGATAAGCTTATTTATGTCAGCCAATAAAACGGGAATAATTATGGTTAAGAAATCCGGAACTTCAATGAGTGAAATATTCGGCGAAATGATTTCAAACAGATCCGGCGCAAATATTGATATTCAAAAAGCGGGCGAGACCGAAAAATGGAACATATATATTTATAAATAATTGCAGGAATTATGAATTCGGTTAAGGTCAAATCTCTGTTTCTGATACTTTTCCTTTTCGCGTCCTTCATCTTATGTTCGTTCATTTACCATCTTAATAATTCAAATCAATTTGTAAAGACTGAATTATATTTTGTCTTTTCAAAAGCCGGCGGATCGAACGTATCAATAGATGAATGGAGCAGCTTTTCGGATTCAGTGTTATCTAAGGCGATTCCCAGCGGTTTACTGTAATCGAAACAAGAGGTGAGTGGCCCGTGGATAAATCAGGAATTGTCAGAGAAGAATCAAGGCTTGCAATATTTATAATTAAGATGAATGACAGCCTTTCGGCGCAAATTGATACAGTAAGGGCAAAATACAAAAGATATTTCAACCAAAGCTCGGTCTTAAGGACAGACCAATTAATAAATGCAAGTTTTTAAGAAGTTTAACTATTCCTGTTTCTACTAGAGATTTGTCTAACGAAATCCTTTATTGTTTTTACCGATAAATACTATTATATATAGAGCTTATGGCTACAAAAATTACTCTATCAATACTAACTGGTCTTCATGCTTTCGCAGATCTTTCTTTGTTATATTGCGATTCAATTTGCATATCATACAACCATTTATGCATTCAAATAGGTTAATAATCATACTTTTCCCGGTTTTAATGCTCGCGGCAGCAGCATCATTTTACGGCTGCGGGGGATCTGTTAACAAGACTGAGGCCGGCTTCAATGAAATAAAAAATCCAAAAGTCGCGCAGATCCAAAGCGATCTTTCCGGCATTACTATTACTATAACTTACGACACTAATTTTTCACATGATGTTTACGTTGTTGAAACGAACTCGACTTTGCCTGATACAAGTAAATATGCTAAAGACCGGGGCATTGATAAGGGACTTATAACTTTCCCATGTACAGGCGAAACTCTCTTTAAGTATTCGATCAGTTCGGACAGGATCACCGCTATCGTTAAAACAAAATACGATATGAGCGTTTACGACAAAACAGATTTTGTTTTCACCAAAGATTCCCTTTACATAATAAATACTTCGCAGGCCAATGCCGGGATATTTACCGGCAGCTCTGTTTATGTTCTGCCCAGCCTTGACAGCAAATATGAATTTCAAACTTATGTCTCCGGCCTTTCCTCAACATGCAATCTTAACAAGAAACTGCTGTTCCAGGTGCTTGATTTTTGCTCCAGGAACGACATAAAATATTAGAATCACTCAATTTCTTTTCAAATCTTTCGTTTTGTTCATCTAAAATCCATGTAAACGCAGAGCTGATTACGTCCCTTCGCGTTTATGAAAGATTTTGGGCTGTCTATTAACATAGAATATGAAATTAATTATTTTAAAATTGAAGCCACTTTCAGGCTTGCTGTTCCCATTGGAAAATACAGGTTATGATCATTTTTTATTGAATTCAAAAATTAATTTCAAATGAAAGCAGGAATACTTGGGACCGGCATGGTCGGTTCAACCATCGGGACAAAACTCACGCAACTCGGCAACGAGGTCAAAATGGGTTCGCGCTCAGCCGCGAATTCAAAAGCAGCCGAATGGGTAAAATCAGCGGGCGTAAACGCATCCAACGGAACGTTTGCAGACGCCGCCGCATTTGGCGAAATAGTTTTCAACTGCACATCGGGTATGGCTTCATTGGAGGCGCTGGGTCTCGCATTAGCCGCTAACCTTAACGGTAAGATACTTGTTGATGTTGCAAATCCGCTTGATTTTTCACGTGGTATGCCGCCGCTGCTCTCGGTCTGCAATACCGATTCTCTGGGCGAGCAGATTCAGCGCGCATTCCCTGAAGCAAAGGTGGTCAAAACGCTCAATACAACAAATTGCGCTGTTATGGTGAACCCGTCACTTGTCCCAGGCGAACATGATATGTTCATGTGCGGCAACGACATAGGGGCGAAAGCGGAAGTTTCAAAAATTCTTAAAGACTCTTTCGGATGGAATTCTGTGATTGATCTGGGCGACATCAGCGGAGCGCGGTGCACGGAAATGCTTCTTCCCATCTGGATTAGGATGATGGGCGTTAATAAATCACCCAACTTTAATTTCAAAATTGTGCATTAAAGATAAATGCTGTGCGAATCACAGGGGCGGGCCGAAAAAAGAATTTCACTTAAAAAGGAAAACAATATCAGTCGGTAAAAATGAAGTCCTTCTTTCAGTTCGGCCCATGATGTTAAAAAAGTAAGTTTTTGTCCGTAATGTTGAGGACGAAAAAATAACAATTGAAGAATAAAATCCTAATTGATACCTCTACCCATCCCGAGTCCTTGAAACTCCGGATCCGGCATGAAATCCCCGCTGAAAGTCATGAACGGTTGTAATCCGATACGAGCATTTGTTTAGTCTTTGTTATTTTATAATTGAATATTTGAATATATATTGTGCCGTTATGGCTAAAAGCGAGGATGTAAATTCCGAATTGTTAATGATTGCTTATTGAATGCTATTTAATTCTCTTACGTTCTTGGTTTTTTTTGCCATAGTAACGCTTTTGTATTTCAGCGTTTCACATCGGTACAGAGCTCCCTTGCTGCTCATTGCAAGCTGCTATTTTTACATGAGTTTTAATCCGGTTTATATATTAATTATTGGCGTAACTATCATAATTGCGTATTTCTCAGGCATTTTGATTCAGAAAACTGCAGTTGCGCACAGGCGTCATATTCTTATCGCAGGAATAATCCTTGTAGCTGGGTTCCTTGCTTTTTTTAAATACTTTAATTTCTTTTCGGCATATTTTAACCTTGTCGCTTCGGGCCCTGGTTCTTCGGGGTTTCTGAGAATAATGCTTCCCGTAGGGCTGTCATTCCATACTTTCCAGGTAATCAGTTATCAAATTGAAGTATACAGGGGAAATTTTAAACCCGAAAAAAACTTCGGTATTTTTTCGCTTTACGTAATGTTCTTTCCCCAGTTAATTGCAGGTCCTATCGAACGACCCGGTAACCTGCTCGGCCAGTTTTACGAAAAACATGAATTTGATTTCGAGAATTTCAAAACCGGGTTTATCCTGATGGCTTTTGGATTCTTCAAAAAGGTTGTTATTGCAGACAGGTTAGGGTTGATAGTTGACCCTGCTTACAAACACGCAGGATCCCAATCAGGTTCAACTCTTTTGATTTCGACATTGTTGTATTCGTTCCAGCTATACTGCGATTTTTCCGGTTACACTGATATTGCCCTGGGTTCGGCGCGGATTATGGGATTTAGGTTAACCAATAATTTCAACCTGCCCTATATTTCTAAATCTATTGGCGAGTTCTGGACCCGCTGGCATATTTCGCTTTCGCTGTGGCTCAGGGACTACCTGTTTCTTCCCATTTCGTATAAATTCCTCAGAATAATTAAGCATCGGCCGCTGGGGCAAAAACCCGAGGTTTGGGCTTACTGCGTTGCGACAATCGTAACTATGACAATTGCAGGCATCTGGCATGGCGAGTCCTGGGGTTTTGTAATTTGGGGTTTGTTTCATGGAGTCCTGCTTGTTGCGTCTTTTGTTAAAAAAAGAATCTATAAAGCATATAAAATCCGAACCCATGGAAAAAGGTTTTTGCCGGTTGTACAGGCGGCTGCTACATTTCTGTTGGTTTCCTTCGGGTGGGTATTCTTCAGGTCTGCCAGTCTTTCGACGGCGGTTACGATAATTGGCAAAATATTTTCTTCTTCAGTCTTTGCGGCCCCAAGATTTGCTCTGAACTACGTTGAGATGTTGTTTTCTGTTTTCCTTATAATTTTAATATCAATTAAGGAATATTTCAGACCTGAGATCCGTTTTAAGACGAATGCAGGATTTTTTGCGGGAGTTATTTTTATTGCATTTCTGTGCTATTTATTTGGTGTTTTTGAACAGAAACAATTTATATATTTCCAGTTCTAATTTGAAAAAAGTCATTCAAATAGCGGCTTTAATTTTTTTCACGGGGTTATTTTTGCTAAGCTCCAGTTATTTCCTGATGAAAATAATCGCAAATTACAGGTATGATTCTGATTCGTTCTTTGCGTCAGACAGGTACAAATATGGCGATCTGTTCGGATTCTCTTACTTGAAGGATTTCAAAATACCGCCGGGGCCAAGGCCCGTGATAATTTCGCATTGCCCTGAGCCAAAATCAATAAATCTTTATATGTTATGCGACAGCTATCTCTGGTCTTTCGTTAAGACCGATTCTATATTTTGTGGAGTAAATAAACTCAAATATGTGAGATGGAAATATGGCGAACAATTGGATGAAGAACTGGATACTAACAAGAAAAATGTTCTAATCATTGAAATGTCCGAGAGATTCGTTCGCAAACTGGGTTTGGATTCTCTTGAGATGTACAATTCGATGAAGGCGCACAAGCCCAATATTCAAGTCAGGGGTTATAGAGAACCTAAAACAACGCTGGAAAAGGCAATCAATTATTTATTCAACCCTTTAATAAACGAAAATCTTGAATTTAATTTATTTGACTATCGTTTCCTTACGCCTATCAGAGAACTGAAATCAGAATTGAACTATTGGTTGTTTGACAGAGTCGATAAAGACGTGGCTCTTTCGACGGATAAAAAAAACCTTTTCTATAAAGAAACCGTTGACACTACATTGGTTTCAAGCTCGTTCAAGTATATAGACGATGAAGAGATTGCGAGGCTTGTATCGGCCCTTAACTTGGGATACTCTCATTTTATTCGGTTGGGATTTAATGAGATATACCTTTCGCTCATTCCAAATCCCGTCACCATAGCCGACCCTGCAATGGGAAAGTATAACGGCCTGATTAATAAGATACAAAGGAACCCTGATCTAAAATTAAAAGTAATTGACATATACACGATTTTCAAAGGCTCCGGTTCGGCGCTTTATTCCAGAAGCGACACTCACTGGAATAGCGCCGGGTTCCAGTTATGGGTAAATGAAGTAAACAGAATTTTCAAAAGAGATCTCCTGAAATAAAGACTTTTCGTTTACTTATTAATAACTTTTTTCATCAACCACAAATATCGGCTTGTTGGAAAAGGGATTTTTAATGATATCAGTCTTTACGTCAAATACTTCGCTTATTACTTCCCTGTCAACATCATCATCCGCTAAGTACGACTTTACAACCTTCCCGGATTTCATGAAAATTATCCTGTCGGCATATTTGAACGCAAGGTTTATATCATGCAAAACGGCGATCACCAGAATGTTATTCTTTGCATATTCTTTTGCGATCCTGAGTATGTAATGCTGGTAATGCAGATCAAGACTGGATACCGGCTCATCAAGAAACAATATTTTCTGCTCATTCTCTTCGGCCTGCCAGATTTGCGCCAGCACACGCGCCATCTGGACTTTCTGAGATTCTCCGCCGGATAGAGTATTATAATCCCTTCCGCTCATCGCAGCTACACCCATCATGTCCATCGCCTTTTCGCATATTTTTCTGTCATTATGCGACGGAACGTTCTTAAAATGAGGGTACCTTCCCATAAGAACAATTTCTCCCACGGGTATCGGGAATGATATGTCGTAATGCTGAGAAAGAACTGCGCGCGTCCTGGCCAGCTCAATATCCGAAAAGCTGTCCAGGCTTCGGTCCATCATAATTACCTCTCCGGCGAAGTGTTTCATGCTTCCGGCAAGAATTCTGAGCAAAGTGGATTTTCCTGCCCCGTTTTGCCCCATTATCACTGCAAGTTCGCCGCTCTTGAAATCAAGAGTTATATTATCGACCAGTCTAAAATTCCCGATCGAATATGTTACGTTCCTTGCGCTAAGCATAGAAACCTCCCTTCCTCCCCGATCTCCTGTTCCTGTAAAGAAGCCACAAAAACACCGGCGCGCCCACAAATGCTGTTATTATCCCTATCGGCATTTCTGCAGGAGCTATTATTACTCTCGCCAGCATATCGGCAACTGTCATAAGTATCCCGCCCATTAGAGCGGAACCAATCATAAGATACCTGTTATCGGAACCTTTCATGATCCTCAGCAAATGAGGGACCGTGAGCCCCACAAAACTGATAACGCCGACCATGGATGTTGCAACCGATACCATAAGCGTGTTAATAAGTATGAGCTGGATCTTAATTCTCTCAATGTTTATTCCAAGATAGTTTGCTTCAGTTTCTCCGAGCTGCAGCGCATTCAGAGGCTTGGCGTATCTAAGCGACGCCAATATGCATAACAACGTAACCGCGGAAACTATTATAACGCTTTTCCAGTCAGTCCCTGAAAAAGTTCCGAGATTCCAGAACGTAATTGAACGCGCCTGAGGGTCGCGGGCAATGTATGATAGGAATCCTGTTCCTCCCGCAGCCATTGCGTTAACGGCAATTCCGGCTAGTATCATTGTTGATACGTTCACTTTTCCATAGAATGAAGAGAATCTGTAAACGATAGTTGTCGCGATTAAACCTCCTGTAAATGCTGCCAGCGGCAAAAGAAGGTCCCCTAAGAAGGCGAGCTCTGCAAAAATGCCAACCTTTGCGAATACGAAAGTGAAAGACGCTCCCAGCGCGGCGCCCGCCGACGTGCCTACAAGCCCGGGTTCGACTATAGGATTCCTAAACAGCGACTGCATTAATGCCCCCGATACTGAAAGAGCTGCTCCCACTACAAAACACATGAATGTTCTGGGCAGGCGGATCTGGAAGAAAAGTCCTTCGTGGATCGAATTAATCGGTGAATTTGGGACTCCGCCTAGGGAATGCCGTAATATATCTATAATTTCGGTTACCGGTAAATGTACGGCGCGAACTCCCGCCGAGAGAACGACCATAATTACTAATAACGCGCCCAGCGTCCAATAAATCGTGCTGTACTTGGCGGAATGAAGAAGATTCATGTGTTTTTACTTATGTATCAGGTCCATCAGCGCCAAAATTATCTCGCCCGTTCTCGGGCCAAAGTATACCATATCGTGTTCTTCAACTCTGTATATCTTATGGTTTTTAAATGCCGGCGTAAGCGAAATTCCCGGCAGCTCGACAAATTTTTCTTCGCTCCCTAGCCTGTCAAATCCGAAATCTGTCGCCAGTATCACATCCGGCTGGCAGTTCGCAATAGATTCGGCGCTAAGCAGCCTGAACCCTGAAGTATCCGCGGCGTTTACTCCTCCCGCCATTTCTATTAAAGTGTTTTGATTGCCTCTTTTGCCCATTACGAAATAATTGTTGTTTGCCCTCCCGTAATGAATTATAAGCACGCGGGGACTTGTTTTATATTCTTTCTTTTTCTCCGCCGCTTTTTTCGTGTCTGCATCAAGCTTTGCACATAATTCATCTGCCCTTTTATCTGCGCCGAATTCTCTCGCCACGGCATGTATAAGTATGCACGTGCTGTCGAATGAGGCGGGCGACTTGAACTCCTTTATTGGTATGCCGACTTTCTGCAGCTGCGGAATCACATTATCGGGGGCTATGTTCCCGTCATGATACACAATTGTCGGATTTAAAGAGATTATTCCTTCGGCGCTCAATAAACGGTGGTAACCAACATTGGGCAGCTTTTGAATTTCAGGCGGGTACGTGCTTGAAAGGTCTATGCCAACAAGTTTATCCCCTGCCCCGAGCGCGCATATAATCTCGTTCAACTGCTTCGATACGCACACTATACGCGTGGTTTGGTTTTTTTGTTCATCTGTTTGCTTATTGCTTAATCTTCCGCAGCCTGTCAGCGTAATCAGCAAGCAAACAATAAACAAGACTATCCTGTTTTTCATTTTTTATGCTTTCTTTAAAATAACCCCGGAACTTTCCCATAGAGCCTCCCGCCCTGTTACGGGAGGAAGGCTCCGGTTATCGCTGCCTGCCTTATGAGCATCGTCAGGAGGAATCAGAGCCGAGCTGTAAGCTCTTTGGCATAATGCCCCAGCGGTATGCTTTTAGCTCTCAGGCGAACTCATACTGCATTTGAACCTAAACTCCGAAGTGACTATAATTCGGGGGAATTTAATTAGCCGCTCCGGCGACGTCTGCAGTGCTTTCAGGATAATCCCGCAATGGGAATGTTCCGGGTAATTTTCATTAACTAATTAATTGAATAACCCAAGTTCAACCCACCATAGAAAGTCGCCTTATTGGGCCCTGCCAGCCAAAAATGCTGGTCGTTTGCGTTTAAGAACAATTCTATCGGGTATCTCTGGCCCGTTATATTATCCGCGCCGGCATAGACCTCAAGATTGAATTTCTTGCCAAGCAGTCTCTTGAAGCCGATCCTTCCGTTCAGAAGTCCATATGCATCGGCCTGGTGAGCATTATCAAATGTAAGATATTGCTTCCCTGTATATGAGTAACTTGCATTAAGATAAATTCCCTGTTTGGTTACTATGTCAAGCCCTGCATTTATTGTATTAGGAGCTACCCCCGGAACTTTTAAACCTGTATAATCTTTTGTGTTGGAATTGTTATTGTTATCGCTCTTGTAATCAAGATTCTTGTCGTTTGTATAAGTGTAAGCCACAAAAGGGCGAACAAGCGATATTATCTTTGATTTCTCCGGCTGATATGCGTACGAGATGGTCGCTTCAAGTCCCTGGTAACGCACTTCTCCTGCGTTAGTCGTAATGGAATAAGCCGGGTTTCCGTTTGCCGCGGCAAAATTCTGCGTTACAAGTTTATCCTTAACGTCCATCAAATAATACGCTATGTCATAGTTCAGCGCTTTTCTCAGTAAGCTTCCTTTTGAGCCAAATTCATAGCTTGTCGCAGTTTCCGGCTTAAGATCAAGGTTTGCCTGCCCAAGAGCGGTAATTAAAACCTGGCTTGTAGAAGGCGGAGTGTATCCCTGGCTGACGCTGGCATATAATGAGAACTCTCCCTTTATCAATTGGTTAATCGCAATGCGCGGCGTTACCAAAGGATCGAACCTCCTGTAACCGGTCGCATTAACATGAGTCGGTGACGCGGCAACCATATCATAAACAAGGTATTCTACAAAATTTGCGCTTGCGCCCGCTGTGAACAGCGTGGATTTTGTAATGTTAATATCCGCCTGCCCGAACACATTGTACATGGAAGGCTTTATTTCCTGGTTGCCCCTCAGCGAACCGAGAACGTTATTGGTCAGCGTATATGAAAGCGCATAATTTATGTTCTTAAGGAACTCGCCGCCAAATGTGAAATTGGTTTTAACCTTTCCGATTGTCGGAGTAAAACTGAACGTGGTTCTAGCGCCAAGCTTGCTTCTGTTTGCCCTGCTTAAGCCGGCAGCCGAAGGCTGGTCAAGATAAAAGAACCCCGCATAAAAAGTGGTTCTGTT
This sequence comes from uncultured Ignavibacteria bacterium, assembly GCA_963816535.1. GTDB lineage: Bacteria > Bacteroidota > Ignavibacteria > Tepidaquicellales > OLB5 > CAWFKW01. Next base: position 1,667,785 of record CAWFKW010000003.1, on the reverse strand, counting down.
CAGGAAGTTTTTCGAGAACATATGCTCGTATGTTAAACCAAGGCGGCTGCTTTCGCTTTTTATGTGAGCGTCGTTTTTTACATAGTTTGTATCGGCCCATGTCGGGTCGTTCAGGAATGTAGCGCTATCCTGCTCGCCAGCAAGAGCGTTATAAACCTGGGAATAAGTTCCGAAAAACGAGAGAGTATTCTTTCTGTCGATAAATACGCTGCCGTTCATCAAAGCGAAATCTTCTTTTGAATTGTTGTGGCCCCTGAACCCCGTTTCCTGCTGGTGGCCGTAGTTTGCAAATATGCTTACTCTTTCGTTCCCAATTGAAACGCCGGTGTTTGACCTGAACAAACCATATGAACCGCTAAGCCCGGTAAGATTTACGTTTGTTCCCCAGGGGGCTTTGGAAGATCTCATGCTGAGCACGCCCGCTATATTTGCGCCGTATATGCTTGATGAGGGCCCTTTAAAAACTTCGACGTTGCTTAGGTTTGTATAATCAACTTCATCAAGAGCCGTTGTTCCGTCGGCGTCGGTCAATGAAATATCATTATAATAAGCTTTATATCCGTTGCCGTTAAAATTGGTCTGGTCGCCGTAGCCGCGGATAACCATTATTACGCCTGATCCGAGATTGCGGAATTCCATTTTAACGCCCGGCAGCAGATTTACTGTGTTCTGAATATTGATTCCTATATCCCTGTTCAGGTCTTCCTTTGATAGAAGCCCTATACTTTGCGGAGTTTCAAGATTTTTCTTTCTTGACAAGCCCTCAACCTGGATTTCTCCTGTCGATAAGTTTGTAGGTTCAAGGGTCACTATAACCTCTTTATTCTTGTCCGTTACATCTATCGTCTGTTTTGAATACCCAATAGCGTTAACGGTAATTGATTTGAAATCATTGCTGTACTTTAACTCAAATGCGCCGTTATCGTCTGTAATAGCGCCCTCCGATGTATTTGCAATTCTAACGCTTGCGCCGGGGATCGGCTGATTATTCTGGTTATCTTTAACAACACCCTTTAAGAAGTTCTGCGCATAAGCATTGTATGAAAAGCATAGTATAACAGCTAATATTAAAAACTTTTTCATGTTGTTTGAATTTATTTAATATTTAATTTTTTATTAATAAAATAGCCCTTCCCCGGACGCGGCTAACAGGCGCGCGCGAGGGAAAAAGATGAATATTTTCAGACTAAATATTAAATAGATTTTGGGGGAGGGGACGCTACATCGTAGATCGCATTGAGCGTTTGAAAGGTGCAAATGGCATAAGTGCTTTCATTTTCGGAGGATGAAAATGAGCCTCTTAAGCCCGCGGTCGGTAAATATAATTTGGCAAGATTCTTTGCAATGCTGTTTGATCTCTTTTCCGCTGAGCTGTTATCGTTCGTATCATTCTGAATTTGCTTGGCAAGCGCAAAATTGATCGCATCTTCTTTTTTATCGTTTAAGCAGTAAAAATAAATTGAGTTGTCCCTGATCTCGGTGCGGGCTATGTCGTACATTTTCCCGTCTAACCTGAACTCGTCTTCATCAATCAATTCAAAGTCTTTTTGTTCAATTTTCCCGTTCACATAGGGAAGCTTCACAACAATCAGGTCCTGCGTTTCATCGTTATCCGCCAGAGTTTCACGCATTTCTTCTTTTGTCTGCTGAACCATAGCAAGGTATGCCAGGTAATATCCCATGATATTATACAGCATTAGGGCTAAAACCAGTATTGAAACGCATTTTTTCATAAAAACCTACAAGTATAAAGGTATTCGTTCAAAGATTCAACTGCAAAGATCAAAATGCCAATTCAAACTGCGGCGGTCATTTCTCTCAAGCCTTTAAAGAAATCTCCGGGCAATATAAGCAGACGCGCGCTTTATCTTTGAATTCTCCTTTTAGTTCAAAGCCCCATGAGGCAAAAGAAGATTATTTATGAAAATTATGAATATACAGTAAATAAGCGAAAATTTTAGATTTTTTGTATTAATAATTTTGCATATTATTCCGCATCAAAATAGCAAAAAACTGATTTTTTTGCGTAAAATCCTGGTAATTATTCCGGCTTATTCTAATTAGTGACGCGTGAGAAGCAGCTCGTAAATTTCGCATATTCTATATATGATGCAACCAACAGGCTGAACTTTTTCGCCCGGTCAACCATAAATGACAGAACTTCCCCTCATACATTTCGACTGCAAACATTTTGAAGGAGACCGACCGTGCTCTCCCAACAAGCAATATGGCGTGTTTTGTTCAGATTGTACTTTCTATGAAAAAGATCCATCGATTAAAAATGAATTTCCCGCAATCGAGGGTCCGCAGGCCCCACAGGCGGCAAATGAGCATAAAAAGATATTGATAATTAAACTTGACGCTGTCGGCGACGTGCTTAGAACTACGTCCATATTGCAATCGCTGAAAAATAAATATCCTGATTCGGAAATTACGTGGATAACCAAAACTAAGTCATTTCCGGTAATAAAAGATAACGATCTGATAGATGAAATATATTTTTCTGAGGATGAGCTTGAACATCTGTATAATGACATGTTCGACATTGCAGTTAATCTTGATAGCGGAAAAGAAAGCTGCCGGATTATGAGCTCGGTTTCCGCTAATGAAAGGTACGGTTTCGCTATCTCAAACGGCAAACCATATCCAATAAACAAACTGGCTAATGAATGGTATCTGATGGGCGTTGATGACAACGCGAAAAAACTCAACAAAAAAACATACCATCAAATAATCCACGAAATTTGCGGGCTGGAGTACTCCGGGTCAAAACCGTCTTTAACAATAACAAGTCAGCACAGGAAGAGCGCTAAGGTTATCTCTGATAAATATACGCTGAAAAATTATTCAGAGTTATTATTGGTTAATCTTGGAGGCGGCAACCGGTGGCAATATAAAAAATGGACGAAAAACGGATTTATCGAACTGGTTGATATGCTCTCCGCATCTTCTGAAAAAACCGCCGTTGGAATTATTGGCGGAGACGAAGACCGTGATTTTTACAATGAAATCTCTGATGCAGTTGAGGACAGGAATAACGTAATTTATTTCGGTTGCGATAATTCAATAGACGATTTTATCTGTATAACCATGCTTGCCGGTAAAATTTTAACCGCTGATTCGCTTGCATTACATATTGCCACCGCGCTGGATAAATTTGTTGTTGTGGTCGTGGGTCCCACTTCGCATACAGAGCTTGATGTTTTCGGGAAAGGAAAAATTGTTTTCAGCGATAAGGTCGATTGCCTCTGCTGCTACCTGAATAAATGCGATAAGAGGGTAACATGCATGAATACAGTTGATCCGAAGGAATTATCCAATATCTTTCTTGGGGATCAATGAAAGTTCTTTTTGTCGTTACCGAAAGTTCTATGGACCATTGTTTTACAATGTGCCATGGACTCTCTGACCGCGTAGATCTGCGGGTTGTTATAACGGCAAAAAAAATGACGCCGGAAATCAGGGAATTCTGCCGATCCACGGGCGCTGCTTTTTTCCGGCGGGCGTCTTTCAAAAACCCGCTGGCTCTCTTGCAGGATCTTCGGCTGCTTCTTAAATTAAGGAGCGCAAAAGCGGATCTGGTTTGGTTCAGCGGACTGTCATTTTACCAATCTTTGTTTTTAAAGCTCTTATCCGGAAATTTCCTTATCAACGTCCATGACGTTGAGCTGCACCCGCAGGAAAAAGACCGGCACGGAATATTGACGCAAAAGATTATTTACCGGTTTCATAAAAAAAGCGTCGCCGTGATGAGCCGCTCCCAGGCAGAAATATTTAAGCAAAAATTTAATCTTCAGCCGTACTTGCTTCAGCTTCCTTTGATCGATTACTACAACTCCGTCGCCCCGGTTAAGCCGCCCCCGGTGAAAGAGGATGGCGGCATCAAATTCTTTTTCTTTGGAACTATAATGCCCTATAAAGGAATCGAAACATTGTTGGAAGCATCGGAGATTTTGACTTCAAAGTCTCTTGTTTATAGGCTTAACATCTATGGAAGGGTCAAATACCATATCCCTGATTTACTGCAGAAAATCTCACAGGATAAGAATATTACGCTGTTTGACAGGTATGCCGATTATACAGAGGTTTCGGGTATCTTTGCCTCCAATGATGTAATTATTATTCCCTATAAACAGGTTTCTCAATGCGGACCTCTTTTGATAGCATTTCAGTGCGGCGTGCCTGCCATTCTAAGTTCCCTGCCGGGATTTGTTGAATATGCTGATGATAATCAATCCGGATTAATATTCAGTAACGGTCCGCGGGGGCTTGCGGAAAAGATGGAGTTTTTCATAAACAATTCCGGCGCTATTAAGGAAATGAGCGCTTATATCAAAAGCGATGCGGGCAAAAAATACTCCATGAGCAATCTCGCAAATAGCTATGTTGAGCTGTTTGAAAAACGGCTGGGAAAAGAAACCTAATGGGGTTTATTGTTTCTTTAAAATATATAATATTTGTTTCATAATTTGCGTTTGCGGGTAGCTGAAACCGTTTTTAGAAATCTGTACGTTTCAAGATCCCCATAATATATGCAGGAAGAATATACATACGAAAGGACATCTGCGCAAAGGTTGAAGGATATAAAATTTCTTTACAAAGAGTGCTTTCACGAAGATGTCCAAATGGATTTCCTTGTAAGAAAATTTGACACAGAAACTTTCGGCGCCAGTAACATCGGATATATTGCATACGATAAATTGGGGAACCCCGCCGCGCATTACGGCGTTTTTCCCTGCCGGATCGTCATAAAGGGGCAAACTTTTATGTGTGCCCAGTCCGGGGATACTATGACTCACCCGGAACATCGCAGAAAAGGTCTTTTTTTTTCTCTGGCAAATATCACCTACAAACTCGCAAAAGAAAACGGTATAAAGTTTGTCTTCGGCTTTCCCAACCCCCAAACCTCTTATTATGGTTTAATGAAACTTGGCTGGGTGCATAAAGAAAACCTGAATATCTGCAAGCTGTGGGTTTTTACATTTCCCCTTGCTTATATTTGCGCTAAACTTTCTTTCTTAAACGGAATTTATCAGGTCTATGCCAGGGCGATACTGAGAAGTAAATTAAGTGAACGAAAATTCTTTGATAACCCGCTGATTGACGGCGATTCCGGTGGCGTGCTGAGAAACGAAGACTTTTTCAATTACAAGAACTATATAAAAAAAGAACTGATTGAAATTAAGGGAAAATGCATATATGTAAAGACTGCCGGCAAGCTGAGGATTGGAGATATTGAGAAAACTGACGAAGAGAGTTTCTATAAAATTGTAAAGAAGCTCAGGCAAATTGCCAGACTGCTTGGGTGCTACGCGGTGGTGTTCTATTACACGCCATCGGTTGAATATGAAAAGTTTCTTTCAAATAGATTCGCCTCTGCCTGTTCGAAAGGATTGCCTATCTGCTGGTTGGATTTGGATAGCGGGCTGGAACTGGACTTATTAAAGTTCTCCCAGGCTGATTTAGACACCTATTGATCCGGCATTGAAAAGAGTACTCAGAAACATAATTGCCGGCATCCTTGGAACGTTCCTGATAATGTTTGGATTTGTCAGGCGCGCAAAAAAGCAAATATTCAGGGAGGGTTTTATAACCGGCCTGTATTTTCACAATCCATCGGCGAAGCTGTTTGAAAAAAGCATAACGTGGCTAAGGAAAAATGGTTTTAATATTATCGAACAAAGCCTTCTATTGAAGATCTTACAGAAAGCCGAAACTGCGCCGCCCGGGGCTGTTTGGCTCACATTTGACGACGGCTGGAAAGATAACATGACAAATGTTGTTCCGTTTGCCGTTGAAAATAATATCCCGGTCACTTTTTTTATTTCAACCGAACCTGTGGAAAGCTCCGGATTTTTCTGGTGGACTTTTGCGGAAAAATATCAGAAGCAGCTCGCGGAGCCTTACAAAACTGATTTGACGCTTTTATGGAAAATCCCGGAATCTGAAAGGTCTGAAATTATTGCCGGCTTAATTAAAAAAGCCCCCCGAATCCGGACAAGGGAGGCCATGACGGTTGATGACGTAAAAAAAATTTCCCGAAATTCATTTTTGACTGTTGGCAGCCACACAATAAATCACGTAATAACCCCTAACTGCTCAGATAATATTCTTGGGGAAGAACTCTCCGGGTCAAAAGAAAAACTTGAAAGATGGACTGGAAAGACAATTGATTCTTTTTCCTTCCCAAATGGAGATTTCTCGGAGCGCGAAAAAGTTTTTCTGGAACAGCTTGGTTACAAAATGGCGGCAATAGGGGGCGATATGTTTATAAAAACAGGAGTAAATATTTATGAAGTCCCCAGGTTTAGCGTTGGCGATGGTTTTTTCGCCGAGGAGCTTTGCCACATGTTCGGCGTATGGCAAAAAGCTATGAAAAAAATTAAATCTATTATATAATAATTTGAAGATATTAATTACCGGGGGTTCGGGATTCATAGGCTCGCACGTTATAGACGAGCTGCTTGAACTTGGACATGAGGTGACCATTTACGATCTTGAATCGCCGCGATTCGGACAAAAATGCAATTACCTTGCCGGCAATGTTAATGACCAGGATAAGATTATGAATGCCGCAAAAGGTTTTGACGTTATTTATCATCTTGCCGCCGAAGCAAATGTTAACAGGTTCTACGAGAAGCCGCTTTATTCTAATATGAATACTTCCAACTCAACGCTTAGCGTTCTGGAATGTGCCCGGCAAAATAATATTTCCCGCGTGCTTTTGGCTTCTACGGAATGGATCTACGGAACTGTTAAATTAGAAAAAAGAACTCGCGAAGAAGGCGGCGGGCATAAAATTGTCCCGGTGAGTGCTTCTTTTCCTATAACTGAAGAGACGCCTTACGCTCAGAATCCCGATCACCTGTACACATCGTCAAAAATATCAGCGGAATTATTCTGCAAAAATTACAAATCGCTTTACGGAGTCAACTATACTATAATGCGCTACGGCATTCCGTTCGGCGAGCGCGCAAGGCCCGAGACTGTCACTCCAATTTTTATTAATAAAATTTTGGAGGGCGAAGAAATTACTATTCATGGAGACGGAAGCCAGACAAGGCAATTCATTTACGTTAAGGACCTCGCCAAAGGAAATGCCGCATGCCTTAATCCAAAAGCGGAAAACGAAATCTTTAATTTGAATGGGTGGAAAAAGATCCGCGTGATTGATATAGTCACTACTCTCGAAGAAATTATCGGCAAAAAAGCAAAAGTAACATTCGTCGAAGACAGAAAAGGAAATTTTAAAGGGCGGTTTATTTCATCAGAAAAGGCAGAAAAAATGCTTGGCTGGAAACCGCAGTTCACGTACAGGGATGCCATGGAAAAATATGTAAAAACAATACTTTGATGAAAGAGGAAGTGTTGGTCATCGGCGGCGCTGGGTATCTGGGGGTTGTTCTTGCCGAACTGCTTCTGGCATCCGGTTATAGTGTAAAGATCCTGGATAGCTTCATATACGGCTCTAAGCCTGTAGAAAAATTCCGTTCGGATAAGCGAGTAGAAATTATTGAGGGCGATATTCGCAATGTCGAAACCGTCGCCTCTGTTATAAAGAATATGAAAAGCGTTATCCTGCTTGCGGCTGTTGTTGGCGATCCTGCTTCAAAAGCCCGCCCTGAGCTTACGGTTGAAACAAATTCCGTAGCATCGCAGGCTATTTCATCCGCATGCAAGTTAAACGGCGTAGAAAAATTCATATATGCTTCAACCTGCAGCGTTTACGGAGTGGGAAACGACGTGCTTGACGAGAATGCGCCTTTAAACCCGGTTTCGCTTTACGCCAAAACAAAAATTTCATCCGAAGAAAGCATCATGCAGATGTCGGATAACAATTTTAAGCCGGTCATAATGCGTATGTCGACGCTTTACGGATACTCCCCGCGTATGCGTTTCGATCTGGTTGTGAATACCATGACAATGACCGCATATCTTGATAAAAAAATAAATGTTTTCGGCGGCAACCAGTGGCGGCCGCTTGTGCATGTAAGGGACGCCGCAAATGCTTACATAAAAGTTCTGGAAAACGAAATCGCCCGCGGCAAAATATATAATGTTGGCTCGGAAAAGCAGAATTACAAAATAAGCGAAGTAGCCGGGCTGGTTGTTGAATCCATTGACGAAACATTCAATGCCGCGGTTAACGTCAACACCGAGTCAAATAACGTCGACGTGCGCGACTACCGCGTATCGTTCGGGAAGATAGAGAAAGAGCTTAGATTCGGCGCTGAACACACAATTAAAGAAGCGGGGAAAGAAATATATAAACGGCTGGCATCCAAAGAAATAAAAGACCCCAAACAAAAGGTGTATTACAATCACTACTTCGACTCAAGCGAAGAATTGATCGGTTAATTTATTTAGATTTCAAAATTTAAACCAGTATATGAACTTCTCAATCGGATTTGATAAACGCGATCTGCCAAAGATTCACGAAGCTTTCGATAAAATAGTTTCTTCCAATAAATGGACTGAAAGCTACTATACCGAACTCTTCGAAAATAAATGGGCTGAATATAATAACCTTCAGTCAGCAGCATTTTCAAGCTGGTCGGGCGCAGTGCTGGCAGCAATGGAGTTTTTCGGGCTGCGCGGTAAAACCATCCTTTGTCCGTCTAACACATTTATGGCAACGCCTCTTGCAGTTCTGAATTCCGGCGCAAACGTCAGGTTTGTCGACTGCAGAAAAGAGGACCTCTGCATGAGCTTCGAAGATATGAAAATAAAAGCTGAGTTGTATAAACCTGCCGCCATTTGGATTGTACACATCGGGGGACATATTGCCTTTGATATTGAAAAAATTACGAATTATTGCAAACAATATGGAATAATACTGCTTGAAGACTGCGCGCACTCACATGGCGCTTCATGGAACGGAAAAAAGACGGGCCAGTGGGGAGATGCAGGTTTTTATTCGTTTTATGCCACAAAGACAATTACTACGGGCGAGGGAGGAATGCTCGTTTCGAATAATAAAGAGCTGGTAGAATTTGCAAAAAAATTCCGCAACTATGGAAAATTTGATTTTAAAGTTCACGGCTTAAATTACAGAATCACAGAATTTGCGGCGGCTATCGGGGCGATCCAGGTTGACAGGTTAAATGACATTATGGACTTTAAAAACAATTACGCGGCAAAACTGGATGCTCAATATCGAAACAGGGTTAAAATGCCCGCCGGAATGATCTCTGGATATTACAAATACATTGTGTTTGACCCGATCGAAAAATCAACGGGAAAGGTCTATGATGAGCCCTGCCACAGAATTCTGAATCATGATGTTGAGCTTCCAAATTCCGACTGGGTCGCAAAAAATCACTGGTGCGTGCCCATTTACTATAATCCTGAAAACTGAGTTGAAACACGAAGACAAAATACCGGTTGCATACCACCTCTTGTACATGTTTCTATCCGCAGTAATATGTTATCTCTATTATAAAAAGATAGTGCAACTCTGTAATTTTAATGAAGAAAACAGTATAAACCATGTTCTCGCATTCAATGCGCCTAAGCCTTATCAGTTCAGGCTGCTTGTGCCGTTTATTTTTGTTTTATTCAAGCCTCTTTGGTTTATACCTCAAAGAACTATATTTATTTTGTATGACACACTTGTATTGTATTTACTTGTTCTTGTATTCTTTAAAGTACTTGCAGAATATATAAAAAACAAAAAGGCTCTTTTTTGGCTGGCTCTGCTTATATTGTATCCAATTCTCTGGAATTATATAATCCTGAACCAAGGCTTTCAATATTATGATTTTACCGCCATCTTAATTTTTACAATTGCCTTATATTTCGTTCTTAAAGACAAATTTAAATATTTATTGGTTGTTTATGTTCTGGGCCTTATCAACAAAGAAACAATTGCGTATGTGACCTTTGCATATGTATTCTTTAATTACAGGACCATGTTCACGAAAAAAATAATCATGAACACATTTCTCCTCGCTGTTATATTTTTTCTCTATAAATTATTCCTGAATTATGTCTTCCAAAACAATGCCGGGTCGACCGTCGAAATATGCTATGCGGCAAATTTAATCACCTTAAAAGAGCTACCTTTCAACAGGGTCTATCAAAAAGATGTCTTTTTGAATTTCGGCCTTTTGTATGTTCCGGCAATTTTGTTGTTTCTCACGGGAAGAATAGGAAAATTTCACAATAAGGGAAAAGTATATGCAAACCTGGTTTTTTTACCTTATCTTTTGTTCGGAATTTTTATAATTTATTTCAGCGAAATTAGGGTATATGCGGAACTCATTCCGGGAGTGACAATATTATTTATAGTTTACTTGAGTTCATTTGAAAAATTAAATTTACAGCCAGTAGATGACTCACGACAGCAACAAAAATAAAGAAATCAGATTTAAGGATTATGTAGATAATTACCAGCAGAAAATTCAGGAATCAATTGATTTCTCCGGTCAAGATGCGGATTTCTTCATTCAGGTCAAAGCTGATATGGTCCTCAACCTTGCGATGAAATATTGTAAGGATTTGAAATCAGCAATGATTCTTGATATCGGTTGCGGCGTGGGACTTGTAGATAGTTACCTGTGTTCCGAATTCAAAAACCTCTACGGTGTTGATATTGAAGATGGTGTCGTAAGTAAAGCCAAAGTAAATAATCCCGGTGTTAATTACATCAAGTACGACGGCGACAATCTCCCGTTTGAAGATAATTCAATGGATTTTGTATTCGCTATAAACGTAATGCATCACGTGCCACCTTCCAACTGGCAGAATTTTGTCAATGAAATGCGGCGCGTTCTAAAGCCGCGCGGGGCCGCTGCGGTATTTGAGCATAATCCGTATAATCCGCTCACCCGCAGAGTGGTCAGCAAGTGTGAGTTTGACCGAGACGCCGTTTTGCTTTCACATAATAGAATTTCAAACCTGTTTAAAAGCGCGGGTTTAGCGCTGTCAGAAGATTCATATATATTGTTTTTCCCGTTCAAGGGAAAATTTTTCCGGACGCTTGAAAAGGGGCTCAAATGGATCCCGCTCGGCGCACAGCAGACAGTGGTTGGAATAAAACTCAAATAAATTCTAATTCTTGTATATGATAAAACTCCTCAATAAAAGATTTCCTAAAGACAATTTTCCGCCAATCATAGTACATATCATGTACCTGGCTGTATCGGTGACGTTCTGCTACCTGTATTATCATAAGTTAATAGTAAAGGCGGATTTTTACGGTGAGCAGTCAAGCGGAGGAATATATGCTGTATTGAATAATACCGCATATGAACTTATGCAAGTCAGGGTACTGCTCCCTATCGTATTTATAGTATGTAAGAAAATCGTTTTTCTAGTGCGACCGGTTTCAGACGGAGGTTTATTCTTTGCTCTAGCTATTGTGCAATGTTATTTTATTCTGCTTTCATTCTATTTCCTGCTCAATAAATATTTCCAAAATCGGATTGCAAACTTATGGATATCTCCTGTGATTATCTACCCAATGGTATGGAATTATATTATTATGAACGGACAGTTCTTTTATATGGATTTCGGGGTGCTGCTAGGAATGACTCTCGGGTTCTACTTTATTGTGAGCGAACAAAATGGGTGGCTGTTACTAACCTTCTACCTGGGATTGCTTAACCACTCATCTGTGGGATTTCTAATCCCTGCATACCTGTTATTCAATTACAAAAAAATGTTTCGAATAAAAACAATAATATTTGCTGGTGTCATGTCTGCATTATATATAGCAACGTATGCTTTCCTTGACTACATTTTTCCCAAGGAAGGCGGTTACTTCTTGAAGAATGCTTTTCTTCGTAATTTGTCTCTTTTCCATGTCTTACCGATTCACATAATCGTTCGCGACCTTCTTTTTGTTTTCGGAGGGCTGCACTTTTTAGTTGCGATTCTGATATTCACAGGTTTTTGGAGAAGATTTAAAGGTCCCTTTCTTTACATCAGCTTTGTTCTCGTTCCATATGTTATCTTCATTTATGTTTATTGCAGCATCGAAGAAACAAGGAATTATATTGCCGCAATCCCGTTTATTTTGATACCAGCGCTGCTATTTCTAAGCACGCTGAAGAATAGCTTCCTTGCTCCTGTGGATAAACTAAGCCAATCGTCGCAAAGCCAGTCTTCAAATTGAAGATCCTGTACCTGACATCAAACGGCGGCATTCATGATTACCGCTTTTTGAGCAAACTTGCAGCAGACTACGCCGTTCTTCTGCTGCATTACTCTTCCTCGGACCTGATAGACGAGATACAAAATATTAAAGGGCTCAAAATAATTTCCAAAAGGCCTCTGGTCAGGTCTTTTCCGCTTTTGAGTGAATATTTTCATTTCAAAAAATGCGTTCAAGAGTTTAAACCTGATATAATTCACTCCGGCTACATTTGGCAGGTCGGTATACTGCCGGCGCTTTTAGATTTTCATCCGCACCTCTCTATGCCTTGGGGCTCGGATATATTAACCGAGCCTGGCAGCAGTTTTCTGCTTAGATGGATCACCCGTAAGACTATCCGTCAAGCGGACCGCATTCAATGCGACGCGGAATTTGTAAAACAAAAAATTATTGCCGATTATGGCGTACACGCTGATAAGGTTGCAGTTTTTCCGTGGGGCATAGACCTTGGCCTGTTCAAACCGGCCGATAAAACAGAAAGCAGAAAGAACCTGAACTTAAGCGAAAGCGCATTCGTTGTAATATTCAACCGAGCGCTGGAGGAAATTTACGGAATTGAAAACCTGCTTGAAGGCTTCAGGGATTTTGCAAGGGATAAGAACGATGTGATCCTGCTGCTGGTTTCTGACGGAGCAAAAAGGGGATTCGTGAATAATTTCATCAGAGATAACGGACTTGAAATGAAAGTTGTAAATTCCGGAAAGGTCCCTAACAAATCACTGCCGCTATACCTGAACGCATCTGATGTGTACCTTTCAACTTCGCTCAGCGATGGAACCTCGCTCTCGCTGCTTGAAGCCATGGCGTGCGGACTCGGAATTATCGTAACCGATGTGCCCGCAATCAGAGAATGGATAAGCAGCGAAAACGGGATTTATGCCCGTGTAGGCGATTCAGCATCGGTAACAAATGCATTGAATAAATATTATAATAACAGAGGTTTAATTAAAGAACATGGGGAAAGAAATCTTGAAATAGCCCGAAGAAGATGCGACTGGGATATCAATTACGGGCTCCTGAATAGAATCTATTCTGCCATGTCCAAAAATTCTGAATCTAACGAAACACAGCCGGCATGATCTGGTTCGATTTAGATAATTCCCCCCATGTACCCCTGTTCAGGCCGGTCTTTGAATTTCTTGATGCAAAAAATATAGATTATAAAATATCCGCCCGTGATTTTGCGCAGACCCTGGATCTACTTAGGCTCTGGAACATTCAACATGAAGCGATCGGAGAGCACGGTGGAAAAAATAAGATAAAAAAAATTCTGAATACCTACAGCCGTTCTACCCTGTTGAAACAATTTGCGGCAGGATATAATTTTTCGCTCGCCGTCAGCCACGGCTCCAGAAGCCAGCTCGTTGCCGCCCGCAGACTGAAAATAAAATCCCTGCTGATGATGGACTATGAATACACCGAAACGAAAATATTTAATTATTTTTCAACGAAACTTTTGATTCCTTGGCTTATTCCGGATAAGCGGCTTGCTTCATGCGGAATAAACCTGAAAAAGGTGATCCGTTATGATGGGTTCAAAGAAGAGCTTTACTTAAACTCTTTTTCGCCGAACCCAAATTTCAGAAAATCCATAAACGTTCCCGATGACAATATACTTGTAGCGATCAGGCCCCCGGGAATGACCGGGAATTATCACGACGAAAAAAGCGAAAAGCTATTGATCAAATCTATTGAACATTTCTCCGCATCCCCGCTGGTAACTTGCCTGATTATAGCAAGGGCGGAACAGGACAGAAAATATATTTTATCAAAAGTCAGTCTCGGCGGCAATGTTAAATTCCTTGAGAGCGCAGTCGACGGCTCCCAGCTTGTTTACGCGGCCGATATTCTCCTAAGCGGCGGCGGAACTATGAACAGGGAATCGGCGCTTCTGGGAACAAAAACCTTCAGCATATTTACCGGGCGAAAGCCTTATTTGGACGAGTATCTTTCCGAAAAAGGAAGAATGAAGTTTATCGAATCTGAAAAAGATATAGAAGACATTAAAATAGAAAAATCGGAGAAATTAACGTCGTTCGTTGCACACGTTAAACTGGCCGAAGAAATATCTGAGATAATAATTGGTATGGCAAAATAAATTGTAGGTTTTTGGGAAACCAACCGCCGTTGATGATTCCCTCCCCTTCGGGTAGGGAGAGCCCCGACTTGCCGGGACAGGATTGGGTCAAACTAAATCTTCAAATCTACCTCTATTGGACAGTGGTCGCTGCCCGTGATTTCCATGTGGATACTCGCATCCGTTACCAGTTTCCTCATTTCCTTTGAAACAAAAAAATAATCAATTCGCCAGCCTGCGTTTCTTTTTCGGGCACGGGTAAACTCATCCCAATACGTATATTGCGCGGGTTCGGAGTTGTATTCCCGGAAAATATCTGTATATCCTAAGTTTATTATAGTATCTATCCACGCCCTTTCCTCCGGCAGAAACCCTGAATTCGATTCATTCTCGCTGGGCCTGGCAAGGTCTATTTCTTTGTGCGCAGTGTTATAATCGCCGCAAATAATAATGTTTTTCTGCCTCTTCCTTTTCTTCTCAACATTAAAAAACAAAGCATCATAAAAATCCAGTTTATATTTCACGCGCTCGGGTCCCCTGCCGCCGTTCGGAAAATATACATTGTATAAAACAAAATCCTTAAACTCCGACTCAATGACCCTGCCCTCCGAATCGAAGTACGGGTTCCCGAATCCTTTCTTTGAGCCAGTCGGCTGAATCTTTGAATATGTTGCAACTCCCGAATAGCCTTTCTTCTCGGCCGAGAAAATATCCGACGTGTACCCGTTAAAATTTTTCACTGCCTCATCAAGCTGGTCCGGCTGGGCCTTCGTTTCCTGCAAGCAAAGTATATCAGGCGATGTTTCCGTAAACCATTTCGGAAAATCTTTTTTCCAGATGGCTCTTATGCCGTTAACGTTCCAGCTGATTATTTTAAAATCCTTCTTCGGCATATTTCTTTTCTGTCAGCAAATTACTCGTTTAATTATTTGCTTCAGTTGTTTTGTTTTATTTGTTTGTTTTGTTTTGTTTTGCTGTTCTGTCGGCCCTCTGCATTCTGCCTATCTCTTCGAAAACCCTCTCTTTATCGATGCAAACGATATATCAAAAAAATTATCTGCCAAATTCCTCTGTTCATTCGCCGTTTTCTTTTCCGTTATCGAATCATATGGTAATATCATTCCCGTCCAGTCAGAATCATGCAGCAAGGCCCCTTCAGGAATTTCAAGCGTATTGGTTTTTCTGAGAGCGGGCCAAAGCGTCATATAAATATACGGCAGTTCATAAAAGTCGTCCCCATTGGATACGCCGATTCCCATTTGTTCGTCGCCCTCGTCAAATTTCTTTCCGCTGAACCATTTGAACGCGTTATCAAAGTGATGCGGCCATAAACATATTTGGGTCTTTACCCCATCGGTTATTCTTTTATGAAAATCCATTAAAGCCGAATTGAAATTCACCAGCTGTACATAAAAAACCTTCGTGTCGGGCGCCGCAATATCAAATACTTTATCAGAATGAAATTCGCTCAGGTCAACCGCCTCGCTGATCTCATATTTATTCAGCAATATTACCAGGTCGTCGCATAATTCCTTTCGCGATTTTCCGTTCAGCGCTATCGAATCGTATCGGTTCCTGTTATTTCCGATCTCAACTATCAGCTTCTGCAGGTTGCAGCCGATTTCAAGCTCATTATACCTTTCAACCGGGGGCATTGAAAAACCGCCTTCTGTGACAGCAAGCCACAGGTTATCGTTTTTCGCTATAGGTTTGACAAGCTCTTCCCGGATCCTGCCTATGATCTGAGCTATTGCCTGAAACTGCCTCCGAGTTTTAATGAATGAAGATTCTTCCTGTTGCGGAAATACGTTCATTTAAATGTCCTTTGGTTTTGATGATTGAACTCACCGCCCGCCCGGGGATTCTATCGGGATATTGGTTTACCGGACGACGTCCAGTTGTGGATTCCTCGCCTCAGATGGTATACGTTATCAAAGCCCATCGCCTTCATCCGTTTCAGCGCGCCCGCTCCTTGAGCCGCTTTGACAATAAACCAAGTATGTACCGTTCCTGTTCATCTTCCCTATGTTTTCTGAGAAGCCGGCGGCGGGATAACTGATATTCTTTGCGCCTTTAATTTTGCCGGAGCTGAACTCCGGGGCCGTGCGAACATCAAGAAGAATTGAACCACGTTCTTTGAACTTCGTTTCAAATTCATCCGGCGTAAGCTCCGCCCCTTCAGGTACCCTGGCGCCAAAAATTATTTCCCGTACTGCAAATAATCCTAAAACTACTACGATGATAATAATTGTTGTATTCGTGTCCACTTTTATTCTTTTCTGTTAAATTCAGAGCCCGAGTCAAACTATCTTACCAGCGGTTTCCCAGCCGATTTCCAGTTCTCTATTCCGCCTTTAAGAGCATATACTTTAGTAAAACCCATCCCCTTCATTGTATTAACCGCGCCGGCGCTTCTAGAGCCGCTCAGGCAGTATATCAGGTACGTTGCATTCCTGTCCATTTTATCAACGCTTTGTTTAAAGTCGCCTCCCGTATAGCTGATATTCTCTGCGCCTTTTATCTTCTCGCCGCGAAACTCAAAAGCAGAGCGCACGTCTAGCAGCACAATTCCGGGCTCTTTCAGCTTCGATTCAAATTCATCCGGCGAGAGGCTTGCTTCAGTGGGAACGCTGTCTTTTAAAAATATCTTCCATGCTGCGAACAGTAATATTATTACAGCAAACGCTATCCAGATTTTTTTTGAACTCATTATTTCCCTTTTGCCATTAAATTCAGAGCGCTGCCTACTTTAAACCAGTCAATCTGCTGCTTGTTCATCGTGTGATTAAGCATTACTTCATCACTTGTGCCATCGGAATGTTTCAAAGTCATCTTAACTTGATTTTCCGGCGCAATGTTTTTTACGTCAAGGTCGATCCTGTCGTCTTCTTTTATTTTGTCATAGTCGGCTGCATTTGCAAAAGTAAGCGGCAGCATACCCTGTTTCTTCAGGTTCGTTTCGTGAATCCTCGCAAATGATTTTACGATGATCGCTTTGCCTCCTAAAAACCGCGGCTCCATTGCCGCGTGCTCGCGCGATGATCCCTCGCCGTAATTCTCTTCGCCAACAACAACCCACGGAATCCCTTTTGCTTTATAGTCGCGCGCAACTTTTGGAACCTCGTCATAATTCCCCGTTACCTGATTCTTAACGGCATTAGCTTTATCGTTAAAATAATTTATCGCGCCTATGAACATATTATTTGATATGTTATCCAGGTGCCCGCGGAAGCGCAGCCAAGGTCCCGCCATCGAAATATGGTCGGTTGTGCATTTACCCTTCGCTTTCAAAAGCACATACATGTCCTTAAAATCCTTTTGAAAATCAGGATGCACAAACGGGAACAGCCGCTGCAGCCGCTTGCTGTTTTCGTCAATATAAACCTGAACAGCGCTTCCATCCGCCGCAGGCTCAACATAACCCGCCTCTCCTTTATCAAAACCTTTGGACGGGAGCTCCGTCCCATTAGGCTCATCAAGCTTTACCTTCTCGCCTTTTTCGTTTGTCAGCGAATCGGTCAATGGGTTGAACGTGAGCTTTCCTGCGAAAGCAAACGCAGTTACAATTTCCGGCGATGCAACAAATGCATTGGTCGCTGTGTTACCGTCGTTTCGTTTTGAAAAATTCCTGTTATATGAGGTTATTATTGAATTCTGCTCGCCCTGTTTAACGTCATGCCTGTTCCATTGCCCGATGCACGGCCCGCAGGCGTTGGCAAGCACAAGTCCGCCAACCTTTTCAAACACTTCAAGCTGCCCGTCGCGCTCAATTGTCGCGCGAATTTGCTCTGAGCCCGGGGTAATTGTAAATTCCGATTTGACCTTTAGGCCCTTATCAAGCGCCTGCTGCGCAATAGACGCCGCGCGCTCAATATCCTCGTAAGAGGAATTTGTACAGCTTCCTATCAGCGCGACTTTTAGTTCCTCGGGATACCCATTATCCAGAACCGCCTGTTTGAATTTTGAGATCGGCCACGCAAGGTCTGGAGTAAATGGCCCGTTCACGTGCGGTTCCAGCTCGCTTAAATTGATCTCGATTATCTGGTCATAATATTTTTCGCTGCCCGCATCCGGTTTCAGATAGTCGCCCAGTTCATTTGCGAGCCTGCCGACTTCCTCCCTGTCCGTTGCCTTCAGATATGTGAACATCCGCTCGTCATAGGCAAACAGCGATGTGGTAGCGCCTATTTCAGCCCCCATGTTGCAGATAGTCCCTTTGCCGGTACATGAAATTGTCTTTGCGCCATCGCCGTAATATTCAACTATCGCGCCCGTGCCGCCTTTAACGGTGAGGATTCCCGCGACTTTCAAAATTACGTCTTTGGGAGACGACCATCCGTTTAATTTGCCGGTCAAATGAACCCCGATAAGCTTTGGAAACTTCAGCTCCCACGGCATTCCTGCCATTACGTCAACCGCATCTGCTCCGCCAACGCCAATGGCAACCATCCCTAGCCCGCCCGCATTGGGCGTATGTGAATCGGTTCCTATCATCATTCCGCCCGGAAACGCATAATTTTCAAGTACCACCTGGTGGATTATCCCCGCTCCCGGTTTCCAGAACCCGATGCCGTATTTGTTTGATACGCTCGCCAGGAAATCATAAACTTCTTTGTTATCGCTCAGCGCTTTTGACAGATCTTTTTGAGAGCCGATTTCGGCCTGTATCAAATGGTCGCAGTGAACCGTTGAGGGAACCGCGACTTTGGAAATCCCCGCCGACATAAACTGCAGAAGCGCCATCTGTGCGGTGGCATCCTGCATGGCAACTCTATCCGGCGCAAAATTCACAAAATCTTTTCCGCCCTTGAACGTTCTTGCCGCCTTTTCATACAGATGTGAGTAAAGGATCTTCTCGGCATAGGTCATTGGCCGGTTCAGGATTTTCTTCGCATCATCAGCCTTCAGCTTATAGCCCGCATAAACCTTTTTAATTATATCTAAGTCAAACATTTTGTAATCCTTGATTATATTAGTTTATAAAACTTATTTTATCCGCATCCAGCGGCTTCATGCCCTTGAACCTCAGCAGTATCTGCGCAACCGTCAGCACATCTTTCATGCAGTATGCTTTTATGCGTTCAATATCCTTCTCGTTCCAGTAAACGTTCCAAACCTGGCTGCCGTCAATATCGTCTTTCGGCGAAGCTATCCCGAATAGCGCCGCCAGCAGGTTAAGCGAGGTAAAGCTTTTATAATCGCCGAACTTCCACATATCCATTGTATCAAGATGCTGAACCTCCCATGGTTTCTTGCCCGTATTATCAAGCAGCGGCGGAATTGGCAGGGCGTTAACCACGCATCTTCTGGCGATATACGGAAAATCAAATTCCTTGGCATTGTGCCCGCAAAGAAGGTTTTGCTCTCCGCTGAAGTTAGCGTTCAGAGCTTCGTTGAATTCCTGCAACAACTCTCTTTCTTCGTGCCCGTAAAATGCTTTTACTTTAAAGCTGAGCCCGGCTCCGTTATCGTAAAAATAACCCGCGCAAATACAGATTATTTTCCCGAATTCGGCATATATGCCGGCGCGGTTGTACAGGTCTGCGGCTGTCACGCCCTCTTTGATATCGCGCTGGATCTTCTTGTCCCACAAATGCTTCCAGTCCTCGGGCAGATCGGAATATGACGGGTATTCCGGAACCGTCTCTATATCTATAACAAGAACATTCTTTAAGTTGATCTTCTCAAGCATTGATAATCTATTGAATTTCCTTCACAACAAGTTTTGATTTGTGCAATTCGTGTGTTATTCGTGGCAATTCGTGTACGTTAGATTGCATTTTCAATATGATTGATAATATCTTTCTTCCCGTCGCTTATTATAGCTACTATATCAAATCTCCTGTCGTAATCTTCATATCCTTCCGTCTTCATCAAAAATCCTTCGGCTGATTTAACAAGCTGCTGCATTTTTTGTTCTGTCACAGCTTCCTCGGGTTCGCCGAATTTTTTGTTCCGCCTGGTCTTTACCTCAACAAAAACCAGAAGTTTCTTTGCCTCATCTTTAACTATAATATCTGTTTCTGCGCGCTGGAAGCGGAAATTTTCTTTAACAATTTCGTATCCTTTTTTCACAAGATATTCTTTTGCAATCGCCTCGCCGTGTTTACCCAGCTTTTGGAGCGCATCTTTCAAAATAATTCACCCTGCAGGCATTTCACTTTAAAAGATTTACGGTGTATCGCCGTATAACCATGCTCAAGTATCTCGTCAATATGCTTTTTTGTGCCGTAGCCTTTGTGCGCCGAAAAAGAAAAATGCGGATAATCTTTCTCGAATTCCGCCATAAGCCTGTCCCGCGTTACTTTCGCTAATATAGAAGCCGCAGCGATAGAAAAACTCTTTTCGTCGCCTTTAATGAAGTTCTTAACTTCGCAGTTGTCGCTCTTATAAAAATTCCCATCCACTATGATAAGGTCGGGCTGAATTTTCAGCTTCGATAAAGCCCTGTTCATCGCTATCGTAGTCGCTTTCAGTATATTAAATGAATCGATCTCCAGATTATCCACAATTCCGATGGCTTGCGCAAGAGCCGTTTCCGTTATTTCTTCATAAAGAGCTTCCCGTTGAGCTCGTGTAAGCTGTTTTGAATCAAAAATTCCTTCAATATAAGCGTCATCGCCGAAAATTACGGCGGCTGCGACTACAGGTCCAGCCAGCGGCCCGCGGCCCGCTTCATCAACTCCGCAGAGCATTCCGGAGCCTTCAATTGAGGCCCTTAGTCCGCTATCGAAATCAATAAGCTTTTTTGTCCTCTTTTTTAAGCCCCTTTTCTGCATTGAAGCCATGAAGTTATCAAATTAACTTTGAATATAAAATTCAAATTCCCGTCATTTACCGATGCTGAAACAGTTCTTTAGCGGCTTTCTTGGTTTTGTTCTTCCCGATACATGCATTTGCTGCGGTACCATTATGGATTCCGGCTGCCGCTTTATTTGCGCCGAATGCCGCCGGCATCTGGTAAAATTTGAGGAAGCGCATCCCTGGAAAGATGAAGAAATTACCAGCGGCTCAATCGATGATTCGTTCAGCTTATATCAATTCCATGAAGGAACCCCAATCCAAACCCTGCTGCACGCGTTCAAGTATGAAAAGATGAAATCCGTTGGTCGTATGGTCGGCAAAGAGATTGGCGGAAGAATTATGAATTCAGGCGATGTGAAATATGATTTTGCGGTTCCTGTTCCCCTCCACTACGGAAAAGAACGCGAAAGGACCTACAATCAGAGCCTTTTTATCAGTAAGGGAATAGGCGAAGAACTTGGCATAAGAGTTATTGGAAATTGCCTCGTTCGCACGCGCTTCACAAAAACCCAAACGCAGCTTCATAAGCTGCAAAGGCGTGAAAATGTCCGCGGCGCATTTAAACTCAATCAAAAATTCAAAGATGTTGTTGCCGGGAAAAATATTATCCTCTCCGACGACGTAATAACTACAGGCTCAACCATTTTAGAGTGCGCCCGCGTACTGAAAGCTTCCGGCTGCGGGAAGATACTCGTATGCTCCATAGCGTATGCTGTGCTTGATTGAAATTCTGTCATTCCCGCGAAGGCGGGAATCTTGGTTTTTTTCTATCTAAGTTTGTTTAATCTTGTTTTATATAAACTCCATTAAACATAATAATTTTCATTCCATTTAGTTATCTTTGCTCCCTAACGTTTAAGAAAGGGTCATGAAGAAAATATCTCCTGTTATAATAATTATGTTATGCGCCGGTTTGCTTATCTCCTGCGGCTCAAAGAAAACTGAGGTAACTCAAAAGACTGATTCCACTTCCGGCAAAAAGACAGAGCAGGCTCCGAAAACCAAAGGACAGCTTGCGTTCACGAATAAAGAACTTGTCAAAAGTTACAAAAACTGCGTTCCCGAAACCGACAGCTGTTCTTATATAAGGCTTAAATACATTGAAGCTGTAGAAGGCAAGGGGAAGGATAAAATTAATTCGGTGATTCAAAAGGAATTGTTATTAGCTTACGATATGCCCGACGAACATTACAAAACCCCGGAAGAAATGATGGACTTCTTTCTGCGCGATTACGAAGCGGCCGGCAAACAAATGCCGCAGTTCAGGCAGGACTGGGCCGTGGATGAAAACATAGCGCCTTATACTGAAACCGATAAACTTTTCTGTATATCATGCGATTTCTATTCGTTCCTTGGCGGGGCGCATCCAACAGGTTTAACCGCGTTCTTTAACTTTGATAAAGAAACAAGCGACACAATCTCGCTTGCCAATATTTTCAAACCCGGTTTTGAACCGAAACTAAACGCGCTTATCGATAAGAAATTCAGAGAAATGAACGACCTGAAACCGGGCGATAACCTTGCGGAAAAGGGCGGGCTCTTTGATAATGTTATTAAATTCAATTACAATTTTGCGATTACACGGGATTCGCTTACAAATGAAATGGGCCTTGAATTTTTATATAATGAGTATGAAATAGCGCCCTATGCGGCCGGGCCAATTGAGCTTAACTTCACTCCTGCCGAGCTTGCCGATATCTTAGCCCCTAACGATTATTTGAAGTGATAATTTCTGACGTGTAAGTCTAATTGTTTGATTTTAGCTGTTGTTCTTTTGCTTTGCTGTTTTGCTTTTGCCTTTTCGCTTTTCACTTTATGTAATTCGAGATCTCTATCAGGTTTCCGTCAGGATCGTTAATGTATAGCGATAATAATTTTCCGTGCGCCCCCGGTTTTTCAACCGGCCCTTCGGTTATTTCTATTCCTTTTGATTTAAATTCAGACGCTACTAAATTCAGGTCCGTCAGAGAAATCAAACAAATATCCGCTGAGCCTGCCGTTGGATTAGCTGCTTTGGGATTGTTTGCGTCGCCCGGGAGGTGCAGATTTATTCTCTGGTCCCCAAACTTGAGAGATTTCCGCCCTTCGGCTGATGTTATAACTTCCATTCCCAGAGTATCTCTGTAAAACGCGCATGTTCTCTCAATGTCGCTTACGGTCAGCACGATATGATCCAGATGAGAAAGCCTGATAGCGTGAAGATAAATGCCCTCGCTTTCTTTAAGATATCTTTCAAGATTGCCGAACACATGCTTTATTTGTCTCGAGTGGATGTGTGAAAAGTTAAGGAAGTAAGAAACAAATTTCAGCCATGCGCGGTTTATAACAAGGTCTATATCCAGCGTCAGCTCAGTTTTCCCGTCTTTGTTTTCAAAACGCCAGTTGGTTTTGCCCACCCAGGCGCCCTCTATGTAGTCAATTGCAAGAAGCCGGTTGGTTTTAAAAGCGCTTATTTTCGATTTCCACTTAACAAGCCCGTTCTGAACATCTAATGTTGTGCCCGTTACTCCAGGATTAAGGTGTTCGACGCGGAATTTTATTGCGTGCGGCCACCACTGGGAATATGAAGCAAAATCGGTCAGCGTTCGGTAAACATAGTCTGCCGGAAAGTCCAATAAAACCGAATCTTTTGAAATTACTTTTCTCATTCTGTTAAGGTAATTAAGAACAACTGCCGCAGGCTACATTGGCATGTCCGCTTCCTGCGCATAATAAACGATACCAAAATCTTTTGAATAATATTCTTTCAGATAATTCATCACGTCAAAATTTACATCTTTGCTGCATAGCGACTGCATTCTGCAGCCATCGCCGCTAATCGTGCCGGCAATTGGAGCGTTTACTTTTTCTACAGTATAATTAACAAGTTTAAATTTTGCCAGGTTCTCCTTTAAGCGGCCAATAACGCTTTCAGAACAAATTACCGTAATTAAAAAATATTTTGTCGTAATAAACATAGCGCCTTAGGGGTTGATAGAAATGTAAATTTCAACTTCCGCGTTTTCGGGAGTTCCTGAATTTTCGCCGTACAGCTCAAAATCATATGTGAAAGCCCGCTTCGCGTCCGAGGCCCATATGCGCTGCCACTCTGCGCCAATACAATCTGGCATCTTGCCTTTTGCTGTGAATATTTGGTATTTCGCCTGCGGAACCGTTCTTGAAGTGTACCCTTCGGGTAAATTATCGGTGCTTGTTACTTTACATCCGACAAGCAGCTTAAACGGTTTTGTCTGGTCGCCTTCGTATTCGGAGTACAGTCCAATAATATCTTTATCGGCCTTATTGGGAATTTTTCCCTGTATCCCCTCTTTGAAAAATCTTCCCCAGATACCGCCGATCTCTTCCATCGCCTTCTCGTTCGAAGTGTGTATCTCAATCCCCGCGACCGTGAAGCCGGGCAACGTTACGATTTTGTTTTCCATAAGATATCAAATAAAATATATTTGTAGGTCAAGGATATATCCTTGACCTACGGTTTTAATAATTCAGAATAGAACTCTTTTGATAATCTTTCTCTTTCTTTTCGGCTAATGCCGGTTCTGTAATTCTCATTTTCCAAATCCACAGCCCACCTTGCCGGATTTAATCTGATATAATCCGCAATATTTTCTAAGGCCTTTTCGGTCCTGATGATATGATCGTGAAACGACGTTTGCCACTTGAAACCAGAATTAGCTTTTGCCTGATTTACTAATTTAGTCACAGCAGATTTATAAGAACCAACAATAATAGAAAGTCTCTTATGCATTTTTTCTACCCGTAGGTCAAAGGCATGCCTTTGACTGCTTTCTTATTTACGAAATCTGTGTCAAACGCGTGCGTTTGACCTACAAAAACATTTTCCTTCTTTTCTTTAAAAAAATCATCATATATCATAATAATCGCATGTACATGATTTGGCATTACAACAAATTCGGGCGCTTCTGTGTTTTCAAAATGTTTCGGAATCTCCATCAAGCATTCCTCTGCGATGCTTCCAAATTCGTTCAATATCATCTTCTCGCCTGCAACATCTCCAAATATGCATTTTTTGTCGCGTTCACAGATCGTTACAAAATATGCGCCCGGTGAATTATAATCGTAATGCTTTGACCGGATAGTTTTATTTATAAACCACTGTTTTACCAATATTTTCCACCCGTAGGTCAAAGGCATGCCTTTGACTGCTTTCTTATTTACGAAATCTGTGTCAAACGCGTGCGTTTGACCTACAAAACCAAAATGAATTTTACTCGGTTTTTCTGAACAACGGAATCAAGCCTGTCAAAAATATGCCGATACCTATACCGCATGCTAACAGAGTTACAATATGTATTGCGCGGATGTTCTCCGTCCCTGTAAGCCTGAACCAGTTACCCATGCTAAGAACGATAACAAGCGAGCTAACAAAAAGTCTCTTTCGCAATGGATTTTTTGTTTTCACTATCTTTTCCTCTTAACCGAAAAATCCTTCCCGTCTGAACGCGAATAGATCCCCGACCTGTATGAATCCGTCTTAAACGTAAACGTGCCGGTATATGTTACCCCGTCTTTTTCGTATTCATCATAAACGATGTTTCCGTTGGGCTGGTCCTCTTTATAAAATATCAGAGTATATCCCGTACCCTCGTTCCAGTAACACTTGTAAGCCTTGTCGTTCTGGCTCCATTCGATCGTGCATGATGTTTTTCCAACCGAGTATGAACCCTCAATGCCATCCTGCGCACGAGTTTTTTGAGCGCCTAAAAAAAGAACTGCGAAAAGGAAAATCGAAATAGTTAGTTTTGTTTTCATGTAATTTTAATTATGGTTTTTAAAAATATCTTATTCCTTATTCTTAATTGATTTCACTTCAGCGCCTTCTTTCTTATCAACGATCTCATATCCCATCTCTTTCACTTTTGCGCGGAGCTCGTCGGCAAGCTTAAAGTTCTTCGCCTTCTTCGCTTCGGTACGCTGATTGACCAGACTCATTACTTCGTCAGGTACATCTCCGGACTTCTTTTCTTCCGATTTTTCCAAATCTAAACCTAACACTTTATCAAAATCATAAATAAGTTTAAGCCTTGCTTTAGCGGATAGCTTCTCGTCGCGTACAACGCCCCACAATGCCGCCAGCGCTTCCGGCATGTTCAGATCATCATTAATGCTTTCAAGAAATTTCTGTTCGTACTCATTGTACTCCCTCCCCTTCGGGGAGGGGGAGCCCGCCTCAGGCGGGCGGGGTGGGGTCTCTTCTTTTTTAAACTCAATTACTTTCTGCCTTATTCTGCCTAGCGCCGTCTTCGCGCTGTCTAGCTTTTCCCAGTCGAACAGAAGACGCTTGCGGTAATGTGTCCCTAGGCACATGTAGCGGTAATCCCGCGGCGAGTATCCCTTATCCATTAGAGTTTTAACCGTTAGGAATTCACCCTTTGATTTACTCATCTTCTCGGCGCCCTCTTCTTCCAGAAACGCCCCGTGCAGCCAGTAGTTGACAAACTTTTTTCCGGTGCATGATTCTGACTGCGCAATTTCATTGGTATGATGAATTGGAATATGGTCTATCCCGCCGCAGTGAATATCAAATGTATCGCCAAGGAATTTCCGGCTCATAGCCGAGCACTCAATGTGCCAGCCGGGGAATCCCTTGCCCCACGGCGAATCCCATTCCATCTGCCGCTTCTGGCCTGCGGGCGAAAATTTCCACAGCGCAAAATCTGTTTTGTTTTTCTTCTCGCCTGTTGCTTCGATTCGCTTTCCTTCTTCAAGCCCTTCGATATCAAGCCGGGCAAGCTTCCCGTAATCGCTCAGCTTTGAAGTATCAAAATAAACTCCGTTGGCCGTTTTATATGTATAGCCTCTATCCTCAAGGCATTTTACCAGGTCGATCTGTTCCTGAATATATTCAGTCGCTTTTGTATATCTTGTAGGCGGAATAACATTCAACAATTTTGCATCATCCATGAAAACTTTAGTGTAATACTCCGAGATCTCCCAAACAGTTTTCCCTTCCCGCTCAGAGCCCTTTTCCATCTTGTCTTCGCCTTCGTCGTCATCCGAAACCAAATGCCCAACATCGGTGATGTTCATTATGTGCGTCACATCATATCCATTATAAAGCAAAACGCGTTTCAAAAAATCTTCGAATAAAAATGTGCGGAAGTTGCCAATATGCTGAAAGTTGTAAACGGTCGGCCCGCATGTATACATGCCCGCCTTGCCGGCTGTAATGGGTTTAAATACCTGTTTTTCCCTGCCTAATGTGTTAAAAAAAGTTATATCCATAATTGGAAAGATAACTTTATTTTCCCAATGGTTAAATAGAGAAAAAAATAAGCTCTAAATCCTAATTTCCAATTTCGAAACAATAACGAATTACGAAAAAAAATGCCTTAATTGGGAAATGTTCGACCCCCTACGGGGTCGCATGTTTGTAACGCACGCTTTCTATAAACATACGACTCCATCGGAGTCGTACCAAAAGAAAAACTTTCCCTGTGGACATTCCTTTCTGTCTCAAATGACAGTGCTTAAATAGCGCCTTCTCCCCATAGCAAGGGGGAGATGCGAGGGGGGTTTAACTGCGCGCTTCCCGCCACTGCAAATTGACCCTCGAAATCTTTGCAGCTGCATCCCTCCGCTTGGAATTTAATTTGCAAATACTAAATTGTAATTTGCGGAATAACCTGTTCAAAAATGAAATTAAGCGCATTATTCGGGGCCGCATTCAATTATTTTATTTTCGGTAATTTTTTCATTGCCGTTTGCGCCGCAGTAATGTTTATGCAGGTGAAATACACCTTCGGGCTTAATATCGATAATTATTTTATTCCCTTCATTTTCCTTTCAACCCTCTGCAGCTACAGCCTTCACTGGTCGCTAACCGACCACCTGAACCCGGATTCCGTCAGGCTTGAGTGGACTTCACGCCGGCGTAAATTCCTGATATGGCTGCTTATTATTTCGTTTATCTCGGCAGACCTCTCTTTTATCCCTATTTCCCGCTATTATGAGATTTTACTGCCGCTGGCTTTTATAACCTTTATGTACACGGCCCCAAAGATCCCGCTGCAGCCGTTTCTTTTTATACGGAAGATTGCCGTGCTTAAAACCACATACCTTGCCATGGTGTGGGTTTTTACAACAACGGCTTTGCCCGTTTTGGTATCTGGCGCTGGGTGGAAAACAGAAATGACATATTTCACGCTTAACCGGCTGTTTCTCATTTTCCCAATCTGCGTTTTATTTGATTACCGCGACAGGGAAGAGGACCGCCTGGAAGGCATAAAGAATATTGCCACAGCGTTAACCCCCCGCGGACTTGATTACGTGTTTGCTTTCTGCATGGCGTTGAACATAATCAGCGCGATCCTTTTCCAGTCTGCTTATAACAGCTGGCCGTACACGTTATCCTGCTTGGTTCCGACAGTTGCGCTTATCTTTACTTACCGCATAAGCAAGAACTCAAAATCCGATGTGTGGTTCTACTTCTATCTTGACGGATTGATGGCTCTATCCGGGCTTATAGTGTTAATTGCTAAAGGGTTTTCCCTATAGGCGGATAATATGAGTTCTATGCTCCGCAGTTCGCGTCTCCCCCCATCGGGGGGAGATACAGAGGGGGGTTTCAGATTAGCTTTTCCGTGTCTTAATTCTAATTCAAATCCCCGCGCAGGCGGGGATCAAAGGCAATTAATCTATTTTTGCATTTTGCGTTTTGAATTTTGATTTTTTATTAGCTTTCCTGTAGCTAAAAAGAACTTTATTTTTGTAACAAATTTATCGCCGGGTCTTACCGGAATCTTTTGAATGTTATTGTTCGTTTTACCTGCATAACGCTTTTGTTTTTCAATTCCGTTTCCGCGCTCTTTGGCGGCGGCGCTTTCATATTAGAGCCCTCGGGCAGATTCCTTCAGGCTCCGCTGGGATTGCTACAGTATTCCCCTTTTGGAACTTTCCTTGTGCCCGGTATCATTCTTTTTGTTTTTATCGGGACCTCAAGCCTTGTTATTGCCGCGATGGTAATAAAAAGCAGCAGGCTATATCCGCTCGCGCTGGTTTACCAGGGTATCGTGAACATTATATGGATAACGGTTCAGCTGTTTATGATCAGGCAGTTCGATCCGCTCCAGGCGGTTTACTTCAGCCTGGGCGCGATATTAATCCCGCTTGGCGTTTATTCAAAAAAGACATACAAATCAAATTGACATGGAATATAAAATTGAGCTTGTAAAAAAATATTTTGCGCTCGCTGAGAGCTTTTGCACAGAGAGCGCCGAATATGACGGCATCCTGCACCCGGAAATGACGGCGACCGAGTTTCCCAGCCTGAACGTGAAAGAAACCCGCACCAGGAACCGCAGGGAAATGCTGGCGGGAATGGAAGCCGCCCGGAAAACACTGGACTCTCATCGTTTTGATATTCACACAATTTATGAAACGCCCGAAGTTCTTGTTATCGAAGCCGGGTGGAGCGGCCGGATGGCCGCCGATTCGGGAAATTTCAAAAAGGGGCAGGAACTAAAAGCGCACTGCTGCTTTATCTTTGAGTTCAAAGACGGAAAGATATACAGGCAGCGAAATTATGATTGTTATGAACCCTGACCGTTTCTGCCGCGGCCGGGCTTCTACTTCATTAATTCCTCCGCGCTCTTAATAGAGGCGTCCGTAACTTTCTCGCCGCTTAAGAGCTTTGCAACCTCAATAACTTTTTCGTTCTTTGCCAGCTTTTTAATTTTCGCTAGCGTTCGCGCGCCCTCTGTCTCTTTTTCAACCAGAAAATGGTCGTCGGCCAGGGCGGCGATCTGCGCCAGGTGAGTAACTGAAATTACCTGGCGGTACCCGGATAGTTTTTTCATAACTATCCCGACCTTCTGCGCTATGCGGCCGCTGATGCCGGCATCTATTTCGTCAAAAATTAACGTATCCACGCGGTCCGCTTCCGCTAAAGCTGTCTTTATAGCAAGCATAATCCTTGATACTTCCCCGCCCGAGGCAGTTTTGCGCAGTGAAGAAAATTCGTCGCCTTTATTTATTTTCACCATAAACTCGACGTCGTCTATCCCCTCTTTAGAAAGCCTCGCTTGCCCGTCCCCGGTCTTGACGGTGAAGGGGGCTCGGCCGTTATCGGCGGCTTTGGCTGAAACGGTTTGCTGCATTATCTCTATTTTGAACTCCGCATTTTCAAGCCCTGTTTCTTTTAATACTTTAACTATCTCCCTCTCAAGCTGCCCGGCATTTTCTTTCCTGGCTTTTGAAATTACCTGCGCTTTCTTAAACAAGCTGTTTTTCAGCTCATCAATTTCTTTTTCCAGCCCTCCAATCTTCTCGTCAAAATTATCAACAAGCGCCAGGTCTGATTCAAGGTCTTTCTTCAGCTTTAAGATCCCTTCAATATTATTGCCGTATTTTTTCTTTAAGAACTGCAGTTTATAAAGTCGTTCTCTTATCTCTTCTATTCTTGCCGGGTCGAAGCTTAGCTTATCTATCAGTCCTTGAACCAGCCTTCCGGCTTCGTTCAATACAAGCGATGTTTCACTTATATCTTTTAATATTTTTGAAATATCTGAATTATATTTCTCAAGTTTCGCAAGTTCCTTTTCTACGGTCTTCATTTTCTCAATAACCGAGCCCGATTCATCATATAAATTTGAATATGCCGCCGATAGGCCCTGTTGTATAGTTTCAACGTTTTCCGAGGCGCTCAGCTCCTTTTCGAGCTTATCGTCTTCTTCCGGCCCAGGATCCACTTCCGTTATTTCTTTCAGTTGAAACTCCCGGTAGTTCTTCTTATTATCGAGTTCAGCCTTTTTCTCTTTTAACTTTTCATATTCGGCGGTTAATTCAGAAAGATCCCGATATTGGCGCCCGTACTCCTCTTTTAACTTTCCAAATTTCAATTTTTCGTTTTTTTCCAGGTAAGAATCAAGCAGTTCTATATGAATTTCCTTTTTCAGCAGCGACTGGTGTTCATTCTGAGAATGTATATCAATAATTATTTCGCCAATCCTCTTCAGGTCGTTAATATTTACAGGCGTATCATTTATAAAATTTCTGCTGTATCCTTTCTTATATAACTCTCTCCTTATTATAAGGCTGCCGCTTTCAAGTCTGTCAATTTCATTTTCATTTAAAATATTATTAATAATTTTCCTGTTTGCCTCCGAAATATTGATAAACCCTTCTACTATCATCTTGTCGTCATTTTTGCTTATAATAGAATAATCGGCTCTTTCTCCCAATAACAGAGATAAAGCATCTATTAATATAGATTTACCTGCCCCGGTTTCGCCTGTTATGACGTTAAATCCCGCTGAAAAATCAATCTCAACGCTCTTTAGCAGTAAATAATTTTTTATTATGAGTTTTTCTATCAACGCGGACTACTCTTACATTATTATATTATATATTAAAAAATTGCAGTAGCAGCAGGAGTGTTAATAAGCGTTAATTTAAGAACAATTGTTATTAAAATTAAGAGAATAAAGGCGGTTGAATCTCCGGCTATCATGTTAATTATAGGTTAGGTTCCCATTTTAATTTATCCGTTTTACTTGCATCCGGAAAAATAAAAAAACCCGCCATCAGTAAAATGTCAGCAGGTTGTTTTTATAAACATAAATTAACAACGGAATGTTATTAAGATGTTAAAAGCTCTTCCCTTATTGTGTCTATTTTATCTTTAAAGTTCTGATCAATATTTATCATATCATCAACGCATTTGCAGGCGTGAATAACCGTTGCGTGATTTCTTCCGCCGAAATGGGCGCCGATAGTTTCAAGAGAACACGACGTTATTTCCCTGCAGAGGTACATTGCGGCATGACGGGCAAGAACGATCTCCTGCCGCTTTGTCTTAAGCCTTAAAAGCGATTCCTCAAGATCGAAGAACTTGGATACAGCGGCAATAATAGAGCCAATATCTAAATTTTGCTTCCTGTTCTTTATTGCTCCGAATTTAAGCACGCTGCGTTTTGCCATATCAAGCGATATTGGCATTTTAGTAAGCTCTGAATCGAAGATCAGGCTCTTCAAACATCCCTCAAGAGAACGGATGTTGTCTTTGATATTATAGGCTATGAATTCCAGAACCTCATACGGCACTGAGATCTTTTCTGTCTCGCACTTTTTATTTAATATAGCGATCCTTGTTTCAAGGTCCGGCGGCTGGATATCAACCGTAAGCCCCCACTGAAAGCGCGTAATGAGCCTCTCTTCAAGCCCTGTAAGCTGATGCGGCGGTTTATCGGACGATAAAACTATTTGGCGTTTCAGCTGGTACAATGAGTTAAATATCTGGAAAAACGAATCCTGCGTGCTCTCCTTGCCTTCAAGGAACTGGATATCATCAACTATTAAAATATCAAGCGATTTATAATATCTTTCAAACTCGTGCGCTTTATTTGTTCGAATGCTCTGAACAAAACTTGTTGTGAACTCGGGCCCTGATATATACATTATCTTTATGCCGGCGCGGCTTTCTTTTAACTGGTTGCCGATTGCCTGGATAAGATGCGTTTTGCCGAGTCCCACGCCGCCATAAATCATAAGCGGATTATATTGCGCGCCGGGCCTGTTACAGATCGAAAGAGCGGCCGCTGTAGCAAATTCGTTGTTCTTGCCTTTTACAAAATTATCGAAGGTATATTCTGAATTGAAATAACTTGCCGATGCATAAATGTTTTCACTCTGCGGCTGCGCGTGAGATTGTCCGTAGTTTCCGGTATTTTGTGCTTGTGAATTTTGAATAACGGGGGCAGCGGTTTCTTCGGGCAGCGCTGCGGACGCGGAAGCGTCTATTTCATATATCAGTCTTCCGGAATCTCCAAGCACGGCTTTTAGCGCTTTAGATACAACGTCGCCAAAGCGCGAGATTATCATATCATAATAATCTTTGCTTGGCACGGAAATTGTCAGAATGTCATTTTCGATCTGTTTCGCTTTGATTGGCCTGAACCATGTGTTAAGTTTCAGTTCAGATATGTTTAAGCTGATTATCTCTAAGAGCTTATTCCACGTTTCCGCAGCCTTTGAATTATCAACAAGCGGAGCCTGTCCATTTTCGTAATTTATATTTGTCAACATCGTAACTCTATATTTATAAGAAAGAAAATAGGTTCATTAATTTACTACTTTAATTAGATTACCGTTAAGAGCCCAAAATCTTCAAAACTAACAAAGAACTTAACAAAAAAATCCATTTTTAAAGCAATGAGTTTACCTTACTTAGCCTTACACATGCGGAACTTATCAACATGCGTTGTTAATAACTTTTTTGAGGCAATTTTTGGGAGCGCTTAAGATGAGTTTGCCCGGATTGGGCTGTGATGTTTTGAACAAGTTGTTAACATCGGTTACTATCTTTTGCACATGCATATTACAAAAAAAATCTGCCACTGTCAATAGAAGTTAGTTAAAATACCGTTTGTAGCTAACAGAAAATTAACGCTATTTGACTTTTTGTTTTATCCCCGCGGGGCGCCCTCTGGGTCAAGCGGGGACCTATATTTTCTCAATAATTACGAATCGTGCAGCCCTGACTTCGTGGCACGACTTTGGTGTCGTGCCTACGAATTATACAATTTTAAGATCGGTAGAATAAAGATACGTCAAAATATCTCTGTTTCGTTTATTATGAAATTCACATTCTTTTTTCATTCCAATCTTTTCTGCAACGTGAACTGATGCAATATTATCAAACGCCATATTTGCTGCCATGCGTTTTATCCCCAGCTTTTCAAAACCATATTTCATACATGCCAGCGCAGCTTCTTCGCCGTATCCCATCCGCCAAAAATCCTTATCAATAATATACCCTAAGTCATTTTCCATTTTGCCGTTTACCTCTGTTGTAATTATTCCCGCATCGCCTATTTGCAATCCGTTCTCTCTTAAAATTACCGCCCACCTGCCTATTCCAGTTTCTTCGTAACTTCTTATGCTTCTCTCGATCCACCCCATTGTTTGTTCTTCCGTAAACGGTGCCGGCCAGAATTTCATCGTATCCGGATCCGAAAGAATTTTATACAGAGTTCCCAAATCCCGCGTCGAGTATTCTCGTATTATCAATCTATCAGTTTTAAGCAACATATTCTAAAATATTGGAATGAAGTCAGCAGGCATTGCCGATATTTGACGCCGAATATCTCAGGAGATAAAAAAGGCGGCCAGCCCGACCGCGTTTTTTATCTGATAAACTTGAATCTGATGAATCTGCCGAATTCCCTAGCTTTCTTTATCCGACCAATCGGACCAATCTGCCTGGGTTGAATCCTCCTGGGCCGTAAGCACGGCTTCCGGTCGGCGGCGGTCAAAACATGAGTAGTTGCGGGGCTGCATATTTTCCGGCAGCGCGCAAATGAGTTTATTTAAATTAACCGATGCGCTCTTAGCGGCGTCTATCGAATCTATTTTCCCCGGAGTGAATGCGCCTGTAACCGTATTCACCAATAGCTTCCTGGTGTTGCGGCATTCTTCAGTTTCGGTAGCGTCTATCCTTCCATGCTCAAAGTATTTGTTGCTCGCCTGCCCCCCGCCGCAATAAGAAAAATACATGCATTCCGATGCGCATTTTTTTACCCCGGCAAAATAATCTTTAACATATTGCGCCGAAAAAGAATCAGCTACGATCTCGGCCAGCGGCTTTTCCAGTATGTTTCCTGCGACAAACTCATTGCGTTTTTCCTGCGGGACGCTAAGGAACTCAGGCGAAAGCATAATTACGTCGCCGTTCCAGCTTGCGGTTGGCCGCAGGTCGCGCGCAAAAAATTCATGCTGTTCAAAATCATCCGATACTCTTTTCAGCCATCCGAGCGCATTATCGAACTCCCGTATTCTTATCACAGGATTTTCACGCCATTCCTTGAATAAATCCGCCCAGAAACGCCTCACGTCCTTTTCCCGCAAATGGTTCTTCTCTTTGTTCAATCCCTCACTCTCGACAATATTAACGCAGATGCTCCTGCAGCCAAGCGATGAAAAAAACTCGTACAGCGGTTCGGCGCAGTCAATATTGGCTTCGCTGACTACGGCGATAATGCCGAACGGAATGCGGTTTATCTTTAGCAGGCCGACGCCTTTCATAATTCTATCCCATGCCGGCATGTTCGCGCGGTTAACGCGGTTAACGTTGCAGCCCTCTGGTCCGTCTATGCTCAGGCCCACGTGGAAACCCTTTTCCCTGAACAGCCTGCACCAGTCGGGGGATATCATCGTTCCGTTGATCTGTATGTTATGGTTTATTTTGCCTTCAAGCCTTAGCGGCTCAAACTGGTCGACAAGCTTTCTGAAGTGTTCAATCCCGGTTGCAAGCGGCTCGCCGCCATGCCAGAGTATCGTAATTGGATGGGGAGCGTCTTTGATAGACGCCGCTACGGCTTCGGCAACGCCAACTGACATTTTATTCGGCTCCTGCCGGTCGGTTAAGTAGCAGTAATCACAATCCAGATTGCAAAGCGTGGTTGGCTGTAATACAATGTGCCTGAAACAAAATTTCGCGTACGTATTATCAAATTCTATGTATGACATGACTGTCCTTTTTGAATTACTTACAAATATAGAAATAAAAGGCGGGAATTTGAATCTAATAATAAAGCAACAGAAGCCAGGCTATAAACTTTGATTGTGGCTTATGGTAACCCGAACAATGAATTGCAAAGCAATAAACCAAGATTCCCCCTCCCAAGGCGGGCAAGCTCCTTCGCGGAAATGACAGCGAAGAGATTTTCATTGTTACCGAAGGCAATTAATGGTATTTTTGCTATTCAAATATTATGAGTTTTGATAACAGAACAATATTCGCTCCTTCAACCCCGGTAGGGGAGTCAGGAATCACCGTAATCAGAGTCAGCGGGGAGAAGGCTTTGCCCGCTCTTTCGTGCATATTTACAAAAAAAGCGAATAAATTCGAGCCAATTGACTTTGCAAGCGCAGTCAGCCACACGGCAATTCATGGATACTTGAGAGACGGCAGTGACATTATTGATGAAGTTATTGTAACAATATTCAGATCCCCCAATTC
The DNA here is from genome assembly GCA_963816535.1 of uncultured Ignavibacteria bacterium. Taxonomy (GTDB): domain Bacteria; phylum Bacteroidota; class Ignavibacteria; order Tepidaquicellales; family OLB5; genus CAWFKW01. The sequence goes on along the minus strand of CAWFKW010000003.1, from coordinate 1,631,767 downwards.
TTATACAGGCGAAGATGTAGTAGAAATCTCGAGTCACGGTGGGAGCTACATATTCCGTAAAATCAATAAGTTATTGGTATCAAACGGAATTGAACACGCTCAGCCCGGCGAGTTTTCGAAGCGGGCCTTTTTGAACGGCAAAATGGACCTTGCGCAGGCTGAGGCCGTGGCGGATTTAATTAGAGCCAAAACAGATCTATCGAATAAGCTTGCCATGAAACAACTGCTTGGCGAATTCTCCGGAAAGATCAAAGAATTAAAGGAAGAACTTATCAATTACTGCTCGCTTCTGGAGTTAGAGCTTGATTTCTCCGAAGAGGGGCTTGACCTGGTTTCCCGTAAAGACCTGCTTGAAAAGATTGGTGGATTAATATTGAAATTTAATAATTTAACCAGAAGTTTTGAGAGTGGCAAAATTATCACAGGTGGCGTCAATTTGGCAATAGTAGGGAAGCCAAATGTTGGTAAATCGAGTATTTTTAATTATTTATTGAAAGAAAGCCGTGCTATTGTGAGCGAAATTCCCGGAACTACAAGAGATTACCTGCAGGAACCTTTAATAATGGGCGGAGTCGTGTTCAACCTGATAGATACTGCCGGAATAAGGGCATCATCTGATGCAATTGAGCAGGAAGGCGTTAAACGCACAAGACAGAAAATTTCTGAATCGGATATTGTTGTAGAGGTCGAAGATCTTTCAAATCCCAATTCCGACGGAACCGAGTACATTATGGGAATTGCAGAAACCAAAATTGTGCGGGCTTATAACAAAGTTGACGTAGCTCCCGTAAGTACTGCAAAGGGTCTGGTTATATCAGCCCTTGACGGGACCAATATGAGCATGCTCCAGGAAGAAATAGTAAGGAAAGCAAAGGCGTTGATCAGAGACGACGAACCTTCGGATGTAATTGTAACGAACCAGCGGCACCGTGACTGTTTGTTGAAATCGTGTGAATATCTTGTGAATGCAGAATCGCAAATTGAATCTGGAGGCGGCAACGAATTGATTTCTTATGAGATAAGATCCGCCATGGATTCGCTGACTGAGATAATTGGAAAGACATCAAATGTTGATATCTTGAACAATATCTTTTCGAAATTCTGTATTGGGAAGTAAATTGTTTCACGTGAAACGCTAAAATCATGCAATTTGGATGTTTCACGTGAAACATAATGTAAAAAAGCAGACAAAATTGAACAAAAACGGGAATAAATACTTCGATATAGTAGTCATAGGGGCGGGGCATTCTGGTATTGAGGCTGCCTGGTCAGCCTCACGGATGGGACATACCGTTGGAATGATTACAATGGACCTTGACGCTATCGGAAGAATGTCATGTAATCCTGCGATAGGGGGTTCTGCCAAGGGGCATCTCGTCAAGGAAATTGATGCGCTGGGTGGAGTAATGGGAAGAATTGCAGATGATACTGGAATTCAATTCAGAATACTAAATCGCTCAAAAGGACCTGCCATTTGGTCTCCTCGCAGCCAAAACGATAGGGATTTGTATTCAAGAGTAGCTAGAGAATATATGTTGAGCTGCAGTAATATTGAATTGGTTCAAGGCACGGTAGACGAGCTGATTCTTGATGGAAAACAAATCAATGGAGTGATTACAGATGCTGGCGCTACAATTGATTGCAAAGCCGTGATCATCACAAGCGGAACGTTTCTAAATGCTATTATGCATACAGGGCACAAGCAGTCAGAAGGAGGTAGGTACGGCGAACAGTCGGCAAAGGGATTATCTAAATATTTGTTAAATCATAACTTTATAACGGGTAGACTTAAGACAGGCACGCCCCCCAGACTAGCCCTCGATACCATTGATTTCTCTGAAACCGAAGAACAGCCGGGCGATGAGAAGCCAACCCCATTCTCTGTTTTCTCGAACGGAAATTTTCCCAGGCTGAGCCAGATTTCATGTTTCTTAACATATACCAACGGCAAGACACATGAAATTCTGCGAACAGGCTTTGATGATTCGCCGATGTTCACCGGAAGAATAACAGGAGTTGGTCCGCGTTATTGTCCTTCGATAGAAGATAAGGTTTTTCGTTTTTCAGATAAGCCGCGCCACCAGATATTTCTTGAACCCGAGGGACTGAACTCGGATATAGTTTATATGAATGGTTTCTCTTCAAGTCTGCCCGCTGAAATACAATACCAGGCGCTGAAGACGATTCCCGGATTACAGAACGCTAAAATGCTTCGGCCGGGCTACGCGGTAGAATATGATTTTTTGCCAACGCATCAAACAAAACTTACGCTTGAAACAAAACTAATAGACGGTCTTTATGTTGCGGGACAAATAAACGGAACTTCAGGCTATGAAGAAGCCGCGGCGCAGGGGCTGATGGCGGGAATCAATGCGGCTTTGAAGATCCAGAGTAAAGATCCATTCATACTGAAACGTTCGGAAGCATATATTGGCGTATTAATTGACGACCTCATCAACAAATGCCCCGAAGAGCCATACAGAGTATTCACCTCGCTTGCCGAATACAGGCTGATACTACGTCAGGATAATGCAGACCTGCGTCTTATGAAATATGGCGCTAAATACGGATTGATTCCGGAAGATGTACACAACGCCGTTTTAGATAAGGAGAAGCTGATTCGGGATTCAATCGCATTTTTTAAACGCACATATATTTCCGCTAAAGAAGTGAACGGTTTTCTTAGCGCCATCAATTCGGCTGAGATAAAACAATCTGACAGTCTCTCACAGATCATTAAGCGTAACGAAGTTATTTTACCGGATTTGCTGAAGCTTGAATACTTTAACGACAATAATTTAGCTGAAGCGCTTAGGCGCAATCCCGGGGCGGTTAACCAGGTTGAAATCGAGTTAAAGTATGAAGGTTATATCCAGAGGCAGAACGAACAGTCGGAAAACCTGGAACAGGTTGAAGGCATGATAATACCCGAGGACTTTGATTTCAATAAAGTAAAATCATTTTCTACCGAAGGCAGGGAAAAGCTGAATAAGGTAAGGCCGCGAAGCATTGGGCAGGCATCGCGCATTGCCGGCGTATCGCCGTCGGACATTTCGATATTGACGGTGTACATGAAAAGCTAAAGAGCAATTACTAATTACCAATTATCAATTATCAATTATCAATTACCAATTACCAATTATCAAAGAACAAATCCGAAATACGAATACTGATCCGCCAAAGGCGGACTAAACAAATATGAATACCGAAAGACGAAGCCAGAATAAAATAAACAATTAGACGTTTGGATTTTAGAACTTCGAAATTGTTTCGAATTTAGGATTTCGTATTTAGAATTTTATCAATATGCCCGAACCAGCCAATGAATGGCAATTAATATTAAAAGAAAAAGAATTTAACGACCTTCTTATGGAGTGGAACGGGAAGATAAATCTTGTTTCACGAAAGAAGAATGATGTGTTCGATTTAATCAAAGAGAGCAAGATCTTTTTTGAGAAAATTGAATTCAAAGAGGGGATTAGAATTCTTGATCTTGGCACAGGCGGGGGATTCCCCGGAATAGTTATCGCTCTCCATCATCCCGAAGCGCAGCTTACGCTGGTTGATTCTATAGGGAAGAAAATAAAAGTAGTTGATGATATAATTAAAAAGCTTGAACTGAAAAACGTTACCGCGGTTTGTTCGCGTGCCGAAGATCTTTCGCCGCTTCCGCTTTATAAATATAAATATGATTATGTTGTTGCGCGCTCGGTTGCGGTTTTGCAGGACCTCGCTTTCTGGTCAAGAAATTTTCTTAAGATTGGGGGAAAACTTATCACACTTAAAGGCGGAGAAATTGGCGGAGAGATAAAAGCAGCGGAAAAATTGAAATATGTGAAATATATTGATGAATACGACAGGGGAGAACGGAAAATAATTGTTATTGAGATAAAATAACCAACAACTAAATCTATTAAACCATTGTTTTACCGGTTGTTTGTGAAAATGCAATAATTTTTCCGTTTTCAAAGCATTTTTTAAGGAACAATTTTACCGCGGTTTTGATTACCATATATGTAGACAGCTAGTTAGATAAATTATTCTCACTCAAGCCTGTAGATTTTTTACGGTAGATGCGGAGTTGGAATAACAAAAGGGGACGGAAAAACGTCCCCTTTGAATTTTCCAATTGCGAGTCCGCTATCGGCGGACGCGGCAATCTCTTCTTAGTCCGAACTCTCTATGAACTACTTAAGAAGAATCATCCTTTTGGTTTCGCTATAGCTATCTGTTTTCAATGCGTAGAAATAAATCCCTGATGCGTATTTACTTCCGTCAAAATCAACTTCGTATGTTCCGGGATTTAGTTGTTCATTCACAAGAGTCGCGACTTCTCTGCCAAGCTCGTCAAAGACAAAAAGTTTGGCATCTCCGGACTTTGCGATTTGAAACTTTATTTTTGAATTCGGATTAAACGGGTTGGGGTAATTCTGTGATAATGTATATCCTTTGGGAACTTCTGTTGATATTGTTTGGATTCCAATTGTCGGATCTGAAAATATCCATGCCGCGCCAAGTTGGGAGTTGTCAAAAAGACCGCCAACAATTACGGTTCCTTCTGAAGAAATTGCGATCGACGAACCCTGCCTTGAATTTCCAACAGCCCCCGTTCCAACAAGTTTAGAGCCTAGCTGCGTCCAAACGCTCCCGGTTCGCGTAAATACCCATGATGCGCCGGCCTGGCCATTATCTGTATAACCGCCGGCGACAAACGAGTTGCCATCAGGAGAAATCGCCAGCGAAAATCCAATATTGGCGCTTCCAACAGCGCCTGTGCCCGTAATTCTTGAACCCATTTGCGACCAAATCCCGCCGCTTCGCGTAAAGACCCAGATTGATCCAGCGCCCGAATTATCAGCAAAACCGCTCTCTACTATAATGTTGCCGTCGGAAGAAATTGCAACCGAAGCTCCCTGGTCGGCAGGCAGGCTTATAAAACCTGTTCCGACAAGTTTTCCGCCCTGCTGCGTCCACACTCCGCCGCTTCGGACAAATACCCACGCCGCGCCGATGTAACTGTTATCCTGAAAACCGCCTTCAACAATAGTATTCCCGTCAAAAGAAATGCCGACCGAATAACCCTGATCCGCGCCGCCATTCGCATCATTGCCAACAAGTTTGGCGCCTTGCTGCGTCCAAACGCCTCCGTTTCGGACAAATACCCAGACCGCTCCCGCATTGTTACTATCAGCATAACCGCCTTCCAGTATTGTGTTTCCGTCTCCCGAAATGCGGACCGATGTGCCCTGAAACGGCCCCCCGATAACGCCTCTAACACCCGATCCAACAAGCTTTTGACCCTGCTGACTCCAAACCCCGCCGCTGCGCATGAATACCCAAACGGAGCCCGTGTCGTTATTATCATGAAAGCCTCCGATAATAGCGGTATTGCCATCAGAGGAAATGGAAACTGAAATTCCCTGGCATGAACTTCCTACAGCATTAGAGCCTACCAGCTTTGTACCTTGCTGCGTCCACACTCCGCCGCTTCGCGTATATACCCACGCCGCGCCAATTCCGCCGTTATCCTGCCAGCCGCCCACGATAGCAGTATTTCCGTCTGAAGAAATTTCGACAGAACTGCCCTGGTTCGAGCTTCCAATAGCATTTGTCCCAACGAGCTTTGGGCCCTGTTGCGTAAATTGACCAAAAAGAAAACCCGGAATTATGCTAATAGCTAAAAATAAAAAAGTGATTAATTTTGTTTTCATATTTGTTTGTTAATTTAATAATTATCTTTTTTATTAATAAAAATCAAGAAACTCTGTTGCAGAGGATTCTAAAATTAAATAATTACCCCTGCACTCTCTTATGGAATCTGTTGGCGAAAACGATATCCTTAGGAGAGGTACTTTACAGGGGTAATAAAGATCTTCACAAAACTGTTTTTGAAAGAGAATTGGGATATCGTTTTTCGCCGTTCGAACAAACTTGCAATATTAAACGGGCTGCTGTCAAAGAATAATTATTGAAAGGTTAGCGAAATCATTATCTAAAAATTGTAGGGGTTTGGTAAAAAACATTCATTTTTGGCGGAAATTGTTGAAATCCAGACCTTCAGGATGGCTTTATAAATTAGAAAAAACGGGGAGGTTTTTCGCTAATCAATGCTTAAGGGATCGTTTATCCCTCTTTTTCAAGAATGCCAATTTCTTTAATAAGCTTTTCAATATCCAGCTGCAGCGTGCCCCTGTAAACGCCGCGAATCCTTCCTTTTGCATCAATCAGTAAAACATTTTCTGTGTGCAGAAAATCATTCTCATTTTGCTGCAAGCCCAGGTCTTCATCTGCGTAAAATGATCTGCGCGCCAACGAATAGATATCTTTCCTGGCGCCGGTAAGCAGTTTCCATTTATCATAACTAACATTATGATTTTTCGCGTATGAGTTCAGAACTCCCGAATTATCAGTTTCGGGCGTTACAGAAAAAGAAAGCAGCATAACGTTTGGGTCGTTCTTAAACGCATCCTGGACTTTGCCCAGATTTGCAGTCAGCTTCGGGCATATCCCCGGACAGGTTGTGAAGAAAAAATCCACAGCGTAAATTTTTCCGTCAAGCTGTTTGCTGTCAAATGTGTTACCGTTCTGGTCGGTGAACGCAAACGGCGCGATCGTGTGGAACGCCGAATCGCGGTTTCCGGAGTTCAGCCATACAGGTGTAAAATCAGGCGTATTATACACAGGAAGCGAAGAAATATTTTCTTCTTCTTTCGCCGAACTATGGGTATACATTGCCAGCGCCAGCGCCGATACAGCCGCAATGAAAAAGATAAGAATGATTTTATATTTACTTTTTAACGACATATTCGCCCCTTTCGTTTTTTAAAGAATAACATAATGTAGAGTTATTAAGACCGTAAATTACTCCGTTTTTTACAACGTAATTTGCGTAGAGCTTTCCGGTATCGCGCCATGCTTTAACGTTTGCTTCTGATCCCAGGCTGTAATTTCTTTGCTGGTAAAGCTTTCCGTCGCTGTACCATTCCAGGCTTTCTCCGTCGCTTAAACCGTTCCTGAAATTATATTGGAACCTCTTAGCTCCGTTTTCGTACCAGCCGTAGTGCGTTCCGTCTTTTTCGCCGTTAACGTATTTCCGTTCGGTTTCCGGCTGCCCGTTTTCAAACCACGAGCGCTCAACTCCTTCTTTTAATCCGTTGAAGTACGGGCTCTTTTCTTTTAGAGCGCCGCTTTTGTAATGCGATATTATGTAACCTGAAAAGAGCCCGCCATTGTAATAACATGCCCCGTTTTGGATGTGGAGCCCGCTATCGTTTTCTTCAACGGAAAATTCCGGAATGCTTACAGCTTGTCTTATCGCAAGCTGCGGATTATTTGCAGAGCACGAAACAAACAGGAAGCCGAGAATGATATTTATGATATATTTTTTCATTAGGTTTTCTTGTGTATTCCGCTTTTTTTTCACCTCACCCCTGCGCACCTTCGCAGCGCTTTCCCCTCTCCTCTTAGGAGAGGGGCGTCGCGAAGCGGCGGGGTGAGGCTACAATTTTATTGCGTAACCGTACCCGGCGTTCCGTAGAACCCGGTGCCGTTAATATACGGCGCGTCGGACGTAATGTGATAATGGTAGATCCCGTTCGGGTAATCTGCCGTTGGGCCGAAATGCCCGTGATACGCATCAAGACTGTCGTTAGTTACAAGGCGTCCGTTTTCCAAGGGACCGTAAACAGGGAACCCGTCAAGCAAAAATCCAATTAACGCATCTTCGCCTTTTGTTTGGGTTATGTGCGTTGGCTCAACATGATAGTGATACTGCCCGGTAGGAGTCGGGTGGCCGTTGTACTGGTCGAAAGTATTTATTTCAACAGTGAGCGGATTGTGCTGGCCGTTGTATTGATTGAACAGCGGCACGCCGTTTATTGAGATCCCAATCGGACCAAGCGGCGTTGCCTGGTGATTTGTTGCCCTGGTTGGATTAATGGGAATTTTGAACGTATAATTTTGGCGTTCAATTTCACCCGGGGCTAACATGAAATTGGGATTCGGGCCGTCATATACGTGATACAGGCTGTCAGAAGTTGGGTAGTAACAGCTTTGATGGTCAGGGAGTCCCTTGCTTTGCAGAACGACATAATCGCCTTCGGTGGAAACAGTAACTGCAGAGCTGAATTTGCTGAAAACGGGCGGTAAAACGGCGTTTGTCGTCGAAGTTGAAGTTGACGTATCGCCAGAACATGATAGCAGCAGGGGTATAACGGCAATTGTTAACAAAAGCAGCGTTTTCATAACTATGTCTCCTCGTTTGGTTATCAGTTTAGACGGGGGTTGTTACGAAAACTTGCGGGAGCGCCGGGGGCGCGGTTACAGGTTACACATTGCAGGTCACAATTTGCAGGTTACAAATTAAGGCTCTATCTTCTGCAACAAAATTTGTATTATTGACGCACCTCTTCCTGTTAAATTTCCGAAATATATTAAGAAACAGTTTTTAATAACACCTTTTATAATTCATGAATTTTACGGAAATTTGACTCAAAAACAAAATAACTTTATGAGCGAATCGCTTTCTCAAACCAAAACCCGCGCCGCGAAGATCTATAATATTCTGCTTGCGGAATATCCAGATGCGAAATGCCACCTGGATTTTGAAAACCCGTTCCAGCTTCTGATCTCCACTTTGCTTGCGGCGCAATGCACCGACATAAAGGTGAACGAGATCATGGGACCCTTATATAAGAAATACAAAACGCCGAAGGATTTTCTTAAACTGAAGCAGTCAGAACTTGAACAGTTAATACGGCCTATTAATTTTTACCGCAATAAAACAAAAGCCGTTTTAAGCTGCTGCAAATCGCTGGTTGAAAAACACAACGGCAAAGTACCGCATACAATGGATGAATTAACAGAGCTGGCGGGCGTGGGGCGCAAAACTGCCAACGTTGTGCTTGGCAACTGTTTCGGGGAGCCGGCTATCACAACAGATACGCACGTAATACGCGTATCCCAGCGGCTGGGGCTTGTCGATACAGATGTTCCGGATAAGATAGAAATGGAGCTGAAAGAAATAGTTCCGCCTGAAAATCAATTGAAGTTTTCCCACGCGATAGGGGAGCACGGGCGCCAGGTGTGTAAAGCCAAAAAACCAATGTGCGACGCATGCGTTGTAAATAAGCTGTGCCCAAGCGCCGGGAAGTTCTAAAATGCGTAACAATTTCGAATATTGAACAAAGGAAACAAAATAGGCACCCCTCCTTATTTAAGGAGGGGTGGCCGAAGGCCGGGGTGGTCTAAGTTTAGTTGTTTGATATTCGTATTTCGGATTTGACCCGCCTAGTCTTTTGCGTGAAACACCATCACTCTTCTATCCGCAACGTAAAGAGTAAGAACTTTATCGTAAATATCATATTTATCGATCTTCGGAAGCGCATTCAGAAAATCGTTCTCTGCCAGCATGTCATCGCAGCTCATTTTAGTTGAGCCGATATTTGAAAAATTCAGCTTGTTCTGGTCTTTAATATAATCGCCGAAATATTTGTTACATCCGCTCTGGCCGCGTATCTTCCCGTTCTTTTTATCAAACTCCAGAGTTATCTCCTTTCCCAGTGCAAGCGTCAGCTTGGCGCCATTAAGCGAATCAAGCCCCCATGTGGTTTCTTCAAGGTCATGCGAGCTCTTTATTTTAAAATCAATCGAAGAACAAGCCAAAGAAACTGTAAAGAGCCCGGCAATAATTAAGATAAAAAATTTTGCTTTCATTTAAATGATTTCCCTCTAAGTTGTTGTAAAAATTTCCCTTAATCAAAAATATAAACCGTAAATTAAGCACCGGTTAATGCTTTATCTTTTTCTATTCTTAAATTTGTAACCTTAATAATCTTTTTTGAGTTCTTGAAATATTCAACTATTACGTCGTCTTTTTCGCGGAATAAACTGAACTCCAAAGGCGTTACCGCCACGCGCTTTATTGTCCCGGCCGGGGAATTCAAAAGTATATATGCTCCTTTGATCCGCTTGTAAACTAAGGCTTCCTTCTTTGCAATGGTTGTTTTCAGAACCAGCTTGATCTTCTCTCCCAGATCTCTTTTTATGTTCGGGATAGTTGTGAAGTAATACCAGAAAAAAATTAAACCCAATACCAGAATAATAAAAAGCGCGGCTTCGCGGTAGCTCATAAACTCTATCATTGGTCTTCCGTGGGTTTTTGACGAGCCGAGAAAGGGGAGAATCAAAGCAATAATGACCGCGACTGCGCCAAATGTATAGATACCCTTAGTTGTGGTTTTCAGCTCATCCCTGAGAATTTGTAATTCAAAGTCCGAACATGGCTGAGAATTATCCATTTGCCCCGACTGTTTTTGCGGCGACCAAGGCTGTTTCGGCTGGAATGCCATGCGGTAACTTCACTTTTCTCCCGCGATCTTTCTTATCCGTTCATGCAGAATGAAGTGTTTGCCTTTGAACGGGTAATTCTCGAAGTTCACCTGATTGCCGACCAGCAGCTCAACGCTCTTTTCAAAGGCCGCCTTGCTTATGAATTCATCATTATCCCCCCATATATAATACATAGCCGCTTTCTTAAGCCGGGAGTTTAGTTTTTCAAAATCTGTATCCCGCGGAAAGTCAGACGAGCACAGAATTAATCTCTGAATCCCGCTCCCGCCAATCGTGAACCACCTTGCGGCGGTATGGACTCCCTGTGAATAACCCAGCACATTTACAAGGGGCTTTCCGGAAATGCCGGCGGTAAGCTCTTCGTACAGGTTATCGAGGTATTTAACATAGTCTTCGATCTCATGTTCGCGGTCTTCTTTTGTCATCCACGAGGCGCCTGGTTTATCGCCGAAATATGCTCGGGATAGTCCCTCAGGCGCAATAACGGCCGTTTGGGGGTCCGCCAGGTAATCAAACTGCTTTATAAATTCCGCGGCCAGCTGTCCGTAGCCGTGAATAACATACCACAGGTTCTTTGTGCCGGGTGTTATTTCGCCGGATACATAATATCTTGCGGTCCGCGGCGTCTTTAGGAATTGTTCTTTCACCATATCAAAACCAGTCAAAAGGTTTCGTGCACGGGTCGCACTTAAATCCCATTTCTAGCCCGAGGCAAACCGCTTTATCGTCCTTTCTTATATTAACGTATGCAAGGTCCACGGCCTGGTCAACCGGCTTTAGCCCCTGCGTCATGCCTTCGATCACAATTTCATAATACTGCTTTGAACCTTTAACCTGGCGGTAGTAAAACCTGCTCACGTTTATCTTTGCCTTCAGGTCGTTATCGCAGCAGCCGCAAAACAGGATCACCTCGTTGATTTCGCGGTTATTAATGTAATCCATCGCCTGCGTAACTTCATCTTTGGTTAGCCATGCAAGCTGGTCGGAGCGTGAGTTGACAGTAAGGATGAAAAGCAGCGGAAGAAAAAAGAATAGTTTTCTCATAGATTTTAGCGCGGCAAAAGTTAGTAAACTAATAATATGATTTAAAAATCATCATCCCTGTCGAGTTCGTCAAAAAACCCCTCGTTGCCGAATTCCAGGACTATCTCGTTGGTTTCGCTAGCGAATACTTCAAAATCGCCTTCTATCGAACCGGGCGCGCTCCATTTGGCTATAAAATCGCTTGCGTAGAAACGGAATTCTTCTTCTAGTATCTCGTCAATTTCCTTTTCCATCCGGTGAAGTATCTTCCGGATCTCTTTATAGTCTTTTTCGTTTGGGCCGGCGGCGCATTGCGCAACTTTATCGAAAAGATCGCTTGCCGATTTACCTATCATAATATATTCAGGTTAATTATGTATTCTTTAGCCTTAATTATTCTTTTTCAAGTTTGGTTACTATCATTTCATCGCCCGCGAGCTCTCTTGAAAACAATTGCGAATGTTTAAGCTCGATGGCGTACGTTTTGGAGCCAAGCTCAAATGATGACGGCGCGATCAATCCCGTTCCCTGGGTCCACTGAACAATCCTGTTTTCGGCCTGCGTTATTACCCTGAAATCATAGTAATGGAACCTGAACGAGTTGCCGTTATCAAATGACGATGTCTTGTCGCTTTCGCCGATGAAATCGATATCGAAATCCGGATATTTTATGGTTTCATTCAAGCCGAATTTAACTACCTTCCCGAACCGGCCCACCGAATCGCCGCAGCCAATATTTAGAACGGTGATAAACAATATAGCGGTTAAAACAAAATATCTTCTCAAAAAATTAGTTCCGATCTGTCACAGCCTGGTTATTACCAGTTCGTTGCTGTCCAGTTTCCTTTTCATGCCCTCAGCGTATTTCAGCTCGATTGTATATTTGTTACCCCCGATTTCGAACGGCATCGGGCCGATCTCGCCTGTTCCTGACGACCACTGAACGACTTTACTTTCCGCGCCCGAGGAAGCGTTAAAATTATAATAATGAAATGTAAACTTGTTTCCGTTATCGAAGTAGCTGGTCTTATCGCTCTCTCCCGTAAAAACAAGCGCGAAGTCAGGGAATTTCACAGTGTCATCTTTGCTGAAGGAGACTACCGCCCCGTACTTACCATCTTTGTCCCCGCAATTTGCGCCAATAAATGAGATCATTATTGCAAGCAAAATTAAAACATGATGGCTTTTCATTCAGTAATATTTATATCCGTATTACCGGATTTAGTTTGCTTAATCCTGCAAAATAAATACTTTGGATCAACAATAAAAGCATTAATTCTTTCATCACAAATGTTTATTTTTGAATGGATTTGTATATAACAAGATGTGATAATGAAGAACATAGATAAAGTTGATTTCACAAAAATAAGCTTCGTGCTCCTGGATATGGACGGCGTATTAACCGACGGCTCAATTATATACACCTCAACCGGCGAGCAGGTAAAAATATTTCATGCGCATGACGGGTTTGGGATCGAACGCGGCCATCAGCTTGGGCTTACATTTGGCGTGATTTCCGGGAAAAGCACGCCGGTTAACAATTTCAGGGTCGAAAAGCTGAAAATAAGCGAACTTTACCAGGATTGTAAGGATAAGGTTGCCGCTTATGAAGAGATAAGAACCAAATACAAGCTGCAGCCCGAAAATTTCTGCTTTGTCGGCGACGACGTTTTTGACCTCCCGCTTCTGAGAACGGTGGCCTTTTCGTGCGCTCCCGTTAACGCCATTTCAGAAGTGAAAGAAGACGTGCACTATGTTACAAAAACCGAATCCGGACGCGGGGCGGTAAGAGAGGTGATAGACCTGATTCTGAGAAGGAAAGGGAAAATATGAGCATATCGGAAAAAGATCTTGCGGACCTGAGAAAAGCGAAGCTCCTGCTTGAAAACCCGGGCTATGCCGTAAAGCTTACAAACCTTGTAGGAAAGCCGATTGAAAAAGGCATGGCTCTTCTGCCGAAGAACTGGTCGTCTGTGGTGCACAGAGCGGTAAATATTTCGCTGAACAAAGCTCTTGAGATTGCAGTTAAAACTATGAACAAAACCGCCAGGGGAAACTCTAAGGAATTTCAGCACCGTGTTGGAGTGGCTGTAAGCGGCGGCGTCGGCGGCCTGTTTGGATTCAGCTCGCTGCTGATAGAGCTGCCTATATCAACTACAATTATGCTCCGTTCGATAGCCGATATTGCAAGAGACGAAGGTGAGAATGTCAAGTCGGCTGAAACTCAGCTTGCCTGCCTTGAAGTATTTGCTCTTGGCGGGAACACGAAGGCGGACGATCTTGCCGAAACCGGCTATTATGCGGTGCGTACAGCGCTTGCAAAGCTAATGAATGAAGCCGCCAAGTATATTGCGGAAAAAGGCGTGATTGAAGAAGGGGCGCCAGCGGTGGTAAAATTCATTATGAGAATTGCGGCGAGATACGGAATAATTGTTTCGGAAAAGGTCGCTGCCGGCGCCGTGCCTGTACTGGGCGCAATTAGCGGAGCCGCTATCAATACGATTTTTATCAACCATTTTCAGGATATGGCAAGAGGGCACTTTACAGTGCGCCGCCTTGAAAGAAAATACGGCGGGGAAATAATTAAATCAGAATACGATAAGATATATCTTCCAAAACAATAGAACACAACTATATAGCAAAACAAAAGGCGGGCTTTTTTATGGGCCCGCCTCTTTTTATATATAAAAAACCGTTAACGTTTATTCGATAGTGACTCTTAATTTATACTGGCCGTAGCCCTGAACGGGAGTGACGAATATTTTATAATCGCCCGTGGAAGGCAGTTCTCCGTCCCAGTTTTTGGCGTTCGAGTCTGATTCGGCGCCGGGCAGGTATTTCCCTTTCCTCTTATTTAGCACGCTGAACGCGATATTATCTTCAATAGACATAATAGCAACAGTCATATGCTGCTTCGCTTTTCCGTGAACAAGATACGTATCAACAACGCCTTCGTTAATGCCCTGCACAACGGTTGCTGTTACGTTGCCGTGCTTGAATTTAATTCTCTTGTTGGTTATCTGGGCGTTAACGCTCAGCGTAAAGGCAAATAACAGAATAAGCGGAAATATTATCTTTATAGTTCTCATTTTTACCCTGCGAATTTAGATATAATTATTGAAACTGAAAGCAAAACCCCGAACATCAGCGTTAACTGAGCGGTTTGCGCGTCAAGCATGGCAATCTTTGCCGTGTCTTCAATTTTAACGCCTTTAATTGAATTCATGTTCCTTATCGCCGGCGGAAGGCTCAGCAGCACAAGCAGCGACCAGAGCGAAAGAACATTTGTGAAAACTAAAATTATTACAGTCAGGTAAGCCCCTATTATGAGGAACAGGTATTCAGCTTTAGCGAAGCCTTCGCCGAAAATAGTCGCGAGCGTTTTAATATTCGCCTTCCTGTCGTGAATAATATCGCGAAGATTGTTTGCCTGTAAAATACCCGCTATAAGCAGTCCCAGCGGAATAGATGCGTAAAGCGCAACCGGACTGTATGATCCGGTGAGCGCGTAAAATGTGCCAGTTACAATTGCGGGACCGTAGATAATAAAAATGAACAGGTCGCCCAGCGCTATGTATTTGAAACCTATTGGTCTTCCGGTATAAAAAAACCCGCCGAGAATTCCGAAAACCCCGAATAGTAAAATTGTAAGACCGCGAGTGTAAATTATGGGGATACCTATAACAACGGCAAGCGCAAAAAGTATGAGTCCGAAGCGCAGCATTTCTTTGGGCGCAATAAGGCTGTCTACAAGAACGCGCGAACCTCCCAGCGTATCTTTTGCATCTACGCCGGTACGGTAATCGTCGTAATCGCTAATAACGTTCGAAGCAGAATGTAGCAAAATCAGCGAAATTACGATAAACGGCATGAGCCACCACTCGGTAGTCTGCGGGCTTATCAGGAGCGCGAGCATAGCTCCAAGAAGGGCAGGTATCATAGATGCAGGGTAAGAAAACGTTCTTACCGCCTGAATATATACGGAAGCTTTTGATCTGGCTTCTGGCATTTTGAATCTTTTTCCTTTCTTCGTTAGTAAGTAATATCCGTAAAATTAATAAATATTATAAATAAGAAAAACTGAATAAATCGTGTTTTCTTTGCCCCCAAAGGCTCATTCTATGCGTGTTTTATTGTCCCGCTGTCGGTTCTTTCCAGGAATTCTCTTACCACAGGATCCTTAGTTTCCGTTAATTCCCTGGGCGTCCCTTCAAAATGCACCACACCTTCATACATCATTGCAACATGGTCGGCAACTTCATAAACGCTCAGAATATCATGGGTTACAACAATTGAAGTTACCTGCAGCTTCGGATTATTTGCAAGCGAATCGATCAGCTTATCTATGGCTTCGCTTGTGATCGGGTCAAGGCCCGTTGTTGGCTCGTCATATAAAACAAATTCAGGATTGCATGCCAGCGCGCGCGCAAGTCCTACGCGTTTTCTCATACCGCCCGATAGCTCAGATGGCATCAGGTTCTCAATTCCGGCCAGATTCACCAGCTCCAGCTTTTCGCCGACGATCCTCTTAACTTCAGCCGGCGCAGTGTCGGTGTTTTCAACAAGCCCAAGGCCCACATTTTCGCCTACGGTCATTGAATCAAACAAGGCCGCTCCCTGGAAAAGAAAGCCGAACTTATTGCGGATACGGTAAATTTCTTTGTCGTTCATCTTTGTAATATCTTCGCCGTCTATTAATATTTCTCCCGAGTCGGGCTTTAACAGGCCGATGATATGCTTCAGAATAACCGACTTTCCGCAGCCGCTGGCTCCAATAATAACGGTGGTTTTACCTTTTTCAATATTCAGGTTAACGCCTTTGAGCACATGGTTGCTCCCGAAACTCTTTACTAAATTTCTTATTTCAATCATAATAAAATTCTTTCTAGCGGTTCTGTTTCAGATTTGCGGAGGTTTACTTCATGTTGAGCAACTTTCTTCTCGCCGCCTCCAGCGCCATCTTGCTCATTATTTCTTTGTTGCGGAACCTTTCTTTTGTGAACACAAATCTCTTTGCAAAAGATAATTTCTTATCGGAGTAACCTATCCACACCAGTCCAACAGGCTTTCCGGGTTTAGCGCCGGAAGGCCCTGCAATTCCGGTTGTCGAAACCGCTACGTCTGAGCCGGTAACTTTTCTGATTCCTTCCGCCATTTCTATTGCGGTTTGTTCGCTCACCGCTCCGTACTTTTTCAAAGTCGACATTTTTACGCCGAGGATCTTCACCTTGGCGCTATCGGCATATGTAACAACCCCGCCCAGGAAATAATCGCTGCTCCCGGGGATGTCTGTAACTTTTGAAGCAATCAGGCCGCCGGTGCACGATTCGGCCGCCGAGAAAGTCAGTTTCTTATCTCTTAAAATTTCCCCAACGGCTTTCTGAATCGGGCTTTCATCATACGAATATATATACTTTCCCGCTTTTTCCTTTATCCTGCGCACTGATTCAGCCATAAGTGAGTTCGCTTTCCCTGCGTCCGCTGCGCGAATGGTTATTCGGAGCCTCACTTCATAGAATGACGGAAGGAAGGCGAGCTTCACCGAATATCCGGGTCCGGAACGAACTATATTCCCGACTGCGCCGATCCGCTCAGAAAGCTGCGCTTCAGGTATGCCGATTGTGTGCAGGGTTCTTTGCAGCAGAGCGTCGCGCCGTTTGGAGGCGCCGAATTTCTTTTTAATGAACGGGATTAAGCCTGAATCCGTTATGTACTCCATTTCGTAAGGTATGCCCGGCATAGCGCAGAATATCTTGCCTTCCTTATATATAAGAATTCCCGGCGCCGTTCCCATTTCATTGTGCAAAGCCACAGAGCCCACCGGGACCATCGCCTGCATACGGCCCACTTCGGTCAAATTTATGTTCCTTCTTGAAAATATGGACCTTATGTGCCTCAGGATCTTTTTATCTTCCCGTAGCTTCGTTCTAAAAAATTTTACGATGCATTTTTTTGTGATATCGTCATGCGTTGGGCCAAGTCCGCCTGTAACAGCCACCACATCATAATTCCTGAACGCGGCGCGGAACTCTTTCAGAATTTCTTTTTCATCGTCGGGCAGCGAAATGACCCTGTCGACCGAAACCCCCGCCGAAAAAAGTTTTTTGCTAAGGAACGCGGCGTTAGTGTTTATAACCTGTCCTATCAGGATCTCATCGCCGATGGTAAGTATTGCGGCTCTCATCTGAAGATGATCCTGGCAAGGAATTTGAACCAGAGAAAATGAGTAATGGGAGCCGCGAATATTCCGGCATAAAGACCGGCGATCACGTCATCCATCATAATTGCGAAGCCCGAATCCTGCTGGTCAAAATATTTTGCTGGCTGGAGCTTGATAATATCTATGAAACGGAATATCAAAAAGCCGATAACGGCAAATGCAACTTTGGCCGAAAAGAGGTATGCGGGGTCAAACGATTTTGCCTTAAAGAAGAAATCAAAAAACAACGAGCCTACCAGGTATGTTACCCATTGTCCGACAATTTCGTCTATCACAACCTGCGGAGGATCTTCGCCGTATCGCTTGCGCATTATTTCCGAAAAAAGAACGCCGATGCCGAAGAAAACCACAATTAATAATGACAGCACGTAATACTCCGAGCCTCCGCCGGCCAGGTAAACCGCAAGGCCCACAAGGCTGCCAAAGGTACCCGATGCAAACGGGATATGGCCCGTAAACAGGCCGCTTCCTATAAGATTCACAATGAACGGAACCTTATAATTTTCGTTTATCTGCTGTTTTCTCTTAAATTTCGGCAAAGTTCACGTTGTTTCGTTTACAGTTTTTTTAGAGCCCGATTCAAATATATACGCAATTCCGCTTGCGACCGTCAGCGCGGTTATCAGCGCCAGGAAATAATAATTCCAGTCTGAATACAGGAACATCCCCGTTGCTTTTCCGGCGGCTGAAGCGGGATACGAAGTCATGACCGCCATAAATCCGATGATAATAAAAATGTACGTCATTTGAACGAACGTTTTCGTTTTTGATATCATCGATGTGTTAAACTCTTTTCCTTTCAGCTCGCTGACCGAGCGCGCCACGGTTAGCGCAATATCGCGGAATATAATTATCCCGACAAGCGCCGCTATCGGAATTACTTCATGGGTCCCGAAAAATTCAGGCTGCCGGATGTTTATTATATAAAAACACACAAGCGCCGCTGATGTAAGTATCTTATCCGCCAGAGGATCAAGGAACTGTCCCCAGCGCGTCTTGAAACCGTATTTGCGCGCATACCAACCGTCATACCAATCTGTAAGCGCGGCGGCGGTGAACACAAAAAACGATATCATTATCAAAACAGGCTCGCCTGATAAAAATAAATAAGCGAAAACCGGCGCCAGCAGTATTCTCAGTAAGCTTAATGTGTTCGGAAAATTCATTTCTTGATCATGGATTCGAAAATTACGGGATAAGAAAAATCAATGCATCAATTTTCAAATCTCATACTTTTTCGATTATTGAAGCAATTCCCTGCCCTACGCCGATGCACATTGCCGCAAGGCCCAGTTTTAAATTTCTTTTTTCCATTTCGAAAAGGAGCGTTGTAAGAATTCTTGCCCCGCTCATTCCGAGAGGATGGCCGAGCGCTATAGCGCCACCGTTAACATTTAATTTTTTTTCGTCAAGTCCCAGCCCGTCAATGCAAGCGATTGACTGCGCCGCAAACGCCTCGTTAAGCTCTACAAGCTCTATTTGGCTCATCTGCATTCCCGCCCTGCTCAGCGCTTTTTTAGAAGCCGGTATCGGGCCAAGGCCCATGCAATCTGGCTCTACGCCGGCGACAGCCCCGGCCACTATCCTTGCCCGCGGCTTCAGGCCAAGCGACTCGCACTTTTCTTCGGTTGCCAATAGTATTGCGCATGCCCCGTCGTTAATTCCGGATGAATTGCCGGCTGTGACAGTTCCGTTCTCTTTTACAAATGCAGGTTTCAGCTTTGCTAGCTTTTCCATTGTTGTATCGAAGCGGGGAAACTCGTCGGTCTCGAATATTTTTATCTCGCCGCGAAGGTTTATTTCGACGGGCGTTATTTCATCCTTAAATTTCCCGGCAAGTATCGCCTCCTTCGCCTTCATCTGGGACGCGAACGCAAATTCATCCTGCCTCTGGCGGCTTATCTTATATTTCTGCGCAACGTTCTCAGCCGTCTCTCCCATCGAAAACGGGTAATACATTTTTGCAAGCTTCGGATTGGTAAATCGCCAGCCGATTGTAGTATCATAAACAACGTTCGCGCGGGTGAACGCTTCTGCGGCTTTAGGCATAACAAAAGGCGCGCGCGTCATTGATTCTGTTCCGCCCGCTATAATAATATCGCCTTCGCCTGCCGCAAGCGCTCTTGCGCCGTCTAATACAGCCTGCATCCCGGAACCGCATAGCCTGTTCACGGTACAACCGGCTACGGAAACGGGAAGCCCGGCAAGAAGTAAACTCATTCGCGCAACATTGCGGTTATCTTCTCCTGCCTGGTTGGCGCATCCCATTAAGACATCTTCTATTAAAGACCTGTCCTGCCCTCTATCGTCAAAATTTCTTTTTACGATCTCTCTTATTACGCCTGCCGCCATATCGTCGGGTCTTACATCTTTCAAAGCGCCTCCATATTTACCTATTGGCGTTCGGGTAGCGTCAACAATATATACGTCCTTTTTGCTCATTACTCGCGCGAAAACGATAATTTTATTTGAAAATTACAACAAAATACCTAAATATCAACGATTAAACAAGGTAAGCAGTTAGGCAGAACAAGCATTATCGCTCCAATTTATATAATCTCATTTCAGCTTATACAAGTTGCTTTTTGCGTCAGATTTATGCTTATTTTTGCCCGGCAATTAACCGCGTCCAATACAAAACAAAACGGGCGGCCCGAAAGTTTTTCCAAAACAATCTGCAAAATTTTTCCCCGATTTTTTCAGGCAACGGCATTAACATTTCCGAAATTAAGCGTTAAATTTGAACGTTATTAAATCAACTTATTAAAAAATGTACAAGCTAAAATTTGCATTCGTAGTTTTGTTCACGCTATTTGTATCAACAAGCTGCTCGCTGGTGGATAAGATAAAGGAGAAGATGTCAAAAAAAGACGGCCAGACCAAAGAGCAAACGGTTGATAACAAAGAGGGTACGGAAAAAGAAAAAACCGTTGAAGGAGATTCCGGCGAGGACCTGAATTTCTATAATAAGTACATAGACGTCGCAAATAAAATAGAAGAAGCGGGCGACGGACTTAACAAAGAATATATTGAAAACATCCCGGCCCCGAAATCGATCAGAAAAGGAATGATACTTGTTACCGTTGGATTTGATTTTAAAGTGGGAGATTTTGAAAGGGTTCTTAAAGATCAGAAGCGTTCGTTTCTCGATGGCGGCGAGCTCTCAAAACTCACCGCTTCCAAAGATATGAAGGCGGATATAGAAAGTTCTTTCAAAAGCCTGCTTGATAGTATGGATAGCTATTACAGCGCCGCGCAGAAGACATCGGACTATTTTAAAGACAAGGAATTTGAAAGCGACCCCTCAAAAGCTGCGGAGCTTGACGAAGAAATGAAGAGCCGGCACGCTAAATTCAAAGACGCATTCGATAAATTTAACGGTATGCTGAAAAAATATAAACCGAAAAGAAAGAACAGGGACCCGGAATCTATTTCAGACCCGGACCAGAAAGCGGTCGCAATTCTTATGAACGCTTATGAAAACACGCTGGATGGCGCCGAAGGATTTTACGATAAGCTGAAGAATATGGATAAATCATCGGACCCGTCATCGCTTCAGGCCGATTTAACCGTATTCCAAACGGCGTTTGAATCAGATAAAAATAAAGTCGAATCCGCGCCGTTTACAGATAAGACAAAATATCTTAAGTATTCCTTTGAAGATTATTTCACCAGGACAGTAACAGATTTTGTAAAGGCGACGCAGAAATTCATAGATGGCGGAAGCAAAAAAGAAAGCGAATTCAGCCGCAGCTATGATAACGTTATCACCTATTATAATTATATGATCAACGCGTATAATACCAACATTGGCACGATAAATACTGTGACTCAGTATAGTTTTTGAAATGAAGCCCTAGAAAAGTAAATGGCAGCTCATTATTGAACCGCCTTTTTCCGAAGTCTGACTATTCTCATCTCACAACTAATCCCACTTTCCCTTTTGTTATGTTCCACCTTATTGCTGGCGTCGGGATTATCTTAAATGTATGGATAAAGTTCTTAACAAACCGCATAAATGAGGAATTGCCGGGGATGATTTTGCGCAGGTCGAAATCAATCCCGAGGTATATATTCTGTATTCGGCCATCAGGGCCGTAATCTTCATATTTCTGCACGCCATAACCAACGGCTAAATTTATATAGTCTGTGAATTCATTCCTGTGCTCATTTCCGATATAATCGCGCACATCAAAAGAGAGCCAAAAAACCTGCCCTCCGTAGTCATCTGGAAAATCGCCTTTATGATTCGGATCCCCTGTGGGAACATAGCTCCATTTCATATTCACGGTTTGCAGGGGAGTCCATAATTCCTGGGCAACCGTAAATATGTCGCCGGATAAATTTGCAATTTCATCGCCGGGGCTGTACCCCCAGGCTGTTGCGAAGCCGTCTTCGATTTCAATGTCCGTCATGTAAGCTATGCTGAACAGCGCCCCGAACCAAATTGCCGCCCGCTCTTTCATTCCGCTCCACTCGAATGCGCCTCTCATGGTTTTAGCGATAAGGCCGCCAACCATAAAGTGTCCGAGCTTATCCATACTCATTGCATAAGCCCAGTCGTTTTCAATATGGAAATTTCCGCGTTCGCCGGACCACCATGCATGCCGCTGAAAATTATGCAGGAACAATACGGCGCCGATTGTAAACCCCGTCAGGCTGCCGAAACGAAGCCAGTTAAGATTGTTATTTTCGGTATCCGCTTTGGAAATTGAAAAGTTGTTCCCGTAAAGAGAAAGTGAGTCCGGGTGATTGCCTGAGCTTGTCTTTTGATTCAGATGCAGTTCCTGAGCGCAAATTGTGACGCAGGAACAAAGAATCATAAGAATAATCAGAAATAAATAATTCCTTATCATTTAAAAAAGCAACCGTGGAAATTTATTTTTATTACGATTTACTTATAATGTAAGTAGTATTTATATTGGAATTATTTATTTGACAAAATTTTTCTAAAAATGGAAATAAAAAAATTAAGATGCAAACCACACCTTAATTTTTAAAAAGAAAACACCACTCCGATTATCTTATAATTAATCTGTTTCGAAGAGGAGTTAATCTTTTATTGACAGGTCTTTTTCTATATCTTTTGTAGCTTTTTTGAATTCCTTTACTCCGCGCCCTAGGCCGCCCATTATCTCAGGAATTTTCTTCCCGCCAAAGAATATCAGCGCTATAAAAGCTACAAATAAAATATGTTCCCATTGCATGATTTTTGAATCTCCTTGTTTTACACGTTTAATAACTGATGCAAATATAACAAAAAAAATTTTACTATCGTGCCATATTAATTCGTCACGTCATAAAAAGCTGTAATATTATTGATTTAACGCGTTTTTCCCCGGTTTTAACCCCGGTTAAGCAACCCGCCAATTAACTATCTTGGCAGCCTTACTGATATGCCGGCTGCGATGAAGAAATTCGTTACTGGTCCGGCAAGCCCGGGCCCTGCCGAAATATCAAGCTGAAGATTGGGAATCGGAATATAAGCTACCCCGCCATCGCAGCGGATATCCGGAACATTATATTTCTGAAAGTACCCGTAGATCTCTGCGAATGCCGCGATTTTTTGCGTTATGTTGTAAGTCGGCGAAAACGTGAGCAGGCT
Source organism: uncultured Ignavibacteria bacterium (assembly GCA_963816535.1). Taxonomy (GTDB): domain Bacteria; phylum Bacteroidota; class Ignavibacteria; order Tepidaquicellales; family OLB5; genus CAWFKW01. Next base: position 1,608,569 of record CAWFKW010000003.1, on the reverse strand, counting down.
TACGGGGTTTGCGTCGTTTCCGCTCCACTGCATAGAGGCATTATAGCCAAGGCTCCATTTATCATTAAGAGTATTTTGGAAATAGAAACCGAACGCCGGCGCCGGATACAGCGGCTGGAAATCATCTCTGCCTATATATGGCAGCGTCAGTCCGAAAAAGAAAGCCGTCTCGGGCCTTGCCTTTTTCTGTTCGCAGATATAGTATTTGGCGCCAATTGTAACCGGGTTAAGCCCGCTTTGCGTCGTCTTTACCCCGGACGCCGAAGAAGAGTAACCCGCAATATCGGCTTCTAAACGAAGCTCAAAATTCTTTGTCAAACCGTACCTGAAAAAAGTTGTGGGGTATAAATAATTATCCGTCGATTGGTCCGTCCCTTTTATTTTGTCGTTCTCATAATAGAATCCGGATTCTATCTGGAATTTTCTCTTTGGCACAACCGCCGGCGGGTTTGTGTACCCGGGGCGCTCGGCTACAATAGGATCATCATTCTGCTCTGCATTAACAATTGTTATATGTACGGATGTATCTGTTCTGCCCTGCGCATGCAAAGGAATTGACGATAGAAACAATGAACCGAAAACTAAGTAATAGATCTTCTTCAATAATGTGGTGATTAATTTATTAAAATCGATTCTACAAAAATCGTGAAATTAATTCACCAATCAAATACCCAACGCCCGCGACCCCAAACCCGACCACAAACATATCTATGCCGCTGCGTATGATGCCCCGTCCTGTAAAAAAGCTGCGCGCCGCGCCCACGCCGAAATGCGAAAGCATGCTGATCGAAAACGACACGTAAATTGCGGCGGCGCCTTTGAGAAACAAAAACGGGGCGACGGGAATTAACGAACCAATTGCGGTTGCAAGTCCTGTTACCCACCCTTCTTTGAACGGGCTTCCGTCGTTTCCGCTTATGCCAAGCTCTTCGCGGACAGATTCTTTCAGAGCCATAGCAGGGTCTTTAATAATATCGAAAGCCATTTTCCGCGCTTCCTCTTTTGTGATGCCCTTTGCCTCATATATCAGCGCGAGCTCTTCAGCTTCAAGCTCCGGCATGAGCGCAATTTCTTCGGCTTCCATTTTCATTTCATGCTCGAACACTTCGCGCTCGCTAACCGCGGCAAGGTACCCGGATGAACCCATCGAGAGAGAATCGGCTATTAATCCTGCGATACCTGAAATTAATATCACGTGCGGCTGAACCGCAGCGCCTATAACGCCGGCTATCAGTCCAAAGTTAGCCGTTAAGCCGTCGTTGAATCCATACACTACGTTTCTCAGCGTTCCGCCGGAAGATATCTTGTGCCAGCTCTCGCCGTCTTTGTTGAGAAGTTCCGAAAGCTTGCCAGAGTGCGCCGCTGAATCCATTGCCAAACGTTTTGCAATATCTTTAGTCGCTTTTTCGTTTGAGCTGTTGTATAAGCCTAAATATGACTTAACCTCCATCCCCTCTTCTTCGAGCATCATCTTAGTAAGCATACCCGCGCCGAATTTTTTGGAAACCCAGGCGTTGAACTTTGCTTTGCCCGAGGGTTTCGGGTCTTTGACCGTTTCGCCGCTATCTTTAAACATTTTCAGCCACGCTTCTTTATGCCTGCGCTCAACATCCGATAACTGAGTATATATTTCTCGCCTGCGCTCGTTCGGCTCCAGGCCCGCAAGTATTTCGTACAGGAATTCGGCATCAGCTTCATCCTGTAAATGGTCGTTCCAGATCTCTTTAGTTTTGTTATCTATCATAATATATCCATATCGCTAAATGACAGTGTGTCGATTCTGTCATATTCTTAACAAATATCGCAAAATATGAAACACAGCGCAAATAAATAATGCTATTATTAATTTATCGGTTATAACTCCGAACGCTGTTCAAGGGCGTTTTTGATTTTATCCTATTCGTAGCACGACATGGAGTCGTGCCACGAAAATACAGGTTCTCGCGCTACCAGCCTTCTGCAGGCTGGCGACTCAGCGTCGCTTGCCCGCCTTTGGAGCGTGCCACGAAAATATGCTCATCGTGCTACGACTCCACGTCGTGGCACGAATTAATAGCAAGATATTCTCTGCTAGCCTAAATGTTTTGAAAGAACAATATTCTTTATCTATATTTATGTTAATTGAAATTAAAATATGTTATTGAAAATAACATTGATTCTGCTGTTTATTATTATTCAATCCGCATCTTTATATTCTCAATCCGGAAATCTAAGAGCGACCATTTCTTTGAATAAAAGCGAATACCTTGAAGGGGAAAAGTCTGGATTTCGGTTACAATCAAAAATATTGGCAGTAAACCCGATTCTATTTGCAACTTATGTGAATATGATGTGTTGAGAGGCATTAGCGTTGAAAACAGCAAGGGCAAAGCAGCTGATTATAAAGGAGCGATAGCGGACGCACTTGGGTGTACGTACACTGTATTCAATCCGGGAGAGACAAGAGAAATTCTAACCCAAATAAAGGATTCATATGATATGAAAATGAAATTTCAGATTGGGAAAATTTTGCGGGAATGTATTTTTTTCCGGAAGATGAACACTATGAAAAGTTTTGTGGTGATTCGGTTAAATTTATTGTAAAAAAACCAGAAGTATATGAATCAGAAGCACGCAAAGAGTTAAGGTTAATTTATGCTATGGTCGGCAAAAAGATGGAAGTTGCAAAAAAAAATTAATGCATATAAAGATTTTGCATTTAAATACAAACAAAGCATTTACTCTGAAATAGCTTTTTATTATTACAGTATGGGTAGAGGTTTATTAAGTAAAGATATATTGTTGGACGAAGATTTTATTAATGATTGCCAATGGTTCCTGAATGAATTTCCCAATTCGAACTATTCGGGGAGCGTTGTATGGTTTGAAGCTTATTCAATTGCGAAAGTAAGAAACAATAAATATATGATCAAGGATTTTTTAGAAGGAGTTATTGAAAATCACCCTAATTAAATTGCATCGTTTAACGCCAATAAATATTTAGATTTCGATTTTATGGATCAGCCTTGACCGCCTCTTACGCGACCCATTCGCTTATTGTTTGGTAAAGGAGAAATGCATTTAGGGCGATAATCACGCCGCTTACAGCCCATGCTGTGAACTTCAAAGCGGGCTTGTTTGCAAACATTCCCATTTTCTTTTTGTCATTGGTGAACATTACCAGCGGTATTACAGCAAAACTTAACTGCACAGATAAAATCACCTGGCTTAGGATTAGAAGCCCCGTTGTTCCTTTTTCCCCGTAAATTAAGGTTATTATGAACGCCGGAGTAACCGCAATAAGCCGCGTTATCATTCTTCTGACCCAGGGTTTTAGCCGGAGGCGTAAAAATCCTTCCATCACGACCTGGCCCGCAAGCGTGCCTGTTATAGTCGAGTTTTGTCCCGAAGCAAGTAGCGCCACCGCGAACAACACGCTTGCAAAGGTTACGCCAAGCACGGGATCCAGCAGCTTGTATGCGTCGGATATATCGGCAACGTCCTGCAGTCCTGTATTATGAAATGAAGCGGAAGCCACAATTAATATCGCGGCGTTTATAAGGAACGCGAGTATCAGCGCGATGTTTGAATCAAGCGTTGCAAAACGTATTGCAGATTTCTTCCCCTGTACGGTTCTGTCATAGGCGCGTGTCTGCACTATACTTGAGTGCAGGTAAAGATTATGCGGCATAACCGTAGCGCCGAGTATACCGATAGCGATGTAAAGCATATCGGGATTTTTTATAACCTGCGCCTGCGGAATGAACCCGCCGAACATGGCGGCAAATTCCGGCCGCGAGACAATTATCTCGTATGCGAAACAGCAGAATATTACCGTTATCAATCCCGCCACGATGCTTTCGATTATCCTGAAACCTTTATACTGAAAGAACAATATTACAAGAACGTCAAGCATGGTTATCAATACCCCGATTACCAGAGGAATGCCAAATAGCAGGTTAAACGCGATGGCTGAGCCGATAACTTCAGCCAGGTCGCATGCGGCAATTGCAATTTCGCTTAAAACCCAGAGCGTAAGCGCCGTGCGTTTTTTGTAATGATCGCGGCACGCCTGGGCAAGGTCCTTTTCGGTCGCTATGCCAAGCTTAAGGGAAAGATGCTGAAGTATCATAGCAAAAATGTTGGAAACGAATATTACCGAAAGCAGCGTGTAGCCGAATTTTGCGCCGCCCGCGATATCGGTGGCCCAATTGCCCGGGTCCATATAACCGACAGCTACCATTAATCCCGGCCCGGTAAACGCAAGCAGTTTTTTCCATGCCCCCGTCGAAGGAACCTTGATCGAAGAAAATACCTCGGGAAGGGAAGGAACCGAGCTTGCCCCTCCCCATTTTTTGGCTTCTGTATCCGTTGCCGATTCCTTATAAAAGTACTTCCTGATCATCTGTTTGTTTTATTTCTCTTCAGCCACAAAAATGTTTTCGGCTATCTTTTTGCTGAGAAGCTGGTGTTTATCTTTTATTACTATAATTACAGAGCCGTCAAACTTCAGCGATTCGCTAAGGTATATTTTCCGGTTAAGTTTGATGCCTATTTTCGAAATGTAGATCAGCGCTTCATCCGAAGTATCGTTCACCTTTGAAATTATGTAACTCTTGCCGGCTTCCGCTTTGCTTAAAGGGATCCTGATGATTTTTGGAAAGCTTCCGTTCTTATCCGGTATCGGGTCGCCGTGCGGGTCAAACTTGGGGCGCCCCAAAAACTCGTCCAGCTTTTCAATGAACAGATCTGAGCAGACGTGCTCAAGCGCCTCGGCTTCGTTATGCACCTCTTCCCATTTATAATTAAGCTGCTGGTGCAAAAAAACTTCCAGCAGGCGGTGTTTACGGATCAGGTTGACCGAGATCCTCTCGCCGTCTTTCGTGAGCTTAAACCCGTAATACGGTTTGTTTGTTATCCATCCAAGCTTTGAAAGCTTGCCCACCATCTCGCTGACAGATGCCGGCGAAATGTTAAGTATCCCGGCAAGGCTGGAAGTATTTACCTTGCTTCCTTCAAGCTGAAGGTGGTATATGTATTTTAGATAGTCTTCTACGGAACGTGAAAGCATGTCAAATATTTTAATTAGGCAAATCTCAATACAAATTTAGGCAAACCTAAATTAATTGTCAATGCAGCGCTTAAAAGAAACCGGATAATCTTCTGTTTTTGCGATTTTCGACTTGGTTTACCAAGATCCCCGCCTCCGCGGGAATTAATTACCGGCCCGGCCCAAGCCTCATATCTACTTTTCAAATAAATCCTTATATTTGGGCATATATTGAGGGGGGACGAAAAATGCTTACGGAATATCCTGATTCTCAGAGTTCAGTTGATGAGATATTGCTGGAAATGGAGAAACATAAGATCTTCGAAAAGATAATAGAGGAACTTTCAAAAATTATCGGGGAAAATTGCAATGGCATGGAGTTCAGGCAGAATTAATTTTGCTTCGGCGCTTTTTGCGGCGTTGGCGCTCGTTGCTCTTCAAAACGCTTCATTCGCGCAGGATAAGTATCAAATAAAGAATTCCAAATATAATGAAACAACAAAGATCTATGAAATAGGCATTGAATACCCCGAGATGATACCCCCAAAAGATGCGCTGATGGGCGTGAGGGGCGCGGTAGGCGATTTTAATCTCCACATAAAAGAGGTGGTTGACGACCGCGTTGCAGAGTTTAAAAAAGACGTCAAGGATTTCAGGTCGCCGGATGATAAGTATAAAAGTACCCTGGGTATCGGTTACGATTCATTTCTCGATAACAAATATATCTTCAGCGTAAAATTTTCTGGGTACAGCGACCCCGAACATGCCGCGCACCCGATTGGCCTCGTGAATTGCGTTAATTTCAGTTATGACCGCTGGGATGTGTTCTATCTAAGCGATATATTCCTAAAAGATAAACCGTTTGTAAAATATATTTCGGATTACTGCATAAAGAATCTTAAAGACACCGCTAGAGCAAATGATGAGAGCTATGACGCTGATATTGAAAAAGGAGCTTCTGCAGATTCAAATAACTTCAGGGTTTTTAATATTTCAGAGGATGACCTTATAATAACTTTTCCCGAATACCAGGTTGCTCCCAGGATGCTGGGCGCGCCGGTTGTAGAAATCCCGCTTAGAGCTCTTGCAGATATGATAGACCCCGCAGGCCCTCTGGGGTATTTTGTAAAGAAGTGATTATTTCAGCTGGGAAACGATCTCATCGCTCATTGGTTCTACAGCCGAAGAATAGAATTTCATCAGCCTGCCGTTTTCATCAACCAGGTATTTACAGAAATTCCAGCTTGGCGCGCTATCGTTCCATCCGTTAAGCTCTTTGCTTGTCAGCCATTTATACAGGTCGCTCCGGTCGGCGCCTTTCACCGAGATCTTTTCGAACATAGGGAATGTCACGCTGTATTTATCCTCGCAGAATTTCTTTATTTCCCCGTTTGTCCCGGGCTCCTGCCGGCCGAAGTTGTTTGCGGGGAATCCAAGCACAACTAATTTGTCTTTATATTTTTCATACAGCTCTTCAAGTCCTTTATACTGCGGGGTATATCCGCACTCCGAAGCGACGTTTACAATCAACACTTTTTTGCCTTTGTAGGATGACAGGCTGATATCCTTTCCGTCGATTGATTTTGCCGTGAAATCGAACAGCGTTTTTTGTTCCTGTGTAGTCAATTGATTCTCCGGTCTTGTCTTGATTTGTTTGCAGCCCAATACAGATAGCGCCGCGCTTAAAATTCCCATAATTATTATCGCCCCGCCCTTCCTGAAAAACTTATTACTCAACCGGCCGGTCAACGGTGTCTCTCGGCATACGTTTTGTATGGAACATCCTCAGGCGATTCAATAATAAATAGCCTTCCGTTTTCCGGGGTTTTAAATTCAATACTCGCCTCGCCTGCGGCATTAAAGAAATCATTAGCGCCGACGGGTCCTGCGGGAATATCTATCTTTCCTTCTATAAGATACGCCGAGCATATTTTACCGGCAGCAACCCCGTAGGAATGTTCGCCCGCTTCAAAAGATATCTCTTTAATGTTTATCCCGGGGGCCACGAGCTTAAGATTTGCGCCGCCTTCGGTATAGGTTTTTACTGTAAGACCGTCTTGCATTGTTACGGGGAATGAACCTGACGCGTAATCGTCATAGGTAGCAGGCGCTGAGATTGTTTTGCTCAGGTCTGGGTCAAACCAGATCTGGAACATCTCTGAGGCGGGGCTTATTTTTTCGGAATGCGTAATGCCCGCGCCTGCGCGGATTATCTGCATATCGCCCGCCTTCAGCGGTATCCATTTCCGGTTTTTGGAATCAAAATGCTCTATGCTTCCTTTCAAAACGAAAGAAAGTATTTCGAACGCCCGGTGAGGGTGCTCGCCTATTGTGCTTCCTTTTTCGGACCACGCGTGCGCCCAGTAAAATATATTTGAGTATGGCTGCAGGCCATCGGAGTCATCGGTCATAACTATCGGCCTGTTTTCAAGTATAGCGCCGTTGTTGAACTCGCCCGGCGTCTGTTTGCTGAATTTATAGATCTTTATTGACATGTTCCTTTTCTTAATTGCGTGGAAGTCCGCCCTGGCCGGCAACCGCCGCAATCTCATATGTTTGTTTAATTGTAAATGAAATCTGTTTAATAATTTTGCCCTTATTGGTTGATTGCGCTATAGAATAGTTTCTCAATTCGCTATTTCACCAGTTCACTATTTCTCTGTTTGAATTAAAAACCATATTTTAAAAATCCGCCATCTACAGAAATGCATTCTCCCGTAATGTAAGATGCGGCCGGCATTGCGAGAAACGCGGCGGCGGCTGCGACTTCCGAAGGCTCGCCCACGCGTTTCAGCGGGGTTCGCGAATGTACGCGGCTCAGAAACTCCGGGTTTGCAAGATATTTTTCTGTCAGCGGGGTTTTTATGTACCACGGAGCCACGGCGTTAACGCGGATATTATCTTTAGCCCATTCGACTGAAAGATATCTTGTCAGCTGCGTAACAGCGGCTTTTGTCATTGCGTAAGTAGCGCCCGTGCCAACGGAAGTAAAACCTGCGACCGAAACAATGTTCACTATGGCGGCGGACCCGGATTTCTTCAGAAGCGGGTAAAACATGCGGCACATTTCATATACCGAATCCATGTTCAGGTCAGTCAGCTCACGGTAATCAGCTTCGGTTGATTCGTTTATTTGCCGGCGGTTATTTGTGCCGGCGTTGTTAACAAGTATATCAAGCTTTCCCCACTTTGAACCGAGCTCATCAAATAGCATTTTTCTGCCGGTATTTTTTGTAACATCCGATCTAATTCCGTTTGTTCCCGAAAAATTTCTCGAGACCGAAAACACTTTCGCGCCAAGCTCCCCCAGCTCTTCTGCAATCGCCTTCCCGATGCCCCTTGATGCGCCTGTGACAAGCGCTTTCATACCGTCTAATTTCCAGCGGTTATTCATGTTAAGATGATTTTTGTGAAAATTAAAAATAACAGAAATAGATTTCCCTATAAAGGGATAATGAAAAATAAATAAGCGCTAAATATTTAATAATTCCGTAACTTTATTTCTTCAGCCCCGCCGGGAGGGGAACTTAGTTGCCGCAATTTTATATTTATTAAGATATAACGGTTCTTGCTATTGAAATGCATTCTTTCAATAACTTAATGTAAAACAATCATGCATAAGATTTCGATCAGCCTGGTAATCCTTTCCATACTCATAATATCATGCCGTAACAAAGTCGAAAAGCCCGTTACCGAAAGCGGGGATATGGAAAACAAGCAGGAAATAAAACAGGATAATCCGGCGGTTTTACCTGATACGATCCAGAAAAAAGCGGTCTTCAGGATCAAAAGCCCGGCGTTTGACGCCGAGGGAATTATCCCGAAAAAATACGCTTGCGACGGAGATAATTTTTCGCCGCCGCTTGAATGGAGCGGCGCGCCGGCAGGGGTTAAAAGCTACGCAATAGTCACGGAAGACCCGGACGCTCCAGCAAAGATATGGACGCATTGGGTTGTTTATAATATTCCGGCAGATATAAATAAAATGCCGGAGCACACGCCAAAAGATAAAAAGCTTCCAAGCGGAGCCCTGCAGGGAATTAATGACGATCAAAATACCGGTTATGACGGCCCGTGCCCGCCCAGCGGAATGCACCGGTATTTTTTCAAATTGTACGCGCTTGATAAAATGCTTGATATTTCAGGCGACGCGACAAAAGAAAAGCTCATGGATGAAATGAAAGGACATATACTCATAGAAGCCGAACTGATGGGAAGATACAGCAAGCAATGAACAATGAGCAATGGGCAAGGTCTTATCAATCCACTGGAATTCTTTTTCCATTCTGACCATCTGCGGTTATTCATTGAATGATCAGTTTTGGGGATAGTGAATAAACGTGGCAGAGGATTTCAGCATGAAACCACGAATAAATTTATACATTAACTGTGGTTGCCAAAATTGTTAATTTTGACCATGTTGTCTGAACCATGATTTGCGTGATTAAATGATTGAAAAAAATCTTGATTTTCGGCTCAGGGCAATCCCCAAATTATGAGATCCGACATAATTCTCATTATATTTAATCAGGTTCATAAAATTAATCTGAAAAACGAAAATGAATAAAGAATATAAATATGAGGATATTACAAAAAAAATCATCGGTTGTGCAATGAAAGTCCATTCGGCGCTTGGCAACGGATTTCAGGAAGTAATATATCAGAGAGCGATGGCGATTGAGATGAAACTCGCAGAAATGGAATTCGAAAGAGAAAAGGAAATGCAGATATTCTACAGGGGTTTTGAAATAGGAACGAGACGCGCTGATTTCTTTGTTGAAAATAAGATTATGGTTGAGCTGAAGGCTATTACCGGGCTCGAAGATGTACATCTTGCCCAGGCAATAAACTATCTAGAGGCATATAATTTGGAAGTTGGATTGTTAATTAATTTTGGCAGTAAAAGCCTGGAGTTCAAAAGAGTGCATAATAATAAAATAAAAGATAGCCTGAACCAGGATTAAAAAAGCTTGAACCATGATTAACATGATTAAGAGAATTAACGTGATTAAAGAGATATTTTTTTCAAGCTAATCATTAAATCAGGCGAATCAAGGTTCAGACAATAAGAAAGCTTGAACCATGATTAACATGATTAACATGATTAACATGATTAACATGATTAACATGATTAACATGATTAACATGATTAACATGATTAACATGATTAACATGATTAACATGATTAACATGATTAACATGATTAACATGATTAACATGATTAACATGATTAACATGATTAACATGATTAACATGATTAACATGATTAACATGATTAACATGATTAACATGATTAACATGATTAACATGATTAACATGATTAAAGAGATATTTTTTTCAAGCTAATCATTAAATCAGGCGAATCAAGGTTCAGACATCAATGAAAACTAAATCTCTCAAAAAGAATAAAATTAACGTAATTACGCTTGGCTGCTCCAAGAACATCTACGATTCAGAAGTTCTTATGGGACAACTTAAGGCGAATAACTTCGTCGTTTCGCACGAAGATGATTCCGGCGATGCGCCGGTGGTTATTATCAATACTTGCGGATTCATTGATAACGCCAAACAGGAATCAATTAATACTATTATAGAGTGGGCAGAGGCGAAAGAAAAAGGGCTCGTTGAAAAAGTCTATGTAACAGGCTGTCTATCCGAGCGTTACAAACCCGAGCTGCAAAAAGAAATTCCGAATGTTGATGAGTATTTCGGCACGCGCGATCTGCCGCGCCTTCTGAAAACGCTTAACGCTGATTATAAACACGAGCTTATCGGCGAGCGTTTATTGACCACGCCGCTTCACTATGCGTATTTTAAAGTCTCCGAAGGGTGCGACCGTCCGTGCTCATTCTGCGCCATACCGCTGATGCGCGGAAAACATATTTCAATTCCTGAAGCTGAGCTAATTCATCAGGCTAAGCAGCTTGCAAGGCAGGGAGTGAAAGAGCTTATCCTCATTGCGCAGGACTTAACTTACTACGGGCTCGATATCTATAAAAAACGCGCGCTGGCGGAGCTGTTAAAAAAACTCTGCGATGTTGACGGCATTGAATGGATACGTTTGCACTACGCTTTCCCTCAGGGATTTCCGCTTGACGTACTTGATGTTATGCAGGGTGAACCGAAGATATGCAGGTATTTGGATATGCCGCTGCAGCATATTTCGGATGATTTGCTTAAATCCATGCGGCGCGGAACAACTAAACAGCGCACAATTGATTTAGTTAATACTATTCGCGATAAGGTCCCGGGAATCGCGATCCGCACAACGCTTATTGCAGGCTACCCGGGCGAAACAAAGGCGCATCACGAAGAATTAAAAGAGTGGGTAGCTGAATCTAAATTCGAGAGGCTGGGCGTATTCACATATTCGCATGAAGAAAACACGCACGCATATAAATTAAAAGATAACGTTCAGTCGCGCACAAAACAAAAACGCGCGAACGAAATTATGGAACTGCAGCGCGGCATATCGCTTGAGCTCAATAAAGCGAAAATTGGTAAAATACTTAAAGTACTGATTGACCGCAAAGAAGGCGCCAATTACATCGGCCGCACCGAACACGACTCGCCCGAAGTTGATAATGAAGTCCATATAGCCACTGCTCCCCTCCTTACCAAGGATGGGAAGAGCGCCAAAGGCGCGAAGAGGTGGTCCACTTACCTCCGCCTCGGCGATTTCGTCAATGTAAAAATTACCCAAGCCAAAGAATATGATTTGGTTGCCTCTGTTATTCCCGCGTAGGTCAAAGGCATGCCCTTTGACAAAAATTTTGTAACACCGACTTATTTCTTTTCCTCCGCCAGATAATCTATCACGGCGGTCCCCTTGTACAAATTACCGCCGGCATCCATGCCTATATAATACCACAGGGCTTTGCTTTTCTGAAGCAGGGGGTTTCTGTACCAATTCGACTTATCCGAATACTCTTTCCCGAATTTCAGTTTTCCCTTTTTGCAATTATACCACTCGCGGAAGTCTTTATTGGTAAACGGCTTGCCTGTTACCGTGGAGGGAACCCACTTTCCGCTTATCCATGTGTACGACCCAAATTCTGTGATTTCCAAATCTCGCGTACTTGCCATTACTGTGGTTACAAAACTCCAGTAATACATCACCGTATCTTTTCCGGTCTTTTCAGCGTAAACAGTATCAGGCGTATGCTTCACGATTATACCGTCGGGAATACCCGTTAACTTGTCCGGCATCACTGAGTAATCGCTATTCTCTGGAGCCTCATACATTTTCATGTTTGTTGAAGCAACGCCGGAATCGACAATGTCAAACCTCAGGTCTGAAAATTTTGCTTCTCCCTGGCCCCAAAGCAGAACTCCGAAACCGATCGAGCGGCTGTTCGGGGGCACATCAAGTACAATTTCATATTTTTGCCAGTCGGTGGTTGATTTGATGGGCCTGTCTCCCATGTTATCAAATTGCAGCGATTTGTCTATCTGGTCGCCGTCAACTCTCATCCACATACCTGCCCATCCGGCAACATTTATAGTTCTGATGTAAGCGCTCATCTTCACTCTTTTACCCATGTATTCATCCGGTTTCATGCTTTGGGCTATAGTCCCAAAGACGTCATAAACCAAAGCGTTTGATTTTATGTAGTACGCTGTCTTATCGTTGTATTTTTCATCATCAACCCCGATATCGTAGAACTCGGGTTTGCTTCCCCACTTTTGCCAGCCATCAAGATCCTGCCCGGGGATTTTGTTTTGACAGCATAAAAAATTTTGAAGCAGAAGAGAAAGCGCCAGGAATGAAATACGGATAGAATTTTTCATGGTTGAAAATCCCTTTTTGGAGGTTATAAGCAGCCTTTTATTGTTCGCAAAACTTAATAAGAATATGTAATTAAAACAAGCGCTTTATAAATTTATCATAAACATCACTTCATCATTCGCGTTTTCGATTTTTAACCCGATCTCAGGATGAGCCGCCTTCCATATTTCAAATACTTCATCTGCAAACCCAAGCCCGATCGACTCAACGTCCATAAAATCCAGGATCGCTGTTTTGAATCTCTCTAAACCGTCCAGCATTCGTTTTGCTTCGGCGCGGGAAGGATATTTGTTATCGCCTGTAAAAAGCTTTACTAATATTCTTGTTGAACTATTGCCGTTTTTTATTGCGGATTGTTCTTCAAATACTTCATTCAGATTTTTTGATCCGGCTGCGCTGATGTTAAACGTAACCCTGGTTCCATTGATGGCTTTCGATTTTCTTACAAACACATCATTGATCAGATTGTTGAATACAACTTTTTTGTCTGCACTTTGTATAACCAGCGTGTCCGCTGCTTTTGAGGCTAAGAAAATCCCTTTGCCTGCAGTCCGTTTCATTAGTTCGCCTGCAGCTTCATTAAGCGAGCCTACCCCCGTTTTATTTTTTATTTTATTGAATATGCCTGCCCCGAAATCCCGGATATCAAACGACAGCGCTTTGTGTTCTACCCGCGCCGAGATGTGCAGTTTGTCCGATCCGGAATGGATTACAGCATTGGAAAGTATTTTCCTGAACGCAAATTCAAACAACTGTGTAACATTTGGGTGGATATCTTCGGGAAAGAATTTGTCTTTCAGGTCAGCCAGAATTTTGTTCTCATCGAGAGGGTCGAAATGACTTATTATCCTGTTGTATCGGCCTGAATTAGTTCTCACTTTCTTGATATTTTCATTAGTCGCAGGAAAATATCTGGCGTTCTTTGTGCTGCCTGTCTTAAGAAGATTTCCGCCGTCAACAAGCCTCTGGAATATACGGTGAACATAAGCGCGGCTAAACCCGGTCTTCCGCATTATTCTGGCGGTAGTTAACTTGCCTCTTTTCAGAGCCTGTTCAATTATTAATGACTCAATATCCATGCTTCAAATGTACTCAGTTGATAATTAATATTCAATTCATTAATAATAATTATCAACTATTATTAACTAACGTTTACTGGTCACATGTCAAATGCAGTAATTAAGTGTTCACAATTGCATTTAATATAAGATACTTAGATTCTCCTGATTTCATCCCTTTCTCTGTAGATCAAAGATATATCTTTGAACCACGAAATCTAATCGCAAATATTTATTAAAAAATCTGACTTTAAACAAATACTCTATTATTTTCAATCCGGATCCCGGAGGTATCAAACGAAATGCTCCGACTATAAGTCCGCATGTTCCCGATTTTGTGAATCCGGGATTTGCTTGATGAATCCCTGATTTCGCTACCTTTTGCTATCGGAAATAGCCTTTTTATTACGATTTTGACCCATATTTTACATATTAAGTAGCTGTTCAATTCAGATTTCTAAACCATTACGACGCTTGGGGCATCATAATACTGGAACCGATAAGATTATGTATGCAGCAGAGCAAATACAGAGGAACATAAACGGAGGCAGCCTGGAACTGGTAAATTCACAGGATAAGGATTTTGATCTGATACACAAAGCGCGCGGGGGATCGCCTAACGCTTTCAGGGAACTGTTCGAAACCCATGTTAACCGCATCTATGCGGTTTGTTTAAGATACTCGCAGGACCCTGACATGGCGGACGAGCTTACCCAGGAAGTATTTATTAAGGCGTGGGAAAAACTTGACACTTTCAAATTTGAAAGCAAGTTCTCTTCGTGGCTTTACAGTATTGCAACAAACCAGTTCCTGATGCACAAACGTTCGGAGAAACGTTTCGCGGAAAGGATCGACCGCCTCGGCGAGATCCAAACCCGGAACAATCCACTTCTTAAACCCTCGGTCAGCAACGACTATAGTATTGACGTTGAAAACGCACTGGCAAAGCTGCCGGCGCAGGCACGTCTTGCTTTTGTGCTGCATGATATAGAAGGATACAAGCATCATGAGATTTCGGAAATTATGAACATTGAAGTGGGCACCTCTAAGGCCCACCTGCACAGGGCGCGAAAAATGCTTAGAGAGGAGTTATCTAAATGAACACTACAGAAAAAAACATCGCTAACGCCGATTGCGATCAGTTTGAGATCCTGATCGACGGCTACCTTGACGGCGAGATACTGCCGGACGAGAAAGCAAGCCTCGAGAAACACCTCACAACCTGCAAAGGCTGCAGGGAATATATGAACGATACCGCAAGGCTTATAGAGAAGACGGGATTTTTGCCGAAGGAAGCTGAGCTTGATAAAGAAAAGAAAAACAATCTTTGGGATAAGATACAGCAGGCAAAAAATGCGGGAATAAATTCCGGCGCGGCGGTCAATTTATCAATTCAAAAAAGCAGGCTCGGAAAATACCGCTACCCGTTCGCCGCGATATCAGCGGTAATAGTTCTTGCCGCATGCATCTTCACAATTAGCCGCTTTACAGGCAACAAAGAGCTCGGCGGAGATAAGATCACATCAAATGTGCAGATAGGCGCTTTCTGGAAAGTTTCGAACGTTAAAGGAACGCCCGCATCGGAAAATAAGTTAATAAACTCCGGCGACAGCATCGGCATCGGGCAATGGATAACCACAAACGATACATCAAGCATTGAGCTGATGGTTTCAAATATCGGCAAAGTTGTGGTGGAGCCCAGGACAATGCTTAAAATAGTAAAAAGCGATAACGGCGAGAAACGGATACAAGTGGCTTACGGAACAATTGACGCCAATATAGACGCCAACCCGCGCTCGTTCTATGTTGATATGCCTTCCGTGACCGCTGTAGATCTTGGCTGTTCTTATAGGCTTACAATCGATTCATCCGGCGACGGGCTTGTTTATGTGACAGCCGGGAAAGTCTCGCTTGAATCGGCAGGCAGGGAAACGCTGGTGCCCGAAGGAAAGTTCTGCATCACGAAAAAAGATATAGGCCCCGGCACGCCGTTCCGCGGCGACGCTTCGCCCGAGCTTAAAAAAGCGCTTATTGATTTTGATTTCGGGAACTGCGCAGGCGCATGCGTTAGTACAATATTAAAAAATGCGAAGAAAACCGACGCCGTTACGCTGGTGAGCATATTGCCGCTGGTCGCTCAGGATATGCAAAAACAGGTGTATGCAAAAGTATCGGCTTTTGTAGCCCCGCCAAAATCGTTTTCGTATGACAGCGTCCACGTTCCGAATTTGAATCCGGAGGACCTTGACAAGTGGATAGAAAAGATTCAGGAAGAAGTGCACACGAAGATAGAGAAGAGCATGGAAGATCTGCAGGCTAACCTCGATAAGATGAACCTGGATATGGACGAAAATTCAAAGGACTGGGAAGAATACGGCAAACAGTGGCAGAAGTTCGGCGAAGAGTACGGGAAGGAATTTGAAAAGAACTTCGATAAGAATTTCAAATGGGATAAAACCCCAAGAGCCAAAGGCGACGATGACAACAGCGATACTGTTTATTTCGACAAGGAACAGTTCAAAAAGAATATGCGGGAGATGAAAAAGCAGATGGAGAATATGAAAAGCGAATTCGATAAAGAACAGTTCAAAAAGGAAATGGAACAGTCTAAAGAAGAGATGAAGAGGGCCGATAAAGAATTAAAGGATGCGATGAAGGACTTGAAAAAGAACCTTAAAATAGAGATCGAAAAAGATCTTGATTCCACTGGTCATCACCGCATGAGGATAAGAGTTAACCCCAATAACGGAGATTATGATTATGATTACGACTACGATTATGACAATGATAACGATAATGACAACGATGTGGATAACGGGAAGAATGAAACAATCACGCCCGATGCTCCTGAAGCGCCTGAAACCGAGCAGGCTCCGCAAAAGGTTGTAGTTCCAAAGGAAAAAGTGAACCCGGAGAATCCAGATACTCCCGAAACTCCTGAGACGCCGGAAACAAATCCGCCGGATAATAAGTGATCTGATTTTTAAATCCTTTCTAATTCAGGCCGTCAGCCAAATGACGGCCTTTTTTTATAGCAAATACCTGTAACTGTTTTGAGTTAGGAAGTCGGATTTCTAGTTGTGTTGCTTTAAAGAAGAATTATTTACAAGTTTTTAAAAATGCAACCTGATTTGTTAAGAAATAGCGTCTTAAAGGCGTTGTTGTACTATGATATTTTCAGCCATCCGCTAAGCGCTGATGAGCTGTTTACCTTTGTTCCCGAAAATTCAGTTTCCCCAAAAGAATTTTGCGCAATGCTTGAAAAGGTCTCAGCTGAAGAGGGCGGGCCCATTGGTTCAGGCGCAGGCTACTACTATATTAAGCCCAACATTCAAAACATAAAACTAAGGAAAGAAAAAGAAAATATTTCACGCAAAATGTGGCGAATGGCGGGCATAGTTACCCACGTTATTAAGAGATTTCCATACGTCAGGTGTGTGCTCATTTCAGGCAGCCTCTCTAAGAACAGCTCAAACGAGGCAAGCGATATTGATTTTATGATAATCACCGGCCAAAACAGGCTCTGGATATCAAGAACCCTGCTGATGCTTTTTAAGAAGATATTCCTGTTGAACAGTTACAAATACTTCTGCCTGAATTATTACATCACCAGCAGCCACCTTGAAATCGAAGAAAAGAATATTTTTACCGCCACTGAAATCGCGACGGTTAAGGCAACATATAATACGGAAATGATGAGGAAGTTCGTTAACGCGAACATGTGGATAAAAGAATATTTCCCAAATTACGTAAAATTCGACCCCGCGCTCCACTCGCCGGGCTGCAAAGCCAGCGAGCGCGTGAGTTACCTGCAGAAATTCATTGAATTCTTCTTCAACGGCAGGTTTGGAGACAGGCTGAATAAGAAGTTTTTGAAGATGACAATAAAGCACTGGTATAAACGCTATGCGCACATTGACAGGAAAGAACGCAACCTGATGTTTAAATCGACCGAAAACATATCAAAGGCTCATCCGCACAACATGCAGAAACAGATACTGGACAGGTACTCAGATAAGCTGAAAGAATTTAGACTGATTTGAGATTTAAGATTTGCGATTTCTTTTCACTTTTCACTTTTTTACTTTTGCCGTTTTACTTTTTACATTTTGATTTGTCATTTTTCATTTTGATGTTTAATATTTGATTTTTTGTCTCACGTTTCACGTCTGACGTTTCACGCTTTTTCGTTTGCCGTCTCACATTTCACGAAATTATGTCTGATATCTTATTTGCAAATACGTATTTCTTAAAGCACGACCCCAAGGAATATAAGAACATGAATCTATATGCTCCTTTGGGCACGCTCTATGCCGCCGCGTATATAAAGCAGAAAGGATATTCCGTCGCGCTGTTCGATACCATGCTTGCAAATTCCGAAGACGACCTTATCCATTCGCTGAATCAGCACAAACCGCGCATCATGATTATTTACGACGATGTGTTCAACTATCTCACCAAGATGTGCCTTTCGCGAATGCGCCAGGCTGCATTCCGCATGGCGGAGATTGCAAAGGAATTTGGCTGCACAGTAATTGTTTCCGGGTCGGATTCAATCGACCACCTCGAAGAATATTTTAAACATAAAGTAGATTACGCTATCTGCGGCGAAGGCGAAATTACACTTGCTGAAACAATTGCGAGGAGCGAAGCGACGAAGCAATCTCTTAGCGATATTCCCGGTCTTGCCTATCTTCAAAATGGCAAGATTGTAAGAACCCCCCCCAGGAAAGTCCTCAAAGACCTCGACTCGCTTCCGTTCCCGCTTTGGGAATTAGTTGATTTTGATAAATACCGCGAACTGTGGATGAAGCACCACGGTTATTTTTCGATGAACCTTGTTACAACGCGCGGGTGCCCGTTCCATTGCAACTGGTGCGCCAAGCCTATCTACGGGCAGGTGTATAACTCGCACTCGCCGGAGTACATCGTGCGGCAAATGAAATATCTGAAAGAAACTTACGCTCCTGACCATATCTGGTTCTGTGATGATATATTCGGTCTCAAGCCCGGGTGGACGACAAAGTTTGACGAAACCGTTAACCGCGAGGGCGCTAAAATTCCGTTCAAGTGTTTATCGCGCGCGGACCTGTTGCTGGTTGAAGATAATATAAGCCATTTGGCAAACGCGGGATGTGAATCTGTGTGGATGGGCGCTGAATCAGGCTCACAGAAAATTCTTGACGCAATGGATAAAGGCACAACAGTCGAGCAGATATATGAATCGACGCGCCTTCTCAAAAAACACGGAATCAAAACATGCTTTTTCCTGCAATTTGGTTACACAGGCGAAACAAGAACAGAGATTGAAAAAACTATTCAAATGGTACGCGACCTTATGCCTGATGATATCGGCATATCGGTATCATATCCGCTGCCCGGCACAAAATTTTATGACCGCGTCGCCTCAGGGATGAAAGAGAAACATAACTGGGAGCTATCCAACGATTTTGAAATGATGTTCGCAGGCGAATACTCAACGGCATTTTACCGCGTGCTTCACAAGCGCGTTCACAAAGAATATCGAACCCGTCAGTTGTTGAAAGAACCTGTTAAGCGCATGGGCTCAATGTGGAAGCTGCCCGCCTACGCCGCAGGCTGGATGTGGAACGGAATGAAATTAAAAAGAATGTGATTTTATCCCTGCCTGCCCGTCCCAAGTAACTCCTTCTCAGCAGTACGAATGGCGCGGGCCTTTATGTCAGGGGACCTGACAGAATAACCGAACGGAATACCCTAAAGCAGCCTTCTTGCCACACCCTCCGCCATTTTCACAATCTCCATACAAGAACCCGAATACTCATCCTCCGATAATTTCTGAAATATTTCTACAAGAAGTTTTTCATCCGGTTCATTAACTGCTGCGTGAAGTTCAGGCAGAGTTTTAGGATATTTATTTGTACTTGAAAAGCAGCGATATCTCAGCGCCCACATCAGTGGTTTTAAAACCCATTTTTGCAGCCTGCCCTTTGCCAGACTCTCTTCGCTTTCATTTACTGTTATATAGTGCCGCGCGCTCATTAATACCATCGCGGCAATTGAGCTTGCGGTTAAACCCATTTCCCTGGGAGTCGTAGCGGGCGATGGCAGTTTGCCGAACAGAACATTACCATCCAGATAAAATTGCGCGTGCGTAAATTGATTTTTAAATGCTGAGGTTTGAAATTCTGCGATTGACGTGCACTGCGGATTGAGTTCGGGTTTATATTCCATACGTTTCATAATAGCGCCCACTTGCTCTAAATCCTCTGAGCTAAGCTTATTAATAAACACCCACAGATCAATATCACTTTGAGGCGAATAGTCGCCGCGCGCATAACTGCCGGTTAGAACAAGGCACTCAAGCCGATCGCCAAAGATTGCGATGCAATTATCGCGGAATGAATTTATTCGTTTTTCCCACTCCATTTGCAATGCAGGTTTAGGTAAATTGGATCATGTAACTTAATAAAAATCTTCAGCAAATTAAATTCCACTGAAAAAGTTAAAATATCTGTAATATTTGGGCAACCATCTGGTTACTATCACCGCAAAATGGCAATTGCCGTGCCTTGCCCGACAAGGCCTCTTCAAATCTGCCAGGAGCGGAATCAATGATTATTACTGTATTTATCCATATCTAACGGAATAATGTAATATTTTATTATATGCATTGAACCAACGGAATTTGTTTTGTTTCTTTGCAAAGTTCGGGTTCTGAGCAGACCCAAAGAGAAGCTGCGAATGACCTGAAACAAAACTGCGGAGTTTAGCATATAATAAACAACGGATAATTTATAACTAAACCATCATTAATATGAAAAAATTAGCGTTACTGGTTCTTTCATTAATATTTATCTTTGGCCTTTCCGGCGCCGCCCGCGCTCAGTCAACTACTACAATGCAGGACATATTTGAAACGGTGAACAAAAAAATAGTCGACCTTGAAGAAACTCAAAACCAGGAAGTGGTGAATGTTACATTTGACCTGATTGTAGGAACTAACAAGAAAGTTATATTGCGGTATCTCGATCCCGCGTTTGCATATAACGTTTCCGCGCTGGGCGACAGGAGAATCTCAAAGATCAAAATCGCAATTCGCAAAAAGAACGGCGACGACTGGGTTAATGTGGACGAGATGTCGGGCGAAAAGCCCACGCTCAGGGTTGAGCCATCCGATTACAACCAGTATGAATTTACGATAAGCGTGGATGAGTTTAAGGAAGGGAATACAACCGGCCATTTCGCGCTGCTGCTGTATCACAAAAATCCCGAACGCGGAAATTGACGAAAATGCCAGATCCACGTATGCCAGCATGCAGCTATGCCAAAGGCAGGTAAACAGGCTGGCGTAAGCGGGGATCCTGTTTTTTTGTTATAAAGCGATACAGGTTAAAACTGCCATAACGGAAAGGCTATTTCATAAGGAGCGATAGATTTTTATTTCAGCGCCCCGCCTGCGCCATGGTTCAAATTATTGCATTGATGACGAACCGGACTTAGTATATATTTGTAGTATATACTAATTAAATATACTAATCAATGAAAAACCTATCTTTGAAGCTCCGTGATGAGATCTTTCTTGAGACCGAACAAGTTGTTCGGAAATTGAAAGTACCCCGCAATTTGTATATAAACCACGCTATCGATCATTATAACAAAGTCTTCAGGAAACGCCAGCTCAAGGCAAAGCTTAACGATGAATCAAAGATGATTGCGGGAGATTCTATGAAAGTTCTGAAAGAATTCGAATCTCTTGAAGACTAATGGCTGAAGCGCTCAAAAGATTTGACGTATGGATTGCCGACCTAAACCCGCGCATGGGAACAGAACCCGGCAAAACCAGGCCCATTGTTATTGTGCAGACAGATCTGCTTAACAATATCCATCCCTCAACGGTTATTTGTCCAATCTCTACAAATGTTCAATCCGGATCTGAAATTTTAAGGGTGCACTTATCTGCGAGTGAAGCGGGATTGAAAACAAAATCGGACATCCTTGTAGACCAATTAAGGGCGATCGATAATAAGCGGCTGATAAAGAAAATCGGGAGATTAAGCCGTTCTAATGCGTCAAAACTTATTGAGAATCTTAAAACTGTACTTGACCTGGATTCATAATGACCGACCATCTACTTCATACACGCGAAGCGTTTAATAAAATTGCGCCGGATTTTGACGAGTCCGATAAAAGCAATCCCATTTTGCTGTGGATGCGCAAAGTTGTATATGAAATTTATCTGAAAAATATTGCTTCCGGCTCTTATGTTCTGGAACTTAACGCCGGCACAGGTATTGACGCAAAATTCATGGCTGCCCACGGGATGAAAGTGTTTGCGACGGATATTTCAGATATTATGATTAGCCTTCTCAAGACAAGCGCCGCAAAAGAAATCGGATCAGGCGCTATCGAGGCGATGGTTTGCCCTTTTTCAGATATTGGCGCTATCCCTGGATCCGGATTTGACGCCGTAGTATCAAATTTCGGCGGACTGAACTGCATCAGTGATTTTTCAAAATTATCGGACGATCTTAACTCCAGGCTGAAACCGGGAGGAAAATTTATCGCCGTTGTTATGAACGATTTCTGCCCGTGGGAAATTTTTTATTACTTCCTGAAACTTGATTTCAAAAACGCTTTCCGCAGATTTAAGAAAGAAGGTATCGACGCCGCTTTAGACGACCAGAAAGTGAAAACGTTCTATTTTTCTCCAATAGAATTCGCACGCGATTTCAGCGCTCATTTTGAGGTTGAGAAAATTTACGCGCACGGGCTCTATACGCCATCCCCGTACCTTTTGGGGATTTACCGCAGGCTGAAACCGCTGGTGAAAATTTGGATGAAAATAGATGAATTAGTAAAGGGAATTTTTCCTTTTAACCGCTTTGGCGACCACTTCATAATAATTCTCCGCAAAAGATGAGAATCGCGATTATTACTACCGGGTTCTCAAAAGACCGAACCGATTACGGGGGCGCAGCTGCGTTTCATAATCTCATCAAAGACCTGTCTTTGCAGGATGATGCTGAACTTACTGTGTTTGCATTCTACTATCCTTTAGATCAGCCCGAATACAATTTCTATAACGCGAATGTATTTTCGTTCGCGGCGCCCGGTAAACTAAACGAGATGAAGAAATTTAATATCTGGCGCAAATGCGAAAAGAAATTCGCGGCTGAACATAAAAAAAAGAAATTTGATATAGTTCATTCTATGTGGGCGGGAGAATCGGGTTTTGTAGCGTCAAGGTTCAGCCGGAAATTTAAAATTCCGTTAATTGCCAATATTGCGGGCGGGGAGCTTGCCGGAATTGATGAAATCGGCTATGGCAGCAGATTAAAACAACTGCAGAAATATCTGGTTGACAGAACCTTTTCAAAAGCGCATGTTATCATCAGCGGCTCGGATTTTATCACCGGCAGAATCAAGTCTTATTACGATGAAACTACTTTGTCAAAAGTTCAGAAAATTCCGTTCGGGGTTGATGAAGACGTGTTTTTCATAAAAGAGCAAATTGAAGCCGGTTCGGGAAGCGCTAATGCGCCGGCATTAATCAGCGTTGCAAATGTAGTTCCTGTAAAGTCGCATGAAACACTTTTCAAAGCTCTCAAAATTGTAATTGAAAAATATCCGTCGATTCAGCTGGAATGTTACGGACGCGACGACAGGAACATTCTTGAAGACTTGGCCTGGTCCAATGGAGTTGCGGGGAATGTTATATCAGGCGGGTTTAAAGATTATGAAAATTTGCCGGATGTTTTGAATAAAGATTCGGTATTTGTATCAAACTCTTTGTATGAATCAGAAAACATGTCTGTTATTGAGGCGGCGTTTTCGGGACTGCCCGTAGTTTCTACCGCGGTCGGCGCCGCGCCGGAAATCACCGAACACTTAGCCGCTCCCGGAGATTATAAAGCTCTTGCTGAAAAGATAATTTATGTTATTGAAAATTACGAGGTTGAGAAACTGAAAGCGGTTGCAAAAAGAGCTTCGCTTGTTGAAAAGTATTCGCTAAAAACCGCTGTGCAAAGTTTTATAGATTTGTATAAGTCTCTGATTTAGTTTATAAGGTTATAAGGTTTATAAGGTTATAAGGTTTATAAGGTTATAAGGTTTATAAGGTTATTAGGTTTATAAGACTTTCTGCCTTCTACTTTATGAACCTTCTACTATTTCTTTCAGCTTTTCGTAAACCTCTTCCGGCGTGAAGCGCGTTAAACAATGCACATCGCCGAATTTACATTCCGCTTCCATGCAATTACCGCATTCCAGATCTGATGAATTAAGCGACGCCCCATGCGGCGGCTGCGGACTAGTCCAGTCGCTTCTTGTGGAGCCCAGCAGAGCCAGAGTCGGCGTACCCGATGCCCATGAAATATGTATTACGGCCGAGTCCTCCGAAACTGTCGCCCAAACCAATTGAAATATCCCAAGCGCTTCATCAAGCTTTGTTTTTCCGGCGAGATTAATGAGATTCTTTCCGATCCTTTCCCGCAAATATTCTGCCCGTTCTTTTATTCTTTCATCTCCGATAATAACAAAAGAGTACCCGCCCTCATTTGCAAACAGCTCCGCAAGGCCCGCGTAATTTTCTATCGGCCAGTTGCGGGTTTTCCAAATACCCGCCGGATTTATCACAACTAATTTGGACCTGCCGTCCCATCCGTTTTGTAATAAGATATGTTTTGCCCTGCTCAGCAGCACAGGCTCAAGATCAAGATAGCAATCGTTTGTAATACTATCAAATCCCGCCCTGTGAAATGTTGCAAGCGTTCTGAGGCTTGCGGCATTCGGGCTGAGTCTGTCAAATTCAGAATAATACTCCCCGCCAGCGAAGAACCTGAGCAGCCTGCTTGCGCGGTTGCGCTGCAGGTCAATAATAATATCATAATTATTTTTTTTGAGAACAGCGCCCCACTTTTTGATTTCTTTCAGCTTATCCAGCCGCGCCTTTAGTGAATCATGTTTCATCTCAAGAGTTGAGTAATCCCTGAAACCAAATACGTTATCAAATATACCGATTGCTCTAAGCATGGGAACCGAGAGCTCACTTGTCATAAAGTCAATTACCGTTTTGTGATATTGTTTTCTAAGGGAGTTACAGGCAGGAATGGTCAGCGCCGTATCGCCGATAGCATGCAGCCTTATTACGAGTATTCTCTCAGGCAGAGCAGGTTTATCCCATTTCCTGAATGTAAAATTTTCCTGCTCCATTTAAGCCAGTTTTAATTGTTTGTATATCTCAGGGATGCTTTCGGTGTGATGGCTTAGAATTATCGTCGTTTTGTTTTGACGGTCGAGCGCCAGTCCGCTCCAAAGCTCCTGTTCAAGCTCCTTTTCAAGCATTGCGTTTGCTTCATCTAAGATCAAAATTGGGGGGTCGAACGCTAAAGCTCTTGCAATTGCGATTCGTGCGCGCTGTCCGCCGCTCAGCGTAATTCCGCGCTCTCCTATCAGCGTTTCCGCGCCGCCGGGCAGGCCGTTTATAAATTCATCGAGACGGGTTATCTTTAACACCTCGTTAAACCGCTGTTCGCTGACCCGTTTTTCAGAGAACAGAATATTTTCTTTTATTGTGTCGTGGAACAGCACCGGTTCCTGCGCGGCAAAACCAATTTGGCGCCTGAGTTCATAAACATCATATTTATTAATTTGTTTTTCGTCTATTAATACAGCGCCGCCTTTGCTGTCATAAAATCTCATCATCAGGTTCGCAATGGTCGATTTTCCGCATCCTGAAGGGCCGGTTATCAGCAGCCACCCGCCGGGCTCAACGATGAAAGACAAATTCTTTAACACAGTTGTTTTTTCGTCATATCCAAATGTAACGTTTTTGAATTCAATCCTTCCGCTTACTGGCGTCGCTTCTTTTTTATCAGCTTCCGGCGCTTCAAGCGCGGTAGCTTCGGCTGTGCCGCCGCTGAGAAGGTCTATTATCCTGTTTGTTGCGCCGCTGATAACCTGGTAGTTCAGGTAAACCCTGCCTGCGGCGACAAACGCCATAGTTACAGAATATGCGTAAAAGTAAAACGCCACTATACTTCCCATCGACCACCCGGCCGAAAATGTCTGCGATGTGCCGGCATAAAAAACGCCTACTATCAATATTGAAAGAAGAAGCTGGATAGAATGAGATGTGCGTGAATGAAGCTTCGAAGCTTCGATTTCATCTTTGGACGCCTCTGCTACTCTTTCTGAATATTTCCTCAGCTTGACCTTTTCGAGAACGAATGATTTTATTTCTCTTATTCCGAAGAGCGTTTCTTCCATGTATGCGTTGGCGTCGGAGTGTTTCTGCTGGCTGTTTGAAGAATACTGCCTTATTTTCCTGCTGAATAAAAGTATTAACGGGACAATAAGAATAATCAGCGCCAGCACTATCAATGTTGCAGCCCAGTTAATAAACAGCATTACTATCAGGCATCCCGCAATAAATAAAACGTTCTGGAATACGGGGGCGACAAGGTTTATAAAAAAAGGCTGCATCTTTCCGATATCTTCGGTTGCCCTTGAAGAAAGCTCGCCTATTTGGTTGGAGCTGTAAAATGACATTTCTTTATACAGCAGCGAGCTGTAAAACTCCGTTCTCAATCGGTTCCTTAACATAAACCCAAGCTCCTGCATGAGCACATAATTGTAATAACCCAGCGCTGATGAAACGAGGAATACCAGAATGAGAACAAGAGCAAATAATCCGACATTGAAATTATAAACAGAGCCCGTGCTGAACTTATCCACCATAAGTTTCAGCAGCCACGGGTAAAGCAGGTTCGATAGAGTCACAAATGTTAAACAAAGTAAGGCCGCCGTTAGCTTAAGTTTCCATTCGCGAATGTATTTCCACAGGTATCTTAGCAAAATCAGTTTTATGGTTTAGTTACAATTATAGCGATTATTCAACGGCTTTCAAAGTAAATTTAATGTATACTTCCGGTTCATAGTCGCCAAATTGAATTTTATCTTTACCAATTATTTCATTACTTGTAGTCAAATTGCCGCCGCAAATGACAGATAATTTAAAGTATGATGTAACGGAATTCCACAATGAAATTGCATCAGGTTATGATGAAGTTGTCGGTGCAAGCATTCCGGCTCAGTTAATAAGAAGCTACTTCCACAAAAGAGTCCTAAGCGCTATCAGGCCCGGTATGCAGTTGCTTGAGATTGGCTGCGGAACAGGGATTGACGCAGTATTCCTAGCCCAAAAAGGTATAAAGCTTACTTCAACCGATATCTCCCCGGAGATGTTAAAGATTACATCCCAAAAAGCCGTGAATGAAAATTTGACCCGCCTTATTACTGCTGAAATACTGGATGCGGATAATTTAGATAAGCTTGACGGAAATTTGTACAACGGGATTATTTCAAATTTCAACGCGCTGAACTATGTAAAAGATATGAATAAGTTTGCCATGAACGCTCATAAAATACTGAAGCCCGGCGCAAAAGTTTTTTTTGTTATGCTGAATAAAGTCTGTTTGTGGGAATTTTATTATTATCTTCTGAAGTTTAGGCCGGTAACAGCTTTTGAAAGGCTGACAGCGAGGGAGAAATATTTTAAGACCTGGATGAGGCTGTATTTTCCGCGAAGAGTCAAAAAGATTTTCTCTGAATATTTCATAACGAATAACATAAGAGGCTTTGGTTATCTTTACCCGCCTGACGGGCTTGCTGAATTTCAAAGAAAGCATATGAAATTCTTTGACGGCATTAAAGGATTGGAAGATTTTCTGTGTTCAAAATACCCGTTCTATAATTTCTGCGACCACTACCTTATAGAAATGACAAAGAGATAATAAACTTACAAATGGATAAACTAAAACGAAAAATTAAAAAAATGCTGAGCCGGATACGCTTCAGAATAAAAACAGCGGAATATATGCGCGTCGCCTATACCCACCCGCGCTCGGTCGTTCTTATTACCGCGCGGCTTGGCGGAAAAGATAATGTAATGCCGGCTGACTGGCACATTCCGCTCTCGCTAAATCCTAAACTGTACGCTATTGCGCTTGATGCAAAAAATTACTCCACCTCGATCATAAACGAAACAGGCGAGTTTGCCGTGAATTTTATGCCTGCCAGCTTCGAAAAAGAAATAGTGGCATGCGGCAATATTTCGGGCAGGGAGAATGATAAATTCCAACTGTTAAAGCTGATTAAGGCAGAAGCTAAAACAATCAACGCGCCTGTAATTCAGGATGCTTATGGATATTTGGAATGCAAAGTTACGGAAACTCATCCAGCCGGCGACCACACCCTTTTTATTGCAAAAGTTTTATACGAAAAGCTGGATAAAGACCCTGAAAAACTCCAATTGTATCATATATCGCGGTTGTAGCTATGTCAGACATTTTATCCCCGCGGAAGCGGGGATCTTATATTTAGAATCCTGCAATTCGAAGTTTGAGATTGTGAAAGATTGAATCTTTTGTGCAAAACAAAAAATAGTTTTCCCGGGTTGACTTTAATAAATTCCTCAAAACTCTTATATTTACAGCGATGATTTATCGCATTTCCATACTGTTTTTCATCGCATCTGCTTTTATTATATTTTCATGCAATGAAGACACCTTTGTAATTCCAAAACCCTGCAGCGGAGACATCACCTCGTATATAAGATCGGCAACGCTTCAGCTCGGAACCGAAATTACTTCCAACGATATTATTACAGTTTCAACTACCGGATTTCTATCCGGCGACAGTATAAGAATTCAACAGGATAACGTTAAACGAACGGCATCAGTTAAGGGCCAAATGTGTTCAAGCGCTGAAGCGACAATAATTGTTAACTACACCGACACTACGGATAACAGCGGTTTAAAAATTGATTGCCATAATAACAATTCAACGCTGACAGGGGAAATATATTATTGCGCCAATATTAACAACTGCAGTTATACCCAGATAGGGCATCTCACAGGAATTTACTCAGATCATTTTCAGGGGAATTTCTATACTCCGTTATTCCTGGGATGGTTCTCTGTATACTTATACCGCTAGCGGTCTGAATTTTTTTAAAGAGTTTAAATATCTTTGAAATGTCAAATAGAACAATAATAAGAATCTTAAGTACGTCATGCATAATTATTTTTCTTGCCTTGAATTTTTCCCGGTCCGACGCGCAATTAATAAATAAGTTCGGCGTTAAAGGCGGGGTTATACTTTCCGGCATGATGTCATCTGGCTATATCCCCGTTATTATGCAGAACCAAAGCGACAATGCATATCACTTTCTGACTTTTGATGCAGGGGTTTTTGTTGAATGGTTTGATTCAAAGCATTTTTGCCTGTCAACGGAACTGCATTATAATATAAAGGGAGAGCAAAAAGAAAACCCGTTCAAATTGCTTTACCTCGCCGCCAACGGAGAGTATAAATACGGCAGCGTAAGCGACCGCTTTCAATACCTCTCCTTCCAATTATTGCCTAAATGGAAATTTATAGTTACACAGGAAGACAATGTTTATCTTTTTCTTGGCCCTAAATTTGATTACAGGGTAGGGGCTTATAATGCTGATACAGATGAGGATATTAAGGTAAGCTCAGGCAAGATGGAAACCGGGTTTGCAATAGGGTTTGGCAACGAAGTATGGGATATATTCAGAGTTGATTTTAAGTATGAGCAATCTTTTAGCTCCGTGTATAATATTACATACGGACCGACAACTGTAAGCCGCCGCAACGCTTCATTTGTTGTTTTGCTGGGTATCTCATTTAAAAAAGCACACGGGATTCATTTATAGTATAATTGTTTATAAGCTTATCTTTATCCAGTAAAACGGCGACAAACCAGTTTCAACCGATTTCTTCTTCACCCTGCTTGTTATGCTATTAGGATTATAAATTATTTCAGGATTGTATTTATCAAACTCGTTTAACAAATGGTGATATATATGTCGGGCCATTTCCGGCATTCCCATGCGTTTGTAATGCTCTAAGGTTCTTTGCCTTGCGCTTTCAACATCGGTTTTGTTGTAAAGCGCGTTGTCTATTAAATGGATTTCCCCGGCTGGGTTTAACATTCCCTGTAACTTATTTATCAGAATCTCTGCATCTTTAAAATACATTAATACCCCTGCAAGTATAATTATATCAAACTTCATTTCATTTAGTTTCGAATAAAATATATCTGCGTAAACGAAAACAAGGTTTGTTTTATTTCCAAAAACCCTCGCCGCCTGCTCCAACTCATGTTTGTTTATATCAACTCCAAATACTGAAACGCCGTTAATTCCCGATAATTTATTTGCAAGCCATCCATTGCCGCTGCCCAGATCAAGTATATTGAACTCATTATTCTTTTTCGCCAGGTATTCAATCAATTTTTCAGATGAATTCTTCCTTATTCGCCATTCTTTGTAATTCCGGTTATTTTTTTCAATTTCCGGCATATTCCGAACGGTTTGGTCATCATAAACCCTTCCTTCAATGTTTCTCATTTTTAAATACATGTTTTCAAACGCGCTTGATTGCGGTAAATCGTTTAGGCAATACACTCCGTTTACACATAGGTTAGCGTTATCATTTTTGAATTTCTCTATCAGTTCCATTCATAAAATTAAGAATAAAAAGAAACCCGTTAAATCTATTTCCTTTAGACACCCTCCCCCTCGGGGAGGGCGGGGGTGGGGTTATATACGAATGAACATTTTAAGAAGTATATCAATAAAATATGCAAAAACAAGTATTTTCAGACTTTTTACATTTTCCACTTTAAAACATATTTGTTTTAGATGCCCACAGGATTCCCGCTTGAGTTTACCCCGCACTAGATGCGGGGCGGGAACAGGTGCAATTTTAGTGTAAGAATTTTGAAATTTACTTTGAAACTTTAATGCATCAAATTAAGCCTAATAAAAGGGAAAACATGATATTATTACTAAATCCTAAGAGCGCTGATTACAGTTTCCGCCCGCCCGTGGCTTTGCTCTATTTGGGCTCGCTGCTTGAAGGCAAATACGATTATGAAATAGTAGACCAGAACATGGATAAAAATGTTCTGGAAACGCTTATTAACAGAGTCAAAGAAATACGGGCAAAACATCTTGGCATCACGGTTATGCCCGGACCGCAGATGATAAACG
Source organism: uncultured Ignavibacteria bacterium (assembly GCA_963816535.1). Lineage (GTDB taxonomy): Bacteria > Bacteroidota > Ignavibacteria > Tepidaquicellales > OLB5 > CAWFKW01. The sequence goes on along the minus strand of CAWFKW010000003.1, from coordinate 1,577,630 downwards.
CTATCCCGATTTCAAAGGAGCTAAAACGTATCTACCCGCATCTTAACATTATCTGGGGCGGTTACTTTCCTACGTTTCATCCCAATACGGTTCTATCGGCTGAATATGTCGATTTTGCTTTCCGCGGAAACGTTGAAAGCTCGTTTCTGGATTTTGTTGATATACTTGAACAAAAGCCGGGCGCTAAACAATTTAAAGATATTGCCGGTTTATGTTACAAAGAAAACGGCAGGATAATTCAGAACCCGATTGCTGAAACTACAGACCCGGATACAATTCCGGTTCTGCCGTACCACAAGCTTGATATGGAAAAATACCTGCGCCCGGGAAAATCGCATCTTGGGCCAAGGACAATGAATTATCTCTCAAGCATAGGCTGCCCGTTCACATGCGGGTTCTGCGCTATCGCGGGGCTGCATAAGGGCATTTGGCTGGGCAAAGACCCGGAGCTCGTTTACAGGGATATAAAATTCCTGAAAGAAAAGTACAACATTGGCGCGCTGGAATTTCACGATGACAATTTCTTTGTATCTGAAAAACGCGCATATGCCATTGCAGATAAGTTAAGAGAGTTTAAGCTCAGGTGGTGGGGCGAGGCGAGGCCGGATACAACCATGAAATATTCAGATGAAACTCTGAAGATGCTGGCTGAGTCAGGATTGAAAATGGTTTATTTCGGCGCTGAATCAAGCTCGGAAGAAATGCTGAAGCTGATGAACAAGGGCGGCACGCAGACTCCGCAAACGGTTCTTGACCTTGCGGCGCGGTTCAGGAAATTCGGCATTGTCCCTGAGTTCTCATTTATTCTCGGGGCTCCATCGGACCACGTTGATGAAGATATTGAACGCGATATAAACTTTGTACGGAAAATAAAAACTATAAACCCGCTTGCTGAAATTATTTTATATATCTATTCGCCGGTCAATTTCGAGGATTCGGAAATGTCGCTTGCATCCAAGATGAAGGGATTCGATTATCCGAAAACTCTGGATGAATGGCTCTCGCCGCGCTGGAAAAATTTTGACATAAGAAAATACGCGCAGACGCCGTGGCTGATGCCGCACCATATAAAGAAAATTAAAAATTTTGAACGCGCGCTTAATGCACGCTATCCTACGTTAACCGACACAAAAATGCGCGGATGGAAACGAACGCTTATGGAAGTAATGGGTTCATGGCGTTATAGTACGTCATTCTATGCCGCGCCGTATGAGATTAGGCTTGCGCAAAAACTGTTAAAGTACCGCCAGCCCGAAACCGAAGGTTTTGCCTTCGAAGGGTAGTCGTTAATTGCGAGTCAGCCGGCAGCGGGCTCTTGCCCGCCGGAGGAGGGAAGCATTTACTTCAACCCTCTCCGTTGGGAGAGGCGGAAGTCTGCCGAATGCGGACGGGGGTGAGGTCAAATAGAAAGAGCCCCTGCTGGTCTTAAGAATTTTCAGGTTAGTTTTTTGTTGGAACAAACTCAATTGCTGAACGCCATGAAAACAAAAACATATCTTCTCTTATTTCTGGTCACGTTGTTTTTATCCTCCTGCACCACAGTCTATATTCCGCCCGAGGTGAATACGCCTATTTTTAAAGACGAACATACATTTTCCGCCGGACTCTCATATAGTCTTTGCGGAACTAATGTGAACGCAGGCTATTCATTCACTAAACATATTGCCGCCATAGCAAGCGCTTCGTTTCTGAACACAAAAAACAGCGATAACGAAGATTTCCAGAATTACGGGGAAGCTGGAGTCGGTTATTACATCTGCAATAAGTATGAAAGAGAAACAGGCGTCAGCTTTGAAATTTTCGGCGGCTATGGCTTTGCGAACGCAAGGTCAAAAGACGTTAAATTTAATCTAACCGAAGAAGGACACTACTACAGGATATTTGTTCAGCCCGATTTTGCGTATTCATTTGGCTGGGTTGACCTGGATGCGGCGATTAGGTTCAGTACAATGAAATTCACTTCGTACCAGTTGAGCGGTAAACTTAACGCAACCGGCTCGCCTTCAGCGTTTGGTTGGGAACCTGTATTTACAATTCGCATTGGTTCACCCGTATTTAAGATTAAGTACCAGCTGGGAATTTCAAATATTATAGAGTCGAATAATCCTTTTTTCGGAAAGGAAGTGATGATCAGCTCGATTGGAGCGGTTGTCCAGTTTTAATGAACGTAAAAGTTTTGGAGTAATTAAGGATTTGGTTTATTTATAAGCCTCTTTATTTTGCATATTAAGAGGCTTATTTTTATAATATGGTTTTACGATATAAAATAAAGCTGCCGGTATTATTTCTGATCATTTTTATAATAACTCTTGCGTTGTACTATCCGTCTCTTAACGCATATTTTGTAAATGACGACTATAACTGGATTAAGCCGGTTTCTTTTGCAAATGTTATCTCCGCTTTTTGGGGCGGCTGGGGTTTAAATTCTCTTTTCAGGCCGGTCACGAGGCTTTTGCTCTATTTTGAATTTCTGGCTTTTGACTCGTCTCCCCTCGGTTTCCATCTGGTAAGTATTCTGCTTCAAAGTTCATCTGTATTTTTGTTATTGATAATAGTAAAAAATTTTCTGCGCGAAAACGACATATCATTATTCCTGCTTCTCTCTTTAGCCGCCTTTTACCCTCATCATGAAGTGGTTTGCTGGATCTCAACGCAGACAGTTCTGCTTAGCGCGAATTTTATTTTTCTTTCCGTTATCTCGTTCATGTCCTATTATAAAAACGGTTATAAGAAAAAGTACTATATCGCTTCCGTATCATTTTATTTACTGGGATTGTTAAGTTACGAAATGTCCGTTGTTTGCCCTTTGATTTGCTTTATGACTGTTTTCCTTATGGAGAAGCCGGCGGAAAATATTAAGCGGCTTTTATTGAGCTTAGTTCCGTTCGTGCTGCTTACGGCGGCTTATTTTTTATACAGGAACGTTGTTTTAACGGGCCAGGATAACGGCATTGATGTTACGCATGATCTGTCCGGCGTCTATTACAATTTCACACTGATGCTGAAATTCCAGTTTTTGAAAAATGCCTTCCTGTTTGTATTGACGATCATCAGCGTTTTATATTTATTTATCTTTAAGAAAGAAAAAAAATACCTGCTGTTTTCAGCGATTTGGTTCTTTGTTTGTTATTCGCCGTACTTTCTCGTAAACGGGTATACCGGAAGGTTTGCATACCTGAACATGTTTGGCGCGCTGGTATTTATCGGAGTTTCGCTTGCCGGATTTTATGCAGAATTTAAGAAAATCAGGATTCTGATCATTGCCTTATTTGTTTCGTACCTTGCAGTCAATGCCGTAATTATACATAAAAATGCAGTATATTGGTTCGAGGCGGGAGAAATTTCCCGGACAATTCCGCTGCAGCTCAAAGAAATGCACAATTCTTTTCCCGAAGGAGCTACCTTGATATTTTACGATATACCGCTTGGGTATCAGCAGGCAGGCGTGTATATGTTATTTTTTGAAGATGAAATTCAGAAACAATATAAAAATAAGCTGAACATTATCCATGTTGCCCATCCTCTAAATAAAAATTTTAACGGTTCTTTATATACCGGCAAACCAAATGTATATAGATTTAAGTATTACCTTGACCAAAGGCAGCTGAAAGAAATCCAATAAATGAACGTCAGGGCATATCTAAATACCGTCAGCTCAACCGCGCACACTCTGCCCATAGTAATTCTATATGTTACCGAGGGCTGCAACTTAAAATGCATAACCTGTTCATACCGGGCGCCTATGCCCGGCGAGCTTACGCTGGATGAAATTAAAAAACTTGCAGCGGAATTGAATTCACTCGGACTCCGCCATATAGTCTATTCCGGCGGCGAGCCGCTGTTAAGAAGGGATTTTCCCGAAATTTGCAGGACATTTGCTTCGCTTGGAGTGAAACAATCAATTCTCACAAATGGACTTCTGCTTGAAAAACGCGTAAAGGATCTTTATAAATATTTCAGCGAGATAATTGTTTCAATCGATGGCGCTAATGCGGCTACACATAATCGAATAAGAGGCTTAAATTCATTTGACCAGATCCTGAAAGGTATCCAGACCGCTGCATCATTGCCCAACCGGGGACAGGTATCTATCCGCTCGGTTGTGCAGAAGAGTAATTTCAGGCAGATTAAAGAAATTGTTAAGCTTGCCAAATCGTTAGGCGTAAACCGTGTCTCTTTTCTTTCGGCTGATGTTGCCTCCGATGCATTCGGGCGCGATACTCGCGGCGCGGTCTCCGGCGCTGAAAGTATTTTGCTTGATGAAAATGAAGTTAAAGAATTCAAAGAAATTGTTACCGGCATGTTTACAGAATTTGCTGATGAATTTTCAAGCGGATTTATATCAGAATCACCCGCTAAGATTCTCCGCTTAGTGGATTATTTTGAAGCATGCATCGGCAAATCTGATTATCCTGTAAACGCATGCAACGCGCCGAACATATCAGCTGTAATTACTTCAACAGGCGACGTACACCCATGCTATTTTTTACCATCGTATGGTAATATCAGGAAGACTCCGCTCGGCGAATTGATTAACATCGCATCGATTAAAGATACCAGGGTAAAAGTTAAGAATTACGAACTGGAAAGATGCAAAACCTGTGTTTGCACGCTTAAAGTAACTTCAAAAGCAGCTCTTTATGATAAGTTCTGATAGCTTGAAGAACAAAGCACTGATACTAATTCCATTATTCTTCATTATTGCTTTCATTGGGTATTCAGCCGCGAAAGCTCCTGTGGTAACTTATGGCTTTGCATCATATTATACTTTTTCCAAAATACTGTTAGCGGAAAAAGACGTAAGCAGAGTATATGACACCACTTACTTCAATAATAAAATTAAGGAGTATGGCATAGAAAATATTCGCGATATGGCGAACATCCCGACTAGTTCTTTCTTATTTTTGCCTATTGCCTGGTTAAATCCGCAGGCAGCCAGGGAAGCATGGACAGCTTTGCTTGTAATATTCTTATTCATATCGGTGTTTTTACTAATGAAAGTTTTTGAAGTAAATTACAACAATACTCTTGGGTACCTGCTATTGAGTATTCCTTTTGTTTTCTACCCGGTCTATTACAATATAGCTTTAGGTCAGGCGTATATTTTAATACTCCTTCTGTTTTCATTAAGTATTTATGGTTTAAAGAATAGTATTGTGTGGCTTACATCTATACCGTTAGCTTTAATTATTCTGGCGAAAGGTTACGGCTTTATCCCGTTATTATTTTTACTTGTTTTTAAAAAATGGAAAGAGTTTTTGATAGTAGTTGTCTGCGTAATTGCCGTAATTTTGATCACTCTTCCGTTTATACACTTTGAAACATGGGGCATATATTATCAAAAAGTATTTTTGGGAGTTGGTTTTGATAATTCTTCTTCCAATGTCGCTTATCAGACTATTAACGGATTCATCAGGCATATTTTTATATATGATCCGGGATATAATCCCAATTCTGTCCTCAACGTAAATCATAATATAGTCAGCTTTCTGATGCTGGTTATAAGTTTAATATTTTTAGTTTTCATTTTATTTAAGAACCGCAAAGAAAATTTAGTTCCACTATATTTAGCCGCTATTTCTTTAAACTTAATCCTTGCCCCGGTCGCGGAGGAATACCATTATGTTCTGCTCATTCCGTTAATATTCCTGTTGGGAAAATTCTTTTACAATAATTTTAGAATCTTAAAAACTGAATTTGCATTTTTTGCAATTTGCCTAATTTGCCTTGCGGCCCCGCTGGGTTATAAGTCGCTTCAAAATTCCGCCTTCCCTGTTTACCTGCTGGCATACCCGAAGCTCTATAGCGCTATAATTTTACTGTTAATTTTTAAGATTATTTTAACCAAAGGTTATAGTTATTCAGAAAATAAATTGGGCGTAGTTTAAAAGAGCGCTTTAAGTCCTGTCAGGTCTTCCTGACCTGACAGCCGCCGTTAGGCAGGACCGGAATCCGGAGGATTCGATATTTAAATGTTTTATGTCAAATTTCGTCTAAAATAGTACATCATCTCCCCCTGCCTGCAGCAGGCAGGCCTAACAGGGGGAGATACAGAGGGGTGTCTACCACCTATTGCATTACTTAATCTGTCTCGGTTTGGGACTGTATGAGTTTAATAATTTACGCTTCGATGACGTTTGCATATATTCAATTTTTGCATTGCATCGCAAATAAAAACCGGGAATTTTTGAATGTTAATTAAGATCAATCCTTTAATGCTGTATTTATTGAGGCTTAAAACATGGTTAAAACGCTTTTTTCCTCCGGATTACGAATTTTCATCTTCATTATATTATTTTCCTCACAGGTATCGTTTTCTCAAAGTTCATTTACGCTTGGCGTAAAAGGCGGCATGAACTTTAACGAAAATATCATTTCAGGCGAAAGCATCGCGAATCATTCTACAGGCTTTAATAGAATTGGTTTAGATCTTGGCATTACGTCATCGCTTCATGTATCCAAAGACTTCATGCTTCTGGCGGACGCTATCTATATTGTACGCAGTATGAATTACGGTTTTAGCTGGGCTGTGCCAAGTTCCCAAATAACATTCGCTGATTATCTTTCTGTAGATATCCTTCCCGCCGTGAAATTTCATAATCAGTTTGCCTCGCTTTATTTATTCATTGGCCCGCGCCTCGAGACTTTGCTGAATTATGACAAAACAATTTTTATTGGCAGCAACGCCAACGATAAACCGGATATGAATATAAACACATTCGGATTTGTTACCGGCATTGGAATGGAAAAACAAGTTTCTATACGCAGTGTGATAAGCCTCGAACTGAGATACGGCAGGGATTTGACAAGCGCCGGCAAAACGCCTGAATTTGTTGGTAATGACCGCGATTACTACAAAAATAGTTCGTTTGAACTGCTTGTTGGCTTAAGTTTCAATTTAGGAAAAGATAAAAAATAGCCTTACGTCCTGTCAGGTCTTCCTGACCTGACAGGAATCCGAAGGATTCGATATTTAAATTCTTTATGTCAGACTGCGTCTGACGTGTCAGGTGAAAAACACCTGACACAACTATTAACTTTTAAAATAATGAAAACCATAATTGCGTTTATTCTTTTCTTCTTAACCATGAATATCGTTTGTTATTCCCAGGTTTTTGCAGGATACGGGATTAAAGGCGGCCTCGCTTTAGCGCATTTATCAGAAAAAAGAACATATGAAACATCTTACGAGTTTACAAATAACACAACCGGCGCTGTCATTGGAGTTTTTGGCGATTTCTTCAGTTATAAAATTTTTAGTACAACGTTAGAAATAAATTTTGAACAAAAAGGCGATAGTTGGGGAAGATCTGACAACTCAACTATAAATGTAATATCAATCCCCTTAAGCGCAAAAATATATATGCCGTTTCCATCCGTTCAGCCATATATTTCAGGCGGACCAAGAATCGATTTTGTGTTAAACGCAAAAGACAAAGCGACCGAGCAGGGCTTTTATTCAGGCATCAATCCGGTAAGTTTTGGCATAACCTTTTCTTTGGGCTGTGAGGTAAATCTTACTAAAAAGAGCTCGATTATTTTAGAAGCTTCGCTTTCTCCGGATTTCACAACCTCAATAGGCCACTATGGGAATCTTTTGGATAACTATTATAATTATAAAAGCATTTCGTTTGAATTTAAGACCGGATTAAAGTTTAATCGGCTGTAATTTCTTGTCCAGTCGAGCCATTGCTGATTCTCAATTGACAAAATTCAGGTTCGACCCCGATAGGGGTCGAATGTTTGTAGACAGATATTTCTATAAACCATGCCTGCGGTTTGGCGCGGCGTACGACTCCGTAGGAGTCGCACAATATTTTTTAATCCCCCTTTTCTCTTTTAAAGGGGGATGAGTTTTAAGCCTTTTTGAAGTATTACAATTGAAAGTAAGGAGTAGTTTTGAAAATAATTTAGACGGGGGTTTGTTTTTTCATTATTCATTTACGTTCCGACAGGCATTCCTGACCTGACCGCCAGTCGTTAGCCAGGACCCCCTTAAAATCTTTCGCGTTTTAACCCCCTGAATTTTCGGTGTTTTTTATGGTTCCTATCGGTTATTTTGCGCCGTGGGAATGAAAAAATTCATACGCAAAATATATTTTCTGCTGTATTACAATCTTTTTTTAAAGCGGAAAAACACGGAAACCGCTTTTGAAAAGATCGGACCGTTTAAATTTACCGTGCCGCCGACAGTTTTTAATCCCGTTGAGTATTACTCAAGCGAGGTGTTTGCGAATTTTATTCAAACGCTGGACTTATGCGGTAAGAATATCCTGGATATGGGCTGCGGCTCCGGTATCATCAGCGTGTTTGCCGCATCAAAGGGCGCTAAATGTTTCGCTGTAGATATTAATCCTATGAGCGCCAAAGCAGCGGCGCAAAACGCGCTTGTAAACGGTTTCGGAAAAAAGATTGAAGCAATCGAAAACGATCTGTTCGATAGCCTCCCTCCAGCTTTTCAAAAGAAATACGATTTCATTTTCTTCAATCCTCCGTATTTTAAAGGCGTTCCCAAAAATAACTTCGAACGCGGATTTAAAGGCGGCGAAAATTATGAGGTAATAAAAGCGTTTATAAGAGACTCAAAGAATTTTCTCGCGCCCGTAGGCTCGGTATATTTTATTGTTTCTACCGATATGGAACTGCAGGCGCTTGAAGGTATGTTCAGGGAACAGGGATTTGAATTTATTATTTCCGAAAAAATCGAAAAATTGTTTGAAACGTTTTATATAACTAAATCGTTTCTGATTTAAGCGGTTATAATTAATAGACGAAGGGGACAAAAGTAACTTAATAATGCCGGGACCGAGAATATTTCTGTTTCTTGCTATTTTCATTGGTTTTCAAACGTTTATATATCTACAGTTTGTCAAGTACCTGAAAACAACCAAGTTCTACAAACCCTCCATTCGCTGGTGGGCGGCAGTTCCATTCCTTATAATTAATGTGCCGTTTGCGCTAATAGCAATAATATATGGCGGGCATTTTAATCCACCTAATTGGTTCAGGACTATTGCTTTAAACCCGTTCTATGTTTGGGTCGGCGCGACCTTCGTTATCCTGCAGTGGCTGCTTATCGGAAAACTGATCAAGCTTCCGTTCAAAATCCCGGTTTGGATCCTGAAGATATTTAAACCTATGCGGGAAAAAATTAAGCGTTTAAGGGAAAGAAAAACCGTTCAGAAAGTCGACCTCTCCAGAAGGCAGTTCGTTAAATACGCTACATTTGCGGTCTCAACTTATGCGTTCGCAGGCGCGGCATACGGCGTATTAAAACGCGACGCATACCAAATAGATTACAAAGATATCAAAATAGAAAACCTCCCCGCAGAACTCAAAGGACTTACAATAACTTTGTTCAGCGATATCCATGCCGGCGAGTATATGAATGAAAAAGAAATGCGGGGCTATTCTGATGTCGTTAACGACCTGCATTCCGATCTGATAATTATTCCCGGCGATTTTGTGAACTCGCTAAGCGAAGACTCTAAATCTGTAGCTGCCGCGTTCCGCGGCCTGCATGCAAGATACGGCGTTTACGGCTCGCTTGGCAATCACGATTATTTCCAGAACCCTGATATGGTAGCTGATGTATTGAACGGCGAAAGTCCGATCCAGGTGCTGCGTAATGACCATAGGAAGATAAATATTAAGGGGCATGACCTCTTTATTGTGGGCCTTGAAGATACTAGGAGCTCCGGGACATCAATGGACAACATTGTGCTGAAATACTTTGATGATGTTTCTGCGGGTCTCAATCAAAACGAAGCGACGTATAAAAATTCCCCGAAGATCCTTCTCTGCCATAAACCTTATGGGTTTGACAATATTGCACAAAGAGATGTTGACCTTGTTCTCTCCGGCCACACGCACGGCGGACAGGTTGTTCCATTCAAATTTGACAAGGTGAATATATCATTCGCCTCGCTTGTCAGCAAATACATAGAAGGACTCTACAAAATTGGCAGGGTAAATATGTATGTATCGCGCGGCATAGGCTGCGTGGGCCTACCTATCCGCATAAACTGCCCGCCGGAGATTACTAAAATTACTTTGGTGTGATATTAATCCCACGCCTTCCCTCCGCGAAGGGGAGGGCGAAATAAAGCTGATTAAAAGATATGTTGTTTTTTGTTTCCATCTTCTTTGGGAGGGAATGCGCTATTGGGGCTGTACACTAATATATCTTTCCCGCTTTTGCTTTTGCTCTTGCGTGGCGCCTGCACGCCTTTTAGAGGGATATCGCCGCCGAAAGAAGACCCAAAGACTTTTTTTCTTCTCATAATACAAAACATTCAGTCAAAATATCTTTCTTTATTTGAGCTGGTTTTCAACAATACCTCATAAAGAAAGAGTTTATAATTGCTTATTTGATTCTTATTAACACATTCCAAATCTGAAACAAACGGAAAAATATTTCTTTGTGCATATAGAATTTTTCATATATTTTAGTGTGAATGAAAATGAAAAACTATAAAAAATATATAAAAAACGCTCTGTTTTTAATGTTTTTGACTGCTTTTACGGCAGTTTCAGCCGCTCAAAATGTTTCCGAAAAAGAGCTGGTTAGGTTTCCTGACGGCGTGGTCCCTAACGCGTATTATGTTAAGTACGATAAAAAGACCGGCGCTTATGCTTATGAGAAAGTTGATACAACTTTCATAGGCGCCACACTGGTTACGCCCAAAGGCGAGTCGGCTAAATACAACGGGCTGAATGTGAACAACGCATATTTTGATAACTCGGGCAATGTTTATTGCGCCGCTTATAATTTCATCATCTCAGATTCTGTTTCCACTTATTATCTCCTTAAAAACGGCGAACAGATACTAACCTGCGACGGTTTAACCGATAACTGGACAGAGCAGAACGGAACCCTGTATTTTAAAATGCGGGAAAACAAAAAAGAATACTTCGCTATGCTTAACCTTGCATCCGGGAATATTACGAAAGGGAAGGGTTATGATACAATATTCTATATGTATTGGAAACCCGAAGTTACCGGGATAGAAGATGATCCGCCCCCGTATCCGGGGTTTACTCCCGGCGGGAAATACTATTATGGCGCTATCCTTGACGGAAAACGTTTTGTGGTGATAGACGGCGTAGAGCAAAAAACTTACTCGGATATAGATCCGTACAATACTGCATTTGATAAGAACGGAACATTCGTTTACGTTGCAACCGACGAAGGAAGCCTGAATGATTATGACCATCCCGTGAAACAGTTTGTTGTGCAGGGAGATAAAGAGTACGGGAAGTTCAGCGCTATTTACGGGCCGTTTGTTTTTGATAACAGCTCCGCCCCGTATTATATAGGCTCGCAGAATATTTCAGCTTCGGTTACAGCTATGCAGGTTGTTTGCGGCCCGGGCGCCGTGAGCAAAAGCTACAGCGGCGGCGTTTCGGATATTCAGTTTACGCCCTCCGGCAAGACGGCTTTTATTGGTTCTGATTATCTCCCTTCCGGTAATACTGAATCTTTCATAGTAGTGAACGGCAAAGAATCTCCAAAGTATGATAACGTTTTCAACTTATCATTCGACGGCGAAACGCCGGTATTCATAGAAACAAAGGGCGATAAACAGTTCGTTGTGAAAGGCGAAAAAAGTATAAGCGATCCCTTCAGCAGTATCTTGTATTACCGCCTGTTTAAAGACGGAACTTTATATTATGTTGGCTCCAATCCCGGTAATAATACTCCCGATGAAACTGATAAAGTATATGTTTTTATCGGCGATAAAAAGAATGGCCCCTTTGTTACTATTTCGGGAGGGGATGAAACCGCGGACCCGCCGATCAAGACCGATTCAACAGGGGCGTACATTTTCTACGGTTCCGTCCTGAAGAATAAAAAAACGAGCGAGTATAAACAGTACGTTTACTGGTCCAAAGGCAAATCCGGAGAGATGGACGAAGTGGATTATACCGGCCTGTGCAACGGCAAAACGGTTTTTATAGGATACCATTATGGGGATAAAGACCAGGTCTCCCTTAAAGGGCATTTGTATATTGACGGGAAAGAAGCCGGCCCTTATTATGAGAACGTTTCCGGCTTCCGAATCGACGAAAAATCAAATTTGATAGATTTTATCGGCGTAAGAAATGGCGCAGCCTATTACGTCGAAGCAAAGCTGTAAAGTAATTTCTTCTCAAAGAACTAATCAAATAACAATAAAAAAATAAATGAATAAAATAATAATTTTCTTTTTGGCGCTTGTATTTTCATCCGCCGCGTTCAGCCAGAACGTATCCGAAAAGCTCATTGTGAAGCTTGCTGCGGATGAGACCGCTTCCGGCTACGACGTTAAGTATGATAAAAACACAGGTGGCTTTGCCTATCAGTATTACGATACGACGACTAAACTTGCCTATCTGATAACCCCCAAGGGCAATTCAGGCAATTACTCGGGCGTTAACTCGTATAATGCCTACTTCGATAAAGACGGCAACGTTTACTGCGACGCATTCAATACCAAAAATGACACCGAGTATACATATTTCCTTCTGAAAAACACCGACGTTCTTGGCTCTTTCGAGTACATAAACGACAGCTGGATCGAACACAACGGCTCTCTCTATTTTTCGGCGAAACAAAACGGCAAAACCTCTCTTGCCTCGTTGGACCTTACCACAGGCAAAATAACCATAGGCGCAGGCTTTGATGATATCATGTTTGTTTACTACCCCCAGCAGGTATCTGAAGGCGAACCGGTAGGTTACCCCGGCTTTACAACCGATGGTAAGCCTTACTATATTGGCGTGGATAATAATAAAAAATTTGTCGTCATCGGCGACGAGAAACAAAAAGTGTACGCCGATATCGATACGTATAATTTCACGCTGGATAAGAACGGCCAGCCCGTTTATATTGCTAACGATAAGGGCAGCCTTTACGACAATTCAACGCTTGGCTCGACGTTTGTTGTGCAGGGAACAAAAGAATACAAAAAGTACGACTACGTCTACGGGCCAGTTATATTTGATAACAATAATAACCCGGTTTATACAGCCGGATTTAAATCAAACAACACAAGCATTTATCCCCAGGTAATGGTGGCGGGCGATAACGAAGTTGGGAAGAAATACACTTCAGGAATTTCGTACCAGCAGTTTACGCCTGCGGGAAAACTGGTTTTTGTCGGCAGCACATATATTGATTCAACAAAATCAACGTCCTGTATAGTTGTGGATGGCAAAGAAGGCAAGAAATATGATAATATAGCTAACCTGACGTTTACTTCAAGCGGACTCCCCGTGTATATTGCCACTGATGGCTCAGACCAGTTCATAATGAAGGGCTCCGAAAGCATTTCAGACGACTACCCCGCTATTGTTGAATACAAAATACTGCAAAACGGAACGCTGTATTTCACCGAGGCTAAGTACGGCGATTATAATAAAGGAATTGCCGACAAATATTATGTTCATATCGGGGATGATTCATACGGCCCGTATGAAATGATCACTGCTAACGATTACAGCGTCGATGGCGGCATGTACGTGCAGACAGATAACGCCGGCAACTATGCTTACGTAGCCTCAAGGCTTATGGATAAAAAGAACTATATCTATGAATATATGGGGTATTCAAACAAAGGAAGCTCAGCTACATTCGATAATATCGATAATGCAAAACTGATGAACGGTAAATTCTATTTTGCAGGCTCCAGGGTTACAGACAGGAAAAATTATACCCAAAAGACCAAATATTATTGCGACTTTAAATCTATCACCGGCGAATACGATTCCTTTTATTCGATTGACTATGACTCGCCGAAACCCAGCGTAATGGCGTTTATTGCAACTAAAGCCAACGAGATCTATTACGTTGAAGTAAAATACTAATAAGTTACAGGTTGCAAGTTACAGGTTCGGATATAGGGACTAAGAAAGGGGCTTAACGCCCCTTCTTTTTTTGTAACCAGTCCTTTTTTTGTATTTCTGTAGGGGCGGACCTGAGTGTCCGCCCTCTTGCTTATGAATATGTATAATATGATTTTATCGAGCAGGAATTCAATTTTTTCCCCAATATGTATTCCAGGCTGTCTGGAATTAATATTATCTTATACATTTTCCTTTAATGCATGGGTGCATAGTTCGGGCGGACATACAAGTCCGCCCCTACAGTAATGATCCTTTAGTTTTTAATTTGAAGAATCTGACAAATCTTTTAATCCGATTACGCTGAACATTCTTCCCGATCTTTCCTTATCGCGCCTGTATGAGTGAAGCGTATCAATTTCGGCAAAGGTGCATTTCTTCGAGTGTTCTGTGTTTTCTGCTTTAACGCCGGCCGATTTTAGCTGCCCGATTATATTTGAAACGATATTTATATAATACCGTTCTTCCCGAATTTCAACATATTTCGCGTCGAACATAGCAGCTACGTCTTCACCTACTTCAAAATGCTTCGGGCTTATGCCGGGGCCTATAAACGCCGTAATATCTTCTGGCTTCGAGCCGAATTTCTCTTTCATCATTTCAACCGCTTTGCCGGCAATATTTTTTTGCGTTCCGCGCCAGCCGCTGTGTATTGCCGCGCAGGTCTGTTTGATTTTATCGTAAATTAACACAGGAAAACAATCCGCAGCGCTTACCACAAGAAAAACATTTTTCGCCTGCGTGATCAGACCGTCAGTATTATCATAATAGCCGGGTGAGTCTATTACCTGTATATTTGATGAATGGATCTGGTGCGGTACGGCAAGCTGTTCTTCCGCTATGCCCAGCAAGCCGAGGAACGCGCCGCGGTTTGTTTTTACGCGTCCGGGGTCATCGCCTATCTTCGAGCTCATATTATTGTAAAACGGCGGCTCATTCACGGCGCCGAGCTTTGTGCTCATCCCGTGAACGACGCCTGGAAATTCCGAAAGCAGTTTCGATTTGATAATGTGCGGCTTCTGAGGCGCCTGTTCCATAGATTCCGTCAGCCTTGCCCTGAAACTATTCTCTTCCCATGCGTTCAGCTTCATGCAAAGCTCGTCATACATGACCTTCCGCTTCGCCTTCAACCCGCTAATGATGGTTCTAAGACCATTTAATGAAATGCGTTCTTTGGGCGATGCAACCGTCCGGTTGAACAGCGTTATTTCTTTCAACTGCATTTCAATTTCCGGTATCATCACGTCTGCATCGTGTATCTCGCCCATCAGCTCAACGTTATTTTTAATTTCATCGTAACAGTTTTTATAGTCCCAGTTTTCAAAAGCAGATTCCCCCAGTTCCATCGCGTACCTGAGCGGCTTGCCTTTGATACGCATTGCATGCAATATGTCTTTTGCCAGCGGCCTTGCTGTAACTACTTTCTTGAACTGCATTACGTTGTCAAACATCATCGGCAGTATGTGCTGCAGGTTTTCACGCAGAGATTTTTTATTTTTTACAGGGTACAGCCTTTTCATCGTTCTTCCCCGGCCGTTTCAATGAACGTTTCGAAATTATTTTTATACCCTGTCCTGTTCAGGTAGCCTATCGTCTTTATAAGCGCTTTCCTTTTTTCCGATCTCAGGGATTTTTGGCGCGCAATCAGAAGGTCAATGGCTTTCACATCCTGCGCACTGAAGCCTGCCCTGAATTTTTCAAGCTTTTCGATAAATACATCGTAGTTGCGTACTTCTCCCAGCGCACGTATCAGGGTCCTGATCTGTACGTATTCGGTCTTAAATTTCCGGCGCGGGAACGCCCGGCGGAATATTTTCAGCGCCGCCTGCAGCCTCCGCGACGAAACCCGCATGCTGTGGAGAAATTCTATATCTTCTCCAGCGATTGTACCTGCTTCGTAAGAAGACATCTCCGCAAACCTCGCGCGCAGTATCTTCCCCAGGCTCTTGCTGAGCGCCTTGTCAGGATTCAGATCCGGTATTTTCCATGCTTTTGCCATGTATAGTCCTGAGTGTAGCCGAAGGACGCTACTTTTGTTTTTCCCCCGTTGTTGGCCCGCCCGTTTACCCGCCTAAGGAGGGTCTCCGGAGGGTTATCACAAACAACCCTCTGTTTGCAAAATTACTTAATCGTCCGGTGACTAAAAAGTCAGGGCCTAATTGCCAATAAAAAAAGGGGTCTACTAAACCCCTTTTAAACTATCTGTGATATTTACCTTCAATGATGAATGTGATGCCTTATAATTCTTCTGTGAATTATTCTTCTGTGAATTATTCTTCTATGAATTATTCTTCTATGAATTATTCTTCTGCGCCCGTGGCGCCTTCTGTGATGTCCGCCCCATATACCCGGAGCGACTTTCATAGCGCTTATCGCGGCCGGAGCTGTCTGCGCCGCAAAAGTATCTGCCGGCAGCCCGTCAAAAATACATACCGAGAAGATCACAACAAGAAGCGCTTTCATTATCGTGGATTTCATATTACTCCTTTTTAGTTTTTGTATCATAACTATTGGACGTAATATACACAGAAAAGTTTAATATCTTATAAACAGCCTGATTATCGGGTCTATTCTTTCTTTTTCAGGTAAACCGTGTAGCCCAGCTTTACCCAGCGCCCCTTCATAATTTCGTCATTATCTACGTTCACACAGTCCGAGCCGAGGTCGGTCAAAATAAGATGTATTTTCAGCCTGTATCCTTTGGGGCAGCCTTTTTTATACATTTTCTCCAGAAGCTTTTTGTATGCCCCCGCAGCTTCTACTATATCCCAGCTTTGCAGGTCCAGCGATTCCAGCAGAAGGCACTGTTCATGCAGTTGCAGGTACGCTATCTTCTTCAGCCCGCCCTGTTCGTCTTTCAATTCAACCATAGTATATCTCCTTAATAATGAAAATCTTAACAAACATACTCACAATTTTCCGTCATTAAAATTCAAAACCCCGGGGATATGGGTATTTTAGAAGAAATATTTAACAATTGAGTAAACCGAAACGGGATAATACCAGTATTCGGTCTTTTCAGCCCCGAATGTTATTTGCGAACCGAGGTCGATGTTTAAATTACTCTTCGCGGAAAAATCTACGATCAAATTTACAAAGCCGCTCCCGTCGTTCAGGTTGGTAATGTTTAATAATGTGAAGTTGAGAAGTGGATTTATCTGGTATGCCGGACTGACGCATATATAATTTCTTCCCAGGTTAAGTATTTCTCCGGCGGCAAGCCTGTTCAGCTCATATTCCGATTTATCCGCCTTCCCCTCGCCGTTATAATGATATTCGATAAGTCCATAGAGCTTTGAACTGAACTGGTTATCAATTCCAAGAATAAATTTAGCAAAATGGTCCTTGGGAGTGTTCTTATTGACAGAAATAATTCCTTCGCCTCTAACTCCCGCGTTAAATAAATTCCCTGCGAAATCCGCGCCGCCTACAATCCTGTTATCAAAATAGCCCCCCATAACCGAATAATCATAACCGCTGTAATTTGTCCTGAACCTGAAACCGTAATTACTGTTCTTTATTTCTTGCTGAGGATTGTATACAACATTCAGGTCGGTGAAATTTCCGAACGATTCTTTCAGCGATATCGCGTCTGCGCCGTCCTTTTCTTCTTTATAATATGAGGCGGGGTTTATTGAGTTGAACAAGTCGGTTGGGTTCCAAATCCTTCCGGTTCCCCACGCTATGCGCTGCCTTCCCACAGTAACGCTTAGCTTATTAAGATCCTGCCTGAAATACAGCCGGTCTATAAAATGCCGGAGGGTGTAATTTTTGTTATTTACAGGCGTCCAGCTAAGGTCAAATAATTGCCGGTTTGTTTTTCCGCCTTTTGTTATGCTCAAAACATTTGCTGAACTATAATATAAACCGTCAGCTTCATATTCGCCTTCGATTCTCGCATTCTTCCATAACGAAAGAGAGGGCCTTAGCCGGACTCGCGTTAGATCGAGAAACTGGGTTTTATCGGAATTATAATAGTATGCGAGGTTTTGATTTGATAATTCAGTCGCCGGCAGGTTTTCTGCATAGCCTGAAAAAGTAAATTTATATTGAGCTTGAATTTCAGCGGAGAGTGAAGCTAACAGCGCGCTCAATATTAATAATTTCCTGAACGTCATTGCGGCTCAAGCGCTCCGTCTTTGAGTATCAACAGCCGTTCGGCCTGGTCTATAACCTGTTTATCGTGAGAAGAAAAAATAAAAGTGATATTTTTCTCTTTATTCATTTGCTTCATCATCCCCAGCAGCTTTTCCCCGTTCTCGGAATCCAGGTTAGCAGTAGGCTCGTCGGCAAGCACAACAACAGGGTTATTAACTATCGCACGCGCCACGGCTACCCGCTGCTGCTGGCCTCCGCTCATTTCGTTCGGCTTTTTATCCGCAAGTTCTTTTATGCCGAACTCATCTAACAGTTCCAGTGTGCGGCGCCTGCGCTCTTTTTCCGGGATTCCCGTTAGCATCATGCTGAATTCTACATTTTCCATCGCGGTAAGCACAGGAATTAAATTATACGCCTGGAAAACAAAGCCCAGCTTATGCAGCCTGAATTCAGAGAGTTCCTTTCTTGATTTTTGCGTCAGGTCATCGCCTTCAAAAAATATTTTGCCTTCGGTGGGTTTATCAAGCGCGCCCAGCAGGTTCAGCAGGGTTGTTTTTCCTGAACCCGAGGGGCCGGCTATAACAATATAGTCCCCTTTATTTATTGTTAAGTTTATCCCTCTCAGCGCCACTGTCGGCACGCCGTTATCGCTGTAGATCTTTTCCAGGTTTTCGGTTCTTAAGATTTCCATTTCAATAAAATAATTTTCATATCAGATATATCTCATTGCGTAAACAGGCTCTAGTTTTACCGCTCTATATGCGGGATACAAAGCCCCGGCGGCGGAAATGAACGGTATCATAATTAAAAGAGTTATAATATTCTGCACGGTCGCCTCGGGATAAATTACCGCTCCAACGCCCCAGGATTTCAATCCGGCGGCGAACAAGCTGAAATTAATGCCTGCGTACGAAAAAGGCGCGACTAATAATATTCCAATAATAACTCCAACTATACTGCCAACGATGCCGATTATTACCGCTTCAAGAAGTATCATCCCGAAAAGCCGCGAAGTTTTCATGCCGATTGAAATAAGAACGCCGAACTCTTTTATTCTTTCAAATACCGCCATCAGCATCACATTTATTATCCCAAAAATTAATGCGAGCCCGATAATAAAATTTATAATTATCATCGATTCGCCGTACATGTCAAGCTGAATTGTAAGCATTGGCAATAATTCTCTGTAACTAAGCGTTTCGTAATCCCCGTTCAAAGCGGATGATATTTCTGTTTTAACTTTTTCAGCGTTGTTATAGTCTTTTAATATCATCGCTATCTCATATATATTATCGCCGATGCCAAGCATCTTCTGCGACATTTCAAGCGGAATGTAAATGTGTATCCGGTCAAACTCCGAGCTGAACGTTTCGTAAATTCCCGAAACGCGGAATACATCCGAAGCTGCGGAACCATCCGGCGTGTTTACCATTGCCACTACCTTATCCCCCACTCCCACGCCAAGCTTCCCGGCAAGCAGCTTGCCTATAACAATTTCTCTTCCGCCGCCCTGCAGATATGAACCCTGCACAATTGAATTCTTTATGCTTGTTACGTTTTGTTCTTCCTGCGGTATAACGCCTTCCACGTAAACGCCGGATGAACCCGAAGCGCTTGAAAGAAGCCCGAAAGTTATTACTCTCTTCGAATAAAATTTTACCGCCGGGTTATTCCTGACAATGTTTTCCGCCTTATGATAATCAGGAATAAAACTTTTAACGCTTTTATTATCGCTGAATCCTTTCTTATGAATCTGTATATGCGATACGCCTGAATTCACCTGGTTGAACAGCATCTGCCGCAGCATTCCGTTGCTGAGCCCATCCATGAATATCATGGCCACCACGCCCAGCGCTACCGATGAGATAACAATTACCGATCGGCGCTTATTCCTTAGAACATTTCGCCACGCTATCTTTACCAGCATTTTAAGTGTACCTGATGCCTTTCAGCGGCTCCAGCCGGTAAACTTTATATGCGGGGTATATGCAGGCGGCGGCGGAAATTATCAGGATGCTTATCGTAGTGTAAATGAATATCATTATGCTTAAAGATGACTGCATAACCGGCAGGAATCCGTATTCTTCGTACATTTTCGCCACTTCGGAGCCAAACTCTATCGGGTGCAGAATAATATAATAATTTATCGCCCAGCCGATCACGTTCCCTGCCGCAACTCCAAGAATAGTTATGAAAAACGTTTCTATAAATACAAGGTAAACAAGCTTGCTTTGCGGCATTCCTATCGAAAGCGATATGCCGTATTCATGGAAACGCTCCATATTTGACATAAGAACTGTATTCAATATGCTGAATGCGACTATCAGAATCAGTATGAACAGGAACAGGATTCCGCTTATGTTATCAAGTTCTATAGCCTGTTTCAGCTCCGGCATAACTTCATCCCAGCTTAAGACCGATAAGTCTTTGTCTTTTATTTTTGATCTTAGCGCCAGCCTTACGCTTTCGATTTCATCCGGCCCGCTTATGTTTATCGCGAATGCGTGAATATGGTTTGGCATAGCCAGTAATTCCTGCGCCTTTTTGATTCCGATAAATACCGCCATTGCGTCCAGGTCGGGTACGCCGACTTTTACCGTTCCTGTAATCTTAAACTTCATGTTTCCCATCGAGCCGTCGTAACCCTGCGTAAGTAAAACTATTGAATCGCCCACGCTCGCTTTCAGGTTTTCCAGAAGCTTGTAAGCTACAACAACGCTGCCCGAAGTATCAGAATTAAAAAAGGCGCCTTCTTTTATCCTGCTCTCTAAATATGTAACGTTTTTTTCTTTTTCAGGGTCGATGCCGAAAATTGAGGCGCCGAATGAGTTATCCTTAAAGCTTATCAAACCATCACTGTACACGCGCGGCGCGTAACCCTTTACCTGCGGAGTCGAATTTAATGCGTTTGTTAAAGATGAATCGGAGACGAAGTTAAGCCTGAGCGTCGGGTTATCCCTGTAGCCCGTGCGCTGTATCTGCAGGTACCCTGAAAACAGGGAAACCATGTTCTTTATGTTAACCGCGTAAGTGCCAAGCTGAATGCCGCGCATGGCAATTGTTGCAAACGCTGCAAACGCGATTGCCGCCAGCGTTAGTATCAGCCTCCGTTTATTACGCCAAAGATTTCGCCATGCAAGCGTTAAGAGAAGCTTCAATGTCAGTCGCCTTTTTCAAGTTCTTCGAACGAAAAAATGCTGTCGCTTATATCTTTATCAAACTCAACGCTTATGATTTTCAGCGTCGTGTGGTAACCGCTTTTCAGTTTGTTTTCAAGCGTCCACTCTGAGGGAATTTTCCTCTTCCCGAATTTTTTAACGTCTGAAAAAGTCATTTCTCTGACTAAATTTCCTTTTTCATCGTAATACTGAATATCGGACGGCATGTAATCGCTTTTCCTCACCCAGTAGTAGAGCTTTCCCCAAACCACAGCCGCGTTTGGTTTCGGGTCAAGCTCTATCTTCCAGAAAGTTTCGCTGCTGATATTTTCTTCGTCTATAATGCTTTGAGTGTAATCGGCGCTTAAGTTCGATTCGCGTACAAGGTCGTCATTAGTGAAGTCTGAGCCGTTCCATGACTGGAGCATCATCGAAGGCGGAACCTTGATTGTAGTCTCGGTATTTTTAAGATAGTTCCACATTTCGTTTCCTATCTTCAGCGTCTTGTTGCCGGCTTCTTTCTTAGGCGATTTAACGGCTATAAGCGCCTTATCGTTGCCAACATTCCAGCTTTCGATTGTAAGCTCGCGGGTAAAATCGGGAGTGGTAACGGTCATTTTATATGTTCCGTGCGAAGTGGTCCCCTTTATCAGGTCCTCGGATTTAGAAATAATTTCATCAGCCGATTGAGCGCGTAATAAACCGGTAGCTAAAAATAAACAAAGTAATATCTTCATATTCCCTTCTTTCTCTATAAATATTGTAACAGAATTCTATTGGATTTAGATGTGCATTATTCAATTTTTTTTGTGCAGGAGACATGATGTTTTTAAAAAATAACATTATATGCAGGAATTTTCAATGAAAAAAGAGCAGGGATTTGTAAACGGGCACGCAATTCGGGAATGACATGCACGAGATTTCTCCGTGCGCTCTGTGTGCAAAATCTTTTCTTTGCGGCCGTACCTCAAAAATTCTCTGTGTATTCTGCGTGAAAAATGCTTTTGTTTGCAGCTGTATCTTATTAATTCTCTGCATGTAAAATAAAAAAGGGGTTGAGTCTCTTCTTTAGAAGGGCTCAGAGGAAATAATATTTTAAAACACATCTGAGCCCCTGGCTTAAAAATTTCATATAAATTCCGAGCTGCTAAACAGCAGGAGACTCAGATAGCACGGTCAACATTTAAAGAGCGCAGCAAAGTAATTTCTTAATTTTCATAGATTGTTTAACTTTGTGTAAAATATAAATAAAATGTGTTCAGATTAAATTAAACAGGTTTAGGAAATATGATATACGGCAATGGAAAAAAACAAAAGTGAGAACAAATCGAACGAACCGGGCCAAACCCCTTTTTCTCAGACATACTTCCTCGGCACAAAGGCCGACCTGAAGATCGGCGGCTTTATCGAAACTGGCCTTAGCTCAAACTTTGGACAAAAGAAAAAAGCGAAATATATATATCTGACCGCTACTCTGGATGCCGTTATCTGGGGCGCCGAGCTTGCTTTAGGAGATGGACGCGAAAGAATATATTTAGTGGACCAACGGGCCCGATTGAACACGATCCCAATTTAACCGACAAAAAATTCCCGGGTAACCCATCAATGTCTTACCGCTCAGAACATCCGTTTAAGGTTGTTGGCGAGGTTACTGTTTGGCAAAGTCACTCATCGGAACAGGTCAAAGTAATGAAAGGCGGATTAGCAAAACTTAAAGAACAGGGTACTGATTCAATTGAGGATTGACATAGCTAAAAATTGATAAAAACATCTACCGCTAAAGCAGCCCACGATTTGATCCGTGAGTCGGTTAATTGCCGGAAACCCCACAAACCGCTTTTCGGTTTCAATCAATTACGCCGTTGTCGGTGTTATCACCTACAACAACAATATTTTGGGGATTTAGAGAAAATACCAGTGAATACACAAACACTTCTGAGTCCAT
The DNA here is from genome assembly GCA_963816535.1 of uncultured Ignavibacteria bacterium. GTDB lineage: Bacteria > Bacteroidota > Ignavibacteria > Tepidaquicellales > OLB5 > CAWFKW01. Next base: position 1,554,545 of record CAWFKW010000003.1, on the reverse strand, counting down.
TGCCCTAAAATTTCATATTAATTCCGAACTGCTAAACGGCAAGAGACTCAGATGGTACGGCCTCTGTTAAAAATAAAAAAGGGGTCTTAAGCGACCCCCTTCTCATTCTTTGCAAACAGATTATTTCTTACCGTTATCTTTGTTATCTTTTTTATCCGTCTTTGTCTTGCTCTTTCCATGATGTTTAATGTGGTGTCTGCGATGATGTTTACGGCGCGCCTTGCGGTGATGTTTGCGGTGATGTTTCCCGCCTTTTGTCGGTTTTATAGGCTTCTCGCCCGGCGTCTTTTGTTCTTTTTTATCATCCTTTTGCTGTGCGTTTGTTGTGCCTGTGGGCAAACCAAATGATATGAAAGATGCGAATAATGCTATCAGCAGTATTCTGGTTAATAGAGATTTCATTTTACTCCTTTCCGAGTAGTTAGTTATGAATTGAACGTTTAGAACGTTTAAATTGTTTCACTGTAATTACTGGTTATCATCGGTTGCCCTGGGCAGCGCCCCATACTTGTCTTTGAGTATATCATCGTAGTAATCCGCTTTCTTAAACAGCGTCTTTATTGTTTCAAGCCCCGTTTCATACGTCAAATACTGGTCGTAAATAAAAGTTGAGAGAATAATGTCCTGGTTATTTACGCTGAACATCATTTCTTCAAGATCGTAATTCTCTCTGAGGAGAAACTCATAAAGCGGCCCAATATTTGTCTTAGGAAGATAACATAAATAAGAATCAGTTACAATGAATCCGTTTTCGTTATAGTTGATAGATATCTTTGCGCTGCCTTCCTCTACCTCCCAGCTGTATGGGCCCCGCCTTGAAAGCTTCACGTCTTTCCCAAGCTGTTCAAGTATTGTTTCTATGGTAAGCTGCGCTCCTGTTGGTTTATACTCTTCCTCCTTCTTCAGCGCGGGCAGTTCTATCTTTGCGCCGCAATTCGGACAGTACTCGCCGTCGATATTCTCAGGAGTGACTATATACGAACACGAGTAACACTTCATTACTGATTTTCCGAAATACTTTTTATATTCGTTTAAGTCTTCTACAAGATAATCGACCGGAAGCGCGAACCCGAGGTTATCTCCGCCTGCAATAATAAATGTGTTTACGCCCACGATTTCGCCGGATGAATTTACCAGCGGCCCGCCGGAATTCCCCGGGTTAATTGCCGCATCTATCTGGATGTAATTCAGCCCGTTCTGCAGCCTCTTGGCTTTTGAAACTATTCCTTCGGTCGCCGTATAATTTAATCCGTACGGATGGCCGATTGCTATAACCTGGTCGCCGTCATGCACCTGGTGGCCCGAGCCCAGCGAAAGCGTGGGAAGATCCGCGCCCTCAGGAACCCTTAGGAAAGCGAGGTCGTATTTTGTATCGTTAAAATATACCTGGGCCATTGTCTTTGGAAGCGCCTTGCCGCTGATGACCACTTCCGAGTTGCCTCTAACAACGTGGTCGTTGGTGACTATCAGGTTCTGTTCTTTCAGATAGAAACCTGTCCCCGTTCCCTGCGGCGTCGCGATCTGTATTATTACATGCTGGTACTTATTTATTATTTCCTGTGCGTCCATTATTTTAGTTAATTATAAGATTTTATAAAATCGCTCACTAATTACACGGATGAAAAACGAATTTCACGGAAACACATTTACAGTACGACCCTTTTATATTTCAGAGAATCTTTCTCCAAAGTTCGCAATTATTCCTAATTTGTATTTTGTTATTGCCATGTAATTCAGCGTTTGCCTTTTGTGGCCGTCAACAATCTGCTCTGCACATTTTACTTCTAAAATGATTTTATCATTAAGAACAAAATCGGCATAAAATTTGTGTTTAAGTATAGTATCTTTATAATAACCATCAAACTGTTTTTCTCTTTCAAAAGGGATTTTTCATTTTATGAATTCATACTCTAAAGCATCTTTGTATATATTTTCCGCGAATCCTTTTCCCAAAATTTTGTGAACATCCATGCAAACGCCAACAATGGTGTAACTTTCTTCTTTATAAATCAGTTCTGCCATATTATCCTGCAAAAACCTTGAAGTTTGGAGATCTTTATTTTATTTGTTTATTACTTGTTTGTTTTTCGTGTAAATTTACTTTTTTCTTTTTGAAGTGATTAGTTTTTGTTCGTGTAATTCGTGTTTGTAATTTCCTAATTAGTAATTAGTAATTGCTTTTTATGTGTTATAGTTTAAGTTTTGTATTTCTGTAATGTACATTCTTAAAAATCCTATCAGCGTATCGAATTTCAGATTCTCTGTCTTTACTGCCAGCTCGGGATACTGCTCCTTTCCCTCTTTGATGATATTAGCCATATCATCTTTTATGAGCTGTTCGTTAAGTTTTTTATTTGCCGTGTCGTAATAAACTTCTTTAAATCCAAAATCCGTGAAGAATTGTTGGTTTGTACAGCGCAGGAGCAAATGAAACATCTGCGCCGTGGGCTTGGGCAACCCGTAACTGAACAGGCAATACGTGGCAAGATACTCATATATGACAATAGCTATATCTTCGTAGTTGTTCTCAACATACCACTTTACGTTGTTGAGGTTATTGTTGAACACGTCCACAACGCCCTGGTGCGGCGTGGGATTTGCTATTCCGAAAGTGGATCTCGTGCGGTACAGATCGTGCATCACTTTATCTTTCGGCTTCTCAAGCAGCTTCTGGAAAGCGTCTTTCATATCCTCGTTCTTCTGGCTGAAAGGCTTGTTATCGCGGGCAAAATATCCCCAGCTTATTTTTTCAAGCTCATCCATCAGCTTGCCCTCAGGCGTAATGAAATAATCTATCTTGTAAAGCAGGTCCAGCAGAAGGTATGATATCCCCCCCGATATTTGCTCCTGGTTAAGCGAGTTAATCCGCAGTATCGTTCCTTCTATCCAGTTCTTAAAATATTTATATTTCAGTTCCTTTTCGGAATCAGGCACATCTTCAACCGTAGCGGCTCCAAGAGATTTCAGCATTGAAAAATCATCTGTCAGCAGGTCATCCTGCTTATCGGCGCGGGTCGCAACTTCTTTGAAAGCATAATAGAGCTTCCTCGGCGGACCGTCGGCTATTGACGAATCAAACTTAATTACAATTTTATTATCTTTTAAACAGAAGCGCGAATAATAAAGCTGGTAATTAATCTCCATAACGCGGCGCATGAACGCTACGCTTAGCTTATCATACTCCGCCACATAGGCCTCCGCTATAACTTTGTTGTCCGTTATCTTTCCCTTCACGATCTGCGAGCCCTGCGGGAACTCAAAGCTCATGCCGTCGGCCGAGCGCGTAAACGTCACGTTGCCGGATGCATCGTCCCTTAGGTAATTAAAAAACGCTTCGTAGCTATCCAGGTATTTCTTATCAAGGAAGTCTTTTTCGCATTTGTTCCAATATTCGATCTTGGCTTTTGGCTTGTAGGCGTCTGTGAATCTTCCGAATGAAATTGCCATATTGTTTTCTTAATTTCAGCAGGCTTCTAACCCGCCATTTTGTTGAAAAATTAACGTTTCAGATAACTAAAATACTTCGTATAAACGCTTTAGTCAAAGTAAAAATCATTGAATTTTTGGGAAAAATTTCACGAAATGTTTTTAAAAAATGACAATACTTTGTCATCCCCGCGGGGTACCCTCTGGGTCAAGCGGGGATCTGGTTGATGAATTTTGAGTAAGCTAATAAATCATGATAATTAATGATCTTTCTAATGTTTCTCATGCAACCCAACCCCGGATGTTTAAGTCTTAATATTAGAAGAAGAAAACGCCGCTTTTTTGAATCGTTGGCGGTATGTTATAAACTGTTACACGCATGTTACTCTAATTTACAAAAAACAGGAACAACCGGCGGCGAACTTTGTTTAAATATGAAACGACGGAAACGTCACGAAAAAAAGAGCAAGAAAAGGAGATATGAAAATGTTTAAGAAAGTAAGTTTAAAAGCGGCTATAATCCCTGCAGCTTTGTTTGTTTTGATCTTCTGCAAAACGGCTCCCGCCCAGACATATAACGCCGGGTATAGCGGAAGTTCGTTTACTATAACGGCGGTGATCGGTTCCCTTTTTGGAAACGATGGATATGACAGATATGGATTCGACCGGGACGGATATGACCGGAATGGATATAATAGAGACGGGTATGATAGAGATGGTTATGACCGCGATAAACACGAGCGAAGCTACTATGATAATGACAGGCGCGATAACGACAGGTATGAACAGCCGCGTACAGCGCTTGGCGATGACAGTCACATGTACTATAAATCTGACAAAGATAACGACCGGTACAGAAATGACCGCGATAAAAAAGAGAATAATTCCCGCGGCTACCAGGAGCGCGATAAAAGATAAGTTTCAAAATGCTCATGTATTGAGCTCCCAATATTGAAATCAGTAGTCAAATCATATTAACCGCAATGCGCCTGTCATGTTGATCGTGAAATCAACGTGGCGGGCTCCCTCCGTTTTTGCTTGAATTGCGGGGGGCCAACGGCCGGGTTTACCCGTCGAAGACCCGCCTCTGGAGGGCCTCAATCCCACAGATATCCTAATAATATGAAAATTTGTGTTTGCCTTCTGTTTTCCGCCTTTTTGACGACGTTATTAGCCCGCCCGTTACTACAACGGTATCACCGGTTTCAGTATGATAAAACGGGCGAAATGTGATTAAATTTGTATGTCTGAAGTAGGGGGTATTTCCGGCTATGAATTCTCAAATTGGGTCTTTAGAGAATTTATTTTGAATGCCATGAAAAAGTCTATTTTTAAACGTTCAGCAGTTCTGGCTGCGGCAGCCCTCCTAACCATAATACACTTTGCCTGTGATGATGCAGGCGTTGGCCCTCCTAAACAGTATCCGTTTTCTATCGCAGGAAAAATTTCAGGCTGGACCGGCGGCGGAGATAAAACTCTGAGCGCTGAGGTAATTACTCTCTCAGGCGCATTAGTTACCGTTGCCAGCTGCAAGATCGACGCCGACGGAAACTTCGGCATGGTCCCCGTCCAGATCGCCGATAACGATCTTTTCCCCACCGATTCTATTTTCAGTCCGTTTTGTAACGGCGGACCCGTTGGATTCAGTCCGCCGCAGGCAAGGGGTTCGGTTATAGTCAGTTTCAATGTTTTTGACGGCTCGCAAATGATAGGCACAATAGATTACAACAACTATACCCGCGGCGACCCGCCTGCAACCAATGATTTTGACATGATGTATGTTTACGCCAACGAATCCGTTTCGGGCGGCGGGTACAAGCTCTGCTCCGGCGATACAATTTCATTTTACGGAACCGCTCAGTCAGGCTGGAGCAAGATCTGCAGGTATTACAAGCGCGTTGAACCCGAAAGCATAACTGTTTTGTATTTCACTTCCCAGCCTAACGGCGCCGAGTGGAAATTCCACGGAAATTGATAAGGGCGCAAAGAAAAACATCAGAACCCTGATTTTCCTGATTTTTGGATTACCATGAACGATAAATCAGGTTGATCTTTTCATTCGGGTAATTATACTTGCCCGGCGCCTTCTGCCTTCTGCCTTTTGCTTTCTCCTTTTGCTTTCTCCTAAAATTAAATAACTTTACTTACGTAAAAAAATAAAAACTAAACCATAAATCAAAATATGGATTTTGGCAAAGTACCCAACATTGATGAAGCAGATTTTACTTTCCCTCCGGACCACCCGGCAAACAAAAAACTTCTGAATAAAAAAGATTTTAACAAAACCAAAGTTTATGTCGGCTGCGCCAAATGGGGACGCAAGGAATGGGTCGGTAAAATCTATCCTCCAAAAACCAAAGAAAAAGATTTCCTGAAATATTACGTCGATCAGTATAACTGCATCGAGCTTAACACAACACATTACAGGATTTACAAAACTGAAGTTATTGATGGCTGGCGCGATCTTGCCGGCGCCGGATTTAAATTCTGCCCCAAATTCTATCAACAGATAAGCCACAGAAAAAGACTTAAAGACTGCGAAAAAATTACAGAAATTTTTTATAATTCAATCCGTAATTTCAAAAACAAACTGGGTGATTGTTTCCTGCAGCTTCCGCCTAACTTTGCCCCTAAGAATTTTGAGGTCCTGAAGAAATATCTTGAATCGCTTCCCAAGTCACCGCATGTTTGCGTTGAGCTTCGCCACCCGGATTGGTTCAATGATAAGGGAGTATTTGATGAGACGTTTTCTATGCTTAACGAGCTCAACATCGGTTCGGTTATAACCGATACCGCGGGCCGGAGAGACGTTCTGCACATGAGGCTTTCGAACAAAACTGCGTTTATAAGATTTGTCGGCAACAACCTTCATGCCAGCGATTTTAAACGCATAGATGACTGGGTGAAACGCCTTAAGAAATGGATGCAAGCTGGATTGGAAACTGTTTATTTTATGATGCACATGCATGATGAAAAAGATTCGCCTGAGCTCACCGCCTACACAATCGGGCAGCTCAACAAACACTGCAAGCTAAAGCTTCAGGCGCCGCAATTTATTAAGCCCTGAGCGGAGCCTGCCCTCACGACGTTCGAAGGGTGTCATTCCCAAAGAAATTTGGATTAAAACGGAACAAATTTCACCACTCACATTTCGTGGCACGACTTTCGGTTCGTGCCTACGAATTAAATCAAGCGGGGATCTGGAAAGAGATCTTTTCCGGCGTAAAAATGTGTGATGATAAATTACTTCTCCCGATGTCTTTTTTATTAACTATTAACCGACAATTAATATCACACCATGATACGCTTCTATTAATGCCCTTCGGTATATTTACTCCATGAAAAAACTTACGCAGGACCTCAAAAAAGATATTAACCTGCTCAGACTGGCCGAACTGCCAATGTTCAAAGAAAATAAGCCTGATTTCAGCAGGCTCAAAGAAGAAGTTATGAAAAAACATAACATCTCCGAAAAAGCTATTGACCGCGAGCTGGATAAACCAGAAGATAAATGAAAAACTTCAATCCTGAGCTGAACAAAGATATCACCCGCTTAACTGAGCTGCATGCGCTTAAGGATAAATCCAAATTCAACGCGCTGAAAAATGAAATTATGCTGAAGCACGGAATATCAAAAGCTACGGTGTACCGCGAAATGAAAAAAGATACTCCCGGATTATATAACAGGCCGCAGTACAATCCGCCCCGGCGCGCTATCACTGAAAAAGAAATTGCAATGGTGAGCGAGCTGCTGCTGCGGAAAATTTCCATCATGGACCTGGGCCGCATACTTGAAGCTGAAACAGGCGAAAAATACAACTGGGATAGAATTGATAAAATCCGCTCTATTATAGACGCGCGCTTTAAAGCGGAGGAGGCTGAAACAGGCAAGCCCGTATCAGCCAATAAGGAGCGTGAAACAGCCTTTGGCGGTGAGATCAAGCGCCTCTGCTTGGAAGCGCTGAAATTTGATTACATGGCGCCGGACGCGTACGTTGGGTTTACCGCGGGCGGACAGAATTACCGCCTGTGTTATGATGATATTAAAGATATTGTTATGATATGCGCCAACGCTGCGGCGCTGCAAAACGACGGGCTTTACGATCACTTTACGCAGGTTCGTGAAAAGATCTGGCAGCTGCTCACTGAAAAGATTAGTTTAATAAACTCCGGCGCGGCAGTTACCACAAAAGAGCTACTGGATATTAAAAACGCGTTCGAGGAATTTGAAAAAAGCTACTTCGACTCATTCTGTAAAAATTATTCTGTTATCTGGTTCGTGGCGCGCGAGCTTATGCCGGAAGCAAATTACAGCAAAGTTGTAGAGCTTACCAAAAAATACAGCGACCTCTACCCCGAGTGCAAAATAGAATCGTGTATAATCGCCAAACGCGGCCGGCCCGAACCCGCCCTCCCCTGCGCCGAAAAAAAACCAAATTAACCGCAAAGACCGCCAAGAACGCAAAGACGTTTTTTTGTAGGTGCAAGGCATGCCTTGTACAAATGCGAAGCATTGGAAAACATTTTGCAAGCAAAGGCACAAAGATTACACCTCACCCCGCCTGTGCAAACGGAACTAAATTTATCGCTTGCACGTTATACGTTAAAGCGTTAATTTACGCCGTGATAATAAGTTTTGGCGATAAGACGACAGAGGGTATTTACAACGGAGTAAATTCCAAAGCGGCCGGAAAAATTCCGGGGGCTATTTTGCCCGTTGCGCAAAGAAAGCTGGATATGCTCAATGCGGCTTATGAGCTATATGACTTAAAAATTCCGCCATCGAACCGGCTGGAAAAACTGAAGGGGAATTTATCGGGTTCTTATTCTATAAGGATAAACGAGAGATACCGGATTGTATTTGCATGGAGCGCGCACAACGCACATAACGTTATAATCACAGATTATCATTAAAGGAGTTTAAACATGATACCAAAATACCGCAAGCCGGTTTCACCCGGCGAGATATTATTGAAAGAGTTTATTTTACCCATGCAGATAACGCAGGTTGAGCTGGCAAAAAGAATGCGCGTCCCGATACAGAGAATAAATACTCTGATCAACAACAAGAGGGATATGACCGCCGGAACAGCTGTTCTGCTGGCGCGCGCGGTTGGCACATCCGTTGAATTCTGGATGAACCTGCAGGTGGCATGCGATATTTATGAAGCCGAGCTGGCGCTTAAATCTTCGAAACACGCCGCATAAAGATGTTCTTTTGTAGGTGCAAGGCATGCCTTGTACAAATGCGAAGCATTGGAAAATAAATTGCACACAAAGGCGCAATGATTACCCCACCCCGCCTCCCCGAAGGGGAGGAGAAAGAAATTATCATTCTTCTGTAGGGCGCGCTCCCCGAACGCGCCGCTTTAACACAAATACCTTTTTAAAATTGATTCAAATTTGTAAATTTGAAATACTAACTTACTATTACCTAAAACACATCCACACAAGACTTAGTTTAGTTTGAAGCGCTGTTTTGGCGCTTCAGGATCATTATACACTAAGATAATTATGCCGTCTAAAAATCTGTTACCTGCTGAAATAATAGAAAAAAATATTTATATCTTAAGAGAGCAAAAAGTTATGCTTGACAGGGATTTAGCTTTGCTTTATGACATACCAACAAGGAGTTTAAAACAGGCGGTTAAACGTAATATCAATCGGTTTCCATCAGATTTCATGTTTATATTGAATAAAGCAGAATTCGGAAATTGGAGATCACAATTTGTGACCTCCAAATCCATAAGGATGGGGTTAAGGATACCTCCAATGGCATTTACCGAACAGGGCGTTGCAATGCTTTCAAGCGTTTTGAATAGTGAAAGAGCGATTGAGGTCAATATTGCAATCATGCGGACATTTGTTAAATTAAGGGAATTAATATCAACGCATAAAGAGCTGGCCGCTAAGCTTGGGGAGAGCTTGAAAGAAAATTAGAAAAGCACGATAAACAGATCCACACAGTATTTGAAGCAATTCGTCAGTTAATGGCGCCGCCTGCAAAACCAAAGAACACGCTCGGATTTCAAATTGAAAGGACCGGGAAAAAAAGTTAATCCTGTTCGCAGCTCGTCCTGTCACCGACCTGATTGTGTAAGCGGGAATCTCGGTTTGCTTTTTTTGCACGCAAAGACGCAGAGTCGCAAAGAATAACCGTTGTGTAGGGCGCGCTCCCCGAACGCGCCGTTGTTAAAAACAAAAACATTAACCACTAAGGGCACAAAGAACACTAAGATTTATATGTCATTCCCGCGAAAACGGGAATCTTGGTTTTGTCTTTAAACTGCCAAGACCGCAAAGAAAAAATAATTTTTCTGTAGGGGCGGACCTGTGTGTCTGCCCGTTTTATAGCCACAGATTCACAGATTAGGCAGATTTTAACATTTTATTTTGCCATTTTTGTGCGGTAATGAAACAAAGGAGTTTAAACATGATACCAAAATACCGCAAGCCGGTTTCACCCGGCGAAATATTATTGAAAGAGTTTATTTTGCCTATGCAGATAACGCAGGTTGAGCTGGCAAAAAGAATGCGGGTCCCGATACAGAGAATAAATACTCTTATCAACAACAAGAGGGATATGACCGCCGGAACAGCTGTTCTGCTGGCGCGCGCGCTTGGCACATCCGTTGAATTCTGGATGAACCTGCAGGTGGCATGCGATATTTATGAAGCCGAGCTGGCGCTCAAATCCTCTAAACACGCCGCATAAAATTTGTACGCAAAGTCGCAGAGATTACCCCACCCCGCCTCCCCGAAGGGGAGGAGAAAGAAATTATCAATTTTCTGTAGGGCGCAGAGAAATCTCGTGCTACGACTCCACGTCGTGGCACGAATGAAATCAAAAACATTAACCACTAAGAGCACAAAGAACACTAAGAAATCTTCTGTTGAGATTCGGGCCTTGCCCGATTCGAAATCACGATCTATCGGGGTAGGGCGCGCTCCCCGAACGCCGCTTACTCTTTATCTTTTATATCTTGAGCCAACTGTAAAAATCTCGTTATTACGAATTTTAACGCCTTGCACGTCTAATTTTAAATCATGCGCCTCAAGAATTTGCCGGATCATGTGCCCCGTCATCTGCTTTATTTTATCTTTTACATTTTGACTTAATTTATTGTAAGCAACTCCAAATTGTTTTTTGAATTCTTCATCAATTCCTTCCACTGCTGGGCGCCTTGCATCGGAAAAGCAAACCATTCGAAAAACGACAATTTCGATAGTCAAGAATTCCCATATCTTGATTCCCAAAGGCATTGCAAAAAACGGCTTAAATAACACACTTGGCGTATAAGTAGGTTTTGGTATATACTTAAAATTAAACATACAGATTGTTCCTTTCATTCTAAATTTTATCTAATATAATATATCGATAACGATATGTCAATACCAATATATCGTATTATGAATATTGTTGAGATGTTTCATAAAAGTCTTGAAAAAACATTAATTAACCATTAAGTTTGTTATGGGGATAAACTGACAAAATCAGTCTATCCCTTCTTTATTTATCAACAATCTATAAACATATGAGAATATATTTGGATCAAAACAAGTGGTTTGATATATCACGCGCTTTTTATGGACGTGAAGACGGCAAGCCATATATTGAAATCTTAGACAAAATTGAAAAAAGTGTTAGGGAAGGAAAAGCAATTTTTCCTCTTTCTAGTTTACATTTTTTAGAAAGTGCCAAAGATCAACACACTGAACGAAAAGAAAGGTTTGCAAAATTTTTGTATAAAATAACCAATGGCTTTGCTATATTACCTTACAATGTATTAATAGAAGGCGAAGTATTCAACACTGTAGTTCAAAGGCTTGGGCAACCTGAAAAGATGGTAAATGTAGCGCAATCTGCAATTGACCAAAAAGGACTTATGTATGCTATGGGAAATACGATCCAATTACCCGAGGAATATGAAAAACTTAAAAGCACAATTGAGAATAAAACAATGAATGAAGATTTTTTTGTAGAAGCTATTGTGAAATTGATTGACAAAGGTGCGCTTATGAAAATGACTGCTAATGATTCCAAAGACCTTGCGGAATTAGAAAGTCAAAGGAAAGAATTAATAAAACTTGATAAAGATACTGCTTTTTTTTATGTAGTTAAAGATTATCTAAAAAGTTTTGTGTTTCCGGAAATGAGAAAATGTAGTATATCGTTGGGTTTTAATTACGAGGATTTTATGAAGAATCACATTTCTGATAGAGAAAAGATGTTGCAGTTTGTAAGTGACATACCTTGCGTTAATATCTTTTCGAATTTGTCGTTTCAAAGAGATTTTGAATTAAAAAGAAAAATACAAATTAATGATATTTTTGACATAAGCTTTTTGACAGGTGCCTTACCATACTGCGATATAGTTGTTACGGAAGGTTTTTGGAAAACAAAAATTCAAAATTCAAATTTAGATATAAAATATGGGTCACAAATTTTTGATGACATAAGGGAACTTAAAAATGCTCTAGAAAGATTATAATTATTATAAACACAAAATTAAGCAGGAGGGAAAAATGAAGTTTTATTTTGCTGGCTCTATACGCGGAGCTGGGGACGAAGGCATTCTCAAGGATAATCAGGAGATTATTGGCTATTTGAAGACAATTGGTGAAGTCTTAACAGAACATGTAGGAGATAAGAATATATCGGGAACTGGCCAAAAGCTACCTGACAACGAGATACATGATAGAGACTTGGCTTGGATTAATGAATCAGATATAGTCATTGCAAACGTATCAACGCCTAGTTTAGGAGTAGGGTACGAGGTAAGAAAATGCATCGAAATCAAAAAACCAACATTGTGTTTATATAAAAAACAGGATAAGAAATTATCAGCAATGATAGCAGGAAGCGGTATCCGGGTAGCAGAATATGAAACGGTGGAAGGAGCTATCAATGAAATAGAGATTTTTTTGAAAGAATTTGAAAAAATTCAAACGCCTTTTCTTCCAGGAATAATCGCTACTTCTAAAGACAACAGGGTTAAGTCATATCCCGAAAGAATTTCAGACGAAATGGAGAAACTCAAGAGAGACATTATTTAGAAATAGGCATCAATTTGAAATAATAAGCTCCAATTCATTGGGGCTTATTATTTAATTATCTCAAATCAACAAAATCATTTAATGCATTCAACCACGCCCTTATCCACGTACCATTATTCCTATCTTCTTCGAAGTCAATATCCTTAGATTTGATTTCTTTCCATTTAGCATTTGAGTTTTCTAACCAGTCTTTAACCAATGATGTACTTTCAGCGATATTCAGCATCCTTTCAGTATTACCGAACCAGCTTAAATATTGTCTCCAACTATCTCCCAACCACGCAACGCCATCTTGTGAACGTTTAGATATTTTTGCGAGTATTATTTCAGACCAAGGATTATTAGAGTTCAAATAACCAACTAAACTCGAAAACCCTCTTCTGCTCAATCTTCTTAAATCAGCATCCCTTAAAAAAGCTAAGAAATTGTGTTCAAACCAATACGGTAACTGACCGCCTCCTTCGGAAGGTTCATCAAACCTAGAAGTTGTAAATCTTCTTAAATTAAAAAATTTGCCTGACGCACAATGTGTGGCACCAGCACACTTGTACAATATCATATCGGAGGAGCAATGAGAAACTATTACTTCTCTACCCGTTTGCCTTAATAGATGAATCAAATACATGTAACCCATTAATTCCTCTGAATCAGAGAATTCAATTCTAGGATGACAATCATTTACAAGTACTATGTAAAAGCCTTTAGAGTCGCTGTTGTCTAATATTGAAGATGTGCGCATTACTAGCGATTCATCTGCTATTTGGTTAATATCAACCATTACAGTACATAAAACGTCTGTGTTTATTTTACTAACTTTTTTTTGTAAATCGTTAGAAATCTCAACACAACGCATATAATAATCATCATTAAATATTCTCGGAAGAATGCTTGGTGAGGCAATTTTGTCTACACTTAAATTCGTCGCATAAGTCGCCAGTTCTTTATTTATGTTTTTCCACCAACTCAAACTGCTATAATCAGATGAGTCTATATTTTTGGGAAAGTAAGGCTGTTGCGTTAAATTCTTTCGTTTTGTTTTAGGAAAGTATAGCTGAGGATCAAATATTATATCAAGTTTATTATTAATTTCATTAAACCCTGCAACGTCCTGTATCAACTCAGAGGGTAGCCGATTGACAGGACTTAGTATAATTCCTCCAAAATCTTCCAACCCCTTTTCACCAACCAAATTTTCTGATTGGTGACCCATCTGTAAATATGCTGCCATATTATTATGTTTTGAAATTTTCTTTAATCAACTCAATATCAGAATATCTTTTTATTGGCCAAGGACTTAACATATTTAGCAATCCCCTATATCCCATTTTTACAACTATTTCCTTAAATTCATCGCAACATTCTTGTCGGTTCGCTATCCGATCGATTAATTCGTGTAAAGTTGATTCTCCACATTGATATGGGTGCTTTCCGGTTAGGCACAGACCTAATATTAAACCAATTGAAAATTGGTCGGTTTTCCAACCAATCATGTGTTTATCATTGTTAAGTTGCTCAGGTGCTGAGAAAATTGGCGTTCCCGGTCCCTGAGGTGCCCACGAGGGTGTCAGGGAGCTTTCAGACAAATCTCGGACAATCCCAAAATCTACTAAGCTGGGTTCCCGACTTCCTTTTATAAACATTATGTTGTCTGGTTTGATATCTCTATGAACTAATTTCAATTCTTTGAGTTTTTCCAGTGCTGTCAATAAACATGTAGCGAAAATGTTTACAGTCTCACAATCGACTTTTCCTATTGCAATTCTTTGCGTTAAAGTTCCACCATCAAAATACTCTTCTATATTGTAATAATAATTTGCATCATTATGAATTAATGTTCCTTCATAGTGGAATTTACCAATATAGGGACAATTGCATTTTTTAATTGCGGCTATTTCCCTTTGAGTTCTAACTTTATCATACTTTTCCGGTATCATGATTTTCAGGGCCAATGGTGAGTCGTCTTTGTCCTGCACACGATACGTTTCTTTAAAAGAACCGGATCCCTTATATTCAAATTCTGTGAATCCGTGTTTTTTGCAGATTCTTCTTGCTATTTCTAATAAATTTGGTTCTACGTGAAATCTCCATTAATATAACTTATAGCTGACTTTGTTAACCATGGTGTCAATGGTTTATTGCCCCTCGCTCTTATCAAAACTGTCAATTGTGATCTATTATAATACGCCAGGCCAACACCTTTTCTTACAAATTCATTTTCATATTTAGCTGCAGTATATACATTTTCTTGCGGTAATAAGACATAACAATAATGCGCAAAGCTAGTATTTCTATAAGCCTGATTTAATGCCTTCTTCCATTTATTCAATTTTAGCTCGATGGCGATTACCTTTTTTTCTTTTGTCATCATAATGATGTCAGTTATGCCACTCCGATAGTTAAACTCTAAACCCAAATGAAGAAAATTATTTGCATGAAAGGGACTATTTTTATTGCTTTTTAGGTGTTTTATAACATTCCTTTTGAAATGTGATTCTGATTTATACATACACTCCTGAATAAATTAATTCTTTAATCGTTGTTTCAAAATCTTTAATTATTACAAGCACTTTCATTCAAAAAAAAAGACAGAGGAAGGAATATAATTCCCTCTCTGTCCCCCTATAAACCATGTAAATATATATTTAATTTTTAAGTAACGCAATTACAAAAAAAGATGGCTAATCAACACATTTTCAAATTTATTGTCTGAATCAGTTACTTTGTAGTTCGATATTTTATCAAGAGCCTCGGAAAACCTTATTGAAATTGGAAAAGGTATAGTCAATAACCTATCAACAGGATACCTTTTAATGGAAGGTGAATTCGATTACTGATATAAAGAGTTTCAAGGAATGCGTGAACTTTTAAGAAATCGTCATTTTTTCTGTATTCGTTTCTAACAGCCAATACCAAATATTCAACCGCATGCATCATTGAAGCTTGAAAAATGTCTTTTAAAAACTGGTAATTTACAACGGCTCTTCCAGCCTCAACCTCAATAACGATTTTTCCATCTTCACTCAGCCCATCAGCATCAAAGTATTTATCAATTCTATTATTTAGGCCAAAGAGAACAGGAACTGCAATTTTATCTTTCCTTGATTTACTTTTCTCAACGTGAAAATTCAAATTTTCGAGATTCATCCGGATGATTTGTAAAACACTGTTGCTATTTTTCTTATTCTTGCTCGAATCGATTTTCTCATAAACAGATTCAAAGCTCTTTACAATTTTTTCAATTGGTTCTGTAATTCCAGTGGATCGCGGGAAGAATTGATATCTCAACATACTTATTTAACCCTTGAATTTATATTTGGAAAATGTTTTTGTAATGGTATTCCAAAAACTCTTCTTTTGGCAAAAATTTATGAGGCAGAGTTATTTTCTTACCATCGTATTTCAAAAAGACATCAGTTATCAAATTTAAATTGCTATGCTTAACTAATTTCGACGAGACCTTTATTTTAAAATCAGAAGTTATTGAAATCAAGCCTTTATCGTATGCCCTATCATGAATTACATTCAGGCATAATCCATTTTGTGGGTTGAGTCTATTGTTCTCGTCTACTGACCATGGAATTATATGGCTAGCATTCAACAAGTCAGGAATATTAATTCCCGTTATGCAGCATTTATTTTCGTAAGTTGAAAGAATAGCACGTCGGAAAAAATATTGGTTTACCCTTGTTTTAATTAATCTCTTTCTATCCAAACCAAGCGGGATATCGTTTTCATCAAGTTGAATTTCTTTTTCAATAGGTATCCCCTTCTTCTTTGCAAGTAGTAGTTCGCTTTCATAAATTAGTTTTTCCCAGTCATTATGAAATTCATTCCAAATAACAATATCAGCTTTGCTACCGCCGGAGAGTCCTTTTATATTTCGTTTCTTTAGCTCAGGATCAAGTCTTCCAAAGTTACCAAGCTTCATTGCAACTGCGCTTGGTGTGCGTCCTAAGAGTTTTGCAAGTTCAATAACTTTAGGATTCCCTTTTACAAATTTGCTAAAGGGCATTTTGCAATAAAGGTTAAAAGCAAGAATGAGTTCTTCCCTATTCCAAAGATTAAGTCTTGCTTCCCTTGATATTGATTTCATATTTTCTTTTCAAATAATAAACCAAGTCTTCTTCAGATTCAAATTCCGCCAAAGTTCTAAATTCATCTCCGCGCAAATAATTCATAAGGTCGTTAAAGTCGCCGAATATTCGGAAGTCTATTCCTTGGTCATTGTAAATATAAACAACATTTTGAACTATAACACATTCTTTAATGCTGCTTAACAACACAATATCAATAGACGCATCAGCTCTTAGATAATATGATTCAATTGTATTTATGTAGTTCATATTTTTTCGCTTAATATGATGAATACATTCCACAATTGTCAACCGACGGAAGTCAACAAAACAAAAAGGCGTACCTGACGGTACGCCTTTTGCGTAATAAAGATACAAAACGAATTGATTAAATTTCGTATGGGTAGAATATCTTATTCCACCGGAAATAACCTTGGGAAATAGTATTCGGCCGCGTCAATGGGGAATGAGATTTTAAGAGCGCTCTTTGGCGTATCGCTGGTTAATAGCTTTTTCTTAAGCAGCGGCTGCAGTATGCGCCGTGCGGTTCGTTCAGGCAGACCCGTTATTTTAGGTACATCCCCTCTTTTTATTTCTCCCATCATGAACGCTTCTTTTAGCAACCCAAACGTTTCAGCCGGCAGATCAATGTTGAAATCAACATATTTCTTAATCCGCGCCAATATGTTTTCAAGGTCAAACAGCGAACTCATGAAACCGGTCTGGTCAATGGCTGTATCAAAAAAGTAATTACAGAATTCCCCAAGCCCCCTGTCGGAAAGATTTCCTCTGCCGTCAAAATCGTTTTGCCTGCCTTCATCTGCCCGCGCGAGATAACCATAATAATTTTTTAAGTTTCTGGCAAATCCGCGGGATATTGCCCACAGGCCTTTTGGATTGATCCCTGCTTTGTTCATGTAGGCATAGGTAAAAAGCCTGCTTACTCTTCCGTTACCGTCTAAAAACGGATGTATCCAGGCAAGTCTGTGATGTGATGCCGCCGAAGCGATTATTTTATCAATCGCCTCAAGTGAGTTTAGCTGATACGCCTCAAAGAACCTTTCAAGAAATTCTTCAACGCTTTCATATGAAGGCGGAACATGCATACCCACTTTCACATCTTCTTTTCTCAGCTCGCCGGGTATAACGGATGTAACGCTTCCATCGGGTCTCTTTACAATCCTGTACTCTTTTGGAAGATGTCTGTAGAATTCTTTATGTATCCACTTTATAAAATGCACGGTACATATCTTATCAGGATCATTTTCATTCAGAAAAATATCAATTTCATCCTGTACTTTAATATGTGCAACGTGTTCTAGCTCTTTTTCTTTTTTATCAGGGTCCCCGGAAAAATTCTCTGCAAGCGCTTTTTCAATTTCACGCGGTGTTGTTCTATTGCCCTCAATTAAATTTGAGTAATAGCTGTTCATCATTCTTACCAGCTCGGCGATTTGTTTTGCCGTATCATCCGGCATACTAGCTCCAAGCGCGCTTGAAAATTTTACAAGTTCAATGGCTTTTCGTTCAAGTTCTTTCTTATTGAATTCGGGAAAGAACGGTTCTATTTCTGATATTTTGTTATACATTTTGGCCGATTATTTGGCCGATATTTTCTTTAAATTTAGCACAAAAATACTGATTTTACTTGCACTTTGCAAGTATAATGGCCGATGTTTTGGCCGATCTTTATAACCCTGAGCCCCGCATCTGGTGCGGGGTAAACTCCGCCGAAGGGCTAATGACAAATGGTTAATTACAAACCCCCATCTCTATTCTTTAAATACCCGGGCATTTTATTTCAATTTTCATTCCTATCAGTAGTATAGCTTTAATTCCCCCCTTTATTCAAAGGGGGGACGGGATTTTAGAGATTAATTTGTTGAAAATCATAAATTTATCTCCAAGTTTAAAAAGATTCTGTCGGGGGTTTATGATAAATTCATTAAATTTGACGAATCTGAAAATTTTTTTTAAAATAATTTGTTAATAAAGCCTAAAGATACGTATCATATTTAGCTAACATTTAGCTAACCTAAGCGTAACGGAGAGGCAACATTCGGGGTTAAATATTGATAAATTCCTTGACTTTTAAGCATATTTGCCGTAAGTTTGTAATCCTCTTTGAAATCTAAATGATTTGAGATCACTTAGAAATAAGTGACCGCAAATTCTTTGTGTTTGAATGAAAGAGGAAAGTTCTTTAAATAATTTTTCACACAAGATAATAAGATTTTGTGTGCGTAAATTCTTCTGAGTTTTATAAAAAAATCAACTCAACGTTTTAATAAAAAAAATTACTACGGAGAGTTTGATCCTGGCTCAGGACGAACGCTGGCGGCGTGCTTAATACATGCAAGTCAATTGGAGTTAAGGTAGCAATATCTTAACAACGATGGCGCACGGGTGAGTAACGCGTAGGTAATCTGCCTTCGGGTCTGACACAACCCACCGAAAGGTGAGCTAATATCAGATGATGCAGCGGCTTGACATCAAGACAGTTGTTAAAGCTTCGGCGCCCGGAGATGAGCCTGCGTCTGATTAGGTAGTTGGCGGGGTAACGGCCCACCAAGCCTGCGATCAGTAGCTGGTCTGAGAGGATGATCAGCCACACTGGAACTGAGACACGGTCCAGACTCCTACGGGAGGCAGCAGTAAGGAATATTGCTCAATGGCCGAAAGGCTGAAGCAGCAACGCCGCGTGAAGGATGAAGGCCTTTTGGTTGTAAACTTCTGTAGAGAGAGACAAAACCTCCACTCTGTGGAGATTGATGGTATCTCTAAAGTAAGCCCCGGCTAACTACGTGCCAGCAGCCGCGGTAATACGTAGGGGGCGAGCGTTGTCCGGATTTACTGGGTGTAAAGGGTGCTCAGGTGGTCTTGTAAGTCAATGGTGAAATCCCAGAGCTCAACTCTGGAACTGCCTTTGATACTACAAGGCTTGAGTATGGAAGAGGTTGATGGAATTTCGGGTGTAGCAGTGAAATGCGTAGATATCCGAAAGAACACCAGTGGCGAAGGCGGTCAACTGGTCCATTACTGACACTAAAGCACGAAAGCGTGGGGAGCAAACAGGATTAGATACCCTGGTAGTCCACGCCTTAAACGATGAATACTAGATGTTGGGGTTAAACTCAGTGTCGCAGCTAACGCATTAAGTATTCCACCTGGGGAGTACGATCGCAAGGTTGAAACTCAAAGGAATTGACGGGGGCCCGCACAAGCAGTGGAGCATGTGGTTCAATTCGATGCAACGCGAAGAACCTTACCTGGGCTTGAAAGGTAAGCTAAGGCGAATGAAAGTTCGCGTCCCGCAAGGGGAGCTTGTACAGGTGCTGCATGGCTGTCGTCAGCTCGTGCCGTGAGGTGTTGGGTTAAGTCCCGCAACGAGCGCAACCCCTGTCTTTAGTTGCCACCAGGTAATGCTGGGCACTCTAAAGAGACTGCCTACGCAAGTAGTGAGGAAGGTGGGGATGACGTCAAGTCCGCATGGCCCTTACGCCCAGGGCCACACACGTGCTACAATGGCTACTACAAAGGGCTGCAAGACCGCGAGGTGGAGCCAATCCCTAAAAAGTAGTCTCAGTTCGGATCGGAGTCTGCAACTCGACTCCGTGAAGCTGGAATTGCTAGTAATCGTGGATCAGCACGCCACGGTGAATACGTTCCCGGGCCTTGTACACACCGCCCGTCAAGCCATGGAAGTTGGGGGTACCCGAAGTCGCCTTTAACCGCAAGCGGCCGAAGGTAAAACCAGTGACTGGGGCTAAGTCGTAACAAGGTAGCCGTACCGGAAGGTGCGGCTGGATCACCTCCTTTCTAAAGAGATAAATTTCATCCGTTAAGGGACCCTCTAGTAGGATTCCCGCGATGGTTATTGAAATCAAGATTTAATTATAATCTCAGAAGACTACGCACACATTTAATTTTTTAATTGGGCCTATAGCTCAGTTGGTTAGAGCGCACGCCTGATAAGCGTGAGGTCAATGGTTCAACTCCATTTAGGCCCACGTGTTCAGGCATAATGTGAACGTGGCATTTATCCGTGATAAGCTCATGGGAATGCGTCCCGCCGAAAGGCGGGAAGGTCAATGGTTCAACTCCATTTAGGCCCACGTTAAGGAAGTCAGACGAAGTCCGAAAACCAATTGAATACTATAGGGGCCTTAGCTCAACTGGAAGAGCACCTGCCTTGCAAGCAGGAGGTTATCGGTTCGATCCCGATAGGCTCCACGATAAAAAATGTGAAAACTGAAACACAAATTTTTTAAAAGTCCCGCCCTTTAGGCCGGGCAAATGTTCTAAAACATATTTGAGGTTAAAGCTCAGTTCCACTTAAGCGAAAGCTCAGGCATACGCCGGTGAGTGGGAGGAAGAGCGTCTCCGGAAGAAGATATCTGCATATGGCGGATTCTATTCTAGATTTTGAATAGATATTCTGGAGAAGGTTACCGGTTCGAATCCGGTTAACTTCACAATTCAGATCAAGCCTTGCACAGGTTTTGGTTCGAAGAGTACAATTTGTTCTTTTAATAATAGTAAGTTTTTCCGTAAAAAAAACAAGTTTATCAGAGCACAGTCTATCTGTGATGATAAAGATTTTTGGTTAAAGTTACGAAGGGCATACGGTGGATGCCTTGGCACTAGTAGGCGATGAAGGACGCGGTTACCAGCGATACGCTACGGATAGGTGGAAGCAACCTGAGACCCGTAGATCTCCGAATGGGGCAACCCAGCGCGAGTAATGTCGCGCTACTGGACACTGAATCAATAGGTGTCCGAGAGCTAACCCAGGGAACTGAAATATCTAAGTACCTGGAGGAAGATAAAACAATCGTGATTTCCCGAGTAGCGACGAGCGAAACGGAAAGAGCCTAAACCTTGTGATGTGTATAAGACTCGAATCGTTGCATCACGGGCTAAGCGGGACTCTCAGTCTGAATTCGAGTAGGACAAAGAGTTACAAACCGGCATATTAGCTGAACAGTCTGGAAAGTCTGGCCATAGAGGGTGAAAGCCTCGTAAGCGAAAATGTAGCCGGCTCTTGAGAGTATCCCAAGTACCACGGAGTAAGTGGAATTTTGTGGGAATCTGCGAGAACCATCTCGTAAGGCTAAATACTCACTAGTGACCGATAGTGGACAAGTACCGTGAGGGAAAGGTGAAAAGTACTCCTGACAGGAGGGTGAAATAGTACCTGAAACCGTATGCCTACAAACGGTAGGAGCCTCGTATAGAGAGCTTGCTCTTTATACGGGTGACTGCGTGCCTTTTGCTTAATGAACCAACGAGTTACTCGTATCATGCAAGGATAAATTCTTTAGGAATGCATCCGCAGCGAAAGCAAGTCCTAACCGGGCGATTCAGTATGATGCGGTAGACGCGAAACCATAGTGATCTAGTCTTGGCCAGGATGAAGCAAGGGTAACACCTTGTGGAGGTCCGAACTAGTGTGGGTTGAAAACCGCTTGGATGAGCTGAGACTAGGAGCGAAAGACCAATCAAACTTGGAGATAGCTCGTTCTCCTCGAAATAGCTTTAGGGCTAGCCTCGGATAAGAATATGACGGAGGTAGAGCACTGATTGGGGTAGGGCTGTCACAACGGTACCAAACCCAGACAAACTCCGAATTCCGTACATATGTTTTCCGGGAGTCAGGCAGTGGGGGATAAGCTTCATTGCCAAAAGGGAAATAACCCAGACCACCTGCTAAGGTCCCCAAGTCTATGTTAACAGACTAAGGATGTTAGACTGCATTGACAACTAGGATGTTGGCTTAGAAGCAGCCATTCATTTAAAGAGTGCGTAATAGCTCACTAGTCAAGCGGTCTGGCGCCGATAATACTCGGGACTTAAACATAGCGCCGAAGCAGTGGGCTGTAGCAATACAGCGGTAGAGGAGCATTCTGTATGCGACTGAAGGTTCTCTGTAAGGAGGGCTGGAGCGTACAGAAAAGAAGATGTTGGTATAAGTAACGATAATGAATATGAAAAATATTCACGCCGAAAATCTAAGGTTTCCTGAGCAACGTTAATCGTCTCAGGGTTAGTCGGACCCTAAGCCGAGGCCGAAAGGCGTAGGTGATGGAAGACAGGTCAATATTCCTGTACCGCCGAAATTTAAACATGGAGGACGCAGAAGTGAAAGGAGAGCCATCTGATGGATTAGATGGTCTAAGGGCGTAGTCGCAAGATGAAACCCGAACGGGATGGCGCAAGCCTACAAACTCTCCCTAATCCGGCTGCCGAGAAAAGCCCGTGTGTATACTAAGGCGCCCGTACCGCAAACCGACACAGGTAGATGAGGAGAGTATCCTAAGGCGCTCGAGTGAGCCGTGGTTAAGGAACTCGGCAAATTAGCCCCGTAACTTCGGGATAAGGGGCGCCCAATTTATTGGGCCGCAGAGAAATGGGCCAAGCGACTGTTTAACAAAAACACATGTCTATGCTAAGCCGTGAAGGCGATGTATATGGACTGACACCTGCCCGGTGCTGGAAGGTTAAGGAGAGAGGTCATCCCCGCAAGGGGGGCAGCTTTGAACCGAAGCCCCAGTAAACGGCGGCCGTAACTATAACGGTCCTAAGGTAGCGAAATTCCTTGTCGGGTAAGTTCCGACCTGCACGAATGGTGTAACGATTTGGTCACTGTCTCAACCACGGGCTCGGTGAACTTGTGGTACCGGTGAAGACGCCGGTTACCCGCATATGGACGGAAAGACCCCGTGCACCTTTACTGCACCCTAGCACTGGAAACGGGTAACTCATGTGTAGAATAGGTGGGAGACTTTGAAGCGGCGGCGCTAGCCGTCGTGGAGTCGCAATGTGAAATACCACCCTTGGCTTATTTGCTTTCTAACCTGCGCCCGTAATCCGGGTGAGGGACACTGTTAGGCGGGTAGTTTGACTGGGGCGGTCGCCTCCTAAATGGTAACGGAGGCTCCCAAAGGTATCCTCAACCTGGTTGGTAATCAGGTGGTGAGCGCAAACGCACAAGGATGCTTAACTGCGAGACATACAGGTCGAGCAGATGCGAAAGCAGGGGTTAGTGATCCAATGGTTCCGTGTGGAAGGGCCATTGCTCAAAGGATAAAAGGTACGCCGGGGATAACAGGCTGATCTCCTCCAAGAGTTCATATCGACGAGGAGGTTTGGCACCTCGATGTCGGCTCATCGCATCCTGGGGCTGGAGAAGGTCCCAAGGGTTTGGCTGTTCGCCAATTAAAGCGGTACGTGAGCTGGGTTCAGAACGTCGTGAGACAGTTCGGTCCCTATCCTATGCGGGCGAAAGAAACTTGAGAAGGGTCGTTCTTAGTACGAGAGGACCGGAACGAACGCACCTCTAGTGTGCCAGTTGTCATGCCAGTGGCACCGCTGGGTAGCTATGTGCGGTTGAGATAAGCGCTGAAAGCATCTAAGCGCGAAACTCGCTTCAAGATTAGGTTTCTCCACTCTTCGGAGTGATAAGGCTCGTCGAAGATGACGACGTTGATAGGCTGCAGGTATAAGCACAGTAATGTGTTCAGCTGAGCAGTACTAATAAGCCGAATGACTTTGCCTTTAATTTTTATCAGGCAGATAAGCTGTCGCTGTGATAAAATATTGTTTAATACGTGTTGGCTAAATCCAATTCGGTTTTTTGCAGGAAAAACTTACTATGATTTTTTAATGCAGCGTGCGCTGCATTATCCAGGTTATTCTGGTGACTATAGAGAGAGGGTCACACCTCTTCCCATTCCGAACAGAGAAGTTAAGCCTCTCATCGCTGATGGTACTACTACCGAAGGGTTGTGGGAGAGTAAGTCGTCGCCAGGTTTTTTTTAAACCCGATTAGCAGAAATGTTAGTCGGGTTTTTTTATTTATGCCTTCATTAACACTTTACACAGAACGCGCTGAGCGAAGAGGGTCACACCAGCTTGCCGGGCATCCTGTAAACCCGCTGGTTTTCGAAATGGAACAAAAGACTTGAGATTTAAGAATTGCGATTTGAGATTTTGAGACACCCGCAAATCAATAGTGGTTCCAGAATTTTTTTCTGCCGGAGCTTTTTTTATATTTATGTAAAACCATAGAAACAAATCCTATCACTTATTGTGCTTCTCTATTCTTTCAAATGTTTATGAAACAAAAGATTTGTTCTTTGTGTCTTGACACAAAAAGAACCCAAAAAGTCAAGGCTGATTAAAATTGACTAAAATTATTTTCGCTCGCTGCAAGAAAATAACTCGTCCGGCAGCCGCCGGACTCAAAGAGATTTTCTTGCTTAACGCTTCGCTCAAATAATTTCTTAACGCCAATTTTAATAGGCCAGTGATAACAGAAAGACAAATTGATACAAACAATAATGGCAGGAGTCCGACGGTTTTCGAAATGGATAAAAGATTTGAGATCTAAGAATTCCGATTTGAGATTTAGGAACACTCTTAAATCAATAGTGGTTCTGATTTAGTATTTTTTCTGTTATTTACTATTTACTATTTATTATTTGTTTATTGTTCATTGTTTTGTTATTATACCCGCTGTATGGACAACAATTACCGAAGAAAATTGATCTATGTTTCGCTTTTTGCCGTTTCGTTCGCCTTTGTTGAGGCGGCGGTGGTTGTTTATCTGCGGGATCTTTACTACCCGCAGGGATTTCATTTCCCGCTCCGGATGCTCATCGACCGCAACTTAATTATTGAGCTCATCCGTGAATTTACCACAATTGTTATGATGGCATCTGTCGCAGGACTTGCCGGTAGGAAGTTCTGGGAACGGTTCGGGTATTTCCTCATCATATTCGGTGTTTGGGATATTTGTTTTTACGTGTGGCTGAAAGTTACGCTCGGATGGCCGGAGAGCTTGTTCACATGGGACGTGCTCTTTTTATTGCCGGCGCCATGGCTCGGGCCGGTTCTCGCGCCAATACTTGTGAGCGCTGCAATGATATTTATCGGCGCTGATATCACGCGGCGATTCGCAAAAGGAATTGAGATCCGGCCGGGGTTAATTCACTGGCTGGGCGTTTTAGCCGGAAGCGCGCTGGTGTTATATTCTTTCATGAACGATACAGCCGCATCGCTGCATGAACAAATGCCCGCGCCTTACAAATGGGAATTCTTTTTAACGGGAATAGCTCTTTACATAATAACGTATATACATCTGCGATTAAAATCAAAACACTATTTATAGATTTGACAACTTTTGAAAAGTTGTCAAATCTGTTATTTGATGTTGTCAGATCTAAGATTAATCAAAATGTGAAATAATGAAATTACGCGTTATAATAACGGGTTCGACGGGCATGGTGGGCGAGGGCGTAATGCTTGAGTGTTTAGCTCAAGATGAGGTTGAGCATGTCCTGGTAATCAACCGCAGGCCGTGCGGCAGAACGCATGAAAAACTGAGCGAGATTATTTGCCGGGATTTCACAGACCTAAACGCCATTCTGGACAAACTAACGGGGTATAACGCCTGCTTTTTCTGCGCGGGAGTTTCTTCGGTCGGCAAAAAAGAAGATGAGTACCGCAAATTAACCTACGACCTTACATTATCATTTGCAAAAACACTTTCACGGCTTAATGAAGATATGATTTTCTGTTACGTCTCCGGCGCCGGAACTGACAGCTCGGAAAAAGGCAGAATGATGTGGGCAAGAGTAAAAGGCAAAACGGAAAATGACCTGATGAAACTGCCTTTTTGGAGAGTCTTCGCTTTCAGGCCCGGATTAATGAAGCCGGTTAAAGGACAAAAGAATGTGCCCGGATGGGTGCGCGCCGCGCTTTGGTTATATCCGTTGATACGTTTAGCGGCTCCCCGTCATGCATGCACACTAAAGGAAGTGGCTCAGGCGATGATAAACGCAGCTTCGCGCGGGTATGGCAAAGGGGTGTTGGAAGTGAAGGATATAGTGGAACTGAGCAAATTCGAATAACGAAATCCTATCCGCCAAAGGCGGACTAAACAATATCGAATACTTAAAACCCAAACAGAAAATCAAAAGCAAAAGCAAAATCAAAAGCAGAGCATTACAACGCCCACAAATTAATCAAATTCGTCAGATTCATCAGATTAATCAAGCGCTTACATTACATTCTTTTCAATAAAAACAAAAGATTTGTTCTTTTTGTCTTGACCCTTATCAAGCGTTTACGTTACTTTTCTTTTCAACGATGAAAGGAAAGTAACCAAATAAAAATCGGGATTATTAAAAGAACAAAGACGGTAACGCTTGCTTAGCGTCTCGTAAACCCGCTTGCGCAGGAATGACACCAAGAATCAAAAAACAGGGGACAAATCCGAGCGGCGCTTTTCGGATATGTCCCCTAAGAACGCTCTAATCGTAGTCAAAAAGCAAAGCAGATAAGACCAGATTAAGTAAAATCAAATGAGTTATTTCGGCATCGCGCTTATTTGAAATTTGTTTCGTACCAGCGGTCATCTGTTGCGGGGTCTATGGGCGCGGGGTCGGAAAGCATCCCGCTTACCGAGCACATATTGCCTGCATCAACCGCAACTGTGGTATTTATCTTGGTATTGCTTACATTAAGTTCATTTATTTTTTGCGCGAGCTCGGCAGCGGTAATTTTCCCATCCTGGAAATCTTTGGTGAGTTGCTTCATAGCGGCGCCTTTATCCCAGTCAACTTTATTTATCTTCACATCAACGCCGCCGTCATAGCATTTTACAATTTCCTGGTCCGGGTACATTTCGACAGAAAATACAGTTCCGCGGTTGCCGATAACCGCTCGCTGCGTTCTGACTTCATACTTAGCGCCGCCGAGGGCATGTTTTATACTGGTCCAGAACTTGCCCCAACGGAAGCTGAGCGTAAACTTTTCACACATATCCTGCGCGATCGTCAGGCCGCTGTTAGGGCCGATGCGGGTTTCGGAGCCGTCGGGGTACAATATCTGCACATACGCATCAGGCCCGACGTGGATAGAATCTCCTATGTGCAGCGTGTCGCCGGATTTTAGCTTTTCAGCTTTTACTATCATACCGGTATCGGGCTGGGAACAAATATCCTCGATGAGGGTATGCTCAACCGAGCCGTCGGCGTCGCCGGTGACATACTTAACTATCACTTTACACAGTCGCGCGTTGCTTTCCAGCGAACTTTGATTTCCCGTGCCGTCGAACAGGAGCGAATCGTACGGGTTGCCGCCGCTTAGCGGGATAGGGTCCGGAGAAGCGAACGTGGGGGAATTTGATGAAATAAATAACACGACAAAAATAAAGACGAGGTATATTATTCTTCTCATGGCATAGTTAGATTAATTGGAGTTCAAAATAAAGAAAATAATTTTAAGTGTAAAGTGTGCACACCTAAGAAAAATTACTAATTACTAATTACGAAAATCTGTCAAATTTATCAAATTTATCAGGTTCGTCAAATTCATCTGATTAACAGATTAAAAATAATAACTATTTAGGATTCTTAGAACACTTAGAAGGCAGAAATTGATTTAGTCTTGCCTTTCTTTTGCTCGCCTCCCGTATCAAGTGCGGGACAGTCGCCAGAAAGGCGAAAGAAAAGAACGTCTTGGCGTCTCATAAACCCGCCGGTTTTCGAAATGGATAAAGCAAATCAAAACAAAATCAAAATCAAAATCAGAACATTACAACGCCCACAAATTTATCAAATTCATCAGATTTATTAGATTAACGAAAAGGCAGAAGTCAGAAGGCAAAAGGCAGAATGCAAAAAATTTTACAAGTTCATAAGTTCGTCAGTTCACCAGTTCACCAGTTCACCATTTCACCAGTTCGCCATTTCACTATTTCACTGTTTAACTAGTCAATAAATTGAAGTAATTTGCGATAACAATTTATCGTGAATGATGAAAAAAAGTATACTGCTAACAATTATTTTAATTGCATCTCTGGTTCAGTTTACCGACGGGCAAAATGCGGGAATCGTAATTTATAAGCATTTCTCAAACGGGAAAGAAGTTACTGATGAACCGCAGCTTAAGCTTGAGTATAAGAATGGAGCCGCAAGGCTCACGAGTATTATCGAAGAGAAAAATAAACTCGCCGACGAAGAAATCTGGTTTGATTTTGCCAATGCAAAGACATACCAAACAGTTTTATTCAAAGATGGCAGAAGATTTACAACGGTTGATAGCTTTGCAAGCTACCCCAAGCCCGAACTTACTGAAGAAACTATAGCGATGGTTCAGGGCTACATGTGCCGGCTGGCGACGGTAACAATACGCTCGAATCATATTGAGCTGTGGTACACAACCGATGCCGGTATTAAAGGAACGCCAGGGTTGAATCTTGGGCCGGAGCTTGGCCTTGTGCTGAAAGTTGTGCGAAACGGGAATTACGTTATCGAAGCGGACAAGGTAGTTGTTGGCGATAACGCCAACAACGGCGATGACGATTCGACTTCGCTCAGCGCTGACATCACATTGCCGCAGGATTGGGGCGAGATGGTCGACGGGCCGCGATACAGGCAGCTTGTCACTGAAAATAATTATACAACAATAAGAGTATTTACCGATGAACGGATAAATTTCGGTGATACGATCGTTAATCCCGCTGACGACATGGAAAATATCACTTACCGCTATTCCAATGGAAATGTTTTACTGAAAAAAATTAAGCTGCCCGAAAATATATATGATAATTTTTTGTTCGCCGAGTTGGTTGAACGCTCATCAGGCGACGCATATGACAGGACGGGCTCGGTGTTTATAATCCCCGCGGCAAGCAAGTCGTCTATTCTTGGTGCGTTTAAAAACGGGCTCAGCGCGCTGCCGGTATATAAAAGCAAGAATGGAAAGAATTATCAGGGAATTGTTACAGTTGGCGATTATGTAACTCCAACAGAGCTAATGCGTTTCATCACTCCGTTTGGAATAGGATTTTACAATCAGCAGGTTACCGTTAGCGGACTCAAGTGGGAAGACTCGGTTATATATAAAATGGATATAACCGATTTGCTGCCTGTTACGCAGGGAGAAGTATGGGTTGGCGTGTTTATAGGCTGTTATGATAAGGGCGGGCACACTGTGAGTCTGAATCTCCAATACCACCCGTTTGAGATCGGGCAGAATGTTACAAGCGGGCCGGGTATGTGGATAAAACCTGTGATTAACACTGTGAACCTGATGGAAACCCAGGGGCAGGAGTACGGCACAGTGTTTTTGGATGACACACTGAAGGCGGAAGTTGATATACCTTCGGGGCTTAAGGAGCTTAAGCTTCGTTGCATCACAACCGGGCACGGCGGGTGGGACGGCGGCGATGAATTCAACCAGAAGATGAATGAAATTTTTATAGACGGCGGACGCATAGCGAATTTCATCCCATGGCGCGAGGATTGTTCATCATACAGGAAATATAATCCGGCGACAGGAAATTTCCCGATAGGCGTATCATCAAGCGATTTCAGCCGTTCAGGGTGGTGCCCCGGCGCGGCGGTGAATCCGGTTGATATACCAATTGATCTGAGTAAAGTAAAACCGGGGCATCATAACATAAAAGTGTTTATCCCGATGGGTAAGCCTGAAGGAACAAGCCAAAGCGCGTGGAACGTAAGCGCAATATTTATAGGAGAATACAACAGGAAATAATTCCGACAGATAAAGGTCGGCTGCATTATTTTGATATTCCGGCGCTATACTGAAACAATAATACAATCGGGCTTGTTATATTGGTAGCAGCAAGAGATGGTTTTGTAAGGGTGGCCATCGTTCCCGCAAGTAGGCGCCCGCTTACCCAGGGGACTTGCTGCGATTTAATATTTATTTTTAAATAAATTATACTCCCGGTTCATATGTGGGCCGGGAGTTTTTATTTGGTTTAAATCCCCGCGCAGGCGGGGATCAAACGTTTGATATCAAATTTTGCTGCAGTTAGTTAACAACCTTATAGGATAACTTACCATTAAAAATTTTTGTTATAATCTATATTAAATATTTATTGTTCTTTTTGTCTTGACATCCCGCATCAAGTGCGGGACAGGCTCCAAGAACCAAAAAAATCAAGTCTACTTAAAAATTGGCTAAAATTGACTTCATTGCGCTACTAAAAAATGAACTCGTGTCGCCAAGGCAACAGTCAAACAAATTTTTTGGTTACGCTTCATTCAGTCAATTTTTTAACGCCAATTTTTAAGAGGACAAAGACGAAGTAAAAAATACGAGAGAATTTGGGGAATCATGTAAGGCGCCAAATGGTCGTTAGAAGGTGATGAAAAACTTTAGTATTTTTGCTGTAACTATCCTGCATGAAAGCATGTCAATCGTAAAGTTAGTATTATTCGTATTTTCATATTTGTTATTTTCCGCAATCTGCATTGCCCAGCCAAGTCCCGACGGTCATTGGAAGGGCGCGATCGCAGTGTTTGGGAATGAGCTTGGAATAAAGGTAAATTTCCAAACAGACCCTGACAGCGTAAGGGGCGCCATTGATATACCCCAGCAAGGCGCGAAGAACGTTAAGCTGATCCACATATTATTTGTTTCGCCGAAGATCTATTTTGAGCTTCCCGCAGGCCCCGGACTTGCCCGGTTTGACGGAGTTATGAATGAGGATTCTATTACCGGGAGCTTTAAACAGGCGGGATTCACCGGAACGTTCTATTTGAAGCGCGGCGAATTAAAAGAGGAACAGGAAACCGATACAACACAGTCGCCGCTTCCATATAAACAGGAAGAAATTATTTTCACGAATGGGGAAAATAAATTTGCCGGAACCCTGACGCTTCCTGAAACTGCAGGGAAGCATCCCGCGGTTGTAATGATCACCGGAAGCGGCCCGCAGAACAGGGACGAAGAAATTATGGGCTTTAAGCCCTTCAGGATAATTGCGGACGACCTTACAAGAAACGGAATAGCCGTACTGAGATATGATGACAGAGGCGTGGGCGGTTCAACGGGCAAGAGCGTTTCTGAATCGACTTCGGAGGACTTTGCCGGCGACGTAATAGAAGCGGTTAAGTATCTTAAGGCCCGCGATGATATTAATCCTGACCAGATAGGACTTTGCGGCCACAGCGAAGGCGGAATTATAGCTCCGATGGTCGCTTCAAAATATAACGTAGCTTTCATAGTATTAATTGCAGGGCCTTCGGTTATGGGAATCGATATTTTAAAAGAACAGTCCAAGCTGATAATGAAGGCTGACAGCAGCTCTGATGCGGAGATAGACGGGTATATGAAGATGCTTGATATGGTTTACGATGCCGTGAAGAACAATACGGGATGGGATGAGCTGAAAAAGAAATTCAGGGAGAGTATGGAGCGTTCGTATAAGAAGATGTCAAAAGAACAGAAAAAATCGGTTGGAGATAAAGAACAGTATGTAAATACAATGACAGACCTTACCATGAGCGAATTCACTTCGCCGTGGATGGAATATTTTATGACTTATGACCCATACCCCGCTCTCACAAAAGTAACCTGCCCGGTTCTGGCGCTCTTCGGCGGGAAAGACATGCAGGTTCCCGTGAAGCAAAATGAAAAGCCGATGCGCGATGCGCTGACCAAAGCGGGGAACAAGGATTTTACAATTAAAACTTTCCCTGATGCGAATCATTTATTCCAGCAGGCGATAACGGGGAACCCGTCTGAGTATGTAAACCTGCCAAAAGAATTTCTTCCTGGATTTCTGGATACTATAACAGAGTGGATAAAACAACATGTTGAGATAATGAAATAACAAACTGGTGAAGTAGTGAATTGGTGAACTGGTGAAATAGTGAATTGGCGAAATAGTGAAATAATGAATAATAAATAATCAAGTACACTTCAGCCTGAGCGGAGACGAAGGCAAATGAACGGATAAAAATAAAACCATTATTAAAGTTTAATAATAAATAGAGAAAAACAATTAAATGAAAACACGCAACGTAGCGATATTAATATATGAAAATGCGGAGGTTCTGGATTTTTCTGGACCGTTTGAAGCGTTCAACGTTGCGAATGAAGTCGCTGAAGAACTTTTGTTTCATGTATACACTGTCGCCGAAACAGAAGAGGTTGTTTCCGCCAGGAACGGATTTAGAATTACGCCGGATTACTCTATTAATAATTGTCCGGATACCGATATACTTATCATACCGGGAGGCAACGGCAGGAAGATCCAGATGCATAATAAACTAATCACAGATTGGGTGAAGATTATGTATGATAAAGTTGAGTTACTTCTAACTGTCTGCACGGGCGTTTTTATTGCCGGTTACGCGGGAGTCCTGAATGTAACAAAAGCCACAACGCATCACGGGTCATATAAGGAATTTCAGGAAACTTTCCCTGATATTGAGCTTGTTGAAATGGTCAAATATGTAGATTCAGGAAAAATTATTACTTCGGGCGGGATATCGGCCGGGATAAATATGTCGCTGCATGCGATAGATAAATTAGTCGGGAATGATCACGGGGCAAAAACTGCGGAAGAAATGGAATATGATTATTGATTTGCCGGAAAGTTTATAAGGTTAGAAGTTCATAAAGTTCATAAGGATAAACCCTAAAACGGTTAATTGTTAATTAAACAAATTTTGGATGAATTTGAGTAATTTGATAAATTTGGTAATTTGACGAATTCGATTAGACCGCGTTTAGCGGCGGTGGATATCGGCACTAACTCGTTTCATCTTGTGATAGTTGAAGCGGATGCTGCTACGGGCAAGTTTAAAATACTCGGCAGAGAGAAGGAAAACGTTCGGCTAGGCACTGGCTCGACCGATATGAAGTACCTGTCCGAAGATGCAATGCAGAGGGGCATTGAAACGCTGAAGCGGTTTAAGGCTATGGCAGATTCGGCCGAGGCGCAGCTGCGCGCGATAGCTACAAGCGCGGTGCGGGAAGCAAAGAACCAGGCTGAGTTTATAAAACGGGTCAGGGAAGCGACAGGGATCAGGATCGAGGTCGCATCCGGAGTCGAGGAAGCGAGGTATATTTATCTTGGGATATTGCAGGCGCTGCCCGTTTTCAACAAGCGGATATTACTGATCGATATTGGCGGCGGAAGCGCAGAGTTTTTAATCGGGCTTCACAGGGAAATTATTTACGATAACTCGCTTAAACTTGGCGCGATGCGCACAACGCAGCGGTTCTTCGGAGACGCGAAGGAGATCGATTCGAAGCAGGTAAAAGAGTGCCGCAAGTTTGTAAAGGGAATGGTGAATACGATCGCGCGGGCAATTAAGAAAATTCCGTTTGAGGAAGCTATAGGGTCATCCGGCACTATAAATAACATTGCAAGTATAATAAAAACCAAGCGCGGTGAAGCGGCTGAAACTACCATCAATAACTTTACTTTCACCAAAGATGAGCTGAAAGAAGTTGTTGAAGAGATACTTGATGCAAAAACCATCAAACAGCGGGCTAAAATCCCGGGCTTAGATCCCGCGCGCGCCGATATTATGGTAGGCGGAGTTATAATTGTTGAACAGATATTCAAAGAGCTTGAACTGAAAGAACTTACAGTTTCCGAGTTCGCGCTGCGCGAAGGAATTGTGTTCGATACGATGGAAAAGAAATATATGTCAAAACGCGCCGGGCATCTTGACGATATACGATATAAGAGCGTGTTGCATATAGCGGAGGCTTTTAAGTTTGAGAAGGAACACTCGATGAGCGTCGCGGCCATGGCCCTGAAAATATTTGACCAGACCAAGGAGCTTCATAATCTGGGCGCTGCGGAACGCGAATATCTTGAAGCGGCGGCAATTCTGCATGAGGTCGGGTGTTTTGTATCGCACTCGCAGCATCACAGGCATTCATATTACCTGATAAGGAACTCGGAGCTTTTGGGATATACGGAAAACGAAAAAGAAATCATTGCGAATGTTGCGCGCTATCACAGGAAGAGTCACCCTAAAGCCAAGCACGCTGATTTCGCGAAGCTTAGCGCCGAGGACCAGCTGATTGTAAAAAAACTTGCATCGATATTGCGGGTAGCGGATGGATTAGACAGGACACACCAGTCATCGGTTAGGGATTTGGTCTGCAGCCGCAAGAACGGGCAGCTGGATATTACGCTAAAAGCGAATCAGGGCAAGCAGCTTGAGCTTGAGATATGGGCGGCCGAGCAAAAGAAACAGCTCTTTGAAGAAACGTATGGGGTGGAAGTTAAGTTTGAGACGGCCTAGGGTCGCAGGTTAGCAAGTTGCAGGTTATTGCAGGATTAATATTCCACTTTCTCCAAAAACAATCCCGATGGAGGCGCTGTGTACTCTGCAACGCTGTCGTAATGGCCGCTCAGGAATTTTTCTATATCGCGGCCGGTCATGGTTCCTCTGCCTACTTCAACCAACACGCCGACAATCCTTCTCACCATCTTCCATAAAAAGTGCGAGGCGCGGATACGGATATAAATTTTTTCTTCTGAATCGGTCACTTCAATAAACTCTACTTGGCATTTTGTTGATTTATCTTCCGCGTTTTTTTCTGCAAATGAAATGAAGTCATGCATACCCTCAAACAGCTTTGCGGCGCCCTGCATTTTCTTCACGTCAAGCTTGTCTTTTATCCACCAAACAAAACGTTTTTCAAATGCCGTGCGGCGCTTTGATATAACATAAAGATACTGGCGTGATTTCGCCATATGCCGCGCATGAAACGTGGCGTGCGCTTTTTCTATTTCGAGGATGTTGATATCAGAGGGGAGCTCGTCGTTGATCTTCATTTTCAGGATTTCAGGGCCCAGCATTGTAACGCAATCAAGGTGCGCGACCTGTTCGATTGCATGGACTCCCGCATCGGTTCTTCCGGAGCCCTGCAGGTCGATGAAATCATTTTTACTTTTGGATTTTTTAAATACCGCCTGTATGGCTTTTGTAAGCGTGCCCTGGACGGTCTTGATGGCGGATTCCTTTGGCTGTTTCTGCCAGCCGGAGTAATTTGCGCCGTTGTATTCAAGATAGATCTTAAATTTCATTTATTAATATTAAACAGAACATATAAAAACTCACCAATTAGACGAAAAAATCAAATAGCTAAATATGTTAGAAATGACACGAATTATTCTGTAAAGTTAATCACAATGCGGGTAAAGAAAAACACATAAGAGGCAATTAATGAATGCAATTTTTGTAAAGCAAATAGAATTAATATCATTTTGCCTTTCTTTTTGCTCGCCCAAAAGAAAGGCGAAAGAAAAGGGCGCCACCGAAAACCGTCGGCTCGTCGCTTTCGCAAGTTAAAAATTCGAAACTCGTGCCGCCAAAGGCGTCACTCAAACAGTCGAATTTTTATTGACGCTTGCTCAGCGTCTCGCTAATTCGACGTTTTTCGAAATGGAATGATATGGGAACAAATACGAAGTTCTAAATCCTAAACAATTCCGAAAGATAGAAAATCGAAACAGTAGGCTGCCGGCTAATTACATGAATCGACAAATGTAATTAGTCATTAGTAATTTGTAATTATTTAACTTTTCTTGAAGAAAAGATTATCTAAGCTGAGCTTGCCGGGGCCGGTGAAGAATAACGCGATGAACACAGATATCATTTCAATCGGATAAATAACTCTTGCCCACGGGTCAAGATGCGTTAAATGAAATGTGATGGCAACTATCATGTTGCACATCATAAAAAATACTACGGGGCGGGTGAACAGGCCGAGGATCAGCAAAGCGCCGCCGCCAAACTCAGTGATAGATGACATGAATCCCCAGAAAAGCGGCCAAAAATGAATTCCGAGATTACCCATTGAAGCGCCTTGTTTTACCCAGAACTCCGGGCCCCCGGAAATTTTTGGCCAGCCATGCACGAGCATAAATCCCGCCCCTATGCCGAGTCTGAGAATAAGAATTCCAAAATCTTTGTATTTAGATAGAAATGATGCTGCCATAGGCGTTTAGTTAGTTTCATGTTTAAACATATATTGGAGCTGATTAAGTTTCAGGTTAATATACAAATTTGCCGCAGAAGGAACGCAGATTGTATATGATGAGCCCGTAAAAAGAAAGTAAAACAAGGGTCTCAATCCCGAAGCGAGCTGCAACTTGTTTTAGACCCCCGCCCCGGCTAAAGCCGGTACCCCCCTTTAGTAAGGGGGAGAGTGAATTCTTGTTTATGTAATACTATTTCTAATTCTAATAGGAAGGCATGTATTATGAAACAAAAAGAATCTTTATTGTAATTAGTCATTAGTAATTAGTAATTGTTTATCAGCGTTGTTTTAAGCGAGTCGTTTATAAGAGATAGATCTATTCCCCTGGAGCTGTCTGAATTTATGGAAACCGTTTCGAAGCGGTTTTTATCCCAGCTGACCGAGACTCTGTGTGCGCCGGGCATTAGCTTTATCGATTTAGTTACGAAATGTTCCATTTCGCTTTCAGCCATTACTGTACTTTCGGGGATAATGGTTTCATTCCTGATATATATGTTCATCGTTTTCCCGAAGAAAGATCTATCTATTCTGATCTCATAATCTTTTTTCTGTTTATCAAGCTGAGCGTGCAAAACATTCATCAGCGCGTTCAGGCAATTCGACCATTCAGTTTCCCAGCTGTCTTTTACGAAAGTCATCCCTGCATTGGAAATGTTTGCATACTTACCGTTTGTCCATGAGAGAGAAATGCTCTCGCCGCCCCGGTCGTATACCTGTTCTTCGTAGGTTTTTATCCTGTCAAAATGGTTATCCTCAAAAACTTTATAGAGCGCATCCAGCTCGGCCGCAGAAAGATTAAAATATATTTTACTCTTTGCGCCGCCATCGTTGATCTCATACGAGCAGCTGTCAGCAGAGATATAAAGAGATTCTCCGTAATACAGCATTCCGCCGCCAAGGCTGTATGAAACTGAAAATTTTTCGGGACGTGAATCAGGCAGTGGGTCGTTTTTGCGCTCGTCCGCGGTTGAACCGGAGCAGACAAAACCACTGAAAGAAATAAACAGGTTTAATACAATTAACGTTATCATATTTTTATTGATTTTCATATTATTTATCTTTGATACTTGAAATGCTGGCAGATTGTTCCGCATTAAACGCCGCAGGATTGCGTTAAAACGCTGAATTTATATAAATTTACCGCAGGCTGAATGCTGCTTGCCTGCCTGTGGCATGGCGGCTGCAGAAAAACTGTCAACGACAAAAATAAGCAAAATTTTATGAAATCTGCAGAGTACTGGATAGAAAGGCTGGGGCTTGAGCGGCACCCGGAGGGAGGCTGGTTTAAGGAAACATACAGGTCCGCTGAGATAATTCAAAAAAAGCATTTGCCGGAAAGATTTCCGGGCGCCAGGCGCCATTCAACATCAATTTATTTTTTGCTTGCCGGGAATGAGTTTTCGGCGTTCCACAGGATAAGATCGGATGAGATGTGGCATTTTTACGAAGGCTCGGTGATTACGATTCATATGATAGATGAAAATGGCAGGTATTCCAAAGCGCTTGTTGGAAATGATTTTGAAAACGGCGAGGCGTTTCAGTTTGTTGTTCCGCGCGGAGTGTGGTTTGCCTCCGAAATTAACGATAAGAATTCTTATGCGCTGGCTGGGTGTACAGTCGCTCCCGGATTTGATTATGAGGATTTTGAGATGGGGAGGAGGGACGAGATGGCGAAGATGTTTCCGATGCATAAAGAAATAATTGAACGGTTGACAATATGAAATTTTCATTAATTTCTTGAGCTCATAGCGTTTGGGCTAAAATATTATATTTTCAGAATTTTCTTTTACACTTGCTCGGCGTCTTTTTGCCTTTTGCTTTCTGCCTTTTACTTCTGTCTTCTGCCTTTTGCCTTTTCACTTCTGGCTTATTTTCGTTATTTTCGGATAAGCAAACATTAAGAACATGGATCATCCCATTGCAACGTGGCTTTTAGTTCTAACGCTTTTCATTCCAAGAATAAGCTTATTAATTGCTTATTTCGGACATCAAATACCTGCAAACAATATTCCATTCATAGGCGATCTTCTTTTATATATATTTTTACCGCGCGCGCTGATGGTGATTTACATATATGATAACATGGGGTACCAGAACGTATGGTTCTGGCTCCACATTGCCGCAGCTATAATAGTATGGACCAAGAGCTCGCATTACACTTATAAAAAGAAGTTCAGAAGAAGATAAGAAAAAACTCGGCAGGGAAAGTTTGAGGCGCAAAAGAACCGGCTTTCAGGGTATGATTCCTGAAAACCGGTCTTCTGTAATGAATTCCGCCGGCCCCGGAGGGATAAGAACGGGACCATTCCTTCAGTAAACTGAATTTATTTGTTCAGTCCAAGCTGCTGCATCAACTGTCCATCATCGATGTACCCCCAGTGTTCGGTGCATTTTTCGTTTTTAAGATTTATCCAGTCTAACCCCATGACATTGATCTTGTTGCCGGTTGGCTTCATCCCCATGAATTCGCCGGTGTTTGTTCCGGTCATTGTTGAGAGCCAGCATGCCTTAGTTTCAGAAACAATCAGGTTGTTGATAGTTATCCTCAGATCGGGAAATCCTTTTCTGAGGCTCATAATAGACTCAATGAATCCCTCTATTCCTGCTTTCAGTCCGGGGCTGGGTGAGTGTTCAACATAATTCGCGTCTATATATTTATCAGCGCCTGAAAGATCGCCGCTATTGATCATTTCCGTAATTTCTTTAATTCCTTTTGTGATATACGCCACTTTATCCGGGTCGTCCTGTGAAAGCGCTTTTTGGCCGAGAGCCAGCGCGGTTACAAAAATAAACGCGCTCAATAATGCATTTTTCATGTTTATATTCCTCTTGTTTTAGATTCGTTTTTAGAATTAGCTTAAATTGCCGACATGTATTTTAAAGTTATTAGTTACTTGCCGAGGGCCTTTGCGATATTATCCGTATCAAGGTATAGCTGGTGGAAGGCGATCCTGTCATTTTTCACGCCCCAAACCATTGCCCACTCGGTTGAAAACGGTTTTCCGGAGCCGCGTGATGCGCCGCTGATAGAGCCCAGCGCTATCACATCGTTGTTGTTTGGCGCCAGAGTTTTTACATCGAAGCCTGTTACTTCCAGCTTTTCATTCAGGTCTTTGAAAAACTTCCCGACTTCTTCCCTTCCCTGTCTTTTGCCTTTATAAAGACCATCCACATTGCCCGGGTCTATCCATGTAACGTTATCGTCAAGTAAATTCAGAAGCGCCGGGATATCGCCTTTTCCGAAAAGCTCATAACAGCGCTGAACTACAGCTAAATTATTTTGCGTATTCATTTTGATTTGGATTTTGTTTATTGATTTTGAATTTATGTTTTGATATTCACAAGACTTTACGCCAGCTCGAGAATATGCACAATCGGTTCGTTCAATACCCCGGCTTTCTGCATGAGAGTTTTAAGGCGCGGGTCCATGAAGAATTTCTGGACGTTTACAGCATCTGAGAATTCGAATAATATATGAACGTCGTTGGGATCTTCGACAGAGCGGAAAAGTTTGTTGACTACGATTCCGTTCTTAACCTGTTCTCCTTCATCGCCTTCAAAGAAGGGTTTCCAGGCGTTGAAATCTTTTACTTTGTGGTTTACCAGGATAAATGGCATTAGGTTTTCCTTTCTTTATGATTTATGATTGATTTGTTTTGACCTTCATTTTGCATTGCGTATGCGATAACCGTATCATTTTCATTTTTGAAAAGTTCTATACAGTTTGGTTTTAAACTTAACAAATTGATTCCGGAATTGAAGCTGAGCAGTAAGGGCCTCAAGAATAAGTACGTGCAAAGATAGCCATGCGGACGGGGCGTTTCAAAGGAAAAAGATATTTTAATGTAGCTCAGATGCGGGCAGTTTTGAACCAATAATTTTCTAATTTGACTCAAATAGAGCTATTTTCTATATATTTTGCCGTTAATTTGTAATAAGATTGTAGTATATTAAATACGAGTTAAAAAACCATAACTGTTATTACCATGCACGAAACCAAGGTCATAGGAGTCCTCAGGAAATTGTCTGCCGAAGAAATGAAAGAGTTTGGGCGGTTTGTCCGCTCGCCATTCCACAACAGGGTAAAGAAAGTGATAAGACTGTTTGACGCGATAAAAAAATTTCATCCGGAGTTCGAAAGCCGGTTCATAAATAAAAAATATGTTTATAAAAGAATTACCGGGAAGAATGAATATAACGATGCGGTGATGAGAAATCTCAGCAGCGATCTTTACTCTCTTGCAGGGGAGTATCTTGCGGTAAGATCCTATAAAAAGAAACCTAACATTGATAAAATGACCAGGATCGTTGAGCTGAGGAAATCGCAGCGCGATACCGGCCAGCTGGCGGAATTTGAAAAACTGAAGGCAACCATCGATAGGGCGCGGTACAGGGATGAAGATTATTATTACGAAAACTTTTTGTACTGGAACAAACGCAACAACAGCTTCGCGGCGAAATCAGTGGAAGCGTTCCAGCAGAACATTTATAACGAGATTTCGGGTTTCGCGCATTATTTTATAATTCATTTGATAGACCGCTATCACCAGGCGCACAGGCACATGACCTCATACAAAACATTTCACAAAAACAACTTTTTGTCAGACACTGTAAACGTTCTGAAAAAATACGATTACATGGATGCCCCTGTTATAAAGGCGCTTTATCATATGTTTATGCTTGTACAGACAAACCTGGAAGAGCATTACGTAACGTTCCGCGGGCTTATGAAAGATAATTTCAAATACCTCTCGCCGTACAGCCGGTTCATAGCGCTCCAGTCGCTGCAGGTGTTTTTTATGAACTGTGAAAGGCGGGGTATAACAAAGTATCGCCGCGACAGGTTTGAAATGTATAAGAACTATGCCGCGACAAAGGACCTGATATATGATAACGAGCTTGCCGACGCTCAGTATACAAGCGCGGTGGTAGCCGCAATCCAGGTCAAGGAATATGACTGGGCGTTTAAGTTCACCGAAGAATTTAAGAAATACCTGAACCAGAACCTCAG
This sequence comes from uncultured Ignavibacteria bacterium, assembly GCA_963816535.1. GTDB lineage: Bacteria > Bacteroidota > Ignavibacteria > Tepidaquicellales > OLB5 > CAWFKW01. The sequence goes on along the minus strand of CAWFKW010000003.1, from coordinate 1,513,142 downwards.
GCAGGACGCTTATTACTATAATTACGCGCGAATACTTCATGCGCAGAAACTAAACGAGGAGGCGCTTGGCTATCTTGCAAGAGTTATCCCGACCCATCACCCGATAAAAGCAGTTGTGAAAGTGGTTGAGCTGCAGATACTGTTCGAACTTGAAAGATGGGAATCAGTTTATCTTAAGCTTGACAGTCTGAGGCATTTCTTTTCCAGAAATGAAGCAATGAGCCCGACAATGCGCGGCGCGCTGGAGAATTTTTATAAAATATATCTGATGTTTGCCGATATGAAGACAAAAGATAACGGGCAAACCCCCCGGCAAATAAAAAAAGAGATCGAACGCAGGAAATACATCTATTCAATGGAATGGTTTAAGGAACAACTAGCAATTAGCAATTAACAAATGAATAAATACGAAATATTAAATACTAAACTCTAAACAATATCGAAGAGAGAAATTTGAAAATTAAAGAAAATCTATGCCGCTAATTTGTGTGTATCATTTTTTTTAGTATATTTGCAAAACAATCAAAACAAAGCGGGTTTACATAATTATTACAAACTGTAGTTGTGTTATATATTAACAAAATAACCGCTCTGGCGCTGCTGGCGCTGCTGGGGGTCGAAACCAATTCTACGATGACATGCATGATTGCCGACGAGCTGAATAACTCTTCTCAAACCGAGACCGTTATGGAAAAAATAAACGACGGCTGCGGGTGCAGTTTTTATGTAAAGAAAACAGTTGGAAAGAAACACATAACCGATGCGAACAATCCGGAAAAGAGGAACCCACTGCAAAAAACGCTTTTTACAATTATTAAAATTTCTTATTATATAACAGGACATGAAGGAATTTCATTCAATAATGATTTTCAGTTAGCTCAAACTTTCCTCATCGAAAACATTCCTCAATTCGCATATAAAGAAGGCGTTAAACGCCCTCCGCGTTCATAAACTTTCCCCGGATCTTTTCGGGTCCGCAATCTTAAAATAACTTTAATAAGCATGTATTAGACCGAAACAACGTCTATTACATTAGTTAATTAGAAGGGAAAGATATGAAAAATCTGATTTTTATACCGCTGTTTGCATTTATGATCGCGGCGGCATATTCAGGCGATTTTGAAAACCTGAAGATTCATTTAAAAAATTCAGAAACAAATTTTAATTATAATTCGCTGCCATCGCATACATGCGACCTGTGCGGATGTTATATGGGCATTGACGGCGAGAACAGGAACGAGCTGGGCATAAGATACAGGCTCAGGGTTTTTAACGGTCCCCACATGTTCAGTTCCGATCCCGCGGCTTCATCAATAAGGGAATATTACAATACCATAGAACTTACCGGAAGATATTTTGTAACCCCGAAAATACAGATTTCATTTTCATTGCCGTACGGATCTAATAATGTTGAAGCGGGAAGCTTTACCGGAATGGGCGACCTGCTGGTAATGGCAAAATACCTGGTGCGGGGCAATATTAAAAACCTGCCGACCCAGAAATATGTTGACCGGATATTTCTTGGCGGCGGGTTCAAAATTCCGTCGGGAAGTTACAACAAATCGGTGGATGGCGAAGTTGAGCCGCATTTTCAAACCGGAACAGGAAGTTATGATTTTCTTTTGCAGGGGACATACATTGCCAGAGTTAGAAACTTTGGAATGAACGCTGATGTAGTTTACAAGATTAATACTGTGAATGCGAATAATTACCGGTTTGCTAACCGTTTTAATCTAACCGCCTCGCTCTTATATATTGTTCCTGTGGGTTTAAATTTCACGATAATTCCCAACACTGGCGCTTACTATGAGCAGGCAAATCCCGACCAAATAAATAATGTTGATGATGATGGGTCAGGCGGTAAAGTTCTATTTGTTAAAGGGGGCCTGAATTTTAACCTTAAACATTTTTCTTTGAGCTTTGATTTCCAGAAACCCGTGTATGAGAACTTTATTGGGTATCAGCCGAAGAACAATCTGAGATTTATTTCTGCTATTAACTATATATTTTGAGATTTCAGAGGGTTTCAGGCGCCGCTGAAACCCTCAAAATCCAGATGTCTTACATCTTTGCAATATTGGAAGGAACAGTTAGCTAGTTAACGCTTTAATTTTGGAAACATAAACACATGTAAAAGTTTAACAATACTCTCAGAAAAGCTGAATTATTTGTGTTAAGCGAAAGAAATATGTGGTATTTTAGAAAATAATTTTATAATATTGCACTCTGTATTTACCTAAAACTACTGAATGAAGAAATATTTACTAGACTACGGGTTAAAAGTCCGCCTCCCGATAATATTATTCGTCGTAATTGCAACATTTGCAGTAACTTACTATGTTTCGTATGCAGAAAGGAACGGAATCGGCTACCAGCCGGATCAGCCGATAAAATACTCCCACAAGGTTCATGCCGGGGATATGAAGATCGACTGCCGTTATTGCCATGTTGGGGTAGAAAAATCGAGGGTTGCAAGCGTTCCGGCGCTGAATATATGCATGGGATGCCACTCGATAGCAAGAAAAGACTTGCCGGATATACAGAAACTCACCGAATACTATAATGAAGGCAAACCTTTCCCATGGGAAAGGATTCATAAAGTGCCCGATTTCGTATATTTTAATCATAGTGTGCACGTGAATAAGGGCATCGAATGCCAGAGCTGTCACGGCGATATTCAGAGCATGGATACATTGGCTACAGATCCGAACAAATCAACGGGACAGGTAAGCTCGTTCACAATGGGCGCCTGTTTAAACTGCCACAGAAACGCACACGAAAAATTACCTTATCTCAAAGATGTAAAGAACGGTCCTGATAATTGCGGCAATTGCCACAGATAATTGACTGAAGATTATCAGGTTATCAGAGTGATATTTCAGATTTAAGATTCGCGATTTTTTGAATATTTAATTTTGGACAAAAAATAGTTACAGAGATCTTATAATTCATAATGGGTTCAGCAGAAAATTCAGATAAGTTAAAGAGCAGCAGGCCTGCAATGAAGAGGAGAAAGTTCTTTCTTCTTTTCGGAGCATCGGCTATTGGGCTGGCGGCGCTCTCGAGGTCGCCTTTAAAGCTGATCGGCTCGTTATTCAATAAGTCCGGCCGGGCAGCCGCCGGGCAGGCGGGTTCAAAAGATAAAAACGCGGGAATTACAGTGAAGCAGAATCCGCATTCTGTAAAGAGGGCCCCCAGGAATGGATAATGAACTGAAAGGAATGAACGAAGAAGAGTTGAAGCGCCCGGAGCGCGAACGTATTGAAGCCTCAAAAAAAGTTGAAGAAGACGCCATGGAAAGCTCATACTGGCGCAGCTTCAAAGAATTATATAACGACCCTGATTTTGTAAGAGCCCGGACGGAAGAATTTGGCGGCGAAGAGGAATCGGCGCCCGACCTCGGTAAATTATCGCTTGTTTCAAGAAGAAGATTTTTGGCGCTGATGAGCGCTTCGGCGGCGCTTGCGGCGGCTGGATGCGCCGATTACCGCGACAAGGGCGAAGTTATCCCTTACAACAAAAAACCCGAAGAAGTAGTATTGGGGATTCCCGATTACTATGCGTCAACCTGCACGGGCTGCAATAGCGCCTGCGGTATATTAATAAAGACGCGGGAAGGGCGCCCGATCAAAGTGGACGGAAACGACCTGCACCCGGTTAACAAAGGAAAGATATGCACCAAGGGACAGGCAGGCTTAATGAATCTGTACGATCCTGCCCGACTGAAAGAACCTGCGTTCAGCGCGTCGAGAAAAAAGCACGCGCCAATATCATGGAAAGACGCTGATACAAAGATCTCCGCCGAGCTGAAGCTGGCGGGTTCAAGAGAGATCGCTATTGTAACGCACAAGATCCTTTCGCCGTCATTAAAGAAATTGCTTGATGAATTTAAGGCGGCATATCCCTCTGCGAGAGTATATTCATATGAAGTCTTTGACGATGCACCGCGCCGAACGGCATGGATGAAATCGTACGGCAGAAAGAATATGCCTGTTGCGGAGCTTGATAAGGCGAAGATAATTCTGGCGCTTGAATCTGATTTCCTCGGCAACGAAGGGAACCAGATGGAGCAGATGCGGATGTATGCCAAAAATAAAGATGTGGTTAACAGCGGCGAGCCCAGCAGGGTTTATTCGGTTGAAGGCGCTGTAACGCTTACAGGCTTAAACGCGGATTACAGGATGCGGCTCAGAACCGACGCGATAGAAGAATTTGTAATGAGCCTGCTTAATGAGTTTGTTATAAAGAAAAAAGTTTCGGCTTACGCAAACGACGCTAAGATAACAAAAGCGCTGGCCGCGTATTCGCTTGATGACTTTGTAAAAAAATACAATCTTAATGTAAAAATTGTAAACAGCCTTGTTGACGACCTTGCCAAAAATCAGGGGGCTTCGTTTGTGAACGCGGGGGATAAGCTGCCGGAATCGACTCATGTTGCTGTGAACTTGCTTAATGAAGTCATAGGCGGGGCCAAATTGTACTCCCAGAGCGTGGAAAAGACCGATATGGTTCCTCTCAGCTCTCAGTCCGATATAATGAACCTTGTATCGGATATGGCGTCGGGAAAGATAAGCGTTCTGATACATTTTGATACCAACCCGGTTTACCATTTTGCGCCCGACTTCAAATATTCCGGAGCGATGGGAAAAGTCCCCACGGTTATTACTATGACGGAGAACATAAATGAAACGGCGGCGGCAAGCGCCTATATACTGCCTATCAATGACCAGCTTGAATCATGGGGCGATTACAAGACAAGGACCGGCATTTACAGTTCGCAGCAGCCGGCAATAGCGCCTCTATATAATACACGCCAGAAAGAAGCCATACTATTAACATGGCTGACCGGTAAAGAATATAACGATGACGTTTATCACCAGTATATAATGAGCGTGTGGGAGAAAGATATTTATCCTGCTCTCGGGTCCAAAGTGGATTTTAAACAGGCATGGTATTCGGTTTTGAACGATGGCATTGCGCTCGCGGATGAAAAGCCTGAGCCAGGCGTAGCCGGGGCATCGTTAACCGACGCTTTTGCGGCATCGGGGGGTAAGCTTAAAGCTTCGAACGACTATATACTGCTTCTTCAGAACAACAACAGCGTGGGCGACGGAAGGTTTGCTCATAACGGCTGGCTGCAGGAACTTCCTAATCCCGTAACAAAAGTGGTTTGGGATAATTACGCGGCAATTTCAGTTCAGACCGCTGCGGACCTCGGCGTAAAAGAGAACGATCTAATTGACGTAAGCTACGGGGCCGCAAAACAAACTCTGCCGGTCTTTATTCAGCCCGGAGTAGCCGATAAGGTTATTGAAATTTCTTTAGGTTACGGAAGAACCGAGGCGGGCCCTGTCGGGAGCGGCATCGGCGTAGACATGTTTAAACTCCTGGAAATGGATCCGGCGATTAGCCCCAGGTTTAACAATAACGTTAAGGCGGCTAAAGCGCCCGGGAGATATGAACTGGTAGCAACATCTGAACAGCATGCGATAGACGATAAGCCTTTGATGAAAGATATCCAGTATAAAAGGCACATCATTCAGGAAGGGACTTACGAAGAGTATAAGAAGAACCCGAAATTTATGAATGAGTTCAGGGAAGAAATGAAGCTTGCCCCGATAAACAGGACGCATTCATATAACGGGTATAAATGGGGAATGGCTATCGACCTGAACAAATGCACAGGGTGCGGCGCGTGTATAACGGCCTGCAACGCTGAAAATAATATTCCCATTGTCGGTAAAGATATGGTAAAGAGGGGCCGCCACATGATGTGGATGCGCCTGGACAGGTATTACACGGCATCGCCGGATGCGCCGAAAGCAAGTTTCCAGCCGATGCTTTGCCAGCACTGCGATTTTGCGCCCTGCGAAAATGTGTGCCCTGTTGCGGCTACAACGCATACAACGGACGGGCTAAACGCAATGACGTATAACCGCTGCGTCGGCACAAGGTATTGTTCAAACAACTGTCCGTACAAAGTGCGCAGGTTCAACTATTTCAACTGGCGCGACCATTTTGACGATGGTTATTACCTGCAGGAATCGATTACGCTTATGCATAACCCCGAGGTAACGGTTCGCCCCCGCGGAGTTATGGAGAAATGCACGTTCTGCCTGCAGAGAATTATGGACGAGCGCCAGCATGCTATAGAGCAGAACAGGGATGTGATAGGCAAAAACGTTAAGACCGCCTGCCAGGAATCGTGCCCGGCGTACGCGATAGAATTCGGCGATATAAATAATAAGGACGAAGAAGTTTATAAGCTCCGTTACCATGAACTTGGTTACCATGTTCTTGAAGATCTTAAGGTCGCTCCGAACGTAACATACATTGCCAAACTAAGAAACATTCAGGAAGAAACCAAAGGGGAGAAGTAATATTGAGTTTTGACGCCACATATACTAAGGAGCTTCCGCTTGTCGAGGGGAACCAGTCTTTCACAGACCTTGATAATGTAATTGCAAAGCCATCGGAGACCAAGCCGAACATAAAATGGTTTATCGGCATCGGGCTCAGCTCAACCGCTTTGCTGATAGGGGCGGTATGTTTAGGATATACGTTTTATTACGGAATTGGCATGTGGGGCAACAACCAGCCCGTCGGCTGGGCTTTCGGAATTATCAACTTCGTATTCTGGATAGGTATCGGTCACGCGGGAACGCTTATTTCTGCGATATTGTATCTTTTCCGGCAGAGGTGGAGAACGGGTATTGCGCGCTTCGCCGAAGCCATGACAATATTCGCGGTTATGACCGCAGGCATATTTCCGCTGATTCACACAGGGCGCCCGTGGTTAGCGGGTTATTTGATCCCGTATCCAAACCAGCGAAGCCTTTGGGTTAATTTTACTTCGCCGCTGCTGTGGGATGTTTTTGCGGTATCTACATACTTTACCGTTTCGGCGGTATTCTGGTATATAGGTCTGGTTCCGGATTTTGCAACTTTGAGGAACAGAACCGTAAACGGTTTCAAGAAATTTGCATATACTATACTAAGTTTAGGCTGGAGAGGTTCGAACCGCCACTGGCAGAACTATGAGAGAGTTTACCTGATTCTGGCCGGCCTTTCGACGCCCCTGGTTCTTTCAGTGCATACTATAGTTAGTTTCGATTTCGCCGTAGCGGTTATACCGGGCTGGCATTCGACGATATTCCCGCCGTACTTTGTGGCGGGCGCGATATTTTCCGGATTCGGGATGGTATCAACCGTGCTTATAATAGTGCGCAAAGTTTTTAATATGGAGCATATTATTACCGTTAATACGCTCGAGAAGATGAATAAGATCCTGCTTGCAACGGGTTCGATGGTTGGATATGCATACGCTATGGAGTTCTTTATCGCCTGGTACAGCGGAAACCCGATAGAGCAGTTTGTATTTATTAACAGGGCGTTCGGGCCGTATGCCTGGGCTTACTGGGTAATGATAAGCTGCAACGTGCTGTTCCCGCAGTTATTCTGGTTCAAGAAAATACGCAGAAACGTGCTTATCACTTTTGTGATTGTCATACTGGTTAACGTCGGCATGTGGTTTGAGAGATATGTTATTATTGTGACTTCGCTGCACAGGGATTTTCTGCCTTCAAGCTGGGGAATGTTTTACCCGACTATGTTCGATTTCGGCATACTGCTCGGAAGTTTCGGACTGTTCTTTACGCTGGTGTTCCTGTTTGCAAAGACGCTGCCGGTGGTATCCATTGCTGAAATAAAGGGCGTGACCCAGGGCGCGCAGCCGACAAGAAAACATCATGTATAGATTTCGGATTTCGGAATGTTGATTGCGGAATAGGTAAATGAAGATTGTAAACGTACCCGTCTCCCCCTATCGCGGGGAGATTCAGAGGGGGGTTTAAGATAGTTAGCGAGTATGAGTCCTTCGGCTTCGTTCAGGACTTAAAATTAAATACGAATGGGATTAATAGATAAAATAAAGGAGTTAAATAGTAAGCTTAACCGGAGCGAACCGCGCTCGGGCGAGCTTTACGGAGTAACCGCGCTGTTTGATACGCCGGACGAAATTATAGCCGCCGCTGAAAAAGTATCGGGCGCGGGCTATAAAAAGTTTGATGTGTTAACCCCCTACCCGCTGCATGGCATGGATGACGCGATGAAAATGAAACCCACAAAGATCGGCTGGGTTGCGTTCGTTGCGGGCATTACGGGAACCTCGCTGGCATTTTTAATGATGTGGTGGATGGTTGGAATTAATTATAAGAACGTAATAGGCGGAAAGCCCTATTTCAACCTGCCTCCGTCAATTCCCATTATGTTCGAGCTTACCGTTCTGATAGCGGCGTTAACGGTGACGGGATTTATGATCGCCATATTTAACAAGCTGCCGTTTAATGCGAACCCGCTTCATGATACCGATTTCATGAACCACGTTGTGAGCGATAAGTACGGAATTTATATAGAAGCAAAGGATACAAAGTTCAATGAACAGCAGGTCAAAGATCTGTTTGCTACGCTGGGCGGTAAGAGCATAGGTTCGGTTTATTATCCAATCTTAGATGAAGGAAAAACCAAGACTCCGGTTTTTGATCTCCGGTTTATGTCGCTTCTGGTTGTTATAATAGCTCTCACCGCGGCGGCAACATATTCAACTCTCAACATACTGCTTGAAAAGGCCCAGCCGTTTAACTGGATGACCGACCAGCCGAAAGTTTTGCCGCAAACGACGAGTACATTTTTCAAAGACGGTTACTCGATGCGAATGCCCGTTGAAGGGACGGTCGCGAGGGGTTTTATCCCGTACCCGTATAAGGGTTATACCGATTCGATGCTTACGACTCCGCTGGTTAACCCCCTCCCTTTTACCCAGGAAGTTGTTGACAGGGGTAAGAAAGAGTTTGAGATATTCTGTTCGCCGTGCCACGGTTATTATGCGAGAGGCGATACGAGGCTGCGCGGACAGTTCCCTGCCCCGCCAAGCCTGCACTCTGATAAAGTAAGGAACTGGGCCGACGGAAGGATCTACCATGTTATTACAAACGGGCAGAATAATATGCCCAGCTACGAAAAGCAGGTTCCGAGAGACGACCGCTGGGCGATTATACACTATATAAGAGCGCTTCAGAGATCGCAGGATGCAAAAGATTCGGATCTGGGAGGAGCCCCTGCGGCTGATACAAACAAAACAACGGTTAAAAAAGATTCTGTGAAAACAGAACCTACAAAATAGTTTTATTACCGACTAATGGATTATATTAAGAAAGAATTACCGGGTAGTTTATACAAGAGGGGAGCGCTTCTTTTGGGGCTCGGCGTCATTATATTAATATTGGCTTTTGCGCTCGATTTCCGCCGCGCTATGTTTGATTACCTATGGATATACATGTTTCTGGTCAGTATTGCCATTGGCTCGCTGGCGTTTGCAGCGCTCGAGTATGTTGTTGGCGCATCGTGGAGCACGCCTTTTAGAAGAGTGATCGAAATAACAGCTTCGCTTACTCCGTTTTTGATAATCCTGGCAATCCCGCTGTTTTTCGGAATGAAAGAGCTTTATACGTGGACCCAAAGCTCCGTTCTTCAGGCTGACGAAGTTTTAAGAGGCAAAGAGCCTTACCTGAACATCCAGTTCTTTACGATAAGAACCGCGGCATGCCTCCTGATTTGGTTTATATTCTATTATTTCATAACAAGGAATTCGGAATTGCAGGACCAGACCGGCGACCCGAAACTGACAAAGAGAAATATCAGGATATCGGTGCCATTCATGCCGATATTTGTTATTACAATTTCCATTGCTGCCATTGACTGGATGATGAGCCTGGAACCTCACTGGTATTCGACCATATATGGTTTATATTACTTTTCAGGGACAGTGGGCGCGGCTCTTGCGGTGAATACATATATTCTTGTTAAGCTTAAAGAAGGCGATTATCTTATCAAAGGAGTAACCAACGATCATTTTTACAGCATGGGGACGCTGATGTTCGCCTTCATTATTTTCTGGGCTTATATCGGTTTCTCGCAGTACCTGCTTATATGGTACGCTGATATTCCCGAAGAAACTTTCTGGATGCTGCAGCGGTGGGACGGGAGCTGGAAGTTCGTTTCGCTGGCGCTTTTGTTCCTTCATTTTGTTATACCGTTCCTGATACTGGTTTCGCGCGGTTCGAAAACAAATATGACGCTGTTAAAAGTTATGGCGATATGGATGCTGTTTGCGCACGCGCTTGACCTGTACTGGCTTATTATGCCTACATATTTTAAAGGCAACGCAGGATTCGGATGGAGCGAACTGAGCTTCCCGCTTGTTATCACCGGACTTGTAATGATAGTATTCAAACTACGGGCGGATAAAAAGAACCTTGTTGCCATCGGCGATCCGAAGATGCAGGACGGGCTTGAGTTTCATTTATAGTTTATTGCACTAAAATTATTTGGCATACTCATAGAAAGTGAACAATTTATTAAAATATTTCGGCGTAGTTTATGTTTTTATCCTCATCGCGATAGTCGGGCTGGGGATGAATTATCTTGACGATATAGTAGATTATGCCCACACTAAAATGACGGGTCCGGTGGTTACGATACCAAGAGATTCCGTTCAGCCGCCGACAACCGACCTGCCGGAAGTAAAAGGAATCATTTCGCCGCCGGTGGATGTGTTTAAGCTGTCGGTCCCGACTCCCGAGCTTGTTGAAAAAGGAAAGACGATTTTCCAGACAACATGCGCGTCATGTCACGGGACGGAAGGCAAAGGCGACGGTATTGCGAGCGCTACGCTGAACCCGAAGCCAAGGAATTTTACGAGTCTGGACGGCTGGAAAAACGGCCCCAAGCTTACGCAGATGTACAAGACGCTGCAGGAAGGCATACCAAACAGCGCGATGGCGAGCTTTGCAAACATCCCGCCCGAAGACAGGATAGCGCTGATACAATATATACATGAAACATTTACTAAAACTTATCCGAAGAGCACAGATGAAGAACTGAAAGAGCTTGATAAAACCTATAGTCTCTCGGCGGGAGTGAAACAGCCGAACCAGATACCCGTAAAAACGGCTATGGAAAAGCTGATAAAAGAGAACGACTCGCTGACCATGAAAGTAAAATCAATAGCAGCGTCTATAGAAAAGAATACAACGGATACAGCCGCCATTTTGTTTAAGAAGGTAACCATCAACCCGGTCAAAGCGGTGACTATACTGGCTTCAGATACAAAGTGGATCGCGGATGAAAATCAGATATACAGTCTTATTGGGTCCAACCCTGCATCCAACGGGTTCAGGGGCGGGGCCGCAATATTAAATCAAAAGGAAATTCAGATACTTTACGCGTATTTGAAGAGCCTATTTATCAATTATAAAGGTTAGTTACAAAAAAATGAAGCATCAATTAAAAAACGGGCTATACATTGCGGCAATACTGATTACAATGGTAATGACCCGCTCCGGGTTTTGTGATGATGCACCCAACGATAAGATTTCGAACGGGGAAGTTGGAATAGATGAAAAACTTGACGCGCAGGTTCCGATGGACGCGGCTTTTTTTGACGAAACAGGGAAACCTGTAACTTTGCGGGACCTCATAAATAAGCCGACGATATTAATGCTTGTTTATTACAGGTGCCCGGGCATTTGCAGTCCGTTAATGAACAGCGTTTCGAACGTTGTGGATAAGATGAGTTTGGAGCCGGGAAAAGATTATAATCTTATTTCGATCAGCTTTGACCCGACAGAAAATTACACGATGGCGGCTCCCAAAAAGAGCAACTATCTTGATAACATGCAGAAGAAGATACCGCCTGAATCATGGAAGTTCCTTACAGGCGACAGCGTTAACATAGCTAAAGTTACCGAAGCCGTAGGGTTTCATTTCAAGAAACAGGGCAAAGATTATATGCACGGCACGACGATCATAGCGTTATCGCCGCAGGGAAAGGTAGCGCGGTATCTGTACGGAATCGATTTTCTGCCGATGGACGTTCAGCTAGCGCTGAACGAAGCGGCCCAGGGGAAATCAAGCCCCGCGATAAACAAGCTTCTGAAAGTTTGTTTTGCTTACGACCCCGTAAGCGGAAAGTATGTGCTTAGTTTTACCAGGATCATAGGCGGCATCATGCTTGCAATGGTTTTGGCGTTTGTTCTTACGCTCCGAATTGTTAAGAAAAAGAAAATTTTGCCCGCGGGCGTTAACGGAAGCGCTCACGGTGTTGGAAAATAGGTAAACAAAATTATGGCTAACGAAGCTACGGGGCAATACGCTCCAACAGCCAATCCAAATGATGTAAGTTATCTTGAATACCAGGGAAAACACAAGGGTATTTGGGGCTGGCTTTTAACTACAGACCACAAAAGAATCGCGCTGATGTACCTGATGGCGGTGATCACGTTTTTCTTTGTGGCGATGACTTTGGGAATACTGATGAGGCTCGAGATGCTGAATCCCGAAGGAACAATAATGACTGCGCAGACATATAACTCTGTTTTCACGGTCCACGGGGTCATCATGGTATTTCTTTTCATTATCCCCGGGCTGCCCGCTATTTTCGGGAATTTTATTATGCCGATACAGATCGGCGCAAAAGACGTTGCATTCCCCAGGCTGAACCTGTTTTCATGGTATCTGTATATCGCCGGCGGCTTGCTCGCGATAGTTTCTTTATTTACATTTGGCGGGGCGGCGGATACGGGCTGGACCTTTTATGTCCCGTACAGCATCCGCTCGGCGCACAATGTTGGTATGACCACGGGAGCCGCTCTAGTGCTCGGATTCTCATCTATTGTAACCGGAATAAACTTTATAGTTACCATTCACAGGTTAAGGGCGCCGGGAATGAGTTGGTTTCGCATGCCGCTCTTTGTCTGGGCGCTTTACGCTACCAGCTGGATCCAGGTTCTGGCGACCCCGGTAATCGGGATAACGCTTGCGCTGATAATTCTTGAAAGATGGATCGGCATCGGAGTATTCGACCCTGCTTTAGGAGGCGACCCGATCCTGTATCAGCATATGTTCTGGATATACTCGCACCCGGCGGTATATATTATGATCCTGCCCGCGATGGGAGTTGTATCTGAGATACTGCCTACATTTGCCAGGAAAGATATTTTTGGATATAAGCAAATTGCGATTTCGAGCCTTGCAATCGCGATTATCGGGTACCTTGTATGGGGCCATCATATGTTTGTGAGCGGTATGAGCGATACCGGAAGGGTAGTGTTTTCATTGCTTACATTTTTAGTTGCGATACCTACCGGTGTAAAAGTTTTTAACTGGGTGGCTACGCTTTACAAAGCGTCTATCAAATTCAGCGCGCCGCTTTATTTTGTGCTCGCCTTCATTTTTCTGTTTTCCGTTGGCGGCTTAACCGGCCTTGTGCTTGGAACGCTTGCCACGGACGTCCATTTAACGGATACATATTTTGTTGTGGCTCATTTCCATTACGTTATGTTCGGCGGGATGGGAACAATATTTTTCGGCACGCTTCATTACTGGTTCCCGAAAATGTTCGGGAAGATGTACAGCGAGAAAGCGGCAATAATAGCATGTACAATATTTATTGTCGGGTTCAATATGCTGTATTTCACAATGTTTATACTGGGTTATTTGGGTATGCCAAGAAGGTATTATCATTACCTTCCTCAATACCAGGGATATCATGTCTTTGCAACCGTAGGTTCATGGATCATGGTTTCGGGAATTGTCTTTATGATGGGCAACCTGCTGTATGCATTGCTGAAGGGCCCGAAAGCGCCTGCAAATCCCTGGGGCGGCACGACGCTTGAGTGGAGAGTTCCTTCGCCGCCGCCGGTCGAGAACTTCGATGAAATTCCGGTTGTGACGGGCGGCCCGTACATTCATGACAGGCCAACTTATATCATGAAACCAAGCGTTGAATTGCATAAAACAAACGGAGATAAAGCAATAAAACCGGCATCAGAGGAGACTGTACATTGAACCAGGAGAACGAGTTGGCTGTTGAACATCATGAAGTAGGCCACATGCACAGGGATGATGAAGGCTCGAAGCTTGGAATGTGGCTGTTCCTGTTTACCGAGATCCTGTTATTCGGCGGATTGTTCGTTCTCTACGCGGGTTACCGGTTTTCGTACCCGGAGGGGTTTGTGGCCGCCGCCGCCGAAATGAATACGTTTATCGGCGCTATTAATACGCTGATACTCCTTACAAGCAGCCTCAGCGTTGCGCTTTCAATAGCGGCTCTGCAAAGGGGCCAGAAAAAGCTTTGCACTTCGTTATTGTGGTTCACTATTTTGTGCGGCTTTGCGTTTCTTGTCAACAAATATTTTGAGTGGAGCCATGAAATAGGAAACGGGATATATCCCAGGGGCCCCGCGCTTGATAATATGTCGAGCGGCGAAGTGATATATTTCGGGCTGTACTTCACTATGACCGGCCTTCACGGCCTGCACGTTATAGTAGGCATGACATTTATTGGTATTATTTTAAGTTTCATATACAGGGATAAAATAACCGCCACAAATTACCAGAAGCTTGAAAACGCGGGCTTGTACTGGCACCTGGTAGATTTGATATGGATATTCCTGTTCCCGTTGTTTTATTTAATTCATTAATCACTACAAAGCATTATAATGACAGAACAGACTGCAGAACACGCTTTGGAACAGAACGCTCCGGCTGACCACGCCGCGCCGGAGGCTAATCATGCCCATTCGCAGGGTTACGGCACGTACTTTATGGTATGGCTGGGGCTGGTTGCGTTTACGGCGGCGACGGTTACTGTGGCGGGGCTGAATCTTGGGAGCGTAACGCTGATAACGGCGCTTGCAATAGCGGCGGCGAAATCGTTCCTGGTGATCACATATTTTATGCATGTGAAGAGCGACAGTATGATATTAAAAGTATTCATCGGGATCTGCCTGCTGATATTTGTCATTATAATGGTTTTAACGTTCAGCGATTTGTCGTTTCGCTGATGCTGAATTTTTATTCATACAGAAAATTATGAATCCGACAATACAAGAAGTAGATAACGTTTTCATATTCATTGTGGCTGTTTCGGTTTTCTTCTTATTACTGGTTACCGGCGCTATGATATATTTTATGATCAGGTACAGCGCAAAGAGGAATCCGAAAGCGGAGAATATAACAGGCAATACAACGCTTGAAGTATTGTGGACCGTAATTCCGCTTATTCTTGTTCTGATGATGTTCTTCTACGGATGGGATGCTTTTAAGAATATGCGGACAGTCCCCCCGGATGCGATGGTAATTAAGGTGACGGGAAGGATGTGGTACTGGAGCTTTGAATATGCAAACCACAAAAAAAGCGATACGCTTCTGTATGTTCCGGTCGGCAAACCTGTGAAGATGGAAATTTATTCCATGGACGTTAATCACAGTTTTTATTTGCCGCAGTTCAGGATCAAAGAAGACGCGGTACCTGGAAGGATGAATTATCTTGTATTCAACCCGACTAAAGAAGGCGTTTTTGATATATTCTGCGCTGAGTACTGCGGAATGAACCACTCGTATATGCTGGGGCATTTGATTGTTATGCCGACCGATAAGTTCTATGAGTGGTATAATAAGGTTGACAGCGTTAAGAGCCTGATACCGGGCGACACTACAAAAACGGGAGCGATAAAGACAGATTCGCTAAAGACGGATTCGTTAAAATCGCCGCCCCCGAGATCAACCGGCGCCCCAAAGGATTCAACGAAAACAGGCGCAGATAATAAGAATTCAAAAAAGAGTTCTCCAAAGGATTCGTTAAAAACGGCTCCTAAGGATAATAACATGAAAAAAGAAAAGAAATAATAACGTGAAACGTCAAAAACAGAAGGCAAATTAAAAGTACATCAAATAGTAAACAAAGCAGTTAGCGATAAGCAAAATTAATTGGCAACAGGTAAAATAAATACGGCGATACTTACAAGCGAGCGCGATATTACCCATTCGCTGAGCAAAGTTATCAGGATAGTCTCAGAGCTTACAAAGTTCAGGATAACCGTTTTGGTTTCTTTCACAACCGGGCTAGGTTACGTGCTTGCCGCTGATGTGATGGGCTGGGGATTGCTTAACGTAATATCCGGAATATTTCTGCTGGCATGCGCATCATCTGTTTTGAATCATTACCAGGAGCATGAATCAGATGCATTGATGCGGCGGACCATGAACAGGCCAATTCCTTCGGGAAGAGTAAAGCCCCGGACGGTTCTTTATTTTGCGATAGCGCTGCTGGTATCGGGGTCTGTTTATCTTGCAGTTACAACGAACTTTCTTACGCTGACGGTTGGGCTCGCTACGTTTTTCTGGTACAACGCCGTTTACACTCCGCTAAAGAAGAAAAGCGCGTTCGCAATCGTTCCCGGATCGCTGGTAGGCGCTTTGCCCCCCGTTGCGGGATGGGCGGCCGCCGGCGGCAGCATTACCGATCCGAGAATACTGGTGGTTGCGGCATATTTTTTCATCTGGCAGATACCCCATTTTTGGCTGCTGCTAATGCTTTATTCGGAAGATTATGAAAAAGGCGGGTTTCCGGTGTTGACTGGAATTTTATCTCATGCGCAATTAAAGAGAATTACATTTATGTGGCTGATTGCAAACGTGCTTTTTGCGATGCTTATACCGATGTTCGGCATAGTAAATTACAGTTTTTCACTGGCGCTTATCACGGCTATTTCCGGCTGGATGATATATAATTCCGTAGCATTTTTCCGTTCCGAAGGCGACAGGAAACAGGTAAGAGATACGTTTATCAGTATAAATTTCTATACGCTTCTGCTGATAACTATTTTGACGGCAGATAAATTAATAAAAGTATTTTAATTAATCAGAGAATATATTAATGGATTTTTTGGATAAGATAGTCATACCGCCATCGCAGAATCATGTTTTGCTGGTGAAATACATTCTCACTATTTCATTTGTTCTGCTGATACCTTACCTTGGTATGGTATTGGGTTCGTCTTTCTTATCGGTATATTTCAACAGGCTTGGCCGCAGGACAGGCAACGCGATGTTCTCAAGATTCGCCAAGGATGTTATTGAAAAGCTTACATTCACTAAGAACGCGGAGTTTGCCCTTGGGATAATCCCTATGCTGTCAATAACGTTTGGGTACGCGCAGCTGCTGTTCGAGGCTAAAACGATAACGATGAGCATTATGGCGCTTTCGGTAGCGCTTGTTACTATAGGGTTAGTTACTGTTTACCGCTACCGCGCCACTTTTGTGGTTGAAGACGTGTTGAATTCGTATAAAAAGATCTTCGATATAAATACAGTCGACCCGAACAATGAATCGGTGGAACAAATAAAAGATTATGAAGAGAACCTGCTGAATTCAGGGGCAAGGTTCGGTTCGCTTGGCTCGTATATCTTATTAACCGGCGCGTATATATTTATCGGAAGCATAGCTCTGGCATCCAACCCGCCCCAGTGGGGAAACGTTAACAACATTCTTCAGATAATATTTTCATGGAACACGATTTTCAGCTTTATGTACCTGCTTGCATCGGCGGGAGTTGTGACGGGCGGCGGAATATTGTTTTTCTTTTTCAAATGGAACGGCGGCCTGCCGCATATTGATGAAAACTACGGGAAATTTGTTAAATCAGTCGCAGGAAGGCTTACCTTCGGCTCGGTAATATTTTTACCATTGCTGATGCTGATAAAATTCCTTTACCTGCCCGGCTCGGCGCAGTCACAAAGCCTGTTTATTTATATGCTGCTTACGTTTGTAGTTGTGCTGATACTTTGCAACCTGGTTTATTCGATGGTCCGCAATTCGGATACAAACAATGTAACGGCTATATTTGTTCTTATATATGTAGTGTTTACACTCGGAATACTTAACGACCAGATAGCTTTCGGGAGCGCCATAACCGACCAGACAAGAGACGTTATCGCTAAATCAGAAGAACTGGAAAAGGAAGTTAAGCTTAAAACAATGAACACGTCTGAAGTCGATCCTGACGCGATATTCAATTCCAAATGCATAGCGTGCCACAGGTTTGATGTGAAGCTTGTGGGGCCTCCGTATGATCAAACGGTCCCTACATTTAACGGCGACGTGCAGAAGCTTGCAGATTTTATATTCAGCCCCAGCTCCACGCCTATAAATGCGGGTTACCCGGCAATGCCAAACCAGGGCTTAAAGAAGAAGGAAGCTCTTGCAATGGCTAAATGGCTGATGGAAAAAGTAGGGAAGAAGTAGCGTACTCGAATTGCACTAATAACATACACGAATTTCACGAATAACGGATACGAATTTCACAAATAGAAACTATTCAAATAATCAATTTTAGAAATGGCTGTCTTGATAAAGGCGGCCTTTTTTTGTAGGTGTCAGGCATGCCTGATATTTACATGCTATCCTTCCCTGAAGGCGATGGAAACAGAATTCAGAACAAAATGGCTGTCAGAATGACGGCCATTTTTTTACTTGAAGAAGAACGCCGAAAAACAATTATGCCAAATTGTCAGAAATTATTTTCTTAGAGAATTAATTATTATCAGCGCCCAGCCTATAAGGAAACAAACTCCGCCAAAAGGCGTGACTATTGCAAAGGATGAATTGTTAGTAAGCGAGTAAACATAGAGAGAGAATGAAAACAGAATTATTCCGGCGCTGAAGAACCATCCCGCAATTGAATACTTATGATTATCGTACAGCCCGATTCCCAGAATTACAAGCGAGTGTATAAGCTGATACATGACGCCGGTTTTAAAAATTTCGGTTGATTCAGGAGTAAGAAGCGGTTTTAGAGAATGGGCGCCGAATGCGCCAATGGCTACTCCAAGAAATCCAAAAAAAGCCCCGGCGGCGATCCATTTGTTTTTCACTGATTTGAACTAATAATAATTCCTGTAATAATTCCTTCGTTTCCGGTTCTTCACAATAACTATGAAGCTGATAGAAGAGATGATGAATATAACAAAGAACCCGTAAGAGAAAACCAACACAACCCCAACAAGCGCAACATTATTTTGGTTATCGAAGAACCTGTCTATTCTCTGGCGAAATGTAAGAACTTTCTTTTCTTTCTTCTTCGATTCGGTATTCTTAACGTCTACCGCCTGGTTATATTTAATGTCGTTCTTCTTCAGGCATTTTATAAGTTCGTCGACGTGTATCGCGTAGTTCAGCGAGTCATCGTAGAAGAAAGTATTTACGCCTATAACTTTGCCGTCTGTATTGAGAAGCGGCCCGCCGCTGTTGCCGGGTTTAATTATGGCCGTATGCTGTATCACAAGCGCCGAGTGTCGTTTGGACGCGTCATCGGGATCGTCGTAATACCACTCGTCGTCATCGATATTTTTTATGGAGCCTTTGGTCATTTTATAGTAACTAACGTCGTTCCAGTCATTGGTAGGATTGCCGACCGAGTAGACAATATCGTCTTCTTTAATGGGTTTTTCAACGTTAAGCTCAAGGTAATCGGAAGAAGATTCTTCGGTTTCTATGATAGCAAGGTCCTGTTTGCTGTATTCGCGGATTATTGTCCTGACCCTGAAAACGCGGTCGTCTTTCATTTCTATCTTCGCGGTTCTTATATCGAGTTCTGCGCTTACATGGTGGTTGGTGATGAATGTATTTTCATTAATAAAAAAGCCGCTAGCCACCGAGCCGGTATTATCGGTAACCAGCCCTATGGCGTCTATATCCTTCCTGTAAATCTCTTCGCTCCCGTCGCCGGCAGAGCCGTTTAACGGCGGAATGAGAAGAAAAGAAACTACAAAAAGTATATGAAACGGGCTGAATTTAGTATTCTTATTATGCAAATACGAACGAATTTTCTTATTTGTAAATGTTCCCGGTTTGCAGATACCCAACAGCTCGGCAGAGGAATCACAATTTCAGGAAGTTAATATACTAATCAATAATTTCAAAACCTGTATATTTTTGTAACGCTTTAGGAACTATTATTTTGCCTTCAGGGGTTTGATTTGATTCAATTAAAGACACGTAAAGCCTGGAGGTGGCAAGTCCGCTGCCGTTTAAGATGTGCGCAAATTCCGGTTTGCTCTTAGGTTCGTTTCTTCTGAAGCGGATCTGCGCGCGGCGCGACTGGAAATCGGTGCAGTTGCTTACGCTTGAAGCTTCCAGCCATTTGTTTTCTGCGGGCGACCACACTTCGATGTCATAACATTTTGATGCGGCAAAGCCCAGATCGCCTGTGCAAAGCTCAATTACGCGATAATGAATATTAAGCGCTTCCAGAATTCCGCAGGCATGGCCAAGCATGTTTTGCAGCTCAGCGTAGGAATTTTCAGGCAGGCAGAAATTAACCAGCTCAACTTTATTGAACTGGTGAACACGCAGAAAGCCCTTGGTATCTTTGCCGTAACTGCCGGCCTCGCGCCTGAAACATGCCGTATAGCCGCAGTATTTTACAGGAAGCTCATCTGCATTCATTATCTCATCGCGGTGAATATTAATTATCGGCACCTCTGCGGTTGGGATTGCAAACAGATCGTCCGGGTCGGTGCGGTACATATCTTCTTCAAACTTGGGGACTTTCTCGGCGCCTTCCATGGATGCGCGGTTTACCAGGAACGGGACAAATACTTCGATGTACCCGTTTTGTTTGTGGCTATCGAGCATGAAATTGATTAGCGACCTTTCTAGTATCGCTCCTTTTCCCTTATAAAAAGGGAAGCCGCTCCCTGAAATTTTTGCGCCTGTCTCAAAATTAACTATATCGTTCTTCTTCCCTAGCTCAACGTGGTCCAGGAATTTGAAATCGCCAGAAGGCCTCTCGCCCCATATTTTTACCTGCACGTTATTTTCTGCAGTTTTGCCAATAGGAACATTATCTTCAGGGATGTTCGGGATATCCCGCAGTATAACATCGATCTCTTTTTCGGCGCCGCCAAGTTTTTCATCGATTCCTTTAATTTCGTCGGATGTATTTTTCATATCGCTTATCAGCCCGGCGGCGTCTTTGCCTTCCTTTTTCAGTCGGGCGATTTCCTGAGATACGGAATTGCGTGTGCTCTTAAGGCGTTCACCTTCCTGAATTAAGTCCCTGCGGGTTTTATCAAGCTCAAGTATTTTATTCACAAGAGTATAGACATTTCCTCTTGTCTTTAGCCTATCTTTCACTTGTTCAGGATTTTCTCTTATTAATTTTATATCTAACATTTATTTGTTTTATTTTTATGCGCCGGAAGGAATCTCCCGACGCCACTGTGGTATAAGATGCAACAACAAGCGGGAGGAATCTCCCGACGCTGCGTTGTTTTTTTACCTCGCCCCTGTTCCCTCTCTGTGGAGGAGATGTGCGAAGCGTTTTCACATTTCAAGCTGCGTTTTCAGGAATTGCAAGCCTTCATTCACGTTAAGCGGCTTAAGCCCAAGCTCAGTCCCGACTTTCAGGAGAATGAAGCTTGAATTCATCGGCCTCGGCGCCGCCTGGTTAAGGCTGGCTGTCTTAACGGGATTTATCAGTTTCCTGTCATAACCAAAAACGCCGGCGAGCTTGAGGGCGAACCCGAAACGGCTTATATACTCGCTTCCGCAAAAATGGTAAAGGCCGGTTTTATCTCTTTCGGTTATTCTGAGCAGCGCCAGGGCTACATCGTCTACAATAGTCGGCTGCCCGAACTGGTCGTCCACAATATTAACAGGCTCTTTGTTCTTCAGCTTTTCGATGAGCCAGAGCGCGAAGTTCAGCCGGAGGTTCTTCCCCGTTCCGTAAATTATCATGGTCCTGACGATAGCATTTTTTACGCCGCTTGTCACCAGCGCGTTTTCGCTGGCAAGCTTACCTTTGCCGTAATAGCTAAGCGGGTTAGGCTTTGAGCTTTCGTCGTAGTTTCCCGTTCTCCCGTCGAACACATAATCGGTTGAAACGTGAATTATCTTCGACGAGTTTATCCTTGACGCTATTATGAAATGCTTAACGGCGTCAACATTAACGCGCCAGCTCAGCAGTTTTTCGGTTTCACACCCGTCGACGTTTGTGTATGCCGCGCAGTTTATTATCAATGAAGGAGAGAATTCCCTTACCCTTTCCTTAACATCATCTTTCCTGGTGATATCCAAAGGAAAGTATTCAAAGCCGCGGGTTTCCTCTCCTTTTTCCTGTATATCGGTCAGTATCAGCTCGTGAGTCGTTTCTGCGGCGAACATCTGTGTGGTTTTCTGGCCAAGCAGCCCGTTAGCGCCGGTTATAAGTATCTTAGCCAAGTTTGTACAGCTCCTCCACTCCGAACAAAGCCGCTTTCCTGCTTGCAAGCTTATTTGCATAGTTAAGGCTTGCACGGTAATTTTTGGCATTGCTCATAAAATTATTGAACATGAACGCCGCAGCGAATACGTCTCCGCAGCCTGTTGAGTCCATAAAATGCGGCTCTTCAACGGCAGGCAGGTCGGTCTTATCAAGCTCAAAATATTTTCCGCCGCCTGATCGTTTTTCAAAGCTTTCGTACATGGTCACGCCCAGTTTTCCCCTGGTTACGACCAGCGCTTCAACTGCGCGGCCCGAGAGTATTTTTTCGGCAGTATCATATTCGCGCAGCTTTTCGCCGGGAAGAATGCGTATCTCAGATTCGTTCATCTGCAAGGTATTGCATTGCCGGCACCATTCAAGCCAGTTCGCGACAGGAGCCTGCGTTCTGGAGCCGTCTTCGTGCGTATTCATAACAAGATTATGCAGGTCCATGTGTATATATCCCCTGAAAAATTCACGCGTTCTTTTGAGCGCGTCAAGCGTCAGATCCACGCCGGAAACAAGGTTTATCAAAAGAGCATCCATAGCAGGCAAAGCTTTCTCAATAAGGCTGAACTCAACCGGAAGAGTGGGCTTTGTGGAGCTTTCCTCGCGGTCGTATGTTTTAAGCGCGCCGGTTTCAGCGGATCTGAACTCTCCGGCTTTATCTTTATAATATAAATTAACGACCCTGGTTTCATGAGCGGTCCTGTTCACAAAATCCGGGCGGATATTTCCGAAGTCGGCAAGGAAACCCGATACATAATCAAACTCATCTTCGCCCAGGTTTATCACCGGGAAAACGCTGTTTCCTTTGCCTGAGATCATGGCAAGCGAAACGACGGAATAAAGTATTCCGCCAAGCTTTTTCTGCGTATTTAAGCCCGGACGGTGGATGTAATCCATGCAGGGCTCTCCGATCACCGCAAAGTTCAACTTAAGCGAATATCTCCTTAATTTTATTTTCCAGCTCAGTGGTAAATTCAATATCCGGCGCGCCGCAATTTTCAATCACCTGTTCAGGTTTTGAAGCGCTGGTTATTGCAGAGGTGATTCCGCTTTTTCTCAGGCACCATGCAAGCGCCAGCTGCGGGGAAGTTACGTTCATGCCGAGAGCAAGCTCTTTGAACCGGTCAACTTTATCGAGAACGTTTCTATCCAGGTAATTTTTCAAAAAGGCTCCCATCTTTTCATGTGCGGCGCGAGAATCCTCAGGAATTTTACCACCCGAATATTTCCCCGTCAGCATTCCCTGCGCAATCGGCGACCAAACCACCTGTCCCATTCCGTGTTTTTCGGAAACATCCAGAACGCCGTTTGTTTCGATCTGGGAGCGCAGTATATTATACTGCGGCTGGTTGCTAACAGGTTTGTGCAGATTATATCTCTCGCACACATTGACTGCTTCTTCAATATTCTCGGCGGTCCATTCGCTTACTCCCCAGTAGATAACTTTCCCCTGCAGAATAAGGTCGTTAAACACTCTGCAAATTTCTTCCATTGGCGTATTAGGGTCGTGGCGGTGGCACTGATAGAGGTCTATATAATCTGTCTTAAGCCTCTTGAGAGATTTATGCGCAGATTCCATTACATGTTTGCGCGAAAGCCCTTGGTCGTTCGGGTTTGCCGACATCGGCCAGAATACCTTTGTGGCCAGGACAACGTCTTCCCGCCTGAGCTCAAGCTCCTTAAACAGGATCTTACCCAGCGTTTTTTCGGCTTCGCCTTTGTTATAAATGTCGGATGTGTCGAAAAAGATGATTCCCTGATCAAGCGCGGCCTTAAAGCACTTGAGCGCAGTTTTGTTATCGATTCCCATCCCGTAAGTCAGCCAGCTGCCCAGCCCAATTTCAGACAGCCTGACGCCGTACTTTCCTAATTGTCTGTATTTCATGATTTTTTATTGTTTTGGAAAGTAAATATAGTAATTTCAATAACGTCATTACAGGCAAAGAGTTGGCATAAATGCATCTCTGCAGGTAAGCGCATGGCCCCGCGTTATAAATTGATATAGCTATCATTTTTGGTTAATTTTTGAGATTGAATGCGCTTGAGTATATACTATTCGTGGTTCTTGAGAAAACCGTACCTATCTTTCCGCTGTCATTTTCGCATCTTCTTGCAGAATTCTATGCGCTTGTGTTCTATTACTTTATTCCCATAAGAAAAAAAACTGCGATTTTAAATCTGAAGCTGGCATTTCCTGAAATGAGCGGGGCCGATGTTCGCAGGATTGTAAAAAGCGTTTACAGAAACACATTAATAGTAATTTTCGAGTTCTTTTACCTGAGAAAACTGAAAGAAGAAGAGCTGAATAGAATTATTTCAGTGACAAACCCGGAATTATTTGAAACATGTCTTGCAAGAGGGAGAGGAATAGTTGTAATAAGCGCTCATTTCGGGAACTGGGAGCTAATGGCGCATGGAGTTGCCAGAATTATCGGCCATCCGATTAATGTTATCGTGAAGAAACAGTCAAACGAGAAACTTGACGTAAAGATAAATGAGATCAGGGAGTCGGGCGGAAACAGAATGATAGAAATGCAGAACTCGCTGCGCGAAACGCTCAGAGCGCTGGGGGAAAATAAGATAGTCGCTATGCTTGGCGACCAGACCGCCCCAAAAGATAACAGCGTAAAGGTGCATTTTTTTGTCGATAACGTTCCGACTTTCGAAGGGGCGGCAAGGTTTGCGATCAAGACCGGGGCTTCAGTACTGTTCAGCGCACCGCTAAGGGGTAAGGATTACAAGTATACCGTCGAGATGAAAGAAATTGATATGAATAAGTATAAAGAATATAACGAAGAAAATTTCAAAGCGTTTACGCAGGAACATACGGCTATGCTTGAGGACGCTATAAGAAAAAACCCAGACCACTGGCTTTGGTTTCACAGAAGATTTAAGCACGTGATGTAAAGAGAATTGGATAAGAAAAAGAAAATATTAATTATTCAAACTTCGTTTCTCGGCGATGTGATACTTGCATTACCAATGGTGCAGACGCTGAATAACCTGCTTCCGGACAGCTTAATAGATTTTCTCTGCATTCCCCCTACGGCAAATGTGCTTGAGAACCATCATGCTTTAAATGATGTGCTGAGATATGATAAAAAAGGAAAAGATAAACTTGGCAAGCTTTTAGAAATTATCTCGGAAATAAAACAAAGGCAATACGATATTATCCTTTGTCCTCACCGTTCATTCAGGAGCGCGCTGATAACATATTTTTCAAAAGCGCCCGTCAGAATCGGGTATGATACAAATTCAATGTCGTTTTTACTTACGGGAAAAGTCCCTTATGCGAAAGAGTCGCATGAGATACAGCGCAATCTTGACCTGGTAGGGGCTATTCCCGGAATTGACGCGGATGACGCAAAGGTTTCTCCTAAAGCGGAGTTTTATCCTTCGCCCAAAGACGGAAAGCTGATAGACGCATTGCTTGGCTCAGCCGGCGGCGGGAAAATAATCGCGCTTGCACCGTGTTCAAAATGGTTCACCAAAGCGCTTCCAAAGGAAAAGACAATTGAAATTATTAATGCGCTGATCAAAAAAAGTTTCAGCGTGGTTTTGATAGGCGGAGCGGAGGATTTTAATCACTGCAGGGAAATCGGCAAAGAAATTAATTCGGACAAGCTTATCAATCTGTGCGGACGCCTAACGCCGCTGCAGTCTTATTTGGCTATCAGCAAATCAAATGCGCTGATCACGGTCGATTCAGCCGCGCAGCATTTAGGGGGCGCTTCCAACACTCCGATAGTTTTGATTTACGGTTCAACAAATAAGTCATTTGGATTTTACCCGCTCACATCCAGATACGAAATTATTGAAAATGCAGAACTTACGTGCAGACCTTGTACCGACCACGGAAGGGCAAAGTGTCCATTAGGACATTTTAAGTGCATGGTTGAATTAGATGCAGGGAAGATAGTTGAAGTGGCGGAGGAATTAATCAGCTTTAAAAATAATTTGTAAGAGTTGGTAACTAGTTTCTTTGAAAAAATCTGCGACTACTGTGCTGTTTTAAATCGCTCATACAGAATAAACATATGTTCTTTTTGTCTTGACACAAAAAGAACCAAAAAAGTCAAGTCTGCTTAAAAATTGGCTAAAATCGACCTCATTCCACTACCAAAAAATGAACTCGTGTCGCCAGGGCGACACTCAAACAAATTTTTTGGTTGCGCTTCATTCAGTCGATTTTTAAACGCCAATTTTTAAGAGGACATAATTTAGAGAAAAGTTTTTCGCCGGTTTACCGCAAGGGATATTATAAAGATTTGACTCAGCTCCGTTAGGAGCGATATATTTGTAGACGAGAAACATTAATTAAAATCATAGCTCCGTAGGAGCGGCATATTAAATAATGGAAGATAAAAGAAAAGAAATTTTTGCTGAGATTAGGAAAATTCTTTTACCGTACGGTAAAAAAATGAATCTAAGCGCGGACAACAAAGAGAAGATTGAACTGCTGGGAAAGAAAAAAGTGACCATTTACAACAAAGAAATTGATGGAATGTATTTTGCATGGGCCATGATAAAAAAGGACTTTGTTGGATTCTATTGTTTCTTCCAGTACTCGCATCCGGATATTTTGAAAGAATGCCCGGAAAACCTGAGAAAATGTTTGAAGGGAAAATCATGTTTCCATATTAAGAAAAATGACCCGAAGCTTATGGAGTCAATTAAAATTTACGTTGATAAAGGATATAAATTTTATAAGAAACTGGGAATGATATAATTTCGCCTGCCTGCCGAAGCCTCGGCGCAGGCAGGATTGCGGAATGGGGATGATACGGAGTGCAGAAATGCGGATTAACAATTTAAAGTTGTTCAACGGCATTAATTCTCAAATCCCAAATCTCAATTCTCAAATCAGTCGAGCTCCGGTTTCAGATACTGTGCGGTGTAGGATGTTTTAATATATTTCTTAACAATCACTTCAGGGGAGCCCTGCGCTATAATTTTCCCGCCTGCGTCGCCGCCTTCTGGGCCAAGGTCAATTATCCAGTCTGCAGTCTTTATCACATCCAGATTGTGTTCAATTACAATTACCGTATTTCCTTTATCGACTAACTGACTTAACACCTTAAGAAGCATTCTTATATCTTCAAAATGCAGGCCCGTAGTAGGTTCATCAAGAATATAGATCGTTTTTCCGGTCTGAATTTTTGAGAGTTCTGTCGAAAGCTTTACTCTCTGGGCCTCGCCGCCGGATAGAGTTACAGCCGATTGCCCCAGCCTTATATATCCTAACCCCACGCTGTGAAGCGTTTCAAGTTTGCGTTTAAGCTTGGGAATTGCGTCGAAAAAATGAACCGCTTCTTCTACCGTCATTTCCAGCACGTCGGAAATATTTTTACCTTTGTAGCGCACCTCAAGCGTTTCGCGGTTATAACGTTTACCGCGGCATGCGTCGCATGTTACATAAACATCGGGAAGGAAATTCATTTCAATACGTTTCAATCCGCCGCCTTCGCATGCCTCGCATCGGCCGCCTTTAACGTTAAAGCTGAAGCGCCCTATTTTATAACCGCGCATCTTTGATTCGGGCAGAACAGCGAACAGGTCGCGGATAAATGTAAACAGGCCTGTGTATGTCGCCGGGTTGCTTCTTGGCGTTCTGCCGATTGGCGACTGGTCGACCTCAATAATTTTATTAACCAGTTTCAATCCTTCAATGGTTGAATAGGGCAGCGGCGGTTCGGGAGTTTTGTAGAATTTACGCGAAAGAACACGGTACAGCGTTTCGTTAATGAGCGATGATTTTCCCGAGCCGCTGACGCCTGTAACGCAGATAAACTTACCCAGGGGGATTTCGAGATTAATATTTTTCAGGTTATTCCCTGTCGCGCCTTTGAGAAAAATGCTTTTCCCCGAGCCTTTTCGGCGTTTTTTGGGGAGCTCAATCCGTTTCTTGCCTGATATATATAGAGAAGTGACTGAATCCCCGTTCAATCCGCCGGGCGGGCCGAACGCGACTATTTTACCGCCATGCTCGCCTGCACCCGGGCCAAGGTCTACTATATAATCCGCTTCTTCCATCATTTGCTTATCGTGCTCGACAACAATAACTGTATTGCCGATATCGCGCAGGTTCTTAAGCGATTTAATCAGCAGGTTATTATCGCGCTGGTGAAGCCCGATACTGGGTTCATCAAGTATATAAAGCACTCCGCGAAGCTGGGAGCCGATCTGCGTGGCTAATTTTATTCTTTGCGCCTCGCCGCCGGAAAGAGTCCGCGCATTTCTGTCTAAGGTCAGGTAATCAAGCCCGACATTTAACATGAACTCAAGGCGCATTTTAATTTCTTTTAGTATCTGGCGCGCTATTATTTCCTGCCGTTCGTTGAGCTTCAGCTCATCAAATAATTTCCGGGCTTTGTCTATCGAGAGCAGGGATATTTCATGAATATTTTTCAGGCCGTGCTCCGTTTCGATCTTCACCGCCAGCGAAGTTTGCTTCAGCTTTCCGCCGTTGCAAGTCTCGCAGTTATTTGACGTCATGAAGCTCTCTGCCCAGTTGGAAATGTATTCAGATGTCTGGTTCCGGTAGTAATCAAGAATAACTTTTTTTACCCCAATAAACCTGTGGTTAAAAGTTTTCCTTACGCCGTTGGAATCGAGGTATGAGTATTCTCTTTTTTCTTTTGTGCCTTCAATTATTTCTTCAAGATGTTCTTTTGAAATTTTGCCTACGGGCGTATCAAAATCATAGCCCCATACTTCAATGAGCTGTTTCAGCATGTTAAAGGTCCAGTTTGCGCGCGGTTTGCCGAGCGGCGCGATGGCTCCCTGGTTGATAGTTAGCTCCATATCGGGGACGATAAGGTTGTTGTTAAGTTCTTTCCTCGCTCCGAGGCCCATGCAATCAGGGCACCAGCCGTAAGGCGAGTTGAACGAAAACGAATTCGGGGCAGGTTCATCGAAGCTGATGCCGCAATCCGGGCAAGCAAGCTTTTCGCTGAACAGCCTGTCGGCCAGCGGTCCGCCTTCGGCGTCGTTGATTATGACGATGCCGGAGCCGAACCTCAATGCGGTTTCAACCGATTCTCGCAGCCTGATAATGTTAGCTTTTCCGACCAGCAAACGGTCTATAACAATCTCGATATCGTGAATTTTATACCGGTCCACCTTCATTTTCGGGACGATATCTTTTACGGCGCCATCTACTCTTACTTTGGTAAAACCGTCTTTTTCAATTTCTTCGAACAGCTCGCGGTAATGTCCCTTGCGTCCGCGCACTACGGGAGCTAAGATGTTTATATTCTTTCCATCGAGATTGGTTTTTATATGTTCAAGTATCTGTTCCATCGATTGCCGCTGAACAAGCTTGCCGCAATTTGTGCATCGCTGCGAGCCGCATCTTGCGAACAGGAGCCTTAGGAAATCGTAAATTTCGGTAACGGTTCCTACGGTTGAGCGCGGGTTGTGTGAAATGGTTTTCTGTTCTATCGAAATAGACGGAGAAAGCCCCTCAATTTTATCAACGTCGGGCCTTTCTATTCCGCCGATGAACTGACGCGCATAGGCGGAGAGCGTCTCAACAAACCTGCGCTGGCCCTCGGCATATATTGTATCGAAAGCAAGCGATGATTTTCCTGAACCCGAAATGCCTGTAA
This sequence comes from uncultured Ignavibacteria bacterium, assembly GCA_963816535.1. Lineage (GTDB taxonomy): Bacteria > Bacteroidota > Ignavibacteria > Tepidaquicellales > OLB5 > CAWFKW01. The sequence goes on along the minus strand of CAWFKW010000003.1, from coordinate 1,483,378 downwards.
TAACAACGAAATTACCCCGCGGAATATCGAGGTCGATGTTCTTAAGGTTATGGACGCGCGCGCCCTGTATTGTTATTTTATTTAAGTTAGACAAATGGTTATATTTTTCAGTGACCCGTAATTTAACGCGAAAAGTTTAAAGAAAAAATGACATTTGGCGCACTGTTACCCCGGCGATGTTTTATTCGCGAGGCCTCTAATAAAATTGCTGTTTAGTATAAGTATTTTTATATTGCAGTATATAACTCGCATTTTTTCAAATTAATCTTATTTAATAATATGGCATTTCTTTTGGATTTTTCCGCCGGATTAGCATTTGTAATAATTTGCCTGATGACAACGCTAATTGCAGTGGGCGGGCTTTGGCTTGTAAGAAGAAGATACCAGCCGGAGGCTCTTAAGGAAAACCACGAGGTAGCCGCGGTAATTTTCAACGCGTTCGGGCTGCTTTATGCGGTGGTCGTCGCGTTTGTTGTATTCGTGGTGTGGGGCAGGTATGACGATGCCGGTAAAAGCCTTGAGCTTGAGGCAAGCCAGACCTCGGACATATTTTTTGTTGCAAAGGCGTTCCCGGATTCAATAAGCAGCCAGATAAAACAGGCTTTGTATGAATACGGAAGCAGCGTGGTTGACGATGAATTTCCAAAAATGTCAAAACGTGAATCAAGCTCGAAAACTGTTGACGCCATAAAAAAACTGAACCAGATCTTTCTTAATATGGACGTCAAAACCATGCAGAACACGGTCGTATACGAGGAAGCTTTTAAAAGGCTGAACGATCTTTTGCAGTACCGGCGGCTCAGGGTATTTGCGGCTAAGGATTCCGTTCCACCGGTTATATGGATCGTGCTGATTGCGGGCGCCATTATAATGGTCGCATATACATATTTCTTCACTATAAGAAAGGTTCTTCCGCAGATTCTCATGACCTCTTCGCTTACGGTTACGCTTACGCTGATACTGTTTTTGGTATTTATACTCGACCATCCTTTTGCGGGAAGCACAGCGATAAGCTCAGCGCCAATGCAGCAAACCGTTGAGGTTATGAAGCATGTGCTGCAAAGCGAAAAGCCCGGCCAGAAATAAAAAGGAAATGGAAAAGAATCTCACAAAGCTGAATCTAAACAAAAGAAGATTTTTTGGATTTGCCGAAGCGGTATGCTTTGAATAGAATAATCGTAAATGGGATCCACCATATAAGGTCGTTGGTTACGTTCAGCGCTCCCGCTTTAAGAGTAAATCTTCCCGCCAGAAAAGCCGCGGCAAATCCGAACGGGCCAAGGATTTTGCCGAGCAAGCCTACCAGGATTATCGGCCAGTGGCGGTAAGGATCTGACGCCGCAATCGCATAACCCACGCCGTAAACTCCAACAATCATACCAACGCATTGCCATATCTCAGGATAATTTGTGTAAGGCATGCCCGAAAAAGAGAAGAAAAACGAAGGGAATAAAATTGTAACTGCTCCCCATAAGATATTGTAAGCTGCGGCCAGCCACAGAACTATTTTCATCCATTTGGGAGCCGTTTGGGATGAGCTCATTTAATAAGCATAGTTTATTTAAGCCACGGAACTTTGATGTTCAGCTTAGTGAGCTTTGCCTCAAACTCCTCGCGTTCGCGGTTGCGCTTTATTGAGCCGTCATCTTTTATCCATCCAAAGCGCTTTGCCAGATCGACGGGCCCCTCGACGCTGCCCTTCATAATTTCCTGAATAATTTCCATTTCAAGCCGCGTGAAGTTTGACGCGTTAATGCGGTAATCGAGGAACGCTTCCCAGGTAAGCGGGCACCATTTGGCAAGGATCTCATTGCCCATCACTTCGGCATATTTGCGTATTTCGTATTGCGCGTGCGCGTCCATACGGAGGGCAAGGAAATGAAGCAGGTTATGCAGATCAATTTTCCAGTATGCTTCGGTGTAGGTCGAGAGCGGCAAATCTTTACGCGCCTGTTCGCGGGCAATGCCTTTTGCGAGTCGCTCGTCATAAACCTCCCGGGTGAGCTTAAGCAGTTCAGCTTCTTTTTCCGAAAGTTCTTTACCGGTATCTGCGTCTGCGAATCCTGAAGAGCCCTGGCGGTTACCCACGGCCTGGAAACGCCATTCGTCCTCGGGGGTTGTTTGCGCCGAATCGATTGCTACGGAATAACGCGTGGAATATTCATTAACATTTGCCGTGCGGTGGCGAATCCACTGCCGCCAGCAATCCATTGGAACGCGCACATGGAATTTTATTTCGCACATTTCAAAAGGCGTTGTATGATGATGGCGCATGAGGTAACGGATAAGTCCGCGGTCCTCATGGATTTTTTTTGTGCCTTTTCCGTACGATACGCGTGCAGCCTGCACTATCGATTCATCCGAGCCCATGTAATCTACAACGCGGATAAACCCATCGTCAAGAACCTTAAACGGCTTGCCCAGAATTTCATCAAGCGGCGCCGAGCCGGGGCGTTCTAAATGTTCAGCTTCAGGTTTTTCAGTTATTGTTTCCTGCATATACTTATTTTATAACCCTTCAAAAAGCGGGAAGAAATATATTTATTTGATTTGATTTATTTCGGAATGATGCAAGATAACAAAATCGGGTTGAAGATGAAATGAAGAGAATGAGATTAGACCGATGCCTCAATTAAATTAAAAGCTTTACCGACTGCCAAATTTCTTCAAATGATTTTTTGGGGTTTCTGCATATCAGTACAGGCTTATTCATTTCAAAAGGCATGACATACTCTGCCGAGGTCACAGCATATTCCACGACATCGCTGTAAGATTTTTCAGCGTCTTCTTTGCTGAACCCGATAGCGACAATTATATCCGGCGCTTTGGCCCCATAACCCCAGAACCAATGGCTGTTATGCCCGCTCAGCGCTTCCGGAAGCCCGAATTTCCTCCCGTAATAATTCACGGCCCCCGCTTCGCCGTAATTACGGCATAGAATTGCGGTCTTTTGTTTGTCGCCGGCGCTCAGCGAATTATAAGCCCCTGCTATTTTTTCGGTCATTTCACGCCACCCGAACCTGTCGGCCAGATACTGGGGAAGCGCGGAGGCGCTGTTCTTTTCGCCCGTGTTTGGTTTAAAATGGATCTCTTCCATATATGAAACAAGCCGGCCGGGCGGAAGTATGGGTATTAATATTGGAGAAAAAACCGCTATGAGCAAAACTGTAACAATGGCATAAACATGTATTACAAATTTTACCCGTTTTTGCGCTAAGAAGCTGCAAACGGCGGTCATGCCCGCTGAAATGAGAACCGGGTAAGCGGCGGCTAAGTAATATGGTTTGCTCTTTTGCGCCGCAAGTATGTTGAAAATAAAAATGTAAGCGAGCGCAATGACCCTGTATCTTTTGAGATTCTGAGAAAATAACAGGGCCGCTATGCCGATAAGGCAAATAATAAAATTAAAAGGGTTTGTCTGGATAACCTGTTCTTTAAGAAACCCAAGCGCCGGCATACCGGCTATCTTATATTTTTCAGCGTTGCGGATAAATTCAAGCGTTGCGAAATCATGTTGAAAATTCCATATAACGTAAGGAGAAAATATTATTATCGCTGTTAGTCCGCCCGCCCAGAAGTACTTATTTCTGAACCAGTTCCTCTCCTTTGTAAATAACATTGCAGCAACTACGCCAGCGCCAAAATAGGCGACGCTGATCTTATTCATTAGCCCGAGCCCCGCGATCACACCGAACCATATCCATAGCTTAGGGTTTTGCTTGTTGATGATTGCTATGAGCATGTAAAACAACGCGGCCCAAAACAGCATATCGAAAGCGTTCATTGAATAAAAACTTCCCGTGACCAGATAAGTAGGGACGGCCAGGACCCCAATTGCCGAATATATCTGCGCGGCTTTGCCGCCGCCCAACGAGCGGGTTATGAATCCGGATAATATTATAAGCGCTGCGCCCGAAACGGCAGCCAGTATTCTGATAGAAATCAGAGAAGTCCCGAAAACAGCCTTCCACAAAAAGAGGATAATAATAGAAACGGGGGGCTGGTCCACGTAACCCCATGAAAGGTGGTTTGCACAGTCGATATAGTAAAACTCATCGCGGAATACAGGGTAGTTAGGGCCGGTTATAAGCTCGGCCGCAATATATACCGCGCCAATTATTATTAAATACAGAAAGCTTTCAGGAAGATTATTTGATTTGTTTTTCAGGTTCAAGTTCAGGCGTCTTTTGACATGATCACGGGGCTTCCCACAAATTATTTTCTTTGTTCACGTCGGGAATGTGGGGGTTGCCAAGCTCGATTGACTTCAATTTCCTGCCTTCAAGCGGCAATTCAAACCATGCTTCTTCGGCATCTTTCCAGACGGAACAGTTTTTAAAAACCGTTCTCTCCGAGCCGTCGGAAAATTTAAAAGTAAGAGAAACCGAAACGGGTATCTTCCCTTCAAGCGAGATCCCTACAAGCGCTTTGTCATCATTAATGTTAACCGAATCAATCCCCAGGTCGGGATAGCCCTGGTCGAAAAACCACGGCTGCCAGAACCACGATAGGTCTTCTTTGGCGGCGTCGTTAAAAGTGAAGAAGAAGTCATACGGCGTAGGGTGTTTCCCGTTCCAGCGCCTGATATATTCCTGCAGCGCTTTCTTAAAAAGCTCATCGCCAAGAAGCTCTTTAAGCGTATTATAGGCGGCGGCAGATCGAACGTAAGCGGCCGTAGTGTACGCTGTTTCCCGTTCATTGTATGATAAGATCATAAGCGGCGTTTCTTTATCCTGCCCCGCAAGCGAAAGATAATCGGCAATGTCTTTTGCCCTTGAATCGAAAGAGGAATCGATGGCATACTGAACATATTCGCTCAGCATTTGCGCCCAGCCTTCGTCCATCCATGCATACTTTCGTTCATTAATTCCCATATAGAAAGGAAAGTACGAATGTATAATTTCATGCGCGGTCGTATTGACCGTAAAAACTGCGGGTCCGCTGAAATCTTCGTTCACCATAGCCGGGTATTCCATGCCGCCTTCGGAGCTTGAAAAAATGGTCATTTTCCCGAACGGGAACGGAACGCCGGGCAGCTGTTTGGATAGTATTTCAACAGATTGGGCGGCATAACCGCAAACCTGGTCAAATCCGGCGGAATCAGGCGGGTACACTGCTGAAACAAAAGTCTTTCCCGCGCCGGTGTTCACAGTTTGCCCGTCCCACACGTAATGAGCGCCTGTTCCAAAGGCAAAGTCGGAAATATTATTCGCCGTGAAATGCCACACGTTTGAATCAGAGCTGTTTCTCAGAATAGGCGCGTTATCTGCGTAATCATCTTTGGAGATTATTTCAACCTTATCTTCAGATTCCTTAGCTTCGTTGTATCTTTCCAAAACTGATTCAGAATATACCTGTCCGGGATTTACAAGATTACCGGTCGCCCATATGCATATGTTGGAAGGAACTGTAATATTAACGTCATAATTGTTGAAGTCGTTATAAAATTCAACAATGCCCGTGTATTGCGTCAGGTCCCATCCGTCAATGTCGTCGTAAACCGCTACCTGCGGGTACCAATAACCTATAAAGAAAGTAGTGGAGTCATATGCGCCCATCCTAACCGCATTCTTTTTAGGTATTACAAAATTCCACGAGGCAGAAATACTTACGTCTCCGCCCGGAACAATATCCATATCTTTGATAATGAGGTTTGTGCCTGTTAGCTCTGCCTCAGTTTTGTCTTTCAGATCTACGGTATCGCCGTCTATCAGCAGCAATGTTACAGGCATACCCGCCGAGGGCTCCGATTCATCCAGCGGAAAATCATGCGTGTTTCCAAGTTTGTTAAAATTCTGGTAAAGGCGGATAACGAGCTGGTCAAGAGTATCGGGGCTATTGTTGTAATAGATTATGTTCTCGGTTCCCGAAAGCTTTCTTGTCTGCGGGTCTAATTTTGCGTTAATGCTGTAATCGGATTTATTCTGCCAGTAGTTTGGGCCGGGAAGCCCGTCATAAGAACGGGTTTGGCTTTCATAAGCGTCCTGAAAATTCAAAGGCATATATAGCGGCGACTGCGCATATACGCCGGCGGCGCATATTATTAATAACGCGGCGCAGAAAATATTTCTATGTGAGAGCATTCGTATAATTTACAGGATATTTCAGTCCAAAACAGATGTCAAGTTTGCCGCTGCCGCGGCCCTAATTGCGTTTGGCTAAACGCCCATCCATGCATTTCTGATCTTAAGCTGCAGCTCATCGGGATTATTGTTAATAGAAACCTTGTTATCGTATGATGTTTTTGTCTTTGTAACTTTGGCGCTCAGTTTAATTGTTTTATATTTTCCGCCTGCATCTTTTCTTGCAACCTCAATTGTGAACGTATCGCCGACTTTTGCCGGATTTTTTACTGAGCCGAACATTTCGCGGATTTTCGAAAAATTAATAGGCTCGCCGTTGATCGATACCAGTTCGTCTTCAGGTTTAACGCCGAGCGATTTCGCGAATTTATTGTCTTCATCAAAACTTATTACTTTCAGCCTGTGGGTTTCCTGGTCATATCCCATACTTACTCCGCCCATGTCCACGGTCTGGTACGGGGTAGATTCATAATTCAACCCAACAAGTCCAAGAATTTCCTTAAAAGGCAGTCGCTCGCTCCCGGCCACATACCGCATAAAAAAATCATATATTCTTGGGCTTGTAAGCGCTGTAAAATCGTTGAACAGGTCCTCGTCTTTGAACGATTTATTCTTTCCGTATTTTTCCTGCAGCTTTGCAATTACGTCCCTTAGCCCCTGGGCTCCCCCCGATTCGCTGCGGATAAGTATATCAAGGCACAGATTTATGAGCGCGCCTTTTTCATAAACATTCTGGTATTGTTTTTTGTAAACGTCAAGCGCCCCCTTGCTTAGTTCAGTGAAAGAAAGCGTATCGTTAAAGCGCTCGGCGCCCCTGAGCTTATCGTTGACGCTTTGAACATATTCTTTCAGCGCGATCAAGCCTTCCCTTAACTGGATGTAATAGGCGGCATATTCAGTGCTGCCCTCGTAAAGCCAGAGGTGTTCAGACATAACGGGGTTATTAAAGTCAAAATTTCCGATTTCTTCGGAATGCAGGTTCAGCGGAGTTACGATATGCATGAACTCATGCGCGCAGGTGGGCACAAGCTGTTTGAGCATATAACTTTTATAAGACTCCGGAACCTCGGGCATGTAATACATCGAACACTGGTTGTGCTCAAGGGCGCCGTTTGCGCCAGATACGCCCGGTTTATCGGCAAAATAGAATATGAAAGTATACCTGTCTGTCGGCAGCTTATCGCCAAGATATTTTCTTATCGCATTGAGAACCGGTTTCAGGTCGTCGGCAATTTCCGGCGCTTGCATCACTTTATGCGGAGAATATACCGAAAACATAACATTGGCTTCCTCAAATGAAACAGAAGCTGTATCGGGAATCGTAAACATTATAGGGTTATCCACAAGGAAATGATACCCGGCAGCCGAGAAGGTCTCTTCGTCTCCCGTTCTTTCCACAGCATCTAGGCTGGTCGCGCCGTAGAACCCCTGCGGTTTTTCAAACTTCAGTACGTAGTTATTATCGATGTATCCGTCAAAGTACCCGAAGAACCCCTGGTTATTTATTACATAATTTGAGTCTTCTTCAATATTTGTTCCAACAGGTTCAAAGACGGGGTTATCTTTTTTGGAATCGTATGTACCTTCTACTTCATATGATATCTTATAAAGGTTTTGGGCATTTTCTATTTCCCACGAATTTGTGTCGGTCTTCGATTCAGCAAGTTCATTACCGTCTTTATCATAAGCCTTCAGGTCATGAATAAAACGCCCGAAATTATAAACCGCATAGGTGCCGGGAACCATCGCAGGAAACCTGTACAGTACTTTATCTGCGTTTATTTTCGGAGTTATAAGCTCAACGTTCAGCATGTCATCTTTGACTTTTCTCAGGTCGACTGAAAACTGGTATGAATCAGTCTGCGGCGCCTGCGGCCATGAGGTCTGAACTAAAAACAGGAGGGCGGCGGCAAAAATGATCTTTCTCATAGTAAAGTTTTGATTAGAAATTAGTTATGTATTATTAAGACCAGAAGGCGTTTGCATAATATTCAATAAAAGGTTCATTTTAAAGGTATTTTTTTCAAATACCGGCGCAAGCTATATTTGACTGATGAAAATACTCGAAACAAAAAGATTAGCCCTCAGAGAGCTTGAAGAAACGGACCTTGACGCCCTGTCCGCAATTTATGCCGATGCCGAAGTTATGAAATATATTGGAAAAGGTATCATCTCATCCCGCGAACAAACAAAAAGATCCATTGAATTATGCAGGCAGTTTCAGGAAAAAAATGGTTTCAGCGCCTGGGCGGTTATTGATAGATTAAGAGATAAGCTAATCGGAACATGCGGGTTCGCGAAGCTGCCGGATGACCAGGGAATAGAAATTGCTTACTTACTTGCAAAAGATAGCTGGGGAAAAGGCATAGCGAGCGAAATTTCGATAGCTGTGCTGGATTATGGCTTCGAAGTTTTGAAACTTGAGAAAATTATCGCGTTGGTTTATCCTCAAAATGCAGCTTCTATAAGAGTAATTGAAAAGATGGGAATGAAGTTCGATAAAGAAGCGGAGTTCTGGGGCGTGAAATTATTGATGTTTTCTATCAGTAAAACAGATACTTAAACCTTTAGGGATATTCCGGCATCAAATATGCAATAAGAGCCCTCTCGCGTTGTTTCGTAAAAACCATCTAACATTGGAGGTAAAAATGTTTCACATCAGGCGCAGGCTATTGATCGCCGCTTTAGTTTTGTTTACAGCGGCCGTACCGGTATATTCACAGACAACCGGTGAATATGATTTCAGAGATGCAAATAAGCTTATAAACGACCAGAAGTGGGATGAAGCTCTTGCTGCATTCAAATACCTTGCAGAGAATAATGTTTACAATGGATATTACTGGGCAAACTATGGATATGCAAGTTATATGAAGAAAGATTACGAAAAAGCGATTGAATGTTTTAAGAAGCAGGCGGATATCGGGTTTGACAAGTCGGGGGCGATGTACAATATCGCCTGTTGTTATTCGCTTCAGCAAAACACGGATGAAGCGATACATTGGCTTGATTCAGCCGCTGAATATAAGTACAGCGACCTCGGGCAGAGCGTTAAGAACGATAAGGATTTCGACCCGGTAAGAAACACAGAGGATTTCAAAAGAGAGGTCATGCCTTCGGCTGATATGTTCCCTAACAGGCTTGACGGCTGGAAGTTTGACATAAATTTTTTCAGGAAGATGATGGAAAAAATTCATTACAGCCTTTTCAGGGTGATGCCGGAAGATAAATGGAACAGTATGATAAACAATCTTCTTGACGCAGTTGACAGGCTGGATGATTCGCAGATAATTACCGCGCTTTACAAAATAACGGCGGAGATAGGCGATGCGCACACAACCGTTTTCCCCCCTTCGGAAGGGAAGATGACCATGTATGTATTGCCTATTAATCTTTTCTTTTTTGAGGATGGGTTATATATAACATCGGCGGCGCCTGAATATAAACAGCTCGCGGGGAAAAAAATAACAAAGATCGGAAATACAAACGCGGATGAATTTTTAAGCAAATTAAGAGAGGTTACATCAACAGACAATGAGTTTTGTTTAAAATGGAAAGGCTCAAGAATACTGTGTTTTACGAACGTCCTTTACGGATTAGGCATGATTTCTAAACCGGATGAGGCGGAAATTACCACTGATGACGGTATAAGAACAACTGTAAAAGGAGGGCCATTCCGGAACAATATGCTGCATACTAAGATAGAACAAAAGGGCTGGGCAGCGGGAAGAGATACATCTAATACTCCTCTTTATCTGAAAGATCTTGATAATTTATATTGGTTTGATTACATACCTGAATACAAAATGGTTTACATGCAGTATAACGCAACACAGGAGAAGAAAGACGAGCCTCTTAATGTATTTGTCAAACACGTATTTGACTACATAAACAGTAATGACGTTGACTATTTTACGCTTGATATACGCTTTAACGGCGGGGGAAACAGTTTCTTAAATAAGGAACTTGTCCAGGCGATAGTTAAATGCGATAAGATAAATAAACAGGGGAATTTTTTCACAATTATAGGAAGAAACACTTTTTCGGCGGCGCAGAACCTGACAGGCTATCTTGAAAGAGAAACAAATGTTATTTTTGCAGGCGAGCCCACAGGCTCCAGGCCGGATTTTGTGGGCGAAACAAATCTTATAACTCTGCCCTATAGCGGCTTGAGAGTCAGCTGTTCAAGCAGGTACTGGCAAAACTCGCTTTCAGACGATTACAGGAATTGGGTTGCGCCGCAATTGGGCGTTAAATATTTTTATGATGATTATAAAAACGGAACCGACCCGGCAATGAACGAGATAATAAAATTTATCGGCAAATGAATAAAGTAAAAATTTCAAGCGGCGCCAGGTGGGAAGATATAGTCGGATATTCGCGCGCAATCAGAACGGGCAGCCGCGTTATTATTGGCGGCACAACCGCAATTGACGAAAAAAACGCTATTATCGGCAAAAATGACGCCTACTTGCAAACTAAATGTATACTGAAGAAGATTGAGAAATACCTGAACGAAGCCGGCGCCAAGCTTGAAGATGTTGTGCGTAACAGGATCTATGTTACGGATATTTCAAAATGGGAGGAAATTGGCAGGGCGCACGCCGAATTCTTCGGGAAAATAAAACCATGCTGCACAATGATAGAAGTAAAGGGTTTTATAGATCCGGATATGATGGTTGAAATTGAAACAGAAGCGGAAATAGAAAGTGAAAAGTGAAAAGAAAACGTAAAAAGAGCAAATCAAAAACTAAGAACAGAAAAATCAAAACACATCAAAAACTAAAGAAACAGAAAAAACTTAACAAATCAAAAACCAAAGAACAGAAAAGATAAAACTGCAGACATTTTATTTTTTTCAAGCTCCGTTAGGAGCGGCATATGAAACGGATCCCTGGCTTCGGGGGATTGTTTGACGTAACTTCAGTTAGTAAATAATAAATGCCCAACACAATTAAAGAACAGCAGAATATTTAATATGAAAATTGATATTAAGAGAATAGACCATGTGCAGATATGCATTCCAAAAGGGACGGAGGATGAAGCGAGAAAGTTCTATACAGGTTTGCTTGGACTGGAGGAAATTGAAAAGCCTGATTCATTAAAACCCAGCGGGGGCGTTTGGTTTAAAGCGGGCAACGCCGAGCTTCATTTGGGCGTCGAAGAAAACCTTATTAAAACCAAATCTCATCCCGCTTTTGCAATCAGTAAACTGGAACAGGTCAAAAAATACCTTATTGAAAATGGCGTTAAGATAAAGGAAGAGATCCAAATTCCGGGAAGGCAGAGATTCTCATTTTATGACCCGTTTGGGAACAGGATCGAATTTCTTGAATTTGAAGGTCAATCCTACACATCCAAATCAAAATCCGCGGCCAGCCCGTCCAAATTGTCAATTAGTCAATTCATTAAGCGCCGGCGTTAAGAGAAGCAAAATAATCTATTTCAGGTGCACGAAAGTTTTGAATTTTATGCTCCAATCCGCCAATTCACCAGTTCACCCTTTTATCAGGCCTGACCATTGACCATAAGATCAAAGTATGTATTCTTTGTTATATTTATTTTTACGTTGAAAAAACAATTACCGCCGTCATTCACAAATACAATTTTATTTTTCCAGTCATTAAAGCTGTTTTCTTCGGCCTTGCAGAAGCAGTTTACCCATATTATTTTATCGCCGTTTGAATCGGTTATGCCCACAAATTGTTTGAAATAATCGTCGGGCTTACGGCCTAAGAGGCGGTTAACGGTGGGTTTTTTCTGGTCTTCAAACGCCACATTTAAAATCGTTTCGGCTGTTTCAATGTCTTTTGACTCCGGTGTCCGGCTTGTGTAACTTTTGCCGAAAACCCAGCTCATATCTTTGCCCGCATCAATAATTGTTTCATCCGGCTTTAGCGAAACTGAGCCCTGGAATTTCCCGCATGAAGCGAGCGTCAAAAAACATAATAAAAGTATTCTTGTCATTATTGTACCTGTATTAGTTTATCCGTTTCCGTTTACATCAAGGCTGGTGTAACTGTTCTCTGAAATATTTATTGTGATGTTGAAGAAACAATTCCCGCCGTCTTTAACTGTGACGATATTATTTTTCCAGTTCTTAAACTGGCTTTCCTGGTCTTTGCAGAAACAGTTCACCCAGATAATGCGGTCGCCGTTGGCGTCGGTTGCGCCCACGAACTGCTGGCAGTAATCATCAGGTTTGCGGTCAAGCAGGCGGTTAACCGTAGGTTTCTTCTGGTCTTCAAACGCTTTGGCGAGTATCTTTTCCGCCGCCTGTATATCTGATTCATCGGGGGTCCAGCTTGTGTAATTTGCGCCAAATTCGGACTGCATGTCATTTCCGGCTTCAATTATAGTTCGGCTGGCGCTAAGCGATGCCGGCCCGTTTATTTTAAGGTCGTAGTAATTACCTTTTGAAGAGTTAATTTTCACATTAAAGAAATTATTGCCTCCGCCTGTAGAGAGTATCAATCTATTTTTCCAAGCCCCGTTATCTTTATCACTCTTAGCTGCGCAGTTTACCCAGATAATTTTATCGCCTGCCGCGTCGGCTGCGCCAACAAACTGCCTGTTGTATTCATCAAGACTCCTGTCCAGAAAATGATCCACCGTTCCGCTTTTATCTTTGTTAAAACATTCTTTCAGCAGTTTCTCAGCGGCCGGAATTTCATCCGCGGCAAGTTCCCTGTATTTATATTTATCGCCGAAGATAGTTTTAAACTGCTCATCCGATGGCTTAATGATAACCTGGTTTGGCTCAAGTTTGTAGCCGGATTGAGTGACGTTCTGGCTATCTGTCTTGGAAGTCACGTCAGTTTTTGTTAAGTCTGTTTTGGTTGAGTCCGTTTGGACGGTTTTGTTCTGCTTATCAACATCCGCCTGTTTGTTTCCGCATGAAATAAATGGCAGTATTGATAGAAGCGCTAAGAAATTGATGGAATAAGCTAATATTTTCATAGTTGTTTAACTAAGAAGTATTGATAAAGTTTCACGTAAAATATTAATTACTTTAAAATAACGGATTTTTTGAAAAAATTCCTGCGAAAATGAAGTGAATTTGTTGAAGAGCTCTTCTGTAGGGGCCGCTGCGCCACTTACTTTTTACGACCCGGCTTTGCCGAAGGAGACTCAAAGCTGACGGCGTTTAGGTTCATATAATTATCCATTATTTATTTTTTTTAATGATATCAAGATACCTTTGTGACCATCTGCCTGCAACTGAGTTTGGATGGTCAACGATAGTTTTATTTAAGAAAGTTATCACCTTCTCTTTTGTATTTGAAAATGTTGTTTTAAATACAGCCCCCAACGCTCTGACTATTTGTTTTGCAAGTTCTGAATCCGCATTCTTAACAAACCATTGCTCCGATATGCCCATTAAATTATCATAGTCGTCTGGGCTATAGTGGTTACTCAATAAACCTCCAGAATATTGTGTTAAAGCAAGTTCATAGTAATTACTATTTGGGTGATTAACTAAAAAATCATAAAATTTATCAATTTGCTTACGGGGCCCCGAAATTAAAGCAGCGAACGCATCCTTTAAGATGTTTAAATCTGTCAGGTCTTGATCTACAGGCTTAACAACCTCAAAACTGACAACATTAGAAGATCCTAAACCATTATTGAAATAAATCGAATACTTTCCAACCGGTAAATGAGGATAGACACCGCCCCATGCCCCATGTTTATTCTTAACAGAATCGAGAGCCACTTTACCATAATCTCCCTGTAAATCAGTCGGAAACAATTTTTCTTCATCCGGTTGAAAACGTTCATGAGAATATGAAGAATATTCTAGAATAACCGAGGGTGATATAACTTTCCCGTTATTTAAATCAGTTAACACAAGGTCAGTTGTAAAATCGATTGCAACAAGAGAATCCTCGGAATTATCTAAATTCTTCACGATTAAGTTTAGGTAAATTGGTTGACATTCAAGTAAATTCTCATTTTGCATTGAGATTGCATATGAAAAACTGTTACCATTTGCATAATTATTCCAAGTAAAACGCTGCACCCACTCTTGAGTTGTCTGCTGAGCGTGAACATGTGAGATGTCAAACGTGAGAAGTGAAACGGAAAGAAAAAAGAAAATTATAAAGGAATTCTTCATAGCGCGAAAACGTAAAATTAAAAGCAATAATTTCGACTTTACAAATATACTTTAACTAAGGCGGGAATGTTATGATATAAGTCAGGTTAAAACATGATAAATATCAATGTATTATTGCAGGCAATTTCGCTTTTTGGGCTTATTTATATAAATCCGTGAAAAATCCGTGTCCGGGGCATTTTGCCTTAATCGTGCCACGACCGGGAGTCGTAGCACGATCATCATTGCAACAGCTCTTCTGAAGGGGCGGACCTATGTGTTTACCCGTTTACCCGCCTTTGGCGGGCCTTTGGAGGGTCCGCCCGTTTACCCAATCAAACCGGAAGCATAAAAAAAAGGGCAAACACGAAATGTCTGCCCTTATCAAATTAATTCTCTTTCTGACCGCTATTTTTGATTATTCATCTGTTTCTTATCAATAATGCGGAACCGGTTTGATTTTTCAAAAACGGTGCGGAGCTTATCAAAGCTCAGTTCAAGAAACGGAGTGGGGCACGGGAGCGCTGAGCTCCTTCCGTTATATAGTATCCAAATGGTTTGGTCGAGTCCGTCAACAAACCCGTCGCCGTTGAAATCAGCTAAGCGGTATCCGTCGAGCCCGTTCTGCAATATCCATACAGTCTGGTCAAGCCCGTCTATGAATTCATCCTTGTTAGCATCGCCCGGTATCATGGCCCACCTCACAGGCGAGCTTGATACTTTTATCATATTAAAACCGTATGCCTTGGCCGAGTCTGTGGTCAGGTCGTAACTTACGTTTGAACCGCGAACTATATTTTGCCTGTAACGGCTTGCAACAGGCAAATGATTTCTGTGATAAATATACAGGTAGTAATTGCCTGTCGGCGCGTTAGAAAAGCTTAAGTTAGTTGTGAACGTAACTGAATCAAGTACGACCTTATTGGAGTCCAGTCTAAGGCACGTAGCCGAATCGACAAGATATACTTTTATTGTATCTCTCATCCTCAAAGTTCCCGTTGAGGAATTGTAGAAACCGCCCGGAATTACCTTAAGCGTAACAGTAGCAGGCGGAGGCGGAGCCGTAGTAAACTTCTGCCAGAAGCTGAATGAACCCCAGCCAATCTGATTTTTTGCTTTTACTCTCCAGTAGTAAGCTGTAGAATAATTCAATCCGCTTTGCGTTTTATTTGTATCGGTTAAAGTTGAATCGCGGATAATACCGGCTAATGAAACTGAATCGGTCGTGAGCTCAAACCAGTAGTTTGATATTGTTTGGGAATTGAACTTACCGGGCAGATTAAGCGTTTTCCTGAAGGTCTGATCCAATGCGCGCGACCAGCTGAAATTAATTGTAGTCGGCTGGTTAATCGCCCCGTTTGCGGGAATGAAAACGCCAGCGATCTGCGCGGGTACGCCAAGCGTTCTGAATTTATATGTGAGCGAGTACGAGCTTGTTCCGCCTGAGCTCTTCGCGTTTACTCTCCACCAATAACTAGTCAGCGGATTAAGACCGGAAACAACTCTTACGGAATCTGTCAGCGTTGAATCGTTAACGATAAGCGTATTAAATAAGCTGTCGGATGAAAGCTGAACCCTGTAGCTCGTGGCGCCTGCTGACTTGTTCCAAACCAGCGTTAAGGCTGTCAGGTTGCCCACTGAATTATTTGCAGGTGAAACAAGCAGTGGCGGCGGAGGCACAGCCGCATTAGTTGAGAACGTAAATATTGCAGAAGATGAGCTTGTGCCTGCAGCGTTCTTAGCATAAACTTTCCACCAATATGTTGTAAGATTGGATAACCCTGTAACGAACCTTGTTGAATCGATTATAGTCGAGTCGTTTAATATAATTATTGTGAAATTGTTATCCAGCGCAAGCACGTATCTGTATGATGCAGCGTTAAGCGACCTGTTCCAGATAAACGTTAATGATGTTGCGTTTCCTCCCGAATTATTTGACGGGAAAAGCAATACCGGCGGCGGCGGAACCGCGACAATTGTTGTAAACTTAAATGCCGCTGAATATGAGCTTGTACCCCCATCATTCTTTGCGTTAACCCTCCACCAGTAACTAGTTAAATTAGTCAGCCCGGAAATGCTTTTTGTTGAATCCGTTAATGTGGAATCGTTTATAATAATAGTATTGAACAGGCTATCTGTTGCTACTTGCGTCCTGTATGAAGTTGCCGTAGCCGATTTATTCCAGACAAGCGTTAATGCAATCGGGTTGCCGGTTGAATTATTTGCGGGTGAAACAAGGTTCGGAGCCGACGGAGCTAAAACAACTGTTGTGAATTTAAAAGATGAAGAATATGAACTTGTCCCTCCTGCATTTTTAGCGTTAACTCTCCACCAGTAACTTGTGTTATTTGATAATCCCGAAATACTCTTTGTAGAATCTGTTAAGGTCGAATCGTTAACAATTATATTGCTGAACAAGCTATCAGTCGCAACCTGCGCCCTGTATGAGGTTGCCGTTGCAGATTTATTCCAGACAAGCGTTAATGCAATCGGGTTGCCGGTTGAATTATTTGCGGGTGAAACAAGGTTCGGAGCCGACGGCGCCGGAACGGGGATAGGCGCGAATGAAACGCCTCTATATATAGTATTTGTCGCGCAGGTCATAAGAACCGTAAACGGTGATGTGGCGCCGGCGTCGGTGGCTGTAACCAAATTTGTATTTGATACAGCGTAGATAACCGGATTTGCGCCGCTGAAATTAACAGTCAGTCCCCGGCAGCCTGTGGTCAGGTTCGTATTGAGAACATAAGCCATCGACCAAATGGAACCGTCGAAAGTCCATTTCTGAACGCCGCCGCTGCTTGCAACAGCCCTGTCGTCGGCTATATAGCAGACGTTTCCGGCAGAGTTAAATGCGAACCCGTATGCGCTGCTGCCTGTAAGCGTATTAATATAGTTTACTGTTGTTTGGCCCGTTGTGGTCGGGATTCCGGTGCCCACGGAGTTTACGCCAAGAAAGGCGCCCGAGCTTGCCGAAACATAAAGCTGCCCGTTATAAACATAAACAAACCTTGTGTTAGTAACAGTGTTGGTTATCTGAACGCTGGTTGATCCGCCAAGCGTTGAATACCTGACGCCGCCTGATGCCGCGGGGCTGGCTGTTCCGGATGTCCAGAATGCCGTTCCGTCCATTGTATACGATCCCCTTACGTTGCTTCCGGTAAACCCATCGGAAAAGTAAGTAGAAGTATTAATAACTCCTGCATCGCTAATCAGGGCCGCTACTCTTGATATGCCCGCGGTTGTGGCCACAGCAGCGGTACCTACATCCGCATCATATCCGGCCAGCGTAATATAATGCAGGTCGCTTGATACGGTCAGGTTTCCTTCTGATGTAGACGTGCCTGTTAAAACAAATCGTTTGTTTGAGCCCGAGATAACGGTCGGAAGCGGAACAACCTGTACCAGGGTTCCTGTAATTGTGTATTCTTCAAGGAACACCGGAAACCCTGCGCTTGATAAAGCAGTAGAGCCGTCTCCAATTCTAACTACAACTATATTACCCGGGGTAAATGATGCAGCGTGAAGATTTAAAATGGTAAGGAGAGAAATAAAGATGAACAAGAAAGTCTTTTTCATACGAATAATCGGGATAAATTAAGAGCCTCAAATTAAGCATTGAGTGTCAGTTTTTCATTAAATACCTGTGTGGAATATGTGAATATAGTTAAATAATTAACAAATATTTATTCAAAAATCAGGATAATTTGTGTACCCGCAGGGCTTAAAATATGGCGCATCGCAAAAAATGCTCAAAATACGAATCTCTTTAACATTACAAATTGTTAATTAATAATAGTTGAATTACCATATTTTATTTACTATCTTAAAGAATATCAAAAATTATTTATTTACTTTTCAAAGTTCGGAAAGGAGAACGGCTATGAAGACATTAGGCGATTTGACCAAAGATAAGCCAATGCACCACGTTAAGGTTGGGATCAGCGTGTTTGAAGTTGTAAAATACATGGCAAGCAATAATGTTGGGGCCGTTCCTGTTCTTGATGATACCGGGCGGCTGAGGGGAATTTTTTCGGAACGCGACCTGTTAAAAAGATGCGTTGCAAAAGAACTGGATATTAAGAATATTAAGATAGAAGACGTTATGACGCGCGGGGTCATAATTGTGGAAACGCATGACACTTATGAATACACCCTTAAGATAATGAGACAGGAAAGCATAAGGCATATGCCGGTAAGAGAAGGCGAAAAGCTGGTGGGCGTTGTTTCCATGCGCGACCTTATGCAGGTTGATATGGACGAAAAAGAAGAACAGATAGGATTTTTGAGAAACTATATCAGTTATTAAAATAAAAATCAGAAGGAAATAAAACTATTTAATGACAAAATCACAGAACCTTCCGGGAACGCTTGGCGAACTGAAACAGAGCGGCTACAAAGTACAGCCCGTTAAAGATGAGATAAGAAACAATCTGATCAGGAAACTAAAGAACAAAGAGGAAATCTTTAAGGGAATAGTAGGTTACGAAAAGACCGTAATCCCTTCTCTTATAAACGCAATTCTTGCAAAACACGATTTGATTTTTCTGGGATTAAGAGGGCAGGCAAAAACCAGAATTGCCAGAACGCTTACAACGCTGCTGGATGAATTCATCCCCGTAGTAAAAGGCTCCGAAATAAACGACGATCCTTTTAACCCGGTTTCGAAATTTGCGGTTGACGCCGTAACTGAACACGGCGATAATACCGAAATCGAATGGCTGCCGCGCGAACGGCGCTACGGCGAAAAACTCGCCACGCCGGATGTGACCATCGCGGACCTGATCGGCGATATCGACCCCATAAAAGCCGCGACGCAGAGATTATATTATTCGCATGAGGGGGTAATTCACTTCGGTATAGTGCCCAGAACAAACCGCGGCATATTTGTTATCAATGAGCTCCCTGACCTGCAGCCAAGGATACAGGTGGGCCTGCTGAATATTATGCAGGAAAGAGATATCCAGATACGCGGATTCAACATCAGGATACCGATGGATATTTTTATTGTATTCACTGCAAACCCGGAAGATTATACAAACCGCGGGAATATTATCACGCCTCTTAAAGACAGGATAGATTCGCAGATATTAACGCACTATCCAAAAACAATAGAAGACAGCATAAAAATAACCGAGGCCGAGAGCCTTGTGAAACGCGACCCGAACCAGCAGATAATAATTCCGTATTATCTTAAGGAAGTGGTTGAAACTATCGCGCATGAGGCAAGGCAAAGCGAATTTGTTGAACAGAAGTCAGGCGTCAGCGCGAGGCTTTCGATCTCCGTTATGGAAAACCTGATTAGCAACGCCGAAAGGCGCTCTATTGTTAACGAAGAGCATATAATTTTCCCGAGGATAACCGACCTGCAGGCGATACTTCCCGGAATGACAGGCAAAATTGAGCTTGTGTTCGAAGGGGAGCAGGAAGGCTCGGTAAAAGTCAGCAAGGCGCTGATAGGGAAGAGCGTTAAGCAGATTTTCAAAAAATATTTCCCCGACCCGCTTGCAAGAAAACACAAAAGAGACGAAAATAATCCCGCGCCTGACGCATATGCAGAGATAGTTAAATGGTTCGAATCGGGCAATTCAGTCGACCTCAGCGACGATATGAGTTTTGACAGTTATTTTAAAGAGCTTAAGAAAGTGAGCGGACTGGAACCTTTGGTGAAGAAATTCGTCAAAACTATAGAGAATGACTATGAGCTTGCCACAATGATGGAATTTGTGCTGGACGGGCTGCATAATAACTCGAAAATCGCAAAAGACGAACTAGACGATATGGTTTCGTATAAAGATATGATCGGCGCAATGCTGAGAGATAAACCCAATGTAGGAGGCAAGCGCACCGCATATGATTATGAAGAGGACTGGAACTATTAGGATTTGAGAAGTGAGATTGCAGATTTGAGATTTAAAAAAACAGGGATCAAATAGTAAATAGTAAATAGTAAATAGTAAATAGTAAATAGTAAATAATAAATCGTAAAAAAAGCAAAAGCAAAAGCAAAACAAGACAAAAGCACAAACGAAAACATTAATTAGTAACTGATACGCGAAGACATATTTACAAGAATTTTCTTTTTGAGCTCCGTTAGGAGCGATATATTTGTAGTACTTATGAAATCCGTTCCTGTAGCTCCGTTAGGAGCGGCATATGAAGTGGGATTTCAAAGATATTTATCTTATACAGGATATATGGCGGGATTGATTAAAACCACTCAGCCTGAGCGGAGCTAGCGCATACGAAAGCGGCGGACAAAACAAACTATAGAATTATACAAGACCCAATTTAGAATTTTACAAAAGCGCTAAAGAATTAATTATAATGTCTCCAATTAAGTAAGTACTAATAGTAATGCTGATGTCTACAAAAGCAGAAGAATTATTAGCTCCAATCGATATAGACACGACTACAGAGAGCTTCACGCTCATCTTATACAATGATAATTACCACAGCTTTGAAGAAGTTATTGACCAGGTCATAAAGGCTACGGGCTACGGATACGACAGGGCCGAAACGATCACGATGGAAGTTCATACAAAAGGCAAGGCTGCTGTTGTAAGCGGCGACCTTAACAAATGCATAAGGGCGCAAAGAGTGCTTGAGGAAATTAACCTTCGAACCTCGATAGAAGTTAATGCGTAGCGCCACGTTAACACCCGGCGCACCCTTCATTTATGGAAAATAAGGCTAACAAATACACCGAGCTCACATGGCGGCAGGTTCTTCATGGCTATACAATGGGAATATTTCCGATGGGAGAAGAATCAGATTCCATCGCATGGTATGAAACCAGTCCGCGGGCTATAATGCCGATGGAGGAGGGCGCATTAAAAATTCCGCGTTCGCTGCAGCAGGTTATAAAAAAAAATGTTTTTGAGATCAGGGTGGATACTGCGTTCAGCAGGGTAATGCGTTATTGCGCCCAAAGAGAAAGCACGTGGATAAACAGGCTTATATTGACCGCTTTCGATGACCTGTACGGATTAGGTTACGCTCATTCAGTCGAAGCCTGGCATGACGGGGCTCTTGTTGGCGGGTTATACGGAGTGGCGTACAGGGGCGCGTTTTTCGGCGAATCGATGTTCTACAGAGTCAGCAATGCATCAAAGGCGGCCGTTGTGAGGTTATATGAAATACTCAAAAAGAACAAATATATTCTTTTCGACATACAGATGATGACGCCGCACTTTCAAACTCTTGGCGCGGTCGAAATCTCAAAGAAAGGATATCACGCTGTACTTGAAAGGGCGATGGAAGAGGAGCGGACGTTCGATCCTTAAATAATACTAATTACCATCCTCTATTTTCTTTATCTTATCCAGCCTTGTCCTGAATCTTTCTTCGGGTTTAAGTTTAGCGCTAACGAATGCATCAATTATTTCCACGGCGAGCGATTCGCCTATAACTCCGCTGCCTAAACAGAGAATGTTCATGTCGTCATCTTCAACGCCCTGGTGGGCGGAAAATGTATCGTGGCAAATGGCGGCGCGAATGCCTTTAAACTTATTTGCGGCAACCGAAGCGCCAACGCCGCTTCCGCAGATAACGATGCCTCTTTCACATTTACCTGAATGGATAAGCTTAACCACTTCCGCGGTAATATCAGGGTAATCAACCGGCTCGGTCGAAAACGTTCCGGCGTCGGTAAACCCGTATTTGCCGGAAAGAGCGCTCTTAAGTTTTTCTTTTAAGCCGTAGCCTCTGTGGTCGGCGCCGATAGCAATTTTTTGCATAATAATAATGTTATATTATGCAAATTAGCCAAAGATAAAAATACATTCAATTGATAAAATTAAACACACCCCCGTAAGCGTGTTAGTTGCCTGTAAAAAGGATGCACGTTTGGGAGAAGCGCGCCAATGGCCTGCCTGCTGCCCTCCAGAGGCGGGTAAAACAGGCAGGTGCGCAAGGGGGTGTGTTTATAGTTTTCATTTAAGAGCCGCCATCTTTCCTATGGTTGTCCGCGAGGTTCCGTCCGCAGAAGTAACAGACAGCGCATATAAGTAAACTCCGTTTGCGATGGCGTCGCCGTCTTCATCCGCCCCGTTCCATTCAACTTCCACAAATTTATCGGGCACGTTGTTTTTACTCAGTTGTTTTATCAGCCTTCCCGAAACCGTATAAATTTTAATTTTAACGTTAATCAGCCCGGGGTAATTATGCTGAAATGTGAAAACTGTCTTATCCCTGAAAGGATTTGGGAAGTTATAGACGTTCACAATTTGCAGCGGGGCGGCAGACATAACGTTAAAATCAATATTCTTAGTTGTTCCGTTGTTATACGTATCATAGGCAGTGAACAGGATATTGTGTTTCCCGTCTGCAATGCCTTTGAAGTCGTATGTGAGACTGCCTGTTTTGTAAGTTGTATCCGAATTATAAAATGATGACAGGTCGAATTTGTTTTTCACGTCGTTATCCAGCTCCGCTTCAATTTTGTGCCCGATTGTGCCGGTTGTGTTGATACCCGATTCATCGGAGAGGTCGGCTATAAGTGTGAAGTCGTTATTTACAGGGTCGCCGCTGTGAAAATTCCTTGAGTTCAGGTACAGGCTTATTTGCGGGCCGGTAGTATCTACCGCCGCGTTGGGGTCG
Organism: uncultured Ignavibacteria bacterium; assembly: GCA_963816535.1. Classification (GTDB taxonomy): domain Bacteria; phylum Bacteroidota; class Ignavibacteria; order Tepidaquicellales; family OLB5; genus CAWFKW01. Next base: position 1,460,599 of record CAWFKW010000003.1, on the reverse strand, counting down.
ACTCCGCCGATTATAAAATTCTTATATATACCTGCCCCGTCAGCCTGGGAGCTGTAAAAATAATCGGTCATCTTTCCGTTTCGGTTCTGGTAAGAAATATCGCGCGGAACAACATATTCGATCTTCCATTTACCGTTACGGATATTCTGCGAGCCGGAATAAATGAGGCCCCCGTGCAGAGTGAAATTATATGTCGCGCATTCATCGGTTATTGAGATAAAATTCGGAACATCAAAAACCTTCATGTCTATAGCGCCGTTATACGTCTGCCAAAGAGATGAATCCGGATATATTATCGAGCCGTAAATATTTATGCGGCTTAAAGCCCTCATAGTGTCGGCTGAGAGTCCGGATATGCTGTCAATTTTTGATTGATACCTCGGAAGCTGGATTCTTATTGTCGGGTCGCAGAGCAGGATATATTTAAGCGCGTTAACGTCGTAGTGCGCCTGCTTGGTTTGAAAATCCGCAGCGCCGAACCTTTCCTGAAGAAGGAGCGTATCTCTTTGCTGGTACAGGTTGTGAAAGAAATCCCTCATTAATATCTGGTTATCCCCCGCGTAAACGGGCCTTGAGGCCGCAAGCGTTCCGATGGTGCCTTTGAGCGGCGACATCACGAACTCTTCGGCGGCGCATTGCCCAAGCGGACTATCAAACTTAGACATGTCGCAGCTTGCAATGCTTACAAACGGATATTTGCAGACATTATGCAGCTGGCTTATGGCTACGTCTTTTTCAAGAATGTATTCGTGCGCCCACACGTCAGGGCTGCCGTGGCCTATATAATGAATACCTATACAGCCTTCGTTCCATTTCTTCAGGATATCGGCGTTAACGTCGGGCTTGCGTCTTCCCTGCGATGTTATAACAGTCGGGTATAAAGGCAGGTAAATTTTTTCCTGTTCAAGATATTCGGGCGTGTATAGCGCCGAGAGCTCTTCTGCGGCGGGAATATGCTGGTTGCTTTCGCAGCCTTCTGATGTATGAGCGTCGTCGGCTACAAATACTATCCTGTTCTTCCAGTAACCGTTGTTTGAAGGGTCAAGGTAACAATCTTCCTTATCAAGATATTTATTTGCTTCATCTAAAGAGCGCGCAGTTATCCTGCCCAGGGCAATATCGGGGGGACTGTTCGGTATCTCGTCGCCTGAAATATTTGAATAAAAGTCGTCTGTTACGTAAGTAAAGACCTGGTCTATCTGCTGGTCGGTTACTTCGTAGGGCGGAACCCAATTTTTGTTCTGGGAAATAATGTGTTTGTAATCGATATCGCCGTCGCCAAGCAATAAAACAAAAACAGGTTTATTCTGCCAGTTATCGTACGCATATTTTAGGAAATCCCTTATTGCCACAGGGTCAAGAACTCCGCCTGAAAACTCGTTATATATCTGGTCGCAGGTAAAAATGGAGGTCTTAAGATAGTTCAAATCGCCCGGGCCGCCGGCCTCCCGGTTTGCTTTAATGCGGTTTGCGGCCGGAATCAGGTCCGGATGAGTGATAATAACAAATGCCGAGCCATCGGCTATGCCGTGCAGGTTTTGGTTGGCCGCTCTGCCCGATATAGAAGCTGGGGTCTTAAATCCGGTTGGACCCATTGCCACAAACCTGCTCAGGCTGCCTGATGACTGCGTTTTCTGGAATTGCACATTATTGGCTGAGCGCTGCAGCGGCAGAATGATCTTCACGCCGTTATGGTTTGTCACGTCAAATACTTTAACGCTGTCCCCTGAAAAAGATGATACGTTGTATTCAACCGGCCCGTTTGTATTTGGCGAATCAAATTCGAGTATATCGTTTGCGGCGCTGTTCAGCCTTCTCATATACTGGATTTCCATCCAGTCAAGGTAACCTTCGCCGTCCGGGGCGTTTGTGCTGAATATTGCCTGCAGCTGCGCCTGCTCGGAATTCGGCGGAATTTTCTGCGATGCGTTTATTGTAAAGCTTCCAACCGCCGCGCTTATCCAGTTTTCAAATGCGGGGGATACGCATGTGAGATGCAGCACATAGTCGGATACGGAGCTTGCCGCGTCTTTGAAAAGAAAATTCACATAATATGGGCAACCGCCCGGGTCAACAACGCGCGCGGCCGCACGTATGCTGTAATAAATATCAGAGTTTGCCTGAAGGCCCGTCATGGTTTTGTTCCATGTGAACGGATCGTTAGCGCTGTGAACTTCGCTAAGCCACAGGTTGCCTTCATTCAGCAGGTTGTTGATCTCCGGCTCGTAGAAAACCCTTTCTTTGAACGAACTGATGACCTGCGGATTCGGGTTATTTTCAGACGATACAGTCTGCATCCTTAAGCCGGGTCCGGGAGTGTTAAGGCAGATCCAGTAGAAATTTGATGAACTATAAGGATTTAAATGGTGCGAATATGTATTAGAGTTGTAGTTGTAGGTCCAGTTATTAACGCTCCCTGCGTAGAACAATATGTAATCCTGCTGGTCGAAGTGGCCGTCCGTTTCACCGAAAATGTAAATTGGTATGGGCTGCAGGTCGACGGGCCTTTGGGGATAAATGCTATCGGGCAGCATTTGGCCGCCGTTGCCGTACATTTTTATCGTGCGCGGGTCGATGGCGCTCACATCGATACCATACGACTGAAGGAACGATTTTGTTATCTTATAAATACCCTCGCTTGAGCCGCTTCCGTTATCGGTTATTTCTACCTTATACCAGTCGCCGGCTGCCATCACGCTGTTGAAAACCTGTTTTGAGGCGCGGAAGCTGTAGCGCGGATTGGTCCAGTTAAGCGCGGAACCGGAATTTATCCCCGCCCCCTTCAGCAAAGCTATTTCTTCCTTTGGGCGCGGCTTGTTGAGAAATGCCGGCTTTGAGCCAAATGTGATTCGTATCCTTATCCGTGTATATTTTCTGAGCGTTGAAGATGCGGGGTTGTACATGTAGGGGTAAATTCTCAGAACGCCTGTAACCAGGTCTCTTGTTTCCTGGATGCCTGCCAGTTCAACGGGCTTTTGCGGGGAAAATGAATTTTCGGAATAATATGCTGGGTTAACGCTGTATCTTGCTTCAATATTATCAAAACCTTTTTTGCGCGTGTCCTTCATGTAATATCCCGGCGCTGGCGCGAGGCGGAAACTGTTTATATCAGCCGCGTCATAATCTACGACTGCCGCAATATTGTTTTCCATCCCGGGAAGAAATACTGAGAATACGCGGCGCTTCAGCTCCGGGTGCGAAGCCTCAGTTGGGTTTGAGGTCTCGGAATTATCAAAATCGATTGTGGTATACTGCGCGCCGTTAACGGTAATGGTTTCGCCCGCGGTGTAATGCGGATAGTATTCAAGCTCGATGAACGATTCATTGGAGGCGAGTATCCTGTAATCCGGAACTTCTTTTGAAGCGGAATTTTTCGTCTGGCTGTGCAACTGCAGAGCCGGCAGCAAGACGAGCATAGCAAGCGTGGACCTGGTTATAGAAAACATAGTTGTATATTTTAAGGTTCAATAAACAAAAAAACCGAAATGCGCCGCACCGGCCAGCATTTTCGGTCTCTATGAATTTATAGATATATACAACATAGTTAAAGATTTAGTTAGTAAAAATTATTGAAATCTTTAACAGTCTTCTATGGTTTGCTCTCCTTTATTGATTTGTATGGGTAAATATAATTTTCGTTTTCTGAATTGTCAAGCTACAATTGAGTAATTAACGTTAAATCGTCAGATTGCCCCGTTCTAAACGAATAGTGTTTATCGTGCCTACGACTCCCGGTCGTGGCACGAATGTCTTTTGTATTTGTTTTAATTCGTAGTTACCCTCCAAAGGCCCGCCAAAGGCGGGTAAACGGGCAGGCGAGCGTAAGTCCTGCCACGAATAGTGTTGTGCCACGAATAATGTTGTCGTGGCACGAATGTCTTTTGTTTGATTTGGCTTATGGATTAATATAAACTTTCCAAAACGCCACTGTCAACCAATGAATAAGAAAGTTCGTATAGTTCTTTGGGATCGCGAGGTAAGCCCAGCAATTCAGCAGTTAATTGCTGACTGCACAACGTCCCTTTTCTAAAACCTGCATAATCCTTAAAGGATGAATATTCCCAATCTTCAATTTTATCAACCAATTCAGCTCTCAAAGGATTTTGATGAATGTAATTGAAACAAATCTGCGGGTACCCTTCAGAATTTACATCGCCTGACAAGCATTTTGCTTTGCTGTTTTGTTGAAACAGGGAGCCTGTTCTTTTTTCCTGATTGTTTACAGCCCTTGTATATGAACTGATCATAATTTTGAAATTATTCGAGAACTTGTGCGCGTCAAAATCCGGCGGAGTGTATATCATTAAATGAAAGTGGTTGGGCATCAGGCAGTAACAGAGAATTTCGGAACATGGAGCTAAGTGAGTTTTCAACTTCCTCAAGAAAAACTGATAATTTTCATTATTAAAGTAAATGAACTGTTTATCATTACCCCTATTGTAAATGTGATATATGTTTTGAGGTAGTATTACCATTATTCCGGAATTAACCAGTTAGTATAGCAAATATGTTAAATATTTTAAGGATTAGAAACGAAATTCGTGAAGTTCCGGAAAGGTTGATTCGTAAAGCACGGACATCTTATGATTTGTTTTTAATTCGTAGGCACGACTGGGAGTCGTGCCACGAATAGCGTTTATCGTGCCTACGACTCCCAGTCGTGGCACGAATGTCGTTATGTATTTGTTTTAATTCGTAGGCACGAGGTGAAGTCGTGCCACGAATAGCGTTTATCGTGCCTACGACTCCCAGTCGTGGCACGAATGTCGTTATGTATTTGTTTTAATTCGTAGGCACGAGGTGAAGTCGTGCCACGAATTATCTACTTACTTTATCAGCGCAAGTTTTTTGGTATCGATTATGTTTCCGTCCACAATCATCTGATAAAAGTAAACTCCGCTTGCATAATTTGCTGCGTTCCAGTTGATTTCATAGGTCCCGGGCTGAAGATTGCGGTTTACCAAAGTTTCTATTTCATGCCCAAGAATATCGTAAATGGTAATCTTTACCGGTTTATAACTTGCAACCTGAAACTTCAAAACAGTTGAAGGATTAAAGGGGTTTGGATAATTTTGTCCTAAACTAAATACTTTGGGGATTTCATTGCTTATCGGTTTAATCCCGGAGATCTGATTATATTTAATGACAATGTAGTCAAATATCTGTGATGCGCTTTGGCTTGCACCCATGACATAGACATTGTTTGCGCTATCTAAACTTAGTGAGTATGCCCCATCGGCGCCATTGTATGGACCATTAAAAGTAGTCAACCAGACTTGACTTCCCTGCGGGGAATACTTAATTGTGAGAACATCTCCTGTTGAATTGTAAGGGCCTGTTCCACCTGTTACATAAGCATTACCTAAAATATCCAATCTAATATCTCCGAACCCGCTTATGAAATTATTCGTACCATACTTTACAACCCAAATCGAATCACCATTTAAAGCATCATATTTGATTGTAATTCCGAAATCAGTGGTTCCGCTCATTTGGCTGCTTCCGGTAACAAACAAAGTATTGTTAATTCTATCCATCGCAATACCTCTTAAATTATTATCACCGTTCCCCGGCGCATCATAAATTTTTGCCCACTGCATAACTCCATTTCTGTCAAATTTCATAGTGAGAAACACCGGGAAGCCTGAAATAGCAGTAGCGCCGCCGATATAAAGGCTTCCATTCTGGTCTGTTACTATTTTTTTCCCCACGTTTGTCGTATAACCGTTTGCATATGTGTTTTCCCATCTTAATGTCCCTCCCTGTGTATATTTTCCTGCAAGCACAGAATCGTAGCTCCCGAGCCCATAATAATGTCTTCTGACCCCCGTAAAAACAATGTTCAGTGAATCATCAAAATTGCAGCCATATATTACTTCGCTTGTTGATGGCGGGTAGTACCTTCTTACCCAAAGAGTATCACCGTTCACGTTATACCGTATCAGCAGGTGTGCTGTATCACAAACTCCGGCAACATATATGTTGTTTTGCCTGTCAATCTTCACATCAAAAAAATAGCTTGCGCCCGTGAGTCCTGTATATGTTCTTACCCAAACTGCGCTGCCGTTTAAGTTGTTAAATTTTACTATAAGTCCGTTTAAGGGGTCAGTATAGGTCGGTCCGTATTCAGCAATCACGTATGCATTCCCGGAGGTATCTATTGCAAAACCTGTTGGTTCAAAATATCCTTGCCCGGGGTACCTGTACAGGTTTGACCTGACCCCGATTTTGTAGACAGAAAGTTAAGGTGTATATTCGCCTACCTGCAGTAGGCAGGCAGAAGAAAGGAATAACACCAATGGAAGAAAAGAGAAAAAGAAAGAGTTTTGACAAAGAGTTTAAGATCTCGGCAGTAAAGATGGTATTGGAAGGGAATCAGAGTTTAAGTTCTGTTGCAAGAGATTTGGGGATAGCCGATAATACCTTACAGCTATGGAAGAAAAAGTATTTGATGGAAAATAACAAAACTGTTGGCGAAACTGTTGGCGAAACTGTTGTTGATATGGTGGAGTATAAACGAGCATTGCGGGAGATAAAGAAGCTCCGGGAGGAGCGAGATATTTTAAAAAAAGCGATCGGGTACTTTTCTCAAATCAACGAGAAGTGAAATATAAATTTATGAAAGATAATCAAAACATATTTCACATTGATTTAATGAGCAAAGTACTGAAGGTATCGAGAAGCGGTTATTATGCGTGGCTGAGACGGCCGGTAAGTAGTCGTGAAAAGAATAACCGATACTTAATCGAGCGCATCAGAAGCATCTACGAGCAAAGGAAACGCGTTTACGGATGCTTGAGAATAACAGCCGAGCTCAAAGGTGAGGGCTTTAGCTGCAGCAAGAACAGAATAGCCAGGTTAATGAGAAAACAAGGTATTACAGCAAGAACAAAGAGAAGATTTAGAGTAACAACAAACTCAAATCACAAATTACATGTAGCCAATAACCTGGTAGCAATGCAGTTTAATCCTGAGAAGAAGAACAGATTATGGACAACAGATATAACCTACATCTGGACCAGTGAAGGCTGGCTGTATTTATCTGTGATGCTTGATCTGTGGTCAAGAGCTGTGATAAGCTGGAACACTGACAGAAGCATGGATGAAAATCTTGTAATCAAAACGTTGGATAAAGCTCTTATGCAAAGAAAACCATCCGGAGAACTGATATTACACTCAGACAGGGGCTCTCAGTATGTAAGTATGAAACTGAGACAAATGCTCAAAGAGAATAACATAACACAAAGCATGAGTTCAAAAGGAAACTGTTATGATAATGCACCGACTGAATCTTTTTTTAGTACTTTGAAACGTGAACTTGTTTACAGGGAAAGATTTAAAACCAGAGAAGAAGCAAAACAAAAAATATTTGAGTATATCGAAGTATTTTATAACAGGCAGAGGAGACATTCTACTCTCGGGTACCTATCTCCAATGCAATTTGAAAAACTAAACCAAAATACACCTAATTAATTTGTCCATTTTTTCGGGGTTATACCAGTTCGCCCATAACTGCACACCAGCGGTACTATATTTAACGCAGAGTATGCAGATAGAATCATTTGGGTATTGACCTATTACATGCGTTCCGGCTATATAGCTGTTGCCTAATTTATCAACCTGCAAAAATGGGCCGTAACTATCATTGCTCGGTCCGGTATACCTTGCAACCCACTCCTGTGTAGGCTGCTGAGAGTAAACATGTGAAACGTCAAACGCAAGACCCGAGACGAAAAAACAGAAAACAAATATTATGAGCGGTTTCTTCATTATTTTATCAGCGCAAGTTTTTTGGTATCGATTATGTTTCCGTCGGATACCAGTTGATAAAAATACACGCCTGAAGCCAAGTCTTTCATGTTTATAGCTATGCTGTAATACCCTGCGTTTTGCTCGGAGTTAACCAGCGTTCTAACCAACTGCCCCAAAGTATTATAAACGCAAAGAGAGATCCTGCTCATTCGTGGAAGCTCATAGGTTATAACAGTGGTTGGATTAAACGGATTGGGATAGTTTTGATTTAGCTTATATTCTCTGGGTATATTATTAATGTTAGAGATTATCCCGTTCAGTTGGCTGTATTTGATAGTAACTGCATCATATCCATTGTATAAATTCGGGCTGCGGCCTGTTACATAAACGTTTAAACTTGTATCAATAAATATATCGTTAGCCCCATCGCCTCCATTTGTAACCTCACCGCTATATGTTGCAACCCATTGCTGCGACCCATTTGGTAAATATTTAATAGTAACAAAGTCGTTTCCTGTATTTGTGTAATGTGCATACCCTGTTATATAGCAATTCCCAAGCCTGTCCAGTTTCAAGGTAGTTGGGTCGCCAACGGGTATCCCGGCGCCGCCACCCCATGGATAAGTTCTTGTCCAGATGGAATCACCACTAGAATTATACTTTAATGTTACAAACACAGCGCCACCCTGCGCGTCGCAATCTGTAACGTAATATATGGAATTCCCGTCGGAGGTAATGCTTGGCCCTGTGGGTAATTCACATCCGCCGCTAACTCCTAACACTCCCGAATAAACCCTGTTCCATAAAACTGAGCCGGAATTATTCAATTTAAGAAGGTAATTATCCAATGCTGCAAATGGCACACTCGCGGTTCCTGTAACATATAAGTTTCCGTATATATCCAGTGCAATACCCTGACCTATGTTAGTATTTGATGAATCCATTGTAAACGTTGTGAACCAATCCATATTCCCCTGCGGTGAGTATTTCATTATTAAACAATCTCCGGGCGTCCCTAAGTATCCCAAGGCATAGATATTATTCAAACTATCTGTTATGACCTTTTCCATAGCGCCGTCGGTCTGCCCATTATTAAAATGTCTTGTCCATACTGTATCCCCGTTCGGGTTATATTTTAGTGTGATGCAGTAATTTTGGTTGCCAATTAACGAACCGCCAACAATTATAACGTTTCCAGCTTTGTCTATTTTTAAATCACTTGGGGCATCGTCATTATCGGGGCTGTATAATCTGCCCCATTGAAATACTCCATTAGAATTAAATTTTACAGTATACATCCACTCGATGAAATTTGTTTGAACCAAGCCCGTTATATAGACATCACCACTCGCTGAAACGTCCATGTAACTTCCACCGCCGGAAGCATAACCTCCCGGCCAATAATAAGCAACAAACAATAAATTTCCCGATGAGTTATATTTCAGAAACCCGAAGTCATTTTGAGTCTCTCCTAGGACATATATGAATCCTAAGCTGTCCATTTTGACTGATGAAGCCGACCATTGCGCGGAGGATGTATCGGTATATCGGCGCACCCACTCCTGCGTTGGCTGCCCGTCAAGCCGGGTTGTAAACTGAGTGTAAAGATGTGAAACGTCAAACGGCAGACGTGAGACGAAAAAACAGAAAGCAAATATTACAAATGATCTTTTCATCACTTTATCAGCGCAAGTTTTTTGGTATCGATTATGTTTCCGTCTGATACCAGTTGATAAAAATACACGCCTGAAGCCAAGTCTTTCATGTTTATAGCTATGCTGTAATACCCTGCGTTTTGCACGGAGTTAACCAACTCTCTGACCAACTGCCCCAAAGTATTATATACGCAAAGAGAGATCCTGCTCATACGTGGAAGCTCGTAAGTTATAACAGTGGTTGGATTAAACGGGTTGGGATAGTTTTGGAAGAGTCTATATGTTCCCGGCAGGTTGTTAGAGTTATTTAATATCCCTATTGGTTGGTTATATTTGATTGTTGCTGCGTCTATGAGGTATTGAGGTGTATTCTGACGGCTGCTTGTACCTGTTACGTAGACATTTAGGGCAGTATCAATAACTATATCAGAGGCTCCATCATCAGAATTTGAGAGGGGGCCGTTATATGTGGCCAGCCATTGCTGCATTCCGTTAGACAAATATTTAATAGTTACGTAATCATTACCGGAAGTTAAATTGTATCCGATACCTGCAATATAAACGCTGCCATATATGTCAAATTTTATTGCTGCAGGGTCGTTACCCTCTGAATAGTTTATTCCGCCGCCATATCTTCTTACCCAAAGCGAATCGCCGGTTGAATCATATTTCAGCGTCACTATTTCATAACTTGAACCATTATCGCAAGAAGTTGTATAGAATATCGAATTACCATCAGGCGTTACAACGATACCAGCCGGCTCGCCGCAATGTCCATTACCGCTAATAATTCCGGAAAAAATCCTTGACCATTGAATTATTCCTCCACTACTTATTTTTAATAAAGTATTGTTTGCCTGATTCGAAGGAACAAATGTAGTTCCAACCACATATACATTTCTAATATTATCCATTGCTAAACAATGTACAGCATCATTATAATGTTGGGGGCTATCATACGTTGTATACCATTGTAAATTACCATTCGTATTATATTTTATTATTAAATAGTCGCCTTGAACATATCCGGCAGTATAAATATTATTTGAATCATCTGTTATTGATTTTGAATTTACACTATAAATCTGTCCTAATCCCGTAAACTTTTTAACCCACATACTATCGCCGCTGGGATTGTATTTTATGGTAAGCGCAATCGATAATGAACCGCTTATTTGCGAGCCTCCTGCGATTATTACATTGTCATTTTTATCAAGAGCTATGTCATAAACCCCATCTCCCGGGCCCCCTCCATCATAAACCTTTGCCCATTGAAGCGCCCCATAATTGTTGTATTTCACAGTGGTAATTCTACTTACCAAATTTATATCGCTTGTACCGGTTATGTAAATATCCCCTGCTTTTGTTACCACAAATGCTTTAGGGGCATCATTTGTATTTCCGGATCCATTATAGTTTCTGCTCCATAAAAGATTGCCAGTTGATAAATATTTATTCAATCCAAAATTTCCAGAACTAGTATCTGAAGATAGTTTCATTAGGACGTACACATTGCCCATGGAATCCAGTTTAACAGATAGCCCGCTTGCATTCCCGTTGCCGCTAAAACGCTGTACCCACTCTTGGGTAGGCTGTTGGGCGTAAACATGTGAAACGTCAAACGTCAGAAGTGAGACGAAAAAAATAAAAACCAATACTTTAATTAAACGAATATTAAATCGGACAAGGCTTTTGGAAGTTGATGATCGGTCAATCGAAGGAGCCGCAAAGATTATTTTTTTATCAGGGTTCATCACCGTAAATAAATTACATAAAATTTATTTAAACGAACAAATACAATAAACTGGTTTGAGCTAACTTAATCCATTTTTTCAGGTTTTTCAACGCATATCTAAGCTTTCCAGCTTATTAGACTATACGTCATTATATCTTGACTAACCAAAACATATGTATTATATTGCATTTGATTTAATTTGATGCATTTGACAAATTCCGTTCTAAAAGTGAAAAATGAGAAAAATTATGGAAAGAATAATTGCGATTCCAATTCAAAATCAACAGAAATTTCATTTTCGCACGTATTCGCTGAATCTATCGCACGGAAAAGGTTTTACTTTTTTATGTAATTATTGTAAATACAACGCTTGAATGCGGTTAAACGTGGTTAATCTGCGTCAAATGATGGTGAAAACGATACTAAAAGACAGTTTTAGAGATAAATTTTGAAAAGTCGTGCATTCGCATATGTGCAATCGTATATATTGAAATTACACGTGATATTCACGCCCGCGATTTGTAATTTACCGGTTAAGAACACACTGCTGCCGCACGGGAATCGGCAGATTCAGAAACTTTTTGCTCTCCAATAACGCATATTCATGGCCAAAAAAACATCAGCCGCAGAGAAGCTCTTACGGCAAATTAAGGATCTTGAACTGAAGCTGAAAAAAGCGTACCTGTTATTAAAAGATGCAGGATCAAAAGAAGCGGAGCTGAAAGCGCGCGCGGAAGATTTCACGCGCTTCATCGAAAATTCGCATGACGTTATTTACCAGCTTGATGCAAAAAGCCGGAGGTATGTTTATGTCAGTCCTTCGTGCCTGCCGGTTTTTGGAATCCCCGCCAAAACATTTCTGAAAAAAACCGTATCATTTTTAAGAACCAAGATTCACCCGCATGATAGGGCATGGCTCGGCAAACATGTCAGGGAGATCATTTCGAAAAAAGGAAAAGGCTCAAAGAATTTCCGCGTTGAATACAGGATAGTTTTCAGGAATGACGAAGCGAAATGGGTTGTTGACCGCCACACTGTGTTTTATGACGCCAAAGGGAATCCAATAACAATAATAGGCAGTGTTAGAGATGTAACGTTCAGCAGGAACACCCAGGAAGAGCTTACAAGAAGTTACAACCTCCAAAATGAATATCTTAACCTCCTCCTTTCAATTCAGAACACTCTTCCCGCTCCTGTGGCGCTTCTTGATAAAGGCGGAAATATAATAAGCGTTAACCGGGTCTGGGAAAAATATAAAGGCGGCAATCCGTATTTCGGCTCTTCGCTTGGGATTGGGAGTAATTACCTGAAAGCTATCGGCGCGTTAAGCGGGAAGGGTTCGTCAAACGGAAAACGGACCGTATCAGGGTTAAGAAAACTTTTAAGAACCGAGCTTGAAGATTACTCGGAGGAATACAGCGTCGAATCAGGCGGCCGCAAAAGCTGGCACAGAATGCTTGCCACGCCGATAAACAGGAAGAGAAAAGAAGGCGCCGTAGTAATGCACATTGATATTACCGAAACAAAGACCGCGCAGGATGCATTGGAAGATAACGAGAAGAAATTCAGAATGCTGTTTGAAGAAAACCCCGTTCCCATGATGGTTTATGATTTTGAATCGCTTAAGATACTTGCTGTAAACGAATCAGCGGTTAAATACTACGGTTATTCGCGCGATGAGTTTTTGAAGATGGATACATTGCAGATAAGGCCGAAAGAAGAGGCCGGAGTTTACTTAAATTACCGAAAGGAATTATATAAAAAAGGCGAGCATAACCTGCCGCATAATGCGGGCGTATGGACGCACAGGAAAAAGAACGGGGAAATAGCTAAGGTTGAAGTAATAAGAAGGGTAATAGAATATGAAGGAAAGGAAGCGATAATTGCTCTGATAAACGACGTAACCGAAAAGAACAAAGCGGTTGAAGAGCTTGAACGCAGAAACAGGGAAATCAGCCGTTTGTATGAGGTTGAAAAACAGCTCTCAAGCACTCTCGAACCGGCGGCGATATACGATAAAATATATCATATAATATCGGAGCTGATGCCGTGCGATTCGATGATAATATCTTCGTACAACAGCAATGATAACATGATAAAATGCCTTTCTGTGTGGGCCGATGGCGGCAAGATAGACCTTTCTGATTTCCCTCTTATCCCGCTGGCGCCCGAGGGACAGGGCATCCAAAGCCCTGTTATTAAGTCGGGAAAACCCAAGATTATTCTTAATTACAAAGCCGAATTTAAAAAAAGCAGGTACCAGATAACGCGCACAAGCAATCCGCGGTCAGGAGCGAAGCCTGACCTGTATTCATCTGGTATCATAATTCCTCTCAAGCTTGAAGGCAGGGTTATTGGGACTCTGCAGGTACTCAGCCGCAAAAAAGACGCGTATAGCGCCGAGGACCTTAGAATACTTGAGGCGATCTCATCGCACATATCCGCGGCTACGGCCAACGCGCTGCTATACCAGCAGGCGCAGAATGAAATTGCCGAAAGAACCAAGGCAGAAGAGGCTCTTAAAAAAAGGACCGAAGAGATCATCCTTCTGTACGATTCATATATGCAGCTGACCAGCGCTTTGGAACCGTCTGTTATATACGAGAAAGTGTACCATATTCTCTGCAGGATAATGCCCTGCGACGCTATGATGATCTCAAGCTACGATGAAGTAACCGGAATGATAAAGCCCGTATCGTTCTGGCAGGGCGGTCAAAAGATCGACGCGGAAAAGCTGCCATCAATGCCTGCGAACTCAGCGGGCGAAGGCACCCAGAGCAGGGTTATAGCCACAGGCGAGCCGCTCATGTTGAATGACTACATAGATTTTATCAACAGGCTTTCTGTAAAATTCCTTATAGACGAAGAAGGAAAACTCCAGTCGGATGTTCCTGATTCAGAAATAGTCTCCCGCTCAGCAATGCTGGTGCCGATGAAGATAGAAAGCAGGGTGATCGGGGTAATCACAGTATTCAGCTACAGGAAAAATTCGTACGGCCCCGATGACCTGAATATGCTCCAGGCGCTTTCAACGCAGCTCTCGGCGGCGACAGTAAACGCGCTGCTTTACCAACAGGCGCAAAGCGAACTGCAGCATAGAATTAAATCGGAAGAAGAGCTGAAAAAGAACAAAGAGAAGCTGGAGAACGCGCAGGTTGTAGCGCACATTGGAAGCTGGGAGATGGATAACTCGACAGGCTGCATTTATTTATCAGATGAACTGCTTAGGATATGCGGTATTAATAAAAAAGACGCGGGGTATGATTTTAAATCGGCGATTGAACTTTTTCACCCTGACGAACGCGGCGAAATTGAGGAGAGCTTTAACAAAGTGAGGGAAACCGGAGAGCCCGCCACATCCGAAAGGAGGATTCTGCGCCCTGACGGCTCGGTAAGATTTGTGCGCCTCTATACAGACGCAGCCCGCGGCGATGACGGCAAAATTACGGGTTACATAGGGACCGCCCACGATGTTACCGAAATGAAACAGATAAACCAGGAACTGGTAAGATCGCTTGAAGAAAAAGAACTGATGCTGAAAGAAATTCATCACAGGGTAAAAAATAACCTGCAGGTTGTTTCAAGCCTGCTTAGGATGCAGTCGGAAACAGTAACTGATAAAACGGCTATCGAACATCTGAAGATAAGCGAGCAGCGGGTTAGATCCATGGCGCTGATTCACCAGCAGCTATATAAAACGCGGGACCTGAGCAGGATAAATTTCAGGGATTATGTGAACGAGCTGTGCCTGTATCTTTACCATGCTTATTCGATGAAAGAAGGAAAAGTGAAGCTCACGGTTGATGTGAGCGAGATACATTTTGGAATAGATACTGCGCTGCCATGCGGATTGTTAATAAACGAACTTGTAACAAATTCCCTGAAGCATGCTTTCCCCGGAGATAATGAGGGTGAGATCGAAATCCGGCTTCACAAACAGCGGGACGGCAAAAACCTTCTGACTGTGAAAGATAACGGTGTCGGCCTCAGCGGCGAAGAGAAGCCTGGTACCCTTGGCATGAAGCTTATCCGCACGCTTGCCGAGCAGCTTGAAGCCGAACTGCAGATGATAAATGAAGACGGCCTGAAGGTAAATATTACTTTCAGCGACCTTGTCTACAAACACAGAATATAAGCCGTAAGTCGGCTGGATCTGTTGAACGTGTAAGTGGGGCAAAAAGCCCGATTCGCGGCTAAAAAGGGGGTAGGGTGTTGTAGCTTTTTTAACTACATTTTTTTCATACTAATGCTTATTGTATAGTCGCAACCGGTAAGCTAACTTTGTAATGTTAATAGAAAGTAACACCCCTTGAAGTGAATAATTGACCCTTAGTAATAGTGTGATAGTCTGCATCTGCAGAGTTAATTGGATCCGGTCAAAACAGAAACAAGTTTGGCCGGATTTCATTTTACAGTAACCCAAAGTTTGCTTAAAACAATAAGTTAACGGCACATTTGTTGGAGCTATTGTGTATTTTAATGAAAATATTTTGAAGTGTAGTTCAACTATATTTTGATTAACTTTGCTATTATTTCACAAAAAACAGGCATGAGAGCAGAAGATCTAACTATAGAACAGCGGGAAAAACTATCGGAATTTGGCGTAAACACCTGGTTTGTAATGGAGTTACTGGAGGATTATCTCAATAATCCCGGCTCGGTTGCCGAAGACTGGCAGAAGCTGTTTGCATCATTAAATATTAAGCCTAACGGAAAAGATGCCGGCATTCTAAGACAGACCGAAAAGACAACTGCTACAGTTCAGTCTGTATCGCAGCCTTACATAATTTATCCCCAGCTTCACGATGGGGACGAGACTGTAATAATAAGGGGCGCCGGCGAGCGTGTGATAGAGAATATGACCGCCAGCCTGTCGGTTCCGACAGCAACTTCACTAAGAACTGTTCCCGTGAAAGTGCTTGAAGAGAACCGGAGAATTATCAACCAGAACCTAAAAAAGACCGGCGGCGGAAAAATATCGTTTACTCATATTATAGCGTGGGCCATAGTAAAAGCTGTTGAGAGCATGCCCGTTATGAACAATGCGTTCACATTTTCAGACGGCGCGCCGTATGTTGTAAAGCGCGCGGATGTGAACCTGGGACTGGCAATAGACATCGAGAAGAAAGACGGCGCTAGAAGCCTGATAGTACCGAATATCAAAAAAGCAAGCAGGATGAACTTCCATGAGTTTTTTGTCGCCTATAACGATATAATCAGCAGAGCCAAGAGTAACAAAATAGATATCTCGGATTTTCAGGGCACAACAATTACGTTAACAAATCCGGGAACGATCGGCACAGCATCTTCGCAGCCAAGGTTAATGATAGGGCAGGGCGCAATAATTGCAACAGGCGCGATAGGCTATCCCGCGGAATACCAGGCCGTGACAAAAGATATTATTATCCAGCTTGGCATAAGCAAGGTAATGAACATATCAAGCACGTATGACCACAGGATAATTCAGGGCGCGGAGTCGGGGATATTCCTCAAGAGAATTAACGAGCTGCTGATAGGCGAGGCGGGCTTTTACGAACAGATATTCGGCGATATGGAAATCCCGATGATGCCGGTCGGGTGGGGCATCGATAAGAACCCTGAAGATTTTGCAGGTATAAATAATATAGAAGAGATAGAAAAACAGGCGCGCGCTATTCAGCTTATAAATATGTTCAGGGTAAGAGGGCACCTGCTTGCAAATCTTGACCCGCTTAAGCACGTTGCGCATTACCACCCCGAGCTTGACCCCGCTACTTATGGATTTACGGTTTGGGATTATGACAGGGAGTTTATTACAGCAGGGCTTGCCGGACTAAGAACCGCATCGCTTAGAGAGATACTTGATATTCTGCACAAAACTTATTGCGAAAAGATAGGAGTTGAGTACAGGCATATTTCCGACCCTGAGGAAAAGCAGTGGCTGCAGGACAGGATGGAGCCAAACCGCAACCAGCCGAGGTATTCCGGCGTCGAAAAAAAACACATACTCTACAAGCTAATTCAGGCTGAGGGCTTCGAGAAATTTATTGACAAGAAATATCTAGGGCATAAAAGATTTTCGCTTGAAGGCTCGGAAACAATTATTCCTGTTATCGACTGCCTGCTTGGACTTGCCGCTGATGACGGCGTTGATGAGCTTGTTTTGGGAATGGCGCACAGGGGTCGGCTCAATATTCTGGCGAATATAATCGGCAAAAGCCTGCAGGCGATATTTTCGGAGTTTGAAGATATTACAGATGAAGATTCGGCGCAGGGTTCAGGCGACGTTAAGTATCACCTTGGAGCATCGGGCACATATACCACGTCTGATGGAAGCGAAATAAAAGTTTCCGTTACTTCGAACCCCAGCCACCTTGAGTTTGTAAACCCTGTAGTTGAAGGCATAGTAAGAGCTAAACAAACAATCGCAGGCGATACGGAGAGGAACCGGATAATTCCTGTTATACTTCATGGCGACGCGGCTATTGCAGGCGAAGGAATTGTGGCCGAAACTCTGAATCTCTCCCAGCTGAAAGGATACTCAACCGGCGGTACGATACATGTAATTATTAATAACCAGATAGGGTTTACAACAAGCCCTGTTGACGCGCGCTCGACCGTATATGCATCTGATGTTGCCAAAATGGTGCAGGCGCCGATATTCCATGTGAACGGCGACGACCCCGAGGCTACGCTGCTTGTAACGAAGCTTGCTTATGAATTCAGGATGAAGTTCAATAAAGACGTTGTGGTGGATGTGTTCAGTTACAGGCGGCTTGGGCATAATGAAGCCGATGAGCCGGCATTCACACAGCCGCTTTTATATAAAGCAATAAGAAAACATCCATCCGTTACAACGCTTTACCGGGAAAAGCTGATCAGGGATAAAGTGATTGCAGAAGATGAAGAAAAAGCTATAGAGGAAGAAGTGTATAACTTCCTTGATACCGGTTATGAGCGGGTTAAAGAGAGTTCGGCGCCGTTTAAAGCCGACCTTCCCCTTGCGTTAACGCAGGAGCAGGTGGATACGCTAAGGAAACATGAGCTGCCTGAAATTACGATGCAGGATCTGAATAAAGTTGTTGAAAATATTACCACTCTTCCGGAGAAGTTCAACCTGCATCCAAAACTAAGGAAATTTATTGAAACAAGGCGCGAGTTCCTGACCAAAGATGTTCTAATAGACTGGTCGTTTGCCGAAGCGCTTGCATTTGGGACTCTGCTATTGGAAGGTATACCCGTGAGGCTGAGCGGGCAGGATAGCGCGCGCGGCACATTTTCACAGCGGCATATTGTGCTGACCGATATGGAGACTGAGAAAGAAATAATCCCGCACAATAACATTGCCCCCGGCATCGCTGAAATTGAGCCGCTGGATAGCCTGCTCTCGGAAGCGGCGGTTCTTGGTTTTGAATTCGGTTACAGCATTGCCGACCCGCTGACGCTGGTTTTGTGGGAGGCGCAGTTCGGCGATTTTGCAAACGCCGCGCAGGTTATTATTGATAACTTTATTGTAAGCTCGCATCAGAAATGGAGCCTGCCAAGCAATCTTGCGATGTTGCTGCCGCACGGACAGGAAGGACAGGGCCCGGAACACTCAAGCGCCAGATTAGAAAGGTTTCTGACGCTTTGCGCCGAAAATAACATTACGGTCTCGAATCCGTCTACCCCGGCGCAGTATTATTATTTGCTCAGGAGTCAGGGGAAATATCATAACCGCAGGCCGCTTGTTGTAATGACGCCAAAGAGCCTGCTCAGGAATCCTGAAGCAAAATCTGATAAAAAGGAATTTATCGGCGGCTCTTACCGGGTAGTTATTGACGACAGATCAGTTTATAAAGACGACGTTAAGCGCGTGATTGTAACGAGCGGTAAGTTCTATTATGACCTGCTTAAGCACAGGAATGAACACAAGAGAAACGACGTCGCTATTGTACGCCTGGAAAGATACTACCCGTACCCATCCGATGAAATGAAGCAAACGCTGCGATCGTATGATAAAGCAAAAGATGTTGTTTGGGCGCAGGAAGAACCATATAATATGGGCGCGCTGAATTACATGGAGTTGAGGTTAAGGCGGAATTTAAACGAAGGCCAAACGCTTTACACAGTCAGCCGGAAAACAAGCGCGTCGCCGGCGCCGGGCTCTCATAAAGTATTTGAAGACACTCAAAAGCAAATTGTTGAGGAAGCATTCGGCGAATTTGAAAAATAGAGGATTCAAGATTATTAAGATTCGGCATTAGCAGAATCGAAATCCTGCTAGCGGTATCAGATTGAAGATTGTCAGATTAAAGAATAACAGATTGAATATTAACAGGATAACTCTAAACCAAATAGTTGTTTTTTCTTCTTAAAAGCAGCCCTTTTCATCAACATTACTCCGAAAACAATGGTGAAACCCGCTATTGCCCGATACCATAAAGTTAAGTAACTTGTTTTAGGGGGAGAACATGATATTAATGGGAATCACAAATTGTAAAATTTATAAACAACTAATTATATGAAAATCATGAAAACCGGACTCAAGCCAGCGATGAAAGAAAGTTATGCATTTATAACAGGAACAATCGTATTCATGATTGCCCTGATACTAATTGGATTCATATTCGGATAGGATACCGACTTGCCACAGAGCCACACATGTTGATCCACCGCGTATTCCCTGACAAACGTTAGTACTGATAAGAATGTTCTTTAGAGCCAGATGTTGAATAACGTATTATGATGATGAGCCGTGTGAAAATATCTTTCAGAAATCTGAAAACTAACTAAAAACGTTATTGTTAAGCTCCAAGAAGTTGGTTAACTTTGTCTTAGCAAGCGGGAAGTAATGGAGTTTTAACAAACAATTTTCTTAAATCAAACTTAACACAAATCGAGATGAATTCAGATATTAATCCGGTATTCAAAAGCAGCAACTTACTTATAACAGGAACAGTTGCAGTGATTGCAATCTTAATTCTGGTTGGATTTATTTTCGGATAGGAGCCTGGCTGAAAGTATTTTGTTATAAGGCCTTTGCGTTTAACTATGTTTGCGCTTAGGTTTCATTAAACCAAAGAAGACAGATTGAAAAATTAAACCCGGGGCGTAAACCTCGGGATTTTTTTTGTCTTTGCAAAACAAAAGGCAGAAAGCATCACCCGTATCAGGATGACTCTCCGCCTTTAAACTTTATAAACCTTATAAACTTTGCGAACTCTTACGACTATCATTGGGATTTCCGCGTCAGGCTTACGCCTTCCTCGCAATTTAGAACTTTACTTCTTTATCAGCGAGCTGTCTTTAAGCCTCTTTACCCGTTCAATTTCGTTATTGAGTTCAACCGAGGGGCCCGTAATGCCCTGCATCTTCTTCAGCAAATCAATTTCTTTATCATATTCGCCGCCGTTTTCATAGGTAAGCTTTAATATCATATATGGATTATAATAGCCGCTCATATCTCTTGGCTTTTCGCTTATTTTCTGGAGCGCTTCTGCCTCTATCTCGGCTGAGTACTGTTTGAATGTATTAACGTCTCCGGCGCTCATGTAAAGGTTGGCAATATTGTATTTGAGCCGGTAATCAAGCTCAACATTTTCTTTTGGAATGCGGGTTTCCATAGCGTTCAGCGTCTTAAGGCACATATCTTTATTATTCATTACGTTGACGTAATAATTTGCAAGCGCCATATATGACTCGCGGTAATTATACGAGATCCTCACCATGTTTTCGTCAAAAAACACTCCAGGCCAGCTGAAAGAACGAAGTATAAAGCCGGGCTGGTATGATTTATTGGGCGCTGCATTTTCGCCCAGCAGGTCTTTAGAAGTCAAATCAACGTTAACGTTTTCAATATTCGACGCGCCGGATTCCGGAATGAGCCTGTAAGCAAGGCCCTCAAGCCTCAGGTAAGGAGTAAGCCCAATCCTGCTTTGATCGTCGCAAGTTGACGCGAAGTAAATTGGCCGCTGCCAGTTATTCGCCTGGATAATATCTTTTACCATCAGGTCCTGCACGCGTACAGCCTTTATATTTCCCGAATTGATAGTAGGCGTCATCCTGAATGTGATTTTCCCCCTGCTGGTAAGAGCCGAATCAGTCACGCCGAATTCCTTAAATACATTGGGCGGAACCGGCAGATCTATATTTTTCGCTTCAAACTGTACCGGCTGCAGCCTGTCTATTTGGTCGTCTTTATAATTCATGGGAACCTTCATAGCGCCATACGGAGTGTCATTTTTCAGCTCCTTTATGTACCAGTCGGTATTGATAAGGCTCAGGTTAGCCACTCGTACGTCCCTTCTGACGCCTTCAACATCCTGCATGTACCACAATGGGAAAGTATCGTTATCGCCGCATGTAAATAAAATTGAATTTGGCGCGCAGCTTTGCAGCATGTTATAGGCATAATCCCACGGCACCCAGTTCCTTGACCTGTCTTGGAAATGATAGTTTGTCCTGAACATGTTGAACGGGATAACTATAAAGGCTATCGCCAGGAAAGTATATGTCGCACTCTTAGCCGCTGAGGGGCTCTTCACAAACTTCTTAATTTCTTCAACTATGTTGCTTAGAGCTATGGCTATCCATATAGAGAACACGAACCAGCTTCCCGCGTAAAAATACTCGCGGTCCCTTGGCTGCGCCTGCTGCTGGTTCTGGTAGAAGCATATCAAGAAGCCCATGAAGATAAACATAGTGAGGAATATTGAGGCCATTTTCCAGTCTCGCCGGAAATGAAACATCAGCCCCAGCATTCCTATAATAAACGGTATGCCGTATAGCTGGTTGAACTTAACTCCGGCATCCTGGTCCCACGATTCTCTTCCGACATACTCCCATAACAGGAATCGCACGTACATATGGTTCATCTGCCATTTCCAGAAATAGTCCAGGTCGCTGGAGTAGTTTGCGAAAGTCGGCTGGTGCTGCGGCTCGGACGAAAACCTTCTCTTAAATGTGGGGAAATCTCCGTACTGTTCGCGGCTTAAGTATGAAACCAAGGTCTTGATATCCTTTGGGTCGTTTTCGTTCATCGGCGGATGCTGGTTCGCCCGTATGATGATCATAGTATAGACCGAAAATCCGATAATAGCCATTATTGACGAAGCGCACACTAGGTAAACAACAGCTTTCTTATTTTGCTGCGCCCAGTGAGCGGCGTAAGCCAGGGCTCCAACAATAATAGCCATTATAATACCTGTAACAAAGAAACTATCCCCGCCTATACTTGTTATCACCAGCGGCATATACTTCACTATTCCCGGGTAAATCGCAAAGTTGGCAATTAGCCCGACAATAAACGGTATATAAAACGAATTCCTGTTGAATATTTTCTTCCAGAAGACGCCCATAACAATCACGCTGACAAAGAACATGATCAGCTTAAAGCGGGTGTCATATTCCTTATATTCCTCTGTAGTAGGCGGGGTGGAGCTGGTTTGAGACGACCACATAACCGCGGCGATGACCATTAAGAGCGCCAGGTGCCCGAGGAAAATCTTAGCTGTATATTTTGCGTCGTTATCGTTTGTGTAATATTTTTTCATTACGTAAAGCATGCCGACCGGAACGGCGGCCAGTACGCTCATAAGATGAACGCCCGGTGAGAGTCCAAGCACAAATGCAATGAAAAGTATATACCTGTCGCTTCCCGGCTGGTCTGCCTTTTCGTACCAAACCATCATGACCCAAATCATGAGCGTAAACAGGAAGGCGCTGAACCCGAATACGTTAGACTCGGTCGAGTTGAACCAGAATGCGGTTGCAAATGCAAAAGAAAGAGCGCCGATCGCAGCTGAAATATATGTTACAACTGAATCTTCGTCATCTTTCTTATAATTCCTTATGAGTCTCACAGCAACAAGGTAAAGGAAAAGAACGGAGAAAGAACTTGCTATAACTGTTAATGTGTTTATCCTGAATCCAATATTCTGGGCAAACGGAATAAGGCTCAGGATGCGGTTCATCATGATAAAAAACGGGGCCCCGGGCGGATGCGTTATTTGGAGTCCGTACGACGCTGCGGAAAGCTCGCCGCAATCCCAGAACGAAACCGAAGGCTGAACAGTCAGGAAGAAGACAATAAGGGCGGCAAAAAACACAATTGCACCGATTACCCGGTGAATAACTTTGTTATTCATTATTTATACTTTTTGTCTTTAATTTTATTTAGAAGTAAAGAAGGAATAATTACTCTATAATATAGTGAGATGGATAAAATTGTAGCGAAAAATGACTCTTTTTAAATATTTTAAAATAATCCACAAATATAAATCGTCCAAAATTGATAAACAACGCAATCTTGTCCAATAAAGCGCTAAGTCATAATAAAATATATGTTTTGCCGCTGAAATTACCAAAATAATAGAATTCTGTGATTTAGTAGTCTATTATATATTGTGGCTTGTATAAAGTGTGACTTGCCCCCTGTTCCACCGACAATAAGTACAACGCTTTGATAAGAGGCATTATTTGGCATAGACTTCACAGAAAAAGCGAACTTGAGGCGCTTTTTGGTAGTTTATGAATATATACAGACTTTTTACAGTCTTTTGACCATTCGATTTTGCACTCTAAGTTAAGGATTTATATAATAATACATAACAATAGAAAGAATTTCTGAAAATGAATATTAGGCTGAACAATAAATCAGCTCTTTTGGCGTTACAGGCGCTGTTATTTGTTGTCGTATATTTATTTCTAAGCGGCGAACTGTTTTCGCAGCAGCTGCAAATTGATGAAGTTAAGTTCATTCATAAAGATACAGCTACATTCGCCGATAACGTTCTGAGCGACGCGGTGGATATTACAAAAGAAAAGCTGTACAATTATAAAATACTGGGCGAAGATATATTAAAATTAAAGAAGTTCTATTTCGATAACGGATTTTTTGATGCGCAGATCGATACCGCCGTACAATACAATTATGCAGCCGAAAACGTATCGGTAAGTTTCATAATTAAAGAAAATAAGCGCTATAGAATTGACAGCCTGATTTATAAAGGACTTGAAACGGTAAAAGGCGATCTGAAAAAAAGAGTTGACAGCGTTAAGACGATCAAGAATAAAGATTTCTACAATAAGGTTTTAATAATTCAGCAATCAAATGAAATAGTCGACCTGCTGCAAAACAACGGTTATATGAATGCCGGCATTAAAAAGGACTCAGGGACCACAGTAATAAAATATGACTCTTCTATAAACGTATTAATCTATTTCACGGGCTCCGACAGTATATTCAGGTTTGGCAAAACCACAATAGATATTTCCCAAAATGTTTATGGGGTAGACCCGAACATTTTCACAAAAGTCATAACATACAGCGAAGGGAATATTTACGATAAGTCAGAAAGGCTAGCCACTGAAAGAAATATGTCAAAATATGCGATAGTTCAAAGTGCGAGGCTTGAGGCCCAAACAATAAATAACGGGACTGTCGATTTTTCCGCTAATATCTTATTAAACAAACAACACATGATAGCGCCTTATATTGAAGCGACAAATATAGACAACAACTTTTATATAGGCGGCGGAGCCAGATATGTTGACAGGTATTTTTTGGGAGGCGGCAGATCGCTCTCGCTCGAGTTTCACGGATTATTTCACTCCACCCCTATAAACAGAATTGAATTTCTTGCCGCCGTTACCCAGCCCAACGTATTTAATAATCATTCGTCATTGATCGATAAAGTAACGGTTGGATTATATAATGTTGAAGGATACAAGGATTATTATCTGGGCAATCTGACCACTGTTAATTATTCTATTTCAGACCACACATTTTACAGCAATGCGTCTGCGAGTCTTGATGAGGAATTGGTTCGGTTCAATTATCAAATTGACAGCATAGGAACGCTAACACAATTTAATTCATTTCTCAGCGCAACCATTGCGCATGATAATACTAACAGCGTTT
Organism: uncultured Ignavibacteria bacterium; assembly: GCA_963816535.1. Lineage (GTDB taxonomy): Bacteria > Bacteroidota > Ignavibacteria > Tepidaquicellales > OLB5 > CAWFKW01. The sequence continues at coordinate 1,435,575 of CAWFKW010000003.1, read as the reverse complement.
CGTCGCCCTCTGGAGGATTTTACCATTCGATAACCGTTGGGGACGGGGGGCTACTCTCGAAACTGTTGATTAATTTATTCAGCAAGAATGTTTATTATTCCCAATTCTATAAATTATATACGGCGAACAGGTTTTATTTTGATATCTCAAAGTTAATTTCAGCAACCGTGTTTGCGGCCAAATTCAATGTTGGAGAAATAATTGAATACGGCGGGGGAGACAGGGTTTTGCCGGTACAGCCTATATACAGGTTCTTCAGCGGCGGCAGCAACAGCTTACGTGGATGGAACGCAAAAATGAACGGCGTTTTGGATGACAGGCTTGCAGGCGGCGAGTTTCAGCTTGAGGGAAGCTTTGAACTCAGGAAAAGATTGTTCCCTAAGTCCGAATCTTTCAGCAAAAATATCGGTATGGCTCTGTTTCTTGATTATGGCAATGTGTGGGAAACTCATAAAGACTTCAGATTCAACCAAATCGCTTTAGCTATAGGACTCGGAGCGAGATATGACCTTTTTCTCGGTCCTGTAAGAATAGATTTGGGATTCAAACTCTATGATCCGACAGACAGGCAAAATGAAAAATGGCTCTTCACTAATCTTTCCAGGCTGTTCAAAGATAAATTTGCGATTACATTCGGGATAGGGCAGTCATTTTAATCGTAATGGTTATAGTTTTTTCAATAGAAAGCTATAACCCGGATCGTATACTTAGAACTTAATTTTATAAACCAATTTCAAACCCGTACTATAATGAACGTCTGTACTGCTTATTATACTGTTCGTCAACTCTTCTTTAGCAAGCTCAAGCAAAAGAGTTTCAGGCAGGTTGAGGTTTAATAGTTTATTCACGGGGTAATCCACTGTAAATTCAAAATAGTTAGCGTCGTTTACTTCGCGGCTGCCCACCTTCACGGTCGCCTCGCCGAACTGTGAAGTTACTGAAACATCGGTATTCTGCACGTCGCCTCCCTGGTAATTGAACTCAGCATCAACAATGAACGGAAGCACTTCGCGGATCGTTTCGGAGATAAATGATGATGCGTATAATGAACCCACGCTGGAGCCGATGCTTGAAGCGACCGCCTGCCTTTGCGATGTAGACAGTTCGCTTTTGTATTTTCCGAAAAGAAGGAATGTTATAGCGTCGCCCTGCGCATCGCTGCCGCTGACTTCCGTTCCGTTTTCCAAAAGCTTCAGTTCTATAATGGGTTTTTCAACGTCGCCTTTGATTGTTAACTGCACCTGAACCGTTGTGCTGGAAGCTGAACCGAATTGCTGCGAGGCTTTTGTTCCTTCGTAAACAGCCTTAATATCAAGCCCCGGATTTGAAATAGGGCCGTTAAATTTAATCCTGCTGTCTTTAACTTTAAAATCCTTGTAGAAGCGGTAATAAGAATCACCAACTACGTCGACGTTTCCTTCAGCGGTAAGCTCTTTATTGACGGTTTTTAAAGTTATGTCGGCCTGCAGTTCGCCGTAAAGCCTGTCGCGGGTTATGTTATTAAAATCTATTGATGCGTAAATATTCTTTTCAGTTTTTATATTCAGGTTCAGATTCAGAAAATCCATAACAGAACTTTCTTTCCCGATTTGCCTGTATTTATATCTTTCAAACGGGTTTATCCTTCGCAGCTGGTCTGGTGTGAGGGCAATTGCGGAATCTTTCATGTGCCAAATAGCGAAGTCGGTGGCATTTACATATGTAAAATTATCGCCGCTAACATCATACCCTTTTCCTTTTAGGGGAATTGAAGAGATAGTCGCATCCTTTATTAAGAACTGCCCGGTAACGTCAAGCTTATCGAAATTTCCTTTTATTGATATTGGCGGATCCCCGCTGCCGCCTTCTAATGAGCCATAGACTCCAAGCTCGTTCGCGTCTACGCTATTATCAAGAAAAACCATATCGCCTGATGCTTTTAGATCAATATCATTTAGTTTAAGACCTTTGAAATCGATATTCCCGTAGATATCAAAATGTTTTGAATCATCGTTAGCATTGAGCAGGCTTAGCCTATCGATTACAAGTTTCGAGTCGGCTGTGCTGACTTTCATATTAAAGCCATAATCCATTCCGGTAAGCGGGAAGAAGTAGCTGCCGTTGGAAACCGCAAGATTCCCGGTAAGCTGCGGACTGGAGACTGTGCCCGCCGCATCAATCTCGCCTTTGAGTATGCCCTTCATACTTCCCAATCCCGGAACCAGCATAGTAAAATAATCTATCTGAAAATTGTCCGCGGTTAGTTTTAAGGCTACAGGGTTATTTATTAATTCAACTGAAGCGCTATCATGCGGTAACATCGGATTCAAATAAGGAATCTTTCCGTTTATCTTCAGGCTGCCTTTGTTGTTAAAATTTTCTAACGTAATATCGGGCGTTAACACTTCATCTTTATAATCAAATTTCGCGTTTATCGTGCCAATGCTTTTGTCGCCGTATTTTAAAACGTCTGAGCTGACTATAGCGTTTATTTCAGGATTATCAATTGTCCCTTTATAATTCACAAGAAGTTTTGTTATGTTTCCGTCGACCGGGTATTTATATTTACTGACTATAACAGAAGTATCGGATGTTGTAAGAGCATCAAAGATATTCGCGAGCGGCAAATTATCGCCCTCTATATTCACATCGCTGTTACCGGCAATTGAATAAACGCCTTTTACATTTAATATAATCTTTCTGCTTTTTATTGCAAACTGTTCGAAATTAATATCCCGCGCCGAAGTATAACTCACGATCCATTTATTGTTATTTGAGATCTCATACGGGCCGTACAATGCGTAAAGCGTATCGATGGTTGCCGAAATTTTATCTCCGGTTAGATCGAAGGCGCCGGCAAGTTTAATTGAATTTGTTGTGTCCTGCTTTGCATAAGCGTTTACTACCGCAATAGATTTTGCCATGTTAAAATTTATCCTTGCGGAATCGATAACATTATCATTAAAAATTACCTTTTCACCCGTTGTCTTAAGCGAGATATCAAATGGTGAAAAAGGACTTTCGCCTGCTGCGGAGTATTCATCTTTAAATACGAAATCTGCGTCAACATTCTTTAAAACAATCGAAGAATTATTATATTTAAAATCTTTAACATCCATCGTAACGCTTGAGCTGAATTCGTTTGCGGAGTTTTCAATTTTGCCTTTTACATTTCCGTTAAATACGATATTAAACGGCTCCAGAGCCTCTTTCAGCTTCGAAGAATCTTTTACGTTAACTTCAAAATTTAGTTTATAATTATCTCTGCCGGCATATCTTGTTCCTGATGCAGAAATGCCGGAAGAATCTGTTCCGGAGTTCAGCTTATTTCTGACGGCATCGCTGAATAACTTAACATTGGCGCTAATTGAATTGGACACTGCCCCGAAATTAAACGTTCCCGAAGCGTTAATATCAGCCATATCTGTTACAACCTTTAATGAGCTCCCGCTTCCTGAATTATTTATCTGAACGTTAATCGGGGTTTTTGGAATTTGATATTGAGAATAGTTCGATCTTTCAATATCAAAATCATATTTTCCGTTGATATTACTTAGATCAATTCCCCTGCCGTTTATATCAAATGCTGTGTTTATTGAGCTCTTATCGGAGGCGTTTTTGGTGAATTTGGATATGTCAAGATTGCCGACTTTTCCTTTCAGAACATAGACGGGATCTCTCATATTTGAAATATTCACTTTGCCCGTAACATCAGCTGACCCGGCTGAAGAATTTGCTTTAACCTTAAAATCTAAGTTGTTCCGGTTGGTTTTTATATCTCCAAGCGAACTGTTTATATTATACCCGGCAATGAATGAATTGTTAAGCGAATACGTTACATTTGAATTCATTTTATTTAAGGCGAATCCGTTTCCATCAAACTTAGCCGAAATATTGAGGCTACTGTTAAGCTTATTATTTTTTAATATCTTTCCCAAATTAATCCGCTGAGCAACCACGTAGCCGTTGTATGTTTCAGTATTCAGATCCAGGTTTGTATGTCCGTTTACATTACCGCCGCTTGTGTTCAGGTCGTATTCGGCATAGAAGTTTTGAACCGTCCCTTTATAATATAGATTTCCGTTCACCGGACCGAGGTTTCTATAATCAGGCAGTGAAAGGCCGGGAAGAACAGTTAAGACGTCTCCCGGCTGAATATTCAGATCATTTGCCGTTACTTCAAAATACAGGTTTTGCGGGTCCTGTAAATTCTGAATATTCCCTTTCATATTGATAGTGGAGTTTGGAAGCTTTAAAGTAAGGTTAGTAATGTTCAGGTTTCCGTATTTCCCGTTTGCGTAAAGTGTGAGGGCAACGGAGCTGTCTAAGAAATCCAGATCAGGGAGAAAGAACCTCAGGTCGGCAAAATTAAATTTTTCAATATCAATTTTGATATCAACATCTTTTTTCCCGAGGCTATCATAGTTAAAGCCCTCAAATGGATTGAGGTCTTTTACATTGATCCTGCCGATCTTTAGGGCGCTTCTATCGGTTATAAAAACGAGGTTCTCTATATCAGTTACAGTATCTTTAAAGTTTATGGTTGATACCAGAGATAATTTCTTAAGGTTAAAATCTGAGTTAGTATTAAATGAAAGATCAACAATGCTAACGTTTTTAATTTCTTTAGAGTATTTTGCATTTAATTCAAGCTGTAGATCAGCTATATCTAATTTATTAAAATCGAATTCTTTTATTTTTTCTCTTTCCTGCTTCTGCAGGTCCGTGTTTTTATCGTACGCCCCAACAACCCTGATAAATCCGTTTTCAATCTTAAATTTATCGACTGAAACGTCCCAGTCAAAAGGGGAGGATGTTGTATCCTCGCTTTTCGGTCCAAACAGGTTTGCATAATTCCACACTTGATTACCGGCGCTATCTTTGGAGCCAAGCAGATTTATGCGCGGGGAGCTTAGTATAACATAATCGAGATTTATTTTATGTTTCAGAAGCGCCCATAGATCGTATTTAACATCAAGAGAAGTAAATTTAACAAGCGTATCGCCTATAACGGTAATGCTTCCGTTATTTAATTTTATTCCCTTTAGAATGTTCCCTTCAAGCGATTCGGCGCTGACTTTATTTTCTTTTAATTCCCATGATTTGTTCAGTTTGTTTAGTGTGAAATCTAAAGCCCATTTATTGAAAAGGTCAGTCTGAATAAATATGTAAATGCCTATTACAAGAATGATAAAGAAAACAAACAGCCCACCGGCAATTTTGCCGATTATTCTTAGCGCACTATTTCGTTTTTTTTCTTTTGGCATTTCTTAATTCGCTCACTTCGCAGGCAATTAGATATGTTTTCACCGATAATAATTGAATGGCGCTAATTAGCCCTAGTATCTAATAAACAATGTATTAGAGGGGCAGGTTTCAGCTTGAACAAGCTATAATTAAAGGACTTAGAATGCAAATTTTATGTTTTAATTTTCAGGTCCTGGCGGATTCCCATCATTCGTAACAAAGAATGCAGCCAGCTGATAGTGGATTCGGCGCCCTGGTTTTGATTAATCATGGCCGAGTTTAACCCGTCAAAACATGCGCCTGTGGTCAGATCGCATAGGGGTTCCTGCCTGTCGTTATTTCCTAAGAACCAGCTAAACGCGATGCCAAGCCTGTCTATCCAAACATTATCGCCGGTTATAGAATAAGCCATGTAACAGGCGTCTATCATTGCGGGAATTTCAATCGGCTGCTGGTCATACTTTGATTTTATCCCGCCTTTATGAAACCATGCGCTGTTCCCGACTATAGAAAGGCAGTTTTTTTCATTATCGTATAAGGATGCATAAAGCCAGTTTAACGATTCTAATCCGGCTTCAGTGTATGAACTGTTATTTGTAAACCTGCCGGATGAGAGCAGCGCCTGTGATAATCTTGCGTTATCATACGTAAGATATTCTTCAAACCAGAGCCAATCCGGGGTTGATGCCCGTGTATAAAAATCAAGAAGCTTATCGCAAAGAGTCTTGTTTATTTTCTTAATATCTATCGCGCCGGCAAACTTATGCAAATAAGCTATGCAGCCCATGGAAATGTACGCCATCGCGCGCGGCGATTTAAAGTTAGTCATGTGTTTTATGCTTTGGTCAAACAAAGTTTTTACCAGCCTGAGCATAGAGTTAGATATGGTGTTTTTAATTATGTACCCGAGCACAAAAATAATTCTTCCGTTGCAATCTTCAGAGCCGGATTCTTCAAGCCACTTTCTTTCATACGACATAAAATTCCGGAACAAACAATTTTTCGGGTTGAAGGAATGGTGAACAAAAGTCAGATAGGTATCTATTTGAGCGTCCAGCGAATCATCGTTTTGCGCATATTTGTTCATTACAGCCACAAGAAGCGCCCTCGCGTTATCATCGGTGCAATAACCTTCATTCCTGTTTGGGATTGAATAAGTGGCATGCTGAAAAATTCCCGTGCAGTCTGTAAAATTCTTAAGATGTGTGAAGTTCACTTCGGGAAGCGCGGGAAGATTCTTATCATCCGCGGGAAGAATTAACAATTTATCGGTTCTTTTAAATTCTTCTACGGCTGTATGGAATACCTCTAAATATTTTTTTCCTATTTTAGGCCATGTAATCTCTCTGCCCGCCGCGTAAGCATTTTTTCTGAGTTCGTTCCTTTTGTTCTCGTCGGCGATAAGGTATGAGATAGCTTTACCCATAGCTTCAGGGTCCTTAAAAGGCACAAGAATTCCCTTGTCGTTTGCCAGCAGTTCTTCAGCATGCCAGTATGGAGTAGAGATTATAGCTTTTCCGCATGCCAGCGCATACGTTAAGGTACCGGATACGATCTGTTCTTTAATATGGTACGGGCTGAGGTATATATCGCTGAGCATGATAAAATCAAGCAGTTCGTTTGTATCAACAAACCTGTTGATAAATATAACGTTTTTTTCAAGGCCAAGTTTTTCAACAAGGCGCTCAAGCGAATAACGGTATGCCTCGCCGTTATATTTTTTTACATTCGGATGAGTAGCGCCAAGAATTATATACATCGCTTCGGGATGCTCTTTAACCACATAAGAAAGCGCGTTAATGCCGTCTTCCAAACCCTTATCGGGGCTTAAAAGCCCGAACGTTAGTATTACTTTTTTGCCCGCTAACTGGAATTTATCTTTGTTGTACGCGGGATCTAAAAACGGAACGTCGTGCGCGCCGTGCGATATGAGTTTAATTTTTTTTGCAGAGATATTATAAATCTTTTCCAGCATTTGCTTGGAGCGTTTGGACTGAACTATCAGATATGAGGATAGTTCTCCCAGCGCCTCCATGACTTTCAGCTGTTCATTGCTTGGTTCTTCAAGTATAGTATGAAGCGTTGTGACCAGGGGTTTTCTTAATCTCTCGATGAAATACAGAATATTAGAACCGGCTTCGCCGCCGTATAAACCAAACTCGTGCTGTATACTTATGGCTTCCGAATCAGATAAGTTCAGATAGTACGCGGCATCCCTGAAATCGTTTACATTATTTTCCCTGATCTCAAACTTGACATCTGACGGATATTTATATCCGTCAATATCATCATTTAAAGCGCCGATATTAATCAAATATTCGCCGCTAGCTGAGAGATTCTTCATTGAATTTGTAAGATCGTGCGTAAATGTAGCAATGCCGCATAACCTCGGAACGTATGATGAAATTATTGAAATTCCAAAAGGCTTGTTCATGATATTTTATCCCAACTATGATTAATGGAACCAGATTTATGTTTTTGTAAATGCATGATTCTGTTATTAACTGCATTATATTAAAATACGCAGGCATACCTGACACCTGCAGTAATAAGTAAAGAACGCATTCAGACAATTTTAAATATTTAGATATATTAAGTAAAATACGATAAAACCGGCTGCCGTTCCATAATACAAAGGAATGAAAAAAGGACTAAATCTTTAGAACGAGAAGAAAAGCGGAAAAATAAATAACTTTAGTGATGAGTAAAGTATTGTTAACAGCGGATTAAGTATACCAGGGCTTGAATTCAAAGAAAAGGATCTGAGAAGCTAACTATTTTTTATATAACTTAAGATCTCTTTCACTGAACCGGTAGCCACAGCTACGCTAGTATCGGCCGCGCCGTAATACATTAATAATTCATCGCCTCTGACAATGGCGCCGCAGGGAAATGTTACGCTTGGTACGTCGCCAACTCTTTCATACAGTTCTTCAGGACCGAAAACCCATTCATCGCATCTCTTTATTACTTTCATGGGGTCATCCAGGTCAAGCAGGGCTAATCCCACTCTGTACAACGGGCCGGAGAAATTGAGCCTTACGCCATGATATATAATAAGCCAGCCTTCAGATGTTTCTATAGGCTGCGGCCCAATCCCTACTTTGCCGGCATCCCACCAGCCGCCACTGCGGGCATCGATCAAACACGAGCTTTCACCCCAATGCATGAGGTCAGAAGAGTATGAGATCCAAATATTAGCTTTGTTCATTTTATCTTTTGGCGAAGGACGGTGCAGCAGCGCCCATCTGCCGTTGAATTTTCTCGGGAAGAGCGAGGCGTCTTTATCTTCCGGGTGCATGATTATCCCGTGTCTTTCGAAGGACACAAAGTCGGTTGTGGTTGCAAGCGATACCCCGGGTCCGCTTTGTGAATATGAGGTATATGCAATTGCATACATATCGCTGTTATCCAGTTTAACTATTCGCGGGTCCTCAATTCCGTAAAACTCTTCAGGAAATTTTTCGGTATACGGGGTCATAGTCGGCTTTGTATCAATGGCCCAATTTGTATAACCGTCGGCGCTTATTGCTTTGCATAAGTGTGAAGAACCCTTAAGGTCTTCAACTCTTACAAGGAGCAAAACTTTATCGTTAAATATCGCGGCCCCGGGGTTAAAAACCGAGTTGACTTTATACGGCCACATTGCCGCGGTTAGTATCGGATTACTGTTATGTCTTTTGAATAAGCCTGTTTCCTGGTAGGATAGCGGATTTGTTGTATTGATGGGAGCGCTGCCAATCTTTAAATAATTGTCAAATTCATAATATTATATGAATTTGCTGTCGAAAAAATTCCGTAGGTTATCAAGATACCTTATTATACATTCTAAAAGTAGGCGCTACATGATTTTAAAAATATGGTTGCAGTATTATATAAAAAAACCATTTGCTTAACATAAGATATTATCGATTGACGTTTTGAGACTAAAATCGATAATATGGGATTGTTTTCTGTCATACATTAACAATAATATATACTTATATTAGGGCTAAATCTACATTGTGCCATAGAAGTTTGATCTGTTTAGATCCCGATTACTGCGATTGATCTTAATTATGGGGCGAAAATATTAAGAAAGAGAGCAAATGATTAAGGCAGATAAGACTAAACCGAATAACATGCCTTTAGACCCCGAAACGGTCGAAGACATTTTCATTAATAAATCAGAATCAAATAATTCAAGATTCGATATATCCGGCAATATGACGACCTGGCATACGCACGAAACGTATGGGGGGACAGGCAACCATGACAGCCTATGGGACGATATACTGAAAGAGAAAAGAAAAAAAGAAAAAGCTGCCAGGACCGCCGGAGAAAATTCTAAATAGCTTCACTTCAGGTAAACAAAACATCTTTTATTTTAGATTGAAATTCGAAGTCAGATGACGAAAAAGATTAAACTGATAATCATTGAAGATAACAGGCTTCTGCGCGAAGGTATAAACGCTATGCTGAAAAAGGAGACTGATATGAACGTTGTGGCTCTGTTCAGCGACGGTGATTTTGTTGTTGATAAAGTAGATGAGCTGAAAGCGGATATTGTGCTTTTGGATCTCGGACTGCCGAATCATGACAGCCTGGAACTTGTAATAGCGCTAAAAAATGATCATCACAATGTGAGGGTTATAGCGATGGACCTTCTGCCTATTCAGGAAGATGTGATGCAATTTGTCGAAGCCGGAGTCTCGGGGTTTATACTGAAAGATGCGACAATTCCTGAATTTACAAAAACAATTCGTGCCGTTGCTTCCGGCGAGAAGGTTTTACCTGCCGTTATGACAGAGTCGCTCTTTTCGCAAATTGTTGATTACGGGGTTAAGGAGCTTGGCCCTTCGAAGCTGGTCCAGTCAGTGAGAATGACAAGCCGCGAGCGCGAGATAGTATCGCTGATTGCCGAAGGCCTTGCCAATAAAGAAATAGCACACAAACTTAATATTTCAATCTACACAGTTAAAAGCCACGTTCATAATATTCTTGAAAAAATGGCGCTTAATACAAGGGTCCAGATCGCGATCCATTCACAATCTCCGAAGTAAAACTCGCCTTTTAATAAAATCTTTTATCAAATCGTTTTATTATTTGCTTAATGTAAAGGCTTGCAGAGCATGCAGATTTATAGCGTGCACAAAGTGAGCCCCAGGCCTGTGAGCAGCCTTTCAGTATTTGAAAGATCGCCGATTATGAACCTTACAGGAAGCGGTGTTTTCCTCATTAACGTAGGGATGGCTAGAATTTGATCGTCGTGGCAAATCTGCGGTTTCTCCTTTATATCGATCACTTCGATGCGGTATTTGCCTTTCAAACGTTCTTCACAGATCAATTTGAGATTTCTTAAAGCTGCAAGCGCGCCCGGGGTTTGCCCGGCAATATACAGGCGGAAATTGTATTTATCTCTAGCCGCTATTTGTTTTGGCTTAATGGTATTTGGTTTAGAGTTTTTTGTTATCATTATATTTATGGTAATTAATTTAAATTGCTTTAGCTGTTTTTTTAAGGTTGATATCCGCTTTTCGGCTTTTTGCCATTTTGTTCTGGTCCTCAGCGAACCGTACCGTTCTTGCTTTTTCAATACTTATTATCTTTTGGGTTTCCGATTGTTCGGCGTCAAATTCGGAGCGCAGATCCGCAATCTGGGCTTCCATTGAAAGTCGTTTGCGTTCCAAACCAAATTGTTTTCGTCTTGTTTCCTGCTGCTGGTTTAATTTTTCGGCGCGGTCTTTAGCTTCCTGCGATAGCCTGGCAGAGCCGGTTAGTACGCCTTCAGAACCAACGTATACATCAAGCAATTCAATGCCGTTATCAGAAAGCCTGAACTCGCGGATCTGGTTTGAGTGCGCCATGCCTCGTGATTTAAGCACATATAATGCGCGATTGCGCTCGCCCCCGATCTCGATATCTCTTAGCAGCAGCCATGTATCTATTAAAGACGAGATGGAAACGTCTGTAAGCTCCATATTTTTCCCTGCGGCGGTAAGGCTTGCAAAGAAAGCTGTAATTTGCTTCATTTTTAAAAAGTCTACAAGTCGCAGAAGCATTGTTTTTACTTCGGTCTGGTTATCGCTGATCACAAATGCATCGATAGGGTCTATAATAACGACTGACGGTTTGATCTTGTTGATTAATTTGATAGTTGTAGCGAGGTGATGTTCCAATCCATGAAGAGTCGGCCGCGTCGCATGAAAGTGAAGTAATCCCTTTTTCACGTAAGTATCCAACCGGATCCCTATTGAACGCATATTGCGCATAAACTGGTTTGGCGATTCTTCGAATGCGAAATAAAGAACGTGCTCTCCCCGTTTGCACGCCGCTTCCATAAATTTTGCCGCAATACTTGTTTTACCCGTGCCCGCTGTGCCCGAAACAAGCACAGTGCTTCCGCGGAAATAACCTTTGCCGGAAAGCATTGTATCAAGGCGCGGGATGCCGGTGGAGATCCGTTCGCTGGATGTAATGCCGTTCAAGCCAAGCGAAGTTACCGGCAGAACTGAAAAGCCGTCTTCATCAATCAGGAAAGGATACTCGTTAGTGCCGTGCTCGGAACCGCGGTATTTAACTATACGCAGCCGTCTTATCGACGACTGATTAATTACGCGGTGATCAAGTAAAATTACGCAGTCCGATACATACTCCTCCAAGCCGTCGCGCGTTAATGTTGATTCGCCCCGCTCCCCGGTGATAACAGTGGTAACGCCTTTGTTCTTCAGCCAGCGCAATAATCTTCTGAGTTCCGCGCGCAGTATCCCCGGATTAGGCAGTCCGGAAAAGAGCGTTTCGACTGTATCAAGCACAACGCGCTTGGCGCCAATGCTTTCAATCGCATAATGGATACGGATAAATAAGCCTTCAAGACTGAATTCTCCGCTTGCCTCTATATCGTCAGGTTCTATCAGGATAGTCTCAAGCCATATCTTTTTGCGCGCCACAAGCGTTTTAAGATCAAATCCCAGAGATGAAACATTCTCAGTTAGTTCTTTTTCACTTTCTTCGAACGAGATAAAAACGCCCGGTTCATTATATTCGGTCGCTCCCCGGACAAGAAATTCCATAGCTAAGAGAGTTTTCCCGCAGCCTGCGCCGCCGCATACAAGAGTCGGCCTGCCCTTAGGCAATCCTCCGCCCGTTATTTCATCCAGTCCCTGGATGCTTGTAGGGGATTTTGGAAGAGTGATTCGTTTAAATGTTGATTTGTTCTTTTTCATAAGATTATATATCCAATAATTTATTTTCCGTTATTATGCATTTAATTAAATGCAATCGCTACTCATGAAAATTATATTATTTTACTTCACAGACAAAAATACGCATAAAGGATAAATATAATATAGCGCTATGGATTGAATTTGTATCTAGTTCTAAAGGATTAGTTCTTTTAAGCGTTTAGTTACATCTCAAAATGTTAGGGCACAACATTGACGTCTAGCCACTAAGGTGTAGTTCCTTTTTCATCCTCTTGCCCCATTGTCTATTCTTCATTCCTTCTGTAGTTTAGTAGCAATCGTAAAAACTAAACGAAAGAAAGATATGAAAAAAATAAAATTAGTCACATTACTATTATTAGCGTTGTGCTTTACTCTTACAGGCAGTATTTATTCACAATCAAGAGGCAATAAAGTCAGAGAAGGCGGCAGGGTATCTGATGCCTACGATAATTCAAAGTATTTGTCCCAGTCAACTCCGGGTGAAATGAGCCCCGGCCAGACTTACGGCGTTTCGGTTACAATGAAGAACACCGGCAACAGCGTTTGGAAACAGGGAAACTACAGCCTTAAATTAATGAATGTTACTGAGGCGACCGTGAAAACCTGGTCGATCAGTTCAGTTGATGTGAATTCAACTGTAAGCCCGGGTAATGAAATCGTATTCAATTTCACTCTTATAGCCCCGGTTGAAGGAAGTTACAATATGCAATGGCAGATGGCTGACGGAAACGCATTTTTCGGCGAGCCCAGCGCAATTGTACCGATCAGAGTTTCAGGACCAACTCCTCCGGTTATAACAGATGAAATAGGCAGCAATTCGGCATTTGTGTCTCAGCAGGTTCCGGGCGAAATGGACGCGAACCAGACATACGATGTTGTAGTCATTATGAAGAACACAGGCACATCAACATGGAATCCCGGTGAAAACAGGCTCAAGGTATCAACAAAAGGCGCGGCGAATACAGGAAACTGGGCCGTTGCAAACGTTGAGCTTTCAAGCGCGGTATACTCAGGATCAAATGTTACTTTTAGTTTTAAAGTCACAGCGCCGGATAAAGACGGGTACTATAATTTTCAGTGCCAGATCGTAAAAGATGATAAATATTTTGGGGAACCTTCTACCAATGTAATTGTACACGTGAATTAATATTCACGGAAAGAACTCTTAGATAAAAATCATAATAAGTTATCCCGTTTACGCGGGATAACTTTTTTCAACAATATTTTGGGAGATTTAAATATGGGAAAGTTTTTTTCACTGGAAGAAGCAAAATGGATCGGCGAACAGCTGGGTATTTATTGGGTAAAATACAGCCCCGAGCAATTCAAAATGGGCCTTGAGGTCGAGCTTGAACACGGAATAGTCGACCCATCAACAAATATTACTAATGATGATCTTATTATGACAGGAAAGATCGCGCTGGCTCATTTGAAAGAATTTCCGGACTATTACGACCGTCTCCAAAAAATGGAAAATGAAGCTGAGGCGTACTGGAACAACCCTGAAAATATAGATCAATCAAAGGAGAGTTAGAATTCTCATTCAAAGGATGTAGTTCCTTTTTCATCCTTTTGTTTTATTGACTTGGCTGGTATCTATTTGTAGTTTAGTCTTAACAATTTAAAAAAATCGTCAAAAAAATATAAAATTATGAAAGCAAAATTAACAAATTCATCAAGTTTTAAAGGACGGATTCTGAGCGCCTTAAGTGCAATGCTGTTGATTGCTCTATTTATACCAGCAGCAGCTTTTTCGCAGCCGCAGGGTAACCCTGTGAGCGTAGCGGTAAATAACCAGATCAGCCCGGCGATGACCACTGACGGAAGCGGCGGCGCAATTATTACCTGGCAGGATAAGCACAACGGTAAATACGAGATCTACGCACAAAGGATGAATGCCGATGGCAATGCTATGTGGATGACCGATGGTATCGCTATATGTATTCAGGACAGCAATTACTTTCCTATTATAGTCAGCGACGGTACGGGCGGGGCAATTATCGCATGGCAGTCATATCGCGGCAGCGTTACAGCTGACATATATGCGCAAAGGGTAAACTCAAGCGGTGTTGTACAATGGATGCTTAACGGCGTTCCGGTCTGCACATCTGTATTTGAACAGGATACAATTGCAATGATCAGCGACGGTTTAGGCGGAGCAGTTCTAACATGGCAGGATTACCGAAGCAACAATGGTTTTCCGGATATTTACGCGCAGCGTGTGAGTCCGGCCGGAGTTATGCTTTGGACGGCAAACGGAGTTGCCATTTGCAACCAGGCGGCTTCGCAGCGCGGGCCGAAACTTGTTACTGATGGCAGCGGCGGCGCTTTTGTTACATGGGCTGATAACCGCGCAGGTAATTATGATATTTATACTCAGCGAATCGGCTCGGCAGGCGCGGTTCAATGGACTACAAATGGCGTTGCTACATGTACAGCTGCGACAGATCAATTGAAACCGGATATTTGCAGCGACGGAGCTGCAGGGGCTATAATTACATGGACTGACTACAGAAGCACAAATAATTTTGATATTTACGCGCAAAGAATAGGACCGGGCGGCGCGATTGTATGGGCTGTCGACGGCGTTGTAATGAATAACAATGTCGCTTACGACCAAACAGACCCGAAGA
This sequence comes from uncultured Ignavibacteria bacterium, assembly GCA_963816535.1. Taxonomy (GTDB): domain Bacteria; phylum Bacteroidota; class Ignavibacteria; order Tepidaquicellales; family OLB5; genus CAWFKW01. The sequence continues at coordinate 1,420,511 of CAWFKW010000003.1, read as the reverse complement.
TCGTCAGCGATGGCATGGGAGGCGCAATCATATCGTGGACCGACTACAGAACAGGCACAACGGCCGATATCTATGCGCAGCGGGTAAATTCCACAGGCGCGGTTCAATGGACCGCAACGGGAATTATAATCTGCACTGCGACCGGGGACCAGATCAAATCTCAGCTGGTGAGCGATGGGAATAACGGGGCTTATATTACATGGGAAGACCATCGTAATACAGGCAATTCTGATATCTATGCGCAGCGAATAGCTTCAAATGCGGCCATAAACTGGGCGGCAACTGGATATTCAATATGTACCATGAATAACGACCAATTGAGTCCCGCGATAGTAAGCAATGGCAACCTCGGCGCAATAGTCGTTTGGCAGGATTACCGCAGCAGCAGCAATTTTGACATTTATGAAATTGGCTTTAATACAACGGGTTTGATCGCAATAGAAAATAACGGAACGACCAGCCCGAATGAATATTCACTGTCGCAAAATTATCCTAATCCGTTTAATCCGGTGACTATAATCGCTTACCAGATGCCAAAGACCGGATATGTGAAGTTAAGCGTATACGATGCCCTGGGACGGGAAGTGAGTGTATTGGTAAATCAAACGCAGAACGCAGGAAATTACAGGATTGAGTGGGACGCAAGTTCATATCCGAGCGGCGTATATTTCTACAGATTGGATGCCGGAGCGTTCCAGTCGAATAAGAAAATGGTATTAATTAAGTAGAGTTAGTAATAAGATAGAGATTTTTATAATTTCTCCTATAATGTTGTCGCAAATGCAACATTAAGACGTCCAATTAGCAGGCGCAGAGATAAGAAATTATCTCTGCGGCGCTAATCCAAATCAGACAGAATTTCAATAATCAGATATTTTAAACAGGTAAATAATGTGGACTATAGTTATAATTTTATTGGTTCTTTGGCTGGCCGGGATGGTCAGTTCCCATTCAATGGGAGGTTACATTCACATCCTGCTTGTTGTGGCTGTAATAGTTCTGATTATCAGGCTGGTTACAGGCAGAAGGGTAGTTTGATGAAAATTAAAATATCCATGAAAACATCTGGCAGACTCAATGCGCTTAATTTCTTTGCTCTCAACGATGACGAAACGGATATTTTTTGGTACATGGCCGCTGCCGGTTCACTAGCTATCCTGTTATTATTCCAAATAATTTTTTAAAGAATTCCCAATTATGAACGCAATAGACAAAAAATAATGGCAAGAGAAAATTCTTTCACAAGCGAAGCTTATGTCCACTACGGCTACTTTATAAACATCGCAAAAAAATACACACAGAACCAAATGGATGCTGAGGACCTGGTGCAGGAAACGTATACTAAGGCGTTCAAATTCTACGGTTCTTTTAAAGAAGGCAGCAACTGCAGAGCCTGGCTTTATACAATTATGAAAAATACTTTCTTCAGCAATTGCAGGAAAAACAAAAATATGTCCGAAGTTCATGTTGAAGAATTTCCTGAAATGCCTGACAATTGCGGCGAGAGTATTCTCACAAGAGAAGAAATATTAAAGTTTATGAACAAAATAAACGAAGAATTCAGAAAAGTAATAGTTTTATTCCACCTTGAAGAATACTCTCTTAAAGAAATATCTGAACAACTCAAATGGCCCATCGGGACGGTAAAAAGCAGGCTTCACAGAGGCAGGAATGAATTTCGCGAAATCTTAAAACAAGTATATGTCAGCTAAATTTAAATACATGGGGTTTTTCTTTTCAGTCCTGGCAATAATAGTTTTAGCGGTTGTATTTCTTGGGAACGATGAAGAGGATATAAAGGATGCAAAAGAAGCAGGGAGGGCAATACAACAAATTTCTGCCGGAAACAGTCAGGATCAGTATAGAATGTCTTTCGGATATATTGGCGATAAATTTCAGATCATAGACCTGATCAAAGGAAAAGCAGGTTTGAAAACTGTTTATTTAGGAAGCTCGAAGTTTACCGCGAGAATATTAAATATAGACGGCTCGGAATTATTTATGCTGGCCGATGCAACCGGACCGTTTTCACAAAAACAGGTAATTGACGTTCCTGAAACAGGGGAATACCTGCTGGATGTAAGAACTACAGGCGAGTGGTCGTTTTCAAGGGAATAATGAACATAAATATAACCATTTATGGGTAAAAAAGGTCATTTTTGACAAAAATATCTCATCCAAAGGATGTAGTCCCAATTTCAATCCATAGCCCGATTGTAAGGGCTTCAGTTAGTACGTAGCTTTGTTACAGGTTTTAAACAATTTTATTAAAATTAAAAGGAGATCAAAATTGAAAAAAATAAATACATTAATAGCGATATTAGTTATGTTATTTGCGGTTAGCAGCTTAAGAGCCCAGACTTATCCCGTTCCAAAAATGTCGTTACATATTTATGGAGGATACGCATATACTCTTCCTGATTTACACGGCGACTTCCCGGCAGATATAGATGCGCTAAAAGACCCTACGCCGTATTTTGTAAACAGCGGGTTCAACTTTGGAGTGGACGGCAAATATTTTGTAGATAAGAAAAGCACTTTTGGAATTATGTTATCGTTTATGTACACCGGGTTAAGCAGCGGGAACCTTACATTTAATAACGATCCTATCTTAGGCACTGGTACGTTCAAAACCGATTTGAATATATTTACAATCGGGCTGGGCGCAGAGTACGATTTTGCCCCGAAAAGACCGGCAAATCCATTTGTAAACGCTCAGTTCACAACTAATATCTTCAGCGGAACAACCACATTGACATCAACCGATAGCGCCGCCAACTTTACGGGAGATCTGCAATCGGCCGTAAGATTTGGAGCTCAGTTTGGAGCGGGCGTTGATGTGAAGCTAAGCAAGAAAATCGGCGTTATAATAGGCGGAAGATATTGTTATCAAAACCTATTTAACAAGAACGCGATTACCAATTCAAGCGGAGCTTATGGTTTAAATGACGCCGCAGGCACACAGAAAGCAAAGAAGATTGCCTACCTGCAATTTTATGCTGGTATAAGTTTCTATTTTGGCCAGAAAACCTATCCGAAAATGAAAAAATAATTTTTTTTATTTAATTCAAAATATTAAGAGGGAGCCCGCAGGCTCCCTCTTTTCATATTAAAACACTGAAAAGTAAAGAACAAAATTATTTTTATATCATAACAAATCAAAGAAAAGAAAAAAATGAAAACAACATGTCTTTTGGTTTTTCTCTTCCTCTTCTCAATGCCGCTTAAGGCCCAGCATGTTGGTTATGATGGGAAATTGTCATTAAACCGGCATTCCGGAAGAACTTTAAAGACACACCTCAATGAACTTAAACCCGGAGCTGATTCCAATTCAAATTCTAAATCATCGGAACTTCTAAAATCTTCGAACAAAAATAATGTCATTGACACGGCCATTCACAATTCATACGGAGATTTACTGAATGACGATCCACACTACAACAAAAAATACCCATTGTTGGAATCTATAGCCGAGGTTCCTTTGGTAAATATGGTAGTATGGACATTTGGAAGGTATGTTTCGAAATTTCCTTACGATGTGATTGGTTTTAATTCATTTGCGCATAATTTTCAGCACGGATGGCAATGGGACAACGGAACTTTTCAAATGAAGTTTTTTAATCATCCTTTTCACGGAAATTTAAATTTCAACGCGGGGCGTTCTAACGGGTATAATTATTTTCAATCGGCTCTTTTTGCATTTGGCGGGAGCGCTATGTGGGAGCAATTATTGGAAAATGGGCCCCCAAACCAGAACGATTTGTATACTACAACCGTTAGCGGCTCCTTTATAGGTGAAACGCTCTACAGGATAAGCTCGTTGTTTTTAGATGACAGGATCACAGGTTCGGCCAGGGTTGTTCGTGAATTAATAGCTTCGATTATCGATCCGGTGAGAGCGTTTAACAGGCTTTTGCAGGGCAAGATGGGCAGGGTAACTTCTAAAGAAGTATATCAAAAAGAACCTCTTGATATTACAGTATATACCGGGTTAAGTAACGTAAATAACGGCTCAAACTTCTGGAAAGGAATAAACGGCGCTATGGCAGATATCAGCCTGGCGTACGGAAATCCATATGAAAAGAGATTCAGAAAACCTTTTGATTATTTTAGCGGCAGAGCGGATATTAGTATTGGCAGAGGAAATAAATGGCTGGATAATTTAATAGGATTTGGGATCCTTTCGGGCCAGAATTTTCAATTTAAGAACCAGACAATGCTGATTGGCGTATACCAGCATTACGATTACTGGAATAATAAAAGTTTTGAAATAGGGGCCAGCGCATTTAGCGCGGGGATAACGCATAAGATCAATTTCACAAAAAAAACTAACATCGAATCTCAAATTAACATTGGCGTAATACCGCTTGCCGGAATAAATTCCCCGAACGTACAGGTCGAGGAAAGAAATTATGATTTCTCTGGCGGAATAAACGGCAAGTTTGAAAGTACGCTTGATGCCGGGGGGATAATGAATTTCACTCTTAGTTATTATTTTTATGGACTTCACACTTATGTCGGCGCAGCAGGCAATAATATTGTCGGAATATTCAGACCCAGGATTGCAATTAAAATTTTCAAAAGTCTGAACATCGGATTTGAATATTTATTATACACGTTAAATTCATTCCTGCGGGATTTTCCAAATAAACACTTAAATAATACCGAAGAGAGAATTTACATTTCAATTAACAGCGGTTTTTTCAGGATTCTGTTATAATTCTTGCAAGATGTGGCAAATCACATTTTCTTTAGGCGCTATTTAATAAACTTGACCCTAACTAATCAAGGTTGTTTAGGATAAAAACGGCAAATTTAGAACTAATCTGAGGATACCATCTATTTTGCAGCTAGTCATCCAAGCGGTGTAGTCCCTTTTTCATCCTTACGCTCAATTGACATGACCTGTAACTCTGCGTAGCTTACATACAGTTAAACATCATTCCGGGTCTCACTAAGAGAGGATCGATTTTATTTAATTAAATAACAGAAGAAATGAAAACATCAATTTATTCAATTTTGTTCTTAGTATTTCTCGCAGGGACATCTTATGGTCAATTAAAAGAACGCGATAACCTCATGGGCGGAACGCTTGGATTTTGGGCAAGCAATAGTTCGCCTACGTTTGGGTTCAACTATGAAAATCAGATCACACAGGCGGGGATAGGAACAATAGGTTTAGGCGCAATGCTCAGGTATTCAAGTTTCGCTCACAGCGACCTGGAAAGGTTTTCTAATGTATTTGTAGGCGGCCAGGGAAACTATAATTTTAACCAGATAGCAAGCGGTAAATTTGTGCCGTTCGTTGGGCTAGTGTTAGGATTTTTCTCTTCTTCGCCAAACGGAAACTCATTGAAGGAAAGCGGTTTGTGGCTATGGGGTCAGGCCGGTATGAGGTATTTCTTTAGCCCGGCGGTTGCAGGAGTAGTAAGATTCGGACTTGGTAATTTTAACTTTAACGCTTTGGAACTCGGTATAGACTTTAAATTTTAACACAACAATATTTTAATAAAAAGGAAATAGTAACGATCATGAGAACTAGATTGATATTAAGCGCAATGGGAATAATGATGCTGACGGCAGTTTTGTTGTTTCAATTCTCTTCCTGTTCTAAATCGGCGAATGGAAATTTGACGAAAGACCAGACAGAACAACTTGATACAAATTTAGCGGCAACGCCAATAAGCGACAAGGATTATACAGAATCCGATTCAGACCTTACAACCGTCGATTATAAACAATTTTATGACCAGCTGGCCCCTAAGGGCGAGTGGATACAGGTTAAAGCTGAAGAAATAGGTATGAAGCCCAAAACAACAGCTTATAACAGTTCAGGTAACAACCATTTTTCACTTTCCAGTCTTCTCGGCGTTAACGTTGCTTACGGACTGGCCGATGCGGATATGGGGATGGTTTTTGTTTGGAGACCTTCACCTGATTTAGGAGTTACTGTAGTTGCCGGCGACGAACCCCCGGTTTACAGGCCCTATTCTCATGGCCGATGGGAAAATACAGATGCGGGATGGTATTTCAGGGCTTCAAATCCTGAAGAAGAAACAACATCTCATTACGGAAGATGGTGTCATACTGATAATGCAGGGTGGCTTTGGGTGCCCGGAAGAGTGTGGTCGCCGGCATGGGTAAACTGGAGACAGAATGACGATTATGTGTCATGGGCTCCGTTGCAGCCATCAGAATATTTGGATGACGGGACAATGGATAATGAAGATATTGATAACGACGACTATATGATAGTAGAGAGAAGACATTTTCTTGATCCCGATATATATGAATACGACAGGCCATATTATGATGACGGAAGCAGGATCTTAGTCAGCGGTTTTAATTTTACAATAGGCATTGTAATCGTAAATGATGAGATCTGTAACAGAGGACCCGATGTAACCAATATTTATAATATTTACGGGAGAGATGTTGATATGATAAATATTCATCACTGCAGAGATTTTAGCGAGGTAAGATATTCTGATAGGGATTATAACGTATTTACGCCAAGTTTCCGAAGACACGATAATGGATTGCACAATGGATATTATAATCACGAACCGAAATCTTTTATGCATAACGACGTATGGAAAGAAAGAAAACCTGATGAAAAATTCACCAGAAAAGAAGGCAAGAAAAGCAGAGACGATAACAACTCCAATATTAACGGCCAGAAGGATAACAGCCTTCGAAATGGCGACCAAAATATGGGAAGAGTGAAAGGCAATCAAAATAGCGGAAGCGTAAAAGGCGATCAGAACACCGGCAGAGTAAAAGGCAATCAAAATACCGGCAGAGTAAAAGGCAATCAAAATACCGGCAAAGTAAAAGGCGACCAGAATACAGGTAGAGTAAAAGGCAATCAGAACACCGGCAAAGTAAAAGGCAATCAGAACACCGGCAAAGTAAAAGGCAATCAGAATACCGGCAAAGTAAAAGGAAAGCAGAATACCGGCAAAGTAAAAGGCAACCAGAATACCGGTAAGGTAAAAGGAAAGCAGAATACCGGCAAAGTAAAGGGCAACCAGAATACCGGTAAAGTAAAAGGCAATCAGAACACCGGCAAAGTAAAAGGCAATCAGAATACCGGCAAAGTAAAAGGCAACCAGAATACCGGCAAAGTAAAAGGCAACCAGAATACCGGCAATAATAAAGGAAATAAACAGAATGGCAACGATAAGGGTAAAAAGAAGTAATAAGAAAATAAGAAAACATTGAAAAATGTTCGAAAACAATACAGGTAAAAATAATTGAGTAAAATTATCTTAAAACACAAAATCGCCGCTTTGTTTATAGCGGCGATAGTTTCAGGAGCAGCGCTTTATGGATGCGGGAATTCGTCGGTTACTTCGACACCGGCGAATAACGTAAGCTTTAGCTCTATTGGTTCAATGGATTCTGCGGGAGATTCGCAAAATATACTTATACTGGATACGGTTAAGATACTGATAAAAGACATTAAGCTTGATCTAGCGGCAACTTCCGAAGATTCATCTGATTTTAAGGTCGGGCCTTTTGTAATATTTCTTAATTTGACTTCAGGAGTCAATACTATAAGCTCATCAATAATTCCTTCTGGCGTTTATGAAAAGATCAAATTTGAGGTCCATAAATTAGAAGATTCGGAAGCTATACCTGACCCCGAGTTTGCAGATGTAAACGGAAGATATTCGGTTATAGTTAAGGGTACATATTTTGGGAATTATTTTGTTTATAAATCGACCAAATCGGCTCATCAGATACTTCATTTCCCTAACACAGTTCCTTTCAGTTCGGCCTCTTTGACAAACATTACCTTGATCGTTAAGCCATATATCTGGTTCATCAGCAACGGCGTTTATCTTGACCCGGGCCTTCCTGCAAATTCAAACGATATAGATAATAACATTAAGAATAACATCAATCATAATTTTAAAGCATTCAGGGATAATGATAGAAATGGTTTACCTGATTAATAAATGAATTGTAACCAAAGGGCAGTATTTTGATGCTGCCCTTTTTTTTCTCAAAAAATTTTTCATAAAAGATCTTGATCGGATTGGTAGTTAATCTTATTGCGGGCGCGCTGATGGGGTTTGTTGTTTCCATACCCCCGATGGGGCCCATATCTTTTGCAATAATTTCAAGGGGCTTTGAAAATGAAATAAAAGAGGGTAAAGCAATTGCTTTCGGAGCCGCCTTTATGGACTTCTTTTATTGCATGCTGGCATTCGGGGGGATTACCCTGATCATTTCATTGCTTCCATCGGCAGCGGCCGACTTTTATGCCGCGAATTCTCATTTAATAGAAATAGCGCTTACTTTTTCAGGATGTTTCGTTGTCATAATGTATGGTATTCGGATAATGAGGTTAAAGAATACATACGCAGAACTGGAGACAAAGGAATCGGCAACATACAATTCAGCTACCGCTAAAGCGGGGAAGCTGACAGAAAAAGCCGCGGTGATTGCCAGGCGGTTAAAAGCGCCCGAAATCAATAAGTCAAATTCAATGGGACTGTTTTTTATGGGGATGCTGTTGTGCATGTCATCTATCACCCTGCCTGCATCATGGATAGCGCTTATAGGATATTTAAAGGGATTCAGGTTTTTTGAACCGTCAATTTCAGGGGGGTTGTTTTTTTCAATTGGGGCGTTTACGGGAACATTCGTGTGGTTCTATGCTTTATTAAAGCTGATAACGGGCAATAAGAAACGGATCACTCAAACCAGCGTGAATAAACTTAATATTATTGCCGGCATTATTTTGATATCGTTGGGCGTTTTTCTGTTCATCAAAGCTGCAGTTTCAGTCTTTAGCGTCTTGAGGTTCTGAAATTAACCTGACTTACAAACTCAGATCGGTTGCTGAATAAATACAGAATTTCAGCGTCTTGGATAAATATATTCCTTATCTGAAATTCCGAAATAATAATTTACCCCGGCAAAAAATGAGCCCCAGGCGAACTGCTTAAACCCGGAATACGGCAGCCGGGGATTAACCCGCTTATCGTTCAGATAGATCCTTCCCGGATCTGTCGAAACTTCTGACTGCTTCAGCCACAGGTTTGCATGCGTAAACATAAAACCGGTATTGAACCCGACTTTATCGTTTATCATATATTCGAGGCCTGAAAATACTGACAGCCCCAGCCTGAACGCCGGAATTATCGACAGGGAGTTGTAAACGCCGTCGGTGATTATCCCAGCCCTGCCGGAGATAATGCTTGCCGTAATGCCGCCGCCCACATAAGTTTTAATCCTGTAGCTGGGCGTAAAATTGTTTTCTATTCCCAAAATGCATGAATAAACGTTATACCCGGCAAATTCCTGTTCATTATTCACCGACATTACTTTTGAGAGGCTGCTGTTAAAACGGTTGTACAGCAAAGAAATATTCAGCCTCAGGTTCCCGCTTTTTTGAATGGGGATCTTGACGGTCAAATTTCCGCCCAGTCCGTGGCGAACGCCGAAGTTCTCGCCGTTAACAAGCTCTTCAGAATTGAAATCGCCGTTATCGTTTCCCGAGAGTTCGTAGACGCCATAGTCATAGCTGCCGCTAAACTGAACCGTCAGCGAGGGGGCGCTGTGAAGCGTCATCCGGATCCTCGTAATTTTCTGTGTCTTTGAGCTGTCTGTTTTTTGCGGATTACCCTGCGGGAAAGCGCTTGAAAAAGAAAAGGCGCAGAAGAAAAGAAAAAATGTTGCTGCGGTGCGTTTCATAATATTAAACATCTCTTTTGTGATGACAAATTCCAAAAAATCTAAAAAGGGTATCAGATGTCTTTAAGAAACCTTTTACAATAATAATCTCATTTGCAGGGTTTAGCTATACTAAATACTGCCAAAGAATTGTAGTACTTATCAGGATACTAAAAAAACCCGTAAGCAATTATCGAGCCAAATAATTGTATGTTTTTGGAATCAGATAACCATGTTTATTTGCGCAAACAGGTAAATTCCGGAATAAAGCAGTCTCAGCCTGTTAAATACTTGTAATAAGAATACTTAATTTGTATATTTAATTCAAATGAGCAAACTCGGCTTCATTAGATCGGCTTTGCTTATAACTAAGAAATTTTCATAAATTTAAAATACATTTAATATGCCAAAATATGTAATTGAGCGTGAAATACCCGGAGCCGGTAAATTTACCCCAGAACAATTGAAAGCTATTTCGCAAACATCGTGCGGCGTCTTAGAAAAAATGGGACCGCAAATACAGTGGGTTCATAGCTATGTTGCAAGCGATAAAATTTATTGCGTTTATATAGCGCCTAATGAAGAGATGATACGCGAACACGCCAAACAAGGCGGATTTCCGGCAAACGTTGTAACCCAGGTATCAAACATAATTGACCCTACCACATCAGAGTAGATTTACCTGAAACACATTTTAGAACCCTGAAAGCAAGCGAAAGAGAATCTGATTTAAGGTGAAATTTAATGCTTTTCTTAAAGTGAAGCATTGCAGTAATTTTCAATTAGCCGCTTGCAAAAAAGACTTACCGTTGAAACTTTCAAAATCCATAATTGTTATAAGTATTTATAAGGGGTAAATTTTTAAAGAACCAATCATTTAATATATAGGGCATCTATACTTGATTTTCTAAACGTTCTTGTCCGGCAATAGGGAACGTTTGTATTTATTTTATTAATCAGAAAAAATTAAAAGGAGAATCAGTATGAAGGTCATTTTTTTTGCGGCCATCGCAGGCGCGTTGTTATACTCATCGGCCTATTCACAGAACATTAAAGATGTAAAATTTATTAACAAGACAGGCATGACGGTTACAAAAGTGTTCATGTCTCCCCATCAGGCGAACAAGTGGAGCGCCAACCTGCTGACTGCGGGAAGAATCGCATCCAATGACGCATACCAGGTTGAGCTCCCTGCAAGAAGTCCGAATTGTTCCTGGGATTTTAAGGTATATGACGATAGGAACAAAGAATATCATATTGATAACGTGAACATCTGCCAAATGTTATCTGTAGTGGCAACAAGAGATGGCTCAAATATCGCAGTTATGAGTTCTTCTCAATACGAAAGCAAACATCCTTCGGGCAAGCCGCGCTAAAATTACGCCGCCCTTTCGGAATAGCGCTTCACAGCATGTTCATTCCGAAAGGGCAGACGTGCCTTTTCAATCGAAAATTATTGCTTTTGTCGGTGTGAGAGGATTTGAACCTCCGACCCCCTGGTCCCGAACCAGGTGCTCTACCGGGCTGAGCCACACACCGAGTAATTTCTTTTAATTTTAGCCCGGAATCAAAGTTTTTTCCGGGCTTTTCTTACTAAAAAAGTGTCAGTAAAAATGTCAGTGAATTTGTCAGTAATTTAAACCAGTAACTTATCAATTTTATTCTTGAGTTCCTCTGCTCTTACATCTGCATAATATCTTAAAGTAGTTGTAGGCGACTTATGGTCAAGCAAAACTTGTACCTCTTGAATTGACATTCCCATCCTACTAATTTGGGTTGCAAAACTCTTTCTAAATGTCTTTAAGGTGTAATACTGCCTCTTGGTAAACCCTAACTCCCTCTTTATTTTTCTAAAAACCTCGCCTACTGCCTTAACTGTTAGATTAGGAAACAAATATAAATCTCTATCACTTGCTTCTGACAAATTCATTTCATCCCGTAAAAACCGTTCTAATTTGTCATAAATTGGGAATTTGAACTCACTTGAGGTCTTATTAACTCTAAAATACACAATTTTACAGTGAAAATCTATGTCACGAATTTGGAGTTTTAACACATCACCCGGTCTTTGACCAGTTAACAAGAACATCTTATATGCTTGATAATATTTTAAGCCTTTTTTCTTTGTTTCATTTAAAATCTTCTCCAAGTCAGTTGGATTGAAACTAATAATATTCTTTACCGCTTTCTTTGGTCTTATTCCTTTGCCAATTGGAATCTGATCAATATAGCCATTTTCTTTAAGATAGGTTAAAAAGCTAGCCAGATATTGAAAGTAAGTAACCTGCGTGGCTTGAGCTAACTCCCTTTTCATTTTAATAACAAATTGTGAAACACATTCTATCTTAATCTTTCTTACATTTACGCTACCCGGAACTATGGCTTTAAAGCGTTTCATAACATACTCAAAATTCTCCTGATGTGATTTAGATCTTCCCACCATGTAAATATCAGAAAATATTTTGATGCCCCTATTAAGAGAAATTTCATCCGTCATGAAATTCTCAGCTAAACTACTCGATTCTTGTTGAATTCGAACCAATGCCTCAATTTCCATTTTGAGCTTCTCAGCTTTGGTTTTGTTTACATCAGTTGCTTCAAGTTTAGTATTTTTGGTTTTTCTTTTGTATCCAAGTACATATTCAATAAACCACCAACCGCGCTTTTTATATAATGTTGCCATTTAATCTGAATACTCCTCTATTAATGAGTCGATTCTGTTTTGAGTTGCTTCAACGGATATTACATCATTTTCCGATATATTGAATTCGAAATCTCCGGATAAATAATTTAAAAGGTTTCTGTATGGTACCCTTATTTTGTTATTAGCTGTTTTGACAATCCTTATCCGCCCTATCCTAATCAAGTCTTTAACTGTTTGATGTCGTATACCGAGGTATTTGCGTACAGCATTTATAGAAAGTAACCGTAGCTCATTTGTGCTTGATTCTTGTATTGAATCTTTTCCAAGTTTGCTTTCGCTTTGTTTCCCTTTTCTTTCTTCTGAGAACATGTTGTTTTCATTTTAGCTCCTATGAAATTTCTCATTAATTTTTTTCTTTTCAACTCACCTTCAAAGTCGGCCGAATTCCATAATTTTTATCAAATTCATCCAAAATTATAGATTTTACTTCATTTTCATATTCAGCAAGTGTAAATATGGAATCATGGATTGTCAAAAAATAGAATTGTGGTAATTCGTTAATAATCCTTTTTGATACATTATTAATCATTATTTGCGATTCTGCCCTTTGCAGTAAAAGTGAGGGAAACTTGTAATTTGACAATTTTAGTAAATCAATTAAAGCACTCACCGTGGGGAAATACTTATGAAAAGCTCGCCTATTCTTGTATATATAATTATAGTTGAGCTTGGAAAAAAATACCTGTTTGAAAAATTTCTCTTTATAGGCTTTTCTGTCCGTTATATCCTCTTTTTCCATAAAATAATCGTGAAATTTACCTTGTTCAGTCAATTGCATGTATTTAATTGCATCATCAAATGTGAGAACATAAGAGGAAATATTACCTATGTATCTTTTATTACAATACTGTTTAAAATAATAGAAGTTAGCCCTAAAGGTATTTAGAGATAAAGGAGAAGAAAGAAATGAGAGATATGAATTTATTTGTGAATGGAAGTTAGAAACTTTGATAAGTTTATTGGATTTAGTGGAAAAAATTAAAGGCAATATATTTTGAAAATTCAACAAATCAATCCCAATATCAAATCTGAGTTTTTTTAAAAGGTAATCTGATAACTCTTCTTCAATTTCTAATGAGTTTGGAAGTTCCTTTTTTTGAATAAATTTAGAAATGAACGAAATAATAATCATATTGAATATAAAAGGCTGACTATTACTAATATCTATATTTATTAAAGGCTTCCCTCTATACCTAAGAAATCCTCTCAACTTAGAAGGAAAATTTGATATATTCGTATGAACCCTTCCAACAGTATTATCTACTTTGAACCTAAAATCCTTTTCTACAATGGAATCCACAAAGTGCATATATACATTTTTTTCCTCTTCCTTCTCCATTTTCATTTTAATATATTCATAAGCTCCAGCTGCATCAATTTCGATTTCCAGAAGCATCTTAGCTAAAGAAATATGTAAAGGGTTAGTCATCGTTGAGAAGTTTATTTTATTCTCTTTGTTTCGTTCAATTATATTGTACATTTTTCTTTCAATAGGGATTTTCTTTGTACCTCCAGACTTATAATATTTCGATATCTTATACCCTTTTGATTTCTTCCCAGGTATATAATAATTATCGGGAATAATAATTTTTTTTTCTAATAAGTCACCCATTATTTTTTTATGCATTCTTGTATTCAAAACTTTCTCCAAATGTTTCGAATGCAGCGGCACAAATGAATCCTTATCGAGGGTTTTGTCAAAAAGGGGAATTTCAAAAATTTTGTGCAAAACATAATAATATTTGGGATAGTGTCTTTCCATTTTTGGGAACAATATATAAGGGTTAAATTTTTTAGGTACAAAAAAATGTTTCATTTATATTGATTTGATTATTAGTTATAACTTTAAAAAGTAAAATATTCCCAAAAGGCATGAATGCAGGTTTTCAGTTTCCATCAATCACTTTCATGCATATCTTATAAATGATTTTCATTAACAAAAAATCTTTTTTTTAAAACAATGATAATCAGGATTATTCCAATGCTATTAACACTGGATTCAGTGAGTCAGGGCAACGTAAACTTACAATCCATTCCTCTAGCTCGTTATTAGCTACAAGAACCTTACAAAATTTGTCTATTTCATATGCATCATTCATGGGCACTTCTTGTTTAGTTTTTTTGTTTATGAATTTGTAATCAATGTCTTTGATGTCTTTTTCAACAAGGAATTTGATTGTGTTTGAAAGCGGTTCTTCTGTTTCTTCCCCAAACATTTTGTTATAATCCATATCAATGTCTGTGGCGTTTGCAACTATGTTTGTATACGTTCTTTTAGTTTTCATCGTCTTTTCCTTTACGATATATTTTAAATTTACTCATTAATTGTTCTTTCTTTTTGGTTTTGGAACTAATGTTATCGATAAACAAAAAGGAGAATTTTCCTTCATTAGTATAGGAAAATTCTCCTTCACGAAAACTTTCCGGTATTACACCAGCACATCTATTTGTACCACCTTTTCCGTTTTCAGAAGGTTGGTAGGGATTATTTCACCCACTCTTGATGTTTTTCTTATTGTAACATAAGAATTATATTCTACAAAGTCAAGGGCATAAATTATGACAAATGCAAGGGCATAATCTACCCACAACAAGTATTAGGGTGATAATTTAAGAATACCGGAGAGAAAGAGTAAACAATCAAGATAGTATAGAAAATCTCTAAAGGTATAGATAGATGATTCTAAAACGATAAAAAAGATTAACTGTTAAATACCTGAACTGCTGTGATTCAAAATAAAAAAATAATTCGCTTTTGGGTAAGAGTTGTAGGGAGAAAATTTTGCCCTTCCACAATCTATTCTAAGGCACTTTATAGCCTGCTGGACTGGGTCTTATTTCATTGGACAATAAATAAGTGGGAGACATATATCAAAATTCGGCTATTTTTAAAAAAACGTCATTTTTGAGCTGAAAAACGCGAAAATTTTACACTGGCTCCCTTCTAATCTCCAGTCTCACCATTCTTAAAACTATCCAACAAATTCATAAAAATCAATTAAAAGCCAAGTTAAGAGTTCAATCGCAGAACCTCGATATTTGGCGGGGTTTTTTTATTTCTGCTAAATCTTTACCATCAAAAATTCCTTGTTGGTCAGTTATGTCAAGATTCAAATTATTGACTTTAATTTCAAAACATTATAACATAAAATGGCATTATTGTTTCGAGTGATTTAGAAATCCAGCAACCTAGTTAGAGAAACTAAGGTGCTAAAATGACAAGCGGGGATAAATCCCGAAAAAATCTCAAAGTGTAAAACCGCTTGTTAACATTCTATTAGAGTGTACTACAAGCGGTTTTCTGTTTTATTCATCTAACAAAAAAAGCACATATTATATGAAATTGACTGAAGGATTAAATAATTCTGCTGATAGAAATATAAAGCTTTTGTTAAATTTTGAAAATGAGACAATAGAATTTATGATTTTTTGGAATAACTGTAATAATCCAATTTGGCTTATATGGGCATTACATAGAATTGAAATGGATGCTGACTTACTAATGAGAGAATATGCTATTTTTGCTGTTCAACAAGCAATAAAATCCATTCCGGGAGGGATTTATTACAAAAGGGCATTAAATGATTTAAAGGTTGCTAATCTTTATTTAAAACAGAAAATTACTCTTGATAAAATGATTTCTTTTAGGAGAAACACTAGTATGGCCTGGGGAGATTCGCTTAAAATGGCAAGGGTATTTGCAACGATAGGTGGCAATGCTGCACTTGATGAAGACCCCTATTTTGCAGCTTACCATTGCACCAAACATGCTATTCGTTCCTTGCATTCTCTTGCAAGTGATAAGAATTGCATTGATATTTTCAGGACAATACTAGCAGATAAATTAAGGAAGGTTTTTAATAAGCTGGTTGGTTCAAGACTATATGGTTATTTAGAAGAGTCAGGAGATACTATGGAAATTATGCTACCTGATTTCCGAACAACCGAATTAAGGTACAATGGATTCAGATGGCAAAATGATAACTTAAACCACGAAAATTAATTAGAACATGAAAAAGTCACGGTTTCTTAAGCAACTGAATTTAAGGTTTAGCAAGAATGCTATTCAAACAGATGGAGGTATTGTGTTAATACCTGACAATATGTATCTGACAAAGGACTTTATTAAAAGTTTTCTTAATTCTGATGAAACAGATGAATTAGTTGATTCAAATACTTTAGAATTCCTTGAAAGACATTTTAAGATAAAACATTTGTTGACATTTGATATTAATTCTGGAATGGGAGCTTCAAGTGACAATTTGGTAATCCTAAAAACTGATAATACTTATTCTTATTTAATATACGATTTTAGTTTAAACGGTGAATTATGGATTTTAGCTGCATTCACAAACTCTGTTTCAAACGTATTAATTAATGAAATTGTTTATTCTCTAATGTCGAGACAGGGCAATTTGAAAGAGATACCTTTTCAAATTCTTTATGGATTACCAAATAGAATTCAAAACTACGCTCCCGATGTTATTTCAAGCGAACAATTGCAGAATGCGTTTTTTGACTACTATAATCATGAAGAAAATATGACGTCAATTAAGTCAGATGCGGATACTGAATTCTACTTGCTCTGCTGCAGAATAAAAGATACTATTCCAAAACAAAATAAGTATAGTGATATTGAAAGAAAGAAAATTATTGTCTCTTACTTTGATTTATATTATGAAGAATATTTAAACTAATAAAATAACTTGATCAATAATTATTTATTTACCTCTGAATCAGTTTCACGGGGACATCCAGATAAGATAGCTGACCAAATATCAGATAGGATACTTGATGAATACCTTTTATACGACAGAAATGCAAAAGTTGCCCTGGAGACTTTGGTAACAACTGATAAAGTAATATTATGCGGTGAGGTTAAGTCGTTATCTAAAACACAACCTGATCATACAAGATTAATAAAGGATTTGATTAAAGATATAGGATATATTGATCCAGACTGCGGTTTTTCCCATAATACATGTAAAATCGAATTGATGATAAAAGAACAAGCAGAAGAAATCAATAAAGCCGTAGTCAAAAACAATGTAACTATGGGTGCCGGAGATCAGGGCATAATGTTTGGTTATGCAACAAGGGAGACTCCAAGCTACATGCCTTTAGCTTTGGATTTATCTCACAGATTAATGAGTTCTTTCGACGAATTAAGAAATGGAAACAATGAGTTACAATTAATGCCAGATGGTAAAGCACAGGTTACAATACAGTATGTCGATAATAAACCAGTTCATATTAATACTGTTTTGGTATCATTGAGTCATAAACAAAATCCCAAAGGATTTATCCATTTATTGGAACATTTTGTTAAAGAACAACTATTGAACAAATCATTAAGTAAATATCCTGATTACATTAAATACCTATTCAATGAGAATTCTAAGATAATAGTAAATCCTTCTGGAAGTTTCACGCAATATGGCCCTGCCGCAGATACAGGTCTTACGGGGAGAAAAATTATTGTTGATACCTACGGTGGAGCAGCACCTCATGGAGGAGGTGCTTTCTCGGGAAAGGACCCTTCAAAAGTAGACCGGGCCGGGACATATATGGCGCGATATGCTGCAAAAAATTTGATAGAAGCAAACATTGCAGACAGAATCCTAATTCAGGTTGCCTACGGAATAGGTTTGAGCCAACCGATTTCCTTCTTTGTAAATTGTTTCGGAACCAATAAGAAGAATAAATATAACAAGTGCATCGATGATGATAAAATTTGTGAATCATTAAGTAAAATATTCAATTTTGAACCCGATAAAATTATTCTTAACCTGGGTCTGAATAATCCCATTTATTCAGAAAGCGCATATTACGGTCACTTCGGAAGAGAAATAGGAAAAAGGGTTATCTTTGACGGGTGTAGATATTCTAAAAAGATAGATACTTTTTCTTGGGAAAAAACGAATAAAATTAGAGAAATAAAAGAGCATTTTAATTTATAATATTTCAAAATTTTTTAGGGATTATTAACGGAATAACATTAAATTCAGCTCCTATTTTGAGGTCAGATTAATTAGAAATAAATTTAATTTTATTACACTATATGTTAGAAGAATTAAAATGTCCTAATTGCGGTGCGAAACTCAAAATCTTATTGCAATCTCCACAATGTTTAGTTTGTGATTATTGTCAATCACAATATGTATTAAAGCAAAAATCAGCAGGCAAAGATGACTTATATAAACAAAAATTAATGAGCAAAGATGAACTATTCGACGAGGTTGCTAAATATGTAATTTTTGTTGACCCTATATATATTACTATTTCTAAGATAGAAAGAAGATTCTACCTGGATAAATTACGCGCTATGAGGATATTCGATGAACTCATAGAAAATAACCTTATAGAGACTTGGTTTAATGTGAGCGGAGATCGTTATTTTGCTGTAGAAGATATTAAAATTAGATACGAAATTGATAAACATAGCGTCATCCTAGGTGTTTACTGTGAAAGAACTTTCAATAGCTATTTCATAAAAGGGCTATCGGTAAAAGATAATATACTCGAGGTAATATATGGTTCAGATACCATTAAGATAGAGTTTGACGATGAGAATTTATTAAAAGAAGAGTATGATAAAGCCATGAAACATGTAATTAAGGCTAATATTGAAAGAGGTAAAAATAATGTAATTATTTGAAAATAATTTAAGAACCCTGAATTGGAAACAGTAACACTATGGAGAACATAAAGCACAATTAGATGGAGAAAAAACAGACAAACCTATAATGAATTATTTGATATTGAATATTGTATTTATTATATAGAAAAACTATTGGTCAAAGGATTATACAAATATTTCTAAATCCTTTCATTGTTAACTAAATTTTCAATATTTACCTTGATTTATATATGACTTAACAATCACTCCGTAATGGTTTTACTTACATTTTCAAATTTTACCATTATTTTTAAGTGACTTAACGGCTACTTCTTATATTTTTAACTATTTTCAAAAAATGCTCAAATCAGCCTAATACTTCTATTAGAATAAAAATGTTTTAGTAAAAAGGGGTTTATTTAAAATCCATTTTTACCGGATCTTGTAACTTTCTTGTCAATAATTATAGAATCTTTACTATTAAGCTTCCTGGGCTTACAACAATAAGAAGTCACACCTACGTCCTATATGCAAATGTCCTTCTTTGGGGGAGCCATTTGTATCAAACATCAATAAAAAGGTAGTCACGCGATTTAATCTGGAGTAGTATTTATTCTTGATGTCACTAATTAATAACGTTCAAATATATCGTTTTCAGCCAATTCTGATATCTTTAGTTGTCTTCAAATTTGTATCATTCAATGATATGAATCCGCTGAAAATATGATATAGATTCGCATAGCTTAGAACTAATTAAATGGGAGCAGTATTATGAAAAATTCCAAAACAGATTTCTATATCTTATTTATTTGCTTACTTCTGATCGCCGCCATATCACTCTTATCAGAACCAGTCAAAAGCAAGGGGTTAAGCTCTGAACTTGTTGATTCACTAAACTCGCCCGCCAACATTTATTTTGAATTTGGGAAATCTGAATTAAGACCTGAATCTCTTCCGATTCTCGATCAGTTGGCCGCGGAGCTTGTTGATTTGCCGGGTTCTACTATCGAAGTTATTGGTCACACTGATGATGTTGGTAGTTATGAATTTAACCTTAACCTGTCAGAAAGACGGGCCGATGCTGTTATGGATTACCTGGTTTCTAAAGGGTGCAAGCCTGAACAAATAATTACCGACGGGAAAGGGAAATCAGAGCCAGTAAACGCAAACATTAGCGAAGAGGATCGATCTCTAAACCGCAGAGTTGAATTCAAATGGAATGATAATCCAAAAGTAGAATCCAGGGATATAGAATACGTTAACAGCAATATCATAAAGACCGGCAGGAATGAAATCGAAGGGGAAATATCTATAAGGGATACATCCGGAGAACCAATCAAGGGAATCGAGGAAAATGACATTTCAGCAGTACTAAAATGGAAAGATGATTCCACATCAGGAACAGTTCATTTTCTTCCGATTGATGATAAGAAGAAGACCGCTTTTACACTTGTGATGGATTACAGCCCAAGCATGTTCGGAATTGATAACGATTACAAAAAAAGCCCAAAAGGCAAAAAAGTTGAACTTACCGAAAATGGTTTAAGTAAATTAGGAAATGAAAAGTTTAAACCCTTAATAGAAGAATATGGTTTTTTGAAACATTTAGTATATAATAGTCTTTGGAGCGAGTTTGATGTCCAATTTTATAATAAAAAAGCATATAGTGACAATGATGATATAATCAATATATTTGTTCAATTAGAAGCTAAGAAATAATAAATATAAAACAGCTGATTTCGATTTGGTTTAATATTAAATCATAAGAAATGACGAAGGCAGGTTTTAACCTGCCTTCACTTTGTTTATTCAATTCAGCCAGAGTTTCATCTTGTCCAACGCCATGTTATAAGCCTTAACCTTCGTATTGTAACCGGCTCCAAAAAGTATGTTTGTGGACTTCTTGTCTGCATTGAGCCTAGTATTGCGATGATCAATCATTTCAGTAATACCGTTGTATGCTCCCCATAAAGTGCCCTTAACGCCCTGCATTTCCGCCCCTATGCCTGTTTCAAACAGTTCCTGAGCCATTTCCCTGGCTTTTATTGTATTGGGCAACAGAAGCTCGTCCTGAGGGTCTGGAAATACATTTTTCAGATATTCATTAAGCCTTGACTGATTAACCTTGACCCTTGACATATCTTTGAATGATTTTTCGATTCCGTTAAACCTGTTATCAATAATACCCAGCAGTTCTTTAGCCTGTGAAAGACGTTCCTTGACGTCTCTGGTGTGTTTAGCCTTAAGTGTTTCACCTTTGTTTAACGCAATCGTTAACGTGTTGTTACAAACAACACGAATTGGAGTAAATTTGATTTGCACTGAGGTAGATCCGTCGTGTGAATTTGACAGTAGCAGATATTTGTGAGTAATATCATCACCAACTACACGAATGTAACCTGGCAGTTTTGCTAAGACCCAGATTATTTTCCCGTCTGACAATGCGCCAGCCGTGTGGTATATGGCCTTGCCACCACCTACTATGTCATCGAAGAATTCAAAGGCTTCATGGTTCTGAACCGGTTTATAATTCTTTCCCACAACACCTAATACTGTCGGTTCGTTCATGGTCAAGTGGTCTTTTCTAACGATTGCAAAAGCATCGTTCACCTGCACCTTTGGTTTGAATTTCAGATAAAGAGGTTGTTTCTCAACTAACCAGTTTAGGTTGGCGGCTTCTATGGCCTCCTGTGATGTAGCAGGTCGGTCAAGTCTTGTACCAAGTCCATGCCAAGGTATTTCATCGTAATACATCATTGAAGCTTTGCCGTTTTCGATTGTTAAATTATGACTCATTTTATTATTGGATTAATTTATAAAATCTGTTAGTTAATAGTGAAGACTGTTACCGTTTTTCTTCTTCGAGATGAACAGGCTGATAGCCACTTTGGAGAATTCAACTAAAGCGCCGAATTCGGATTGCAGGTTCTTAGCCTGAGTTAAAGATTCATGCATCAGATCGTAGTCGTCAACGTGGGCCCCATTATTATTAACCGCAGCGTTACCATTCCCGTTTCCGTTTATGACAGCTTTCTTCACCAATTCGATAGTATAGTCAGTGACGTTTTTCTTGCCAACTTTGCCGTATGTTTTAGTAATCTTTAATTCATCGCCTTTTTTAATTCCATTTTCAGCAACGAATCTTGCCACAGTCTCAGTAGTAAAGAAACTATGTTCTTCATCGTTGTACAAGACGTTGAAAAGATACCACTGCCCGTATGCATTACTGCCGGTTGCAGGCTGCTCCTGCATGAGAATAATATTAGCAGGCACGTTGACCTGTAAATCAAGTTTTGGTTTATTCATTTTATTTTTTTCCGTTAAGTTTGTAATAAAATTTTGGTTCTGGTGTGATTAATTCAACGCCTTCAGGCAATTCTCCCGTTTCTTTGAGCTTGGCTTTGATTGCGTTCATATCCGGGACGAACTTCTCAGGCTCAACTCGGATAATATCGAATGTGGCAAACTCCATGAATTTTTCTTCATCTGTGATCTCGACTTTATCAGGCTGCTTGCGGAATCCAATACTGCCTGTTGGAAGCGCCAATGATTTGAAATTCTTCTGCTTCAGATAATTCCGCATGAAGTTGCTCATAAAATCTATCTGGCCCCGCTTCTGTTCAATCTTTTTATCAAGCCACTGGGTAACTTCCTGAATCATCGCATCAGCGTTGAACTTGCATCGCTCAATCTCCGCTTCAATCTTCTTTATGACGTAAAGATATTTCGAACACATTAATTCTGGGTCATTCGGATCAACAACAATTTCTTTGTCGTTCGCCAGGATTTCGTCAATATCAAATACATCATCGACCCGGGGCGGCAACAAGACTCAAATTATCCATGTTTCCTCCTGCCAAAAATATTGATCAGGCGGAAGATCTCTACAGCGATATTGTAAATTACTTTTAATAGCGAGTATGGTACTTTCATTTTCTTTGCCCTTTCTGGATTAAGTTGGAATTGCTAATTCAGAATTATTATACCAGAAAAATTAAGCACTCATTGAGTTTAGTTCAAAAAACGAATCGAAAATGGTTCAAAAATCAAAATTGAACCAAAATGGTTCAAAAATCAAAATTGAACCAAAATGGTTCAAAAATCAAAATTGAACCAAAATGGTTCAAAAATAGATTTGATAATCTTTTAAATAAAAGCTATTTTTAAATATGAGAAAAATCGTTGTTATTGGAGACATAATAATGTCCCAATTTTTAGAAGAAAGATCCAAGGTGCAGCTTAATTTAGTTTCTGCTTTTAATCAAGTAAATAAGAACAATGCAAGCATCGCATCGCCTTATACAATCACATTGGGAGATGAATTTCAAGCAGTATACAATAACGCAAATCAGATATTTCACGATATTTTTTACATTTTATATAGAATGCATCCCATACAGATAAGATTTGCAATTAGCATTGGGGATATAGTGACACGAATAAATAGGATTACCGCATTGGGAATGGATGGACCAGCCTTTTATAATGCAAGAATTCTAATAGAAGAATTAAAAAAAGAGAAATATTTATTCAAAATAAATGAGGGAGAAATTGAATGCATTAAAATAATTAATAATTATTTTGACCTGTTGTCGGATAATTTAAAGAACTGGTCTAAATTAAGATGGGGTTTATTAATATCGATAATGGAAGATAAAGGGTTTGAAAAAATATCAAAGAAGTTAAAAATTACAAATAGGTCCATCTATAAAAATATTGAAGCAGGTAATATTACAAGCATAATCAATTTTTCTCAAAATACCAGTCAGTTAATAAACAATTTAATGAAATAAACTGAATGATTTTTTTTTACTTAATTGATTTAATATTGATAGCAAGGCTGTTTACAACAAGAATTGATGCTAAATTAAGTAAAAAAAGATTAGTCCTTAAATTTCTCTTAATTGCTATTGGCCTTGCAATTGTTAAAGCAGAAAATGTTTTTATCTATTTATGTATTGGATTAGTTGTAATTGTCTTTATTTCATTTCTTCTTGAAAAGACTAGGATAAATTTATCCAAAGTTAGACTTATTGAAATCATTGAAATTTCAATATTTTTACTAATTATATGTTCTCCGTCTTATAATCTGGCTCTTAATTCAGAGTATTTGGAAATAATAAATATCTTCCTAAAGCAGCATATAACTTTTTTTAACACGATCACATCATTTCAATGGACTAAAAATGTTATTCTATTAATGGGGGTGTTGTTATTAATAAATGAAAGTAATTCATTTATTAGATATATTTTAGATCTTACTGGAATTTCATTCTATGATTTTTTAAAGAAGAACTCAGAAAATGAAATCATTACAGAAAAGAAAAAAGAATTAGACGACACTGAAAGCAATAACAGATCTGGAAGGCTCATTGGAGACGTGGAGCGGTTAATATTTTTTACTTTAATTTACGTGGACCAATATTCTGCTGTTGGATTTTTAATAGCTGCAAAAGCTTTTGCAAGATTTAAAGAATTAGACAATAAAAATTTTGCCGAATATGTATTAGTTGGCACTCTTATCTCACTTGGAACTGCACTGATGATCTCATTATACATAAAATATATAGTATCCTGTCTGCCTTTTTAGAATTAAATAGAAGTATGACATAAAGAAATAAAAAATATTATTAGAGATTGACGTCTCTCGTTCTGCTACTGAAAAAACCACATTAGTATATACGCATGAACTGAGGGCACGTCTGCGCCAATGGCGTAGGCGGCTCTTATTTGCGTATACCCAGTGGTTTGGGCAGTAGCGATAAGTTGCTTAGCTTACGCCTTTTATTTTCATATATTCGATTAGACATTTTCGAATTCGTCAAAATGGATTAAAGGGTATAATAAAGAATAGATAATTAATATTCAATTAATTTAAAGATCAAAGCACTATGGAATCAAAAAAACTTTACGTTGTATTTGCTTCACTGCTTGTAATTGTTATCACTTCATGCGGTCCCAAACTTAAAGAATCTGTTATGAAAGAAAGGATTGCTTACACTTATGAGAATCCTGAAAAATATAAAGCGGGATGGGATGGGAAAGATTTAGGACTTCCGCAGAAACAAGGATTCGGGGATTTCTACAAGAATGTAAAAGTATCTTCTGTGGATATCATAGAAACAAAAGAAAGCGATGATGGAAAATCAATTAGAGTTAAATGCATTGTTTCGGGAACGGCGGAACATCATAATGTAATTTACAGCGACAAGCTTAATTATAGCAGCATTTATGATAAAACGGTATCATTTAATCATGAAGATGAATTTGTGTTCAAGAAAGATGAGTTCGGCGAATGGCATTAATTAAATAACTTTCGTTACACGAATTAGAGTCGCAAGCCTTCAGCAGGCAGGTAGCACAAGGAGCTATGTAACTTAAAAAATTTAGACACAATAGATCTTTTATATGAGTAAAGCTACTTATGTAATTAAGTACTTCTTCAGATTTACTTACCACAAGTTAACCTTTATCTTTGTTACGAAGGAGAAACAAAAAAATGAACAACAAACGTGATGTAAAATTTATTATATACCAAGCCCTGTACATTTTCGTAATATGCGTTATAGCAATCAAAGGGGCCAGCCTTGACTTAAACGAAGTTGAAATTAAAAAGATGGTTGAACCCGGCTGGACCTACTTAGATACGACAAATAAAACCCTGGTGGATAGAAATGAATTCAGCAAAATGATCCTGTTCGATTCGACAAGGTATATGATTGTTTCAATAGATGATATTAGGAATCATCCTGAGAAATATCCAACCGATCCAATTGTGCAGAGCGCAGGTTCATTTGTTACATCAGAACCCCCAAACAGCAATACTACAAACAATCCTCTATCTCCGCCAGTAACGCAAAAAAATACAGATCCAACCAAAACAATGGTACTTGGCAGCATGCAGCTTGTTCAATATCATGATAATTCAGTTACGAATAAGAACAGCTATCCTATAACCATCAAGGGCGTTACTATTCCCGCAAACAGCACAAAGACCGTTAGGATTGATAATGATAACAGCGTCATAATTAGTTCAGAAGGCGGCTCAATGACGGTTGCAACTATACAAAATAAACGCCCGGAAATAAGCTTCCAAAAACTTACTGATATGGGAGAGAATACGAGCGCTAAACAGCTTCAGAGAACAACGGGATTCAGAGTCAAAATTCAAGACGATTACCCTGAACAATTAGATGTTAAAATTACAGGCTCAGTTTCAGTTAAGAAAGTTGATAATCTTACTTATGATGTAACGATGAATCTCTTTCCAAATGAACAGGCATTTGATACTTATACAGAAAACAGGTCATCCCCTTATCAGGTTGGGTTCAGCGTAATTGTTACCGATAAAATTGCGCCGCATAGCGTAAACAGGCAGCAGGCTTTTGTTTTTGGGCAGTGGTAAAAAACATACTTTTAATAATTAAAAATTTTACCATTTTGTAATTATTATTTACTTGGTTTTCATGGAATATAACTTTGTATTGTACAACTAAAGGTAATAAATTATATGAATATTAAACGTAATTATCTATTATTAGAAATAGTATTTATTACTTTATTTTTTTATTCTTCTTCACCATTGTTTAGTCAAGATAAGCCTGATCTAAATAGTATAAAGAATGTTATAAAGTTTGAAAATGAAGAAAGGAAAATAAATAATATCCTTGAATTTAATTTAGGTTCAATAAATGATATTGAATATACTTTTGGACATTTCAGTAGATTAAATGTCCAGCAATGTTTAGTTACTTGTTTTGGTACAGATGGGGATCGGGCTTCGGGGGCATTGAATATCTTATATTCAAAAAAAGGTGAAAAATGGTTTTATGATAATATAAAAATATCCGGAGGTACTAAAAGTTTGTCAATTGTAGATGTTGATAATGATAGCCTTAATGAATTGTACTTGATAAGTGCTTGGTGTTTTGGGGGATACGGCGGTGAGGCCCATGAATTATACTCTTTTAAAAACTTTAAACCTGAAATAATATTTACATCTAAAACTGATGAATTCTGTTGTGGATGTATGCCTGAATTGCAACTTAAGGTTGGAAGCATTGTATCAGAAAATTTGCAAATAGAATTTATGGACATCGACAATAATGGTATTTTTGAAATAATAGAAAATAAGGAAACAGAGATTGTTAAATCTAAGGGCAAAGCTAATTATAAAACAACTAAATATAAAACTAATAATATTTATTATTTAAAAGATGGGTTTTACGTGCAAGAATAATTATTGTATAGCAAATATATTTACCAATACCGGAATTAAAGTTAAATAATACAAGTTTATATGATTTTTCTAAATAGAGCATTTACTATAATCATTCTTTTAATAGCCAGCCATTTGAGTTTTTCTCAGGAGCAGAGCAATTGGGTAGGCAAAATAGGAAAAGAAGCAGCAGAGGAAGAGCGTTTAATATTAAAGGATTTGAACGTGAGGAAAATATCAGTCTTGCGTTCGGATGGACATAAAAATCCCAATTATGTGTTAGAAGAATTTTTATTACTTGACAAGGAAGGTAGAGTAACTGAGGATAGATTATCCGATGATTTTTATGGAGAGTGGGAGGGATACATAAAGACTGAAAATACTTATGACGATATTGGAAGAATCAAAGAGATTAAGAGTTATTCAATAGAAAATAAAAACAATGTTTCTGGTGAAAATTTAATCAAACCATTAAAATTAGAATTAGATAATATTGACAAATTCGAATACGAATCAAATGAAACAACAAAACCAAAAACATTAAAAAGATATTTTTATCAAAACGGTAACTTATTGAATGTCGAAGAAGAAGAAATAACGGAGTTCAAGGAAACTAACATTGAATATATTTATGATAACAAAAACAGATTAACGGAAATTAAGCGATTTGAAGAAGGTACTCATAAATATGGTTATGTTGAAATATTCCAATATGATGATAAAGATAGAATAACAACTGAAGAATGCCCAATTGATGAGTATTCTGAAAAGGGATCACCAAACATTGTCAAATACATATATGGAGACAACGGTTTGTTATCTCAGGAAAAAGCTTTTTGGAAATCAGGAGAGATCGATTATGATAAAATTATTGAATATGAATTCTATCCATAATTCATATTATTAAATGAAATCGGGAGTCTTATAAAAAGCTAGTATATGTAATCAACTTCGCAAACAGTGATACTATTTTTTTCTACAAAATGATATTTCTTGTTGCAAGATTACATTTTATACATGATGTATGCTTTCTTTAATTCAACAGTATTATATGAAAAGATGAAAAACAAAATAATGAAAATAACATTTATCTCGATAATTTTTTTCTTTGTGATATTATGTTACTTTCAGGACAATTTGAATCAATTTAGTTTTAAAGAAAATAAAATTAATACAGATACTACTATTAACACAGATGAAAATAACATTCCTATCAATCCAGAAGAAATTTATTTCCCTAAATATAAGTTTACAGGCAGACCCGATTTCATAGATGATATATTAAAAGTGAATTCTTCACTTCTCTACTTTTTTCATGAGCCTTTGTTGTTTAATAAATATTTTAATAGTGAAGTTTATAGATTCACCGATTTGAGATCTTTCTTTAATCCAATGGTCATAAGGATTGAAAATAGCGATGGTAACTATAAACTGTATTGGAAGGAATGTAATCGGAATAATAGTGGTTCTGAGAGAAAACTAATATTAGACGAAAGTAAAAACATATCAAAATTAGAGTGGAATCATTTTAAGGAATTAATTGAAAAATCTAATTTTTGGAATTTACCTATTTCGGACCCGGAAGAAAATTTGGGATTCGATGGTGATTGCTGGACAATTGAAGGAATTAGTAAGTCAACATATCAAGTAATGGAAAGAAGGGATCCAACTGGATCTTTCTATGATTGTGGATCTTATTTAGTGAAACTGACCAATCTGAAAATTGATTTTTAAAAAGAGGGAATATTATATTTTATTTAACTTTGTAAGCGCATCCATAGTATGTGTTATTATCCATAATTATATAGGATTCATATTCATACTCGGTATCACTCATACCGTCCGAGCATTTACATCTGTCAGTTTTTTTAATAATTAAATAAGCTGGTTTAACATTTTCATTATTTAGTAAAGACTACTTCAAAATTGTGGCCGTACCCTTTCATAGGTATAAACGAATTATCAAACCGGCATGCTTCCTTGTCAGTTTCAACATTCTTGCTGTCATATTTGCCTACGATTATTGCTTCATCTTTAAACATATTAACAACAAGCTGATATTTAATTTTGCTTTTAACGCAATCATAAATATTCAGTTCATCAAACAGATATTTGAAAATAGTGTCCTGGTTAATATCTGCATAAATTACAAAATGTTTCCATGTTTTCTGTTCGTTTTGTGCGTTGGTTTCTATGCTGGTAAAAAGGCACAGAAGAAAACTGGTTGCTAATACATATGACTTTGTTTTCATTTTATCTCCTTTTTGTTAGAATAATACAAATCCACTAACTGTGGTAAAATCTCATTCTTCTAATAGCCAAAATACTATTTTTAGTATGCATATTAGTATCATGTTGTGATATTTTTTTGTCAGTCTTTTTTGTTATTTTAGTGTGAAAGGAAGGCAATCATGAACAATCTCATTAACCGGATATTTGATCTTTGTGTTGAACTGCTTATATGGATGGGCAATGCAGTAGGACTTTCTTACAAAGCAATAAATGTAATCATTTTCTGTTTAATATGGCCTGTTTTGACGGTTTGGTTGATAATCTATATTTTTATTCTTAAGAATAGGTTACCACATTGAGAATTCTAATCCTTATCTATTCCTTTAAAGTGTGAATTGAAATACCTATAATTGTAACTAAATAGAAAGACATTCAAAATTTACTCAAGACAAATATTTATTAGATTTCAACTTTGCTTAACAATTCAGATTTTACTCCGGGCTTAAACGTATTTCTTGACGCGAACGAAGCAGTACAATTGTAAAAATACATTTCCATCATAATTGTTAATATAAAAATTATAAAATTTAAAATATTAGTATATATTTGAAGTTTTTAAATACCAATTTAATATAGGTCTAAACCGTAACTTTATTAGTCATTGAAATGGAGAACCACAAAATTTCTGAAGTATCGTATTTGCTCAGTCAAGGAAAAGCTCACGAAGCTATAGATTTATTGGAGGAGGAGTTATTAAAATACCCCGACAATTGGGACATTTTTTACCACTTAGGTTTTGCTTGGAGAATTATTGGTGACTTTGACAAAGCCATCTCAAATTACAATAAAGCAATTCACCTTTGCCCGGAAGGTGAAACCGCTAATCATATGAATTATCAAGGACTTGGAATTGTATATCAATTGAAAGGTGAGTACGACGTGGCAATTGATTATTTAGAAAGGGCATATAAGTTAGACAAATCTTCTGTTCAATCTCTTAATAGTTTAGGATTAACTTATAAAAAAATTGGAAATATTGCAAAAGCCCTGGAACTCTACGAACTTGCGGCACAAACTAAGATGGAAAATATATTTGAAGATTTAAAAAAATCCGGACATAATCCATTTAAAAATGAAACTTCATCGGAAAACAAAAGGATAACTTTTGTGAATAACGACTATATAAATCTCGTGCCTGTTAAATTGAAAGATGACATGACCTATTGTATCTTACAAAACAACATTGGTACCTGTTATGCGCTTTTAGGCAAGATGGAAGATGCTAAAAATGCATTCTTAGAGTCAATTGAATTTATTCCTGTAGGAATGAAATATGAAGAACCATACATCGGCTTACGTCAATTGGACGAGTAATTGCAGATTTGTCAGGTTGAAGAACTTCAACTTAATTTATTATTATTAACAAATCTTTTGCTAAATTATTTGCACTATCCCCTTTTACTAGTTTTTCAACCCCGTTTGCTGGAATCGAATCATAACTACTTTGACTTAAATAAATAATCCCTCGATACGAAGGTCATTTGATTCTAATAAGTGCTTTATTTTATTTTTTAGAAAGCTCGAATTAATGTACTTGTATACATAGTTTTCTAAAAAAGAATTGATCTTTTCGGGTCTATTAAATCTAATCGCAACAAAATTGATATAGATAAGGTACTCAACTGCTTTGTGATCAAGGTGATTAATATCTATATCTTGATACATTGTTATAATCTCTTCAAATAAATCATAGCAATTAGTCGGATCTTCCTTTAGAAATTCTGTGATTACTAGAGTAAGATCGCTAAGTATTTTAGAACTATTAGGACATTTCAATACGCCTGTTTTCAAGGCATAATACTGTGGTTTTATACCAAATTCCTTTCCAAGGTTAATTGATACATCCAATATCATTTGCTCAACAGATGAGCATCGAAAGCCATCAGAAAGTTCATCAAGCAGATTCAATAGCATTTCATCATTATCTTTCGATCTGAACATAAATCTTGAATCTTGCATTCCTACTAAAATCCCTTTTAATAGCAAATATTCATCTACCTCAACTTGTAAAGTCATGTCTTCATTAAACAAATCTTTGTTTATTAAAAATGGAAGATATCCACTCTTTCCGAACACATAGAATCTTTTCGCAAAATCAGAATCCTCTCCAAACTGCTGCCATACTAATGAATACTCAGTACTAATGTTTATTGTATCTTGTCTTTCTAGCTCCTCCAATATCACTATCATCCCATATGTGTCCTGATTACAATAATCAATCAAATTTCTTCTTATATCGTTAATTTCTTTTTCTTCATTTAATGTTTTCATCCTGAGAAATTCATTGCTGGCCTCGCTGCCTTCATGAATGTTTAGATTCTCGTAAGAATATTTCGGGTCTATTGCAGGGAGTACCGTTTTCATTGAAAAGCTGCTTCTCATCCCGGGTTTATAGTAAGCTTTGGCTCTGAAGGGCTCCATCAGGTCAACTATTCGGTTATTTATACTGTTCAATGCTGCTTCATATTCGGGGAAATCCCTTGCAAGCTCATTTATCCGGGACTTTTCAAATCCTGCATTGTAAACAATTATTAGTCCAGGATTCTCTGTTAACTTTATCAGAGATTCCGCGAAAGTTCTTCTTTGATCCTCTGCCGGCTCTGCCAGAAAAGAATAAGGAATCGCTTCGGAGTCTTTTGATTCTTTGTAGTACATGCTGAATTGAAAAGGTATCTGCTGATAAGATCTCGAATTGTTAAACTCTGGTATAGCTGACTGATATGTTTCAAAATCCAGAAAGTACAAAGGATAACTAATCTTGCTAAGAAAGTCTTTTATGGCACTCTTATCAATGTAGTCGGTATTTTCAAGATAACTATTAACTTCTATCAGTTGTTTATCATTTAATTTAAAATCCTTGGGTATATCCTTTATCTCAACAATTCCCATGTTGTATAACTCAAAATCTTTGCCACGCATATTCTGGATATCAAATACAGAATATTCTGGAATATCCTTCCAGCAATATCCTTTGAAATCACATGCAAAGGGATCATCGCATTGTTTCCCGATCTTAACATCCGGAATTGAATTTGATTCAGTCAACTTCTTGTATTCTTCAACATTTATCTTAATATCACTTTGAAGATTGACCGCCTGATCAAGTACAGACAGCTTAACAAATAATTGATTGATATCAATTTCTCCATTCCTTACATACTGATTATTCAAACAAACAACGAATACATCTTTAACCGGAATATTATTTGAAATTACATAGTACTGAAAAGCCGAATCATTAATATGATATTCCTTAACAGATGTTGAGCTTTTCACTTCATAAATTACCCATTGATTTCCTTGTTTTACCAGTATATCAATGAAGCATAAAAGACCATCGTACTCAAATGCAGCTTCATAGATCACTTCTTTGCCTTCGGCAATTGCCTGCTTCGTTAATTCAATGGATTTTGTCCTGTCACGCGTAATTTCAAATCCGCAATCAACACCACCAGGGAATAACTGCTGAGCATATTTGCCAACATCATGGCCAATCTCAAATATCTTTTTGTCCTGATCGTCTCGTGCAATATCAATTTGTTTGTGAAAGAAATTAAGATAAAAACTCTTTGTGCATTGCAGCCCTCGTATATATGATGATTTTGATATTGTTATCATTGTTTATGTATTTTTAATTACTACAAAATTAGGCATTTTAAGTCATTAATTTGTATCATTTTATGATACTAAATTTTAGGCAGATTCAAGTATATTTGTTTTGTAAAGGGACATCAAAATAAGAGATATTTCAAAGGATCAAATTTCATGGGTCAAAGCCTATGAAATAGCCTTAATGTTCCAAAACAACATATTGCATGTTATCATTAATCTTTTTATTCAATCTTTAGAGAACGATTATTCAATAACAGAATAGTCAATAAAAATGAATTATTGTTAAAACATACTTTCTAGCAAAAAATGGATATCGACCGTTTTGAATTATTAATCAAAGAACTAATCTTTAATTCCAAGGAATTGGAAGAGAATAATAAAAAACTTAATGAAACCGAACAGTTAATGATAATAAATTCCGTTTTAAGCTTGGAGAATGAGATGACAAATCTTAGGAAAATTTTTGATTTACATGAGATCGATTATTCCTTATTTTCAGAGAATATATTGGCTAGCTTAAAGAATCTGAATAATTTTTCATATTTCCGACCTATAGAATATCAATACTCATTCTTACTATTTCTCTTTTTAAATTCAAATGAAAACGAAAAATCTGAACTTAACATATTGATAGATTCATATTTTAAAAATGTAAAAGATCAGCTAACATATGAAGATATTGTAAAGACAAAAACGGGTGCGGTCAGATGTAAAACAAATGTTAGGTTTGCAGTATTGCGATTAAGGGAATTGGGACTTGTAAATTATTATGATGATAATAATAAACGTAATTGGATGCCAAGTTTACTGGGATTTTTGGTATGTTCATACCTATGCATCAAAAACAAATACAGCAAAGAAAATAAAATTAAAATCGTTAAAGTTAATATCAATTCAGCTTCTGAATTCGATGATAAGTTAATCAATGTAATCGATCAATTATCAATTTCAGAGAATTTTGATCATTTATTAGATAGTTTACAATTAAATTCCCTGGGATTGGACTCTTTGGGAAAGGCGCGTAAATTATTTAAAGATTACAAGACAATTTTAATAAAATACTTAGAACCTTTGGATAGAAAATATTTTACTATTGAAAAACGGAAGTCTGTACTTAAGAATTTTGTATATAAACTTGAGTTTGAAAATGATTTCAGAGCATTTAAAAGAGATTTAGCATTAAAAGCAAAATCCGAAATTACCTTTAATGAACTAATGGAGCTTATTTCAGGTTCTTAACTCTATACGAAATACAATGCATGGCAAAAGCGTAAATTTAATTGATATCTTAAAAAGTTTCAACCGGAAGGAAAGGTTTTTTCTTGTCGGGACAGCATTAGGCAATAAAACTTTTTCATTGGGAAAAGAATTCAAGAACGCTCTTGAAGGCAAGATTGGGATTCAAATAGTGGGTGAGGTCTTTGTTGCAATGGATTACCATTTGGACTGGATTGATGTTAGTATTAAATTGTGGAACGGTGATATCGCAGTAGGAAATAAATTTCAAAATAAAGATGGTCAGATAAATAAAAACCAAGAAGACATTGACCTAATTATTGCTTTCAATTCTGGAAGAAAATATCATTTAGTATTGATTGAGGCAAAAGCTGAAACCGGTTGGACAAACAAACAAATGGATTCAAAAGTCAAACGATTCACAGAAATGTTTGGTAACGATGGCAAAAAACAGGATAATTTAGAACTTCATTTTTATCTTATGTCTCCAAGAAAACCAAAGCGAATTAATAAAGACTGGCCGAAATGGATGACTTCTGATGGCAAACCCAACTGGATGGAACTAAAAATTCCTGATAACTTATTGAAAGTTACAAGGTGCGATAATAAAGGAAATGCAAAAAA
This sequence comes from uncultured Ignavibacteria bacterium, assembly GCA_963816535.1. Lineage (GTDB taxonomy): Bacteria > Bacteroidota > Ignavibacteria > Tepidaquicellales > OLB5 > CAWFKW01. The sequence continues at coordinate 1,385,519 of CAWFKW010000003.1, read as the reverse complement.
GCTTGGAAATCATTGCATCATTAAAGAAACTAAAACAAAATTAATACTATAAATTATGGATTTTTTGGAAAAAGCAATTGAAATAGCTGTTGACGGCCACAAGGGTCAAAAAGACAAATTTGGCAATCCTTATATTCTCCATCCTTTGCGAGTTATGTTTGCATTAAGGAGAAATGAAGAAAAGATTGTAGGGGTATTGCATGACGTGGTTGAAGATACAAAATATACAATTGAAGATCTACGAAAGACAGGATTTTCAGATGATATTTTGGCGGCTCTTGATTGCGTAACAAATAGAAAATCAGAAAACTATGATGAATTTATCAAAAGAGTTATGACAAACAAAATTGCAATCAAAGTCAAAATTGCAGACTTAGAAGATAATATGGATGTCAAAAGAATAAAAGTTTTGACAGAGAAGGACTCGGAAAGGCTTAATAAATATCTGCACTACTATGAAACCTTAATTTCGCAATAAACCGAATTTAGATATCTAAGTAAAAGACCAAATATGGCAAATTATACGTTACTGCTTAAAGAAAGAAACTTAATGGATATTCCTTTCGAAATCCTAATGACCGCATATTGGAGACCCCAGGATGCGCAGCTAAAAACTCTATACAAATCAATACATGAAGGCGATACTAAAGAATATCAGAGGCTCAGGAAGATATGGAAAACACGTGAAGTTTGGATTAATTGGTGTTTAGAACTTTTATTACAGAATACCCCTAGCATAGTGTTAAGCAGGATATTCAACAACTTAATAAGCATGAATCTGGACGAATCCTTAAGAAGTTATTATTTCCAGAATACTCAGAGTTTAAAAAAATGGACAGGTGTTCCTGATTTTATCTTGAAGGATAAACATGAGAATATAATTTTTGGAGAAATTAAAATTGCAGCATTAAAGTCGAACCATAAGTATTCATTTCAGCAATATCAGAAATACATGCAACTGTCAGCGCTTTACCTGATGTTGCAGAAAACAAAAAAACCTGGCAATATTTGTCATTTTCTGGTATTACCGACTGATAATATTGCAGATAACTTAAGTGATAATTCCACTTGGAAGCCGGAAGTAAAATCAGGCATTCTGAAACCTTTCAATGACAGTCATGAAAGTCAAAAATTGATGAAACAATTTGAAAATAGCTTTCGGGATTTTCTTTCTAATGAAAATATTGCAAAGATGAATAATATTGACAAAGATAGAATAGATGAAACGCTATCAAGCATGCTGGAAAAAGTGAAAACCCATGTTTACTCATGGTCATCATTTCTTGATGCATATGAAGATGCAATAAAAGGTAAAGCTTATGATGGGATACTTAGTAATATTAATAGGATGAGAGAACTTACCGAAACAAATTAAAACAAATAAACAGCTAGTTATATTAATTTATTTCAGTTCTTTGATTTCTATATAATCCTTCAGATATTCTTCTTAATCGAAAGGTTTATTTCTTAGAAGAAGCGAAATATCCTGGGATCTTGAATCAAAACAGCTGTTTTATAGTAAATTGTACATTACATATTTATCAAAAAAAATATATTTTACGAAAGCAAATTCACCATAACCATATATTACGATTAATGGAAATTGGCAACTAATAGATTTAATGTTGGGGATATCGTCTATTTAATTGCTGAACCCTCGAAAGTTGGTTCGGTCATTGAATTGCTATCACCAGTAAAAGAAATTTGTAGATATAAGGTCTTTCACTCAGGTACCGAAATTAAGATCTATTTTGAAGAACAAATTGACATTTTCAAAGAAGATGATGTCGTAAGTAATATCATAGAACCAAGTGAGTTTCTGGCTAGACTTACTTCTATAAATCTCCAAAATCCATTAACGGATTCAATCTATTCTTTTTCCGCAGCAAGAATTAAGTTCATTCCATTCCAGTTTAAACCTTTGTTAAGGTTTTTGAAATCAGAACAACCAAGATTATTGATTGCAGATGATGTAGGTGTCGGTAAAACTATTGAGGCTGGTTTGATAATGCGTGAACTGCAATCGAGACAAGAGTTGAAAAACATACTGATCGTTTGCCCAAAATCACTTGTAAACAAATGGAAGTATGAGATGAAAAGGTTTGATGAAGATTTCAGGCCTTTGACTTCTGAAACTCTTAAATATTGTATTAGAGAAACAGATCTTGATGGTGTTTGGCCACAGCAATATAACAAATCGATAGTTCACTTGGAATTGCTTAGAAGAGATGAAACAATTTTTGGCAATACTAATAAAAAGAAGAGACCTGGTTTATTAACTCTTAATCCACCGCCAAAATTCGATTTAACAATTATTGACGAAGCTCACCATCTAAGAAATCCCGATACAAATACACATGAAATAGCTCGATTCTTGTGTCAAGTTTCAGAAGCAGTTTTATTTTTAACCGCAACTCCAATACAATTGGGTGCTCAAAATCTATTTACTCTTCTAAACTTACTGCGGCCAGACTATTTTCTTGATGAGGAGACATTTAATCTAATGATAGAACCAAATCGCTTCATCAATCAAGCTGTTGGTTTGACCAGAGCTAAAGTCGAAACAAATTGGATGGAAAGTGTTTCAAAAGCTTTAAAAGAAGCATCTTCAACATCTTGGGGGAAAGATATATTATTGCAAGACCCCAGATTTACAAATTGGCTTTCATATTTTTCATCAAACAAGCAGATGTCAGATGAAAACAGGATAGATTGCATTAGGGATCTGGAAGAGCTTAACTCTCTATCAATGATTATGAATCGGACTAGAAGGCGAGACATTGGATTCTTTACAATGAGAGTACCTAAAACTGTTTCTGTTCCTTATACAGCAGAAGAACAGATGGTTTATAACAAGATTATTGAGTTTAAACGGGAGTTAATAAAGCTACATCAGGACCCCAGTATAATTGGTTTCGTTTTAACAACAATTGAAAGACAAGCAGCAAGCTGTTTACACGCCTTAGTCCCTTTAATAGATACTTTCATTTCTACAGGAAAGTTTAGCACATCTTCTTTTACTGATGACTTAGATATTGAAACGCAGTACAGCATTGAAAAGGATATCATAGAACTGGCTAATGGATTAAAAGTGTTAGCTGCTAATTTGTCAGATAATGATCCCAAATATGATAATTTATTAGAGATTTTAAATGATACTATTTCAAATATTAAAGGAAAGAAAATTCTAGTATTCTCCTATTACATAAATACCTTAAAATACCTATTCAGAAAAATGGTAAAGCAAGGATTCAGAGTAGCACTTATTACAGGTGAAGTAGAAGAGTATGAGCGAGAGGATTTAAGAGACCGATTTAGGCTGGATTCAGAAGATGAAAGGGCAATTGATATATTGCTATCATCTGAGGTAGGAAGTGAAGGGCTTGATTTCGAGTTCTGTACCAGACTTGTAAATTTTGACATCCCGTGGAATCCTATGAAAATTGAACAAAGAATTGGTAGGATAGATAGATTAGGACAGAAGAGTGAAAAAATACAAATATTCAACTTTATCACTCCCGGTACTATTGAAGAAAGAATATTCTACCGGTGCTATGAAAGACTGGGTATTTTCAAGAATACAATTGGTGACCTTGAAGAAATACTTGGAGATATTACGGACCAAATAAACAAAGCTGTTTTAGACATCAATTTATCTACGGATCAGCTTGAACAGAAGGCACAAATACTGACAGATAACATTTTATTAAAACTAGCAGAGCAGCGCAGAATAGAAGAGGAAAGTATCAAATTAATAGGTATAGACAAAATATTAGATGAAGAAATAAATGAAATAAAGGACAAGAATAAATACATTTCTTCGTTTGATTTGATAAATCTAATTTCAACCTTTTTGAATTTTGCAAGTAGTTCTTCTAAATTAGTAAATATACCCAGAGATGAAAATAGATATGTTCTGAGGGCTAATAAATCTGATAAAGAGATACTGAGAGAATTAACAAAGCCTTTGAAAGTCAACTCCCAACTCTCAGAGTTTGTAAAATGGTTAGAATCAAACGAATTAACTTTGGAGCTTACATTTAATCAGGAATATGCAGCGGAGAATAAAATGATTCCATTTATTACGCCCATCCACCCCTTATCTAAAATTGCTGCGCGATATTTTAAGGTAAACAAGAATCTATATACTCAAATCAAAATAGTTTCAGACAAATATCCAAAGGGCAGATATTTATTCTCGTATTTTTTGTGGGAAATTATTTCATTAAGGTCTGATTGTAAAATTATTCCTATTGTAATTGATTTGAATAATAATTGCTTAGCAGAAAAACTTTCGGCCCAAATTTCCAGTATATTTATTGATCCTTCTTGCACAACCTCCAATATTCCCATATTAGATAATTCATTAATTAATGGATTAGTAATTATTGATGAAGTAATGTATGAGAAAAGAAAACAGGAGATTGAACTTATCCGGACAAAAAACAAATTGATAGCAGAGCAAAAATTGATTTCATTATCAAAGTATCATGAAAACAGGATCACGAGAGTAAACAAGGAATTAAGGACAGCAACTGATGACAGAATCAAAAGAATGAAAGAATCCGAGAAAAATCGAATCGAATTAGAGTATAATTCAAAAAAGAAAGAAATTAAAGATAAAGAAGAAGCTGATATAGTTTGTGAAAGAATAGCTTTCGGCACCATTGAGATTATTTAATTTGACCCGACATGAGTAAATAAATTTTCAAGATTGTTCCGAAATTTATTGCAATCCCAAAGAAATAATTAGCTACCTGAAAGTTTTATGATATCAATTTGTGAACTTCTATTCTAAAGTTGATGAAGATATAGAAAGCAGATGATCTGGAAAAGAAAGAATCTGGGATAACAAAAGTATTGATAGAAAGGAACCATATAAAATTGGAAAAAATAGGCATTATAGAAGACAAATTTGAAACAGGTAAATTAAAACGCAAGGAAATTGTAGCAAATAAAAGGCTATCAGACAAAGACAAAAGCTTGTTTGAAAAGCTTAAAAACGATAGAGAGCCAATAGCCAATTCGTTAAATAGCTTTGCCGCAAGCGCCATTAAAAAAGTCATTTCAGATAAATACTCTGAGAAGGCACATTTTGTTTATGAATTAATTCAAAATGCTGATGACGCCGAAGCTTCTAATGTAAGAATGATTCTTCAAGAAGATGGTTTTTACTTCTCTCATGATGGCGAAAGGCATTTTTCAATAACTGATGTTGATTCTGAAAAGGATGACTATGAACATAACAAACTAGGTGATATTAACTCAATAACTGCAGTCGGGAAATCAACTAAGTTAGAAGAAGGAGTTGAAGCAAAAATAGGAAAATTTGGCATTGGATTCAAAGCTGTTTATCAATATACAGATACTCCCCATATCTTTGACCCGCCTTATTACTTTAAAATTGAAGACTTCTTCGTGCCTATTATGTTAAATGAAGATAATGATAATGCTATTAACGATGAAACATTATTCTTCTTTCCTTTTAACAAGACTGATAAGACATCGGATGAAGCATGCAAGGAAATCCATGATCTTATTATTAGTTTGAATAATCCGTTATTATTCCTTAGTCATCTTAGTTCAATTGAATGGATTGACAAAACAACATCAGACTCAGGGGTTTATAGAAATGATACAGTACAAAACGATAGCTATAAGATAATAAGTCTAGTATCTGAAATCAACGATGTTAAGACAGAAGATAAGTATTTGGTTTTGGAAAGAATATTAAATGGAGAGGGCGATGATGAAGAAAAAGTAAAACAACTGGGACAAAAGATAAACACTGCCTTTAAAATTGTTGACAATCAAATTAGCAGCGCTACGAAGTATCCAGCTTACTGTTTTTTCCCTACCCAGGAGTATACGGGTCTTAGGTTTATTGTCCAGGCCCCATTTCTGTTGACTAATAACCGGGAAAAAATCAAAAGAGATGATCTTTGGAATATCATTCTTATAAGAGAAATAGCTGATCTGACTTCAGAGAGTATTAATCTTTTTAAGAGAATTAATCTTTTGACAATAGAAGCTTATAAAGTATTCCCTTTAGAAAAAGAAGAATTTTCCAACGGTAACTTATTTAAGAGCGTTTACGATAAAGTATTGGAGAAATTCAGAAGTTCTGACAAGTTGCTCCTTTCTAATGATGGAGATTTCATCTCTGCTGATGAGGCACTAATGGGTAGGGGTAAGGATTTCATTGAACTATTTGATAATGATATACTTCATTCCTTATTTGGTGAAAATTATTTTTGGATATCAAATAACATCACAGATAACTCAACATTAGGCAAATATTTAATCAACGATATTGGAATTGATTATAAATCTCCAAGAGACTTCGGCTCAAACTTGAAAGACAAAATTCAATTTTTTGAAGAACGAACAGATGAATGGTTGACCAAGTTTTATGCATTTCTGAGCGATAAGCAATCTTTGTGGCAAAAAAGTTCATATCAGGTGGGAGAATACAGAAATTTACCTTTTATTAGACTTGAGAATAATCTTCAAACAAAACCGTTTGACGAAAAGGGTAAACCACAAGTATTCTTATCTAATGATATTAATGATACATTGAAAATTGTTAAGCGGAGTCTCATATCCAATGAAATTTCCCACAAATTTTTGAAGGATTTGGGATTGAAAAATCCTGAAATCGGTGATGAAATAATTCAAGTTTTCACTTCTAAATATACTGTAGAACACATGATATCCCTTGAAGAAAATATCATTGATATACAAATAGTCTGCGATAAAATACAAAATTGCTCGACTTACAAAAGAGATGAAATAGTTGCTAAATTGAAATCACTGAAATTTTTAAGCGGGAATAACTTTTCTAATACGATTAAATCCTATTTCAAACCTAGTGATCTTTATATTACAGAAGAATATTCAAAAAATCCAGATATTGGAATTTATTTTGAGGGAAATGGCGACTTTTACTATCTTGATTATATTTATTTCAACAGAATAAAGAATTTTGATGTCTTACTAAATCTGTTAGACTTCAAAAAGGAAATAAAAATTAATAGAAAGACTAGTGACCCATATGGGTATGTTTACTACCAAGATGTTAATGTAAATAATAAGTATTACAAATATTTAAGAGGTTTTAAAAGCTATGATTTCAGATTTTCCGTTGAAGGGTTGGAGTTCGCAATAAGCAACATAAGTTTCCCAAAATCGATCATAATTTGGAATTTATTAGTTAAAAATTACTACAATATTTGTGGAGCCATTGAGTTAAGTAATAACATTAATTTTCCAAGAGAAAAAACCGAAGTAAAGACTCATTATTTCAATCAACAGGTTTTAGAATTCGCTTGGATGCCAGATAAGGAAGGGAATTTTCGAAAACCATCAGCACTAACAATTGGTCGTTTACATAGTTCATTTAAGGTTGATGAACCAATTCAAAAAGATGTAGCTAAGAAACTACGTATAAAAGATGACAGCCTTGAAAACATAGAAAAACACCTGACAGATGATGAGAAAAAACGATTTCAATTTGTGAAGACTTTAAGTGACCTTGAAATCACTGTTCTACAAGATTACCTCAGCGATTATAGGAGAAAACAATACCCGATTGTACAAAAGTCTATTCCAGATATAGAACGCAGATTGAAAAAAGCTATGGAGAATTACAAAATGGCTCCAGAAAAAACCGTTGAAAGAAGAGGGAGATTATTTAGAATATCTATGGACAAAACAACAACGAGAACAAACCTCAGAAATTGGTATTCTGTAGATGATAGGGTAGTTTGTCAGATCTGTGCAAAGTCTTCATCATTTCTGAACACAAAAGATGAATCCTATTTTGAAGCAGTAGAGTTGATCGAGCACAATAAAGAAATTGTAGACAACGCGTTAGCACTATGTCCTGAATGTGCAGCAAAATATTTGTATGGTAAAAAGACAGATAATAATGAAATTTTAGAGATTCTTGAAAAACTCTGTAAAACAGCAATAGAAGATGAAAAGGATGATTATGCATTATCATTCAGCTTATGCAATAATGATGCTAAAATAACCTTTCAAAGAGAGCATCTAACAATGCTAAGCGTAATCTTTAGGAAAAGTAAATAACGAGAATTGAAACAGACGGTTACATTTTCAAAAATAGTTTTACGAATTCTATTCAGATCAGTGCACCGTTTCATAACCTAATGAACAAAAATGAATGATCTGTTAAGAGAAAAAATTTGGATTTTTATGAGGATTTAAGTGATATTTCTCGTCAGCAAAAAGTGTCAGCAACACCAGCGAAAAACGGGCTAAAAATGGACAATTTGGGAAGAGATTTTGTAAGATTTTTTGTATTTTTGAGCTGTTTTTAAGGTTTCCACAACATCCCGAACCAGGTGCTCTACCGGGCTGAGCCACACACCGAAGTTTGTTAAAAATATATGTTTATACGTTCCAAAGAACGAGCGCCCTACATGTAACTATATGCTCTGGGCACCATTTACAAACATAGGGATTTTTGGGGAATAAATAAATTCAGTTTTCATTCTCCTGCAACTGACCTGGTTTTAAATAAATTCTCCGCTGCCAGGTATTGCGCCATATCATTCATATTCAAAAAAGTACTGGCTTCATATCCCGGCATTTCATTTTCAATATTAATTATCTCGCTCCCTGTCTCTTCAACTAATTTCAAAACTTTGCATTTTGAAGATAAACTCTGCTGCCCGCAGTCATTTAACCGGCTTTCAATCACGTCAAGCAAGCTTTTGGAATACACTCCGCAAAGCTGCTGAATATATCCGTCGGCAAAAGGAACTTTAATTTTCTTATCCGAAGGATAATCAACAATAAACCCGATTGTGGTTTTTGTTATTAAAGGAATATCGCATGATATAATAAAATTTCTTTCCGCTTGCGAATTTTTCAGTCCGGAATGAATGCCGCCAAGCGGCCCCATGTTCTTATAAATATCTTCATACATATCGATTTTTAAAAAACCATAAAGATCGGGCTCGTTTGTCACAAGAATAACTTTACTGAAAATATTAGCAAGCAATCCTGTAAGAATTTCGATAACAGGTTTATCCCCGAATTTCAGAAGAGCTTTGTTAGACCCCATCCTGCGGCTTTTTCCGCCGCATAGGATAATGCCCGTTATATCATTATACATTCTACTATATCTCCGCGCCTGGGGTCAAAGCAGTTCTCTTCTATTACAGCAAGCGCATTGGCTTTGCTTAAACCCGCCATATTTGAAGAAGACTGGTTTTCGTCTGTTAATATTTCATATAATTCATTGGCCTGATTATATTTTACCAATCCTCTTACAAAATGCCTTTTGTTATCAGATTTCATAATATCGTTCAATAAAACCGCCTTTTGGTTCAGATAAAAACATTTGTAATATGTTTCAAGTATCGCTCTTTTGATAAAAATTATGAAATTGACAATTGCGGATACCGGATTTCCCGGCAATCCGAAAAACAGTATTTTTCTGTTTCCGTGTTTAATTGCTGCAAAAAGCAGAGGCTTTCCGGGTTTAATACAGACTTTCCAGAACAAAATTTCAGCGCCTAAATCTATTAGCGCATCATTGATAATATCATATTTCCCAACAGATACGCCGCCTGATGTCAGAATTATGTCGGCGCCGTCTGAGATTGCAGCGCTGATTTTCAACTTTGCCTCTTCCTTATCATCTTTAACAATTCCATAATTTGAACAATTCATGCCAAGGCTTTCAACCAGAGAAATTAAAGTATACAGATTGCTTGCCCTTATTTTATCGTTAACCGGGTTCTCTGAAATATCAACCAGTTCATCCCCGGTCACAAAAACGCCAAAATTCAGCTTTCTTTGAACTTTAACTTTTTCAACTCCGCATGCTGAAAGAAGTGAAATACAAACAGGTTTTATAGTTGATCCTAATGAGGCAATTAATTCTCCTTTTTTCATGTCCTGCGCCGCTCTCCTTATATTTTGCCCGGTTTTCACTGCGGCATTTGTTTTCAGAGTTGCTTTATCGCTGACGATATTAATATCTTCAACCGGAATTACAGCGCTACCGCCGGCGGGGATTTTACCGCCGGTCATAATTATTACCCCTTCATTGCCCCTGATAACCGTTTCATAATAATTTCCCGCTGAAATTTCCCCCTTAATATTCCAGTTTTTTATTCCTTCTGAAAAATCAACGCAAATTCCATCCATAGATGAATTATCAAATGAGGGCAAATCAATATCCGAATAAATATCTTCAGCCAGCGCTCTTCCTGCTGAAAGCAGCAAACTAACATATTCATATCCAATACTGAGCGAGTTCAGTTCATTTTTTATAATATTGTAAGCATCATTGTAACTAATCATATCAGCTTATTAAAACATTGTCTTTTTCAATTACAGCTACTTTATCGCCTTTGTTTACTCTTCCTCCTTTAATTACCCTTGCAAAAATCCCTTCTGTTGGCATGACGCAATTACCCACCTGAATATAAATAGCGCATTTATCATGGCACACCTTGCCCAACTGGGTAATTTCCAGCTCGGCATTATCGCCGATCTTGATTTTATTGCCTATTATTAATTTCCCTAGTTCTATTCCCTCCGTGGTAATATTCTCCGCAAAAGCTCCTGCGCGTAATTTTGGCAGTTTGATGCGCATCTTATTTATGCTTTCAACCGCAAGCAGGCTTATCTGCCTGTGCCATTTACCTGCATGAGCGTCATTTTCCATTCCGAAATCTTCTATCAAGTTTACAGCTTCGATATTTGATTTTGGAATCCCTTTCCTTTTACTGATTGATAATGCATGAATTTTACCTTCCATTTCCGCTCCTTTTGGAAACGTAATCTCCGCTTTTGCCTCCTGATTTGCTAATGAGATGTATATCAGTTATCTCAATACTCTTACTCATGGCTTTGCACATATCATAAACGGTCAGGGCGGCAATTGATACAGAAGTAAGCGCCTCCATTTCAACTCCTGTTTGAGCGGCTGATTTAACGGCGCTTAAAATTTCAACGCTGCCAGATGCGCTGTTAAATTTAAATTCAATATCTATCTTTGATAAAGAAATATTATGGCATAGCGGTATGAGTTCTGATGTTTTCTTTGCGGCATAAATTCCGGCAATTTTTGCCGATGCAAGCACGTCTCCCTTTGAAACCGTATTTTGTTTGACCGCGCGGAATATCATTTTGCCAAGCCTGACGGTCGCTGACGCCGTTGCCGTTCGTCCTGTTATTTCCTTACCTGAAACATCCACCATGTTGATTTTGCCGCCTGAATCTACATGAGATAATTTATTCAAACTTCAGCCTCCGTTCTTTAACATATAATTATAATCCAGTTTAACAAGCTCGCTTGGCGCAGGATGTTTTTCTGATTTCGTTTTTACAAATCTTTTTATTATCCCGGATATTTCAAAATCGCTTACTGACGTTTCTCTTAATAAGGCCCTCAAATCAAGTTCCTGCCTTTCCTCTGAGAAAAGACAAAGCCTTAAACCGCCCTTTGCCGTAATTCTTAACCTGCTGCAATTATTGCAAAAATGATTGGAAATTGACGAAACAAAGCTGATTATCCCTTTATTTCCCGCAATACGGTAGTCTTTCGAAACTGATACTCTTCCGGGGATTTCCACAAGCCTGTATTTAGTCTCTATAATTTTTTTAATTTGAGCCGAACTGATAAAAGAACTTTCATTCCATCCGTTGTTTGTAAACGGCATGTATTCAATAAAACGGACATTGAAATCATTTATAGCCGCAAAATCCGCAAACTGAATAATTTCATCATCATTAACGCCTCTGATCATTACGCAATTTATCTTCAGGGCGCCGGATGAAATTTCTTTTGCTTTGAAAATTGCAAACATAACTTTATGCAAACTGCTTTTTCCGGTGATTTTTTTAAACACGTCCGGATTTAAACTGTCTAAGCTAATATTAAAATGGTCAATCCCGCATTCAAATATTTCATCTATTTTATCCGCTAATAACACTCCATTTGTTGTAATGGCAGTTTTAAAACCATATTTGTTTTTTATATATTTTAGCCCGGAACTAAACTGCGCAAAACCTTTTCTCGCAAGTGGTTCACCACCGGTAAAACGGATTTTTTTTACGCAGAAGCGCTCCGCAAAAATATTAATTAACCTTTTTATTTCATGGAAAGTCAGGATTTCTTCTTTATCAAAATAATTGCTTTTCAGCGTCAAAGGATTGCAGTACATGCAATTCAAATTACACCTGTCGGTAAGCGAGATCCGCAGATAGTTGTGCACTCTGCCGTAATTATCCGTTAAACCTGTCATGGAATTTTTAACTTATAAATTACCGCCGCGGCAATTCCGGATATAGCCACAATATATACGGGATTCAACCCGAAGAAAATTGTCAGCGCAAAACCGGCTGCAAGAAACAAAATCCCAAGCCAGTCGCTGTAGCTTTTAATCATGTACTGATAGACAAAAGCAAGAATCATTCCCAATATTGCAAACTTCACTCCGTTAAGAGCGTTTTTGATATATGCGTGTTTTTCGATATATGAATAGAAATAAGCGGCAATTGATATCAAAACTACGGGTGTGAACAAATTACCCAGATTCGCCGCAATAACTCCCGGAACTCCCGCTACTTTGTAACCCGTATAAGTTGCGAACTTTATTGAAATAGCGCCCGGAATAATTTCAACCATGCTTAAAACTTTTAAAAACTCGTCATTTGTAAGCCATGCATGATGAACAACCGTTTCATTTTCAATGACAGGCAAAAGGGAATAAGCGCCGCCAAATGAAAGCGAACCAACTTTAAGAAATGATAAGAACAAGGCTATCAGGTTTTCCATTTTTTTCTATTTAGATGCTTTTCAAATCGGTTAAGCGTTAATATTTTCATTCTGCATAATTACGAAGCCCTGTATTTGCAAAGAAACACAGGGCTTTAAATAATCCCGCGAGTATCTCCTTTGCAAAATGGCCCCTTTAAAAACGGGACAGGCAGGCTAATTCATTTCTAAATTAACCCTATCGGTTACTTTCCATGTCAAAAGAGATTTAGAAAGAGTAACTCGGAGAATGATCATATTTTATAATAATTATTTTTCTATACTTTTAATGAAATATATTATTTTATCTGCCTTTATATTCGACTTTTTTACCAACCGAACTTAAGCCAAGCAAAGCATCTTCAGTAGAAAATATGTAAGACAAATTTTCAAGCTCCGATGCCGGCCCTTTGCCTTCATCAATGAGTTTTTCAGCGGTTTTAACGGCAAGCGGGGCTTTGTATTTTATCCTGTTGAGCATTTTTTCATAAAGCTTTGCAATTGAATCATTCTCAGCTTCATAATCTGACTCTCCGAATACATAATGAGAGAAAAAATCCTGAATACTCAAATACTTTTCATCCGGGAGAGGTTTTTCAGCTATTTCTTCAATCTTTTCATTTCCATCAAATAACGCGAACATTTCGTTAATGGTGATTATTTTATCCACCAGGCCGATTTTCTGAGCGTCGTATGCGTTTAACATGTCCCCTGTAAATACAAGATATTTAGTTAAGGCTTTCCCGATTTTCTTTTGTGTACGCTGTGTTCCGCCAAGGCCGGGATAAATTCCGATTCCCGTTTCAGGGTAAGCTAAAACGGCGTTAGGCAGAGCTAAAATAACGTCAGCGCAAAGGGCAAGTTCTAATCCCCCGCCAAGCGTTAACCCGTTTAAAACTGCCGCTACTTTCTTATTGCTGTTATCGATCGCGTTATAAACGCCCTGGCAGTATTGAGTAAATTCAACTATCCTATCAATTGAACCCGATTTAATGTTATTAATGAAAAATTTAATATCAGCTCCCGCAACAAAAGCCTTTCCCGATCCGGTAATGAATATGGTTTTAATTACGGGATCGGAATCGGCGTCTCTGAACTTCTCTTCAATCTGGTTAACCACCGCTTCATTTAAAGCGTTCATATCTTCCGGCTTGTTAACAGTGATTACTGCATTTTCACCTTTTTTGGAAAGAGTCACTAATTCAATGTTCCAGAAAATTTTGCCAATCGATGAAGGCGTTTTCTCTTTATACCTTTCGCTTATTTCTTTCATAAGCCTTCTCACCTCTTCTTCGCCCGCTTTTTTCATCAGGTCGACTGGCCCTTTTCTCCATGCAAGGCCTATCCTTGCGCCGCGGTTGATTTCAACTGGTGTGCAGACTTTTTCATCAAGCAACTGCGAACATACAAAAAAAATCGTCCCCATCAATCTGTCATTAATAACTTTTTTTACATCAGAGCTTATTGCTGAATCGTCTGCAGGGTCAATCTTCCAGTCTTCCTTTTTTTCAGCCTGAACCTTCAGGGAATTCGAAACTTTATAAAGCCTGCCGTAATGTTCAAGCGTTTTTTCCGCATGATATGCAACAGGCACGCCGGTTGCATTCATAAGAGCAAACGGCCCCATGCCGATTGATAAAGTTTTCATGCACACCGCGTCTATTTCACCGGGGTTTGCAATGCCTTCTTCAAAAAGGCGCACGGCTTCGTTTAACCATGGGACAAAAAACCTGTTTACAACAAATCCGTAAGCGTCTTTGCATGTTATAGCGTCTTTGCCAGACTGAACCGAAAAAACTTCCATTGATTTAAACGTTTCAGCTGAAGTTTTTTCACCGGGAATAATTTCAACAAGCCTGTTCTTGGCGGCATGGTAAAAATAATGAACGCCTATAAATCTTTCAGGATGTGAAATATTTTTTGCAAGTTCCGTAACCGAAAACGATGAAGTGTTTGTCGCAATTATCGCGTCTTTTGAAAGAACAGGATCAAGTTTTTTGAAAAGTTCCGCTTTAGCTTCAAAATTCTCAAAAACAGCTTCAATAACAAGTTCTGCTTTTGCCAGTTCATTAATATCAGCCGTTCCATGAATGGCTGAGAGAATTTTTTCAGCCTTTTCAGGTGTAAATATTTTTTTTTCTACGCCTTCGTTTAACGTGTCTTTTATCCGCTGAATGCCTTTATCAACGAAATCCTGTTGAGTATCTAAAAGGATTACATTAAACCCTTCCATTGCAAATTTTTGCGCAAGCGCCGACCCCATGGTTCCGGCTCCGGCCACTCCGACTGTTTTTATTATCTTCATTTTAGCTTATTTGTTTTGCCAATTGGGTTTTCTTTTTTCTAAAAATGACATTATACCTTCATTGGAATCTTCTGTTTCCATCATTTCGTTCACGTACATGTTTTCAAGTTTCTTTAATTCATCCTGTAATACCTTATCAAAAACCCGCCTTGCCGCTTTCACGGCAAAACGCAGCGAAGAGGCGCTTTTTGGCAAAATGTGTTCTTTAATAAATAGATCTGCCCCTTCGTTCAACATTTCCCGGTTTTCATAGACTTCATTTACAAACCCTAAAGTTTTTCCATCCAGCGAAGAAACTGTTTTGCCTGTAATAAGCAATTCATCGGCTTTAGCGCTTCCGATCTTTAAAGGCAGCAAAAGCGACGCCGGCGGCGGAAAAACACCCAGTATAATTTCAGGCTGCCCAAATTTTGCGGTATGGTCTGCAAAAATAAAATTACACATGAGGCTCAGCTCCATTGCCCCGCCCAGACACTGGCCCCAAACCTTTGCCGCCGTTGGAATACTTAGGTCAATAAGAGAATAAAATAGAGAGTGAAAATTCCGGAGCATTTCTCCGGCCTGTTCTTTTTTGTGCTCCTCCACGCTGGCTCCGAATGAAAAATGACCGCCTTCCCCTTCGAATGTTATCAGCTTAAGGTCATTTAGCGATTTGAACCGGTCAAACAAGCTCTGAAGATCCTGCATCATTATCATGTCCATCACATTGCCTTTAGGAGCGTTCAGAGTGACTTTTGCTACTGAACCGTCATAGAGATAATCAATTTTTATCTTGTCCATATTTAAAAGTATGCGGCTTTATTTATTTTTGTATTGCGGCGATATTTCTTTTATCATTGCATCGTCCCACTGCCTGCCTTCAGCCAGGAATTTCCTAAGCATGATAAAATCAACTTCCCTCTCATCCTTAGGCCCGTCATTAAATGCCCTGAACCCGGCTTTTGCTTCCGTCATCATATTTAATCCCAGCCATTCCCTGCTGTTTTCTTTATTCATATCCCAGTGCTCAAGCTTCTTTTTACGTATTGACTGGATAGTTTTTGTAAGGCAGTTCGGAAACGTATACAATAATCGCGTACATAATTCATTCACAGCCTCGTCAAGAAGCTCAAGGCTTGATTCGCATGATTTCAGCAGTTCCTTGGCTTTTACAAGATCGTCCCCTTTTTTCACACTGCCGTAAATGATATTGCCTGAATTGTCAACCCATCTATCTGCGTAAACCAATGGATTTGGAATGAATTTCCCGTTATACTTATTTGACGGAACGATCTTTGTCAGAAGCCCGTACATAAGCGCTTCGTGCGCGCTCCACGGGTCGCAGGCTGTGCATGAATACATTGCTCTTTCGACGCCCGCAAACAAATGCAGGAAGTCCGTCGAGCCGCCGTCGGGAACGCTGCCATGCTTTGGACCAGCCTGTCCGAACTTGGCCATATCCTGAGCTATTGAATAATCGCATGCCATGCCTATTTCCTGCCCGCCGCCTATTCTCATTCCGTTTACTCTGCAAATCACCGGCTTATCGCACATCAGGATATTTGAAACCATATCATTGAACAAACGCATATATTGCATATATTCCGGGGGATTACCTGCATAATATTCGGCATATTCTTTTGTATTTCCTCCTGTGCAGAATGCTTTATCGCCCACGCCTGTAAACACAACTGCGACAACATCCCTGTCGTTTGATGCTTCCCTGAATGCGAGTATCACCTCTTTTACAGCGCCAGTTGTATATGAGTTGTATTGTTTAGGATTATTCAGGTAGATCCATTTATTATATAAACCTTCTACCGGTTTACCGTCTTTATCAAGACATGGTTTCTTGTCAACAATTATTTCTTTATAGTCATAGCTTACAAGATTGTGATTTTTTAATTCCATTATAATATCCAGTTATTAGTTTAAAAATATATTTTTAATTTTCAGGAACCATAATTGACCGTTTTACATATTTATGTTCCAGCGTATTTTTAAAAACCTCGTTTATTTTCGAAAGAGGAAATAGTTCTGTAAATTCTTTAACATTTAACTTTCCGTTTGAAATGAGTTCCACAACTTCGGGATAGAGTTCCGGCATACATCCCCATGTGCCAATAGCTTTAGCGTCAAATGCCATTAAGTTGCTGAGCCTGAGTTCGAGCTTATCCATCGTAAATCCTACAACAGAGAACGTTGAGGCAAATGTTATTAAATTAAAAGCCAGTTCCTGTCCCGCTTTGGTTCCGGAAAACTCAAATATTTTCCATGCATATCTGGGAGCGCCTATTTCTTTTACGGTCGATCTTACCAGGTCTTTAACCGCTTTTATATCAAGCCCGGTTGAATTTATTGTTACATCTGCTCCGTTAGCTTTTGCAATGGCAAGTTTCGCTTCGCTGATATCTATTGCCAGAACTTTTGCCCCCAATATTTTGGCGATCTGCGCTCCGTAAATACCAACCCCGCCAACGCCAATTACTATTGCGAGGTCGCCATTTTTAAGTCCTGATTTTTTTATGACCTGGTACGGTGTAGATATTGCATCGGCTATTACCGATAGCTGTTCAAGGGTGTGATTTTTCAGGGCTTTATCGGGCACAGGGCATAAAAACCGGTATGGCGCTTTCACATGTGAAGCAAAACCCCCGTCAAAATCATTTCCCGGCATTTTTTGATTCTGACAGATATTACTTACGCCGCTTTTACAAAGCTCACACTCACCGCAAGGCAATACAGCCGGAATAATTACTTTTTTACCCATCCATTCTTCAGGGCCTTTTATAACAGTTCCGCTTATTTCATGTCCAAGCGTAAGCGGAAGTTCATGTTTGGTTTTAACTCCTGCATGCCAGAAACTCAGGTCTGTATGACACACGCCGCAGCCCGCTACTTTAACCACTACTTCTCCCTCGCCCGGTTCAGGGATTTCGGTTTCGACAAGTGTAAATTCTTTGCCGCGCTCGGTCATTTTCCAGGAATGCATTTTGCCGTTATTCATATCCGGTATCAATAAGTTAATTCAGAAAAAATCAGATTTCTTAGATGTATAAATTATAAAATACAATTTTCATACAGTATCGCCGTTCCCTGTCCGCCTCCAACGCAAGCAGATGCAATACCATATTTTGCTTTTCTTGCTATAAGTTCTCTAGTTATAGTTAATGACAGCCGGACACCCGTCGCTCCAAGGGGGTGGCCAAGCGCTATTGCGCCGCCGTTAACGTTAAGCTTATTTCTGTCCAATCCAAGCTCTCTTTCACAGGCTATAAGCTGCGCGCCAAAAGCTTCATTTATTTCAATAAGGTCAATATCGTCAAGCTTCAATCCTGTCATTTCGAGAATAATGTTAATTGCCGGTACGGGTCCGATACCCATATGTTTCGGGTCGACTCCGCAGGCAGCCGCGGCAATAACCCGCGCCATTGGCTTAAGGGATTTGCTTTTTATAAATGACCCGTTCCCGATCACAGCTGCGGCTGCGCCGTCAACAATGCCGCTTGAATTGCCGGCAGTCTGGATACCGTCTTTTATAAACGCTGAAGGCAACTTTGATAATGCTTCGATAGTTGTAGGCCGGACGTTCTCGTCAATTTCGAAATCTTTTACGCCTCGGGGCAGGTTTACTTTTCTTGGTTTCAGCCCATCGATTTCGAAAACTGCAGAATTAACAGGCGTAATTTCACTTTTGAATACCCCATTATTTATTGCCGCCACCGCGCGCGAGCTGGAAAGCTGCGCGAACTCGTCGACTTCAGAGCGCAAGATACTGTATCGTTTAGCAAGGTTCTCGGCAGTTTCGCCCATTGGGTAACCTGCCGCGGTGTTGTCAAGCGCCACCCAAAGCATATCTTTAAAATCAATTTTGCCGAGGGGGTAACCCATGCGGTTTCCGAAACTGACAGTAGGCGCAAGCGACATGTTTTCAGTTCCGCAGCATAAAACGCTGTCAGCTTTTCCAAGAGATATCTGTTCTCCTGCAGTTACTATTGTTTCAAGGCCTGAAGCGCATATCCTCTGGACCATCAGCGCAGGAACCGTTAACGGAACCCCTGAAAAAAGAGCGATATGCCTCGGGAGGAAATATGCATCAGGGCATGCCTGGCCGATGTTCGCTATAACAACCTGGTCAATATCTCCGGCGCTGATGCCGGTCTTTTCAAAGGCGCCTTTTGAAGCATATATGCCGAGGTCGGTCGGGGATACTCTTGCGAGAGTTCCACAAAATTTGCCAAAAGGAGTTCGCGCTCCCCCGGCCATATAAATATCGTCGAATAGAATCCCTATTCCTTTTTCTCTGTTGTGATAAGATTTCATAAGTTTATTTGAGCGTTTTCTTCAATAATTCCTTTTGAAAGCGATTTTAAAAAATGCTGTTTTGACGTGAGCGCTGCGCCGTAGGCAACTGCAAATTGCGGCTTTTCCACAACATGCACTTCATGTTTCAGTTTTTCGGAAAGCAGGGCTTTCAAATACGGATGGTGCGCTATTACGCCGCCAATTATATATGTAGGTATAGTAGGGTCAATTCTTAACCTGGCAATTTTATTTGCCAGCGAGAGGTAAACTCCGCGCGAGATATCATCTACAGGCACTCCATTGTACAGCCAGCCCATGATCTCCGTCTTTGCAAAAACCGTGCAGAAACTGTTAAGCTCGACGTTAAATTTTGATTTAGACGCGAGGTTGCTCATTTCGGACACTTTAATATCAGCCCTTTCGGCGATTTCGGTCAGAAACGATCCCGTTCCCGCGGCGCATTTATCGTTCATATAAAAGCTGTCGACGTTGTTAAAACTGTCGCATTTGATTATCTTAATATCTTCGCCCCCGATATCTATAATATTCTTTTCCCCGGGAAAATATGCCGATACGCCTGCCGCGGCGCAGTTAATTTCAGTCTTTATCATTTCAGCGTCCGGAAAATGCTTGCGGCCGTAACCTGTCGCGCAGGAATATTTTATTTTATACTCTGCGTTAATAGCTTCAAGCACGTGTTTCAGCGCAATGCGGTCGCGGTTTGCCGTTTTAAGCATAGTATCAAAAAGAATGCTGTCATCTTCGTCGATTACGGCAAATTTCATGTATGCTGATCCAAGGTCTATTCCAAGGTAGCAATCGCCCGCCCCTGTAGCGCGGTCCTTATCGAAATTGACCAGGCTTTTCTTTACAGAATTCTTTGTAGCGGCAAATGTAATTACCGATGTGAGATTTGTTTGCAAAGTTTTAAGAGACATTGCCTTCACCATATTTGTAAGAGCCAGGTTTAGCGACGTTCTTATATAATGTTTGTGGCCGTATTCAACTATTTTTCCGTTCATGTAATCTATTTCAGTCGGCCTGTTATTAATCAAATCAACCGCAAGCGAAGGATAGTGATTCCCGGCTTTACGTAAATAACGCAGGCACTTGCGTATAAAATCGTCTTCGAAATTGATTTTCTCAGCTTCGGCGACTTCAACGGCTTCCTGTATTACAACTTCTATAAGCTCAACTGTATCAGGTATATCCATCGCTTCTTTCATGGTCAGTTTGCCTATACCGCACAATGGACTAAGAGCTGCGTTCAATATTGTCTTTTCCCAAATCCTCTTAAGAATTTCGAATGAATGTATGGTCTTAGTGTCAAGAAAAACTTCAGTGAGCCTGTCGGCAAGCATCTGGGCAAGCTCTATTTGAGTATCGTCCATGGAAGCAAGAAAATTCGGGGGATTGAAAAATGACACCTTTACAATATTGGGCGCATTCAGGTTCCCGGCGAAGTTTATCACCATGCGCATGGTTTTTGATTCGCCAAAAGAATCAATAATCATGAGTTCGCTGTCGATTCCGTTCTGGGCGCACATGACCAGAAGTTTATCGTTGTTAAGCTTAACGGCATCTACCAAAGTATCAGGGGTCTGGTATGTTTTGAGCGCAAATATCAGCAGATCCGGATCAAATTTTTTCAGGTCCAGCACATCTGTATAGATATTTTCGAAGTACATTTGTTTGCTTATCGCCCCCTCCAGCTTTACGCCTTCTGTGCGGATAAGATTTATTTTGATTTTATCTATATCGCATACTGCAACATCGAAACCGGCTTCCTTAAGATGAACGGCAAGTATTATTCCAACCGGGCCAAGCCCCACAACTGCGATTCTCAGAGGATTTGCGACTGTATTTTCCGGATTCTCCATTGTTTTATTATTCAGTTTAAAATTTTTTGATTCTCAAGCTGCTCTATAAAAGTCTCGATCTTGCTGACAGATTGCCCCTCGCTGAAGAAACGGAGGTCGCACAGATCGCCTTCGACAATAAGGACCGGGATACCTGTTTGTTCTTTGAATCTTTGAGGCATTCCAAACCGCGTATTTGAATTATTAAAACAGGTTTTAGCGTCATGGAATATTACTCCGTCTACTTTGTATTCGTCGATCCACTCTTTCAGCATTTTTATTTTAGCAAGTTCGCTTCGGTTTATAAAAATCTTGGTATAAGCTAAAGCGCTGGATTCGAAGGGTTCATTTTCATCAAGATCGTCGAAAATCCAGCTGTTGCAGTAAGTCGAAGCAACAACTGCGGCTCCGCAGTTTTTAAAGAGGTCGGATAGCATTCTGAGCTTTCCCCAGATCGGCATCCCGTCCCAAAAAATCCTGCACTTAACATCCTGAATGAATCCATTTCCCGCCTCGTTATTCGCGCTAAGCTCGTCATGAAGTTTCTGGTAGTAATCTACAGCTAACTGCGTTCCGCGCATTACAACTATTGGCCCCATATGCACTGAACTATCAAAAAAACTAATCGGGGGAGTTGGCGATGAGGAGGTTTTAAGCGTTTTCTGCCAGAGAATTGTCGCGTTTTTACTTAGTTTAATTGTCTCTTTAAAACTATCCAGATCAAACTTACGCCCCGACGCCTGCTCGCAAACCGGTATAATCCTTTTAAACTCGTCGACAACCTGCGATATATCGTTTTTGGTCACTTCATCTAGATAACGGGGAGGGTGGATACCAACTATAGGGGCTTTAAAATGATTTGCATAAAAGGTAAACCAGTCCTGCACTTCCCTGCACTGGTTTGTATTATACACAAGCAGGTCCGGTTTTGGAATTCCTTCGAGTTTGTAGTGTTTTTTGAGCGGCGTTTCATTTGAAATAAATGCTCCTATATCCGCAGTAGTATAAGAGCATATCTGGTTTGAGAAACCATACTTTGTCGCTACAGGAATGTAATCAGTCGCAGTCCTTGTAGCTCCCATCAAAGCGCCATGGTTTTCCGGGAAATATACTTCGAACCCGAATGAGCGGAGGAGCTCGGCGGGGCCCACGCTTGTGCACCATGCAATTTTCTTTTCATGCGAACCAAGGCGCGTAAAATAGTCCTGCATTACTTCCTTCAGCGCCTTTGATGTTTTTATTTCATACATTGATTCATGTCAAATTAAATTTCGGCGTAAATCATTCTTCAACGTAGATGAGATAGACGTCTTTATCCAGATATTCTTCAGGTACATTACCTTCATTGTACATTCTGCTTATATGCGCTTTATAAACTTCTTTAACGCTGTTAGGCGCAAGTTTCATCGAGGGGGTCAGCGTACGGTTTTCAACTTTCAGCGAGTCGTCAACAAGCATAGCGACTTTTATCTTCGCGAATTTTTGCTTAAGGCTTGAGTTCATGTCGTTCAGACATTTTTTCAGGCAATTTGATAAGTCCCCCATACTTTGCGGACAAACACAGTTCATCACCCTCGATCCGTTACCGTTGATCGTCTCGTGCAAAACAAGTTTATCCGGGAACAACAGCGCTACTGCATAATCTTTTCCGCTGCCTTCTACCAACGCATGAGAGATAAAGTGACATTTTCCGGTTATCATATTTTCCAGCTCGGTTGGTATAACTTTCTCTGCGTTAGTAAGCTTGAATATCCTGTCTTTGCGCGTAATAAGGCGGAGTCCATATTCGGTCATTTCGCCAATGTCCCCTGTGCAAAACCAGCCCTCATTATTAAAACACCGCCCGTTTGCTCCGTTATCTCCGTAATAACCCGCCATCACATTTGGCCCTTTAACTAAAATCTCGCCGTCATCGGCAATCCCAATTGTCACACCTGGTATCGGGAAACCAACCACACCCGCTGTCCTTTTGTAATTTCTGTCTGTAAGCGTACAGCACGGAGTGGTTTCGGTAAGCCCCCATCCTTCCAGAACGGGGATGCCGCGGGTTTCAAATTCGTCCGAAATATATTTGGGAAGCGGAGCCGCCGCAGTAAATACAAGCCTGAGTTCTTTATGAAAGAATACCTCTGCCAGCTGTTTGTTATCTGTAATAAGATCAATGAGTGAATGATACATTAGCGGAACGCTGAAAAACACCGTCGGTTTTATCTCCTTCCAGTTTTCCATCATCTCGAAAGGACTAAGTCCGTTGCCTGACTCCAGCGTTAATGAAGCTCCGTTGTACAAAGCTGTGAATATTTCAAATATGCCTCCAAAGCTGTGATGCCAGCGAAGATAGCTAAGGAACCGGTCATTTTCATTCACGCCAAGCAGAGTTTTTATAGCCGCTTGCTGTGACAGAATATTTCCATGGGTAAGCTGAACGCATTTCTGGCTTCCCATTGTCCCGCTTGTAAACATATTGAGGCAAATATCATTTGGATCCGCGTTGAAACAAAGCACAGATGTTTTATTGTCAGGCTCTTTCACAAGCTCGCTGAATTGGGTAAGATTTGAAAAGCGATCATCGCATATATTATCAAAAACAAAGAAGCGTTTTATTTCGAGTTCAGGATTTAATCTGCTTAATTGCTTCGCGTCCCCGGCGGCTATAAATACCGAGCCAGACTGTTTTATTAGCGATTCAGCAATTTCAGAGTTGTAATTGAAAAATATAGGAACTGCAATTCCGCCTGACGCCATTAAAGCAAGTTCCAGTTCAAGCATTTCTATTCTGTTTTTTGAAAATATCAGAAGTTTGTCGCCTTTTTCAAAACTGAAATTCCTGAGATTGGAGGCAATGTTGCAAATATCAGTATAGAAATCTTTCCAGGATAAGGACCTATAATTGTTATCAATCTTTTCCTGAACAACGGTCTTATCCGCGTACTGGACTGAATTCTGCCTGAGCATAGCGGCAATATTGGGCAGAACCCGATCTAAAGTATGCTTGGATTCAAATATTTTCATACTCATTAAATATAGAGTATCAAGTTTGAGCGAAAAATCTTTCTTTGTTTCTAAGCTTCAGGAACCTGTAGCCGCCCCACAGAGCCGCGCCAACGGCGCCAGCGTAAGACGCCATCGGATGAGTAACTAATTCCCAGCTGTAATTACTTTCTGCAGCAAGCTCACGCACAGCCTGAACCATACCTGAATTCAAAGCCATTCCCCCGCTTAGAAAAACGGGAGATTCAGCTTTAAGAGAACTCATTAGCTTTACAACTCTTCCTGCAACCGATAAATGTATCCCCTTGATGATATTCGGAGTAGAAATGCCTCTTGAAACCATGTTAATTACGTCAGTTTCCGCCAGTACGGCGCATATTCCAGACGGTGTTTCAGGCATATGCGATGTAAGCGAAATTTCACCTACTTCTTCTATTGAAAGGCCCAGATAACGTGAAATATTCTCGATAAACTGTCCTGAACCGGATGCGCACTGGCCGGTCATTTTATAATCCATTACCCTGCCTTCATCGCTCACTTTTATAGCTCGTACGTAAAGAGCGCCCATATCGACAACAGTTTTGCAGCCGCTGTAAAAAAACTTAGCGCCGCGGGAGTGAGTCGTCATGCTGTAAAAATGCCCTGTTTTTCTTTTTACCATTTCTCCCTCGCCGGTTGAAGCCACATAAGCAATATCCGAATACTTCAAGCCAATCTTTGCAAGCAGATAATTTATTATCTCTTCAGACAGGACCAGAGGGTTGCGTTTTCTTACTTTTTCTGTCTTGCTGGCAAGAATCGACGGAGATTCGCTGTAACTTATAAGCGCCGCTTTTATATAACTTCCGCCTACGTCTATACCAATTGTATAAATATCTTTGTTATCCATAATTATACCGTTTGAGCCGTAACTTTTGATTTATTTTTGGGCAAACTGATATCAATGTTTCTCCGTGCAAACAGCGCGCCGCCAAGCGCTCCCATAAAAATCGAATCGGTGTGGATATTTATTTTTATATCTTCGCCGTAATTTTTTGAAACAAGTTCGCTGACATATTTTAAAATAGCTTTGTTCCTCGCGACTCCGCCGGTAAAAGTGAATTCATTTTTTACTCCGCCAGAACGCGCTATAAGCGAAATCGCGCGCATAACAATCGCTTTATGCAGCCCGCCCAGAATATTCTGGCGGCTTTCGCCCACATTAAGCAGCTCCCTTAATTCAGCGCCTGCAAACACCGTGCATGTCGAACAGATATTCACCTCTTTTTCGGCTTCAAGAGCTATAGGGCCAAGCTCGTTGAGCGTTATATTAAGCTCATCGGCAATATAACCAAGGTATCTTCCGCATCCGGCCGCGCAGCGGTCATTCATATAAAAACTGGTTACCAGCCCGCGGCTGTCAACCTGGATGGCTTTTGTGTCCTGCCCGCCTATATCAAGCACAGTACGCGTGTTCGGGAATATAGCATGAGCCCCGAAAGCATGGCAGAGAATTTCGGATTTTATACAGTCTTCCGGAAACGGAAGAAGCGCGCGCCCATAACCTGTTCCAACCATATTTGCTATGTGTATATGGTGGCCTGCTACGTTATCAATATGGTCTTTAAGCGAATCTGTGATTTTAACATAATTTCCTTTAAGAAGGTTAAGCTCGGCGTCAAAATGGACGCTTACATTTTCAGAACCTGAATCAGCTATATCCTCGTATTTGGATCTGAGTATTTCCATCGCTTCGTAAACAAGCGACTTGAAATCAAATTCAAACAGCTGGTTTTCTACCGGGGTTATACTTTTATCGAATGCCAGCATCATAGGTTCAAACATGTCAATATCCAGCCGCTTAACTTCTTCGTTATATTTCTCGTTTACTATATCGCGGAAGAACTGGTTTTTTGAGCCAAGGCTGCCGTCAATATAATCGCTCTTGATAGCCGGCTCCATATCTGAGAATATCTTTCTAATGTGCGCAAGCACAGGCTGTTTAAGGCCTTCAGGAAACTGGAGTGACACTGTATTAAGCATCTGCTCCAGAAGGAAATCAAGCCTTTTTTTGAACTGCAGGTACTGGAAAACGCTTTCAATATCATTTATATATCTTTCGTATTCCCTGTGAACGGCCATTTCGTCCTTCAGCAGCCTTTTGAGGAAATTAAACCTGGCATTGTAAACAGCTTCCTGGCGGGCTATATCGGCGGCTACTTTATAATTTGCCCGTGTGTTAGTAATGCCGCGGCCGATTATTTCGTCATTTTCATTAATGATAACGGCTTTTGACGTTGTTGAACCGAGGTCTACGCCCAGATAATATTTATTCATTATACCGAAGCAGTTTGTTTTGTAATAACTATTCTTTGTTCAAGCATTTGGAAATATGAATCAAGGCGGTTCTTGATGTTTGAATATGAAAAATAACGCGGATCGACAAGATCAGACTCAATGAAGCCTACAGGAATCTCCAGTTTTTCTTCAATAGCGCGCATCATTAAAAGCTGGCCGGCTGAAAACGAATTACAGCTCTTTATGGAATTTACAAGAAGGCCGTCAGCCTTATAATCGGTCACACATTTCTCAAGATAATCTATTCTTTGAGGTAAATTAAGATTTGTATAACAGTTCATGCAGTATTCTGCTAGGCTTTCCAGAGGCCGCGTGGAATCGTGCCTGAAACCTGTATCATATAAGCCTCCGACTTTTGTATAAGAAGAAGCTACAATCACAGCGCCATGGTCATAAAACAATTTCCAGAACTCGCGGAAACTTGTCCAGTTTGGCGGGCCTTCTACTACCAACCTGTATTTTTCTGTGATCTCGCCTTCAGGAGTCACGGGGCCCAGACCCAGCCGCACCCTTTCCTGTATCTCTTTATAAAGCTCGCTGTAATATTCAACCGATTCTGCAGTCCCCCTGAACCCTATATTAATAGGCCCTATATAATAGACTCCTGCAAAGTAAGAATCTATAGGAGATGGCTTGTTTTTTGTAGTCTCAAATATCTTAACAATCAGGTCTTCTGTTTTTTTTGCATTTTCAAGAACTTCTTTCAGCCTGGTTTCATCATATTTCTTACCTGAGACTTTTTCCATCTTCGGGATAACGTCATCCTTAAGCTGCCTGACCATATAATCCGTCATTTCCTTCGTGATCTTTCCGCCTTCCTGGTAAGGAGTATGAAGCATTGCTACAGGCACGCCAGGGTAAAGCTGCTCTAGGTTTTCGAACCACTTCATAAACGTAAAGCAGCCGGTATAACTTAGCAGAAGCAGGTCCGGGTCCGGAAGCTTTTTACCGGTCGGGCCTTTATTGCCGTTGAGCATCATTCCGATATCGCATTTTACATATGTGCAAACATCTTCAGAGAACCCAAATTTTTCCGCATCCCTGATATAACTGCCGGACTGTTTACGCATTCCGGACTGCAGAGCGTTTATTTCCGGATAAACAGGAAGCATATCAAAGGCATGTATGAGCTCTGAAAGATTACCCGGCACAAACGTGTACACGACTTTCTTTCCGGTTTCTTTCGCGGCGCTCAGGTCGTCAAAAAGCCCGGCAATCATCTCCTTCTGAAGTATCATGCTTTTTTCTTTTATTACTTCTGTCGCCATTTGATGCTGATTTATTATTTAATTGATCAATTTTTAATTACAGGTTCTTCCCAAAGTTTTATGGAATCTGAGAATGCCCCGACCTGTTCTTTGATAACCTTATACTGGCCCGTATTTTCGCTGTATTGAAAACTTATGTAACGAAGGTTTGAACCGTCGCATTCTTTTTGCAAAACAGGCACGTCAAACAGCGCCGGGTCGCAGAAGCTTGGCGCGGCGAATATTATTCCATCGGCTTCTCTCTTTCGGGCAAGCGATACCAGCGATTTACCTTTTTTATCGCCAAGGCTGTAGACTGAAGCTGAAAAACGGCTTCGCGTCAGGTAAGCTCTGGACAAAGCTTCAACGGGGTGGGCAGAATCGTCCGCTGTAACATCGCCCTGAAGCCAGCGCATACCTGAAAGAAAATCGTCGTCTACTATATAACAGCCGGCCATTTCAATTGTCCTTATAAGGCCAACCGGAGGCTGTTCGCAAAATGCCCCGGTTACTACCACCCTTATCTTATCCATAGGCTCGCCGATATTTACACTGATGCTTTCACGCACTTCCTCTAAAAGCTCGTTATGCTCTTCAACGGGCATTGCCATTCCGGCTCTAAGTATATAATACAAGTCCTCCATGCTGAGCCTCCACGGGTACAGTTGTTTTATATCGTAGATCTCTTCAATAAGCGCCCTGTTCTTATTGTATAAATTAATAGAGTTCCAAAGCGCTTCATCGGTTACCTCAACTCCGTTAATTTTTTTTATTTCTGAGAGGATTTGTTCAAGCTCGTTAATATAAAATGTTCCGCCGATTTTATCCGAAAAATTCTGAGGGTAATCCAGATATTTAACAAACTTTCCCTTTGAGAGTATCCGGAACATGCCGGATAAATTCCGGATAACATCGCAAATAGATGGAAAAATAAAACCATCGATTTTATCGAGGTTTCCATCCAAAACCATTTCTATTATTCCGCGCGGTATGTGACAAATGTAGGATTGGTAAAATGCATCGCCTTTAATAATCTGTTTGCGGTCGCCGGCGCCCATAATTCCGACAGCCAGGCCTCCTGCGGCGTGAACAATTTCCCTGGGAAAGTAAACCGGCATATATCCAACAAGAACTCTGTTTGCCGCTTCATGTTTCCAGTTAACAGCATGGGTAAAATCAAGATCGAAAGATAATTCTTTACATTTGCTTATTATTTGATCGATTTTCATGTATTCCGGAACTATAATTCTTGTTTAGAAAACCGTCATAACATAATTCAAGATTATACAATAGTCAATACAAAAAACTAACTAACGTTCGTTCGTTATACTTTTTTTTAAATTATTGTATTATATTATTAATGTATCATGCATAAGATAGCGGCAATAATATTGGCTGGAGGATTTTCGAGGCGTTTTGGGACACCTAAGCCGTTTTTAAAATTTGATGAAAGTTACACATTCCTTCAAAAGCTGACCAAAGTATATTCTGAGTTTGGCTTAAACATTACTATTATAATAGCAAACTCTGAATTGAAAGATAAATTGGGTATAACAGACCTTCATAAAGATAATTCATCCCCAAAAATTATATGGAATTACAATCCCAACCTGGGCAGGTTTTACTCTATAAAACTTGGAGCCCAAGCTTTAGACAATAACATAGAGCGCTGTTTTATACAAAATGTTGATAATCCATTTACCGATGTAAATACTTTGAATTTATTATATCAGGCAGCAGGCAACCAGGCCTATGTTTCTCCGGTTTATGATGGCAAAGGCGGACACCCAATTCTGGTTTCAGGAGAAGTAATAGATTCTATCAGAAATGAAAAAGATATTGCAATTAACTTCAAAGATTTTCTATCTCAGTTTAAAAGAAAGAGAGTAGAAGTATCCAACGGGAAAGCGCTTGCTAATATCAATACCCCTGACGACTACACGGAATATTTTAACTGTGCGATATAGATGGCGGACATATATGAAGAAATAGCAGGTATAGCCCGCTCAGGTATTAAGGCCGCTGTTTGCACGGTAATAAATACAAAAGGCTCAACCCCGCGAAAGACCGGGGCAAAGATGATAGTATATGAGGATGGGCATATTTTAGGCACTATTGGCGGCGGAGACCTTGAAAAGAATGTAATTGATGATGCTGTAAAGTTATTGGAAACAGGAAACGCCGCGGTTTTTAAACACGACCTGCTTCATCAGCACGGCATGTGCTGCGGAGGCATAGTAGAAATTTTTATTGAACCAATTGTGAAAATAAAAAAACTTTTTATATTCGGCGCAGGGCACACCGGGCAATCTCTCGCAAAAATGGCGCTGGAGACGGGTTTTGATGTATACTTAATAGATGACCGAAAAGAATATATAAGCCAGTGCACAACCAGCGGCATTAATAAAATGAATTTACCCCATTTGCCGGCATGCGAGGCCCTTCCATTTGATAAAAATACTTTTATTGTAATAACGACTTACAGCCACCAGATTGACCGCGATATCCTCGCATACTGCGTAAAAAAACCCAGGGCTTATCTTGGCATGATAGGAAGCGAGCGGAAAATTCTTATGACAAAAAAGATGTTTCTGGAATCGCAAATCGGCAGCCGGGAAGATCTAGATAAAATACACATGCCGGTTGGATTGAATATTTCGGCTGAGACCCCGGAAGAAATAGCGGTCAGCATATTGGCTGAACTTATAAGCGTAAAGAATTCAAAGAAATAAATATGGCGAAAACAGCAATAGTAACAGGAGCGGCAAACGGAATCGGTAAGGCGATATCCTTCAGATTAAGCCGTGAAGGTTTTTATATCATAGCGGCGGATATAGACGAAATAAGAGGAAATGAGCTGGTTAAAGAACTTGGTAAAGAAAAGTCAGAATATGTCAATTGCAATATTTCGTCAGAAAGCGCCGTGAACGGAATGTTCCAAAAGATTATTAGTGAAAATATATCAATTGATGTATTAATAAATAATGCAGGTATTATAAAAGATAACATGATACATAAAATGCCTGCCGATGATTTTGACGCAGTTATTGATACAAATTTAAAAGGGACCTGGCTTATGTGCAGAGCCGCTGCAAAAGCAATGAAAGAACAGAAATCAGGCAGAATAGTAAATATTTCATCAAGAGCGTGGCTGGGAAATCCCGGACAATCAAATTACTCTGCGTCCAAAGCTGGAATTATAGGTCTCACAAGAGTTCTCGCTCTTGAGCTTGGAAGGTATAATATACTTGTAAATGCAATCGCGCCGGGATTAATAGATACGCCTTTAACTCAGGCTTTGCCGGCCGATGTCCTTGAAAAGTTAATTCAGGCGCAGCCCACCAAGACTATGGGAAAGCCTGAAGATATTGCCAACGCCGTATCATTTCTTGTTTCTGAAAAAACTCAGTATATCACTGGGCAGGCGATATATGTTGACGGCGGCAAAAGTATTGGCGCAAATCTCTCGGCATAATTTGTAATACATGAAACAAATTCAAATAACCGTTAATGGTAAGCGTCATGAGCTTCTTGTCGAAGAACATGAACTGCTTTCCGACACTATTAGAAACAGGGTAGGATTGACAGGAACAAAAGTCGGATGCCAGTCCGGCAGCTGCGGGGCATGCACTGTCTGGATCGATGAAAAGCCCGTTATGAGCTGTATAACTCCCGCTATCCGCTGCAACGGGAAACAAATCACAACTATTGAAGCCATTGCCGAACGGGGCAAACTGCACAGATTACAGGAAAAATTTGTCGAAAAAGGCGCTATACAGTGCGGTTACTGCACGCCCGGAATGGTAATGACTTCACTTGCATTTTTAAAACAAAACCCGAATCCAACATTTGAAGAAATCCGTGAATCAATTTCAGGAAACCTTTGCCGATGCACGGGATATAAAAAAATAATCGAAGCAATATCAGAATACGCGGCGGAACTGAACGGGAATATCAATTTACAAGTGAATGAAATAAAATTACCCGGCAAAGAATTCAGCGTGGTCGGCAAACCGAGGCCGTTTATAGAAGCGGTGAAAAAAGTAAAAGGCGAAGCGGATTATGCCGATGATATTAAAATAAAGAATTCGCTTTTCTGCAAATTCTTAAGAAGTACTTACGCTCATGCCGGAATAGATGAAATAGATATTTCTGAAGCCATAAAATCTGAAGGCGTAAAAGGTATTGTTACCGGCAAAGAACTGCCGGGACATTTTGGCGTTTTACCGGTCTCCGAAGACGAAACTGCAATGGCCGTTAATAAAACCAGATATATCGGCGAAATTGTCGCGGCTGTCGCTGCGGAAACCGAAGCGCAGGCGCAGGAAGCCTGCAGCAAGATAAAAGTAAAGTACGCTCCGCTCAAGCCATTTTTCGAAATGGATGAATCTTTGGAAGATATTGGTGAAAACGAAAAAATACATTCACACTGCAAGTTCAACAATAATATTCACAAGAAAGCTGAACTCCGTTTTGGCGACCAGAAAGAAGGGCTCCGAAATTCTTCGAATGTTGTAAGAAATGATTTTACGTTTCAGGGCGTGAATCACGCATTCACCGAACCCCATTCGGCGACGGCTTACTGGGATGAGAACGGGCTTACTATTATAACCGCTACGCAGGTTCCTCATTATTTGCACAGGCATCTGGCAAAGGTTTTGGGAGAAAAGATGAACAGGATAAGGGTAATCAAACCGTATGTCGGGGGCGGATTTGGCGGAAAGAGCGACCCTTTCCCGCATGAAATAATAGTTTCATACCTTGCAAAAATTACCGGAAGGCCCGTTAAGATCAAACTTTCGCGTGAAGAGGTTTTTCTTACTAATCACGGGAGGCACCCGACCAAAATATCAATGGCTTTGGGGTTTGACGAAGATGGTTCGTTCAATACTATAGACGCCGATATAGTAATCGACGGCGGAGCTTACGGAAGCTTCGGCGTAGTCACCGCTTATTATAACGGGGTTTTGCTTCAGGCGCCGTACAAACTGAATAATTTCGGATTCAGGACGCGCAGAGTATATACAAACAAACCGCAATGCGGGGCAATGAGAGGACATGGCGCGGTAAACCCGAGATTCGCAATAGAAACTATAATTGACGAAGCGGCAAGAAAACTGAAAATTGACCCGATCGATTTAAGGATAAAGAACTTACTGCCTGCAGATACTTTAACGCTTGGGCAGTTCAGGATAACTTCAAACGGAAGCCTGGAATGCCTGAAAGCGGTGAGCGAAAGGTCGGGATGGAAAAATAAATTCGGCAAGCTGCCCAAAGGTAAAGGCATCGGCGTGGCATGCGGATTTTATATCAGCGGAAGCGCTCTTCCTATCCACTGGAATGAATATCCGCAATCTGTAGTGCATTTAAAGGTCGATTTAGACGGCCGCGTATTGGTAACTTCCGGAGCAAGCGATATTGGGCAGGGAAGCGATACAATGCTGGCAATAATTGTTGCGGAAGTTCTGGGTTTTAGCGTGGATAATATTTTTGTGCTGGCCGCGGATACTTTGCTTACCCCCATTGACCTCGGCAGTTATTCAAGCAGAGTTACTTTCATGGCGGGAAATGCCGCAAAAATGGCGGCTGAAAATCTTAGAAATAAGATACTAACGTCCGTTGCAGCCAATAATAATATTTCTATAAATGAACTTAATATCCAAAATGAAAAAGTATTTTCAAATGACAGAACCGTAGAACTGAGCTGGGTTGAAGCCGTAGAAATTGCAACCAGGAAAGTTGGGGCGTTAAACACGAGCGGCTACTACAATTCTCCAAAACTGGGCGGTGATTTTAAAGGCTCCGGGGCGGGATTAAGCCCTTCATACAGCTTTGGTGCGGTTATAGCAGAAGTTGGCGTTGATTTACAATCCGGAGATGTAAAAGTTGAAAATATGTGGGGCGCGCACGATTGCGGCAGGGCGATCAATCCTCTTGCCGTCGAAGGGCAGCTTGAAGGTTCATGGCATATGGGCATGGGGCAGGCTCTTAGCGAGCAGATGAAATACCATAATGGTTTACTGCTTAATGCGAATTTTCTGGATTATAAAATCCCAACCAGCGTTGATACCCCGGTGTTCGATACTACAATAATTGAATCTATAGACCCGGAAGGCCCTTTCGGAGCGAAAGAATGCGGCGAAGGCGCGCTGCATCCTTCAATCCCTGCAATTGCTAACGCAATTTTCGACGCCGTCGGCGTAAGAATAAAATCTTTGCCGATAGATCCTGAAGAAATACTATCAGAAATAAAAAAATTGAAACAATAACATTTATTAAAATGTTAACAAAAGAGAAAATATATTTACAGGTTAAAACCGTGAACGAAGCTCTGGATGCCGCGTACGATCATATTGAAGATTTCAGGTATGTTGCAGGCGGAACTGATGTATTCGCGAACAAATTTCAGGGCAATGAAATTTCTTCGTGTTTAATTGATATTTCATGTATTGACGGACTAAATGAAGTGGAAATTTCAGATGGCCATATTAAAATTGGCGCATTAGTGAAACTAAACGAACTTTCTAAATATGACATTATCAAAGCTGAATTTCCTGTTCTTATACAAGCGGCAAATTCAGTCGGTTCGCCGAACATAAGGTCAAGCGCGACAATTGGAGGAAACCTATTATGCGAGAATCGTTGTATTTACTACAACCAATCGGACTGGTGGCGCGAAACAGTCGGATACTGCCTGAAATGTGAAGGAGATATTTGTATTGCGACGCAAAGCACAAGAAAGTGTTACTCGGAACTGGTCTCAGATACTGCGCCGGCTTTAATAAGTATGAATGCGCAAATCGAAATTGCAGATAAAGAAGGAATTACGATAAAAAGGCTTGAGGATATATACTCCGGCGATGGCGTAAATCCCCGGATTCTAAGCAAAACTTCCCTGGTTACGGGCATAATGCTTCCTTTGGATAAGAATTTTAAAGTCATATTCAGAAAATTAAGACAGCGCCAAAGCCTTGATTTTACTTCGCTGACAAGCTCTGTTTCGGCAGATAGCTCCGGAAATATCAGGATTGTTTTGTCGGGAGTCGATCCGGGGCCTGTGATTGTTGAAGGCGCGCGTGAAACAGGTATAGATGAATTTGTTAAAGAAGCGCTTAAAAAAGCCCGGTCGATAGATAATGAAATGCTTTCCAGAACTTACCGGCGTGAAATGATTAAGAATTATATTACGGAAAGCATAAATGAACTGCAGAATATCAAATAAATATGGATAAATCTCTTGAAGTCTTATATAATGAACACGCAATAATAAAATCAATAATTATCTATAAAGAGCGTATAAACGAAATTGCGATAAGCGAGCCTGCAAAATACAGAATTATTATTTTTGAGCTCATAGATTTTTTCCGGAATTATGCGGATAAGTTTCATCATTATAAAGAAGAGAAATTGCTTTTCCCTTTGATGTGTGAAAAAAGCGAGGCGCTGGAAAACAGCATAATAAATGAGATGCTTAACAATCATTCTGATTTCAGAGAACTTATTAAACAAATTGAAAACGCGGCGAATATTGGAAATTTTAAGCAGAGCGCTAAGGCGCTTAACGAATACGCGGAAGCGCTTCTTGACCACATTGCGGTGGAAGAAGATGAACTTTTCCAGATAGCAGAAACGCTGTTAAATCAAAATGAACTCGAAAGAATATATTACGATTTTCAGGATGTGGACCTGGAATTAGGGCTGGCCCAAAAAAACAATTTTGAAAAGATAAAAGAAAAATTAGAGTCAGAATTGTATTCTAAATAGAAACTAATTACATCATATCCGGCGTTAATTACTATTTGATCTCTCTAAATCTAAATAAGAGAGGCGGAATATTTACCAGCGAACAATGCCGTCTGCCCGCCAGTATGCCAGAACAGGATTGTCTCATCTTTCCTGAAGAATCCTTTGCGTATCAAATCGATCATTCCGGCCGCGGCGCGAGCCGTATAAACAGGATCCAGAAGCAGTCCTTCATAAGCTGCAAATAATCTCAGAGCTTCTCTTTCAGCGTCAGTAAATACTCCATAACCAGCCTTACAATAATCGTCTGTAACAAAAACATCTTGGACGGAGAAATCAATTCTGTCTCCGAGTATCATTGAGGCATCCGAGGCCAAAGCTGAGACATTTGATTTCAGCAGGTCCGCAGATTCATCAATGCTCACGCCCAAAGTTTTGCCCTTAAATCCAAACACACGCCCGCCTAACAGCAGACCGGCCTGTGTGCCGCCGGATGAGGACGCAATGATAACCCAATCGGGCTCTAATTTTTGTTCCACTAATTCTTTCATTGCAAACGCGTATCCCATAACGCCTGTGGGATTTGAGCCTCCATACGGAACGAGGTAGGGTATCATTCCGTCAGCGGCGGATTTGTCGAACGTTTCTTTAAGTATACGGTCGCGGTCTTCCCGGTTCG
The DNA here is from genome assembly GCA_963816535.1 of uncultured Ignavibacteria bacterium. Lineage (GTDB taxonomy): Bacteria > Bacteroidota > Ignavibacteria > Tepidaquicellales > OLB5 > CAWFKW01. The sequence goes on along the minus strand of CAWFKW010000003.1, from coordinate 1,349,275 downwards.
GCACATTTATTATCTCAGCCCCAAAGAGCTTATCAAGCAGAAAGTTTCCGGTAGGCTCTATGGGCATGTCGCCCGTCAAAACAAGGGCACACCTGAAACCCAAACGGGCGGCAATAGCCGCGGTTTGCCGGCAGTGATTCGATTGAATAGCGCCAGCCGTGATTAACGTTTCAGCTCCAAGTTCCCGCGCTTCTGCTGTCAGGAACTCGAGCTTTCGTGTTTTGTTTCCCCCGAAGGCAAGCCCTGTTAAGTCATCGCGTTTGACGAAAATTTTTGGGCCGCCCAAAATTTTTGACAGCCTCGGCGCTTCTTCAATAGGCGTAGGCAGATATGCGAAGCGTATACGCGGTATTAATTTCATCATATGAATTACATGCCCCCGAAAAGTAAATAACGTAATAAAATGACAAAAATCAAATTCAGAAATATAAGGCGGAGAAGATTATTGCGTTCCAGGAAGAAGGCTATTTAAATTTCCTGAAGGCATAAGTGTGCTGTGTGAAATAATTGTTCGGGTAATCGCCGGTTCCTAATCCGTATTTTTCCGCCTTCTTTTCTTTAGGAAGATAAGATGTGCCGAACAGCCAGTCCCATACGGCAAGCTTTGTCGAGAAATTTTTATTGTGCGATTCTTTGCCGTCATCGCTATGATGCCAGCGGTGCATTTCAGGGCCGTTGATAATATACTGCAGCCAGCCCGAATGAACGTTAATGTTTGAATGAATATACATCCCCCAAATTGCGCTTATGGCGCCCTTAAAGACCGCAACTTCGGGAGCCGCGCCAAGCAAAACTATCGGCGCAAATTCAATTGTCTGGTTGATGAGGATTTCCAGCGAATGCGAGCGTATGCCTGAAAGCCAGTCAACATGGACCGTTGAATGGTGCGCTTCGTGGATTCGCCATAAGTATTTGTTTGAATGCTGCCAGCGGTGGAAACAATAAATATATAAGTCGTGGGTAACAAGGAATAATAAAAGCTGAAGCCATACAGGCCAGCTTGCAATGAGCCTGTATCCGGATAATTCTGCAACAGAATCTATCCCCTGGATCATATAAGAAATTACAAGGCCCAGCAGGAAACTTTGCAGAAAATTGTAAAGGAAAAAATCATTGAAAAAGCCTTCGCGGAAGAATTTTTGACCCTTATTGTAAGGAAAAATTCTTTCGAGGATTATTATAACTAGCGCGGAAGCAGTCACAACGGCAAAACTGACTAGCCGTAAAGAGCTTAGGGTCATTAAGCCGCTTTTTCGATTTCCTTGGAAGTTTGAAACCGCCTCATTTTTTTGAGCGAACCGATCTCGCTCTCGTATACTTTCTTAACGCCGTCGCCAAGCGAACGCTCAATATCTCTGATGTTTGAAACGAGCCTGTACAATCCCATGATTTCCACAGAGGCCGCCTGGTCGGTTCCCCACATCGCGCGGTCAACGGTTATATGCCTTTCAACAAAAGCCGCTCCCTTTGCGACTGCCGCCCAGGTTGTAGCCAGCCCCACTTCATGCCCGGAATAGCCAATAGGGTTACGCGGGAATCTTTCCTTCAGCGTTTCGATCATATTCAGGTTAAGCTCTTCAGGTTTACATGGATACGTGGAAGTAGAGTGCGCTATAAGAAGGTTCTCCCCTCCAAGCAGCTTAACGGCAGTATCGATTTCTTCCATCGTTGACATCCCCGTGGAAATTATCAGCGGTTTGCCGGTTGATCTCATTTTCAGTAGCAGGTCGTGGTCGGTCAAACAAGCCGATGAAGATTTATAAACAGGGGGTTCGAACTGCTCGATAAAATCCACGGACGGTTCATCCCAGCATGAAGCGAACCAATCGATCCCTTTTTGCTTGCAGTAAAGGTCGATCTCGAAATACTGCTTCATGGTAAACTCCATTTTCCTTTTGTAATTAATGTAGAGCATCCTTCCCCAGGGAGTATCCCGTTCGATGTTCCATTGATCCTGTGGAACGCATACTTCGGGAGTTCTCTTTTGAAATTTTACGGCGTTCGCCCCGGCAAAAACCGCTCCGTCGATCATTTTTTTCGCGAGCTCAACGGAACCGTTATGGTTAATACCAATCTCAGCGATGATGTAAACGGGGCGCCCTTCCCCGACGAGGCTCTCTCCGATCTTTATCTTTTGCCTTCCTGCAGCAGTTTGTTTTTTTTCATTCATTGTTTTTCGAGATTAGTTTTTTAGATCTCCATTTTGCTTTCCAAAAGAAGCTTTTCGTAATTAACAGAATAGATTATCAGCTCGGCTAAATCTCTGAACGCGCCGTAACCTCCGCGGTTATCGGTAATGATGTCGGTCACATTCTTGATCTCTATCACAGCATCGGCTGGGCAGGCCGAAAGCCCTGCCAGTTTCAGAACTTCAATATCGTTAGTGTCGTCGCCAATGTAAGCAAGGTTTCCGAAATTCAGTTTTCTCTTTTCGATAATGCTTTCAACAACCGGTCTCTTATCTTTAACCCCAAGGTGAAGCTCGGTAATGCCGAGTTTCTCAGCCCGCTTAAGCACGGAGCCCGATTTCTCGCCTGTGATGATACCCGTTTCGATATCGGCCAGGGTTCTTAGCCGCTCTACCCCCATCCCGTCGCGGATAGAGAATCTTTTCATTTCCTCGCCGCGCTCGGAATAGTAAACTCCAGTATCGGTCAATACGCCGTCGCCGTCGGTAAGCACAAGCCTTATTTTCTTCGCCTTATTTCTGATTTCTTCTTTTATGTGTTTCAGGCCTAACATACAGTCCACCCCCCGTCAACAATCAGGTTGGCGCCTGTCATATATTCTGAAGCGTCGCTTGCAAGAAACACAATTGCTCCTTCATAATCGCAAGGATTTGCCATTCGCCCCAGCGGCGTTCTGGATGAATAATTGTCGATAAAATATTGTTCCTGCCCGTTGAGCACGCCACCCGGCGAGAGAGCATTTACCCTGACCCCGGCCGGGCCCCAGTAGGATGCGAGAAATTTTGTGAAGGCAATAACGGCCCCTTTGGTTGCAGGGTATGCAGGCGATTTATAAAATACCTGCGATCCGTCCGGTTTTTTGTACAGAGATTGGTCAGGCGCAACCACCCCGTATGTAGACGCGATGTTTATTATACTTCCTTTTCTTTTGCCTGCCATTGAAGCGCCAACTATCTGCGAGCATAAAAATACGCCGGTAAGATTAACATTCAGCGCTTTGTTCCAAAGGTCCAGAGGGTAGTTTTCAAATTTCCCCCGCTCTGGATTTTGGCGCGGGTTTTCAACCATATCATTTATGGCGGCGTTGTTTACAAGTATATCGATCTGTCCGAATTTGCTTAAAACGTAATCTCTCAATGACGCAATGCTGACGGAAAAAGTCACGTCAAGCGGGAACCCAAAAGACTCTGTCGGCAGAGTTTTCGCAAAATCACTGCACAGGTTTTTGTCGATGTCGCAAACAAACACGTTTGCGCCTGCCGCTGCCAGAGCTTCGCAGTGTTTTTTCCCGATGAGTCCAAGCCCGCCGGTCACTATCGCAGTTTTACCTTTTAAAGAAAAAAGATCTTCCAATAAAAAAATAGTTTATTTCAGAATAAGAAAAGTAAGCATTATGAATATCAGCAGCAGAATATATATTGAGAACGAAAGTGAAAAAAAAGTCGACTTCTTCAAATCCATGGTATTTATACGGCTCTCGCCGTCCTTGGTTTCATATTAAAGTTGCTTGTCTTTCTGAAAACCGGCTCAACAGGCTTGCCGCGCAGGGCGGAGCTTACAGAACCGGCTTCGACGGCATTGGCCAGCGCCTTCAGCGCTTCTTCGAACGCTTCGATTGAATAATCAATATCGCTGTCGTAGTGCGTAAAACTAATATTGTTGGTTCCTGACCACAGGATACCGCGTTTTATCAATTCCTGCTGCAACAGCGATTTGAGTTCAAGAGGATCGCCTGCTGCGGCATCAAAGGTAATTATGCTTCTGCAGTTAAGGCCGGTACATTTTGTGTAGGGCGCATTATAATATTGCGCCAGTTCGTTGTATGAGTCCATAAGCTTTTTGCCCTGTATGGAAATGTACTCGGAAACATTCTTCTCTTTCATTTCAGTTATTGTAGCTTTTGCCGCAGCCAGCGAAAGCGCCTCGCCTCCGAAAGTGGTAAAGAAAAAAACGTCTTTTTCAAGCAAAGCCATTATCTCTTTCCTTCCTGTGAGAGCGGAGAGCGGCATTCCGTTTGCAATAGCTTTTGAAAAACATGCCAGGTCGGCCGTAATGCCGTAATACTCCTGAGCGCCGCCCAGAAGCAGGCGGAACCCGGTCCACATTTCATCAAATATTAAGAGTGTACCGTTCTTTCGGCAAACATCTTTAAGGTTGTGAAGAAAATTTTCTTTCGGTTCCTCAAATGCCACAGGCTCCAGTATCACGCAGGCGGTATCGTTATCTATTGATTCAATTACCGAGGAAATATCATTATAATTAAAAGTATGCGTAAGGTCCTGTATGTTTTGCGGAATGCCCTTGCTTCTGTCGGTGACCGATATATACCAGTCATGCCAGCCGTGATAGCCGCAGCACAATACTTTCTCTCTTCCGGTGTAGGCTCTTGCCAGCCTGACTGCAGCGCTTGTAACATCGCATCCTGTTTTGCTGTATCTCACGCTCTCCGCGTTCGGGACAACTTCCCTGACGAGCTCAGCGACCTCAACTTCAAGAGGGTGCATCATCGAAAATGTTATTCCGTTTTTCAGCTGTTCATTTATGGCGCAATCAACTTTATCATACGAGTAACCCAGCGATATGGGGCCTATGCCCATATTAAAATCTATAAATTCATTGCCGTCAACATCCCATACATGCGAACCTTTTCCACGTTGGATGAATTTAGGCGCTACGCCCTGTACATATTGGCCTGGGCCCTTTGCCAGAGTCTGCGTGAGAGCGGGGATAAGTCCAACCCCTCTTTCATATAATTTATCCGACTCTGTGATCGCCGGATAGTCCTGGTTAAGCCTTACTTTATTTGGCATAGTCTATTAGAAATATTAAATTAGGCTTTTAAATTTTACAGTTTCGGTTCTCTCTGCGTAGTTCTTCAGGATGTTTTGCGCGATCTTGTTGCCTGTAAATCCTTCGTGCTCAAGAACGTCCTGAAGAAGCGCCGGTTTAAACCACCGGTTGTTCAAAGCAATTGGAACCACCGTATTTTGCAGCTTGTATTTCAGAAACAACTCTGCAACAATAGAATAAAGGCCGCCCGTTAAGAAATGGTCCTCCAGAGTCACAATCATCGAAGTTTCTTCTGCGGCGTTTATTATTGCCTCTTCATCTATCGGCTTAAGCGTTCTCATATTGATAAGCCTGACCGAAAGTCCGCCTGCTTCAAGTATTATCATCGCCTCGTAAGCCTGGCGGAATAGCATCCCATAAGTCAAAATTGTTATATCGTCCCCAAAGTTTATTATCTCAGCGCGCCCGATCTCGAATTTTGGATTATGTCCGGCAACATTTTTCATATTGTTATACCTGATATAAAACGGCTTATCGGAGTTGATGATGGTTCTTAAGCCAAAGAGCAAATCCGATTCGTCAGCCGGACAAAAAATGTTCATGTTGGGAATGCCCCGCATAAGCGAAATGTCTTCTATTGCCTGGTGCGTCGGCCCGTTTGCTTCGGAAAGGAAACCCGGCACGCCGCCAACAAGTTTTACCGGGAGCCCGGGAATCCCAATGTCAGTTCGAATGAATTCAAAGGCTCTCATTGTAAGGAACGAAGCAAGAGCGTGAACTACCGGAATTCTGCCGCGCAGCGCAAGCCCTGCCGCCATGCCAGCCATAGTCTGCTCTGTAATGCCTGTATCAATAAATCTATCGCCAATCTGCGCCGGAAGATTTCTTATAGCCGCCCGGTTCTCGGCTGTAAGAATTACGATCCTGTCATCTTCCATTATCAACTCTCTTAGGAGTTCTTCGTAGTTCATGTTATACACTGTTGAATTTATCTTACAATTAAAGCTTCCGAAGTTATCCCGGCGGTTTTTCCGCCATTAAGCTCTTCAAGAAGCTGGCCAACTTCGCTTTCTGAAAAATAGCAGAACCACCGATCGGCCCGCGCTTCTATGCTTGGGAGGCCCTTACCTCTTAGAGTATTAGCGATAATTACGCTCGGTTTTTTTGTTTCGAACGGTATCTGTGAGAAAATGGAATCCATTTCGGGGAAACTATGCCCGTCAATTATACCGGCCGCCAGCCCGAATGATTCAAATTTGTCGAGAAGCGGCTCGAGCGGAATTAATTTTTCGGTTTCTATATTTGCCTGGAACTGGTTCCTATCGACTATAATAACCATGTTATCAAGCTTTAGCGCGGCGGCTACCATGCATGCTTCCCAGCTTGAGCCTTCGTTCAGTTCGCCATCTCCGGTAAGAACTACAATCCTGTTCTTTTGTCCCTTTGACTTGCAGTCATAGGCTACGCCTGCCGCTACCGACAGCAGGTGTCCCAGCGAGCCCGAGTGAAATTCAATTCCGGGGATTTTTGTATTCGGATGCCAGTAAATTGAATCGTTTGTTTTCAAATGATTATTCAGCCTGTCTTTTTCAATAAATCCAAGTTCTGCCAGTGTACCGTACAAAGCCGGCACGTCATGTCCCTTGGAAAGGAAAAAATAATCCCTTGCCGGGTCGGTAAGGTTGTTCGTATTTATATTAAGCGCTTTCGAATATAAATAGACGACCAGATCAGCGCATGATAGCGATGCCCCGATGAAACAGCCTCCTTTGCCGGACATTCTTATAATATGCTTTCTGACGTTAAAAGCTGTTTCTTTTAATTTTTCAATTTCTTCGGCTTTTAAATTTCTGCACATGATTAAAATGCCATTTGTTTACCTGAAACAGGTTTAATTGTTTTTAATTCGTTCTTATAATGCCTGTACCAGTTAATGCCTGCAAGCTTTTCATTAATTGTTTTTAAATACGGACGGCTTTCAACCAGACCCAGGATGTCTTTCAGGCCAAAATCGGGATTGTGCGGGTATAATTCTTCGAAGACCGATCTTATGAATTTATAATCTTCTTCGTAATCCAGGGTCCACCTGTGCGTAAGCGAATAATCAAAACCTGAATTCTTCCAAACAACGTTCCCGATTGCGAAATTGGAGGGGTTATCCCATATATACGGTGTGGTGTGCTCGCGTTCGTAATCTTTACGCGCATTTTTCCACGATTCGTGGAGCGATGAAAAGCTGAAAGCTTCGACATCGTTGCCGTCGGGATAGGTGGCTGGGTGCAGGTTGCTTGCATAATCGTATTCATCAATGTGTTCCAGGTAGAATTCGAGAACTTTATCTATTATAGTATGGTCAATTAACGGGCAATCTGACGGGACCTTAACTATAATATCAGCGTTATATTTGATGGCGGCTCTGTAATGCCTGTCGAGCAGATCTGTTTTGTTTCCCCTGAAACAATTTATGTTTTCTCTGAGGCAAAGCTCCTCTATCATGTCGTCTTCAGGTTCTTCGGTGGCGGCAACAACAACAGTTCCTGCAAGCCGTGAGCGCATGACCCGTTCAATCATAAGCGATAAAATGGGCCTGCCCAGAATATTTAGCATAACTTTTCCCGGCAGCCTTGTTGATGAAGTCCTCGCCTGTATGACAGTTAATATTTTCTGAACCTTGTTTTGCACTTATTAAGCTTCAAGTAAAGCGCTTTTTAGCTCCGGGTATTCGTATTTTTCCGATACGGGCGCAAATTTTTCATATACATCCGCCGCTGAAATCGCGGCGCCATCGGCAACAGCCCTGCAAACAACAGAGATATTTCCGGCTGATGCCCCGCCATTTTGAACCGGCGCGACGCTGTGCAGCCAGTTAACGTCAAAATCTGAATAGACCTCTTTTCCAAGCGCGATCCCAATATATACGACTGAAGAATATTTTGTAACAAGCGCGCTGCATTTTGCGATCAGATGATTTACGTTCCCCGCTGTGTATATTATGGTGCCCGGCGCATATTTTACTATCTCTCTTACAGCACGTCTGAAGTTTTCGTTAGGGTGCAGCTTGAATATCAGTTGTCTTCCATTGGCTATGCGGATACATTTTTTAATAAACTTCTTCCTGTTTTCATATTTGTAAGTTTCTCTTGCGTCGGACGTGGCGGCAAGAACAAAATCGCTGTGAGGAAAGTCATTATTCAGAAACTTCTCTGAATTATCAAAATTGGGAATACCGGTTACAATCATCTTGCCAGGATTAACTCCTTTTGCTTCAAAAAGGCGCCTGTATCCTTCTGAAGCGACGCAGAAAGCGTCATAGCGGTGTGAGAGCCCGGTAGCGGCGGTGCTGGCAAGATACCTGGGAAGCTTAAGCGACCTTACAATATTGTAAATGAAGTTTTCAGGGTCGGTCATGCCTTCCTGCACCAGCACAATTTTTTTGCCGCGTATATTTTTCTGGATTACGAGATCGGAACATGTTATTACAAGGTCGTAATCATTTTTTTTGCCTTCAAAATCCAGTTTAAGGCCGTTGGTCAGAATGTATAATATAGCTTCGTTCTGGAATCGTTTACCGGCCACTGTAAAATCAAGCGCCCCTGCGTTATACAAAACTTTCAAAGAACCGCTGCAATAGTAAGGCGTGAAGTAACAATCGAAGCCATCAAGGCGCTTTGAAATTTCGTGCATCATTGTGGTCTGGTTATTGGAGCCGCATATGAAAAGCGCTTTTTTCTTTCCTAATTGGTTCGTTACCATGGCACAAATAAAGGCATACCTTGTGAAATTAATATTACGATACATTTAGGAGAGCGTTTTGATTTTATTACCGAAGCGTTAAGAATGATAGAGAACTGTTAGAGCGGATTGATAAATTGTTAGAATCTTATATGTTGACGGTAACTTTGCCAGGTTTTTCGAAAATTGAGGTCCATGTTGGTATTGCCAAATTTATGATATGGCCGTTATGGAATATATACCACTATACTCCTGAAGGCCGCGGAACAGACTGGTACCCGAGGCATTTTTACGAAAAATAGTATTAGCGGGAATCCTCACCCGTCATATCGGGCGCCCTTTCCTTTGAAAAGAGGGGAAGCGTGCCAAGTTTACCCGCCTTAGCGGGGTGAGGCGGACTATCTTCTCCTCAACATATTGAAATCGATATATTCCACACCGGTTGGAGGCACAAACATATCATCCGTGATCGTCGGGTTAGTTTCAAACTTTGTGGCTATCATATAAAATCCTTTGCTTCTGAAATTTGCTTTCATTGGGAAGCCCCGGTAAACCGCCATCGTATCTTTGTGAGGAGTTATTTTCAGCTCGCATGTATTTCCCAGGATTACCTCCGAACCTACTGTCGGGAAACTATTAATCCTTGAAACCAGGTCTTCGAAATCTTCTCCCGGACTTTTCTTCAGAGTAAAATCTTTGCTGCTATCCAAAGGCATTTTAATACCGAGTTTTTTCCCGCTGGATTCTGAGATAAGGTAAAATATTTTTCCGTCGGAAATGAGCGTGATCTTCTTCATAACCCCGTCTTTCTTGACGTCCATAACCTGCCGGAATTGTTTTCCCGTCATATATGCATCGTCTGTCCCGACACGGTCGCCGGTAACGTCAAAAACAATATGCGCTGAAGCTGGATTCTCAACCTTCTTGGTTTCTGTGGTCTTTACAGAGTCTTTGATTTCTGTTTTGGGAGCGTCTTCATTTTTGCCGCAGCCAGAAATGAATAGAACAACAATCAATTGCGGCTAATAGGCCTCGATTATGTCTTCAGAATTGCCATATTTTCCCCTAAATGTAAAAAAATGTAAAAATATTCTATTTCATGACTATTGTCATTTTTTATGATTGTGCTTAGCTCTAATTTTGCATAACACAAATTCAAAATATGAGATATTTTCTGCTGTACATAGGCTTTGCTTTTCTTATGATAATGTATTCCGCTTGCAGCATGATAGTATCTCCTTCCGCAAAGGCAAATCTTCCGTCTGACCATACCTCAAGTTTTGGCGGCTTTTTCCATGCTTCTATACGCAGGGGCGAGAGCGCAGATGCGTGCAAGACCTGCCACGGGCAGGATCTTAAAGGAGGAGTGTATAATTCCAACGGGACCCTGGTAGTAACCCAGTCATGTTACGAGTGCCATTCAAATATCTGGGAAGGCAATAACGGAAACGGCGGAAGTAAACATTAATGAACTCAACTAATATGTCAAGAATATTTTTTCTTTGCTTTGCTGTAATGATTTTTTCGGCGGGATCGTTCGCCCAGGAGGTAAATTCTACGGCTCCTGATTTCACGGCCAAAGACCTCAACGGCAACCCGATAAGACTATCTGACCTGAAGGGCAGAATAGTTGTTCTCGATTTTTGGGCAAGCTGGTGCGTTCCCTGCAAAAAATCTATGCCGCACCTGATAAAGCTGTATAATGACTATGCGGCGGATTCATTGGTCATAATTGGAATCAATGTTGACACTCAATTGGATAAAATGAGAGAGTTTCAGAATTCTATAAACGAAGATATTACATTCCCGTTAATATTTGACAGCGAGTCAAAGATACCGCCTCTTTATAATGTGGAAGGCATGCCGACTACCGTCGTAATAAACAAATCCGGCATAATAAAATATAAGGAAGTCGGGTATAACGACGACCTGAAAGACAAGCTTGATAAAACTATTACGGAACTCCTTGCGAAATAAAGGCATAAAGCTATTGGCTAAACTATTTTTGTTATTCCTCATTTTGCTTCCTTTGCTTGCGGCAGGATGCGCGGTCGTTCAGCCGTGGGAGAGGGAAAGACTTTCCGACCCGAACATGATGTTTGATGAGAACCCCATGGAAAAAGGGGCGCAGCTTCATTTCCTTTTCATAAGGGAAGGCACGGAAGGCGGCGATGGCTCTCAAAGCGGAGGCTGCGGCTGTGGCTGATCATTGCGGTGTAAAGTATCATTTAATATTATTTGCTATATTTATTTCAGCCTCATTTGCTTACGGGCAGGAGGTGCCTGAAAACGAACTGGATGCAAGAATAAATTCGTATTTTGATAATTTCGGAGTGACGGTTATTTATCCGGAAATTACATACAATAAGAAACTCTCAAGCGGCACAGGCATCACCGCAAGATATTTATCGGATATAATAACGGCCGCGTCGATGAAAGCGAATTTCCAGGTTGACGGATTAACATCTGCGACTACGAAAAAAACAGGCGGGGGCGATAACACTCCCGACGAATGGCGTCATGAACTGGGGTTAGGCGTTAACCAGAAGGTTTTCAGCGGACTGTTTTCTTTAAATGGCGATTACAGTATTGAACACGACTATTCTTCCAAAACGTTTGTAGGATCGCTTACTTACCCGTTTGCAAAGAAAAACACAATAGTACAGCTTAGTTTTCTCAGAAGCCTTGATAAAGTATTTCCGCAGATATGGACATGGACCAAAGACCGCAACACTTCAACTATAAGCGCTGAACTTACCCAAGTACTTTCAAAGAGTATTATCACGCAGTTTGACGCATCGTATTCGGATGTCAGGGGATATATGCTTGATGGCTACCAGGTTGTGAGAATAATAGTAGACAGCTCTACATTCCATACGCTTGAGCCGGTTGAACCGGATTCGAGAATAAGAAAAGCCATAGGAATAAGGACAAATATAGGGTTAACCAAAAAGGTTTCGATTCAGCTTGGATATAAGTACTACTGGGATACATGGGACGTTAAATCGCACACAATATCCGCCAAGCTTTCGAAGAACTTTACTCCGGAATTTTCGGGCTCTTTTGAAATTCGTCATTACCTGCAAACCAGGGCTTACTTCTTCAAACCTGTTTACACGCAGGCCGAACAATATATGACGGTAGAGGGACAGCTTAATTCAGGATATTCAGACGAATTGGTATTTAATTTTGTGCTGAGGGGGAATAAGAACTCGTCATTTATAACAAACGATAAACTCGCGCTCACAGGTTCTGCCGGGGTTTACCGCAGGTACACAGACTCTCCCGACTGGTTCAGCGATCTTCAAACTCTTTGGGCAACGCTTCTTAGTATTGGCATCAGGTATAATTTTTAATGAAATAATAAATTATGAACAGAAGAAATTTCTTTAAAATAAGTTCATTTGCAATTGGAGCCGCGGCCCTTTCCAACGTGGCGGGCGCTGCTTTTTCAAAAGTACTAGCGGCGGCAAAACAGCCCGCGGATAATTTTTCGCTTGAGATTATCACGGATAACGAAGACAAGGCGATCGGGCTTGCCCAGGAATTCATAAAGGACCTGAACAGCTCCGGAGGTATAGTTAAGTTTACGGAATACAGGCTGGATAAACCTGAAAGCGCCGATATTGTTTTAGTTCAGGGCGGGAAAATCTTGAATTACAAGAACGGAAACGGCGATATCCGGAAACAGGCGGCTGAAATAGCTAAAGAACTGCAATTACCCAGGGTTATCAATAATCCCGTCAGGATTAAATTTACTTCCTCCGACGGGGAGACGGCTGCCAGGAACTTCCTGATATTCCATAAGGAGAGGTTAGTGGAAAAAATTCCGGCTTCAACCTCTAACAGGAATGTAATAGTGTTCGGCTCAAGAGGCGAGATGACGATTAACATCAGCGGAAAAAAAGCAAGGGTTGTGCAGGCTTCGTGTACTCATAAGAACTGCGTTAATTCAGGAAGCATTTCACTCGGCGGTGAAAATATAGTTTGTATACCAAACCAGGTCCACATAATTGCCGATTAATCCGTTGAAACCGTTAATGAGATTTGAGAGGGGAGCTGCTCTTATAGCGGTTCTCCTTTTTAGTTTAAGCTGCCGCGCCCAGCAGCTATATGAATTCACAGCCACAAAATACCTGATGGGCACGAAGTTTGATATCACGGCGGTCAACCCCTCAATCGACTCAATGAAACGGGCGATGTATTACTCCCTGAAAGAAGTGGAGAGAATTCAGGGCGTAATGAGCTCTACAATAGATACGAGCGAGGTTTATAAAATAAATACACACGCCGGCATAAATCCGGTAAGGGTTAGTTATGAAACTTATTCAATAATAGAGCGCTCAATAAATTATTCAGAAAAATACGGCGGAATATTTGATATTACGATAGGATGCATTACTGAATTATGGGGCTTTAACAGCGATAACCCGGTAATTAAGATCCCGCCGCAGAGCGCTATCGATTCATTGGTGAAATTAGTGGGGTATGAGAAGATAGTTCTGAATCCCGGCGATACTACAGTTTATCTGCCGGAGAAGGGAATGAAGATAGACCTTGGCGGTATTGCAAAAGGATATGCGATAGACAGGGCCGCGGAAATTATGAAGAAAAACGGAATGAGCGATTTTTTTATAAACGGCGGCGGGGACATCCGCGTTTGCGGCTCAAAAACTGAAACCGAAAAATGGAGCATTGGGATAGAACACCCAAGGGAAAAGAACGCAATTATAGCGTCGCTTGAGGTTAAAGATCTATCAGTGGGTACAAGCGGCGATTATGAACGTTATGCAATTATAAACGGCGTCCGTTACCATCATATCTTCAACGTTAAAACCGGCTATCCTTCTATGACTTCCGAAAGCGCGACCGCTATTGCGCCAACAACTGAAGAAGCCGTGGTACTTTCAAAAATTCTGTTCATAAACGGCGCCGAAAAATATTTTAAGGATACAGAAAACGTGCCCGGAGTAATTGTTGATATGAACGGGAAAGTAAATTATGATGAAAATTTATTGAAAGACTTTGACTTTAAGGAAATAAAATAAGGTAACTTATTACGGCGAATCGGAACAAACCGAAGATGTAAATTTTGCCCCGACATGAAGAATTCCAGTTCTCACAGGCGGGAATTTTAATTTTACGGATAAATAACGCTGTCAGGTGAAGTCCTGCTCAGGAAATCAAGCGCTGCGGTTCCTGCGTAATTCGGGAAAGCTACCACAGTCGGGTCGGGACAGGGGTGCGATATGTTACACCCTAAAGCCCCCAGAACAAATACATGGTGGTCAGGTGGATTTGTGCGAATCCATGTTGAGGCTATGTAATAGTTACCACTCGGCAAATTGGATTCTTTGTAATAAGTCGATGCAAGTCCGCCTCCAATACCTACGCCAAGCGAATCAGTCTTGATTGGCGTATGGCCAAACGGTGTGGTTGAATCGCCATAAAAGGACACTGCATAATATCCGTTGGTCAGGACCAAATTTGTGCTGGTGTAAGTTATGGTCCCCCCCATATATGTTCCGGTTGGACTGACTGAATCATTGCCTCCGCATTGCTGAATCACTATTATCAGCACGACTAACAGCGCCGCCTGCGCAGACTTTAAGAAAATCTTCTTACTCATATAACTAACGTATTCCTTTCATTGAATTGTAAAACAATATAAGGAAAAAATCGAAAACTGAATATCAAATAAATGGAAAGTTTATAGGGGCTTTGGCTAATTCTTTCTGGTGAATTTTAGATCTTCTAAAACTAACGAAATCAGCAAATTCTGGGTAACTGTTCGCCGCTTAACATGTCCAGGATCCTCACGGTTCCGATCCTGCTTTTCAGTTTTACAGCTGGTTTTGAACCATCTGTTACTTTTCCAATAACGGCAGATTCTTTCCCAAACGGATGTGATTTCATGATTTCAAGACATTTGCCGGTCTGTTCAGGATTGATAAATATGACGAATTTGCCCTCATTTGCCACATAAAGAGGGTCGAATCCAAGTATCTCGCAGGCGCCCTGAACATCTTCATGGACAGGGATTGAGTTATCATCTATCAGAATTTCCGTTTTGGAGACTTCCGCCAACTCATTCAGCGCGCTTGAAAGTCCGCCGCGGGTCAGGTCCCTCATGCAGTGAATTTCAATCCCGGAATCTATTAGCAGCTTTACAATTCCGTTTAACGGCGCGCAATCGCTCCTGATCTTCGATTCAAAAGCCAGCCCTTCGCGCTCGGCCATGATTGCGATTCCGTGGCGGGCGAGGTCGCCGTTTATAATAACCGCATCGCCGGATCTGATATTGCCGGGTGATATATTCAAATTGTTTTCAATTATTCCTATCCCTGAAGAATTAATGAAGATCCCGTCGCCTTTTCCTTTATCAACAACTTTTGTATCGCCGGTAACGATTTCAACTCCAGCTTCTTTTGCAGATGCGTTTATTGACTTCACAACTCTCCAAAGGTCTTCCATGGGGAAGCCCTCTTCTATTATTAATCCAATGCTGATGTATCGCGGAATTGCCCCGCTCATTGAAAGGTCGTTTACGGTTCCGTTCACCGCCAGCGTGCCTATATCGCCCCCGGGAAAGAAAATAGGTTTGACGACATAAGAATCTGTTGTGAAAGCAATCTTATCGGCCTTAACATTAATTACGGTTGAATCATGATTTTGCGCAAGCAGGCTATTTGAGAACGAGGGGCGAAACATTTTTTCAATCAAAGACTGCATAAGCTTACCGCCGCCGCCATGTGCAAGCAGAACTTTTGGATAATCTGAGATCGGGATTGGACACGATAAGCTGAATTCTTTATCTTCCATCAATTAGTTCTTTCTATACCTGTAATATGCGGCGCAGGCTCCTTCGGATGAAACCATAGTGGCTCCAAGCGGCCGCTCAGGCGTACATAAAGTTCCGAATGCCGCGCATTCATGCGGTTTCTTTATTCCCTGCAAAACCAGGCCGCTTATACATTCTTTGGGTTCTTCAACCACCAGCTCGGCAAGCCCGAATTTAGCCGAAGCGTCATAATGCAGGTATTCATCCTGCAATACAAGCCCGCTATCGGGAATTTCACCGATGCCGCGCCATTTTCTTGTTCCGATCTTAAATACCTTGTTAATAATTTCCTGCGCTTTCAAATTTCCGTTTTGCTGCACCGCCCGAACGTACTGGTTCTCGACTTCCGACCTGCCTTCTTCAAGCTGCTTAACGCACATGTATATTCCCTGCAGAATATCCAGCGGCTCAAAACCGGTGACAACTATGGGGACTTTGTATTTCTTTGCGAGCGGATAATATTCATTATATCCCATTACCGTGCATACATGTCCGGCTGCCAGGAATCCCTGCACCTTGTTTTGTTTTGATGAAAGGATCGCCTCCATCGCAGGCGGAACAAGCACGTGAGAAACTAAAATTGAAAAATTTTTTATATTCTGTTCTTTCGCCTGGTAAACTGCCATAGCATTTGCAGGAGCCGTAGTTTCGAACCCAACAGCAAAGAACACAACTTCTTTACCGGGATTATCTTTAGCAATCTTCAGCGCATCAAGCGGCGAATACAACATTCTTACATCGCCGCCATCAGCCTTAACGCTGAGCAGATCTTTTTTTGACCCCGGCACGCGAAGCATATCCCCGAATGAACAGAATATCACATCTTTATTTGATGCAATTTCAATCGATTTATCAATAAGCTCAAGCGACGTAACGCAAACCGGGCAGCCCGGGCCGTGAATTAGATTTATTTTCGATGGAAGAAGCTCATCTATGCCGAATTTGACTATGGCATGCGTTTGCCCGCCGCAGACTTCCATAATGTTCCATTCTTTTGTTGTAATATCACGGATCATCTTCGAATATCGTTCGGACGCTTCCCGGTTCCTGTATTCGTTAACGAACTTCATTTATTTTCACCTTCGGAAATTTCGCCAAGCTCATCCATTTCTTTCAGGTACTCAAATACTTTCATGGCCTCGCTTTCATCAACGGTATTGAGCGCGAATCCAACATGAACAATTACGTAGTTGTCAACCTTCGCTTCCGGTACGTATGCGAGATTTACATCTTTTACAATTCCGCCAAAGCTTACCTTACCAATTCTTGTAAGTTCCTCTTCGGAGCCATGGATACTCAATATTTTTCCGGGTACAGCTAAACACATATTATTTTATATAAGTTGAATATTTAATTTGTCCAAGCGAGATCCCCCCGTCGCCGGCGGGGACTTTCGTGTGCCAAAACACTTTGAATTTTTCTTCTCTTAATCTGCTGATAGTTCTTTCCAGCAGGCGCTTATTTAAGAAACATCCTCCGGTGAGAACAATTTTTTCTTTTCCTGCCAGTTTTGCAATATCGGTTATAATTTCAGTAAGCGAATTATGACACTTCGCGGAAATCATTTCCTTTGAAATACCGCTTCTCATGTTGAATATAACACCTTCAATAATTTTCTTCCAATCAATTATAAACGATTCACCTTCTTTTACAATATCATATTCAAAGAGCGCATCTGTATTGATACCGTTTGCAGCATACTCAAGCTCCATGGCTGCCTGCGCTTCAAAGTTTGCATCCTTTCTAATGCCTATTAATGCAGATACCGCATCAAACATCCTGCCCATGCTTGTTGTTACAGGTGTGTTTATGCCTTTATCTATTAGCTGTTTGATCAACTCCAAATCGCCTGGCTTACTATTTTTGATAAGCGGAATATCATTCATTTCTAAAGCTTTATCGCCGTATACACTGTATAATAAAGCAAATCCCAAACGCCAAACATGTTCGATTGCTTTTTCTCCGCCGGGCAGAACAAACGGTTTCAGATGGGCAAATCTTTTAAACGCAGCTCCGCCGGGAATTAAGAATTCGCTTCCCCATATTGCGCCGTCGGTTCCGTATCCGGTTCCGTCCCACGAAACGCCCAGAACATCCCCTTCAATCTCATTTTCAGCCATGCATGAAAGCACATGAGCATAATGATGCTGAACAGGATAGACTTTTTTCCCGGAGCTTTTCGCATACTTTGTTGAAACGTAATCAGGGTGCAAATCGCACACAACCGAATCAGGTTCAATTTCATAAAACGACTCAAGGTCGTTAATAACACGCTCAAAAGCGTTCACCGCTTCTTCGTTTTCTAAGTCGCCTATATGCTGGCTTATAAAGACATTGTTTCCTTTATTTATAGCGATAGTGTTTTTAAGATGAGCCCCCGCTGCCAGAACCGGGTTTGATGCAGAGGACATCTGAACGGGCATTGGGGCATACCCCCGCGCGCGCCTTATAATATATTGCCGTCCCGCCGCGATTCTTACTATAGAATCATCGACGTGCCTCAGAATTTTCCTGTCGTGAATAAGATAAAAATCGGCGATGCCGTTTAGTTTTTCCAAAGCAGTTTTTTCATCGATGCAAATCGGCTCTTCAGAAATATTCCCGCTCGTGGCAACAATCGGAATCTTCAAATAACTCATCAATATATGGTGCAGGGGCGAATAAGGCAGCATTATCCCTAAATACGGATTGCCGGGGGCAATGCTTTGTGAAATTTCGGATTGGCTTCCTGTTAGCTTCTTCAGCAATACTATTGGCGCTTCTATAGATTTAAGTAATGCTTCTTCCTGTTGGGATACTTCACATACATTCTTTACAGATTCTATATCAGGAAACATCAAAGCAAGCGGTTTTTCGCTTCTGCGTTTTCTGATTCTTAATTCTTTTACAGCGCTTTCATTGTTTGCATCAACCAGCAGTTGAAATCCGCCGATCCCTTTTAACGCAATTATCTTTCCTTGTTTGATCAATACGGCGGTTTTCAATATTGCATCGTTTCTTTCTGCGATTGCAGATCCGTGATCATCCCACATCGAAACCTGCGGGCCGCAATTTGGGCAGGCAGTCGGCTCGGCGTGAAACCTTCTGTCGGAAGGATCCGCATATTCAGCCTTACATTCATCGCACATTTCAAACTCAGCCATCGAGGTGTTCTTCCTGTCGTAAGGCAGAGCTTCTATTATCGAAAATCTTGGTCCGCAATTTGTGCAGTTAGTGAAAGGATATAAGTATCTTCTGTTTGACGGGTCAAAAATTTCCTCAAGGCAACCGGGACACGTTGCAATATCAGGCAATACGAGCGCGGTTTTAGAGCCGGACGATTTGCTTTCAATGATCTCGAATTTTTCAAATCCGTTGACTTCAGTAAAGGAATGTTCGAAGCTCTGTATGCGCGATATCGCGGGCTTATCAGTTTTCAGCCTTTTGATAAAAGCGCCAATGCTCTGTTCATCTCCTTCAGCATCTATAAATACTCCCTGGGCCGAGTTGTTTATCCATCCCTTCAACTGTAATTCAGTTGCAAGCCTGTAAACAAACGGCCTGAAGCCGACACCCTGAACGGCTCCCTTTATCGTTATCTTAACTCTCTTTTTCAATTCAGTGTGGTGAAGCGCTTCCGCCGCGGCCCGGAATTGAGCTTTCCAGCCATCCGCACCATTCTTCTATTCCTGCGCCGGAGGTGCACGAAAGTTCGAAGATCTTTAATTTAGGATTAATTTTCAGCGCGTTTGACCTAAGCTCGCCAATATTGCAGTTTACGTATGGCAGCAGGTCGGTTTTATTGATAACCAGAACCGATGAGTTCATAAACATTTTCGGGTATTTGAGCGGTTTATCGTCCCCTTCTGTTACGCTTATGACCACTACTTTAGTATCTTCTCCCAGATCATATCCGGCCGGGCAGACAAGGTTGCCTACGTTTTCTATTATCAGCAGATCAGTTCCGTTAAGCTCAAAGCTTGTAAGCGCGTCTTTTACAAGGTTTGCTTCAAGATGGCAGGCGCCATTAGTAACTATCTGCACTACCGGCACATTATAATTTGAAACTCTTTTAGCGTCCAGGTCGGTTTGCACGTCGCCTTCGATCACAGATACTTTTATCCTGCCTTTAAACTGCCCGAGGGTTTTCTCTATCAGGCTGGTTTTGCCCGAACCCGGCGAACTTACAAGGTTCAGGACAAATAGATTATTTTCTTTGAACAGCTCGCGGTTCTTCAAAGCGACCTGGTCGTTCTTTTCGAGAACTTTTCTTTCGATCGTTATTACGCTCATGTTACTTCCTCCTTATCATACAGTTTAACCTCGGTTACTTTTAATTCACTGCCTGAAATTATTTCGGTATCGCCTGAACCGCATTCGGAACAAATCATCATGCCGAATTCGTTCGAAGTTTCTTTGCCGCAAGCATTGCATTTAATTAAGAACGGCACATGCGTTATTTCAAGCTTAACATTTTCCATTACCGTGCCTGAAGTGATGGCCATAAATGAAAATTGCAGGGAGTCGGAAACTACGCCTGCAAATTCACCAATTTTTATCCTGACTGATTCTATCTGTCCCAGTTCATCGGGTGGCACATTCAGCCGGATTATTTCAAGAATATCCTGGGCTATTGAGAGTTCATGCATAGTAAATAGATCTTATTTCCGGTTTGACCCGGATCCCGCGGCCCGCTGTGGGCAGGCCCCGGGTTTCATTTCATAATCACCAATACAAATATAATCGTATCGCGTTTAGCAAAATATGACTAATATCATAAAATCTGATCCGGAATAAGCGCAGATTTTATTGTATAAACCCTCAAAAAATCAAATCCTTATACATCAAATGATGGGAATGCTCGCTATTTGCAGCCATCTTACCGCTTACCCACTCATTAAGCAATGAACTTGCGATTTCAACATACAGCGGAATTTGTTTTTCAATTTCAGGGCTAAGACCTTCTCTTATAACGCTTTTATCAGTAATTTCCAGCACGAGAACCCTGATATCGTCAGGGAAGTTTATCTCCAGTTTTTCGGCCAGACTTATTAATTCAGGAAGTCCCGCATAGTGAGGCGACCACGAGATGTGGTTCGAAAAGTTCTTTTTGGTCAATTCCATAATATGCCCGGGTCCCTGATGCCTTGAGGGAACGGAATCCAAAATCAGAACTTTTTTATAGCCTTCCAGAATATCAATAAGCCCGAAACCTGCCGAAGCTACTTCGAATATATCGATTTTGCCGCCGAAGGAATCTTTCAGCGCCCTGGCCGCAACCAGGCCGGCGGCATCATCGCCCATTATATCATTTCCCAGAGCCAGAACCAGTATTTCGTTTTGTCTTTCTGTCATCTGCTTAGTTTTTGAAGAAGCTTTCTTTGTTTATCCCATATGCTTATTTCAATGGGAACATTTCCCGGCAGCGAATGAGTTGCGCATGCATTACACGGATCGTATGCGCGAAATGCCATTTCTATTTTATTCAACAATCCGTCTGAAGCCTTGCCGTCGTGTATCAGTTCCTTTGCGGCTTTCTCAACGCTCATTGCAATGCGGGCTGAATTATTTTGCGTGGCCACAATCAAATTTACCTTCGTGATAATTCCCTTTTCGTCAGTTTCATAATGATGTATCAGCGTTCCGCGCGGCGCTTCCACAATTCCGATCCCAACGGTTGGTTTTTCTGTCGGGATGGTTCTTATGTGGTCGCTCGTGATATCGGGATCGTTTACAAGTTCGTTTATTCTTTCGGCGGCATAAAGCATTTCGACTACCCGCGCCCAGTGGTTTGCAAGGGTATGATGAACCGGCTTGCCTCCGAGGGTTTTGAAATAGTCTTCATATGCTTTCTGCGCTTCGGGCGTCGCCATGCCGTCGGCAGCGTTCAGCCTTGCCAGCGGCGCCACTGAAAATATGCTTGTATCGTCTCCGTCTTTAAATCCTTTCCATCCAAGCTGCTTTAGATAACAGAACTTCACGTAACTCCATGGTTCAACGTGCTCTGCGATAACGTCAAGATATTTATCGGCGGTGAACTTTGTAAATTCCTTTCCGTTGGGATCCACTACTCTTATCTTACCGTCGTAGAAATTTACTTTATTGTTTTCATCAACCTGGCCCATGTAATACGTACGATGGGTGTAGGCATCTGAAGTTATCATCTTGACATAATCATCGTTTTTCAGCACAATGTCCCCGAATACCTTAATCGTGAACCTGGCGAAATCAAGCGCGTCTACCGCTACTTCTTTGAATCTCGCAAGTTCGTCGGGCGCAATCCCTTTTGCGACGCCGCCGGGCAATCCGAAAACCGGGTGAATTACCTTGCCGCCAAGATATGAGATCAGCTCCCTTAAACGCCTTCTCATCGATATAACTTTCTTGCCGGCGTCAAGCCCCACTTTTTCAATGACTCCTAATATATTTCTCGAAGCCTTAGGCGCCTCCGGTCCTACGATAAAATCGGGACCGCCAAGCACATAAACATGCAGCGCATGATCTTCGAGCATGAATATGTTATAGATAAGCTCTCTTAATTTCTTTCCAACGGTTGTTGGTTCTACTTTATAGAGGCTGTCCATCGCTTTTGTCCCCGCCATATGGTGAGCCGTGGGGCAAACGCCGCAAATCCTGCTTGTTATCTGCGGCATATCTTCTGCCGGGCGCCCTTTACAGAATATCTCGAAGCCTCTCAGCTCCGGTATCTGGTAATAAGCGCGCTCAACTTCGCCTTTATCGTCAAGGAGGATATCAATTTTTCCGTGACCTTCAAGCCTTGTAATCGGGTCAATTACTATTCTTCTTTCCTTAGTATAGTTGTCGTTAGCTTTTGTTAAAGCTTCGTTCCATTTTTCTTTTACTTCGTTATGCATTAGTGTTTCTCCTCCTCCATGATTTTCTTTCTTAATAGCGATCCTGCCATTCCGTACCTATAGAAGGTTCCTACAGGATCCGGAATTCCATCAAGCGCTGCGTCTATTTCAGCTTCTTCTGTCGCTTCGATATTGGAGCAAATAGAAGACAGTATTTTTGCGCCCTGGTCCCTGACCCTGGAGGTTGGCCCAAAGCACCCCGTACAGGGCATATTGCCGTTTATACATGCGGCTTCGCAGCCTGCCCTTGTAGCGGGTCCCATACATACAATTCCCTGGGCAAGAAGGCATTTATCTTTATCCGCAAGAATCATGTGCGGCCTTACAAAATGTTTGAATGCAAGGTCGGCCGGTTTGGTCTTTTTCCTAGGGCATTCTTCGCATAATGCATTATCAGGGGCAAGCACAGTTCCTTTAGGAGGAAGCTCGCCTGAAAGCAACGTTAACACGGCAGCTTTCAGAAGTTTCGGAACAGGCGGGCAGCCCGGCAGGTAATAATCAACGTCAATCACCTGGTCAAGCGTGCGCACGGTTTCTCTGAATTTCGGCAGAGTTACGTTCCTTGCAGCATCATGTTTGAATTTATTCATAGGCATTGTGCCTTCTTTATTAATTACCGAAGGCGCATCCTTATATGAATAGTTCAGAATTTCCTGCGCGGCAAATTCATTTGCGAGCGCGGGGATACCGCCAAGGTGCGCGCATGAACCGTAAGCGATAATAAGCTTGCTTTTCCTGCGAATCAGCCTTGCCATTTCCTCCTGTTCGGAAGTTCTGACGGCGCCGTTAATCATAGTTGCGAGAATGGAACCGTCTTCCATTTTTTCAACGTCCGATTTTTTGAAATCCATAGCGACCGGCCAGAATACTATATCAACCGCACCGGCTACCATGAGAATATCTTCGGCCAGGTCGACCACTGATTCCTCGCATCCTCCGCATGAGGCGCACCAGTAAAATCCAATTTTGGGTTTATCAGGCATGTTCAACCGCCTCCTCTCTAAGTATTTCAGTTTCTTTAATTCCTAATTCTCTATTGCTGAGCTCGATTAAATGACCCGGGATGCTAAGCGGCCCCAGATTTCTAACTTTGTCAACCATATCGTTAATAACAGTTTTTACTTTATCGCCTTCCGATGCCGATATCCATTCCAGTCTGCATCTGTCAGGCTCAATGCCCATGCTTCCCAGCATTCTTCTCAGCAGGCGGTATCTTCTCAGTAATTTGTAATTGCCTTCGCTGTAATGGCAGTCTCCCGGGTGGCATCCGCCGATAAGCACGCCGTCGGCGCCGCTTGCAAAAGCCTGCAATATGAACTGGGGGTCAACCCTTCCGGAACACATTATCCTGATCACCCTTACATTCGGCGCATGTTTTAATCTTGAAACCCCTGCCAGGTCTGCAGCTGTGTATGTACACCAGTTACAGAAGAAAGCTATTATTTTTGGTTCCCAGGGCGCTTTTACTATGCCCTTGTTTTCAGTTTCTGATGACATTATTGAGCCTCCATTTCTGTTGAGCATAAAGCTCCTGTTTCGAGTCCGGCAAATTTGAGCAAGCCGTCTATCTCGCTGAATATTTCCTCATCCTCGAACAGGTTTTGAATTATAGAACCTGACGGGCACGCCGCTACGCAGGTTCCGCAGCCTTTGCACAGCGCTTCGTTAATATATGCTTTTTGTATATCCTCTTTGAACGATATTGCGGAATACGGACAAAGCGGAATACATGATTTACACCCCGAACAATCCTTCTCGATTATCTGGGCGGTGTTAGGTTCCATCTCAATTTTTCCGGCGCTGATAAGCGAAAGTACTTCCGCTGCCGCGGCTCCTGCCTGCGCAACGCTATCGGGGATGTCTTTCGGTCCCTGGCATGCGCCGGCGATAAATATGCCGTCGGTAAATGTGCTTACCGGGGCGAGCTTCGGGTGGCGTTCAAGGAAGAAGCCTTCATTCGAACAGGATATGTTGAACATTCTCCTGATCTCCTGCGCGTCGTCTCTTGGAACCAATCCTGTTGCCAGAACCACCATATCAACCGGAATTCTTCTGACGGTTCCTATCAAAGTATCTTCTACTCTTATAGTAAGCCTGTCTTTTTCTTCCGGCATCAAAGCCCAATCGGTTACTTCGGCAACGCGTCCTCTTATAAAATGCACTCCTTCTTTAAGAAGCTTGTCATAGAATTCTTCGTAGCCTTTACCCGGGGTTCTCATATCGATGTAGAAGTTATAGACTTCGGCATCGGTATGCTCTTTAATTAAATGCGCCAGCTTAAGCGAGTACATACAACAAACGCGCGAACACCACTTGTTAGATTTAGCGTCGCGTGAGCCCACGCAATGAATAATTCCAACGCTCTTTGGTTTTCTGCCGTCTCTGGTGAGAACTTCGCCGTTTGTCGGGCCCGACGCGTTTACAAGCCTTTCAACTTCGAGCGCTGTGAATACGTTCTCGTGCTTTCCATAGCCGTATTGCGGGGCGCGTTTAGCGTCAAACGGTTTAAATCCTGTTGATAATATTATTGTACCTACTTCTATCTCTTCGTACGCATCAACCTGGTGGAGGTCTATCGCATCCCTGTCGCATGCAGCTATACAGGTTTTTTTGCATCTCCTCGATTTGAAGTCAATACAGGTTTCCGGGTCGATTACTACAACCTGGGGAGTCGCCTGCGGGAACGGTATGTAGACCGGTTTACGCATGCTGAGTCCCTGGTTGAATTCGTCCGGGTATTTGGCCTCTTTATATATACATGCATCAATACAATCCATGCACCCGACGCAAAGATCCTCTTTAATATACCTGGGTTTGCGTCTTACAGTAGCTTTATAATTCCCAACGAACCCGTCGACCTTCTCGACTTCCGAATATGTCCATAGTGTAATATTCGGGTTGTTTTTTACCGCCGACATTTTCGGGGTTAAAATACATGCCGCGCAATCGAGGGTCGGGAATGTTTTATCGAACATTGCCATGTGGCCGCCTATGGTAGCTTCGCGCTCGACAAGGTAAACCCTCTTGCCCGCGTTTGCGATAGTCAGAGCCGCATGTATGCCGGCTATTCCGCCGCCGACTATCATGACCGCCGGATTTATTGGAACTTCTTTTTTGATAAGAGGTTTGTGGAAGAATACGCGCTGGATCCCCGCTCTTGCAAGGTCCTTTGCTTTTTCTGTAGCCATTATCTTATCCGTGTTAACCCATGATACGTTTTCCCTGATATTTATCATGTGGAAGTAATACGGGTTAAGCCCGCCTTTTTCAGCGGCAACGCGGAACGTGTGCTCATGCAGAAGCGGAGAACACGACGCTACGACTATACGGTTAAGCTTGAATTCCTTTATATCATCCTGAATCAGTTCCTGTCCCGGGTCCGAACACATGTACTTGTAGTCTCTTGATACAATTACACCCGGTAAGGTCGCTACAAATTTCTGAACTTCTTCTACGTTCACAACCGAAGCGATATTATGGCCGCAATGGCAAACATAGAACCCGATTCTCGGGGCTCCGTTTCCGTTCATATTAGACATATGCAGCTTCGCCTCCTTTCACAGTTTTTAAAACCTTTTCGGGTTTTACAAATAAGCGCTGTAGGCCTATTTCTTTCTGAGGGATATCCATAGCCAAACCCATTAACTGCGAGAAATACATAACGGGAAGATTTATCTCCTCGTTATATTTCCTGTTAATATCAGTCTGGTAGCATTCCAGGTTGAACTGGCACAGCGGGCAGGCCGTAACCACAACATCCGCACCGTGCCTTGCGGCTTCTTTTAATAAAATATAGCTTAAAGGCAGGCCCACCTGCGAAACCGTGCCTGTAAGGCTGCCGCCGCAGCATCTTGTCTTCAAAGGCCAGTCAATTGGTTCAGCGCCCAGGGCTTTTACCAGCAGGTCCATTGATTGCGGGTCGCGCTGGTCGTCAAAAGTTGAGTAGGGCCTGACGGTCTGGCATCCGTAATAAGAAGCGACCTTGATTCCTTTAAGAGGGCTTTTCCTTGCTTTGGTTATTGCGTCAATGCCGATATCGTTTATCAGAACGTCAAGCGGATGGCGCACTTTTACCCTGCCTTCGAAATTGAGCCCGGCTTCGTTAAGCGCGTGATTTGTTTTTGCTTTCAGCTCAGGGCTTTCCTGCATGTATTTCAAAGTTTTAAGAAGAACCATATAGCAGGCGGCACACGGCGCTATAACCTGTATATCTTCTTCTTTCTTAAATTGTTTTTCAGCAAGCGCCAGGTTTCTTGCGGCGATTGAAAACGCGTTTACTTCGTCAACTGCCATATAAGCGGTTGCGCCGCAGCAATTCCAGTCTTCAATTTCAGTATAGTCAATTTTCAGAGCTTTGAAGACGGCAAGAAGCGATTCTTCATAAGCCCTTCCGGTGCATTTCAGCGAGCATCCGGGATAATATAAGTATTTCAATTTAACGACGCCTCCTTGTCTTTTTCCAGTCCGTTCAGCAGTTTCCGAAAGCCCTTTTTGTCTTTTATCTTTTCACTTTTCATAGACATTCTGCCGGTTTTCCAGAGTTTCCAGCCGAGCATGGCGTTTCCGAACATTTTAAACGGGTTGGTTTTCAAAAATACTTTAACGAGAAGCGGCCCTTCGCTGCTTCTTCCGTTCTTCTTTACCTGGTCAAAGAAACTTGTAGCCAGCGCGGGAGTCGGGAAATGTTTCGGGTAATACCCGCCGGAGATAGCTTCGCGTTTCAGAGCGTACATTACATCAGTGATCTTTATTTCTTTGGGGCACTCTACAGTGCATGAATAACATGAAGCGCATATCCATACTGTCGAGCTGCTTAATACTTCGTCCTTGAAACCTTCCCGCACCATAGCGATTATTTTTCTTGGCGTGAAATCCATATAATGGCTTACAGGACATGTTGCGCTGCAGGTTCCGCATTGTATACAGTTATACATTGCCTCGCCATGGGCGATATCGGCTATCTTCTTCGCGAAGTCTTTATCAAGTTCATTTTCAAACTTGATCGTTCTTCGTATATTAGCGCCGTCGACCCTTTGCGCAAATTTTTTTGATACAATAGTTTTATCCATTGATTGATTTCTCCTTAATGTTTCTGTGTAATTTGAGAACTTGGCTGTTAACCAGAGCTTCAACATTTGTTACGGCATGCTCAATTTCTGAAGAAAGGCCGGCTCCGGAGGCAAAATTTTTGCCTTCGATCCCGTATATCGTGATTTTGCCCGGGAGTATATCAAGCGCCTCCGAGAGCTTCAGAGCCTGAAGAATGCCGAAAGTGTGAGTGGAAAACCTGAAGAGTTCCATAGAGTGAATATCTTTTCCCTCTTCAATAACGTGTAAGGAG
The DNA here is from genome assembly GCA_963816535.1 of uncultured Ignavibacteria bacterium. GTDB lineage: Bacteria > Bacteroidota > Ignavibacteria > Tepidaquicellales > OLB5 > CAWFKW01. The sequence goes on along the minus strand of CAWFKW010000003.1, from coordinate 1,321,528 downwards.
CCCGGTTTTGCGCCGGACTGCACAGCATCAATTAATATAACGTGTTTCCTTCCAAACCATAGATCCATCAGCCTGGCTCCGTCGCCGTCTGATTCCGCTACATCTACATCGTCTAATCCGACTTCTTTAATCCTTCTTGCCGCTATTAATCCTGCTGCGTCGTCTGACCTGAATTCGTTTCCAATTCCTATAACTAATATCGTATCTCTGGACTTCAACATAAAATTTCTTTCTTTTAAATTCCGGGTTCGCCTTTTTACTCAGGCGGCTCCCGGCGCGGGAGTATTACTCACGCTGTATATTTAGTTTGATGAAATGCGTTGCGCATGATATGCACGGGTCGTAATTTCTTACGGCTTGTTCGCACTTCAACACAAGTTCGCTTTCAGGAAGCGATATATATTTTGGAACAAATAACCTTAGATCGTTTTCTATAGTTTTCTGGTTCTGCGATGTTGGAGGCACGATCTTCGCGTCTTCTATAATACCGTTGTTATCTACCCTGTACCTGTGGTATATCATACCTCTTGGCGCCTCGGTGCACGCATATCCTGTAGCCTCTTTTACTGCCGCATCTATGCACGGTTTTTCCGGCGCTTCGTAATTATCTATTATCCTGAGCGCTTCTTCGCATGAGTAAAATGTTTCTATAGCTCTTACAATAATACTCTTAAACGGATTTGTGCAGGGAGCTTTTAAACCTGCTTCTACCGCAAGCCGCTTTGATTCGGGCGTCAACCTGTCGTAATTTAAATTGAATCTTGCGATGGGCCCAACCATGTAATTTCCCCTGATCCTTATCTTTGAATGCAGCGCGTTTGAATGCTCAACATGTTCCTCAATAAAATGGAAATCGTACTCTTCAGGGGTGATATCTATTCCTTTGTTGGAAATAATATTGCCCTCGTTCATTGGGTATTCGTCCGGATGCGAAAGAGAAACAAATTCATAATCACACTCAAATTCAGGGAATTCAAAGGTCGAGACCAGTTTTACGGCATCGGCCGCAGCATCCCGCGCCCATTTAATATCTTCGGCAAGCTTGAGCAATTCTTTTTTAGACGGGACTTTATAGAATCCGCCAACCCTTACATTTATTGGGTGTATCTCACGTCCGCCTACAATGCGCATAATTTCATTGCCGGTTTTCTTGAGCCGGAGCGCGTTTTTCACAACATCCGGGTAGTCTTTAGACATTTCGGCAACGTCATGGTATCCTAAAAAATCAGGAGCATGGAGCATAAACACATGCAGCGTGTGGCTTTCAATCCACTCGCCGCAGTATAACAATCTTCTGAGCTCTCTCAGCTGTCCGCCCACTTTAACGCCGAATGCGTTTTCCATCGCATGAACTGCGCTCATCTGGTAAGCCACAGGGCAGATGCCGCATATTCTCGCCGTTATATCAGGCGCATCATAATACGGCCGGCCTCTTAAGAACGCCTCAAAAAATCTGGGGGGCTCAAATATTTTAAGCTTAACATCGGCCACTTCGCCGTCCTTAATTTTAATATAAAGCGCGCCCTCGCCTTCTACTCTTGCGAGATAATCGACCTTAATTGTTTTGTTTTTCATTGGCTTCGCTTTCTTTTCTGAATTGTTCGGCGTAGGCGTTATATGTCCTGTACATGCTCATTATTTCAAAACTCGAATAATCAAGCTCTTTAAACTGTTTGGTTAACCCTTTTGTATTTGCCGAATCCATCGGGCCGAAACAGCCGTAACATCCCCTGTTATACGACGGGCAAATCGCGCCGCAGCCGGCATGCGTTACCGGGCCCATGCAGGCGGAGCCGCCGGCCACCATAACGCAGACATTTCCTTTCAACTTGCACTCCACGCAGACGCTGTGAGAAGAAATGTTCGGTTTCCGTTTGTGGATGAACGCCGACATGACCTCAATCAGCTGGTATTTATTAATGGGGCAGCCATGAAGTTCAAAATCAACGTTAATATACGAGCTTACCGGCATCGATCTTACAAGCGTTGAAATATATTCAGGCGTCGCATACACAATTTTGGTAAACTCTTTTACGTCCTTCCAGTTTCTCAGAGCCTGAATTCCCCCTGCAGTCGCGCAGGCGCCGATTGTCACGACGTATTTACATGATTTTCGTATCTCGCGCGCTGCTTCAACGTTATCAGGATTGGTTATGCTGCCTTCTATAAGGCCGATATCATACGGGCCCTTTAGCATGCGGCTGCTGGCTTCGGGGAAGTAAGCGATTTCAATTTCTCCAAGCACATCAAGAAGCTCATCTTCGGCGTCAAGCAATGATAGCTGGCACCCGTCGCACGAGGAGAGCTTAAAAACAGCCAGTTTCGGTTTCTTGTTCATATCAAAGCTCCCTGATATCAAAAATTCTTTTTACGTGCGAAAAATTAAACACCGGTCCGTCTTTGCAGATAAAATTTGCCCCGTATTGGCAATGTCCGCAGAAACCAATGGCGCATTTCATATTGCGCTCCATCGATAAATATATGTTATGCTTAGGCACTCCCTTGCTTTTAAGTTCGTCAATTGAATATTTCATCATGACCTCGGGGCCGCAAACCATGGCAAACGTGGAATTTGGCTCAAGCTTGATATACGAAAACAGTTCGGTGACCACGCCCACATTTCCCCTCCACGAAGAATCGCTTCTGTCCACAGTTGTCAGGATCTCTATCTTATGTTTACGCGTCCATTCCTCAAGTTCCACTCTATATAATATGTCGCGGGCAGTTCTGGCTCCGTACAGCAGGATAACCCTCCCATAATTCTTCCTGTGCCTGAAAATATAGTAGATTGCGGGCCTTAATGGCGCAAGTCCGATCCCGCCTGCTACTATAACAACATCCTTTCCTTTTGCTTCATCTACCGGCCATGAGCTTCCAAAGGGTCCGCGCACTCCTATAACATCGCCCTTTTTAAGCGCCGATAAAGCGGAAGTTACGTACCCAACCCTGTGAATTGTATGAGCTATAGATGTGTCTTTAGATGAATCAGAGCAGATAGATATGGCCGCTTCGCCCTGTCCGAATGCATATAGCATATTGAATTGCCCCGGTTTGAACCGGAACGTCTTACGGTTGTCTTCATCGTGCTCAAGCAGTATGGTAAAAATATCGTTTGTTTCCCACGATGTTTTCCGTATCTTCATCAAAAACGGAACCATTGGGTCTGTCATAACCGCTACTTTACTTACTATTTCGGATACTTCTTCCATTGTTAAACTCTTTTGTATACATCCAGCAATTGCATTCTTGTAGCGTTAAGCCGCATTTCAAGTATATGCGCAAAACGTTTGAGCATTTCGTAACCCAGGTTCGGGTCCTGCTCGCACTTATTCCTGAGGCACTCCCCGTCCAGAGCGATAGCCCTCACCTCTTCGATGGCGTGCGCATCAAAATGCCACCTGTAGGGCGAAACAATCCACGACCATCCGAGTATTTGCCCGGGCCCGATTGTGAGTATCCTGATCCTTCCTTTATCTCTTCCGTTGAATTCCAGCGCTACTTTGCCGTTTCTTATCAGGTAGAACTTTTCGGCCTCGTCGCCCTCTTTGAAAATAGACTGGTCCTCATGAAAAACGACGTTTGAAGCGCAACCGACGATCTGGTTGAGGTAATCCTCATCCAGGTCCTGAAGGAAGGGATGGCTGCGCAAGATTCTTGATAGGTCTTCCATGGTATTATTTAGTTTGGTTTTTGATTCTTTCTGATTACTTCAGCTTCACGGGTAATATCAATGCCAACGGGGCACCAGGTGATGCATCTGCCGCAGCCAACGCAGCCCGAAGTTCCGAATTGGTCGATCCAGCTTGCCAGCTTATGCGTCATCCATTGCCTGTACCTGGCTTTGGGGGAGCTGCGGAAATTACCTCCCGCAACTTTTGAAAACTCCATTGTAAAACATGAATCCCATCTTCTCCATCTTTCGGTATGCTCGCCTTTTAGATCTGATACGTCTTCGACGTTAGAACAGAAGCATGTAGGGCAAACAAGAGTGCAGTTCGCGCACGTGAGGCATCTTGATGCGACATCGTTCCACTGCGGGTGTTCGAGGTTTCCGAGCAGCAGCTCTTTTATTCCTTTGGTTTCGAGATGGCGCCCCATATTATCGGCGGCATGTTTAATCCCGTCGTTGGTCTTTTTTATATGTTCTTCTTTTGCCTCTGTTGTATTGAGCGAATCAATAATTTCTTTGCCTTTGGGCGAGCCTTCGGTTACGGTAAAATAATGTTCCGCATCATTAACAATTTCTGTGATCGAAATATCAAAACCGGTTGAAGCTTTGGGGCCGGTGTTCATCGATACGCAGAAACATGTTGCGCCCGCTTCAGTGCAGTTAACGGCGACTATAAAAATATTTTTTCTCGCTTCATTATAATAAGAGTCTGAAAAAGAGCCGTTGTTAAAAACTTTATCCTGCGTCATTATCGCCTTAAGCTCGCACGAACGAACGCCAACGAATGCATATTTAGGAGGGGGAACTTTGTTTTCAGATATAGAAAATGATTTGCCCTGCTTATCTGCTTCCCAAAGTTTGAGCTTTGATGGGAAGAGAAATTTTTTCCATGAATGCGGCCCGACCGAATATCCGAACAGCGCCTTATCGTTTCTTTTCTTCAGCCTGTAATACCCGGCTTCCTGCTCATCGGTTACGCCGACCGGCAGATCAGAGGCCGTCTCTATCTCATCATAAACTATAGCGCTGTCTCTTACTGTCGGGGCAACAATATTATAACCGCTTTTTTTCAAAAGCTCAAAAAGACCGTCAATATCTGCTCTTTGAATAACTTTCATAAAAGCATTAAGAATTTATCGTTTACCATGTTCGGCAATTACGGTTGAATTCAGACCGCCCCTGACGGAAAACTCGCCTTTTACTTCCATCCACTTCGGACTGATAGCCTTCACCAGGTCTTCAAGTATCCTGTTTATGACATTTTCGTAGAAGATCCCTTCGTTCCTGAAAGACTGGAGATAATACTTCAGAGATCTCAGCTCGATACACTTCCTGCCGGCTATATATGAAATAGTGATTGTTCCAAAATCAGGCTGCCCTGTTTTCGGACACAATGATGTAAACTCGTTAGCTTTGTGGACAATAAGATATTTTCTGCCGGGGAACGAATTCTCGAAGACTTCCAGAAGCTTAACCTTTTCAGGATTACTCGCTATGGGGTCAAATTTCTTCATAAACTGCCAAATTTCTGAACTTTTAACTGCAATATACCTTAAGAAATTTCAGATTTTCATTCAAAAATAATACATTTGGCGCCATATAAAAAAAGACTTACGTCAGTTCAAAACATGATAATTGTCATAGGATTGAAAGGGTAAATCCCTTATTTTTGATACTAAATTGGGGAACTTTTTATAATTTATTAGTTAAAAGGTATGAAAAAAATATCATTACTGTTGATTTTTGCCCTCTTTATGTCATCTCTGGCATTTTCACAGGATAAAAGCGGACATGAGTATTGCTCGGAGAAGAAAATGCATAATCCTAATTACTCATTCATGGATTTTGACTCGCCTAACACTCCGCAGCACAGCTATGACGTACTTGACTATAAGCTGAACCTGGATATAAGAAGCTGTTTTATTTCGCCGTATCCGAAGAGCTATAATGGGAGCGAAATTATCACTTTTAAATCGGATACTATTCTAAGCGCTATTACTTTAAATGCGGTAAATACTTCTCTTACAATTAACTCGGTTGGTTTAGCCGGCATTTCATTTACTCATTCCAATAATATATTGACTATCACTCTGAACAGGACATATAATTTCGGCGAGATAGTGCAGGTTAGCATAAATTACTCTCATGCAAATATTGCAGACGGTTCTTTTTATGTGAGCAACGGTATGGTATTTACAGACTGCGAACCTGAAGGCGCCCGCCAGTGGTTCCCCTGCTGGGATAAACCTTCGGATAAAGCTACGCTTGACCTGACCGCAAAAGTCCCGTCTAACGTAAAGCTTGGCTCGAACGGAAGGCTGAACGACTCGACGGTGACAGGCGATACGATTTATTATCACTGGATAAGCCGCGACCCGATCTCAACCTATCTGATGGTTATGTCGGCGAAAGTAAATTACAATCTTGATATTGTATACTGGCATAAACTTTCCAATCCTTTAGACAGTATCCCGATCCGGTTTTACTATAACGCGGGCGAGAATCCTTCTCCTATAAAGAACATCATAGTAGACATGACTAATTTCTATTCGTTCAGATTCGGCGAGCATCCTTTTGAGAAGAATGGGTTTTGCACTTTGAACAACCAGTTCATTTGGGGAGGAATGGAAAACCAAACTCTGACAAACCTGTGCCAGAACTGCTGGAGCGCTAATTTGGTTTCCCATGAATTCGGGCACCAGTGGTTTGGGGACATGATATCCCCGGGAACTTGGGCAGACGTTTGGCTGAATGAAGGTTTCGCAACTTACCTGGAAGCTTTGTGGGACGAACATACAAGCGGTTACGCAAGTTACAAGAGCGCTATTGTTTCTGACGCAAATGAATATTTGAGCCAAAATCCCGGATGGCCGATATATAATCCGGATTGGATAATTAACACGCCGCCGGTAGGCACAATGTTTAATACGGCTATCACTTACGATAAGGGCGCATGCGTACTGCATATGTTAAGATATGTTCTTAACGATACGAGCGTATTCTTCAACATGCTAAAAGGCTACGCTACGGATACAACAAACTTTAAGTTTAAAAATACCACAACAGATGATTTTTCAGCTAAGATCAGCCAGGTTACAGGACAGGACCTCACGTGGTACATAAACCAGTGGGTGAAGTATCCCGATCATCCCATTTACCAGAACTCATACTGGTTCACAAACACAGGCGGCAGCGCATGGACGACAACATTTATAGCGAGGCAGATACAAACTACCACGCCGTATCACAGGATGCCGCTTACTCTGAAAATAACGTTTGCCACCGGGGCGGATTCTATATTCAGAGTTATGAACGATTTCACCGGGCAGACATGGGTATTTACCCATAACCGCCAGCCGCTAACGTTTACATTTGACCCGAACAATGATATAGTTTTAAAACAGGGTTCAACTACTACCGGGCTTCCGGGCGAGAACCAGGTTCCGAAGAATTTCGCGTTGTACCAGAACTATCCGAATCCGTTCAATCCGTCGACAAAGATAAGCTTCGACCTGCCGCAAAAGTCATTTGTGACAGTGAAGATATATAACGCGATAGGGCAATTGGTTTTGACCCCCGTAAACGAAGAACGCGTTGCGGGAAACCATATATTGCAGATAAACTCTAACAACCTGCCGTCAGGCATTTACTTCTACGAGATAAACGCAAAAGAAGATAACTCAGGCAAGAATTATATTGATACGAAGAAAATGGCGTTGGTTAAGTAAAAGATGTTGAGTCATGCCATAGGCATGACGAAATCCCGCTTTGGCGGGAGCGTTGGTGAAATAAAAATATAAATAAGAGTTAAAACGTAAAATCAAAAAGCCCCGCTCAATTGAGCTGGGCTTTTATATTATTAAAATCTGTATCAGTCAGCACGATGAATGCGGACTAACGGTTTACTATACTGTTATGGTTTCATTATTGTAATTTGAAATTTTTGATACCACAGAGTCTTCGGTGGTTATGAGGTCTTTCAGCGTTATTCCGTTCAGCGCTCCGTCAACAGCGCTCTGTATTGTTTGCCATAGGGAACGAATCGAGCAATCAATTGAGTTTGTGCAGATATCCACAACCCCTTTATGGCTCTGGCAGAACTCGCCGTCGTACAGTCTGCCGCCAAGAACGTTTATTACGTCTATAAGCAGAATTTCGTTTGCCGGGCGGCTTAGCGTGTAACCGCCTATTTGTCCCCTTGAGCTATCAAGGAAACCGCCAAGTCGCAGCGCGCGCAGTATTTTTGCAACATTGGCCGCCGTCATACCTTCGGTTTGGCTAATTTCGGGTATTGTGAGTCCCTTGCCGTTAGAATCCTTTGCTATTCTAAGCAGGCATCTTAAACCGTATTCTTCCTGTGAGCTGAATTTCATATTAGTATTCCTTTATTGTTCGAAACGCGGAATTTTAGAGCCGCATGCTTTAGCGTGCAGGATCTGTTCGTAAATCTCCGGCGGCACAGACGGGCCCTCTTTTGTGCAGTACTGATTGAACGCTTCAGTAAGCTCATCCGCAACCATGTCGGCTGTTTTGCCTTCAATATTCATGCGCTGCATTAAAAATACTATCTCGCCGTTTTTGTAAAGCGCGATGAACGGCGATGACGGCGGCACGCCGGGAATATATGCGTTCCTGAAATGGTCGACAGCGTCTCTATCCTGCCCGGCAAATACAGTAAGGCTGTTATCGGGAATCTTGCCGTTCTGAAGAGCCATTGTGACGCCGGGCCTGGCGCTTCCTGCCGCGCATCCGCATACTGAATTTATCATAACCAGCGCAGTTCCTTCGGTTGGCGATAAATATTTATCAACGTCGGCGGGCGTCAGCGCTTCTTTGAATCCGGCGGCAACAAGCTCATCCCTCATTGGCTGAACCGCTTCCGGATCGTAAATCGGGCCTCTTGTGTTAATCTCAAACATAGTGTTAAATTGATTTTAGTTTATATATTTTTGTTTTTAATATAAATTCAACTGAAGTTTAGCTTCCTCGCTCATCATGCTCATATCCCATGGCGGATCCCAAACAAGCTTTATGATGCAGCTTGCGACTCCCGGCAGCGAGCGTACTTTGCTTTCAACTTCCGGAGGCAGCGAACCCGCGACCGGGCATGCCGGAGAAGTTAAAGTCATTTCGATATTTACGTTCCCCTCATCATCAATATAAATTCCGTATATCAGCCCAAGCTCATAAATGTTCACAGGAATTTCGGGGTCATAACAGCTTTTGAGCGCTTCAACAACCGCGTTGTTAATTTCCGCCTTATCCACTTTCTGACCTGTGAAAGGCGCGCTGTTTTGTTTTATTTCCGTGTTTTCATCCATTTATTTGTTCGTGTTTCAGTTTATAACCCAGAGCGTACATTTTCATTTGTTTTATCATTGCGGCGAGCCCATTGGCGCGAGTCTGCGCCAAATGCTGCTTTAAACCGATCTTCTCAATAAACTCAAGCTTAGCGTTTATTATATCATCGGGAGACTGGCCCGAAAGAACCCTTATCAGCAATGCGATCAAGCCTTTAACGATGGTTGAATCGCTATCAGCAATAAAAAAGATATTGCCGTTATCCTCATCAGTTACCAGCCAAACGCTTGACTGGCAACCTTTTACTTTATAACTATCGCTTCTTTTATCTTCGGGATACCCGCTTAATTTTTTACCCAGCTCAATTATATATTCGTATTTGTCGGTCCAGTCCGGAAAGAAGCTGAACTCATCCACTATTTCATTTTCAATTTCGGCGATCGTCATTTTATAATACTTATTGCTTTCTTCAAACCGTCTATGAAAATGTCAATCTCTTCAAACGTGTTATAAACTGCAAATGAAGCGCGCACAGTTCCCGGAATTTTAAACCTGTCCATCAAAGGCTCTGTGCAATGCTGTCCCGTCCTGACGGCAATTCCCATTGTATCCAGCATTATACCTATATCCATGGCGTTAACTCCATCCACAATAAACGATATAACCCCAATTTTGTTTTTTGCAGTTCCAATCAGCCTTACGCCGTCTATTTTTTGTATCAGTTCTGTCGCATACTCAAGCATTTCATCCTCGTGCTCATGCATCCGATCCAGTCCAAGCGAATTTATATAATCAATTGCCGCGGCAAGTCCCAAAGCGCCTTCAACGTTCGGCGTTCCCGCTTCGAATTTCATAGGTATTGCGTTAAAAGTAGTTTTTTCAAAGCTCACGCGTTCTATCATATCGCCGCCGGTCTGATACGGTGGCATAGCTTCAAGATATGCAGCCTTTCCATATAGTACGCCTATACCCATCGGGGCAAACATTTTGTGTCCCGAAAAAACATAAAACTCGCAGTCAAGGTCTTTAACATCGACTTTTGTGTGCGCAACAGCCTGCGCGCCGTCGACAAGAACGGGAATATTTTTTTCATGCGCAAGCCTGATAATTTCTTTAACATCGTTTATTGTCCCAAGCGTATTTGAAATATGGCTTATTGCAACAAGTTTGGTTCTATCGCTCAGAAGTTTTTGATATTCGTCTATTATAAGCTCGCCACTATCGGTAATCGGAATTATTCTCAGATTAGCCTTCTTTTCAATGCAAAGCTGCTGCCACGGGACAATATTGGCATGATGTTCCATTTCGGAGATAATAATTTCATCGTCCTCGCCCACGTTTATCTTTCCAAATGAATATGCGACTAAGTTTATGGCTTCTGTTGCGCTGCGTGTGAAAACGATCTCACGCGATTCGGCGGCGTTAATAAATATTTTAACTTTCTCTTTAGCTTCTTCATACAAGGCAGACGCCTCTGCGCTAAGCGTATACACTCCGCGGTGAATGTTAGCGTTATAGTTTTTGTAATAATTAACAATAGTATCTAAAACCACTTGCGGTTTTTGCGAGGTGGCGGCACTATCGAAATAAACAAGCTTTTTCCCGTTGATCTCTCTTTTTAATATCGGGAAATCTTTCCTGATCTGATCAACATCTAACCTATTTAACGTCTTTGTGAACTGCATTATTTTAATTTCTTAAATACCAGGCCATTCAGATGTTCATGCAGAGGCTCCAGTTTTATTTCATCGAACACATCGTTTGCGAACGCTCTTATGAGGACCGCTTTTGCCTGTTCCTCGCCGATTCCGCGAGAGCGGAGGTAAAACACGGATTCATCGTCAAGCTGGCCGATTGCCGCGCCGTGCGAACATTTCACATCATCCGCATAAATTTCGAGCTGCGGCTTGGTATCTATCATAGCGTCTTTTGTAAGCAGCATTGCTTTATTCGACTGGTACGCGTTGGTTTTCTGCGCATCCTTCCTTACAAATACTTTTCCGTTAAAAACGCCCCTGGATTTCCCGCCGAGAACGCCTTTATACAGCTCGCGGCTTTCACAGCGCGGCTTTGCGTGGTCAATCAGCGTATGGTTGTCAACATGCTGCTCGCCGTCTATTATATATAATCCGTAGAGGTTCGCCTGCGCATTTTCATCGTCAAGCTTTGTGTTCATCTCATTTCTTGTAAGCGCTCCTCCAAGTGAGACCGTGTAGGTCGTAAAATTGCTGTTTTTCTTCTGCTCGACCTGCGTCATGTTTATATGATACGAAGCTGAATTCTCGTCCTGTATCTTATATAATTCCAGGTAAGAATTTTCGCACGAGATAATTTCCGTTACAACATTCGTGAGATTAGCCGATTCGCCAATGCTGTGATATGACTCAACCAGCTTTACCTGCGACCCTTTCCCCAGGACGATGAGATTTCTCGGCTGGGCAAGCGAGTTTTCGCCGCCGTTTCCTGTAAAATTCAGGATATGTATCGGGTCTTCGATAATTTTATTATCGGGAACGTTTATTACAACGCCGTCTTCAGCAAAAGCAGTGTTAAGCGCCGAGAACCCGTTTTCAATTTTAGCATATTTTGAAAAATATTCCGATATGAGGCCGGGGTTATCTCTGAGCGTATAGGAAAAACTATCCACAGTAACTCCCTTTGCCTGAGGAAGCAGCTTTGTAAACTCATTGTTATATACTCCGTTTACAAGTACAATTATGTTTTCCGGCAAGCCGGGTATCAGGTTTCTCTCAATTTCTTCAGGCCCAACGGATACATTTGCGGGCTTTATAAAGTTATATTTGAACAGCCCGGCAATGTTGGTATATTTCCAGTCTTCATTTTTTATGGTAGGGAAGTCAAGCTCTTCGAACTTTTTGATCGCGTCTTTTCTGATCTTATGAAAAATTCCCGCAGCCTGACCGTTCAGCCCCTCTTCAAAAGCTTTGAAACTTTCTAAGTATCGTTCTTTATTATTTGATTTATCAGACATTGTATTAATTTGATTCAGTATATGGCAGACTTTCCTGCCAATTAATAATTACACGGTCGCGCCAACTGTTTCGCCGCTCTTGACCCAGTGGTCGTAACCCTTGTCTTCAAGCTCAAGCGCCAGTTCTTTGCCGCCGGATTTAACTATCTTTCCGTTAACAAGAACGTGAACAAAATCGGGGACAATATAATTAAGCAGCCTTTGATAATGTGTTACCACAATAACTGCGTTATCCTTCGAACGGAACATGTTAACTCCGCTTGATACTACTCTAAGCGCGTCTATATCAAGCCCTGAATCGGTTTCATCGAGAACAGCAAGTTTAGGCTGCAGCATTTGAAGCTGGAATATCTCGTTTCGTTTTTTCTCGCCGCCTGAAAAACCCTGGTTTACAGCGCGGTTGATCAGCGATTCATCCATGCCTAAAAGTTTGGTTTTTTCTCTCAGGTATTTCAGGAACTCCCTTGCATCAAGTTCTTCAAGTCCTTTGTGCTTCCTGATCTCATTTAGCGCAGTTTTTAAAAACGTGGCGTTGCTTACCCCGGGAATTTCGACCGGGTACTGGAACGCAAGAAAAATTCCTTCTCTTGCTCTTTCTTCCGGATTTAATTCAAACAGGTCCTTGCCTTCGAACCTTACTTCGCCGCCTGTAACTTCGTAACCCTCTTTACCGGCTAAAACGTTAGCCAGCGTGCTTTTACCTGAGCCGTTGGGCCCCATAATTGCATGCACTTCGCCGGCATTAACCTGCAGGTTAACGCCTTTTAATATTTCTTTTTCTTCAACTCTTACGAACAGATCTTTTACTTTTAACATTTAATATTCTGCCTTTACCTGTAATATATTAAAATAATTTGTTTTTGATTATCTTATCCTACGCTTCCTTCAAGCGATATGCTCAAAAGTTTTTGCGCTTCTACCGCAAACTCCATAGGCAGCTCGCGGAAAACCTCTTTACAATAACCGTTTACTATCATATTAATTGAATCTTCCTGCGATATGCCTCTCTGCCTAAGATAGAAGAGCTGGTCCTCGCCAATCTTTGATGTGGTCGCTTCATGCTCTACTTTTGCAGTGGGGTTCGCGACCTCAATATACGGGAATGTATGCGCGCCGCATTTATCGCCAAGCAGCAGTGAGTCGCATTGAGTAAAGTTCCTTGCGTTATCGGCATTCTTGTGCACTCTTATGAGTCCGCGGTATGAGTTATTGCTTTTGCCCGCCGAAATGCCCTTTGAAACCACCGTGCTTTTGGTATTCTTCCCCAAATGGATCATCTTTGTGCCTGTATCCGCCTGCTGGCGGTTATTGGTCACTGCAACTGAATAGAATTCGCCAACCGAGTTTTCTCCCTGCAGGATGCAGCCCGGGTATTTCCATGTAATTGCCGAACCTGTTTCCACCTGTGTCCAGGTGATCTTCGAATTAACTCCGCGGCAGGCTCCGCGTTTTGTTACAAAATTATATATGCCGCCTTTTCCTTCCTTATCTCCCGGGTACCAGTTCTGAACGGTTGAGTACTTTACCGTAGCGTTATCAAGCGCGACAATTTCAACAACAGCCGCGTGCAGCTGGTTCTCATCCCTGATAGGAGCGGTGCATCCTTCAAGATAGCTTACATAACCGCCGTCATCAGAAATAAGCAGAGTTCTTTCAAACTGCCCTGTGCCGATTGTATTGATACGGAAATAAGTTGATAACTCCATAGGGCATCTCACGCCTTTTGGGATATAACAGAAAGAGCCGTCGCTGAATACCGCCGAGTTTAAAGTTGCGAAATAATTATCGGTGTAAGGCACTACTGAGCCAAGATATTTCTTAACCAGTTCAGGATGTTCGCGTATAGCTTCGCTCATTGAGCAGAAAATAATTCCTAGCTCTGAAAGCTGTTTCTTGAAAGTTGTGGTCACAGATACGCTGTCGAACACCGCGTCTACCGCTACGCCGGTTAATCTCTTTTGCTCTTCGAGCGAGATGCCAAGCTTTTCAAATGTATTGCGAAGTTCCGGGTCCACTTCATCCAGGCTGCTTAGAACGGGTTTCTGTTTCGGAGCGGAGTAATAAATTATATCCTGAAAATCTATTTTTGGGTAGATAATGTTTGCCCACTTTGGGTCTTCCTTCAGAGTCAGCCAATGCCTGTAAGCTCTAAGTCTCCATTCCAGCATCCATTCAGGTTCGCCTTTTTTCTGAGAGATCAGGCGGACAATATCTTCGCTAAGGCCCTTAGGTATGGTATCGCTGTCGATTGCGGTTTCAAATCCGTATTTGTAGTCTTTTATCGCTAATTCTTCAACCGAGTTTAATTCTGTGCTCATAGCGGACAATTTGAAAATTTCTTGAATTCTAATTGCCCAAAGATACTTAATCTATACAAATTAGTCAAGATTAAAAATCGGTAAATCTTATTTTTTTGATAATTATTGGTTTACTGAATGATTTTTGAGGAGAGGACTCTATCTATTTGTTCACTCATCCAACTGCGGTTCTCGACGTTTTGTGCCCGGCCGATTTCGTCGCGAATTATCACAAGGTTGTCCTTATCTTTTGCATGAATTGCCGTGCAAATTCTGGCGAGAAAATTTATATAAAGCAAAAAACGCGAGCCTAAATAATCAGGTATGTTTTTGGAGCCTGTAAGGAAATGCCTGAATGAATCGATAAGGCTGAGAACGCTTTCGAACTGGTTAGTTTCAAAATATATTTTTAGAAAGTGGTTCTTAACCCGGAGCGTATAATAAAAATCATGAGTTCTGACTTTAGCAAGAAGCTTCAGGGCTTTATCATAATTCTGCAGCCGGTAGTTAAGCATTGCCGAAACAAAGTCAAATGCATTATCCCTGTTTTCAGGTCGGACCTTCTGTTTATAAGCTTCAATAAAATTCGCAGCCCATTCATACTCATGCTGTATCATTGCATCTCCCGCTATACTGATATAAGTGTGTTCAGGCAAATAATTATCTTCGAGCGGGTATATGCCTTCTTCAAGCATTTCTTTGGTTATATTAAAGTATTCTTTCTTGAACGAGGCGTCTCCGTACAACGCTCTTTCTTTGGAATAATTATTGATCACAATATATGTTTCGATGCGGATCTCTTTTTCAAGCGAAGCGCTGTTTTCTTTCAGAAGCTTTTTAAGAACATAAAAAATTTCAGACCTTTCAGGGAATTTTTGAAGAATTACAGAGTTATACATAATCTTTATTTCGGGATACATAGAAATATCTTTCTTTTCAAGATAAGCCAGCAGTTCATCCAGCAATTCGTAACGCGCATCATGCTTTACCAGTTTCTCCTGTCCCAGTTGAGTAGAATAATAAACAAGCATATTAGAAACAAAATACAGGACGAACTGATCTATCTCTTTATAAATATCGGCGAATATTTTCTCCCTTTTGCCGACATCTTCTTTATCCTCGGCGTACCGGTGCTTTTCTTTATGCAGTATATAATTGTAAAAGAAGAATCTACTGTTCTTTACGCTCATACTTCCGAGTATTGACTCCATCTCTTTAGAGCTTTGTTCGAAATGCTTTCCAAGGTTTCTTGCCGCCAATTCTGAAATGGAAAAGCTCTTAAGCAGGAGAGAATCTTCTCCTATTTTTCTGAAAGCAAGATAGTTTTCGGCCAGCTCAAGACTTTTTGAGAATAAGTCACGGATCTTCTTATCTTTATACGGGTCATTTGGGTAGATCTTCCGGAAAATGCTCTCCTTTGTAAGCTCTTCATTATCAAAATCGGGGTAGGCCTCTGAAATAACTTCGAAGAGTTTAATTGCGTTTTGGCTGCTGTTCAGGTAAGGAGAATTCAGGAAAAAACCGAAATTATCAAATTCTTCCTTGGAGAAGGTCTCTAACAGCTCAAAAAGTTTGATATTTTTCATCGGACTCAATCGACAAAGTTAGGCTAAAATACCTCTTTTTATTAAAATTTGCAAATAATTAAACTCCTATTCAATCGACAACTGTTAAAAAGTTTCTTTGACTTCTCAATTTTGCTATCATTATCTTTGACTAGAATTAAGAGCTAATAATTGTGGGAACTTATCCGGTTACTTCATATATCCTGAATATTCTTGTATGCGCAGAAGCTGCTGAAGCTGAGGACATTATCAGGGTAATGAAAATTAAGACCGCCAATGAAGCTCCGGAAAAGAAAGAGGACCTGAAATGAAAAACCCATCTAAGTACCAAGGTAAATCGAGGTATTATATAGAGCCAAACGGAGTGTTCGGATGGATATTCCGCAGGGAAGGCTGCGACAGGGTGATAAAAAGGGATAAATTCAAGCAGCTCCTTATTGTCTTTGCCGAGTCACACTGCTCAAAAGAAGAGTCGGAACTTCTGGTTTGCGACGATAATGGAATGCTTCAGGACATAATCAGGTTTGCAAACGGGATATCATCGAGTTTGCAGAATTTTGTTTAATTAAAATTAGAGATTTGCCGCTGTTCCTGCCCTAGAGTTTTTGTTTTTTAATCTGTAAATCATTGGCTTCCCCCTAAGTGATTTACACCCATTAGAGCGGATAGTTAATTACCTTGCAAAACTATCCGCTTTTTTGATTTTTGTTGAGTGCAGCGCTGTGTTATTGCAGCAGAATCAAATAAAAAGGAGAAAATATGCCGGATTCGATTGATCAGCAGGTAATAGACTTTGTCACGACCTGGTGCGATGCGCCTGTTGGCTCGGTTAGCCTAAAGACCACTTTTGAGGATCTTGGAGTTACCGGTGAAGATAGGGTGCAATTAATAATGGAACTGGAAGATAGTTTCGGTTTGACTTATGAAACGGGGGATGATAAAGGTATATATAATGTGGGAGAAGCATCAGACCTGATCCACAGGAAACTGAACGGGTGATCAGACAGATCAATTAATAAAAATAAAAAGGCAGCGAGTTTCTTCTAATAGCTGGGAGCTATCTTCCGAAAACGTTGGCCACCCTTACAAAGCCAACTCCCGCTGCCGTCAATTCTCATGAGATTGTTAAAAAAGAACGTGGTTTAGCTAACCAAACCTTACACACAAATATAATGTAAAAATTATTTTTTGCAATAGCTAAAATGAATACCCTATGGATATTTTAGGATTCTTTTTGAGATAAAACATCAGAGACTCCTTCAGTTTACATGTGATAACTCCAAATACATTCTTCCCACATTTTCTTTACGCCCTTTCATTTATTGCAAATTTGCTCTATATTCGCTAAAATTAAGAAAAAATATGCCAGGTACCGGACCCACTAAAGAAGAACTGCGTGATTACTGGGCGAACAACCGCCAGTACTTTGATGAACTTGCAAAATATTACCTGGAATCCGACAGGGAATATTATAATAAATTCATAGCTCCGTTTTACACCAGTCCTTTCGGCGCAGCTTCGCCGGCAAAAAGCGGTTCCGCGGGCGCCAGGATATTAATTTTGCTCATAGCGGTGTTTGTTGTCATCGGCGCTGGCGCCGTGGCTTTTTTCGTGGCGATTAAAAGCGGGCCGGATCCAGGAGATGATGAAAAAGTGATAAGCCCGAAAGTGATTCAGGATACCTTAAAGACACCGGAAATTAAAATTAAGAACACTGATGATACAACGCCGGTGGCTGTTAAAACTAATTCGCCATATTATGATAAAGCGATGAAATATTACCATGACAAAGATTATGACGCGGCCGAACAATATTTTAACATGATTGATAAGAACGATAAAAATTACATGAACGCTAAGAAAAAACTCTTTGAAATAAAAATGATACGAAACGGTGATCCTATAAACACTGATGTCCCGGTTGAACCAAAAAAATAACAACAGGAAACAGCCTACAGAGAGAATGCGATGATAATTTAATGATACCGGAAAAAAGGTCATTAAATCACCCAGTCCCAAAACTCTGGTTTGGGACTGAGCGATTAGAAACTCTAATTACGCTTTTGCTATTTTTCTTTTCCTGATATATTTAATGGATACATAAACTATCAGACCCAAAATTACTAAGATCGGAGATATTGCAATAACTACAGTAATTATTCCGCTGAGAATACTTGTAAATCCCTGCAGCCCTCTCTTTACGCCGTCGCCAAGCTCATAAAAGAACCCCCCGCCGGTTGAGGTCTGCAGTAATGTCGGTTCATAAACAGAAACTGCTAACGTGGAATAAGACGCCTGGTCTTTTAGATATTTCATCCTGCCTTCGGTGCGTTCTATGTTTTCCCTCACCGAAGCAAGTTTCTGCTCAACCTCAACAACGCTCGATAAGTTTGCTGTTTTCTCGGCGAGAAGTTTAAGCAGTCTTGATTCCAGTTCCTGCTGGGTTTTTACTCTGGCGTCGGCGTCGATATATTCTTCGGTAACGTCGCTGCCTGTGATATTCTCGTTCATCACTTTTCCGGCTTTTGAAAGCTCGCCAAGCAGAGCATCAAACTTATCTGATGCAATGCGTATGGTAATCGTACCCTGCTTCTTTCCGCTGGCATTTAAGGTTGCGCTGGAGTTTGTAATGTATCCGCCAAAAGACGCCGCAATTTGTTTAACCTTTGCTTCCGTGTCGTCATATTTTTCCACTTCCATGCTCATGGTTCCGGAGCGGATTATCATGCGTTTATCCTGCGTGTTAAAATCCTGAGTAGGTTCGGTATAGTTAACAAGTTTGGTTTCGCCGCTCAATTGTCTCCCGTCAGATTTAGGCGACGAGTTTGTAATATCTTTGGTTGTATTTGGCGGCGCTTCAAGATCGGTAACGTTAACCATTCTTTGGTTTTCAGTTGTTTTATCAGATTTCTGGTTGCAAGCCTGGAACATTGCCAGGTATGGCAGAACAAATGCTATTATTATGAGCGTTCTTTTGGTCATTTTTATCCTCGTTTTTGATCTGCCTTGTTGCGGCAGGAATGTTATTTCATATACTACGGGCTGAATGAATTTGTTTCATGTTACCTCACCCCCGCGCGTCAAATGCCGCGCTTCCCCTCTCCATATGGAGAGGGGGGCCAGGGGGGTGAGGTAAAGCTTCGCTCATTTTTTAAGATATTTTAATATTTTTGCAATCTTTATATTTATATATATGAAAAAGGTTTATTTATTATTTACTATTTATTATATACTATTTGCTCACCCGGCTTATACCCAAACAGACGTTAATTCCGTTTTGGATAAAACGCTTTCATACCGCGGATTAACCCGCGAAGATATAACCATACCAATCGAGTTTTTCAGCGCCGCGGAAAAATCGCCAACAAACGATTCAAAACTTATTCTCCCGCTTGTAAAAGACATGATGGTTCATCCGCTCAGAGCCATGACCTGGCTGGATACCGTTATGAGCTGGAAAGATTTGGACGTAGTACTTCTAGCAAGGCAAATGTTTAAGAATAATAACTTTTGCAAAAATGATACGCCTTATTGCATGTTTGGCTTATATACAATGGGTTTTAGTAAGTTAGTGCAGATAATTCAATATATTTCCCTTAAAAATTCAGAGTATAAAAACAGATTGATTCATAAATGGTCACAGGATGATATTGAGTTTCTTCGTAAAAATCTTTTGTCAATTCTTGAGGAATCAGATAATGATGATGAATCCAATTTTGATATTTTCAAATATAATCAAGCCAGGGATTCTTCAACCGCTATTTCTAAAAAAACAATGGATCTATTAAGTATACTAAATACAGATTCATTATATATGCATAGTATGCAGGATATGTGTATATGTTATTCGTTATATAACGATGTTCAAAACAACCATCTTATTAATTTTAATGAACATGAATTGCATCATATCAACAACGAACACGTTCAAGGCGATTTTTATTTTTACTATGATAAAGACGGAATACGCATTGCAATAGGCGGACCGGAAAAAAATGTTTACAACGGCCATTTTGATTTTATTATTGATGTTGGCGGTGATGATGTTTACAATATTGAAAACGAAAAAGATAGATTTGGCGGATTCAGTTGCATAATTGACCTTGCGGGCAACGATACTTACAGAACTAAAAGCAGTTTTGCTTTGGCGGGCGGACTCTTCTCGTCAAGCTTCATTTTCGATAAGGAGGGCGATGATTTTTATGAAGCAAGCGGCGCGGGAAACCTGGGAGCCGCAATAGGCGGACTTGGCTTAATATATGATGAAAGCGGAAATGATACATACCGCGGACTTTCTTTCTGCGAAGGCGCGGGATGTTTTGGCGTAGGACTCATTGTCGATAGAAAAGGAAATGATGTTTACATAGCAAATTCTTACTCACAAGGATTTGGTTTTACCCAAGGCGTCGGCGCTATTGTCGAAAACGAAGGGAATGATTCATATATTGTTGATTCACGCTCGCTTGATATTGGCAGGTATAACGATCATTATGTTTCTATGTGCCAGGGTTATGGACTTGGTCTGCGTCCATATTATGCCGGCGGCATAGGGCTTATAATAGAAGGCGGCGGAAATGATATATATGACGCGGATATTTTCGGGCAGGGCGGTGGATACTGGTATTCTCTTGGCGCAATTGTAGATAAATCAGGGCACGATAAATATAACGGCTATCAATACTGCCAGGGCGCCGGAATTCATTTAGCGATTGGTTTGCTTAAGGATTACGATGGCTGGGATTTCTACCAGTCCGATGGTGTTTCACAGGGCTGCGGCCATGATTTTGGCTTTGGTTTATTGTGGGATGTTAAGGGCAACGATAATTATTCAGCTTACTCACTTTCACAGGGGGCGGGTAATGCCGATGGCATTGGAATTTTAATTGATGAAAGCGGCACGGATGGGTATCTTAACAAAGACCCCAGAAACACGCGCGGTTACGGGAATCCGCGAAGAGAGTATGGAAGTATTGGCGTATTGCTTGATATGTCAGGCAATGATTTCTATTCACAGCCGGGGCCTGATAGCTCGATGATAAATTCTTCTACATGGGGTGTGTTCAATGATTACTGGTTGACCGACCAGGTCTCTCAGGAGAGCGGCAATAATTTTAAAGTGCAAATGGATTCAAACAGGATATATTCAGTGGCAGATTATTTCCTCATGGCAAAAACAATTGAGCCGCGGTTTTCCCTTTGGCAGGATTACGGCTACAGAAAATTATTTGAGGACAGCTTAGGCGCTTCTGAATATGCATTAACGAGGCTTGGAACTGACGATGCGCGCGAAACGCAGGTTATGAGAACGCTGTCGCAAACTATCCAGAGGCCGCTTAGCGCGGCGTTGATCGGGAAGCTTAAGAAATATCTTGAAGATAAAAACTCAATGACGCAGCCCGAGGTCAGCTTTGCCTGTTATATTTTCGGCGAGACAAGAAATCCGCAGGGCAAAGATATTTTGCTTCAGCTTACTTATGATGATAATTACAGGATACGATCATCGGCAATAAATGCGCTCGGAAAGATTAAATATGATACAACCGATGTAAACTTCATTAATAAAGTATCTAAAAGATTAGCGGAGCTTGCAGACCAGAGATCCGAAAAGAAATTGTATAATAAGGACATAGCCTTCGCACTGGGGAATTATGTTACTTCAGAAAGTTTCAGCGCGCTTATAAAGATGCTTGACTTTCCATATTACGGGGCACGATTCACAGCAGCTAATAATATGCGGAAGTTTCCTCAGCTTCCTATGATGCTTCTTGCGGATAATGCATTTCCTCCGATACCGCAGGAGAAAATTCCACTTATTGCGTTTATGTCAGCTTTAACTGATGTTAAAGAAACGGATTTTGAAAGTTTTGTGAATTTTATCAAGTTGATGCCTGTTTCATCCGATGAAGAAGTGACTGCGAATATTGTAAATTTGATTGAGGTTAGAAAAGCAAAATCAACCGATGCGGGATTTATCGCCTGGTGCGATAGCGAAGTTGGAGTAATGCAGAGTCAGTTAAAATCTAAGATACTTATTAAATAGTTTTTTGTTTAGAAATGCATTTCGTGGCACGACTCCACGTCGTGCTACGAATAAGAGTAGGTAAAAAATCGTGCCACGACTTGGAGTCGTAGCACGAATGATCAAGTGGATTCCCGCCTACGCGGGAATGACAGACGGATTTTATTGCTTTATATACACATCCCCTTTTAAATGCTCCTTCTTTTCTTTGTTCTCTACTTTATTGATCATTCCGGTTTTGTACTTCGGATTTTCGTTAGTCTTTAAAGTATCCCGGTTTGAATTGATTTCCTTCGTTGTATCCGGTTTTATATAAACTTCGCCCAGCAAGCGGATTTCCTGAGTTGTATCAATCTTAACCGCGGTAGAATCGTGATTTTTTACCCAATTGACGCTAACGCCTCCCATTAATTGCTGGTTGAAGTTTAACTGCGCTTTCATATCTGTTGTATCAGTATTATTGTTATTTTTGACTGCATTTGTATCAGGCTTATATTCAACAGCTCCTGTAAGCCGGCGCTCGATCTGCTGATCATCTTTGTCTCCCGACATGCTTCCATCCGAAGCGCTGCATCCTGCAAGCGCAACCGAGGCGACTACAAATAGCGCCATAGCAAATGCGCGGACCGGCGAGTAAGAGAGCGGGAACAAATATCCCGGGAAGTGTATTTTCGGAGCCTCAATCTTCAGGCGGGGCATTTCATCTACCTGCACAGCCTTGAACCTTCCGCAGATCTTCTTGTCCTGGTTATCAAGCAGATATTCTTCTATTTCCTTATCGGATTTATTTGAAAAGTCCACAACTGTTTTTGAGCATGAGCTGCAAAACGCGCCCTGTTTATTAGGCGTCATTTTATCCCACTCCTCATGGCAGGGTTCCGGAATGTAAATTTTGAATAAATTTTCGTGTTTCATTGCTTCTCCTTTAGTTAGTTATGTTTACTTAACTAAGGCGGCTTTTGTTCCTGATTTTGATTCATCCGATGACGCTGGAGTCATCGGATGAAAGTGTATATAAAAAAAGGAGCGTTTAAGCTCCTTTCTCTTAATAAAATCAAATGTTTGTTTTTTGCTTTGTTTTGCTTTTCCTTTTTACTTTTGCCTTTTCACGTTTGCCGTCTCACGCATTCATTGTTTCAGCTTTTCCTTAAATTCTTCGCGGAATTTTCTGACCTTCGGCGTTATTACAACCCTGCAATAACCCTCGTTTGGGTTCTGGTCGTAATAGTTCTGGTGATAGTCTTCAGCTTTGTAGAAGTTCTTGTATGCTGTAATTTCCGTGACAATCGGGTCATCCCATAAAGTCGGAGCAAAATCCTTTTTTAATTTCTCAGCCGTTTCCTTTTGTTTGTCATTCAAATAGAAAATTGCCGAGCGGTACTGAGTTCCCGCGTCCGCGCCCTGGCGGTTCAGCGTCGTCGGGTCATGCGTAGTGAAAAATATTTTCAGCAGATCCTCGTAAGTTATCACTGAAGGATCATAAATTATCCGAATTGATTCCGCGTGCCCGGTTGTTCCGGTGCATACCTGCTCATAGGATGGATTAGCGACCGTGCCGCCGGAATACCCGGATTCAACCGACTCCACGCCTTTTAACTCCTCAAACATAGCTTCCGAGCACCAGAAACATCCTTCGGCAAAAACTGCCGTGTCAACATTTGTTGTCATTACCGAGTCCTTATAGATTTTTTTGTTTGATTGCGGGCCGCTTGTCAGATCTTTTGATATAAACGAGCAGCCTGATAAAAATATCATCAAAGATATTAAAAACATAGCTTTTATTAAATGTCTAATTGTTAATTTTTCCAATTCAATTCTGATTTTTGTTATTAAATATAACGAAATTTCAGCTTATATGGTTTTCGAAACACGAATTACTTACACGAATTTCACGAATTAAAGATAATTGTAAGTGTTTGATATCATCCATACTCTTTGGATGTTGGTGATAACCTTCCATAGGCGGGCAGGCGCCAACATCGGCGGAAGGTTTCCTATAACGGATTTCGCGAATGATTCTCTTAATAAAAAAAGAGGACATCTCTGCCCTCTTTTTTGTGACTGTTTGTTTTGCTTTTCACGTTTGACGTTTCACGTCTGCCGTCTCACTCAATATTACACCTCATAATACAAATGGAACTCATACGGATGCGGCCTGAGCTGCATCTGCTTAACTTCTTTTTCCATTTTATAATCTATCCAGGTTTCTATCAGGTCTTTTGTAAATACCCCGCCTTTCATAAGGAACTCATGATCGTTCTCAAGATATCTCAATGCGCTTTCAAGCGAGTGCGGGGCCTGGGGAACTTTCTTGAGCTCTTTCTCGCTGAGCGCGTAAATGTCATGTTCCATCGGGTCGCCCGGATGTATCTTGTTGTTGATGCCGTCGAGACCCGCCATCAGCATTGCTGAAAACGCGAGATATGGATTTGCCGTGCCGTCGGGACAGCGGAATTCCAATCTCTTCGCTTTTGGATTTTCTGAATACATGGGGATCCTAATGGCCGCGCTCCTGTTGCGTTTTGAATAAGCAAGGTTTACAGGAGCCTCAAATCCCGGCACCAGTCTTTTGTATGAATTTGTGGTCGGGTTGGTAAACGCCAGCAGCGCGGGCGCATGTTTAAGCAATCCGCCAATATAATACAGCGCCATCTGGCTTAAGCCTGCATACTCTTTTCCCGCAAACAGCGGCTTGCCTGCTTTCCATAAGCTTTGATGTACGTGCATCCCGCTTCCGTTATCGCCGAATATCGGTTTTGGCATAAAAGTAGCGGTTTTGCCAAACGCTCTTGCGGTATTTTTCACGATGTATTTAAACATCATCAAATTATCGGCGCAATGGAGCATCGGGCAGAATTTGTAATCTATTTCAGCCTGTCCGCCGGTAGCAACTTCATGATGCTGCGTTTCAACTTCTATTCCGGCCGCTAAAAGATGCTTTACCATTTCATTTCTTACATCGTTTGTTGAGTCAGCCGGGGGAACAGGGAAGTATCCTTCTTTCTGGCGAATCTTATGCCCCAGGTTAGCTTCTTTTTCAGTTCCTGAATTCCAGAATCCTTCTCTTGAATCCACATGGTACCAGCTGCTGAATTCGTTTACGTTATAAGCAACGTGGTCAAGTATAAAGAACTCGGCTTCAGGCCCGCAGTAAATTGAGTCGGCAATTTTAGATGCGCGGAGGTGTTCTTCGGCTTTTCGCGCGATGTAGCGGGGGTCGCGGCTGTATGCTTTTCCTGAGATCGGGTCATAGATATCGCATATCATGCTGAGGTTCTTCATAGTTATAAACGGGTCAATGTTGGCGGTTGTAGGGTCGGGAAAAATAAGCATGTCCGATTCATCAATAGCCTGCCACCCCCTTATGGATGAGCCGTCAAAGCCAAGACCTTCCTCGAACATTTTTTCTTCGAATGTACCGACAGGTATGCTGAAATGCTGCCATTGCCCGGGCAGATCTGTGAAACGGAAGTCTATCATCTTTACGTCATGTTTTTTTATCATATCCATGACTTTTTTTACTGCAGCCGAATTAACTTTCATTAATTTTCTCCTTTTTGTCCCTTCATTTCGAAGGGAAATTTATAAAGTTGTTATTTAATTTCTCATTTAAAATATTTATTTCTTATTTATTTTAGGAAGATCAAATTTCAGGCTTTCTTTATGCGATGTAAGCACAATAGATGTTCTTGTCGAGCGCACTCCTTTCCATGACTGGATCTTTGCGAGGAGCTTTTCAAGCGAAGTTGTATTGGCTGTGCGGATCTTCAGAACATGCGAGCCGTCGCCGGTAACCGAGTGGCATTCAAGTATTTCAGGAGTATGTATAACATGATTGATAAAATCTGCGTAGTGTGCGGATGATTCGCTGGATATGAATATAAACGCGGTTATGTCTTTTCCTAAAGCTTTGTGATTAAGTTTTGTAAGGTATTTTTCGATTATTCCGTTATCCTCGAGTTTGTTGAGGCGGTCCGTTACCGAAGGGATCGAGAGCCCTATCTTTTCGCCTATCTCGTTTCTTTTTATCCGCGCGTTTTCCTGCAGCAGATCGAGTATCTTAATATCTATTTCATCAAACCCGTTTGTCATCTTCAATAAGCCTTATTTACTAAGGCTAAAAACAATAAATTTCTTATTAGTTTAGGTAACTCAGATTATTTACCTACAAATATAAGGCATTCAGTTCGTTTTGTCAATACCCGTATCAGCCGTTAAACATCGGAAATAAAAAACCCGGTATCTTTATTAAAAATACCGGGCAAAACTCAGGAATATTCCGGATCGTTAAACAAGGTCTTCATCCTTAAAAAAGTGCGCAATCTCAATTTTTGCGTTTTCGGGAGAGTCGGAGCCATGAACAATGTTGCGTTCAACCGACTCGGCGTATAATTTTCTTATCGTGCCCGCTTCGGCGTTTGCGGGATTTGTAGCGCCTATCAGCTTTCTGTAATCTTCGACCGCGTTTTCTTTTTCGAGGCACATTGGGACAACCGGGCCGGAGGTCATATATTTCACCAGGTCATTATAAAACGGCCTTTCTTTATGCACTGCGTAGAATTTCTGAGCCGACTCTTTGCTCAATTTCAAAAGCCTCATTGCCTTTATTTCAAATCCTGCATCCAAGATCTGCTGGATAACTTTGCCCTGAACTTTCTTTTCGATACAATCAGGTTTCAGTATAGCAAGCGTTCTTTGTATCAAGTGAATTTCTCCTATTCTATTTATCATTAATGAGCAAAATTAACCGTAGAATTTAATAAATTAAATTCATAAATCTTTACATTGATTATATTTGCAGGGGGAATCCGAATTACATGGCCGGAATATTCTATGTTATTTTATGAGCCCCATTTCCGAGGTTTTGGAATAGCCGTCTGATATTCAAAACCGCATTAAAACTTAAACCGCAATATACAGCAATTATTGGGAGGCCAGACCATTTTTGTTTCAGCGGGCGATATATTCAGCCGGAATTAAAGATGAAATAGGAAAAATCACATTATATTTTTCGTTCTATTTTGCATCTCTTGGTTGTGCAAATTGTTTCGCCTTTTTTGACAAGAAACCAATATCTAAATTTGTATCTTATAACAAATTGATTTTTTGGAAGAACAGGATAAAAATACAGAGTATTACCAGAGTTTCAGCCAGCCGTATGTTCCGGCTGAAGAGGCGCCAAGGCGCCCAAAGTACGGTATCTGGCTGAACGCTGTGCTTATCATCCTGACATTCTTCACGACCACGTTTGCCGGCGTCGCATGGCTTAACAGGAACCCGTATGACCTAAGCAATTTCAGGTTTGGGCTAACTTATTCTGTTCTTGTCTTGATTTTTCTTAGCGCGCATGAATTCGGGCATTACTTCGCGGCAAAATATCATAAAGTAAAAGTAACCTTGCCTTATTATATTCCGTTTCCGCTGTTCCTCAATCCGTTTGGCACAATGGGCGCTGTGATCAGAATGCAATCTCCTTCAAGAACCAAAAAAGCGCTGTTTGATATCGGGATTGCCGGCCCGATTGCCGGGTTTATTGTTGCATTTGCGTTCCTGGTGTATGGAATGACGCACCTTCCGCCGTTTGATTATATTTTTAAGATCCACCCTGAATATATGTCAATGGGCGTTCCGACAACAGGATTCGCTTTTGGCGCCAATCTTCTGTATTTCGGACTTGGGAAGCTGTTAACCGCGTCGCCAAGCGTATTCCTTCCTCCTATGAATGAAATGTATCACTATCCATTTCTATGTGTTGGATGGTTCGGGCTGCTTGTAACGGCGCTCAACCTGCTGCCTGTCGGACAGCTTGATGGCGGGCATATTGCTTATTCTCTGCTCGGGAATAAACACAGAATTATTGCGAGAATTTTTTTCTTACTGACATTGCTGATGGGCCTAAGCGGGCTTCTTCAGTTTGCAGGCATTCATTTTCTGGAAGGATACGGGCTGAGCAGCTGGTTCTTATGGTCGGTGCTAATGTACTTTGTTATCAAAATAGATCATCCGCCGATATACGACCCGGAACCTATAGGAGCGGGCAGAAAGGCGCTAGGGTGGTTCGCCCTGTTCATGTTCGTTGTCTCTTTTACGCCGGTGCCGTTCAATAATTTCTGACCTAGCCCTTAAACAGCTTCATTGAATTAGCGTCAAGAAACCAGTCAAAAGACCCCGAATCGCTCGAAATATCATAATTTATTTTGCAGACACTTGAGTTATGGAAGTGCAGGCGGAGTTCCTTTATATCGTTTTTCTTTGCCAGGTTCAAAGCAAATGTATATACGTCCGGCGCATGTCCGAATAAAGCTATGCTCTTGTGATGCGAGTATCTTCTGAGCATCTGCATGAACCTGGCGGTTGTGGCGCCGCCTACCAGCTCGATAGCCGTTTTTATTTCTCCCGGGTATTTTAATACCGAAGCAAATACTTCGGCGGTCTGAACCGCCCGAACCAAAGGGCTGGATATTATCAGGTCAAGCTCTGTTTTCAGATCTTTAAGTTTTGTTGCGACAATTTTGCAGTGATTCCTTCCCGCTACCGTAAGGTATCTGTAGCCTTCTTCAACTATTTCGTTATCAAGTTCTGCCGCAACTCCGTGCCTGACAATATATATCAGCATTGATTATAGAGGACCCCTGCCTCTGCATAAGAATAAGATTCAACCCGGGTAATCATGGCTGTAAGAATTGTATTTACAAATTCGCCGTTTCCGCCGGCCCTTACTTTGATATAGTTCTCAGTGAACCCAAAACTGCTCCCGTCTTCTTTAACAGATTCGAATAAAACATCGTATGTTTTTCCGATATTTTTCTTATAGAATTCAAATCTTTTCTTGTTCGAAAGCTCTCTGAGTATCCGGCTTCTCTCTTTTCGTTTTGCCGCGTCAACAGTATTCGGCAGAGTTATCGCATGAGTATTCTTCCGCTCCGAGTAGCTGAACACATGCAGGTAGCTTACAGGAAGTTTATCCAGAAAATTCAAAGTGTTCTCAAATCGTTCATCTGTTTCTCCGGGGAAGCCTACAATGACATCCGCTCCGATGCCAACATCGGGGATTTCAGCGTTCAATTTATGAATTAAGTTCTCATATAATTCTGCTTTGTAACGCCTTCTCATCAGCTTAAGCACTTCATTATCTCCGCTCTGAAGGGGGATATGAAAATGCTTGCAGAAATTCTCTGAAGTTTTTACAAGCTGAATTATTTCATCGGTAATAAGGTTTGGTTCAATCGAACTGATCCTTATCCTTGGTATTTTTAGTTTATCCAGCTCATAGAGAACATCGATAAGCCTGAAATGCAGATGCTTATCATCCGGTTGCGGCATGTAGTTATAGTCGCCTGTGTTAACGCCGGTAAGCACAATTTCTTTGTAACCTGAATCGAGAAGCTTCTTTGCATTTTCAATTACGGTTTCAACAGGGAGCGAGCGTGATGCGCCTCTTGCCAGAGGAATAGTGCAGAACGAGCAATTGTAATCGCAGCCATCCTGGATCTTTAGGAATGCCCGCGTCCTGGAATCAATGTCTGAGGAATATGCATAGTCGAAATCTGTCACATCATCTATGGGGGAAGTAAATACACACGACGCTGTTTTCTTTTCGAAATTATCAATGTAGTCAAAAAGCTTAAATTTTTCGTTTGTTCCTAAAACCAGGTCAACGCCATGGATGGCGGCTATTTCGTTTGGCTGGAGCTGGGCATAACATCCGGTTATTATTACATAAGTATCGGGATTTTGGCTCAGCACGCTGCGGATTATTTGGCGGCACTCCTTATCGGCATTATCCGTTACCGAACAGGTATTCAGGACAAAAACATCAGCTTTGGTACCGTAGTTATTGATAATAAATCCTTTACGGTGAAATTTACCGGCAATCGTTGAAGTTTCCGAGTAATTCAGCTTGCAGCCTAAAGTATGTAAAGTTACAGATTTTGACATATTTTTTAAATTACTAATAATCAAACTAAAAAATAATGGAAAAACTTAATAATAATTAGAAGATTTAGTTAGTAGTGTTGTCACTGTCTGCATATTGGCGGCGTCTAAGTTCAATGAGGTATCTTGTGAAACAAATTAAAATTATGCAATATGAACAATAAACCGCCATTTTCTATTATTGTAGCTGCGCTTTAAATATTCTTCACTTCATGCTTATTTAGTCACTCCTTTACAAAAATCATGACAGGCTCATTTGTCACGGATGTTTCGGCATCAAGAAGCGTGAATTTTATTGATTACGACGGCGACGGATGGATAGACCTGTTTGTTTCAAACGGCAAAAGATACGGCAAGCGGAATTTTTTGTATAAATATTCAGGAGGAAACTTCATCAAAATTACAGGCGGCGGAGTAACAAACGATAGCTTACCGTTTGACGGCGCAAGCTGGGCCGATTTTGATAATGACGGAAAGCCCGACATGTGCGTTGTTACATGGTATGACTCCACTAACATGCTTTATCATAACGATGGGAATGGAGTTTTCACGCTGCTTTCATCAAGCCCTGTAGTAACAGACAGGGGATTTTCTGAAACCTGCAGCTGGGGAGATTACGCAGATCTCAAATGTGAAGCTTATAATATGTGATGTTCTTGGCAGGGAAGTCACAACGCTTGTGAATGAAGATCTTAAACCCGGAAGTTATGAAATCGCGTGGGATGCAGGCGCCTTTGCTTCAGGTATTTACTTTTACAAGGTGAAGTCAGAAAATTTTGTTGAGAAAAGAAAAATGGTTTTTGTAAA
Source organism: uncultured Ignavibacteria bacterium (assembly GCA_963816535.1). Taxonomy (GTDB): domain Bacteria; phylum Bacteroidota; class Ignavibacteria; order Tepidaquicellales; family OLB5; genus CAWFKW01. The sequence goes on along the minus strand of CAWFKW010000003.1, from coordinate 1,290,942 downwards.
GTGAAGCAGATGGTTCGCTCTTCTGAATCTCCCCCTGACAGGGAGAGACGGGACTGCTTTAGCATTCGCGGCAGGCGTGGCATAAGTTTAGTATTCTTGAACATGAAATTATAAATGCTTATTCTTGTTGATAATTAATTCATAATCTTACCGTGTACAGTCCTCTTCTGTTGCGGATAACAAAGGACGTAAGCAAATGTTTTTCAAATTATTGATGAAGTATACCCTGCTGGGTTGCCTGGTTTTTCTTGTAAGCTTCGCCGGAAGCTGGATTATCGGCGGCAGCCCCAAGAACCAGACGGGAAAGGATTTTCCGCCTGACGGCGATGACGATAAACCCGCCGAACAGGTTTATAAAAATATACAGGTCTTAAACGGAATGCCGGCAAAGGACCTGCATATTGTTATGCACTTCATGAGGTCATCGCTCGGCGTTAGGTGTTCATTCTGCCATGTACATGACGACAAAACCAATAAGTGGAACTGGGAAAGCGACGAGAAGGATGAAAAAGTTACGGCGAGAAAGATGATAAATATGGTAAAGGGCATCAACAAAGATTATTTTGAAGGCTACAGCGCGGTAAGCTGTTTTTCGTGCCACCATGGAAGCTCCCGCGTTACAAGCATACCGCCGGTGCCGCAGGTTTTTGCTCCGCCGCGAAAAGAAGGCAGGGATACGACGCTCCCATCAGCGGAAACAGTGCTTGAAAATTATAACAAATCGCTCGGAGACGTTTCTAAGATTAAAGAAGCCGCTTCAAAATATTCCAAAGGCTCGCTTACAGGCTGGAACGGAAAGGAATATGAACTGGAAATTTACCAGCAGGCTCCAAACAAATACCTCCAGATTGTTAAGACCCCGGATGGAACCGAAACCGAATGTTATGACGGAACAGCAGGCTGGGCGAAGGATAAATCGGGAGTAGACAATCTGGATGGATATGAACTTCATACAATAAAGGAGTATGCCGATTTTAACGGCGATTTCGACCTTAGCGGGCGCTATACGAAGACACAGGTCATCGACAAAGATACGGTTGACGGAAAAACAGCATACGTTTTGAGAGCCATTGTTGATGATAACAAAAACGAAAGGCTGTATTTTGACGTTGATTCGGGTTTGCTGTTGAGAAGAAAAATATTTAACAGGTCAATTATCGGCTTTATACCAGAGCAGGTTGATTATTCAGATTACAGATCCGTTGATGGCGTTATGATACCGTTCACCGTCCATTATTCTTATCTTGACCCGGGGATTGAAACGGTCCGTAAATACAGCGAGGTGAAACTTAATGCATCGTTGGATAAGATTAGTTTCGTCAAGCCCCAATGAGGTATTTATTGAAACCTCAAGTAAGCGAAAACCGTCCTAAAACTTACTTAGATGATTAATTAAACCATTCTGATTTGCGGGGCATCATAACAATAAAGAAAATGATGCCCTGCTATGATTCCGGCGCCCTCCAATAAATAGCAAATTTGGCCTGAGTTGAGGCCAATTTGAACATTTTCTGAATGTTCCTGTATATCATTAAGTTTCCATTTTTAAAAACGAAAACAGCTGACTGGATGAAAAAAATCACTGTCACAATATTCGCCCTCATTACGATGTTGTTTTTCAGAACTGCGTTCTGCCAGACAAGCGTGGATTCACCTGACGAGAACACGGCTGTTCCCACAATCGACGGTAAAATTAATTCTGATGAATGGCGCGGCGCAAAGGTGTTCACAGACTTCTACATCGTTTCACCTAAAACGGATGAGAAATATTACGACAGCACAATTGTCTATGTAAAGCAGACAAAAGACGCCATGTACTTTGCTTTCAGGTGGTGGCCGAAAGGCAGGGTTATATGCGAATCATTCACAAGAGATGTGAGCACTGAAGAAGAAAGCGAATTCTTTATCATTCTGGATCTTGAAAACAAGAACAAGAACGGCTACTTCTTTTCAACAAGCTTTATGAACAACCAGCGGGACGCTATCATTTATAACCAGACCAACCAGTCGTCATCATGGGACTGGATTTGGTATAATAAAACCACAATTTACAGGCAGGCCAAAGACGGCAAACCCGGTTATGTAGAGACAGAGATAAAAATTCCCGTTGATAAAATTCAGAACAAAAACAAAAAGCAGATCGGCTTTGATATACAGATGTTCGCTTACAGGCCCGACGGAACGTATTACTACTATTCAATTGTGCCTAACAGCGAAGTTACAACTGTAAAAGGCACTTATAAATGGGACCTTGTTGTGCCGTTCGATGAAAAGCTGGACCTCAACTTTAACGCTACTCCGTTTATTGTCGCGAATAAATCTAACGATGTCAGCGGTAATTTCAGGTATGGAGGAGAGTTCAGCGTTAGCCTGGATAAGCAAAAGTTAAAAAGCACATTTCATACCGACGAATCTACCCTGGAGGCGGATCCTTTCCAGCTATCCTTTTACGGAAGACCTATTTTCTTAACCGAGAAGCGTCCTTTCTTCAGCAAGGACCTTGACATTTTTAATACTCCTATCAATCTCTTTTATACCAGAGCGATCGAGAATATTAACTACGGCTTCAATTACACATACCGAAGCGATAAGTTCAAGTTAGGGGCGGTCTATGTCCAGGAAGATACTCTGCCGGGGTCAGACGGCTCTTTGAGAAAATTTGCTATTGCCAGGCCCAATTTTAATTTCCAGGATTTTAATATAGGCGGCCTGTTTGTATATACGCACGATACGCTGGGGAATTACAGCGAAAAAGTGGCGAGCCTTGACGGAAAGATAAACCTTCCATCAAGATTCCGCTTCCTGTGGCAGGGGGCGCGCAGTTTTAATACTGAAGGCAAAGGCGGAAATATGTACTACGGGCATTTATACTATGAATATAATAACGGCGGCGGCCCGTATATGGACGCCAGCTACACAAGATACGATTCTACTTTCCGCTCCACTACTTTGTTCAATAATTACGGTAATAATTACGATGAAACAAGCCTGAGCGGCGGGTACGTGATCTTAAGAAATGCGAGAAACTTCAGCAGCGTTAATATCAATGGCGGGTATTACAGGGCAAGAAGGTTTACAGATGACTTCAGCTACCAGAACGGCGTAAACCTGAATGTTAACTGGAAATTGTTAGGATGGCTCGGGTTCTATGATAACATTTCTTATGACAGGCCAAATGATTATGACGCGTTGGGCAACATTATTACCAGAACTAATTTGCTGACCGAGCATAACTTTAAGATTATCTTTGGCGATAATTCCTTTACGCTTGGGTTTTTCGGCGGAAAATATTTTGGCACGGTTCTGAAAAACCCGTATATGACGCTTGACGTCGATATCTTCCACCGTATGAGGCTCACGTTTAACTACAGCTACCGGGGTCAGGATGATATTAAGCAGTCGATATTTAACATAAAATTTGACTGCAGGCTGATTGATAAGCTTTATTTAAGATCGTTCTTCCAGGAAGATACATATAATAAGCTTGCATTGTGGAACACGCTGCTTCAATACGAGTTCTTCGGCGGCAGCAGCGTTTACCTTGTGCTGAACTTGAGCGGCGACAGGCTTCAGAACACCGGGCGTTATTTCAAAACCGGGTATGAGTTTAATTTTTAAACAACGACCTCACCCTGCCTGCAGCGGGCGGCCGAATTCGCAGAGGGAGAGGCAAGAAAGAGTTTTTCATCTCACTTAGAAATGCCGGACAACGCTTTTCGAGGGCAAGGCGGGTATATCCGGTCTGAGAATGATTTTTAGATTTTCAGATTTTGTCCGGCTGATTTTTTTTTAGAAATCCTTAAATGAAATTATTAAAAAGAAAAAATCGTCTTCTTAAACCGGTACCCTATTTTTAGGTAGAAATTTCTGCTAATCTTTACAATTATGTACTCGATGATTCGCTAAGATTAATGGGGTTTTCCAATTTAGACTGAATTAATAATGAATGAACATAACTTACCGGATTTTGATTCAATGTGGGATTATAATGATCCTGCAGAGACGGAGAAAAAATTTCTTGAAATATTGCCGGAAGCAAGAAAATCCGGAAACAAAGATTACCTGGCGCGGCTCCTCACACAAATTGCGCGCACCCAGGGACTTCAAATGAAATTTGATGATGCGCACAGAATGCTTGACGAAGCGTTCGGGCTGATAGACGGACACATGCACCTTCCTAAAGTCAGATATCTTCTTGAAAGAGGAAGAGCTTATAATTCTTCCAATCTCCCGGATAAAGCAAAGCCGCTTTTTCTGGAAGCGTATAATCTTTCAAAATCACATGGATTTGATTTTTTTACGATTGATGCCGCACATATGATGGGAATTGTTGAAAAAGGGCGCGAGTCCCTTAAGTGGAATGAGATTGCCATGAAACATGCAGAAGCATCTGATGATAAAAAGGCTAAAGGCTGGCTGGGTTCGCTATATAATAACACGGCCTGGACATACTACGATATGGGTGAATACGAAAAAGCTCTTGACCTCTTTGAACGAAACGTGCTGTGGCATGCAGAGCGGAATTCTAAACAGGGATTGATTATTGCAAAATGGTCCGTTGCGCGGACGCTTCGCTCGTTGGGGCGGGTTCAGGAAGCATATGAAATGCAGGTCGCGCTGGGAAAAGAATCAAAAGAAAAGGGACTTAATGAAGACGGCTATAACTCAGAAGAGATTGGCGAATGTTTATTATTGCTGAACAGGCCCGATGAATCAAAACCGTATTTCAGGAAAGCTTATGAACTGCTCTCACATGATATCTGGCTGATGGAAAATGAAAAAGAACGATTAGAGCGCTTGAAAAAACTAAGCGAATAGGCGTGCAGATTTTCTGTAGCCGCCTGCCTGCAGCAGGCAGGCAGCCCTTAGGCTGCGAAAATTCAAATATATTACTGCGCAGCCTAAAGGCTGCGGTTACGAAAAAAAGCTGTTTTTTATCGAATAATCACGGCATTGACCCTGGATTTTTTTTTAAAAAATAACATTTTGAACACATGAAATATTTATCGGTTGTAATAATATTTTTGATATTCTCAACTAACATTACCGGTCACGATATGGAACAAAACAAAAACGCATACACCAACTGGGATATTGAGCCCTCGTTTAAGTATGACGCGCTGTGTTTCCTGAATATCCTTACCGCCGATACATTTTACCTTACATACTATAAAGATGAATACGAAAAATTTAAACCTAAGCTCACTCCCGAAGTTACAAAATCGTTGTCAGAACTGAAACGAAAGCTGAAGGATGAGAACGGAGTAATTATTTCAGCGTCAATGTGTCTTTACTTTTCAGCTGTGGGAGATTCGACGCTCGATCAGATGATTCAGACAATAAAAAACTCTGCAGCGTTAAAATCGAACTTTGAAAAAACCCCGTATTATGATGATGAAAGCTGGAAACTTTTTGAATCGGTACAGCCGGAGATAACTTCAATCCTTTTGTTTCTTAAAGACATTGATTTCCACGGCTACTGGAAAACAAATATTCTTCCAAGAGTTGAAAAGAAAATTTCAGAGATAGAACCCGACTTGCCAAAATATGATGTGATAGGACAGAACGAACATTTTCTTGGATTGAAGCTGCCTTCGGATAAGATCACTATATATATGCTATATTACTCACAGCCTCACGGAATTAAGATCACCGGTATGCGGTTCTTAACAGACGCTGCCTGGCCGTTTAAGATCGTGCTGCGAAACGCCGCGCACGAAATGATGCACCCCCCTTATGATTATAAAGGGGATGAAGAATTAAGGGCTGCAATTGAGTCGCTTCGTAAAGATGATTTTCTTATGGATAAAGTTAATAACCATAATCCGTCATTCGGGTACAACACGCTTGACGGGCTTATTGAAGAGGACTGTGTCCAGACATTGGAGCAATTAATTAATGAAAAATTCGGCGTTGAAGTAGATGCGCGCAAAAGATGGAAAGCGTCAGATGACGGCATTCATGTTTTTGCTATAGCTTTATATCAGGTTATGAAAGCGGATAATTATAACGACTCGAATTTACTTTTCCGCGATTACCTTGTATCGAAAATCAAAAGCGGCAAGCTTGGCGCCGGAACAATAAAAAGTTATTACGATAAGTTTTACGGTCCGTAAGTCCGAGCGCTGCCCGGATGCTCAGAGTCTGTCTTTGGAGGGCTTCGAGTTAGAAATTGTTTTTGTCAGACTTCGTCTGACATGTTTGGTGAAAACACCTGACATAAAATTTCCCGTCTCCCCCTAACAGGGGGAGATACAGAGGGGGTGTTAATTCAATTCTGCCGCGTTGTTCGGTTTTCCGTTTAAAATATATGAACGTACATTTTCATATGTATCATCAATCATAGCATTAACGCCTTCTATTGTATGGCTTGATTTATGCGGTGAGAGCAGCACATTAGGCAAGTCATATATCGGCAGATGAGCGGGAAATACTGGCTCCGGATTTTTGCCGGGGTAGTTATACCAAACATCCAGCGCCGCGCCGGCAAGAATTCCATCCTTTAAAGTATTGTATAAACCTTCTTCGTTCACCGTTTCACCGCGCCCCACATTTACAAGATATTTTCCCTTCATTGATCCAAGTATATCAGCGCTCAATAAGTTTTTTGTTGAATCGCTTAGCGGCAGCGTTACAAATACTATTTGGCTGTGGCCTATTGCGTATTGAAGATTATTAGTTATCTCATCCGAGTAAGGGTCCTTTGCCGCAGGCGCATCTCTTTTGAAACCAATTATATAACATCCGAACGGTTTAAGCAGTTTGGCAATGTTCGAGCCAATAGAGCCGTAACCGATTATACACGCTTTTTTTCCGCGTAGCGACGTCCACATATCCTCATCTTCTATGGAACGATGCCAGAATCCTTTTTTTAAATCATTATGAAACTCAGGCAGCCTGCCCAGCAAACCCAATGCGAGCGATACGGCATGCTCTGCAACATACGGAGCGTTAGCATGCGTGTTGGAAACGGTAATTCCTTTGCTCTTAATTATTTCCATGGGGAAAGTGTTTAATCCAGTAAACGGCACAAAAATTACTTTCAGGTTTGGCGAGTTTTGAATTTCGTTTTCCAGCAGTCTTCCCGTCACAACCGCGTCGGCGTCTTTCAACTCAATGGGGCGCTGAGCGGGGTCAAATGTTGCCACAAAATCTAAATTCGGAAATTCTTTTTTTAAAGCGTAGTATCTTTCTTTCCATCTTTCATTAAACTTATTTAGGAATAATATCTTCATTCTCTACCGGTTGTCGCTGTCTTCCTCGCCTTTAAACGGGCCGACAATATCTTTTGTTATCCATCCGCCGTAAAATTTTCCCGGCTGGGGCGTTACTAATTCACCGCCAACATAACAAGCTTCCATTTTCTGCGCATAGAATGCGAGATATCCTTTTAGCTCCGCAAACTTAGCGACAGGATTTGGATAATACCAGCAGGCATAACGCGCCGTTTTATCTCCAACTGTCAAATGAAAATAATCAGCTTCGCCTTTCCATTCGCAAAAAGTATGATTATCAGCCGGAGACAGGTATTCCATCTTCACATCATCCTGCGGCATGTAATAAACCGGCGGGTTGCTCGTTTCAAGTACGCGCTTAGCGTTGCTGGAGTTGACTATTTCAACCCCGTTAAAAATTACACTGATGTTCTTGCTGCAATTTTCAATTCTTGGAGGTCTGGGATAGTCCCAAACTGATTCCTGGCCAGGTTTTGGCTCGATTCGATTCAATATTTTTAATTATTGTTTTGTTTTTGCCTCACCCCGCGCTACTCCAAGGCTTTCGATTATTATGTATTCCCAAACGTTTCTGTAGCCGCAATCTTCAGGTTGCGGCTATAAAAGGAGGCTTTGAAACATTCTCCTTGCCGGAAAGCAGGGGAAGAGGGGATACAAAAAGAGCAGATTAAATCTGCCCGTTTGTAAAAAATTTATTCAATTAATTTCATGCCATAACCTTTGAGCTGACTAAATAGAAACGCCCGACCTTCGCTTCAAATTTTTCGCCGTCATCGCGAATCATCTTGAAACTGCCTTCCATTGTTCCCCAGCCTGTATCAATGGGGCATGAACTTGAATATTCAAACGATTCGCCCGGATACAGCTCGGGCGTAAAGCCTACAACCCCCGGGCCCTCAACGTCTTCACGGTCGCCTTCAGCGTTTATGATTATCCAGTGACGCGCAACAAGCTTGGCCCAGCGCTCGCCGTCATTGGTAATAACTACCCTGTACGTAAAAACAAATCTGTTCAATTCAGGATTAGACTGCTCTTCCAAATATTCAGGGAATACCTGAACGCGTAATCCTTCGGTAGTTATATCTGAACTTGTATTATTCTCCATGTATCAATATATGAAAAATTTATAAAACTTTATATTCTTTATAAATTATTTTTTCTCCCTTTGGCCTGCCGTTTGTTCTTTCACGTTCGCCGATCTGCTGGCGCCACATAGCGTAATAAAGTCCCTTTTCATCCAGAAGTTCATCGTGCCTGCCCGATTCAATTATCCTGCCTCTTTCAAGTACATATATTTTATCAGCATACATTACAGTCGAAAGCCTGTGAGCTATCAAAATGGTAATGTGGTCTGTTTGGGATGAAACGTCTTTGATCGTCTTGCTGATCTCATCTTCGGTAAGCGAGTCAAGCGCCGAGGTCGCCTCGTCAAAAACCAGCATGCGCGGTTTGCGAAGCAGAGCCCTTGCAATCGATATTCTCTGTTTCTCTCCGCCTGAAACTTTCACGCCTCCTTCGCCAATGATGGAATTAATTCCTTTATCCGCCCGTGCGAGTAAATTCTGGCACGAGGCCTTGTTTAGCGCGTCAAGCACGTCATCATCTGTTGCATCCGGATTTACAAATAAAAGATTTTCTCTTATTGTCCCGGCAAATAACTGCGTGTCCTGGGTTACAAAACCGATTTGCCGTCTCAGCTGCTCAAATTCGATCTGTTCGCCGGGGACGCCGTTATACTTTATAGTTCCGGTAAGCGGTGAATATAATCCTACCAGCATTTTTACAAGCGTCGATTTCCCCGCTCCTGAGGGGCCCACGAATGCGACGGTCTCGCCTATTCGGGTTGTGAACGAAATATCGCTTAACGCGTTTGATGAAGCGCTTTGATGTTTGAAGCTCACGTCGTCAAATTCAAACGTATCGATGTTACCGATCGAGATCGGGTTCTCAGGCCTCTTTTCCAGCGGCGTGTCAAGAATATCTTTAAAGTTATCGAGCGAAACTTCGCTTTCCCTGTAAACATTAATTATGTTGCCCAGCTCCTGCAGAGGGCCGAATATAAAGAACGAATATATATATAACGAGAAAAATTCTCCCGCAGTTATCACGCGCGAAAAAATAAGGTAAAGCATTATAAATAATATGCTCGTTCTCAGAAAGTTTACCATTGTTCCCTGTACAAAGCTCAGGCTTCTTATATATTTTACTTTTTTAAGCTCAAGCCCGAGTATTTTATCGGTTGTGCTGTTAAGCCTGTTTATTTCCTGCTGCGACAGCCCAAGGCTTTTTACAATTTCTATATTCCGCAGCGATTCAGTTGTCGTGCCAGCCAGCGCTGTTGTTTCGGAAACGATATTCTTCTGAACTTTCTTTATTTTTTTGCTGAGCTTAGAGCTTATCCATCCTATCAGCGGCGCGGTGACTATATATACCGGGAAAATTATCCAGTGAATCGTAAAAGAATATATGGTTACAAAAATTATTCCGATAAGCGTGCCGTACAAAACATTGACCGACGACATTATTAATTTCTCTACGTCAGTTCTTACTTTCTGCAGGACGCCCAGCGTCTCGCCGCTTCTCTTATCCTCAAAAACCTGGTACGGCAGCCCCAGCGAATGTTTAATTCCGTCGGCGTATATCTGCGCGCCAAGCCTTTGTGTGATAAGGTTTATATAATAATCCTGGAAGTTCTTGGCAACCCTGGAGACGAATGCCGAGCCTATCCCCAGGGCCAGCAGGAAACCAACCCCTTTGAAGAATTGCATGCGCGTGTAGTGATCGAACTTTGTGGCATAGTCGTCGATAATATATCTCAGGATGACCGGGTCAAACATCGAGAACACCTGGTTAATTGCCGCGAGCGCCAGCGATAATATGACCAGCCCCCTGTATTTTCTTAAATATTTGAATAAAAGCTTCACTTTTTGGGAATTTTTTGGTTTTAATAGCCGCTAATATAGTATAATATCTGTAATAAAATTATGGAATAAAGATATTCGGCGCCTTTTTCTATAGGACGGATGAGAAATATTTTTAATGACCGGATAAGAAATATACGCGGATGTTTGCGCCAATATTTGAAATGGCTGAATGCCCGTAAACCCTCATTCGGATTAATGTTTGAATTTACTATTATTTATATTAGTGTTATCTTTATAATACAATTCATAACAATAATTTAACTAAATAAATCTATGACAAGAGAAGAAATCATTACACAAATGGCAAAAGATGCCGACAGCACTAAAGTTTCGGCGAGAGCCTCTTTAGATTCATTTTTAGGATGCGTTTCTAAGACGCTGAAAAAAGGCGGAAGAGTTTCACTGGTTGGGTTTGGAACGTTCTCAGTTTCGAAAAGGAATGCAAGGACCGGAAGAAACCCCAGGACCGGCGAAGCTATTCAGATCAAAGCGAGAAAAGTAGCTAAGTTCAAAGCGGGGAAAGAATTATCAGAGACGGTTAATAAATAACCGGGGGATGTAAAATTTTTATGAGGACGGCTGATTGAGCCGTCCTTTTTTTATAGCGCTTAACTTAATCGATCTTTATAGTTTTTACTTTAACAGGTTTTGAGGTATAATCATATGGATGATCCGGGTCGCCTTCCGACAAATCCCTTTCCATGACTACGAGCGTAGAGCCCTTTTTGACCACCCAATAATCCGCCCCTGCTCCGGCCCACCAGCATTGACAGGCTATTAACGCGTTCTTTGGAATGCCGTTGTCTTTAAAATCTTCCGGGTTGATAATATTGAAGTTCCCTGTCTCAGTCGCAATTTCATTTAAGTTATCATTCAGCATGACATATAATATAGTGGAAGGCGTTCCGTTTGCGTCTTCTCCAAGCGATTTGAATTGCCATTGAACGTTAGGATCTGCGATAGAACGTGAAGATCCGAAAAGCAATATTGCAGCCATGCTGAAACTGAAACAAACAAATCTTATTTTTTTCATATTTGATTGGCAATTAATTTAATGGCAAAATAGTAATATTTTCAGGAATTGGGAAATGGTTGTTCCGGATTTATTTGCCAAGAAGAAAAATAGCCGGTTTTTTCCCAATTACCCTGGAGTGCATTTTCCAGCTCTCAATTGTTTTTGTAGTAATGCTTTCAGATTCCATTGTCAGGTCAACTGCCATGCATAGTTTCAGTCTTAAAGCGCATGAACCGATTATGTCTGCCAATAGATTATCATTTCTGTGCGGCGCCTCAATTATGATCTGTGTTTGACCTGTCGCAAGAATTATTTTCTGCAGCTCAAGCAATCTTAATTTTCTTTTCTTCCGTTCAATTGGCAGGTAACCGTTGAATGCGAAATTCTGGCCATTGAGTCCGGATGCCATAAGCGCTAGGATTATTGATGATGGCCCTACAAGCGGAATAACTTTGATGCCTTGTTCATGCGCAACTGCGACAAGCTTAGCGCCCGGGTCGGCTACGCATGGCACTCCTGCCTCTGATAAAAGTCCGATATTTTTTCCTTCGAGCGCAGGCTGAAGAAGCCTCGGGATCATTTGGTCGCTCGTGTCAACATTCAAAACCGAAAAACTCAGGTCCTGAACTTTTTTCACTATCCCTGCAAGCTTTAAGAATTGAACCGCAGACTTAACATTCTCTACGACGTAGTTATCGATATAATTAATAACATGCATAACCCGCGAGGGCAATGTATTTACAAGTTCGTTGCTTCCCAGCGAAGTAGGGATAAGATATAATTTACCTTTATTCATTATTGATTAAAGTTCATTTAAGTTCTACCTATATTTTTCTTCTTGTTTTTCATCTGAAGATCTCGGGTCAATAATATCTCCCTTAATATAGCCGATTATTTTATTGATTTGTGTTTCATCCAGATGTTTTTTTGATACCGCATAATCATTCTTTAAAATAGACGCAATCATCTTTTCATTTATTACGGAATCTCCAAACGAAATAATTCCTTTCATAATACTCCAATAATCATCGTTCATAAATAGGTCGCCGTCATTCTCAAGTCTGGAAAGCATGGTGGTAACTATTTCTTCGTTTCTAAATGTTTTAGCTTTACTTGAATAAAATTGCAACTCATTATATGTACTGGAGATTAACTTTTGTTTTAGTATTGAAATAGCTTCCGTAGGATTAAGAATTGACAAGATGTTGAACATTTCATTGATACTTTCTTTGCATTTTCCGTATTCGACAATTAAAAAAGGGTCCTCGGAATATTGCAGAAATCTATTTTGTAATCTTAGTGTATTTACGATATCTTTTAATACTCGACCGGAATCCCTTGAAAGTAAATATATTACCGATTCTTTTGTATATATGCCTGAATTTTCCCAGATGCTGAATTTAAGAGAGTCATATAGTGTATCATTATACTTCTGCATTGCCATCAAGCTATAATATGCAAACTCAGGCTTATTCAACAATGTTATTGATTCAGGTCTTCTAAAAGAAGCGACTGCTTCGAAATATGTTTCAAAGTTTCTTCCATCAATTTTACTATCCTTCTGAAAATCTTCAAACGATAAATTCTTAGTAAATTCCCATGTTTCTTCATTAGGGAAATTAGAAATAGCCATCATTGTGTAATAAAAGCAAGAATAGAATTCATCCTTTTTCTTCTCAAAATTTATCGAACTCAATATCAAATTTATGTCTTTTTCTTTTTTGTATTTAGATAATGGAATAATAGAATAAATATTATTTTGCTCCGCTAAATTCCGGATCCTTGGATAATAGGAATAAATAGGACTGCAATTTAATAAAGCAATTTTTCTGTACGATAAATTATTAGGAGAAAAAATCACTACACTATCAAGAACTGATATATCATGTTCATCTAATTGACTATTATTGGAAAATGCGTAATCAGAAAAAAAGACAAATTTTGGGACGACCGTTTGAATCATAAAATCGCCGACCATTACATTGCTGCCAACATCTGCAAACAGCGTGTTAATCCTTTCTGTATCAATAATATGATTAACCAATATTGTAATCAAATTCTTTTCTTTTCTCTCTGCAAGCCCCCAAAACGCGTAACATCTAATAATAGCCTTGGGATGGTTTGTCAATTCAGCCAAGTCAGAGCTGCTTGAAGCAAGACGAATTTTTCTGTATAAAGCGTAAGTTTTAGATACTATCCCCGGATTGCCAACGAATACTCCTTCCAAAACGTTCTTTTGGCTCAAGGTTTCTATATCGGCTCTAATTGAGGGATTGATTTTTGAAATATCAAAGGAATATTGACTGTATGAATGGCAAACAAAAATGATTATCAGAAAGCAAGATCTAATAATAATGTACATTAATTTTCATTGGTATTATTATTGTCAAAATAAACCTTAATTCTTTCAGCTCCTTTTTTCCCGGCGCGCTTTTCAAAATCTTCGTAGTTCTCGTTCATTGCCAGCTTGATTTTTTCTACCGAGCCGAATTCTTTAAGCAGCTTCTGAGCCGTGGCTTTGCCAATTCCTTTTATTTCTTCCAGCTGGCTGGTTAATGTTCGTTTATCGCGAAGCGTGCGGTGATACGTTATCGCGAAGCGGTGCGCTTCATCGCGGATTCGCTGAAGAAGCTTCAATCCGCTCGAGGTTTTTGGCACCGACTGCGCATCCGAAGAACCGGGTACAAAGACCTCCTCCAGCTTCTTTGCAAGTCCTATAATATTCTGGTTTTTTATCCCCAAATCATCTAAAACCTTTACCGCAGAGGAAAGCTGACCCTTGCCGCCATCGATTACGATAAGGTCGGGGAGGGGAGTGACTTCTGTATAGTATTCTTTTTCGATAATGGTCTCTCCGTTAGTAACCTGTTCAGCTTCATTTGATTTTTCGGATCCCGCTAAAGCGGGATTTCGTTCCGCTAACACGGAACTCAAGAGGGAAGGATTGGTTTCTTTTTCTTTGTTCTCATCTCCGTTTGAATGCTTATCTGTAGCGCTCAGTTGTGAGGCAATAGTTTGCTCGGCGTTCTTAACATATCTTCTGTAAATCACCTCCCGCATCGAGGCGAAATCATCCGGCCTTCCGGTTTCATTCAGCGCCGTTCTTATTTTGAATTTTCTGTAATCATTCTTTTTCGGCCGCCCGTCAACAAACACAACCATTGATGCAACGGTGTCTGTACCCTGTATGTTTGATATATCAAAACACTCTATCCTTCTCGGCAGTTTTGTAAGCCTAAGGTCCCGTTTGAGCGCCGTAACGGAGTTTGGAATGAACTCGCGCTTCAGGCGCTGCAGTTTAAGCTCGTCAAGCATGTAACGCGCGTTGGTCTTAACCATTGATAGCAGCTGCATCTTCTCGCCGCGCTTGGGGAATACAAACCGCGGCTGCACGCCTGATTTATTCCTGAACCACTGCTCTATCGCTTCCATGCTTACGTCTTCAGATTCAAATTCTTCCGGTATGTGAATTTCCTGCGGGATGAAATTCTGGTCCGAATAGTACCGGAAAATAACGCTCTCCAGAATTTCGGCGGCTGACTTATCCTCTACGGAATCAAGGTAATAATGGCGTTTGCCTATTACTTTGCCGTCGCGGATGTTTAATATCATCGCGCATGCATCATCTTCTTCTTTAATGAAGTTTATTATGTCTTTATCAAGATAATCATCCGACACTATTTTTTGTTTTTCGGAATACACCTCAAGCGATTCCAGCCTGTTCCTTATCATCGCAGCCTCTTCGAATCTCTCGTTCTTTGAGGCATCGGCCATCTTCTGCCGCATTTCTTTCATAAGGGTTGTTGTCTTCCCCTGCAGAAGCTTTTCAACTTCTGAGATCATCTCGTTATATTTTGCAGCGGTAACTAGACCTTCGCAGGGCCCCTCGCACTTGTGTATATGGTATTCAAGGCAGACCTTGAATCTTTTTTTCTCAATCGCTTCTTCAGTTATATTCAGGTTGCATGTACGGATCATAAAGATATCGCGCAGCATTTTGAGCGAGTATTTCATTGAGGTAACGTCAGTGTACGGCCCGAAATATTTTGAACCGTCATTCCTGCGCTTGCGCGTAGGGAACACTCTGGGGAAAAGCTCTTTGGTTATTACGACGTACGGAAACGATTTGTCGTCTTTCAGGTTAACATTGTAGCGCGGCTTGAGGCGATTGATGAGGTTCATCTCAAGGATAAGAGACTCAACTTCAGAATCGGTATTAATGATCTCAAAGTCGCGTATCAGAGAGATCATTTTTGTAAGCCGCGGCCCGACCGGCTTATTTACAAAATACGACCTGACTCTGTTACGCAAGTTCTTGGCTTTCCCAACGTACAGTATCCTGCCGTTCTTATCTTTGAACTGGTAGACTCCTGCCCCTGTGGGCAGGATATTCAGTTTAGTTTCCAGGTTGCTTTTATCCATGAGTATTTAAAAATTGCAAAAATCTGTTTAAAATTAAAGACCTTTAAGAAAATCCGGCATATGTACTTGACAAGCAGAAATCTTTTTGCTAAATTGCGTTCAGAAAATAAACGTTGTTCAATTATTTAACACAGTTCATATGGGCACTGAAGAAAGAAAGAACCGGGAAAAAGAAGAAATGCGGAAGATGATCCTTAAGACCGCAATGAAGTTATTTCTTGATGACGGAATAGACAATGTATCTCTCAGAAGAATTGCAGAGAAGATAGAATACAGCCCGGCATCCATATATTCCTATTTCAGGGATAAGAGCGAAATAATAATGGCGTTGCACAACGAAGGATTTGAAAAGCTTTATGCGCTGCAGATTAGTCTAAATGGCATTCCCGACCCGTCTGAAAAGCTTATACAAATGGGGCGGCTATACATGAAGTTCGCTCTTGAAAACCCGGATTATTACGACCTGATGTTTATTGCAAAAGGTATTGGCGATAAAATTTGCGAGAAAAATAAATGGGAAGCCGGCGAGCGCTCATACAACTACCTGCGCGAAAACATTAAGCAATGCATTGAGCAGGGATATTTTATTCAATCGGATGTCGACGCTGTGACTTTTGTATTCTGGTCTATTGTACACGGAATGGCTTCGCTCATTATAAGAGGCAGGTGTGTAATGATGCCGGATGAGTTTATAAAGCAGGCGATTGAAGGCGGGCTTAACTTTATTCATACCAGCGTGAACATAAAATCAAAAAATAAACAGAGCGATTCACAAAAGGAGAATTACAAATGGCAAAAATAATCGAAGACAGGATGTTCGCAACCTCAGAAAATGATTTCGTGATATTTATGATAGGAATGCGGATTAATAGTTTTCGGAAGATCAATAAATGGTACCCGGTGATCATGGCAATGCCGCGAATGCTAAGGGAGTTGTTCAGGAATCCTGAGATGGGACTCATGGGCGCCGAGTATTGGTTCGGCAGAACCACCGTTATGGTTCAGTACTGGAAATCTTTTGAGCTTCTTGATGAATATGCAAAAAATAAGAATGCTGAGCGCCTGCCGGCATGGCGCGGGTTCAATCTAAAAGCCAGGAAATCAGCCGCGGTGGGCATATGGCATGAGACATACAAGATAAGCCGGGGATGTTATGAAAATATTTATGTGAACATGCCGCCATTTGGATTGGGCAAAGCAGGCAGGCTTGAAACCGTCAGTAAAAAATTTGAAGGCGCCGGAGACAGGATGGCGTTAAAGGAACACGCATCCTAAATTTCTAATTTAATAAAGTCTGAATGAAATACTTAATTCTTATTATTTTATTTTTAATTCCGGCGGGATTATTTGCGCAGGATAAGGGCATAATTACCGGAGTTGTAACGGATAAAGAAACCCAGAAGCCGGTAGCCGACGCAATAGTGGAGGTTGTAGAGCTCAATAAAAAAACAGCATCGTCCGCCGACGGGACTTTTGAGTTCGATAACACGCCATATGGAAGTTATCAGGTTAAGGTAACATGCATCGGTTACGAATCCCTGACAAAGACCGATGTTGTTGTGCTTTCATCAAGGCCCACAAATGTAGAAATATCGATGATTTCGCTGAGTTACTCAACGGACGAGATAGACGTTGAATCGAGATATTTCCAGAAATCAAATGATGCCAGCGTAAGCGAGTTTAACCTGGACTTTGAAGAAGTGCGCCGCGCACCCGGAGCGGCGGAAGATATCCTGCGAATGGTTCAATCGCTTCCGGGGGTTGCGCCCGGCAACGACCAGAGAAACGACCTGATTGTAAGGGGCGGTTCGCCAGCGGAGAACCTCACTATAATAGACGGTATTGAAGTCCCCAATATAAATCACTACCCAACCCAGGGTTCATCAAGCGGACCGATAGGAATGATTAATGTAAAGTTTATTAATAATGTCGATTTTTCAACAGGCGGGTTTTCTGCGCGCTACGGCGATAAGTTATCTTCGGTTCTTGATATCAGTTTCCGCGAAGGTTACAGGAAAAGAATACTAAGCGATATAAATCTTTCTACAGCGGGATTTGGCGGCGTGTTCGAAGGGCCGTTATTTACTCAAAAAGGTTCATTTCTCGTTTCGGTAAGGAAGAGCTACCTGAATCTTATTCGCGGAGCCATTCGGCTTGCCGCTGTGCCTGATTACTGGGATTTCAACGTAAAAACGGTTTACGATTTCAATAAGAATACTAAGCTTACATTTGTCGGAATCGGCGGACTTGATAAAATAAGCTTCGACGGCGATGCTTCGAAAGTCTCGGACGATAACCCGTACGGCAAAGCGACAGGCGACCAAAAACAATTTACCGCAGGATTTAATCTGAAGAATCTGATCAGGCATGGTTATATTCAGACCATTGTTGCAAACTCAAGCGGGTTCACAGCGCTCAGCAACCGCGATATAAGGAATGACGCGCTTAAGTTTAATTATGATTCGTATGAATCTGATTTTAACGCGAGGACAGAGATCTTTTACCAGCTTGGCGCCAAGAGTACGGTGAGCTTTGGCGCGGGCGGAAGATATATAAAATTTAAGAACCAGACTTTTTATAATGCCGATACAACCGCTTTCGGAAACATTATACCTGAGACCAATATTAATGTGAAAAATAATTATCAAAAAGCATCGGCTTACGCGCAGTATACTTTAAAGCTGTTGAAAGATAAGCTTATATTGAATCCCGGCGTGAGGTACGATTATTTTTCAGGGATAAACCAAAAGAACGCTGTATCTCCGCGTTTTGGCGTGAGTTATGAACTAACCCCGATAACAACCCTGAACGCATCAACGGGTATCTATTACCAGGCGCCGGACTATTTATGGATAACCGCCGACCCTGCCAACCAGGATCTGAAATTCCTGGAAGCCATACACTATGTAGCAGGCATAGAACATTTATTTACGTCCGACCTGCGCGTATCGGTTGAAGTATATTACAAGAAATATACAAACTATCCTGTCAGCTCTTTGGTTCCGAGTTACGTTATGATAAGCGGCGGGGCTGATAACGGCCCGGACCTTCTGTTCGGCCCGGCAACCAGCCAGGGCTTCGGCTATACAAAGGGCATAGACATATCTATCCAGAAGAAGCTGACCGGAAACGGCATGTATGGAATGCTAAGCTACTCGCTTGCCGAGAGCCGGGTGACCGCACTCGTTGGAGGCGAAAAACCCGGGGATTTTGATTACAGGCACAATTTGACCATTATTGCCGGTTACCAATTATCTAATGAATGGCTGGTGGGCCTGAAGTTCCGTTATACGACAGGCAGGCCCTATACTCCGTTTGACGCTGCAGCTTCTACTATTTCAGGCCGAGGAGTAGCTGATTTTAACGACTTTAACGGCGCAAGATATAAAGACTATAACAGGCTAGACCTGAGAGTAGATAAGAAATGGAACTTCAAAAAGCTCAGTATTGTGACATATTTTGAGCTACAGAACGTATTTAATACGACAAATGTGTATGAGTATTTCTGGAACCAGTACCGAAATGAGCAGGGAACGATCTACCAATGGGCGTTTTTACCCGTCGGCGGGTTCAGTATCCAGTTCTGACCTCCCCAGATCCAGTCTGTGATACAGCGCTCACAACTGAAATACGTTACGCAGCATGTCCAAATTCACTTTATTATGTCAGCCAATCACGTGTGTTTATAGTAGAATAGGTTAAAAATAGCATACCGTTATCACTGTAATATCAGACGGCAAAATTCTTAATTTCATATCAAAAACCCCATAAATGATGACAGTAATTTTCCGTGGTCAAAACTCACCTACCCTATACAGTTAGCGAAGATGTAAGCGTACCTTATGGCGTTATTAAGCCAGCATTTGTGGAGATAGTGTAATTTGATATATACTACCGAAACACGATTGTTTTGGGTATGCCCCGGAGGTTATGTTTGTATAGTTCGTTTTTAGTAGGGAATAAATAGCAGAAGAGATTTTTAAAAACTAAATCTTTTCTAAGAGTCAAAAAAATGAAAGCTATTTATTCCAACATAATCAAGAAGCATGAAACCAGCCAGACTGGCGCGCTTCTTTTTTTATTGCTCTCCGGCAATCCGGCAATGGCTCTTACAAAGCTCTCAGTTTTATATTCATTGATTTTTTTCCGTTTGCTGCGTCATTTTAACGCAGCCGGCGATTTTCGCCCCGGTTTGGGAATAGGGAAAATAAAAGAGTATTCAATATTAAATAATAATAAAAATTAAAGGAGAATCATAAAATGGCATCAGTTATCTTTTCATGTATCTTAATGTTCGCATTCTTACCGTTTGTAGTAGAAGGTATAATGCTTTACAGAAGCTAATTTTAGAAAACAAAGAGTTTAAAAATTAAAAAAATAAAAAATAAAGGAGAATTATAAAATGGCATCATTCATAATCACAGGTTTCTTAATGTTCGCATTCTTACCGTTTGTAGTAGAAGGTATAATGCTTTACAGGAACTAACAAAAAAGAGTTTAATTAATTAATAATAAAAAAACAAAAGGAGAATTTTAAAATGGCAGCTTTAATAATCACAGGTTTCTTGATGTTCGCGTTTGTTCCCTTCATAGCCGAAGGCATCATGATCTACAAACACGCTTAAACGGTTTTTATAGATAAAGTAACGCGGCCCGATCCGCCGTAGTTGCTCCGTTTTGAAAGAGTCCTCCATAAATTATGGGGGACTTTTTCTTTTATTGCGGTAAGCCGGTTAAATGAGTTAAATAGGTAAAACAGGCGCTGCCAGCTCCAAACTCACAAAGCCACCAGGATACTGCATGGAATTAATCAACAAAGTTAGCGGCTAAAGCCTGATTTTACCGAATCAATTTTTCCCCGACCTGAAGGCCGGGGCTATTGAAAAAACGTCTGACTTTCTGTTTCCTATTTAATATTTTTCTTTTCTTTTCTTTTTTTCTTTTACTTATTAACTTTCTAACTTTATAAACTTTATGAACTTTTTTCTTTTTTCGTCTTTACGTTTAAAATATAATTGTCCCCAGGGACAATAATTTGATTTCAACCAGTCAGACGAATTCACGTCTCGGCATCGGTTTGGCCAACCAAGTGTACGGCAGGAAACACCTATCAGGGTGAGCGCCCTTGTTTCCCACTCGGAGTTTTTTGTTTTGTTGCAGGAAACTCCTTTACAAGACCCGCTGGCGCAAGTATAATACATTTGCATAGCACAGTCAAGGTAAAAATTTATACATATGTTTAAACAAGTTCGTAAAGTTATAAAGTTTATAAAGTTAAAGATTTAATAATGAGCAATGATCAATAAACAAGAAAAGTTACAGATTTTGACGTTTTATCGCGGTATAGCGAACCGCCGCGGCGGAATGAATTTTTAAAACGGAATAAATGTATTAACTTACAGTTAACAAATATACCCGGTTATAGATCTTGATAAGATACCTGCAAATATCAAAGAAGCTTCCGTTCGTAGTTTTCTACCTCTCCATTTTATTTTTCGTAGTTTGTTTTAATTTTAAAGATTCACCGCCGCCATCAAACTGGTACCAGCAGTTTATGCCGAATATTGGCGGCAGGCTAATCGCTGATATTTTCTTCCTTGACAGTTTAACAGGTTGGGCTGTGACACCTTACGTGACGCAAAACGACAGTGTATTTGTTCTTAAAACAACCAACGGCGGAGATAACTGGTTCAAGGCTTATTCCGCAGGCGGGCAGTATGTTGGGATGAATAGAATTCAGTTCTTTGATCAAAACACCGGTATAAGTTGCGGTGTAGGTTTATTTGATGGAAGCACGGGAATTAATAAAACTATAAATGGGGGTATTAGTTGGTTTTCTGTGAATGAACCCGTAACGTTTTTAACTTATAATGATATTAGCGTATTAAATATAGATACTATATGGGTTGCAGCAAGCAGCAATCCCACCGGCGGCGTATTCCGCACAACGAACGGGGGTGCAAGCTGGACGCAGCAGTTGAGTTTGGGCAGCCAGAACCCGAATCATATATATTTTTATAATGGAAGAATGGGGTTTACAGGCAGGGATAATATCTATTTACGCAGAACTACAGATAGCGGATTAAACTGGACTTTAATAAACGGGGCGGGCGGTTTTTTGGATATGTACTTTGCGGACAGTTTGACCGGTTGGAAAACATCCTTTCAGAAGACTACAGATGGAGGATTGAATTGGATTAACCAACCTTTGCCTCAAGGTGGAGATATAGTTTTATCGCAAATCAACCACTTTTCAAATATTGGTAGCGATACAATTTGGGGCGTAGGCGGATATGTATTTTGGCCTGGATTTGGTAACAGAGGGATGATATTCCGTACTACAAACTCCGGCGCAAATTGGTTATTTCAGGTTCCTGATACAAATATAAATATAGGCAGGTATCTATATACTAAATTTACCGGGAAATTAAATGGTTGGGCATATTCTACTATTCCAACAGGTATACATACTACAAGTGGCGGAGACCCCGTATTTTATACATCCGTTCATCAGATCAGCCTGGAGGTTCCGAAACATTTCGGGTTGTTTCAGAACTATCCAAACCCGTTCAATCCGGTCACAAAGATCAGATATCAAATAGCAAAAAGCAGTTATGTAAGTTTGAAGGTTTATAATATACTGGGCGAAAATATAGCTGCTCTTGTAAACCAAAAACAATCAGCCGGCACGTATGAAGTTGATTTTTCCGCCTCAGGCGGAGGCTTGAATCTTTCATCGGGCGTATATTTTTATAAAATAGAGATAACAACTGACCCGCGCTCAGGCATAGGGAAGGAGGAATATACCGAAACAAAGAAGATGATTTTAGTAAAGTAATTTCTACAAACAGGGGGATATACATTTAAATATAATTGCAGAATCCGTACCGGATGGATGCAAGGCATCCGGTATAACAAATAATTTATTTTTTGTTGTTAACTTTAATCCCCGATAAATTATGAAAAAGAAATTAATAATATTCAGCTCTATTCTGATTTTGATGTCAGTTTTGTTTATTTCCGGCTTCACGCCTGAAAACGCAGGTTCAAATTCTTCGGCTGCGCGGCGACTTTTTACATCGCCAACCACAAACGGTTTCTTAATTGGCGCCCTGCATTCGTACTGGGATATGTTTCCTGTAAACCGCGGCAATTATGATGCGGCTGGGCTTAATATTTCACACTCTTACACAGATGTTGACAGCAACCAAATTCCCGGCGACCTCACAAGGCATACCCCTATATCTCATGTAACCGGGGAACATCTTTTTGACCCCGTAAACGTAAGCGGCATAACCGCGGCGATACAGACAATTAATTCACATAACCAGAGCCGTTTTTTCTGGCAGAGGCCAAAAATAGAATGGCTGTGCTACGGGCAAAGCAGCGTGTACCAGGCGGAACAGGTAAGCGCTGACGATGATCACTGGTTTTATTCGTTCAATGTGAGCGCAGGCGAATCTATAAACGATTACACGTGGAACGGGGGCAAAAAGGTCCTTCATTGCAGCGATGCTGTGCTTCGCCCCGGCGCGGAAATTGTGCTGAAGGGCTTAAAGGCAAATACGGAGCAATGCAGAACCGAAACCGGGTCCAGCAACCAATGGATGGCTGATAATGAATGTACATGGCTCGTAAAACCGAGAATCAGGATTGATTCTAATTTTGCACATAACAACGGCAATACCAAAGTATGCCGAATTATAGTTATAAAAGAAAATCTGGATACACTCAAGAATGTAGACATTAGATCTGTTAATTTTATTAATCCACAGACGGGCAATTATAACGGACAATATCTGGAAGAGTTCTTCTTTGGTCAAAATGATTCAAATCTTACCTTTCACGGCGCATTAGGCACGCATTGGGGCATAAATGCAAGAGGCACATACCCCAGCGATACCGCCGCCAATAAAACCGATATACAGGTTTACTGGTATGATAACTGCGAAATGTGGATAGATTATGTTAAAGTCGAAAATGATGTAGCGGATAGATTATTAAAGGGCAACGACGTTGAATATAATAGGTGGATAACAGAAGAAGTAAACGCGGTAAAAGATTACCCGAACTCAAGCTACCCTGCCGTTTTCAATTTTTACATTGAGCTGTTTGAGTTTAATAACATACCCTGCATGGCTTATGTTAACCATAAGATAGATTCGCTTTCCAACCATACCATAGGCTTAATGGCGGACCAGCTTACGTTTTACGAAAATCACATGGCATGGGCAGACAGGGGAAATATTGTAACGCCTGATAAGCTTAAAAGAATGTTTTTTGACGTAACGGGCTTTCACCAGATATTTGCGGGCGACCCATACCCGCTTACAGCTTCTCATCCTAATAACGGCTGTCCTTTTGACTGTAAATACGGGAACCCGCAGTATAGCGAAATTCCGTCTTCGCAAATCATGAGTCGATAAAAACAGATCCTAAAAATCAATTACCGACTGTTTATAATTTATATCAGAATTTTCCCAATCCGTTTAATCCATCAACAAAAATCAATTTCGATCTGCCCAAAGACAGCAAGGTAACACTGGTTATTTATGATATTCTTGGACGAGTTGTGAAGAGATTATTAAACAGTGAGTTTAAGCAAGCCGGTAGATATTCGATTGATTTCAACGCAGGCAATTATGCATCCGGGGTTTATTTCTATAGAATATAGGCTGGTGATTATGTGATGAGTAAAAAGATGGTGTTGATAAAATGATTACAAATTACTAATGACTAATTACTAAGAAAATTTTAGGTTCTATAAAATAATTTTCGTGGCACGACTCCCCGTCGTGCCTACGAATTATGAATGTTCTTACAATGAGATTCCTTATTATCGTACATCTTAAACATTATCTATGATTTTAGACTGGATCCCCGCGTTCGCGGGGATGACAAATGACAGGGTGGGAATGGTTTTGGGTTCTACAGGATTTTTTCAAAGCGCAGTATCTTCTTCCGGGGAAGGCATGGCGCTTCTTCCACAATCACGTCATTATCAAAACCGCGGTTAAGTATAATCACTATTAAAATCTTCAATTATCCTGATTTTTTAACATTTTCAGCATTTTCATAGGTTTTCGGCGGGGTGTGTCTAATGCATTCACGGTAGAGAATTTAGGGACTTGGGCTGTGGCGTCAATCGTGTAAGTTTCGGTTTTAGGTGTAATTTGAGATATACTGTTCAATCACGATTGTTTCGGAACCGGGCCGGAGCGTATCTTTGTAATGCTAATTTAGTAGGGAATAAATGGCAGAAAGGGTTTTTTAATTTTTTTTAATTAATCTTTTCAGGAAAGGTATATAATGAAAGCTATTTATTCCAAAACAAACAGGAAGCGTATTGCCATAGTTCTTTGGGCGCTTCTTTTTTTATTGTGCTACAACAGCCAGTCGTTTGCTCAAAATACAGGTAAGACCATAAGCAAGCCGGCGGGCCTCAACTCATGGACCCCATCTCATCTGCTTCCGAATGCAAACAGCTATTACGGATTCGATAATCCCGGACCGGATTCTGTTGTGCGAACCGATTTCACTATTACGCTCAGAGACGGCGTTGTGATAGACTGCTTAAAGTACATACCGGTGAGGTTAACTCCTCCTGTTGGCGGGTATTTTACGGTTATTATGGTGCATGGTTACGGCGATAACAAGAATACGCTTGCTACATTCTGCCATGACCAGGCTACATACGGATATTATACTATGACATACAGCGTGAGGGGCCAGGGCGTATCGGGCGGACTCTCAAATCTTATCAGCGATGTAGAAGCTTTAGACTTACTCGAAGTAATTCAGTGGGTGAAGAATGATTCTATAAACGGCTCAAATCCCGGAAAGATATTGATAATGGGCGGCTCGCAGGGCGGTATACTGCCGATGAAAGCTATTTGTATGGGTGGCCATCCGGTTGCAACGGTTATTTCAGCGCTGGCTCCTCCGAACTGGGCATCAAGCTGGATAGAGAACGGGACAATTAAGATGACCGCATTGTGGACCATGGATTACACACCTGATACCGCAAGATATACCCAGCAGGTAATTAATATGAGGAACTGGATAGAAGCTGACACCAAACCACTTTGGGACAGCCTTAACCGCGTCCTTCCGATTGGCAGGGATTATGTAACATCGCTTGCGAATTGTCAAACTCCCGTCTTCGTAGAAGGAAGCTGGCAGGATAAGTTCTTTAACGCCGCAGGATGGCTTGATAATATTACGCAGCTTAACGTACCCTATACTTCGTATTTCGGCGCAGTTCAGGGCCATGGCGGCGACCACTCGACAACCGAGGATAACTGGCACATGAATTGGTTCAACAACTGGTTCTTCCAGTGGCTTTGGGATATGAACACGGGAATCTTAACCGCTCCCAAATACCAGTATGCATACACTGAATTCCCGGTTGTTAACAACCAGTACTGGACGTTTGTTCACGATAGCTCCGCAACGCCATTGAACAATATCTCTACCAATATGAGATTATACTTCAATGAAAACAAAAAGCTGCTAACTACATATGATAATAACAACAATAATAAAGCAAGCTTTAATAACAAGGTTGGCAGCAATTTCACTCTTCTGCAGGCGATAGATAATGAATTCACAGGAACTACGTTTAATAATAAATTCAAGGTCGATTCAACGGTATTTACTTCAACCGCGCTCACAGCTCCGCTTAAATGGGTCGGTACGCCGGTAGTTAAACTTGATTACTCTTCTTCAGCCGGCACATTCTGCCAGTTCAATCTCGAGATATTCGAGATCCAGGCTAACGGAGTAAGAAGATTTATCGACAGGGCCGATTTCACCGACAGGAACTACGTTGCTAATTCGAGAAGAACGGCGACATTTAAAGGACAGTCGCATGCGCATATGTTCCTTCAGGGAAGCAAGATATATATAAAAATAACAAATCTTGACAGGGTGAAAGAAGACACTGCGTTCTTTGGAGCCACAAACCCGTTCGCGCTGCCTGTTATGAAAAACGGGACAAACAACGTTTTCTTATCAAGCAACTGTTACATAGATATTCCTGTTGTTAACCCGGTTGCACATCCGTTCCATATGTACGTTAACGGCAACGGCGATGAAACAGCTTCAACAAATGAACCAAACCAGTTTAAGCTGAATCAGAACTTCCCGAATCCGTTTAACCCTTCGACTATGATCGAATATTCGATAGCGAATAGTCAGAAGGTTGAGTTAAAGGTTTACGACGTTCTCGGTAGGGAGGTAGCAACGCTGGTAAATCAATTGCAGGACCCCGGTTCATATAACGTACTGTTCAATGCTTCAAACCTTTCCAGCGGAATTTATTTCTACAAGCTGGTATCAGGCAGCTTTACCGAAATAAAGAAAATGGTTTTAGTAAAATAATTTATGTAATCAGATGAGGGGGGGTGATGGTTCCCCCCTTCTTCAATTGAGAATGCATTTTTCAACCAAAGGAGTTTAAATAAAATGGCTACTGTAATTATTTCAGGTTTTTTGTTGTTCGCATTCCTTCCCTTTGTTGTTGAAGGAATCAGAATATATAAGGCCAATTAGAGGGGCGTTTACCCCCCTGTAACAGGATCTGATCCGTCTTGTTACTCTGTTCAAAAGAGTCCTCCGGTTTGATCGGGGGACTCTTGATATTTTAAAGCAATAAGCGCTAAAATGCACATTGGAATCATACGTGGTTTGCAACAGAAAGGGTCTTTTATTAACTTATTAATCTATTCAAATATTCACCGGGCGTTATATATTAATGAAATTAGTCAGAACAATCATATTATCAGTAATTTGCGTTGTATTATTGACCGCTGTTTCTGAGGCGCAACGAAGCAAATTCCATGACGATTAGCGGACCAGGACTTACAATTCTGATACTGCAAGGTACACTCCGATAGTCACAAGTATGGCAATCCGGATATACGCTGATAATAGGCCCGCATGGGATAGTCTTGCTTTCGAACTTCCAATGTATTCCGTTCCTGTGGAAACGAGGGTCAGCATCAAGGTATATGATATTTTGGGAAGGGCGGTGAAGACCATTGTTGATAGTCGCCAAACACCCGGTAGTTACAGGGCAAGCTTTGATGGTTCCGGTTTATCAAGTGGAATTTATTTTTACAGACTTACGGCTGATAATTATTCAGAAGTTAAGAGGATGGTCCTGGTCAAATAATCTTTTCATTTTTTGAAAGTAAATCAAAAATAAGTAAATAGTGCCCGAAAAAATGACAACTGACCAAATTCAAAATGCCCTTCTGGATTTAAGCGGGTGGGTTTATGATGGCAGTTCAATTAAAAAGGTGTTTAAGATGCGTAATTATCCTTCTACGATGGGATTTGTAACTGCCGTAGGCGGATTTTGCCAGAGAAAGAACCATCACCCTGATTATATTTTAATGAAGTTTAGAGATGTGGAAGTATCGTTTTCGACGCACTCAGCAGGAGGCGTTACGGAGAATGATATCGAATTAGCCAGGGAAATTGACCAGATATCGGTATAATTTTTGCCCTTAATATCATATTTTTTTTCACTTTTATTAGTTTTTATTTTTTTTAAGTTGATATAAATATAAGCCATGAATGGACGATAAACGTCTGGATGCCTTAAAAACGGCATTGCAAAATGACCCGGGCGACAGCTTTACGAGGTATGCGCTGGGACTGGAGTATTATTCAGCGTCTATGATAGAAGAGTCGAAGAGCGCATTTGAAGAGCTGATATTAAGGGACCCCAATTACCTGGCGGCGTATTTTCAGCTTGGGAAAGTTTATGAAGCGGCGGGCGAACCGGATATGGCTAAAAAGATATACGAGAGAGGCATATATGTAGCCGCGTCTCAGAATGATCTGCATACAAAGTCAGAGCTCGAGACGGCTCTTGACGAGCTGTTATAGATATTTCTAAAATTAACCTAAACTGCCGTATCGAATACTTATCTACGTTTTCCAGAAAACTAACGAAATTAAAAATGTTGAAATCAAAAGTCCTATTCATAGTTATGATCTCGGCGGTTCTGTTTCAGGATTCATTATCGCAGCAGCATTTCAGCAATATATGGAATGTTTACACCTGCATGAAGAATGTCAGCGGAGTAGGATTAAGCGGCAGCAAAGTATGGGTGGCAACTTCAGGCGGCCTTTTTACCTTTGACTATATTAACTCTGCTAATATTAAGAAATTTACAATTCTTGACGGATTGCTGAGCAATGAGCTTACCTGTGATGCCGTTGATAATTCAGGAAATATATGGACCGGGGGAATTGACGGTTCAGTAGGCGTTTTTAATCCATCGGGCAATACATGGAAAACTATAGCCGATATTTCCTCCTCGACCGAAACAAGCAAAGCAATATATGATTTTTTCCAGTACGGTAATTCCATGTTCATTTCAACCGCCTTTTCATTGATCCAGTTCAGCGTTACTAGGTTTCAGTTTATAGATCAGCCATACGTATACCTTGGTTCCCTGCCTGCAAAAACGCCGGTATTCCAAACGATAGTTATTAATGATACCGTATGGGCTGCAACAAAGAACGGTATAGCCTATGCGAACATTAATTCGGAGCTCCCGATACAAACGAACTGGAGAAATTTCACGACATCCAATTCCGTTCTAAGGTCAAATCAAATTAACTCTGCAATTTATTTCGATAATAAAGTGGTGTTTGCCACAGACACAGGCGGGATGGTATATTTCCAGAATGGAATTCTTAATACGTTTACTCCTCTGTGCAACGGCGTTCCTGTTCAAAATTCGATTAATAAGCTCGCTGTGTCAGGCAATTCTCTTTACTTTTCAACTCATAACTCAACAAACAATCTTTTCCGGGTTGATAAAGGGGATCTTGGGACCGCTTTCCAGATATTGAATGGCATACCAATAAACGCCCTGAAGGTCAGTCCTACCGGTGAATTAATTATAGGCACTGCTAATAAGGGTATTAATATTTATAAAAACAATGTAAGCTCGTATGTAGTGCCGAACGGTCCAAATTCAAACATATTTACATCGCTCGAGGTAGATGCAGCCGGCAACATTTGGGGTTCTTCCGGAGGCACAGGAGAGGGAGTTTACAGGTTCAACGGAACAACTTGGAGAAATTTTACGACAGATAATACGCCGCCGCAGCAAATCGGGGGAGGAGATTACAGGCACATTTACGCGTCGAAGTTTAGCGCCGCCGTTTATTGCGGCGGTTACGGAGATGGGCTGCTGAAAATTGTCGGCGATAGTATTACCCGGTTCGATAATACAAATTCATGCCTGGCTGCTTTTGGAGGCAATTTCGTACTGGTAGAGGGAATAAGCGAAGATAATAATGGAAGGCTTTGGGTTATAAACAGAGCCGCTCCGTATCCCATATTGCAATTTAACGAGCCTCCAAATAATTGCTTCCCGTTTCCAACGCCTTATAACCAGGCGGCAACTTCCATACTCTTTTTGGACATAGATAGATACAACACAAAGTGGATGACATTGCCAAATGACGTAGAAGGTTCGCCGCGCGGGATAATTTATTTTAATGAAAGCTCCCCGGGTTCAGGACTGATTATCGACGCCACCAATCTCGGCCAGAATGTGACGGGAGCAAACGACCTTGTCGTTGATAAGAACGGAGAAGTATGGGTTGCAACCGACAACGGTATTTCCATTATTCATGACCCCTATCAGATTATTTCAAACCCAAACACAGTACCGCAAATAGTGAAAATGCAGTTGATAGAAAACGGACTCGAAACGCCGTTGCAGGAGAATGTTTCATGTATAGGGGTAGATGCTCTTAATAATAAGTGGATTGGAACCTTGTCAAACGGATTAATATATGTTTCCTCCGATGGCACTACGCTTATTTCAAGGTATAATATGTCAAATTCACCGCTGCCTGACAATAATATTTCTTCAGTTGTGATTGACCCTAAAACAGGCAATGCGTATTTTGGAACCGAAAAAGGATTGGTTTCTCTTCAAACCATTGCTGTTCAGCCGCTAGATAACTGCGACAAGATTAAAGTTGGGCCAAGCC
The DNA here is from genome assembly GCA_963816535.1 of uncultured Ignavibacteria bacterium. GTDB lineage: Bacteria > Bacteroidota > Ignavibacteria > Tepidaquicellales > OLB5 > CAWFKW01. The sequence continues at coordinate 1,260,319 of CAWFKW010000003.1, read as the reverse complement.
CGTTTATAATTCCTAACAGCAGCCTGCTGAGAATCGACGGGTTGGTGGCCGAATCTACCGTAAAAATATTGACAATAAGCGGCAAGCTTATAAATGAATTCCAAACAGAAGGGGGCAGAATTACAAATTGGGACGGCCGAGATCTTAACGGTAATCTGGTTTCTTCCGGAATATATATAGTTGCGGGGTACAATAAAGATGAAACCCAGGTTTGCACGGGCAAGATTGCAGTTATAAGAAGATAAAGCGCTACTTTTCATAATTCAGCCTTGTTTGAAAGTGTTTTAGATTATACATTGCTTTAAAACGATGTATAATCTTTTTTTTTGACAACATCTCTGAAAAACAATGGGAAATCGGAAAGACAGAAAGGATGTTCTGGCTGTCAGGACTAGGAATTCATATATCATGCTTTGTTTTACTTTGATATATTTTGCTTCGTATTTTCAAACGGTAAACTGCCAGAATTCCGATAAGCACATAAACAACGTTATCATAAGAAGCGACAGAGTTTTTATGCTCAACGGAAATCCTTTTTTCCCAGTAATGGTTAATTGCGAATTGGGCCCGGATAATTATAGATGCGAGCTGAGAAAACCTGATGGTAGTTCATGGGGTTTTAATATTATAAACCTAATGACCGAAGTTACATGGCACTTTAAACGGTTTGGAGGCTACTGTCCGGGCGAAATGGACCTGGATTTTTGCGGGAGCGGTTACAGAATAAGAAATATTATTTCAGGGGATACTTCAACAAGCCCGCAGTATAAAGCTCTTTTGGGCCCGATGGGCTGGGATATTGATTGGTACACAAACGCTAACAGAATTTTTAATTATCTTGATACGGATATGTACGTGCTGGCGGATGACTATGCTTTTTATCCCAGCACGGTGGATTGGTTTGAACAGAATGGCGGATGTTCTAACCCGAATTGTCTAAGCGATTGCGACCATATTAGCCCAAGATTTGACCAGACAACAAGGAATAATTCTATTGACAGGATTGACTCTTTAGCCAAACTTCCTAACAGCAGATTGATTGGTTTCTACGGATTGGACGACCCTAATATGATGCATACTATTTATACGCAGCAGAACGAACAATATTATTATGCGAACTTCCCTCAGCAGGCGTTGGATTTTCAAAACACTTATAAATATGCAAAGTCCAGGTACCCTAACTCAACCGTTATATTTGGTCTTGATGCGCTTTATTATCCCAAGACTATGAGCCCGGGAGACCCAAATTTACAGGACTGGAATGTAGTGCTTAATGACTGGGTTACCGATGCAAAGAGTATTGTTGCCGCTGCGGATGTAGTGTTAAGCGGCTTCTTTAACGCTTCACCCTGGGCATCTACTCCAAATTGGTGGCTTTATCCTCATGAGAATTTGGCAATGTGGTATCCCAACCATCTGGAGCATACATTGTTTCCGCGCGTTTTAAGTGCTTTTAACAGGCCGATCCCTGTAATTGGGGGTTTTGCTTTCGACGATCCGAATTTTGCGCCAAACCCTCCCAGCATCGATCAAAAAGCAAAATGGATAACATATATCGGTTTGGAAAAGGGCCAAACAGGTCTTTATTATTTTGGATGGCATAAGGGAAATGACCAGGGGATTTACAAGGAAAACTGGAATGCGATTAGAAATTTAGTTGATACTCTTATAAACGTTAAAGAACTCGCGAAGAATGTCTTTACTAAACCCAACGTTGGCCCGGTTGGTCACAATATCTCTGGTTCTACGAATCAAAACGTTTCATATGCCGCTTATCTGGCCGACCATTGGAATGATTATTATCTGCTTGTTACAAACAATCCGAACGGGGAATTAAATGAGACTCCGGAACCAAGTAATTTAGTTACGTTATCCTCTGCTGTATCTGACTGGAAATCCTGCTCAATAACCGAAGTGTTTTCTTCAAACCCGATTCAGGTTACGAGCGATGGAAGATTTCAGTATGAGCTTCCGTGCTGGGGAGTAGCCCTTTTTCACGTGAAGTCCCGTGTTTTGCCGATTGATGGGAACGATCCTGTGACTTTTTACTTAAATCAAAATTACCCGAATCCGTTTAATCCGGCCACTGAAATTAGTTTTGGTTTATCGAAGGGAGCGTTTGTGGAACTAAACGTTTATAACGACATTGGCCAGAAGGTCAGAGTTTTGGCTAGCGGGTACAAAAATGCCGGTAATTATATTGTTGAGTTTGACGGTACTGATCTTTCAAGCGGTTTGTATATATATTCTCTTAGCGCCGGAGCTTTCAGGGAAACAAAGAAGATGCTGCTGATTAAATAATATGTTTCAATAATTGATCCCGAAAGTTATTTTAAATTAAAGGTAATCTATTTGATTACCCTTTAATTTTATTGGATATAGAATGTGTATTTTCTGTAAGAAACATTGGCCCGTATTAACCGCCTGCGGAATCTTCGGGGTTCTACTCACCGCTTTACTATGGATATCATTTTCTAAAAACCAGTCTCACTTAATATATTCGCTCGATGACGCTTATATACATATGGCTATCGCCAAGAATATTGCATTACATGGGATTTGGGGCGTGACTAAATACGAGTTCAGTTCCAGCTCTTCATCGCTGTTATGGACCTCAATGCTTGCATTAATATTCAGGATTTTCGGCGCTTCTCAAATGGTTCCTCTTATATTGAATATTATTTTTGCAGTTTTAATTTTGGTTTTTATTTATGTTATTTTAAAAAGCAGGGGATTCCCAGGCTGGTTTAATTTTTCAATACTGTGTTGTTTCATAATATTGCCTCCTTTACTGCCGCTGGCATTTACAGGTTTGGAGCACGTATTGCATATATTGGCGGCTATAATGTTTCTTTATTATGCCTCCCTTCTTCTCTCTGCTGACGGGAAGAATTTGCGGTTAATTGCGGCCGTTGTTTCTCTGGGTATTTTGCTTCCTGTTATCAGGTATGAAGGAATTGTCATAGTTGCCGCGTCCGCATTCCTGTTCATATTGCAAAAAAGGTTCTGGACGGCGTTGTGTTTGACGGTACTGCCATTAATACCAATTTTTGCATTCGGCATTTATTCCATTTCAAAAGGATGGTCGTTTTTTCCCAATTCCCTGCTGTTGAAAGGCAGTTTGCCGGATGTTTACTCCTTAGGCGATTTTATAAGATTTGTTTCTGCTTTGTCAAGCTCCTTTATGCCGTTTAAAGTATTTGTCGTTGTATCCATAGCGTTTGTTTTGTTTGTTTTATCAGGAACAATATACATTTGGATCAGGAAGCCGCCGTCGCTTAAATCAGTGCGGTTCAATATCCTGTTTTTGTTCGGGGCCAATGTTGTTCTTTACCTGGTTTATGCCCGGTCAGGATGGTCTTACAGGTATCAGTCTTTCCTGGTTTCCCTGCTGCTGTTGGTTGTTATATTACTGCTCAGGAAGGAAACTTTTTCTTTTTCCACAGGTAAAGTAAAAAGTTTGAAAGCCAAATTATCAATTGTTTTTTTGATACTGGTTATATGCTTGCTTTCATACAATGGTTTCAGGCTAACATCCCAGGCGCCGACAACTTCAAACAACATTTATGAACAGCAATTCCAGATGGCGTCGTTTCTCAGTAAGTTTTACCAAAATGAAGGAGTTGCATTAAATGATATTGGAGCTTCCAATTACTTTGCAGATATAAAATGTATTGACTTGTGGGGGCTTAGTAATCTGCAGATATCGAAGATAAGAAGAGAAGGCAATTTTGACAGCGGCATTATAAGAGAGATAACGCAAAAGGAAGACGTAAAAATTGCCATTGTTTATGATTCATGGTTTGATGAAGAAGGAGGCTCAATTCTTCCATCGGAATGGATAAAAACAGGCCGATGGAAAATTTCGAATAATATCATTGCAGGAGACGATGTTGTTTCATTTTACGCAGTCAGCCGGATAGAAGCGCAGAGACTTGAGGGATTTCTAAAGCAATACTCTCAAAGTCTTCCGTCCGATGTAAGCCAGTCAATATGGCACGTAACAAACTGAATCCAAACCGGAAACCGCCGGTCAATTTATTGTTTTACTAATGAAAAGGTATTTCATTTACGCCGCTTTGATACTTTTGTCGCTTGCTTTTGCAGCAATAAGACCCCTAAACCCCGATGAACCTTATTACACAGTCAGCGCTTCTAACATCATGAACGGAAGATCTCCGTATTTTGATTTCCCCTTCCATCAAATGCCCGTGATGCTTTATGTGTATTCAATTGCTTCACTATATGGTTTCTGGAGCCTGGCGGCAGGGAGGCTGCTTTCAATAATATTAGTTGTATTATCGTATGCGGTAATCCGGAAATTTATCTTACCTGGCTTAAACAGAAAGAAGTCATTATTGCTTGGTATTCTTTTTTTCACGAATGCATTTTTATGGGACTGGGGGGTTACCATCCGAATTTATGCGCTCTCTATTCTGCTGCTGATCTCAGCGCTTTCTGCATTCAAATTATTTCTGGATAATCCTGACAGGAAGCTATATTTAATACTTTCCGGTTTATTTTTTACAATTCTGGTATTTACAAAGATAGTTTTTCTGTTAAATCTTGTAATATTCCTGTCTTATTCGGCGTACTTGCTCTGGAAGAAAAGATCTTATTCATCTGTAATTCAGGTTTGCGTTTTCCCGGCAATTGTGTTTATAATTGCGCTGGCTCTTTACCTGAAAAACCCGGACACGCTGTATTTTAATATTATAAAAATTAATTTATTAGCGCGTGATAATTTCCTGGAGCCGTTTGGAATAAGCCTGCAAAAGTACCTGACCTTTTTCATTATCCCGCAGAACTTAATAATAATAATATTACTGGCAATCTCAGGTTTCCGTTACAGCTTTTTTGAGATATTTATTTTGATAAATATGGCGGTGTATGTTCTGATTCATCTTTTCGCTCAAATGCTGCCGGAATATTTATGCGTTATAACCCCGATGTTATTAATTATGCTTTTCGACAGGATTGATCTAACAGAAGCAAGATTAATAAAACTTTTAAAACTGAAACCGGATTTTAATGTAAAAGCGCTAATCTGCCTTGTTTACATATTATTTATACCCCTCAGCGATATTAATTTGAGATACAGGTTCTTAGGCAAAGAAGAAGGGATGCTAAACCCCGTCGAGATGCACAGTCTCGCGGAGAAAGTTTCCGGATTCCCGGGTAAAACCATTCTAAGCAGCTGGGAAGGCTACTCTGTTTATAGCTCTAAAATGCCTTTGTTTGCGGATAATTATCTTGCTCAATATACCGTTCCTTTTATTGAGCCCGAATCGGCTTCAATGCGCAAACTATCATCAAATTCGGATTATCTGTCGGCTATTAAGAACAAAGTTCCGGATATTATTATTTATGATAAATTTAACAAATCCCACCTTGAAGGCTCATTAGAAACCATCGAAAATAATTATGTAAAGAATTTTGAGTATAAAAATGTTACTGTTTATACTAAGAGAAATTATTAATTTTATAGCGCTATGTTAATTATCCCCGCTATAGATATCAAAGACGGCAAGTGCGTAAGGGTGGTCGAAGGACTTGCCGATAAAACCATGTATTATTCCGAGAGCCCGATCAATATGGCAAAGCTGTTCAGGAAAGAGAACGCTAAGGTGATTCACATAACGGATCTGAATGGAGCTTATTCAGGGGACAGGAATAACTCCCGGATAATAAAAGATATAGTCGACTCAGTTGGCGTGCCTGTTCAAATTGGCGGCGGAATAAGAACATATGAAACGGCTAAACAGCTGATTAAAGAAGTCGGGGTTTATAGAATAGTTATAGGCACGTCTGCTATCGATAATATCGATCTTGTCCGCAAGGCGATGGAAGAGTTTGGGCCGAGACAGGTTGTTATAGGCGTGGATGTAAGAGACGGTTATCTTGTGAAGAATGGCTGGGTGAATCAAACAGACATAAAAGGAGTCGACTTTGCGCTTGCGATGAAAGCCCTGGGCATTGAAAGAATTATTTACCAGGATGTCTCAAGAGTGGGCACTTTTTTGGGCCCTAACTTTGAAGGAATTGTGGAAATGGCCGCACTTACGAAACTAAAGATAACGGCCGCCGGAGGGATAGGGGGCTATCTTGATCTAAGGAGGATGCAGGAACTTGAAAGATTCGGCGTAGATTCCATAATGATGAGCCGGCCTTTATATGAAAACAAATTCCCCTGTATGGCCCTATGGCGCGAACAGGAAAAAATTGACACTTCTCTGGAACTGCCAAAGATAAAATAGATATTGATTATTTTGCAAATCCAAAAAGAATTTGATTAATGTTGCTCTTCCAGTAGAAGTTGTATCTGCACGCCGAATTTACCGATGTTCTTTCTTCCTGTAAATCCCCGATTATTTTTCCTATCTTTATGTATTAATCACAATAGATTATGGCAAAAAGAAATATAAAAGCTCCGACCGGAACAACGCTTTCTTGCAAAAATTGGCAGGCCGAAGCGGCTATGCGCATGTTAATGAATAACTTAGACGCAGAAGTTGCTGAGCGGCCCGATGATTTAATAGTTTATGGCGGCGGCGGTAAAGCTGCCAGAAACTGGGAGTGTTATGATAAGATCGTTGAATCGCTAAAGAGTCTGGAATCAGACGAAACCCTGCTTGTGCAGTCCGGTAAACCTGTCGCAATTTTTAAAACTCATACAAACGCCCCGCGCGTAATTATTTCCAACGCACAACTGGTCCCGGCCTGGGCGACATGGGATGAATTCAGAAGGCTCGATGCCCTGGGACTCACCATGTACGGACAAATGACGGCGGGTTCATGGATTTATATCGGATCTCAGGGAATTCTGCAGGGCACATACGAGACGTTTGCGGCGTGCGCCAATAAACATTTTGATGGCTCGCTTGCAGGAAGATTTGTTCTTACATCCGGCCTGGGCGGAATGGGCGGCGCGCAGCCGCTTGCTGCAACAATGAACGGCGCCGTTTTTCTTGGCGTGGAAGTTGATAAGAACATGATCCAGAAACGCATCGATACCGGGTATTGCGATAAGATGACCGAAAATCTTGATGAGGCTTTGAAATGGATACTTGACGCAAAACAAAATAAACACGCTTTATCCGTCGGCCTGGTGGGAAATGCGGCTGAAGTTCTTCCTGAATTGTTAAGGAAAAATATAATTCCGGATGTTGTTACCGACCAAACTTCGGCGCACGATATGCTGAACGGGTATGTCCCGATGAACATGAGATTAGATGTTGCGTTTGAGTTAAGAAAGAAGGACCCTGATAAATACATTGAGCTTGCGAGAAAAACGGTCGTGGTTCACTGCAAGGCTATGTTTGAATTCATGAATCGCGGAGCGGTGGTATTTGATTATGGAAATAATATAAGAGGCGAGGCTTACAATAATTGTTTCAAATCGGCTTTTGAAATTCCTGGTTTTGTGCCCGAGTATATCCGCCCTCTTTTCTGCGACGGCAAAGGTCCCTTCCGCTGGGCCGCATTATCAGGCGACCCGAATGATATTTTTACGACCGATGAATATGTATTGAAGACTTTCCCGGAAAATAAAGCTCTTGCAAGATGGATCGGGCACGCGCAGAAGAAAGTTCATTTCCAGGGGTTGCCGTCAAGGATTTGCTGGCTTGGGTACGGCGAGAGGGCAAAGATGGGAAAGATATTTAACGACCTGGTTAGGGAAGGTAAAGTGAAAGCGCCTATTGTCATTGGCCGCGACCACCTTGATTGCGGAAGTGTTGCCTCTCCTAACAGAGAGACCGAGAAAATGAAAGACGGTTCGGATGCGATTGCCGACTGGCCAATCCTCAATTTTGCTATGAATGCGATCGGGGGAGCAAGCTGGGTTTCGCTTCATCATGGCGGAGGCGTGGGTATTGGCTTATCGATTCATGCCGGCATGGTGATAGTCGCCGACGGAACTAAGGAAGCAGAGGAAAAACTGGGAAGAGTTTTGAATTACGACCCCGCCATGGGTATTGTGAGGCATGCAGACGCCGGGTACGAAGAAGCTATTGCCAACCAAAAGAAATTCGGCATTGAAATGCCAATGATTAAATAGTTTATAAATTAGATGAAGAAATTTGACATCCCGGCTTATTACCGGAGTCCTATAATTTCGATTGTAAAGAACGCGCGAAAGATAATGGACCCGCGCAAAAAAGACTACACGCCAACTGAGCTTGATTTCGGACCGGTCAAATTTCTTATTGCACGGCATTTTGGATTTTGTTACGGAGTTGAAAACGCAATTGAGATAGCTTATAAAACAGTCGAAAATAACAATGGCAAGAATATTTATCTTCTTAGCGAGATGATACATAACCCCAACGTAAACGAGGATTTAAGGCAAAGAGGCGTGCGTTTCTTAAGAGAGCATAACGGCAAGCAGATTATACCATGGAGCGAATTAAAAGAAGATGATATTGTAATAGTTCCGGCATTTGGCACAACGTTGGAAATTCAGCAGATTTTGAAAGAACGCGGAATTGACCCTTATTTATATGATACAACTTGCCCTTTCGTTGAAAAGGTATGGAACAGGGCTGAATTCCTGGGCGAAAAAGGTTATACTATAATAGTGCACGGCAAATATGACCATGAAGAAACTATTGCCACATTTTCACATTCAAGAAAAGACTCACCTACAATTATAGTGAGGAATATTGAAGAAACACGTCTTTTGGCTGACATAATAATGGGAAAAATTGAACAATCTGGATTTTATGACCTTTTTTCAGGTAAGTATTCCGAAGGATTTGACGTGGCTAATGATCTTGACAGGGTAGGTGTGGTTAACCAAACTACGATGCTTGCAACGGAAACTCAGGCAATTGCCGACCTGATGAGAAACATAATGATTGAAAAATACGGTGAAGGAAACGTAAAGGTACATTTTGCAGATACCAGCGATACGCTATGTTACGCGACATACGATAACCAGCTTGCAACAGAAGGACTTGTGGAAAGCCGCGCCGATTTCGCCATTATTGTAGGAGGGTATAACAGTTCAAACACGTCTCATATAGTTGAATTGTGCGAAGAAAAGCTGCCGGCATATTTTATCTCGGGCGCGGATAAAATAATTTCTGAAAACTCGATAAGCCACTATGATATACATTTACATGAGAGCAAACATTCAGGTAATTGGCTGATCAAGCGGGATAATGAGCCTACAAGGATTATTCTTACCAGCGGAGCTTCATGTCCGGATTCGATACTGGATGAAATACTTCAAAAAATTGTGGCGTTCTTCCCGGGTTCAAGGAAAATCGGAGAAGTACTTGAGCCTTTTGAGAATGAACTTGTAAAGAATTAGCTTGTAAGGAATTAGCCGCCCCTGGATATAACTTGATGAAAAAATACCTGCCATATATTTTTTTCACAATTGCCGTAACCTTGGCCTCGTCCGACCTAATTCAAAAGATCAATTATTCTCCCGACGATACATATATTTATATGCAATATGCGCGCAATATTGCTTCAGGTAACGGGTTTTCATTTAATGCAGGCGAACCCAGCTATGGCATTACAAGCCCTGTGTGGTCGGTGATTATCTCGGCTGGTTATTTGGCGGGAATTGACGGTTACTGGTTTGCAAAGTTTGCAGACCTCTTGTTTCTTGTTCTGTCTTGCCTAATGTTTTACAGTTTGGCCGGTTTGGTATTTGATAAATATTACGTTGACAAGGTAACCGCAGGCTTACTGAAATCGCTGGCTTTATCAGCTTTCATCATGAATTCATGGATGCTGAGATGGTCCTTTACGGGAATGGAAACCTCGCTTGCGGTATTCCTGGCGCTGGCAATATTTTACTTTTTGTTCACAGAAAAATATGTTCTGACGTTTAGCACGCTGGGGATTTTTTTCCTGGTGCGCCCGGAAAGCTTTGTTTTGTTTCTCCTGCTGGCTGTATTTCTGCTCAGGAAAGCGCCTTTTAAGAGCTTTGCTTTGTGTATTGCTGTGTATGGAATTATTGTCGGGTTGTTTCTCATGTATGCAGAAAATACGTTCGGAACAATATTTCCCAATACTACTCTTGGTAAGGCTACATTTGCTTTCGGCGCCAAGATCTACATAGAACAGTTAAAGAGAATATTCGAAGTTATTACTTTGTCGAATGTTATTGAACTTGCCTTGAGCATAATTTTTGTTTTTGTCATTTTGAAGAAACGGCAATGGGATCCCGGGGCCCTATTGATCATATGGCCCGCAGGATTGACCCTGCTTTATGTTATAACCGATGCAGATATCATATCAAGATATTTGCTGATCATTATTCCGTTTATTATTATTTCGGGGATAGCTGTTATTGGCAGGTTCAAATCTGGTTATTTGCCGGTATCGATCGTAGTTTTTTTGTTAGTTGCGTTTCAATCGCAATTTGTATTTTACAAATACGTTAAGCCGCACACGGATAATTTCACATTTGGAGTTCAGAATTGCTTTGAAAAAATCGGGGAATTCCTGCAAACAACAGGTAAGAATGATAAAGTCCTGGTAAATGACGTTGGAGCGATTGGATATTATTCCAACAGGTATATTATTGACGCGGCGGCTCTGATAAACAGAGATCTTACGCTCAACAGGAAGATTATGCAGATCCCTGCGGAAGAACGCGAAAACACTGCAAACCTCCTGAAAATAACAGGAGCTGATTGGTTAATAGTAAGAGATAAGCAAAAAGAAAGCAGGCTTGATAAAATGGGGGGCTTTCAGCTATCTTTCATACAGGAGTGGGAATTTCCTTCTCTTGGAATTTCTGACCCTTCTGCACGATATTACAAAATATATAAAGTGAGCCGCCTGAAATTATCCTGCAATATTCCTCTCAATCCTCTCCTTTATTAACTTCTTTTCCGCCTTAGATTTTGTCAGTTTCAGAGCTGTGTTCAGGCGCTCAAGGGCTTGCGCATTTTCGCCCAGCTGCGAATAGAATTCGGCAAGCGTAGTGTGATATAAGTAATATTCGTCAAGATCATTTATCTTCTTCAGCTCTTCGATTGCCGCCTGGGGCCCGCTTATTTGCCCGATAACAATTGAACGGTTCAGGTTTGAGATCGGGGAAGGATTAATTTTAACAAGTATATCATAGAGTTTTAACGCGTTTTCCCAGTCGGTATCGTCAAACGAGGCGGCAGAAGCGTGAATAGCGGCTATTGCAGCTTCAATGTGATATTCGCTGAGCTCATCGCCCTCAGAAGATTCATTGAGATATTCATACCCTTTATTTATTAGGCCCGTATCCCATTTAGTTCTGTCCTGTTCTTTAAGAAGTATTATGAACCCGTTATCATCCAGCCTTGCGTCAAGCCGTGCGGCATGAAAACACATCAGAGCAAGAAGCGCGCAGGTTTTAGGTTTATTTCCGGCAGGATGCTCTGCAAGAAGCTTACAAAGCCTTATGGCTTCGGCGCATAAGTCTTTTCTTATAACCGTATCTGAATCCGATGACTTGTAACCTTCATTGAACAGTAAATAAATTACTTTGTAAACCGAGTCGAGTCTTTCATCAAGCCTTTTGCCGGCGGGGATTTCAAATTTCAGATTCTCATCGCGCAGCTTTTGCTTTGCACGGAACAGTCTTTTATTAATATTGGCGTCTGTTGTAAGAAGAGCCCGTGATATTTCGCTGACGCTGAATCCACACAGCGTTTTCAGAGTGAGGGCTATTTGAGATTCTTTTGGCAGCCCGGGGTGGCATGATGTGAATATCATTCTCAGCTGGCTGTCTTCAATTTCAGTGTCTAAAAACAAATTATTCAATGAATGTGAAAGCGTCCATTCTGATTTCAATAGTAGGTTCAGCTCCTGTTCATATTCAGCCACATATTTCTGATGCCTTATAATATCAATGGTCCTGTTCTTTGCCACCCGGTATAGCCATGCTGGCGGATTTTCAGGTATCTTGTGAAAGCTCCATTCATCCAGCGCTTTTAAAAAAGTATCCTGAACAATGTCTTCCGCTATTTCGATGTGTTTGAGCCCGAAAATCCTGGTAAGAACAGAAACCATCTTTCCCGCTTCGTGACGGAAAAGATGGTCGACTAATACATTTGCCGGAGATTTATCTTCCCTGGACAATCAATTACATTTCCAGATGATGAATTTCACGCACTTCCGTCATTCCGTCATATTCATAAATGGGCGCGCCTTTTGCAATTTCAGCGGCTTCTGTCAGGTCTTTGGCGGCGACGATCAGGTATCCTCCGACAATTTCTTTTGATTCAGCGAATGGTCCGTCAGTGACAACCTTCTTTTTGCCCTTTACAACTTTAGCTTCATTGCCCAGCGGTTCTCCGCCTTTGAATGTACCAGACTTAGCAAGGCCTTTTAGCCAGTCTCCCCACTTTTGCATGTTTTTCTGCAACTCTTCCGGCGAGAGCCCGCTTCTATCGCCGCCTCTGAATAGAAATAAATAATCTTTCATGGATTTGTTTTTGATTAAATTAATAAAACCTATTTACATTTTTGAAACGTACAAGCGTTTGGGTTTAGGACAAAATTACATATAATAGCTTGTCCTGATCTCAAGGCTTCCGTTGACAAAAAATATCGGGCATCCTTTTGCTATCTCTGCGGCCTCATCTAAGTTTTCCGCTTTGATCTTAATAAATCCTGCAATTATTTCTTTCGATTCCGGGAATGGCCCGTCGGTTATTATTTTATCTGAGCCTTTTATTGTCTTTGCTCCGGTCGATATTAACCTGTCGCCTACATTCTCATAAACCCCGTCTTCTGTAAGTTTCCTGAACCACGAGGTCCATTTTTCCAAGTATCCCGTTTTTGCGGAATCAGATAGCTTGCCGATCTCATCCGCTGAATTTCTGAATAAGAAAACGAATTCCTGCATAAAATTAATCTATTTAGTTTGAAATTATCTTTTATATAATAGTAACGTTCAGAAAACCAATATGAGGACTAATAATTGTATAAATTATTCTGCCTTTTTATTCAAAATCACATAATGATAATGGTCTTCCCATTTCCCGTTTACCTTCAGGTAATCTCTAGCCAGGCCCTCATTTACAAACCCGAGTTTTTCAACTACTCTTATGGAAGCCGCGTTAGACGGCATTACATTCGCCTCGACCCTGTGAAGATTCAGAACGCCGAACGCGTAATCTATCGCCCCTTTTAGAGATTCGGTCGCAACGCCTTTTCGCGTTTCGTTTTCATCTATCCTGTAACCGAGAAAGCATGATAGAAATATTCCTTTAATAATATTTGAAAAAGAAACAGAGCCTATTATCCTGTTAGGGTTGGTCTTATAATATACGCCGAACTTGATCTCTCTTCCGCTCAGAGTTTCCTGCTCAATATTTTCAAGCCATGCCCTGTGGTACCAGATGGAAAAATAGTTGTCTTCATATTCGGCGCTCCATTTCCGGAAATAATCTTTGTTCCTGACCAAAAAATCAAAGAACTGTTCGGTATCTGTTGGATCCAGAGAGATCAGCGACAGTCTGTCTGTTTCAAGCCTGATCTTCATCCGGGCTGAGTATTTGTTTTATCGAGAGGATGTGCATAAGGTATGCGAACGGAACTATCAGCGCCGGTATCCAGATATACGGGAAATAAACCACCATGGTATTAGCGGGTTCGTTTAAGAATTTTCTCAGCGGCCCCGGCATGGAAAGGATTGCGATGATTAATATGTTAGTTACAAAAAGTAATCCGGCAAAGTTCCATATCAGCGCCGCTAATTTCGGCCAGCTTCTTTTGATAAAACAGAAGTAGCCAATAAACGGAGCGGAGAGCCCAATGATGATATCGAAATTTCTGCTTTCAAAGGACATTTGTACGGGGATAAAACCGTTGCGGTACATAAGCCAGAGAAAAAATTCCATTAATATTCTGAATGACTGTATATTGATAAGCCATGACTTAGGTATAACCTTCAGAAGGACTTTCACTCTTTCAGAAACCGAAATGTAACTGATAGCCAGGGCAGGCGGAATTATTGCCGCCAGGATTCGTGGCGGAAGCGATTCAAAATTGAGAAAATGCCCGCTTGCCGCAAGTATTCCCGTGCCCGTCATCCAGCCTCCGAGCAGGACCGTTACTATTAAAAGAGAACTTATCCTGTCATTGTTTGATTTTGCGGTCCTCAGGTAAGCATAATTGAGGCAATAAAAAACGCTGAAAACGATCACGCCGATAATTATATAAAAGACCAGCGTTATGTAAAAAGGCACATTCATCTGAAGTATTTACTGATTCATAACAGGAAAATTCTTATCCGTTCAAACATTTAATTATCTCTTCGTTAAACTCAGGGAGACGTCTGATCTTAATATCGGCAATATCAAATCGCTTGTCTTCAAAGTATCTTCCCTCAGGTACAATTACCGTTTTCATCCCGGCGCTTTTGGCCGCCAGCAAACCGTTATAGGAGTCCTCAAATGCCAGGCAATTCCCCGGGGCCGCCGCCAGCAGCTTTGCCGTGTTTATATAAACCGCCGGATGCGGCTTGCCATACTGTTCGTGTTCAGCCGAGTGAATCACAGCAAATTCATTTCGTATATTAAATTTATCAAGGACCGCCTCAATGATTTTCATTGCGGATGAGGATGCAATTGCAGTTCTTATTTTCCTGTCTTTGAAAAATTTAATGACATAGTCAACGCCTTCCAGCGGAGTTCCTCTTTCATTAATAAGCGCGATAACCTTTCGAATAACTTCTTCGGAAACATCTTCAAAAGATGCGCCGGGTCCGATTTTATCCCACGGGTATAACTCATGCCAATATCTTACAACTTCCTCTATTCGCTTGCCGACAGTAGAATCGCACATTTCCCCTGTCAGAGGGACGCCTAATTTTGTAAAAACTTCAATTTCAGCTTCTTTCCAGTATGGCTCGGAATCGAGAAGCAGCCCGTCCATATCAAAAATAACCGCTTCTATCAAATTACATCTCTTTAAAATAAGTGTACCAAATTGGAACCCATCTGCCGTCGTAATTTATATACAGCCTTGCATACCACTCGGCAACCGGCGAATCAACAACTTCCACATACCAGAACGCATCAAGTATACCGTCATTATTTAAATCTATTCCCTGTCCTTCAATGTCTTCGCCCTTAACTGTAGTAAGAGTTGTTTCAACAGATTTTCCATTCAGATTATCCGTCCATACGGCGTCATTATCAAAAGGTATCACAGACAGAACAAATATAGGTTTGGTAAGTACGTCGTAAACACTTTTTGTTTCTGATTTAGCGAGGTTCTTTCTCAGTGAAGTTTTTTCCGGATTGATGAAGGGATATTTCGGAGCGTAATCGGCTTTTTCACCGCATTGCCAATACTCGGTATAGCTATTGAATGAAGTTGTGTAAACGTTATTATCCTCAAACAGCTTCATAGGAATTCCCCCATCCCACGAAATTTGTCTTAGCGCCTCGGGGTTAGTAGCATAATCGACAGAGTCTAATACTTTGTAATTGAGTTTATTATTCTGAGTTCTTAGCCTAAGAAATTCTAGCATGCTGTAGTCGCAGTCTTCGGTAAAAAGATAGGTCGAATCTATCTGAGTTAGAAAGACATACGCCCTCTGATTTATTTCATCCGAGAAAAATGATTTTTTCGTTTTTTGGAAGCTCACAGAATTTTTTATAAGATGCAGAGTATCCATATAAACGCGGCCAAACTCGCCGTCCGTTGTTTTACAAGTTACCAGAATTTTCCCAGCAAGCATTTTTTGTATGCTTGCATCGCCCTCAGGGAATGATGGGGCAGAGCCCATTTGAATGATCAGTAATAATATTTTAGCGATTTCCAATTATGATTCCAGTTTGATATTCGGAACGCAGGATTTTCCCCATTCAAATATAAGAAAATTTTGCGGTAATATCTCTTGAATAGAAATCGTCCGGACTTCATTGATTTTTTCAGACCCTTAGGCAGTCAATTAAGTAAAGAATTCATTTTTTAAAAATTCATCTCCCCCTAACAGGGGGAGATGAAACTATGATGAAATATTTTCTTCACTGAATCTCATATTACAAACCGTTATTTTACAGCTTTATTAATCATTGGATCCCCACTTTCGTGGGATGAAAGAAATTGCAGGCAATTATTTTAGCGGCGGGACTTTCAAAACGCCTAAGGCCATTAACCGATAATACGCCGAAGTGCCTATTGAAGGTTGGCGGCAAAACAATACTTGAAATGACAATTGATAATGTGCTGAAAGGCGGCGTTATGGATTTTGTTATGGTTACGGGTTACAGGGAGAACATGATAAAGGATTTTATCTCTCAAAAATACCCTGATTTAAGTATCAAATACATCACAAATTCGGACTATGAGAACAATAATAACAGTTATTCCCTATGGATGACTATGGACCATATTCAGGGGGACTGTATTTTGCTGGATAGTGATATTTTGTTCGATTTTCGTATAATTTCGAAGCTTTTGAGGTCTGAACATAAGGATTGTTTAGCTGTTAACACAAATCACCTATTAGGGGTAGAAGAGATTAAAGTTATAGTTGATAGTACTAATAAAATTCTACATATTGGGAAAGAATTAGACCCTTCCAACAGCTTCGGGGAATCAATTGGTATAGAGAAATTTTCGCATGATTTCTTCAGGGCGCTTGGCACAGTTCTTGAGCGGAAGATCGTAAAAGAGAAGAATGTTAACGAATTTTACGAAAATTCGTTCCAGGAACTGTATGATTCGGGGAACGCAATGTATGCAATTGACGTTTCAGAATATAAGTCTATGGAGATAGATTTCCCCGAGGACCTTGAAAGGGCGGGGGAGGAGATAAAAGGAATTTCTTTATAATGGGAATATTTAATACTCAAAAAGACAGATATAAAAGTTACGATTATAAGTATAACCGTCCTTCAATGTTCGGCGGTTTTGCTTTTTTCCCTCCCGTTATAAAATACCTGCTTATATCCAACATCGGAATTTTCGTTTGCCAGTATTTTATCTTTGCCTCTTTTAAAGTCGGCGGAGTTCCGCTTTCCTATATTTTCATGAAATACTTCGCGCTGAATCCGATTGGCGGGCCTTTGCCTTTTTACCCATGGCAGCTTTTCACATACCTGTTCATGCATGCCAATTTCTGGCATATCTTCCTCAACATGTTTGCGCTGTGGATGTTCGGCATGGAGCTTGAAAATATCTGGGGCTCGAAGAAATTCATGGCCTATTATTTTATGTGCGGCATTGGCGCAGGGTTGGCCAATCTGCTTATCGCTCCGCTGTTCACGAGCATCGGACCGACCATTGGCGCCTCAGGCGCGGTATATGGTGTGTTAATCGCATTTGCGATGCTTTTCCCGGATAGGCCGATTTACCTGTACTTCCTTTTCCCGATCAAAGCAAAATACTTTGTTGCCGGGTATGTGCTTATCGAGATCTTCTCGGTGGGCAGCAATACCGGAATAGCGCATGTGGCGCATCTTGGCGGCGGATTGATTGGGTTCATTTATTTGCTTATCACAAAGAATAATATATACAGCCTGTTTCGGTTTAACAAGCAGCCTAAGGTGACTATAAAGAAGCCGACAAGTATTTACCGGAACCGATTTTATGAAAAATATAACAGCGGCAGCGAAGATGTTTCTGACGCTGATTATTATGTCGATAAAAAGGAAGACGAAGATATTTCGCAGGAAAAGATCGACGAAATACTTGACAAGATAAGCAAATATGGTTACCAGAACTTGAGCGAAGAAGAAAAACGCATCCTGTTTGAAGCGAGCAAGAAGATCCATTAATGGAAATACAAACATCCTCAAAAAAATACTGCAACAGCCTTACCGAATATTCAAGATATAGAACCAGGGTTGTAAAAATAGGAGAACTGTCAATTGGCGGCGATTTTCCCGTTATGCTCCAATCTATGACTACGACCGATACCATGGATACCAATGGTACGGTTGAGCAATCAATAAGAATGATAGAGGCAGGCTGTGAATTGGTACGAATTACCGCGCCATCGGTTAAAGATGCAGAAAATCTTGCAAATATAAAAAATGAGCTTCGGCGAAGGGGATTTAAAACGCCTCTTGTTGCGGATATACATTTTGTTCCGAAAGCGGCTGAAGTTGCCGCAAGAATTGTCGAGAAAGTGCGCGTAAACCCGGGCAATTATGCCGATAGAAAAAAGTTTAAGGTATTCAGCTTCACTGATGATTTATACCAGGAGGAGCTTGAGAGGATATACGAACAGTTCTCGCCGCTGGTAAATATCTGTAAAGAACACGGCACGGCTATGCGCATTGGCACAAACCATGGTTCGCTTTCGGACAGGATAATGAACCGTTATGGCGATACTCCGCTTGGCATGGTTGAATCTGCGCTGGAGTTTGTCAGGATATGCGAAGACCTGAATTATCATGAAATTGTGCTTTCAATGAAAGCAAGCAACCCCGAGGTAATGGTTCAGGCTTACAGGCTGCTTGTCAACAGGATGGAAGAAGAAGGCATGAATTACCCGCTGCATCTGGGGGTAACAGAAGCTGGCGACGGCGAAGACGGAAGAATTAAGTCAGCTTTGGGTATTGGAACGCTTCTGGAAGACGGCTTGGGCGATACTATCAGGGTATCGCTTACGGAGGAACCGGAGTATGAAATTCCTGTCTGCAGGAAGATTGTTGAAAAGTATGTAAATAGAACAAATCTAAAACCTATACCCGGCATTGAGGTTCGTTTGGGTTCTGTTCAATCAGAAATCGCCGTTGGGCAATCAGAGATCGGTGAAATTCCATATAACCCGTTCGAATTTAATAAAAGAAGAACGTCGGAAACCGATAAGATAGGTTCAAACCATGTTCCGGTAGTAATACTTTCGCCTGACGTTTCAATAATTTCGAAGCCGGCAGATTTGAAAAACTTATCCTACGGTTATGATTCCTCTCTTGATAAATGGAACATTGGCGATATGGCGGCGGACTTTCTGTATTTGGGGAGTTCAGATATAGATTATGCTTTGCCCGGATCATTGAAAAAAATATTTAATTACAGCTGTTGGAAAGTTCTTGATGAAAAATCAGAATCATTTCCTTTATTCAACCCTGAAGAGTATTTAAGCGCCCCGAGAAAATCTTACAGAATAAATTTCCTGGAAATATCGATTGAGGATTTATCGGATATATTACTTGATGCGGTTTCAAAAGATAAGTTTTGTGTGCTGGTTATTAAGACAGATAACACTAATGCGCTTGCTGAACTGCGCCGAATTTTTATTGAGCTAGTGAACCGTAATATATCAGTTCCTGTCATAATCAAAATGAAATATTCCGGTCTTGACGAAGAGCGGTTGACGTTATTCAGCGCAACCGATATTGGCGGATTATTTATAGATGGATTTGGGGACGGTATCTGGTTAGAATCAGCAGACAACTCCCTGGAAGCTGTGAACAGGATCAGCTTTGGTATTCTGCAGGCTGCGCGTAAGAGGATTTCGAAGACCGAGTACATTTCATGCCCTTCATGCGGCAGAACGCAATTTGACCTGCAGGAAACTACTGCAATGATAAAAAGGCGCACCGACCACTTAAAAGGCGTGAAGATAGCTATAATGGGCTGCATTGTTAACGGGCCCGGGGAAATGGCGGATGCCGATTACGGATTCGTTGGTTCGGGTCCGGGTTGGATAAGTCTATACCGCGGCAAGGAAGTGATAGAGCGCGGCATACCTTATGCCGAAGCTCTGGATAGGCTAATCGAGCTTATGAAAGAAGATGGAGCGTGGGTGGAAGTAGGCGAGAGTTGAGATTTACGATTTTCGATTTGAAATTTATTTTTACTGATCTTATTCTATGATGTCATTCCCGCGAAAGCGCTTGCCCGCCTTTGGAGGGGGAATCTTGGTTTTATAAGGTACAAAACGTCTTACTATTAAGAATTGTCTGTTTAACACACTAAAATAGAGATTCAGCTTAATGTCAAATTCAGATATTATAAATTTTCTTTCCCGCTACGACGAAGAAGTTTCATCGCTGGCGTTAGCTTTGCGAGAGTATCTCATAAAAAACCTCCCGCAAATTCAGGAACAGCTTGATGTAAAAGCAAGATTGATCGGTTACGGCTATGGCCCTAAATATGCCGATACGATATGCGTAATGATATTATCGAAGACGGGAATAAAACTCGGATTCTATAAAGGCACAGAACTTCCCGACCCGGCCAAGCTGCTTAAGGGCGCCGGCATGGTTCATAGGCATGTTGAGATAAAATCTGTAAGCGATATTAAGTCAGCAGATTTCAAGAAGTTGTTATTGGCAGCGCTAAAAGCCTATAAAGAAAGAACGTCCGACTCATAAAAAATTGTTGTTGGTGATAACACCAACAACTGCGAATTAACATTTATTTTATTCTGTAGGGGCGGACCTGTGTGTCCGCCCTTCTTTTTTGACATTCCCGCGAAGGCTTGCCTACTGCAGGCAGGCGGGAATCTAACAAGAAATTCCCGATAGGGTTAATAGGTATGATAAGATGTGATCCGGTTATTTAAAAATTTCTTTCTTTGAATTAATAATTTAAGAGGGCGGACACACGGGTCCGCCCCTACATAGTAATCTTTTCTGATATTATTGTATTCAAATTTGATAAATCTGACGAATCTGATGAATTTGTGAATCAATTCCCCCTTTTTTAAATCCACCGTATCGCTTAAATTCACAAAAATGTAACAAGAACTTAACAGCCCCTCAGAGATGAAAAATAGATTACGGATTCTATTTCTTTACTTCGTTTACTTCCTTCCTGCAATTTCAACAGCCCAGATGTTCGGCCAGGAGCCGACAGAGAGAGTAAGAACTTACGACGTTCAGCATATCAAAATAGAAGTCAGGCTTGATCTGGAGAAAAAAACAGTCGACGGGATTGTAACCACATCGATAACTCCTATTGCAGACAAGCTAAACTCATTTCAGGTTGATGCAGTTGGAATGAATATAAAAAGCGTTAAAGAATGCATATACAATCAAACAAACGACCCAAAGAAAGCCGAAACATACGAAAAGGTTCCGTATGATTATGACGGCAAAGAGATTACGGTAAAACCTGCCGGAGGCATTTCGAAAGGTTCGCCATTCAAATACGAGGTAGAATATTCAACAACGGACCCTGAAAAGGGACTGTATTTTATTCAGCGTACGGCGGATTTCCCCGATAAGAAATATGAAGTGTGGTCGCAGGGCGAGGGCGAGGATAACAGGTACTGGATCCCATGTTATGACTATCCCAACGATAAAGCTACGACCGAAATGTATATTACCGCCGATAAAAAATACCAGACTCTTTCAAACGGAAAATTAACCGAAACAAAGGATAATCCTGACGGAACCGAAACATGGCATTGGGTGTTGGATAAGCCTCACAGCTCGTATTTAATAATGCTTGCGGTTGGGAATTATGATGTAATTGAAGATAATTATCTTGATATCCCGATAAAGACATATGTTCCGGTTGGCGATAAAGACATGGCAATTAAATCATTTGATAAAACCGCCGACATAATGAAATTTTATTCGGAAAAGATCGGGTATAAATATGCATGGGGTAATTTTTCACAGGTTGTGGTTCAGGATTTTATTTACGGGGGAATGGAAAACACCACCGCGATTGTTTATACAGACGTATCATTATATGACGATAAAACTCCACCCGATTATACTGCAACCAGCCTGGTAGCCCACGAGATGGCCCACCAGTGGTGGGGAGACGTTGTTACGTGCAGGAACTGGAACGAGATATGGCTTAACGAAAGCTTCGCAACATATTTCCAGTGTCTTTACACAGAGTATTCAATGGGCAAAGACGAATTTGATTACAATATTTTCAGAAACGGGAATGGCGCCATTATGGCTGATTCAGTTGTTGCAAGAAAGCCAATCAATACCGATAAGGGTTTAACTGTGAATACTTATGACAAAGGTTCGGTGGTTCTGAATATGCTGAGATATTCTATCGGCGATAGCGCTTTCTGGAAAGCGATGAATATTTATATAAACGATAATCAATTTCAGAACGTGACCACGGGGAATCTTATTGATGCGGTTAACAAAGCCCGGAGCGGCCCGGGGCGCGATAATATCAGGCCGGCAAGTTACAAATGGTTTTTTGATGAGTGGATCTATAGCGCCGGGCAGCCGTCATACAGCGTGAGCTATGATTATAATGAAGACACAAAGGAGATGAAGCTTACAGCCGAGCAGGTTCAGCGCATGGATAGCAGCTCGGTTTTCAAAACGCAGGTTCCCGTCAGGATAGTCACGCAGCACGGCACGGTTTATAACCGGCTGGTGGCGCCTGATGAAACTTCACAGACATTTTCTTTCACTCTCGACGGCTGGCCGCTGTATGTCGTATTTAACTCCGGCAATAAGGTTTTATGCAAAGTATTTTTCAGCAAGCCAAAACAGGACTGGATGAACCAGATACACTACAGCGAAGACGCGATTGACAGGATAACGGGTATTCATGGTCTGGCGGATTCTATTGATGACCCGATTGCCGAAGGCGCGCTTTTTGAAGTTTTGAACAAAGACCCGTTCTGGGGAGTAAGGAATGAAGCCGCTTCGGTTCTTGGAAGGTGCAAAGATTCAGGAGTGATCGATCTGCTGCTGCAGGCATACGATAAAGAAGCCGATTCACGCATCAGAAGAACAATACTCTCATCAATAGCCTCAATAAAAAAGAACACAACCGATTTTGTAGATGTTAAATGGCTCAGCGGCTGGATACTTGATAAGATTAATAAGGAGCAAAGCTATTACGCTATCGCCGAAGGCGTGGATGCGCTTTCAAAGATAGTTGCAAAAGACAGCGTTTACGATTTTATAGCCGGGTTTGTAAACATGGATTCTCACAACGAAGTTATCAGGAGAACCACGCTGGCGGCATTGGAAGAGTCAGGCGACATCAGGGCTGTGGATATATTTATGGAATACGCCGCCAAAGGAAGCAATTCCAGGATCAGGAATACTGCCATATCCGGTTTGGGAAAATTTTCAGATGACCAAAAAGTTATTGACTTCCTGAACGGCAGGCTTGCTGTGACAACAAGAAGGTCGCGTGATATCATCTTAAGAATACTTGAAAAAGCTAAAAACCCCACATCCAATCCATTTTTGAAGGATTTGATGGATAAAACTGCGGACTCTGCGCTGAAGGACAGGTTAAAAAAGATCCTGAGTGAGTTTGAATGACCCATGCCAGAGTCTTTCTTTTTAACTTGTAACTAGACCTGAAATTTGCCATATTACTAATTCTTTCCGCAAAAATTTGCCGGAATTTACGTTATTTTAGCGGTAATTAGCTAATTTAATTAGCATTTTTTTAACTTAATTAAGCCAGGCTTATTTTGAGATCTCCGGCTATTCTCATTTTGAGCAGGGAAATAATAAACTAATTTATTTTTTATTGGAAGGATCCAATTAACGAATGACTCCAATTAACGAGACAACTGTAAATAACGATAACGATACGATAGAAAAAAAACCTGTCATTAAGACTAAAGATTTTGTCGCAAAAGATTACACGGAAGATGAATTCAAAAAGTATATTGAGCTTTATGAAAAGACTTTCAATGTAATTAAAGAAAACGAGATTGCAAAAGGCAAAGTTGTTGCAATTTCGGGTAATGATGTACTTATTGATATCGGCTTCAAATCTGACGGAAGAGTATCCATCGACGAATTTCCCGACCCCGATAACATAAAGATCGGCGATGAAGTCGAAATTTTTGTTGAAAAAATTGAAGATAAAGAAGGCCAGCTTGTGCTCTCGCGCAAACGCGCCGATATTATCAGGAACTGGGAAAGAATTACTCATGCTAAGACTTATAATGAAATTATAAAAGGTAAGATATTAAGAAGAATAAAAGGCGGCTTTGTGGTGGACCTTGAAGGGATCAGCGCATTTCTTCCCGGCTCGCAGATCGATACAAAACCCATCAGGGATTATGACCTCTACGTTGGCCAGATAATGGAATTCAAAATTCTGAAGATAAACCATCCGAATGAGAATATAATTGTATCGCACAAAATTCTCATTGAGGAATCAATGGCTGACCAGAGAGAAAAACTGCTTACCACTTTGGAAAAAGGACAGGTGCTTAAGGCTGGCGTTAAAGCTATTACTGATTTCGGCGTATTTGTCGATCTCGGCGGCGTTGACGGATTGATCCATATCACCGACCTATCCTGGGGCAGAATCAGCCATCCGTCCGAAGTTGTTCAGCTTGATGAACAAATAGACGTTATGGTGCTTGAATATGATAAGGAAAAGAAAAGGGTAACGCTTGGATTGAAACAGCTTCAGCCGCATCCGTGGGATAATATTGAAGAGAAGCTTAAAGTCGGCGATAAAGTTCAGGGCCGGGTTGTATCTATTACAGATTACGGCGCGTTCATAGAAATTGAAAAAGGTATTGAGGGCCTGATACATGTTTCTGAAATGTCATGGACACAGCATATAACAAATCCTACCCAGGTTGTTACTATGGGACAGATTATTGACGCTATTGTGCTCAGCCTTGATAAGACAGACAGGAAACTTTCGCTGGGCATCAAACAGCTTACGCCGAATCCATGGCAGTCGCTGCTTGAGAAATTCCCGATTGGTTCCAAACACTCCGGCAGGGTTTGCAATATCACGAACTTCGGCGTGTTTGTGGAACTTGAAGACGGTGTCGACGGGCTTGTTCATATATCGGATCTTTCATGGACAAAAAAGATATTTAATGTCGAAGATTTTGTGAAGGTAGGCGATCAGCTCGAAGTTGTTATTCTGGGCGTTGATGTTGAAAATCACAGGATTGCGCTTGGGCACAAACAACTGACCGAAAACCCGTGGGATGCTCTTGCCGCTGATTACAAAGTGGGGACCGAAGTTCCGTGTAAAGTGGTAAAATCGATTGAAAAGGGCATAATTGTCGAGCTTCCAAAAGTTGTTGACGGGTTCATACCCGCCTCGCAGCTTTCGGTTTCGCAGGTTAAGAATTTCAGCGAGCTGTTTCAGCCCGGACTTGAACTTAACGCGGAAGTGATAGAGTTCGATAAAGACTCGAAGAAAATCGTTCTTTCTGTCATTGAATATTTTAAGGATAAAGACCAGAAGGAAATTGACGAATATATAAGCCGTTTCAAAGTGAAGAAATTTACATTAGGCGACGTTATCGACAGGACAAGAACGACCCCTGAAACGAAAGAAGAAATTGATTTCAAGATTGACGACGTGATAAATGACGCCGACAAGAAGGAAAAAGAGGCTGAGAAGAAAGAGGCCGCGGAAAAAAAGGAAGCTGCGGAAAATACCGCGCCGGAAGCCGAAGAGAAGAAAGAATAATTCAAACTAAGATGTTTTGACCTGACCAGAAGAGCATCCCTGAAATTAAGGGATGCTTTTTTATTGTAGAAATGTGAGCGCGAACATAATTAATTAAATTTCTATTTAAATTTACTTTTTACCCGCCACGATTAGAATCCTATGGAAAGCGATATTAAATTCAAAGCCGTAATGTTCGAAGCGGCCGATGAAGCTGTAAGAATATTGAAAGAAGGTTTCAACACTGATTTTAAGATCTCACGCAAGCGCGACTATAACGATCTTGTTACTGAGATCGATAAGAAAAGCGAAGCTAAAATAATAGAAGTTATTCACAGACACTTCCCTGAGCACAATGTGCTTGGAGAAGAAGGCGGCAACCTGAATCTGAATTCTGATTATGTATGGATAGTCGACCCAATCGACGGAACTGTCAATTTCGCACACTCGGTGCCTATTTTTTGCGTGTCCATAGCGCTTGAGATCAGGAAAGAAGTGAAATTGGGAATTGTTTATGCGCCGATGACCAATGAAATATTCTGGGCAGAAAAAGGCAAAGGGGCATTCCTTAATGAAAAACAAATTTTTGTATCCGATATTGAATACCTGAAAGACGGCCTGCTGGTTACAGGATTTCCTTATGGGGCCAAAGATAATTCGGACCATTGTATAGACCATTTCGTTAACTTTGTGCGCATGGGGCTCCCGGTAAGGCGCCTTGGTTCAGCTGCAATGGATATATGTTACCTCGCCTGCGGCCGGTTCGAAGGCTTTTGGGAAGTTAACCTGCACCCATGGGATGTTGCCGCAGGTTATCTTATTTTGCTTGAAGCGGGCGGCAAAGTGACAAATTTCACGGGAGGCGAATATTCTATTTATGATAAACAAATACTTGCTTCCAACGGAAGAACTATCCATAAAGAGATGATAGATGTACTCGAAAAGGCGTACAAATAAATATATATTGTAAGGAAAGAATTTCATATTCATTTAAATTTAAGGAGGAGTAAATAATGATAGGTCTAATAATATTTCTGGTTATCGTAATAGTTATAGCAACTTCCCTGAGAAAATCCGTTCAGAATAATTCTGTTCTCACTAAAGCTCTCGGGACAGTGAGGGTCTTATCGCTGATCGGTATTGGAGTCGCCATTGTACTTTCGGCGATTGTTGAAGTGGGGCCCGGCGAGGTTGGAGTGCAGGTGCTTTTCGGCAGCGTGCAGAATGGGGTTTTACACAGTGGATTAAATTTTGTTAATCCGCTTGTTACAATCGAGAAAATGGATGTGAAAACACAGTCTTATACAATGAGTTCTACAAAAGATGAGGGACAGGTTAAAGGCGATGACGCTATTTCAACGCTCTCGAGCGATGGTCTAACCCTGAAACTTGATGTAACAGTGTGGTACAGGCTCAACGATCCTGATGCTCCCCAGGTCTTCAGAACTATTGGTTCTGATTACGTGGAAAAAATTGTGAGGCCCGCAATCAGAACCTCGCTGCGCGACGTATCTGTTTCATATTCAGCCACTGATATTTATTCATCTAAACGCGATGATTTTATTAAAGAAGTTACAAAAGAGCTCGAAAATTCGTTTAATGGCAGAGGCATAGTACTTGAAAGAGTGCTCCTGAGAAATGTTGAATTACCTGAAAAGATCAGGAACGCCATTGACGATAAGATAGCGGCAGAGCAAAAAGCGCAGCAGATGGTTTATGTGCTTCAGAAAGAAAGACAGGAAGCCGAGCGCAAAAAAGTGGAAGCGCAGGGTATTTCGGATTATAACAAGATTGTCTCACAGAGTATCACAGACCAGGTGCTCCAGTTAAAGGGAATTGAAGCTACGCTTGAGCTGGCAAAGAGCTCTAATTCGAAAATGGTTATAGTTAACGGGAAAAATCTGCCGCTCATTTTCGGGCAAAACGGATTCTAAACTAACTGGCGAACTTGTGAATTAGTGAACTGGTGGATTTGAGATAATTTAGATCCTGGAATTTTTTTTTGAATGTTACAGGTTTACAGGCAGTAAATTTCAGACTTAGTATTTGCAATTCACTATTTCACTATTTCACCATTTCGCCATTTCGCCATTTTGTCTAACTCACTAGTTCACTAATTAACCAATTCACCAATTATGAAGGGCGTTCCATTAAACGACGATTTATACAACTACATTGTTGATATCTTTGCAAAAGAAGATGCGCTGTTGATGGAAGTTGTAAAAGAAACGGAAGCGAAGAACATTCCGCTTATACAGGTATCTCCGGATAACGGCAAATTTCTTCAGCTTCTCATAAAGATCATTAAAGCGAAAAATGTACTGGAGATTGGCGCATTAACAGGCTACAGCTCGATCTGGATGGCAAGAGGATTGCCGGACGACGGAAAACTCATCACGCTGGAAGTAAGCCCCGAGCACGCCAGAGAGGCCCGTAACAACTTCAAAAAAGCCGGACTTGATAACAAGGTTGAATTGATATTAGGTAGCGCGATGGAATCGCTCGATAAAATCAAAGATAAGAAATTTGATTTTGTATTTATTGACGCTGACAAAGTTGGTTATCCGGTTTATTATGATAAAGTGATCGGCATGATGAATAAAGGCGGAATTATAGCGGCAGATAACGCTCTTCGTGACGGTAAGATTGTGGATAAAAATGCTGATGAAGGAACTAAAGCCGTAGACGCGTACAATAAAAAAGTTGCGTCAGATACCAGAGTCGAATCTCTTCTTATCCCTATTTCTGACGGGCTGACAATTTGCTATGTTAAATAATGCCGTCATCAAACGACAGGATCAGGCCTATTGCAATTTGTGCTTTCAGGAATAACAATAGAATCCTTGTTTGCCGCGCTACTGATACAGTGAAAAATGAAACTTATTACAGGCCGCTCGGCGGAGGTATCGAGTTTCAGGAATTTGCATTAGACGCTTTGAAAAGAGAAATAAGCGAGGAGCTTAACCAGGAAATCAAGGATGAGAAATTCCTGGGCGTTCTTGAAAACAGGTTTATTCTCGATGGCATCCCCAAACATGAAATTATAATGGTCTTTGACGCTGAATTTGTTGATGAGTCTGTGTACCGGAAATCGACTGTCGAAATCAAAGAAGCGGGCTGGGAAACGGCTGAGTGGAAATCGATCAGCGAGTTTGGGCCGGAAAAGCTTATCTTATACCCAACCGGAATTTTAGACCTCTTGTCAAAAACCTGAAAAACAGCCTTCTTTCGGAACATTCTTAAAAGTAGGTAAATAATTCTGAATTGTTCCGGCGAAGTTGATAGATTATATTTGTGTTTAATTTTCTTTAAAAATGCCGAAAATAACACAAATCAAAGCGCGCGAGATACTTGATTCCCGCGGCAACCCCACCATTGAAGTCGACGTAATTCTTGAAAACGGTACATTAGGAAGAGCAGCTATCCCTTCCGGCGCATCGACCGGAACAAAAGAAGCCGTCGAGCTTCGCGACGGCGATAAAAAACGGTACCTTGGAAAGGGCGTGCAGAAGGCAGTTGCAAACGTTAACGACGTTATAGCCAATTCACTTACCGATATGGATGCGGCCGACCAGTGTAAAATTGATTCCATGCTTATTGAGCTGGACGGAACAAAGAACAAATCTAACATGGGAGCAAACGCTCTTTTGGGAGTTTCGCTTGCAGCCGCAAAAGCCAGCGCCTTGTATTATAATCTTCCTTTATATAAATATATCGGCGGAACAAATGCAAAGACGCTTCCTGTCCCGATGATGAATATTCTCAACGGCGGCGTGCATGCGGATAACAACCTCGATTTCCAGGAATTCATGATTGTGCCGGCAGGAGCAAAGAGTTTTTCGGAAGCTCTCAGGATCGGTTCTGAAGTATTCCATTCTTTGAAGTCGGTCCTTCACAAGAAAGGGCTAAGTACTTCTGTTGGGGATGAAGGCGGCTTTGCGCCAAGCCTTAAGGCGAACGAAGAAGCTCTGGATATGATGATGGCGGCAATTGATGCCGCTGGGTATAAGGCCGGAAAGGATGTTTACCTTGCTCTTGACCCGGCATCGAGCGAGATGTTTGAAAAAGGCAAGTACGTTTTCTTTAAGTCGCACCTGCCTGATAAATCGCCGGGAGAAATGGTTGAGATATACAAGAAGATGGTGAAGGATTATCCTATTATATCGATTGAAGACGCGATGAGCGAAGAAGACTGGGACGGGTGGAAACTGCTGACCCAGGAACTGGGCGGTAAGATTCAGCTTGTTGGCGACGACGTTTTTGTAACTAATAAGGAAATACTGAAAAAAGGAATTGACGCGGCTATTTGCAATTCGATTTTAATAAAGGTTAACCAGATAGGCACTCTCACCGAAACGCTTGAGACTATAGAGCTTGCTAAATCAAACGGGTATACTAATGTTATCAGTCACAGAAGCGGCGAGACCGAAGATGTTACAATAGCGGATATAGCCGTTGCGACAAACGCCGGACAGATAAAAACGGGCTCTCTTTCAAGAACCGACAGAACCGCAAAATACAACCAGCTGCTCAGAATAGAAGAAGAATTAGGCGATACGGCAGTTTTTGGCGGAAAGCATATTTACAAGAGTCTAAATTAAACTACAGAAAAATAATAAATGAAATCCACTGATTTTAAATTTTCTCTGCCCAAAAATATGATTGCACAGCATCCCAAAGTCCCAAGGGATGAATGCAAGCTTATGGTTGTCAGCAGGAAAGCAAAGGAAATTGATACAAAGAAATTCAAAGATGTTATTGATTATATGGATGAAGGCGATACGCTGGTTGTGAACGATTCTAAAGTATTCGCCGCAAGACTATTTGGATTAAAAGAAAAAACTAACGCCAAAATTGAAGTGTTCCTCCTCAGGCAGCTTAGCCAGGAAGAAAATATCTGGGATGTGCTTGTTGACCCGGCCAGGAAGGTAAGGATTGGAAACAGAATTTTTCTTACCAAGAATCTTTACTGCGAAGTAATAGATAATACAACTTCAAGAGGCAGGATAGTAAGATTTAATTACAGGGGCGATTTCCAGAAGTATATTGAGAAGCTTGGCAAGACCCCGCTTCCGCCTTATATAAAGCGCGAACCTACGGATAATGACAGGGATAACTACCAGACTGTTTACGCTGAAAATGTCGGATCCGTTGCGGCTCCTACCGCCGGGCTTCATTTTTCAAAAGAACTGTTAAGGAAGATCGAAAAGAAGGGAATTAATATTATTCCCGTTACTCTGCACATAGGGCTTGGAACTTTCCGCCCTGTTGAAGTTGAAGACCTTACCAAACACAGGATGGATTCGGAGTTTTTCTATATCTCAGACGAAACAGCTTCTATGGTTAATCAAACGGTAGAAGACAGGAAGAAGATCATTGCTGTCGGAACGTCTGTTGCCAGAGTTCTGGAAGCTAATACTACAGCCGGACGATATATCCGTTCCGGGCAGGGATGGACGGATAAGTTCATCTATCCGCCGCAGACATTAAAGGTTGTCGATAAATTAATTACAAATTTCCATTTGCCGCAATCGACGCTTATAATGCTGGTTTGCGCATTTGCGGATAAGGACCTTGTTCTTAAAGCATATAAGAAAGCTATTAAAGAAAAATACCGCTTCTATAGCTACGGCGACGCTATGCTTCTGCAATAGTCTCAGCCGCTGAAATTATTATTAGCGCCAATTGAACAGAAAAGTAATTGCGATAATCACAGCCGCAGGCTCAGGTTCAAGGTTTTCCGGGCTTTCTAATAATAGCGTCCCAAAACAGTTTTTAAGGCTTTTCGATAAGCCGATAGTTTTATTCCCGCTTTTGGCAATGCAGAAATGCAAGGCAATCAGCGGGATTTTTATTACGTCTCAATATAAGTATTTTGATTTTCTCCACTCGCTTGCCGCAAAAAACAAGATTTATAAAACGCTAGGACTGGTAGAAGGGGGCGAAACGCGTTTTGAATCGGTTCGCAATGCGTTCAGTCAAATTGATGCCGCCCCAAACGACCTGGTCTTAATACACGACGCAGCGAGGCCAAACATAAGTACCGTGCTGCTTAACGGAATTATCGATTTGGCTAAAAAACACGGCGAAGTAATTATCGGCCGCAGGATCTCGGAAACTGTTAAACGCGACAGGAAAGGAATTATCTCCGAAACTGTGAACAGAGATAATCTATGGACAATACAAACGCCACAGGTTTTCCGTTATAAAGTACTGGGAAATGCATATTTAAAATCGAAAAGAAATGATTTTACAGATGAGTCATCATTAGTTGAAGCTGCAGGGTACAGGGTGCGCATAGTTGAAGGGCCCGCCGGTAATATCAAGGTCACGAAACCTGAGGATTTAAGATTTCTTAAAAAAATACTCAAGTAAAAAAGGCGTTATTCAATTTGAATAACGCCTTCAATATTTATTCTGACCGATAGATGTGGTCAGACAGATTACGACTTGAACATACTATTTTACCAGCAGCATCTTCTTTACTGAAGTGAAATCTCCGGAACTGATCCTGTAAAAATACACGCCGCTTGCTAAATCTGAAGCGTTAAAACTCACCCTGTAAGATCCTGCCTGTTTATATTCATTCACGAGAGTCGATACGACTCTTCCGATAATATCATAAACAACCAATTTCACGAATTCCGCTTTTGGCAACCCGTACTCAATGCTTGTTGACGGGTTGAAAGGATTAGGGTAATTCTGCGAAAGCGAATATGATCTGGGAGTATTGGTATTGTTATTTACTATTCCCAGAAACTGCGAACCCAAACAAATACTATCGATATATAACTGGTTTCCAAAAGCTGAAATGCCGTTGAACCTTAACTTGTTTACGCCTGCCGGAAGCAGGAAACGCTGGTGTTTCCACTGCGAGCATGTTGGAGTGAAAATATCCGTTTGGGGAGGCGCGGTTACTAACTCGCCGTTTGTTCCGCCATGAAGAAGCGCCAACTGTGAATAAGAAGCTCCGCCGTCGGTTGAAGTCATTACCTGAAGCTGGTCATCCTCGCCCGTATATGAAGCGTATGCATCCTGAAAAACCAGCGAATCGCCCGCAGGCGTCGGCGGGAAAGAGGGCGAGGTCAGGTCGAACGTTCCTGATACTATGTCGTAAAAGTCAGCCTGAGCTGAGCCCGTGCCGTAGCAATAACCGCTAACGGAGTTAAAGCTCCACAGTCCTTCTCTCTGAGTCCAGTTAGTTGGCGGGAATGTAGTTGTCAGAAACTGTTCGCAGAGCGGAGGCAAAGAAGCTATTACGATTATTATAGTTCTTACCGTATCATTTGACCTGTCCTGGTCTGTACTAAGCGCCGTAACGTACATTAATGTGTGGTTTCCGGCTACCGGCGTTTGCCAGGAATTGGAAACCGAATCAACCTGACCCGCATTTTCATTTACGTTGGTTGTATTCAATAGAACGCCGTCCGCAAAAAACTTAACCGGAACATTTGATTCATTTGAAGCGCCTTCATTTTGAATTTTAGCTTTTATGTTGTAAGCTGTATTTATAACAACGGGGCCAACAGGCAGGCTTAAGAACGGCCCGCTTGCAAAATCGTGAGCGAATGCAACCGTATTAATGCCGCAGGTCCATATCTGCTGCAAAGAGGCGGCCGGGTTAATTGAAGGATCGTTCCAGAACGGGTAAAATTTTCCGTTGCTCCACGTGATGCCGGAATAATCTCCCATATAACCGGCAGGTATGCTTGGGCTGTGGATATAATCAACCGTCCACGAGTGGTCGCTTGCCTGTACGTCGCTCCAGCCGGTTCCTCCGTTTGTCGAAAATGAAACGTAATACTCGGCGTCTGTTGCAGCTGTGTTGCGCTGGTCATAATAGCTGATGGCTACGTTTCCGTTTGTTTGGTCCACTGTAATGGCCGAATGCCACTGAAGAGGTCCCGCTGCATCGCTGTTTACAAGAGTATGAGTCCATGTCGAACCTCCGTCAGTCGAGCGCATAAATGTGCAGTCAGCGTTGTCTCTTGCGGGGGCCGTTGTCTTTTCACACATCGTGCAATAAATGTACCCGTTGCGCGCTCCGCCTGATTTATCAACGGCTATCCGCGGAAACCCGTTTGCCCTGCAGCCGTTAAGCAGGTTAGATGTGCGAATGCCATTGGTTGGTACAGCTGTATTTGTTGCGCCGATCCATGTTATGCCGCCGTCAGTCGATTTTGCGAATCCCAGATCCTGCTCAGTTGAATTTTGCCCGTTTGTCAGGCAATATGCCCAGCATACATATACAACTCCGCCGGGACCTACAACGCAATCGCACCCCTGGCAATGATGGCCGGAAAGCGGAGACGGACTAACAGGCGCTTCAGCCGACCAGCTTGCGCCGCCGTTTGTTGAATATGATATACAAATTCTGTTTGCATTTGAGCTTCCGAAATCGGTATAAACTGTGTATGCTCTGCCAAGATAAGGGCTACCGCTAACGTCGTCAACGGCAGATAAGTTCTTATCGCAGTTAGTAGACGTTCCGGGAAAAGTAAAGTTCGCGGCCCATGTCGCGCCGCCGTCAGTCGAATATGTGGCGCCTATCTGCTGGTCCACGGTAAGATATGACATGCCCAGCCTGCCAGGGTAAGAGCTGTTTACCGGCCATACCCACGGACCCGGGTCTCCGATATTCGGCACAGTACTTGCATTTCCCGTCCATGTTATTCCTGAATTAGTAGTCCATGCCCAGCCGGTCTCGTAAAATGTGCTGGGGAGGAGAATAGAGTTCCATCCAGCGAACATAAAGCTCTGGTTACCGCCTTCTGTTACAACTGCGACTCCTGATTCGGTGACGGAGCTTGGGAACGGCCGGTAATTAGCGGGAATAAGAACGGTGTTCCTGTCTTTGGTTTTTACGAAGTTTGAAACAGTTTTTAGAGGGATATATTTATAAGGCAGCTCAGGGTATTTCCCCGGAGCCATAATCTTCGTGGAAGGCGATATCTCCCATTTTGGATCTTTACTGTTATCCTGCGCATGCAGCATAGCGGCAAACGCGGTTAGAGCCAGCAAACCGGTAAGTGCAAATCTCATTGTTATCCTTTGGTTATTTCAGATTTGAAAAATAAATTTATAAAAAAATAATTCTTGTTAATAGAGAAATATACGACATAAAGAGCATTCCACGAGGAGCATAAAAAAGAGAGCCTTCGCTCATGCGAAGGCCCTCTTTTAGAATTGGGTTTTCACCCCAAATGCCGCTCGGCTTATTTTACAAGAAGCATTTTCTTCACGGAAGTAAAGTCTCCGGCGTCTATTTTGTAGAAATAAACCCCGCTTGCTAAATTATTCGCGTAGAAGTTGATCTTATATGTGCCGGCTTCTTTAAATTCATTATTAACCAGCGTCTGAACTACCTGCCCGAGTATATCATAAACCACTAACTTAACCTGTCCTGATTTCGGCAAGCCGTAGCTGATAACCGTAGTCGGGTTAAACGGGTTAGGATAGTTTTGTTCAAGCGTATATATTCTCGGTACGCCTGTGTTGTTGCCTGATATTCCGACCAAACCCGGTTTTATGCATGTACTATCTATATATAACTGGTTTCCAAAAGCGGAAATACCGTTAAACTGGATCTTATTGGTTCCGACCGGAAGCAGGAACTTCTGGCGTTTCCACTGTGTGCATGTCGGCGTAAAGATGGCTGTCTGCGGCGGGGCAGTTACCAATTCACCGTTTGTTCCGCCGTGAAGCAGCACAAGCTGAGTATATGAAGAGCCGCCGTTTGTGGAATACATAACCTGTAACTGATCATCTTCGCCTGTATATGATGCATATGCATCCGAGAACATCAATGAATCGTTGGCGAGCGAGGCCGGGAAAGTGAGCGTAGTCAGGTCAAATGTTCCCGAAACAACGCCGTAGAAATTTGCCTGCGCCGAACCGGTGCCCTGACAATAACTGCTGACCGCATTGTAGCTCCACAATCCAGCAGTCATAGTCCATGAAGTCGGAGGAAATGTGGTTGTTGAAAACTGCTCGCAAAGCGAAGGCAATGTTGCCAGCACTGATACGGTGGCCCTGACGGTATCGTTAGATCTGTCGAGGTCCGTTGTGAGCGCTGAAATATACATCAATGTATGACTTCCTGTTACAGCAGTCTGCCATACGTTAGAAACGGAATCTACTCCGCCTACGCCCAGGCTCAGGTTTGTAGTATTTATTAATACGCCGTCAACATAGAATTTTATAGGAACTGAAGATTCAGCGTTGCTTCCAACGTTTGAAACTTTTGTCCTTATAGTGTACGGTGTGTTGATAAGTAATGGCGAAGCCGGGAAGCTCAGGAACGGTCCGCAAGCATAGTCGTGAGCGAGAACAACCGTTGAAACGCCCGCTGTCCATGTTTGGTAATGACCCGATGACGGGTCAGCCCAGAATGGCCAGAACTTTCCGTTTCCGTATGTTATACCTGTGTAATCGCCCTGGTATCCGCCTGCTAATCCTGAAATAGGAGCAGGTGTGAAGTTATGGTCGCTTACCTGTATATCGCTGAACGTCGATCCGCCGTTGTTTGAGAACGACAGGTAATATTGAGTAACAGGCACCGTTGTGTTTCTTGTATCGTAATAACCTACAGCAAGCACTCCGTTATTATCCACTACCGGTGATCCGTGCCAGTTATAATTGCCTGATGCATCTCCGTTTACTAGTGTATGGCTCCATGTAGTTCCGCCATCGGTCGAACGGCACAAACATATGTCTGAGTTGTCTCTTGCGGGAGCAACCAGCTTTTCTGACATTACGGCATATATCCATCCGTTTCTTGCGCCGCCAGATTTATCTATCGCTAGTCTCGGGAAACCGTCGGCTCTGATACCATTGTATAACGAGGTTGTCCTGATACCGTTTGTATTCACTGCATTGTTGTTCTGTGAAGTCCATGTAACGCCGCCGTTGGTTGATTTTGCAAAGCCCATATAGTCTTCCGTATACGGCGAAGCTGATATGTTATATGCCCAAACCGCGTAAACAACTCCGCCCGGGCCGCACTGTACGTCAACGCCCTGGCAGTAATGAGAACCGTCAGTTGTGGGAGATACTGTGTTTGATGAAGCTGTATATGTTGCGCCTCCGTCTGTTGAATAACAGCAGACTATCAGAGGATTTGCAAGAGAAAAATTGCTCCACAAAGTATAAGCTCTTCCTAAATACGGGCTGCCCGGCACGTCATCAACGCATGACAAATTTTTATCAACGCTTCCCGAAGGAGTGAGTGTAACCTGGTTTGACCAAGTCACGCCGTTATCGGTTGAATAGAAAGCTGTGCATGCGGTATATGCTCCGTTCAAATCAGAAGCCCCAAGCCTTCCGGCCCATGTGCTGCCTGTCGGCCATATCCATGTGCCCGGGTCGCCGCCGTTATTTGTAGAGAACATATTGTTGTAATTTCCCGTCCACGAAGCGCCGCCGTTTGTGGTGAGGCAGAAGCCTGTTCCGTAAAATGCGGGGCCGTACGAGTTCCATGAAGCATACATTTCGTTTGTATTGCCGCCCATGTTAGATGCGGAAATTTCGCTTTCCGTAGCGGTTGCCGTTACGTACGGAATTACGTTTGGCGGCACCAATACGTCGCCCATTGGCGTATGATAAAGCCTCGTTGTTCCGGTTGGGCCGCTGTAAGTGTTTACAGACGGCAAGCTGGAATATACGCCGCCTACATTGGCTCTTGTAGAAGGCAAGTTCCATCGTTTGCCTGAATTATCCTGAGCAAAAGTAATATTACTTAAGAATAACACAACTAATGCCAACGTTAAAAACGTTAGTTTTTGATTCATTACTTCCTCCTGGGGTTACTATCGTAGTAATCCCAAATAATGTATTTATGAAATTTTGTTAGTTTATTGTCGCTATTTTACCTTTATTATTATTAAAATGCAAGATTAATTTGAATAAATGGCGATGATATTTTTTAAGTAATTGAATTTTTTGGGCTAACTTCTTTACGGTAAAGAGCAAATAATCATCCGGCGAATTCCACTACCATCTTTTTTTGTTAACTGCCTCACAATTATATACAAAAAAAGCCTCCGCAATTTACGGAGGCTTTTTTGTCGTCCGGGTTTTCACCCAAACTACTATTATATTGAATTTACTTCACAAGAAGCATCTTCTTAACGGAAGTAAAGTCGTTTGCTTCCAGCTTATAGAAGTAAACGCCGCTTGCCAGGTTAGAGGCATCAAAGTCAGCTTTATACGTGCCGGCTTGTTTATATTCATTAACAAGCGTCTTCACAATTCTTCCAAGCACGTCATAAACAACTAACTTCACTAATCCTGATTTCGGCAGCCCGAACTTTATAACAGTTGTCGGGTTGAACGGATTTGGATAGTTCTGTTCCAGAGAGAATTCTCTGGGAACTGAGCTGCTGATCGGGTCAACGCCGACCAGGTTGCAGAACCTATAGAACGTGCCTGTAGTCAGGTTAGTATAAGATAAAGCGTCGTTACATGATGTTGTTGAAGATGTAGTACTTGAGCAGTTTGCTCCCGGTGTAATACTCTGAACGTTGCCTGAACCGCCCGGCGCAACGTTAAGGCCAACGCTTCCCGTTGAGGATGCGTTAGCTGTTGCAGGTCCGTATACAATATCTACAACCTGCCCGGTACCGCCATTTTCGTACAATATTATCTGGAAAGTTACGTTTCCGGTTCCTGAGAAATATGCGACATTCGTAAACTGCACTATGAATTTCCTGTTTGGCGCAGCGCCGGTTGTAGTGTACTGGATGTTCCCGCCGTTGTTAGTGTTAAGATCATCCCAGAAACCTGCTATCAGGTTAACGTCAGTGCCGCTGCACAGAGCGTTAATATAATCTGTCGCGCCGGAGCCGCCCATTTGAATGAATCCATTTGTGCAGATCCATGCCTGCGTATAACTGCCGCCTACATAATTAAATGTAAAACCGATGTTTGCTGCCAAACCAACGTCATCACCCACCGGTCCGGGGCTTCCGGATATCGGCGTGTATGTGGTAGGGGGCTGACAGTAGAACGGACACAATGTCGGAGGCGGCGATGAGAGAACGTTCACCGTTACTCTGACCGTGTCATTGCTTCTATCAAGGTCGGTTGTGAGACCGCAAATATACATTAATGTGTGGTTGCCCGTTGTTGCAGGCGTCCAGTTATTAGAAACAGAATCAACTCCGCCCACACCCAAACTCAAATTAGTTGTATTTGTTAATACGCCGTCAACATAGAATTTTATGGGAACCGAAGATTCAGCATTACTTCCAACGTTAGAAATCTTTGATTTCACCGCATACAAAGTACTTACAACCCAATACGGCGGTAAGCTCAGGAACGGTCCCGCTGCATAATCATGCGCGAGAACAACGGTAGAAACGCCCGCTGTCCATGTTTGGTAATGACCCGATGACGGGTCAGCCCAGAATGGCCAGAACTTTCCGTTTCCGTATGTTATACCTGTGTAATCGCCCTGGTATCCGCCTGCTAATCCTGAAATAGGAGCAGGTGTGAAGTTATGGTCGCTTACCTGTATATCGCTGAACGACGATCCGCCGTTGTTTGAGAACGACAGATAATATTGAGTAACAGGCACCGTTGTGTTTCTTGTATCGTAATAACCTACAGCAAGCACTCCGTTATTATCCACTACCGGTGATCCGTGCCAGTTGTAATTGCCTGATGCGTCTCCGTTTACTAATGTATGGCTCCATGTAGTTCCGCCATCGGTCGAACGGCACAAACATATGTCTGAGTTATCTCTTGCGGGAGCAACCAGCTTTTCAGACATAACGGCATAAATCCATCCGTTTCTCGCGCCGCCTGATTTATCTACGGCCATTCTCGGGAACCCATCCGCCCTGATACCATTGTATAACGCAGTTGTTCTGATACCGTTTGTATTAACGGCATTGTTGTTCTGCCCTGTCCATGTAACGCCGCCGTTGGTTGATTTTGCAAATCCCATATAGTCTTCAGTATACGGCGAGCCCAACATGTTATAAGCCCAAACTGCGTAAACAACTCCGCCCGGGCCGCACTGAACGTCGACGCCCTGGCAGTAATGCGAACCGTCCGCCGCGGGGGACACTGTGTTTGATGAAGCTGTGTATGTAGCGCCTCCGTCTGTTGAATAACAGCATACTATCGGGGGAGCGGACAGAGCAAAGTTGCTCCACAAAGTATAAGCTCTTCCCAAATACGGGCTGCCCGGTACGTCATCAACGCATGATAAGTTTTTATCAACGCTTCCTGACGGAGTCAGCGTGACCTGGTTTACCCATGTAGAGCCGTTATCGGTTGAATAGAAAGCCGTGCAAGCCGTATAGGCTGCGTTCAAATCAGAAGCTCCGAGCCTGCCGGCCCATGTGCTGCCTGTCGGCCAGATCCATGTGCCCGGGTCGCCGCCGTTATTTGTAGAGAACATATTGTTGT
The DNA here is from genome assembly GCA_963816535.1 of uncultured Ignavibacteria bacterium. Lineage (GTDB taxonomy): Bacteria > Bacteroidota > Ignavibacteria > Tepidaquicellales > OLB5 > CAWFKW01. Next base: position 1,220,608 of record CAWFKW010000003.1, on the reverse strand, counting down.
AATTTCCCGTCCACGAAGCGCCGCCGTTTGTGGTGAGGCAGAAACCTGTGCCGTAAAATGCGGGTCCGTATGAGTTCCATGACGCGTACATCTCGTTAGTGTTGCCGCCCATGTTAGATGCGGAAATTTCGCTTTCCGTTGCGGTTGCCGTTACGTACGGAATTACGTTTGGCGGCACCAATACGTCGCCTATCTGCGTATGATACATCCTGTATGTTCCCGTTGGGCCGTTGTAAGTGTTTACAGACGGCAAGCTGGAATATACGCCGCCTACATTGGCTCTTGTAGAAGGTAAGTTCCAGCGTTTACCTGAATTATCCTGCGCGAAAGCAATATTGCCGATAAACAATACAACCAGCGCCAACGATAAGAAAGTTAGTTTATGATTCATTATTTCCTCCTGGACATGCTTTTGTGCAAGTCCAAATAATGTTGATTAATTATAAATTATAGAACGTGTACTTTGCAAAATTGACCCGAACCACTAACCCCAAAAACCCCCATGTATTTGAAATGAGGGTGTAATTTATTTTTTAAAAATGCTAAAAGCAATGAAAATGTAGCATCTTCGAAAATTAATTTTTGAGGCTAACAATTTGACATTGATTATTATAAATAATTGATTACTATAATTTTACAAGCCCAAAAATTCCTTCTGGATTTGCAATGTTTGGGGGAAGCCTCAACTTGTCTTGAAGTTAGCCACATAAAGGACCGCGCTTTTTCGTCGGGACAGAATACTGGGAGAATTTACTTCAGAATAAATAAGGGCGTGAAAAAATTCCGTTGATCCAGGTATGTAATAAAATTTTTCATGAGATAATGTGGCAAAAAATGAAAGCGGGAGCTTCATTGCAAACTCCCGCTTTATATTTCCTCAAATTGCTTAGTACAAAAATTGGACGCGCCTATTTATCGTAAAACCGCTATTTGATAAAGAGCATTTTTTTAACTGAAGTAAATTCTCCGGCTTCTAATCTATAGAAATAAACTCCGTCCCGCAAGCGGGATTTCGGTGAAGGGCTTGCGCCCTTCACCTCAACTCGCTATTTGATCAGAAGCATTTTCTTAACCGAAGTAAAATCTCCGGCTTCTAATCTATAGAAATAAACTCCGCTCGCAAGGTTAGTAGCGTCAAAGTCAGTTTTATATGTGCCGGCTTCTTTATATTCGTTTACCAGAGTCTTAACAACTTGACCCAGCAAGTCATACACAACAAGTTTTACTAATCCGGATTTCGGCAGCCCGAATTTGATAACCGTAGCCGGGTTAAAAGGATTAGGATAGTTCTGTTCCAGTGAAAAATCTTTCGGAACGGAGCTGCTTATCGGGTCGACTCCGACCAGGCTGCAGAATCTGTAGAATGTACCCGACGGAATATTGTATGTGACTGCATCATTACATACGGTTGTTGAAGAGGTAGTTGAAGAGCAATTGGCGCCTGGCGTTATGCTCGTGATATATCCGGCGCCGCCCGGCGAAACATTGATCCCAACGCTTCCCGTTGCCGCCGCATTATTAACGCCTGAGCCGTATATAATATCCACAACCTGCCCCGTTCCGCCGTTTTCATATAATTTTATCTGGAAAGTTACGTTACCGGACCCTGAAAGGAATGCAACGTTTGCATACTGAACGGTAAACACCCTGTTTGGCGCTGTACCCGTTGTCAGGTACGTTATATTTCCGGCTGCATTCAAATCATCCCAAAATCCCGCAATCAAGTTGACATTGGCTCCGCAGAGCGCATTAACATAAGCTGTAGTGCCTGAGCCCCCTAACTGTATAAATCCGTTTGTGCATATCCATGCCTGAGTATATGCGGTTGTTACATAATTGAATGTGAAACCTATAGGCACGGCAATACCAGCGTCATCTCCGGTCGGGCCCGCGCCGCCCCCCGTTATTGGCGTGTAAGTTGTCGGAGGCTGACAATAGAAGGGACACATTGTCGGCGGCGGCTGCGTAAGCACATTTACGGTCATTCTGACTGTATCGTTGGTTCTGTCGAGATCCGTGCTAAGCGCAGAGATGTACATTAAATTGTGATTGCCTGCCGTTGCCGTCTGCCAGCTGTTGCTGACCGAATCATTTTGGCTGGCATTCAGATTGATGTTTGTCGTATTTATTAATACTCCGTCAACATAGAATTTTATCGGTATGCCTGTTTCATTTGAAGACCCGATATTTGTTACTTTCGTCTTAATGTTATACGGAGTGTTGATCAGATAATATGCCGGAGTACTCAAAAACGGCCCGATTGCAATATTGTGCGCAAGCGGAGGACCGCTCGTAATATAGCCGGCCCATGCATTGTATGTTCCTGATTTATCATCCATCCAGAATGCCCAAACCTTACCGTTCCCGGCTGCGCATCCCATATAATCGCCCATATATCCGCCGCTGAGAAGAGGATCCGGTTTCGGCTTGAAATGATGATCGGCTACCTCAACGTCAACCCATGTACTTCCTCCGTCAAGCGACCTGGAAATATATATTGATGCTGAGTCGCCGACTGATGCGAAATTCCTGTTGTCGTAATAAGCAACATTAACTCCGCCGTTTTCATCAACGCAAACGCATGGGAACCACTGTACTTTACCGTTATTTAACGGATCCTGGTTAACTCTTATTCCTGCCGACCATGTTGCGCCGCCATCTGTTGAACGGTGCAGCACTATATCGGCATCTGATCCTGCAGGAGCAAGATTATATTCTGACATAACAACATATAGCCAGCCGTTTCTTGCGCCGCCGCTTTTATCGCATGCGATTCTCGTAAAACCATTGGTCCTGATTCCCCATCCGTTAAACGATGTGGAACGCGTTCCATTGGTTGCATATGCTGGAGCTAATACCGTAAAAGTAGCTCCGCCGTCAGTCGAGCGTCCGATTCCAACATCCAGTTCTGTCCACGGACTGGTTGGCCCGTGAAGCGCATAACTTACAATTACATCGCCGTTGGGCCGGGTTACAACATCATGGCCCTGAGCCTGAAGACCCGCAGGCGGCGTCCAGCTAACCGGCGCTACCCAGGAAACTCCGCCGTTAGTGGTTCTGGCGCAATAAGTTACGCCTGATGCATAGTCGCAAAAAGCCATGTAGAAGTTCCCGTAATACGGGCTTGTTGGCACATCATCGCCGCACGCAAGATTTTTATCATCCGTCCCGCTGGAATGCACCTGATAGCTTGTCGAAAAATTCACGCCGAAGTTAGTGGAGTATTCAGCCTGCATGCCGGTTACCCCCCCGAAATTTGATGTGCTCGATAGATGTGTGAAAATTATCCTGCTGTCCTTGCCGTATGCAGGGCCCGGATCTCCTCGCTGGTTATTAGTATTACCGTTGTTGATAGTATTTGTGCCGAACCAGCTGTTACCGCCGTCGGTTGAAATATATGAGCCGGAATTTATTGTGCTTCCGTTTACTGCGTTTGAAGATCCAAACATCAGCAGAGGATTAGCCCGGCTGATGGTAAGCGGCACTTCAGTTTGCGAAACTGTGCCGGGCAAAACTCTTATATTAGGAGCCACAACAAGGTCTCCCTGCAAAGTGGAGACTTTTCTCGGAGAGGTTACCGGCTGAACATAAGTTTCTGACGGCAAAGGAACATAATTTCCGCTGGACATCACGTATGTTCCAGGATTATTCCATCTCGAGTTATCCTGAGCAAAAGATAAATTAAATGCAAGAATGGTAATTAGAGCAAGAAAGGGAAAAGAAAGTTTTTGTATCATGATTTCCTCCTGGGATTAAACCCAATCAATGAAGATAGCAGTTTGATAAAAATAGAATTATGCCTTAATCTTATTATCAGGATCGATTAAGACAAGTATTAACCACGCAATTTATTTTTAATTGGGAGCAATTTCAAATGAAAAATAATACTCTCAAATTTACTCATAAAACGTCATTTTTGCATTTAAACGCAATCAGAACGCTTTGAACTCATTTATTTAACAAGAACCATTTTTTTGCTCTGTTCAAAACCTGCTGTTTCAATTCTATATATATAAATTCCGCTTGCCAGGTTCGCGGCGTCGAATTTTTCATTAAATGTTCCGGCCTGCCTGATTTCATCAACAAGTTTTGCGGCAATTCTTCCGAGCAAATCATATATTACTAATTTAACGCGCCCGGTTTTAACTAAACTGAAACTTATTTCGGTAACCGGGTTAAAAGGGTTTGGATAATTCTGATACAGCATAGGTTTATCAGGAACAGGCGCCTGTTCATTCATGATTCCTATAACGGCAGTATTGTATTTAAGAATGACCCCTGTAAAATTGTCGCTTCGAAGCCCCACACTCCATCCGGTATAAGGATTTATGAACCGCGTATCGTAGACATTTACATGATCGGGCGCATCAATCGAAAACCAGTTTCTCGCGGTATCAAGGGATACGGCAAATTTACCTAAAATCGCGCATGGGATCCAAAGTTCGGCGGGAGTCCTTGCGGCGATCCTCTGAGCTATTCCGTAGGTATTCAAAAAAAATCCTTTCCATGAAGAGCCCGCGTCAGAAGATGAGTATACATAAGAACCGTATTCCGGGTCGCCTCCGGCTATCAGTATCTTATCATTGCTGACTGCGTAAATGTCGAAAAGGGGCTCAGCGGAAATACATGTATCGGTCCAGTTAAGTCCTCCGTCCGTTGTTTGCCAGCAAATTCCGGCGCGGTCAAAAAATCCGCCGCAGGCGTAACCTTTTAAGGAATTAAGGAAATTGAATTTCAGAACAGGGTAGTCATAACATATTGCCAGCCGGATATTTGTATGAGCCCAGCTTACTCCTCTGTCTGTAGTTCGCAAAATCACAGGGTCGGTCAGCGTTATTCCCCCGAAAAATCCTGTGAGTGAATCTAAAAAGTAAACGCTTCTTATGATAAGGGCAGTATCGGGATACCTGGAGTTTGACCAGTTGATTCCGCCATTTGTCGTTCTCAGGATAATTGTGCCTGAACTAGTATAATCGTTAGAGACGGCAAACCCGGTTTGGCTGTTTATGAAGAACAAATCTTCTATAGGGGTATTAATTGAACTTTCCTGCACGATCCAGTTTGAACCTCCGTTGGAAGTGTGCACTATAGCGCCGGAATCACCGACGGCCCACCCGTTCAGCGTATCAGTAAATGTCAAACGCGTTAACGATTTTGTAGTAGGGCACGGCTGCTGAATCCAATATTGCTGAGACAGGGCGCTTCCATAAGCCATGAGGAAAATAAGCAGAGAATAAATCAATTTAAAGAAAACATTTCTCTTCATGGCTTTTAATTTTTATATCTGATGCTGATTCTGAATTTGCGGATGAATTGCACATAATACATCGCAGAGTGAAAGCGTAGCGGTAAAATTCATTTTGTTCCTCCTGAGTTTACTTTAAGCTAAACTCAACCTATGAAGACAGCAGTTTGAAAAACCGGAATAATGTCTTAATCCTGTTTCTTGTCGATTCAAGACTGATTTAATTTCATTGCAATTTATTTTTAAATAGAAGCAAAAACAATGAAAATTCTTTTCTCATCCATTCACCTATCCTTAATAAAGGATTCATAAATAGTTGACATTTCCATTATTGTGAAAGAATTGAGAATTATGTTTCATGGTTGGGGCGCATGGTTAGGTTTCATTGTTAGATGAGGGGGTTGGGTAAAAAGATCCCCGGGCTTAATCAGCCAGGGGATCCGAAAATATCGAAAAGAGAATTCTGTTCGCTATTAAACTAATAATGAGCTAACCTGCTACTTGATCAACAGCATCTTTTTCACAGAAACAAAATCTCCTGCTTCTATTCTATAGAAATATACTCCGCTTGATAAGTTTATTGCGTTAAAGTATGCCTTATATGTTCCCGCTTCTTTATATTCATTGTTTACAAGCGTCTGTGCAATTCTTCCAAGAATGTCATACACAACCAGCCTTACCAAACCGGCTTTCGGCAAACCGTAGCTGATAACCGTGGATGGATTAAACGGGTTCGGATAGTTCTGCGAAAGCGAGTAACTCCTCGGGAGATCATTCCCCTGGGATGAAATACCAATTAAGTGGTCTATGCATACGCTGTCTATAAATATGTCGTTGCCATACTGGCTTCTTCCCAGAAAATCTATCTTGTTTGTTCCATTTGGCAGTGGGTAGCTCATCTTGCCCCACTGCGATGCAAGCGGCGTAAACTCGTTGGCAGAAGCCGGGGCAGTCTGCATTTCAATCGGCCCCAATCTTATGATAGAAAAATATGTCGTTCCTGCGTCGGTCGAGCCAAGCACTACTAACGAATCCTCGGCATACGGCGGCGTTGTAGGATACGGCGAATACGCTATATCAAAATTCAGAACTGCATTCGGTAAAGCCTCAAACGTCAAAGTATTCAGGTTATTATCTGTGCCCGGGGGGGCAGTCCATGAATTGAACCTCGCCGAACCTGTCCCAACGCCAAATCCGCTTACAGCGTTATAACCCCAATATGTTCCGTCGGTAGTCCATCCCGCCGGCGGGAAAGCTGTTGTCGCAAACTGCTCGCACAGCGAAGGCGCGCCGCTCACAGTTACAGTTACTCTTACGGTGTCATTCGACCTGTTTAAGTCAGTTGAAAGAGCCGATACATACATCAGCGTGTGGTTGCCTGCGACAGCTGTTTGCCATGTATTTGAAACTGAATCAACAGCGCCGGCATTTTCATTTACGTTGGTTGTAGTTATCAAAACCCCGTCAACAAAATATTTTATCGGAACAGCCGTTTCGTTTGATGTGCCCAGGTTTGTTATTTTTGTCTTTATAGCATATGGCGTATTTAAGCTGAGCGGGTTTGCCGGCAAACTTAAAAACGGCCCGCATGAAAAGTCATGTGCAAGCGATAAAGATACGCCTGCCGTCCACACCTGGTAATGCCCTGATGAATTATCACCCCAGTATGGCCAGTATTTTCCGTTGCCGTAAGTCATTCCGTTGTAGTCGCCCTGGTAACCGCCTGCCAGACCCGGGATTGGCGCAGGAGTAAAGTTATGATCGCTTACCTGGATATCGGTAAACGTTGTGCCTCCGTCATTCGAATATGACATGTATACCTGAGTTACAGGCACAGTCGTATTTCTCGTATCTTCATATCCAACGGCAAGAACGCCTGCATTATCAACAACAGGCGCCGGGTGCCAGTTATAATTCCCGGAAGCATCCTGGTTTACTAACGTATGCGTCCACGTTGCGCCGCCATCGGTTGAACGGCACAAACAAACATCTGAATTATCTCTTGCGGGCGCTACAGTCTTTTCTGAAAGCACGGCGTATATCCAGCCGTTTCTTGCTCCGCCTGATTTATCAACGGCTAATCTCGGGAAACCGTCGGCCCTAATTCCGTTGTACAGATTTGTTGTTCTTATACCGTTCACATTAACGGCGGTGTTTGTTCCGTTAACCCATGTAACCCCGCCGTTGGTTGATTTGGCAAACCCGATATAATCTTCCGTATACGGCGAACCAAAAACCGGCATGGCCCACACGGCATAAACTACCCCGCCCGGACCTACCTGAACGTCAACGCCCTGGCAGTAATGCGAGCCGTCAGGCGCCGGAGATACGTTGCCTGTTGACGGAGTCCATGTGGCGCCTCCATCGGAAGAAAAAGCTCCCACTATCGGAGGCGCAGAGAGCGAAAAATTGCTCCATAGTATGTAAGCTCTTCCGAAATATGGACTGCCGGGGACATCATCCACACAGCCCAGATTTTTGTCAACACTGCCTGTAGGCGGTATCAAAACACCTGTCGTCCACGTTATGCCATTATCTGTTGAGTAAAATGCAATCACTCCGGTGTATCCGCCATTCAAAACTGATATTCCCAGCCTTCCTGCCCAGGTACTGCCGGCCGGCCATACCCACGGACCGGGGTCGCCGCCGTTATTTCCCAAATTCATATTATTGTAGTTGCCTGTAAACGAAGTTCCCCCGTTAGTTGTCAGGCTGAAGCCTGTTCCGTAAAACGAAGGGCCGTACGAATTCCACGCAGCGAACATTGTGTTTGTATTTCCGCCCATGTTAACGGCTGCAACTTCGCTTTCGGTGGCTGTAGCTGTGGGAAATGGAATAATGTTTGGCGGAACCAGAACATCGCCTATCGGCGTATGATAAAGCTTCGCAGTACCGACAGGGCCTTTGTAATTATTCACGCCAGGCAGGTTAGAATAAACGCCGCCTGTGTATGCGCGCGTTGAAGGCAAATTCCATCTTCTGCCGTCGTTTTTATTATCCTGTGATTGCGCCGCGGTTCCGATAAGGAACGACGCAAATGTTATTAATAGAATAGTAAATTTATATTTCATTGTTTCCTCCCGGGGTTCTATAATATAAAGAATCCCCTGATAATGGATTCAAGTATTCAAAAAAATATTTCTGATGTCTATATTAGTGAATGTCTTTAAACATTTCTATGCAATTCGATTCAATTCCCAGGCCTACAATTACAGCGCCAATAAACTTCAAATTTGTAATCGTTTAAGATGATTTTAGCCGCAGTATGACTCTTCTGCATTATACTTAACGAATCCCGTTTTAAGGGGATTTCAAAAATGACTGCGTCATTTTACCAAAACCATTTTCTTAATTTGGGTAAAACTTCCTGCTTCTAATTTATAGAAGTAAACTCCGGAAGCAATGTTTGTTCCGTCGAAATCAGCCTTATAATTTCCGGCTCCTTTATATTCATTGATGAGTGTTTGCACAACTCTGCCAAGCATATCAAATACAACCAGCTTAACTAACCCGGCTTTTGGCAACCCAAAATTAATCATAGTGGTTGGATTAAACGGATTGGGATAATTTTGTGAAAGAGAATAGTCTTTTGGAATAGCGCTGCCGATCGGATCAATCCCCACAAATTCGCAGTAATGGTAATGTGTGCCTGAGGGCATAATGTATTGCACCATATCATTACAAGCAGTTGTCGAAGATGATGTTGAGGCGCAGTTTGATCCAGGCGTTATGCTGGAGATAGATAGACCGTATATACCCGGAGCGACATTAATTCCAATACTTCCTGTTGAAGATGGATTGTTGACGGCAGGCCCATATATAATTTCTATAGTCTGGCCATTTCCAAAGTTTTCAAACAATTTTATCTGGAATGTTACATTTCCGGTTCCTGAATTATATGCTACATTCGTATATTGAACCGTGAATATTCTCCACGGGGCAGTTCCTGTAGTTAAGTACTGAATATTTCCGCCGTTATTAGTATTCAGATCATCCCAAAACCCAGCAATTAAATTTGTATCAACGGCGCTGCACAATCTATTGAGATAATCCGTTGAACCGGTCGGGCCCATTTGTATAAATCCATTAGTACAGATCCATACCTGCGTATAGCTGTGCCCGATATAACTGAAAGTGAAACCAATAGGGGCTGTAATTCCTGCGTCATCACCGGTTGGCCCGGGATTTCCTGATATCGGCGTATATGTTACAGGGGGTTCGCAAACAAAAGGGCACAATCTGGGCGGCGGTCCATTGAGAACATTTACAACCATTCTTACAGTGTCATTTGATCTGTCCATGTCTGTTCCAAGAGCGGCAATGTACATAAGCGTATGATTGCCTGTTACCGAAGGTTGCCAGGTGTTGGTAACAGAATCAACTCCGCCAGCCGCTAAACTTAAATTAGTTGTATTTATTAAAACGCCGTCAACATAAAATTTAATGGGTACGTTTGACTCCGGTGAACTGCCAATATTTGATACTTTTGCTCTTATATTGTACGGAGTGTTAATAATATAAAATGGCAGTATGTTTAAAAACGGCCCGCAAGAATAATCATGTGCAAGAACTACGGTTGAAACTCCGGCGGTCCAAACCTGATAATGACCCGATGAGTTATCAAACCAAAAAGGCCAGAACTTTCCATTGCCATAAGTTATTCCAGAATAATCTCCTCCTGGAGATAATCCCGCGATAGGGGCCGGAGTAAAATTATGGTCGCTTATCTGTACATCGCTGAATGCATTCCCGCCGTTGTTTGAGAACGAAAGATAAGACTGCGTTATAGGCACAATCGTATTCCTTGTATCAAAATATGAAATCGCAAGAATTCCGTTATTATCAACTGCAGCAGATGGACACCAGTTGTAATTTCCCGGTGCATCCTGGTTTACTAATATATGCGTCCATGTTGTGCCGCCATCCGTGGAGCGGCATAGACATACGTCGGCATTATCTCTTGCAGGCGCAATTAATTTTTCTGCAAGAACCGCATATATCCAGCCGTTCCTTAGGCCGCCTGATTTATCAATCGCAATTCTTGGAAAGCCATTTGCTCTTATCCCGTTATATAGATTTGTTGACCTTACCCCGTTTATGTTAACCGCAGTATTTGTTTGCGATGTCCATGTAACCCCGCCATCAGTTGATTTCGCAAATCCCAGATAGTCTTCTGTATATGGACTCCCTGTCATCGGAACCGCCCAAACTGCGTAAACAACTCCGCCTGGTCCCACCTGAACATCAACTCCCTGACAGTAATGAGATCCATCCGTTGGCGGCGATACGTTGATTGATGACGAGACCCAGGTGACGCCTCCGTCCGATGAATAAGCGCCTACAATTGCAGGGGATGAAAGAGAAAAATTGCTCCATAAAGTATATGCCCTTCCAAAGTAAGGGCTGCCGGGAACGTCATCTACACAGGATAAATTTTTATCTGCGCTGCCAACAGGATTCATTGTAGCGCCTGTTGACCAGCTTAATCCATTATCCGTTGAATACATCGCAACAATTCCGGTGAAAGCGCCGTTAAGCACGCTAATACCCAATCTTCCCGCCCATGTACTTCCCGTTGGCCAAATCCACGGACCCGGGTCGCCGCCGTTGTTTGCAGGGTTCATGTTATTGTAATTACCTGTCCATGAGGTTCCCCCGTTAGTTGTCAGGCAAAATCCGGTACCATAAACAGCAGGACTGAATGAGTTCCAAGCGGCAAATATAGTATTAGTATTGCCGCCCATGTTTACAGCGGGCGAATTTGTTTCGTTTTCTGTTGCAGTTGGTAATGGAACAATATTTGGCGGAACCAACACATCGCCAATTTCTGTATGATAAAGTCTTGTTGTTCCTGTAGGACCTTTGTAATTATTTATTGCAGGCAGGTTTGAATAAGCGCCGAGCACGCTTGCGTGTGATGTAGGTAAATCCCATCGCTTGCTATCAGAATTATTGTCCTGTGAAAAAGCTCTATTAACGTTAAGGAATACAGCTGAGGCTATAAATAAAAATGTAAGTTTCTGTTTCAACGTTTTCCTCCTGAGTCTTCATGCATCATAACTCAAGTAACGGCCTGGAGAAATTCTTTAATAAGACTTATTCTAAAGTTAATTGGATTTAAAAAATATTGCTATGCCATTAATCAAAAAAGCAATGAATCTTTATATAAGGTTACGATTGAGGAAGCGCTTCAGAGGGCATTCGATTGCGAACAGCTTTGATCAATGAGTCATGATCTATCGGAGTAATTACATGAATATCAAATACTTGCATGAAGTTCTGAAGAAGTTTTTCATTAACTTCGGTCATATTCTGTTCCTGGCCGAGAATTTTCTTCATGCTGGCAACGCCCTTATGAAATATGCCGCATGGTATAATGTTACCGAAATAATCTAAGTCGGTATTTACGTTAAACGCAAGGCCATGCATTGTTACCCATCCGGATATCTTAATTCCTATAGCGCAGATCTTTTCATTGCCAACCCACACCCCCGTATATTGTTCATCGCGTGAAGAATTAATCCCGTATTCTTTCAATGTTCTTATCACAACTTCCTCAAGGTCCCTTAAATATTTATGAGTGTCAAGCGTGTAATTGTGGAGGTCGAAGATAGGATAACAGACTATCTGTCCGGGGCCGTGATACGTAAGGTCCCCGCCGCGGTCTATTTCATAATATGAAATATTTTTTTCACGTAACCCTTCTTCATTTAATAAAAGATGATCGCGGTCGCCTGCTTTGCCGAGCGTATAAACATGGTTATGTTCAGTTGTAAGAATTACATCGGGAAATTTATTCTTCTTTTTGAAATCTAAAATTTCTTTTTGGAGATCCCAGACTTCTTTGTAATCCGTTAAGCCTAATTCTAAATGAAAAACTTTTTCCGCGCCCAAGAATATTGATATTAAAAATGAGTATGTTTTAAGAAATAAAAAAAAGCTAAATTAAATTATACCGAAACAAGAATTCCTAATTCTGAGTATAAACCAATATCATTTGATTTGGGAATTACAAAATCTGCTGAATATTATCAAATATATAATCATTTAATACGTTAAACAATTCAGGACAATCACCCCATTTTTTCAATTAATTACTTTATTTATTTATAACTTAGAGTGTTTATCTAATATTTAGCTTGACTTTATTTTCATATAATCATATATTGAAAACCGATAAGGGAGTTTTTTTTAAATCTAATACAGGAGAAGGAATAATGAGAATTGCTTTTCGTCTCTTTATTATTCTTTTCGCATTCGTTGCGTTAAAATCGTTTACAGGCTGCGGCGGTTCCGAAGAAGCCCCAGAGGAATCTGAAGAGACCAAAACGAAGAATGATTCCATCCAGGTGTACGGAGCTCTGGAGAACGCAAGACTTCATTATACAAAAGCGCTTTCCTCTAACGAGAAGGGCGACTCAAAATCTTCTAAGGAGGAGTTTGAGGCGGCCGTAAAGCTCTTGTATAAAATAAGTTCTAACGTTGTTTCCAAACACAGTAATTGGAACAAAGATTTTGAAGAGCTTTCCAGAAGCGTATCCGAAGATTACATAATATCCGCCGATGCGATCCCATCTGAGAGCAAAGTATTTAAGCTTGCCGATAGAGTTGGGGTTAAATACCAGAAAGTAGAAAAAAAATCTTACAGCACAATATTCGACCCGGCCGATCTTCCGAAGGGAGAAGATATAAGGCTTGATACAAACAGCAGCGTAGATGATTATATAACGTACTTCCAGGGCAACGGAAGAAAATATATGGATAAGTGGCTGTACCGCTCAGGTAAATACTTCAACCTGATGAGAAGCATACTCCGCCAGAACAACGCGCCTGAAGAACTCATATATTTATCCATGATCGAAAGCGGGCTTGACCCTACAATTTCATCATGGGCAGGCGCAATTGGTTTATGGCAATTCATGCCTGCAACAGGCACCGCTTACGGTTTATATTATGACGATAATACGGACGATAAGCGCGACGTGGAGAAATCTACAGACGCCGCCGCACGGCTCCTGAACGACCTTTACAAATCGTTTGGCAACTGGTACCTGGCTCTTGCGTCATATAACGCCGGACCGGGCAGAATAAACAGCGCCGTCCAGAAAGCCGGAACTACCGATTTCTGGCAGATTCGTGATTATTTACCAAAAGAGACAAGGAATTATGTCCCGCAGTTTATAGCATGCGCTCTTATCAATATCGATCCCAAAAAATACGGCTTTAACGACGTTGAATACGGCGCCCCGCTGGAATACGACAGGGTAATTATCAAAGCGCAGGTGCCGCTCACCAAGATCGCCGAGCTTTGCAATACGACAGTTGAAAATATAAGGGACCTGAATCCGCAGTTATTGAAAGACGAAACGCCGATTTTTCAGGACGGTTACCTGATCAAAATTCCCAAAGGCTCATTCAAAGAATTTGCGAAGAATTACGAGGACGCTGGCGATATAGACAGGAACGGATTTAAAGCGGCGTATGACGGCGACGAGGGCACAGCTTCTGCAGATAATTCTTCTTCTTATAGTTATTATAGAGTAGAAGGTTATAACGTTGAGAACCCGAAACTTATAATCAGCCAGTCAAACAGGCAGCTTGTTTTTCACCAGTTGGCGGATTCTGAGGATCTCAAAACTGTCAGTATCAAATACGGCGTGAGGCCCACCGATATCCGGATATGGAATAATATCTTCTACGGTACTTATCCGAAGAAAGGTGACAGCCTTTCTGTTTGGCTTACCGACGCTAAATATAAAGAGCTGTACGGGGTGAAAGATAAGTTAGAAGAAAATGAAACAGGCGACGTAAAACAAAATGATACTAAGACAAACGAAACTAAAGACGTTATAGAGAAACCTCAAAAGAAAGACGGCATTAACGATAATAATCAAAACAATACAGATGAAGAGCTGAAAGCCAAAGACGTCCTGGTCAGGAAGGACCAGGTGAAGAATTATTCAAAGAATGACGACGAGCAGTCAACCGAACCTAAGAAGAAAACTGAAAAGAAAGATGTTGTAACGAAGACTGAAAGGACGAAAACTGAGAAAACAAAGACCGAAAAGAAAAGCAAAGGAACGTACCAGACGTATACTGTAAAAAGCGGGGATAATCTTTCAAAGATAGCAGATTCGTACGACGTAGATATTGCAGATATAAAAGACTGGAACGATCTTGAATCGGACAATATTATTATCGGTCAAAAGTTGAAGATATATTCGCCGGAAAAAGTTACAGAGACAATCTCCAAAAAGAAGAAGGCAAACAAGATAGAATATAAGGTCAAAAGCGGCGATAACCTGACCGGCATTGCGGATAAGTATGACGTTGACGTTGCGGATATAAAAGACTGGAACGACCTTGAATCCGATAAAATTGAAGTTGGGCAATCGCTAACTATATATACAGATAAGAAAACGACCACTTCAACAGATAAGAAAAAAGGCAAACTGAAAACATATACGGTTCAGGAAGGCGACAACCTTACTGCCATTGCCGACGATAACGGGGTCACAGTGAGCCAGATAAAAGACTGGAACGACCTGGAATCTGATGTAATTCAAACCGGGCAGGTTCTGAAATTATACAGCTCTAAAGAAACAAAGAAAGAAACATCAAAGGATACAAAAAAGAAAAGCAAAACCCAATATCACACGGTAAAAAAAGGCGAGACGCTCGCGAGTATAGCCGATAAGTATGACTGCACTGTTACAGAGCTAAAGAAATGGAACGGGCTGAAAAAAGATGTAATCGAAATTGGGCAGAAGCTGCAAGTGAGCAAATAGTTTACAGAGTTTTTTTCCTGGCGAGGAGAAAAAAACAGGAATCATCTAAACTAAAGAGGCGTTCATCAGAACGCCTTTTTTATTTATCGCTAACTGTTGAATTGAAATTATCCTACCTTTTCGCTATTATGGGCTACATTTCCTACAAAAAAACCTAATTTTTTATTATGAATAAGATAATATTTGGAGTTGTTGTACTATTTTCAGCCGTATTTTTGACCTCTACCGGCTGCAATAAAACCAACGACAACGAGATCTTGATCGGGCAGTATGGCTCTCTTACCGGAACGGAAGCTACTTTCGGCATTTCATCCGATAACGGGCTGAAGCTTGCCGTTGAAGAAATTAACAATTCCGGAGGGGTGCTTGGCAAAAAGATCAAGCTGATAACATACGATGACCAGGGAAAACCCTCTGAGGCCGCCACTGTTGTGCAGAAGTTAATAAACAAAGATAAAGTTGTCGCGGTTATAGGCGAAGTTGCGTCAAGCAGAAGTAAAGCCGGCGCGCCGATCTGCCAGCAGAATAAGATCCCTATGATTTCGCCTGCTTCTACAAACCCGGAGGTTACCGCTATAGGCGATTATATATTCAGAGTTTGCTTCATCGACCCCTTCCAGGCGACTGTATTAAGCAAATTTGCCATCAATTCGCTGCATGTTAAGAAGATCGCGATATTGAAAGACGTTAAGAATGCTTACAGCACAGGGCTGGCTGATTTCTTCGAAAAGGAATTTACAAAAATGGGCGGGCAGATCGTAGAGGTACAGTCTTTTTCAAGCGGCGATAAAGATTTTAAAGCGCAGCTTACAGCGATAAAATCAAAGAATCCCGAGGCGATCTTTATTCCTGCATATTATACGGATGTTAATCTCATTTCAATACAGTCAAGGGAAGTGGGCATAACCGTTCCGCTGCTCGGAAGCGACGGTTGGGAATCTGAAAAGCTGACCGAAGGTAAAGCGAAAGATGCGCTTGAAGGATGTTACTTCTCTACGCACGTATCAACGGAAAATCCGGATCCGAATATCCAGGGCTTCATAAAGAAATATAAAGCAAAATATAACGATATGCCTGATGCAATGAGCTTTTTATCATACGATGCCGGTATGATAATGTTTGACGCGATTAAAAGAGCCGGCTCAGTGGACCCTGCAAAGATCAGGGATGAAATAGCTAAAACAAAAGACTACGACGGAGTAACAGGCAAGATTACAATTAACGACCAGAGAAATGCCGTTAAGCCTGCAGTAATTCTGGAGATCAAAGGCGGCCAGTTTAAATTTAAAGAAACCATACAGCCGTAAACAAACTGGAGAACTGGTGATTTGGAGAACTGGTGAACTTGTGAACTAGTGAAATGGTGAACTAACGAACTAGTGAATCAGTAAACTGGCAAACTAAAAATAAAAGCGAACATTTAAAATACAACTCAATACTGATATGGGTTTCAATGAGGAGTTTAGAACCAGAACAAAACAGTTTGCTATAAGGAACATAAAATTATATCAATCTTTGCCCAAAACTGATAAATCAAGGATTAATTGGCAAACAATTATTGAGATCCGGAACTTCGGTTGGGGCCAATTTTAGAGCAGCGTCAAGAGCAAGATCAAAGAAAGAATATTTTTCAAAACTCTCCATTGTGGTTGAGGAAGCTGATGAGTCTGCTTTTTGGATGGAAGTTCTAATTGAAGCCGGGATTGTTTCTGAGAAAAAATTGTGTTCTCTTTACAATAAAGCAATTGAAATTACAAAAGTCATGGCAACAGCGCGAAAAAAGATTAAGATTAATAGTAATGAGATTTAAAGCATACAAAGGATTTATTCTTTACAATATAAGTTCACCAGTTCACAAGTTCACCAGTTCACCAATTCACCAGTTATAAGATGACAGAGTTTCTTCAGCAGGTTTTTAACGGGTTATCGCTGGGCAGCATTTATGCTTTGATTGCGCTTGGATACACTATGATTTACGGCATCCTCCGTTTTATCAATTTTGCGCACGGGGATGTATTTATGATAGGCGCCTTTTCAGGATATTATCTCGCGATCGTGTTTGGATTTTCATCGACCACAGGATTTGTTTCAATTCTTTTGGCCATAGCGATACTTATCGGCGCGATGATCATATGTTCATTGCTCGGTTTCACGATTGAGAAGCTTGCGTACAAACCTCTCAGAAATTCACCGAAGCTTACAATTTTAATTACCGCTATCGGGGTTTCACTTTTTCTTGAATATACAGGGCAGTTGGTTTTTGGCCCCGACCCGAAATCTTTTCCCACATTAATTGAAAATAAGCCCGTATTGAATCTATCCGGCGCTGTTATCGGCACAAATCCCGTTGTGGTTCTGGTAACATCGGTTGTGCTGATGACGATTTTGAGAATTATTGTCATGAAAACAAAAATAGGCACCGCTATGCGCGCTGTATCTTATAATCCTACAGCCGCGAGCCTGATGGGAATCAATATAAATGCGGTTATTAGTTTTACTTTTGTTATCGGTTCATCGCTGGCCGCCGCGGCGGGAGTTTTGTACGGGTTAAACTATCCCAGTATCGATCCGCTTATGGGAATCCTTCCGGGACTAAAAGCATTTGTCGCCGCAGTGCTTGGAGGCATTGGCAACATTCCGGGGGCCGCGCTAGGCGGAATGATAATAGGCTTACTTGAGACGTTTGTTGTGGGGTATATTTCACCCACTTACCGCGATGCCATTGCATTCGGCATTCTAATACTGATACTCTTGTTTAAACCGACAGGGATATTAGGTAAGAAGGAAATTGAAAAAGTTTAATTCAGGTTATAGATTTGCAGGCAGGAGTGGAGCTTTTTCACTCCTTTTTTATTTAGAATATTTTTTGTCCCCGGTCGTCTGATTATATAATAAACAGTTTTAGGTTGAAAAAATCTGCGTTCGTTATTTTTTTTACAATTGTATTCACAGTTTACGGACTGGTTAATTTTTATATATTCATTACCGGTCTGCGGGCGGTTCCCGGACCCTATGTTGCCGCATATGTAATATTATTTCTCTTTCTCTCAATATCATACCTTGGCGGAAGGTTCCTTGAGCGTGCTCGGCCCTCCATGATAAGTTCATCCCTAATATGGATTGGCTCATTCTGGCTGGCCGCCATGGTCTATTTTTTGTTGTTCGTTTTGACTATTGATATACTTCGCCTTGTGAATCTTGCCCTTCCATTATATCCGAAATCCTTATTTACTGATTATGATAAAACGAAATTAATCGCTTTTATAATAATTACTTTGATTGTTTCCTTTATTACTGCCCTTGGGTATTTAAACGCCCGCTCGCCGCGTATCAGGAAACTAAGCATCGATATTCTCAAAAATGCGAACGGCATAAAGCATCTGAAAATTGCCGTTGCTTCTGATATACATCTTGGAACGATTATAAACAAAAGCAGACTTGAGAAGATTGTCGGCAAAATAAATTCGTTAAAAGCCGACCTGGTTTTGTTGCCCGGCGACGTTGTTGATGAAGACATAGGGTCGGTTATAAGGCAAAATCTGGGCGAAACGCTAAGGAGCATAAAATCAAAATACGGAGCGTATGCTATAACAGGCAATCATGAATATATAGGAGGAGTAGAGCCTGCATGCAAATATTTAACCGAACACGGAATTGTAGAACTTAGAGATACTTATATTAAAATCTCAGATAGTTTCTATATAATAGGCAGGGAAGACAGGGCGATAAAAAGCTTTGCCGGGAAAACAAGAAAATCGCTTGATGAAATAATGACCGGGATTGATATAAGCTTACCGCTTATACTAATGGATCACCAGCCGGTTAAGCTTGCAGAGGCTGAACAAAAGGGAATCGATTTACAGCTATCCGGGCACACCCACCACGGGCAGCTGTGGCCGTTCAATTTCATTACAAAAAAAATATATGAAGTAAGCCGGGGCTATAAGAAAAAAGGAAACACGCATTACTATGTTTCCTGCGGCGTGGGCACATGGGGCCCGCCTGTAAGAACAGGCAGCGCTCCCGAGATACTTGATATTACTTTGAATTTTGTTTAAGCGTCTAGTTTACGCTAGGATTTTCCGGGAAGCTTGCAAGGATTGCGAATTTTTTACCCATACTCTTTAATATATCACGCCACAGATTATCAGGTTGGTCCGAAAATATATCATCAATCTTCGCGTCTGCCACTATCCATGAATTTATTTTCATTTCTTCCATTAACTGTCCGTCATCCCATCCTGAGTAACCGATAAAAAATCTGAAATCTTCGGGTTTGAGCCTGCCGATTTCCATTTGTTCCTTAAGCGATTCAAAATTGCCGCCCCAGAACAAGCCCGGCATTATTTCAATACTGCCCTCAATTATGTCTCCCGCTCTGTGAATAAACTGAAGCGCATTAAGCTGCACCGGACCGCCAAAATAAATTGGCGAATCAAATTCAGGGAAATCGTCTATAGCATCATTTAAGCTCAACTCAGTCGGCTTATTCATAATAAACCCAACCGAGCCTTCTTCATTATGCTCTGTCAGCAATATTATCGTTCTCTTGAAATTCGGGTCGTTTAAGAACGGCTCTGATATTAATATTTTACCTTTTTCAGGATTTCTGCTCATTATGAATTTAATATAATCCTATTTTTATTAGAATAAAAACATTATAAATGTTCCCATTTGATTAAGTAACACCTCCCCCTACCCACTCCTGTCAGGAGGGGATGGTACTTAAACAAGTCTTCTCTGCTCGTACCATTCGGTCTAAAGGGGAAAAAGCGAAAACATTGTCTCCCCCTAACAGGCGGAGAAACAGTGGGCGTGCAAATTGGCCATCGAGTCCGTTGTGACAGACAGGTTTGGGCGGAATCATCAGGGAAGGAGTGAGACTATTATCAATTTGTCTTGTAATATTCCGAAATATTCAGGACTTTTGCTGTAATTCATATCAGAATACAATTCTTGCTTAATAAAAAGCTGACAGAAATTTCAGAGGAGGAATTAGTCTCGGCCCTGGTCAACAGGGATAGGAATTCTGTCGGCATATTGTATGACAAATACTCGTCATTTTTATATGGTATCATTTATAGGATAGTCCACAGCGATGAAATTGCGGAAGATTTGCTGCAGGAAGCATTTGTAAGAATATGGAAAAACATCCCGGCTTATGATAGCTCCAAAGCAAAGCTGGTTACATGGATGGCGAATATTTGCCGAAACCTTGCAATAGATAAGATCAGGTCAAAAGACTACAAAAATTCTCAGCAAAACCAGGATATTGAAAATTACGTAAATTTAATTGAGGATAACAGCGCCGGAGCGTTCAATCCGGAACATATCGGCGTTAAGGAAATGCTGCAAAAACTCCCGGCAGATCAGCGCGCAATAATTGATCTGGTGTACTTTAAAGGATATACGCAAAGCGACGCCGCGAAAGAATTAGGAATACCCTTGGGCACCGTAAAAACCCGCATCCGCGCCGCAATAAATCATTTACGAAGCATTTTCAATCCTATGCCTGAAGGATTGTCCGGAGGAGCATGAAATTTGGATATTAAAGAATACATATCATCTGGAATACTGGAGCTTTATTCATCAGGAGCGCTTACTGAAAAGGAAGCGGGAGAAGTTGAAGCTATGGCTTCGAAATATCCGGAAGTGAGGGCAGAGCTTAACGCAATAGCCAATGCGTACGCTGATTATGCTTCGCTATACAGCCGCAACCCGCGCCCTGCGCTCAGGAGTGAAATCCTGAACAGGATAGATGAGGAAAGGATCAACAAACCCGGCTCTGATAAAGATAAATTGATTCAGATGCCCGATAGCGGCCTGGTGAAACAGAGTTATGAACGCCGTTTCAGCAGGATGAGATATCTAATGGCGGCGGTCGTCGCGTTTTTGGTTCTGAATATTGTTACAAATTTTGTTTTAATGAATAAATGGAGAAATACATCAGACCAGATGGCGGCCCTGGTCGATGAAAATACAAAGATGAAAAGTGATTATGAGCTGATAAAAAAGGACATGGATAAAAAAACCGGCGAGATGAAAATGATGATGGACAGAAGCAATATGGTTGTCGATCTGAAGGGTATGGAAAAGTCGCCCGGCTCATTTGCAACCGTATACTGGAATCCCGGCTCAAAGCATGTAATGCTGAACGTAAATAACCTGCCAATGCCCCCTTCGGATAAACAATACCAGCTTTGGGCGCTAAAGAACGGAAAACCGGTTGACGCCGGTGTATTTGATATGGGCAAAGATTCAATGCATGATATGGACGCTAAGATCGCAGAAGCGGATTCGTTTGCAATAACGCTTGAGACTAAGGGAGGCAGCCGCGCGCCAACTATGACAGAACTATATGCAATGGGAAAGATTTAGGGATTCGTTTTGGCTGTAATCCCCGTGAAAGCGGGGACTTGAATTAAAAAAGACAGAACGTATTTTTTATTTTTTGTTTTGGAAAAATATGAAAGCGCTTTTAATATTAAATATTATAAAAGAGTTATGATATAGATTCCCGCCTTCGCGGGAATGACAATAATTCATTTAACTAAAATGAAGCAAGTTGAATTTATCCTGTACGTTTCAGATCAGGCAAGAAGCCGCGATTTTTATAAAGAGATTTTGCAGCTCGAACCCTCGCTTGATGTTGATGGAATGGCCGAATTTACACTGGCTGAAAACTGCAAGCTTGGATTAATGCCGGAAAAAGGGATTGTTAAAATTTTGCAGAATAGAACGCCAAAGCCGGAATCAGGAAACGGCATACCAAGGTGTGAACTATATTTTCACACAGAGAACGTTGATGAATGCTTCAAACGGGCGCTTGTCGCCGGAGCCAAAGAAATTAGCGCTGTTCAATTAAGGGATTGGGGCGACGTGGTTGCTTATGTAGCTGATTTAGACGGACACATAATTGCATTTGCGAAATCAAATTCCTAATTTCTCTAACAATCTATCCATTAGCGGTATTTGAGCTTCCTTTATTTTCTTCTTCGCCTCTTCAATCTCAAAAAACTCAACTTTGTCTACTTCCGGAAACCTCAAAGTCTTTCCGGATTTCGGAGGCCACTGCAATTCGACCATGTTTGCAACATGGTTATATCCGGCGGGCAGATCGCCTTTTGCCCCCCATGCAAAAACTTCTTTCCCGCCCTTTTGCACTATTGAACCGAGTTCCATAAACTCTCCTTCGGGCGCTAAACCGGTTTCCTCTTTAAATTCACGCAGAGCTGTATTTAATAGTTCTTCTCCCTTATCAGGTTCGCCTTTGGGGATGCTCCAGTAACCTTCGTCTTTTTTGGCAAAAAACGGCCCGCCCGAATGCGCCAATAACACTTCCACAGTGTTGTCTTTTACGCGGTACATCAATATTCCTGAGCTTACCTTTTTCTTTGCCGCTTTAGCCGCCATATAGTTCTTCGAATTTTTTGATGTATTCCTTCATATCAAAATATTTCTTCGCTCTCATTCTCCCGTTTGCCCCAAGCTTTGCGCGAAGTTCGCCGTCTTTAGTCAGTTTTACCAAAGCTCCTGTAAGCGCGGAGGCGTCGTTTTTTGGGACAAGCAAGCCGGTCTCGCCTTCAACAACTATCTCAGGAACGGCGCCCGAATTAAACGCTGCAACCGGCAATCCCATCGCCATTGATTCAACAACCGTGCCGCCAAAGGATTCTTCATTCGATGGAAAAGCCAGTACATCCATCGCCGATAGATAATACGGGACATTGCTTTGATAGCCGGTGAATGTAATAGAGTTTTTTAAACCCATGGAATCAGCTTCCGCAAGTAATTTTTTTTCGTAATTCTCTTCTCCAAAGCTTGCGCCGCCTACTACTATGAACCTAACGCCGTTTCGTAAATCGCTCTCCATTATATTCTTTGCGCACTTGAAAAATATTTCGTGCCCTTTGCCCGGCGACATTCTGCCGACCATTCCAATTACAATTTTTGAATCATCAAAGCCAAGTTTCTTTCGGATTTCCTTTTTGTCATACGGTTCCGGGTTAAATTTCTCAAGCTGAATTCCGTCGTGTATTACTTCCAATTTTTCTTCATCCACCGGGCATGTTTTTAACACGTTTTGCTTTATAAAGTTCGAAACAGGCACAACATAGTCAACCCTGTTATACAGCCACCTGTGAAAGATATCTTTTTTGCTAACGCCGCTTTCCATTCCTTTGGAAAGAATTAGCTTTGCTTTACTGCCTGAAAGCTTCAGCGCAGGAGCCAGTACCCATAAGTCGTTAGATAAATGAGTGTGAATAATATCTGTCTTATTTTCCCGCAGGTATTTATTTAGCCTGAGTATTGAGCCGATTCTGCCAACTCCTTTGCTCAATATTGGAATTGCTGTTGTCCCTTCTTCAAGGGCTTTCTTTTGGATATTAGAATCCGGCTGGCATAGAATAGACACGTGATAGCCTGATTTTTTCAGCTCCTCTATTGTCCTAAGTACATATATCTCAATTCCGCCCCACGATAGGGACCCGCAGGATTTTAATATTTTCATACCTTACAAATATAAGCTAAATTCAGCAAAAGAATCATAACTTCGTGTTTTTAGCTATTGGGCATAACATGTATACGGTATTGAACTTATACACCTTTGTTACTAACTTGAGACACTATTTTTCATAAAACGTAGTGTTTTTCGAAAGATTTATAAAAATATTTGAATAGAAGCAAAAAAAGATTATTGCAATATTGATAATAATTTACGTAAGTTTTTGAGAGCAGAAAAACTTCGGGGAGCAGAAGTCATAAAACTATAAATGGATACATTATCCCCCAGAATACTCGTAGTTGAAGATGAGGGAATCATAGCGCAGGATATCAAGAACTGTCTTGAGAATCTTGGCTATACCGTGCCTGAGGTAGTTTTCACAGGAAGGGAAGCGATCGAAAAAGCCGAACAGCTTCGCCCCGATCTTGTGCTGATGGATATTGTTCTAAAAGGCGATATCGACGGAATTGAAACTGCCGCGGAGATAAGAAGGAAATATAATATCCCGATCGTATATCTCACAGCTTATGAAGACGATAAAACTCTACGACGCGCGAAACTTACGGAGCCTCTCGGTTATATCCTCAAGCCATTCGAAGAAAGATATTTACGCTCCAGCATCGAGATGGCGCTGTACAAGCACCAGATGGAAAGCCGTCTTAAAGAAAACGAAAGATGGCTCGGCACGATACTTAAAAGCGTAGGCGAAGCTGTTATCGTAACCGATAGCGCCGCCCGTGTCAGGTTTATGAATCCGCTTGCGGAAAGCATCACCGGCTGGCAGTCGAAGGACGCTCTCGGAAAGAACATCACTGAAATCCTGAAGCTGATAAATGAAAAAACCCGCGATGATATTGTTAACCCGGTGCTCACCGTTTTAAAAGACGATATTATTATAGGAAAGAGCAATCACACCGTTTTAATTTCCAAAAACGGCGGCGAAATATCGATCGACCACAGCGCTGCGCCAATGCGCGACGAAAAAGGCGCAATTACAGGGGTTGTACTTGTAATACAGGATATTACCGACAGGCGCATAGCTGAAGATGCGCTCAAAGAAAGCGAGAATAAATACAGAAACCTGTTCGATTACGCAAACGATTCTATATTCGTTCTTTCGTTTTCCGGCAGAATAATTTCGGCTAATAATGAGGCAAGCAGGCTCCTGGGATATGACAAAGACCAACTTTACAGTGTAAACTACTTTGACTTGCTTACAAGCTCGCGCCCGGAAAATGATGAGATAATCGATAAACTGAAAACTCAGGGAAGCCTTAGCTTTGAAACTGAGCTTCGGAAAAAGGACGGAAGCCTTGTTGATGTAGAAGTAAGCCAGAGGATAATAGAGCTGCTTGATGAAAAAGTAATACAGGTTCTGGCGCGCGATATCAGCGAAAGGAAAAAAGTTCAACAGCAGATAAATATGCTGGCGCAGGCAATGAAGAGTATCAGCGACAGCGTTAGTATAACCGACCGTTCAAACAAGCTTATGTTTGTGAACGATGCGTTTGTGAAGACATACGGATACACAAGGGAAGAGCTTGTCGGCAAAGCAGTGAATATTGTGCGCTCGCCGAAGAACCCGCCCGGGCTCTATAAAGAAATTCATGAAGGCACGCTTAGGGGCGGATGGCAGGGCGAGCTGCTTAACATTACCAGGGACGGCAGAGAGTTTTCTATTATTTTGTCCACATCGCTTGTAAGGGATGAATCCGGCCAACCCGTCGCATTTGTGGGCGTGGCGACCGATATAACCGAGCACAAACGGCTTGAGATTGCGATAAGAGAATCAGAAAAAGATTACCGAGGGTTGTTTGAAAATGCTCATGACGCGATAGTAATATTCCGCCCTCAGGACGAAACTATCCTTGACGTTAACCAGAGCGCATGCCAGGTGTACGGATTTTCAAAATCTGAGTTTATAGGAATGCCGCTCGGCATACTCGCCGGCAACGGGGTAAAAAGCAGGGAACGCATCGAACAGATCCTGAACAGCGAGGGAAGCGTCCGTTTTGAGAGCCACCACAGCACTAAAGACGGGACTGAGATGCTCCTTGAGATAAACGCTACCGCGGTTGACTACAAGGGACAGCGCGCCATAATGAGCATAAACCGCGATATAACCGAGAGGCGAAAAGCGGAAGAAGCGCTCTCGCTCAGCGAAGCTAAATTCAGAGCGGTGGCGGAAACCACGCCTGCCGTTATTTTTATTTACGAAGGCTCTAAGCTTCTTTTTGGCAACCCGCATGCCGAACTGCTTACCGGTTTCAGGCTTTCCGAGCTGATGAATATGGATTTCTGGAAAATTGTTCACCCCGATCACAGAGAGTTGGTAAGAGAAAAAATCCTTGAAAGGCTTAAGGACCGGGAAGCGTCGGCCAGATACGAATTTAAGATCGTCACCAAATCAGGCGAAACCCGGTGGGTTGATTTTTCAGGGGCACAGACATACTACGGCGGCAAACCTGCCGATCTCGGCGTTATTATAGATATAACCGAAAGGAAAACGGCTGAAAAAGCCATTTTAGACAGCGAGCGAAACTATAAGAACCTTGCTGAAAACGCACCCATTGCGGTGACAAGAATTTCGCTGAAAGGCAGTAAATATGAATATGTAAACAGCGAGTTTGTGAAGCAGACCGGTTACACGATGGAAGAGTACAATTCGCTCAGCAGGGAAGACCTTGTGAAAATGGCTTACCCTGATGACGTAAAGAGAGTCTCGACTTTTTACAAAGCATGGGAAGCGAAAGAATACGCGGGCACCGTTCAATTAGACTACAGGGTTTATGACAGGTATGGAAACGTTAAATGGCTGGATACTTTTATATATGCCGATTTTGACGACAGCGGAAGAGCTATTGCCTTAAACCAGATCTGTATAGATGTTACGGAACGCAAGGGCGCTGAAAATGCTATCCGCGATAAGGAAAGGAAATATAAGAACCTCGCAGAGAACGCGCCGATCGCAGTAACAAGGCTGCTGCCGGCATCGCAGCTCTATGAATTTGTTAACGATGAATTTGTGCGCCAGTCAGGTTATTCGATGGAAGAATTTAACAAACTGACAGACGCCCAGCTTCTTGAAATGATATACTCTGAAGACAGGGAAAAAGTTTTCGGCACATACAGGGCATGGGAGAAAGACGGATACAAGGGCACCAAGCGCCTTGATTACAGGATCGTTAACAGGTTCAAGAAAATAGTGTGGCTTGATACCTTCATGTATTCTGATTTTGACGACGAAGGCAAACAGGTTGCGATAAACCAGATCTGTATCGATGTAACCGAACAAAAGCGCACGCAGGAAGCGCTAAGCGCAAGCGATAAACGTTTCAGGGCGCTCATCGAGAACAGCACTGATATGGTGACCCTGCTTGATGAAAAGGGCTTTATATTGTATGACAGCCCTTCGATAAAGAGAATACTGGGATATTCGCTTGAAGAGAAGATCGGGAAAAATTCGTTCAACTTTGTGCACCCGGAGGATTTGCCGGCTACAAAACGCATGTTCGAAGACCTGGTCGGCATGCGAAGCTCATCCGTTAACGGACGTTACAGGCTGAAGCACAAAGAAGGCGACTGGATATGGGTTGAAGCCAGCGCCAACAACCTTTTGAAAGAGCCTTCGGTCGGCGCAATTGTAGTTAACTTCAGGGATATTACCGAACGTAAGAAAGCCGAAGAAGAGATACTTGTGCAAAAATCTTACTTCCAGCAGCTTTTTGAGAATTCGCCTGAAGGCATAGTAATACTCGATAACCAGGATAAGATCGTTAATGCGAACAAAGGCTTCGAAAAAAT
Organism: uncultured Ignavibacteria bacterium; assembly: GCA_963816535.1. Taxonomy (GTDB): domain Bacteria; phylum Bacteroidota; class Ignavibacteria; order Tepidaquicellales; family OLB5; genus CAWFKW01. The sequence goes on along the minus strand of CAWFKW010000003.1, from coordinate 1,193,265 downwards.
GTTCCAGTTCAATTACGAAGAAGTAACCGGCAAGGCTATTAACTCAATTCTTGTGCCGGAAAGCCTCTCGGAACAGGCATCGCAAATGTCTCTGTTTGTGTTAAAAGGCGAAGTGATCCACAGGGAAACCGTAAGAAAACGAAGAGACGGAAGCCTTGTTGATGTATCCGTTCTTGCGTACCCGATAAAACTCGGCAACGACCAGATAGGCGTCTATGGAATTTACAGCGATATTTCGGAACGTAAAGAAACTGAAAAAGCGCTTCGCACAAGCGAAGAGAGATACCGTGCGTTTGTTAAGCAAAGTTCGGAAGGTATCTGGAGGTATGAGCTTCTTGAACCGCTGGCCGTTAAGCTGCCGGTTGATGAACAGGTAAAACACATTTTCAAGTTCGCTTACCTGGCAGAGTGCAATGATAACGTTGCTAAGATGTACGGGTATGAAACTGCCGAGGAAATTATAGGGGCGCGCCTTAACGAAATGCTGCCGGATACGCAGCAGCAGAATGTGGAGTATATAAGATCGTTCGTTAAATCGTCTTACAGGCTTAGCAACGCTGAGACGCGTGAGACGGATAAGAACGGCAAGACGAAGTTCTTTATCAACAACCTTGTTGGTATAGTTGAAAACAATTACCTGGTAAGGGCATGGGGCACGCAGCGCGATATCACAGAATCAAAGCTGGCCGAAGAGGAACTGAGAAAAACGCAGTTCAGGCTTGCGACCCTGCTGAATAACCTCCCCGATGTTGTGCTTTACGAGACGGGCAGCGACAAAGAATTTATTTCTGAAAACGTTAACGACCTGCTGGGATACCCCGCAGAAAAATTTGTTAACGACAAAACCTTCTTCACCGGCCTCGTCCATCCCGGAGATTTGAAAATAATGGATAAGAAGCTGGCCGACTGGCGCGCGGCCGGAAGCCCCGGCATCCTGAACCAGGAATTCCGCGTCCGGAGGGCGGACGGGGTTTACATCTGGCTTGAGGACCATATGATTATTGTGAAGAACGCAGACGGAAGAGAGCATATGGCGGGCGTAAGGATAGATATTAACGAACATAAGAGCTCCGAAGAAAAACTAAAACAGCTCGCCGATAAGCTTTCTCTTTCAAATAAAGAGCTGGAACAGTTTGCCTATGTTGCGTCTCATGACCTTCAGGAGCCGCTCAGGATGGTCGCAAGCTACATACAGCTCTTGCAGAGAAGGTACAAAGATAAACTAAGCGCCGAAGCCGATGAATTTATCGGCTACGCGGTTGACGGAGTCGTCAGAATGAAAACGCTGATCAACGACCTGCTGGCGTACTCAAGGGTCAACACACAGGAGCTTAAACCCGAGCCGACGGACCTTAACAAAGTTGTCAGCCAGGTTATAGTTAACCTGCGCGCTTCGATTGATGAAAGCGGGGCAAAAATTAATTACGATGAGCTTCCGGTTGTAAAAGCAAACCCGCTGCACATGAACCAGCTGTTCCAGAACCTTGTGAGCAACGCGATTAAATTCAGGGGTAAAGAAGCGCCTGTTGTGAATATAACCGCTCGCCATGCCGGCGATGAATGGATACTGACGGTTTCCGATAACGGGATCGGGATCGAAAAAGAATTTACTGACAGGATATTTGTCATATTCCAGAGACTGCACAACTATACCGAGTATCCGGGCACAGGAATAGGACTTGCTATCTGCAAGAAGATAGTTGAAAAGAACGGCGGACATATTTGGGTTGAATCAGAACCGGGAAAAGGCTCTGCGTTCAACTTCACTATTCCAGACGGCTACGCCGATTGAAACGCCATGAACATTGTTAATATAGAATATAATCGATAACTTTGTATTGTAACATTACTCGAAAAATGAAGGACATGAAATACTTAAATAAAGAGATTGAGGTGCTGGTCATAGAAGATAACGAAGGCGATGTGAGGCTCATCAAAGAAGCCTTTAAAGACAGCCTGATAGTTAATAAGTTTTCTGTGGTAGGCGATGGCGAACAGGCGCTTGATTATCTTAACAAGCGCGGCAAGTACGAATCTTCTACAAGGCCCGATCTGATCATTCTCGATCTTAATCTCCCTAAAATGAACGGCTTTGACGTGCTTACAGAAGTAAAATCAAACCCGGCCATACAGAAGATTCCTATAATTATTTTCAGCAGCTCGACTTCCGACAGCGACGTGCTGCGCTCGTACGATCTTAAAGCAAATTCATACGTTTCAAAGCCGACGGATTTTAATGAATTCCTGAATGTTGTTAGAACTATAGATGAGTTCTGGTTCCAGACCGTTAAACTACCCTCATTTTAATTTTTTATCATTACTTCTTCATTTCAATTAAGATACTTATTTATTTCGCTTTCGAACTGACCGTACTTTTTAGCCCCCAAAAATCCGGATTTCAAAGTTCCGTCTTTATCGTATATGTAAGTAGAAGGAATTCCGCCCTGCCAGTTTTTATCTATGTAATCAATTAAGTCTTCGGGTTTTGCAAACTTGTTATAGTACGTTGTAAAATCCACTCCTTGTTTTTCAAGGAACGGCTTAACGGTTTTATCAATGTCCGATACGTCGTCAAGCGAAATAAATACAAGCTCAAATCCTTTGTCTTTGTAATTCTTATACAGCTTCACCAGTTCCGGAAATTCGGCTACGCAGGGCTTGCACCACGACGCCCAGAAATTCAGGAGCAGCACGTTTCCTTTGGCACCGTCTTTGATAGCATCTAAATCGGATGTGTTTTGGAGGGGCTTTAAATCCTGCGCAAAACTAGTTACAGCCGCAAGCGCCAATATAACTGCAAGCGCCATTAATTTTCTTTTCATTTCCCGCTATTAATATTATTAATCTCCCTGAGCCCTTTTTATGCTGCAGCCGAAAGATTTTGTCGTCTTCACTGCAACATCTCTTCCCGCCAGGATATCGTCAAGAGCGTTTTTGAGGTCGAGTGAAGTTTCCTGCTCTTTGTACTTGCTGTCAGAAATTCTTCCGTGGTAAAGGATCACCCTGTCCGGCGAAATTACATAAACCTCAGGCGTTCTTGTTGCGCCAAGTTTATCGGCAACAACGTTGTTTACGTCTTTAAGAACGGGGAACGGGTAATTATTTTTTTGAGCATGGTTGGTAACTTCTTCGACCGACTCCGTGCTGTTTGCGTTAATTGCCCAGAAGGTAATTCCTTTTTGCTGATACTCTTTTACAAAGTCGCCGATCCTGTCATTATAAGGCTGAACGTTTGGGCACTCGCATGACCAGAACATAACAACAACAGCCTTCGAATCTTTCATATCGCTGAGCGTGTATGAAGTCCCGTCGTAATTTTTGAGAGTGAAATCATCAACCTTGTCCCCCGGGTCAGATGCAAACGACCTGACTGAGGTAAATCCGACGAACAGAAGGGTTAGAAATAACAGTGGTTTAATGCTTTTCATTGCCTGAATCCTTTCTTTTTAATTATACTCATGTAATCTAAAATACATTATAGGGTTAAAAGTTTCAAGATGGGGTATTTTTGATTGAAGTTGGGGGCCAACCAGTCTAATTTATGATAGAGAAAACACAATAATTATTTATTAACTTGAATAACATTAAAACCCGGTGAATTATGAAAAGCAAATTAATTACAGTTCTTGTTATAATTCTAGTTTTAATATATGCTTTTGCGAACAAACCTACTGATCGGGGAGTCCCATCGGCCAGCCGGTCGGCGCCAAAAGATACATACAGAGATAGTCTCTTCCAAAAGTCCCACGATCTGAATCCTGAGTTTTACGAAAAGAATATGGAAAAGTCGCATTTTGAAAGTAAGTTCATAGGAAAATCTCAAAATGTGGTCACGCCGTATGACAACATAAACATTTCCGCCGACAGTTTTCCCCAAAATGAACCGACAGTAAAAATAAGTAGGAAAAATTCGGACAACATTGTGGCGGCGTTCAGGGACTTCCGGGCGGGGGTTAATCCGCCGATGAGGCGAGTAGGCTTCAGCGCTTCTTTTGATGGAGGACGAACATGGTCCCCCAGCCACCTGCTTCCGTCGTATGACACTGTATACTCTTTATCGTCTGATCCTGCTATTTGCGTTGATACAGCCGGGAATTTTTACATAGCAAGCATTGCTCTGGAGCCCTCCGAATTTCTGGTTAATTCTTCAGTGGTTGTTTACAAATCTACAAATGGCGGCCAAACTTTTGATTATAAAATAGATGTTGATCCACATGAAACGACAGGTACACATGTTGACGATAAAGATTACATGACTTGCGATTTGGTTCCTAACAGCTCCTACAGAAACAATTTATATATAGTATGGAGTTCTTCCGACAGCGGGAATGTTCTTTCTCGGTCAACAGACGGCGGAATAATCTGGTCAAATCTTGTTCATTTTTCAACTGATGGCGGCGCATATGGCGCTGATCCTTCAGTTGGATTAGATGGCGAACTCTATATTGTTGGTTGGGGACAAGGCGGGCCTTTAGGTTTAGAAGGAATTTATTTTCATAAGTCGACAGATGGTGGCCTAAGTTTTGCGCGATCAGAATTAATCAGCCAGATTTACGAAAATGCATTTGGAGATCTGCATTTTCCTTCCATTGCGGTCGATATATCCGGAGGTCCAAGAAATGGATATATTTATGTCTCGTGGAATGACTCACGCTACAGAGATCGAGACATTTTCTTCAGCAGTTCACCCGATAGAGGCGTTACCTGGTCTCCTCCGAAAAGGGTTAATTCTGATTCGATAAATAATGGATTGGATCAGTTTTGGCCTTGGGTAACCGTAAACGGATCCGGCGTTATTTATCTAATTTACAATAATTCTGTGGATTCGCCATACAGGGCAGGCACAGAGGCGTTTTTGGCATCTTCAACTGACGGTGGAGCTACTTTTACCAACTTTCCTGTAAGTTCTCAGCAATTTCCCAGAAACTTCCAGAATTCTGATGTTCGTTTTGGCGACTATCTGGGAATCGATTCATGGGCCGGAAGGATCCTTCCGGTATGGACTGATGAAAGAGGAGGAGGCTATAACGAAGAGATATATACGGCGTTGGTTAGCGATTCTTTGAATGGAATCTTACCTGTTGCAGGTGAAATCCCTAAGAACTTTCGTTTGTATCAAAACTATCCAAATCCCTTCAATCCTTCAACAAAGGTAAAATTCGAGATACCAAAAACCTCATTTACTAAACTTAGCATATTTGATTTGCTCGGAAGAGAAGCTGCTATTTTGGTGAATCAGAGGTTAAATGCCGGCGCATATGAAATAAAATGGGATGCTTCGGATTATGCAAGCGGTTTATATTTTTACAGGATTGAGACCGAAGAGTATTCCGAAACAAAAAAAATGATTTTGTTAAAGTAATTCCAGTAACATGTGAGAGTTATTTCAAAAGGGCGGGCTATCCTGCCTTTTCTTTTCATCATTTCACAGCTATTTTTGTTAATGAATCATATAAAATTCTCCCGCATTTCTTTTTTGCTGATAACCATAATTCTGTTTGGTCTTAACGCGCATTCTCAGGATAGAAAAGTCTTTGGCAGGATTTTGGATTCAAAAACAAATAACGCTCTTGAATTCGTTACTCTTAAACTGGCTGATACTACCTACGGAACAACATCAGATAAGAACGGTTCATATTTTATAAGGCTTGCGCCCGGCGCGCACAAACTTGTCTTTTCATACATAGGTTACTTTACAGATACTACCGATGTATTTATAGAAGATTCAGATATTGAGCGCAATATTTACCTTAAGCCCTCCGAAATATTGACGGAGACAATTGAAGTATTGGGCGAAGATCCGGCTTATGATATAATCCGTAAAGCTATAAAATATAAAAGAGAATTTAAATCTAAACTGAACGAATATCATTACAACGCATACACAAAATATGTGTTCCGTTCCAATCAGAGTCCTATTGCCGCAGATTCGCTTACGACGGAAAAATATCCTATTATAGCAATACTTGAATCTGAAACAGAAGGATATTTTGAAAAGCCTGATAAGTACAAGGAGATTGTAAAATCTAAACGCGAAACTGCTAACGTGAACCGCGGATTTGCGATTCCTTATATTGTAAATTTTTATGATGAAGATCTCGACCTTGGAAATTCAAAAATAACCGGTCCGCTGGCGGACGATGCACTGGACTATTATTCATATAAGCTTCTCAACATTACTTCAATCGATTCCACCAAAGTTTATAAGATCAAGGTTGATGGTTCGGGATTGTACCCTTTGTTTGACGGCGATATTTATATTTCCGACTCTACATTTGCTTTAATGAAAGTAGACCTTTCTGTGAATGAATCGGGTTTGCCGACTGCAATTGACAAGCTTTTTTTTAAGCAGAAGTTTTCATCTTATTCCGACAGGGCTAATAATTTCTGGCTTCCTACCGATATCCAGATCTACGCCGAGGGCGGCGTTGCCGGTATATTTGAGTTTACAGGCGATGTATTCACAATCATTTCGAACTACGAACTCAACAAAAAAACTCCACCGGGTATTTTTGATAAGTTTATTGTGAAAGTGCTGCCCGGCGCAAAAAAAGACTCAACTTACTGGAACAAACACGAGCTTGCCAAAAGCAGCGCAGAAGAGCAAAAAGCATTTGGACTGATAGAAAAGAAAACTGAACAAAACAAAAACAAAGTAAGGTTCACTTTTGACCAGCTTAAATTAGGAAGAAACACATCTATATACCCGTTGAATTTCTACCATTATAACCGCGTTGAAGGCAGCGCTCTGCAGTTCAATTTGAGCTCCGCAAGTAATTCGCGCAGGGCTAAGTTTGATTCATATATAGGCTATGGTTTCTCAGATAAAAAAACAAAATACGAAGTTAAGGGTGGATTAACTCTCGGCGCTGACCGCTCAACCCAAATAGATGCAAGCATTTACCGCAGGCTCCAGCCGCTTTCGTTTACTATGTCGGGCATTTATTCAGTTTACAATTCACTGCTCGGACTGTTTGATAAGCAGGATTTGTTTGATTACTACTACGCAACGGGTTATAACATAAGCGCCTCTAAGTTCATAATTCCGCAGATACAGGTCTCATTAAAATATAACCAGGAGAAACAATCTACAGCTTTCAAAAATACCGATTACAGCTTCAGAAAAAAGGACCAGCCGTTCAGAGATAACCCTTCCATTAACGACGGTTTCCAGAGGCTTGTAGGGTTTGGGCTGCTGCTGGATCCTAATAAGTATAAATTTATTGATTACGGCAACGGCGAAATTGAACGATTCACAGAAACAAGCTACCCTGATCTGGAAGTCGGGCTGGATTATTCATCAAACAAACTGAACAGCTCTTACGAATTCAGAAAATACTATGCTTTACTTACCGGCGGGAATTATTTTAACAGGTTTTTGAATGTGAGTTACAAAGCGGGCGCCATATATTTTGACGGTAATGTTCCTGTTCAATCTCTGGAGGCTTTTAATTCAAACAACGGCATTTTCAGAGGTGATTTTTCTTTTCGCACTATGGGTTACAGGGAATTTCTTGGCGACAATTTGTATTACCTATCATTAGAGAATGATTTTGGCAATATCATTTCGCCGAAAATATTGTTTTTGAAGAAGATCCGTTTGATTGGATTCTTCAATGCGGGAAGAAGCCAGATCAGTACGCAAAATCTCGCTTTCCTTCCTGTCGGAACAAATCTGCAAACAGATAAGACATTCATTGAAGTCGGATTTGGTTTGGGCGGCATATTGGATATCCTTCGCCTTGATTTTGCATGGAGGCTTACAAACCGAAGGCCCGGGAGTAATTTTAATTTTTCTATTTCATTGCTGAACTATTAGCGAAGTTGGCAGAGCCACGCTTTGATTTTTTGGTTCCTGGCGCCTGTCCCGAACTTTGATGCGGGATGTCAAGACAAAAGAACAAATCTTTTATTTTATTAAGGATAATATTTAGAATTATAAAGAAATGATTTTAGCCTTTCTTTTGCTCGCTCAAAAGAAAGGCGAAAGAAAAGAGCGCCGCCGAAAACCTGCGGCTCGATCCTTCGCAAGCTAAAAATTCGAAACTCATTTTGTCGCTTCGCAACGGAATTCAAACAATCGAATTTTTTTACGCTTGCTCAGTCTCTCGCTGATTCGCAGGTTTTCGAATCGGGTAAAAGAAAGAACAGATAAAAGTCTATTTTAATGCAGAATCAGTTTCTGAATTTATGAAATACATTCTTCCATTTTTATTCTTGTTCATCACAGTGCGTTTATCTTCTGCCGATGATATAACAGTCGACGGCATCGAAAGAACATATATTATCCATCTTCCTGACGGAAAGGAACATGCATCGGGGCTCCCGCTTGTACTTGCCCTCCATGGCGGCGGCGGAAAAGCCTCAGGGATGAACAGGCTCTCCGGTTTCGATGATGTGTCGGATAAATATGGCTTTGTTGTTGTATATCCGGATGGTATTGATAAGCAGTGGAACGACGGAAGGGACGATTTCCATCTGAATAAAGATATCAACGACGTTAAGTTTATTTCGTGCCTGATCGATACGTTAATAGTTTTGTATAATATAGATTCAAACAGGGTTTATGTTACCGGTATATCCAATGGAGGAATTATGAGCTTTCGGCTCGCATGCGAGCTTTCAAACAAAATTGCGGCGTTCGCGCCCGTTGCGGCAAGCATGCCGCTAAACCCGGCATATGACTGCAAACCCGTCCGCCCGGTTCCGATGATGCTTATATTCGGCGATGAGGATCCGCTTGTTCCGTTCAAAGGCGGCGATATTTCAATTCTTGGGCTCAGCAAAAGAGGAAAAGTCATACCCGTTGATGAATCGGTAAATTACTGGGTAAAATTTGACGGCTGTAATACTGTCGCCGAAATAACAAAACTTGATAAAGTAGACGACGGGACTGAGTTAGAGAAAAAAGTGTATACTGCGGCGGGCTCGGGCGCCGAAGTGCAATATTGGCTGGCAAAGGGCGGCGGGCATTGCTGGCCCGGAGGATTGCAGTACCTTCCAAAACTCATTATCGGCAGAACCAGCAAAGAGTTTAATGCCACCGAAGAAATATGGAAATTCTTTTCAACAAAATCCCTTACTGATCACCAATGATTAATTTAATGACTAACATAAGACACACAAAGAGATAAATTTGCAGAAATATTCAGTTTTTGTACTAGCTCCGTTATGATCGCCATATGAATATGGATCCCCGCATTCACGGGGATGATAAAAAGTGAAAAATGAGTAGAAATACCTACTTTGGTAGTGGTACAGTTTGAAAAAGGGATTTTAGCTGTTTTCTGTTGATATGGCTTGAAATGTTGGAACAAAATTATTCATCATCTTTAAATAAATCCGTTAAGTCTTTTGGCTTTGAACCTTTAGAGGGTTCATTCATTTCTTTACTTATTCTCTTAAATTCTTTGATAGCTTCTTTTTTCGTCTTAAATGGAATTGTGATAGTTTTATTCCCACTAATTTCAATTCGTAATGTAATATCATTCTTATTCAAAATAACATCATCTATGCTTGGCGTATCAATTCCGACATAATTGATTTTATTTTTCTTGAAGGTATTATAACCAATTGTTATAGTATCTGACATTTTTATTGCTGATTTGATTTCTTTATCTTTCGGGATCTAAATTCATAACATGTCCAGCTAATTGGTCTATTGATGTACTTAACTTATTCATCCCTGTTATAAAAGCATCAATTCTCCTTTCGGAAAAACTTGAACTAAGAAAGTTCAAAGTTTCTTTTAATCCCTTAATCTCAGCCGTAAGGTTTACCATTACAGCCCTATCATCTGCCGATAATTCACCCATGATTTTATTTTCCCCTTTCTATGGTTTTCCTCAAAAATAAGTTACTGGGTTTTAACAATAAAGGCGATATTTCTATCGCCGTTTTTTATTGTCTTTTGAGGAATATACTTATTTAGATTTTTCAATTAATTCCCAATACCCATCGGGCAATCTCCCGTAATAATTACTAATTTTTGTTATTAAATGAGTTACTGTCTTCCCATATTTCTTATCTAACAATTTGGAAAGCTCTATACTTGTTTTGTTGCTCTTAACAATTACTGAATAAGGCAAACAATATTCCCAATCGTCTATTGCACTTTCATTCTCAAGATATTTTATTAAACCGCCCTGTGATATACTAGAGCCTTTATCGTAATGTATCAGATATACGTTATTCATGTTCTAAGTTGCCCGGTGGTTCAACATACTTTATTGATTCAGATGAACGAGGTTGTTCTCCTTTTTTTGCTATCATTACTTCCGATTTATCTGTAGAAGGTTTCCCCTCCCAGGGTTGAGCTGATAAAACAATACAACTTTTAAGAATAATTTTATGTCCGTTATTATTTAATTCGTTAACAACATTTTCAACATCATTTAGACACGTTGATAAATCACTATCCTTTTTCCAAACACAATTACTAGGGAAAGGATACCATATTTTATTACTTATCCAGAAATCGAAATATCCGTTTTCAGTTAATTTCTCTTTTACGATTTCAATTTTTTCCGAGACTTCAAATGCGATAAATATATTCATTAATTGTAATTTATTTAGAATGTAGCATTTGCAATGCTTCAATAATACCGGTTAATGTTCCTGTAATCGCTGCTGCCTTTATGTCTCCCTTCTCTCTCTTGGAAAGATAATCATTGTAATCGGCGATATTATTTTGTTGCATTTTAGTTCTGATTATATGAGAAAGGTTCGTTGATGAAAGATATTTGTCAAATTTTAAATAGTCCGTCAAACTTGCTTTATTTGATATAATATCTTCCTTTAAATTTTTTAAGTCATCCTGTGAATATTTTGGGTTTTCTTGCTCTGTCATGTCGTCTCTATTATCTTTTCTGTTTTCCTAGCATTTTTCATATCTTCTAATGTCTGTACAATAGCTTCGGCTTTATTAATTGATTCAGCACATTTCAATGTAGTATCGTGCAATAATAACTGAGCATTTTCGTTTACGGTTTTTATCTTTGATTCATAATCTTTAAACGTTACTTTAAATTGTCTTTCCACTTCGCTCTCAGCTTTTACGTATACCGTTACATTTATTGCTAATAAAAGTGTTATGATAATACTTCCGAATATTAATAAATCATCAAATCTTTTATTTAATGAACTCATTTTTTCTTCATTGCTAAACGTAGTTACTTTCAAATCTTTTATGCTATTTAGTAATTCCGTTGAATCATTTGAAAGATGTGAATAACTTTGAAAAGACTCATGAGATAAAAGAAATACATCATAAATAAAGATTATACTTACGGCTATAGCAATTCCAATTATTATTCCCCATAAATACTTCATTTAAAGATAATAATTGATTTTTTCAACTACATCAATCACTTAGGAATTATTGGTTTTATTAATTTTGATTATACAAATTTTGTGAATTTTAGCCAAACTATCAAGGTTGTAATTGTGTCTTAATTGGCAAATAGAAGTATGTTTTTTTACCCTAATTTGCCAGAACCTATGTTAGATGTATTTAAAATTAGGTTTTTATAAATTGTTGTTTCATTGTGGTTTTAAAATACATCTTTAATATTTTTTAAAAAAGGCGATATTGCTATCGCCTTTGAAGTATTGCCCTATCAATCCGTAATTCGATTCCTTATAAAAGGATAGGGATATTTGAGGGGATTTATACCGCTATTTTTCTTTGTTCTTCAATCCCTAAGAACTTTTCCCAAGTCCAGACGGTATTTGTTATACCTGCTACCATTGCCGGAGTTGCTCTTAATGTCTGATGAATCCTCATAAAGTTATAATGAAAGAAATGTAAAGCTACTGCATGTTTAAGGTTATCTAACTTCTTGCTAAAAGCATTTGTTAAACGTGTAAATCTTCTCATATTCATTCTCATTGTAAGATTTTGTCTTTCAACATAACTTGTTGAGATATACTCCATTTTCGGTTCACCAATAAGCGGAATTAATTCAATTCCCACGATGTTTGCGGGACTGTATCTTTTTTCCCCTTCCCCTGATTCCCCGTAAATCTTGTGCAATTGAGCATAATCAACTTCATTTTTAAATGTTCTTCTAACTGCCGTCTGGTATGGCTTGAATGAATCGCTTGTTAATTGAAACCTTGTGTAAATCCGTGCTTGTAATTCGTTCATAAATGAATAGGTAACTTCATAACTTCTTTTGCCAATCTGAAAAACAGGAACTAATTTTGTTTCCGCATCAAGAGCGACAAAAACGTATTGATCGCCCAACTCGCTTTCATAATATCTTTCGTCTGCTGTTAATTGTTTCTGTTTTTTACCTACATAAGTCCATATTTCATCAACTTGTATAAGATTTGATTTGATATTACTCATATATGTATCGTGAATCTCTAAAGCTCTTTTTCCAGCTTCAACTAACAGATTCATAATTGTTGTTCTGTGTATGTCAAACATTCTGCTTATACTACGTAGTGAGTTTCCCTCTACTAAAGCAGATAATATTGATATTTGTTTGTATATTGGTAATCTATTCATGCTATCAATGTAATGTTTCATCTGGGTCATTTTACGGATTTGTTTTAAAAAGTATTTGTTTTATTTTAGTTGAGCCTGCGAGGGGAATCGAACCCCCGAACCGCAATTGGGAAAAAGCGTATTTTACCGTTAAATTACACAGGCAACATAAATTTTATTTAAAAGCACAGTTCACGCTGTGCTTTCTTTATTTATGCTACAAATATAATTTGGCGGTTATAGTTAGACCAGATAGGGTGTTGAGAAACGATATAATAACGTGTTGATAAATTGTTTATGGGTTAGTTTACGTTTTTCTCGTTATCCCGTTTATGTTTTAATTCCCTGTTGTTTTTGTAAGAATTATCGAATCTATCAAACAAATTGTCGATTGATCGGGCATTATCTAAATTGTATTCATTTTTATAAGGATTATCGGTATCGTTTTTAATTTCTCTTAATAATAAAAGATAAAATGCAGCTCTGTAATTTATTTTTTCCTTTTCGTATCGCATAAAATCAAAAATAAAACTTTTTTCTTCAAGTGTTATATCGGTTTCAACTTCTCTGTATTTAATCCCCTTATATTTATTATATATCTCCTCGTATTTTGGAAAATAATATTTATGTTTAATTGCCATTAACTTTTTATATTCCTCATTCTTTTTTGCCACCCTTTTGTATTCAGGATGTTCTTTTACTTTTTTTAATTCCATTATGGCATTGAATTCGTTCAGTAATGCCAACATGGTATCTAAATATCTTCTTCGTGTCAAAGTTAAGAACTTTTCTGGGTCATCATTAAACAAAGTAAACGGAATGTCGGGAATACGTATATTATTTTCTTTGAACTCTTTGAATTCAGGAATGTTATATGGGTTGCTCCATTCAATCTTGTCAAATATGAACTGATTCCCGAATTCATCTGTGTGGAATTCCGGTTTACTTTTTTGAACAAAATCAATTAAGTCAATTGTGATTATTACGGGTTCGCCTTTAGGCGGAATAATCTTGCATTCAAAACGTTCTGCAATAGAAGGTATTTTTTCTTTGTCTGCATTCATATAAAATGCAAATTAAGAGATTAGTCATTAACAAAAATTCAGAATTAAAAGTCTTGAGAGTTCGGGAGAAATGACCTATTTTAAGGTTTTAAATTAAACTTAAAAATATGCCATTAGCAGAAGAACAATTAAGAACAATTGAAAAATGGTTTCAAACCCATCTAAGTAGCTTTGAATGCCCTCTTTGCCATTCACATAATTATATGGTAAGTAATATGTGTTTGGTTGCCAATCCTATGTTCAAGGATGGTTCTATCGAAATAAAAGCAAAAACAATGCCCATGATACAAATTATCTGCTCTGATTGTGCCTATATTATGAATTTCGCTTCCGAGCCGATGGGCGTTTAGGGGTTTTCTTTGATGTTTTGCTGTCTCGGATTTCGTAATCAACAAAGTATCTTTTGGGAGCAAATTTTACTTTGGTTTTTTGTTTTTTCATTTTATTGTTTTTTAGTTTTCGTTGATTTTTTCTGATTTCAAACTGTACCACTACCCCTACTTTTTATACCAAACTTATGCCTTTACTAACGGCTCAAAGTTTCATATAATTGTGATTAAATTAAAATAGGTCTATGTCAATAAAAGTAAGCAATCTATCGAAGTACTATGGCAGTTACCTGGCCGTAGATGACATTTCATTCGAGGTAAATAAGGGCGAAATACTTGGTTTTTTAGGGCCTAACGGCGCCGGAAAATCAACGACAATGAAAGTTATTACCACGTACCTGCCCCCAACGTCAGGTACAGTGGAGGTTGAAGGCGAAGATGTAGAAAATAATTCGCTTGAGGTAAGGAAAAAAATAGGGTACCTCCCCGAAAGCAACCCGCTTTATAACGACATGAATGTTGTTGATTATCTTGACTACATAGCCGCATTGGACGGCGTTGGAAAAGATAATGTGAAGTCAAGAAGGGAAGAGATGATAAAAGTGTGCGGTCTTGAGGAAATGCGCTCCAAAAACATAGGGGAGCTCTCCAAAGGATACCGCCAGCGAGTAGGCTTGGCCCAGGCAATGATAAATAATCCAGAAGTGCTGATCCTTGATGAACCTACTTCCGGACTCGACCCTAACCAAATAATAGAAATAAGAAACCTGATCAAGAAGCTTGGAAAACAGAAAACGGTTATCCTTTCGACGCATATTTTGTCGGAGGTCCAGGCTACCTGCGACAGGGTTATAATTATTAATAACGGAAAGATCGTGGCCGACGGGTCGCCGCAGGAGCTGCAGGCGAAATCCAAAGGCGAGAGCTTAATTGTTCTTGAAGTGAAAAATGATATTGATAAAAACTCGCTCCAAGCAAATCTGAAAGAATGCAGGGGAGTAAAGAAGGTTGAATTTTCGAAAGACACCGGCGAGTCGTTTATATTCAATATATATGGCGAAAAAGGCGCGGACCTTCGTTCCGTGGTTTCAAATAAAGTAGTTGAACAGAAGGCAACCTTGCTTTCTATGCAGGCTAAACAGTCTTCGCTCGAAGATGTTTTCAGGGATTTAACAAGGTAGTTTATTCTCATGATTAAATCTCCCGTTGGGCGGACTTTATTGTCAAACTCTGCAAACAAAAATTTTAAAAATAATATTAAAGCCGCTGGAAGCGCCCGGCTTCCCGGCAAATTTAAACTGAATTTACAATGTTAAGCAGCATTATTTTCATTGTTGTAGCGGGATTAATATGTTACGGGGGATACAGGTTTTTGCCCTCTAATATTAAGACTATTTATTCAAAGGAACTGAAGTCGTATTTTAACTCCCCGATAGCTTATATAGTTATTATCGTTTTCCTGGCTATCGTGGGTTACTTCTTCACCTCCTCGCTCTTCAGCAACAACATGGCGACGCTGAGGGGTATGTTTGATATGGTCCCGTTTGTGTTCCTTTTCTTCATACCCGCTATTACGATGAGGAGCTTTTCTGAAGAGAAAAAACAGGGGACTATAGAACTGCTTCTTACAAAGCCTGTAAAAGAGTATGAGCTTGTAATCGGCAAGTTCCTTTCGGCTTTTGTTCTGATGGTAGTAACTCTTCTCCCCACGTTATTTTACGTTGCGGCCGTTTTGTTTATGGGCGAAACCGATAAAGGCGCGCTCATCGGCGGGTACCTGGGGCTTATTCTTATGGGCGCTATATATATCGGCGTCGGAATATTTGCTTCATCGCTCACTGAAAACCAGGTGATAGCTTTTATTATCAGCTTCGTTGCTGTATTTGCCTTATTCATGATGGGCAAGGTTTTACAGCAGATCTCGCCGGGCCTTGTTTCTACGGTCGAATTCCTCAGCGCTGATTATCACTATTCAAACATTTCAAGAGGAGTTATAGATACCAGAGACCTGTTCTATTATTTCTCGCTTATATTTCTGACTGTGTTCCTGACCAAAACTTCCATCGAAAGCAGGAAGTGGTGATTTGGTTTCTTATTAAATAACAAGTATTAAAAAAATATAATTAAAGATTTATAAATGGCTGACGAGATAGAAAACAACGAAAACAGCGAAGAGCAGGAAACTGAGCAGGAATCCGGACAGGACGAGCGCCTTGAAAAAAGGAAGAAAAAGACCGAATCAAAACGGCAGCAGGCGCTGGTCAAAACCGCTCTTATCCTGGGTATTCTTATCATAATCAATATTATATCGGTAAAGCTGTTCTACAGGCTAGACCTGACCGGAAATAAAATATATACGCTGTCAAAAGCAAGCAAAGATATCGTAGGCTCGCTTGACGATAAGATGGTTGTTAAGGCATATTTTACCGATAACCTTCCGGCTCCGTATAATAACACGCGCAGGTACCTGAAAGAAACGCTTGATGATTACCGAAACTATTCGAACGGCAACTTATCGTATGAGATCGTAAGCCCTTCGGATGAAACAGAGCTTGAAAAGGACGCGCAGAAATACGGCATACAGCCGGTTCAGGTGCAGACATACAATAACGACAAGGCCGAAGCGATGAAAGCTTATATGGGTATTGTTTTCCTATACGGCGGAAAACAGGAAACGCTGCCGTTCCTTGGCAACATCCCAAACCTTGAGTATGAGATCACAGGCGTGATTAAGCGGCTTGCGGATAAGCAGCTTAAGAAAGTCGGCGTGCTCAGCGGGCCGGGAATGCCCGGTACGGATAAGATCGGCAAAGTCAGCCAGTACCTCCAGAAGTATTATAATATAACCCCGGTTGACGCTTCAAAAAATGCGCCGATACCTAACGATATTTCAACGCTCGTAGTATTCGCCCCAAGAGAAGCGCAGCAGCAGCAGGGGATGAGGCAGCAGCAGCCGGCGCCCACAATTCCCGAAACTGTGAAATTTGCGATAGACCAGTATATAATGGGCGGCGGACGGGTTATATTCCTTGCAAATAAAGTTAACATTTCGTCCCAGCAGCAATTTCAGTTTGCCCAGGTTGGCAATATGGGCATCGAAGATATGTTTGAGAGCTATGGAATTAAGTTCATGAACAACATCATAAGCGATAAAGAGTGCGCTTATGTGAATGTTCCTGTAAACCAGGGCGGCATGCAGTTCTATACGCAGATGCCGTTCCCGTATTACCCAAAAATTATAAACATCAACCAGAACATCCCCGCTTTTTCAGGCATCGGGCAAATGTATCTTGGGCTTACTTCAAGCCTTGATACATCCATAGCGGGCGCTAAAGGAATTAAGGTCGAACCGCTGCTTACAACCTCGGGAAAAACCGGCACGGCAAATGATATTGCGGTGATACAGACCACCGGGAGAATGCTGCCTGATTCAATGTTCAGAGCATCGAATCTTCCGGTAGCAGTGTTATATACAGGCAAGTTTAACAGCTTTTATAAGGGAAAGGTGATTCCTTCAGATACCGCTTCGGGTTCCGCGCCGGCGCCGACTTCTATCAAGGAGACCAGCCCCGATACTAAGATCATAGCAATCGGCAATGAAGATTTTATTCTTGACGAATTCAGGGGCCCGGACGAAAATCTTGCCTTCTTTTCAAGCATGATAGATTATATGACCGATGACGCAGGGCTTTCGGAAATCAGGCAGAAAGATGCGACGCCTAAGCCGCTGAAATCAGTCGAAGACAGCACAAGAAAAATTGTTAAATATGGCTTGCTTGCCGGACCTCCGATTTTAGTTCTCCTGTTTGGCGTATTCAGATGGAGAAAAAGAAAAGCCAGCCGTTCATAATTATTAAAAATTATTAAATTTAAAATAGCGGTATTATTTTAAAATATGAATAAGAACACAAAAATTTTGTTAGGCGTCTTTGTAGTCCTGCTTGGAATTTACCTGTTATTTTTCAGGAGTTCTGATACTATCCAAAGCGATAAGCTGGATGCAAAACTGTTTAAGGCCGATTCCACCAAGATCGAAAAGATCGAGCTGTTCAGAGCAGGCGACTCGGTTACATTCGAAAAAGTTAATAACCAGTGGATGATAACTAAACCGGTAAATTATCCCGCTGATACAGGGGCTGTTTACCAAATGCTTTCAAACCTCAAAAACTTTCAGATCGAAGGCGTTGCGTCGGACAAGCAGGAGAAGTTCTCTACGTTTCTTGACAGCGTTAACCATACGGTTGTGACTGTTTTCCAGGAAGGCAAAGAGCTTGGAAGCTTCGAGTTAGGCAAGATGGCGGTCAGCCAGGAGAATTCTTACATTAAGAAACCGGGCGATAACAAAGTGCTTCTGGCGTCAAACCTGGTTGCGTCTAATTTTACAAAACCGCTTACACAGTACAGGTATAAATACATTACTGGTGTAACAACGGCGGGCATAAAATCAGTTCAGTTCAAATCTACCGATTCAAATAAAGTTGATTTTGAGCTGAAGCAGGATTCGCTGGCGCACTGGTCAATTGGCGCCGATTCTGTCCAGCACGCTTATGTGGATGCGTTTGTTAATATGCTCGGAAATATGAATGCCGAGGATTTTAAAGATACAACAATGACAACATTTCCGCCTCCCATATATACAATAACCGTCAACGGCACTCAGCCTTTGACCATTAATTTTTACAAAGAGGCGGTTTCGCCAACGCATTATATCATGCAGGTTTCGGGTATAAAACAGCTGTTCAGATGTTCTGATGCTACAATACCTCAGTGGTGCAAGAAAAAGTCAGATTTTATTCCTCCTCCTCCGCCTCCTCCCAAGAAGGAAGATACAAAGAAGGATACCAAGAAAAAATAAAGTTATATGATTTCTGAGTTAGAAATTAAAAGCGTCCCGGTCATTCGGGACGCTTTTTTTATGCAGCTTGTTGATTCCTGCGTCATCGCGAACCCGAATCTTCGAAAAAACTTAACCGCCAGGAACGCAAAGATTTTCACAGATTGGAACAAAGGATTCTGAATTATAAAGATCAACCCCATTCTCTTTCTTGAAGGGGAGTAAAAGACTAGAGCGGAAAAATAAATATCGATTGAAACAAATTCAAAAACTTGAAAAAATCATATGGAGATTCAGTTTTTTTGTTGTACAGACGGACTTACGAAGCTTTAAACATACCCGATTTGCCTTTCTTAACTACGCTTATGAACGCAATAAACGCTATTAAATAGCACGTGAATCCGGTCCAGTATGACGTTGATATCCCCCAGGTCATTGCTATTATCACGCTAATAACCGTCGCGCAAACTGAAGTGACGCCGTTTATGCCCCATAACCATGGGGTAATTTCAGGCGAGGTTCTTGACGCAGCCGACATCCCTACCGGGAACGCCATACCCATGAATATTCCAAGCGGGAACAAAATTATGCATGCTATGGCGACGCGTATCCAGGTTTCCTGCTCTCTGAAAGCGACAATTATACCTGGCGTGAACACGCCAAATATGATAAGCGCTAAAAGGAGCAAAGAGAACCTCATCAGATTCTTCCTGCCTGAATTGATATCCTGTTTGCCGGTCAGGTAACTGCCTATTCCGCTGGAGAGAAGCAATGTGAACAGGGCCGCGCCAATGCTGTATGTAGGGTGCCCCAGGAAAATATTCAGACGCTGTATCTGGGAAATTTCCACAAACATGAATCCAAGCCCGATGAACCCGAAAAATGCAAAGTAATTCCCCGAGCCCTTTAGTTTTATTTTCTTTGATGTGATCTTAAGCGGAACAAGAATGCATGCGGCGGTGAGGATTATCATAGTGATAAATAATGTGGCCAGAATAAAAATTGCTTTCACATTAAACTCCATATCCCATGAGCGCCATAATTGCCTGTTTAGAATGTCCTGGAATTTAAGCAGGTGGAAAAAGAACGGCTTATCATCGGTGGGCGGCATAATATCCACCGGGAAATTCTTAATATAATTGAGCCTGTCGGGTCCGGCTGTAGCTATTAATCCGAACGCTGTATCCGTAGCCTTGCCGGGGGTAAGCACTTCCTGGAACTCCATTTTTTTACTAACCGAATCCAGCGTTCCAAGTTCTTCTTTGGTGAACGGCGCTTTGCTAAGCAGTATAGTTCCCGTAGCGCTGCCTTCTTTCATCCTTTCCCACTGTTCGCATTTAATGAGCATAAGATGTTCCCTCGGGTTTTTTATCCCCGCGTCCAGAAGAGTTTGAGCGCAAATTGCAGTAAGCCTGTAAAGTTCAGAGGGCTTTGCGCGGTAAAATCTTGTTACGGTTATGATACCATCCGGTTTCAAATGTTCGAACAACAGATTCCATGTTTCAAGCGTGTATAATGCGTTTTCGGTGAGCACAAACGCGCCTGAAGAGGTGGCGGACCAGTTATCTATAACGGATACCTGGATTATATCAAACTTGCGGTCAAGCCTTTGTATGTAGCTCCTTGCTTCATCGCCCACAAAAGTCACATTCGGATATTTATCAAGATGACCGGTATAATCGCCGAAATCGTTATTAATGGCCGAAATCATGTCCTTGTTTATTTCGATGCCGAGTATGGTTTTCTGCCCGAAATAAAGCGAGGTCAGAACATCGCGCCCCCCGCCGCTTCCGATTATCATCACATCCGATTTTTTGCGTATATACTGCGTAATATTGGCGACGTCATATTCAAGATGTTTTAGTTTCGTAAAGTCGCCGTCAAATTTTGAAAGCACGGTTGTTGAATGCGCGTCGATATTCAGCATCAGCTCGCTGACTTTCTTGTTCCTGTCATATGTATTACTAAGCCCCCATGCAAACGGGACTTCAAGCTTGGTTGAATCGCCATCGACGCTCACACGGGAGAAAGAATTCCATTTTTCATAAAGCGGTTTTGGCTCCCATTCGCCGCGTATCCAGTAGAGGCGCAGTATTGGGCTGTGATTCATAATTGTTATGGTGTTAATAACCGAAAACAGAATGATAGCCGCTGAAAAAAACGAGACTGCTCTTATTATTTTCCTGTCATGGTCGTCAAGCGCAAACGCAATCGAGCCCAGCGAAGTAAAGAACGCGCAGATAAATACTGCCGTGGGCCCGCCGGAAATATCTATCGCCTGTACTACCAGTATGCAACCCAGCGCCGCGCCTATTAAATCGGCCGCGTAGAGCTTATTTATGTTCCCCGGAAATCTTGTCAGGACCAGCGAAACCACTATACCGCTGAATATAAACGGGATGCATGCCGTAATGTAAATGAATGCCGTGAACAGGAACCCGACTATGCTCAGCCCGTGAATAAAAGGAATTGCAATATGAATTAAAAAGGTAACAATCATTGTAATGGCGAATAACATTGACTGTTTTGCCAGTACGTGCTTAATATCATCCTGCGGGAATTTACGGGGATACAAATAAACTATGATGGCGCCGACAGTCATCCCGAAAAGCGCCAGCGATACCGCCATAAACGCAAAGTGATAGCCCATGGTAACGCTGAAGATTCTTGTAAGAAGGATCTCATACATTAATGTGGAAAGCGCTACAAAGAAAATGCCGAGATATGTCTTTTTTGAGACCGGCGCCGAACCTTCTAAGCTGTTGTTATTCAATAAAATCGGGGAAAAATTGCTTTCAAATTTCTGAAAGATAAATTTCCCCGTAATAAATTAAAATGGATTATTCGGCGCTTAGAAATGGCTTAATCTGTCATCCCCGCGAAAGCGGGGACCTTGGTTTTGTTTTTTTCGCGCCTTTGTGATTGCCTCACCCCCCGCGCACCATCGGTGCGCTTCCCCTCTCCCAGAGGGAGAAGGGGGAGGCAATCGGTGCGAATCCGTGAAATCCGTGTCTGATCTTTTTATTTTATTAATACTAATTTCTTCGTTTGCGTATATACTGTTAACTGTTCGCTATTAACTGTTAACTGATAAAAATATATTCCCGATGCAAATTGTGATGCATTCCAGGTTGTTTCATACGTCCCCGCATTAAGCTGCTCATTCACTAGCGTTGCAGCAACTCTGCCAAGCGCGTCATAAACCACAAGTTTTGTTTCTAAAGCCCCTCCTTTGGAGGGGTCTTGCCCGCCTATGGCGGGTGAAGGGAGGCTGAATTTTATTTTCGTTGTTGGGTTAAACGGATTCGGATAATTCTGATACAGCGCAAAAGACGTGGGTACGACGGTTGAAATATTCTGTACCGCCAGGGGTGTTCCAAAAAAGCTTTCATCGTAATAACGTTTTACAGAATCCGATTGCGACAAAAGCGAACAAACGCTTGCAACATTATCGCCGCCTCTTGAAACAAAAATTGCCGATTCAAATATTTGCTGGTCCCCGGGATTCATAGAAAACGGTCCGGAACTTAGAATTTGACGCTTATCTCCTGATGTACTATCGTACCAGCCAGCCCGGTTGCCTGAGCAATAATTGCCATGATTGTATTTATAAGTGGTCACATGACCGGTCAAAAAATTGATCAAAGGAGTTCCGCATCCGTCAAGCCCCCGCATAAAATTATAACCGGCAGCGGCATTATCCGGATCCGTCACACAAGTAGTTCCTGAATTTACAAAAACATTGTAACCGGTCATTCCCAGAACCTTATATCCGACAAATGTTCCATATGGCAACCGGGCAGTATCATTGGGATTTCCGGTGTTGATCAGGGGTCCCTGCAATATCCGGTATCCAAGCGCCGGAGGGGCCGATCCGTATAATCCATCAAAATTGTCCGCGTTATACATGAAGCCGGTATTTTTGGTTGAATCACAGCCGGCAGCATCATCAGAGCCGTCGCCGATATCGCCGTTGTCAACCAAACAAATATATGTGCTGTCCCATACATTGGAGCTCTTATTAATTATTCTCCATTTCATAAAGTACATGTCAGTTAAACCGGACAAATTAAATGAGAATGCAATTTGCCTTATCTCAGCGCCCATGGGCAATGTTCCGCCGGGCAGCGATATTTCAGCAGAATGAATATTGTTTGTGCAATTTGTATAATCCATATATACTGAAAAAGTAATTTCATCGGGACGGGCAGTAGTTTCTCCAATTCCGGGTCTGTCGGCGTTCCATCCCGGCTGGTAACCGGCTATGCCGTTAACCTCAACATAAGGCGCTCCTTTATCTACCGGCCAGTTAGCCCATGAATCGTATGTAATATTGTAAGTGTGCCCGCCTGCAATTTTACTTACTGTGCCGCCATTGACAAGGTTCTGATCGACAAGGTTCACAAGGTATGCTTTAAATGAAGGGTCGCTGCAAACCGAACTTGGCGGTACCTGCCCCTGAACGGGTATATTTCCCGGCGAAAAAGTAGAATTGTAAAGCGATACGGCGGTCCTTAGTTCGCGTGTGTTCCCGACTTTCGCCCCTATCCAGAGACCTGTTGAATAATCCATGGTCAATCTCGTAACGGAAGATGCCGGCCAGATAAAACCGGCGGTAACGCCTGTGAATGTTACCTTATCAAAATTAAAAATGCCATCAGATCGAATGCATGTATTGATATTGTTTGTTTGCAGGAAAACATTTGAAACGGGGGCCATGCTTTTAGGCGTAAAACCTTTATGAGTTCCCGCGAAAGAAGAGACGAAGGTTACCAGAACCAGCGCTGTTAAGTTAAGTTTTTTTTGTAAGATGTGCATAAGAAAGTAGTTTAAATTGATAAAGTGAAATTCAAAGTTATATAAAAATAACTATTTAATTCTAATTTGTAAAGCTCTATGCAAGCATCCGCCTTTCCCCGGGGGAGAGGAGTATGAAGAAAAATCAATTTTGAAGCGTTCTAAAGAAGCGAAGCAGCTACTTTATCAAAACTAATTTCTTCGTCTGTGCGTAAACTGTTAACTGTTCACTGCTAACTGTTAACTGATAAAAGTAGATCCCCGATGCGAATTGTGATGCATCCCACTCGGTTTCATAAGTCCCCGGATTTAGCTTTTCATTTACAAGCTCAGCAACAACTCTTCCAAGAACATCATAGATAATAAGTTTTACGTCTGCCGTTTGCTGTTTCAAGTCTGCCGGAACATCAAACTTTATTTTCGTTGTCGGGTTAAACGGATTCGGATAATTCTGATACAATACAAACTTGCGGGGGATCTCGTTTGAAATTGGTTTTATTCCTATTAATTCTCCAAGCTGCCTTCTGTAAACGCCGCTGTCAGATGTTCCTGCGAATATGTAGCTGTTAAATATGTATACCTCTCTTACTGCGCCGCTGAATAGATTTTCGTTTCGTTGTGTCCAGGTTGCGCCGGCGTTATTGGAAACATAAATCCCATGCCAATATGTTGCTGCAAATATATTCTCCCCTTCAATAGCAACAGAAAAAGCATCGATGTTATTTAAAGAGGTTTGCAACCAATTTGCGCCATTATCTGTGGATTTATAGACGCCGCCGCTTTGGACGCCGCAATACAAGGCATTTCCGTTTACTGCAATTGAATAAACAAGCTGATTATCCAAAGAAGTATGCGCCCAGCTATTACCGTTATTTACCGACAAATATATTCCGTCACTTCCCGCAAAAATATCGTTTCCATTTACAGCCATTGTTTGAATTGTCCGGTCAGTGAAAGAAGTCTGAGTCCAAACGGCTCCGTTATTAGAAGATAAATAAACCCCGTTGCCTGTTCCGGCTATGACATAATTATCATTAACAGCTAATGAATGTATGAATTCATTTAATGGCAGAATGCTCCAGCTAACGCCGTTATCAGTAGACAGGTATAGTCCATTTAGCGCTCCGCTTCCGGCAAAAATACTATTCCCCTTAACTGCCAGGGAATATACCCATTGATGATTTAACGGCGTTTGACTCCAGCTCAAACCGGAATTAGACGAAATGTACAGACCGTTTAGATTCCCTGTTCCGGCATACAAAATGTTCCCTTTTGCCGCAAATGATAGTATAGGCCCTTCAGCGACACCGATAGAGGCATGTACCCATTGCGCCGGGCTGTTTGAAGGGTTCGCAATTAAAGTAAATATCAATACACTTAAAGATAAACACAATAACCTGAATAAATTCATATTTGGATTAATTTAGATTCTTTTATTTTATCAAAACCAGTTTTTTCGATTCGGAAAAATTACCTGATTCAAGTTTGTAGAAATAAACTCCGCTGGGAAAAGCGGTTGCATCCCACTCGGTTTCGTATGCCCCCGGATTTAACCGTTCATTCACCAGTGTTGCAACTTGTTGTCCAAGTGCATTATAAACTACAAGCTTTGTTTCTAAAGCTCCTCCTTTGGACGGGTCTTGCCCGCCTATGGCGGGTGAAGGGAGGCTGAATTTTATTTTCGTTGTTGGGTTAAACGGATTTGGATAATTCTGGTATAACGCAAAAGATTTTGGAATTTCGGACGAAATGTTTTGAACCGAAAGCGGGATCCCCAGGAAACACCGGTCATAATATTTTTTAGCGGAATCAGAAAGGGATAACATTGCCGCAATGCTCTGCCGGTTTGAAGAGCTTCTGCCGATAACAATTGCCGCAACAATAACCTGCAGGTCCCCGGGGTTCATAGTTATTGGCCCCGCACCCAGAATTTGTTTCCTGTCATTGGCGGCGCTGTCGTACCATCCGGTTTCGTTTACCGCATCCCCCGGGTATTTATAAGTTGTGGGCTGGCCTGTTGAGAAATTTATAATTGTTCTGCCGCATCCGTCTTTTCCTCTCATGTAATCATATCCGCTGACCGCATTTTCCGGATCCTTGTTGCAGGGATCTGTAGTTCCGGTAAGAACATTATAAACGGTTAGGCCCATAAGCTTATACCCGGGATAATTAATGCAGGGAACGTGCGCAGTGTCGCTGAGGTTTCCCGTATGGATCAATGGTCCCTGGAGCAAGCGGTATCCTATAGCAGGCGGAGTTGTTCCATATTCATAATCCTCAGGAAATGAATTGTACAAAAACCCCGTCTGCCTCAAAGTATCGCACCCTGCGGCGTCGTCCATAGCAAAACCAACATCAGCGTCATCGGCGATACATAAGTAGGCGCTATCCCACACTGCGGAACTTTTGTTAACAATTCTCCACTTCATAAAATACAAATCATTTAAAGGCGGGGCGCTGAAAGAAAATGATATCTGCTGAATCTCTGCTCCCATAGGAAGCGTGCCTCCGGGGAGTGATGGCTCGGCCGGGTGAATATTGTTTGTGCAATTGGTATAATCCATGAAGACCGCAAACGTTATTTCTTCAGGCCTTGCAGCAGACTCGCCGATTCCCGGCCTGTCTGCATTCCAGCCCGGCTGGTAGCCCGGGACGCCGTTTATTTCAACATAAGGCGCACCTTTATCCACGGGCCAGCTTGACCAGGCATCGTAACTAATGGAATATGTGAGTCCGCCTGCGACTTTATTTATGACGCCGCCGTTAACCAGGTTCGAATCAGCCAGGTTAACAAGGTATCCTTTAAATACCGGATTGTCGCAAACCGAGCTTGGAGGGACTTGTCCCTGAACCGGAATATTGCCGGGTGAAAAAAGTGACTGGTAAAATGATGCCGCTGTTCTAAGCTCTCTTTGGGGTCCGACTTTTGCGCCTATCCAAAAACCTGTTGAGAAGTCCATTGTCTTTCTGGTAGACGATGACGCAGGCCACACTAAGCCGGCTTCAGTAAGCGTAAAGTTAACTTTATCATAATTAAAGATTCCATCTGAGCGGAACACTGTGTTAATATTGTTTGTTTGCACAAAAGTATTTGTCACGGGGACAAGTTGCTTCAAATCATAGTCCACCGGTATTAATTTCTGCGCGTTTACGGCGAATAAGGAACCCTCCAAGAAGATGGCTGGCAAGCAATGAATAATGAATAATAGAAATATTAGTTTTTTCATTATCTAATTAATATCCGTCTGACCGCTTTAAGCGGTCTGACGGTTGTTACTTTTTTTAACTCTGTGCCCAATCCGGCATGGCGGGCAGTTTGGAACTCGGTTTAATCAGCATTCGGGCGGACACACAGGTCCGCCCCTACAGGTTTATTATTTTAGCAACACCAGCTTCTTTGTTAGATTAAACTCACCGGCGCTCAGCGTGTAAAAATATATTCCTGATGCGAAATTTGAGCCATCCCAATCAGCTTCGTACGTTCCCGGATTAAGATTTTCATTCACAAGCGTTGCAACAACTCTGCCAAGAACGTCATATATTTTAAGTTGTAGGTCAAAGGCATGCCTTTGACCTACCTGTGGTATATCGAATCTTATTTTTGTTGTCGGATTAAACGGATTTGGATAATTCTGGTATAACGCAAATGATTTAGGAACCTCAGATGAAATATTTTGTATTCCTATCGGGAAGCACACATTGAAATCATTATAATAATATTTTTTTGCTGAATCGGAAAGCGTTTGCACGTTGCATACGTTTTCAAAATTATTTGACCCGCTGCCAATTACAAAGCTCATTACAATTGTTTGTGTATCACCTGAATTCATGGTTATAGGTCCTGTGCTTTGGTAGTAACGCACTTCGTCGAAAGTACTGTCATACCAGCCTGTTCTATGACAGGCATCGCCGGAATACATGAATTTTGTATAATGACCTGTAAACCAGTTATAAATAGGAATCCCGCATCCATTAGTACCTCGCATGAAATTGTAAGCCTGTATCGCATTATCAGGGTCGGCTTTACAGGGATCGTTAACATTAAAAACTCTGATATGAGATGTCATACCGATTATTTTGTATCCAATGAGAGTTGCATACGGTAATATTGCGGTATCATTAATGTTACCCGTAAATTTTATTGGACCTTGTAAAAATCTTGTGCCTAGTGACGGCGGATTGGCCCCATAATCCAAATCATAATTATCAGCATTATAAATGAATGCCAAATCCCTTGTAGTATCGCATCCCGATTTATCGTCAACGGCATCTCCTAGATCCGGGTCATTCGCCAATGTAATATAGGCGCTATCCCAAACCAGACTGCTTTTATTGATAAACTTCCATTTAATGAAATACATATCCTGCAACGGATAGCAATTAAACATGAACGATAGTTGCTGAATTTCAACACCCATTGGCAAAGTACCTCCGGGCAACGCGATTTCATGATTGTGAATATTATTAGTACAGTTTGAATAGTCCATATAAACCATAAAACATAATTCATCTGGTCTTGCAGTACTGTTCCCGATACCCGGTCTGTCTCCGTTCCATCCGGGCTGATAACCCGGAACACCATTAACTTCAACATAAGGCGCGCCTTTGTCTACCGGCCATGTTGACCATGCATCATAAGTAATTGTATAAGTATGCCCGCCTGCAGTTTTTGTACGCACCCCGCCATTCACTAACGAAGGATCCTTAAGACTTACAAGATATCCGCGCCAGCTTGTATCATTACAGACTGAGGTTGGTGGGACTTGTCCAATAACAGGAATGTTTCCAGGAGTATATATTGAGTTATATTGTGCACATGCGGTTCTAAGTTCTCTTTGTGGTCCTACCTTAGCCGCTATCCAAAGCCCTGTAGCAAAAACCATTGTCAGGCGGTTTGTTGATTGCGCGGGCCAAATTAAACCTGAAACATACTGATTGTAAGTTACTTTGTCCAAATTAAATATTCCGTCAGTCCCGAAAACAGTATTAATATTATTTCCCTGCATGAAAATGTTTCGGACAGGATTGGGAATAACATTATTTGACTTTTGCGCGGAAAGCGGAATTGAAATGAATAGAAGAGCTATGATGAAAAAAAAGAAGTGTCTCATAAGGCGCCTTCAACAATTTAAATACTTTAAACTAAAGTATTTGCAATAATTAGTTAAATATAATGTGAAAAGGCAGAAAGCAAAAGGCAGAAAAAGAACGGTAAATTTCTAAAAAACAGCAGGAAAATGAATTATTAAAGGAAAAATCAAATATCATAATTTTAAAAGCATGATATTTTCCTTTGTGACCCTCCAGGGGCGGGTTTCCGCTTCGCTCAACTTAGTGTCTTTGTGGCAAGTTTTTTTCTTGTTCTAAGGTTTATTATTTGTTGGTTATTATTTGTTTTGTTCTCTATTTTTTTCTTTTGTTATTCGATGCTCTGATTTGTTTAGTATTTAGAAATTCGAATTTTGAATTTATTTATTATTTACTATTTAACTAAGACCATTTTTTTCGTCTCAACATAATTATCCGTCATGAGTTTATAAAAATAAACCCCTGATGAATAATTAGATGCGTTCCAGTCAGCTTCATATGTTCCTGCAGGCAAGTTTATTTCGTTCACCAATGTCGCAACTTCTCTTCCGAGAATATCATAAATCTTCAAAAGTGTAATGCTGTTCCTCTTTGGGATCTGGAATCTAATCTTAGTAGTTGGGTTAAACGGATTCGGATAATTCTGTTCAAGCTTGTAGGTTGAGGGAACTTCTGCTGAAATGTTGCGGATACCGATCACAAAATTAGAAAGCGGTAGCTGTATATATGATTGATGCGCCCCGTTTATATATATGCTGTTAGTTCCGCGGTTCAGAACCGGGAGCACAAACGGATTTGTTCTTAAGAAAGTATCGGCGGTATCTCCGCCGGTTCCGTTGGCGTATAGCGGCTGGTTATCCAGGTTTGTCGCAACTACTCTGATCTTATCACCCTGCTTAAATACATGCGAATAAGATACGCCATAAAAATTGTTTTCGCTAAGCGTGTTGGCGTAATAATCTCTGTCGGTATAGTTAGCTCTTGTTACAAGTTTTGCCGTTCCGTTCGGGGCCACGTCCCAAACCTGGAAATTGTACTGGCAGAATACGTCGGCCGTAGATGAATAATAAAGCTCCGCCACTACGTTGCCCGCCATTTTGCAATCCTGCAGTAGCGCAGGAGTATCAAAAACAAGCTGGTGTTTTGCAAACTTGGCGTCAAATAAAGGCCCGTGAAACTCTGTATTAACAAGGTATTCCATCGTCACGCTGGTATCGATAACATCGTTCAAAAAACTAACTGATGCAGTAGAGCCGTTATACGGGACAGGCAGAAGCTGGTTGCCCGGCCACAGGTACAGATTTGTGCTCTGTACTTCGGCGGGCGGCCATACAGAAGATGATGCATGGTTCCATGTCCAGAAATTACGCGACGTTGTAGGGAACTGACTTGAGCCATAAACAAACTTGTTATTATCGTTCATTACGTTATTCTGAATATCGTAAAGCCAGTAGTCAAACCAGTCGCTTAAAAGCTGGCTCTGGAAATTCAGTTCGCTCTGGCTGTAGTCTGAGCCGTGTCCGTCCATCGCACCGAAGTACATTCTGTAATTGCTGTAGGGTAATACATAAGCCGATTTGATCTGGCCAAGCACATTGAAAAACTTATCTTGCCAGGCATTCTCGATAAGTATAGGCACGCTGCAATTTGAAACCTGGTTTAGAAAATCTCTGCCTATTGGGATATAGTGCGCAAGGCTATCCCATTTATCTTTGCTCTTTGAATATATCCAGTTCTTATACTGCGCCACCTGGCTGTTGTATCTTACAATGCTTGGCGTGTAGCTGACCGACCAGAGCAGCGACATTTTTATGCATCCGTTTTCTATCCAGCTTGATGCAAACTCAGGCGAGGCAAGGTCGCTGATAATTGTTCTCACATTCAGCCCGTTGCATGTTGCCATAAAGGGCAGTATGCCGCCCTGTGAGCCGCCGTAAACCGCGATCCTGTTGTCGTTAGTGTTCGCGTCCGCTCTTACATATTGCACAACCTGTATAAGGTCGTTCATCTCAAGAGTACTGATAAGATTTGATTGTCCTGTCGAAATTCCCTGTCCCCGCATGCTGTAAACCATACTGTAGAGGCCATCCTGCGCGAGGCCCTGTGCGTCGCTCATTTCAGAATATTTGTCGAGCCCGAAGCCGTGAGCGACAACTACGCATGGCCATCCGCCGGCCGGAGGCGTACCGCTGGGAATAAATTTTGTGCAGTCCAGAACTGTGCCGTCGGTCAGCGTCAGGAAGAAATCAACCCTTGAAACGGCATACCCGGGATGAAGGCTTCTTTGAGCAAAGGCAGAGGCCGTGGAGAGGAACATGATCAGTAAGAAAATGTAAATATTCTTCATTAAATTGCAGGAATTTCGATAATGATTGAATCAATTTAACGCTAAGAGTGTACTCAAACAATACACTTATAACGTTAGAGGTAAGGCGTTAAATCTCCAATTTTGATTGTATTTTGATGCCATATTGAGTAATTTTGATATTAATATTAACTAATAACTAACACCAAAGATGAGCAAATACATAAAGATTAAACAAATATACGAAGGAAAAGCAAAAAAACTTTACACTTTAAGAGGTTACCCGCAGCTGCTGCTTCAGGAATTTAAGGATGATGCAACCGCATTCAACGCTTTGAAAAAAGGCACCATTCTTAACAAAGGCATAATCAACTGCAGGCTTACCGATTATATTTTCAGGTACCTTGAAAGGGCAGGAATTAAGACTCATCTTGTCGAAACAATTTCGCCAAACGAGATGATCATAAAAAGATTAAAGATCATCCCCATAGAAGTTGTCGTCCGGAACATTGCCGCAGGCAGCCTGCTAAAAAAAACAAATCTTAAAGAAGCGCAGGTGTTAAAGAATCCTATCGTAGAGTTTTACTATAAAGACGACTCGCTCGGCGATCCTCTCATAAATAACTCGCATGCCCTGGCAATGAAAATTGCGACTGAAAAAGACATGAAGACGCTGAAAGAAATGGCTGAAAAAATTAATTCGAAGCTCAAACCGTTCTTTCTGAAAAGAGGGCTGAAGCTGGTTGACTTTAAGCTTGAGTTCGGCAAAGATTCGAAAGGAAAGATAATGCTTGGGGACGAAATAACTCCCGACACATGCAGGCTGTGGGATTCAAAGACCAACAAGAAGCTTGATAAAGACCGTTTCCGTTTTGACCTTGGCGGCGTGAACGAAGCATACGCAGAAGTGCGTCAAAGAATTATAGGCAAGTAGGTTAGTTTACTGTTGAGGCTTACAATATACGGACGCAGCGTCGTAATGAAAGCGCTTGCCTTTACTCTGGCAATCGATATTATAGCTATACTTGTTCCGATTGCGTCTGTTAAGCTTGCGCTGCTTGTAGTTTCTGTCGCGCTGATTTCATTCACGCTTTATTTTTTCCGCGACCCTATCCGCCATTTACCCGACGGTCTTAAGGATAATGATATTGTATCCCCCGGCGACGGGAAAGTTATGCTTATCGAAGAAATTGAGGAGACGGAGTTTCTGAAATCAAAGGCTAAGCTTGTCGCGATTTTTCTTTCGCCCTTCAACGTTCACGTTAACAGGATACCGGTTTCCGGGAAAGTTGATTATTTTAATCATATCAGGGGAAGGTACGTCGCCGCCTATAAGCCGAATTCAACCGGGGTAAACGAAAGGACTTTGATTGGCATTTCAAATCCGAAATTTAAGGTGTTATTTAAGCAGATTGCGGGCTACGTAGCAAGAAGGATTGTGTGCGAGCTTCGCAGCGGCGATAGTGTAACTATTGGCGAGAAATTCGGAATGATAAAATTCGGTTCAAGGGTAGACGTTATTGTGCCCGAAAATTCAAAAATAAAAGTATCGGTGAATCAGAAAGTAACAGGCGGCGAAACTGTAATAGCGGAGGCGATAGCGTAGATTGAATAACCGCATGTCGTTCATACCAAGCTTATTTACCGTGCTGAACCTGTTCTGCGGATTCCTTTCAATTGTGAACGCTTCAACAGGGGCTATTGAACAGGCCGCGCTGTTCATTATTTATGCAGGGTTGTTCGACGCTTTCGACGGCGTTGTTGCGCGCTTCACAGGCACATCCTCAAGGTTCGGCGTTGAGCTTGATTCGCTTGCCGATGTTGTTTCTTTCGGCGCCGCGCCTTCATTCCTTCTTTACAAAACTTATTTCTGGCAGCTGGATGGCGCAGGCATAGCAATAGCGGCGCTGGTGATGATATTCGCCGCTCTGCGGCTTGCAAGGTTTAACACACAGCTTGTCGGTTTCGATAAGAACTATTTCAGCGGAGTCCCCGCGCCGCTTGCCGCGCTTGCAGTTTCCTCGTTCTTCCTGTTTTACTATCAAAAGAATTTTAATTACCAGACAAGCATAGTATTTGCTTATATACTGGCGCTGCTTCTGCCTGCTTTAATGGTAAGCAAGTTCAAGTATGATACAACTCCGAAAATATCCGGCCGCGAACTCAAAAAACACCCAGTGAAATTTATTATAATTTTTCTTGTGATAGTTCTTGTTGCGGTAACTAAAGGCGATGGACTGTTTGCATTTTCGTTATTTTATTTAAGCACGGGAATTGTGAGAGGAATAATAAACCAGATCAGGAAAATATTCTTCAGGAAGAAAATCACAGATGAACATGCTGAAGATAAACTGGAAGTAAAAACAACAAACTAATCCAAAGCTTCTTTTAGCCCTTCCAGCAAATTATCCACCTCGCCCTCAGTATTAAATCTGCCGAATGAAATTCTAAGCGATGACTTAGCGGAAGCGTCATCATATCCAATAGCTTTCAGCACATGCGAGGGCTGAACGGAGCCAGATGTACATGCAGAGCCGGATGAAACTGCAATGCCTTTTAAATCAAGCTTAATTAAAATTGATTCAGGATCGATGCGAATTTTCGACCTGTCAAATGATATATTCACTATGTTGGGCAATGATGCATCGTGGCCCGTGGATGAAACAGGGCTTCCTTTAAGACCTTTTTCAGGAAATGAAATCTCCTCGTATGAGTTAATAATTATCCTGTCGCCGAATTCGCTTACAATTCCTGAGATGAATTTATTTCTAAGTTTGGCATAATGGATTATGTCTGATCCCATTTCAGATTTCAAAATCTCGATCGCCTTTTTGAATCCGGCTATGGCCGGAATATTTTCCGTGCCTCCGCGTCTGCCGCGCTCCTGCTTGCCCCCGTGAATGAATTTATCTACCGGAGTATCTTTCTTAATATACAGCGCGCCTATCCCCTTCGGCGCGTATATCTTGTGAGCTGAAAATGCGGCCGTGTCTGCTCCGATTTCCTTAACGTTGAATTTAGTTTTGCCAAGGCTTTGAACCGAATCGCTGTGAAGCAAAACATTCCTGGCGCGCGTTATATTGGCAGCGCCGGGGATGTCGTTTATTATTCCCAGCTCATTGTTCGAATGCATCAGGCACACAAGCAGAGTGCTCTCTTTTATCGAATCTGATAATTCGTTTAAATCTATCTCGCCGTATTTATTATTGCTGAGATAAGTAATTTCAAATCCGAATCTTGTTTTAAGATACTCAAGCGAGTCTAACACAGCCGAGTGCTCTATCTTTGAAGAGACTATATGATTTTTCTTGCCAATCCGGTTGAAGGCAATTCCCTTAATAGCAAAGTTATTTGACTCAGTTCCGCCGGATGTAAAATATATTTCCGAAGACCGCGCGCCAAGGAAATCCGCAATCACATCGCGCGCATCCTCCAAAAGCACTTTGGCGTCTCTCCCGAACTGATGCACAGACGAGGCATTGCCGAATTTTTCTTTCAGGTACGGCTCCATTGCTTCCTTAACTCTTGGGTCAAGCGGAGAAGTGGCTGCGTTATCCAGATAAATATTTTTCATTTGATAAAAATATCTCAAATAACGAAGGGGTTCAATACAATAATATTGGGAACTAACTCAGAATATTATGCATAGTCCAATTACTAATTTTTATCTATATTTGTATAAATCTAAAGCAAAGATGGCTTTGAAAAATCAAATAAGCATTAAAGGAAGAAATATTAAAAAGATTTATAAACTTTCTGAGGCAACCAGGAAAAACCCTTCATATCATGTTAACAAAGCGCTGGAAAATTATTTTGATGAGATTGGAGATTTGAATGAGGCTGCAAAAAGGCTTGCTGATAAATCTGATAAGGTCGTGACCTCAAAAGAATTGCGAAAATCTCTTGGCGTTTAATATTACATATAAATCTTCTGTAAGAAAAGACCTAAAAGACATTCCGGGAAAAGAGATTCGAAAAATATTAGATAAGACTGAAAAACTTCTTGCTGACAACCCTCTCGTATATCCTCAATTAAAAGGAGAATTTAAAGGATTAAGAAAACTCAGAGTCGGAAACTACAGGGTAATCTTTTCAGTTGAATCAAAAAACGTTGTAGTTTTAAAAATCGGAAACAGGAAACATGTATATGAGTAGGATATCTGCAGATGTTTTATAAATCTCTTGTACGTCCTATTCTTTTCAAATTCGACCCGGAGAACATTCATAATCTGGTTATGAGTTCGCTTTCCAAACCGCTCTTCAGCTCCCTTCTAAAACCAATTTATTGCAGCCGTGATAATGACAAGTTAGCGGTCAAAGTAGGGAATCTTACTTTCAAGAATCCCATCGGGCTTGCAGCAGGGATGGACAAAAACTGCACAGCGCTAAAGAGCTGGGAGGCGCTGGGTTTCGGGTTTGCAGAGGCGGGCACCGTAACGCCGCTGCCGCAGGAAGGCAATCCTAAGCCGCGCATGTTCCGTCTGCCTGAATACCGCGCTGTTATTAACAGGCTGGGCTTTAACAACTGCGGCGCCGATGAATTTGAAATCAACTTAAAACGGCTTAAAGAAAAAGTTTCGCCTGATTTCATTATCGGAGTTAATATAGGTAAGAACAAGCGCACTGAGCTTGATGACGCTTACCAGGATTATAAATTCTCGTTTCAAAAACTATATGAGTATGCCGATTATTTTACCATCAACGTTAGCTCGCCAAACACTGAAGGACTCAGACAGCTTCAGCAGAAAAAATATCTTAACGAAATTCTGAACTCGCTCCAGCAGCTGAACGATGAACTTGATGAAATCTATTCATGCGATCGAAAAGATATTTTTCTGAAGATAGCGCCCGACTTAACCGCGCCCGAACTGGACGATATAATACAGGTTTCGATCGATAACAATCTCACGGGTATCATTGCAACCAATACAACTATTTCGCGTGAGACTTTGCCCGCAGGAACTTACGAGCAGGGCGGCCTGAGCGGTAAACCTCTTGAGGGAATTTCAAATCATGTAATTAAATATATTAAAGAAAAAGCAGGGGATAAACTTGCTATAATAGCGTGCGGCGGAGTGTTTACCGCAGACGATGTAAAGGAAAAAATGGATCTGGGCGCCGCGCTGGTACAGGTTTATACAGGCTTTGTTTACGAGGGCCCCGGGATGGTAAGGAAGATAAAAAAGCAAATTTCAAAAATGACGAGAGATTAGCTGTACTCATTCAGATTTTCCGAATAAGAGATTCAAAATATGGAAACACGTTCATGAACGTTCCATTATTTATCATGTTTTTTATTTCTTCTTTTTCTGCCCACCTTGTTTCACTTACTTCCGAAGGATCCGAATGTAAAGTGGAAAGTTCACTATCATATTTGCAAAGCCATGCATCTACAAAATCTGGAAAGTCACTATGCTGTCTTTTGATGCGGGTGATGAATTTGCAGCCATCAGCGTTCAGATCAATTCCAAGCTCTTCTTTTGTTTCACGCACAGCGGCCCGGAGGCTGGTCTCGCCTGCTATTGCTGAGCCGCCGGTTGTTTCCCACATGCCTCCAAAAGGCTTAGTTTCAGCTCGCTTTGCAATCAAGAACGTATTATCACGACTAACTATCCATATATGCACAACAAGATGGAACTCATTCTGCAGCATTGGTTTGCCGCGCTCAATAAGCCTGCCTGTTGGATTTCCGTTTTCATCAAGTATATCCCAGAGTTCCATTTTAGAGGTATCAAAACCTATTTATTTTCTTTTGTGGTATCCCGTCTCATCATATGGTTGAAGCTTTTCAAACCACAGCTGTTCAAGAATCCTTAAGTCTCTTGAGTAATCATAAGCAGGGTCGTCTTTTGTTTCAAGCGTATCGATAACTTCAAACGAGAAATCGTTTTCGCCTGAGTTGTTGTAATCTTTCTGAAGCTCGCTGTTTATAAACGAGCCATGGTTAAGCTGGAATCTAATGCTGTTAAGCTTTCCGCGAAGGTCCGAGCTTTTTCCGATAAAGACTTTTCCGCTCGTAAGGTTTTTTATGCAGTATATTCCCATCGAAGGCGGGGATTCCTTGTACTGTTGTTTCAACTCTTTCTTATTTATCATGAGTATCTCCTGTATTACAAATATATAAATCAAAAAAAATATTAAACATGATAAACGGCAGTGAGTCCTAATTAGCTTGTTGCAGAAATTGAGTTGATCTACGGCTGGGGCGGCGGACACAATTAATATCAGATCTATTTCTTTTTCTTTGTCGTAGCTTTGGGCTTGAGGCCCTGAACATATTTCCAGCTGATATCAAAATACTTCTTCAGTTCTTTTGTTTTACCCAGAAGGCTATCGGGCGCCGCAATATATTCTTTCATAACTGTTCCGTATGTTTCATGCAGCTTGGCTTTGTACTTCTTTATAAAGTTTTCCCGTTCATCTTCAGGAAGCCTGATTGCAAGTATCGCGGACTTATCAAACAGCGTAAACATGTTGCCGTTATGCGAAGTATAAGGCATAGTGTCGCCCTTGCGTTCTACCTTTGGGTTAGTTGCTACCAGTTTTTCGTACAGCGCCAATTTTTCCAGGTACTCTTTACTTGGTTGTTTTTTTTCAGGCATGATTTGTTTTATGAATTTTATTTATGTTTATTTTTTGGGAACATATTTCATCAACGTTATACCGCAATCAAACTGAACGGTACCAACAAGCTGAAGATCCAGTTTACCGTTGACTTTATTGAAAATTGATAAACCAATGCCAATCGCCGCCGGGTTTACAAACAGATTATATTCGTCTATTAGTCCCGCGCTAACAAGCGAAGAAACAAACCCGGCCCCTCCATAAACTATGATATCTTTTCCGCTGCGTTTTTTCAGCACGTATACTTCTTTAGTCAGGTCTCCGTTTGCTACTTCAGTGTTAGCCCATTTTGACTTATTGATCGTTTTAGTAAAAACCACTTTCGGAAAATCAACCATCTTTTTTGCAAACGGAAAAGCCTGGTCGGCGGGGTCAGCTGCTGCTTTTGTCCAGTGGGATACAAAACCATCGGTCATTTTTCTCCCAAGTAAAATTGTATCGCACGAATCAGTTAATTCGTTTACACAATCTTTTATCTTGTCATCCCAGCTCCATGTCATAAAGTCCAGATCGCCATTTGGCCTGCCAACAAAACCATCAACCGAGATTTGTACCTGCAATTTTAGTTTTCTCATTTTCTTAATTCCTAAATTAGAATTTTAATTATTTATTTGCCGTTATAAGCATCTCTTAGTTTCTGAATATCCAGTTTCTTCATTTGAAGCATTGCATGCATTGCCCTTCCGGAGCCTGCAGGATCCTTTCCTCCGATGAGTTCGCCCATTTCTTTCGGAACGATCTGCCATGATAAACCGAATTTATCTTTAAGCCAGCCGCACATTGATTCCTGCCCGCCGCCCGATGTAAGCTTCTCCCAGAAATAGTCAACCTCTTCCTGGTCCTTGCATTCGACTGAGAATGAAACCGCTTCTGTGAATTTAAAAATTGGGCCTCCGTTTAGAGCTGTGAACTTCTGGCCTTCAACTTCAAATGTTGCGACCAGCACGTCGCCGGCCTTCATACCTGCAGCCTTTGCCGCTTCTTCGTTGTATCTGGATATAGCGCCGACTTTAGAATTTTTAAATATTGAAGTGTAAAAGTTCACGGCTTCTTCGGCGTTTTTATCAAACCAGAGGAACGGAGTTATCTTCTGCATTGCTATATTTCCTTTCTTTCTTTGATTAATAATTTATTTTAAATTTCATTTAAAACTGTAAGGAGCCCTGTAAATAAAATACAGGGCAGTAATATAACTAATACCCTGCATTTTTGTCATAGCTAAGCAGCCAGTTGATGCCGTATTTATCCGTAAGCGCGCCAAATGTTCCGCCCCAGAATTTAACGCTTACCGGGTCGCTAACTGTACCGTCTATCGATAGCTTATCGAAGAACCTGTTTATCTCTTCATCGCTGCTGCAATTTACTAATAACGAAACATTGTTCCCCTTAACTAATATTGATTGGGCCGCCATATCAGAACCCAGTAAAACTATGCCGCCGCTTTTTAGCGTTGAATGAAGAATTTCTTTTTTCTTATCGGCGGACATTTGGTCCGCCATAGGAGATTCGCCAATTGTCTGCAGAGTTAATTCCCCTCCGAAACATTCTTTGTAGAATGTCATTGCTTCGCGGCACTTGCCTCCGAAACCGATGTAACCTGTGATCTGTGTCATGATAGTTTTTTTAATTTATTAAATGAAAGTTAATTAAAAAATAGATTCTTCTCTTCTTAATGGAAATACCCTGCGCAGCGAATCATCACGAAGGTAAATTCCACCCCAAAGTATAATTCCGAAATACACCGGAAACAGCACATGGCTGAAAACAGGCTGGCCGATAAGTAACAGCGACCAAACTGCGCCGCCAAGATATCCTGTAAAAAGTACCGCGCCAAGAACCGACGTCTTTGGAATTACATAGAGAATAAGACAGACTAATTGGATCGCCGCGATTACAACGGAAAGCTCAATGGGAATTCCCAGCTGCGCAAATGCCTGACGAACCTGTTCGGTTCTTATAAAATGTGTGACGCAGTCGAATAACATAAATAACATTATAAATCCGCTCATGATTCTTCCTGTCCAGATTCTCTTTCTCGAACCGCTAACTCTCTGAGTTTTTGAAGTTTGAGTGTTTTCTATTGCGTATTGCATGATTTTTCGCTCCTTTTGGTTAATTTGTTTTTGTTGCTACAAATATAATGTCGCAATTTGATATTTAAGGGGTGTGAAAACGGCAATCTAAGGGGTTGATTACGTCAAAATATTGACATAATTTTGTTATGAGATTTATATAATAAATCATTTTTTAATGGAGCAAGATTCAAACAAAGAAAAAATTCATTTTATTAGTTTTCATTAAATACCTATCACTATGAAACACATTTCTATACTCGTGCCAAATGGCCCTGTAGCGCTTAGCTGCATTGAAGGTTCGTTTGTCGCTTTCAGCAAAGCCAATGATTTGCTCGTAAGCATGGGCAAGCCTCCGTTGTTTGATATAAAACTTGTCGGGCTCACTAAAAAGCCGCAGGTTTATGACGGGCTGTTTACCGTTGAGCCTCATTTAACAATTGATGAAGCCGATAAGACCGATCTTATAATTATTCCTGCGGTGAACGGCAACATGAATGAAGTAATAGAAATAAACAAAGATTTTGTTCCGTGGATGATAAAGCAATATAAGAACGGCGCTGAGCTTGCCAGTCTTTGCGTCGGTTCATTTATACTTGCATCAACCGGATTGTTAAAGGGGAAATCCTGTTCAACGCACTGGCTTGGCGCAAATGATTTCAGGAAGATGTTCCCCGACGTGAACTTAGTTTCAGAAAAAATTATAACCGACGAACACGGAATATATTCCAGCGGCGGCGCTAACTCAATGTGGAACCTGCTCATCTATCTTATAGAAAAATACGCGGGCCGCGAGATGGCTATCATGTGCTCAAAAATTTACGAGATAGAACTGGACCGTAACCGGCAATCATTGTTCATGATATTTAAAGGACAAACTAATCACAAGGACGAATCTGTTAAAAGAGCGCAGGAAATTATTGAAGATAATTTCCAGGGTAAAATTACCATTGACCAGCTTTCAGCCATGGTAGCCGTGGGCAGAAGAAGCCTTGAGCGCAGGTTCAAAAAAGCCACGGGTAACACGGTCTCGGAATATACCCAGAGAGTAAAAATTGAAGCCGCCAAAAAAGATCTTGAAACCAGCAGAAAGAATATCGCCGAGGTTATGGACGAAGTGGGTTACTCAGATACCAAGGCTTTCAGGAATATTTTCAGAAGATTTACGGGACTCTCACCAATAGAGTACAGGAACAGGTACAATAAAGAAGCTATAGCTTTATAAATTTCAGCCTTTTTTGGTCTTATTACCAACAATCTATAAAATGTTTTATTTTGTAGTATAGCACAGCATGACATTTCCGGATTTAAATGTCTTTGTATCTATGAGCTTCAGCATGAGTTTACCCTTAATTCCTTTAAATAAAGTCTTGCCGCTTCCTATTATTACCGGGTTCACCAAAAGATGAAATTCATCTATTAAATTTTCCTCAATCAGCGCCAACGCTAAATCAGAGCTGCCAAATATTGCTATATCTTTTCCTTGCTGTTTTTTCAGCTTTTCGATTTTCTCGGTAATATTTTCTTTTATGAGTTTTGTATTGTTCCATTCAGCTTTATCCAGTGTTTTTGAAATAACAATTTTTGATAATTTGTTCATCTTTCCGGCAACAACAGGGTCGTTTGTTACCGCCATTTCAGTAGGCCAATAACCTGCCATTAGTTCATAAGTCACTCGCCCGAATAAAAGCAGGTCGACTGAATTCAGAAACTCTATTGCGTAATCATTAAATTCTGCGTCAACGTTATGCCAGTCAATTTCATGATTAGGCCCCTCATAATAGCCGTCAAGCGATATGAGCATTTGAAAAATTATTTTTCTCAATTTATACCCCTTTTCTTTTTATTAGTTTAAATTGCCCCACCCTGCGCACCACTTGCCTGCCTGTTTACCTGCCTATGGCATGGCTGCAGGCAGGTCCGCCGGCTTTATGCATATACACTTTTTATTTCATCAGTTCTGCAAGGCTTTCTTCAAGCTTCTCAAGCGAAGAAGTCCATCCTGCTTTAGCCATCTCGCCGTGTTCGCCAGAAGGCAGTCCTTCATGCTTCAAGGTCATTTTAGTTTTGTTCCCGTCAATCTTTTCAAAGGCCACAGTTACTATCGAAACATCGGGCCATTCGCCGTCAAAGCCGTAAGCAGACGCGGGAATTATATTGCCGTGTTCGTCAGCAAAGTTATCGGTGTAAACTAATCGTTCTGGCGGGGTTATTTCATTATAAACGCCGGCGGTCCAGTAATCTTTTCCTTCGGGCGTGCGCATACAAAAAAGATACTTTCCGCCAACGCGCAGGTCCATTTTGATAGTCGGCGCTGTGAATGGTTTTGGCCCCCACCATTTTGACATCATTTCCGGATCGGTCCATGCCCTGAATACAAGCTCGCGCGGCGCATCTATGATGCGGGTGATAGTTATCTCTTTTTTGGCTGTAAGTGTGTTTGAGTCATTTCTTTTTTCTGCCATTTTAGTTCTCCTTTGGTTAAATATATTTTTAATTGATTAATTTTGAATTACCTGTTGATATCATCTATAAACCGGACAAGCGCTTCCAAAAGATGCAGCGTCTTTTTCCTGTAGCTTTTGCCCTGGTCAGGCGAAAGGAAATCGGCGTTTATTTCAAGCTGAAGGCATGCATATCCGCGGCCGGAAACAAATTTAGTATCGCTCTCCTGTTTTTCAGCGCTGAAGAAGTTTGATGAAATATTTTTTATTCCCGAGTTTTCAAGCTCCTTCGTAAGGGTGTCCAGCCAGACAGGCTCATCGAGTAGCGAAGCGCCATGCATAGTACCAAGATCAACGTCATATGGACGGCTGCGGTCAGAAGCGTGCAGATCTATTACGAACATAGGCTTTACTGCGCTAAGCACTTCACTTAGCGAATCTTTATATTCGTTGTTGTCATAATAATTCGGATCAGATGGGCTCATGTATATGGTATAAAATACTGGAACGTCTCTTAGCATATTCAGCGCTTCTATTAATGAACCGGTGCCCGCATCAGCGGCTTTGCGCTTGCCTTCCCTTGTTTGAGATGTAGTGTGAGGGGCAAGTATCATTATTCTGTTTGATGAGCCCGGCACAAAGCGGAACCATTTCTCGCCTATCGGCGCGTGAACGGTATCATGCTTTGTGAAAAACTTCTCATGCTGAATCATTGTATCTATATATGCGGCGCTGACTTTCGTATTGGCGTCAGGCTGGGCATACACTTTGAGCAGAGAAATTATAAGCAGAAACAGAATGAAAAGTTTTTTTGATCTCATTTATTTTCCTTTTTTCTTTCTTGATTGAATTTGTTTTAAGTATTCGTCTAACCGGTCGAATCGCTGTT
Organism: uncultured Ignavibacteria bacterium; assembly: GCA_963816535.1. Lineage (GTDB taxonomy): Bacteria > Bacteroidota > Ignavibacteria > Tepidaquicellales > OLB5 > CAWFKW01. The sequence goes on along the minus strand of CAWFKW010000003.1, from coordinate 1,150,326 downwards.
CCCACATTTCGCGGTAACGTTCTATCCAGTCGGCTACTTCCTTAAGCGGTTTAGTTTCAAGCCTGCAGGGCCGCCACTGCGCCTCGCGGCTGCGGGATATGAGCCCGGCGTGTTCAAGCGATTTAAGATGCTTGGTGATAGCTGGCATGCTCATTTTAAACGGCCGGGCAAGCTCGGTTACGGATGCTTCGCCTGACGCCAGTCGGGCAAGTATCGCGCGCCTTGTCGGGTCGGCCAGCGCCGCGAAAGTCATATTTAGCTGATTTGATGACATAATTCGTATTTAACCATTTAGTTATTTAACCTAATGGTAAAATACAACGGGGATTATTTTTTGTCAAGGGGAAATTTTTGTACCAAGCAGTTTATCCCCGCGGAAGCGGGGATCCTGTGTTAACCCCCCTCTGTATCTCCCCCCGATGGGCCTGCCTGCTGCAGGCAGGGGGAGACGAGATTAATGATTCATTCCATGTGTTGAGCCGTGAGCGCGCTCGCGGCGAAATCCCGCTTGCGGGATCATTCCCGTTCAACCTGCCTGCTGTGCAGGCAGGCGGGAATCTTGGTTTTGATTTTTATTTCAAATCTTTTTTGTAGCCACGACCTTTAGGTCGTGGGAAAAAGGACCAGAAGATCAGGGCTTTAGCCCCTAACCTATATTAACGGCTAAAGCCATAATAAAAAAATCATCTATCCACGACCTGAAGGTCGTGGCAATTATAATAGATATTCCTAATCGTATATAGCGCGGGTAAACACCAGCGGGAATCCCGCTATGTAAGAATTTCAATAATCGATAGTATATTCCCGGCAGGGTCTTTAAACCATGAAATTAAAGGGCCGACGCCTCGCATTATTCCTTTTTCATCTGTTTTTACGTCTTCCCACTCATAGTGTTCGAATTGTACGCCGCGTGAAACTAAAAAGTCTATGGCCTCGTCGATGTTATCGACAGGAAAATTAAGAACAGTATATGTGGCCGGGGTATGATTAGCTTTAGGGTATACCATTACAGTTGAGCCATTTGCGATCTTTAATTGCAGCATGCCGTTTTCTTCGGTAACGTCCATATCAAGTATCCCCGAGTAAAACGCCCTGGCTTTGGGTATATCATTCACCGAAAACCCGCTGAATGCTTTGTTGGTTTTAAACATAAAACTCTCCTTTAGTTAAATCATTGTTGAATTTACTAACTTAATCAAACTTTATTTATAATCCATTATGCAGTATTTATATAATAGGGAATGGATGGATTCTGACTCATTGATAGATTATACACGTTTTATTTATGCTTCATATATTTTCTTTATAAAAACTATATTTGTTGCAAATTCAAATCATATTTAATGTCAAAACCTAGCAGATTAATTAACGAGAAATCGCCGTACCTGCTGCAGCATGTTTACCCGCCTATGGCGGGCGTATAATCCTGTGGGACAGGCACGGGCGCTATTATTCCAAATTCATACAACTGATTTTTAATCTAAACCAACATTTAATGTCAAAAGCGAACAGATTAATTAACGAGAAATCGCCGTACCTGCTGCAGCATGCGTATAATCCTGTGGACTGGCACGCGTGGGGCGAAGAAGCGTTCGAAGAAGCAAGACGCGAAGATAAACCGATATTTCTTTCGATAGGTTACTCAACCTGCTACTGGTGCCACGTGATGGAGCGCGAAGTGTTTGAGAACGAGGCCATCGCAAAAGAGATGAACCGGATATTTGTGAATATAAAGGTCGATAGGGAAGAGCGCCCGGACGTTGACAGGGTCTATATGACGGCGCTGCAATCAATGACTGGCTCCGGCGGCTGGCCAATGAGCATGTTCTTAACCACGGATCTCAAGCCGTTTTACGGCGGCACTTATATCCCGCCGCGAGCTAATCACGGACTCGGCGGCTTCGAGGACCTTATCCGCCAGCTTGAAGACGCGTGGCATAAACGCCGCGATGAAATTAATAAAGCCGGTACGGAAATTATTGAGCACATTAAGCAGGTTTCATCAAATGAAAAAACTGCGAGCGAGCTTACTAAAGAAATGCTTCTTGAGGGCGCGCAGCAATTCAAGAATGGATTTGATGAAGAGTATGGCGGATTCGGCTCGGATCCGAAGTTCCCGCGTCCTGTTGGATTAAATTTTTTATTACGGATGTACAGCAGGTTTGACGACCAGGAATCGCTGAAGATGGTAATCAGGACGCTTTTGCAGATGTCGCGGGGCGGAGTGTACGATCATATCGGCGGGGGATTCCATAGATATTCTGTTGACCGCTTCTGGCGCGTTCCGCATTTTGAAAAAATGTTATATGACCAGGCGCAGCTTGCAGTATCATATATCGAAGTTTTCCAAATCACAAAAGATAAATACTTTGGCGAAGTTGCAAAAGATATTTTGAGCTATGTGAACCGGATGCTTGCTAATCCCGAAGGCGGATTTTATTCCGCCGAGGATGCGGAATCTGTTATTAAAGCCGAAGAGCCTGATGTAAAGCAGGAAGGCGCGTTCTATGTATGGACATTTGATGAAATCAAAAATCTGCTTGGCGATAATGCGGAAATATTTAATTATTTGTTCGGAATAGAGGATGGCGGCAATACGCCGATTGGCTCTGACCCGCACAGTGTGTTTACAGAGAAGAATATTCTATATAAGGCGCGCTCAATTTCGGAGACAGCAAATAAATTTGAAGTTCCTACAGATAAGATAAACGAAATTATTGAAGAAGGAACAAAGATACTTTTCAAAGAGCGTGAAAAGCGTCCGCTGCCGCACAGAGACGATAAGATACTTACCTCATGGAACGGCCTTATGCTTTCGGCATTCGCAAAAGCTTACCAGGCGTTGGGAGATGAATCGTATTTGAGTTCAGCTAAGAGATGCGCAGATTTTATTTTAACAAAAATGCTTAACAGCTTGACCGGCGCGCTCATGCATAGGTATCGTGATGGCGAGGCGAGATTCGAAGCCAGCCTTGATGATTATGCGTTCTTTGTCCAGGGATTGATCGATCTGTATGAAGCGTCATTTGAACTCACTTATCTTGAGCAGGCTGCTGAACTTACTGAAAAAATGATAACTGATTTTTATGATGTGCTTGAAAGCGGTTTCTTCGATACATCAGGCAATGATAAAAGTATTTTAGTAAGAACAAAAGAAGATTATGATTCCGCCGAACCAACGGGAAACTCAATTGCAGTAATGAATTTGCTGAGGCTTTCTTCTATTACAAATTATAAGGAATGGTATGATTTGGCGTACAACTCTATTCTTTTGTACTCGGCTAAAATCGAAGCGCAGCCTTACGCAATGCCGCAGATGCTGGTCGCGCTGGATTTTGCCATAAACAAGCCGAAGCAAATTGTAATAAATGGCAATAAGAAATCTGAAGAAGTTCATTACATGTTAAAGGAAGTGTTCAGCCGGTTTATCCCGGGAAAAATATTAATCAACGTAGATGAAAAAACTGATTCCGAACTGTTGAAACCGTGGTCAATGTATAAGAGCGCTAAGCCAACGGCTTATGTGTGCGAGAATTATGCGTGCCATCTTCCTGTAACAACAGCAGAAGAGTTAAGTAAACTGCTCGATAAATAATTACTAATTACAAATGACTAATTACTAAATATCCTCACCCCGTCCTAACGAACACCCCTCTCCTTTGAGGAGAGGGGAAGGGGGCGAGATGAAAAGAATATGAAGAATCTTGAATTGAAATCAAAATGCTCAGATTTAAACGCGGCGGTACGCGTTTGCTGGGAAATTGGCGCGCAGTATGGCGGAATACTTATGCAGACCGATACTTATTATAATGTGCATGAAGGCAGGATGAAGTTAAGGAATGTTAACGATGAGAAATACGAGCTGATATATTATTTCAGAGTAGACAAAGGAACTGAGAAGGAAAGTAATTATGAGATCATTAAGCTTGATGGAGAAAGTGAGATAAAGAAGATTCTGAAAGAATCACTTGGAGTTAAAGGAGTTGTTAAGAAGAAAAGAGAATTGTATTTATATCAAAATGTAAGGATACATCTGGATACCGTAAATAAACTCGGGAAGTTTATTGAGTTTGAGGCTGTGTGCAATAGTTCAAAGGATTTGAAAGAGGCTTCGGGGAAAATTAAATATCTTAAAAATGTATTTAATATTGAGAAGAAGAATTTGGTTGCAAAATCGTATATAGATCTGATTTAAATATACCTCACCCCCTAGCCCCCTCTCCATGTGGAGAGGGGGAAAGCGCCGAAGGCGCAGGGGGAGAGGTAGTAGGACAATATTGGGAGACGAAAGAAAACGATTTAAAAAAATAGAAATGGATTCTGGTATTGCCACGACCTTCAGGTCGTGGATGGAATAAGTTTTTATGTCGGCTTTAGCCGCTAACCGTTATGGGCTAAAGCCCGGGACTTTGGGAGATTTTACCCACGACCTAAAGGTCGTGGTAATTGATAAATAAACTTTGCACAAAAATCATCCGATGACGACTGAGTCATCGGATGATTATGGAAAGCCATTCGTCCTTCGTCTTCGCTCAGGACTAGAGTATTATGAAAGCAATGATATTCACCAAAGCGGGGGAGCCGCTTGAATTAAAAGAAGTTCCCGTTCCTGCGCCGGACGCCGGACAGGTATTGATTCGCGTTCATGCCTGCGGCGTGTGCCGTACTGATTTGCACATAGTTGACGGTGATTTGAAAGAACCGAAACTTCCGCTAATTATCGGCCACGAAATTATCGGCGAGGTTGTTAAGCGCGGTGCGAATGCAAATAAATTTAATGTTGGCGCAAGAGTCGGGGTTCCGTGGCTCGGTTATACCGATGGTACATGTAAATACTGCAAGGCGGGTAAGGAGAATTTATGCGAAAATGCTAAGTTCACCGGTTATACAATAGATGGCGGTTATGCTGAATACACGGTTGCCGATGAGCGTTATTGTTTCAGCGTTCCGCTGATTTACAGCGAGCCTGAAGCCGCGCCGCTTATGTGCGCGGGACTCATTGGTTTTAGGTCCTACAAAATGTGCGGGGATAATCTTAAGCGGCTGGGGATTTACGGATTCGGCGGAGCGGCACATATAATTATTCAAATTGCCGTGCATGAGGGCAAAGAAGTTTATGCGTTTACAAAAGCAGGGGATACGGAAGCGCAGGAGTTTGCTAAATCGCTTGGCGCAGTATGGGCAGGCGCTTCCGAAGATATGCCTCCTGAAAAACTTGATGCTTCAATAATTTTTGCGCCTGTAGGCGCGCTGGTCCCTACAGCATTAAAAGCCACAGATAAAGGCGGCGTAGTTGTATGCGGCGGAATTCATATGAGCAATATTCCTGAATTTGAATATAATATTTTATGGGAAGAACGTTCGGTAAAATCTGTTGCAAACTTAACCAGGGCTGACGGCGAAGGTTTGTTAAGCATTGCGCCCAAAGTACCTGTCAAAACTCAAGTGCAGATATATAAACTTGAAGATGCCAATAAAGCTCTTGATGATTTGCGCAGCGGAAGAGTTCATGGGGCCGCAGTACTTAGATTAAAAGATTGAAGATTATTAGATTACAGATTCCGCCGTTGTTGGTGTTATCGCCAACAACTATTTTATAATTCGTGCCACGACATGGAGTCGTAGCACGAAAATGATATCGTTTATACTGCCGGTTTTATGTTTTGGTTCACTCTGAAGAAATTATTCGGATCGTATTTCTTTTTTATCTTGCTGAGGCGGTCATAATTATCTTTGTAAGTGGCTTTGATCCTGTCTTCGCCTTCATCCATCATGAAATTCACGTACGCGCCGCCTGCCGAAAATGGATGCAATGCATCAAAGTATTCTTTTGTCCACTTTGTTATCACGTCTTTGTTCGCAGGGTCAGGGTCGACGCCAACCATAACCTGCGACCATACCGCATCCCTGTAAGCCCATGGGGTGTCATTCTTCCCGACTTTTGCGGCAGCGCCGTTTATGGGATACAAATGCATGGTTGAAAATCCCGGCGGCATTGCTTCCGCGCATTTGATGTGAGCGTCAATTGCTTTATCGCTGATCTCATTCACAAAATCCGCTCTCCAATACCATTGCATTCCCGGAACGAAGAGCGCGTCAAACATCCCCTGTATAACCGGGTGCGGCATTGGTCCCGCAAAATCAAGAGCGGGTTTTAGAAAATCACGAATTGGCTTGAATACTTTATCTGCTTTATCCATATCGCCGGTGTAGGCCCATACAATTCCGCACAATTTTTTTCCGTGCAGGTGTTCCGGGAACGGCGGCCCGGGAGGAACTGTAAGGAACGCGAAAAATCCGTTCAGGTCGTTTGGGGCTTTCTGAATAAACTCGCGGTACCACTGCATGACTTTTTTGGTTTCGCCGAGCTCATATAAAATGGGCCCGCCGTATACCATGCTGATAGGATGCAGCCTGAACAGGAATGAAGTTACGATACCGAAGTTACCGCCTCCTCCGCGGATTGCCCAGAACAGATCGGGATTCTCCTTTTCGCTGGCGGTAACGAAGCTGCCGTCGGCAAGAACTATATCGGCTTCAAGCAGGTTATCGATAGCCAGCCCGCAATGGCGGGTCAGGTGGCCTATCCCTCCTCCTAAGGTAAGGCCCCCGACGCCGGTTGTGCCTATAATACCGCTTGGGGTAGCCATGCCGAAAGCATGAGTTGCGTGGTCGACGTCTCCCCACACGCAGCCGCCGCCTGCGCGGACTGTTTTATTTTTCGGGTCGACGCGCGTGTACTTGATACGCGAAAGATCTATAACAAGCCCGTCGTCGCAGATGCCGAGCCCGCCGCCGTTATGTCCGCCTCCGCGAACCGCAACGAGCATTTTATTTTCGCGCCCGAAATTTACGCACGTAATTACATCTGCAACGTCAGCGCAATAAGCTATAAGCGCAGGATGTTTATTTATCATCCCGTTATATACTTTGCGCGATTCATCGTATGAATCGTCGCCCTTAGCGACAAGTTTTCCGCGAAGGTTTGCTTTTAATTCGTCTATTTTAGTCTGGTCAGACATTTAATTCTCCTTTGGTTTAGAATTTTTATGTTAATTATTTTCCTCGTGGAAGCGCTGAATAAGTTCGGGCGTAAATTTTGACAATTTAACAGCCCGTGATTTGTTTCTGAGCAAAGACGGAACAGACATCAGGGCATGTTCTTCGCTTTCAGCTTCCAGAATTGCCCAGCCGGTGCAGATTCCGCTTTCGCAGCCCCATTCGAAGTTTGTAATGTGTCCGTATGCTACAAACTGGTCGAGCACATGCAGGCAATCTTCGCGGTCATGATTAGTTTCAACGAGAAATCTTTCCATTAGATTTGGTTTATTAAAATGTTAGAGAATTAAACTAAGCTACAATGTTCATTATTTCCCTGCTGGCTGTTTCAACAAGCGGGACGAGTTTCTTGTACCAATTTTGCCAGTCGGCGTCTCCCAATCCTTTTTTCATGGCGCCTTCCCATGCAGCCAGGCTTTCCCATTCGCTCTCAAGAATGAGACGGTATGAATCTCCGGTCAGGTCAGTTAAAGCGCGGCCTTTATCAAAGCCGTACTTCTTATTAAGTTCTCTTCCTTCCTGAAGCAGGTTTTTAGCGTCTTTGGCCTGTCCGAATTTGAGGTTGAAAATATCTCTTACTAAAATCATTTCGTACTTCCTTTCTTAGATTAATTAAATTAATATTTTTGGAAATCTATTTCAAAATCCCGCTTTGAGATTATTTCAATTGAGGCTTAACCCTCAACAATATTGAATATCTCTCTGCTGGCGGCTTCAACAACAGGGATAAACTTCTGGTACCATTTAGAACGTTCATCGGCGCCCAGAGCCTGTTTCATGCTGCTTTCCCATGCTGAAAGGCTATCCCACTCGCTCTCTTTTATGATAGTATATGAATTACTTGTCACGAGATCCGTCAATACTCTGCTCTTTTCAAAGCCGTACTTTTTGATAATCTCATTACCCTCTTTAATAAGCTCCTTAGCGTCTTTTGCTTTACCGAACTTAAGATGAAATATATCTCTAACCAATATCATTTTGTAACTCCTTTCTTGTTTTAATTTATTTTGCAGGCATCACGCCCATTTGTTGCATCATTCCAACCATGTCCATTTGTACCCAGTTTTCGCGGAGCTTGCCATCCTCTTCACTCCACACCTCAATATAGTTAACCTTTAAGGGTTTTCCGGTTCTTGGAATCCCATTGAATTCCCCCATGTGTGATCCCTGCCAGTAACCCCATGCGGCCGTTTTGTTTGCCAGTTCCATTGAGCCTTCCACAGTGATCTTAAGATCGGGGAAGGCCGAATCGAACATCTTAACGATTTCTGACATTAATTCGGGCCCTTTGCCAGGTATTGGTATGGTGTGGTTTACATAGTCTGTATGAATTATTTTCTCAAGATCTCCAAAATTTTTCGTATCGAGGATTTCGTAAAATTTGTTTGCCAGTTCTCTGCTTGATGCCATTCTGATTTCTCCCCTTTCGGAGTCTAGCTCCGGTTTTTAATTGTTTTAGAATAATTTCGATTTCGTTTATACGGAAACATTCTTGGTTCGTCTCTCATTAAAGCCCTGATTTGCTTGCGGAGTTCGTCAGTATCCTGGTGCCCGTGTTCTTCGACTGCATGCCTGACAGCCGCGTTCAATACCTCTTTCGGGCCGCCTGATATTAAGAGCGTGCATCCTATTTCATTCGGAAAATCTCTGCAATCTATAAGTTTTCTTTTAGATCTTGCCATTTGGTTTTTGCGTTAGTTCTCGATAACGGTAACTTAGAATTTATTTTTTGCCGTAAGTTGCGCCGCCGGTGAAATCGATGGATACGCATGGTTCGTTCCCCACTACCCACGAGTCATGCCCCGGAGGGATAACAGCCGCATCGCCGGGGCCGAAAGATTTTTCAGAGCCGTCGTTCATCCTGACCGTCATTTTACCCGAGATGACATAAATAACGTGATAAACCTGGCAGCTTGGCGTGCCAACAGCAGGTTTTACGCATTCGGACCATTTCCAGCCGGGTTCGAATACAGCGCGCATAATTGTATGGTCGCCTATTTTTACAATCTCGCCTTTTGTTTTCGGGAGCGACCTTGTTTCATCGGGCACGCTCATGTTTTTTACTTCTAATGACGCCATAATCATTATCCTTTTGTTTTTAAATTGTCTGCAAAGATATTGCAAACAATCAGCGAGGGCAAAGAAATTTTTAGAAAGAAGTAATAGAATAATTAGCTCAGAAGTCCTGACCGGAAGTAACTTTTAATTAAAAAACGCGGGTGTATCCGCATTTAATGCAATTTCCGTTAACAAAATATATGCTCAATGTTATATTGGCGCAGAGTGAAGAATATTTAACAGAAATGTAATATTATTTTGCGGATTCAAATATGGCAGTTTCGCAAATTTTATCAAAAAAAGCAATGTTTTTAAGGGTTTTTGGTCTTTTTAATTGCCAAATTTGTTATAACTTTACGCTCTGACTTTTGAAATTATGCTTAAAAGTAAATTCATAGATATTATTAAAACTTTTTCGAAGGGAGAACTAAAACAGTTCAGAGATTTCCTGCGTTCGCCGTTCCATAATGCAAATCAAAACGTAGTCAAGCTGTTTGATATAGTCCGGAAATACGCCCCAGAATTTGATTCAGCTTCGCTTGAAAAGGAAAACCTGTTCAAAAAGCTTTATCCCGGGAAAAATTATAACGATACAGTAATGAGAATCCTTTCATCCGACATGCTTTCGCTTGGAGAAGAGTTTTTAACGCTGAAGAGGTCGGCAAAGGATAAGTATGGCATGTCTCTTATACTTCTCCAGGAGCTGAGAGACAGGGGTCTTGACAGTCTGTATCAAAGAAATTTTAAGAATATTGAGGGCCAGATCAGGCAGGTTGAAGATGCAAGAACAAGATATTTCGCGAATTTTGAACTGGAAATTGTAAACGTGGATTATTTCCTGAGAAAAGAGAAACAGCATTTAATAAGCGGGAACATTTTAGAGAGAGCGGAAAACCTGATCTATTTCATGCTGATCGAATTAACCAGGCATGTTCACGATATTATAATTAACGAACGGACGTTCAACGCGAAATTTGAGTTTAACCTGGTATATGAATTTCTGAACAGTTTTGATTTTGAAGCGTTGATGGAAAAGATCAAACTGGGCCGCCCCAAACATTATCCTATTATAAGCATCTACTATAACCTGCTAAGAGCGTTAATGGTTGAAGAAAACGAATCGTATTATGATAATTTTAAAGACTCGGTCGAATCATATTTTCCGAACCTGAGCCATTACGAAACAAACAGTATATTGAACGATATGGAAAGCTGCTGTTTGAACAGGATGAAGTATAACGTTGAAAAATACAGAGATGAAATTTTCCATGTTTATGAATTAATGCTGACTTCAAAGGCATATGTAAAAACAGGCACCGAAGCGATGTCTGTGCAGAGGTTCAAGAATATTTTCATTGCCGCGATCAATTTGAAAAAGGCTGAATGGGCCGGGAATTTTGCGGATAAATATCTGGAAAAGCTGCAGCCTGAGTTCAGAGACAATATGCATTATTACAGCCGGGCGCTGCTTGGATTTGTCAGAGGAGATTTTCAGAAATCGCTGGGAGACCTGTCAAAAGTGAAACATGAATCGCTTGCTTTGAAGATGGATGTGAAGAGCTGGGCGCTGAAGATATATTATGAACTTGGATATTATGAACCTGCGTTTTCTTTGATGGATTCTTATAAGCATTTCTTATCTAAAAACAGGTCGCTTTCTGGGCATTTCAGGGAACGCAACCTGAATTTTCTTAAATATACGGGGGACTTAATTAAATTTAAAACCGGCATGAAGAAACCGGATCTAACATATATAGAGCACTATGTCAGAAAGACTGTCAATATTGTACATAAAGACTGGCTTATCCAAAAAATAAATGAGTTTCACTAACGGCCGGATATTATACTTATGCAAAAAAGTAAATTCATAGATATAATCAAGACTTTCTCTAAGGAAGAGCTCAGACAGTTCAGGGACTTTTTACATTCGCCGTTTCATAACACCAATAAAAATGTAATTAAGATATTCGAGCTGATAAGAAAGTTTCCCGCCCGATTTTAATTCCCGGTTACTAGAGAAAGAAGAATTATTCCACAGGATATATCCCGGTAAAAAGTACAACGACACCGTGATGAGAATTCTCTCATCAGACCTGCTTTCGCTGGCGGAGGAATTTCTTTCATACCGGGGATTCCGGAAGGATCCTATAGCTGAAAAGAAATTTCTTATGGAAGAACTTAGGGAGCGAAAGGCAGACGCTCTTTTTAATAAGCATTTAAAGGAAGCTGATGCGCTGTTGAATAAGGACGGGAGCATAGATGAAGTTTATTTTCTGAACCGTTATGAATTTGAGACTGCTAAGGTAAACTATCTCATCTCTAGCGACAGGCAGGATGAATCCGGCGTGCACCTGCTGAAAACGGGAGAATACCTGGTTAATTTCTTTTTAATGAATATATTGAACATAGCCCAGGAACTAACAGAGCATGAAGAAGTGCTTAATGAGAAATATGATTTTAACCTAGCCGATCTGATACTGAAGAACACCGATCTTGAAAAAGTAATGTCATACCTAAGGGAACGGCGCTACGATTATTATTACATTCTGGAAATTTATTATTACATGAATAAATGCGCCGGGCCCGGGGCTGAGATCAAACATTATAAAGCTCTTAAAGAAGCAATTGCCGCTAATCTTCCCAGGTTCAGGCGTGAGGCGCGGTATAACCTGTTCCTTATACTTGAAAGCTGCTGCATTACATTAATGAGATACGGAGTCGGGATTGATTACTCCAGCCTCATGGAAGTGTATGAGATGATGCTTGACCATAAAATATTCTCCGATAACAGTCGGAATTTTATGCAGGCAAATATTTTCAGGAATATCTTTTATACGGCGGTCGTTCTTAAAAAGTACGAATGGGCTGAGTTATTCATCAAAGATTATAATGAATATCTTATTCCTGAACAGAGAGCCGACATGTTCAATTATACCGGGGCTATTTTGAATTATGAAAGAAAACGTTATTCCGCGGCGCTGGAACAAATTTCAAAAGTCAATTACAGCTTTTTCGTCTTTAAGTTCGAGGCGAAGACCCTTACTATGAAGCTGTTATATGAGCTTGGGTTATACGAACAGGCTCTATCGCTTGCAGATTCTTTCTCGCATTTTCTTTCAAAAAACAAGATTGTATCTGAGATCTATAAAAGGCAGTTCATGAATTTCGTAAAATTCAGCAGGCTGCTGATAAAAAGATCGAACGGCACGGGCCGGACCAGCTTAATGGAAGCGGGGGGATTAAAGAAAGATATCGCCGACACTAAAGATATAATTAATAAGAACTGGCTGCTTGAAAAAGCTGAGGAATTGGACCGGCTAGGCGGCGGTCTTTAGAGCAAAGTAGAATTTCGCTCCCTTGCCTTCGCGGCTTTCAAGTTCTATCTTCCCGCCGATAAGCTCGCTCAGTTTTTTTGTAATAGACAGCCCAAGCCCTGTAGAATTCTCGTTAGCAGTGGGCTGTGCGCTAAGGCGCGCAAAGCTGGAGAATACTTTTTTCATATCGCTCTTTGTAAACCCCGGCCCCTCGTCCGCCACTTCGAAGGTTATGCCGCTGGCTGTGATGTAGGATTTCAGCGCTATATTCTTATTCACTGGAGAGAACTTAATGGCGTTTGATACCAGGTTCTCCATAATCTGGTACAATATTATATAATCTGTTTCAAGCTCTTTATCCCCGCATTCGTTGTGGAAAGTCATCTTTAGGTTCTTTTCAAGAGCGCGCGGATTTAAGTTGCACATTATCTCTTTGAAAATATCTCCCGTCTTAAACCTGGATTGTTTTATTTTTAACCTGCCGTCATCGATAGCCCTGTAATCAAGAAGTCTTGATATCAGGTTAAACATCCTGTCGGTTTGTGCCAGTACATTTTGCGCGTATTCATTTGACGTTTTTGTGTCGGTAATTGAGCCGAGTACCCTTATTGTAGAGCGGATATTCTGGAGCGGATTCTTGAGATCGTGAATCACAAGCGACATAAAATCGTTTTTCTCCCTGTTAGCGTCATGGAGCTTTTGATTCAGCTTCTTAACTTTTTCGAGGGCTTCGTGAAGCGTTAAATTGTTCAGACGTTCCGTTTCTGCTTCCGATTTGATCTTCTCAATTTCGCTGTGGATATCTATCTGCTCTGTCTGGAGCATTAATTGGTTTTCCAGGTGCTCAACATGTTCTTCATCGATTTTTTTGTAGAGTTTCAGCGCGAGCTGAGAATTACCCGTTTTCTCATAACCTTCCGCAAGTTTCCTGAGCAGAGAAAAATATACATGCTTCTCGCCAACTTCTTCCAGTATTTCAATCCCTTCCCGGTAATAATCAAGCGCTTCTTCAGATTTTCCCTCAGATAACATAATATCGCCGAGCATTCCAAGCCCCAGGCCCTCGTATTCGTAAAAATTGAATTTCTTGCTGATCTCAACCTGTCTTATCGAATAGTTAAGAGCCATCTTAAGCTGGTTATTGTCGTACTTGATAATAGCCAGGAAATGAAGCGCGTTTGCTACGGCAAACTCATGTCCGCCTGTCAAAGCCTCGTTCAGAAATTTTACGGCCCTGTCATACTGTCCCGTTTTGTAGTAGCATGCTCCAACGGACATTTTTGAATATTGGATTAGATCGGGGTCGCCGAGCTTCTCGGCAAGGAGCATTGATTCCAGTGAATACTCCAGAGCTTTATCGAAGAACTTGAGTTTGCTGTAAAGCGAGCTGAAGCTAGTATAAACGGAATGGAGATTTTCAAGATGGTTTGATTCAATGCTCAGCTGCTCAGATCTATAAAGGAACCGAAAGGCATCTTTGTAGTTGTAGCTTCTTAAATACTGCGTTGCGAACCCTCTGAAAACTTCCGCCTTCAACCGAGGGTTATCCTGCGTGTGGCTGCATTCAAGAGCCATCGAAAAATATTTCAGCGATTCAGCATAATTTGCAAGATTGAGATAAGCAATGCCCATATTGAACAGTGACTCGGCGATGTACTTTTCATCGCAAGATTTCTTAGCCTGGCTGTATGCTTTGTTAAAAATGATGAGGGCTTCAGCAGGGTTTTCTTGCCTGATCTTAATTCCGGCTTCCAACAGTGTCAAAGTACTTTCCATATCAAAATTGACGCTTAATAAAAGGTTCTGAATACCTTCAAGGCTTTTATAATTTATATTTTACAGAGCTTTAAGAAGGCTCTCCCTTATAAGCTTCGTCAATATTATGCAATCTCTTTTTAAGATGTAATAACGTGAAATCGTGATTAAAAAAGGGGGCCTGTGGCGGGTATCAGCCCATTTGAGGGATTTTGAGAGTGAATTTTGCTCCAACAGTATTGTTATTCTCAAAATGTATCGAGCCGCTGATAAGTTCAGTAAGCTTTCTGACAATAGAGAGCCCCAGCCCGGTAGAGTGTTCTTCGCCCGTTGGTTTGGCGCTAAGCCTTGCAAACTTAGAGAAAACTTTTTCCCTGTCGGCTTCGGAAAAACCGGGCCCTTCGTCTATTACTTCAAGAACGATCCTATTCTCTTCCGAAGAGCTGGTCACGTATATATTTTTGAAATGCGGAGAAAACTTCAAAGCGTTTGAAACAAGATTTTCCATTATCTGGAACAGAATATCATGATCGGTGTGCACAACGGCGCCGGAACTGTTATCATCAAAATATAAATAGATATTTTTCTTGGCGGCATTTTCGCGCATCTGGTCTATTACTGCGCCGCACAAAGCGCTTACTTTGAAAGTAGTTTTCTTTATCTTGATGTTCCCCTGCTCAATAGCGTTGTTATCAAGAAGTTTTTTTATGAGGTTGAACATCCTGTCGGTTTGAAATATGATGTTCGACGTAAAATCGGTTATAGTTTTTGTATCGGGTTCCCTTGTATTTTTAAGCACGCGCGCAGTCGAAAGGATATTCTGGAGAGGGTTCTTCAGATCGTGAACGGCAATAGCCATAAATTCATTCTTCTCATCGTTTAATATTTTAAGGCTTTCATTCAGCTTCTTTACGTCTTCCATGGCTTTGGCAAGCTCCACATTCCGCAGCCGTTGAATTTCCGCTTCTTTCTGCGCGGCTTCCACCTCGTGCTGGATGGCGAGGTTTTTCGCTTTTAAGTCTGACTCCTCATGCAGGTACTCCAGCTCTTTTGAATGCGCCGATTTATAATGCTTAAAGGCGAGCTCGTGATTTTTTTCTTTCTCATAGATTTCAGAAAGCAGCCTGTGGATTTCGTATGAAGATTTCTTAAATCCCAGCTCCTCGGCAATGGCAAGCGAGGACTGAAGATTCCTTTTGGCTTCTTCAGTTTTATTTTCGCCAAGCTGCAGCCTTCCTAGTACTCCGAGAATGTTCGCGATCCCTTTCCTGTCGTTAAGCTCGTATTTCAGGTCAAGGCTCGATTCGTAGTATTCATAAGCGGCTTCGTTCCTGTTCAGAGATGCCTGAACATCGCCCAGCTCCATTAGAGCCAAAGACTCCCTTAGCTTATCTTTCTTTTCTCTTGCTATCTTAAGCGCTTTCATGAGCTGTTCCTGCGCATTTGTGTAATCTTTAAGAAGGCGGTAAGTGAGCCCGATATTAATGTGAGTGACTAGTAGCGATTCTTTATCATTAAGCTTAACGGCAATTTCGTTTGCGCCGGAGTAGAACTTGAGAGCGTTTACGTAATCGTTAATATTTGTATAAACCAACCCGATGTTAGAAAGCACTATTGCCTTATTCTGCAGCTGGCCCATCTCATCGTATATCTTAAGACATTTGAAATATGTTTTAAGCGCGTTGGAGTAGTTTCCAAGGTTATCGTGCATTATGCCGATAGTGTTCAGCCCGTCCGCAAGTTTCTTTTTATCGCCAATGGATGCGGAGATCTTAATGCTCTCGGAAAGATATTTCATTGCTTCAGGGTAATTTGAAAGCAGCTCGTTGCAAACGCCCATAAGGTATAACGAATATGCCTCCGCTTTCTTATCCGCGCTCTTTAAAGAGCTTACGTAGGCGTTATATGACCTTTCAAGGCTTCTCTGAGGCTCGCTGAACTTAAGTTCGTTGGCTTCTTCAAGCATTTTATAGATATGTTCATTAAATCCGCTGAGGCTCACATTTTAGTCTCCGGCAAATGGGTAAGTTTTATCATTTATGTAAGTTATTTAAAAAAAGCAACATAAATAATACCCAAATCCCGCCAGATTTTCGTGGAAATTGAAAGCATTTGACTCAGCCGACCTGTACAAAGTGAGCATAATAATACATTTTAATAACCGGGAAAGTTTACGCATGTTGGAAATAACTAGTTTTCAAATAGTTGATAATTCAGATCAGAATCAGTAAATGAGATTAGGCGGAAAATTCGCCTATCGGCTCTTCGCTCTGCATTTGCTATGAATTTATGGTTCACGATATAGAAGGCTGGGCCGGGGTTGAGCAGCAAACTTTCAGCATAATAGACGGCGTCAAAATCAGGAGCATGAATTTGCTTTGCAGCGGTTTCCAGGCGATAAAAGTGTGAGCCCTTTACTTGCTATATCTTTAAAATACATCAATTATCATTATTTACAAATAACCCGATTCGTTATTGCTTGTTTCAATTGTTAATTCTAAATTTATAACAGTTAAGTTAGATTTCAATAAAAATTTAAACCCTGTGAAAAAAATAATACTTATCCTTTTTTTAGTTTCACAAACCTCGTTCAGCCAAACTACATATTTATGGACAGGTAATATAAGCACAAGCTTCAGCGCTGCAGGCAACTGGGCGCCACCCAGGCCGGTTATGGTTCCAACCGATATTCTGATAATCGAAAACGGCGGCAATATAAATATAACTAATGTGAACCAGATCACGGTTGGGCAGCTTATTATAAGGAATAACTCCTTTGTAAGAATGTCGCCGGGTTCGGGAAATCAACGAATACTCTCAGTACAGGGCGTCCAGGGAACGTTTAAGAAAGGTCAGAATAAGAAAATATATTATATCGGCGATCTGAAGTACAACGAATACTCCGATTCCGAAAGTATGGGGCAGGATGTCGATGTAACAACTTCTAAATATAATGAATACAAGATCCCTGACAGCAAGGGAATGGGTGATGTGAAATTTGCCGATAAGGATATTGATCAAATCCCGGTTACAAAAGGTATAGGCGACTTAAAATATTCCGAGCATGAATTGTTCAGTTTTACCGACGGAGATTTGGTTATAGACACCGGTTCAAGCCTGGAAATTACGGCCAATAATCCGGCGCTTTGCATATACGTTAAGCAAAATGCAAATGCGATAATATCAGGTTCATTAACATTCTCCGGAACGCAGGAAAATTATATTAATTCATACGATTCAAACGCTATAGAATTTAAAACGGGTTCATTGCTTATTCAGTCATGTCCCGGTTACATTTTTACAAATAGCGGTATAAGCAACTCGGTTGTATTTGAAAATGGCTCAATTTTCAATATAAACAATACCCAGGCGGCAAATCCCTTTGGGCTTTCAACGCCGAATTCCAAGGTTAGATTCGAAAGGGGAAGCGATATAAGTATTTCTGCTTCGATTCAGAACCTGAGATTCAAAGGCAGAAAACTCCCGAACCTGAGTATTCAGAATAATTCAGACGTTATTGTTATTGATTCGTCAACGAGCTTTTCAGTTGATTCAATAAATGTAACTCCCAATAGTTCGTTAAAAGTGTGCAGCAGAAATGATGTTAATCGTCCCGTAATAAATATCAAAGGAAATTTGAATATTAGCGGAACGTTAATTTTTGCAGACTCTTCTTATTCGCTGAATGGCATCAATTTTGACGGCGACTCATTGCAAAGTATTTGCGGGTCAGGGGATATAATATTTCCTTCGATTGGAGAAGTTATTGTTAATAATAATATCAGGCTATTCAAAAACCTGGTTATCGCATGCCCGATAAATCAGGCTAACGGTTCAATAGATTATAACGGATATACAATATTTACCGGCGGAGGTTTAGGCAAGCCTGAAGCGATAAAATCGAAAAGTGAAAATAACGGCGTCAAAACCGGACTAAACACGCCGTCAGAGTTCAGCTTATCGCAAAATCACCCAAATCCGTTCAATCCGGTTACTAATATCAAATTTGCCGTTCCCAACAGAACGTTTGTTAAACTTGTAATCTATGATATGCTTGGCAAAGAAGTTGAGATACTGGTAAATAGCGAATACAATGCTGGAACATATGATGTAAATTGGAATGCTTCAAACTACCCAAGCGGCGTATATTTTTACAGGCTCAATGCGGGCGATTATTCAGGAACTAAAAAAATGGTTCTGGTAAAATAAAGATAATTTCTTTTCAAAATTTATTAAGGGGGGCTACCGCGCCCCTTTTTTGTTAAGTCTCTGTTTGATTTAATTTATGATACAATATAGTTTGCACGGAATTGAATTTGTTATTAATTTTGGTCCCAGTGAAAGTTATTTACTTTTAAACTTATAATAGAATTAATGACGGAGCTAATGCAATTAGGCGGATTCCTCCTGAACTGTATTTCTGAAAGAAAATTTGATAACCTGCTTGAATTTTTTCATCCCGAAGTCAAGGGAAGACTGCTTATTCCATCAGCGCTCCTCACTACTTACGATGCGCAGTCATTAATAGGTAAGATGAAACAATGGTTCGGCGATTCAGATCATTTCGAACTGCTCAATTCTGAAATATCATCCGTAGGCCGTTCGATTGGAGTTAAGTACAAATTTAGGCGCCATGAAAATGATGGCTGATACGAAGTAGAACAGCAGACCTTCAGCGAAGTTGAGGGAAAAAAGATAAAAATCTTCAATTTAGTCTGCAGCGGTTTTCAGGAAATCAAGGTTTAGGAAGACTGCTGAGAATGTTTGGGATACGAACCGATAAGAGCCCTTTGGTAGAGTACATAATAGCCTCTAATCTGCGGTTGAAAACAACAGATATAACGGAATCATTTCTGATTTTTTCTCATTGAAATAAGTTAATCTAAAATCTATATTTGAGAGCAGATTATGAGGAGAGCTCGCATAATGGTATTGCAGCGGTCTTGAAAACCGCCGGGCGCAAGCCTGTGGGGGTTCGAGTCCCTCGCTCTCCGCAAAGAAATGAAGGTTCTCCGCCAAAGGCGGACCCGCTTTCCGAAAAAATGTTTACAAGGGGCTTAAAACCCCTTGTGTTATTCTTGGTATTATATGAAAATTAGAATAGGTTTAGCTTTTTTGATTTTTCTCCTTGGAGTTTGTTATGCGGGCTCCCAGTCCAAAACTCTTAAGTTCGATATGAGATACCAGGTCCAGCGAAATGATCATGTTTTTGTAAATGATTCGCTTCACCATATCATGGGGCTTGCAACAGGTTCCGGAAATGCACTGTTTGCAGATGGCACAAATGCCGCCGTTGCAGTGTTCTTTGTTTATGATTATACAGGCGGAAACGGTAATTTCACTGAATACGATATCTTGACCTTTAAGGATGGCTCTACGCTTACAATACAATCAGCGGGTCAATCAATGGGTTCATATAAGGGCAAAGACCCTTTATTCTCGGCTATTGTGGCCGTTACAGGAGGCACCGGAATGTACGACGGAGCGGCCGGAGACGGCAGCATGACCGGCAACAGGCAGGAAGCGTTAAATGAAGGTGTGACAGTTAAGCTCAGTTTCAACTTGAAATTGAAATGAGAGTTTTTGATTTTACAATTTAACAAAAACCGGAGAGGTGCTCGAGTGGTTGAAGAGGCACGCCTGGAAAGTGTGTAGCCGTTAATAGCGGCTCGTGGGTTCGAATCCCACCTTCTCCGCAATTATTCAGGGTTTGTTCTAAGTGATTTTTCAAATTTTACCGCATTTGAAATGCTAAAATTATTAGGCAGGAAATTCCCAAACGATAATTTTCCGCCGGTTGCAGTTCATATCATATATCTGCTGATGTCGGTTACATTTTGCCTGTTTTACAATCATATGGTAATGAGCGCGGCAGACCTGCGCTATGATGAATATGCCGGGATTTATAGGGTTCTGGATGGAAATGCTATTAAAGCTATACAATTCAGGATTTTAGTGCCGCTTATATTTAAGGCGTTTATGTTCTTGCATATTCCGGACAGGGCATTCCTACTTACGCTTTATGTAATATTCACATACCTGGCTGTTCTTTTCTTTTATCTTACGCTGAACATATATTTCCGCGACAAAACACTGAACAGCATTATTGCCCTGGTTCTGTTTTACCCTATGCTCTGGAATTTCATGCTACTGAACCAGGTGTATTTCTTTGTAGACCACAGCCTGTTGTTCTTTATGATAGCATGTTTGTATTTTGTTTTGGCAAGGAAACATATATGGTTGGCAGTCACTTTTACTCTTGGCACGCTGAATCATCCCTCAACAGGATATATAATACTGGTCTTCATGCTGTTTAACTATAACAGGCTGTTCAAGAAAGATACTATTGTATTTTCGATATTATTGATAGCATCGTACCTTGCCTGTTATTTTGCGCTTGATAGAGTTTATCCGTATTTCGCTCCGGACAGGGGAGTTGTGATATTCGGAATATTTTTGAAAGAGTCTATAGAGAATATTGTTATACTGCCTCGACATATCCTGATCCGCGATATATTGTTTAATTTCGGGGGTCTGCATTTCTTTGCGGCGCTTTCTGTGGCGCCCGGCGTTTGGAAAAAGCTCAAGCTTCAGTATGTTTTGATCTTTCTGATCATAATTCCTTATTTTATTATGGGAGCCCTGAGAATGATAATCAGAATGGAAGAAATGAGAAACTGGATACCTCTTATTCCGTTTGTGGTGATACCTGCTTTAGTATATTTATCCCAGATCAAGAACCCGATTTTTAATTTGTCTGACGAAGTTACTAAATGATGATTATTTACGTTTGAATCGCCTTTTCACAAGGCGTTAGACTTCTACCTTACTAAGTATCTGTTCTGCCTGCTTTTTCAAATCCATAGATTTTCAAAATCTTTGCTTTTCCGCTGTTTTCTATGAGAAATGCTCTAATTCCTTTGTTTTTTGCCTCTTTTGACCCCCATTATATTATCTTGTTAATAAATATATTAGTTGATATACCGATTCTGTGGTATTGAAGTCCTCACCTTTTCGGGATAAGTTACATAACTAATTCAGTTAATTTTAATGGTTTATTGGATTCTTGCTCATTTTAAAAAAAAATACTTTTACTTTCCTTTGGTGAGAAAGAAATATATGAAAAAAAACATTTTAACGGTTGTTTCAATTGTATTATTAAGTTCTTTGATAATTACCCCCGGGGTATTTTCACAGCAATGGGTAAAGACTGTTAATGGAAACGCTAACGGAGATGACAGGATCACAAATGCGATTACCGATAAAGCCGGAAATTTATATGAAACTGGGTATATTACCCGTACCGGAACCGGCATTGATTTTTATACTGTAAAGTACAATTCTGAAGGAACACTTCAGTGGGCTCAGCCTTATAACGGCCCTGCAAACGGAGATGACAAGCCTTTCGGAATAGCCGTTGATAATGCCGGAAACGTATATGTCGCGGGCTATAGTACGGGCATTGGAAGTATGGGTGATTACACCACTATTAAATACAATTCAAGCGGCGCTCAGCAATGGATCCAAAGATATAATACTCCCGTTAACCTTGATGACAGAGCTTTCGGTATAGCCGTTGATAATGCAGGATATGTTTATGTTACAGGGTATGTGACGCTGGCATATACCGAAATTTACACAATAAAATACAGTTCAAGCGGCGTATACTTGTGGGGACATATTTTTCCGGAAAACTCTAATGTTGAAGGCAAGGCCTTCGGAATCGCGACCGACGGTATAAATGTATTTGTTACAGGCTACGTTAGAGATAGCGTAAATGGTAATGACATGGCCTTGATAAAATATGATACGAGCGGATCACCCATTTGGTTCAAAACTTACAACGGCCCCGGGAACAGTGATGACAGGGCGTTTGGAATCGCACAGGATGATGCCCATGCGAATGTTTTCATCTACGGATACAGTACCGGCGATACAACCGGAACAGATCTTACGATGATAAAATTTAGGGCCTCAAATGGCGACCAACAATGGGTTGCGAGGTATAATGGCACAGCCAACGCGGACGACAAAGCATTTGGCATCGCGGTCGACCATGCCGGTAACTCGTACATGACAGGATCATCTGCCGATACAGGCACCGGGACAGACTATGTTACTTTGAAATATGATTCGCTTGGACATCAGGATTGGATCGGGGTTTACACAGGAGAAGGAAACAACGAGGATGTTGCCAATGATATTGTTGTTCCCAAGCAGGGAAATTATGTCTTTGTGACAGGTTACAGCAAGAGCGATACATCGGCGCTTTCAGAAGATTTGGTTACGGTAAAATATTCAGGTAGTGACGGTACGCCGCTGCAGGTTAATAAATACACCGGTACATACGGGGGAAGCGACGTGGGCATAAAAGTTGTCGCCGATACTTCAGGGAACGTTTTCATTGCCGGCTATACGCAGGTCGGCGCAGGGAATTATGACTGGATAACCCGCAAGTTCCTGCTTGGCGATATAATTGCGGTTACACCGATATCAACTATTGTGCCAAAAGATTACAGTTTATATCAGAATTTTCCAAATCCGTTCAATCCGTCCACTAAAATAAAATTCGATATAAAAAAGGCGGGGATTGTAAAACTGACAGTTTATAATGTGCTCGGCCAGGAAGTCGCGTCACTGGCAAACCAGTATCTCGCCACGGGTTCTTACGAAGCGACTGTAAATCTGACAAACCTAGCATCGGGAGTCTACTTCTACAGGTTAACGGCGGGCGATTATTCAGATATAAAGAAAATGGTCCTGCTCAAATAAAAAGAGAACATCAATAATTAAAGAGCCCGGCGATCAGCCGGGCTTTTTTATTGATAAACTCTCAAGTCTAACAATTTTTAAACTTCTTTATGCCTGAAGCAGCTGATAATATGGTCATTCACCATTCCTGTTGCCTGCATATGGGCGTAGCAAATTGTCGAACCGACAAATTTGAATCCGTCTTCAATCAGTTTTTTGCTCATTGCGTCCGACTCCTTTGTCCTGGCAGGAATTTGCTTCAGCGACTTCCAATTGTTCTTCATGACGCGGCCATCACTAAACTGCCAGAGGTACTTATTGAACGAACCATGTTTTTCAACAATATCTAAATACGCCTTAGCGTTGGTTATGGTTGCCGCAACTTTAAGCTTATTGCGGATTATCCCGGCGTCATTCAACAACGATTCCACTTTGCGTTTATTATAGCGCGCAATTTTCCCGGGATCAAAGTTATCAAACGCTTTCCGAAAGTTCTCACGCTTGTATAGTATCGTCCGCCAGCTTAAGCCTGCCTGGAATCCCTCCAATACCAAAAACTCAAACAATTTTCTGTCGTTATGAACCGGTACGCCCCATTCTTTATCATGATATTTGATGTAAAGATCGTCGTTGGCGCTCCAGGGGCAGCGGACCTTATCATTCATATAATTTGATTTAATTTGATAAACAAAAATACAAATGAATTGAATAAAATTCTGTGTAAATCAAAATAAATATACTTTTGCCGCAGATCACGCTGAATGTTATAATTCGCGCTGAAAGAAGCAGTCATTAGATCAGACAGGATTTTGACAGCTTTGTTCTTGATTTTCGCACTATTAACTCACAACACAAACTATTAAATTTACGTTAATGGAATTATTTAAGATCGGCTTTATAACGGTTACATTAATTGATATAATTGACATAATTATTGTCACTTACATCTTTTATAAACTGTACCTCGTTATGCGCGGCACAATTGCGGCGCAGATATTTGTTGGGTTAACCTTAATCATAATAGTTTCATTAATAGCGCAGACGTTCAACATGAAATCGCTGGGCTGGATCTTCAGCAAATTGACAGATATCTGGGTGATCGCGTTCATAATCCTGTTCCAGCCCGAGCTCAGGCGGCTTCTGCTTGTAATAGGCAGAACAAGGATTGCAAGGTTGTTCTTCAAAATTAACGCAACAGAAACTATCAGCGAGGTAATAGAAGCGTTAAAGGAGCTTAAGGGCAGAAAGCAGGGCGCGCTAATAGTGATTTCAAAAGGCGCCGGACTCAGCTCGTTTATTGAAACCGGCGAAGCGCTGCAGGCTAAGGTAAACAAAGAGCTTCTTGTTTCTATATTCAACACACGCTCTCCTCTGCACGATGGCGCCGTTATAATACAGAATAATGTGATAGAAGCCGCGAGATGTATTCTGCCGCTATCGGCGACGGAGAAGATCGGTTCAAGAAAACTCGGCACGCGCCACAGGGCGGGCCTTGGAATATCGGAACAGGTAAACGCGCTGACGATAATTTTATCAGAAGAGACAGGCGATATTTCAATTACCGAAGGCGGTGAAATGAAGGTATGCAATAATTATGAAGACCTTTCTACGGAAATGCGCGAGGTTTTTGAAGGTTCCAACGTTAAGGAATCGGTAAAAGAGATATTTGAGGAGATGGAAGAAGGAAAATGATGATACTTCTTGAAGAAGAAAAACGCGAGCTGATAAATACGCTCAAACAAAAGGGGATTGAAGACGAGGACCTGCTGACGGCGTTTAACAATGTTCCGCGCGAGCGATTTATATCGGAGGCTCTCAGGAAATTTGCATACACCGACAACGCTCTTCCTATAGAATGCGAGCAGACAATCTCCCAGCCGTTCACCGTTGCATATATGACTAAGGCGCTGGATATTAAGTCCGGCGACAGGATACTGGAAATAGGAACAGGTTCAGGTTATCAGAGCGCTATTCTTTGCGAGCTGGGCGCCGAGGTTTTTACGGTAGAGAGGATTGAGAAACTCTATGAATCGGCTAAATCGCTTTTAGAAGAGCTGAATTATAAAGTAAATATGAAGCTTGATGACGGAACCCACGGCTGGCCGGAAAATGCGCCTTATGACAGAATCATTGTCACAGCGGGCGCGCCTGAAGTGCCTCACAGCCTTGTTTACCAGCTCGAATTGTACGGCAGGCTGGTTATTCCGGTCGGCTCGCGCAATAGCCAGAAGCTATACGTTATAAACAGAACGGAAGAAGGAGTAGATTATAAAGTGTATGAGAACTTTAAATTTGTTCCGTTGATTGGGGAAGAAGGATGGCAGGAATAATTGTAGCAATTGTTTTGCTAATTGTTCATTGTTCATTGTTGGTTGACCTGAATGAAACCTGAGGTACTCACAATAATAGGTCCCACCGCATCAGGAAAAACAGAACTATCATACCGCATAGCCAGAGAGCTGGTACAAAAAACCGGCAAAAAAATAGAAATCATATCAGCCGACTCCCGCCAGATTTATAAGCACATCCCAATTGCTACTGCTCAGCCTCCAAAGGAATATTTAAAAAAATACAAACATCATTTTATAAATTCACTTGAGCTTACCGATGATTTCAGCGCCGGTACGTTTGGTAAAATGGCGCGGGAATTGATTTCATTTATTATTCATAAGGGCGGAATCCCGATTATTGTCGGCGGCAGCGGACTTTATCTGCGGTCATTAATATATGGCTTATTTGATGTGGATGATATCATAGAAGAGGAGCACGGAAAAGAAAAACAGAGAAAAATAAGAAAAGAGCTTGCCGAAAGTCTTGAAAACGAAGGGCTGGAAAAACTTATTGAAGAATTGAATAAGATCGACCACGTTACGGCTAAGCAAATGGATCATGTTACTGAAAGACGCATTTTAAGGGCTCTTGAAGTATATTATATGACTGGGTTGCCGCTCTCTATTTTACAAAGCAGGAAAGTCGAGATAAAATGTGATTTTGTCCAGATAGGAATAAATCTTGAAAGGCATATACTGTATGATAAGATCAACTGCCGCGTAGATAGAATGCTTGAAGCCGGACTGGTTGATGAAGTGAAATCGCTAAGAGAAAAAGGATTTGATCCTAAAAAAGACAATTCTTTAAATACAGTCGGCATTAAAGAAGTATTCGATTTCCTTGAAGGCAGGATTGACCGCGACGAAATGTCGGAGCTTATAAAACGAAACACCAGGCGGTATGCAAAGCGGCAAATGACATGGTTCAATAAAGATAAGAATATAAAATGGATAGGCAACGAAAACGAAATTGGCGAATTCGTAAAATTGTGAAACGCGCCTATCCATTTAACCCTAACCGCAAACTGCACAACATCATTTATCTGGCCATGGGTTATCATCAGCGCCCAGCGTATTTTAACTTCTCCTGAATAATTACCTTTGATAACGACAGTGCCAGCTGAGATAACAGCGTCAAGGGCAGCTTAATTATTGCTCAAACGCCTGGTCTTCATCTCCCGCGCCAAGCGGCTCTACAGTCCTCTTAAACTTTGTAATAATACATTTACTTCCTTCATCTACATTGATCGGCGTCATCAATTCATTTAAATTTTGCCCGTAAGATTGAAATTCTGACATCTTCGCCTGTAATTCTTCCATGCTCAGCTTGCCGGCTTCCATATCCTTACTCAATTTCTCCATTTCTTTTGAAACAGCATCTTCATCTGAAGCATCAGTTTTCATAAACGTAACTTCTACTGAGCCTTTGTAAACCCTGATGATATCCAATGTGTCATTTCCGTCTATCTTTACTTCGTGGCTATAACGGGTTTTTGTATGTTTTGCGGAAGAACGTTTCCCTTTGGTATTCATTTTGACCTGGGTCTTCCCCTCATCCTGGTCATAAGTTACCATCCCCTTTATTACAAGTATCGGCACTTCAGGAGGAGGCATTTGTTTTTGAACCTGCCTGTTGCAAACCTGAGAAATATTGGGAATTCCCATTGTAGACGCGGAATTAACATATAATGGAAATGATGGGTATTGCATTTCATTATTAAATACATTGTCGCCGGCTATATAAACCAATAGTTCTGCCCAGCCATCCGGCGGGGTTTCGATAGTAGAGCCTTCAACCAAAATATCACCTGTTTTAATTGATTCCCTATCCACAAATGTGAAAAGAGTTTCATACTGGTCGCCACAGGCTTTAAAGATCTCCCGGTTAAGGACCCTGCCTTTAACTTTACCCTTAACTTTCCCAACTTTTACAAAACAATCATTACCAACATAAACCGCATTAATAGCAGTCCCGTTCTCGCCGTCGAACAGCAATGAATCATGCGGATTGTTGCCGCCAAATAAAACAGGCTTGCCCCCGGCGGAAATATTAGTGCCGCTAAAATTGCTCTGAGAATATAAATTAAAGGCGCTTGCTAAAACTACGAGTATTAATAAAATGTTTTTTTTCATGGTTTTTTTTGTTTTATTTTCCGGTGAATTTTGCATTGCTTACTTCACTGTCTTTTGATTCGAGTTTTTCTATTTCGCTTGCCAGGAGCATCTGCAATTGTTCAAACTTTGCAAGCTTGTCTTTTAAATCGTCATTTTCGGTTTTCAATTCCTGTATCGCCTTTACCATTATCGGAAACAAATTCCCCGGAGTTGCTTCCCACTTTTCCGGATTATCTTTCAGTACAAGGTTCAGCCATTCAGCGTTTTCGGTTGTTTGCGCTTCATCAAGTTCCTGCGCGATAAATCCCGCGGTAGGCGCTTCTTTCATTTTGCTTCCGTCTGAAATATTATTTTCATACCATTCGCGCTTATCCCAGTTGAACTGGCGCGGTCTCAGCTTTGAAATAAAATCTAGACCAAGTGTTAAGTCAGTTATGTTCTTTTTATCGCGCATGTCTGAAAGCGATGTAATTGTCGTAACATTACAGCGCAGCGATGAAACAAATCCGTTACCCAGGGTTATCTGGTCAATAGCAGTTGGAGTTGTTGGGGCGGCATCAATACCAATACATGTTAAATTTGCCCCGGTTGTTATTGTGGAACCGGAATTATAACCCACTGCGGTGTTGTAATTGCCGGTGTTAAGGAGTAAAGAATTACCCCCTACAGTTGTATTTTCAAAGCCTGCCGTATTTGAATAGAGCGAATGGTACCCGAATGCTGAGTTATCGACGCCGGAAGTGTTATTATTGAACGACCTGTTACCAAACGCGCAGTTTCGCGAGCCTGATGAATTTGAGATGAGCGAGTAGCATCCGAATGACGAGTTTTCATTCCCAGTCGAGTTTGCGTTTTGCGAGCTGACCCCATAGGCGGAATTCTCATAACCTGTGGTAAGCTGTGCCAGGCTGCTTTGTCCTACCCCTGTGTTAAAGCTTGATTGACCGCCGGTTCCGCTCATAGTAAAATTTCCCGAATTAATTCCAATAAATGTATTGCCGCTGCTTGATCCTGTTGGACTGTAATTATGAATGAACCTGATTGTACCTTTGAATATTGTTCCAAGCTGAGAACCCAGCGTCGTAACAGGCAGTACAAGGTTGTGTGTCAGCGAGAGATCGCCGGTTGATTGGCTGACAGATAGAAATGTAGCTGATGTATCTCTGATTATGAACTGTCCGCCCGTGCCAAGCTTGCCGCTAATATTCTGCGAAAATGACAGATTACAAATTAACAGGTTGCAGATTGCGAAAATAATTAGTTTTGTCTTCATGTTTTTATTATGGTTTATTTAATTAAACTCATTTTGATTGTTTTAACGAATCCTTCTACCGTTATTCTGCATAGATAAACTCCGGAAGAGAGGTTTGCGCCGTCAATGGTCGCCTTGTAATAACCTGCCTGTTGAATGTTATCATACAATACAGCAACTTCTTTTCCAAGCAGGTCATATAACTTGATCGCCACAATGCCTGTTTTTGGTATCTGGTAATTAATTATGCTTACAGGATTAAACGGATTGGGATAATTTTGGGAAACAGAAAATTCTTTAGGAATATCTGAGCCGACTGGCGTTATGCCAACCGGATTACCGGAGGTGTTTCGTTTGTAGTATATCTCTTCACTCCCGTTACGGGAATCGTACCATACAGCATGCACAACCTGTCCGGAAACAGCTACAGATGGCCGTCCGGATGAAAAAACTGTATTTATCATCCGTATTGGCGTTTCCCATGTATTTCCTCCGTCAGTCGATCGTTTGTAATATATCTGAATATTCGTATTCTGGTTATTCTCATAAACAACATGAACGCCGGAGCCGGATGCCGCAATTGAAGGATGATCAGAATTTTGAGAGTTACTGGTGAGCCTTACATCGGGTTCCCAGTTTACGCCATCATCTGTAGAACGTTTATAATATATTTCCCCGATAGCGTCACGATGGTCGCACCATGCTATATGAACCGTAGAACCTGATACAGAAATTGAGGGAAACCAGGAGTCTGCTGAATTAAATGTGAGTCTTGTATCCGCAGTCCAGTTTACCCCGTCATCTGAAGAGTGTTTATAATATATCTCGAAGTTTCCGTCGCGGTTGTCATACCAAACTATATGCACCGAAGCGCCCGATGATGCAATTACCGGATATTGTGAAAGAGCCGCGGAATTTGTAGACCTAATGTCAGGACCCCAGGTGACCCCTCCATCGCTAGAGCGTTTATAATATATCTCGTAGTTATTATCGCGGAAGTCTGTCCATACAACTTGTACCGTTGAGCCAGAAACAGTCACACTGGGATAATTTGATGCAGCCGCGTCATTCGTCAATCGCAAATCAGAGCCCCATGTCAATCCTCCATCGGTCGAGCGCTTACAATATATTTCGGGGTTATTGTCCCGGTTATCGTGCCAAACAACTATGACAAGAGAACCGTCTGCCGCAACTGACGGATATTCTGAATCTCCCGGGTCGCTCGTAAGCCTTACATCAGCGCCCCAGCTTGTTCCGCCATCAGAGGAGCGCTTATAATATATGTCAAAGTTCCCGTCGCGTAGGTCCATCCATACAACGTGTAGCTCGTTCCCGCTTGCGGCAATACATTTAGTGTAAGATGTAACAGAACTGGGCGGGACATTTGTCAGCTGCAATTCCGTCTGCCACTGAGCCTGTGATACCGCTGTTAATACAAACAACGCTAAAAGCGCGAATAATTTGAAGTTCATTTTGTTCTTCTTATTAATTTATTTTATTAAACTCATTTTAATTACTTTAGTATAACTTTCAGTCGTAATCCTGCAGTAATAAATTCCCGAGGCAAGGTTTGTACCGTCAACTGCAACCTGGTAGTAGCCTGCCTGCTGATTTCCGTCAAACAATACCCCGGCTTCTCTTCCGAGCTGGTCAAAAAGCATAATTTTCAAATACGCTGCTTTAGGCAGCTGGTATTTGACAATGGTTACAGGATTAAATGGATTTGGATAGTTTTGCGACATGCTAAAACCTGTCGGCTGAGCATTTGAAACTATAGGCTCTATGCCGACCAAACCTCCGCAAATAGATCCTCCGCCATAAAGTATTCCCGGGCCGTTTATAACGTCGACGCATAAGTTGGCGCCGGTCAAAACTTCTATTGTAGTTCCTGTCTCCAGCGTAAGCACGCTTTGCGATCTTGCCGCTACGGTTAATAATAGAAATGTTATTAAGATCAGTGTTTTCATAAATTTTCCTTTGCTTGTGACTTTGCTTTTGCTTTCGGTTGAGACATTTTCTTTATTTCGGCATAAAACATATTGCATGCGCCAGCAATAGCTTCGTCCTGATCTGATCTCATCAGTTTCTGTATCTTAATTATAAGCATATGAGTTGACGGTTTTAATCTGTATCCCCTTGTCCTCTTCCCCGTTTTGCCTGCGCTGTTCATTTTCTTGGTTATTAGTTTCATTATTTTGTTTTATGAATATTCAGTTTATTCGTTGCCGGTAATGCACGTGAACGGTTGGTAACTTAACATTCGTGCACGCCTGTTACAAAGATATTTTTATATAAAACTAACCGGACCCGGCTTTAAAAGACTGCTAATATTGTTGATTATTGTAAATATTTTAATGAAATTACATTAATTTAACTAACCGGGAAAATGAAGGAATCAAAGCTGATAAATACTTTAAAGACATTTTCGAAAGAAGAAATGGACCAGTTCGGAAAATTCATCGCCTCGCCGTATCACAACAGTGGAAAAAACTGCGCCCCCCTTTTTACGCAGCTGCAAAAGTTCTATCCTGATTTTGAAACAGGCAAGATTGCAAACGAAGTTCTTTACAAAAAACTTTATCCGTCCCGGAAGTTCAATAAACAGGTAATGTGGAACCTCACCTCCTCAATGGAGAAATTATCAAAGGAGTTTTTAGAACAGACTGCGCTCAGAAAAAATAAATTTCTTAAGGCTGAACTCCTGCTTTCTGAATACGGAAGCAGGAAATTACTGAGCGCTTACCCGAAAACTATCGGCGCTATGGAAGTATTGCTTGAATCAGGAGGAATTGATTATGATTACTTTGAAAACAAAGGGCATCTGGAAAATTACAGGCAGGAATATTACCACCTGACAGATAAAGTCAGGTCTATGAGCGATTCCAAACTTAAAGCTTCAGAGTCCCAGATAATGCTGTTTTTAAGAATGACGGTTGGCGGCCTTAACGACATGAAAGTATTAAGCGAGAATCATAACTACAGGTTTGATGTGAATATTCCTCTTGAATTTGCAAAGAATCTGAATTTAAAAAAAATTGTCGATTATGCCCGAAGGAAGAATTTCGAATATGCTTTTTTGATCGAAATATATTACCATTCAATGATGATGCTTCTGGAACCCGGCAGGACCGACCATCTTGATAAAATGAGAGAGCTGTACGGCCTGCACTATGATAAATTCACTTTGAGTGAAAAAAGAAATATGATGCACTGGATCGTGAACTATTGCATGAGCAAAATGGAATACAATGAAAATAAGTTCAGACGAATAATTTTTGAATTAAATGAATTCAGGTTAAAGGAAGGGCTTGTATTCTACCCTGCAGATCAGCTTCCTAAGGTTATTTACTTTCAAATACTGAACGGGGCGCTTGCTGTAAAAGAAACCGATTGGGCTGCTGATTTTATAAAGAATTATACGCAAAGACTTCAGCCTGACATACGCAATTCGATGAAGCGCCTGGCAAACGCTTTCCTTTATTTCCATACGAAAGATTTCAGGAAAGCGCTTAAGAACCTGAACGAAGTCGAATTTATAGACGTACAGGACAAGTTTTTTTCCCGAACTCTTACTGCAAGGTCGTATTATGAACTATATGAACTGGAGTCATTGTTAAGCTATGTCGATTCATCTGTGCATTTCCTTGTAAGTAATCCGTCTGTGACCGAAACGGGGCGGGTTTATATTCATAACTTCTTTAAGTATCTGAAGAAAATAGTTTTTATCAGAGAGAATAAAGATTGGGATGAAATCCATGTTTTGAGAAAAGAAATTGAAAAAACAAATGAAATCTCAAACAAAAAATGGCTTTTAGAAAAATTAAATGAGCTGAAAAAGAAATAATTATAGTTGTCGACGACGTTATTTTCCTGCGATTAACAGTCCGAAGGTTTTCTAATAATCGTAAAACCCCTTTCCGGTTTTCACTCCTAAATATCCAAGGTCGACCATTTCTTTTAGAACGGGGTGCGGCCTATAGCGGTCCTCACCGAAGTCTGTTTGCAGCGCCGATAGAATTTCGTAAACCAGATCAACTCCGAGCTTATCTGCCCATTCAAGCGGGCCGAACGGATAGTTTGTGCCGAGCTTCATGGCGGTATCTATATCTTCGCGCGATGCGATTTGCTCCGAATAAACCTGAGAGGCTTCGTTAATTATCATTGAAAGTATGCGCGGGAATACAAGTCCCACTCTGTCCGGTACTTTAGAATAGCTTATTCCGGCTGAATTCAAGAAATTTTCTGCATTTTGCAGTATCTTATCATCTGTTATTTTTGAGGGCGCAATTTCAAGCGATTTTGCTTTAGAGAAGGCATCATATAAACCGATGCCGATCAGCCTTGAAGGATATCTTGATACGGCGCACTGACCTGAAACCGAAACGCACAGCGATGATGTGAAAAGCGGTATTTCAGCTGAACAGTTTTCATCTATGTAAGCAATATTATCTTTCTTCCGGCTGTGCGGCAGATTTGAACAATCGAATATAATTTCTGTCTCATGGCTTAGCTTGTCGGTAATGTTAACTTTTCCGCCAAGAAAGGCGGCCAGTTCGTTTTTAACGCTTTCTTCGCCTATTATGAAAACTTTTGTCATATAAATGAATTCAGTTCAAATAAAAGAATTATTAGAAAATCTGTATACAACCTACAGGCATAAATTTTCATCCAGGGATCCTGTATGGAATTTACACAGGTTCAGCGATGACAAAGATATA
The DNA here is from genome assembly GCA_963816535.1 of uncultured Ignavibacteria bacterium. GTDB lineage: Bacteria > Bacteroidota > Ignavibacteria > Tepidaquicellales > OLB5 > CAWFKW01. Next base: position 1,116,974 of record CAWFKW010000003.1, on the reverse strand, counting down.
GAAATAACGGGGCTTATAACATCTTCTTATGCTTACGGCTCTGTTAACCAAATAAACGACTTTATTAATAATCTTCTGAAAAGAATTGATAATAAGCCATACGAATTTACCATAAATTTTGAGAAACGAAAAGATAAAAAATATCTGCAAGGGTTGTATTACAGGTTCAATTCTGAGGAAGATTTAATTGACTTATTAGTTTCATTAAACAGAACTCTGACTCAATACTCGTCTTTGAAAAATTTATTTTTGTCAAATTACGGTCCGGGTGATGAAAATATTATCAAGGCTCTTTCGGAGTTTTCCTCAAAACTTATCAATAATAAAGATAAAGAAACGCATAAATACTATCATTATTTAATTTCAAATCCGGCAAACGGAAGCGCATGCAAACGGATGAATTTATTTTTAAGGTGGATGGTAAGGAAAGATGAAATTGATACGGGCATTTGGAAAGAAATACACCCGTCAAAGCTAATTATGCCAGTTGATACCCACGTCGGAAGGGTTTCAAAAAAGCTTAAGCTGGTAAAAAGAAAATCTGTCGACCTGAAATTTGCAATTGAGTTAACCGGAAAACTGAAACAATTTGACCCGGAAGACCCGGTGAAATATGATTTTTCACTTTGTCATATAGGAATTGAAAAGAAGAAGTTAGTAACCCGGGTAAAAAATTGAGCATGAATTGTAACCGGGGAGCGATGCTCCGAGTCCGAGCAGCCCTCCAAAGGCGGGCGGGCAGTCCGGACTTACGGTTGCTTATTTGCTATTAATATAAAACAAACGTCATCCTGACAGCGTCTAATGTTTATGGTTATTTGGATTCCCCTGCCTGTTTACCTGCCTATGGCATGGCAGCAGGCAGCGCCTGGGCGGGAATGACAGCATGTGTAATCGCATTTAAGAGTTTTATTGGTTAAATTTGTAATTCAATCATTATTATTCAGTCATTTAGCGCACTAAGAATTCCCGAAAGGAAATCATGAAAATCGGTATACTCTGTTATCCCACATACGGCGGAAGCGGCGTTGTTGCAACCGAGCTGGGCATAGAGCTTGCGGCCCGGGGCCACCAGGTTCATTTCATTTCATACAATGTTCCGATGAGGCTTAAGGGCTTCAGCGAGAACATTTTCTTCCATAAGGTCGAAATGGCTTCTTACCCGCTGTTCGATTTCCCGCTTTACAGCATTGCGCTTGCAAGCAAAATAGTTGAAGTGGCTAAATTCAACGGTCTTGATATAGTGCACGCTCATTACGCTATTCCCCATGCAACCAGCGCATTTCTTGCCAGGGAGATCATTAAGGAAGAAGTTCTGAACAAGAGAAAAAACAACAGCAATATCAAAATAATCACAACTCTTCACGGAACCGATATAACGCTTATTGGTCTCGAAATAAGCTTCCTGCCTACGATGCGGTTCTCTATCCAGAAATCGGACGGGGTTACCGCAGTTTCTGAATTCCTTAAGATAAAAACCCAGTCGCAGTATAATATTGCTAAAGATATTCGCGTAATACCGAATTTTATTAATCTGAACATCTATAAGAAGATTGAGAATAAGGAAACGGAGTGCCTTAAAGAGCGGCTTTCGAAGCACGGCGAGAAGCTTATTGTTCATACTTCGAATTTCAGGCCTTTAAAGAGAGTGGATGATTGCATCCGTATATTTAAAAAGATAAGAGACAAGATCCCCGCGAAACTTCTGCTTATAGGCGACGGCCCCGAAAGAAGCAACACCGAGTATCTTGCCAAAGACCTTGGAGTAGATAAAGACGTTACATTTTATGGCGAGCAGGAATCGTTTGTTGAGATACTTTCGGTTGCGGACCTCTTTCTAATGCCGTCTCAGTCTGAGAGTTTCGGCCTCTCTGCGCTTGAAGCGATGGCTTGCGGCCTTCCCGTAGTTTCTTCAAATGCAGGAGGACTCCCCGAATTGAACCTGCATGGAGACACGGGTTACATTGCCGAAATTGGGGACGTTGATAAGATGGCTGAATATGCCATAAGCCTGCTGAGCGATAATAACAGGTACAGAATATTTTCAGAGAACGCCCACGAGAGAGCTGTGAACTTATTCTCATCTGAAAAAGTGGTTCCCCAGTATGAAAAATATTATGAAGAAATCCTCGGAAGCTGATTACGAATTACTAACAATCGATTACTTTAAAAGCTTTCTCTCCGTTATTGATAGGTCTAAGTAAATTAGCAATTTGTAATTACATACAATCAGCAACCTATTAACCTTTGCATGTTTTCGTCATAATTAGTCATTAGTAATTTGTAATTGATCTTCAAGGAACTTTTTGACGCCGGAACTTCTTTATATTTATAAGCGCCGCCGCGCGGGCGGGAATTCTGCGTTTATAAAACAAGGAGGATTAGAAAATGCCGTTACTTGTTAAGAATATGATATCGATAGTTCATGGACTCATTGAAATTTGTAAAGACGGAGAACAGGGATTTAAAGACGCCGCAGACGATGTTAAAGACAAGAACCTGAAGAAACTTTTCACAGAATATTCAATGCAAAGGGAAAGGTTCATGTATGAACTGAAGGACCTGGCTAAAACTTTCGGAAGCGACGTTGAATTTACCGGGAGCATGCTGGGGGTATTGCACAGGAGATGGATGGATGTGAAATTCGGGATTGCCGGAAGCAACCCTGAGTCGATTCTGAAAGAATGCCTGAGGGGCGAAGAAGCCGCAGTGAGGAAATACAAAGAAGCTGTCGAGCTGGATATGCCCGAACCCTTCGCCAAAGTAGTGAAAAGACAATCGATTGAGATCTTTGGAGCGTTTGAAAATCTCTCCAGGCAACTGGATTATATTGAAAACCGCGCACTCGAATTGTAGCGTGTTTGTTACATTTTTTAACATATTTGCCAAAATTAATCAATTGACTTAAAAACCTTTATTGATTATCCTGTAAGTAATCTAGAGAGGAAAAAATGAAAAAAACAGCATTATTGATAATAGTTCTTGCCCTCGCAAGCCAGTTGTCTTTTGCTCAATATATTGACGTTCCCAACCAGACTAAAACACAGCTTAAGAGCTCGAATGGCCTGATACTGGGATTCTTAAATCCGAATAATTTCTCTATTCAGAATTCATTTGGCATGAGTTATGTCAGCTTCGGAAGCGGTTCCGCTTCAATAGCTTCATATACTGCCACTCTTTCGTATAAGATACGCGATAATATGCATGTGAGCGCCGATGTTTCTATGCAGTACTCGCCGTTTGCTTCGCTTAATTCGGCAAGCGCTTCGATGAACAAGGATTTTCAGAATTCTCTTAGCGGCGTTAATCTTAGCAGGGTTTCTTTCGATTACCAGCCGTTTAAAAATATGTATATAAGCTTTAACTACTATAATCTGAAAAATAATCTTAATTCATTGTACGGCAGCGGTTACGGGTATTACAATAACCCGTTCTACAGGTACAGCGGATTCTAGGGAGATGGAGCCGTGCGCTCCATAAGCGCCTCTGGCAGACTCAGACAATTTTTTAAATAAGCTAAAACATTATTCGGTTAATATTGCGATTACGCTTCTTGCAGTATTGACCGTTTATCTTTTATATAATTTCGTTAAGCGGCAGGTTACGCCGCAGACCGAAGTTATAAAAACCCAGACAGATACAACAGGCAGGATAACAAGACAGCCGTCAGGAACGGCATTACAGATAGACGTTCAGAACGGGAGCGGCGTGCAGGGCATTGCCGATAAGTTTACCGATTTCCTTCGCGGGCGTGGGTTTGACGTTGTTGAGATGGGAAATTTCTCGAGCTCAGACGTTAAGACCTCGATGGTAATAGACCGGGCAGGAAACATGCGAAACGCAAAGCGCGTGGCGGAGTCGCTGGGCATACCTGAAAAGTACGTTATCCAGCAGATGAACAAAAATTATTTTCTTGATGCTACGGTTGTGATAGGTAAAGATTACTCAGACCTGATGCCGATGAAATCCGGACCGCCAAAATAATGCAAGCTCGAATTTCGAAATTGAAAAGATACCTCTCCCCAGTCCCGATAAATCGGGACTTTCCCCTCCCCATGTGGGGAGGGGTGTCACCAGCCTGCTGAAGGCAGGCTAAGTGACGGGGAGAGGTAAAACAGAGAATTTATAAAAGGAGATAAAATTATAATTTGAAAAAATTACAATCTGTTAAAAAAGTCAGCCCGAAAAAAGCAAGCCCGAAGAAATCAAAAGTTGTAAAGAAAGCGTCGGCCAAAAAAGCGCCGGCGAAAAAGGTCATGGAGGTTTCAGCCTCCCAGCTCCTTGCAAGAGAGCTTGCCGAAATGACGCTTTCCAAAAAAGCAACGGATGTAAGGATACTTGATCTGAGGAATCTCACAACTATTGCCGACTTCTTTGTAATATGCACAGCCCATTCGGATACGCAGGTGAAAGCTATTGCTGATGCGGTTGTAGAAGGCTCTAAATCCATCGGCGAAAGGCCATGGCACAGGGAAGGCTTCCAGCAGAAGAGCTGGGTGCTGCTGGATTACGTTGATGTTGTTGTGCACGTATTCCTTAAAGATACTCGCGACTTTTACAGCCTCGAAAAACTCTGGGGAGACGCGCCGGTGGAAACAATCGCTGATTTGTGATTTGAGATTTTCGATTTGAGACTTAGTAGAATTGAGACGTCAGATTTTCAAATTGAGATTTAAAAAGCAGGAGCAGTGATTTACGAATTTGAGAATTTTCATCAGGGTTTTTGATTTTTGTTAATTCGTGACGTTTTTCTGGCGGCGGTAAAAATTGCCGTCAACTCATCTGCCTCTTTTAATAAGGGTGAGATTATATTATTAGAAGTAAGCCCAGCCTTTAAAATCATTTCAAGCCAATATAGTGATTCATCTGATTCTTCTTCAACTATTCCCAGTTTTGAAATAAAATGTGAATATGATTGAGCTCTGCACGCAGCTCTGTAATTTGCTCCCACTGCGCAAACAGATCTCATTAATTGCCTGCCTAAAACATCGCTTGATTTTTTTACCGGAAGTTTTTCAACGAATTGAATAATGTCCAGAGCAAATTTCTGTGTTCTAGCCTTAAGTTCTTTGCTGTTCATTTTTGTTTCCTATAATCAGCTGTTGTTAAGATTGTGCTAGATCTTCTTAATTGTCAATTTATTTTTTCTTTGTCGATTTACTTGTTTTTCGTTTTTTTGTCTTAAAGTCTCAATTCGAAAATCTCAATTCTCAAATCAAGCGAGCCCTTGTTTCTCAATGAACCCTGTATCGAAGTTTCCTTCAATGAAAACGGGGTGATGCATTACTTTTTTATGGAAAGGGATAGTTGTGTAAATGCCTTCTATAATAAATTCATCAAGCGCGCGCGACATTTTTGCGATGGCTTCGTTGCGGGTATCGGCCGTAACTATCAGCTTTGCTATCATTGAATCATAATACGGGGGGATAAAATATGTAGCGTAGGCGTGAGTATCTACTCTTACCCCAAGTCCGCCGGGGATATGGAAAGTGGTTATTCTTCCGGGAGAAGGCGCAAAGTTCCTGTCCGGATTCTCGGCGTTAATCCTGCATTCTATCGAATGCCCTTCGCGCTTTACTTTCCTTATTTTTATTTTATTGCCTGCGGCTACGCTTATCTGTTCGCGGATCAGATCAACCCCCGTCACCTGCTCCGTTACGGGATGCTCGACCTGTATCCGGGTATTCATTTCAATGAAATAGAAGTTTTTATTCTTGTCTACAAGAAACTCAACGGTTCCGGCGCCTTCATAGCCAACCGACTTAACGCCCTTAACCGCCGCCGCGCCCATAGCTTCCCGGATTTCATCGTTAATAAATGGCGATGGCGTTTCCTCGATAAGCTTTTGGTGCCTGCGCTGAATAGTGCAATCGCGTTCGCCGAGGTGAACTACGTTCCCGTATTGGTCGCCAAGCACCTGTATTTCAATGTGGCGCGGGTTTTCGACAAACTTTTCTAAATAAACCGAGCCGTTGCCGAACGCGCTTTCAGCTTCGGTTGTAGCCATAACAAAATTACTTTCCAGCTCCTCTTCATTTGCCACAACTCTCATACCCTTACCTCCGCCGCCTGCAGAGGCCTTAATAAGAACAGGGTATCCTATCTCAGCCGCTGTTGATTTTGCTTCCTCAGGCGTTGCAACAAGACCGCCGCTTCCGGGCACAACAGGCACGTTCGATCTCTTCATCGTATCTATCGCAAATGCCTTATCGCCCATTGAGTTGATCATTTGAGGCGACGGCCCTATAAATTTAATTGACGAGTCCACGCAGATCTCGGAGAACTCCGCGTTCTCGGCCAAAAAGCCGTAACCCGGATGAATGGCGTCGGCATTGGTCAGTTCAGCCGCTGCAATTATTCTCGGAATATTCAGGTAGCTTTCTCTTGCGGGAGGCGGTCCGATGCAAATTGCTTCATCGGCAAATTTAACGTGAAGCGAGTCGCGGTCGGCTTCGGAATATACCGCTACGGTTTTTATTCCCATTTCGCGGCATGTTCTTATTATCCTGAGGGCAATTTCGCCCCTGTTTGCAATTAATATCTTATCGAACAACTTTTAAACCTCCTTTTTAATTTACCCTGGCCGGGCCGTTCATATTAAAAGCCGAACCTGCCGGTGATATCAGGCCGGTTTGCATGAAGAAAGGTATTATCCTTTCGGGTCTATTAAAAATAGAGTCTGGTTATACTCAACCGGCTGTCCGTTCTCGACAAGTATCTTAACCACTTTTCCGCTTACTTCCGATTCGATCTCGTTCATAAGCTTCATGGCTTCGATGATACAGAGTATGCCGCCTTTTTCGATGGATGAGCCGACCTGCACGTAGGGGTCAGCCGTCGGCGAGGGCGCGCGGTAAAAAGTGCCCACTATCGGAGATTTTACTTCGGTTAAATTTTCTGCTGCGGGGGATTTTGATTCTCTCTTTTCTTCTGTTTTTTGGTGCGGATGTTCCGCGCCCCCGGTTTGCTGCGCTGCGGGCGCCTGCATCTGCGGAGGGGCGTAGCCAATTATCTGCGGAGCCGCGGGTTCCTGTTTTCTTGTCTTTACTACTCTGAGCTTCGTGCCTTCTTCTTCAATTTCAATTTCGTTAACGTCGCCGGTCTCTATCAGCTTTATCAGCTTCTTAATATAATTTAGATCTGTTTTCATAATATTCCAACCTCTTTCAAAGTAAGACAGGCTTTTTTAAGCCTGACTGAAAAATATTTAAAGGGCAGACAATTTTATCTGTCCAATCAAATACTTTACTTTTTAACTCTTTCCAGATATGCGCCGGTGCGCGTATCAATCTTTATTTCGTCGCCCTCGTTTATAAACATTGGCACGTTAACCGAAGATCCCGTTTCAACCACAACCGGCTTTGTGCCGCCTGTTGCCGTATCGCCTTTATTGCCGGGAGGGGCCTCAATTACTTTCAGGTTTACATGCGGGGGTATTTCGACAGTCACTGGTATTTCGCCGTTGAACATAATTTGGCATGACTCGCCTTCTTTCAGATATTTCGACTGGTCGCCCACTATATTGTCCGCAACCGAGACTTGGTCATAATCTTCATTATTCATGAATACATAGCCTGAACCGTCATGGTAAAGGTACTGGTAGTTCTTTGTATCCATGCGGACGACCTCGATTTCCTCGCCTGAGCGGAAACGGTTCTCTATCATTTTCCCGTTTTTCAGGTTCTTCATTTTCACCTGGTAGAAGGCGCGCAGGTTGCCCGGTGTGCGGTGTTCCCACGATACTATCACATGCAGTTCGCCGTTATATTTTAAAACAAGTCCGTTCCTTAATTCAGATGTAGTGGCCATAAATACCGATAAATCTCCTGACTGGAATCTCCAGAAATTGAATAGTTTTTGGTTATTTTTGATTAAAATCCGGTGGATTTGGCCCTAAAACAGGGCAAAACCCTTCGATTTTTGAATTCCCGTTTTCAAATATATGTATCTAAACTTCGAATTTCAAACCATAAGAAAAAATAAAATTTTGAGGAAAAAGAGAGACTATGATCCCGCCAAAGCGGGAAGCCCAGGCTAAAGCCGGGTCGGAAGGCAAAAGGCAGAAGGCAGAAAAAAAGGAACGCAAGCCACCAAATAAATTATTAGCCCCTCGAGCTTTTAAATAAAGAAGTTTTGTATATAATTTAAGTTGTTTAAGATTTGACTAATAATCCTATCTTCCTTTTTCATTGAAAACCACAGCTTTTTTAGGTAATTTGTATCTCTATTTATCTAAATTTATCTAATTTATAACATATTCAAAAGATAGGAGCAAGTTTTTAACATGTCTGCAAGAGTAGCAATAAACGGGTTTGGCAGGATTGGCCGCCAGGTTTTACACGCAATGGCTGAGCGCGGCGTATTAGGAAAAGAGTTCGATGTAGTGGCTGTTGTTGATGTAAGCACCGATGCGAATTATTTCGCTTACCAGTTAAAATACGATTCGGTTCAGGGCAAATTCCATGGCACAGTTGCCACAGAAGGCGAAGACGTCCTTGTGGTGAACGGGCAAAAAATAAAGTGTATAGCGGCGGCTAAATCGCCGGCCGACCTCCCGTGGAAAGCGCTAGGAGCCGAATATATATTGGAATGCACCGGCATATTCAACCAGCTTGAAAAAGCCGAAGGGCATTTAACCGCAGGAGCTAAAAAAGTAATTCTTTCGGCGCCCGGCAAAGGCGGAGTTAAAACTATTGTACTCGGCGTTAATGACAATGAATATGATCCAAAAGAGCATCACGTAATTTCGAACGCATCGTGTACAACAAACTGTCTGGCTCCTGTTGTATATGTGCTGCTAAAAGAAGGCATCGGGATTGAAGCGGGTTTAATGACAACAGTGCATGCTTACACAGCAACTCAAATGGTTGTAGATGGCCCTTCCAAAAAAGACTGGCGCGGCGGAAGAGCTGCGGCAATAAATATTATCCCGTCATCCACAGGCGCTGCAAAAGCCGTTGGGGAAGTGCTGCCGCAGACAAAAGGCAAGCTAACGGGTATGTCATTCAGGGTCCCGACCGCTGATGTATCGGCAGTCGACCTTACTTTCCGCTCAGAGAAAGATACTTCAATAGAAGAAATTGACGGGCTCATGAAGAAAGCTTCAGAGACTTATCTGAAAGGAATACTCGGTTACTGCCATGAAGAACTGGTTTCATCCGATTTTATTCACGATGACCGTTCATCAATATATGATTCGCTTGCAACAGTCGGAAATAACTTAAAAGGCGAGAAAAGGTTCTTTAAAATAGTTTCATGGTATGATAACGAGTGGGGCTATAGCTGCCGTTTAGTTGATTTACTGTTGAAGGTAATAAAAGAAGGATAAGCACAAAGTTCTGAATTCTAATTTAAAAATAATTTTAGTGATATCTTTTCCCGCTCCCCCGCCCTATGTGGGGAGGGGGTTGGGGGGGAGAAGTAACTCAATGAGATTCCCACTTTCGTGGGAATGTGGAAAGAATGAATAAACTAACTTTAGACGACTTATCTGCCTCCGGCGAAATTAAGTCAAACCGGGTACTTGTGCGCGTTGATTTCAACGTGCCGATGTCAAAAGATATCGAAGGGCAGATCACAGATGATAAAAGAATTGTCGAATCGCTGCCCACTATAAATAAGATAATAGGCGAGGGCGGCAAATGTATTTTGATGAGCCACCTTGGCAGGCCAAAAGGCGAAGTAAATCTCAAGTATTCTCTTCGATATGCGGCTATGCACTTAACCGACCTGCTCAGAAAATCGGTTTACTTTGCTGATGATTGTATCGGCGATGATGCGCGCTTGCTGGTAAGGCAGATGAAAGAAGGCGATATTTTGCTTCTAGAAAACCTGCGATTCTATAAAGAAGAAGAGGCTAACGACGCTGATTTCGCGCGCAAGCTTGCATCTTACGGCGATGTATATGTTAACGATGCGTTTGGAACCGCGCACCGTGCGCATGCATCCACTGAAGGCGTAACGCATTTCATAAATAAATGCGCAGCAGGTTACTTGATGGAAAGAGAGCTTGAGTACCTATCGAAGGTTGTTACAAATCCAACCCGTCCGTTCGTAGCTATCCTCGGCGGAAGCAAAATATCCGGCAAAATTGATGTGATCAAAAATCTGCTTACCAAAGCCGATAAGATCTTAATCGGCGGGGGAATGGTTTTCACATTCTATAAAGCAATGGGTTATGAGATCGGGAATTCTTTACTTGAAGAAGATAAGATGGACCTTGCTAAAGAACTGGTAAAAGAAGCAGGCAATAAACTTATTTTGCCGGTTGATATCCTTGCAGCAGATAAAGTTGAAAATAATTCGGATTGCCGGATCGTATGGGGGAACGAAATACCAAAGGACAAAACAGGGGTTGATATCGGGCCTGAAACCGTCCGTCAATTCAGAGAAGAGATACTGAAAGCTAAAACTGTTGTTTGGAACGGTCCTATGGGCGTATTTGAAATGAGTAATTTTGCCAAAGGCACGTTTGATGTTGCTAAAGCTCTGGCTGATGCGACAAAGAACGGAGCTGTAACTGTTATTGGCGGAGGTGATTCGGCTGCCGCGATACAAAAGGCCGGACTGGATAAAGCGGTTAGCCATGTATCCACAGGCGGCGGCGCAAGCCTTGAATTTCTTGAAGGGAAAACTCTTCCGGGTGTTGAGGCGTTAACTAATAAGTAAGAGATTTTGACTTCACTCCGTTCTGACAGACACCGCTTTCTACGTAGACGAAGGAAAGGAAGTCCGAAGTACAACAATTCTAACTAAATCATGGGAAAATTGAAGAAAAAAGCCAAAGTTAAGACCAGCAAAGCTAGATCAAAGAAAAGTAAGTTTCCTAAGGAGCCCTTGTTTCTCGATAGAAATGAGTCGCAAACGGGCCCTTGTCCCGATGTATATAAGATGCTTAAGAAAGTTGATATGCACCTGCTTTCATGGTATTCACGCGACTTCATGAAAGGCATTAAATCAGGATTATCAAAGCGTATAGCCGATGATTTTGGATTTGATGAGAAACAGGTAATACTCAGTTACGGCAGCGAGGACCTTCTGAAACAGATTATCCACTGTTATGTTAACCCGGGCGATAAAATATTAATTCCGCGTGAAGCCTGGTGGTATTATAAGAAAGTGGCTTCAGAACGCGGCGGAGAGAACGTTGAGTATCCTATGACTAAGGGAACGCTGGATGGGATTGCTTATTATTATTATGATGTTGACAAGCTGATCGAGATCTATAATGCAACGAAACCTAAGGTTGTCGTTATTGCATCGCCGAATAATCCTACAGGCAACAGGATAGATTCGAAAGATTTGAAAAGAGTTCTGGATGCGACAAAAGATACCGTTACGATGATCGACGAGGCGTACTGGGGATTCGGTTCAACAGAAAATGAATACGTAAAGCCATATATAGATGAATATCCAAATTTAGTCATATGCCGCACGTTCTCTAAGTTCTTTGCTTTGGCGGGATTCAGGATTGGCTTCGCGTTTGCTGGGAAGAATTTGCAGACGCTTATTGGTTTCACAACAAGGTATCTTGGATATAACCGCGTATCTGAAAAGCTTGGCGAGATCTGCCTCAATAATATCAATTGGTACCTTAAAATAGGCAAGCAGTACGAAAAAGATAAAGAGATGATGTACCGCGAATTCTCGAAATTAAAAGGATTTACGCCATATAAGTCGTTTGCGAATTTTATACTGGTTGATTTTCCCACAGAGATCAGGAAGGGAATGAAGGAATATCTTACCGAAAGAAACCTGCTTATCAAATTCCTTGATGAAGAAGCGTTCCGCACTGAAGTAAGGATATCTCTCGGAACACATGAAGAAAACAAGCTTCTTATGGATACAATTGTGAAGTACTGCAAAGAAATTGAGTGGAAATAGACAAAACTCTTGCTTTTCTTTATCAGGATTAGTTATTATATTGACCTCTACAATAGGTCATATAACCTAATATAGAGGTTTAAGAGAATGCTTGAAAAGGTCTTTGGTTCAAAAAACAGGGAAAAAGTCTTGTTATATATTATGGCCAGAAAAGAGGGATATGCCCGTGAAATTGCAGTTTATTATAATTCCAGCCTCAGCCCGATTCAGAAACAGCTTGACAATCTTGAAACGGCATCGGTTTTAGCCAGCCGGCTTGCCGGAAAAACCAGGATATATTTTTTTAACGCCCGTTACCCTTTTATCAGTGAACTTACAGCGCTTCTCCGGAAAGCTGCGGGATTTCTTCCTCAAATTGAAAGTGAGAGGCTATTTATTAACCGGAAGAGACCCAGAAGAAAAGGTAAGCCGCTTTGAAGCAAATAAAAGATATGAGCGTAGGGGAACTGGGCGCTTATATATGCACATTTTTAATGGATGGAGGGATTAAATGTATACTTACAGGAGGAGCCTGCGTTAGTATCTATACCGATAATAAATATCTTTCTTTGGATCTTGATTTTGTTGAAGAACCGGATTCAAACAGAAAAAAAATAAGCGCGCTTTTATCTCAAATAGGTTTTTATGAAAAAGAGCGTTATTTTGCAAATAAAGAAACAAAGTTTATTATTGAATTTCCTTCAGGACCTCTATCAGCCGGTTCGGAACCGATAAGAACTCATAACGAACTGAAGTTTGATACGGGAAAATTGTTCCTCCTTACTCCTACAGATTGTATAAAAGATAGACTGGCAGCGTATTATTTTTGGGACGATAACCAGGCGCTTGAACAGGCAATTTGCGTTAGTGAAAATCAGAAGATAGATATCAATGAGCTGAGTACCTGGTCTAAAGGTCAGGGGCAGTTACCAAAATATAATTTGGTAAAAAATAGATTTTCTAAATTTGATAACCGGTAGTCGTTATTTGAGTATAATTCAGCAATACAGGGAATCATTAAAAACAGTTGAAGCGGAAGAAATTTTCGACCTGCTTATTTACCGCCCGCTTGCTTTTATCTTTGTTAAGATAACTTACCCGCTAAATTTTCTTACTCCAAATCTAGTATCTGTGCTGGCAATGGCCGCAGGCGTAGCGGCAGGCGCGGCGTTTGGCTTTGGCTCGGCTGAATATCTTCTTTACGGCGCGGCTCTCTATTTCGTGTCCAACATTCTTGATTGCGCCGACGGGCAGATCGCGCGGCTAAAGAAAAACGGGACTAAGATCGGCAGGATTGTGGACGGATTTATTGATTATGTTGTGAGCGTTTCTGTATTCATCGGTATTGGAGTAGGGTTATCGCATCAGGTGGACGTTCACGGCGTGACGCTTTGGAGCGACGGGCTTAACCTCAACCCATACGCATATATATGGATAGCTACCGTGCTTGCCGGGTTCTCATCGGCGCTGCAGGCTTTTATTTTTGATTTTTACAGGAACAAATTTCTTGAAGTTGTTTACGGCAAATTCTCGCCGCTGGAAGATGAAATCAAGGATTATAAGGCGGAACTTGAAAGGATTGAGCTGGAACCGGATAAGGCAGGGTTCATGGATAGTTTCCTGATCAGCCTGTATCTTAAGTACACGGCCCTGCAGATGATGATTCATAACGGCAAGAGCGCTGAAGACGCAGGCCCGAAACTAAATCCAAAATTATATTATGTTCAAAACAGGCTTCTGCTCAGAATGTGGAGCTATGTCGGATCCACTACCCATATAACTTTATGCATCGTTTGCGCGCTGGTTAACAATATGGAACTTTTCCTGCTGATTTGCATTTTGCCTTTAAATTTATTGATGGTGGTTTTATATTTAGTTCAGTCAAAAGTCAATACGAAACTGACTTAAGTTCAACAAGTCTAATAAAATTGATTTCTCATCAGGGAAAAATAAGATGAAAAAATACTTTACCGGCTTATTTCTTTTTTTCGCGTCATTCGCCCTGTTTACAGGCTGCTTTGACGCGAAGCGCGAGATCAAGTTCTATCCCAACGGCGGAGGCGAAGAGAACCTGACAGTGACACTGGATAAAGATTTCTTCAGTAAAATGCAGACTCTGGCATCGGCAGACCCGGCATGGAAAAGAAAGCTTGATACGCTAAACGATAACATCCTGCTTGAAAGCGAGTTCAGGGCGGATGTGCAGAGGACATCGGGAACATCGGTCAAAGATCTTGTGATTACCGATTTACCCGAAGGCGGGAAACTAATTGCGCTGCATTATACGTTCGACGACCCTTCATGCCTGACAAGAATTGTAAAGGAAACCACGAACCGCTATTCGAACCAACTTAACATTATTTACGACATTCTCAAGTTTACAGAAGATGAAAGCGGCCTGAAATTCAAGAACACCGTGCGGAATGCGAGCCGCTCTTTTGACGACACCGTCGCTCAAAGCGTCTTTCAAAATTCATACGCAACTCATAAAATTACACAGCAAATTGAGTTCCCGTTTGACGTAACGGCATCTAACGCTCCCACACAGTCTGATAATAACAGGACCCTTACATGGGAAACAAACCTGTATGACATTATGTACAACCAGGTTGAAATGACCGCCGATCTGACCAAGCCAGAGGGCCTTGACCTGCCGTATGTTGAGAAGGTAGACAAATCTGTCGGCAAAGTGAGCCAGAAAGATAACCCGCTGATCCGCGTTCAGGTGTATAACGGCAACAAAGAGCCTGTAAAGATTGGCACCGGTATAGTGCTGAAAGAAAACATGCTTGTAACAAATTTTAATCTTATGGATTTGCTTTCGGGCGGCGGATTTTTCAGCGTAATACTCAATAATGACTCGCTTGCGGGAATCGACGAAATGCAGGAAAAAGACCTGGACCAGGCGCAGGATCTGGTATACCTCAGGTTTACCAACATCGAAAAGGCGAAATATTTTAAAATTGCGCAGATGGAAAGCGTTATCTATGGAAGCAAAGTTAAGATATACTATTATCCGAACCCGCTATCGCCTGTAGTTTATTCAATGGATGGTTCAATTACAGGCACTAAGAAGTGGACAAAGAACACAAGCGTGATAGAAGTTAAGCCAAACAGGCCGCTCTCGCCTGAAGGCGGAGCCGTTTTCAATGAAGCCGGAGAGTTTGTGGGAATGATAACGCAGGCTTACCAGGGTGAAGTAGGCAAGATATATCTTGTCCCGGGCGCTTATATAAGGCAGCGAATGCCGTAAAAAGTATCATTCCCGCGAAGGTCTACGACTCGACGAGCTGGAATCCTGGTTTTTTCTGATTCCCAATCCGCGGCGGCGGATAGTTCGGGAATTGCTGTTTAATGTAAAAAATAAGGGCGGACACACAGGTCCGCCTCTTTTTTAGTCATGTCATTCCCTCTCAGTTGGGAATGCGCAATCTGCAATCGCAAATCCGCGATCACGAAACCGGCTTAAACTGCTCGAATGTTTGGCGGCAATCGTTGCAGTAATGGATCGAACGGCACAAAGTCGAGCCAAACGGCGTTTTCAGTTCTGTATTCTCACTGCCGCAGAACGGGCAGGCTACATTATGAAGCATCTCTATTTGTACTACGCCCTCCAGCTTTGGCGGGGGAGTGAGTCCGTGTTTTTTCAGCGCCTCCCGCCCCTTATCGGTGATCATGTTTGTGTTCCATTGCACGTCGAAATTCGTTTTAACTTCAACGTTGCTTACGCCCAGCATTTCTATTTTTTCTCTAACCATATCTTCCATAACCCGGAGAGCGGGACACCCTGAAAATGTCGGGGTCATGGTTATGGAAACAGAGTTATTATCAACCATCACTACATCGGTGATAATGCCAAGCTCTACCAGCGATACAGTTGGTATCTCAGGGTCTTTTACTTCTTCAAGAGCCTTCAGTATGCTCTCTTTTGATATCTTAACGCCTGTTAACATGTCAGTGTATTTAAATTGTTTTTGACCTAATTGCATATCCTGATTTGTCTAACTTGATGTTGTAAATCCTTAGTCTTCAATCTGATAATTCCTTTACCATTCAGCTCCGGGGTCAAGCCTGAAGACCGCGCCCATCTCATCTATCATCGGCTGCAGGTACTCAGTATGTATTCCTTTTCTGCCGCCGTAAACCGGTTTCCATTCAAGCCTTGGCGGAGTTTTCAGCAGAGCTCCCTCAAGCAGGGGCAGGATTGTTTCAATCCACTTATCCGCAACGGCTTTTTCGCCGGGATAAACACCGGATTTGATGAGTACGGTGTCACCCGCGCCGGGTTCAAATATTCCCAAAGCAAGATTGAACGTATTGTCAAGCGCTTTCTGCATTCGCGAATGGCTCTCTGCGTTTGCTTTGCCAAGCTGTTTTATCCACAGGTTGGCGTGCATTGTATGATATTTTATTTCACCTTTAAATTTCCTTGCGATCCTGGCCAGAGGCTCGAAAGAAGAATTCACTAAAGCTTCAAACCTTACATATTCGGCGTGGTTGAAAAGAAAATTCCGGATCAGGCTGAAATCGTATTGGCCGATTGGATACTCCACCAGCTGGCAGCACTTAAATTTGTCCGCATTCCTTGTGAATGCGGTCTGATCGGGTTCTCCCTCGCCCATTTCATGAAGTACGTTAAAAAGCGCCAGCGACTGACCTATTTTATCCTGCGCGATAGATGAAAATGCAATATCTTCTTCCAGAAGCGGCCCCAGCCCTGTCCATTCAGAATTCCTGTGGCCTATAATAAGCTGGTCGTCCGCCATCTTGAACAACAGCTCTTTTACCGCATCCGTCTCGGCCTTGTTAAAAGTCAATCCTTTTTCTCCTTACCGGTTTCTTTCTTTTTCCTCCTCGCATCTTTTCTGTCCTCAATACCGTGTTCTTTCTGGTATTTCCGTATCCTGTCCATGCAGTAATAATCGCTTGCCTCGCGGTATGTTTTTTCAGGAGTTGTTTCAAAGATGTCCATGTCTGCGTAATCGGTCGCATATACATTCGCGCTTTTGGCAACCCAGATATTGGAAGTTTGCCTTCTTCTTCCAAATGTCTCCTTGGCAAGCACCAGAGCCATCTCTGGACTTGCAGCATGCACAATACCTACATGTACGTGCTGTTCGCCGCGTTTTTTCTGGTGGAACACTTCGTATGTTTCCCAATTTTCCTGAGTTTCAAGAACTTCCTTCCCGTTGTCATTTTTGGGAAGCTCCATTCTCTCAACTCGCGGATCGTAACTTTTCATAATTGACTTAATTGCGGGCCTTGGTCATGCAAGACTCGGCAATCACTTAGATTTTTTAGAATAAAATTAAACTTTATGCTTCCAACCTGTAACCTGCAACTTGTTACCTATGATTATGCCAGAGGCGCAGTATATTTTTGCTCATCCTTCATCAGCGCCCTTCTTACCCACGCGCCGTGTTCTTCGGCCCAGCGCCTTACCTGCAGGCGTTCTTTATTACACGGGCCGTCTCCGTTTATAACTCTTTTGAACTCTTCCCAGTCAGGCTCGGTATACTCCCATTTACCGGTATTATTGTTCTTCATTAGTTTCTTATCGGGAATTGAAAGCCCGAGGTCCCATATTTTCGGCACATATTCATCCAGAAACTTCTGCCGCATATTGTCGTTTGACGCCATCTTCACTTTCCATTTCATTAAGACTGCGGTATGCTCAGAAATTTTATCCGGCGGCCCGAAGAAATGCATAATAGGAGTCCACCATCTGTTAAGCGCTTCCTGAACCATTTCGCGCTGTTTCTTAGTCCCGGTTGCAAGATACACAACGTTATCATGCCCGTATTTCAGGTGAAAAGATTCCTCGCTGCAGATCCTGTCAAGCGCCCTGCAATAAGGACCGTAAGAGCCTTTGGCATTTGTGACCTGGTTAATTATAGCGCCGGCATCAATAAGCCATGCTATAATGGCCGTATCGGCCCATGTTTTGGCGGGATAGTTGAATACATTCGAGTATTTTGATTTGCCGTTGATGAGGTCGTTGATCATATCTTCGCGCGTTTTTCCCAGGGTTTCGGCGGCGCTGTACAGCAGCTGGGCGTGGCCCACTTCATCCTGCACCTTCGCCATTAGAGCCAGCTTGCGGCGGAACCCCGGCGCGCGCGTTATCCACGTCCCTTCAGGCAAAGCGCCAATTATTTCCGAATGAGCGTGCTGCTCGATCATTCTTATGAGCTGTTTGCGGTACTGGGCAGGCATCCAGTCCATTGGCTCGATCTTTTCGCCGCGCGTTATGCGGTCTTCAAACCCGGCGAGAAGGATCGCGTCCTCACCCTCTGTCAAGCTCTTTGAGTTCTTTTGAGTTTCTATTAATGCGCTTCCGTACATTATATGATTTATAAGATTATCAGATTACAGATTATCCCGTCAAAATAAAATCTTTATTCTTTAGTCCTTGTGAAACCTGGGGTCTATACTCCTGCGATTGATTTCTTTCTCAATCCCATCAAAATAAAATCAGAAAGATTTTCCGCGATTTCGTCCGCTGACATTGAGCCGTTTGCCCTGTACCATTCTGTTATCCAGTTAAGAGTGGATAAAATAGTCAGGACCGCAAATTTCTCATGCACTGTTTCGAAAATATTCTCCTCGATCCCTAAAATGATAATGCTTCTGAATCCGCTTTCATAGCGGTTACGGATCTCTTTGAACTCTTTTATCCTTTGCTGCGGCAGGTGGCGCCATTCATGAAGAAAAACCGTTGACGCGTTCAGGTCGCCCGTCAAAAGTCTTACATGCATTTTAACTATCTTACGAAGTTTTTCCTCCGCGTTAAAATAAATATCGTTCACTTCATCTATTGCAACAAGGAATTGTTCCGCCATTCTGAAACAAATGGTATCAAGTATTTCGTCTTTTGATTTAATGTGGCTGTATAGACTTGCCGCTTCAATGCCAAGCTCGGCGGCTATATCTCTCATGCTCGAAGCCATGAAACCTTTCTCTCTGAAAAGCCTGGCTGCGGTTTGAATGATCTGTTCTCTTCTGGTTATTTGTGTGGTCGTTTCCATATATTCAATATTTTCCTAACAAATGTTAGGCAATTTAACGATAAAAACATGCATATTCAAAGCAAAAGTTGTGGAGATTGTAAGTTATTGAAATTAGTAACAATTGGAGCTATCTATTTTCTTTGCTCTCCTTCGTGTATAAGGAGGAGTACTCCTGCGGGGCTGAAAGCGAAAGCCGGAGGGAGGTGGCTTGAAAAATCTTTTTCATATTAAGAAGAATGTGGTATTGGTTCTGCCACCCCGTCACTTCGTGACACCCCTCCTTATCCATGGAGGGGAACTACTACTGAGACAACTATGCCGTTCAGCTTTTCGCAGGGCGCTCTTCGTTACACAGCAGGAGAGCTACAAGACTCATTTATAAAAAATTTTCTTTAGGATATTCTGGCGCTGTTTCTTCCGAAAGTTCAAATTTTCTTTTCTTCCATCTGCCAAGTCTGAACCAGAACGCAATAATGATGCCCTTGGCAATAGATGTGGAAAATATTGCGAACCAGATTCCGTTGATTCCGTAAATGGGAGCAAGGAGCGCGGCTAACGGAATTCTCATGGCTGTCACCGGCAAATAAATAGCCAGCGGAGGAAGCGAGTTCCCTGCGCCTGCAAATGCGCCTGCGAAAATTGATTCGCTCATTGCAAAAAAGATGCTGAACGCCGCTATCATGTTATATACTTTCGCGGTTGCAATTACCGCAGGGTCTGTCGTAAATATTCCTGCGACCTGTTCAGGGAAAAAGAATAAGAAGAATGAATATATAAGCATCGGGACCCACGATATATATAAAACGCGCCAGGCGCCTTTTTCAGCGCGTTCAATATTCCCGGCTCCGATATTCTGCCCCACAATTATTGAACACGTAATCGCAAACGCTTCGCCGATCTGGTACGGGATTGCCTCTGAGCGGTGGCCAATGCCGAGCGCCGCAAGTCCCACCGTGCCGAAATCAGCCACATACCTGGTAACAAAAATATATATGAACGAAAATGCCAGTCCTTCCAGCGATAGCGGCAACCCTATCCTGATCGTTTCCCTCGTCACTTTCCAGTTGAAACGCATGTTGGTTATAAAAACTGCGGACTTCTTCTTTATTGACGTTATAAAGCCTTTCTTCTTCAGCAAATAGAATTCAATCAAAAAGGTTATGCCATAGGCTATCATAGTTGCAAGCGACGCGCCTGACATACCCAGATCAAAAGTGAAAATGAACAGCGGGGTTAAAATTACTTTTATGCCGTACACAACTATCAGCAATGAAAAAGGAGTTTTTGTATTGCCGTTGCCTCTGAAAATTGCGCTGCCTGTTTCGAATAAAATTGTGCAGGGAAGAAGAAACAGAATCGGCATTAGGTATTTGTTCGCCAGCGATGCTTTTAACGCGTCTATGTTGGTGAAATGATACAGATACGGAAGAACCGGATAGACTGCCGATGATATCAGAATACCAAAAAGCGCCGCATTTACGAGGTTCAGGGTGCCTATATGTTTGGCTGAATCCTGTTCTTTGGCGCCCACCGCCTGAGATACCAGAGAATTTGTGCCGATAGAAACCATTTCAGCCAGGGCAAAAACTCCCCATGAAAGAAAGCTTCCTACGGTTACCGCCGCAAGAAATTCAGGGCCAAGCTTGCCAATCCAATACGAGTCTAATACGGCTATGGCAAGGCTTCGGCCAAGGTTCTGAAGAACCACGGGCCATGCGAGCTTTATTATCTGTCCATTTAAATTGCCGGATGTAGTGAGCATATATTATTTATTAACCACAGAGAAGTAGAGAAGCAGGGAAATCATAATTCAGGAAGTTTGCCATTGAGTAATCTCTTAAATCCGTTCATCAATAGTGTATCATTAAAATTTCTCAAAAGACTCAATTTCTTTCCGGCCAATTTTAGGTGCGTTATCTTTTTACATCAAAAAAGCTTCTTAACAATTCGGAGCACTTTGCGTCCAGCATTCCGCCGGTTACATTCAATTGATGGTTCAGCGATTTATTGTTCGTTATATTTAATACCGAGCCGCATGCTCCGGATTTATTATCAAATGCGCCGAAGATCAGGTTTTCGATCTTGGCCAGCACTATCGCGCCGGCGCACATTGAGCACGGTTCCAAAGTAACATATAGCGAGCATCCAAACAGGGCTTTTGAAGAAAGATATGCGGCGGCAGAGGTTATTGCAATGATCTCAGCATGCGCCGTAGGGTCCTTCAGCGTCTCAACCTGGTTATGTCCCTTGCCTATTATGCGGTTTTCGAAAACCACAACCGCGCCAATAGGAATTTCTTCCTTCGCGTACGCCTTTTCAGCTTCTTTGAATGCATGCTGCATCCATATTTCATGTTGAGTAAATGACAATAAGTATTGATTTCCTGATATTTATTCTTTCTGCCGGACAAAAAAATACACCGGTTAATTTTTACCGATTCATTTTGTAAATTCTACAAATATAAAATCTTTTTTGGTCGAATTAACCGATGTAATTTATCTCTGAATCTACGAAACGAATTATTTTGCTGTGAAAGTAAATGTCCCCGACTGGTTTGTACCCAATATTGCCGGATTCAGATCAAACAACTGTGCGCAATAGTCATTTACGCTGTTAATATCTAGCGTGTTGGATACCATATAAGTATAATTCGCACCGGATGTAAAATTATATCCATATGCAGAAAGATTCGGGAATGTAAATGACGTTCCTTTTGTCAATACTTGATAAGTCTTTTGGTTTGCTGTCTGCGTTATGTGGATTATATGTACGCTGTTGCCGCTTCCGCCATAATAACTGAATAAACTTGTAGTATCAACGTTTGTTGCCCCATTGCCCGGCGTTAAAATACTGCACGATGAATCAATGCTTACAACAGAGCCTGACGCGCCTGCCTGTACAGTCAGCATCCTTTGTTTAATATTTGGATAAATGCCTATAGTGTCAGGCGTTATTGCAACAATATTTAAATTTGCAGTAGATGTTGTTCCTGTCGGCACATTAAAATTATAAGCTCCCGTTGTAGCTGTGAAAGTGACCTGCTCAATAAAACCGCCCCGGTGGACTGAGTTGTTCTTATTGCCAAAATTAATATAAAGCTGAGCCTTTAAATTTGTTGAGCCTGAACTGTTTACTGTTCCGGAAACCGTTGACCCGCCAAGTCCGCCGCCAATTGAGGCGAATGTAAATGAAGGGCTTGCTCCAACGGTAAACGCTGCTTGCATTTCAGCATAGCCTGTGTAAGATGATACAACGCCTCCGCTTATATTGTATTGTATTAAGTACAGCTTTCCGGCTACATTCTGTCCGTTGATTCCGCCGATAGAAAGATTTGCTTGTGTATTATTTGCAAGTACCTGGCCAAAACCCGAAACTTTGCCGGTTAATGTATCCTGAAAAATTACAGTTGCTTTTGAACCGGCAGGCACCATCGGAATTGTGACCAGTAAAGACTGTGTATTTCCCGGACTGATGGACGCCGGAATATAAGGATTGGTTATTGATAATCCCTTTACTCCGAAAACGCCTGTGGTAGAATTCAATACCCATACATCATACGGAGTGGAAACATTATTAATTGTGAAGCTTCCGTCTCCTGCTGTAGTTGTGGATTGATTCCCTATAACTACGGTGGATGCGGCGCTTGGATTTCCATAAGTATCGAGCGCCTTGCCGCTAACAGTAATTGTAGTCGGAGGCGTTACGGGATTAGTGGTCGAACTGTTGCTGCATGCGTAAATCAAAACAAACGTACAACATATCAAAAAACTTAAAACCAGTTTTTTTACGTTCTTCATTGTGTTTTTATTTTTTTCGG
Organism: uncultured Ignavibacteria bacterium; assembly: GCA_963816535.1. Classification (GTDB taxonomy): domain Bacteria; phylum Bacteroidota; class Ignavibacteria; order Tepidaquicellales; family OLB5; genus CAWFKW01. Next base: position 1,094,285 of record CAWFKW010000003.1, on the reverse strand, counting down.
GGATTACTATTCCCCCGGATTATTTAAAACTCCTGTAATTATCCGCAAGCCCCCCGAGCGGAGTAATTTTGGTGAGGGCGAATTCAGCGATTATATAACTAAATAATTTATCGTTGTACTCAAAAATCGTTAAATAATCTGGAACTTTTATGGCCGGATTGCTGCGGCGAATTAAGGCTTGCGGTGAGTCGATCGGGCGGGCTAATTCTCTTTGGTCAGTTTTTTGAGCTCTTGCAGTTTATTCAAAGCTTCTAGCGGCGTCATTTTATCAAGATCGATCTTATTAATTATGTCGTTCAGCTCATTATCTTTGTATTCGAACAGATTGATCTGGAATTCATCTTTGCGCCTTGCGCGTTCTTCGCGTTTTTCGAGATTCCCTAAGATCTCCCGTGCGCGCTTTGTAACGATATCTGGAAGTCCGGCCATTTGCGCCACGTGGATCCCGAAGCTGTGGTCGGCGGTTCCTTCGTTTATTTTGTGAAGGAAGATTACCCGCTCGCCGACTTCTTTTACTTCAACACGCGAATTTTTTATCCGTTCATACAGACTTGCCAGCGCATTCAGTTCATGGTAATGCGTCGCGAAAAGCGTTTTTGCCTTCGCATTTTGGTTTTCGTGTATATATTCGGTTATAGCCCACGCTATCGAAATGCCGTCATACGTGCTCGTCCCGCGTCCGACTTCATCAAGAAGAACTAGGCTTTTTGGAGTAAGGTTGTTCAATATGTTAGCTGATTCCTGCATTTCAACAAGGAAGGTGCTCTCGCCCATGGCTATATTATCCATTGCGCCAACGCGTGTAAATATCCTGTCGCAAATTCCGATCTTTGCTTCAGATGCCGGCACGAAACTGCCGATCTGCGCCAAAAGTACTATAAGCCCCACCTGTCTGAGGTATGACGATTTTCCGCTCATGTTCGGGCCCGTAATTATTATTATCTGTCTGTTTGCGGGATCTAAAAACGTATCATTCGGCACATATTTTTGGCCGGCGGGAAGAAGCTTTTCTATTACAGGGTGCCTGCCGTCCTTAATTTCAAGCGCGTCCGATTCGTTTACTTCAGGGCGCGCATATTTATTTGATTCAGCGGCGTCTGCAAAGCTCAGCAATACGTCTATAACGCCTATCATCGCGGCGTTCATTTGAATTTCGTTTGAAAACTCGACCACTTTATTCCTGATCTCGGCAAATACCTGCGCCTCGAGCGTGTTTATCTTCTCGCCTGCGCTCAGAATTTTTTCTTCGTATTCCTTCAGTTCCTGCGTTATATACCGTTCGGCGTTAACAAGGGTTTGTTTCCTGATGTACCCTTCCAGGTCTTTTACCTTTTCGATATTTGATTTTGATATTTCAATGTAATATCCAAACACTTTATTGAAGCTGACTTTAAGAGAATTTATTTTGGTCCGCTCGCGTTCTTTGCGCTGGTAATTTTCAAGCCACGCCTCTCCGGAGTTCATTATGTACCTGAGTTCGTCGAGTTCTTTATTGTACCCCGGCTTTATGATAGCTTTATTTTCTGAGTGAAGCGACAGCTCTTCATTTATTGAGGAATCAATAAGCTCAACAATTTCGTTAAGTTCTTTAATGTTTGAAGTGATTTCTTTCAGGGTGACTGATTCAACGGCCTCTAGCTCCCTTTTTACAACAGAAATATTTTTAAGCGAATACTTCAGGTTTATCAGGTCCCTAGCAACAGCCCTGGCGGTGGCAATTTTAGATATAAGCCTCTCAAGATCCCCGATATTTTTGAAATGCCCCGTAAGGTTGACCCTCATCGGCTTATTATTAAAGAACTCCTCAACGCATTCCTGCCGCTTCAGTATCTGCGCCGCTTTTTTCAGAGGTCGCGATATCCAGTTCTTTAATAGCCGCGCGCCCATAGCGGTCTGCGTTCGGTCCAGAATCGAGATCAGCGTTCCCTCGCGGCTCCCTTCGGCAATCGAGGATATTATTTCGAGGTTGCGCTTTGTGGAATTATCGAGAATTATATAATCCGAAGTATCGTATAATGAAATTTTGTTTATATGCGAGATGTTGCCTTTTTGAGTTTCCTGTATGTAATTTAGTATTCCTCCCGCGGCAACTATTCCAAGCCTGTAATCTTCTATTCCAAATCCTTTTAACGATTTAGTTTTGAACTGCGCCAGAAGCAGCTCATTGCAGTAATCGAAATTGAATATCCATTCATCAAGCCGCGTAACGGTCACATTATTTGTTGTTGCGCCGGGGCTATCGGAGTTCAGGAAATCGCTGAACAGACTCTTTTGCGATTTGGAAATGATAACTTCGGCGGGATTGATCAGCTCAAGCTGTTCTTTGATCTGCCTGAACGGAATTTCACAGGTTGAAAACTCGCCTGTCGAAATATCCAGAAATGAAAATCCGCATTTTTCATCTTTGGCAAATATGCATGCAATGTAGTTGTTGCTTTTATGGTCGAGAAGTTTATCTGAATAGGTCAATCCCGGCGTTACCACTTCAACAACATCGCGCTTAACGATGCCGCGGGCGAATTTTGGGTCTTCCATTTGTTCGCAAACCGCCACTTTGTAGCCGGCTTTAACCAGCTTGGGAAGGTAGTTATCTATGGCGTGGTGCGGGAATCCTGCCAGCGCAACCTCAGAAGCCGCGCCGTTCGAGCGTTTGGTTAGAGTTATGCCAAGCGCTTTTGAAGCCAAAACTGCATCTGTATCAAAAGTCTCAAAAAAATCGCCCATGCGGAAAAGCAATATCGTATCAGGATATTTCGCCTTAATTTTCAGATACTGCTGCATTAGCGGCGTTGCGCCTTCGGCCATGACCTAATTTAGAAATTTGAAGGAATTGCCAAAAATACCGTAATAATGATGAAGTTACAATTTAAAAATATATCATGTCATTCCCGTGGAAACGGGAATCTTGGTTTTTGATCTGTGTATCTCTCATTAAAAACCTACCGGCTTAACATGAAAAATTATTGTACGCGTGGACCGAAGAGAACGCGGAGAACTCCTTTCCGTCGTTGGAATCAATGTTTTGAAATCATTTCCCCTCTCCATTTTGAAGAGGGGTTAGGGGGTGAGGTAAAATTTAAGAAAACAGGTTTACGCAGAGCCGCTGAGATAACTTTCTTCTGTCGTTCCATGCGTGTGCGGGAACCCTGGGATGATTCACCCCCTCTGCATCTCCCCCTGATAGGGGGAGATGGTTCCTGCATTGCTGCGCACATAATTTTGTAATATTTACTTTCCGCAAAAATAACGAAATTGTTTAATATGATTAAGAATTTTTTAAAAAGACTTTATCTCAACGCCGAAGGCGGGCCGCTGAATAGAACGGCGTTAAGCGTATTAATTGGCGGGTCATTTGCTTTTATCACCGCGCTGTTCATTATCTTACCTCTGCGGCTGGAAACATATCTTAATATTCCCAAAATTATTCTGTTCCCTATTAATTATGTTATAGGATGGCCGCTGATTGTAATTGGGATTTTTTTTATGAGCTGGACATCGCTCTTGTTCTTTATCAAAAAAGGAACGCCTGTTCCAAATACTGCACCGCCGAAATTGATTACAACAGGACCATACGCATTTTCCTGCAATCCCATGCACGGCGGGATATTTCTGTTTATGTTCGGCATCGGGTTCTACAACAGCTCTTTGCTTGCGCTGCTTGTTTTCATTCCGTTATATATTTATCTTGATACAAGAATTCTAAAGTACATCGAAGAGCCTGAACTTGAAAAACGCTTTGGGCAGGAATATATTGTATACAGGGGGAAAACGCCTATGTTCTTTCCGAAAATTAACAAACGACGGTAAAATTTGAGGTAATTAGTTTAGAAGAAATTGTGGTATACTGGTAAGTCCTCATCTTTTTAATCAAATATAATATTTATGTCAATTGCACAAAAGATAGCTGTTAAAATGTCAGCCGTTGCAGAAGGTAATCCGGGAAAACGCGCGATTCTTACTCCGGTAATGGCTGTGTTTTTTTTGGCTGTGACTTCTCTTTTTATCCTGGTTCCCGTGTGGCTTGAGAGGTTTCTGGGAATACCGCCGCTTATTTTAAATCCGGTAAACTATATAATATCGCTTATTTTATTTATCCCTGGTGTCACTCTGTTTTTATGGACGCTGATAGACTTCATTAGGTCCAAAGGCACCCCGGCCCCGATCAACCCGCCTAAGAAGCTCATCACAAACGGCCCTTACGCATATTCCAGAAACCCCATGGTGGGCGGAATTTTCCTGATAATGTTTTCAATCGGCGTTTATTACGGTTCGCTCCTAGCGGTTTTTGTCTTCATTCCGATATATATGCTGATTCATATCAGGTCGCTTAGCGCCGTTGAAGAGCCGGAACTTGAAAAAAGATTCGGGCAGGATTATACCAAATATAAAGAGAATACGCCCAGGTTTTTGGGGTGGAGAAAAAAAATATGAGAATGTATAACATTAATCAAACCAAGATGTTCCTTTAGATATCTATCGCATTAAAATCATCAATCCGGATTCACGTTTTCAAGGGCGAAGCGGGAGCCGGGAACGACAAAGAAAACCTCCTTTTCAATTTAATCTCACTAAATATTTGCGTAATTTGCTGACTTAATCGTTTATAGACCCCCGCCTTCGCGGGGTTCATTAGGACTTATGTTCATAACATTCGAAGGAATAGACTTTTCGGGGAAGTCCACGCAGGCAAAGCTGCTGCATGAACATTTTAAGAGGAAAAAGACAAGATCGGTCCTTCTGCGCGAGCCCGGCGGGACTAGGATTTCTGAGAAAATACGCAGTATTCTGCTTGACAGGAACCATCCTGAAATGATCCCTTTAACCGAGTTTTTGCTGTTTTCGGCTTCACGTTCGCAGCTTGTTAATGAGATCATCAAGCCTAATATAAAGAAAGGCGTAATAGTTATTTGCGACCGGTATTATGATTCATCCAGCGCCTACCAGGGTTTTGGCGGTAAAATCAATATTAACAAGGTCTTTGAGGTTAACGATTTCGCAACAGGGGGATTGACGCCTGATATCACATTTCTTATAGATATTTCTCCAGCCGCAGCTTTTAAGAGGGCAATTCAAAGAGGTAACACTAAAGACAGGATGGAAAATAAAAATATTTCGTTCTATAATAAGGTATATAATGGTTTTAAGGCTCTTGCGAATAAAAATAAGAAAAGAATTGTTGTAATTAACGGTTCCAATTCTGTTGAAGCGATCCGCCTGGAAATCTTAAAGCATGTAAATAAGAAAATTAAATCATAACAATACATGAAGAAATTCAAAATTGGCAATAATGTCATTTACAAAGTCCTCCCGCTCCTGCTCTTGTTCCTTGTATTTTCAGCAACAACATTCCGCGGGCCCGACGATGATATCTACGCGAAGATAAACAAGAATATGGATATATTCGGGCGGGTATATAAAGAGATCGAGCTGAATTACGTTGATGAGATCGAACCGGATAAGTTCATGAAGGCCGGGATAGAGGGAATGCTGAACACGCTTGACCCGTATACGAATTTTCTGGATGAATCGAATAAAGATGAGATGGACCTTATTACCACCGGCAAATACGGCGGCATAGGCATAACTATAGGCCTGAAAGACAGCTCTATAGTCATAACAGACATTATAGACGGTTATACGGCTCAAAGAGAGGGCCTAAGGCGCGGGGATGTGATCCTCGAAATAGACGGCAACAGCCTTGTGGGGAGAAAACCGGTCGACGTGAGAACATACACCAGGGGCGACGTTGGGACGCAGTTAAACATGAAAGTAAGGCGTGGAGATAAAGATCTTGATTTTACCCTGACCCGCCAGGAAATAAAACTGAAGAACGTTTCATATAAAGGCGTTCTGGGTGACGGCATAGGTTACATAAAGCTGGATAGGTTCAGCAAGTACGCGGAGACTGAAATCGCCGACGCTATAAGCGATATCAAGTCAAAAGGAGAAGTGAAGGGAATAGTTTTGGATCTGCGGGATAACCCGGGCGGCCTTCTTGATGCGGCCGTTGGGATATTGAACAAGCTTGTCGAAAAGAACAGCCTTCTGCTTACTACAAGGGGCAGAAAGCCAGATAGCGAGAAGAAATATTTTTCGACGGAAGATCCAATGATATCCAATGATGTCCCGATAGCGGTTCTTGTTAACGGCAATACAGCTTCGGCTAGCGAGATAGTATCAGGAGCGATCCAGGACCTTGACCGCGGAGTAATTGTGGGAACAAAATCATTTGGCAAAGGGCTCGTCCAGGTATTCACACCGCTCAGCTACGGCGACCAGCTTAAAATCACTACTCAGAAATACTTCACACCCAGCGGAAGATGGATACAGGCGAAGAATTATTTCAAAGAGAATAAGTACGGCGTATTCGCTCCAAACCCGATGTATAACCAGACCGAATTTAAGACTCTTCACGGCAGGACGGTTTATGCCGAAGGCGGCATTACCCCGGACTCGATTGTAGATGCCACAAAAGATAACGAGCTGCTTGAGGAGCTTGCCGGCCAGGATATTTATTTTAAATTTGCCGATAAATATGTGAGCCAGTATCCCAACAGCGCCGGATTTACTATGAATGACGACATAATCAGCATGTTCTATACATACCTGAATGAAAGCGGGTTCGAATACAAAAGCTCCGCGGAAAATGAGCTCGCTCAGCTTAAGAAAATTATTGATGATAAGAAATACTCCGATAAGGATAAAACGTATATCTCAGAGCTTGAAACCGACTTCCAGGCAGAGCGTTTGAATGATTTTGACAGCTCGAATCCTGTGATCCGCAGGGAACTTGAAAAAGAAATAATGAGGAAATACAACAGGCCCGACAATGAAGTTATTGAAGCCGGGTTAAAAGAAGATACGCAGCTGCAGGTTGCTCTGAACATTTTAAAAGACAGGGCGCTCTACAACAGCTTTTTGAGCCCAAGATAGTATTTAGCGTTCCAAACCGGACCGCCACGGCGGATTGGTTTGGGACCCATCTTCCGGCTGTTTTGTTTGTGGCGCTAACGGCAGTTTGGAACTAACCTGATTTAATGAGTCTTGAAATAATATTGATCCTCTTCGCTGTGGGCGTGGCCGCAGGCATTCTATCCGGACTGTTTGGCGTAGGCGGCGGGATTGTAATTGTCCCGGCGCTTATTTGGGTATACGGCAGGCTTCATCCCGGATTTGAATACAGCGCGCATGCCGCCATCGCAACAAGTCTTTTCACCATAATCTTTACAAGTCTCTCTGCAGCCAACAGGCACTGGAAAAAACGAAACATTGTCTTATCGGCTTCTGTTATTATAGGGATTACCGGGGCAGTAAGCGTTTTCCTCTTTTCAAAATTATCCCTTTCGTTTCCGCAGGATGTATTGAAGAAAATTTTCATCGCTATAATTGTTACAGTTGCGCTCAAAATGTTATTTGATAAAAGAAAAAGTGAAGATACAAGCGCGGATGGCGGGGTCATAAAATTCAACAAATTCTATTGCGGTATTGGCGGATTCCTTAACGGCGCCATTGCGGCGTTAACGGGCCTTGGCGGGGGAGTGTTTGCCACGTTCATCATGCATTATTTTCTTAAATTTCCTCTCAAAAAAAGTATGGGAACTACAACTCTTGCTATTATGATGACGTCGGCGGCGGGAGTATTAAGCTATTATATTAACATGCCGGCGGGCGTTAAATTTGCGCCGTATTCATTCGGTATGGCCGACGTAGTATCGGCGCTTCCTATTATAGCCGGTTCTGTTCCTGCAGCGCGGCTGGGGGTTTACTTCCACCACAAAACAAACGGCTTTCTGCTCGGGAAGCTATTTGCCGTTTTCATTCTTATCATTGCCGTTAAGTTTATCTTCTGGTGATTCTTTCTTATCTTTCCCGTTAGAGTAATTTTCATAAGCGTTAATAATATCTTTAACCAGCTTGTGCCTTACAACATCTTTTTTTTCGAGATAAGCAAATCCTATACCGTCCACGCCCTGCAATATGCTCTGTATCTGCACCAACCCCGATGCCTGTTTTGAAGGAAGATCTATCTGCGTAATATCGCCGGTTATTATGGCGCGCGAGTTTATCCCAAGCCTCGTTAAAAACATTTTCATTTGCAGCGCAGTGGAGTTCTGCGCCTCATCAAGTATCATAAATGCGTTGTTGAGCGTGCGCCCGCGCATATAGGCCAGCGGGATTATCTCTATAATATTCCGCTCGAAATAATATTTCAGCCTTTCCATCGGAACCATGTCTTCAAGGGCGTCGTAGAGGGGCTTTAGGTACGGATTAACTTTTTCGGAGAGGTCGCCGGGCAGGAATCCCAGGCTTTCGCCCGCTTCAACCGCAGGACGGGAAAGTATTATCCGGTTAACTCTCTTGGCTTTAAGCGCCGCAAGCCCGATTGCGACCGATAAGTAAGTTTTACCGGTTCCGGCCGGGCCTATTGCAAAGACTATTTCGTTTGACTGAGTCTTAAGATACAGCTCGCGCTGCCCCAGCGTTTTCGGCTTCACGAAATCGTTCTTATCTACAAGAATAATATCGTCAAGCTCTTCAGCTTTTACGCCGAGCTTCTTTTCCTGCTGCAGCTCCTGAGAGCCTGTGACCAGTTCAATTATAAGGTTAACGTCGCTTTCGGTGATCTTGCCCTGTCTTTTCTGGAGATGTATCAATTCTTTAAAAATAGTCTCCAGCCGGTTAAGCTCTTCAAATTCGCCTTTCAACGAGAGCCGTTCGCCCCTAAGCGTTACATTTGATTTAAAATGTTCCCTTATCCTGTCGATGTTCTTATCGTTGATACCCGCGAAGTTCATAAGGTCAATGCCTTCAAGAACCAGGTATCTTTCTTCTGCCGCCAATGGTTTTTTAAATTAATATATAATGAATTGGTTTAATTAAAAACGCCCTTGCGCCGGAAGCGCAAGGGCGTGTAAAATTGTTAAGAATTAACAATTTCTAAGAAAGCCCGGTTATTTCTTGGTGTCTTTCTTTTCGTCTTTCTTAGTGTCTTTCTTTTCGTCTTTCTTGGTATCTTTCTTAGTGTCCTTCTTTTCGTCTTTCTTTACATCTTTCTTGGTATCCTTTTTCTCATCTTTCTTCATATCTTTCTTCTCGTCCTTCTTCTCGTCTTTCTTCATATCCATCTTGTGCTTTCTTACTTTCCTGTATTTCTTTGACTTCATTTCAGCTTCTTTTTTCTGAGCGTCTGTCAAAGCAGGGATCTTCAGAACCTGTCCGGGATATATCAAGTTCGGGTTTGTGATCATTTTGTGTCTTCTGTTCTTCAGAGAATCTTTGTTCACAACGCCGTTCTTGTTAGCATCCCAAATTGCCGGCCAGTAATACGGCGATCCGTATTTCATCTTGGAGATTTTCCAGAGGCAATCGCCTTTTACGACTGTGTAGCCGCTTTCAATCGGTTTTACATTCCAGTCGTCTAATTTCTTCTTCATAGAAGCATATCTGTCCTGGAATTCAGGTAAACATCTTGCTTTGTCATTCGAGATTTCGTCGAAGTACATCTTCCTTGCATCATCCGGTGTGCCGGTTTTGCTGTTGATCTTCTTCTCGGTCTCTTCGAATTTCTTTCTGAAATCAGCAACACCGCTCTTTGTGGTTCCGACCAATGCATAAAGATCGTTCTCACATTTTTCGATGTCTTTGTCTTTCTGAGCTGAAGTCTGCTTCAAACCGTCGATATCTTTTCCGAGGTCGGCGATCTTCTGGGTCAACTGTGTCTTCTGACCGTTGAGCTCATCCATCTGTTTCTGCCATTCTTCTTCATCCATTTCCTGCATCTCTGTGCCATTGTTGTCGTCGTCATCCTGAGCAAATAAAGTGGCTTTGCTTGCGAACACAAGACCGAAAGCCATCATCATGATTATTAGTTTATGAAACTTCATGATTATTTGCCTCCTTTCCAGCTGTCTAAGCAGCTTTTCGTCTTTGCCATGTCATCGTTACATTTTTTTAACTTGGCATCTTTGTCTGAAATTTGTTTCTGCAAAGAAGCTTTCTCGTCTTCTTTTGCTTTAACCTGACCCTGAAGGCTCTCGACTTCAGCTTTCAAGTTGTTTAACGCAGCCATCTGTTCTTCGTCTACGCCGCCGCCGCAACCAACTAACATTGTTGATCCGCCGAACATCGCAGCTATCAGAAGAACAAAAAGCATGTTCTTGAATTTTGCCATTAAATAATACCTCCTATGATGAGTATTTTGGCGTTATGAAATATGGTTAATTAACGTACTACAAATATATACAAGTAATTTGCGATTGTCAACATTATTTCTAAAAAAATATACAGTGAGATTGTGAGGTTTTGGTTAGTAATTGGTGTTTTGGAGACATGTGTATAGAAAACTGTACAGAAAAGAATACACTATTTTCTATGAATTCTACTTATTTTTATCGGAATTGCTGAGCGGAGGAATTATCAATACCTGTCCGGGAAAAATTAAATTCGGTTTCATTATTTCATCATAATATTTTTCTGAAAACACTCCTTCGTTTTTCATCTCCAGTTTGTTCGCCTGCCATATCAATCTCCACATATATGGATTCCCGTATTTCTTCGCCGCTATGCTCCACAGGTTATCTCCTTCGGCGACGACATATTTATTTTCAGGGATTTCTTTTACCGGCGCCACGCTGAAATTATCTATCATCGTTTTTAGCGCTTCATATCTTTCGGCGAATTCAGGAAGGCATCTGATTTTTGAATTTGTAATTTCGGAGTAAGAAGTTTTCTCAACGTCCGAAGGCGCAAATGACTTTCTCGTCAGGTACTTTTCAGTCCTGTCAAATATTATCCGGAAATCAGCCACTTCCTGCCGCGTGGCGCCTACCAGCGCGTACAATGCCTCTTCGCATCCGGCAATAGTAGCCGCAGAGGAATCGTTCAGTTGTTTCAGGCTGTCTATTTCAGCGTTCAGAGTTTCAAGACGGGATAAAAGCGTGATAGCCGATACGGCGTACTGGTCGCGTTTAAGGTGCCATTGTTTGTTGCTGACGTTTACTTCATTGCTGTCATCACCCTGCGAAAATGCAGCGCGTGAAATGAACAGCATGAAAAAGACCGTTAGTATTGTTGTGCAAGTTTTCATCAGGGCCCCTTTTTCAGCTTATAACTATCTACGCGTTTTATGCCGTTATCGTATGCCAGTATATTCAGCTCCGAATTAATCCCATGGTAATCAAGCGACATTTTGGATTTTATCGCTAAGAATTCTTTGGTGGAATTCAGCGCGTCGGTTATCTGCTGTCTTGTCTTTGAACCCTTGCCAATTATATCAAGCATCAGCGAAGCGGCGTCATAGCCGAACAGGAAATTTTTCGAGAGTTTAAATTTTGTTTTCTTCAGTTTTGATTTGAGGTCGATGAGATTATCGGCATTCTCATCAAGGTAATATTCCGATTCAAAATACAGGTTCTTTAAGTACGCTTTATTCTCGTCCAGGTATTTTTCGTTGTTCCAGTCGCCGGTGCCGGCCAGATAAAATGTGAGGTTGTTCGAAAAAAGCTGCGGCACCACAAAACTGATTTCAGCGGGATTGGAAATAGGTATATAGATAGCGTCTATATAACCCTGCAGGAATTTTGCGCTGTCGCTTGAGAGCTTTCCCGGTTTCAGATTCATAGTATCTACTATCTTTTTGGCATTCTTGCCGAAGAGGTAATAAATGCTCGCGTCAATTTTTAAAGAAGTAAGCGAATCAAGCAGGGAATATCTTAAACCTGCCTTTTCAAGCTTTTCCCTTTGTACAAGGTTCATGTTCGATACGTTGAGGAAAAGGTCGTTATCCTTTATAATTTTCAGGATATCATTTACTATCGGGGTTATGTTCTGGTCAGATTTTCCGTAGGTATCCGATAGCAGTATCTTCCCGCCCAGTTTTTTTATCTCTTCTTCAAACGGCTTTGAAAAATTCACGCCGTACGATTCCTCAGAAATAACCACTATATTCTTCTTGTTCTGCTGTTTATAGAGGTAGTCTGCCATAAGCTTGCCTCTCACTTCGTACGAGGGATTAAGCTGGAAAATATAGTCATGGCTTTCGGCAAGGTCGTCGCCTGTGGCGGTCGGCGAAACTATCGGCATCTCGTACAGCTCGCCAAGATCGGAGACCTGCGCAAGCTCGCTGCTGAATACCGGTCCGATAACGCAGCTAACGGAGCTGTCGTCGCCAAAGTCCTTTATGATAGAAGTGCAAAGCGCCGGGTCGCGTTTGGTATCCTGTACGTTAAGCTTAACCTGGTACGCATTTGACTTATCAAAATTAGCTGTTGCGAAGCGGATACCGTCAAGGATTTCAGAGCCCAACTCCTGTTTTGAAGGGTCGTCGGAATCCTCAAACAGCGGAAGCGCCACGCCTATGGTTGTTGTTTGCGCCCGAAGGCAGGTCTTTCCGGAGATAAATAAAGTGAAGAATAATAATGTAAGGTTAAATACAAATCTGTAATTAAAAATCAGTAGTTTGTAATTATCTTTCATTCCCATTCTATTGTTGAAGGCGGTTTATTGCTTATATCGTAAACAACTCTGTTAATTCCTTTTACTTTGTTGGTAATTCTAGTTGAGATCTCCTCAAGAACGTTATGCGGCATATGGAACCAGTTTGCCGTCATGCCGTCCACGCTCCCAACGGCCCTGAGCGCAATAACGCGCTCGTAAGTGCGGCTGTCTCCCATAACGCCCACGGTCGATACCGGCAGCAGAACGCTGAACGCCTGCCATATCCTGTTATACAGCTTATGTTTTTTGAGTGATTCAATGTAAATATAATCTGCTTCTCTCAATAGTTCAAGTTTATCTTTGGTTATAGCCCCCAATATTCTTACAGCCAGTCCGGGACCGGGGAACGGGTGCCTTTCGAGGATTTGCGCCGGAACGTTCAGGATTTTCCCTATTTCGCGCACTTCGTCCTTGAACAATTCCCGAAACGGCTCTATAAGCTTCATATGAAGAGACTTTGGCAATCCGCCGACGTTATGATGCGTTTTTATTGTGACCGATGGCCCGTGAAACGAAGACGACTCTATTACATCAGGATACAGCGTTCCCTGCACAAGGAATTTTACATTCCCAATGCTTTTTGCATATTTCTGGAATACGTCAATAAATGTCTTGCCGATTATCTTTCGTTTCCGTTCAGGCTCAATAACTCCGTCCAGCCGTTTCAGAAAAATTCCAGTAGCGTCAATATATTTCAGGTTTAGCCTGCTTGAAAAATAGTTGATAATATCCCTGCTCTCGTCTTTTCGCATCAGCCCGTTATCTATATGGTAACAGATAAGGTTCTTCCCGATAGCCTTGTGAACCAGGTATGCCGCCACAGCCGAATCAACTCCGCCGCTTAACGCGCATAAAACTCTTTGATTTCCGACTTTCGCCCTTATTTCCGCAACCTTCTCGTCTATGAATGAACCCATCTGCCATTTGCTGCGGATATTGCAGACATTGAACAGAAAGTTCTTCAGAATTTTCGAACCACACTCGGTATGGTTTACTTCCGGATGGAACTGAACCGCGTAAATGCCGCTCCTCTTAGATTCAAAGCTGCTTATCAATCCGTTCTCGCTTCGCGATGTGACTTTGAATTCCCGGGGGAGCTTGTCTATATAATCCCCGTGGCTCATCCAGACGCTGAGCTTCGGCGGAAGGTTCCTGAATATCGGCGACATTGCCGTGAATCGTATATTGGTTTTGCCGTACTCCCGCGTTTTGCCGCCTTTGACTTTCCCTTTGAAGTGATGCGAGAGGAAATGCAGTCCGTAGCAAATACCAAGTATCGGCAGATCTAAATCCAGTATCTGCTTCGCGGAGGCCGACGAGCTCTTTAAATAAACGCTGTCAGGGCTGCCGGAGAGGATTATCCCTTTGAGCGAGTCATCTTTCACTATCTTAGCCAAGTCGCTTAAGCTGGATACGACTTCCGAGTAAACATGGCATTCTCTCACCTTCCTCGCAATCAGCTTGGTGTACTGCGAACCAAAATCGATTATTATTATCTTATCTGCTTTCATCCCGAACCGAAGTCCCCGCGCATGCGGGGATCTCATTAATATATGTTTTGGGCCAAGGCCCGGACAGTATTTGGAATTTCTAATCCCCGACGTAAAGGTCGGGGCTATAACACTTTTTCTTGTTGAGCCATAAACCTGTTCATGGCGAAACTTGTCCTCGTGAAAACGGGGATCCCGCTTTGCGGAATCATCCCCGTCCCGATTAAACCGGGAGGAATCTGGGTTTTGAAACCCCACCCTGCCCTCCCCGAAGGGGAGGGTATTATTCTGTCATCCCCGCGCATGCGGGGATCTAAAAAATTATCTTGTAAAAAGTTACAGCGGAGGCCCGCTGAGAAATCTTATCATACGTCCATTGAATTACTATTAGCCACATTCTGGATTCCCGCTTCATCTGGAATGACAAACAGTTATCTGGATTCCCCCTCATTAGGCGGGCAAGCGCGTTCGGGGGAATGACATCGCTAATCTAACCGCGCCCCATACCGGCGTTCTTTCCGGCTTTGCAAATTCGATGTTAGGGAAAGTTAATTTTGACATTTTCCTCAAATACTTTTCCAATAACTTCTCTTCAGAAAATAACGAGCCGCACAAAGCTATCTTAAACCTTTTCTTCCTGCCGAGCGGGCCAAAATGGTTTAATAAATTTTCAGCGGCGCTCTTAATTATAACTCCGGAAACTCTATCGCCCTTTCCGGCTTCTTCGAAAACGTGTTTAGTAATTTTGGAAATTTCAAAATTGTTGTGATAAATTTCTCTCACAATACTTTCATGAGAAAAACCGTATTCTTTTTTCAATACCTTCAGGAGCGAAGTGTGTTTAATTCTGCCGTCATAACATTGCGTAACTTTTGCCAGCGCTTCGCGGGCTATCCAGTAGCCGCCGCCTTCATCGCCGAAGAGCCGTCCCCAGCCCCCGATCTTATTCATCTTACTATTTGAATCTCTGTAGAATAATATCGAACCCGTGCCCGCTATTAAAATCCCGCAGTTCTTTTGGCGCGGCTCAAAGATAGACGCGAAGGCTATCTCTGTATCGGGATATATCTTCAGATTTCTGTATTTTAATTCTTTTGATACCGCGGCTTCAAGCTCTTTCCTGTCCTTCTCAAATCCCGCGCCTGAAACTCCGATGCACACGCAGTTTATATCTTTTGGCTTAACTTTCGCCGATGATCTTTTTATTATTTCTACAAGGCGTTTCTTTGTAGCCTCAAATCCGAGCAGGTTAAAATTCACCGCGGGCAAACGGACAGCGCCCCAACCCGAGAGTTCGGGAAGCGCGCCCGGAACTGCGGGCATAATAATGGCTTCGCTTTTGGTGGCGCCGCAGTCTATACCAATTACATATCTCAAATTTATTTACCTTCATCCGATGGCTCCATCGCCATCCGATGAATATATTTGCGAAAAGTTTATTTAAGTATTAAAAATACAAATTAATGAAGCAAAAGGATAGGAAAAGAAACAGCCATCTCCCCCTTACTAAGGGGTAGACCGAGAGGGGGTCTTATTAAGGCCACCTCTCCTCTAGTCCTCCCAAAATTTATTTCAATCCCGGAAAAACCTCCTTATATTTGTTTAGGAGGCAAACATGCGGAAGACCTTAATAGCATTTGTAACAATTTTCATTTTCTTATCATCTTTACAATTAATTTCCCAGCAACCAACCGAGGAATGGGTGGCAAGATATACAGGACCATTCAATGATTTAAACGGACCCTTTTTACAGGTTGATAAATTAGGCAACAGCTACATTGCCGGGACTCATGTTATAGGTCAATCACCAAATGATTCAATCTGTATACTTTGCGTCAAATATAATTCCTCAGGCGTACAGCTATGGGCAACTCTATACAGGTATCCCGGAGAAGGATATTTTGCTCCCTACGGTATTGCTCTTGATACTTCCGGTAATGCTTATGTGATAGCCGATTATGGGCCGGGCTATACATCGCCGCTTAACGGGCTAATCGTTAAGTTCAACAGCTCGACCGGCAGCCCGGTTTGGGCCGGAACATATGTCGGGCAGTATGGCTCGAGTTCGTTTGATAACATAAAGATAGATAGATTTAATAACATATATGTAGTAGGGGCGTCAGACAGCTATCATCTTGTGATGCGTTATAATACAAACGGGGACAGCATCTGGGCGCGGAAATACCACCCGCTGGACTGCAGCGAAGGTTTCGGCGCCTGCACTATAGACAATTCGCTCAACATTATTTCCACGGGTACCAGGAGGCATTTCTATTTTTCCGGATCTTATGATTCTGTGCTGATCGCGAAGTATTCTTCAAGCGGAGATTTGAGATGGGAAAGCACATATTCCAGCGGCCTAACCACAGCAAACTGGGGGTCATACATAACTTCGGACCAGAACGGCAACGTGTACGTTGGCGGCGGAACAACCCCATCAGGTTATGCAGTCTTCCTCACTTTAAAATACGACCGGAACGGGGTTCAACAGTGGGTCTCAATATATGATGCGCCGGGAAGCGGGGATAATAATTTACGAGGTATTGCAATGGATAGAATAAATAATGCTTTGTTTGTTACAGGAAGCAGTCAAATGAGCGGAACCACTGATTTCGGTGTTACAATCAAATATAATGTCTTAAATGGTGATTCGATTTGGGTTGTAAAGTATGGTACGAATAATTTCATAAGCGGGTTCGGAGATATTAGATTGGATATTTTAGGTAATGCTTATGTAACAGGTGGAACAGGCCCTTACAATTCAACAGGAGATGTTCTCACAATTAAGTATTCCCCGCAGGGAAGTCAAGTCTGGTCGATTACTTATAATGGTCCATACAACGGCGGCGATGGTGCATATTCACTTGGTTTAGACAGCGCAGACTATGTTTATGTCATGGGTGCAAGCCAAAGCGCATCACAAATATTTGACTACGTTGTCATTAAGTATAATCAGTTATCCGGAATTAAACCAATAGGCAGTAGAATCCCCTTGGCGTTTAATCTCAAGCAAAATTATCCTAACCCGTTTAACCCGACTACAAAAGTAAAATTTGATATTCCCCAAAGATCGGATGTGCAAATAAAAATATACGATGTTCTTGGGCGCGAAATTGCAACGCCGGTTAATCAACAGATCAATCCCGGTATCTATGAGGCAACATGGGACGCAACAAACTATTCCAGCGGAATTTACTTTTACACGCTGACGGCGGGTAGTTTTACCGATACGAAGAAAATGGTTTTAATAAAATAGAACAATTGGAGTTAAATTCATCTCCCCCTTACTAAGGGGGAGACCGAGAGGGGGTCTTTTATAAAGACCTCCCCCTGCCCCCTCCTTGTTAAGGAGGGGGTTTTGAGTTTTATCCCGTCACATACGCCGCGTTACTTGTAATTTTCTTACCGTCCCAAACTGTGGTTTTGCTGAATGGTTCTTTGCGGACAGTGCAGCCGTTTATCCTGCATACCTTGCAAAAGCTTTCTTTACACGGGTCGGCATGTACAAACAGTTCAACCTGGTCGGTTTTCAATATTTCTTTTAGCCTCGTTTCGATTATATGCAGCATGTCATGACTCTCTGCCGCTGAGAAGTAATAAGGCACAGTAAGGTGAAAGTCGATGTAATAATGCTCACCCGATTTCCAGTATCTTAAACGGTGAATATCTATCCATGAAGTATATTTCGGTTTATCTTCTTCAAATGCGGCAGCGATCTTATCTATTAATTTAGAATCTGTGGCGTGCATCAGTCCGCCAATGGATTCCTTAACTAATCCTTTGCCTGTCCATAAAATATTTAACGCAAGTATAATAGCGATTGCAGGATCAAATAATTTGATCCCTGTTATCAAAATCAGAATAAGCGCCGCTACCGCGCCGAAGCTGGTAATTGAATCTGTTAAAACGTGTTTGCCATCTGCAATAAGTATCAGGCTATTAGTTTTTTTGCCTATGTGCACTAGGTATAACCCAAGCAGCAGGTTTGTTACGCTTGCAATTGTAATAATGTAAGTTCCCGTGTCCAGCGACTGTAGTTCTCTGCCGACTATAATATCCCTGACAGCATAAACTATAATTGAAACGGCTGCAATAATTATCAGCGCGCCTTCAAAGCCTGCTGAGAAAAATTCTATTTTACCGTGACCATATGGATGTTCGTCATCCGGGGGTTTTGTGGAGACAATAAGACTGTAAAACGCGAATGAAGTTGCGAAGATATGAACAACCGATTCCATCGCATCCGATAGGATTGCCGCCGAACCGGTAAGGAAATACGCTCCTGTTTTAGAGAAGAACATTAAAAAGCCGATAACAAGCGAGATTAAGGCGGCCTTCTTTTTTATTTTGATATCCTTTACGTCCACATTACTCCTAAATTAGGATTTGCAAATATAACGATTGTTGTTTGGTAATAATATTACATTCATCCCCGTGGAAACGGGGATCCAGAAATTCAAAAGCGAGGGAAAACCCCGATGACAAAATAATCCATATTATACTCCCCTTCTTATAATGAAGGTAATGTGAAAGTGAACATTAAGTCGATATTTTATTTCTCCTTCAACTTCGTTCAGGACGAGATTTTCAACAACTTATGAACTTTCCTCTTGATAACGTAACAATGTTTTGTGATATTTACATCAGAAAGTCTAATAATAGGTGAAAAAATGGAAGAAAATCTAATTTCAAAAAAAGAATTGCTGGAACTGACCGGAATCTCTTACGGACAGCTTTACCGCTGGAAAAGAAAACAGCTCATCCCCGAAGACTGGTTCATAAAAAAATCTTCTTTTACCGGGCAGGAAACTTTCTTTCCGAAAGAGAAGATTTTGGGAAGAGTTGATAAAATACTCAACATGAAAGACGGCCATTCGCTCGATGACATTGCCGATAGGGTATCGCTTGTTCCTGTAAACGTTTCTTTGACCGGGGCTGAACTGGCGCAGAAGAACATTATATCACAAAGTACCATAGATTTTTACACCGAACGCAAAGGCGAGCCTGAAATATTTTCATTTGAGAAAATCCTGTTCATGTATATACTCGATAAGAAATTTAAATCAGGCGAGCTGAGCCTCGATGACGGAACCATGGCGCTCGATACCCTCGAAGAGAATTACCCTAAGCTTGACGGCAAAGACGCGGAACTGATATTTTTCCGGAAGCTTGGGGTAAGCTCATGCATCCTGGCTCAAACGCCGAACCGGCTGTTTTTTGAGAAGAACGCCGTAATATTATTCAGAATAAACATTTCATCTTATATAGAAGAATTAAAATAACTAAGGAGATTTTAAAAAATGGAAAAGCAAAACGAATCAAACGGCAGAAATGATATAAAAATAAACGGAACGGGAAACATCTCGGGCGGAATTTATAATGATATAGTTATAAACGGGACCGGCGCCATTAAAGGGGATGTTGACTGCATCAGCTTTAAGACAAA
Organism: uncultured Ignavibacteria bacterium; assembly: GCA_963816535.1. GTDB lineage: Bacteria > Bacteroidota > Ignavibacteria > Tepidaquicellales > OLB5 > CAWFKW01. The sequence goes on along the minus strand of CAWFKW010000003.1, from coordinate 1,074,854 downwards.
CGGAACTTCAAGTATGAACGGCAACCTCAAGTCAAAAGCCCTCAAAGTCAACGGCACAACGGCCGTATCGGGCTCTGTCAGCTCGGATGAAATTAAAGTGACCGGCGCCGCCGATTTTAACGGCGCGGTGGAATCTGTTCATACAAAAATAAACGGCGCGATGAACGTAACCGGAAATATCTCGTCAGATGAGCTTTATCTTAAAGGCGGCATGAGGATCTCCGGCGATTGCAACGCTGAGACATTTGAATCTAACGGCGGCTTTTCGGTGGTAGGACTTTTAAATGCGGATAACATCAACATCAGGCTTAACGCTCCGTGCCGCGCGAAAGAAATAGGCGGCGAGAACATCAGCGTAAAATTGGGAAACGACTTTTCGCTCAGGAAACTCATTAAATCAATATTCCCTTCGTGGGATCTTAACCAAAGGCTCTCCGCAGAAGTTATAGAAGGAAATGATATTGAGCTGGAATCGACTAAAGCAAAGGTTGTACGCGGAGATAATGTTCTGATTGGCGAAGGCTGCGAAATTGATCTTGTTGAATATAAAAAGAGCTTTAACCAGTCCGGGAAATCGATTGTGAAAGAAAATAAGAAACTGTGACCGGGATTTTTGCGGCGCCGTGCCGGATATAGAAAAATACACTGCGATGTAAAATCAGTTACTTAGTTTGTCTAAGTACATTTTAAAACATTTATCATAATAAAATCGTCATAAAATCATGTTAAGTTACCTTGACATAAGGGAAATTATCGGTTATTTTGGAAACTTGAGAAACGAAAAAAGTTTCCTACACACCACAATAATACAGTTTTAGCCAAAAATGCAGGATACAATAAGCGAACAGGAAAAGATTCTGGAGTTTACTCATGACAAATTCATAAGGGAAGGCTTTTACAGAACCTCGATGGATGAAATAGCCCGGGACATGCAGATCAGCAAAAAAACCATCTATAAGTATTTTCCGTCAAAGGAAAACCTGCTTGAGGAAGTCTTTGAAATGCGCAGCCGGAAAGTCCATACAATACTGAATTCTATAGTTGATTCCGATGAAGACTGCGTTACTAAATTCGTTCAGATACTGAATACGATAAAGAAGAACGCTCTGAACTGTTCGGAATCGTGGTTCAGGGACCTGAAGCTCCATGCGCCTAATCTGCAAAAAAAAATGGAAGAGCTGAGAGCTACAAAGATCTACCAGATAATGGCGAAGCTGGTAGAACAGGGAAAAAAAGAAAAGCTGATAGAAAATGTTCCGCCACAGGTTCTTATTGCGGCATACGTAGGGGCAATTGAAGGAGTAACTAACGCTGATTTCATAATGAACTCTAAGTTCACCATGCATGATGTAATGAAAATAACGGCCGAGATATTTCTGAACGGATTTTTAACTCCGCTTGGCAGGGAAAAATATTCCAGCTCCAAGAAAAAATTTGAAAATGTATTACAATAAGCTATTTATGAAGAATATTGCATACATTGCGATCGCGGGTTTTTTAGCGGTGTTGCAGATGAATGTTTACGCTCAGGATGTAAGGGTTTTGTCGCTCAGCGACGCTATTACAATCGCTAAGCAGAATAATTCAGATTACCTGATAGCGAAGCTGGATAAAGAAAAAGCCGACAGGAAAGTATCTGAGGTTTACAGCGAGAACCTGCTGCCTACTATCACGCTGAATTCAAAATACATAAGAAATTTCAAGCTGCAGGTTATTTCTATCTTCGGGCAGACGTATGCGCTTGGAAACGATAACAGCATTCTGAACACTGTCGATATATCAGAGCCGATCCCGATATTGGGAACGCCGATTTTTTCCGGCATAAGAATTGCCGAGTATTATTCAAAGCTCCAGGAAGAGAATGTTTCTAAAGTTGAAACGAAGATTAAATCGGACGTTAAGAGAGCATTTCTAAACGTGCTGCTCCTGAAGGAAGTTATCGAGCTCAATAAACAAAGCATAGATAACGCTAACGAGAATTTAAGAGTAGTAGAAGCGCGGTACAGGGCAGGCGTGGCGCTTGAATATGATTATATCAGGGCAAAGGTGAAGGCTGAGACCCTTGTGCCCGATCTGCAGAAATCGCAGAATAACCTTGAAGTCGCCAAGAAGTTTTTAAAAAATACGATAGGGCTGAAAGACAGGGAAGAAATTGACGTGAAAGGCGCGCTCACCTATGACAGCACGGAAGTGTGGGGGACAATGGATAACCTTATAAAAAAGATCTCTGAAGATAATGTAGCCATCAGGCAGTTATCGCTCAGCAGGATGATTAATGACGAGCTTGTGAGAGTTGACGAAGCAAATTACATGCCTAAGATATATCTTTTTGGCGAATACGGTTTGCAGGCAAATGAAAACGATGGCCGAAGTTTGTTCGGCTATAGATATTACAACGCATATTTTGCGGGAATTGGCTTAACATGGGATCTAAATTTGTTTGCAAATACTTACAAGAAGCAGCAATCTATAATAGAAGTTAAAAAAACAGAAGAACAGATCAGGGACGTCAAAGAAAAATTAAAGACCCAGACCGAAAGCATTTTTCTTAATATCGAAGAAGCAAAAAGCCGTATTCAGGCTCAAAGCAAAATAGTAGATGAAGCCGAGCGCGGGCTTGAGCTTGCCACGGCAAGCTTCAAAAGCGGGGCGCTGAACCAGATCGACGTAATTGACGCCGAACTGGCGGTAAGCCAGGTTAAGCTGGCTTATGTGCAGGCCATTTACGATTACCTGAACGCAAGAACGGACCTTGAAGAACTTCTTGAAAAGTAAAACCGGGGAAATAAGGATATATAATATGAAACTGTTAAAAATAATAATTCCGCTTCTGCTTGTTTCATCATTTCTGTTCTACTCATGCAGCAAAAAGGGAGACAGTGAAACAAAGAAAAGCGATGAGAAAAAGCTTACGCTTGTAAAATTCAAGACCTTAGAGCCATCTGCCTTCAGCGATAAGTTCAAAGTGACGGGAACGGTGAAACCATACGCCAGCGCGAAGATCTCTTCAGAAATGGGAGGTCTGATTTTGAGCATTCCCAAAGACAAAGGGAGCCGCGTATCAAAAGGCGAAACGCTGGTTCATTTAAAGAACGACATTGACATGGCTACTTTTAACCAGAACCTAGCGCAGGTTGAGCTGCTCAGGATGAACTACGAGAAACAGAAACAGCTTTATGAAGATAATGCCACAACGGAGCTTCAATACCTAAACGCGAAATGGCAGCTTGAAGCGGCGGAGCGCGGTCTTGACGTCCTTAGAACGAAAATGAAAACTTCAAGCGTTAAAGCGCCGATCAGCGGCGTTATTGACGATAGGTTCATGAATAAAGGCGAAATGTCGGCGCCGGGAGTCCCCATATTAAGCATACTTGATATTTCAAGAGTGAAGATCTCCGCCGGCGTGCCTGAAAGCTTTGTAACGAAGATAAAAAAAGGACAGCACGTGGATGTTAAGATAGACGTTCTCCCCGGCGCTGATTTTGACGGCGAGATAAGTTACCTCGCGCCGGCGCTTGACCAGGGAAGCCGTACTTTCGAAATTGAGATCACCATTAACAATAAAGACAGGATTTTGAAACCGGGGATGGACGCCGACGTTGAAATATCCCAAAGCGAATACTCAGATGCGATTGTAATACCGCAGGACCTGCTTATTGATTACGGCGAAGAGAAATTTGTTTATGTGCTTGAAGGAGATATTGCCAAAAAGCGCGATGTCACTATCGGCGGCAGGGAAGGAAACAATGTGCTTATCAAAAGCGGCCTGAATGCAGGCGATAAGCTTATAACAGACGGATACCTATCAGTGAAAGACAACGAAAAAGTCCAAATCGCTCAGTAATGCAGAAGGCAGAAGGCAGACAGAAATGTTTATCAAAATTGTTAAGCGCTGAATGTTAACTGCTAATTGTTAACTGTTAATCGATAAAAGTCATTAGTAATTAGTAATTGCTTTATGAAGTTTTTTAAATTATTTGTAGATAATAAAGTAGTAGTATATATATTCACCGCGATTATTGTTATTGCGGGGGCTGTTTCGTACATTGGCCTGCCAAGAGAGGCCGCTCCTTCGGTGCAGATACCTTATATATTCGTTTCAACCGTTTACGTCGGGGTTTCGCCTGAAGAGATAGAGAAGCTTGTCACTATGGAAATTGAAAAAGAAGTGAAAGCTATAAGCGACGTGAAATCTATTACCTCCGTCTCGAGAGAAAGTTTTTCGTCGGTTATTATCGAGTTCAATACGAACGTGAAGATAGACGACGCGATGCAGAAGGTTAGAGATAAGGTATCTATCGCTAAAACCAATATGCCCGCCGATATTAAGGAACCTGTTATTACGGAAATTAATATCTCAGAGCTGCCGATGCTGTACATTAATATTTCCGGCAACTACGGGCTTGCAAAACTGAAGGAGATAGGCGATAATCTTAAAAAGAAGATAGAAGGCATAACCGGGGTGCTAAGCGCAGATGTGGTTGGCGGACTTGAACATGAAGTCAAGATCAACGTCGACGCCGACAGGCTTAAATACTACGGGCTCAGCCTGAATGACGTTCAGAATACTATTGCCGCCGAGAACATGAACATACCGGGCGGCGGAGTGGATATCGGCAATCTGAACTATCTTGTCCGGGTTCCCGGCGAAGTTGAGGACCCGACTTATTTCGGCAACCTTGTTGTAAAAACAGTTAATAACAAGTCCATATACCTCCGCGATGTGGCGCAGGTCGTATACGGATACAAAGACAGGGAATCGTTTTCAAGAGTGAACGGGCAGGATGCCGTTACGATTGTTATCAAAAAACAAAGCGGTGAGAACCTGGTAAGAATTGCCGATGAGATTAAGGACCTTGTAGTCAAGGAAAAGAAAGACATGCCGGCAGGGATAGAAATTGCGCTGACCGGCGACCAGTCGAAACAGATCAGGGATACCGTTCACGAGCTTGAAAACGGAATTATTACAGGAGTTGTGCTCGTCGTATCGATCCTTTTCCTTTTCCTTGGCGTAAGAAACGCGCTGTTAACCGCCACTTCAATACCGCTTTCGTTTTTAATTTCGTTCATAATACTCAGCGTAATGGGCGTTACGCTCAATATTGTGGTATTGTTCACATTGATACTTGTGCTGGGCATAATTGTGGATGATGCCATCGTAGTGATGGAAAATATATACCGTCTCCAGGAAAAAGAAGGATGGAATTTCTATGAAGCGGCGCTTGAAGGGCCGCGTGAAGTTGCTTTCCCGGTGTCGGTTGCAACCATGACTATCATTTCATCGTTCTTCCCCCTGCTGTTCTTCCCGGGTATTGTCGGCGACTTTATGAAATACCTTCCTATTACGCTTATTGTTTGCCTGCTTTCGTCTTTGTTTGTAGCTATGGTTATAAGTCCGGTGCAGGCTGCTGTGTTCATCAATGTGAAGAAACAAAAAGAGCGCGAGGCAAAGCGCAAGTTCAGGCCCGTTGGCAAGTTCATCGAAAAATTCGATGAGAAATTCTTCGGTGTAATGATAGCTTCATACGAAAAGGCGCTGCGTTTCAGCCTCAGAAGAAGGAAACTTGTAATATTTTCAACCGTAGGATTGCTGGTCGTTATGTTCATTGTTTACGGCAAATTTAACAATGGGGTTGAATTTTTCCCGAGCGTTGAGCCGCGCCAGGCGTTCATTAACATTGTCATGCCAAGCGGGACAACAGTTGAAAGAACTAACGAGGTTTCGAAAAAGATCGAAGAAAAGCTTCCGCCTTATAAAGACCTGGAATATTATATCGGCAATGTGGGCACCTCAAATAATATGAACGACGCCGGATCCACCGTTTCTAACAAAAGCACGATAACGCTGAACTTTGTAGATAAAGATAAGCGCGGGCAGAGTTCGTTTAAAACACTGGAAGATATCCGTGCCGCTGTTGAAAATTTACCCGGCGGAACGGTTCAGATCCAAAAACAATCAGGAGGCCCGCCGACAGGTCCGCCGGTGAATATCGAGATATCGGGCGACGATTTTGTGAAGCTCGGACATCTTTCACAGGATATCCAGGAAAAGATAAAAGACATACCGGGGTTAAAAGACTTAACCGATAACTTTAACGAGTCCAGGCCGGAAATAAAAATTACAGTCGACAGGGAAAAAGCTGCTCTAAATAAACTTAGCACTGCATCAATAGCGGGCACTATAAGAACGGCTATAAACGGAACTGCTGCCAGCAAATTCAGGGTAGGCGAAGATGAATATGACATTACCGTTAGGCTGGACCGCAGCCAAAGAGACAATGTCCCGTCGGTTCAAAACCTGTTTGTGGTGAACAAAGACGGGAAAAGCATTCCGCTCAGCTCGGTTGCAAAGATCGAGTTTGCAGGAGGCATTGAAGCTATCAACCGTAAAGACCAGAGACGCGTTGTAACCGTTTCCGCAAACGCCGAAGGCAGGCTTGGCAATGACGTGCTTAACGATGTAAAACAAAGGCTTGCCAATTACAAGCTTCCGGACGGATACAATATAATTTATACGGGCGAATCCAAAGACCAGCAGGAATCATCCGCCTTTCTCGGAAAAGCGTTCATGATGAGCCTTTTATTGATTTTCCTGTTCATGGTAATGGAATTCAACTCGCTCAGGACCCCGCTGATAATAATGTTCTCGGTCATGCTCTCGCTTATCGGCGTATTCGCCGGTCTGCTTTTAACCAGCACGCCGTTCGGAATAATTATGACGGGTATCGGGGTTATATCGCTGGGCGGAATAGTAGTTCGTAATGCTATTGTCATGCTTGATTTTCAGAAGATTTTGTATAAGGGCGGAATGTCCAGGGATGAATCTCTTGTTAAAGCAGGCATGATCAGGCTGCGCCCGGTATTTCTTACCGCGGCGGCTACGATACTTGGCCTTGTTCCATTAACTACAGGCATTGACTTTGACTGGCGTTCATTCAGCTGGGTTATCGGAGGCGAGAACACAGCGTTCTGGCGCCCGATGGGTGTGGCTATTATTTTTGGCCTTTCAGTAGCTACATTTTTAACTCTTGTTGTAATTCCGTGTATTGTAGCTGCTGTGGATGATACGCTATTGCGGTTCAGGAGAAAGAAAAAAGTAGAAGCAAAAGACGAAGCGCCGGCGAGCGCGTAAAACAAAGTGTGCGTGATGCTAAGATAAACTATGACACGTTATACTAAAATGAATTAAGGCGGATGAAGATCCGCCTTTTTTATTAAAATTTGGATCTTATTATTATATTTCAATACCTTATCTTTGAAGATGACATTCAAGATTCCCAACAGACTAATTTCGACAAATGATTTAAATAATTGGAGTATTTATAAGGATGCTTTAGAGAAGTATGAATATGTTAAAAAATACTTGGGTGAAATGCTTGAGTATTGGGTAATTTCCTTACCCAATCCATTGGAAATCCCAGAAGTTTTTTACCTATTTGAGGATAGACTTAGCTTTTTAGAAGATAGATTCAAAATTATGGAAAGTTCATTAGGTGAAGAAAATCTAAAAACTCTTTTCAAAGAAAGAGAAAAGAAATCTGTCTTTGCCTTTCAGAATTTCCGAAGCCTAATTTCATTAAATGGGGAGGTAATAGTTTATTCAGAATTAAAAAAGGGGGATGAAATTGTAAATAAAATAAAAGAAATAGGTGACTTCGAAACCAAAAACAAGATAATTTCCGTCAAAACTATAACTAGCGTTGACTACAATTATGTTAATATAGAAAATCTCTTAAGAGCTATGATTTGTATAGATGAGAACCAAATTATTAGAGAGAAATTTAACCAAGTATCGATTTCTAATGCGGAATCTCTGAAATACAATTTAATTGAAGATCTATTGGATTTCATTAGAAAAGATATGTTAAAGTTTTTGCAATACCTTTTTCTAGTAAGATTGACATTACCTGAAATTGGTGAACAAAACAGTTATTCTTATAAAAAAATAATAATCCATACGGATGTGCATGAAAAGTCTAAAAGAAAAGAGATAAGCTTCGCTATTGAAGGTGACGAAAAGGGTATGAAGGATAACAACTCTGTTAAGATTACTTTTAAAGAGAACGTTTCTTTCAAGGGGATATTTTCTGTGACTTATGACACTAATGCCTATTGGATTGGCGAAGAACTTGATATTGAAAAGATTGCTAAAAGGATTCAATTTCATGTAGACAGTATCAAAATAAAAGAACATTTGTTCAAGGAGTTTGAGATGTGGATAGTATTACCGTTACATGATAAATATTCTCATTATGTTTTCAATAATTTATTAGATTTTCAAATGGGTTTGAAAGAAAAAATAAATCACAAAAATCACAGAATCTTTCTTCTAATTGTCCCGGAAATGAATTTTAGTTTGTCTAAAAACATCAAAATTCAATTATCCTAAAATTTATTCTTTTACACTCTCAACGCCGTATCCTGCCGCTACTATCGCAGTCTTTATTGCATCCAGATTCGTTTTGCCGTCGTCAAAAGTAGCTTTCACTATATTTGTGTTAAAATCTGCGTTCACAGCTTTAATGCCGTCTATTTTCTTCACTTTATTTTCAATTGTCTGCTTACATCCTTCGCATGTCATGCCTGAGCATTGTATCACAACCGACTTCTCTTTTCCGCTTACCTGGGTCACTTGCGAATTCTGTTTTGAGTCTTTGTTTTCCGTTGTTGTTTTATTATCAGATTTTCCGCATCCCATAGCTGCCACAAATGCTAAAATCATCAAAAATCCGGCTGTTTTCTTAAGTAACATTACTATTCTCCTGTAAATTTTAACTAATTAAATTCCAATTCCATTCCCGCGTAAGCGGGAATCTACCAATTAACCGCCCAAAAAGAAGCTCTGGTTTGTTGAAGACTTTTCATATTTTATTATTTATATGTCTTTACTAATTTAAGTTAAATTTATTTATAATTACAACTAATTTTTAGCAGCAATAATTCCGCTATAACCTGTGCGAATAAAAGTAAAAGTTAAGCCCAATTCACGAAGTAATGAAGTTATTGAAAATGGTAAAGATAGCTATGTAGTCAAAGTCTCCGTCCCTCCTGAAAAAGGAAAAGCAAATAAAAAAGTAATTGAGCTTCTTTCAAAACATTTTAAAATTCCGAAATCAGCTATATCATTGGTAAGCGGCGAGTTATATAAAGAAAAAGTTTTTGAAATAATAACATAATTAATTCTCATCTTCCCCTCCCTTTGGGGGAGGGGAAAGCCCCGATGTCAATCGGGGCAGGGGTGGGGCAAAATCCAAAGGAGAACTCAAAATGGCAAACACAGTAGCATGGCTCGAAATACCGACGAAAGACCTGGACAGGGCTATTAAATTTTACACAAAAGTTTTAGCGGGTGAGGTTAAGAAAGAAATTTATGAAGATAATTTCGCTATGGGTATGCTGCCGGGCGGAGCCGGATGTCTTTACGTCGAAAAAAACGATATAACTAATGAAATGGGGCCGCTTGTTTATTTCAATGTAAACGGAAGGCTGGATGACGCCGAGAAAAAAATTCCGGAAAGCGGGGGACAGGTATGAAAAGCAAAACACCAGATCGGACCATACGGCTGGCGCGTTGTCGCCAAAGACAGCGAGGGGAACAGGATCGCGCTGCATTCAGAAACAGAAAATTAGTTTATCCCCGCGTAAACCTGCCCGCTGCAGGCAGGCAGGGATCCAGTATTATCTTCGGGAAGTTGAAGAGCGTCTGAATATTAAAACACGGTAAAAATGTCACTTGTAAATAAGTCCAGTCTGTCAATTACTTTAGATAACCTGAATCAAATTTTCTTCGACGGAAAGAAATTATCCTCATCGGAAAAGAAGGGCGCCGCATTATTTATAGCTTCCAGACAGGGACTCAAAGGTTCATACTGGGGCATGTTTGCTCCGATGCCGGGTGAATTAGACGGAGTAACATTATTTACAGGCGAAAAACTTACCTCACGTGCAAGCATATCGCATATTCTCGGCGAAGAATCGCTGAGAGCTCTATATTTACTTGGAGTGGAAGATCCCCGGGTAAATGCAGCGGTTAGCTGGGCGCGCAGCGGACTTGGCAAAGCGCTTGAAAGATATTACACGCTTGGCTATTACACTGAAGGTTTGTATTGCTGCGGAAAATGTTCTGCCGCTTACTGGCGTAATCTTTCGGCTGAGGGGGTCAATAAGAATAAGAATGTTCTTAATGCAGGCATGAAATTCCTGAAAACGCTGCGTGACGGTAAAGGCAAGTGGAAGAGGTTTCCGTTTTGGTATTCTGTTCTTTCTTTAAGCGGTATCGGCCTTAAAGCCGCTAAAGAAGAGCTTGAATATGCGTCTCCCGTTTTGAAGCGGATTGCGGACGGGAATATAGCCGGAAATGCATATGAAATACGCAAAAGATCCCTTTCACAAAGAGTTTTGAGTGCGCTTTAGTTGCTGAATTTTCCCTTGACTTATATTATAATTAAGCGTTATTTGTAGCCAATTATTCATAAATTTACTTAAAAAAGGCCTATAGAAGCGTTTCTTCTGTTATCCACAATCCATTATTTTCTAAAAGAAATGAAAGAATAGAAATATGAATCTATCATTTTTGCACCATCACAGAAGAAGCTTCATACTTTTGGCCGTTGCAGCGGCTTTCCTTACAATTTCAAATCAGTTTATATACGCGCAGGGAACCGGCAATAAGTATGCCGGCGAGTTTCTTGCTATAGGCGTTGGCGGCAGGCCGCTTGGAATGGGCGGCGCTTACGTATCGCTAGTTAACGATGTCACCGCGGGTTACTGGAACCCGGGCGCGCTTTCAAGACTTGATTATCCCCAGGGTTCGCTGATGCATGACGAGCGTTTTGGCAACCTGGTCAATTATGATTACGGCTCGGTGGCAATTCCGTGGGGACCAAAAATATCCATCGGCTTAAGCATAATAAGGCTTGGCGTTGATAATGTGCCCAATACCCAGAATGCATTGATTGACCTCAACGGGAACGGAATATTAGATCCGGGCGAGCGGCTTGATTACAGCAAGATCACTTTTTTTAACGCGGCGGACTGGGCGTTTATACTTACTTATTCCAAAAAGCAAAGCGAGAAGTTCTCATACGGAGTCAATTTCAAGGTTATTTCGGAAAGCGTTGATTATGGTTCAGCCTGGGGAATCGGTTTCGATGCAGGAGCTGTTTACGACGTTTCTTCTAAATTCCGCGTTGGCGCGAACCTGCAGGATATTACAACCACGCTGGTTGCATGGAATACCGGTACCAAAGAACTAATAACGCCAACCGCCAAAGTGGGCGGTTCTTATGATATTCCAATATTCGGAAGCGGAAGGCTCACACCCGCAGTGGATTTTGATATCAGGTTTGAAGACAGGCAATTTGCTTCATTAGCTCACGTTGGTCCCGTCAGCGCCGATATGCATGCGGGACTGGAATATGGTTTTAAAAACCTGTTTGCCGTCAGGGTGGGGTATAATGACGTTAAGCAGCTGACCTTCGGCGCGGGAATAAAACTGCCGAAGCTGAATATAGATTATTCTTTTGCCAAATTTGATAATACAGACCAGCTTGGCAACACTCACAGGATTTCGGTCATGTTTACACTTGAAGATGATAAGTTTAAACGCAAAGCGGAGTGAAACCCGGGATACAAAAGTTATATAAAACGTCCTGTCAGATCGGGGCGTTTTTAATTTATAGAGGAAAAAATCAATAAGGTAGTTTTAAATAACGGTTCAGATACAGTTTACAGGTATCAGAAAGTAATCTACCTAACTATACTAGCGGTAACGCTTATATGGTGCGCGGGTATACTGCTCGCTCCTTTGTGGGCCGGTGAGACCGGCTTGCGCGGAGCGGTGTCGGCGTTTTTCTACGGAATGTTCTCAAAAGCGTGCCACCAGCTTGATGACCGTTCGCTTCATTTATTCAGCCACAAGCTTGGCGTTTGTTCAAGGTGCACGCTTATTTATTTCGGGTTCCTTGCGGCGGTAATTGTCTATCCTTTTGTAAAGAAGCTGAACCAAAACGAAATGCCCGCTATGTGGATCCTGCTGGCAAGCGCCGGACTGGTTGCCCTCGACGCGGGCCTTGATACTTTTGATATCGTTAAGAATACTTTTTTTACAAGAGAAATTACAGGCGCGATACTGGGCGTCGTCCTGGCTTTCTTCCTCGTGCCCGGCACAATTAGAATATTTGATGAATTTTTTGTTCCAAGATTGATCTCTAAGAACCAAACCAATGCAGCATCCAAGTAAATTCGCTCCTGTCATGCTGGGCTCCGTTGTAATGATCGTTATAGCGGTCGTTCCCGTTTTGAATTTTGTTAATCTCGGCTGCTGCGCGGGTATTGTCGCGGGCGGAGTCGCAGGCGCAGTATATTATAATAACCAGCTCAAAAAGACAGGCGAAGTTATCCAGTATAAAGACGGCGCGGCTATCGGGATTCTTTCAGGCTTTCTTGCGGCAATAATAGTTGTTGTGTTCACAACTCTTTTATCAATGCTGATAAAGCAAAACCCGATCCCTGAGATATACAGGATATTTGACCAGCAAGGATTCAGCCTTCCGCCTAACGCCGAAGAGTTCTTAAGGAGAATATCCGACGAATACAGCAAAAACGGGTTCAGTATAACTCTTACCCTCATAACGCTTGTTATTGATATTATTCTCTACCCTATCTTCGGAGCCGTCGGCGGATTGCTTACTGTTTCGGTAGCGGGAAAGAAAAAGAATGCCCAGCTCCAATAAATATTTCTCTGTAGAAAGCTGTACCCCGAAAGAATCATGGAGAATAAGGATAACAGTTCTGCTCATTATATTATTATCATTTCTTCAGACATTCTTTAATCCCTATGAGCTTCTGTTTGATCATTACGGGATCCAATCTTCAAACGGCTGCCCGCTGCTAACGCTTACGGGCGTTCCGTGCCCGATGTGCGGTATGGGAAGGTCGCTGGAAAGCATCGTCCATTTACACATAGGAGAAAGTTTTTACTACAATCCCTCCGGATTATTCTTCTTTCTGTTCTCCGGTTTGGCTATAATGTACGTCCTCATTTTAAGCCTGCAAAACAAAACGATTAAGCTTAATAAATCCGCGCGGAAGTTATGGTACATTCCGCTTGTATTATTAATTGTTATCTGGGCGCTGAATATTTTATATGGACATCACTGAAATTAAAAGTGAAAAGGCAGAAGGCAGATATTTCGTGCTACGACTCCATGTCGTGGCACGAATTTTTTATAATATTCTGTACGAGTGTTCGGATATAAATGAGATATTAAATTTTTTCTTAGGAGTGCGCTGACACTGTCAGCGCACTCCTAAGAACAGAATCATTATTTCACCCTAACTCTTTTCTTTAACTCGGAGCGCTGCTCCGAGCGTCCGGGCAGGCTCGGACTTACGTTAGCTAATCCTGACTGCCGGAGGCAGGCGGCACGAATTTTGTATCTAATTTTTTTGTTGCCACGACCTTCAGGTGGTGGATAAAAAGATATTAATATGTTTGGCTTTAGCCGTTAATCTGTATTTATCGGCTGAAGCCGTTTTTTGCTATAATCCGCAATCCCCGACATAAATGTCGGCGCTATTTATTTATATCAATACAATCTAGTACAGCCCCTCTCCGTTTGGGAGAGGGGGCGCCCGCCAAAGGCGGGCCGGGTGAGGTATATCAATTTGGGCGGACACACAGGTCCGCCCCTACAGAAGATACAGCAAAGCAAATCTTTCCGGAACAAAAAGCTTATAAATAGAGTAAAAGAAACAGACTTTCTAACTTAATCTGTAAGCCTATGAAAAATCACAGTAAACTTCCACTAGTTTTATTCATTTCTTTCTTTTTCATTATAGCGGTATTATCAGTGTCGGGAATTTTTTCAAAACCTGAACAGAAAAAAGGCATCCAAACCATTTCCGTTCCTAAAAAAATGTCAGGCGATGGCCCCATCCACTTTTCCACCGGCGTAGATAACCAATATTATTATGATAATGATTATGTGTACCTGTATGTTGATCTCCATGCAGATGCGGTGGAGAACGCAAGAGAGCGAACGCCGCTCAATATTGCTATAGTTATCGATAAAAGCGGTTCTATGGCTGAGAAAAACAAACTGGATTATGTTAAAAGAGCTGTTGACTATATTATAGATGAAGTCGGCAGGGATGATTATGTTTCCGTTGTTGTGTATGACGATAACGTTGAAGTGCTGCAGCGTTCGGGGATTGTAAACGATAAATACGATCTAAGGGATAAAGTTTCTCACATTAAGCCGGGCGGATTCACCGACCTCAGCGACGGAATGTTCGAAGGATACTCTCAGGTGGATAGGTCTTATTCAAGAGGCTATGTTAACAGAGTATTCCTTCTGACCGACGGACTTGCAAACCGCGGCATAACCGACAGGTACGAACTTGCAAATGACGTCAGGGATAAAAGCAGGAGAGACGGAATTACGATTTCTACATTCGGAGTCGGCAATGATTTTAACGAAAACCTCATGACCGATCTGGCTGATTACGGAAAAGGGAATTATTACTACATCAAGAACTCTTCGGATATACCCGACATTTTCGCATCTGAACTAAGGGGAATCCATGATATGGTTGGCCAGGGCGCGAAAATTAAGATAAGATTTCCCGATGAATACCTGATGTTAAACAAAGTATTTGGCTACCCATATGACATATCCGGCAACGAGATCTCAATAGATTTTAAAGATGTATTTGCACAGCAGACAAAATCAGTGCTGGTTAAATTCCTCGTCAGGAAAAAGATCGACAGGAAGATAAATTTTGAAAGCGAGCTTAGTTACCAGGATGTTAATTCTGATTTCAGAACAGTAACATCAAATGACGAGCAGTTTGTTGAGCCAACTTCAAGCAAAGAACAGTATAACAGGTCAAATAACGAAACAGTTGTGCAGAATATTTCGGTATTTGAATCCAATGACATGATGGAAAACGCGCTGAAGGAGGCTGATAACGGCAATTATGACAGGGCCAAAAGTGAGATCAGGAGCGCGCAGGATTACTTAAGCGGCCAAATGAACCAGGTTGCGCCATCGCCTGAAATGAGAAGGCAATCTGAGAACATGGATAAATACGGCAAGGATTTGGAATCGGCTGATACTAAATCTGACGAAGAAAAGAAGGAGATGCAGAAATCAGGTAAGTATGATAACTATAATACGAGAAAGAAAAATCAATAACTAAAGACAGAAGCAAAAAGATGAAAGGCAAAATGATTTTGTAGGGGCGGACCTGTGTGTCCGCCCTTTTATTGCCATTGCCTTACCCCCAGCCCCTCTCCTGCAAGGAGAGGGGCAATAAAAATGATACTAAATCTATGTTGCCGGTTAATTAGCGTGTCACCCCCTCTCTCTTTGGGAAGAGGGAAGCTTGCCTATGGCCAGCCTGCAGCAGGCAGGTGCGTGGCGTTAGGGGCGCATTTATTAAATTGATATGACTTTTTAATATTGCTATATTTACGCTTAAATTAAATAAGTAAAGTAAAATCTATGAAAATATTCGTCGATACAGCCAATCTTACTGAAATAAAAGAGGCTGCCAGCTATGGCGTTTTAGACGGGATAACAACAAATCCGTCTTTGATGGCAAAAGAAGGTATCAAAGATACAATGAAGTTTTACGAAGAGCTCTGTAAGATTGTTGCCGGACCGGTGAGCGCGGAAGTAATTTCTACCGACTATGACGGAATTCTGAAAGAAGGAAGGGAATTTTCAAAAATAGCGCCTAACATTTACGTTAAAGTTCCTCTTATTAAAGAGGGATTGAAGGCGGTTAAGACCTTTTCCGAAGAAGGTATTAAAACAAACGTCACGCTTTGTTTTTCTCCTTCCCAGGCGGTTTTGGCGGCTAAAGCCGGCGCGTCATTCATAAGTCCTTTTATAGGCAGGCTTGATGATATTTCACAATCGGGCATGCAGCTGATCGAGGAAATTGTGCAGATATACGGGAACTACGGTTACGATACCGAAATCCTGGTTGCGAGCATCAGGCACCCCATGCATTTTGTCGAAGCATGTCTGCTTGGCGCCGATATATGCACTATGCCGTATAAGGTTATCGAATTACTTATCAAACACCCGCTGACGGATATCGGACTGGATAAATTTTTAAGCGATTGGAAGAAAAATAACGCTGAGTAGTTGATGTGAAAGTTCGTGATTTAAGAAAACTTTAAGATGTCATTTGAAGCAAAACAGGAATATGAAGTATCTGTATATTATTGAGAAAGGGAAAAACAATTTCAGCGCTTATATGCCCGATTTGCCCGGATGCATTAGTAAAGGTAAATCAAGAAAAGAAATTGCGAAAAATATACAGGAAGCAATTGAGTTTCATATCGAAGGAATGGTATTAGATGGAGAAAAGATCCCCGATCCCACAGATAATTTTGGATTTATTAAGGTAAAACCACCGGTGAAAAATCCGGAGAAAAGAAAATTAGTAAGAAAAAGAAAGGTTATGGCTTAAATTAACATCATGAAACGTACAGCTTTTTACGATATACACAAAGCTCTTGGAGCGAAAATAGTTGATTTCGCCGGATTTGAAATGCCGGTTCAATACGAAGGAATTATCGCCGAGCACATGGCTGTCAGAAACTCAGTCGGCGTGTTCGACGTATCGCATATGGGCGAGTTCTTTGTTAAAGGCAAAGATGCTCTTGCATTCGTTCAGAAAGTTACGACAAACGACGCATCAAAATTAGTAAAAGGGAAAGTGCAATATTCAGCCGCCTGTTATGAAGACGGAGGCGTTGTGGACGACCTTCTGGTTTACGGCTACAGCGATTTTTTTATGATTGTTGTAAACGCATCTAACATTGAAAAAGATTTCGCATGGTTTGAAAAGAATAAAAATGGGTTTGACGTTCAGCTCTCGAACCGAAGCGATGATTTTTCGCTTCTTGCCGTTCAGGGGAGGAATTCACTACCGACCCTGCAAAAGCTCACAGATACAAACCTGGCTGAAATGAAATATTATACTTTTAAAGAGGGCAAAGTCGCGGGACTAGACGCTATAATTTCGAGAACGGGCTACACAGGCGAGAAAGTCTGTTTCGAAATCTATGTCGGCTCTGATAAAACTTCGTCCGAAAAACTTTGGAACGCAATTTTTGACGCGGGCAAAGAATTTAATATTAAACCAATTGGGCTCGGAGCGAGGGATACGCTTAGGCTTGAAGCAGGTTATTGTTTATACGGCAACGATATTGATAAAACTACCAATACAATAGAAGCCGGACTAGGCTGGATCACCAAGCCTGATAAGGGCGAGTTTAACGGCAAATCGAAAATAATGTCAGAACTCAAAAACGGGGTCAGCAGAAAGCTTTCCGGATTTGTGCTTGAGGGCCGTCCTGTTGCGCGCCATGAATTTGAAATATACAGCAAAGATAATAAGAAGATCGGTCATGTTACCAGCGGCGGGCCGTCGCCTGTGCTGAGCAAGAACATCGGGCTGGGTTACGTTGATGTTGCCGAGGCTAAAACAGGCAATATCATAAAAATAAAGATCAGAAACGATTTTGTTGATTCAGAAATAGTAAATATTCCTTTTATTTCAAAAAACTAAATACTTAAAAATGGAGTTATATTCTACGGAGAGAACAGATTTGAAGATAAACCTGTATTTTACTCACAAGCATGTTGAATCGGCGCTTGATCTAAAAGATAAAAATGTTGTTGTAATAGACGTACTCAGGTCGTCAACCACAATGGTAATGGGCCTCACAAACGGGGCCAAAGAAATAATCCCGACGGAAGACGTTGCCACGGCCGGGCTGATCGGAAGAAACTCGCAGGGCCAGGCCCTGCTTTGCGGCGAGCGCAATGGCAGGATAATCGAAGGCTTTAACCTGGGGAATGCCGTTAAAGAATATATTCCCGAAATTGTAAACGGTAAAACGCTGATATTCAGCAGCACTAATGGCGCGCCGGCGCTGATGAAATCAAAGTTTGCAAGGAACTGCGTAGTTCTGGGCTTTGCTAACATGTCCCGGGTTGAGGAATACATTACGCATCTCAACGAAGATTTTATTATCCTCTGTGCAGGCAAACAGGGCGAGTTCAGTCTTGAAGATACGGTATGCGCAGGCATGCTCATATCAAAGCTTACAAAAGATAACACGCTGGTTAATTATAAACTTTCTGATTCTGCTTTGGGAGCTTCTAAACTTTATTCAACATATAAGCTTCACCTTCTTAAGATGATGCAGGAATCGGAACACGGCAGATTCCTTATTGAGAATGGTTATGGCGACGACCTGCCGGAATGCGCAAAGGTTGATGTAAGTTCAGCTTTGCCGATACTCAGAAACGGCGTCATAAAGCTCATTGAGAGCTTCGAACATGACCCAAAGCTTACAATGAAAAAGGTCGCACAGCGAACCGATTCCTCTTCAAAGTCTTAGCAAATTTGAGAAGAGGCACAAAATCATCAGAACATTATAAATGAAGAGTTCCGGCCGCGAGAGAAGAAGAGAAAAACCCGCTTCATCTAAAAGTTCTTCGCGAAAATACGAAGAGGGGCTTCCTCTCGTAAATAAAAAGCAGATACTTGGCTTTTTTCTCGCCTTGTTCAGCATTCTTATAATCTTAAGCGTTATATCTTATTCTGATATTGACCAGTCTAAGCTTGAAGGCTTTAATTTCAGAGAAATATTCAGAAAAGAAAACCAAACTGCAAACTTCAATACCGCTAACTGGCTTGGCATTGTGGGCGTTGTAATTTCGGGCGTATTGGTGCGTGGCGCATTCGGCTATTTTTCGGCGATCATACCCGGGGTGATCTTCCTTTTCGGGGTGGCGCTTATACGAAAACGCGCGGTGATGGATATCCTCCAGTTAAGCGTTTACCTTCTGGTGATGATGATATTAACTTCATCGCTGTTCGGCATGCTGAAACAAACTCTTGGGCCGGATAAAATTACTTACAGGCTTATTGGCACAAGCGGTGAGTATTTTTCTTCTATTCTATACACAATGATTGGCGCATTCCCGGGTTATTTAGTTCTGATAATTTTACTTATCCTGTTTGGTTTTATGCTTCTGGACCGCGATGTAGTTAAAACCCTGGCGCGAATGAAGCTCATGTTCATGGGTATGAAGGAAAAGTTTGCGGCCTCGTTTGAAGAAATGAAAGAAAAGCGCGAGGAAGAAAAAGCTAAAGAAAGCGGCCGCTCGGCTATTCAGCTTGAACGCGAGAAAATACTGAGATCGAGGTTGGGCAAAACGAAGCATGAAGACGATGAAGAAGAACATCTTATAAAAGATACTAAAATAAACCGGCCCTCCGGTAACGAACTCATAAAGGAAGCAAAAACAAAAATTACTGCGGACGTAGATTCTGAAGAAAAAGAGCTTGAGATTGAAAAGGTTCTCCCGGTTACGGAAGGCATGCAGGATGCCGCGATAAAACCCGTTAAAAAGATTCCGGTTTCAGAACCTTCTTCAGAAGGTGAGTCAGCCGGAACAGAAGCGGATGAGAACCTGCCGGTTGAAATGCTTGAAACATATAAACAACCGGGACTTGACCTTTTGGATGAGCCGGTGGCGGCGCAGGATGTAATTTCTGATGAAGAGCTTAAAGAAAATGGCAGACTGCTTCAGGCAAAGCTGCTTAACTTCGGCGTCAAAATTGAAAAAGTTATCGCCACTCCGGGCCCCGTTGTAACATTATATGAACTGGTCCCGGCCGAAGACGTTAAGCTTAGCCGCATTGAAAGCCTTGAGGATGATATTGCCCTTGCGATGAAAGCCAAAGGAATAAGAATGATTATTCCTATCCCGGGTAAAGGCACGGTAGGCGTTGAAATACCAAACCAAAAAGCCGAGCTTGTAAAAATTAAGAGCGTTATCGGTTCAAAGAAGTTTAACGACTCAGGTTTCCAGCTTCCGATTGCATTCGGAAAAACTATTTCGGGCGAAGTGTATGTTGACGACCTTGCAAAAATGCCCCACCTGCTTATAGCAGGCTCAACAGGTTCTGGCAAAAGCGTTGGGATAAATGTTATTTTAGCAAGCCTGCTTTATAAAATGCATCCGACAGATCTAAAACTGCTGTTAATTGATCCCAAGAAGATCGAGCTGAATTTATATTCAAAATTAAAATATCATTACCTTGCGGTTTCAAAAGATTACGACGAAAAAATAGTTACTACTCCGCAGAATGCGGTTCTCGCCCTCAAGAGCCTTGAGATAGAAATGGAGAAGCGCTACGAAAGGCTTGCAAATGCAACGGTAAGAAACATTTTTGATTATAATAAAAAATTTGCAGAGGGCAAGCTTAAGGAAGATGAAAACATAAAACACGGCAAGATGCCTTATATTGTGGTTGTGATTGACGAGCTTGCCGACCTGATGATAACTGCCGCAAGAGAAGTTGAAGAGCCGATTGCCAGGCTTGCGCAGCTTGCGCGCGCCGTTGGCATTCATTTAATACTTGCCACTCAGCGCCCGTCGGTTGACGTCATCACCGGCGTTATAAAAGCGAATTTCTCGGCAAGGATAGCCTACCTGGTAAATTCAAAAATCGACTCCCGTACTATACTTGATATGAACGGCGCCGACCAGCTTCTTGGCAACGGCGATATGCTGTATTTGCCGCCGGGCGTTGGAAAGCCGATGAGGATTCAAAGTCCGTACATTACATCCGATGAAGTTGAGAAACTTACCGACTACATAAAATCACAAAAAGGATTTACCCGCCCGTTTGACTTACCCTCAATTAGTTCCGGCAAAAAGAAATCATATTCCGAATCCGATGAGCGCGACGAGCTGTTTGAAGAAGCGGCAAGAGTGATAGTAAGATACCAGCAGGGTTCGGTATCATTATTACAAAGAAAACTAAAGATAGGTTACGCCCGCGCAGCGCGTATTGTTGACGAGCTTGAAACGGCAGGCGTTGTCGGTCCGTTTGACGGCTCCAAGGCCCGCGACGTGCTTGTCGATTCCGAAGCCCAATTAGACCAGCTTATATAACAGTTAACAATTAGCAGTTAACAGTTAGCAATTAACAATTAACAATTAACAGTTAACAAATAATAAACAGATCTGCAATCTTAAAATCTTTAATTTGTAATCTTTAATATCTGCAATCTGTAATCTGATAATCCTTTTCTTGCTTCGTAAATTATTATTTTCTATTTTTGCTATGTCCTCTTGCAACCAAAACGCTCTCAATGACATCTAAGTATTTATAAAGGCAGTAGGCTCCCTGCCCCGAGACTGCAATTATATGTGATATGTTGATTTATCCCCGTCACATGCCTTTAGCTTTATGTCCGCCCTCTGCTATAATTCATAAACCAAATTTAATTCGTTATGAAAAATCTGACAATTTTATTAATTGTCCTGATATTCTCAGGGCATATAAATGCCCAGCAGTCAGGCAGGATAACAGGCAGAGTGGCAGATTCAAAGGACAACTCGCCTCTCGCTGAAGCGGTTGTGAAGCTTTCAAAAACAGGGGATAGCGCCATTGTTGCAGGGACGGTGACAGGCAAAAACGGCGGGTTTACGCTGGAGAGAATCCCGTTCGGCATGTATTCCCTCAGGGTAAGCTACATCGGTTACCTGGAGCTGCATGTTGATAACATCGTTATCGGCGAAAACTCTCTCTCGCAGTCATTTGATACTCTGAAGCTGAGTTCCGGCGCTGCAACCACAAATGAAATTGACGTTGAAGCCAGTAAACAGCTCATGACTTTGGAGGGGGACAAGAAAGTTTTCAATGTCAGCGGGTCAATGCTCTCAAAAGGCGGGACGGCGCTTGACGTGCTGAAAAAAACACCGCTCGTTGATGTTGATATTAACGATAACGTTTCTCTTCGCGGAAGCCAGAATGTGAAAATACTTGTTGACGATAAGCCTTCACGATATGCAAGCCTTAAACAGGTGCCTGCTGATGCAATTGAGAAAGTTGAGATTATAACAAACCCTCCCGCAAAGTATGAAGCCGAAGGAGTAACGGGAATAATAAACATCGTGATGAAGAAAAACGACGCTCTTGGGTTTACCGGTAACGCAAACGTGGGCGGAAGTTATAACGACCGCTTCAGGGGATGGTCAGGGCTCAGCATGAACATGAAGAAAAAAAACCTTACTTATTTTACATCGCTTTACAGCGGGTTGTACAATTTTGCCTTCAATTATAACGGGTTTACTCAGTATTCTGCGCCCAACTCATCGCTGACAAATCTCGGCGGCGGCAACGGGAACAGCAAGTATGTTTACGGGCAGGGCGGACTTGAATACGAGATTTCGCCCGGCCATACGTTTGGCCTTAACGCCAATTACAGTACAGGCCGCTGGGGGAATTCGGATACATCCATAAGCGATAACTTTGATGCATTTAACAGCTTAAGCTCTTTCTTCATGGAAAACGCGCAGCAATCAGGTATCTGGCAGAGCTTAAATGCCGACATGTATTACAACAGCAAAATTGACGATAAAGGAAGAGAGCTTAACGCTGACCTTTCTTTCTCGCGAAACAGGAACACAAACAACCTTGCGCAGATAAGATATGATTTTGGCGCGAACAACCTGCCCGCCGACAATATTCCGTTTGACCAGCGCGACAGCACAGAGCTCAAAAATTATAACGTTAACGCCCAGGTTGATTACACTCACCCGTTTTCAAAAACTTCAAAGCTTGAAACGGGGTACAAAGGAACTTTCAGGTCGAACGATAACAACTACACGTCCGATACAATGAATTATAATATAAGTTCATACTTTACAGACGCGACCGTATCCAATCATTTCAAGCTGAGCGAATATATCAATGCGGTATACGGGGTTTTTTCAGGCGCCATAAACGATAAGCTCAGCTATAAATTGGGGCTGAGGTTAGAACAGACAAACTCAAAAGGCGAGCTGTTCTCAAATTCAGCAAACTTTACTAAGAGCTACCTTGATTATTTCCCGACAGTAAACATTTCTCAAAAAATTGGCGCGGCCGACCAGCTGCAGTTTAGCTTTTCGCGGCGCATTACAAGGCCGAACATATGGCGTATGAATCCGTTTGTGAGGCGAAACGATGCAAGGTTTTACGTGATGGGAAATCCGGATCTGAACCCGGAATATACGAATTCGTATGAGCTCAGCTACATGTTTTTCACAAAGGCGGTAACCGTTACGCCGCTTCTGTTCTACAGGCGCACCAACGGCATTATTTCAAACTACAGCTACCTGATAGACAGCGTAATATCGCTAACTACATTCCGCAACGCCGCGGGCTCAAATGCTTATGGAATGGACCTGCTTATCAATTCGAGCTCGCTCGGGTGGATGAACCTGAACGCCACTCTCAGCCTTTACGATACGAAATTTGACCAGGAAGCTATTACCGATTACTCGGCGGAAGAAGGTTTTTCATGGAAGGCTAACATAAGGGCAAGCTTTGTTATAGGCAAGCTGTTTAACATAGAAGCGTTTTATTCGTACACAGGCAAACAAGTCAACTCTCAGGGCATTAGACGGCCGAATTCAGATTTTGATATCGGCATAAGCAAAACGCTGCTTGATGACAAGCTGACCCTGAGCTTAAAGGCGAACGACATATTCAGGGGCAACAACTGGGAAACGCAGACAAACGGCGCAGGGTATGTAACATCATTTAACAATAACTGGGATTCCCGGCAGGTATCGCTGAACGTGAGCTTCAATTTCGGCAACACAAACCAGCAGTATCATCAAAACAACAAAACAAAACGCAACTCGAACGAGGATAACGACTCGCAGGATAGCGGCAACAACCGTTAGTCCCGCAAGCGGGATTTCGGTTCGGCTACCGCCGAATCTCAACGATTAGCAGTTAACAGTTAGCAATTAATAAATAATAAATAATAAACAGATCGTCTTTCATCCGATGACTCCAGCGCTCATCGGATGAATAAAAATAAATCATAACTTCGTGCTACGACTTAAATTTTTATCTTAGTCGTGGCACGAATAACAACAGCTCAACACAAAGAACGCAGAGTTATAGACACAAAGCACACAAAACCATAAACACAAAGAGCACAAAGAGAATTTTCGGGTTATCCCTGCCAGTTCACCTTTCTACGAAAAGCCCTGGATAGTTAGGGCGCTCCCCAAAAAAAATTAAACGTCTTTACTGTAGGGCGTTCGCCTGCCTGTTTACCCGCCTATGGAGGGCTGCAGGCAGGAAAGAACGCCCTTGTGGATGTGCCGTCAGGTCTTCCGGCCTGACGCGTGTCTGGAGGAAACTCCTGACACCACTATTTACGGTTCGACCCCGTACGGGGTCGCATGCTGCGCCAAGCCGAAGGCATGGTTTATAGAAATCTAATCTACAAACGTTCGACCCCATTCGGGGTCGTACAAAAATATAATCTTTTTAATTCCAAGGTTTGATTCAAGCGGATGGAGATTGTTTGCTATTGGAATCGCTGAAATGCCCGATTTAGCGCTTCTCGTGCTACGACTTAACTACGGACTTTCAGTGTCAAATTAAAAAACTATCTCTAAAAAAATATCATTGAATGATACAAATAAGTGATTAATATAGCTTAGATTTAGCATTATTTTATCATTATTAAATATTCTATTTATTTTGTCATCATTTTTTCTCATAACTGATAATTAATCTAATGAAATTTAGCTTTCGGAAATAGCTATTAATAATAAAATTCAATTATTAAATTAAATACAAATTATCATTTTAATGGCAAGAGCAGACTTATTATTAAGATTAATTCAGGCAGGCAAAAAAGGAGATAAGGAACTACTCCAAAAGACAGTCGAAGCAATTGTTGCTGAAGAGCAGAACAAAAAACATTTTGTTTTTGCGAATCAATTAAAAGAATTACTTAAGGATTCCACAAATGGTAACTCGTATTCCTCGAGAAGCAATAATGATAGAATCGAAAATTTTATTTATGAAAAAGTACCTACAAAATCATTTGATGATCTAGTTCTGAATAGTAACATTATTAAAACTTGCTTTGAGTTAATAGAAGAGCATAACAGAGCTGATCTATTGAGATCGTATAACCTAGAACCTCGACATAGAATAATTTTTACCGGACCGCCAGGGAACGGAAAAACTAGCTTGGCCGAGGCACTCGCCGAGAAATTAATGATTCCTTTTATTGTAGTCAGATATGAAGGTATAATTACAAGTTTTCTTGGAGAAACTTCCACCAGATTGAAATATTTGTTTGATAATATTAGAACGCAAAGGTGTTTATTATTTTTTGATGAATTTGATACTATAGGAAAAGAAAGGGGTGATACACACGAAACGGGAGAAATTAAAAGAGTGGTGAGTTCATTACTTCTTCAAATTGATAAGTTACCCAGTTATACACTAATTGTTGTTGCAACAAATCACCCTGAATTGTTAGATAGAGCAGTGTGGAGAAGATTTCAAATAAAGATAGATCTGCCAAAACCGAACTTAAAGGAAGTAGAGATTTATTTAAGCAAGTTCAGGGATAAAGTTAATCAAAATTTTGGTTTTTCGGATAATTATATAGGACAAAAACTATTAGGTCTAAGTTTCTCAGAGATTGAAGAATTTTGCCTAAATGTTTTGCGAAGTTTTATCTTGACCTCTTTTCAAGGAAATATTAAAGAAATGGTTAGACAAAATTTGAAATTCGCGAATAAGAAATAATAGCTTATGCCAGATAAACCCCTATTAATATTTTCTCGATCTTCGGAAGTTAGTCATAGAAGTAAAAAGGGTGGCGGTCCAGGTAATTATAAATTCCCTTCTCTTTCAGCCCAAAAGGCAAGAATCCAACCTAAACTAACGCAATTACAAGAATCTTTTGAACATAAACGACTATTTATTCAACAAAACATGGAGGGTTTTGTTCCTGAAATGGTGCTTGTATTGGAAATTGTAGGCACTATTACTGAATTTTTTAACGTTATTAAAAAGATTCCAGAGATGGAATGGTTGGCGGAGTTTGAAGAAGATTATATAGAACCCGATGAATATTTTCAGGATATAAGTGACAGAGAGAAACCTTTGGGGGGTAGATTATATATGATTATGACAAATCAGCAGGCAATGCGACAAATGGTAAGTTTATGGAATAGGTATAAACAAGGAAGAGATTTTGAATGGGGGATGGGGCGATGGAAACTTCTTTTCACGCAATTAAGGGACATTAGATTTTGGAATTTAGAAGATAGATTGAGAGAAACTGGCTTCGAAAAATTGTTACAAGAAAGTAGAGAAAATCACTTAGAACAAATTAAGTTTGAAGTGGAATTGTGGTTTAGAAAAGATTCCAATATTAGAAATAGAGTAATTGAACAAATCAGATCGTTACTAGATGAATATAGCGGAAGAGTAATAAGCGAATGTACAATTGAAGAAATTTGCTATTCTGCAATTTTGGTTGAAGCACCTATCACATGTTTTGACGACTTAACAGGCAATTCTGACGTTGAATTACTTCAGTTTGATCAAATTATGTTTTTTAGACCAGTCGGACAGGTAATAGTTGGTGTTAATGAGCAAGAACCCGTGGAAGAAAACATAGTAATGACAACAACTCATGCTAGCGAAAACTTACCAATTGCCGCTCTATTAGATGGTATTCCATTGCAGAATCATCAAATGTTGGCGGAACATTTAATTGTCGATGACCCTGACAGTTTCGAAGAAGATTATGAAGCCACCTCTAGGATTCATGGAACTGCAATGGCATCGTTGATATTGTATGGTGATCTTAATGAAGCAAATTCAAAATTACTTAAGAACAAAATATATGTAAGACCAATATTAAAACCAAATCAGTTTTCCTCAAATAATCCAAAGGAAGAGATTATACCCCGGGATTGTCTGCCAATTGACTTAGTTCATCGGGCTTTAAAACGTATGTTCGAAAGGGACGGTGAAAATGAAGCCATTGCACCGACTGTCAAAATTATTAATTTGTCTGTAGCGGATTTATCAAAAGCTTTCAATTTGTCTGTCAGCCCTTGGGCAAGATTACTTGATTGGTTAACCGTCAAATATAGTGTGTTGTTTATTGTCTCTATCGGGAACTGTTCAGACGATATTATCTTGGATCTTCCTCGAAATGAATTGAATTCTCTTTCTCCAGCTGATTTGGAAAGGGAGGTTCAGAAAAGTATATTTAATAATTTCAGAAATAGAAGAATCCTTTCACCTTCAGAATCCATTAATGCTATTTCTGTTGGTGCTTCGCATTTTGACTATTCATCAATAGCTCATATAGATGGCTTAATAAACGTTTATCAAAGCAATCTGATTCCTAGCCCTATTAATAGAAACGGTTTCGGATTCAGAAGAAGCGTAAAGCCAGATTTACTAATGCCTGGTGGCCGCCAATTATTGCGAGAACGTTTAGGTAATACTCATGCTAATGCAACATTGCAGATATCTAGGTCAATGCCATTAGGCCAAAAAGTTGCGTGCCCTGGTCTCGCAGGTAGTTTGAATTCGTATAGAAGTACAACCGGCACGAGTAATGCAACTGCTAATGCCACAAGACTAGCATGTCAGTTATATGAAGAGTTGATTGAATTAGGCAGTTTGGATGGATATATTAGTTTACAAAGTGAAATATTCCATATTTTATTAAAGGCACTTATGGTTCATGGAGCAAGCTGGGCAGATGCTCATGTGATATTAGAGGAAGTACTTTCTGGTCGATATGATATTGATAAAGTAAAAGAAATTATTTCTTGTTTCTTTGGATATGGATTTGTCAATGTAAATAGATTATTTAATTGCGAAGCTTACAGGACAACATTGATTGGAACAGATGAATTACGAAAAGATGAAGCGCACAGTTATGTTTTACCATTGCCAAATAGCTTGAATGGGATAGATTGTTGGAAAAGGTTGACCTTGACTTTAGCGTGGAATTCTCCGGTTAACATGAATCACAACAAATATCGGAAAGCGGCTCTGTGGTTTGAAAAACCTGATGACATTTTAAAGTTGAACAGAATAGAATCTCAATGGCAACAAACTCAAAGAGGAACCGTTCAGCATGAAATATATGAAGGTTCTCGTGCTGTTTCCTTTGAAAGAAATTCGGATTTGAACATCAAAGTTAATTGTAGAGAAGACGCTGGCAAATTAACAGAATCTATTAAATATGCTTTTATTGCTACGATCGAAGTAAAAGATGAGATTGATATAAATATTTATGATGAAATTAGAACGAGAATTAGAGCCGAAGTGCGAGTTTGATAGAAATTTCAATTAGTCCTTTGTCAAATACAGGCCAAATTCTTCCTAACCTGTCCCTCCGTTTTTGCCTTTCTTATATAATACATAAGTATTAGTATTGAATATTGCGCTAAACAATAAGCAATAGCGCGCGTTCTTTGGTTTCTGTTCACGAGTTTACCTTTTGTCAATTAAATGTGAGAATTTTCATTTTGAAGATGCGAAATGATAAAACAAATAATTGATTTAAGGAACAGAATTGCAAGAAATGATACTTTCCACGAATGAATCTGACTGTATCGCACGGAATGGGATTAATTTTTTTAATTAAGTAATTGTTTTATTGATGATTGACCAGCGCAATAGCTGAATAAATCGATACTAAACGGTGTTCAATCGACGGTTTTCCACGCTGATGTTGGTTGAATTGTCTACAAATTGATCTGAAAGGCTAGATAAATCTGTAATCTCTAATCTGATGAATTTGATGAACCTGATGAATCTGATGAATCTGATGAATATGTATTTGTATAGAATTATAATGAAAAATACCTTAATTTTATTAATATGTTATATAAAAATATGAAAAATCTGATTTTAGTCGCGCTTTTAGCGGTGATGTTCTTTTCTGTTAAGAGCGGATTTGCGCAGGGCGATATTACAGCGCAGGATATCATCCAAAACGTGCAAAACGTTTATAAAGATATTACCGACGCAAAAGCTTCTTTTACGCAAAGCGTCAAATACGGGAAAGGCAAAACCGTGACGTCGTCAGGGACGCTTTACATAAAAAAAGAAAAAAAATACCGCATCGAAACAGGCTCGATGACAATTGTAACCGATGGCAGCACGTCATGGTCATACAACGCAAACAAGAAACAGGTCATAATAGATTATTACAAGGAATCGGGCAATTCATTTTCGCCCAACAAATATCTTTTCCAGTACCCCGAAAATTTCTACTCCGATTTACAGGGGACCGAACAGCTTGCCGGCGCCGACGTATATGTGTTAACTCTAAGGCCGCGCGAAGCAGGATATGTTAAATCTGCTAAGCTATGGGTCGGCAAAGACGACTGGATAATAAAGAAGATATATATAGTAACGGACGAATCCACGTCCACATACTCGATAAAAAACGTTCAGCTTAACGCAGGGCTGAGCGCCTCCAAGTTCACTTTCACTCCGCCGGAGGGGACAGAAGTTATTGATATGAGATAGTGCAGTTAAGCCGCGGGAAAAAGATCAATATCGTTGTAAGCACGCTGCTGCTTGCGCTTTTCCTGTACCTTGCGTTCAGGAACGTTAATTTCAAAGAACTGAAAGATATACTTGAAACCACCAACTACCTGTATGTTTTTATCGGCGGCGTGTTGGGTATATACGGAGCTACAATTATCCGCTGCATACGCTGGGGAATTATGCTCGATCCTATTAAGCCAAACATTCCTTTCAAAAGTTTATTTTCTACCACAGTTATCGGTTACATGGTCAATAACCTCATCCCGCGTTCAGGCGAAGTTGTAAGGCCGTATCTGCTGGGGCAGCATGAAGGGATTTCAAGAACTTCCGCCTTCGCAACAATAATAATAGAAAGAATTATAGATACTCTTTCATTTCTTATAATGTTCAGCTTTGCTCTCATATTTTTCAGGGGGAGTATTTCTGCAGCAATACCGGGCATTGGCTCCGCTATTATTGCTCTTGCGGTTCTTACTGTTCTTCTTACGATCTGGATAATCTTTACTATGTTTAAAACGGAAGCCAGCTTAAAGATGGTAAAGTTCTTTACAAAGTTTCTGCCTGAGAAGCTTCATGTTAAAGTCGATAAGATGTTCACTTCGCTTGTTAACGGTTTTGTTATTCTCCGCAAGCCCGACCTGCTTTTGAAAATAGCGTTTTATTCCGTACTTATATGGATAATTTATATATTCAGCACTTATATACCGTTTTATTCGTTTGATATATTGACGGGTTCAGGAAATCTCGCAAAAGGGTTGTGGGATGCGAACTTATTGCTTGTCTTGGTTAACGTTGCAATGTTTATTCCTGTGCCTGCCGCAACGGGACCGTACCATTGGATTTGCAAGGTAACATTGGTTTCAATATTTTCAGTTGGCGAACCAAAAGCGCTGGGTTATGCAACAGCGACCCACGCCATGGCTTTTTTACTTTTTTTGGTTGCAGGTTTGTATTATTTTATAACGTCGCAATATAAATTTTCTGAAATTAAGGAAGGAACAAGGTAAAAACTGTAATTTATGGCTAAATCTAAAGTAGCGGTTCTTAAAACTACGCCGGCAACCGTTCTGGATGATTATGTGAAGCTGATGGAAATGGCTGATTTCCAGAATTATTTGGATGTTAAGGCGACAACCATACTTAAAGATAATATCTCGTGGCATTTTCCGTTCCCGGGCGCCAATACTACTCCATGGCAGCTTGAAGCTACTATAATGGGATTGAAGAAGCATAACTATAACGATATAGTCTGCGTTCAGAATAAAACTGTTGTTACCAACGCTTTTAAAGGCGAAGACTTGAATAAATATGTCCCCATTTTTAAAAAGTATAACATACCTGTGCTTTTTAATTTCAAAGATGAGGACATGAAGTGGGTAAACTACAAACCCAAAGCAAAGATGAACGTACTGGATATGATTTATCCTCAAGGGATTACGATACCTGATTATTTCTTCGGGAAAAATATTATCCATCTGCCAACGGTTAAATGTCATATATATACTACAACCACAGGCGCGATGAAAAACGCGTTCGGCGGATTGCTCAATACCAGAAGGCATTACACGCATTCATGGATCCATAAGACGCTGGTCGATCTGCTTGCGATACAGAAAGAAATTCATTCCGGAATATTTGCGGTTATGGACGGCACAACGGCGGGCAACGGGCCGGGTCCAAGAACAATGTACCCGGAAATAAAGAATATTATTCTCGCCAGCGCCGATCAGGTTGCCATCGATGCAGTATCTGCAAAGATGATGGGCTTTGACCCGATGTCGCTTGAATATATAAACGTCGCGCATAACCAGGGCCTCGGCTGCGGCGAAGTGAAAGATATAGAAATTGTAGGGCATGATATTTCAAACGAGAGCTGGGGCTTCCACGTCGGCGATAACCTCGCCAGCCGTGCAGGCGATCTGTTGTGGTTCAGTCCGCTGAAGGCTATGCAGAATTTCTTTTTCCGTACGCCGCTTGTGAATTTGTTTATACTCGGCTCGGAGACTTACCACGATTTTTACCGCTGGCCTTTGTTGGATAAAAGAGTCTTCACCAAGTGGAAAAAGACTACCGAGTGGGGCAAGATGTTTGAGGAGTATTGATAAGAGTTTATCCCCGCGGAAGCGGGCATCTTGTTGATTGTAAAGGAGCGCTGAGAATTGTTAATCAACATTGTCGCCGTTGTTGATGAGGGAATACAAGGGGGCGCGAAACAAGCTGGATTATTCACCCCCTATGCATCACCCCCTGTTAGGGGGAGACAAATCAGCGAGGCACATGTTTTTTCGGATGTGTGAAGAGTTATAGAATTACAGATATTCAATGTTAGTTATCTTTATTAATACAATTACATTTTTTAAATTAAATAGCCACAAATCAATATTTTGTTTTGTGGCTAAATGTTTTATCAGGACTTAATATGAAACTTGGAATTATTGGCACAGGCTATGTTGGACTTGTATCCGGAGTTTGCTTTGCTGAAAACGGAAACGACGTTATCTGCATGGATGTTGATGAGAAAAAAATAGAGAAGCTTAAGACCGGCGACCCGGTAATTTATGAACCCCAGCTTGCCGAGCTTCTTAGGAAAAATATCGATGAGGGCCGGGTTACCTTCTCGACGTCGTTAAAAGACGTAGTTCAGCAAAGCGATGTAATATTCCTTTGCCTGCCAACGCCGCCGTTCGAAGACGGCTCAGTCGACCTTACGCGCGTGCTGGATGTTTCCAAAAAAATGGCTAAGCACATTAACGGCTATAAGGTTATTGTGAGCAAAAGCACAGTGCCTGTCGGAACCTGCGCAAAGATTAAGAAAATAATTTCACTCGGCACAAAAAAGAAGTTTGACGTGGTGTCAAACCCTGAGTTTCTGAAAGAAGGCGCGGCGGTGGGGGATTTTATGTCGCCCGATAGAGTTGTTGTTGGCACAATAAGTAAAAAAGCGGCTGAAATTATGCGCGAGCTGTACAGCAGCTTTATGCGAGTCTCGGAAAGGTTTATCTTAATGGACGAAAGGTCATCCGAACTTACAAAGTACGCCGCAAACTCTATGCTGGCGCTAAGAATTTCGTTCATGAACGAGCTGGCTAATTTAAGCGAGCGCGTGAAAGCGGATATACACATGGTAAGAGTTGGCGTAGGTTCTGACCCCCGTATCGGTAACAGCTTTCTGTTCCCGGGCATTGGTTACGGCGGAAGCTGTTTCCCCAAAGATGTAAAAGGACTAATAAAAACCGCCGAAGAATATAAATATAATTTTAAGATATTAAGGACTATAGATGAGATCAATATCAGCCAGAAGACAATTCTTGTTGATAAGCTTCTGAAACATTTCAGGGGTAATATTAAAGGGAAAACCTTTACTGTTTGGGGACTTTCATACAAACCCAGGACAGACGACCTGAGGGAAGCGCCTTCGCTGACAATTATAGCTAAACTGCTGCAGGCGGGTGCAAAAGTAAATGCTTGCGACCCGGCGGCAAATGATAATTTCCGGGCGCAGTACTCGAAAAAATTAAGGGGCGTGAAGCTGTTTAAGAATAATTATTCAGCGTTGAAGAATTCCGACGGCTTGATATTGGTTACCGAATGGACTGAGTTCAGACGCATCGATATTGATAAAATGAAAAAACTTATGAAAACAAAAGTCGTCTTTGACGGAAGGAATATTTACAATCCAAAAGCGCTCAGGGCGGCCGGGTTTAAATACTATGGAATAGGGAGATAGCCAGTGAACTTGTGAACTGGCGAATTAGTGAACTTGTGAATTTGTGAGAAATACATATCGCCAGTTCGCTGGTTCACAAGTTTTGAATGTGTTTTAATTATAATGAAGATATATAATATATTATTATTTGTAATCCTATTATTATTCTCCTCCGGATTAAAAGCGCAATCCCGCGATGAACAGATTTCAAAGGGTATCGATTATGTTTACCAGCTAAAGTTCGATTCTGCCAACGCAATATTCCAGACATTTATCGATAAAGACGCAAAGGACCCGACGGGTTATTTTCTTCAGGCGATGTCGCTTTGGTGGCAGGTATTTATTAATAAGCAGGACCAGTCCAAAGACGATGAGTACCTGAGCAAAGTGGATAAATGCATCCAGCTATGCGACGATAAGCTTGACGCAAACGAAAACGACGACTGGGTTCTCTTCTTAAAGGGCGGCGTTATCGGCTACAGGGGATTTTTGAATTCCATGCGCGAGAACTGGCTCAGCGCGGTTAACGACGGTAAGGAGGGACTTAGCCTCCTGCAAAGGAGCTACGAAATAAATCCTTCAAACAAAGACGCGCTGTTTGGCGTTGGAATCTATAATTATACCGCCGATTATGCCGGGGACCGCTTCCCGTTCCTTAAGCCGCTTATGATATTTTTCCCGAAGGGCAACAAAGAGCTTGGACTGCAGCAGCTTCAGGACTGCGCCCAAAACGCGAAGTTTGCCAAGACTGAGGCAAAATATGTTTTATGCCACGTTAATTTGATATATGAAAAAAATTATGCGGAGGCTGAGAAGTACGCGCTCGATCTTTTCAAAATGTATCCGCAAAATCCCGTTTTTGAAAAATACCTCGGCAGAAGTTATGTTGGCGAAGGGAAATTCAACGAGAGCGTAACAACCTGGCTTGACGTTCTTGCCAAAAATGACAGCGGGCAGAACGGGTTTAATACAAAATATACCCGGCAGGAAGCCGATTACTACCTCGCCGTCAGTTATCTGAACCTGGGAAGAAATGACGACGCGCTCAGCCTTTACAATCAAACCGTTAACCTGTGCAATGATCTTGATAAAGATAAAGAAACCGCCTACAAGGTATTTTCAGTATTAGGCATTGGCATGATAAACGACAGGAAAGGGAACAGAAGCGAAGCTCTAAAATTGTACGACAACGTGCTCGAAATGAAAGAAATAGACAACTCACATCAGCTCGCCGATTTCTATAAACACAATCCGTTTAGATAAGAGAAGATACTATAATGAACAAAAAACCCGACAGCTTTTGAAACCTGTCAGGTTTAGATGACTCAAGTAATCTCAATTGTTACTCAAAAAGCGTACCCCACGTTAAACCTGTGGGTGCTGCCTATTTTGCCTATAGAATTAAAAGAGTAATCTAATTTATACTTGCCGCCCGCGAACCTGAGTCCAACGCCGCCGCAAAATCCGGCTAACCCCAGAGTTGTGCCCAGCTCCGAATCCTGCCTTACCTCATTATTATATCCTATTCTTGCCAGCACCGCCTCGCCGAAAGTGAACTCACCGCCTATCGAAAACGCTTTCAAATGCTGAATCAGCTTGCTTTGTGATTCGTTAAGCCTCGCAAAACTTACGCTTACATTTACTGGCGTATGTTCAAGCGCTTTCGAAAAACCAAACCGTACATCAAGCGGAAGCCGTTCCTTTGTGCTTATATAAGTAGAAAGCTGCTGGCCAAGATTGTTCACGCTGAAGCTAAGCGCCGCACCCTGCGAAGGTATCAGATACAGGAAGCCAAAATCCATTGCGAATGCAGTGGATTTATAGGTAGCTATGTTGGAATAAATATATTTTAACGTGACGCCGTAATTAATTTTTTCGTATACATAATTAGAATAGGCGACTGAAAACATAAGGTCGTTCGAGCTGAACGAACCGCCGGTCGGATTCGCATTTTCATCGGTATAGTCAAATTTTCCGTAATTGAAATACTTTACGCCCACGCCGAACCAGCCGATATCTTTGTATTTCTGCGTATAAGCCAGCGTGCCGAAATTTATGTCGAGAAGGTATTTCCCGAACCCGGCCGATAACATCTTTGAGGAAGCTGCGCTTAAAGTTGCCGGGTTGTAGAAAATTGCGTTCGGGTCGTCAGTATATGTATCAAAAGCGCCTCCCAGGCTGGATGCCCTCGCGCTGGGATCGACTCTCAGGAAATCAAATGCCGGAATTTCAGTTTGTGAATATGATCTTGTTGAAAATAGGGTTAATAATGAAATAACTATCAGGAAGCCAATTTTTTTAAGCGTCATATTACAGATTTTTGATTCGTCGATTTTTCTAGAATATCTCAAAATTATCGTATTTATTTTTAAATTCAAGCCATTCAACCTTGCAATCTGTCACAGTTGCATGTGGCGGCCCTTCTTTGGCATTTTTGGCTAAATCTGCAAGAAATTCCTTTCTTCCCTCGGCATATATTTCTACTCCGCCGTTCCATAAGTTCTTTGCATATCCCTTAATTTCAAGCGCAGAGGCGGCTCTAGCAATGAAATATCTGTACCCAACCCCCTGGACAAAGCCCGATACCGTTATTCTTACCGCTGAATATTCAACCTGCTTCATCCGTCAGAGCCTGTTTTGATCTTTTGAATGATGTCCTTATGTAATCAAAAGATTCCGAAAAGAGAATTCCCGATATCATTAATACAGCGCCTGCTATCTGGATCAGTCTGAATTGTTCGTTTACAAAAAGTATGGACAGGATTACCGCTGCGGGAGTTTCCCATGCAAGAACCAAAGTTGCGCGGATAGGCGAAGTGAATTTCTGATATTTATTCCCGAGCGTAGTGGCTACAAGAGTCGCAAGAATGCCTCCGTATAAGAGCGCGAGCACATTATTAAATGAGAAAGTAACTCTTGCTGATTCTTCAAAAAAGAAACCAACAAAAAATGCAATCAAAGTAACAAACCAAAATTGAATAAACACCATTACGTAGATACTTTTATACCGGTTCGAAAATACGTCAAGATAAATTATATAGAACGCCCATGAAATTGCGCAAACCAGCGTAACCCAGTCGCCCAAATTAATTCCGTTTATCTCAGGACGCGTAAGAAGGTACAGCCCGGTGGTAACCAATAAAACCCCAACCCAGTTTTCAAAGAATACTTTTTTTCTCGTTATAATGAATTGTGCGAATGGGACAATCAAAACATTTACTCCCGTTATGAGCGCTGAATTGGAAGAACTGGTATATACAAGTCCAACAGATTGCGATGCAAACCCAAGGAAGAGGAGCGCCCCTAATACAAGGCCCGCCTTAAATTCTCCAGAACTTTCGAATTTAAGTCTTCTGTAAAAAACTATTGTGAATAATACCGATGCGAGAAGAAACCTTAACGCCACAAAATAAAACGGCGGGAAAGCTGCGAGCGTAAATTTCAATATAGGGAACGTGCCTGCCCATACGGTAGCGATAATAAAAAGAATTATTTCAGCTTTTGAACGGGACATTTATGAAAAGTTTTTTGAAATGACCTACCTTGTGAGAAACCTGAAGAATTCCGCCAGCCATGGCACATGAGTCTTATAAATGATTAGCATGCACACTATGAACCAAGATAAAACATTGATCATAATCGGGATATCTTTGGTTACGATAGAAGTGGGCGATTCGCCCATATTCTTCTTATGCATAAGATACATATAACGGAAGATGCCGTATATAACAAACGGCGTAGTGTAAATCAGTTTTTCAGTTCCGAACATTGATACGGTCCTTTCGGAAACCGTGTACAGCGCGTATGAAATTATCGTCCCGGCGGCGGCTATTGTGTTAAGCTGGTCCGCAAACTGGACCGTATATTCCTTCAGCACCTTTCTTTGTTTCTCGATGTTCTCATTATTAACAACCTGAGATAGCTCGCCCCTGCGCTTAGAAATGGCGAGGAACAGCGAAATAAATATCGCAGTAAGCGCCATCCAGCTTGATATGGGAACGTTAATCGCGGCGGCTCCGCCCAGCACTCTCAGCATAAATCCAAGAGATATAAAGAACACGTCAAGCAATACTATGTTCTTTATTTTTGCGGAATATACAAGGTTTGTGATCAGGTAAAGGGCTATCACAAAAGTGAACGCGGGCCTGAGGTAAAATGCGCTTAAAACAATTACAGCTATCAGAATTAACAGGAAAAACAGCGCAAGCTTGACGCTTATTTCACCTGAGGCAATGGGCCTGTATTTTTTCTTCGGATGGGCGCGGTCGCTATCGGCGTCCAGGATGTCGTTTATTATATAAACGGAGCTTGATGTGAGCGAAAATATCATGAAAGCCTCGATAGATGCGATCAGGAACGGCAGGTCGAATACATGCCTCGAAAACAGTAGCGGCGCAAAAACAAAGAAATTTTTTATCCATTGTTTGGGGCGCGCAAGCTTTACCAGGTTTAGCAGCATCTTTAGAAGCAGGTTAATTTAAGTTTATCCAATCCCAGTTAATTCTGTAAACAAACATTTCAATTCCGCCGCATATAGTATTTTTCTGAAGCCTCGCCGAATATTCACGGATAAAGTATTTTGAATAATTGTCCATAATGTAGTCAAACCACCCAGGGTAAGTGATAATGTAATTCACTCCTTTTGATCTCAAAAGCTTCAGCAGCGCCTTGGCGCCGTCTTCGTAGCTCATTTTTTGAAACTTAAAAACTTCGGGCGTAACAAGTCCGCCCATGTCAACAATATATTTCTTGGTGATAAAAGTAATCGCCCCGATATCGTTCATCCCGAAAGCTTTTTCGTTCGGCAGGTTCTTCTTAAGCCACTCGCCGATATTCACCTGCTGGTCGTTGATGTTTTCAACGTTCCATCCCAAGACCGCGCCGAAAGCGGCGGCGCTGTTGAGAGATACTATTATGATAACAGCTACGGTTGCCCTTTTAAACCAAAAATACCTCGCTGCGTCTTTAACCGTCAGGTAATTGTAGATCTTCTGCAATATATTGATTGCCGCAATATTAATAAATGGAATTAACGGAATCAGGTACCTGCCGTGATGCCGCCAGTTTGGCGCTACAATGCATGAAGCGGCGGGAAGCAGGATGAACCATAAATTAATGAATAAAAATTTTCTGTCTGTTCTTTTTGCGATCGCCTGCCGGATGAAATATGCAATTGCCGCGAACCACAAAATCAGAATAACAAAATTATCCTTAATAAACATCTTGCCGGTTTCGACTAGGAAAGTGAAGTTAGGCAGATATCTGATATCGCCAACCTGGCCTTCGTAAGTATTCGGCAGGAAATGTCCCGTGTGCATGTACGAAAATACGGGGTATGGAACTACGAAAACCGCGAAAATAACGAAAGACAGAATCAGCCTTCCGATGTTAGCTTTCAGGTCTTTTCTTAAAAGTACCAGAGAGAGCGGATAATAAATCAGCGCAAGTAAATAGCTTTCGGGACGGGTTATTGATGCAAGGCCAAGAAGTAAACCGTTAAATAAACATATTCTCCGGCTCTCAATTTCCTTCAAATGACATTTTACAATCATAATGCTCAAAAGGCAGAAGAGCGTGATTTCCATTCCGGATAGAGATGACCAGAGCAGGCGGCCGCAAAGCATTGTTAAGATTGTTACCAGCAGAGAATAATTCGCGTCAAACCCGAGTTTCAGGCAGAGCCTGTAAAGCTGAACAAGCGCAAGCAGAAAGAAAACTGAACTGACGGCTAGTGCAAAAGGAATTATGAAATTTTCAGAAAATAAAAACGGAACGCTTAACAGAATTACCCAGAACGGCGAAGTTGTGCCGGGCGTTGGTTCGCCTATGTTATACTGGAAGAAATGGCCGTGCGCAAAATTCTCGGCAAAGCGAAAATGGATCCAAACATCGTCAAGCGGAACGCCAAAGCGATGGCCGGTTATCCGGAACTCGCTTATGAGGTAAGCGGCTTGTATTACGATAAATATTAATACTACAGCAAGAAGATTTTTATCCGGATTTTTCCACATTTAGTTTTCTATATGCTGTATTAAAATACAGTCTGCTCTTCGTAAATCCCAAAAGGTTCTTTCAGGGCGTTGCACATTTCGCCAAGAGTAACATTGTTCCTTGCGCAATCCAGTATTACCG
Organism: uncultured Ignavibacteria bacterium; assembly: GCA_963816535.1. Classification (GTDB taxonomy): domain Bacteria; phylum Bacteroidota; class Ignavibacteria; order Tepidaquicellales; family OLB5; genus CAWFKW01. Next base: position 1,035,568 of record CAWFKW010000003.1, on the reverse strand, counting down.
GCATAAGATTTGTCCCGTTTTTGGCAGCCACGGTAAGCTCATCAAGGCACGCTTTGGCCTTCACATTATCCCTTGATGCTTTCAGCTTTTTCAGTTTGGCTTTTTGCGATCTTTCAACTTCTTTTGAAATTTTTAATATTGGGATGTCTACGGTCTCATCTTCCTCAACAAAATCATTTATGCCCACTATAATTTTCTCTTTTTTATCAAGCTCGATTTGATACCTGTATGCTGCGTCCGCAATTTCTTTCTGGAAAAAGCCGGCTTCTATGGCAGGTATAACTCCGCCCAGCGCATCAATTTTTTCAAAGTATCTTTCGGCCTCATCTTCCATTTTCTTTGTAAGCGATTCTACGTAATAACTTCCGCCGAGCGGGTCCACAGTGTTTATTACTTCATGCTCATATGCTATAATTTGCTGAGTTCTTAGCGCTATCTTTACGGCTTTATCAGAAGGAAGCGCAAGCGTTTCATCCATCGAATTAGTATGCAGGCTCTGGGTGCCTCCCAGCACAGCCGCAAGCGCTTCGATAGCGGTTCTAACAATATTATTCTCAGGCTGCTGGGCTGTTAACGAGCATCCGGCGGTTTGCGTGTGGAATCTCAACGTCCACGATTTCGGGTTCTTTGCGATATATTTATAACGCATTCTCTTCGCGAAAATTTTTCTTGCGGCGCGGAACTTCGCTATCTCTTCGAAGAAATCCAAATGAGAGTTGAAGAAGTATGATATGCGCGGCGCAAATTCATCAACATCCATTCCGCGGGCTATGCAAGCCTCCATGTAAGCGAATCCATCTGCCAATGTGAACGCCAGTTCCTGCGCGGCGGTTGAGCCGGCTTCGCGGATATGGTAACCGCTGACTGAAACAGGATTAAATTGCGATACATGGTCCTTGCAGTATTCAATCATGTCCACAATAATTCTCATCGAGGGTTCCGGCGGATATATAAACTCTTTCTGCGCGATATATTCTTTTAATATGTCATTCTGAAGCGTGCCTCTCAGCTTATCAAACGGAACGCCCTGCAATTCGGCAACCGCTAAATAAAATGCGAAGATAATAGCGGCAGGCGAGTTAATTGTCATTGAAACGGACACTTTATCAAGCGGAATCCCGTCAAATAAAACTTTCATATCTTCAATTGAAGAGATTGCAACGCCGCAAATTCCAACTTCGCCTTCTGAAAGCTCGGCATCAGAATCCCAGCCCATTAACGTAGGCAGGTCAAATGCTGTCGAGAGCCCGGTCTGCCCGCGTTCAAGCAGGTATTTGAATCTCTCGTTGGTGTCTTCAGGGGAGCCGAATCCTGCGAACTGGCGCATTGTCCATAGTTTGCCCCTGTAGAGGTTATGGTGAATGCCTCTTGTGAAAGGGAATTCGCCGGGGAACCCTATATCTTTGTTGTAGTCAATATTTTCAACATCTTCCGGAGTGTATACCATTTCGACATCGTCGCCGCTGAGCGAGGTGAATTTCATGCCGGTGGTTTTCATCTTTTCAGCGGTTTGGAGCCACGCCTTTTTTGATTTGCTCTTGTTTAACAATGGATTTGGCTTGCCGTCTATGGTATTTTTGTCAACTGACATACTTTGTGATTAGTTTTCGTTTATGATTTTTTCAATTACTCTTTTTAGATCAGGCGCATGATTTTTACAAATATCAAAAACCAATATAGGATTTATAGAATCGTAATGATGCGAAATTAAGTCCCGCAACTTCATAATTTCATTCCAGTCGATTTCTTTGAACTTCAGCAAATAATCAGGATCGATCTTTTCGATCTTCTTCAATGATTCACCAATCACTTGAAGCCTCATTGAAATAGAATCCAAAGTGGTCGCTCCGAATGGCGTATTCATAAAATCATCCGCCGATTTTATGTTTTCAGATCTTTTTAAAATTATTTCTATCGACTCCAAAACGCTCTCTAGGTTGATCTGGATCAATTCATTAAGCATAAACGGCTTCTCTTTCTACTATTTCTATGAATCTTTTTCTTAGATAAGAACTCTTAATTATTATGTCCAGTTTTTTCCCAAAATTATTCTCGATGTAAATATATAAACCTGCAAGATTATCAAAACTCACCTTGTCAAATTCAACCAATAAATCTATGTCGCTGATGTCATTTTGTTCATTTCTGGCATAAGAGCCAAACAACCCAATGGTTGTAACGCCGTATTTTTCCCTCATGAAATCTTTGTTTGCTTTAAGAAAACTAATTATTTCAGCTTTTTCTAATTTTTTCATTCGGCAAAATTACTCATATTTATGCTACTTATCTATACTCAAAAATTCGCACAAACGGCTAAAACGATAAATTTATGTGACTTTTACAGCAATTACTTTTTGACTAATTTTGATGTTCATGTTAAATGAAGAAGTTCAAATATCTACAAAAAAGGAATTGACGCACGCGGAGCTTGAACGTTACAGCAGGCATATAATAATTCCTGAAGTAGGCGTAGAAGGGCAGAAGAAGCTCAAGGCATCCAAAGTAATAATAATTGGCGCCGGTGGACTGGGGTCTCCGCTCAGCCTTTATCTTACCGCGGCAGGAATCGGTACAATAGGTATAATTGATTATGATGAAGTGAGCTTCTCAAACCTGCAAAGACAGGTATTATATACAAGCGGCGACGTTGGACTGCCAAAGGCCGGGACGGCGAAGCTAAAGCTTAAGGCTTTAAATCCTGAAGTCAGGATACAGACTTATGACACGAAACTAAATAGCGATAATGCTGTTGAAATTTTGAGAGAATATGACATAGTTACAGATGGCTCCGATAATTTTGCCACAAGGTATCTGGTTAATGATGCGTGCGTGTTTCTGAGAAAACCGGTTGTATATGGCAGCATATTGAGATTTGAAGGGCAGGTGTCTGTATTTGACTCGGCGAACGGGCCATGTTACCGTTGTTTGTACCCTGAACCGCCGTCGCCCGGCGAGGTTCCATCGTGCGAACAGGGAGGCGTACTTGGCGTTCTGCCGGGAATCATCGGCTCGATTATGGCGAACGAAGTTATAAAATATATTTTGGGCAAGGGCGAGTTATTAACCGGAAGGCTATTGATGTTAGACTCCCTTGCTATGAAATTCAAAGAGCTTAAATATAAAAAAAATCCTGATTGTCCTGTTTGCGGCTCAAATCCTTCAATAACCGAACTGATAGATTATGAAGAATTTTGCAACCAAAAAATAAATAACAAGATGGCGGAAAACACAAATTGGGAAATCTCAGTCGAAGAACTGAAAGAAAAGATCGACAAGGGCGATAAATTCACTCTGCTTGATGTAAGGGAAGTATATGAAACTGAAATTGCATCAATCGGCGGAACGTTAATTTCTATAAACGCGCTTGTTGAAAAAATTGATGAGATCCCATGCGGAAAAGATGAAGAGTTAATTGTTTATTGCCGCACGGGCCACAGAAGCCGCCATGCGGTTGAGTATTTGAGAGATAAAGCAGGGTTCAAAAAAGTTAAGAATTTAGTCGGCGGCATACATGCATGGTCCGATAAGATTGACCCGAAGGTGAGAAAATATTAGAAAACTTAAACTAAATTAATATTATGCAATTAACAAAAGAAAAATTTATAGTAAATAAAAAAGGGAAACCTGTTGAGGTAGTTCTTGATATAAATGATTACGAAAAAATAATTGAAGAATTAGAAGAATTAGATTGTATCAGATCGTTTGACGAGGCAAAGAAATCAACTGATAAAAAAATCTCATTCGTCAAGGCAATTAAAGAAATTGAATCTAAAAGAAAATGAATTATGCTGTTTTAATCCTGAAGAAAGCTCAAAAGGAACTATCGCTTGTACCGCAGAAAGAATATGAAAAAATCAAAAAATCGATTATCGATTTATCAGAAAACCCCAGGCACGCTAACTGTCTAAAACTGACAGGCAGGGAAGGATGGAGGTTAAGAATCGGAAATTATAGAGTTATTTATGAAATTGACGATAAGGACAAGACTGTATTAATTCTTCAAATTGGTCACAGAAAATATATTTATAAGGTAAAATAATTGCAAACTCAAACATTTACTGATAACAATATTAATTTATCTTTAAATCTTGAAGAAGAGATCCTTGCTTTAAAGAAAAAACTAAACGCGGTGATACTTGCGCATTATTACCAGGAATCTGAAATTCAGGATTTGGCTGATTTCATTGGCGACTCTCTTGAACTTTCCCGCAAAGCGGCATCTACCGATGCAGATGTAATAGTGTTTGCAGGCGTGCATTTTATGGCGGAGACTGCGAAGATACTTAATCCAGCAAAAAAAGTGCTTGTCCCGGATTTGAATGCAGGATGCTCATTAGCGGAAGGATGCCCTGCGCCGCTGTTCAAACAATTCCGCGAAATGCACCCTGACCATATTGTTATCAGTTACATTAATTGCTCGGCGGCGGTAAAAGCGCTTAGCGATATCATATGCACTTCATCCAACGCAATGAAAATAGTCGAACAAATCCCCAGGGAACAGAAAATAATTTTTGCGCCTGATAAAAATCTTGGTAAATATATAATTAAAAAAACCGGAAGGGATATGTTGCTTTGGGACGGAAGCTGCATTGTACATGAAACATTCAGCGACCGGAAGATCATTAAGCTAAAGATACAGTATCCCAACGCTTTGCTGATAGCCCACCCGGAATGCGAGGAAGTAATACTCAGCAAAGCCGATTTTGTCGGTTCCACAAGCGCGCTGCTTAAATTTACCGCCGAATCTGATTCAAATGAATTTATAGTCGCCACTGAAGAAGGCATAATCCACCAGATGAAGAAAAGATCCCCGGGAAAGAAGTTCATTCCCGCGCCTCCGGACGCTAATTGCGCGTGCAATGAATGCCCGTACATGAAACTCAACACAATGGAGAAGCTTTATCTTTGCATGCTTGACGGAAGACCGGAACTTGTTTTGGATGAGGATACCCGCAAACAAGCGCTGATACCTATTCAACGCATGCTGGAGATGAGCTAAGCGGATTTGAGATTTCAGATTTGAGAATTCGGATTGGAAGAGAAAATACAAACTGGAAAACTCTCAAAACACATAGTTTCATAAACCATTATTTTATTTGAAATTACAATAGTTGATTCCGGATAGCGCTTTCCAAACTAAGGTTTGTTAGCAATAATTTTTGTAGTGATATTTCTCAATTATTTCATTAATTTTAAAATCACTTTTGGATTGAATTACGAGGGGCATTTAACCCCATTTAAATATGTATCTTGTCCAGTTTAAAAAGTATGATGTTTGCCCCGATGGGTACGCTGCCTACCATTTAAAATTTAACGATGGTTTCGAAGCGAAAGTATCATCCGCTTGGCTGCGGAAAAATTGCCCTTGCGCTGCATGCAAAGGCGAAAAGGTTTTACTGCATGAATACGCGCCGGTAAACAATCTGCCCGAAACGACCGAGGGGTTCATTCTTGAAAACGTTCAGACGGTTGGAAATTATGCTATCCAGCTTTTCTGGAAAGATGGGCACAATACAGGTATATATACCTGGGAGTACCTTAAGGAAATTTGTTCCGTGGTTACCAGCGACAATAATAATCTATCTGAGGAGTAATTTTTGCTATGACAGTTACAAAACCCGCCCCGGCAAAAGCCGGAATTATGAAAGACGAATTGAATTTGAAATATGGCTTTAGTTTCGAGGACCTGTTTGAATCCCCCAAACTAAAAGAGCTTGCTGAAATTTTTTACGATTATTTCGGGAAGACGGACCCTGCGGTATATGAGAGATTCGCAAAATACCGCGAAAGCCTCGGCGAAGGGTACGGTGAAATAGAAACGTCAAAGATTCTTATCGAATCGGCAAGGTATCTTGAAAGTTTCTTAACTGATTTCTTCGGCCTTGAGGATGAAATCGACCTGTTAAAAAAGAAAGTTGAGAATGACCGGGCGATACTGAAAGTCAAAAGCGATTTCATTCAGAGAAGGGTTTTCAAGAAATTCAAAACAGCGGATCTTCCGCCGGTTTATTACAGCTCGCTGAACAAAGAAGTTGATATAATCAAGAACCTGCTCTTTTCAGATTATGACTGGAAGGGCGATGAAGAGAATTCAACTTCGAACATGATACACGAGTTCATGGAATATGAGCATAACTATAAGAACTACATTGAGGTCATGCCGCCGAATTTTGTTCTTCCGGATGAGATCAGAAAAGGCGCGGAAGGAGCATACAATAAGCTTAAATCTGACCCGAACGGAAAGAAAATATTAGGAGAGCTCCAGTTAAAAGAGTATAAAAATTCAGCCGTTTCGGATGAAGATAAATATACTTACGAGACTATAAAAGAAGTTGTTGAATTGCTGCAAAAATGGTGCTTTACTAGATATTACAGCGAAAGTGAAAAACATAAGATCCGCGAATGGGTTATGTATAAGCTCCCGCTTGATACGGATTACAATGACCTGGTTCATAACAAAGTTGTCGACCCCAAAATTCCCGAGAGAATGTGGGGAAAAGATGAATCGCTGAGAAGAAGGGACGGCTTTAAGCTGACCGACGCAAGGTATAACAGCCGGCAGGTTATGGGCGAGGTTGAATACTGTGTGTTCTGCCATGAAAGAAACAAAGACTCATGTACAAAAGGATATAAAGAAAAAGACGGTTCATATAAACGAAACCCGTTAGGCATAACGCTTAAAGGCTGCCCGCTTGATGAAAAGATCTCGGAGATGCACTACCTGAAATATGAGGGCAGGTCGGTTGCGGCCCTGGCAATGGTCATGATAGATAACCCGATGTGCCCGGGAACCGGCCACCGTATCTGCAATGACTGTATGAAAGCATGTATTTACCAGAAGCAGGAGCCTGTAAATATTCCGCAGATAGAAACAAAGGTTCTGACCGACGTTATGGACCTAACCTATGGTTTTGAGATTTATTCTCTCCTAACCAGGTGGAACCCCCTGAACGTAAAGAGGCCCTACCAGGCTCCATATAACGGCAAAAAGATCATGGTTGTTGGCATGGGGCCGGCCGGATACACGTTGGCCAATTACCTTCTGAATGAAGGTTTTTCAGTTGCCGGCGTTGACGGTTTGAAAATTGAACCGGTGCACGCCGATTTAACCGGGGGCAGAGATAAAAACGGAAACTATACCTATCCCAAACCCGTGAAATATTTTGAATCCATAAAAGACGAGCTTGACGAAAGGACTTTCCTTGGATTCGGCGGAGTATCGGAGTACGGTATTACTGTCCGCTGGGATAAAAACTTCCTGAAAGTAGTTTACATGACGCTGGCAAGAAGAAAATATTTCAGTTTATATGACGGAGTGAGGTTTGGCGGCACCGTTGAAATTGACGATGTTTGGAAGCTTGGTTTCGACCATATAGCGATCGCAACCGGCGCAGGCAGGCCCACTATAGTGAAAATGAAAAACAACCTTATCAGGGGAATCAGGAAAGCGTCTGACTTCTTAATGGCGCTTCAGCTGACCGGAGCGGCAAAGAGAGATTCTCTTGCAAACCTGATGCTGCAGCTTCCGGCAATTGTGATTGGCGGCGGGCTTACAGCCATAGACACGACAACCGAAGCGTTTGCGTATTACCCCATACAGGTCGAGAAATTCCTGCACAGGTATGAAATTTCAATTCACAAGTTCGGGCAGGATAAGGTAATGGCTATGTATGACGACGATGAGAAAGCTATAGTGAAAAGATTCCTGGAGCATGGCAGAGAAGTAAGGGCAGAGCGGAAGCGCGCGCTTGATGCGATGGAGAAACCGAATTTCGTTCCCCTTGTAAGAAAATGGGGCGGCGTAACGCTGGCATACAGGAAATCGATCTCAGAATCGCCGGCATACAGGCTTAACCACGAAGAAATTATCAAGTCGCTTGAAGAAGGCATATACTACTGGGAAAAACTTAATCCCGAGGAAGCTATAGCTGATGAACACGGCGGCGTGAAAGAGATGATATTTTCGAAGCAGGAAAAGACAACAGAAGGCGAGTGGATAGATTCGGGCGGAAGGATCACGCTCCCGGCCAAGACGGTTATTGTCGCCGCCGGAACTTCGCCAAACGTTATTTACGAGAAGGAACATCCGGGAACGTTTGAGCTCGACGAAAGGAAGCAGTTCTTTCAGAATTACAAGATAAACGATAAGGGCGAATTTGTAAAAACTGAGAAGAACGAAGTCGGATTTTTCACATCTTACCATGAAGACGGAAAGTTCATTACAGTTTACGGCGATAACCATCCTAAATACGCCGGCAACGTTGTGAAAGCCATGGCATCGGCAAAAGACGGGTACAAAGAAGTTGTAAAAATATTTGAAAATGAAATTGACGGAAAGTTCGTTCCCGAACGAGAGGAACAGTATAAAAAATTCCTTAAGAATCTTGATGATGAAATTATTGCGGAGATAGAAGAAGTCAGGGTGCTTACGCCGACTATTATAGAGGTGGTTGTAAAAGCCCCTCTGCAATCAAGAAAATTCAAGCCGGGACAGTTTTACAGGCTTCAGAATTACGAAGTGTTCAGCGAAAAGACGTCAGATACGACGCTAATGATGGAAGGGCTTGCCCTCACCGGGGCATGGGTCGATGTTGAAAAAGGACTGCTAAGCATGATCATTCTCGAAATGTGGGGAAGCTCGCGGCTTTGCCGCTCCCTGAAAAAAGGAGAGCGCGTGGTTGTTATGGGTCCTACGGGTTCGCCGACCGAAATCCCGCATGGCGAATTGGTTTTGCTCGCCGGAGGCGGACTGGGCAATGCTGTGTTGTTCTCGGTAGCAAAAGCTCTAAAGAATAACGGTAACAGGGTTGTATATTTTGCGGGGTACAGAAATTCATCCGACCTTTTCAAGCAGGATGAGGTGGAAGAAGCAACCGACCAGGTTATATGGTCAAACGATTTCGGGGATACCATTAAACCGCGCCGTCCGCAGGATAGAGCTGTAACGGCAAACATTGTACAGGCGATAATCGCTTATTCAAAAGGCGAGCTGGAGCCTAATAAAGTGACCGGCAAACCGATGTTTGACCTGAAGCATATTAACAGGATAATCGCTATCGGCAGCGACAGGATGATGAACGCTTTGAAGATTGCGAGGTTTACAACTTTGAAAGACTACATAAATCCTTCCCATACCGCGCTGGCAAGTATAAACTCGCCCATGCAATGTATGATGAAAGAAGTATGCGCGCAGTGTCTGCAGCGCCACGTTGACCCTGAAACAGGCGAAGAGAAATTTGTGTTTACCTGTTTCAACCAGGACCAGCAGATGGACAACGTTGATTTTAATAACCTTGCTACGCGTCTTAAGAATAACAGCGTGCTTGAAAAGATAACCAAGTTCTGGCTTGATTACGTGTTTATGAATGAAAAAGAAATGGCATAGATAGGCTTTAAGATAGCAGCTATCAGGCGTTCAACCGGTTCAAAAAAAGGCTATTCTGTTTAAGAATAGCCTTTTTGATGTCTAACCTGTTTGGTTAGCCTTCCAACTGCAAATTCTCATTGAATAAAGAAACATTATAGATTAATATATCCAAATTCTAATTAACAATTACTAAAATGAAGAAGATTTTCAAATTATTCTCGCTTTTTGTTGCAGTATTACTTGTATCATTTCTTTTTACGCAACATAATAAAACTTCAGTATCAGACCTTTCGGATAATAAAGATATTAACGAAGGAAGAGAATCCGGCGGAGCCGCAGATTATTTCCAGTTCGAGAATGAAATGAGAGCATTCCCGAATAAAGATATTCCGTCAGATAAATTTTACAGAGCATATGAGTACAGCAAAAAATATGTTAAAGAATTTGATAACGGCGATTCGCCTACGCAATGGACTTCCATAGGCCCGAATAATATTGGAGGAAGAAGTCTTTGCATAGCTATAAATCCGGCTGATACTTCAATGTTGTTTATGGGTTCAGCTTCAGGCGGCTTGTGGAAATCAACAACCGGAGGATTAGGCGCAAGCGCATGGTCGTATGTTGAAACCGGCTACCCCAGTTTAGCGGCAAGTTATATTGCAATAGATTCAGCTAATCCAAGCATAATGTATCTGGCTACCGGAGAAAATTACGGCTACCAGTATTCCAAAAACGGTTTGGATATCCGCGTGACAAGAGGCATGTATGGCATTGGCATTTTAAAAACTACCGATGCAGGCGCAACCTGGACAAAATCTCTGGACTGGTCGTATAACAACGAGCGCGGCGTGTGGCGCGTTGTTATGAATCCGAAAAATCACAATGTGCTTTACGCGGCAACAAGCGAAGGAGTTTATAAATCAAATAATGCCGGCGGCACATGGACGCAGGTATTAAATTATCTGATGGTAATGGATCTGAAAATAAATCCGGCTGATACAGCGACAGTTTATATCTCGATCGGCGATCTTAGCATCAATGTCCCGAATGCGAATGTGGGAATTTATAAAACATCTAACAGCGGCTCGACATGGACTAAGCTCACAGGCGGACTGCCGGCAAGCTGGTCAGGCAAAGCCACACTCGATCTTTATCCCGGAACTCTGGCTGGTACTGTGTTTGCAAGTATTGGCAATGATCCTAATCAGGGAACTTCTTATCTTGGTTTATGGGCAAGCACAGATGGCGGTTCTACGTGGACGCAAAAGGTTAATTATCCGTCATTGATGACAAATCAGGGTTGGTATAATAATGCATTCGTTGTAAAACCCGGAGACCCCAATTCATTTCTAATAGGTAATCTGGATGTATGGAGGTCAACTAACGGGGGCTCTGCATTGACCGACATGTCAAACTGGGCTGCCTGGAACACTGGCGCTACACCCCCGGGCCAGCCGGAAAGTTCTTCCAGTAATTTTTCACATGCCGACCAGCACTTCTTTGCTGTTAATCCGAGGGATCCGAATAAATTCTATTCAATTACCGACGGCGGCTTGTACAGGTCAAATGATTTTGGAACAACGTATTATTCTTGCAACGGCGGTTATGTTACAACTCAATTCTATAATGGATTCGCAAATTCTCCTACTGATACAAATTATTGCTTAGGCGGTTTACAGGATAACCGCTCAGCATTTTACCAGGGAACAACAGCGTGGTATAAAACTTTTCAGGGTGATGGATTCTGGTGTGCTGTTAATAATTCAACGCCCAATGTTTGCTACACGGAGTATTCATATGGCGATATTAGCCGCTCGAGCAATGGCGGAGTTTCCTGGTCTGATATTGCGCCTCCCGGAGCAAATTCGGAAGCTACCTGCTGTTTTGTCGGACCGTATATTTGCTGCCGCTCAAATTCAAGCATTATATATGCGGGCAATCTTTCCATTTACCGTTCTTCGAACGGCGGTTCATCGTGGCAGGGGCCGTATGGAAATTTTGCAGGCGCAAAGGTTCTTTCAATGGATGGATCCTCTACTTTTACAGATACTGTTTACTGCGGTACAATTCCGGTAAACGGCGGAGCGAATGCTACAATATGGAAAACAACAAACGGAACAACATGGACAAATGTTGGAAGCGGTTTACCAAACGCTTACCCGACGGATATTCATGTTAATCCGAATAACTCAATGGATGTGTATGTAACGTTTTCGGGATTCGGCAATCCGCACGTATTCAGAAGCTCGAATGGCGGCGGCACGTGGCAGAACATTACAGGCAACTTGCCGGATGTTCCGCACCAGTCAATAGTTATTGACCCGATGTATACTCAGAATATTTATGTAGGCAACGACCTTGGAGTTTATTTCACTACTAACAATGGCGCCACATGGTATTCTTACAGCGGCGGAATGCCTTATGCGCTGGTATTTGATCTCTCAATAGTATATCCAAACCGGCATATTAGGGCTACTACACACGGGCATGGCGTTTACGAACGCTCGCTGGTTCAGAATCCAACTGCAATAACGCCTATTGGAACATATGTTCCCAAATCGTTTAACCTGTATCAGAATTATCCAAATCCGTTTAACCCGGAAACCAAAATTAAATTTGACGTACCGCAGGGCGGCAATGTTCCTGTGCGAATTGCAGTATATGATATTACCGGCAGACAGGTTGAGCTGCTGTTAAGTCAAAATATGAGCCCGGGGAGTTACGAGCTCAAGTTTGACGGCGCCGGAATTTCAAGCGGAATATATTTCTACAGGATCACGGCAGGTGATTTTGTCTCAACAAAGAAAATGATTCTGGTGAAGTAAAAAGATAGTCTCACCCCCGCCCGCCTAAGGCGGGCTACCCCCTCTCCCACAGGGAGAGGGGGAGCGTACTATTCAGTTGCTGAGTCCCAAGCTCCGGCTTGGGACTCTTAGTTTCAGCTGACTTGAGAAGAGGCGATATTTATTTATTTTATGTTCGCATCCTTTGTGGCTTCGTGTCTTTGTGGCTGTGTTGTTGTATCACGATGACATGTAATTCCAAGCCCGCCTGAGGCGGATTCGGAGTTACGTTTTTTCTACCCCTTTTAAATGACGTTATCTTTACGTAAGTTTGTTTTTCTGCAACACAAAACCCAAGAAAATCCGGTATTTTTAAGTCAAAATCGAAATATTCATTAATTTGTTGAATCAAAAGGAGCAAAATATCTGATATGAAAAGAATTGGTATATTATTCGGTCAGGAAAATACTTTCCCGCAGGCTTTTATAGACAGAGTAAACCGCAAAGCGGTTGAATCAGGGCTTGATTTTGCCGCCGAAGCAGTCCTGATACATAAAGTAGTCCAGGGCGAACTGAACAGGTACGACGTTATTATAGACAGGATCTCCCAGGACGTTCCGTTTTACAGGGCGTACCTTAAAAACGCCGCAGTCAGCGGAACCGCTGTTATTAATAATCCGTTCTGGTGGAGCGCCGACGAAAAGTTTTTTAATAACGCGTTAATGACTAAAGTCGGGGTACCGGTCCCTAAAACTGTTTTGCTCCCTTCGCATAAGCTGCCGCCGGATACTGCCGATAATTCATTCCGCAACTTAGCTTACCCGCTGGATTGGGAGAGCATATTTGAATACGTTGGGTTCCCTGCGTATTTTAAACCGCATTCAGGCGGCGGATGGAAGAGCGTTTACAAGATAACGGATATGGATTCGTTCTTTAAAGCATACAGCGAAACCGGACAGCTTGTTATGATGCTGCAGGAAGAAATAAAGTTCGAAGAATACTTCAGGTGTTACTGCCTTGACAGGCAGGATGTTTGGGTCATGCCGTATGAACCCAGAAATCCTTTTCATGAAAGATACATCCGCGACGGCAGAGTAATTGAACCTGCAAAGCACAGGATGCTTGTTGATACGGTCCTGAAAATAAACCGCGCGCTGGGCTATGATTTTAATACGGTCGAGCTTGCGCTGAGAGACGGAGTTCCTTATGCAATCGATTTCTGCAATCCCGCGCCGGATGCCGATGTGCATTCAATAGGCGAAGCAAATTTCGAATGGATAATTGAAGCAGCCGCCAATATGTCAATAAGAAGAGCGCAGAATCATGTTGAAGGCGCCAACAATCTTACCTGGGGCGATTTTGTTTATTCGTTCGCGAATAACATTAAGCTTGGAGAAGGTTCTTACGATAATTCATTAAAAAGTTAATTACAGATTTACTGATTACTAATTACAAGGTTTCGTAAATTATTTAATTTGTAATTTGTCTTCGATTTTAGTAATTTCTTTTTCTATTTCTTTATGTTCTTAATTGTTCATAATTCGGCAATTGTTTATTAGTCATTAGTAATTAGTCATTATAAGAAGTGTTAGATAAAATGTTCACATTAGGTATTGAAGAGGAGTTCCAGATCGTCGATCCGGAATCCCGCAAGCTGGTTTCGCACATTCAGCAGATATTCGATACCGGGAAATATTTGAAGGACCAGATAAAGCCTGAAATGCACCGCGCTGTCGTTGAGATAGGCACAAAAGTCTGCGCTGATATCACTGAAGCCAGGGCTGAAGTTACAAATCTGAGGGGCAACCTTGCTTCTCTTGCCAAAGAGAACGGCTTCAGGATCGCGGCGGCGGGAACGCACCCGTTTACCCACTGGAACGAAGTATTGATCACCGATCATCCGAGATATAAAGAAATAATAAAAGAAATGCAGGAAGCCGCAAGAGCTAACCTGATCTTCGGACTGCACGTGCATGTGGGCATTGATAACCGCGAGGTGGGCATGCAGATAATGAACGCGGTCAGGTATTTTCTGCCGCATTTCTTTGCGCTCTCAACCAATTCACCGTTCTGGCTGGGAAGGAACACGGGGTTCAAATCATACCGTGTGAAGGTATTCGATAAATTTCCGCGAACAGGAATACCAGATTATTATGATAGTCTGGCCGATTACGAAAATTACGTTAAGCTGCTTATAAAAACAAATTGCATAGATAACGGCAAAAAGATATGGTACGATGTGCGGCTGCACCCGTTTTTTAATACGCTTGAGTTCAGGATATGCGATATACCGATGCGCATAGATGAAACTATCTGCCTGGCAGCGCTTATGCAGGCTGTGGTTTACAAGCTGTATAAGCTGCTGAGGCAAAACCTCGGATTCAGGATTTACAGGCGGGCGCTTATCAACGAAAACAAATGGCGCGCCGCAAGATACGGCATCGAAGGGAAACTTATCGACTTTGGCAAACAGGAAGAAGTTGATTTTAAAATTCTCTGCATGGAACTGCTGGCCTTCATTAACGACGTTGTTGACGACCTTGGAAGCAGGGATGAAGTTAATTATGTGCTGAAGATTTTGCAGATGGGCACCGGCGCCGACAGGCAGCTTGCAAATTGGGATGGCACGCAAGAGGGACTTCTGAAGGTAGTGGATTACATTATCGAAGAAACCCATGCCGGGCTGCCCTCATAAGATTATTTTATAACTATATATTTACTGAATGAATTTGTCTGTTACAGGAATTAAATTTGACGAGGCTTTATCCGAAGGCGCGCACAACGCGATCTTCACCTGCCTGAGGCTTAAACAGGAAGAAGTTGTAACCGTAATTACCGATAACGAGAACCTGGAGATCGCTGCCTCTTTGGTGCACCAGATTGAAAAGGTCGGGTCAAAGTATAACTTATTCGTGCTTGAAAATTTCTCGCCGCGCCCCATTTCGCATATGCCTCAGCCCGTTCTTGATAGTCTTGCATCCTCCAATGTAAGTATCTTTTGCGCGGCCGCGCAAACAGGCGAGCTGAGATCGCGGATAGAAATGACCGAAGTGGTCGAAAGCAAACGGATACGGCATGCGCACATGGTGAATATTAATAAACAGATCATGACCGAAGGAATGCGCGCCGATTTCAACAAGGTTGATGAGCTAAGCGAACGGCTGATCCAAAAAGCAAGGAAGGCAAAGTTTATTAAGATAACATCAGATGGCGGCACCGATATGCTGTCCGAATTCTCTCCCGACTTGAAATGGCTCAAAACTAGTGGATTGATTTCAGTGGAAAAGTGGGGTAATTTGCCGGGCGGGGAAATATTTACATCCCCAAAAAGCTGCAACGGTATGTATGTTGTCGACGGCGTTGTTGGCGATTATCTTTGCGAGAAATACGGCGATTTGAAGAATACCCCGCTAAGAATTGAGATTAAGGACTCCAGGATAATACGGATGGAGTGCTCCAATAAAGAGCTTCTGGAAGAGTTTACTGCATATACCATGACCGATGAAAACTCCAACAGGGTAGGCGAGTTTGCAATAGGCACTAACCTTGCCTGCAAAAGGGTTATCGGGCATATCCTACAGGACGAAAAGCTGCCCACTATTCATATTGCGTTCGGGCACCCGTATACAAAACATACGGGGGCTGACTGGCAATCGACTACCCACATTGACTGCGTGAGCGTAAAATGCAGCATCTGGTTCGACGGCGAACAGGTAATGGATAAGGGGAAATTTCTTATATAAAATAATTCTATATAACAATGAGATCTCTTTTGTTATACGCATTTATAATTTCCTTATCGGCGCTATATGCTGCCGGCTGCGAGAACAGCGATAACCAGAAAATTGTGACAGTCGGCAACGGGAACGGGAATATAAATAATCCGCCTGCGGCGCCAAGCAACCCAAATCCTCCAAACAATGATACCGGCATAAGCAATCTGATAACGCTGAGCTGGAGCTGCTCGGACCCTGACGCGGGAGATACGGTAAGGTATGACGTTTACCTTGATAATGTTGATCCGCCCGCCCAGCGTGTAGTTGCTAATTATCTTCCGACTATTTATGGATTTGGGATAGTAAACCATAATTTAAGGTTGTACTGGAAAGTTATCGCACGCGATACAAAAGGCGCCACTACCTCAAGTCCCGTTTGGACCTTCAGGACTGCGCCGTAGGCTCAACAATCCCCGCTCAGGGCGGGAATGCTTTTAAATGATACCTGAACTCAGAAAAAAATACAACTCGGAATTTTCGGATGAAAAATACCGGAAACTGGTAAATGATATCAATACTTATGTTGAGTATCCCGCCGATTTCAGAATTGCCGAGACGCCCATTTTCATTCCCAAAGAATTCAAAAAAGAGATTTTAAAAGCTGTTAGCGCGATAACGTCGTATCTAGTAACTGACGAATATAAAAAGATTTCGCTTAAGGCTATTCCCGAAGGATACGAGGCTCCGAACGATCCCGGTTACTCAGCTTTGCTCGCAATTGATTTTGCGATTTGCATTGATGAAAACGGGAAATTTATTCCGCAACTAATTGAGCTGCAGGGATTTTCGTCGCTTTTCTTTTACGAACTTCTCCAGAACAGGACGTACCGCATGTATTTTGATGTGCCCGAAAACTTTGGCGGACTGTTCCAGTATCACAATCCCGAAACTTATGTGCAAAAGCTGAAAGATGTTATTGTTGGAGATTCAAAACCGGAAAACGTTATACTTCTTGAAATTGAACCGGAGCAGCAGAAAACGCGCATTGATTTTGCCTGCGCCGAAAAGTGGATAGGCGTTAGGCCGGTTTGCATTACTGATATTACCAAAGAGGGTAAAGACCTGTTCTACCAGCGTGACGGAAAGAGAACTAAAATAGAACGTATCTATAACCGCGTTATATTTGATGAACTTAACCGCCGCCCGGACCTGAAGCTGAATTTCAGATTTCAGGATGAGCTGAACGTTGAGTGGATTGCGCATCCGAATTGGTTCTTTAGGATAAGCAAATTCACGCTGCCTTATTTAAAAAATAAGTATGTGCCTGAAACGAAATTCTTAAGCGACTTCGAATCATACCCGGATGATCTGGAAAATTATATTCTGAAACCGCTCTTTTCATTTGCAGGCAAAGGAGTTGAGTTTGATGTTAACAAAGATATGCTTGATAAGATAAGCGATAAACAGAATTATATTCTGCAGAAGAAAATCAAATACGAGCCCTGCATTGAAACTCCCGATGTGCCCGCAAAAGCCGAGCTTCGTTTACTATTCGCACACGAGAACGGCAAGCCATACCTGATGAACAATTTAGTGCGTCTATCCAAAGGCAAGATGATGGGCGTTGATTTCAACAAAGAACAAACATGGGTGGGCTCAAGCATCGCGTACTTTGAATATGATTTATCCTAAATGCTAGAGGTTCATTTTTACGTTACCATTATTCAATGATAATTATCATTTTCAACAACGATAATTATCATTCTTCTTTATGATGCAGATCATAGGAAATAGGTTTTACTTGATACTATTTTTGTACATAACAAAATGACCCGATTAAGTTTTATCATGTGATTCTTGAATTTGCGCTTCAAAAACCGTTACGATATTAAACAAAATACAAAAATTAATTAAATTTTTTATTATTTTATCTTTATAATTTAATAAATTGTGCAACCAAAATGTTCATAATTTATTAAAATACTGTTTTTTGTATGAAAAAGATATTATTCCGAACAATTCTACCAGTTTTGTTAATTTGCTGGGGAACATTCATTCTAACGACAATGAATTCCTGTGGTAGTGATACAAATACCGACAATGCAAATAATCAAAATGGAAGTTCAGACCCAAGGAAACAAATAGCCCAGCCTCAACTTCTTCTTTCAGTTGGATACACAACTATGCATCCAAGTGCTTACAGACCACTTGGAAATAACCCAATTCCAGATGGTTATACCTCAACCGATTTATTCCATGCTTATGATAATGTAGGTTTCACAAATAAGTTAGTTTTTAATAGAAATTTGAATCTAGATGATGATCTTCTAGATGATAATATTCTAAATACAATAAAAACATTTTATAAAAATTACAAAATAGCAAATAATTTTACTAATGATGACTATAGTTACATATGTGTTTTTGGGATAACAAGAATTCATAATTTTGACCCCGCCACAGCGATGGGGTGACATATTGTTTTAAGCAATTTGAATATGACAAAGATGTTAACAATAATTCAATATATGCGCCTTCATTATGTTTCATTTTTGTAGGAGCTTTGGACAGTTCCCTTAAGGTCCATAACTATAGCGTTGATTCTAGAAAAAAAATGATAATTGTAGACGCAGTACATGAAATCGGACATGGCCGTGGTTTAAATGATTTGTCTGGAAATGCCGATGAACATATGATTCATTACGATGCTGTAGAAAATAATTGTCAATATTGCGTTATGAATTGGCCAAATGCTGGAGATTATCAGTATATTTACCCTTGTTTTTTTTGTTATAAACATGAACAATATCTGAAAGACAGTTTGAGCGGCAAGATAATAGAAGGTTTATATATGAGTCCAACTCCCAAATGTTATTAGAAAGATTTTGTTCAAATTATCAATAAAATTAAAATGAATATTAAATATATGAATAGGAATAAATTAATAGTTCTCATAGGTTTAGGCTTTATAGCAATAGTTTTATTTTTTCTTGTATTTAATAATGTTAATGGATATAAAAATAGCGATGGCATTAATTTGCAAATAAAAACAGAATTTACAGAATACCTTCTCAATCAGGATGTGTGGGTAGAGGCAGAGTTGCGAAATGAAACCAGCGAAATAAAATACCTGACTAAGAAATTTACTTTAGGTGCAATCAATTTTACGGTTATTGATCCAGACAATGTAGTTTTGCATAAAATCGGTTCAGAAATCATTGTAAATGCAACAATTGATACATTGTTACCTGGACAATCGATTAAGGTTTATGTTTCAATGTGGCATTATTTGCAAGATGGCCCTGTAAAATTAGGAAAATATAAAATATCCGGTGAATTTTCAGACATAAAGACGAAAGAGATTGATTTTGAAACAATAGAACCAACAGGGAGAGACAAAGAAATAATGGCAAGATACTCGTCATTGCAATCTAAAGTAAATTTAGATAAAGATTACTTTATCAAACACACAAAAATTCTTGAGACAATTTTAGTGGATTACCCTGACACGAAATACTCTCCTCAGATATTTGATGAGCTTATTGCTGAGATCAACCATACAGATAAAGAAAATACTGATTTGAATAGGTTGACAAGTTTCATTAATAATTATTTGGATTATAACAGTAAATACATAGAGACAATAAGCATTATATCTCAATACTCAAAGTCATTGAGTAAGTTTTGCGATTTCAATGAAAAACAAATTGAAACCAATTTAGTGGAATTATCCGGTAAACATAAAGGCGCTTTGTTGGATACATTAATTACTCAATTTATTTCAAAACAATTTCATTATAAATAAAATGCATAATTATATCTATAGATCACTATTAATTCTTTTTATGATTCTTTTTATCTTTAGTAATCAATGTTATTCTCAAAGTGTCGTTAACAAGGTTTATAATTACTTGACGGATAATTACATAAAGGAAAATATTTTCTCTTTACAAAAAGCTCCTAAAGTTCCATTGAATGATATTATAATTTCAAAAATTAGTAAACTGATTAGTTATGGCAAATATTTTAAATACCATGATGAATTACTAAACGGTAAATTTTTTGTTCAGGTAAACGATGGTAGTGTAAACATATTCATTTTGAAAAGTGAAAACAACAATGTAAGTGTTGGTTCAAGGTCTGCCGTAAATGACAAAAAAATTCTTGACAAAATTGAATTCGGAGTGTCACAAATCGATGATAATTATTATCTCGACATTCAAAACGGTGAAAAATTGGTCGATGTTCTTGGTCTATTAAAGCAAACTGAAACGGATAATTCACATAATCCGCCACCTACCGTGGTTCCGTTTAATTATTTAAACAATATTCTGATAGACAAAGAGATACTCAATAACTTAACACCTTATGTATCTGGAAAAATATTGAATAGGTCCATAACTACGAATAAAATGAGAACTCTTAATAATCAGCCATGTCAACTATACGCGGATGTTACTGCTGCTACTATTGTTCCTTATAATAACGGAGCTAATGCTAAAGTTTTTACGGTTGATAAGCTTTGGAATAGAATTATCTGGTGGGACAGGGACAGGAGTGGCGTTGATTTTGGACCGCTTTCGTTATTTAATCCTGTAAATGAAGGGCAGTATTATAGACTCAATCGATTATTGTTGTATGCATAATCTTAATATGAGTTATATAGATTATATATATAAAAATAACTGTCAACCTTTTTTTTGCCAAAAACATAAAGGATATTTACATGATAGCCTGAATACAAAAATTATACAATTTTTATATATGAAACCTGGGTTATAAACAGAATGTATTATAAATAATCAGGATTTATTTTAATCATAAAATGAAATGAAAACAAAACGATATTATTTTATTGGCATTGTTGCTTTATTTACGGTTATTTTTTTCGCAATTCAATTTCAAAGCTTGAAGTTAAAAGGATCTTCAAACCCAAACAAAGTTGAATTAATTATTAAAACCGAATATGAAGAATATTGACCTGACCCCGATTTTGTAGACAGAAAGTTAAGGTGTATATTCGCCTACCTGCAGTAGGCAGGCAGAAGAAAGGAATAACACCAATGGAAGAAAAGAGAAAAAGAAAGAGTTTTGACAAAGAGTTTAAGATCTCGGCAGTAAAGATGGTATTGGAAGGGAATCAGAGTTTAAGTTCTGTTGCAAGAGATTTGGGGATAGCCGATAATACCTTACAGCTATGGAAGAAAAAGTATTTGATGGAAAATAACAAAACTGTTGGCGAAACTGTTGGCGAAACTGTTGTTGATATGGTGGAGTATAAACGAGCATTGCGGGAGATAAAGAAGCTCCGGGAGGAGCGAGATATTTTAAAAAAAGCGATCGGGTACTTTTCTCAAATCAACGAGAAGTGAAATATAAATTTATGAAAGATAATCAAAACATATTTCACATTGATTTAATGAGCAAAGTACTGAAGGTATCGAGAAGCGGTTATTATGCGTGGCTGAGACGGCCGGTAAGTAGTCGTGAAAAGAATAACCGATACTTAATCGAGCGCATCAGAAGCATCTACGAGCAAAGGAAACGCGTTTACGGATGCTTGAGAATAACAGCCGAGCTCAAAGGTGAGGGCTTTAGCTGCAGCAAGAACAGAATAGCCAGGTTAATGAGAAAACAAGGTATTACAGCAAGAACAAAGAGAAGATTTAGAGTAACAACAAACTCAAATCACAAATTACATGTAGCCAATAACCTGGTAGCAATGCAGTTTAATCCTGAGAAGAAGAACAGATTATGGACAACAGATATAACCTACATCTGGACCAGTGAAGGCTGGCTGTATTTATCTGTGATGCTTGATCTGTGGTCAAGAGCTGTGATAAGCTGGAACACTGACAGAAGCATGGATGAAAATCTTGTAATCAAAACGTTGGATAAAGCTCTTATGCAAAGAAAACCATCCGGAGAACTGATATTACACTCAGACAGGGGCTCTCAGTATGTAAGTATGAAACTGAGACAAATGCTCAAAGAGAAT
This sequence comes from uncultured Ignavibacteria bacterium, assembly GCA_963816535.1. Taxonomy (GTDB): domain Bacteria; phylum Bacteroidota; class Ignavibacteria; order Tepidaquicellales; family OLB5; genus CAWFKW01. The sequence goes on along the minus strand of CAWFKW010000003.1, from coordinate 1,013,704 downwards.
AACATAACACAAAGCATGAGTTCAAAAGGAAACTGTTACGATAATACTCCGACTGAATCATTCTTCAGCACTTTGAAACGTGAACTTGTTTACAGGGAAAGATTTAAAACCAGAGAAGAAGCAAATCAAAAAATATTTGAGTATATCGAAGTATTTTATAACAGGCAGAGGAGACATTCTACGCTCGGGTACTTATCTCCAATGCAATTTGAAAAACTAAAAACCACACCTAACTAAGAGTCCCATTTTTTCGGGGCAAGACCAATCACTCTATCAACTCTAATCCACTCTACACACCAAATTTTTAAATTGTTTTTAAAAACACTTCCTAATATGTTTGTACTTCTTTTTAGCTCAAAATTAGCGCTTCCAACAATTCATAAATGGTTAGAAAAATAGCTTTTATCCTGTTTTTCCAGGGCATTTTTGCGGGCAATTATGCCTACAGCCAGGTCTCCATTCCTAATATTGCTTTAAGCGGCGGGCCAACAGCCGGATGGTATTTTAACAATACCAACGACCTGAATACTGAGCTTAAAAATTCCGGTTTCCCGCAGTTATCTACCGGCGGCTTCTTTACTCTGGGCGGCAACGGATTTATTGATATAGGCTGGGGAAAGAACTCGGGCGCCTTTCTGCGTATCGGCGGAATGGGAGTCGGATTTTCTTCCCACCAGGAAGCGCAGGTTAACGACACTCTTTCAAAAGCCGTAACATATAATTTTGGAATGGGCGGTTTAACGCTTGAGTATGTGAAAAGCCTGAGCCCGGTATTTGATATTACCTTCGGCGCGCTCTTTGCAACCGGCACTTTGAAAATTGATCTGTTCCAGTACGGGAAGAGCTACGGAAATTATAACGGAATATTCGGCGAACTCGAAAACAATTCATCATCAAGCGATATTACAAGAAATTATCATGTAAGGTTTTATTCCGTCAAACCGCAAATAGGTATTGGCATACTTTTGAAAAAGGCTATTTACCTGAGGCTGCAGGCCGGCTACAATATTGCAGCCATGGGCAATTGGAAAGTTGATAACGATGTTGTTGTTACAAATTTCCCCACTACAATAAAACCAAACGGTTTTGAAATAAACCTGGGACTAAACTTCGGACTGTTTTTCAGGGATGAATAACGGAGGAAATCCGAAATTAGAAATCCTAAATCCTAAACAATGTCGAAATTAGAAGTTTATTTTTTCTTTTAGATATTAGGTATTCGAATTTGTTTAGTCCGCCTTTGGCGGATAGGATTTCGAATTGAAACACCATTAAATTCCTCTTCACTTGTAGAGGGGAAAGCGCCCGAAGGAGCAGGGGAGGGGAAAATCTTTATTCAGTATTTCGGTATTCGATTTTGTTTAGAATTTAGATATTCGGATTTATAATATTAGAATGTATTTCCAAGAGTGAATTGAATAATATATTAGTAACAGGCGGCGCTGGATTTATCGGCACAAACTTTGTCTATTACATGGCGGGCAGAGGTTATAAGCCGGTTGTAATAGATAAACTGACTTATGCCGGCGGCAAAGATAATCTTGAACCGCTTGGGGAAAAAGTTAAGCTGGTTGTGGGCGATATCTGCGATGCCGACCTGGTTAAACATTCATTGAAGAATATTAACTGGGTGGTTCATTTTGCCGCCGAGAGCCATAACACACGCAGCGAAACCGACCCCGATTTGTTTTACCGTACAAACGTTGAAGGCACTCGCACTATGCTTGAAGAATCTTTTAATGCGGGCGTTGAAAAGTTCATTCATATTTCTACTGATGAAGTTTACGGTTCAATATTAGACGGATATTTTTCAGAAGAGGATAAGATTGCCGGCGACTCACAGGCAACCTCGGCTTATTCAAAATCAAAAGCGCAGGCGGATGATATTGCAACGGAATTCGGAAAGAAACACCCTGTTGTTGTGCTGAGGCCCACAAATAATTTCGGCCCGTGGCAATATCCGGAAAAAGCGCTGCCGCGCTGGATAACTAATATTATACTTGGCGAAAAAATTCCCCTGTGGGGCGAGGGACTGCAAGTGCGTGACTGGCTCTATGCGCCGCTCACTTCCGAGTGTCTTGAGTTTCTTTTGCTTAACGGCAAAAGCGGAAATGCGTACAATGTTGCGGCAAATCACCGGCCTGAAATTACAAACCGCAGGGCGGCTGAATGGCTGTGCGAGCTTATGGGTGTTGACGCAGGCGATGGGATAAGCTTTATCCCGGACCCGCGCCCAAACCATGATTTCAGGTACGCACTGAATATTGATAAGCTGAAAAAACTGGGGTTCAAACCGAGCGTCGACCCGTACAACCAGTTCAGGGAAACAGTGGATTGGTACCGCGCGCATAACGAGTGGTGGAAAAAAAGAAAAGCAGAAGCAGAAAGCATTTATAAGTAAGGCCGAACCCGCTTTAGTAAGGTCAATACGGTAAGGCGTTAAATTATTCACGAAAATTAAATCAAACCCGCAATGAGTGAATTACTGAAAGAAAAAATTAAGCAGAAAAAAGCAAAGATAGGCGTCGTAGGATTGGGCTATGTTGGGCTTCCTCTGGCTATAGAATTTTCCAGGAAAGGATACCAGACGCTGGGTATCGATTCTGACCAGAGCAAGATAAAGCTTATTCAGCAGAAGAAAAACTATATTAAAGATGTAGTAAACAAAGATTTTCTTTTCGCTATTAATCACGGATATTTTAAAGCTACGTCCAGTTACGACAAGGCAGGAGAGCTTGACGTAATATTCATATGTGTCCCTACTCCCGTAACCGAAAATAAAACACCTGATATTTCATTCATAATGAACGCCGCTAACGAGCTGGCAAAGCGCATTAAGCGCCACTCGCTTGTTATACTCAAAAGCACGACCTTTCCGGGAACGACTGAAAACTGCGTTCAGCCGGTTCTTGAAGCAAGAGGATGGAAAGCCGGAAAAGATTACTATCTTGCATTTTCTCCCGAGAGGATAGACCCTGGCAATAAAGTTTATAATACAGGCAATACTCCAACAGTTGTCGGCGGCGTTTCAAAAAAATGCACCGAAGTGGCTTCGCTTATAACGCAGGAAGTTGCGACAAAGGTTCACCAGGTTTCATCGCCGCGCGTTGCCGAAATGGAAAAGCTGCTTGAGAATATTTTCAGAAGCGTAAATATCGCGCTCGTTAATGAGATGTCGAGGTTATGCGACCGCATGGGCAACCTGAACATATGGGAAGTCATAGAAGCGGCGTCCACAAAACCGTTTGGCTTTATGCCGTTCTACCCGGGACCGGGAATTGGCGGGCACTGCATACAGATCGACCCGTACTACCTTGACTGGCTCGCAAAACAATACGACTTCCAGACTAATTTTATTGAGCTTGCGGCCGCTTCGAACGAAGATATGCCGTATTACGTCCGCGATCTGGTTCTGAAGGAAATTGCCAAGCTTCCTATAAAACTTGAGAATGCGAACGTGCTGATACTCGGCGCGACTTTTAAACGCGACGTTGACGATGCAAGAAATTCGCCCGCAATAAAGCTTATTGAACTGCTTCATAAAGAAGGGCTGAAGAACCTTAACTTCACCGACCCGTACTTTAAAACCATCAGGCTTTCTGATAAAATATTCCGCTCGCAGGATCTGAACGAAAGGCTTCTTAGAGATGCTGATGTTTCCGTTATTGTAACCGACCATACCGCTTATGATTACGAGTGGATAGTTGCATTTTCGAAGAGGGTTGTTGATACGCGCAACGCTACTAAGAAGATCAAGAACAACAGGGAAAAAATAACTCTGCTCGGCGGAACTGTAAAAGAATAATTACTTTTTAAGGGCATCCTGCTTAAGGCAGGCAAGCAACTTTTTTCTGATTTGCGTGTTAGAAACAATAGAAATCGCCATACGGCTGGAGCATGAAGGCTTTTTCTTTGTTCTTTAATAAGTTAATTGTAAACCACATCAAAAACTTTCATTTTTCAGTAAAACTCCGATATTTGTATTTCGTATCTGCAAAAAATGAATTAACTTTAAGGCTTAATTTGGCGTTTTTGAGCAGCTTAGAGGTTGCGGCTCAAATGCCTGAAATCGTATTATTTAGGAGCTAAAGTTAACATATTATTTTGAGCGGGAAAAAGTATTATTTCTTTTCGGACGTACATCTCGGGCTAAAATCGGCAGAAGAAGAAAAGCTTAAAGAGAAAATGCTTGTTGATTTTCTTGGCAGCATTAAAGATTCATGCGAAAAATTATTTATCGTAGGCGACCTGTTCGATTGCTGGATAGAATACAGGAAAGTTGTCCCCAAAGGTTATTTCAGGCTGCTGGCTAAGCTTAACGAATTATCATCATCGGGCATTGAAATAAATTTCTTTTCAGGCAACCATGATTTCTGGCTGAATACATACCTGCGCGATGATGTCGGAATGAAATTATACTATGACAGGTTTACGACCGAACTTGACGGGAAAAAGTTTTTGATAACTCACGGAGACGGCCTTTCTAAAGGGGACCTGGGCTATAAGATAATAAAGAAGATACTCCGCAGCAGGGTTAACCAGTTCTTATACTCGCTTATTCATCCGGATATTGGCATCTGGCTGGCGCAGGGTTCGTCTAAAAAATCAAGGAGCCAGGCTTCTGAAAAATCTCACGGCGTACAGGGCATGTATGAATTTGCCGCAGGGAATATTGAAAACGGCTGCGACTATGTGATAATGGGACATTTCCACAAACCGCAGAACATAGAAGTTAAGCGAAAAGATAACTCAGTAGGTTATTTTATCACGCTTGGAGACTGGATAAAACATTTTTCGTACGGGGTTTACAGCGAAGGCAAGTTTGAGCTTAAAGCGTGGGAATAAGGAGTTGATACCTCACCCCCTAACTCCCTCTCCATGTGGAGAGGGGGAAACGTTCCTGAAGGGAGCGTGGGGGAAATTCTGATCTGGATTCCCCTGCCTGCAGCAGGCAGGCGGGAATTTATTATTATCACCCCCTCTGTGTCTCCCCCTGTTAGGGGGAGATGAAAGATTTGATTGTTGTGATACCTTTTGCTTTATTTTGCAATAGCCCCGACCTTCAGGTCGGGGTTAGAGAATAAAAAATTTTCCGGGCTTTAGCCCATAACTTTTTTAGAATTATTCAGGCAGGAATAGATTCCTCATCAGCATCATGAATTTTTCTAATGGAAATTCTGGTCGAGGGATAAAAAAATGAGTATTATGAGCCGCTTCAGTAGTTTCCTGTTTTGAATAGCTATTTTAACTTGGTATGAAAATATATTTCGCAGGGCCGCTGTTTAATAAAGCAGAAAAGCAGTTTAACCAAGAATTAACGGAAAAATTAGAATCAAATGGATTTTTTGTGTTTCTACCACAGAGGGATGGGGTTGAAACAAATAAACCGCCATTTGATACCATGGAACCCGATGAGCGAAGAAAAGCAATGTTTGAACTTGATCGTAAGGAAATTTTTAATGCCGATATATTTCTTATTGTCCTTGATGGAAGAATTCCGGACGAAGGAGCATGCGTAGAGTTGGGAATCGCTTTTTCACAGAGATATCTTGAAAAAAAAGAAAAAATATTAATTGGTCTTCATACTGATAGCCGAGCGGCTTTCATAGGCTCAAAATTAAACCCAATGGTAAAAGTTCCTCTTGATTATATTGCGAGTAATGAGCATGAATTAATGGAGTTTCTGAAGACAAAAAGATAATGTCAAAACCTGTCAGGGTTGGGAATCGAAATTAAGACATTACATTGGGTTTTAGCCCAAAATCTGTAAATATTTTATTAAAGATTAAAATAGTATTTTTGCATAATAATGTTTAGTTCAAATAAAAATAAGAAGAAAAACGCAACCGCTGAACGCGAAGAATACTTTAATAACCGCGATTTCAGAAGGAACATGATGAAGAAGAAGAAGAAAGCTTCATCAAGGTGGACTAAGTTTTTTATACTTGTGTTTATTGCGGGGGTTGTTGGGTCCGTCAGCTACGGGACTTACCTTGTTCAGGGTCTTCCATCACTATCAGCTCTCGAAAATCCAAAGACAGATATTGCGACCAGAATTTATTCCGAAGACGGCGAGCTTCTTGACCAGTTCTATATCCAGAACAGGACCATTATTTCTATCGACTCTATACCCAAAGACCTTATAAACGCGCTTATAGCTACCGAGGACAGAAAATTCTATAAACACTGGGGAGTTGACCTTGACAGGATCATGAAGGCGACCGTGAAGAACCTTATGAGCTTCTCCGTTAAAGAAGGAGCCAGCACAATCACACAGCAGCTAGCAAGGAACTTATATACTTCAGTCGGCAAAGAGGTTACGATCTCAAGGAAGCTTCGCGAAGCTATCACGGCGGTTGAAATAGAAAAAACTTATACCAAAGAAGAGATACTTATGTTGTATCTTAACCAGGTTTATTTCGGGCGGGGCGCTTACGGAATTGAGGCCGCCGCTCATACATATTTTGATAAGACCGCCCTTGAGCTCACGGTTGATGAGAGCGCCATGCTTATCGGCATATTAAAGAATCCTTCGGGATATGACCCTGTGGAACATCCCGAAGCGTGCAGGGAAAGACGCAACCTGGTGCTCAACAACATGCTTGAAGAGGGTTATATTTCTAAAGATATTTTTGAACTTGCAAAGAACGATCCTATCCGCACGGCCGGCAAAGGAGATCTGACAGGAAGCTCTTCGGGAGGAATAGCCCCGCAGTTTTCAGAGTATGTAAGACAGCTTCTGGAAAAGAAAGCCGAGAAATACGGCTTCGATGTTTACAGAGACGGGCTGGTGGTAACCACATCGCTGAATTCGTTTTATCAAAAGTATGCCGTGGAAGCCGTTACCGAACACCTGAAACAATTTCAGAAGACGTTCAACGGAGTCTGGAACTGGAAGAACAACAAAGGTATTCTGAGCGACGCAATAGATAAAGCCATTAAACAAAGCGACCAGTATAAGAAAGCCAAGACAGATGCGGACAGGCAAAAGATCTATAATAAAATGAAGTCCGATGAGAAATTTGTAGATGACGTAAAGGCGAGGACAATTGCCGTGCAGGTGGGTTTTTGCGTTATCGATCCCAAGACGGGCCATATAAAGGCCATGGTTGGCCAAAACCCGAACTTCCCCTTCAAATACGGATTAAACCATGTGACGCAGATCAAGCGGCAGCCGGGCTCTGCGTTCAAACCATTCGTTTATACAACTGCAATAGATAACGGCTATTCGCCGGCGTATAATATTTCGAACGATCCGCTAAGAGTGGTTATAGGCGGCAGAACATGGGAACCTAAAGGCGGCGGAACGGGAGGAATGGTTTCGATGCGTACGGGTATTACAAATTCAATAAACGTGGTTGCGGTAAGAACAGCTATGGAGCTTGCCCCAATCGACCAGGTTATTAAGCTTGCTCACAAAATGGGAATAACTTCCGACCTTCCGAACGTGCTCTCGCTGGCGCTTGGAGTAGGCGAAGTAAACCCGCTTGAAATGACCGCCGCGTTCGGCACGTTTCCCAACGAAGGGATATGGGTAGAGCCTACTGCGATTTTGAAAATAGAAGACAGCAAGGGCAACATCATCGAAGAATCGATGCCGGAGAGCCGCGAAGTAATAAGCGAAGGAACGGCATACATTATGTGCGATATGATGGAAGACGTTGTGAATTACGGAACAGCCGCCAGCATCAGGAGTTTCTTCACAAGGCCCGCTGCCGGTAAAACAGGCACTACGCAGGATTTCACCGATGCGTGGTTTGTCGGGTTTACGCCGCAGCTTGTCGCAGGCGTTTGGGTCGGTTTTGACAACGCGCGGATTAAATTCGGCGGCTGGTACGGGCAGGGCGGCAGAGCGGCTGCGCCTATTTGGGGCCGGTTCATGAAATATATTTATAACGATGATAAAACCACAATGCCGCTGGCGTATTTTGAAATGCCAAGCGACGTTGAGGAGGCGAATGTCTGCACGGTTACGGGACAGATTGCCAACGAAACATGCCCCGCCGTTCAGGACCTCGTATTGAAGAAATTTGCCGACCGTAAATGCGGCATAACGCACACTGCGCCGCCGCCAACCAACTCTGAAACGAATAACGAGCCGCCGCCGGGCAGCATAGGTTTTTAGACAATTACTAAAGACTAATTAATAATGACTAAAGAGTCCCCTCGAAAGAGGGGATTTTATTTATATGCACTGATGGTCCTTGCCTGCTGCACATGAAAACCCTACAAAGGCACGCAAGCGCAAAGTACCGCGCCTGCAATAATACCATTCATCCCAAAACAACATCTTCTTACTGCCCAAATTTTCTGATAGAATTGCCGAGCCTCTGGCTTGACGTATTTCCGGGCGTTGAAACATGCTTGGTCGGGTCGAATTTCTTCGGATTGTTATTTGGCGTTCCGTCGTTTCCCGCAAGCGCGTCAATTGCTTTATGAAATGCATCGGTGGTCATTTCCGTATTTTTATTTATCCACTGCATTTTCTTCCCGGGGTCATCGCTTAACGTAGCATCCATACCGCGTTTAAAATGGTCGGCGTCATCAAGGCTCTTGGTGTCTTTGTTATCGCCATATGCCTTATCGCCGAGCTTATCATTAATATAGTCTCTTATCTTGTCGCCAAAATCTTTTTCCTGCTGGTTGCGGTCGTTATACTCCGGAAGCTTCGGGTCGCCTGCGCGGCTGAATAAGACTTCGCCGCCGCCCATTATGTCTTTTACCTGGTAAGCCGAAGGTATCGCCCATCCGTTATTTTCCATAGTGTACTCTTCGCCGGGATTCGAACCTGTAAAGTGAACCGACTTAAACCGCCAAATGGGATATGTCTTACCGTCTTCCAGCGTTATCTTATTGCTGCCGGGTTCATCCAAATAGGTAACATCAATTTTATTTGAGCCGTCGGTCATTGCGGTTATTCTGCCCTTATCATCTTTTGTAATATCAATTACGCGCGGCCGGTATAACTCAATGTAATCATGCTGGTATGGTTCGGGGAAGCACCTCATATAGAATCCGTCCCCAGCTGCGGCCCAGTTTCCGTCGCTTACCTGACGGCTGCCGATTCCGATTGGCGGCATGTCCTGGTTGACGGCTACATTTTCAAGCTCGTTGTACGGGGTGTTGGGGTCTTTAAGCTTGCTTCTGAAATCGGTGTAGAATTTTGCTGCGTCTTTTAAATTATCAGGAAGAAGATCTGCTGCGACCTCAGTCGGGTTCACATCAAGCGTGGCGGTTTCAGTTGGCGTCAGCAGCGGGCTGACCCTTACCCTGAAGTCATTTGGCCAGTCAGAGTATTTCACTTTGTCTTCAACGCTCCAGATGAGCCTTTGCACATCCTGCTGGGCTATATCAGGGTGGTCTGCAGAGCGTTTGAGAATATTCTGGATAATATCGGCTCTTGTGCCCATAAGCGGCGCCATAAGATAGCCGTAACCGTTTGTTTTTACATATGTGCCCGCATGCAGGCAATATGATTGAACGCTGAAACGGTAATATCCGGGTTCAAGATTGAATGAGTATTCCGAAGGTTCAACAGGCTGTCTCGTTTTATCAAGGTCCTGCAGCCAGAATGCTATCGGGTAAGCGTCTTTTAAAGTGGTTGAGATAGTTCCCTGTTCATCGAGCGCTGTGATATTTGTAAGTTCTTTTTTACCCTTCTTCAGCAAATCGTCAAGCTGGGCGTTTGATGACGCTGCAAACAAAAAAATCAGAATAACGGGAATAAATATTTTTGAAAGCATGATTTTACTCCTTAAAAAATCCGTTCTATAAATTGAGTTGTATGGGCAAAAATATATTCAAATACTCTCTTATTCAAATCAATACTTTTGATATTGTTTTTTTGGTTATCGGCGGCATAAAAAATGCATTAAGCAAAGCTAAAATCAGACAATAAGGGCTTCATATCATATTTCCTGTGTAAAACAATATTTAGGATTACATCAAAAGTTCTTTATTTTCAAGGCGCTTAGCGTTATATTTGCATAATGTACCGGATAAAACTTAACGAGTTCGAAGGTCCCCTGGACCTGCTTCTGTTCTTTATTCAGCGCGATGAGCTGGATATACATAATATTCCTATCTCCAAAATCACTAATGAATTTGTTGAATATGTGAACTATTTGCAGGTTCTTGACCTTGAATCTGCCAGTGATTTTATTCTTATGGCTGCCACTCTCATCCAGATAAAAGCGAAGATGATGCTGTACCGGAAGGACGAGAGCGTTGAAGAGGAAGAGGACCCGCGTTATGAGCTCGTGAAGCGACTTCTGGAATATAAGCGGTACAAAGACGCTTCAGCCGAAATTCAGCAGCAGGAAGAAGAAAGCCGCAAACATTTCATTAGAAGCGATTTTGACGGAGACTACAGGATAGATGAATCTGTCGAGGAAGATATGAGCATACAAAACCTTACTTTGTACAATTTACTTAAGGCGTATAAGTATGCAATGGACCATCAGCCTAAAGAAATTGTTCACAATATCATTCGCCTTAATGTGAGCATTGATGAGCAGATAGATTATATCCACAGCGAATGTTCCAAACAAGAACATGTTTCATTCCTGAAGCTGATTTCGCAAATGGAGAAAATGAGAGTTGTTGTGACGTTTATTGCAATTCTGGAAATGATAAAGAACGGAATTATCGGCATTCAGATTAACGAAAGTATAACAGATTTTTTGATCTACAAAATATCAGATATTCCCGTTGAGGGAATTGGGGAGCTGGAATACAGCTGATACAATTGCGATTTACGAATTGAGAATTACGAATTAAGAAAATAGAAGCATAACTCCGGGCGGCTGCGCGGAGAAGTCCGCAGGACTTAAGAAATCGGGATAGGGCAAAAAAATATGGATTACGAAATAGTAAAAAAAATTGTAGAGGTTTTGATTTTTTCTTCGGACAGGCCTTTATCGCTGAAGCAGATGAAGGATATTATCAATGAGGAAAAAAGCGCTACGGGGCTTGCCGCCGACATTCGTAATATTGAAAAGGCGGTAAATGAGCTGACAGAGAAATATAATCATCCCGATTTTGCCTTTAACCTAGTCCAGGTTGCCGGCGCTTACCGGTTTGCAACAAAACGGGATTTTGCCCCATGGCTTGCAAAGCTTAATAAAGAAAAGCTGAAACGCAGGCTGTCGCAATCGGCCCTTGAAACGCTCGCGATCATTTCGTATAACCAGCCGATAACAAAATCTGAAATAGAGGCTATCAGGGGCGTGAATGTGGATTACATAATCGGCTCTCTGCTTGAAAAGGATTTGATTACAATTAAGGGCAGGGCTGAGGTTGTAGGCAGGCCCATGCTTTACGGCACCACTCCTTCGTTTCTCGAGTACCTTGGGATAAATTCAACTGAGGATTTGCCGGCGCTGAAAGCTATAGAAGAGATTATTAAGAACAGTCCGCCGGAAGGCGTATCGCAATCGGATATGGATTTCTATGAGGAGATAAACCAGATGAAAGCAAAGCTTGCAATCGGCGAGCTGACGCCGGAAGCTGTGAAGAACAAGATACGCGAGATATCTACAGGCTTGCCGCCGGAAGATGACTCCGTCGAAGAAAATGAAGAAGAGGCATCCGATGAAAACTCAGCAGGTTCTGTTGAGTACAGCAATGATGAAGAGAGGAAAGATACAGGTGGAGAAGAACAGGAAACAAACCGCTGAACCGCAGGGTCTGATCAGGTTAAATAAATTTATTGCAAATTCCGGGTTTGCCGCAAGGCGGAAAGTCGACGAGCTTATTGAATCAGGCAGAGTTACCGTAAACAAGGAAACTATCACAGAGCTTGGAACAAAAATAGATCCCGAAAATGATTTGGTTAAGATTGACGGCGAAGCGGTTAAGGGCCAGTCAAAGAACATTTATATACTCCTCAACAAGCCTAAGGGCTACATTACAACAACATCAGACGAGCTGAACAGGCCGAAGGTTACAGACCTGGTCAAACTGAAAGACAGAGTTTATCCCGTGGGAAGGCTTGACTACGATTCTGAGGGGTTATTACTTCTCACAAACGATGGCGACCTTGCCAACAAGCTGATGCATCCGAAATACAACGTCATGAAAACGTATCACGTGAAGGTAAACAACCCTGTTGATGAAATTAAGCTGCACAAGCTCAGAATCGGAGTAAAAGTCGAAGGCAAGCTGACGGGTCCTTCAAATGTTAAGATCGTTCCTGAAACAGGTAAGCATGAATTAATAATAATCATTCACGAAGGACGCAACCGCCAGATAAGAAAGATGCTTGAAGCGATCGGCCTTTTTGTAAGAAAGCTTAAACGGGTTGAATACGCCGGATTAAAAATTGAAAATTTAAGGTCCGGCACATGGCGATACCTTGATGCGGCGGAGGTGGCTTCGTTAAAGAAATTAACTTCACAGGAAAGCAAACACAAGTAAAAAGGCATAACACAAAGCCCACAAAGAGTGATCACAAAGAACACAAAGGAAAATAATTTTTTCTGATTTATAATTGCGCTCAAACTTTAACGTACTTGAAACTCGGCGAATTTAAGTCGGGATTATTGATTAATTTTAATGTTAAAATGCTTAAAGATGGAATAACACGGTTAATCAATTGATGAAACAGTTCTATTTATCTTTGTGGTCTTTGTGTTCATTTCTTTGTGTTCTTTGTTATTATATTTTTTTATTATACAACTTTTAAAGGAGAAGTATTTTTTTGTCGGAACATAATGATTTAGTAAAAAGCCGCTTAGATGCGTTAGAAGAGATCAAAAAGCTCGGTGTGAATCCGTATCCGCATCGCTATGATGTAACAACAAACTCAAAAGAAATCCTGGCGAACTTTAAGGACCCCGCCACTGAAGAAGAAACCGAAAAAAATAAGCAGGTAATAATTTCTGTTGCGGGACGCATAATGGCAATTCGCAAAATGGGAAAGGCGAGCTTTTGCCACATCAAAGATGATGCTGGTAAAATTCAGATTTACGTAAGGTTAAACGATATAGGCGAAGATGGTTACAAGCTGTTTAAGCTGCTGGATATTGGAGATATAATCGGGGTGAACGGCTATGTGTTCAGAACGAAAATGGGAGAAGTTTCGGTCCATGCAACTTCAATTACTTTGTTAACGAAGACAACGCACCCGCTGCCTGTTGTAAAAGAAGAAGTTTCTGAAACCGGCGGGAAAATTGTTCATGACGCTTTTGCTGATGTTGAACTGCGTTACCGCCAGAGATATATTGACCTTATCGTTAACGAAAGTGTTAAAGATACTTTTATAAAGAGGACAAGAATAATCCAGTCGATAAAGAAGACTTTAGAGAATCACGGTTTCTTCGAAGTTGAAACGCCGACCCTGCAAACTATTTACGGAGGCGCGAATGCCAAGCCGTTTGTGACTCGCCATAACGCGCTTGACTTGCCGCTGTATCTCAGAATTTCAAATGAGCTTTTCTTAAAGCGTCTTATAGTAGGTGGATTTAACCGCGTATATGAATTTGTCCGCGATTTCAGAAATGAAGGTATCGACAGGACCCATAATCCTGAATTCACCCAGGTCGAGTGGTACCAGGCATACGGAGATTATAACGACAGTATGAACCTTTTCGAGGAAGTTGTTGAGAAGGCATGCATTGATATCCACGGTAAAACAAAGATAGAATATATCGGAACAGAAATTGATTTCAAGCGGCCGTGGCGCAGGCTCAAAATGACCGATGCCATAAAAGAAAAAACCGGGCTAGATGTACTTAATATGAAGAAGGCGGATATTATAAAATATATGAATGATAATCATATTAATCTTGACCCAAAGCTTGCGCATAGTAAAGGATTAGTAATAGCAAGCCTGTTCGAGGATACATGCGAAGATGGGCTTGTTCAGCCTACGTTTGTTATTGACCACCCGATAGATACTACACCGCTTGTGAAGCCGCTGAGGGAATATACCGCGGCCCAGCTCGAAGAAATGAACAAAGACCCGGAGCAGGTAATATATGCCGAACGCTTTGAACCATATATTAATAAATGGGAGTTGGGTAATTCATACACCGAGCTTAACGACCCCATATTACAGCGCCAATTACTTGAGCTCCAGGTTGAGCGCGGCAGGGGCGGCGAGGAAGAGACTCATCCGCTCGATGAGGATTTCATTAAAGCGATTGAAGTGGGCATGCCGCCTACAACCGGAGTCGGCATGGGCGTTGATAGGCTTGTAATGCTGCTTACAAATTCGCATACAATAAGAGATGTAATATTCTTCCCATTAATGCGTCCTTCATAAAGGAAGGGATTGATTCTTATTTGTTACCGGGTCAGACTTATACTTTAGAGGAATAAATATTTTCCGGGGTTTCAAAACAGAGGCGGGAATGAAAAAGAAATATGGTTTATTTTTGTTCGTTCTTTTTTCCCTTGCTGCAAACGTATCGGGTCAGAATTTAACCGGCGACACAATTTACTTCTGCAGGGAATATAAGAACGGCACAGAAGTTGGTTTAACAAATACTTTCGGCATCGGACCGGGAGGGGATTCTATCACCGTAATGGTCAGGACCAAAGGCCCTATCAAAGAAAAACGGGTTAGCATAGTTGTCGAAAAAGTGGAATCGGACGGTTTCGTTACCTCCGGAACGCATAAGTTCGATGTGGAACCAAAGTGGAATTATATTTTTTTTGCGGGGATTAATTTCCCGTCTGAAGGATATTATAAAGTAAGATTGCTCAGGGAAGACGGGAGTGAAGTCGCGTCAAACTATGTAACAATGGTTTTAATAAACGGTAGACCGAAGTGATCTTTGAAGAACAAAAAAACGGTTATCTGATGTGTTCATACTGGAACTGCACCGTTGCAGGGGACTTGCGAAAATGGCTGATGGGATGCATTATGAAGCGCCCCGATTTCAAAGGATTCAGAAGATGGATATTGCTTACAAGGGATGCGCATGAATTGTACAGGAAATTCGGATTCACAGGCATTGCAAATCCGGATAGATATATGGAAAATGTAAATCCGGATGTGTATTTGAAAACATCGTCGCCCTGAGCGCCAGATGGTGGATAAGAAGCTGCATTTAAATTTTTTCAATAGCCCCGACCTTTAGGTCGGGGATTAAGGCTAAAAAAATTATCGGGCTTTAGCCCATAACCATAGTATTACAAAATTTTCGATTTTAAAATCTGAATGAGAGTAGCCGACAACATTTTAGAGCTCTTCGGCAATACGCCGCTCGTAAAGCTTAATAAGCTTACCAGGGGATTCAAAGCGCCGGTGTATGCCAAGATGGAATCGATGAACCCGGGCGGCAGCGTGAAAGACCGCATTGGGCTTGCCATGGTGCGAGATGCTGAAAAAAAAGGACTGCTCAAACCCGGCGGGACGATCATCGAAGCGACAAGCGGAAATACAGGGATTGGAATGGTTATCGCAGCCGCAGTTCTTGGCTACAAATCGATTTTTGTCATGACGGATAAAGTTTCGGCTGAAAAGAGAAGATACCTGACCGCGTTTGGGGCCGATGTCGTTATTTGTCCGATGACCGCTAAACATGATACCCCCGAGCATTATGTAAGCGTTGCAAAGAGGCTTGCAGATGAGACGCCTAACTCTCTTTTTATGTATCAGTATAACAACCCTGCAAATCCGGAGGCGCACTACCTTACCACGGGCCCTGAATTATGGGAACAGACCGGCGGGAAGATAACGCACTTTGTCGCCAGCTTAGGAACTGGCGGAACAATGAGCGGCGTCGGAAAATTTCTGAAGGAAAAAAATCCTGATATAAAAGTTATTGCGGCCGATCCGTACGGTTCAATTTTCAAAACGTATAAAGAATCCGGGATAGTCACCGAAGGCACGCCTTATTTTGTGGAAGGTATCGGGCAGGATATGCTGCCTGAGAATGTGCATTTCCGTTACATCGACGAAATAATAAATGTGACCGATAAAGACTCGTTCCATATGTCGCGGAACCTTACGCGTGAAGAAGGAATCTTTTGCGGCGGAAGCACGGGCACGAATTTATGTGCCGCGCTCAAAGTGGCCAAAAACCTGGATGAAAACAGCCTTGTGGTTTTTATAGTTTGCGATACTGGCGAAAGGTATCTGACCAAGCATCACTCAGATGAATGGATGCGGCAGAAAAGGCTGCTTGAAAAAGATAAGACAACAGTTGGGGTTGCCCTGCAGACTAAGCTTGCCGGGGGACTCCCGAACCTGGTTACAGTTAACGAAGATGAGCTGATTTCCGAAGCGCTTAACAAATTTGAACAATATAATATTTCACAGATCCCTGTTTTGAATGACGGCATACCTGCCGGTTCGCTTGAAGAAGCGGTCGTAATGGGAAAGATAATTGTAAATCCGGGAACCGTTGAGAAAAAAATAAGCGCAGTTATGGATAAGCCTTATCCGGTTGTTGATGAGAACGACGATATTAAAAAAGGCATAGCCAGCCTGAAAAAATCGCCGGCGATACTTGTGAGCCAGTTCGGAAAGATAATCGGCATACTAACAAGATATGATGTACTTGATTTTATTTGAACCTAAAAGATTTTTTTTCAAGTAAGAGCAAAAAGCATTTTACGCAGAGCGCACGTAGAAAAAAGATATAATTAGGAATTTGACGAAAGAGGAGAATAATAAAAGTAATATGATGTCTCCGTGGCCTCTGTGAGAATAATTCGTTGTACTAAAAAGAAAAGTATTTCATGCGGGGACCGCAGAGGCTACAGAGAAATAAAAAATGGCTCTGTGTAACTCTGCGTGAATTAAGACGATCATTAGTATACAACTTTTGAAAGAACTGTTTTTGACGATTTCTCCGGGGGAAACAACTTAAGAAAGGTAAGTATGATGGAGATTAATGAGCTTACAGAAAAGGTTATAGGTATTTGCATAAAGATACACAAAGAACTTGGACCGGGATTATTTGAATCAATTTACGAAGAAGCATTATGTTACGAACTCAGGAAAGCCAGCCTGGCATTTGAGAGGCAAAAGCCAGTTGATGTTTATTATGACAATGTAAAACTCGGTATTGGTTTTAACGCGGACGTGATAGTCGAAAATGCTGTTATCGTAGAGTTGAAGTCGGTGGAAAATCTTATAGCGGTTAACTTTAAACAAACTTTGACATATTTGAGGCTAACTCATTTAAAATTAGGGCTATTAATAAACTTCAATGTCAAGGTGTTGACAGATGGAATCCATAGGATCATCAATTAGTTTTAAAGTGGATTTCTATTTAAAGTGACAAAGAAATTTCAAACAGAGCTCTCAGAGAAAGTGAAAAAAATTTCATTGTTCTGAACAAGAAAAGCATTTCACACAGAGCGCACGGAGAAAAAATTAAAGTGTGAAAAAGTATACATCTGATTTGTTTGACCAAAGAGGTGAATAATAAGAATTATATAATGTCTCCGTGTTCTCAGTGAGAAAATTTCAACCAAAGAGGCGAATAATAAGAACTATATAATGTCTCCGTTGTCTCTGTGAGAAAGATTTCATTGTTCGAAGAAGAAAAGCATTTCACACAGAGCGCACGGAGAAATAACATAGTATGTAGTTTTTTTTTAACCAAAGAGGTGAATGATAAGAATTATATAATGTCTCCGTGTTCTCAGCGAGAAAAATTTCAACCAAAGAGGCGAATAATAAGAATTATATAATGCCTCTGTTGTCTCTGTGAGAAAGATTTCATTGTTCGAAGCAGAAAAGCATTTCACACAGAGCGCACGGAGAAATAACATAGTATGTAGTTTTTTTTTAACCAAAGAGGTGAATAATAAGAATTATATAATGTCTCCGTGTTCTCAGCGAGAAAAATTTCAACCAAAGAGGCGAATAATAAGAATTATATAATGTCTCCGTAGTCTCTGTGAGAAAAATTCATTGTACTAAAAAGAGACCGCAAGGAGCAAGCAAAAATATTTGGTAAAAGCAAATAAGGATAATGTAAATCTAAGTCAATAAATGTAACGGGATCCCCGCTTTTGCGGGGATGTATAAAGCTATGAAATTCTCTACTAAGGCGATACATGCAGGCCAGGAGCCTGAGCTAACAACCGGGGCGGTATCCGTTCCTATATACAGTACTTCCACGTATGCCGAAGAAGCATTCGGCGTATCAAAAGGATACGACTATGGGAGGACTATAAACCCAACCAGGGCAGCGCTGGAAAGGAACCTCGCCGCGCTGGAGAATGGCAAATACGGGTTTTGTTTTTCAAGCGGAATGGCCGCTATAGACGCTGTTGCAACGCTCCTTGGCCGCGGAGACCATGTAATTGCAACAAGTAACGTCTACGGCGGCACATTCAGAATATTTGATAGGATATTCAGGCGGTTCGGACTTGAATTTTCGTGGGTGGATACTTCTGATCATGATAACATCACTAAGGCGCTGAAACCAAACACCAAAATGATTTATGTGGAAACGCCTTCGAACCCGATGCTTACTCTTACAGATCTTGAAATGATTGCGGACATTGCCGGCGTGAATAAATTGATATCAGTTGTTGATAACACATTTATGAGCCCCTACTTTCAGCGGCCGCTGGTGCTTGGGTGCGACGTAGTTCTTCACAGCACGACCAAATATATCAACGGGCACAGCGATGTAATCGGCGGAGCGGCGATAACAAGCAATGAGAAAATCGCGGAGCAGCTGAAATTCATTCAGAATTCCGTTGGCGCCGTTCCCTCGCCGTTTGACGCGTTCCTTGTCCTCAGAGCCACTAAGACGCTGGCCCTGAGAATGGAGAAACACAATGAGAACGCGACAATAATAGCAAAAGAGCTTGAACGGGATTATTCTCATAAAATTAGGAGGGTTATTTATCCCGGGCTGGAGTCGCACCCGCAGCACGAACTTGCAAAAAAACAGATGACCGGTTTCGGAGGGATAGTATCTTTGGACCTCGGTTCTCTGGAAAATGCGAAGGCCTTTTTTAACGGGCTTAGAATTTTTGCCAGAGCTGAAAGCCTAGGCGGAGTCGAAAGCCTTGCGTGCCATCCCGTGAGCATGACTCACGGCGCCGTTCCGAAAGAGGAACGGGAAAAATTCGGTCTCACCGATGGGCTGATAAGGCTTTCTGTCGGCATCGAAGACGCCGAAGACCTGCTTGAAGACGTTACAAACGCCGTTAACTTGATAAAAAACTGAGGACACTAATTAATGCTGGATAATCACGGACAAATTCGCAAACAGTTTCCCTTTCTGGAGAAGTTCATTTATTTTGACGCAGCGCATTATACGCCTTACCCGCTTACAGTAGTAAACAAACTTACGGACTTCATGTCAAGGTTCACTAACGATTACCTTAACCTGAGCCTGTTCAACATGGATATGATCGCTGAGCTCAAAACTACGTGCGGGAAATTAATAAACGCGTCGGCAGATGATATTATAATAACGTCCAACGCTACGCACGGCATTAATATTTTCGCGAACGGTATCAAGTTTGCGCCGAACGATAACAAAGTCGCGTTCCTGGATTCAGAGTTCCCCGCTGTGGTTTATCCATGGCTTAACCAGGAAGCGCTTGGCAAAGCAAAAGTATTGACGATAGCGTCGTCGAAGGGATATGCAAACGAAACGGTGATAAAAAGAGCGCTGATCGATTACAACATCAGGGTATTCAACCTGAGTTATGTTCAGTTTCTGGGATACAGGTATAATGTGAAGAGCATAGCCGAGTTCTGCCGAAAGCATAATATATTTCTTGTGGTTGACGCGATACAGGCGACCGGTATCTGCCCCATCGACGTGCAGGAATCAGGTATAGAATATCTTTGTTCGGGAAATCAAAAATGGCTCATGTCGCCTGCGGGAACAGGCTTCACATATATTTCAAGAAAGTACAGAGATTATATTAACCCGACTTTTATGGGCACTACAAGCGTTAACTACGATTTCGATCACTTTCTGAATTACAAGCTTGATTTTAAAGATACCGGCAGCGCATACGAGAATTCTACTTTGAACACCCTGGGGATGATAGGCATGAATGAATCCATTTCATGGTTTTTAGAGCTGGGGATTGAAAACATATATGAACACATTCTTCAGATACAGGACAGGCTGATCGAGAACCTTGATAAAACAAAATACAGGATTGAAAGCGATCTCAACCCCGACCACCGCTCTAACATACTCATTTTTTCGCATGTGGACCAGTCTTTAAACAGGGAAATACAGAAGAAACTGGAAGAAAGAAAAATATATATCGCTCTCAGGGAGGGTTATTTGAGGCTTTCCCCCCATATTTACAACAATTTCAAAGATGCGGAGCTTCTTGCCGAATCGCTTAATTCTTTTTGAGTGCATTTATATTTAAATTAGGTATTTATATCTTTGTGACGACCATAGGAAGGGTGCTTTTTTTATGAATTATCATCGCAGCAAGAAAGTAAACCTTAGTTTTGAAGAAGCGGTCGATAAGACCGTCGAAGAACTTAAAAAAGAAGGTTTCGGGGTTCTTACGGAAATTGACGTCAAAGAAACGCTTAAGAAAAAGCTTGGCGTCGAGTTCAGGAAATACAGGATTCTTGGGGCCTGCAACCCGCCTTTAGCGCACCGGGCGCTGGCAGCCGAAAGAAACATAGGAGTAATGCTTCCGTGCAACGTTGTAGTCCAGGAACTGGAAGACGGCACAGTGGAAGTATCAACTATTGACCCGATGGTTGCAATGCAATCAGTCGGCAATTCGAATTTAACATCCGTAGCGGAAGAAGTTTCCGGCAAACTATCAAAAGTTCTTTATAACGTTTAATTTTACTTTTTAATACTGTGACTACTACTAAAACTGCAAAATTAATTCTCAAGAAGTTCGAAGAGAGACGGCTTCTGCAGGGGCACCTTTGGGTGTTCAGCAATGAGGTCGAGAGACTAAGAGGCGAAGCCGAGAACGGCGACATAATCGAGGTTTATGATTCGTCAAACCAGATGGTTGGTCACGCTTTGTACAATAAAAATTCACTGATTGCGGGAAGGATGCTTGGCAAGCATTACAACGGGGATTTTTATGAATATATTTTCCGAAGCCTTACAGATGCGATGGCTTTGAGGGAAGAAATGTATCCGCGCAGAAAGTCGTACAGGCTCTCCTTCAGCGAGAGCGATTTCCTGCCCGGGTTAATAATCGATAAGTATAACGATACTTACGTTCTGCAGGTTTATTCGTTTGGCATGCAGAAGAATATCGATACGATAGTCGAGGTGCTTAAGACCGAATTTGAGGCTGAAAATATCTTCACGCTCAACGATACATACTTCCGCGTTCTTGAGGGTCTTGAAGTGAAAGACGAAGTTTACCTGGGAAGTATCGGCGAAGAAATTATTGACGACGGGAGGATAAAGTATAAAGTTAAGTTTGATACAGCGCAGAAGACAGGCTTCTATTTCGACCAGTGCGATAACAGGGAATTTATCGAAAAGCTTACTCCCGCAAAATCAGTGCTTGATGCGTTCTGCAATTCAGGGGGCTTCGGCCTGCACGCCGCATATGCCGGCGCTTCGGAAGTTACTTTTGTAGACATATCGCAGACTGAAGTTGATAACGCCAAAAGCAATTTCGAACTCAACGGTTTCAGCACGCCCGCCGAATATTTCAGGTTTGACGTGTTCGGGTTCTTAAGGCGCTGCAAAAAAGAAGGGAAAAAATTTGATGTGGTTGTTATCGATCCGCCGGCTTTTACAAAAAGCAAGAAAACGGTGGACGTGGCTATCAAAGGCTATACCAAGATAAACAAGCTGGCGATGATGATAATAAAGGAAAACGGTTATCTTGTAACCTCATCATGTTCGCATCATATCAAGAGAAGCGATTTTGCAGACGCGCTTAAGCTAGCGGCAATGAAGGCGCGAAGAACCGTTCAGCTTGTTTATCAAAGCGGCGCGGCTATGGACCACCCTCAGCTTCCGGCGATGGAAGAAACTACTTACCTGAAATTCGCTGTGTTCAGAGTGGTTGGCGGCGCATCGCAGCACGTTGAAGAAGACGACGCGGACGATTAGAATATATTCTGCAATTCCTCTGGCTGCAGCTCCTGGCTGCAGCTTTGCCTGAAGAAAAGTAAACAGGCAGGGGAATGACTCTGATCATTTTCTATTCAAAATTCTTACTTTTTATATTGAACGCTATGTTTTATCTTAGATGATATACTATATCTTATAATGAAAAAGCCGTATCCTCCAATATACTATTCTGATTATCTTCAGCTGGATAAGCTCCTTTCCGCGCAGCGGCCCAAAAGCGCTGAGTACGGAATCGAGGCCCATGACGAGCTTTTGTTCATAACGGTCCACCAGGCGTACGAGCTTTGGTTCAAGCAGATTCTGCACGAAATTGACTCTGTAAACGCAATGTTCCGAAGCGACAGCGTCGATGAAAAAAGCATTGGGGTTGCTGCGGCAAGAGTTCAGAGAATAATTGAAATTCAAAAGCTGCTTATAGAACAGCTGCGGGTGCTTGAAACCATGACGCCGCTGGATTTTCTTGATTTCAGAGATTACCTTATACCCGCATCCGGATTCCAGAGCTTTCAGTTCAGGCTTATTGAAAATAAGCTTGGCCTTACGAACGAAAAAAGAATTAAGTATAACAATATAGATTATTTAAACACACTCGCAGAAGAACACAGGAAGCTGATACTTGAAACCGTAAAACACCCTTCGCTGCTTGAGCTTGTTGAAAAGTGGCTTGAGCGGACGCCGTTCCTGGGATTCGGCGCTTTTAAATTCTGGGAAGAGTATAAAAAGTGCGTAGAGAGAATGCTGGAAAACGAACAGGATATCATTACGGGCAACCCAACGCTCACTGTTAAGAAAAGAGAGTTTCAGCTGAAACAGCTTTCAGGGACGCGCGAGCATTTTGAGTCGTTGTTCGATGAAAACAAACATAATCAGTTACTTGGAGAGGGGCAAAAACGCTTATCTAACAGGGCTACGCTTGCCGCTCTTTTTATTAATTTGTACAGGGATGAACCGATACTGCATTTGCCTTACGTGTTTCTAAGCAGCCTCGTCGACCTTGACGAGCTATTGACGCAGTGGCGTTACAGCCATGCCCTGATGGTTCACAGGATGATTGGCGCTAAAGTGGGCACAGGAGGGTCATCGGGTCACCAGTATCTTATGGAGACCGTGGACAAGCACCGCGTATTTGCCGACCTGTTCAATCTTTCAACTTATCTTGTCCCCAGGTCTGAGCTGCCTCAGCTTCCGGCGGAACTGCTGGAACAGCTAGGGTTTAGTTTTTCGGGCAAAGCTTAGAGTGTATAGAGCGTACTGAGTCTACAGAGTCTACAGAGCGCGTATAGAGTGTATAGAGCGCTAAGTGCGGTGAGTTAACATGATTTCGGATATAGTGGTTTTTGATAATAAACTTCGTGCTACGACTTCTTGACGTGGCACGAATTGAATGACAAATTAGTATATCAATTTTTCAGATTATCCCTGTTAAAATTCAGATGGGCGCAAAAATTAATTCTGATTTGTATGTCATTTATATTTTCTTCCTTTTGTGAATGAAATGCAAATATCGGTGATTAGTATCTGTCTCCCCCTGTTAGGGGAGATTCAGAGGGGGTGTAAGAATAATTAATGTTAATCGATTTATCAAATAAGAATGCAGTAGTTTGCGGAAGCACGCAGGGAATTGGCAGGGCAATAGCGCTGCAGTTTGCGGCGTCCGGCGCGAGCGTTGTTCTGGTAGCTAGAAATGAAGAACGCTTAAGAAAAGTTCTCAGAGAGCTCAGTTCATCCAAAGAACAGAACCACAATATCATTGTAGCTGATTTTTCCGACCCCGAAACGCTTAAGGAAAAAATTTATAATTTTGTATCTGAAAACCCCCCTGTTCATATCCTGGTAAACAACACCGGCGGCCCAAAATCAGGAGAGGCTTATAAAGCGGGCGCCGAGGAATTTGAAAACGCGTTCAGGAACCATTTGATATGCAATCAGATTTTGGTCCGGGCTCTTATTGATGGGATGAAAAAAGAAAAGTACGGCAGGATAATCAATATTATATCAACTTCGGTCAAACAGCCGATACGGGGCCTGGGAGTTTCGAATACGATCCGCGCGGCCGTCGCGGCATGGGCGAAAACCCTTGCATCAGAGCTTGCGCCGATGGGCATAACGGTCAATAATATTCTGCCGGGCGCTACAAAGACCGAAAGGCTTTATTCGCTGTTTGAAGCCCGCTCAAAAGCGACAGGCAAAACGGAGGACGAAGTGAAAAAGGAATGGCTGAACGATATCCCTGCAGGAAGGTTTGCCGAACCTGAAGAGCTTGCCTACGCGGCCGCTTTCCTTGCATCGCCTTTGGCCGCATATATTAACGGCATAAACCTGCCGGTTGACGGCGGCAGGCTTCAGACTTTATAAGAATTCTATTTTGCGAATCTAAAATTAAACCATAAAAAACTATGTTAGTTTACAATGTGCAAATTGCGGTAGACGAATCTATCGTCGACGAGTGGCTTGAGTGGATGACTTCAAAACATATCGCCGACGTTATGGCTACAAATTGCTTTTCAAAAAGCGTGCTATACCGCGTGGTTTCTCCGGAACCGGAAGAAGGCGACGGGGAGACGTTTGTAACCCAGTACTTCGCCAATTCAGTCGGGGATTATGAACGATACCAGATCGAACATGCAGCTATTTTGCAGGCTGAGCACAAAGAGAAGTTTGGCAGGAAATTCACGGCGTTTCGAACGCTTATGGAAGAAGTTCAGTAATAAGAAGTACGCTTAATATTTGCCGGCCCTGTTTACTCGTATTTTTTTTCGGCGGCTCGTAGATCGGATTTTGATTAATTTGCTTTTTTAAAATCAGGTTTGATAAATGGAAAGCGGGAAAAATAAAAACGACGATGACAAAAAGATAAGAGGGAATTTGAAAAAACTGGGAGCTTTAGAAAAGAACAAAACAATTTGTCCGTATTGCAGTAGCGAAACGGAACTGGTATGGGTTCATGGACATTACCAATGCCCGTACTGCAAAAATATCGTTATTGGTTGCTGCGGCGATGAATGAATAATGAATAAATCATCTTCATAAAGGAAGCGAACTTCGCGCTATAGGGAACGGCATATTTTTCATAAAGAAACTTATTTCAATCATTGATAAAAAATTATATTAACGGGGAGCTGGTTGAGCCGCTATCCGGCGAGTATTTTGATAACTACGACCCGGCTATTGGCAAGCCTTACGAAATAATTCCTGATTCAGACGAAAAAGACATTGCGCTGGCGGTTGAGGCCGCCGAAAGCGCTTTTCCGCTTTGGGCCGCAACACCTGCCGAGGAACGCTCGAAGTACATGATGAAGATAGCGGGCTTCATCCGGCGCGATATGGCCGAGTTTGCCCGCTCTGAGTGTGTCGATAACGGCAAGCCTCTTTCACTGGCAAGGAATATAGAGATTCCCCGCGCTATCAGAAATTTTGAATTCTTCGCCTCTGCGGTCAGAGGATTTCAAAGCGAGTCGCATGCTATGGAAGAAGGCGCCATAAATTATACTCTTCGCAGTCCAATTGGCGTTGTTGGCGCTATTTCGCCGTGGAACCTTCCGCTGTATTTGTTTACGTGGAAGATAGCGCCGGCGCTCGCGGCGGGCAATACGGTTATAGCAAAGCCATCGGAGATAACTCCAATGACCGCATATATGCTTTCCGAGGCGTGTATAGAGGCAGGGCTGCCCGCAGGCGCTCTCAATATTGTTCATGGTTACGGCAATAAAGTGGGGAGGGCCATCTCGTCTCATCCGAAAATAAAAGCCGTCACTTTTACCGGCGGCACGATAACAGGGAAAGAGATTGCCGGCATAGCTGCCCCGATGTTCAAGAAACTATCGCTTGAGCTTGGCGGAAAAAATCCCGTTATAATATTTGCAGACTGCCTGCCGTCAGAATATTCTGAAGAGATTGGAAATTACCAGGAGGCGCTTGAAACCACCGTACGTTCATCATTCCAGAACCAGGGCGAAATATGCCTGTGCGGATCCAGGGTGTTTGTTCAGAAGAATCTGTATGAGAAGTTCAAAGAAGATTTTGTCGCTAAGGTAAAACAGCTGAAGGTCGGCGACCCGCTTGCGGCTGATACAGACCAGGGGGCTATAGTTTCGGCAGAACATATGAACAAGATATTGTATTACATAAATCTCGCGAAGGAAGAAGGGGGGAAAATCCTCTGCGGAGGCAATAAGGTTGAGATAGAAGGAAGGTGCCAGGGCGGATGGTTTATTGAACCGACAGTTATAGAAGGATTGCCTTATGACTGCAGAACAAACCGGGAAGAGATTTTCGGGCCCGTGGTAACGCTCATTCCGTTCGAAACTGAAGAAGAAGCGCTCATGATGGCTAACAGCGCTGAGTATGGGCTGGCATCGACTATATGGACCACTAATATTTATAAAGCCAACAGAATTGCATCAAAGATACAGTCGGGAATTGTGTGGATTAACTGCTGGATGGTGCGCGATCTGCGTACTCCATTTGGCGGCGTGAAAAATTCCGGTCTCGGCCGCGAAGGCGGCATGGAAGCGCTGAGGTTTTTTACAGAACCCAAAAATGTTTGCATAAAGTTCTGAAAAAAGCTCTTTCATAAAGCAAAAAGAAAACGGTTATTAAGAATTTTAAGGATGATAAAAGACTTTGATAAGTATCGGATTAGATCTAAATACTAACTGCAAGGCGTGCGGCAATCCATTGCCCATCAACGCGCTTGCCGAGCATATTGAATGTTCGATCTGCCAGAAGACGGCGGATTTTCCGTATGATTTCTGGAGAACCACAATATTAGCCGATGCAATCAATGACGCGCCCGATCTTGCCGATGGACAGGGCAAAGACCAGCAAAATATGGCGGGCGAATATACATTTCATTTAATTTACGGCAGGCAAAAACCAAGATGCGCGAAATGCAGGACTCTTATGGACAATACAAAATTTGAAGAATATTCCCGAACAGGCTCTGCGGCATGTTCCTGCGGCTCGTCAGTCAGCGTCAGGGCGCTGCCCGAAGAATTAAGTAAATTGTTTTACGGCGTGAAGTATCTTGTTGGCGAAGATGCCGCTTTGCTTTTTTCAGACAAGTCTGCCATGCAAACGCCAAATGATTCGAAGCCTGTTTTATTTACATGCCCTGCGTGCGCAGGTAATCTTGAAGTTGACGGAACGAGCAGGATGATAGTCTGCAAATACTGCAGCTCTGAAGTTTATTTGCCCGACAACCTTTGGCTTAAACTTCACCCGGTTAAAACTATCAGCAGGTGGTATTTAGCTTTTGAAGAAAAAACGATGAATGAAAGGCTCCCAAAGTGGCGTTATATTTCAGACCTGGTAATAGACAAAGACGGTTTTGCTTACTTCATCACTTCCCCTGACGGGGTTGAGGATACGATAGTATGGTCAATGGAGAAAGACTTTAAGCCGAGATGGATAACCAAGACTGCAAATTACGGTTACGACAATTGCAGGTTGGCGGTTTCTTCCGACGGGATACTCTATGCGTTTAACATCAGAAAAAACTCATTGCTGAAGATCTCTTGCAATGACGGTTCAATTTTGGGAAATATAAAAATTAACCTGACCGATGGCAGCGGCGGGGAGAGTGATAATTCATCCGGGGTCAGCGATTTGATAGTTGATTCGGACGGCTCGCTGCTGTGTTTTATGAATGACAAGATAGCCAGGTTTACATCTGAAGGCGAGTCAGTTCCGGTCTGGAGCGGCACAAAACACGATGGCAGCTTCTTCAGCAAAGTTTCTAAAATAATTAATTCCATCGACGGTTCAGGCGATAGCGCAGCGCCTGATGTAAATGAACTTAAAGACAAACCTTATAGAATTGATACAGGAGACGTTTTTATAAAGCTGGGGCTTGATGGTTTCATCTACATTATGGATCAAAACCAGGCTGAAGGAGCGGGTATTGTAAGGTACGACCATTCGGGGAAAAAAGACTGGGGTTCAGAGATACCTCTGGATTACAGGTGCGACAAGCCGCACATCGATTCATCCGGAAATGTGTTTGTGCTGGGTGATACGGATGATGATGAACACAGAATTATGAAATTTAACAAAGCGTCAAACAAGTGGGAAACATTGATGAAAGAGATCAGCGACGGGGGCCTGTTATGCGGGGAATCATTTTTTGCCATATCAGGCGACGGAAAGATATATCTTGCAGACAGTGATAATTGTCTTAAAGTTTTTGACGAAAATTTAAAGAACATCTATATAAGCGCCGAAAGTAAAGAGAACGACCAGGATGAGCGCGATGATGGCGGTGAAAGCGACGACGATAACAATTAAGAACTTAATTCTAAAACTAAAATGTAATTAAAAATGGAAGGTATTTGTATTGAGTTAAAAACAGAATGTAAGTCGTGCGGGAACCCTTTACCCATAAACGCTCTTGTCGAGAAAATACAATGCCCTGCGTGCCAGAAGGAAACAGATTTTCCTATCAGCTTCTGGAGAAAGAGCATACTGGATTCGGCGGTTTCTGATTATTCAAAGCTGAAAGAGGGCGAAGGGCAGACTCAAACCATAATGACGGGCGAATATACATTTCATGTGATGTACGGGGTGCAGAAACCAAGATGCGCCAAGTGTAAAACCGCGCTTGATGAAACAAAGTACGAAGAGTATTCCAAATCGGGCAGCGCTGAATGCGTCAAATGCGGAAATATAATTTCAGTGAGGCGTCCTGAAGAAGACGCACAAAAAGTTTTCCCTGAAGTGCAGTACCTGATAGGCGAAGACAGCGACATGTTCGATACCGGAAAGACCTCGATGAAAACTCCCGATTCCATCAAGCCAATTCTGTTCACTTGTCCGTCATGCGCAGGCAATCTTAAAATTGACGGCGCTTCGAGAGTGGTTACCTGCAACTTCTGCAATTCTGAGATTTATCTTCCTGACAACCTGTGGCACAGGCTGCACCCGGTTAAGGTTGTGGACAGGTGGTATATGGTTATAGGCGGAGCCGCCGTAAGCGATAAATTGCCGGAGTGGTATTACCTTTCTGATATGACAGCTGATAAAGACGGCAACGTATATTTTCTTACGGGGGTTGAAGATGAAAGCGATACCATGGTATGGTCGATGGGAAAGGATTTCAAAACAAGATGGATATACAGGCTTGCAGGATACAGTTACGAAGAGTCGGGCATGGCGGTGTCTTCAGGAGGAATATTATATGTCTACGACAAGAATAAACATTCATTGCTAAAGCTCTCATGCAGCAAAGGAACTGTGATCGCGAAACTGAAAGGCAGGCAGGAAGGCAACGGCGATCCAAATTCGTTCGACATGAAAGGCTGCGACGATCTGACCGTGGATTCAGACGGGACGCTGCTTGCCATGATCGATAATAAGATAGTCCGCTTCACAGATGAGGGCAAAATAATTCCCACCTGGGGCTCTTCAGAACACGAAGGCCTGTTTGGCAAGCTCTCTGATATGTTAAGCGGCGGGTCCTCAGATGACGACAACAACCCGAACTTATACGAGCTTAAAAACCATCCGCTGAAAATCGATTCCGATTATCATTATGTAAACTCGGGACTGGACGGGTACATGTATTTTATACAGAGAGGCAGCAGCGACGAAGTGGGTGTGGCGAAGTATGACAGGAGCGGAAAACAGATCTGGAAAGAAATTGTCCCGCTCAATTACAAAGACCGCAAACACTGGGTGGATGCCAAGGGCTTCATATATATTCTCTCCGATACGACAGACAGCAAAAAAAACGTGATAAGATATAACCCTGGCAGCGGCGCATGGGATACGCTTCTAAAGGATATACGCGAAGGGGGCGTTCTGAATGAAGTATCGAACCTTGCTGTAGCTCCGGAAGGAACAATCTACCTTGCACAGTTTGATAACAGGCTGAGGGTTTTTGATGCAAACCTGAAGAACATATATACAAGCGATGACAGCCTGAAAGGCGATAAAGAGTATATGGAAAAACGGCAAAAAGAAAATTGAAGCGGACGAGGACCCGTAAACAGATCCGGATTCTCAGAATTGTTTACCGATTTTTTAATTGAAAAACCCGGCAAGTTAATTATGACGCCGGGTTTTATGATATAAGATTTTCAGTCTGGTTAGAACACCGGCTCGTCAGCTGTCGGGCCATAAATGCCGGGCAGCGGCACATCAAGCAGCCTCAAATAAACTGTCAGCTGCGCGCGGTGGTGGTACAGATGGTTGAACGACATCCTTATAACCTGGATCTTTGGCAGCGTAAAAAATACCTGCTCGCCGTTTCTGAGAGTCCATGGTTCGGCAAAATCTGCGTCTTTAGCGTTCTTCAGCGAGTCCTTTGCCTTTGCTGAATTCTTTTCAAAAATTTCAAGAAGCTCGGATGTTGTCTTCGCGGAGCTGGGCTTATAATCCATTTTGGTAAAATCCAGTTCGCTTGTTGTGAGCGTCATTGTAGTCCAGCCGGGAAGCTCGGCAACATGAGTTGAAAGCCTGCCTATCGGCGTTGATTTTGCATGGGGCTTCCAGTCGGGTTTTTCTATAGGGATGCGTTCGAGAATTTTATTTGTGGCTTTTGACTCCATTTCCAGCTCAGCTATAAATGCTTCGTTAATTGGCATGTGATTCCTTTATGATAGATTTTTTGATTTATTAAGAAAACTAAGATAGCTAATTATCATTTTCTGTACAACAATTAAAAAATTTCGGGCGCCAGGCTCCGCAAAATATTGTTTTTCCTGTTCTATAACCTTTAAAAAAGTTAAATTTGAGTAAACAGTTCAGGTGGATTTTTTAGCGACACATTTTCTTTAACTACTATGAAAAAATTATTTCTGATTATACTTCTAACAAGTTCATTGCCGCTAAACGCCCGCGCCGGCGGCTGGTATAAATTTTTTACAGGGAAGCTTGGCGGTAAAACCGCATACTTGAACCTTGTGAAGTATGATAGCTATATATCGGGTTATTTATATATGGATGTGACCAGGCAACCCCGGCGCATCATTGGCGAAGCCAAAGGAGATTCTATGGCGCTTAGCCCCTACACAGTTAATTCCTCGTTCGACGATCTGAAGGGCGTATTCAGAAACGGAGTTTATGGGGGAACTTATGTGACCGGCGAAACAGAAGCAAAAACCGATTTTGAATTTACCGCTGAGCCATCAGTATCAGGGCAGCTTGATTTTATTTACGTAAAAGAAGAAAAAAGTTTGTTCAAAGGATTTAAGAACTCGCCTACCGCTTCATACACAGAAGGATGTATCTGGCCGGGCGAAAAATTTCCGCAATATGAGTATGTCAGGAAGGTGATATCAGAGCAGAAAAAATTCCCGGCAGACATGAAGTCGGTCGGCGGTACGCTTAAGAATAACCTTGTTACTTTTTTTACTGAATACTTTGACGGGTATAAAGATGTGACAAAAAAGGAAATTGAAAAAAACGAATACCTTATAAGCGGGTACAGCCTTGAGGATGAGGATTTAACAGTCCCTGCATATTTTGACAAAAAGATCTTCATTTTGTCTGACATGAATTATACGTTTTCCGGAGGCGCTCACGGGAACTACGGAACAGGTTACGCTGTCATAGACTTGACGAACAGAAAGTTACTGAAACTGGATGACATAATTTCTCAGGAAGGACTTAATAAGATGCCTGCTCTGCTGGAAAAATACTTCAGGGAACAGTTTGAAGTCGCCGACTCGAGCTCATTGGTTGATGCCGGGTTGTTTGCAGATACAATTAACGTCAACGATAATTTTTGTCTTACGCCGGGCTGTCTTATGTTCTGTTATTCTCCGTATGAAATTGGTCCCTGGGCTATTGGCGAGGTGAACATATACATCCCGCTTGGCGATATAGAAAATTATCTTAAGCCCGAGGCTAAGGAACTTATTAAGTAGGCTATGGCCTAAGCTATGTGGCGCGCCCTGTTATAGTATGCCGGTTTTTTAATGTTCGGTTTCCATATGGCAAGCCCGTAAAAACTTACGCGGCGGTTATGCGCCCCTACGTCATGCCACCGTTTCTCCAGTTCATCATTTGGCATATATCCGCGGATTGCCGATAGGGCGGGGTCTTCAAAATAAATTCCGGTCCTGTCGTAACCGATTGCGACTACCCAATGGCCGTCCTTCCAGTCGTGCCCATAAGTTCGCGAAACGGATTTTTCTTTCCACGCCTGAAGCATCATCATTACAGGTTTTTTCTGCCTGAGCAGCTTTCTTAGTTCCGGCAATTTCATGGGCTGGATTCTCTTTGTTAAATAGCCAAGCCGTTTTGCGAGTTTCTCAAGCTGTCCGGGATTTGTTCCGACCCGCGGGTCCATCTTCAGCTCTTTGATCAGTTTCCATTCGTTTTCGAGCCCACGTCCGAAATACCCGCTAATAGCCTGGAATGCAACGGCTCCGCATGAGTAGCCATAGCATTGAGTCGTATCCGGCAGCTGAATTCTGATTGATCTCTTTGGTATTGATTTGTATTTAACAGGCATATTATTTTTCCTCCTGATGAAATATCTGGCTTTATTACTTTAAAATAAATTAGTGTTATTTGCTGAGCAAAAATAAATATAATTTAATGTAATTGATAAAACAATCTTTTACTGCTATACTTCGCAGATAAACGGTAAAATTTTTCCATGAATTCCGAAGAATCAATAAACTCATCAAAGGCGCCTGAGCCCGTGGGCGCATATCCTCATGCAAAGAGGGTTGGAAGCCTGCTGTTCTTATCCGGAATCGGACCGCGGCGGCGCGGCTCGAAAACTATACCGGGCGTTGAGCTTGACGGATCGGGAAAAATTATAAGCTACGATATTGAAACCCAGTGCCGTTCGGTTTTTCGGAACGTAAAACACGTTTTGGAAAGCGCGGGCTCTTCATGGGAAAAGCTGATCGACGTTACGGTTTACCTGACGAATATGAAAGACGACTTCGGAACATACAACAAATTATGGGCCGAATATTTTAAGGATAGCCAGCCCTGCAGAACCACAGTCGAAATAAAGTCTCTTCCCACGCCGATTGCCATAGAGCTTAAATGCATTGCGGTTGTTGATTAATTTAAAAAACGGAAGTTTGGCGGCGCAAAGTACTTTCCGGAAATGGAGATTCGCATTATTATGCTGAGAAAAACTATTTGGGCCCTGTTGATATTGGCCGTGATTTTCGGCGGGTGTTCTTTGTTCAACAGGTCCGGGCTGAATGAGAGAAAGCTTGCTAACTTCAGGGCGTTTACGAAACTATACGGGTATATCAGGTTTTTTCACCCGAGCGACGAGGCTTCGAAAATTGACTGGGACAGATTTGCCGTTTACGGCATGAAGAAAGTTGAGAGCGCCGGAAGCGATAAAGAGCTGAAAGACATACTGGAAGAAATGTTCAAGCCCATTGCGCCGGCTTTGGCGCTTCATAACTCTGCAAATTTTGTTTATGAAAAATCGCTAATCATTCCTGCGGATACCGATAACCTGAAACTGGTTGCATGGCAGCACAGGGGAGTCGGGCTTGCGGATAAGCTTGGTCCTTATGTAAGCTTAAGGACTAACAGGGTGGCGGTTTCAAATACGAATTTTGGAACGATAGTTCAAAACGGAGATGCGAAACAGCTTGCGGGAAGAAAGATCAGGTTCAGGGGCGCCGTAAAAACAATCGTCAGCGGGGCGGGGAACCAGGCGCAGCTTTGGTTCAGGGCAGACCTAAAAGATAATAAAACAGGCTTCACTGATAATATGAGCGACAGGCCGATAACATCGGCAGACTGGAAGGAGTATGAAATAACCGGGACAATAGATACAGACGCAGTATCGATAAGTTTCGGATGCCTGCTTACCGGCCAGGGCAAGGCGTGGGTGGACGACCTGCATCTGTATTACCAGGAAAATAGCGGCGCCTGGAAAGAGATCGAAATTCCAAATAGTGATTTTGAGACCGGGCAGGATGGCACGCCGCCCGTTCCATGGGGAGTGAACCAGGGCGATTACACTGTTACTCTCACTTCATCAGAAAAATATAAGGGAAATATGTCGGCTTTGATCGAATATACCGGTCCCGAAAGGCTGGCGGGGAAGCTATTCGACAGGATACCCGCACCGGGAGAAACGCTGACGAAAAAATTATCTGATGACCTGTACTGCACGTTTCCGCTTACGCTTTATTCAACCGTTTCAGGCGCCGTTGGCACAATTCCAAAAGGCGATGTAGCCCTGTTCAATGCGCTAAGAGCCGGGATGGATAAAGAAGTCCCTTCGCCTATCGACGCGAACAATGTTTATGTGAGGCTTGCCGATATTGCTATAGCATGGAATGTTTGGGAGAATTTTTATACTTACTTTGACGCTGTTGGAGTAAACTGGGAACCGAAACTAAATGAGTACCTTGAAAAAGCCTTTGATGCAAAAGACGGCGAAGAATTCTTTCAGATACTGAAAGAATTTACAGCTGAAATAAAGGACGGTCAGGGCGCAGTTTCGTGGGATAGTGAAAAGAAATATTCATACCCGCCGGTGATACTGGATAGAGTTGAAAATAGAATCACGGTCGTGAGGCTGCTTGAGGATTCTGTTATGGGCATAAGGCCGGGCGACGTTATAACGAAGATAGACGGCGAGGACGTAGATTCGCTGATTAACAATATTTCTAAGTACGTTTCTTCTGCAACGCCGCAATGGAAAATGTACAAGGTAACACATTACGAATTGACCAAGGGAGATAACGGAACGGATATCAGGTTAACGGTAAAGGATCAGTCCGGAAAAACCAGGGACGTAGTTTTAAAGCGCAGCATAGAGTCAAATCAGATGCGCTCGCTTGGTTGGGACGATGAAAAGCGGCCGGATGAAATTGCAGAGCTGGAGAATGGGATTGTTTACGTGGACCTTTGCAGATCGCCTATGGACTCAATAAATAAGTCGATAGATAAGATCGCAGACGCAAAAGGTGTCATATTTGACGTGAGGGGTTACCCGAATTCTAACGATGAAATTTTACGTCATATGATCGACTCCCCGGTTCTATCTGCGAAATGGAACGTGCCCAGAACAATATATCCCGACAGGGAAAACCTTGTCGGTTACGATACTTTGGGCAGATGGAGACTAACGCCTCTTCAGCCGCGAATCAAAGGGAAAATAGTTTTCCTTACAAATGCCCGCGCCATAAGTTATGCTGAAAGCATTCTTGGAATAGTGGAGGCGTATAAGCTCGGAGAAATTGTGGGAGAACCCACTGCAGGAACAAACGGAGACGTTAACACGCTGAGTCTGCCCGGAGGCTTCCTTATCTACTGGACAGGGATGAAGGTTCTGAAAAATGACGGCTCTCAGCATCATGGTATCGGCATAAAACCGACGGTTCCGGTTCACAGAACAATTAAAGGCGTAAGCGAAGGAAGGGATGAGTTCATGGAAAAAGCAATTGAATTGGTCAACTCTAAATAGCTGACTAAAACAATAAATTATTTGAACAACAGCGTAACATAGATCATGGGGGACGTAAGTGCGCCTACATTAATAGCTTTTGGATTCCTTGCTTTATCGGCAATAGTTCTTTTTATTTTCAGAAATATGAAAAGACGGGACAGAAAATGAACACGCGCCCTTTTTTTATTTCTTTACGTACTTCCACATCCTCGGCTTGCCTTCAGCGAGCCACTCAATGGCTGTTTTAATTCTGCCGGCGCGGGTGGCATCCGTCTTAGCTTCAGTTATCCATTCAACATATTCTCTTTTGTGCGAGTAGCTGAAAGATTCGAACGTCTTTAGCGCCTTCTTATTTTTAGAGAGGACCCTGATGAAATAATCAGGAATAACCAGTTCTTTTTTCTCCTTAGAAACGGGCTTGCGTGCGACCTTTATTCCGTCTTCATTCAGCTTTGCCGCTTCTTTTAAATATGCAATCATTGTTTTGTCAGAAGGAAGGTCTTTGAGGCATGTAATTCTACCCAAATGTCCCATAGACTTGCGGCTTTTTGTCGACAGGATCTTATTTGGGTCCTTCAGCAATGAGGCTTTCCAGAAAGCGAATGCGCAATGCTCTTTGAATGCCGCCATAGAACACAGCGGCGCACCGTGACTGTCAAAATTTGGGAAGCTCCATTTCCATGTCTCCTCAACTTCAGGGCAAGCTTTGTGAACAAGTTCTCTTATGTGCTTTAAGATCGGCCGCGCAAACGGCTGCGCCTTTGCAATGTACGCGTCTATTCTTTTATCTTTGGCAGGCATAAAATTATTGATTCTAATTATTCAAAGAATCAAACTCTTCATCGCTAAGCTCAATGTTAAGAGCGGCAATGTTTTCATCAAGATGTTTTACAGAGAGCGTTCCCGGAATAGGGAGCATTACAGGCGATCGCTTAAGCAGCCATGCAAGAGCTATTTGATGTACGCTTGCATTGTGTCTGGCTGCAATCTTTTCCAATTGGCCCGAACCTACGGCTCCGCTGTTCAGAGGGAAAAAAGGTATGAAGATGATGTCGTGTTTTTCACAATAGTTAACTACATTATTATGCCTGCGTTCAGTTATGCTGAAGCGGTTTTGGACAGAGGCAATTTCAACCGTTTTGCGCGCTTCTTCTATTTGTTCTGCCGTAACTTCGGACAAGCCTATGTGTTTTATTTTTCCTTCGCTTTGCATCTGCTTAAAGAAGCTCATTGTTTCTTTAATCGGCGTTTTGGGATTCACCCTGTGAAGCTGGTAAAGGGTAATGCAATCCGCTTTAAGGCTCTTCAGGCTTTGGTCCAGTACGTTTTGCAGATGATCCGGCGAGTTATTTGCTTCGGCTCCGCGCACCATGCCTCCTTTAGTTGCGATAATAACGTTATCGGGATAAGGCGCAAGCGTTTTGCCTATGGTTATTTCGCTATTACCACCCTGATATATATCTGCGGTGTCTATAAAATTAATACCGATTGACACGGCGTGTTTTAAGACTGCATGAGCGTTCTCATTATCTGTTATACGGTTTGTGCCAAGCCCGATCCTGTTTAATTTTATTTCACCTAAAGATAAACTGCTTTTGTTTGCTTCGTTTGGCTGCATTTTGGTTCAGTCTTGATTAATTAAACTTTTTTTAATACGAAAGCGGCTTTATTTTTCTTTCGCTCTCGCAGTCATTAATGAGCGTTTCAAGTCTTCGCAGCCTTGTAGCTTCCTGCTTCGCGCTTATAACCCAGTGAGTTGAAGTGCGCCGGTACCAGGGCGCCTGGCTCTGAAAGTATTCCCACGCCTTTTTATTCTGTTTGAATTTCTTTTCGAAAGCGGGGCCCAGCTTTTTATCCTTATTTTCGTAAGAGTAAAGCTTAGATCTCTTTTCGTCCCGCGCTTCGAATGTCTTGAGGCCCGCGGGCGACATTAAGCCCAACGCTATGAGCTCGTTTGCGCGCTTAGTATTCACTGCGCTCCAGATACTGGTTTTTTTCCGAGGTGTGAAACGGATTGAATAACATTTTTCATCGATGTTTCTGCGGATGCCGTCGATCCAGCCGAAAGATAACGCTTCATCTACCGATTCGGGCCACGTAATACTTGGCTTGCCGGATGATTTTTTATAAAAACCTACAAGCAGTTCATCAGCTTTGGCATGGTACTTTTCAAACCAACTGCGAAAATCTTTTTGAGTTTTGAAAAATACAGGATTTGTCATAATATTTTTATCAGTCGCCGGTCGGCTTAATTTCCGAAGTCTCCACCATCAGCATAACTGCTTTTTGCGGAGCGCGCGGCCTGTGCAAAACGCCTCTCGAAATTGTTACACCCTGTTCAGGTCCCTGAGCTATAGTACGTTCTTTTCCGTTTTCATTAACGTCGATAGAAAGCTTGCCCGACACAACATAAAAGAATTCATCATCGCTGTCATGTTTGTGCCAGTGGAATTCGCCTTCTACAATACCGAGCCTCACCACGCTATCATTGACTTTAGTCAGCGTACGGTTTGACCATAGTTCCGTAACGGAATTTACAATCGTGGAAATATCAATTAATTCCTGGTGTCCGAATTTTATATCTAGATTAATATTATAGTTGTTCTGTTCGCTCATTTATATCCTTCACCCTGTTGCCTCTGGAGATTTTCCGGATCCCGCTGATGCGGGATTTCGTACCGCAATGCGGCGCTCAGGAGGGAAGCAGGATAAAATGAAATAATAGATTTTTTCGATAAGATTAATTTAGCGTATTTCAATTTTAAATTAAATTGAATAAAACGGAAACAAGCACGGATGTCCGGACCTTAATGCTGCAAATTAATTTCAGGGCTGAGCCGGCATAATTTTGAAACAAAGAACCGGTTGCGGTTGAAGATTTTGTAAAAAAGCCATGTTAGTTGTTTAAACCCCGGAAAGCCGAGCAGATACCCTGCGGGACTTGACCACCAGACAGTCTTCATCCCGAATATGTAGGCATCGGCTCCAACAAGCTTGGAGCCGTCGTGTCTCAGCAAAACGATATCACGGTTTAAGAGTTCTTCGGGAAGATTCAGCTTTTCCCTAACCCATTTTGCCTGAAGAGGGGCGATATCGTATCCTGTTTTATTTATGGTTTTTTTCCAGAACGGTATCCACCAGCTGCAGAATCCGCACGCGCCGTCGTATAATACCCAACCTTTTACTTTGCTATCCAAGCTAATAATTAATCAATAATTATTACGAAACTAACACATTTAATTACTAATTACTAAAGACTAATAACTATTACAAATACCGTATAGTAAATAATAAATTTAAACGGCAAATAATATAATAATAGAAAACGATATCGAATATTTCTCTTTAGTAATTTGTAATTAGTAATTTGTAATTATTTTCACGATAATTGTCGCTTATGCTGAAAACAATTTCACAAATATCAAAAAAGATATCTACTAAGTTAAAGAGACGGGTTGAAAAAGAATTCAACGGGCAAATTATCGCGCTGGGCGGCGGCGGATTCTCAGATATGCCTGATAACTTAGCTTTGGATGAGTATATCCTTGCCCAAACAAATAAGACTAAACCAAAGATATTATTCTTGCCCACCGCGGGGGGCGACCATGAAGATTACATCGCTAAGTTTTACCGTTCATACAAAAAATTAAACTGCACGCCCGTGCATCTTTCTCTCAGCAAAAAAACTTATTCATACAAAAGACTGGAACAGATCGTTTTGAACCAGGACGCGGTGTTTGTGGGGGGAGGAAGCGCTAAATTCCTGATGCAGGTATGGCGCAAATGCGGCATGGATAAGATAATCAAAAAAGCATGGAAGCAGGGGATAGTTCTTTCCGGTATGAGCGCGGGGGCGATATGCTGGTACGAAGACGGTTTTACAAATCCCAAAGACGATATTTGGCGCCGCATAAGCTGCCTGGGTCTTCTTGAAGGAAGCTTCTGCCCGCATTATGACGCAAGGAATGAGCTCAGAATTGCTTACCGCAAAATGATCTCAGGCGGCGTTATATCTGACGGTTACGGCGTGCAGGACGGCGTTGCGCTTCATTATCATGGGACAGAGCTGAAAAAAGTAATAAACTCGGTTGAAGGCCGAAAAGCTTTTATGGTAAAAAAATCAGGTTTCAGGGTGACGGAAAAAGAACTCAAATCATTTTATATTGGGGAAACATCAAAACAGGGGAAACATAAACAGGAACCGGCGGCATTAAACTCAGCCGGGGCCGAGGGAATTGTTAAAGAATATGTCAAGAAAATCAACGCCCATGATGTTGACGGAATGCTTAGGATGATGACCGACGACCATGAGTTTGTTGATTCGCTGGGAATAAATATCCACGGCCGGAGCAATATGAAAATGGCGTGGGACGTTCTGCTTTCGTTTTTCCCTGATTATGAGATTCACATCAATGAGATTATCGGCAAGAGCGGGAAAATTGCGTTATTCGGGTATGCGAAAGGAACGCTTGCCGCCGACGGGAAAATAATGCACGAGAACAAATTTGAAATCCCTGCATCGTGGACGGCGGTTGTTAAAGACGGGCTCATCCAAAAATGGAGGGTTTATGCCGATAACGCCCCGGTAAGAAAGCTGATAGCGAAATACGAGAAAAACAATTTCTGATTAAGAAAACCGAAATTCGGAACAATATCAAAAAACGAATTTTGAAACAATACAGCCGCTGAAGCTGGCAAGGCGTGAAGGGCGGCATTTACACAAAATTAAATCCCAGCCTGACTGCAGCAGGAAGGCTTGCGCGGAAGTTTAAGAAAAAGATGACAAAAAAAATTTTACTTCTCGGTTCCGGAGAGCTGGGTAAAGAATTTGTAATAGCCGCCAAAAGGCTTGGTCAGTATGTTGTTGCGGTTGATTCATACAATAACGCTCCGGCGCAGCAGGTTGCCGATGAGCGCGAAGTGATAAGCATGCTTGACGGCGTTCAGCTGGATGGGGTTATAGCGAAACACAAGCCGGATATCATTGTCCCCGAAATTGAGGCCATCAGGACCGAGAGGCTTTACGATTACGAGAAGCAGGGAATCCAGGTTGTGCCGAGCGCAAGAGCCGCTAATTTTACTATGAACCGGAAAGCCATCCGCGACCTTGCATCAAAAGAACTTGGATTGAAAACCGCTAAGTACAGGTATGCCGATAACATCGATGATTTCAGGAAAGCAATTAAAGAAATTAAGATGCCATGCGTTGTTAAGCCGTTGATGTCGTCTTCGGGCAAAGGGCAATCGCTCGTAATGTCGGAAGGAGATATAAACAAATCGTGGGAATATGCATTCACAAAAGCGCGGGGCGACCATAAGGAAGTGATTATAGAAGAGTTCATAGATTTTTATATAGAAATTACGCTGTTGACGGTAACCCAGAAGAACGGCGTGACGCTATATTGTCCGCCGATAGGGCACAGGCAGGAGCGCGGCGATTATATGGAAAGCTGGCAGCCCGCCAATATAAACGATGAATCGCTTGAAGAAGCCGAAGAGATGGCGAAGAAGGTCACGGGCGCTTTGACAGGATACGGGATATGGGGAGTCGAGTTCTTTTTGACCGGAAGCGGTGTGTATTTTTCTGAACTTTCCCCAAGGCCTCATGATACTGGCATGGTAACGCTTGCGGGAACACAGAATTTTAACGAGTTTGAACTTCATCTAAGGGCGGTGTTAGGACTGCCGATCGAAGAGGTAATTCTTGAAAGGGCGGGCGCAAGCGCGGTAATACTTGCGCATGACGATAGTCCCAATCAGCCGGTTTATACAGGGATTGAGGAAGCTGTAAAGTTCAACAAGACAGACCTTAGAATATTCGGGAAGCCGAATACAAGAATGTACAGGCGTATGGGCGTTGCATTGGCTCACGATGAATTAGAAGCAGATATGGATATTCTGAGAAAAAGAGCGAAGGAAGTTGCAGGGTTAGTGAAAGTTAATTGAGTTTTTTAAGTGCGCCGGGTTTTTTATGTTGAGAAAAAACCTGTTATGTCTGACATAGATTATGCTGAAATAAACCGGAGCCTGTGGAACGGCAAGACTGAAATTCACGTCAAATCTGATTTTTACGACGTTGAAAACTTCAAAAAAGGGAAATCAAGCCTGAACTACATTGAGCTCGAGGCTCTTGGCGAAGTTAAAGGAAAATCACTCCTGCATTTGCAGTGTCATTTTGGATTGGATTCGCTTTCATGGGCGCGGCTTGGCGCTAAAGTAACGGGGATTGATCTATCCGATAAAGCGATTGAGTACGCAAGATCGCTGAATGACGAGCTTGGGCTTGACGCGGAATTTATCTGTTCTGATATATACGATTTGAAAAATGTTTCTGGTAAGAAGTTCGATATTGTATTTGCATCATACGGTATTATCGGTTGGCTTCCTGACCTTGATAAGTGGGCAGAAATAATCTCGCATTTCCTGAACCCAGGCGGGACTTTTTATATGGTTGAGTTTCATCCATTTCTCTGGATGTTTGATAAGAATTATGAAAAGATAATTTACTCTTACTTTGACCGCGGTCCGATAATCGAAGAGCAGTTGGGCACTTATGCAGAATGGGATTCTGAATTCAGGCATCTCTCATGCGAGTGGTGTCATTCACTGAGCGAAATTATCAGCTCATTGATGAAACACGGACTTAAATTGGAATCTTTCGAAGAATATCCGCTGAGCGTTTACAACTGCTTCAACAAAGCCGTAAAGCGCGAACACGGGCATTGGGAAATAG
Organism: uncultured Ignavibacteria bacterium; assembly: GCA_963816535.1. Taxonomy (GTDB): domain Bacteria; phylum Bacteroidota; class Ignavibacteria; order Tepidaquicellales; family OLB5; genus CAWFKW01. The sequence goes on along the minus strand of CAWFKW010000003.1, from coordinate 971,565 downwards.
AAGGGCTTGAAGATAAATTGCCGATGATGTTTTCGGTTAAAGCGATAAAAGAATAACTTATCAGCAGAGCCGATAATCACATACAGGAAGTTGTAACCTACTACGAGGATACCGGGCTTGACTACCGTCACTGGAGCCGCGAGCTGAATATGCATTTTGGGTACTACCGGTTGTGGCTGAACCCTTTCAGGCGCGAGCCGATGCTTGATGAAATGAACAGGAAAGTCTTCGAAAATCTGCAGCTTACCGATCATGATATATTGATTTACGATTTAGGCTGCGGCCTTGCCGCTCCGATCAGAACATTTGCGAAGAGATACCCCCAAAAAAAGATAAAGGGCATAACAATAGTTGAGTGGCAAATACATGAGGCTGAAAGGATGAACAAAGAGGCAGGCATCGATGGCAATATAGAGTTGACCCTGGGCGATTATACAAAACTTCCTTATGGGGATAACTCAGCCGACGCCGTGTATGCTTTGGAAAGCTGCTGTCATACGGAGGGATTCGATAAAGCCGCGTTTGTTGAAGAAATGATACGCGTCTTAAAACCCGGGAAACGATTTGTAATTGTAGATGGTTTCTTAAAGAGAGAACCAAAGAAATTCGGGCCAGTACTCCGATATTGTTACAATTCCATAATTAAAGGTTGGGCTCTGCCATCGTTTCCGCTTGTCGGGATGTTTACAGAAAAGATCAAAAATTGCGGCGGAGATAACATTGAAGTCAAAGATCTTTCATTCCGGATAGCTCCCACAGCGCTGCACGCGCCGTTTGCGGTAGTTAGCTTTTTAATTAAGAAAGCGTTTCAGGGTGAAAAGTTAAATGCTGTCAGGCTGGGACATTTGAAATCATGCTTTCTGGGCCTGGCGCTTGGAATGTACCGAAGGAGCTTTTCATATTGTATGGTGACAGGAGTTAAAAAGAATTAAGAATTACGAATTAAGAATTCAGAATTAAGAATTAAGAATTACGAATTAAGAATTACGAATTGAGAATTAAGAATTAAGGATTGGAAAAATAAGGGAAAATAAAATCATGCCCGGAGACTCAAAAGAAAAAAGCGATATAATGGAGAAATTAAGATTAAGTATAATCGAAAACGGATTCGTTAGGTTTACGCTTGGTAAATACAGAGGGAAAGAAGAGGAGCTTGAAAATCTATATGTTGAACCTGTTATTATACAGGATGAAGTGATGTATTCGTTCAGGTATAAGTATAAGACGAAAGATATTTTTAAGAATCATGATTTCGAGATTTCGAAGGGAATAATTGAGGACCATCTCGGAAAAGATTTTCTCTACGGCGCGCTGTATACCACAAGCAATGATACAATAATAGAATACAACAAGAAACGCGAGCCGCGGATGTATGCAAGGAAGCCCACTTTTACGAGGGTTCAGATAACCGGGCAGAACAGATTAAAGCCGCGGTTTATCAGTAATAAGTCCAAGTACATGGAAGCGCTTGGCATTACTAATCACAAAGGAGAAGTGAAGAACGACAAATATTACAAGTTCAGGCAGATAGATAAATTTATCGAGATAGTTGATTCATTATTCAGAGAATCGCATATTGCAACCAGCGAAGATATAAACATAGTTGATTTTGGATCGGGTAAGAGTTATCTCACGTTTGCTATTTACGATTATCTTAAAAATAAGCTCGGCAAAAATGTAAGCGTAACCGGAATTGAGCTGCGCAATGAGCTTGTTGAGCTTTCTAATAAAATAGCGGGCGATTGCGGTTTTGAAGGCTTAACATTTACAAGCGGAACTATAACAAGTCACCCGGCTGAAAAAGCAGATATAGTTGTTGCGCTTCATGCGTGCGATACTGCGACTGATGACGCAATCGTGAAGGCTATTGAATCTGAAGCGGAAATCATTATTTTGGCGCCATGCTGCCAGAAATATGTTCGCGGCAGAATTAAGGTTCCGGGAAATCTGAAGAGCATTTTTCATCATGGAATTATTGAAGAACATATTTCATCTTTTATTACGGATGGGCTCAGGGCTTTGGAGCTTGAATCAGCAGGGTATAAAACCAAGGTATTTGAGTTTATATCGCAGGAACATACGGGCAAGAACATCATGATAACGGCGGTTAAAACCAAGGCTGATGAAGATGTAAAAATGATCAAACAAATGGAGATTGAAAATATAAAGTCCGAATTCGGATTAGAAGATTTTTATTTAGATAAAATAATGTCATGATAAAATTAAACATAGATAAAATTTTTGATTTTGTAACCAGAGATGAAGTTTACTCGCTTGATGCAAGAGTCCGGCAGTCGGAAGACATGCTTTACAATAAATCCGGAAAAGGAAGCGATTATCTGGGTTGGATAAACCTCCCGTCAGAGATCGACATTAAAGAGATCGGGAAAATTGAAGAGTGCGCTAAAAAGTTTGCGGCAATTTCTGAGCTCATAATTGTAATCGGCATAGGCGGCTCATATCTTGGCGCAAGGGCGGTTATAGATGCGCTCAGCGGTAACTTTAATTCATTACTGGGCAGAACTAAGAGAGGCTTTCCCCTCGTAATTTGTGCGGGTAATAATTTAGGAGAGGATTATCATGCCGATCTGCTTGGTATATTAGATGAGAAAGATTATTCGGTGATTGTGATCTCTAAATCCGGTACAACAACCGAGCCCGCGGTTGCTTTTAGGTTACTTAAAGATCATTTAGAAAAGAAATACGGGAAAGAGAATTCCAAAAGAAGAATTGCGGCGGTTACCGACCGCGCAAAAGGCGCCTTAAAAAAGCTGGCGGATGCCGAAGGTTATGAAACTTTTGTAATTCCGGATGATGTTGGAGGAAGGTATTCCGTATTGACGCCAGTTGGCCTGCTGCCGATCGCTGCGGCGGGGTTTGATATTAACAAGCTCATTGGCGGCGCCCGCGAAACAGAGGAATTAACCGCGTCAAATAAAGGACTGGATAACAATCCGTCGAATTTATATGCAGCCGCCCGGAATGCGCTATATCAGAAAGGGAAGGCTATTGAAATTCTGGTCAGCTTCACGCCGAACCTGAACTATTTTATAGAATGGTGGAAACAGCTTTATGGCGAGAGCGAAGGCAAAGAAAACAAAGGGATTTTCCCCGCCGGCGTTGGTTTTACAACCGACCTTCATTCGATGGGGCAATGGATACAGCAGGGGACAAGGAATATTTTTGAAACGGTGATAAATGTTGAAAGCCCGAATCACACACTTTCAATTGAATCAGACCCCGCGAACCTTGATGAACTGAACTACATAGCGGGCAAGCGGCTTGGCGAAGTAAATAAAATGGCGGAGCTTGGAACTATGATTGCTCATGTAGAAGGCGGCGTTCCGAATATTTCTGTTTCAATTCCGCGCGTTGACGAGCATAATCTGGGGCAGCTTATATATTTTTTCGAAAGAGCATGCGGTGTGAGCGGTTATTTACTCGGAGTCAACCCGTTTGACCAGCCCGGAGTGGAGGCGTATAAGAAAAATATGTTTGCACTGCTCGGCAAACCAGGATTTGAGAAAATGACGGAAGAGATAAGGACCAAATTAAATGACAAATCACAAAAATAACAGATGTTGCTTATTCTGAGGACTTTTTTTGCGAATGTTCAATAAAAAATAATTTTTTGTTATATTAACGAATTGATTTTTTAATTTTAAAAGAATTTCCGTTATGAGAACGATAATTTTAATTGTAATGTTCGCCTCCGCGGCGGCCGGGTTCTCGCAGAGCATGCATTCATGCTGCACCGAAACATCAGCGCCTACCAAGATGGCTTTGTTTGCAGATGATAAGAGTTTCAGGGACTCTCATCCCACGCCTGTTCCTTTTATTCTGCTTGACGGCAAGGGGAAGATGATAACTTTTAACGCAAGCGATGGCAAAACAGCGAACGCCTACGAGGTAAAAGCTGACAATGCTACAAACAAATGGATCCTTGTTTTTCATGAATGGTGGGGCCTTAACGATTATATCAAACAGGAAGCGGATAACTGGAGCTCGAAGACAGGCGCAAACGTACTGGCGGTGGATCTGTACGACGGCAATGTGGCAACTACGCCCGATGAAGCCGTGAAATATATGAAGGGCGTTGATAACGCACACGCATTAAATATTATAAAAGGCGCAATAGATTATGCGGGCCCGGGGGCTGTATTCGGCACGCTTGGATGGTGTTACGGCGGCGCATGGTCATTACAGGCAGCCATAATGCTTGAAGACCGGTGCAAAGCCTGCGTGATGTACTACGGGATGCCGGAAGAAAACCTTGACAGGCTTGCAAAGCTGCAGGCTCCTGTGCTCGGGATCTTCGGCAAGAAGGACGACCACATTACGCCGGAAATCGTAAATAAGTTCGAAGAAAATATGAAGAGCCTGGGAAAGCAGATCATGGTTAAAGAGTATGATGCCGTTCATGCGTTCGCTAATCCCAGCAACCCCAAGCATGACCCAGAGGCGACCAAGGATGCTGCAGAAAATGTCCTGAATTTTTATAATGACAATCTTAAATAGAGTCTTAGTTATACTTCATGGACATTGTAATAGATAAATCCAAAATCCCGAATAACCGCCTTTGGAAATGGAACGAAAGCGAAATAGGCTATGAGGGGGTATGTACTAACGAAGGAGCGCTGAAATGGTTCACATTCCGCAATGCGCATAATGCGCCGGTGCTTGCTGCGGTGCAATCGTATGAAGAGTACATAAAAGACGGCCCAATGAAGGAAAACATTCCGACTGAGATAATGCTTGATATTTATGATGTGATAATGAAGGCGACCGAGACGGATAATTTGTATTAGGGGATGTCCCGATTAGTAATTTATGAAAAATACAGTTTCAGATCTAACTGTTATTAAGAAAATAATTCCGAATTTCTTCTCTTCCATAACAATTTCATTTTAATTTCTCATAATTAAGTTAAGTTCTTTTTGTCTTGACACAAAAAGAACCAAAAAAGTCAAGTCTGCTTAAAAATTGGCTAAAATCGACCTCGTTCCGCTACCAAAAAATGAACTCGAGTCGCTGGGGCGACTCTCAAACAGATTTTTTGGTTACGCTTCATGCAGTCGATTTTTCAACGCCAATTTTTAAGAGGACGGTCAAAACAAGAGATACTTCAAAATCCCTTTCATTACTTTTGGTTTTTATCTATCATTTGCAAACTTTTCTGGTTTTGTTAGATTTGTAAATGGAAACATCAGTCAAGCTCCGCGTGGATAAATATCTTTGGTGCATTAGGGCGTTTAAATCAAGGACGCTTGCAAGCGATGCATGCGAAGGCGGCAAGGTCAAAATTAATAACGAAAGGATAAAGCCTTCTCACCCGGTAAAAATAGGCGAAGTAATAATCGTTCAGCAGGGATATGTGAAGCGTTCGTTCAAGGTGATTGACCTGCTTCAAAAGCGCGTGGCGGCGAAACTTGTTGAAAAATATGCCTTGGATGTTACCCCTCAGGAAGAAAAAGAAAAAGCGCTGGTTGGCAAATTTGTTTCATACCAAAGCAAATTTGGAGAGTCGGGGCGGCCCACAAAAAAAGACCGCAGACTTCTGCAGAAATTCAGGGGAAAAGGGGAGAATTGAGATTTGAAAAGGCAAAAGGCAGAAAGCAAAAGGTTAGATTAAATACATAATCCTTTGCCATTTTTACCTAATCTAATTATTCATAATTTTACGAACTCAATATTAATCAAAGGGAAGGGAACAACATGATATCGAAGAATCTTAACGAAGCGCTGAACAGCCAGATGAACAGCGAGTTTTATTCTGAATATGAATACATCTCGATGGCGGCATATTTCCATTCAATTGACCTTGACGGGATGGCTAATTATTTTCACGTGCAGGCAAAGGAAGAGCATTTTCACGCGATGAAGATATATAATTTTATTCTGAATAAAGGCGGCAAAGTAGCTTTGAAAGCGATAAAAGCCCCTACAGTTGATTTTAAATCGGCGATTGAAGTCTTTGAAAGCGCGCTTGATCATGAAAAGACAGTGACAAAAATGATAAATGATCTGATGGATGTCGCCATAAAAGAAAATGACCATGCAGTGAACAGTTTTCTGAAGTGGTACGTAGATGAACAGGTTGAAGAAGAGTCATCGGCCACCAAGGCTCTGGGCAAAGTTAAGCTTGTGGCCGGAAAAGGCGAAGGAATGCTGTTCCTTGATCAGGAATTTACGAAGAGAACGTTTGTTGAGCCCGCGGAGAAATAGAACAAAGCTGCAGGCTGCGATAATTTGAGAATTGAGATTTTTGATTTGAGATTCAAAAAATAATAGTTAGAAACTGCAGGTAAGAGTCCGATAAAGCGGAACATAAACAAGCAAAGGCATTCGCTTCCCTATATCAGCAAAGCGAAGATAATATTGATAATAGTTATTACTGCAAGCCCTGAAATGGAGAGTTTTTTTGTACGTTTATCCGCCAGCGCATAGATATAAAGAGACTTGAGAATATTATTTGAAATAATCGCCTGAAGCGCCGCCTTTGCAACGGCATCTATACCAATGGTATATTTCCCCTGGAACAGGTTCAATAGGAACGGGTCAATATCTGTAAATCCAACCAGGTAAGAGAGCACATTGAGCCCCATCCCGCCGTATTGCTGGATCGTGTAATGCGTAACGAAACTGAAGAAAACGAAAAGTACTGCGAACACAGAAGCAATCTTAAGCTCAAGTGGGTTTGAGTCATCGCCTTCAATAGCATCCGGGGTTTGGACTTTCGGGTTTTTGAAGTAATAAATAACGGCGCCCGTAATTAACGAAGCCGCTATCAGCACTCCAAGATACGGGAGAAGCTTTTGCGCAAGCGCCATATTAAAAATTAGCATTAGTATTAATATCCTTAGATACATCATAGCCGTAGCGCCAACAATTGAAGCCGCGTAAATGTTTGTGCCAGAGTTTGTTTCTTTGCTTCTTCTTCCAAGGATTACGGTGAGGGCGGTGCTGCTGTACAAGCCGCCCAGAATACCAGAAAGCAGGATACCTGATCTACGAAAAACAAATTTCTGAAGGAGGTATGCGAGGTATGAAATTGCGGACACTATAACTATTGTGAACCAAATATCGTAAGCAGAAATACCGATCACAGGAATTGGCGGTTCTTTCGGAACTATTGGCAATACAACGCCCGCAATTATCAGGAACTTTGCAAGAGTAGAGAACTCGTTTATATCTATGCGTTTTGAAATCCGGATGAAATAGCTTTTGCGTTCTGTAAGTAAAAGCACTGAAACTGCTATAAGTATTGTGAGCCATCGCGGCTGGGTTATTACAACCGGCCCAAGCGAATACGTAATAAATGCTGCAATAATGCTTGTGAGACCGAATGATTTGGCAAGTTGTATCTTAAAGAAATAATATATGCCGAGCAGGATCGCAAGGATTATGGCGCCGGCGGTAAACGGAACAAATCCCTTTTCATCCAGCAGAAACAATATGAAGCCCAGAATTCCAATAAACGTAAAAGTTCTGTCTGTGCCAAACGCTGACACAATTGATGTATCTTCTTTCTCGCCAAGCTTTCTCTGCTCAAACCCTATCAGCAGCGCCAGAAGCAGCGTTATAACGAAGTTTATGAGAATATCAGGTATGTTTTCAAATGCAGTCATAACCTGCTTAAAAATATGTTATTTAGAATAAGTAAACAATTCATTAAACATAGCGCCTATTTTTGGTTTCAAACAAAGTTACATAATTCTTATTTTAAGAAAATCTATCCTGAACTAATGAAAAACAGAATTACAATTTATTCTATATTCTCCGGATTTTTCGCTGCAATTATTCTTTCGCAGGCAGTTTTTGCGCAGGGGGGGTATCGCAGTATACATTCAGTCCGGCGCAATCGCTGCAGGCAATTCGCTTTTATGACGCTAATACTGGCTACACAACGGCGCCGGTTTACGGAGGCTCGATGATGGAAATTCACAAGACTACAAACGGCGGGGCAACGTGGACCGACCAGAACGCGGGCTATACCGGCGAAAGATTTATGGCCATCTGGATAGTTCATCCTGATACGGTTTACATAAGCGGGAACGACGGGCATATTTTGAAGACTGTGAACGGCGGGCAGAACTGGTTATCGCTTAATACAGGCGACTCGGTTCAGTTTTGGGGACTGCAGTTTGTTAATTCATTCACCGGTTATGCCGCGGGAAGCTACGGCCATATAATAAAAACCACCAATGCGGGCGCTACATGGCTACAATTGGCGCCGGGGGTGCAGAATCTGTTCTCATGCGTTTGCTTCAGGAATGAGAATACAGGGTATGTTTCGGGTCGGTTATAATTGAAAAAACTACTAATGCGGGGGCGAGCTGGAACCCGCTTACAATTTCGCTTGTGAATTTTGAGGACGTGAACCAATTGCAGTTTATTGACGACCAGACAGGATATGGCGTGACAAGCGCATACAGATTTATTAAGACCACAAATGCTGGCGCAAGCTGGAGCGCGAACGTGATTGGCCCGAGCGAAACGCTGATGGGCGAATATTTTGTTGACGCCAATACCGGATTTGCCTGCGGCTGGAACGGAACAATTTTGAAAACAACCGACGCGGGCTCGACCTGGAGCCAGCAGGCATCTCCCGTAACCGATATACTTACCGGGGTGTGGTTCACCTCTGCTAATACAGGTTATATTTCAACGTGGTTTGGGCATGTGCTTCATACAACTAACGGCGGAGTTACATTTGTTGAACCGGTAAGCGGCGCAGTTCCGAAGAGTTACAGCCTGAAACAGAATTATCCAAATCCGTTTAACCCGGCAACGAATATAGAATTTGATGTGCCGGCAGACGTGAAACGGCAGACGTCAAACGTGAAATTGGTAATCTATGATTTATCAGGCAACGAGGTTACAATGCTTGTAAATGGTAAGCTGAATCCGGGTACATATCGAGTATCGTGGAATGCAGCGAATTATTCCAGCGGGGTATATTTATATAAGCTAACGGCGGGGGAATATAGCGAGACAAAGAGAATGATTTTGCTGAAATGAGCGACCTAACAACTCTTATTATATAATTATATATGACCAGTTTCTGGCTTACGCAGCGCCTGCAGCGCCACGCGATATGGATTCGCCTATACTTTTTCCTTTCACAACTCAGTTAAACTAAGTAAATTAGAAAAAAGGGATCCCCGTTTTCACGGGGATGTGTAAAATGCCTCATACATTCACAATTTCTGGAAATATAGTAGATGTTTTAAAGCGGGAGATATATCCTGGTTCGATAATTGTTACCGATTCGACAATCGAAAAGATTGAACGCTCGGATGAAATTTTTGAGACGCTTATCATGCCGGGTTTTGTTGACGCACATGTTCATGTGGAAAGCTCGATGCTCGTACCGTCTGAATTTGCACGTCTTGCGGTTACGCATGGCACGGTCGCGACGGTATCTGACCCGCATGAAATAGCCAACGTGCTGGGTATGGCGGGAATAAGATACATGATAGAAAACGGCAAAAAGGTTCCTTTTAAATTCTATTTCGGCGCGTCATCATGCGTGCCCGCAACGACTTTTGAAACAGCAGGGGCAGAAATTACAGCAGATGATATACGCGAGCTATTTGAAAAAGACGGGCTGAAATACCTCAGCGAAATGATGAATTACCCGGGCGTTTTGTATAACGACCCGATGGTGATGGAAAAAATTAATATAGCGCATTCTCTTAACAGGCCCGTCGACGGCCATGCGCCGGGTATGCGCGGCAATGACGCTAAAAAATATATTGGAGCGGGAATCTCGACCGACCATGAATGCTTCACTCTGGATGAAGCGCTGGATAAACTGAAATACGGGATGAAAATACTTATCCGCGAAGGCTCGGCCGCTAAGAATTATGATGCGCTTCATACGCTTATTAAGGACAACAATGACATGGTGATGTTCTGCAGCGACGACAAGCATCCGAATGATCTGGTTGCGGGCCATATAAACCAGCTTGTAACGAGATCTGTGGCTCTTGGATACGACCTTTTTGACGTTTTGCAGGCGGCCTGCGTAAATCCGGTTAAGCACTTCGGACTTAACGTCGGATTGCTGCAGGCAGGCGACCCGGCTGATTTTATCGTTGTAAACAACCTTAGGGATTTTGACATTATGCAGACTTATATTGACGGTAACATTGCGGCGGTAAGCGGGAAGTCGCTGATACTAAGAACTGAAGCGGAAATAGTGAATAATTTCAATACATCGAAGAAGAAACCGGAGGACTTCAGAGTGAGCGCCGGCGGCAGCAACGGCAAAGCGCGCGTAATCGAAGCGCTTGACGGGCAGCTTATTACGAACGAGCTTCACATGACCGCCAAAATAGAAAACGGATTCATTGTTTCAGATGTTGAACATGATATGCTTAAGCTGGCTGTGATAGAACGTTATTCAAACGGCAAACCGGCGATTGGGTTCATTAAGAACTTTGGGCTCCGCAAAGGCGCTATAGCTTCATGCGTGGCTCATGATTCGCATAACATAATCGCGGTCGGCGTTACAGATGAAGATATCTGCAGCGCGGTGAACGCTATAATTGAAGCAAAGGGCGGAATATCAGTTTCACACGATGGCAACACCGAAACGCAGGCGCTGCCTGTTGCGGGCATTATGTCGAATGAAGATGGTTACGCCGTAGCTGAAAAATATACATTGATAGATAAGAAAGCAAAAGAGCTTGGGACAAGTCTGCATGCCCCGTTTATGACGCTTTCTTTTATGGCCCTGCTGGTGATTCCGCAGCTTAAGCTGAGCGATAGAGGATTGTTTGACGGGAAATCGTTCAGGTTTGTGGATTTGAGGGTGCAAGATTTAAAATTATAATCCTGAGTGTTTGTTTTGAGAAATGAATGTGAGCGATATTGTAATACGTAAGTTTGACCGGGTCGATTCGTACGAAGAGTTGACCGGACTCCTTCACCGCGCATATAAGAGGCTTGCGGATATGGGATTGAAATTTGTGGCGACATATCAGAGCGCTGAGACCACGAGGAAGAACCTGGAAAGAGGAGATTGTTATTTAGCGGTTAAAGATGGTAAAATGATAGGGTCTATACTTTATTACCAGAGTATGTGGAAAGATGCCCCGCCGTTTTATAAGAAACAAACCGTTGGAGTATTCGGCAAGTTTGCCGTGGAACCCGAATTGCAGGCCTGCGGGATTGGAAGCGCTCTGCTGAGCCATATTGAAGATTGCGCCCGCAAAGAGGGTAAGAAAGAAATGGCGCTGGATACATCTGAGAAAGCTATACATCTTATCGATTATTACAAAAAGAAGGGTTATAAGTTCGCGCAATACTGGCAATGGAGTTCAGCAAATTACAGGAGCGTTATCATGGCAAAAACGCTCTGAGGCTTCGCAGTCTATCGCGTATACTTGCGGCATCAGCGTTCAATAGAACTATTCTAAATTATGAGATTCCCGCCTGAGCGGGACAGGGATAAAATGTACATTCCAAAACACTTTGAAGAAAAAGACTGCAAAGAGCTTGTAAAGTTTATGCGCGAACATAATTTTGGCGCGCTCATAAATTATTCGAAGGGGAGGCCGTGGGCAACTCATTTGCCGTTTGTGATTACAGAAGATAGTTCGAATATTATATTGAAAGCTCACATGGCAAAGGCAAATCCGCAATAGCCCAATTTTAAAGATAACGAAGAAGCGCTTGTTATTTTTCAGGAACCACATTCGTATATATCGCCTGAGCTATATGAGGATAAAGTAAGCGTTCCTACCTGGAATTATATAGCGGTGCATGCTTACGGCGTTCCCAAAATACTGGAATCGATAGAACAAAGGATTGCGATTCTGGAACTCTCGTTTGAACATTTTGATCCCTCATACACGGCACAGTGGAAGACCTTACCCGATGATTACCGCACCCGGCTTCTAAATGGAATTGTAGCTTTTGAGATTGCAATTACTAACCTGGAAGGTAAATTCAAATTGAGTCAAAACCGGACAGAAGGGGACCGGCTTAGAATAATTGAATCTCTTAGCGGTTCATCGGAAGGGGCCAAAAAAGAGGTGGCAAAGTACATGGAAGAAAGAAAGGCCGAAAAGCCGAAATAGGGCTGATTTTGCCAATTTTTTCTACCAGTTTTCGGGTATTCCCAACCATATTTAATAATACTATTTTAGGTGCAATAAACACAACAATTTAATTCTTAGTAATTTTATAATTGACAGTGAATTACGAAACCACGCCGGAGTATACATACATGACTAATTCAAAAAACAAATTTCAGGCGGCTTTGTCATCTTCAAATAAGGCTGTTTTAACAGTGGCAAAATCCATTCTTGAAGAAGCCGGTATTAATTTTACTTTATCCAGCTCCAACGGCGCATCTGAAATCATGGTATTGGCCGACGATCTTTTCAAGGCGCGCAATTTGCTGCATGAACTGGAAGAACTTGATTTCGAAACCAACGATTAAGTTCTCCGGGCTCTAAGGATTTACCGCTCTCAGCCCTTTGTTTTCAATTAGTATTTCATAAAATTGTTTTTTTTAACTTTAATTTTCCGCATTATCGCGTATGAAAAAGATATTAATTTTAGGCGGTACAGGTTTTGTCGGAAGAATTCTCACAGAGAACCTGGTTAAGACCGATAACCGGGTAACATTATTCAACCGCGGCAAAAGAAACCCGGATCTGTTTCCGGATATAAAGAAGATAACCGGGGACAGGCTTACTGGAGACATCCGGCAGATAGCCGGCGAAAGCTGGGATACCGTAATTGATTTCAGCTGCATGATGCCCGATAACCTTGATACGATCACGGGACTGCTTAAAGGGAAAGCCGGTAGATATATATTCGTTTCGACTGTAAGCGTTTACCCGATGGATGACCCTTCATTCTGGAAATCCCCCGTAAAGGAAGACGACAAAACCCTGGACTGCACGCCTGAGCAGAGGAAGGACCCTGATGTAATGGCGACATACGGGCAGAAAAAGGCCGAATGTGAGAGAATACTGCTTGCCGATAGCGCGCTTGATGCGATAATTTTCCGGCCGGGCCTTATATACGGAAGATACGATTACACTGACCGTTTCTATTACTGGCTGTACAAAGTTGAAAAACAGGATAAGGTGTTGATGCCTGACGGCGGAAAAGACAGGTTTACAAACACATACAGCGATGATTTTGCGCAGTTAATACAAAAGGCCATTGATGTGAAAACGCATAATAAAGTTTACAACGCTGTTACTCATCAGCCCGTATCGATTAGAGAATATCTTGATACTTCCTGCAGGATGCTGAACAGGAACCCTGAATTTGTGAACGCATCATTGGAATTTCTTGAGGAGAATAAAGTCGGCGCCTGGAGCGACCTGCCGGTGTGGCTTGGCGGCATGGACCTGGTTGTTGATTACAGCAGAGCGCTGAAAGATTTTCCGGTATCATTCCATAGCTTTGGGGACAGCCTCAAAGGCTGCATTGAATATTATTCATCACTCGGTTGGCCGGAACCAAAAACAGGGATGCCGGCGGACAGGGAGACAGCGCTGCTGAAAAAGTTGGATATAGAATAAAAAATAAAATAAGTTCGTAAGTAAAATCAAACCTGATGCGTCCCGAAGACATGTCAGGTTTTTTATTTAGGAGCCCTTCAAATCAGTGGAGGGCGGACCTGCCTGCAACAGGCAGGCACATAGGTCCGCCCCTACAGAAGATAGGCTTCAGGCTGCTCAATTATTTGCAATTGACTTTCAATAATTTGCCTATTAACTTTGTAGTACAAAGTACTTTCTAACTAAATGTAAAGTTATGGGAAGCAACCGGGAACACTTAAATAACCTGAACGAAATACGCCAGATGATGGAACGCTCATCTAGCTTCCTATCGCTCAGCGGCCTTTCAGGCATCAGCGCGGGCGTTATTGGATTAATTACCACTTTCATCCTTTCTTACAGGCTTGGCGCATATTTAGATTACCAGAAAAACGTTTATCTTACAGCTGAAAAGAGGACGGGTTTCATCATCTTCTGCGTGATATTGTTTACCGCGGCGCTTGTATTAACGTTCGGAACAGCCATTTATTTTACAACCCGAAAAGCTAAAAAGAAGAGTCTACCGGCTTGGGGCCCTGCCGCAAAGAACCTGACGATAAACCTTTTCATCCCTTTGGTTACAGGCGGGTTATTCTGCATAATTCTGTTATACAATTATTTCGATTACCTGGTACTGCCATCGATGATAGTTTTTTACGGACTTGCGCTGATAAACGCCGGGAAGTTTACTTTCGGCGAGCTTAAATGGCTGGGTGTAACCGAGATCATCATTGGCCTGGCCGCTCTGCTTCTGCTTGATCATGTCATTTGGTTTTGGGGGCTTGCATTCGGCGTGATGAACATAGTTTATGGAGCTGTGATGTATTTAAGGCATGAGAAATGAAGGATATTCTTGATAATATAAACAAGCTGTTTGAGAGCAAAGTGCGGCTTGGGATCATGTCGGTTTTGGTTGTTAATGAGCGCCTTGATTTTAACTCGCTCAAGCAGACCCTTGACGTCACAGACGGAAACCTGGCAAGCCATATGACGGCGCTTGAAAAGAGTAAATATATTAAAGTAAATAAATCATTTATCGGCAGGAAACCGAACACTTCATACTCGGCTACCGCGAAAGGGAGGAAGGCATTTAGCGAACATTTAGACGCTTTGGAACAATTGATCAGAAAATCTATATGAAAGGGCGAATATATGCTGAAGAAAATAAATAAACCGCTTACGGCGCTGGTTATAATGCTGGGGGTTTACAATTTCTTCTTCTGGGGCGAGAAGATGGGGCTGAACATAGTGGTATTCTCGATGTTGCTGGCTGGTTGCATTATAATTATCAACAAAGGAGCATTGAGGTCAAACAAGGCGAAGATTGCCCTCGGCGCTGCGATTTATTGCAGCGCTATGGTTCTGCTTAATAACTCAGCGTTCAGTAAGTTAACTCTAATTGCCGGGCTCATGGTTTTTGCCGGGTATGCTCATCAGCCGGAAACCAAAAGCCTTTTCGCTTCGTTCTTTACATCCCTTTCATCGTACTTCATGATACCGGTTACTATACTTGAAGGATTTATTAAAACCAAACAGACGAACAGGGTTCTGCGAATACTTTATTCATCGATAAAACTTGGAGTAATACCAATACTGGCGTTTCTTGCTTTTTATGCTATGTATGCCGCGGCAAGCCCGAAGTTCAGTTTCTATTCAGATAATATCTATGAGCAAATAAGAGATTTTCTTTACAATATATTCAGAGATTATCCCGCGCTAAGGTTCGGTTTCCTGTTCCTCGGATTTATAGCGCTATCCGGGATATTATATAACAAAAATATAGGTTTCTTCAAAAGGTACGACCTGCTTTTCAGTGAAAGGATATCGCATGATATTTCCCAAAAGCTTTTATGGCTGAACAACGGGAAAAGATATATTTCGATGCTGAGGATATTCAGGCCCAAAATGAACTCGTTGCTGACGGAACACAGGATTGGGATAATTTTACTTGTCCTTATGAACCTGCTTATAATGGGGCTTAACATAGTCGACATAGAATTCCTTTGGCTGAATTTTGACCCGTCGGAAATATCGGGGCTTGCTAATTATGTACACCACGGAACATATGTTTTGATATTCAGCATCATTCTATCAATGGTAATTCTGTTATTTTTCTTCCGCGGCAACCTGAATTTTTACAGAAAAAACAGTACGCTGAAAATACTTGCCATCGCATGGATAGTTCAGAACATTTTTATGGCTCTTTCAGTGGGGTTAAGAGACTATTATTACACAATTTACATGCACGCTCTTTCGTATAAGAGAATTGGAGTTATTGTCTACCTTGTACTTGCACTGATTGGGCTGGTTACCATGATAATGAAAATTATTCAGAAGAGATCGGCGTATAATGTACTGAAGATCAATTCCTGGGCGGTTTTCATTGTCTTCCTGTTAATGAGCTCTTTCAACTGGGACATGGTTATTGCGGAGTACAACATTGCAAATCCCTCAAAAAGCGCTGTAGATATTTCTTATATTCTTTCGCTGGGCGACCATGTGCTTCCATTGATTGATAAGAAAAGGGAGCTGCTTGAGAATAAAGGCGAGATGCAAAGATGGACGCCGGCTCAAAGGTTTGAGAATAAAAAGTATTGTTTTATGAAAGAGCAGGAGAGTTACTCATGGTTATCATGGAACATTCCCGACAGAATGGTTTATAAATATTTTAAGAATTCAGAAATTAATTAACTTTCAAATATACGTCATGAAAATCAGGATCTTCTGTTCGCTAATAGTAATGTTATTTCTCAGCTCATGTTCAAAGGAGGAGAAAGTGATTGGCCTGAAGCAGAACATACATCATGATGATTTTGAATATTCCGTTCAAAGCGTTGAGATGGCGGATTCGATCGGGGCAATAAAGGCCAGAGGTACATTTTATATAATTACTTTCAGAGTTGAAAACAGGGCGAAGCGCGTGAATCATATCTGGGAAAACAGCATTGCATACATTGTTGATGAAAACGGGAAGGAGCATGAGAACCTGAACGAACCGGAGAATGAGCTGGCAAAAGAAAAATTATTTGTTCAGAAGACCAAACATTTTACTCCGGCGGGAGAAACTGAGTCGGCGGCTTTAGTATTTGACATTCCAAAAGAAGTGAAGGAACCGTACCTGAAGGTGCGTGGCGAAATATTAATGGGAGACATATTTGACGGCTCTCAGTTCAGGAGAACAAAGGTAAAGCTGTTCTGAACAAACTGTGTTAGTTCAGCTTGCTGTCCAGGAAATACGGAAGCATTTTTCGCCATGAAGGCCAGTCATGAGGGATGTCATATCCCCACAGGTCAAGTTCATGATTTATCCCCTTAGAATTAAGCACATTGGAAAGATTTTTTGAAGCCTCGGGATTTTCGTAACTGCCCTGTCCCGTAGTAATATAAATATGTTTTTTGCTTTTTATCTGGTTCAGAATATTTTCGTCGTTGAGGTTTGAAAGATAATCGACGGGCGAATTAAAGTAAACGTTATCGTCAAAATATCCTTTTGCATAATCTTTAAGATCGTACGAGCCGCTCATTGCGATAGTGCCCGCGAACAGGTCCGGCCTGCGGAAAAAAGAATTTGCAGCGTGCAGAGCGCCAAACGAAGCGCCGGTTGTGATTATTTCGACTGAATCGCCGCACAGGGTTTTAATGAACGGGACTACTTCGTTTGTAACATAATCGTTAAACTGCGTATGCCTGATCGATTTATATTCCGGGTGCGCATCGTCGTTAAGCCAGCTTTCGCTGTTAATGCTGTTTATAGAAAACGCTCTTACCTTTCCGCTGTTGATAAAAGGTGAAATAGAATCGATCAACTGGAATCTTTCGTATTCAAGGTAGTCTGCCGCAGCGGTTGGGAACATTAATAGTGCGTACCTGCCGCCTGTTCCGTAAACCGCAGTTTCCATATCTCTGTTAAGGTTAGAGCTCCACCACTTATGAATTTCTTTATGCATATATTATTTCCTGTTAAAAAGAACTGTTAAGATTCAATTGTTTTGGGATGCAAGGTTACAAATCTACTAAAAACAGAAGGGAGTTAAAAGCCTATATTCGTGTTAGAATTAAGTTAAAAAGTTACGTTCCTAAAGAACTAACTTAAATAGAATGTTAATAAATGTTCTTAAAAATTATTATTGAAAATAGTTGAAAAATATGACAAAAAAGAGAATACCAGTCTGATGCAGCATGCAGTTAATCCGGTTCACTTGTATAAAACCGTTCTGGTAAATTACCGAAATTCACAAAACCACATTATTTGGTATGGTAAAATCAATAACTTATCTATATTTTAAATTAATCCAATAAATTCAGTATTTGTTTCTTAATAACGCTCCCGAAACGGGGGCACCGAGTGATTTAAAATGAGCAAGAAAGAAAAATCCAAAAAGACAAAGAAGAACAGTCTTCAGAAGTTCGAGCAGAAATATGCAGAGCTTGAAAATGATATGAAGAAGACACGCGGCAGGATGCACAAGATTCTGTCCAAACAGGCTAAGATGGATGTACAGGATTATGTTTTCAAAGACAGGGATGGAAGAGATGTTAAGCTCTCCGAAATGTTCGGCGATAAAAAGAACCTGATAGTTGTTCATAATATGGGAAAGTCATGTTCATATTGCACCCTATGGGCTGATGGTTTCAGCGGCATTTCATATTTCATCGAACGAAAATCTGCTTTTGCGGTTGTCTCGCCCGACGCGCCTGATGTGCAAAAAGCTTTTTCGGCTGAGCGCGGCTGGAAATTTAACATGTATTCAGGCCAGGGTTCAGAATTCATTAAAGACATGGGTTACGTTACAGACACGGGCTCTTACTGGCCCGGCGCATCGGTTTTTCATAAACACAGCGACGGAAAAATAACAAGGGTTACAAAAACATATTTCGGTCCGGGAGACGATTTCTGCAGCGCGTGGCATTTCTTTGACATGCTTCCAAAAAACGCCGAAGTAAAAGAGTAATAACTTAAGTAAAAATGAATACGCAGCTTGCGGAGCTTATTGAACAGTTTGAAGATTCAAAACGGGTTATGAATGAACTCGTTTCCGGAATTACCACGGAACAATTCAATGAACGCCCGTCGGGCGGCGGCTGGTCAATCGGCGAATGCCTTGACCACCTGAACGTAACAGATACTGATTATACCGCGCAGATCGAAGGAGGTATAAATAAGGCGCTGGATAAGAAACTTGTCTCAAACGGAGCATTCAAGACGGGCTGGCTTGCTAAAACATTCATTAAGAATGTTGAACCTCCCGTAAAACGCGGCTTAAAAGCGCCGGGAAAATGGACTCCTAAATCGAATATTCCTGTGGAGAAAGCCGTGAATGACTTTATCGCTTTGAAAGATAAATACATCGAGCTTCTGAAAAGATCGGATGGGGTTAATATCGGCAAGGTTAAGATCCCTTCTCCTGCGACTGACATGATCAGGTTTCCTGTTTATATAATGTTCAGAATTAACGCGGCGCATCAAAGGCGGCATCTTTGGCAGGCCAGTAACGTAAGGAACGGTTTGAAGAAGTGAAATTGAGGCTTCGAATGCCCTTCAGACCGCTTTAAGCGGGCAGACGGTTAACTTAGGTATCCATTGCGGTTTGAGAATTATAAATTAGTCGTTTTATGAGATTTGTCGGCAACGCAATTTATCATATTTATAACAGAGGAAACAACAGGGATAAGATCTTTTTCAATCATAAAAATTATATATATTTCTTAAATAAACTAAAAGATCATTTCCTGATTCATTTTGAATTACTTGCTTATTGTTTAATGCCAAATCATTTCCTCTTACTGGCTTTGAGTAAAGAATCTTTGGATAACAAGAAGGCTATCGGTTCGTTTGCATTAATCCTGAGTTCTTACAGCCAGGGTATAAATAAGCAGGAGGAAAGAACCGGTAGTATTTTTCAAAAGAAAACTAAAGCAAAGTCATTGGGGACAAATATCCCATACTTAAATACTTGTCTTCGATACATTCATCAAAATCCATGTAAAGCTAGATTGGTTGATAAGCTCGAAGATTGGGAATTCTCTTCATTTAGGGATTATGCCGGTTTAAGAAGCAATTCATTATGTAATATTTCGACTTGTCTTGAATTACTGTCATTTGAAGATACGAAAGAGTTTTATGAATGGTCTTATTTAGGGCTGGATGAAAATCTAATCAAGAATATTTTTTAAATAATATCTGTCTGCCCGCAGACCGCCAGGGCGGTTGTAAGCGGTCTGACAGACACCAGGAGGCCTAATTTATGGCGCTGCAAACATTTAATTTTAAAAAGTGGATCGAGGAAAACAGGCATTTGTTAAAACCGCCTGTTGGAAATAAATGCATGGTGGACGGCGACCTGATAGTTATGGTAGTGGGCGGACCCAACGCCCGGAAAGATTACCACTATGACGAAGGGGCCGAGTTCTTTTACCAGGTCGAGGGGGACATTGTCGTTAAGATAATTGAAGACGGCAAGCCCCGTGATATTCATATAAAAGAAGGTGACATGTTTTACCTCCCGCCAGGCGTGCCGCACTCTCCGCAAAGGCCCGCTAATACTATAGGGCTTGTAATCGAGAGAAAGCGGGACGCGGACGAGCTTGACGGCTTCCAGTGGTATTGCGAGAATTGCGGCAACAGACTATACGAAGAATTTGTGAAAGTGGATAATATAGTCACCCAGCTGCCGCCGATTTTTGACAGGTTCTGGAACGATAATGAAAAAAGAACATGCAAAAAATGCGGCGCCGTAATGAATCCTCCCGAAAAGAAATAAGTAATGCCTTCGGTACTGATAACCGGCGCGTCGGGCGGAATTGGGTATGAGCTCGCGAAGCTGTTCGCAGCGGATAAATATAGCCTGATACTTGTTGCAAGGGATAAAGCTAAGCTGGAGAGTATTTCCGGGGAATTCCGGAGTAAGTATAACGTTGATGTAAAAGTTATACAGGTGGACCTTTCTGTTGCCTCATCAGCTTCAGAGGTGTTTGCGGAAGCAATCCAAAACAATGCAGAGATAGACGTACTGGTTAATAATGCGGGATTCGGCGGCAACGGTAAATTCGCTGAGACTGACCTGGGCGTTGAACTGGATATGATGGCTTTGAATGATACAGCATTGGTAACGCTTACCAAACTGGCGCTGCCCGGAATGCTGAAAAGAGGAAGAGGGAAGATTTTGAATATCGCCTCCACAGCGGCGTTTGTGCCGGGAGCGTTCATGGCTATATATTACGCATCCAAAGCGTTCGTGCTTTCATTTTCCGAAGCGCTTGCAAGCGAGTTGAAAGGAACCGGCGTTACAGTCACCTGCCTTTGCCCCGGACCAACTTTAACCGGTTTTCAGAAAAGAGCCGGGACGGGAAATTCAATGCTGCATAAAGCGCAAAGCGTCATGACGCCGGAAGCGGTTGCCTGGAAAGGATACAGTGCCCTGATGAAGGGTAAGGCAGTTGTGATACCCGGATTTATGAACAAGCTCAGCATACAATCAACCAGGTTCATGCCGAGATTTGTAACGACGGCAGTTACAAAATGGCTGAACAGGCAGAATTAATAATTACGAATTGCGAAATATGACGAGTAAAGAGATTTCTGGATTCCCGCTTTCGCTGCCTGCCGTAGGCAGGGGAATGACAAAAAACTTCAAATTCTCAAATTGAATAAGATAGACGTTCATACACATATACTTCCGAAAAACTGGCCGGACCTGAACGCAAAGTACAACACTCACGGATTTGTCACGATTGAGCATCACAAGCCATGCTGCGCCAAATTGATGATAGGCGACAAGCTGTTCCGTGAGATCGAGGATAACTCATGGGATGAAAAGGTGAGGATTAAGGAATGCAGCCACAAGGGCGTGAACATGCAGGTACTTTCAACTGTTCCTGTGATGTTCAATTACTGGGCGAAGCCTGAGGCGACATTTGACTTATCCAGGTATCTGAACGACCACATAGCAGGAGTTGTAAGAGACAATCCGGACAGGTTCATTGGCCTTGGAACGCTGCCCATGCAGGATACGAAGCTTGCCCTAAAGGAACTTGAGAGATGCATGAATCAGTTAGATATGGCCGGTGTAGAAATTGGAACGCATATCCACGGAAGGAATCTTGATGATGAGGGCGTTATAGAAATTTTCGAAGCGGCCCAGGAGCTAGGCGCCGCGGTGTTTATTCATCCATGGGATATGCTGGGCAAAGACAGGATGCCCCAATACTGGCTTCCTTGGCTGGTTGGCATGCCGGCTGAAACCGCACTTGCAATTTGTTCCATGATATTCGGCGGTGTGTTTGAAAGGCTCAAAAAACTTCGGGTTTGTTTTGCGCATGGCGGCGGTTCGTTCCCGTTTACTTTGGGAAGGATAGAACACGGATTTAACGTTCGCCCGGACTTAGTCGCTACAAGAAACACGGTCAACCCGCGCAATTATCTGGGCAAATTTTATCTTGATTCGCTTGTGCATGATGAGCTTTCGCTCGAATTTCTTATTGCCTTAATGGGAGAAGATAATATAGTTATGGGTTCCGATTACCCGTTCCCGCTGGGCGAGCATGAACCCGGCAAATTGATTGAATCAATGGCTGAATTAAGTAACGGGGTGAAGGAAAAACTGCTCTGGAAAAATGCATTGGAGTTTTTAGGATTGCCGGATTCAATTCTGAAAGAGCATCATGGGGCTTGACTTTCATTATGAGGCAATAGTCCGGCGCTCTTTTTGAGCGCCTTTTTCTTATATGCTCTTATCCATCTTATATTTGTTAAACCAAGAAGCCCCAGCCCAATCGCGCCTCCGAAGATAAACCAGGACCGGCTCCATGCGAATAGCGCCAGGAAGAATACAGAATATGTAAAAGACTGGTATTTGGACAAATACAAACTAAACAGGTGGCCGATCACTGCCTTTCCGGAAAAAAGATCCGGATTCTTATTCGCATACGTGTAAATCAAAATATTGTTAAGATGTCTCATTATAACATATGCATACATGGTAAAAAGTGCGCCGTACACGCCGTAATACCATGAGTCGCTTAACAGCAGAGAAACAAAATAATAATACCCTGTAACAAGTATAACCGAGAGTATATGTTTATAGTTGAACATTCTGAATTTGTTGATGTCTTTTTGCCATGCAGGGTTAAGCTCATATTCTTCAGTGGATATATGCTGAAGATATACATTATCCCTTAGCTTCTTGCCCAGCAGCGTCAGGTAGTAGTCTGAGACCATCAGCAGAGGAATACATATAACGGATATTATTCTTGATATCATAAGCCTGCAAAATAATAAAATTACGGGATTTAATCTATAATTATTCTTCAGCTAATACCTATAAGTTCTCGTTTCTATTTCTTAATTTGCCCCTAAATATGGAAATTAGTTTCAAATTTGGGCTCCGGAATTTCAAAATTAACACTCGTGACCCAATAGATATTTCGATCCCGCTCATATTCAACGGCGCACAGCCAAATATATATGATGCGGATATGGCATCATCAAAAGCTTGCGAGATGGCCGATTTTATTGGCGATACACGGCGCGGCGGGAGCTGCAATTTTGAAGAGCTGAGGTTGACCCCTCACTGCAACGGCACACACACCGAGTGCGTGGGGCATATTTCCGATGATAGGATTTCCATTCACGAAGTTTTAAAAGACGTTTTTATTCCTGCGGCGCTGATCACAGTTACACCTGAGAATGCAATGCGCTCATCCGAAAGTTACTCACCTCAAAAAAAAGAAGATGATCTTTTGATTACAAAGAACTCTATTTTTGGGGCCCTCAATAGATCTGACAAAAATTTTGTTGAGGGATTAATTATCAGAACATTGCCGAATGATGATTCAAAGAAATCCAGGAATTATGCCGGGCGCCAAACGCCGTTTTTTTCGATTGAGGCAATGGAATATATTTCTGTTCTTAACGTTAAACATTTGCTTGTGGATATACCTTCGATCGACAGAGCATTTGACGAAGGGAAACTTTCCGCTCATCATATTTACTGGAACGTGCGGCAGGGCAGTCATGATGTTAACAGCGGCAGCCATTCGATGAAAACAATAACCGAAATGATCTATGTTCCGGATGAGATCCCGGACGGGCAGTACATGCTAAGTATACAGATCCCTGATTTTGTAAGCGACGCAGCTCCTAGCAGGGCGGTTATTTTTAAGGTTACGGGTCAATGACGCGGAATTAAAACAAAGCGAATTTTTTTAAATCAAAATATATTATTATCCGATGAATAAATTGATCGTTTTAATTGCATTATTTATTTTCTCAGGCTCTATATTCACGCAATCAGTAGATACATTAACTACAGCGAGCGGGCTGAAGTACATGATTACCGCGAAAGGAAAAGGGAAGAAAGCCGTGAACGGGAAATCAGTCGATGTTAATTACATTGGCATGCTAACCGACGGCACAGAATTTGACAACTCATATAAGAGAGGCGAACCGATCGAGTTTACATTAGGAGCCGGAATGGTCATCAAAGGCTGGGACGAAGGTATTGCTTTGATGAGGGTTGGCGATAAGATGAGGCTGATAATTCCACCGGACCTTGCATATGGCGATAAGGGCGCCGGGAAGGTTATTCCGCCGAACGCAACGCTCATCTTTGACGTAGAGCTGGTAAACGTTCATAAACCGCTTAAATCAATAATCGATACTATGATGCAGGTTGTCGTGAATAAAGATGTTGAAACGGCAATAGACCTTTATAACGACCTGAAAGACGACTACCCGGATGATTATAACTTCAAAGAAAGCGAACTCAATACAATGGGCTACCAGTTATTGCAGGCAGGTATGAAAAAACAGGCGATAGAAATATTCAAGCTGAACGTGGAGCAGTTTCCCAAATCATTCAATGTTTATGATTCGCTAGGAGAAGGTTATATGAACGACGGAAACATAAAATTGGCAATGAAAAATTATAAAAAGTCGCTTGAGCTTAATCCCGGCAATGACAACGCCAAAAAAATGATTGATCAAATGAACCAGAATAGCAAATAACCTTAAAACACAACAACTGATATGAAAAATCTTCGTGTACCGATTGAAAGGATCGCTTCCATTGCGGGAGTGTGGAAGGGCAGGGGACTCGCAACGTACCCCACTATACAAACAACAGAATACCTTGATGAAATTAAGTTTGAGTTTGTAGAGTCTGACCTTGCCTTATTTTTTGAACAGCGCACCTGGTATGTAAAAGACAACGAGAAATCGGCTCCCCTTCATTGGGAAAGCGGTTACATTTTATGCAAGGAAGACGGCGTTTATATTTTATCAAACGCTCAGAATAACGGAAGAACTGAGGTTTTGAGCGGAAGCCTTTCTATGTTTTCAGGCAATACATTTCATCTTGCCCTGGAATCGCGGGCATTTGCCAACGATGAAAGAATGGTCCGAACAACCCGCGATTTTTACCTGGACGGCGACGCGCTTAAATATTATGTAAATATGGCGACTAAAATGACTCCGCAGTTCCAGCATCACCTTGAATCAACATTGCTCAGAGTTAAATAAGTCAAGATCAATGAAGTATAAATCAGTTAAATCATTCGCCGAAGAGCTTGATTCAAACGACCCGTTAAGGAACTATCGCGATAAGTTTTTTATCCCTAAAATGAAAGACGGCAGGGAGCAGGCATATTTTGCAGGGAATTCTCTCGGGCTTCAGCCTAAAACTGTACGGGAGTATGTTGAACAGGAACTAAAAGACTGGGAAACGCTTGCAGTTGAAGGGCACATGAGCGCCAAACACCCATGGCTGCCATATCACGAATTTCTGACTGAACAAACAGCGCATTTAGCAGGGGCGCTCCCTGCAGAAGTTGTGAACATGAATACTCTTTCTGTGAACCTTCATTTGATGATGGTGTCATTCTACCGCCCGACGCCCGAAAGATATAAAATTCTGGTAGAGGCAAACACATTTCCATCCGACCATTATGCAGTTCAATCGCAAATAAAATTTCATGGCTATAACCCCGCGGAGTCGCTTGTAGAAATGAAACCGCGACCGGGGGAACATATTATAAGGACTGAAGACATAGAAGATTTCCTGGATATGGAAGGCGATTCGTTTGCATTGGTCTTATTTGCAGGAGTGAACTATTACACAGGGCAGGCGTTTGAATATGAGCGTATAACAAAAGCCGGCCATAAGAAAGGGTGCTACGTTGGTTTCGATATGGCGCACGGCGCGGGCAACATGATTTTGAACCTGCATGACTGGGATGTTGATTTTGCCGTGTGGTGTTCATACAAATATTTAAACGGCGGACCCGGCGCCATAGCCGGCGCATTTGTGCACGAAAGGCATATTAACGACGGGAACCTTCCTAAATTCCTTGGCTGGTGGGGGCATGATAAAGCTACAAGATTTTTGATGGAGCATAAGTACATACCCATTCCGACGGTTGAAAGCTGGCAGCTGAGCAACCCGCCGATACTGCAGCTGGCGGCTTTGAGAGCGTCGCTCGATATGTTTGAAGAAGTTGGTATGAGCAGGCTTCGTGACAAAAGCGAAGCGCTAACCGGATTTGCGGAATTTCTAATTAACGAGAGAAATAACGGGTCAATTGAAATCATAACTCCAAAAGAGCCTTCACAGCGCGGGTGCCAGCTTTCATTAAGGACGGAAAATAACGGAAAGGAAATTCACAGCAAGCTTAATAATAGCGGCGTAATTTGCGACTGGCGGGAACCGGACGTAATAAGAATCGCTCCTGTTCCTTTTTATAATTCTTTTACAGATGTTTGGAATGCAGTGGAATTATTGTTCAAATAATGGATAATAAAATTACAATCATAGGCGCGGGATTAGCGGGTTCGCTGCTCTCGGTATATTTAGCTAAGCGCGGCTTCGCGATCGATGTATACGAACGCCGCCCGGACATGCGCAGCCATGAGATCGGAGGCGGGCGCTCGATAAACCTGGCGCTTTCGACACGCGGTATATTTGCTCTAAAAGAAGTTGGTTTGTATGATGAAATAAAGAAGATTGCCATACCGATGTACGGCCGGATGATTCACGGCCAGGATGGCTCAGCAATGTTCCAGAGATACGGCAAAGATGACTCAGAATATATAAATGCAGTATCAAGGGCCGAGCTGAACAAGAAGCTTATGGACCTGGCTGAGGGTTATAATAAAGTTAAATTTCATTTTAACAGCCGCTGCCTCGGAATGGATTTTAATAACGGCGTTAGCCTGTTTCATAACGAAATTGACGGGAAAGGATTCACGGTTAAATCCGGAGTAACCATTGCTACCGACGGGGCTGCTTCGCCTGTCAGAATGGAAATGCTTAAGCTTCCGAGGTTTGATTTTTCGCAGGAATATGAGAACTACGGCTACAAAGAGCTTTCGATACCTCCCGGGCCAAACAACTCATTCCTCATGGAGAAGAATGCTCTGCACATCTGGCCGCGGGGCTCGTTCATGCTGATTGCGCTTCCAAATCTTGATGGCAGCTACACATGTACGTTATTTTTAGCTTATGATAATGAGCATGGCGGGGAAAACAGCTTTGAAGGCCTGGATGACGCTGAAAAAGTAAATGCGTTCTTCGGGAAACATTTCCCTGATGCGGCTAAGCTGATGCCCGAATTTGCAAATGAGTTCTTTGGAAATCCGACCGGTAACCTGATAACAATCAAGTGTTACCCATGGTGCGCCTCGGGGAAAGCAGCCTTATTGGGCGACTCTGCCCACGCAATAGTGCCGTTTTTTGGGCAGGGTATGAACGCCGCATTTGAAGACTGCACTTATCTGAACTGGCTTATAGAAAAGCACAGCGGAAAATGGGGCCTTATTTTTGAAGAATACCAAAGAATCCGAAAACCGAACTCGGACGCTATTGCCGACCTGGCGCAGGAAAATTTTGTTGAAATGCGCGACCTTGTGGCGCAGCCGCGTTTTCAGCTAAAGAAGAAGATAGAGGCTGAGCTCTTCAGGCTGTACCCCGAAAAATTCATGCCTAAATATTCAATGGTGACTTTCCACCGAATTCCGTATTCTGTTGCGCTTGATAGGGGCAAGGTGCAGGAACGAATATTGCACGAGCTTTCCGAAGGTATTGAGAGCATAGAAAAAGTTGATTGGACAAACGCAGAAAAACTGGTGAATGGTTCGCTTACTGCAATTGATATGTTATAGAGTATCCCGGATATTGAAATAAAAAAGGGAGACTGTTCATCTCCCTTTTTTAAATTACAATATAAGCTGATTATTTTTCATCATTGCTGTTAATTGTTATGTCGCCGCCCGGCATGTTGCCTATCGTTACATTTTGAAGTGTCAGCGGTATGTTAAATCCGGTTCCGGCCGGAATGGGACCGTAAAACACTCTGAAGAAGAACGGAGTTTTAAGCGTCCTTGATTTAGGCTCTAACGTTACAAGCAGTTTGTAATTGCCGTTGTTAAGACTGTATGGAAAAGTCCCGTCTATATCGTGCACTCCGCCTCCCGGGCAATTTGACTGAATCCAGTCCTGTCCCGGCTTGTTCCAGGCATTGCCGTTCCCAAAACATGAACCGAGTCCGTCCGCAGCGTTAGGGTCCTGAAACTTTCCGATATTATAAATACCATTCACGGTGTCTCTGGTATCAATCAAATAAGCGTGATAGGTCCATTTAAGCGAATCAGGTAAAGACGCGCATGTAATACCGGGGTTGGTTCCGGTTGAGTCCGGAGTAAACCAAACTCCACGGGTAAACTGCGCAGAAGGATATCCCGCTGAAGGCGAGGCCAAAATGAATTGGGCATTATCGGTCCGGAACTGGTCCGCGATCTGTCCAAGCCCGCCCCAGAAGTTCATTGTGAAATCGAATTCATAAACTGTATTGACAAGAGCCTTTCCGCCGCCCATAAAAACAGGACCATTGGGTACCGTATCGTTATCAGGATAAGGCTCAATTGTAATGATAGCGTCTACAGCTTTAGACATATCAGGTGAAAAATCAAATTTAAATTTTATGGGTGAGCCGGAAAGATCGACAGCCTGCCCTGTAGTGGCAATATTAAATTTTCCCATGCTGCAATAAGTTTTCGGTCCCTGCCCGTTGGCGCCTGAGCTGAAGCTAACAAAAAGCTCGTAAGTGGCATGCTCATCATCCGGCAGGTTCGGATAATTACCATGGTCAAATACAGCGCTGGGCGAATGTACTACGATGCCGGAATTATCGCATCCAATGTAAAGGATTGGAAACGTTAAAATGGCAATGCAGATGAAGATTGTTTTGGTCAGTTTTGTCATTTTTAATAAATTTAGTTAGGAATTTATTTATTATGTTTATCATTTATTTACTTTTTCAAATTGGATCATTGTAAAAGTGGGTTTTTCAAGTAATATTCGGCAGAAACATAAAGGTGGCATTAAATAATCATATTAAGATACTAGGAATATAATTAATTATCGCTACCATATATACGTTAGACGTGCAAATTTTGTAATAGATTGCGCTAACTAGAAAGTTTTTGAAATAATTACTCCTTTCATGGTATCTGAAATTTGGGTAAATTTGCCACTAAGTGCTTCTATAAATGAAATAAGTTTGTTATTGAAGCCAGGGGCGCGCAAATCAAATCTACTTATTTAGAGTATATTAACTTATACGAAATACTGCTAAATTAGTAAATTAGGCTTGTTATATGAAGAACATCGCAATTTTTGGCTCGACCGGCTCAATCGGTAAAAATACGCTTCTGGCAGTACAGAGCCTAAATAGGAACGGGTACCCTGTGAAAGTGAAATACCTAACGGGGAATTCCAACGCTGAAGAGCTTTGTAAACAGATAAACGAATTCAAGCCTAACGCGGCTGTAATATTCCGGAAGGAATGTTACAACGATTTGAAGAGCCGTTCTTTTAATAACGATTGCGAGATCCTATTCGGGCCTGAGGGCATAAAAGAAATTGCTCAAAGGGATGATTATGAGCTTGCGGTCAATGCGCTTGTAGGATTCAGCGGACTCATTCCAACAATAGAATCTATCAGTAGCGGGAAAGACATAGCGCTTGCCAATAAGGAATCGCTTGTAGTTGCCGGCGAGTTGATAACAGAACTGCTGCGGGAAACGAAGTCGCGACTTCTGCCAATAGACAGCGAACACAGCGCTATATTACAGTGCATTCAGGGCGAGCCTTTTAACAGGATCTCGAAGCTGATTCTTACCGCTTCAGGCGGCCCGTTCAGGGAGAAATCTGTTGATCACATGAGAAGCGTTTCTTCGGAAGAAGCGCTTAATCACCCCAACTGGAAAATGGGAAACAAGATAACGATTGACTCCGCTACGCTGATGAACAAGGGCTTTGAAATTATTGAAGCTAAATGGCTGTTTGATATATCGGTGGAAAATATAGAGGTTTTAATTCATCCGCAATCAATTGTTCATTCAATGGTTGAATTTGCCGATGGTTCCGTTAAGGCGCAGCTGGGAGTGCCTGACATGAAAATACCTATACAATACGCTTTAACCTACCCGGATAGGATAGAATCAGGTTATCCAAGGTTAAGGCTTGAAGATCTGAAGAGCCTCACATTTGAGCGGCCTGATTTTGATAAGTTTGAATGTCTTAACCTTGCTTATGAAGTTATAAAGCTTGGCGGTTCTTATCCGGTCGTTCTTAACGGTTCTAACGAGGCGGCGGTTGAATTGTTCTTAAATAAGAAAATAAAATTTTTGCAGATACCATATTTAATAAAATCCGCCCTCGATAAGCACAGCAACCACAACAAGCTGGTTCTTGAAAACATTATCGAAATTGACAGGTGGTCAAGAGAGTTTGTTTACGAATCTGCGCAATCGCTGAATTAACATGCGTTCACTAAGTTTTGAAAATTAATTAATAATAATTACGGTAAGCTTTGGAAAAAATGAGTTCCTTTATTCTTATTCTTGCCGTCCGAATGGAGACATAATTTAAAATGAGTATTGTATCAACAATCCTGTATTTTCTGTTAACTATAGTAATTCTTGTGTTCGTACATGAGTTCGGGCATTTTATTGCCGCCAAGCTCTGCAAGATGAAAGTTGACAAGTTTTACCTTTTCTTCGATTTCTTCAACCTGAGGATATTCAAATTTGTTAAAGGCGATACCGAATACGGGTTAGGGCTGTTTCCTTTTGGGGGTTATGTTAAAGTGGCTGGTATGATCGATGAAAGCATGGACAAAGAATTTCTTGAGAAACCGCCCCAGCCTTGGGAGTTTCGTTCAAAACCTGTTTACCAAAGGATGATAGTAATAACTGCGGGCGTTATAATGAACACCCTTCTCGCGTTTGTTATATTTTATTCGATAGCGCTGTTCCAGGGGAAATCGCGCATGGAAACAACCACTATAGGGTATGTATCCTCAGGTTCGATTGCGGATAAGTCGGGGATTAAAACAGGGGACAAGATAATCACGGTAAACGGCAAGTCGGTTCAGTATTGGGATGAAGTCCGGGGCGATATACTTATCGAGAATATGGGCGAGAACCTTGACCTTAAACTTGAACGCGCCGGCCAGATAAAAGACGTTGCGATAACGAAGGCGGCTCAAAAGGATATGAACGAGCATACCTTTGGAATATTTCCGATTGATATGACGCCTGAGATACTGCAGGTAGTGGGCGATAAGCCGGCAGGGAAGCTTGGCCTTGAAAACGGCGATGTTATTACCGAGGCAAACGGCGTTAAGATCACCCATTCCCAGCAGTTTGTTGATATAATTAAATCAAATGCCGGCAAGGATATTAACCTAAAATGGCAGAGAAACGGCTCTGAAATGAGCGGCGCTGTGAAGCCTGATGCAGACAGCACTATTGGCATTGGAGTCGGTAAGTTTACAGGAAGCATTAAAACTATTAAGTTCGGGGTGATATCCGCTATACCCGAAGGAGCAAGCGACCTTTGGAATTACGGCGTCGTGCTGTTTCTGAAATCGATGTGGAAGATAATCAAAGGCGATATTCCATTTTCAAAAGCGGTAGGAGGGCCGGTTAAGATAGCGCAATATGCGGGGCAATCAGCCGAAGGCGGGCTGTTTTCATTCCTTGGATTTATGGCGATGCTTTCTTTAACTTTGGCAATTATTAACATCCTGCCATTTCCTGCGTTAGACGGGGGGCATTTCGTCTTTCTGGTCTATGAAGGGGTTTTCAGAAAACCTGTTTCGCATAAGATACAGATCGTCGTTCAGAATGTTGGGTTTGTTATTTTGATGTTGTTTATGGCGTTTGTAGTTTATAATGATATAATTCATATATAGTCAGGTAGCATACGTGAGAAGGCAGACGGCAAACGTAAAACGTAAAAAAGCAGAAGGCAGAAGGCAAAAAAGGCAAATAATAAATAGCAAACAGTAAATAAAAACCGAGTAAATAAAACGTAACAAATAAATATTAGAACCAACAGAGAATGGCCAATTGAGAGATTGGTCATTTTTTATGACCCAATCATAAGAAAGCTCAGACACGGATCAGCGATGATAGTCGCAACGATAAATACATTTGCGAAAATTAATATTTAAATCTCTGAAATCTCGATTGGTATTGGCCATGATTACTCTCAAGAGGACTAATTGTGAATTCCAGAAAAATGGGTTTATCCGGATTTATGGCGGTCACGCTTATTTGCCGAAGCAAAAGTCCGCCGGCGACGAATACCTCAATATTGAGCTTTTCAGTGTCGCACTCTATACTGTTTATCTGTTCATCCGGAGCCAAAAAGAGAACCGGCTGCCTGTCGCCGGTCAATTTAGGAGAAAAGACGCAGGTTGAATCATCTGACCTTGTTACCGAAACCTGAACCCCGCTAACATAATTTCCTTCAAAGTCTTTTACGCTCACAACCAGCTCCCCTGTGAATGAATGATAATTCACCCTGTCTAAGAGCATTCCGGAGACCTGCACAAGCTCGTTGCAGCCGCAGAGAATAATCAGAAAGAGCGTCAAAAAGTAATATCTCCTTTGCTTTGTCATCATAGCCGCGCAAAAAGCAAAGAGCCGGATGGTTTACCCGGCTCCCCCCTTTTAATGATTACTTCTTTTGATCAGGCACACAGGGCCCATCGTTCATTCCAATATAAATTATGTTTTCAGTAATGAAATGGTAATTGGCATAACCTCCGTGGGACCCTCCTCCATTCTGGCTTATATAACATGCTTTTATGTCATAATAATCGCCAATCGTCAAGTAGCATGCATCATACGTATTTGTCGAATAATGCGGAAGATTGTATTGAATTCCGGTGCTTCTATCGGTTGCAGTTACAATCGAGTTATCTGAACCAATGCCTTTAAGCATTACAGTCATGTGAAAACATGCCTGGCCGGGTTGATGGTCGGTTGTAAAGCCTGCTGCAGTGAAAAGCGATGCCAAAAAAAGAATAGATATAACTAAACGAGTTTTCATAATAAGTTCTCCGTTTTAAATTTTTTGTATTTACGTTGATTAAGTGCGTTTGCAAATGCAAAGCAAAGTTACTACCTGGTTATGGCACGCGCAAAGACAATTCATTAGGTTTGTAGCCGCCAGGTTCTAAAACTCACAGTGGAGAATTATTAATCAAGCCGCTTCAATGCAGATTTGATGCGGACGCAAAAATATGTTTGTATCCTTAAGGCTGATTGAAAAATCGCTGATTTCGTCATTATATTTCATAAGAACAGATATGAGAAACCGAAATTTGATTATTACTGATTATCACACTGAAGCGAAGCGGAAACTAATTGAAACAGCAACTTTTGGGATTATAGTTTTGCTATTTTACTTTGAAAAATTATCTCCCTTAGTTTACATATAATTTCGTGATACCGTAAATACGTAATAAGAGTACTTGCATTCCGGACGACAAACAGTCGCAGAAGTATAGAAAATAGTATAATGAAATTTGCAAACGCACCGGTGAATTATTATATTTGGATTATATTGAAAGGGTTTTGAAAGTTATAAACTCAGGATTTGAATTCCTGCGGAGATTTGTTTTATAAAATGCAGTCTTTTATTTCTTCAAAGCAAAATGTCCATAATATCCTTTTAACTAAAATATGAGGGCCATGAATTCAACAAAACTTTCGGAACTGGTTTGCTCGCTAAGCGCTGAAGAATTCAGAAAATTCGGCGAATTCGTAAAATCTCCTTATTTCAACAGGAGCAAAAGAATAATTAAGCTATACGGCCTGTTAAAGAAAAAACAAATATCCGGTTTAAGCAAGAGGGCCATTCATGATTTCATGTTTCCTGGAGAATCGTATAAAGACGAACGGGTAAGACTTGTTATTTCTGATTTAGTCAAACTGCTGGAAACTTTCCTGGTTGTCAGGTCGCATGAAAGGAATTCTATACAGAATGAAATGTCCCTTGCGATGAACTTAAGAACAAGAAACGCCTCCAAATGTTTCAACGATCTTTATTCGAGAATTGAGAGTTACTACGCACACCGCGCTTCCAAAGACAGCGACGATTACATTAATCTTATAAACCTTTACAAACAGAAATATATTATTGAAAACTCACATAAGCTGAGGCTTAACGGTCAGCGCAGCCTGATAACGGCCGTTATAGCCAACATAAATAAAAACTTCATATTTTCGAGGTTGCTTATGTCGGTGTGTTTATTGCAGAACCAGATGTTTGAGAAGATCTGCGACGCGGATTTGTGGCTGGATGACAGCATAATTGATTTTATCGAACTGAACGTTTCTAAAATCAAGGAAGAGGATAAGTTAATTTACCTGAATTATCTTATCTACATGCTCTACAAAAGAAATAAAAAGGAATCGTTTATTAAAGATATAACAGAGTTCCTTGGAGAGAATCACGCGGATATTCCGATTGAAGGGCTCACATATATTTATAACACTATCAATCATTACTTCATTCATTTTGCCGGAAGCGGCGATCTTGAGACGAAGGCGCATTTCGCGATAATTTCTATGTTTGGTTCAATTAAATATTTTGATAAGCTCAAAAATATTGACGGGTCGGTGTTTTTCAACGTTGTTAACACATCTATCGAAAGCGGAAATCTTAAATACGCTGAAGATTTCTACTCAAAATACGAAGAGAAAATTCACTCATATGTGAGAAAAGATATAAAGGCCCTGGCAAATTCCCTTATCCATATTGAAAGAAGAAAGTTCAGAGAAGCTCTTAATGAGCTTAGCAAATTGACCATGGCCAACCACGAGTTTTATCTTAAAATGAGGAATCTCCAGGTCATAATTTTTTATGAGACTCATCAGAACGATGCCGCGTTTGATGCAATTGACGCTTCAAGTCATTTTCTCAGGAGAAACCGGCATGCACAGGGCGCCAGGTATGAATCGCACATAAAGTTCTACCATTATATTAAAACTCTTCTGAGATTCAGAGACAATTTCAGAAAATACGACCCGATAATAAAGAAAAGGCTCAGTGAAGATAAAGTTGCGTCAAAAAGCTGGCTGATAAAGAAATTTGAGGACGCCGAGAAATATTGGAGCAGTTTAAATAATAACGGCGCCCGAAGCTGTCCCCGCGTTTCTAATCTATAAAGATAGCGAGAGAATATCCATAGTCAGCGCCTGAGCCCTCTTCGAGAGACTTAGACGGGACGGGAAAATGATTTTGGCAAATTAAATTATTTTTTCATTCGATGACTCCATTGTCATCGGTTGAAACTATTTATCTGGCCTGGACAGGCAGCCAGCCGCCTACGATAAATTGACCGTTGATTGCCTGTATATCAACGGGAATTTTGTCGCCGAAAATGTTCCTTCCATTTACATATTTCAAATCTACGCTTAATCCGTCATCGCTGCTGATCTTCTTTAAGTTTACTGGCAACTCGCTTCCTGAGATACCGGAGCCATTTATGGATTTGAAATTTACAGGCAAATCGCTGCCCGAAATATTTGAACCGTTTATTGACTTCAGATTCACATCCTGAACAGTCTCGTAGGCATTCAGATTTTTAGGACCGAAATATAGATTTACAACAATTAGGACCAAACTGACAGCAATTGTTGTGAGAACAATTTTGGTGTACTTATCCAATGTAAATTTGATGTTCTGCGGCATGATTAGTAGATTTCCTTTCTTTTTTATTCTATAAACATTGTGCTTTTCTAATGTTATTTCATCTGCATTAAATTTGATGCTATTAATAGCTATATTTGTTAAAATAACGCATTTAGACTCAATTTTAAACACAAAGAAGGGTATTATTATCAAACTATGGTAAATTTTAGGGCATCACATGTTTGTTGAGAGCTTACTGTTTGAGATAATATTTGTTCTGTTCATTGTTCTGTTTAATGCGTTTTTTGTAGCGGCGGAATTTTCTATTGTTAAGGTTAGGTCCACCCAGCTAGATGCGCTTGCAAAGAAAGATAACCAGCGCGCGAAAATCGCAAAAAAAATTGTATCGAATCTCGACAGGTATTTGTCAGCTACACAGCTTGGAGTTACAATATCTTCTCTTGCGTTAGGATGGATAGGCGAGCCTGTTTCAGCAAACTTGCTGCACCCTATATTTTCTTTGTTCAATGTAACCAACCCGCAGACAATTCACACGCTTGCCCTGACGTTTGGTTTTGTGGTAATAACATATCTGCATGTAATACTGGGCGAGCTTGCTCCTAAATACATAGCCATAAAGTATGCAAAAAGTGTGGCTCTTACGCTGGCATTCCCTCTTAATATCTTCTATTTGGTATTCAAGCCGTTCATATGGGTTCTTAACGTGTCTTCGCGGTTTATTGTCAGAATACTCGGAGTTCAAAGCGTTACGGATGTTGAGAGATTTCACTCAGAAGAAGAACTGAGGCTGTTAATTGCTGAAGGAAGACAGTCCGGGGCAATTGACCAGACCGAGCATCAGCTAATCGAAAAAATATTCGAGTTCAACGATAAACAGGCGCAGGAAATTATGGTTCCGAGGAACCGTATGGTGGCGCTGAATATTGAGGACTCCCGCGAGGAGATATACCGCGTTGTCACCGAAGAAGGATTCTCAAGGCTGCCTGTCTATAAAGATACAATCGATAGCATTATCGGCGTTATTTATACGAAAGATCTTATTTCAGCGGCGGAACACCGCGAGCTGATAACGCTTCATGATATAATCCGGCCTGCGTATTTTGTAACGTCCACAAAACAAATTGGAAATCTGCTTAAAGAGATGCAGAAACACCGCGTTCATATGGCGATAGTTCTCGATGAATATGGCGGCGTTGAAGGCCTTATCACTATCGAAGATATAATTGAGGAGATAGTCGGAGAAATCCAGGATGAATACGACGTTGAGACTCAGGAAGTTATTCCTGAAAAGAGCGGCGTTTATCTGGTGAACCCGATAATTTCAGTTGAAGATTTCAACAAGCGGTTTAACGACATTATCCCCGAGGATACTGATTACCAGACGCTGAACGGTTTTCTTCAGAAAGTTACGGGCCATATACCTGAAGTGTACGAGAGGATTGACTTCAAAGGATTGAGCTTTGTTGTCACTAAGAAATCCGGAAACATGATACTACAGGTGCGGGTGCAGAAGATCTAACGGCTAAT
The DNA here is from genome assembly GCA_963816535.1 of uncultured Ignavibacteria bacterium. Lineage (GTDB taxonomy): Bacteria > Bacteroidota > Ignavibacteria > Tepidaquicellales > OLB5 > CAWFKW01. The sequence goes on along the minus strand of CAWFKW010000003.1, from coordinate 934,460 downwards.
GAATTTCCGGCAGCCTGTTTTTTGGACGTTTCAGTCTTTCCATGATCTTTTTGAATTCCGCACTATCCTTATAACTTGAATAAATATAATAAGCCGAGGCTGCGAAGAAGATAGCGGAGAACGCTATCCTCGGGTAGAGCGTCATATTGAAGTAATATGCCGCAAACATAATTGCAGCGCCGGGAACCAGTAGAACCAGTATCTTCTTATGCTTGTAATCGACGGGGTAATATTTCTGGGAGATGATATAAGTCAGGTAGAATATCAGGAAGTTGGCGAACATGATACAGAATGCCGCTCCAACGGGCCCGAAGCGGGGAGTAAGCAAAAAATTCAGCCCAATGTTCACCGCCGCGCTGATTACAGTTATCCAGATAGTGTGCTGTAGCTTTTTTGTAATATTAATTCCTATTGCCACAATAAAATATGCGCCTGAGAGAAAAACGCTTGTGCACAAGAATGGCACAACGGCTTTGGCTGCGTAAAAATTAGGCTGGGTAAACACTTTTAAAATATCAATTGAAAACATCGAAATAGCAAAAACCAGTATAATGTTCAGCATGAAATATAGCTGGTAAACTTTCGAATATATTTCTTTGGCGTTATCTTCGTACTGAATATCGAGCGCGTAGGGACCCCACGCCATTTGCAGCGCGCCGCCGAATATGCCTATTATCGCCCCCAGTTTAGCGCCAACGGCATAGATTCCAACTGCAGAGAGGTCGTTATAATGAGCGATGAAATAGCGGTCAGTTGAGTTAAGCACCCAAACGGCAACGCCTGTCCCAACAAGAGGGAATCCGTAACTCAAAATTCTTTTGACCCATTCATGCGAGTATTTGTAGCCATAACGTTTTATTACGTATAGCAATGTAAACACAAATACCAACCCATAAGAAATAGCCTGCGCCATAATTGCCCCGTAAACTCCCTGGTGCATCAACAATACATAATATATTGTCAGCAATATATTAATAAGAACATTAAGCGAGGAAAGAATTGTATACAGCCATACCCTGAACTCAAGCCTGAGCAGGTTAAACAGGAAAGAATGAAGGGATTGAAAGACAATTGAAAAGCCTGTTATTGTAACAAACAGGCTCAGGTCCCTTCCGAATATGAGATGCGAAATATACGGAGCGGCAAAAGCGATTATAATGAAGCCTGTAACTGAGAACAGCAGCCGCGCATATAACGAGGAAATAATTATCACGGGCCGTTCTTCTGTATGTTCCTTACGGAAATAGTAATAACCTACGGATGTGTCGGTGCCGGAAATTATGAGAAATGAACTGACCACCACAATCGTTCCAAGCAGGTCGAGGATCCCGTAGTCTTCGGTAGTTAATACCGCCGTATAAAGCGGAAGAAGAAAAATGGAGATAGATTTACTCAGGTAACCGCTGAGCCCGTAAACAAACGACTCCTTTGCAAGCCTTTTTAAGCTCAATTCAGATTTCTTCCCGTTGTTATTGACAAAATATCCATGGAATTTTTCAAGTAGTCGTGATATTTTTCGGCAAACTTTCTGCCCGCCATTCCAAGTGACTTCAGTTTTTCTTTATCTTTGATAAGACTTTCGAGTCCTTCCGCCAAATTATCGGGATTGAGATTAATAATCGGAATATCAGGAATAAAGTTATACAGGCTTTCTTTTAAAAAACATACTGTAGTTTTTCCTAACGCCATAGCCTCAACGCTTATCAGGCCGTACCAGCCGGCCACCATCTGGTCGATCAGTATATCCGCTCCGCTGATCGCTTTCTGGATCTCTTTGTGAGTTTTCCCTGTAAGAATTTCAAAATCAAACTCAATGTTCATCTGCTTTAGTTTTTCGATCGCGTCAAGAACGTATTGAGTGCCTTTTATCCCGGAATCGCTTGGCGCATGAATAATTTTAACTTTTTGGTTAATTCCATAGCTTGGCGCATATTTTTCTAATTCAAGCAGAAGGTACAGGTAATGAAATTTCCCGTTCAGAATTGTCGCATCAAAAGGATGTGAAAACGAAGCGTCGACATATTTCTGAATCGAGCGCGATTCATTTATCTTCTTTTCCATTAAGCAATCAACTTTTCTTTGGTATTCGGCGGTGCAGTTTTTGCAAACCGTGTATTTATCGGCTGAACTAAGATAAAAGTTCTTGTCCCTGATATCGCAACCGACATAGACCATTGCTGTCTTTTTGCCCAGCATCTTCAGAATCTTCAGGTCGCCTTTCTTTGCAAGCAAGGTCGTCCTGGTATTAAATATGAAGACATTATATTTAAGCGTATGTTTAATGAAGTAGTAATACTTCTGTATGCGGTTAATGATATTTGGTTTTATCCCGATATATGCAAGCTTTTTGTGATAAGGATATGAGAAGGTATGGTCGTCTATTACAATGGAATCTGCCTTAAAACCGTTTTTCCTGAGGCCCTCGGCTATTTTGTATGCAATGCCGCCGGTGTTTACGTACCCGCAAAAAACTCTGACGTTTTTCAACAGTTTTCCCGATTTTTCAGCTTTGCGGAATTAACAGCCAACGTTGTGTTACTTATTCTGTATACAGGCAACGACTTGCTTAACTCATTCAGATAATTTGTAACACCGAGCACGCTTCCGTAATCGTGCCACAAAATGATACCGTCCGGCTTCAGGCATTTCAGCGCGTTTTCCGTGTCTGATTTTACATACTCATATGAGTGGGCTCCGTCTATAAAGAACAAATCTACTTGCTTTTCAAACGGCGAGAATTCGAATTTAGCCGAATCGGATAAACTCTGTTTGATCTTCCCAGACTCATTTCGGTCAAGAAAACGCTGCCCGATGCTGAATCCTTTTTTATCAACCAGCTGCGGGTCGCCTGGGTCAAGCTTGAGCGATATGCCGCCCAGGTCTTCCGGAGGCACGTCAAGAGTCTGTATCTTTGTTTTTTCGCCGGTGTTTAAAGCAATATGCAAAGTTGTTCTTCCGTCGAAAGTCCCTATTTCGAATACCTGGGCGGGGCTCATGTATTTTGCAACTGAACAAATACAATATAGTTCAAACAACGTTGCGTTACCCTGTTTATTCGTCAGGTCGTTTATGATTATTTCACCGTCGGTTACTGCCGGGTCCAAAAGATCTGTAAGCTCTATCGTTTTAAGGATTTTAGCTTTCTCGGAAAGTTCATATCCTGCCCTAAAGTCGTTAACGGCAACTGAGAATTGTTTAAATTTTTTCCTGTCCGTAAAAATACATATATACCCAAGGTAGATATAGTTTTTAAAAAAGTATATGTAATATTTTAAAGTTGCCAGCAATTCTCCGCGATTAGCAGTTTTAAAAATTTATTTTCCGCCCAGGTATAATTCATAGGTTTTATCACGCACTTTTAAAAGGTCTGCTATCATGAACAGATCTGTGTTGTTGCGGATCGATTCAATCTTCCACCCCATCCTGAGGTAGAGGATTATTGAACCGTTATTGTGTTTTGGCCAGTATCCTTCCTGGTGAGTAAAACCATAGTCCAAACCAGTCTGGCAGAGTTTTATAATATGAAGCTTTGCAAAATTCAATCCGCGGGTTTTCTTATACGCGTATGTGCAGTGATTGTGAATAATATCCCCGTACACTGATGAGAAGTTCAGGAAACGGAATTCATTATTATCGTTCAATATCGCGAAACTGTATTTCCACTTATCGTTAAGCCCGTTGAGAAAATACTCACGTGTTTCAGCTTTCCAGCCGTACTCCTTAGAATACTCGAGCCTGATTCCGTTCACATATGCGATAATATCTTCAAGCCTGTTTTTGAGAAAATCTTCACTGATCAACTCAATCCGGTGGCCCGATTCTGCAAGCTTTTGGTCGACAAATTTATGAAAATCGATTTTACTATTTTCCATAATTCATTAGATTCAAAAATAAAGGGTCAATTAAGCGAAACTGATTCTAAATCGTTAAGCGACATTTGCCGCAATATCAATTAACCTGTGAGTATTAATTTTGTTGTTTTTGCAATACCTCAGCAGGCTTATAAGCAAATCTCTTGTTCCCGGGACTTCGTTGTTGCGGTATGTTAAGAGCTTTTCAGGCTGCTGGCTGTATTTCTTTGCTTCTTTGTAGCGGAATTTATTTTCGGTATTAAGATATATATGTATGGGATGAAAATCAAAAATGTTCAGCCCGGTGTCTTCAAGATTAATCAAACTCGATTCAAAACTATAACCGTAAGCCCAGTGCACGTCGTCTTCCCAGTTGTACGGAATACATATCATCCCGTTCCACAAACGGAATGGTTTAAGTCCGGATTGGTAAGGTACAAAGTGATTTGCATCATATACTAATCTCCTATCGGCGAACTTTTGCTTAATGAATGTACTCTGGAACATGGAATGGGAGCGAACGCCTTTTGCATCTGGGTGGATATCAATAATGTCATCTAAAATATCGTCTGCTGACTTGGCGAATTCCCCTTTCAGAAGCGGGTTAAAATCGGGATGAAGCGCGATTTCAAACAGCTTCTTATTGCATTTTGAAAGAACTTCCGAATGGTGGGTTGAAAAGAAAGTACATTTTATGCCGTATCTCTCAAATAGCGAAACCGTATCCGCCAATACGGCTTCCGCGGCCCAATCCACGTCGCAGGTGAAGGAGATCATTATCGATAATTTTCCTGTTTACTCATTTAAACTTTTGCTAAATTACTAATAAATTTGAAAACATTTAGGATATGAATTAATGCCAAGCTCCGATACAGCGCAAATTTCGACGATAGTCGATTTGGTCCAAATAATCAACCCGGAATCGATCCTGGATATAGGTTGCGGCTTCGGCAAGTACGGTTATCTTTTCAGGGAATATCTCATGGGCGACCTGTGGGACAAAAACAAGATCCGGCTAAATGCCGTGGAAGGATATGAAAAGTATATTACTGAAACGCAGCGCGCGATTTACAATGAAATATTCTTTTGCAACGCAATGGATTTTGATTTATACCTGAAACAGGACTATGATGTGGTTTGTATCATAGATGCATTTGAACATTTAACGGTTGGGGATGGTAAAAAGTTCATTGAGAATGTTCTGAAAAGAACAAAATACCTGTTGATCTCAATTCCAAGGTTCGTTGGAACCCAGCAGGGTTTTACCGATGATCCGAATAAGTTTGAACGCCACCGTTCATTCTGGACAAGAAAGATGTTTAAGAGAATAGGTAATTGTATGATTATTCCAAACAATGCCCGCAAAACTATAGCCCTTTATTCCGGAAACGGCGACTTTGAGAAACCGGTTAGAAAATTCAGCAGCAAGAAATTTTATCTTAAATTTGTTCCATACATCGCGATAGACGGAGTGAATTATATGGATTGGTTCCTGAGAAAGAATAACAAAGATGAGTTCCTGCAAAGATCTGATTTTAGCGATGAATAAGTTTAGTCAATTAACAGCGAACAATTTTTTTATTTTGCAAATTAAAGAAACCTTCTATGAATAAATTTTTGAGGGGCATTTTGCGTCAGTTTAAGCCGGTTGCAAAAAAGATATATCCCTCGTATTTTAAATACGATACTATTTCTTACTGGGTGAACAGAGAAGGCCCGAGTTATTACGAAAATTATACCAGGAATTTTGATCCTACTCAGCAGGCTAAAGAACAGGAAGAAGCTCTAATGACAGGCATTAAGGAACTGAAATTTGATTCAGCGCTTGAATACGGCTGCGGCTATGGCAGAATATTGAGGCTCGTTGAAGAGTCATTCCCCGGGATCAGGATCGAGGGCTGCGATATCTCGCCCGATCAGCTTGAGAATTCAAAAAAGCTGCTGGGGGAAGAAACCAAATGCCTTGTGTTTCTTGTTGACGGAAAATCTATACCAAGAGATGATACCTCGTTCGACCTTGTATTTGTCTGCAATGTTTTGCAGCATCAAACCCACAATCTTATAAACACGGTCCGGGAAGAGCTATACAGGGTTGCAAAGAGATACATCGTGCTAATGGAGCCCAACCATACGGATGAGGAAGTTAAGTTAGATATAGCAGAAGGTCAGCGTATCGATAAGACGTGTTACATGCATAACAATACGGGTTTCTTCCAGGCGAAAGGCTGCAGGATATTAAAGAGCCAGTGGTTTCCTTCGATAGGAAATTTTCTTATAGTAATCGAAAAGAATTAGGTTTGTGTTTCAGTAACCCTGGTTATTGGTAAGAATTTCCAGGCTTTTATCGCCGCAGTTGAATATAAGGTCAAGAATGCACATGTATGGCTGAAAAACTTCGTTGTTAAATTGTCTGTAAACAGGGTGCTTAAAGTTCTGGAAAATCACTTTCATATTTGCCTTATCGAATAGATCCAGCTGCAAATAGTTCCTTCCCTCGCTCCCCGAAATATACGTATCGGCGTTAACGTTTTTGCAAATATCTATCAGAGCCTGTGTGCTGAATGAATCAATGGGGGGTAAATCGGAGTTCTTGATAAACCGGGTTTTGACGCCGAGAATCCCTGCAATGGCGAGAATAAGGTCCCAGTTAAGGTCGGCAATGTTTTCATAATTTTTTTCGTATATTTCTTCGAAAATTCCCGAGTACTGTTTGAAATAAGGGGCGCCGCCGTATACACTCTTCAGCGAGTTCCAGTTTTTTTTAAGGGGCTTCTTTGAAGCGTCAATCTTTACCTGGTTTATCTTCTGACCGAAGTTGTGAATAACCGCCACGGAGACCCATTGCCATGAATTATTTACGCAAATCCTGTTCCGGTTTTGCCAGTCGTTTTTCTTAAACTGCGTTGTGTCGTAGATCACAAACACGTCGGCACGGGTCGCCTTTTCAAAAAACCCTGCATATGGAAGATAGTTAGGCTGGTGAACAGTGCAGATCAATTTTGTATTTTCACTGTGTTAAGTTCCATAATTATTCAAGCACAATTTTTATAACTTCAAAACCCTCAACATATTTATCGTTCAGCAAAATGTCGAAAGCCCTGTACTGAGCCAGACCCCTGATAGCTCTATCGGCCATATATCCTTTACCGCCCTGGGAAGAATGTACCTGCACGGCCTGAAGTTTGAGATGAATGAAATCAGAGATATCCACAAAGAAATTGGGTACAAAATTTCTTGAAGTGCTGGGCGTTTCGTATGCATAAACTTCATTAACGAGTCTGCAAGCCACTAAAGAGGCATAAAACGTTGCCCTGTGATCCTGATGGGTATCATTTCCTGTGGGAATAAAGACCATTTTTGGGTCGATTTCCCTTATGTATTTCTCTATGACAGTTATAGTTTCCAGTCCGTCAGAGATGTACCTGTCGCGAAGCGCTTCAAAATGAAGACAGGCTTTTATCAACCCGGCGGACTCTTCTGATTCTTTTATCCTGTCATCTTTAAGAGTGCCGCCTTCGCCTTTTGTCAGCACCAGGAAGTGGATCTCATTCCCTTCTTTGGCAAATTTTGCCAAGCTGCCGAAACAACCAAGCTCTATATCGTCGGGGTGGGGTCCAATAGCTAATATTTTTTTCATAAAAAGTTACTTTAATTATTTCCTTTGATATTTTTTTAAGACTTCCCGGAATACTTCTCCGGCTCGTTCGGCTACAGCCTCATTTGAATAATACTTCTCAACGCTTTGCCTGAGATTCTTATATTTATTCCTGTTATCGAGAGCCTCAATAATAGCGGATTTATATCCTTCCATAGAAGTCGGGGTTTCTCCTATTTCTTCAGCATTTGAGCCCAGATAATGTCTCAGCGAGTAAGATACCACAGGCGTGTTGCAAGCCATGCTTTCAAGAGGCGCTATGCCTATCCCTCCGAAATTGTCCTTTCTAAGAGCCATCAGAACATATACATCAGATGCGCAATAATATTTATACAGTTCTTTGTTCAAAACTCTCCCGATTATTTTGGCGCCATATTCTTTTGCGATTCCATAATATTCTTCACCCCAGCTGCCTTCGGGTTCATTGCCTGCTAAAACAAGCTCAACTTCAGGCCGGGTTTTCTGGATATCTTTCCAAATTTTCAGCAACTCGCCAATCTGCTTATACTTGTAAAGCTTACCCACATATAGAAGATATTTTTTGTCCATGCTCCAGCCTAACTCTTTGCGGGCTTGCTGCTTTGGAATTATTTTGAATTTATCGATATCCAGTCCTGCAGAAAATATTATGTGCTTCATATCCTGGGCGGATTTTCTAATATATGGTATCTGCTCATAATCGCAAAGCAGAAAATAATCTATGTTTTTAAAAGTAACCTTTTCAGCGGCTATACCTAAGAGCGCCCTGAGTTTCCTAAAGCCGGTTTCTGTTTCATATAAGAAATAAGGAGACCAGTCACCGTGATGAGTGCAAACAATTTTCTCGCCCTTAAGAAAATACGCTATCTGGTATGTTTGCCAGGTATTGCTATGTACGACGAAAAAAATCGGCGAACTTATTTTAGATTCCTTCTTGAGTTCCCTAATGTACCGCAATGAAAAATGCCCCAGCTTATTTATCCTGATTGATTTAAAAACCCTGTATTTGAGCCCGTCAATTACCTTTTCAAAGTATTTGCCTTTGCAGAAACTATCAATTCGCCACACTTCTATTTCATAATTTTTCAAATGTCTGTGAAACAGCTTTGCAAAAGCTGGCCCGAATCCATAGGTAAAAAACCTGTTGTCTTCGCCAGGTTCCTTTGGAAATTGGCTGGGTTCATAATTGAAGCTAAGAACTAAAACTTTCTGCATTTTTACAGCTTCATATGATATATTTCGAAAGCTTCGGCATATTCCAACCCGAACTGGGCGCCCCGTGAACGCATAAGGCCCTTCATAACCTCCTTTGAAAAATAGTATCCGCCGCTTTTGGTAGTCGACCACTGCGATTTGTATAACTGGGCGGCTTTGATTTTCTTTTCGACAATTTCATTTGTCAGCTTCACGTGCAACTGCGGCCTGAAATTGTATCCGCTTCGGATTACTTCGTATCCCAGCACTGTTTTTTCCCTAAACAGTCTGATCGCCTCATCGGCAAGCACAATATGATCCTGGTGAATATCGCTGATGGGAGGGGTGAAAACAATATCAACATCTCCTTTGGATGCTATATCATACAAAATATTCCTGATTTTAGAACGGAAATCATGGAAAATTCTTGTCGGAATGTCAAAAACCTCAAGCGGTATCTTTTCCAGCCCGAGGAATTTCATTGATTTGTCCTTTTCTTTCATATTCCTCATCTTACCGTCTTCGTACCTATCTGACATTACGTAGATCTTCAGGTTAATATCCTTCAGGAATTTCAATATTGTTCCGGAACAGCCAACTTCAAAGTCATCAGGATGCGCACCAAACACTACTACATTTTTTTTCTTTTTCCCGGCTCTATTTGAAAAAATAAATTCAGTCATATTTTATGTATTATTAGGAGGTTTCTTCGTTTGCATCAATCTTTTTGTCAATATGAAGAAAACATAATTTATGTAGATTATCAAAATAACAAGATAGAGAAGTGATTTCAACATTATGTAACTTTTAGCATTCTTAACTGTTGGAGTTATGTTTGCGTATAAATACCCGCTATAGCTGAATTTGGCATACAAATGTTGAATTGCCTTCTTGAAAATGTAATTTGGCCTGAAATCGTTGTAAAAAATTACGTTCTCATAATATTTGAAATAATCTCTGCCAACCAGGTTCCTCTTGGTGAACATGATAGAATCCTGGACAATATCTTTTTCGCCTAAAAAGAAATATTTATCGCTGATCTCAACCGCGTTCATGAACGCCTGTTCATACGCTCCTTTGAACCTGAAGCCAAATGATGGGTCTATTACATACCATTTTTGATATTTGCTCGAGTAAACCTCGCATATCTCATGAGAGGGATATCCAAGCTTAACATCATAATGTGCATCATCTTCGTCCTCATCTCCCCCTTGAAGTCCAACTACACGGCAAGGGAGGTTAAACATCTGGCAAATTTGTTTAAACGTATTGCTATTCACGACGCAATTTCCCAAAGTAAGGGTATCTTTGTAAAAATTGAAATAATTTAAAGCTTGATTTATCAATGTATCGTTGTTTTCAAGAAGGTTTTGAGCGCAAAGTTTTGAGGGATTTATTCTAAAGTTCGATGTGTCGTTTCCGATCTCATTTAAGTGTTTTATTCTCACAGAACTTAGAAAAATTTGTCTCCAATAGGCATTGTTTCTTGATGATTTTGAAACCACAATATAGACTGAATCTGGAAACTCAGAATTTTGAAATTGTAAAAATATCCTATTTCTCAGTTCACCATCTAATGTAGGCAGCAAAATTTTCGCGGTATCAAAGAAGTCAAAACTCTTTGGTGAATGCAATAACCTGAACTTTGCATTTCCTTCGATACATATATTGTCTGGAGGAACGAAACTCAAGTTTATTTCCTTAATATTATCATATTCCACGGGGGGGGCGTAAACGTCCGAAAGATCGGTCAAAGCCAATGCACAAGGGCTTTCCCACATGTCGTCAAACAGCTTACTTCCTGCAAAAACAACGATTACCAGAGAAATTGTTGCAATCAGGAATCTCCTGAATATAAAAGACTCAAATAAAAATCTTATCAAATATTTATCTTTTCAGATTTAGCTTACAATTATTTGAACTTAAGAGATTTTTCCAAAAGAAAATATGTAAAATGAACTATTCCGGGCCATAGGAGTTTAAGAAAAGCGCAAAGCTTTAATACAGTCCCCCGTTGATGTTTATAGTCTGGCCCGTTATGTACGATGAGCTGTCTCCAATAAGATAAAGCAGGCATTTGACTATTTCAGCTGGGTCGCCGAATTCTTTTTTTGGTATTGTTTCCCGAATCTGGTTTCTCAGATCCTCCGGTATCTGGTAGAGAAGGCCGGCCTCAAAATAGCCCAGGGCTATGTTATTTACCGTAATGTTTTGCTTAGCCGTTTCTTTGGCTACAGTTTTGCAAAGCCCTTCAAGAGCGGCCTTTGAAGATGCGTAAGCGATTGTACCGGGGATTCCCATCAAACCGACGACAGATGAAATATTGATTATTCTTCCCCAGCCCGTTTTTCTCATATAGGGAAGGGTATGTTTTACGCACAGAAAAGGCCCGGTCAGATTAACCGCAATCACCTTATTCCATGAATCAAGATCCATTTTCCATGAAACAGAGTTTATTGAAAGTCCTGCATTGTTGATCAATACATCGACAGAACCTAATTCTTTTGCAACGTCTGAAACCAGTTTTGAAACCTCGTCCTCAGAAGTTATATCAGCCTTAAATGCAGAAGCCTTTACTCCGACCTTAATCAAGACATTTGCAAGAGTTTCTGCAGCAGTCGAATTACCATTGTAATGAACTGCAATGTTATGTCCCTGCTCAGCGAGCCCTTCAGCGAAGTGTTTCCCAAGACCGCCGGAAGCTCCTATAAGTAAAATATTTCTTTCCATGTTGAAGTTTATTATTTTCTCTTAAATGCATAAAATTAAGTTTAATATCCCTCAAAAAATATGTAAAACATCTCAGGCCTTAATATTGGCGGTCGTGAGCTTAAACAGTTTCAAAAAGCGGTCAAGGCTTAACAAACGCCAGATATCCCATCCATAGTCTTTTTTGTGCTGGAAGTGTTCCTTTAAAATGGTCTTTAAATAGTCCTTATCAACATAATCAAAAAAACCGGTTCCAGTCGAATTTAATGAATCCTGGATATATGATTTCAATTCTCCGCGTGTCCATTTAGTAAACGGCGTTGGATAACCCAGTTTATCAGTTCTGTTTACAATTTGATTGGGGAGCCGCGCAGAGAGCGCTTTACGAAACAATGGCCTTGAAATGCCTTTGTTTACAAGGTATTGCTTCGGGAGATTAACCCCGAACTCTACCAGCCTGTAATCAAGAAAAGGAACCCTGCTCTCGATAGAATGCGCCATCGATGAACGGTCTTCGTAATGAAGAAGAGCGGGAATCGTCAGGCATGTTATGAAGTGATAAGATAGATTATTTATGTAATCAGGATATTTTTTTGGAGGTTCAGAATCGAACTGAAGCTGCTTTTTATCAATTCCAGAAATGAGGTCCCTATTTATGATGTTAGATTTTTCCGAAAGAAACCCCATCACCACCCTGTTGTACATCTTCGGGAAAAGCCAGCTTGAAAAAGGGTGAAATCCGTTTTTGTGAAGGAACCTGTAAAAGTGTTTGAAATCCGTTATCAGGTTTGCATAGCTTTTATCTTTTATTATCGAGCGAAGGTAAAAACCCATTAGAAAATATCCGCCGAAAGTTTCGTCTCCGCCCTGCCCGTCAAGAAGAACTTTGACTTTTTCCTTTGCCTCTTTCATGACATACCACTGCGGATACAGCCCAGGGCCCTCGGTGGGTATCTCCTGAAAATAATGCAATTCGGCGAACGTTGAATCAAATTCTCCGGCAGGGGGCTCGATCTTATTTTCAATGCAGCCGTACGCCGAGTTTACGATATCGATGTATTTACTTTCATCGCAGTTCTCATCTTCCCAAACTGCAGAAAATGTGTTGATGCCTTTGCCCTTAATATCAGACGAAAAAGATACGATGCTTGATGAATCAAATCCGCCGCTTAAACAGGTTCCGACGGGCACGTCGCTCCTGAATCTCAGCTTTATCGAATCATACAGCAAATCTGTCAGTTTGGAGCTGAGCTCATGATCAGCCAGCCCGCTAAGCGGGCTTTTGATTATGTCATAATACCTCCTGATCGATGTCCGTTCATTCTTAAACACAAGGTAATGCGCGGGTTCAAGAGAGAAGATATTACTAAAATAAGTTTCTTTGCCGCTAAGCCTGTTTCCGTATAGCAAATAAAACGGGATTCGGACCTTATTTATTTCAGGAGCTTTATCTTCGAGTGAAATAAGAGGTTTCATTTCAGATGAAAACGCAAAATATTCTTTATTGTCAGCGTAATATACAGGCTTAACTCCAAAGCGGTCGCGTGCAATGAAAAGGCTCTTATCCCGTCCGTCCCAAATTGCAAACGCCCACATACCGTTGAACTTATTCAGGCAATTATAACCCCAATGAAGATAGGAAGTGAGTATTACTTCAGTGTCTGTTTTGGATTTGAAGTTATAGCCCGCTTCAATCAGTTCGTCCCTGAGCTCAATGTAATTGTATATTTCACCGTTGTACGTTATCCAAACCTCCGGGTTCTGAGCGCGCATCGGCCCATGTCCATTTTCGGAGAGGTCTATTATCGAGAGCCTTCTGTGACCCAGCCAAATATTGAAAGCCGCATAATTTGCAGAGCTTATGTGCGGGAGGATATTTTTAAAATACGGAATCGTATCGTTGCCGGAGAACTGCGAAAATCCGCCCGATTTTGAGCTGATGCCTGCATAACCTTCATCGTCAGGCCCTCTGTGCCGTAATAAGGCGTTCATGTCGGAGATTTTCCGATTCATGGCGCTGTTTCCGGATATGATGCCGTTTATACCGCACATAGCGTTCTAAATCTCTGCGCCGCTGTAAAAGAATTAGCGCTTATTCCGGCGAATTCACGCGGCTGAAATGAAGTATATTGTGAAACTACACAGAAGAGGATAATTGAAATGGTCAACTTAATAACGCGGGAAGATCCGAAAAGACAGGTTGTGCCTGCGAGACTCTTATTCCGCGCCAAAATTCATTTTTAGAACTTTTGATATAATGTATGCCGCAGTAAACACCAATCCGCTATAAAATAAAATAGTGATATACGAATACCTGTTCAGCATATATTTTCTCAGGATTCCGCGCCAGCCGCACTCTTTGCACTTATATATGCTGAAGACCCTGGACAACTTGATTGCCGATTCCAGTATGCTTCTGCTTCTTGACCTTCGGATAGTTCCTATTTTCCCGCATGACGGACACCTGGATGTTTCGGGAAAAGAATGATAAAATATCTTAAGCTGCAATTTGAGATAAACTAATTAAAATAACTTATGATTTAACAGAAGGACCGTCAGCCGGCTTAACCGCGCTTTTCTGGCCGTTCGTCTGTATGCTCTGGCTGTTCTTGCCCTTTTCCGAACCATAGTAATAATAATAGTACTTGTAATAACTTCCGTATGTCGCCTGGAAGTCGAAGTTGTTAAGAACAACGCCTATAAAGCTGTCATTTATTTTATTCAGAGTATCAATGGTATTTATAAGCAAATCCATTCTGGTCTTATTAGCGAGGCTGACAACTACGGTTCCGTCAACATAAGACGATAAAAGTTCAGCGTCTGTTACCGTAGCAAGCGGCGGTGAGTCAACTATTATGTAATCGAACTTAGGCTTTATAGAATTCAGAAAACTCTGCATATGCTTTGACGCAATAAGCTCAGCGGGATTTGTCGGAACCGTGCCGCAGGGCATCAAAGTCAGGTTTTCGAAATTTGTCTTGCGCATCGCATCTTCAAGCGCAACCGTACCAAACAGGTAATCGCAAAGGCCGGGATATCTTTTCATATTAAATACGTTATGCAGCCTTGGTTTGCGGAAGTCGCAATCAAGAAGCAGCACTTTGAACGACAGCGAAAAACTTGCAGCAAGGTTAGCGGAAATAATGGTCTTTCCCTCCCTTGGCATAGAGCTTGTAACCAGGATCGTCTTAATGGGTTCAGGCTCCAGCTTTGAAAATTGCAGCCTTGTCCTTAAAGTTCTGAATGCTTCAGCGGGAGCAGAATCTGAGTTGTAAGCGAGTATAAGTTCCTGCTCAGATGGAGTATGCCTGCCCGACTTTGACATATTCATAAAAGTAGGCACCCAGCCGATCAAGGCGATGCCCATGTTCTCAAGTTCCTCCGGCGATTTTACCGTGACATCGATGATGTTCCTGAAGAGTGCAAACCCATATCCTAATGCGCCGCCTATTAACAACCCAATCGTAATGATAAGAAACCTGTTAGGTTTTGAAGGCGCTCTTGGGACTTTGCCATAATCGATAATTTTTACGTTATTAGGCTGCGATTCTTCGTTAATGAGCGCCTCCTGGTACTTCTCCAGAAGCATCAGGTAAACTTTTTCATTAGCCGTTCTTTCACGTTCCAGGTTTGCATATTCTATGCTCTGCGCGGGGAGCTTGTTGAATTTTTCTTTATATTGTCCAAGAAATCCCTGCAGTAAACGCTCTTTTATTTTATCTTGTTCATTTTGAACTTTTGTTTCAAAATATTTTTCTGACAGGGTTCGTCTTTCATCGGGTGTGCCCGAAACGGCGTTCTTCTTCAAAATATCAAGCTTCTCGGCCAGAACTTTTTTCAGTTCGTCTATTTTCCTATTTGCGTCATTAAGAGTTTTTGAATTCTTCAGTAATTCTTCATTGCCTGTTTTCGCAAGATCCCTTTGAATCTCTAGTTTGGCTATTTGTTCCTGCAACTGCATGGTATAAGGGTCAGCAATCTTGCTCTCGAAATAATCAGCCGATTGCGGGTCATATTTTGAAAGTTCGTTCTTTAATTCACCAAGCGCTTTAGCGCTCGCCTGCATATCTATAACGGCCGCATTGTGCTGCCTGTCAACAGTATTCAAATTATCAATCAGTCCGCTGGCCTGTGAATTGATCTCAACAATATTTTCGGTCCTCAGAAAATCGGTCAGCTTCTCTTCAGTTTTCATCAGGTCGTTATATTTCTCGGTAACCTGTTTTTCAAGAAAATCGCGGTTTAGAGTAAGGTGAGACCTGTTGAATTTTAATGAATAATCAGCATAAGCTTCGGCATAACAATTAGCCATAAGCGAAGCTTCCGCGGGCGATGGGCTTTCTGCTTTGATTGAAACAATGTCAAGGCCCCGTTTCTGTGAGATTTCGATATTGGGCTGAAGTATAGCGGCAATTTGATTTATACTTTTTGTTTTTGAGCAGTTTTCAGGGCTTTCGCAAAGAAGCGAAAATGGCATTTTGCCCTGCAATACCTTGAATGAGTCGACCAGCGAGCGAGCTGTCATCTCCCTTATTGAAAATGACTTCAGAATTTCTACTTCATTATTTATAAATCTTTCAGGAAGCTCTCCTTCAATATCCGAAAAGATTTTATTATCAAGCACATTTTCCTTTGGTTTTGAAAGCCTTAACGAAGACGCAGAACTGTAAATATCGATCTGAGAATACGCGTAAAGGTACGATACAATCAGTCCTACAGATAAGCTCAACAGAATAGGGACTTTGTTCCTCAAGATAAGATTAAAATAAAACCTTATACTGTGAGAAGATTTCAGATTTGCATCTGTATTTGTAAATACTTTCTGGCTGTTTTGGTTTTCCATGTTACTGTTTCCTTGATACTGTAATAATGAATGTAGCTATTGTAAGCAAGCTTGTGATGACCGGAATATAAAACTGGAGATTATCTCTCAAAGTGTATCTTCGCTCTTCAGGAATTATAACAATGTCGCCGGCCTGCATAACGGGGTTTTCACGTTTTTGGTTCCTGATATGCTCTTCCCACAACAGATCACCGTAGTTCAATACAATTACGTTTGTCTTTCCTGTCGAATCGGTTCTTATGATCCTCATATCCTCCAGTTTTGTGTTTTCCATCGGGCCGCCCGCATAGCTCATGAGGGCCATAAACGTTGTGTTTATCGGGATCCTGTATCTTCCGGGAAGTCTTACGAATCCCCACAGATCCACCTCGATGTTTACGCCGGTAGGGTCGCTTAAATCAAATATTGCCGCGGAGTTCTGGTAATCTTTCCTGCCCATAATCAGGCTGCTATCCTGAGAAAAGGAATTTGTTACACTCAGAATAATCAACGCAACCGGCAGAAAGAACCTAATCAAAATTTGCAAATCTACAACAGAAATTAGCTTATTCAAATAACTTGTTTAAAGTATATCAACTTAATATAATTTAAAAAAAGTTAAATATAAATCTTATTACTATTCTCACAAGGCCGCAAAATCAAGGATTATCATCAATTTTCATAAATTTCTTCTGAAACATACTACAGTTTAAATGATCAACCAATACCCTTTTCACGGGAAGAGAATTTGCACAAACTGAATTGGATGCGGAAACATTAGTTCAACTGTCGCTGAGAGAATTCAATTTATAATATGAACAAATCGTGGTATGGTACTAGTTGCGTTTGCAACTGTTGTTTTTGAGATTTGCAGAGGTCCGGGGTCAATTGACTGTAATCTGTGCGCCTAAATTTATATATTTGTTGACTATGAATACAGCATTTGTTTACCCTGGGCAGGGCGCTCAATACGTTGGAATGGGAAAGGATTTGACGGAATCATATCCTGAAATCAAAGAATTATTTAAGAAAGCGGATGAAATTCTTGGTTTTGAGCTTACAAGGATCTGCGGCGAGGGCCCGGAGGAAGAGCTAAAACAGACTTACGTGACACAGCCCGCAATTTTTGTCCATTCTGTGGCATTAACTTCAATAGTCGGTAAAAAAATTTCGGCATCTTTTGCTGCGGGGCACTCATTGGGCGAATACTCAGCCCTGGTTTATGCAGGGGCGTTCTCATTTGATGATGGATTAAAACTGGTGAAGCTGCGCGGAGAACAAATGCAGAAGGCGGGCGAGCTAAATAAGGGAACAATGGCAGCCATTATAGGGCTTGATGCATCAAAAGTCGACGAGGTTTGTAAAGAAGCATCGGCAACAGGGATAGTTCAGGTGGCTAATTTTAATTCACCGGGTCAGGTTGTTATTTCAGGCAGCGTTGAAGGAGTAAGGAAAGCAATGGAGATTGCAAAAGCAAGTAAAGCAAAGATGGTGAAGGAATTGGTTGTTCACGGCGCATTTCACTCGCCGCTAATGGAATCTGCAAGAGAAGAACTTAAGAAGGCGCTTGATCATACTGAATTCAATCGAGTTAGAATCCCTGTTTATAGAAATGTTGATGCGAAACCAATCACTCCCGGCGCGGCGCCCGACGAGATTCGGGATTCGCTTTACAGGCAGCTAACATCATCGGTTAGGTGGGAAGAATCAGTCATGAATATGATAAGGGATGGAGCAAATGAGTTTATTGAACTTGGCCCGGGAAAAGTTTTACAGGGACTCATTAAACGCATCAACAGCACAGTGGTCATCAGAGGATTTGATAAGTCAGAAGATATGGCCTCAGTTAACAACTAGTCCCGCAAAGCGGGATTTCGATCCGGCTGCGCCGGATCTCAACAATTAACAATTAGCAAAATCTAAATAATAAGGGAGTAATATAATATATGGGCAAATTACTGCAGAACAAAATAGCAATTGTAACAGGCGGAGCGAGAGGAATAGGGCGCGCTATAGCGGAAGATTTTGTTAACGAGGGCGCAGATATTGTAATTCTTGATAAATTTTACCCGGATGATTTTGAGAGCTTTGCCGCTGATATGAAGAGCAAAGGCGGAAAAGTAATTTCAAAAAGCTTGGATATAACCAGTACGAACGATGCTCAAAAAGCTTGCGACGAAATTGCTGCAGAGCTTGGAAGGATAGATATTCTTGTAAATAACGCGGGAATAACGCGCGATAAGCTGCTTATGCGAATGGCCGAAGAAGACTGGGATGCCGTGCTTGCTGTTAATTTGAAAGGGGCGTTTAATATGATGAAGGCTGTATCGCGTATCATGGCTAAGCAGCGTAGCGGGAAGATTATTAATATCAGCTCTGTTGTTGGAATCATGGGTAACGCCGGACAGGCAAATTACTCGGCATCTAAGGCCGGAATGATTGGGCTATCCAAATCAATTGCCAAGGAACTGGCAAGCCGCAATGTTACCGTTAATTGCGTAGCACCCGGATTTGTTGAAACCGAAATGACTGCAAAACTTAACGATGAACAAAGAGCCGCTATGGTCAGCATTGTGCCGCTCAAAAGAACTTCAAAGCCATCAGAGATAGCGGGCGTAGTATCTTTCCTTGCGTCTGAAAAAGCAGATTATATTACCGGGCAAGTAATCGCCGTTGACGGCGGAATGGTGATGTGATTTGAGAATTGCGATTTGCGATTAACTGATTACAGACTAAGGTTTACAATCAAGCAAAATTAAAGGACCACAATTTTAGGAATTAGTTTGGAGTCGAATTCCTTTGCGTCCGGATTTAGTTCAAGCGCGTCCAAACATTTCTGAACCTTTCGTAACATCTTACTTATTTCAATGCTTTCACGCTGATGTTCATAAGGCCTTAATTTTTCCAATCCTTTGGAAAGCTGCAGCTTTGCTCCGAGAGAGTTTTTCTTTTCGGTAATATGATAAAACCCTACCGACAGATGAATCAGCCCCTGGTAGAACGAGCGGTCTTTTCCTCTTACGGCAAACCAGACATCTTCAAAAATATCGTGGCATTCGTAATATTTACCTTCGTTAAATTTCCTTATGCCTTCCAGAAACCTCTTTTTGATTTCCGGACTCATTCGGACTTTTTATCCGTCTCCGTGTTCTCTGTTTTGGTTTCCGAAATCACCTCGGCGTTTGCAATATCCTTATTTTCGGCCGGGGCTTTTATTTCCGGTGGCGCCTTATCAACCGGGACTATGGCGGTCTTTTTCTTTTTCTTGTCAAGCAGCGCGTCGAAGCTCATCATTCCCGCTCCCGCAAATAAAGTAAGCAGAAAACAAGCAAGAAATATGATATCCTTGTTGAACGGAATGCCATCTGAAGGGAATATCCCGCGCGATAGTATCTTAACAAACGTAGTTAACCCGAGAACAGCGCTTGATACAGGCGTGAAGAAACCCATAATGTACATAGCTCCGAAAATTATCAGTATGAACGGCGCAACAAATCCAAGGATGAACGCAGTGTTCTCGCTGAGTATATTCATCGCTTTGATTTTGTTCACGTAATTTTCAAGATGGCTCGCCTGTGAGATTCCGAGCGAGAGAGTGTATATGCCGACAGCTAAGCGGATGATGAAGAGTCCTGCCGAGGGTGATCCTTTTGCTTTAAAAAACATACTCATAATTCTGATATTAAATTATGAAAATGTGTAGCTGGTAGAGGCGACGATCGGATTCGAACCGATGAATCGAGGTTTTGCAGACCTCTCCCTTAAGCCACTTGGGTACGTCGCCAAAAATCCTGAAAGAACATTGGAGGCAAAAAAAGCCTTAAATTCATAGATTTAAGGCCTATCTGACCAGAGCGGGAAACGGGACTCGAACCCGCGACATCAACCTTGGCAAGGTTGCGCTCTACCAACTGAGCTATTCCCGCATTTATTATCACAATAATATGAAACCGCATATTTTATATCAAGGTAAAACACAATTGTGTGATATTACGGTTGCCCTAAATATTCTTCTGAATGAGCTAAAAATCCCAGCCGAAGAAAAATTGGGAGAATATTCCGCTTTGAAATGTCTTCAGATTATTTTCAATACGCTTGCCTATATCATAACGGAGGGCAATGATATAAAACAGATTTATCCTTGCGCCAACGCCAAAATCTGCGTAAGTGTTATTGTATACGTCGTCCCACGCGTTTCCAAAATCAACGAACGCGGCCCCGCGGATATATGGGAACGCAAAATTTATTCCAAGCGGGAACCGAAGGTCAACCAAATCTATCAGCGGAAAACGCAGCTCATTGCTTACAACAAACGCTTTTCTTCCCCTCAGGCCAAACCTTGGCCATCCGCGCAGATCCCAGCTTCCGCCGATCGCCCAGCGGCTCGCTTCCTTCCCTTCATTATCCAAAAATTCAAGATGCGTCGCGACGGCAGACATGCGCCCGAGCCTGAGGTAATTTCTGTAATCTAAAATAAGAGTATAATAATTAACATTGCCAAACTGAATATCGGTTGTGTAGCTCACAGTCGCATTAAAGCGCATACCGTCCAGCGGTCCCGTCGGTCCCCAAATTGAATTATCCCTTACGTATGAAAGCGAATTTGTGAGCAGCAATGCGCGCCTGTTAATTGTCTCAAGCGTAAAATCGCGGAATGAATTCGCGAGCGACGTACTGGATTCTATGCGGTCAAAAAATGACAGCGGGTAGCTTAAAGCAAAATATCCGCCGTAACGGCGCTCATAGTATGAAAAGTCGTCGCCGAAATCATAGCGCTGCCCTGAGAGATGAAAAACTCCGTAAGCGTAATTCAAACGGTTTTCAAGCGAGACGCGGGATATTGCGATGTTAAAGCTTTTAAAAAATTCATCTCCCGTTTGCGAATTGTTGTACACAAGAAAATAATACTGGTCGTTTCCCAGCAGGTCGCTCATAGAAAGTATTCCGCCCGTAGTGGTGCCGAACACTGGGTCGGCTGTTATTGAGCTGGTGGCAATATCAAGCGTATATTCTTTTTTATACCTGAGTTCATTTTTCCTTGGTATCCCTTTTATCTTTTCGAACGCCCATTGTTTATTTGTGTTTTCGTAAGTAATATTTTTTGATGATTTCGGGGTATCAACAAGACTTGAAACATTGTCAAGCATTCTCACCGTAATCCCGCTTTCATAGCATGAAAAAACCACCCTGTTTGAATCCACCCATCTTGGCTCGAACGCCGCGGTTGTGAAGCTGGTAAGGCGTTTCATTTCAGGCGCTTGTTTTTTATCTTCTGTCCCTGAATTAAAATCAAATGAAGAAAGATCCATATACCAAATGTTCTGCGCGCCGCCGAGCGTTGAAGTGAAAACAATTTTTTTCCCGTCTTTGGAAAATTGAGGCGTGAAATCCTGCTCATCGCCGTTAGTAAGATAGCTGACCGCTCCGGTCGAAACATTCAGCAGGAATAAATTATACCTGTTGTTCGTACCGAACGAGGTCCGGTCAGATGAAAATATAATGAAGCGGCCA
This sequence comes from uncultured Ignavibacteria bacterium, assembly GCA_963816535.1. Lineage (GTDB taxonomy): Bacteria > Bacteroidota > Ignavibacteria > Tepidaquicellales > OLB5 > CAWFKW01. Next base: position 912,739 of record CAWFKW010000003.1, on the reverse strand, counting down.
TCGGGAGAAATTGTAACGTCGCGGTCGTCGTAATAATCGTTTGTCAGGCGTGTAAGTTTTTTTGTTGGAATATCAAACAGGTACAGGTCAGCTTTGCCGCTGTAAGCAAGCGCCGAAAATGCAATGGTATTCCCGTCCGCGGTGAAAGAAGGGGCGTCTATCTGCACAAGGTCCTTAAAATGGTAGCTGCGGATCACTTTTTCCTGTTTTAAGTCGTATAAGTGCAGCGCATCAGACGGCCCGCTCTTTGTCGGGAAAGCTAAAATACCTTTTGAAGAAATATCCAACCCGGTTCTGAAAAAATGGAACTCTTCAAAGTTCTCCTCCTTCTCGCCTTCAAGAATTGTTTCGACGTCTTTCTTATTCTTCAGGTTCACCCTGAAAACGCTTGTATAACCGTTTGTGTTGCCTATCAGATAGACATACTGGTTCTTTCCGTCTGAATAATAAGCCGGCTTATGCCCGAAGCCCTTTGAAAACAGTATCTCTGTGTTTGCCGAAGGATTATCCTGCGAGGCGAGAGTTGGGAAATAAGTCTTCTTCAGGTCATACAGCCATGCTTTATCAAATTCCTCGTAGTTCTTGCCTAGAGTAAGTTTCATCACATCAGAGAAGTCTTCGCTCATCCAGAAATTTTCCATGAGCTCGAGAATTTTTTCATGGCCGTAAGTCTTATCAATGAACCTGAGGGCATTTTGGCCCATCTTATACATGAAGAATGTTCCGTAATAGTCTTCCCAGTCCTGAAGGCCCACCATGTAGCCGTTCAGAACCGCGTCTTTGATGACCATTTCTGCGGTTTGGTCCCATTCGGTCGACCAGAATTCAGCGAGACCTTCGGTGAACCAAAGCGGCGGTTCCCTGCCGGTTGTTTGCCTGTGCAGGCTAAGCAGGTTGTTAAGCTTGGTCATCATGAACACATGCGTAAGCTCATGCCCTATAACGTGTTTGAAGTTTCCAAGCGAGCCGTCGAACGGGATCACAACTCTGCCTTTTATGAACTCAGTGAATCCGCCCACGCCGTCCGGGATCAGTCCTTCGGTAGTATTAGTTTCGCGGAAATGAGTCGGGTTTGAATAAAATATTATCGGTGTTGTATCGGCAAGGGAATAATTAAAATCCTGCTGGTGTATTTTGTAGAATTCTTCGGCGTAAGCGGCGCCAATTTCGGCGAGCTCTTTCATTTCAGGATAGAAATAAACTTTGAAATGTTCGGTAGAAAGAGTGTGCCAGTCAAATTTACTGTACTGGACCTTATTTCTCCCGAAGTCCACATACTGGCCATATGTACTGATAGAAGCGAAGACCGAAATGAAGAGGGCTAAACAAAAAAACCGCCGAAATATTAACATAATGGCTAAAAATATCTTTAAGGAAATTGAAAAGCAATTGAATTTTTGAAAATTATAAAGAACCCCGCCAAGTCGGGGCACGTCGTGAAATGCCAAACGGCAAACGTAAAACTGCAAATGGCAGGGCCCAAACCTCCGCTGTCCACATTTAGTATAAGTTTATCATATCATTTGACACCCTTTTGTATCGTTTTGGTACGGTTGCGCAAAAACACTAAGGCTCTTATTTATTAGTAACTTAAACTGATAATTGGCTAAACAAATGTATCAAAATAAACGATTTGAAATGAGTCACAGTCAGCGAGCACATGAGAAAAAGAATTTTCTTTGGATTTTGAAACTTAACTGAAGTTTTTCCGTATAAAATCTTTCTCATCTTTCATTTGCTAATGTGCGAATTCTCAACAAACCATTTGACACAAGCGCCATTAGCGCATTGTACAAATTTCATTTACCATTATAATACGTATGTTTTTAAGTGTCAAGGCAAAAAAACATATGTATATAGCAAATCAGGCAGATAGAAAAAGCCAAATGCGAAAATATAAAAGCTAACGGCAAAAAAAGAAAAGCGCATTGAGCGGAGAGCGCCAAGCGGATATCTGGATAAACATATTGGGGTGCGTTTTCAGACTGAAAATAAAGAATTTACCAGGAAATAATATTGAATGATAATGGATATGATATATTTATAGGTGATTTAATAATTTTAACTTTATTAAATTAGGAATGTGATTCAAAGGATTTATATAGATACTTCTGTTATAGGAAGATGTTTCGACGAAGAATTTGAAGAATGATCTCTAAAATTTATTGACCAGATCAAATCAGGCAGTATTATTGCTTTGGTTTCGGATATTACGCTTGAGGAATTAGAAAACGCGCCGAACAATGTTCAAAGTGTTTTACCCTCAATTCCTAAAATCAATATCGAAACTCTCATAAAAGATGATGAAACTGAAAACTTAGCTCAATTGTATATAAAGGAAGAGGCCGTAACAATTAAATTCTACGAAGATGCGCTTCATATTGCGATAGCAACGATTAATAAAGCAGATATTCTTGTGAGTTGGAATTTTCAGCATATTGTAAATATTGATAAAATTAGAAAATATAATTCAGTTAATTTGAAAAACGGTTACCCCATTTTAGAAATCAGGACTCCAAGGGAGGTATTAAATGAAAAATAAACAATTTGATGCTGTTAAGATGATGAGGGATATAAGAGAAAAATTAAGAAAGAGATATGAGAAGAACCCCGGGTTAAGAGAAAAGAATTTACAGAGAATAAGGAAGAAATACGGTTTAAAGATCTCTAAGAAGGAAACGGTTACGTAACGCTTTGTTTTTTTTACCCTTCATAACCCTTGCAGCTCTTCAACAATCCACACCGTGTCATCAAGTCAAAGAGCGGGCAGGCTCAAGCGCGAAAGCGATTGACCGAAATCCCGTCCTGAGCGAAGCCTGCCCTCGCGGGGTACCCTCTGGGTCAAGCGGGGGCCGAAGGATCGGGATCATCCTGAGCGACTGCCTTTGTCATCCTGAGCGGAGACGAAGGATTATCATTGACTTTGCAAAACCCGATTGCTAATTTTACAGCACATTACATAAGGGGATATTGCCTGAACGAAAGTTTGCGGCGGTATCTCCTATTTTATTTAATAGAAAGGAATTATCAACATGGTCGGTCAAATACAAATATTAGCATATATGCTCGCTGCATATCTTGTTTACAAAGGATACGAAATTTTTCAAATTGCATTTGTGAGTACAAGTAATAACAAAAAGATTGGTATGATTTTAGGCGGTTTGGCATTTATTGGAAGCATTGGCCTGGCAATACTTTTCGTCTATATGATGGATGAGCAAGCAAGCAAAGTTGGAACTAATTTTTTGAAATAATACCAATAAACAATCTAATTTAGAAAGTATTGGACTACTATTCTTGCTTGTAAAAATTATTGTGTTATGATATATTTAGATAACCCGAGCTGCTGATATTTCAACACCCCGGACTTCACATAATACATTTTTTGAATAGACTTTTAAGTTAACTGAAGTCAAATTTTTTAATTAATTGGTTATGGCTAATCACTTAAAATATTTACGAGATTTACCAAGGTTTGATGCATATTGGGGAAAAGATGAACACCCAAAGGATATTTTTAAACATTCCGGATACATAAATGCATTAATGGAAACCATTAAGGAATGTCCTGCTCCTTTTTGCATTGGACTTTTTGGAGGTTGGGGAACGGGTAAAACAGGTATTGTAAATGCACTATGTGTGGAATTGGATAAAAAAGAGAATAAGAAAATAAAATATTTGAATTTTGATGTCTGGAAATATTCTGCTGATTCATTGCGAAGGCAAATATTGTTGAGAATTGACAAGGAATGGTTCAACAATGATTTAAAATTCAATGAAAAGTTATATATTAATACACATGAAGGAGCCCAATATACTACTAAATTTTCATGGAAAATATTTAGTAAGAATTTCTACTGGTTAATCCCGGTTTTAACTGGACTTTTTTTAATTAAGTATTTTTACCCCCCGATTGGTTTTGCATGCAAAGACTGGATTGATCTAATAAGTAAAGCAATATTACCTGTAATTATTGCAGTTATAACTTCAATCAGAAGTAAAGGCGTAGTCACTACTATAGTTAAAGACACTGAAAAGCCCAACTCACCAGAACAATTTGAAGATATGTTTAAACAAGCCATAAATCACCCTTCAATAAAGGACCATAGGAAAGTTTTTATAATTGACAATTTAGATAGGTGTCAAAGTTCTAAAGTTTTGGAAGTATTAACTGGGATTAGTACTTTTTTGGGGGTTAATGATTGTATTTATCTTATACCATGCGATCATGAAAAAATAAAGAACCATATCAGCAAAGGAATGGGTGAAAAAGATGGGAAAGATGTAATTGATGAGGATGAATTTTTGAGAAAATTATTCAATGTCGAGATTTATTTGAGACCAGTTTATGCTGAGTATTTGTTAGACTACATTAAAGACCTTGCAGAGAAAATTGGAATTAATAATTCAGTTGATATAACAAACTTCCAAGCAATTTTATTTACAAAATTTATGAACAATCCGAGAAGGGCTAAGCAAATTCTAAATAATCTTGTGGCTAGTTATAATTTAGCGTTAGATTTAGAAAAAGCAGACGGTGATATGCAGTCATTGCCAAAAGATAGAATTTCAAAGGATTTAGGGTTTTTGTTGAAAATCCTCATAATCCAAAACTATTATCCTAAAGCTTATAAATACTTTTTGAATAATATCGGGTCATTTAACAACCTAGAACAATACAGGAAGAATTTAGATTTTGATAGTCAGTTCTTGAATGACAAAGAATTAGAAGAAATACTTGATGAGCCAACAGATGGTTACAGATTGAGAAATTTCCTTGATGCAACCAATAGAATTACAAATGAGAATGCAGATTTATTTTTTACGTTTTCTGGCAATGCAAGTTCGGAACTATTCGATAAAATTATTGCTTCACTGATGAGAAAAGATGAGGAAAACGCATTGGATTTAATAAAGATTAATATTGAAAAGGATGGGTTTTTGGGAAATTTTGAAATTGAAACTAAGATAAGACTGAATAATTTAGTGACACCCCTTACTTTAAGAGAAAATCTTATTAGTGCTTTACAAAACGTTAATGAAAAAATTGAATTTAGATTGGATGTAATGATTGGCTCTTTATTTGAATCCATTCCTTCGGATGTTTTACTTGGGCTGGGGGAAAATATAAACCCATCGATTTGGCGTTTGGGTAAAGGCGATATTCCAAAAATTAGTTACGAAAAACTCAAAACTGTAGCAAGAATAATATACAGTAGGTTAATTCCTTTATTTTCAAATGTAACTCTAGATGTAAATAATACTCTTCCCAACTATTGGAATAAAATTCAACCTCATATCAAAGGAGTAAACGAAAATATTTCAATTTTAGGAATTGAAATAATTGAGCATTATAGAGAACTATTGAGTAAATTGATATTAATTAACTTATCAAGTAAAGATTACTTAGAGAGTTTGTGGGAATGGCTTTTACCCACAGAGGGAAATATTCCAGAAATAATAAAAAGCAAAAAAATATTAAGGAATGCAGTAAATGGTTTGACTCCTGAAATTTCGAAAACAAGCTATTCGGTTGGGCTTTTAATTGCCAGACTTAGTGAAATAGCAGATAAAGAAATACTCAATAACCTGTTTGCTAAATCAATTGAATGTCTGACGAATGATTTTAGTAAAGTGGATGTAGAAGACCCTCTTTATCCTCCGAATGTAGTTCTGAATTGGGTTTTAAATTCTAATGTTAATATTAGTAAAGAAGTTGCAAATCAAGTATTTGATACTTTAATTAAAGAAAGTTCAAAATGGGAAAATGAGTATGATATAGATGCAGAATGGTTCAGTGGTTTTGTTGAATTATATAAAGTTTTAGAAGAAGATAAACGAAAAATCATAAGAAAGAAATTAACTGAAGCCATACAAGTAGATCCAGAATTGTATGAAAAGGAGTTCAAACGTTCTAAATTTGGTAAATTCCCACTCTTCAATTCAACAATGTTCGATTCCGCAGCATCAAATGAGGCTTCAGACTTGGGAAATACTGAAGAAAAGTGGAAAGGAATTATTTACGAACTTATTGAAAAAATATATAATTTCCAAAGCAAAGATATTCTTAAATATTTATTTGAAAGTTATTGGAAATCCAAAGAATTATATGCAAAATATATTGTAAGGTTTGTCAATGAAGTGCTAATAGATAAAGTGGATAGAATTGACGATAATAAACCAATAATTAAGAATGCTTTAGAGCAATTTTTGAATAAAGATTTCTGGGGTAATGCAACATCCTTAGATAGGGACGCATTTTTATCTTACAGCATGGAGTTAATGAATAGAGATTCTAGGATAACTCAAAACGATAAGGATACATTACTAAGTCCTATTCTCAGAAGTCTTAAAGATATTGACACTGAAACCTTTAAAGCAGAGTTATCAAAATTTAGATTTGCCTTATTTGATAATTTATCAAATGAAGCGAAAGAAAGAGCTCTTAATTATGTCTGGGATCAAATCAAAATTGATTTGAAGAAAGGGCCAGATACAGAGTTTGTTATGATGAATCTGCAATTTATGAAAAGTTCCGACCGAAATGAAATTGTTGATGAGCTTTTGGACCAACTAAATTCAAATCAACAAGTTAAAATTGATTTCTTTATTGAGTTCGGCATTAAGGAAGAAATAATTAATGTAAATGCAGATAAATGGATTCATGAAGTAGATGCATATTTGAGACAATATCAGAATAATGAATCTTCTAATAAGATTAAAGAAAAAATTAACGAAATAAATAATTCACTAACTGATAATGAACTTAAAAATAGGATTTCAAGTATGATTAATGAATAATTTACTTTTTAGTGGTTCTGATTGACAAACAATTACTATCATTTAACCTTTTAGTAAATTAATTGCTTCCATTAAATATTATATTTCTTTGTTACTCTGCGTTAAATGTTTGTGTAAATTAGTGTCTTCGTTGCATTAATTTCTTGTAGGGGCAAAATAATTTTGCTATCTGAAATTGTGATCTGGATTCCCGCCTTCGCGGGAATGACATTAGTGAGGTTTAATTAGGAATATAAAATTACTGTTTTATTTTCTTCGTGTGTCCCTCCAAAGGCGGGTTTTCGCTTCGCTTCAACTTTGTGGCTGTTTTTTCCTTATAACCGATGTAGCTCCTCTACAATTTTCATTACTTCATCAAGCTTTTGCAATGAATGATCTGCGAGGGGCAGGCGGAATTTTACATAAAGAGAGAATTTTGTTTGTACCAGCTGCGATGTGAACCCCCCTGCCCCCCTTTGAGAAGAAAAGGGGGGATTAGAAATAAAGTTAACCAGTTTTTCAAAATACCCGCTTGTGAAGATTTCTTCGTTATCAGGATTCATATGCAGCTCAAGAATATTTGCATGAATTGAAATTTTACTGAACCCTTTTTCGCCGCAAAGAACTTTAATAGTGATATGATCAAAGAGCGAAGTGGTTTCATCAGGGAATTTCCCGAACCTGTCAAGCAGTTCAGCTTTTATCGAATCAAGTTCTTCAAGCGAAGTAACATTCGCGAGCCTCTGGTAAACTTCCAGTCTTGTGTTTTCATCGTCAACATAATAATCAGGAATCAGCATAGCCACATCGGATTCAATTGTAACTTCTTTTATCTTCTTTTTGCTTGCCGGAGCTTTGGGAATTATATCGGTAAGCGCCATCCCCAATTCTGATTCTTTCAGCTCGGTGACCGCTTCGTCAAGTATCTGCATGTACATATCGAATCCCATTTCAGAGATAAAGCCGCTTTGCTCGCCGCCGAGCAAATTTCCCGCGCCCCGTATTTCCAGGTCGCGGAGCGCAAGATTCATCCCTGAGCCCAGATCCGAAAATTCCTCAAGCGCATGGAGCCTCCGGACAGCCTGTTTTGTTAACACGCTTTGCGGCGGCGTTATTAAGAATGCGTATGATTTAGTGTTCGAGCGCCCAACGCGTCCGCGTAACTGATATAATTCAGCAAGCCCGAAATGATCTGCGCGATTGATAATAATTGTATTTACTGTGGGTATATCAAGCCCTGATTCAATGATCTTAGTGCATACCAGCACGTTAAATTTCTTTTCGAGGAACTTCATCATAACTTTTTCAAGCTGCGGCGCCGTCATTTGTCCGTGCGCTATTGCAACTTTTGCGAACGGAACAAGCTCTTCTATCATAAATGCAAGTTCTTCCAGTTTTGCGATTCTGTCGTTAACCAAATACACCTGCCCTCCGCGCTGAAGTTCTCTTAGCACTGCATTGCCGATAGTTTTCTTATCAAAATTGATTATCTCGGTATGTATCGGCTGGCGGTTTTTAGGCGGCGTGTTGATTATCGATAGGTCTCTTGCGCCAAGCAGAGAAAAATTCAAAGTGCGGGGGATAGGAGTCGCGGTAAGCGTTAATACATCAACGTTCTCCCGCATGAACTTGAGTTTTTCCTTTGACTTCACTCCGAAACGCTGTTCTTCGTCAATAATTAATAAGCCAAGGTCCCTGAACTTAACATCTTTTGATAGCAGGCGGTGCGTGCCAATAATAATGTTAAGTTTCCCGTCTTCAAGCCTTTTGAGAACTTCGGTTTGTTCTTTACGGCTTTTAAATCTTGATATGTGTTCAACTTCAACCGCCCAGTTTGAGAGCCTGTCTTTAAATGTGTTATAATGCTGCTCGGCTAGAATAGTTGTTGGCACCAGTACGGCAGCCTGCTTGTTATCCAATACGCATTTGAACGCTGCCCGAACCGCGACCTCGGTTTTCCCAAAGCCAACATCGCCGCAAACAAGCCTGTCCATTGGGATCTCAGCCTCCATGTCGCTCTTAACTTCTTTGGTCGCAGTTACCTGGTCCGGCGTATCCTCGTAAATAAAGCTTGCTTCCAGCTCTTTTTGCCATACTGAATCGGCAGAGAACCTAAATCCTTTTTGCTTTTTTCGTTTTGAATAAAGCAGAATAAGATCGCGGGCAATATCCTGTATCTTTTTCTTTGTGCGCTGTTTTGTTTTTTCCCATTCATATCCTCCCAGCTTGTTAAGCTTGGGCACATAGCCTTCCTGCGCTGAATATTTTTTTATCAGGTGAAGCGAGTTCAGGTTGACAAACACCACGTCGTTATCTTTATACAGCAGCTTTACGGCTTCATGCTCGATTCCGCCGGTCTTAACTTTTCTCATGCCTGCGTATTTGCCTATTCCAAAATCGCGGTGCACCATGAAATCGCCGTTGTTGACTTTGCCGAGGTCTTTGAAAGTGATGCCCGCAAATCTTCTCTTTCGTTTTGCCGTTCTGTAGAACCTGTCATAAATCCCATGCTCGGTATAAACGGCAATGTTCTCCTCAGGCAGAAGAAACCCTTCATGAAATGAGTTATCAAGATAAATAATATCAGCAAGGGCCCCGTCTTCATCATGGTCGTCTACAAGCTCTTTGAAGCGTTTTGACTGGTAATCGTCGGTGCATGTGATATAAATTTGATAAGACTTCCGGGCGAGTCCTTCCAGGTTTTCAAAAAGTAATTTTGTATTTGAATTGAACGGCGGCTGTGGCTTTGAATTGAAAACAATTTCCCTTATTGCGTTCAGACCCTGAACAGATTCCGATTTATTAAGCGAAAATCCTGAGAAAAACGACGTTGGAAATTTCAGAAGTTCCTGAAAGATATCTTCATGATCGTTCTTTATCAGGTCCGGCTCATCAAGAAGCAGCAGCGCATCTTTGCCTATATAATCCATCAGCTTAGCGGTTTCGGAAGGTATGTTTTCGAATTCATCGAGCGAAGGAAGAATTTCGACAGCGTCAATTTGCGCGATGGAACGCTGTGTGCCCGCGTCAAATTCCCTTATAGATTCAATTATGTTTCCGTAGAACTCTATCCTCACCGGCTGTGAAAGATTCTCAGGAAATATATCAAGTATCCCGCCCCGAACCGCATAATCGTTTTCCTCCTCAACAACCTGTTTGCGGGCGAAGTTAAATACCCGCAGCCGTGAGATCAATTCGTCAAAATTGAGCGCGTCTCCCTTTTTGATGTTTATGATCTTGCTCTTGAAGGCGCTCTCGCCGATGATGGGTTTGTGAAACACCGGCGGGTCCAGCAGGATTATATAACCGTCATCTGTTGAAAGCCGTTTAAGCGTTGTTGAAAGGGGAGTGATGTCGCCTTCATATTCCTCATCAAATTTGTCTAAATACACTGACGCTGCTTCATCTCCAATGATAAAGTTCAGGTCATCCTTAAGTTTGAAGAGCTTTTGAGCCTCAGCGGAGCAATAAACTATCTTCCTGTTAGAGTTAAGGTATAAGTGTGATACAATAAATGCGTTAAATGAGCCGCTTACGCCTGTGAGGAAACAGTCTTTCCCTGCTGAATTTCTCAGCTCGTTAAATTCACGCGATGAAAATATTTTGTTCGCTAATTCTATCAAATCACAATCATGGGTCTCTCAGGCGCCACATGGGTTGCAAGTTACTGCCTCCTGATTGCAAGTTACAGGTTGCAAGTTACAGGTTAAAGCCCAAAAAGCTTATATACCTCACCCCTGCGCGCCAAAGCGAGCTTCCCCTCTCCATATGGAGAGGGGTGTCACGAAGTGACGGGGTAAGGTATCAATCTATTACTCAATTCTATGAATTCATATATCGATAAGCTTTCTGCGCGCCTGCCGAAATCAAAATCAACGGCGCCAAGATTCAGTTCCAGCTTCTTTAACGAGTTTCTAAGCGTCTTGCGGCGGTTGCCAAATGCCGCTTTTACAAACTTCTTAAAGAAATCTATGTCTTTAATTTTATCCTGCAGCTTATTATCGAAATCAAAATGAATAATCCGTGAATCAACCCGGGGCTTTGGATAAAAACAATTTCTTGATACTTTAAATATTAGTTTGGGCTTAGTAAAGATCTGAACAAACACTGAGGGTATCCCGTATTCTTTCGAATTTGGCGAAGCGACAAGTCTTTGCGCTACTTCTTCCTGGACCATTATTTGAGCGTCTTTTATCAGAGTTCTGTTATCAATAAGCTTGAATATTATCTCGGTGGTAATATTATACGGGATATTGCCGAGAATCCGGAGTTTCGAATTGAGATTTTCGAATTGAGATTTCCTGATATTTTCTAAATCGATTTTCAAAAAGTCATTACTAAGCAGCTTCAGGCTGGGAAATTGTTCCTTTAACAATGCGCAGTTAATCTTATCCAGTTCAACGGCAACCACGTTATCTGTCTTTTCAAGTATATATTTTGTAATGGCTCCGCGGCCGGGGCCGATTTCAAGAACATAATCCTTATAGCCGATTTCAAATGATCTAACGATGTTCCTGCAAATGTTATCGTCCTTCAGGTAATTCTGTCCAAGCGATTTTTTGGGACGGGTTTTGAATTCTGATGTGTCCGGAGTCATTTTAATTTCCGGGAAGCAGAGTCAGTAGCTTATACTCTTTAGCTATCATTTCTAATTGGCTCATTGTGTTATACTTGTATTCGCCAAACTGCCACAGCCTTGCCTGGTCCTGGTAATTCGGATGCAGCGGCTGCCCTGATTGGCCGGTAGTATTTACCGAGAGCGAACGCTCAGGGTCGGCCATGCTTACGATTATTCTCATCGATGGGCCAAGTATATTCGTGAAGTCGCCGTTTTTCATTACTTCATTAAAGCTATATTCAGAGTTGTTTATTGTAGTTTGGTCGCCGCCTACATCAAACGGCCCGATGTTGAATATCTTATCAAATGCCGGCACAATCCCGAGCGGGTGGCGGAATTTTGCTTTATGTATCTCCCCCCAGTCCCAGGTGTTTATGTCTTGGTTAGAAAACTTTGTTCTCAGAAATACCAACGCGTCCTGCAGGCTTTTTCTGATTATATCGTTCCTTTTTTCAACAGCCGCGGTGTTAATATTATCGAACCAGATCGATTTTCCGTTCCTCAGAAGGTTAAGCGTCGCCCTATAGGGAATATTCTGGACGATAAGAAAATCATAGAATACTTTGTCGCCAAGCTGGTCAAGGTAAGTGTTGCGCAGCAGGTAGGTGAAGAAAGCGTTATATACCGAGCCCAGAGGGTTCGAAGGCTTCATCTCTCCGTCCCAGTTCTTAAATCTTTCAATGCACCATTTAATATCGTTGTCGTTTCCGCTGTAGTTCTTATAAGCCTCTTCAATGTACACGCCAATTTCTTTTGCATAAGGCGATTCATAGTTCATCTGCATAAGCTGGAACTCATCAATATCAAGCTTTGACTTGCCGTCAAGCCAGTTCTTTATTTTATCATATCTTGAGGATGGTTCCCACAGATACCCAATATAATACCTGTTCTTCGGCTCAGTTTTGAGTATATCGAACGGGTTTGTATTGGCGCTCGCTATGTAACCTTCTTTTGGATTGTAATCGTTTGGCAGCCTGTCAAAATCAACAAAGCCGTCCCAGTCAAGTTCGCCTGATGACGGGAAAATGTAGCTTGTATTATTCGGGGTTCTTCTTTCCGGTATTTTACCCGCAGCGTGGTAGCCAATGTTTCCGCCTACATCTGCATAGACAAAGTTCGAAGCGGGAACGCTGAAATCTTTCAGCCCTTCCTTGAATTCATCCCACGTTCTTGCATTATCTAATTTATAAAAAGTGTTAACCTCGTCTGAATATTCAAAGCCCGTCCACCTGAAGGTCATTAGTTTATCTTTGTAAGCGTTTTCTTTATCCGGATTTCCGTAACCGGCAAACCCTCTTTCATTAAGCCCTGATATAACGGGCCCTATTTTAGTCATCTTAACCGTGTAATCCGCCTCAACAGAATCTTTTACGCCGATCTTCTCAACAACCGAGTCGAGCGTGTAAGGCTGGTTTTTGTAATAATATTTATTGGCGTTCACCGAGTCTTTCTGAAGAATTATAAAATCATTGTCGTCGTTCATCAGGTTGGTTATGCCCCAGCTGATGAATCGGTTATTGCCGATCACAATTCCGGGAACGCCTGCTATTGACATTCCTCTCACGGCGGTTTGTCCGCTATTCATATCCAGTTCGTACCATTTTGAAGGGGCCTGAAAACCGAGATGGGGGTCATTTGCAAGTATGGGTTTACCTGTTAAAGATTTCGCGCCGGATATTACCCACGCGTTGCTGCCAGTATGAGAGCAGTTGATATTAAAATACGAACGGTAATTCTGGTATGAATCAAAAAATCCCTGCCCGAGCGCCGCGGTTTGCCGAAGCCTGAGAACCGGCGCTGAATTTTCGGAGACGCTTTTTGATGTGTCTTCAACGGCTAAAGTGTCAATCGGTCTTTTGAAAAGCGAAAACGTTGTGTCAGGGAATATCTCGCCGGCTTTTTCAAGGCCGACTTTATTAACTATCTCGCCCAGAACATAATCGGTATACCAGGCAATGTTAAGGTCCCATCCCATAAGCCTTGCTATCATAAGGCTCTGCTGGGGCTTCCATGGTTCGGGTTTATAATTCAGCGCGTCAAACTCAACAGGCAGATTTTTGTAATGGGTATCAATAAATTTATTTACGCCGTCTGTATAGTAAGCTAGTATTTCTTTGCTCTTCGGGCTTATGTTTTCATACCATCGGTAAGCAAACTTATTAATTCCTATTGTTCTGAAAAGCTTATCAAATTCCAATACGCCGCCGCCCATGATTTCGGCAAGCCTTCCTTCTGCAACACGGCGGGTAATGTCCATCTGCCATAGCCTGTCCTGAGCATGCATGTAGCCCATCGTAAAATACATGTCTCTTTCGTTTTCAGCGAATATATGCGGCACGGCGTAATCGTCAAAATAGATCTTTACCGGCGAGTTCAGGCCCTGTACCGTTGTTTCGCCCTGAACGGGGTAAAAAGACTTCTTCGACATGCCGTTAAAAATGAACAAGAATAGCACGGCTAAAGGGATAATTATTACCGCGATACCAAGAAAAGTTTTAAGAAATTTATTCATCTAAAATATTGAACGAGGGCTTCCACAGCGCTGAATGAGGGAATCCGATTTTTTATGTATAATTCTTTCAAAAAGCCTATATTTTTTGAAGTTAACTGGAATACAAATATAGACATATTACATTTGAACTTAAATTGTTATTTTAAGATATATAGCTTAATTGCATCAGATTAATTAAATATTATAAATAATAACTTATTAAAGCAGAAACATGAAAAAGACTATTTTATTACTTGCCCTCCTGTTCTTAGCGAAAATGTCATTTTCGCAAATTGATTTTAAGCAGGGTTCGCTGGCTGATATTATGCAAATGGCCAAGGACCAGAAAAAAATTGTCATGGTCGACGTTATGACAGACTGGTGCAAATGGTGCGTTGAGCTTGATAACAAAGTATATTCTAAAAGCGACGTTGGCGCTATTGCCAATGCAAACCAGGTGAATTATAAAATAGACGCTGAAAAAGGCGAAGGCCTGGATTTTGCCAAGAAGTATAAAGTTACAGGGTACCCGACAATTTTATTTCTTGACGCCGACGGGAATGAGATAGACAGGATAGTTGGCTATGTGCCGGCTAAGGATTTTACTGAGATGATGTCAGATTATGAAAAGGGAATCAACACATATAACGACCTGAAAGCTAAACTTGAAAAGGACCCCTCCAACATTGATGCAAATTCACGTTTTGCGGATAAGCTGATGGCTTTAGGAAATGAAAATGACGCGAAGGCTTACCTGAATAAAATTATTGAGCTTGACCCGGAAAACAAAGAAGGCAAAACAGACGACGCAAAGTACAGACTTGCTTCGATGTCTGATAAAGAAACCATAGTCCAGAATCTTGAGAATTTCATAAAAGAAAATCCGTCCAGCGACGTATTAAGAGATGCGTACGTTTCTTTATGCGAGGCATATTATTATACAAAGAACGATGTTGAAACGGCTGATAAATGGTATAAAGAAGCGCTCGCAAAGTTCCCGAACGATGATATGGTTGGCTCAAGCTACGGGCAGTTCATGAACGGCCGCGCAATCGGGCTAGCTGATAAAGGCACTGGAGCTGAAGATTATAAAAAAGGTTTAGATCTGGTAAATACCGGGCTGCCTTATCTTAAGGGTTCGGTTAACGAAGGCAGTTCATATTATATCCAGGCGAAATTGTATTATGACCTGAAAGAATTTGCCAAAGCAAAGGAGTCTATTGATAAAGCGCTGGTCATTTTCAACAGGAAGCTTTACCGTGACATGAAGGACCAGATAGATAAACAGTTAAGCGCGAAGTGATTTAGATTTGACTCGCCCTGTCCCGGCGGGTACGCCTCTCTTTTTGAGAGAGGGTCGGGGGTGGGAAAATATAATATAGCCCTCAGGAAAGAACCGGCAGCTATGGGCTTGAATAAATCTGTTTCCAAAGCGGCAAAAGGCGTAGGTTATGCCGCGCTTGTTTTGATTGTCGGAATTCTGATATACAGCGCGGTGGACGTATACAATAATTTTGCATACGAAAGAGCGATTGTGAAAGATTCGCCCTACGGAATGACTCCGCTGCTGCTTGACCCAAAGGATTACGGAAGCGCCGACGGGTTTATAAACAGCGGCGACTTTGTTTATGTTGAAGACTGGATATCAGCGGTTAACGGGAGGATAGTCTTTTCAAAAGTGAAAACAAAATTCAAGGAAGGGTACATAAATAAGGAATTATTGGTCCCGACAAATTTGAATTTAAAGCCCATGATCTCGATGTTATTGCTGTTGGCGATATTTTTCATTGTTTCAAGAAAATTGTATTATAAATTCTCAAACCAAAATATTGTATAAATCCAGAATTAAAATCACTCTCAGAAAATCGATACTTGACCCGCAGGGGAAAGCAGTCGAACATTCCATAGAAAGTTTAGGCTTCAGGAACATAAAGGATACAAGGATCGGTAAGTATATAGAGCTTACTATCGATTCGGCCTCCAAAGAAGAAGCCGGCAAAACTACAGAGGAAGTTTGCAAAAAACTTCTTGCAAATCCCGTTATAGAAGATTATGAGTTTGAGGTCTTAAACCTTGACGGGGCGGGCGCGTCTAATAACGGCGGAGGCGCGAAGTAAATGTCTAAAGCCCGCTTTGGCGTAGTTGTGTTCCCCGGTTCGAACTGCGACCACGACGCTTACAACGTTTTGAAACACGTTTTGGATCAGGATACTGAGTTTTTGTGGCACAAGGATTCAACTATTGGCGACAGGAACGTAATAATTATCCCCGGCGGATTTTCGTACGGAGATTACCTGCGTTGCGGGGCAATAGCCCGCTTTTCGGGCATTATGAAGGATATTGTCAGGTTTGCCCGTAACGGAGGTATTGTGATGGGTATATGCAACGGTTTCCAGATACTGTGCGAGGCGGGTTTGCTGCCCGGCACGCTTCTAAGGAACGCCAACCTGAGGTTTGTATGCAGGAATGTTACATTGAATATTGAAAACAAAAACGCCATTTTTACGAACTCCATTGCCGGAAATCTTAATAATCAGGCATTTGTTATACCAGTTGCACACGGCGACGGGAATTATTTCTGCGACGCGGATACGCTGAGAGAACTTGAAGATAATAACCGCGTTGTTTTCAGGTACGAAGATAATCCCAACGGCTCGATAGCCGATATTGCGGGAATAATGAATGAAAAGGGAAATGTAATGGGCATGATGCCCCATCCCGAAAGAGCAAGCGAAGACCTGGTAGGCGCGCATGACGGCAAATATATTTTTGAGAGTATAATCCAGAGTTTGAATTAATAAATCCTGTTTGCTGAGAACAGGAGAAGGAGATATAAAAAAATGTTTGGTTTAGGATCGCAGGAACTTATACTTGTATTACTTGTAATACTTGTATTGTTTGGCGCAAAAAAAATTCCCGAGATGATGCAGGGACTGGGCAAGGGCATCAGGGAATTTAAGAAAGCGACAAGGGACGTGAACGACGAAATTACAAAGACAGAAGACGAAAAGGATAAGACAGTAGTAAAATAGTATGTTCGATGATTACCTGTCAGTAAGAAAGGATCTGGATTCAGGAAAAGTTTCAGCGGTTGAAATTGTAAAATATTTTTTGGCCTACATTGAGAAAGGAAAGCGACTGAACGCTTTCCTTTCTGTTTTTAACGAAGAAGCGCTGGAAGGCGCCGCGCGGGTTGACGATAAGATCAAAAACGGAACTGCCGGAAAACTTGCCGGCATGGCGGTCGCTATCAAAGATGTGCTTGCTTTAAAGGGGCGGAAACTGACGTGCGGATCGAAAATTCTTGGGAATTTCGAATCGCTTTATACGGCCACTTGCGTGCAGAGATTGATAGACGAAGATGCCATCGTTATAGGCAAAACAAACTGCGACGAATTTGCAATGGGCTCGTCAAACGAAAACTCGGCTTACGGCTCGGTTAAAAACCCGTTCGATGAATCAAGAGTCCCCGGCGGCTCTTCGGGCGGCAGCGCAGTTGCTGTGGCGGCCGGAATGTGCATGTTATCTCTTGGCACGGATACAGGCGGCTCGGTCAGGCAGCCGGCCGCGTTTTGCGGCGTCGCGGGCATGAAGCCCACATACGGCAGGATTTCAAGATATGGACTCACAGCGTTTGCGTCGTCGTTTGACACAATCGGCATTTATTCAAATAACATTTCTGATTGCGCGCTTGCGCTTGAGGTTATGGCGGGGCGGGATAAGAACGACTCAACCTCGGTATCGCTTGATGTTCCGTCTTACCTGGAATCTCTTAAAGACTTGAAAGCCGGTAACGGTATTAAGGTTGGGATAATCGAAGAATTCGCAGAGTCGGAGGGATTACAAAAAGAAGTAAAAGACTCATTTGATGAGACCGCCGCCATGCTGAAGGCAAAGGGATTTAGCGTAAAGCCTGTTCACCTGCCGCATTCTAAATATTCCATTCAAACATACTACATCCTTACAACCGCCGAAGCTTCAAGCAATCTTGCAAGGTATGACGGAGCGCGGTATGGCGTACGTTCTGAAGATTCCGCAACAATGGAAGATATGTATGTTAACTCAAGAACGGAAGGATTCGGGCCGGAGGTAAAGAGAAGGATAATGCTGGGCACATACGTGCTTTCAGCGGGGTATTATGACGCATATTATAAAAAGGCTCAAAAAGTAAGGCGGCTAATCAAAGAAGATTTCAGAAAAGCGTTTGAAGAAGTTGATTTCATAATCTCGCCTACTACTCCGACTACGGCTTTTAAAATAGGCGAGAAAATAGACGATCCTTTGTCGATGTATTTGAATGATATATTTACTACGGCGGCGAACTTATCATGCAACCCGGCAATAAGCATCCCTGCAGGCAAAGACGCCGCAGGACTTCCAATAGGTTTACAGATAATCGGAAGGGATTTTGATGAATCGGGCGTATTAGGATTTGCTGATTTTATTATGCGTAATTACTAACCTGCAGCTGCTCGATCTCAGGTATAGTCAGGCTCATTTTCTTCTTTAATTGCATTAAAACAGACTCTTTCTTATCTCCAAGGTACCAGGAGAGGCTCTTCTTAAACCTGAAACTTTTTAATATCTCGCTGTCTAAAATGCTTTTAACTTTAGGTACGTCGTCGGGGTTGCTTAAAATTATTCCTCTTACAATTCCTTCTCCGGCAAATACAATTGTATCAAGCCGAAAATCAATTGAAATATTTTTCAAAGCGTTTATTGCCTTAGTAAAAAGTCCTTTTTCCATATCGTTTTGAAGTCGCAAATTTATATGAAAATACTTAATTTCTGAAAAATTTGAAAGGCGCTTAAAGTACCTAAATTTTGTTCCTTAAGTTCATTATAATTGTAAAATCGTGGGAAATAAAATAAAAATAGCGGGTATTGGCGGCAGTTTAGAGAAAAACTCATCTACCTATGCAGCCCTTAGGTTCACAATGGAAGAACTTGCAGCGTTCGGGGCAGAAATTAAAATATACGACCTTTACAGAATG
Organism: uncultured Ignavibacteria bacterium; assembly: GCA_963816535.1. Taxonomy (GTDB): domain Bacteria; phylum Bacteroidota; class Ignavibacteria; order Tepidaquicellales; family OLB5; genus CAWFKW01. The sequence goes on along the minus strand of CAWFKW010000003.1, from coordinate 893,856 downwards.
AAATTGCCTGTCTACAATCCCGCCAAAGGAATAAAACAGGGTGGCGTTGAACTTAAGAAGTTTCTAGAAACTCTTCAGAGCGCCGACGGATTCATTTTTGCATCGCCGGAATACCATGGTTCTGTCAGCGGCGCATTCAAGAACGCCATAGATTATATCGAGTTCCTCTCATTTTCAAAACCGCCGTACATGACGCTTAAACCCGTAGGAGCTATTGCGACCGGCGGAGGCGACGTTTCCGGCGCCGCTACCCTCCAAACAATAGTGAACATTATACATAGTTTCAGGGGAATATCAGCCTCTTCAAATGTGGCGATTAGTTCTACCCAGTTGCACATCGAAAATAATGAGATAAAGAGCGAAATCGTAAGAAGAAGGCTCCGGAGGCTTGCGGCGGAAGTATATACTCTTGCCGTTAAGCTTAGGTAGCTGCAAATGTCGGTTTCACCCAGGCTCCGGATCCAAAAACAAATATGAGATTGGCTATGAGAAATATATTAATCATTGCGCTCCTGGTTTTTGCGGCGCTTTTTTCCGGGAAATTGATTTATTCGCAAAACAATCCCGGCGAAAAAACCCAGCAGAACAACCCCGAAGAAGAGCAGAAAGTGGATACTGCTAAGGTCGGAATTTATCTCTTTTCAATATATGACGTCGATTTCCCGGGGGATAAGATAAGCGCCGATTTTTATATATGGTATCTTTATAAAGACGACAGTCTGAAACTAAACGAAACTTTCGACCTGGTTAATGCAAAAGAAGCAGTTAAGTCGGGCGAGGCCGTAGAATACAAAGCAGGGTACAAGTATGTAACGTTCAGGTGCAACGCCGTTATTAAGAAGCAATGGGACATAACCGATTTTCCGTTTGACCGGCAATACGTTGAATTGCAGATAGAAGACGCTGAGTTTGATAAATCAAAACTTGTTCTTATCGCGGATTCCATGGAGAGCAAAATTGATAAAGAAACAAGCCTCCAGGGATTTAAGATACGGGATTTTGGAATAAAGAACGAGGACCACACTTACGAAACAACTTATGGCGATCCTACTCTGAAACCCAATGATTATTCCACGTACTCAAGAGTAGTGGTTTATTTCACAATTGATCGCGAAGGCAAAGGAATATTTTTTAAGCTTTTTATTGGGCTGTTCATTTCTGTGCTGATATCTTTTCTGACATTTTTCATTAACCCTACCGATCTTGACCCAAGGTTCGGGCTATCCGTAGGCGCTATTTTTGCCGCGATCGCAAATCAGTATGTTATTAGTTCAACTCTTCCTCAAAATCAGAAACTCACTCTGGTTGATATACTGCACGTTATTGCCTACATATTCATATTTATTTGCATTCTCGTATCGGCAATTTCGCTTCACTATATGAAAAAAGGAAACGCCGAAAAATCGAAGAAGATCGACAGGTATTCATTTATTATGTTTTCAGCGCTCTATGTAATTTTAACGCTTTATTTTGTAACTCGTTCGTTAGGCTAAGCGCAAGAACTGTTTCCAATCAGTTTTTAACTTAAAACCATCTTACATATGACTACAAGAAGAGATTTTTTGAAAACGACCGCTATACTAGCTGCAGGCGCAGTGGTTCTCCCACAATCATTTAATATAAACCTCAAGCCTAAGGGCAGGATAATCATTATAGGCGCGGGTTTTGCGGGGCTGGCGGCGGCCAATAAACTGAAGCAAAACGGCTATAATGTCGCAGTTCTTGAAGCCAGAAACCGGATTGGTGGCAGGGTTTTCTCGTATGAAATTGATAAGACTGAGAAGCTCGTAATAGAACTTGGAGGCGAGTGGATCGGCGAATCCCATACAAGAATAAAAGAACTGTGCGGCGAACTTGGCCTTACCCTTCAAAATAACCAGATGGATACTCACCTTATATTTGCCGGCGAGTATTTTCCGAAAGGCAAATGGGATTATTCGGCTGAATGGAAAGAAAAGTACAATAAGATACTGACAGACTACAAAAATTTTACCGACGACGATAAAAAGAAGCTGGATCAAACCGACTGGTGGCGTTTCCTCATGAATAATGGAATAGGCGAACGTGATATCCAGATAAAGGAGCTGTTCGACAGCACTGATTTCGGGGAAACGTTAAGAGAAGTTTCCGCCTACCAGGGAGTTGCCGAGTATGCGGAATCAGACGAGCGCGATGAAATGGATTACAAGATATCCGGCGGCAACGGATTGCTGGCGCAAAAACTCGCCGAAAAATTTGGTCTTGAAAATATAAACCTTCAGCACAAAGCGCTTGAAATTGCTCAGGCTGACGGAGGCGTATCCGTAACATGTGAAAACGGCAAGATATTTTCGGGCGACCAGCTCATCTGCGCAGTCCCGACGTTTGCCGTTAGCCGGATCAACTGGAAACCCGCGCTCCCTGAGAGTTTTATGAGCGCTTTGAATTTGCTGCAGTATGCAAGAATAAGCAAGCATGCCGTTCTGTTCAGCGACAGATTCTGGAAAGATGAGTCGTTCGACATGGTCACCGATGCATACGGGCATTATTTTTATCATGCCACCAAGAACCAGAAATCAGATAAAGGGGTATTGATTTCTTACACTATAGGTGATAAAGCCGATGTTATTTCGAGACAGGATAATAAATTCAAGAACCGGCTTATAACCGAATCGCTTAGGCCTGCGTTCGGGGACATATCATCGAAAATCGAGAAGCATGTTAACTACTATTGGGGCATGGATAAATATTCGTACGGTTCATACGCTATTTATAACAAGAGGCAGTGGTTTGATGTGATGCCAGCGTTAAAGCAGAAATTCATGAACGCTCACTTTGCAGGAGAGCATCTTGCCGACTGGCAGGGGTTTATGGAAGGAGCTATTAATTCCGGCGAAGATGCCGCTGATGAGATAATGGGTTAAACGGTAAGTTCTGCATCCCGCCGGAGCCGACTTTTTGGGACGGCGTAAATCTACCTGGTTTGGTTATCAAAGCTACTCATGAAATCCAGAAGTTCTTTGTCAATTTCCGCCAGGCTTTTCCCGGTGATCTTTTCAAGCTGCGTAATACCCGTCTTATCCTTTGCGAACGAGTCTCTGAAATTTTTATAGTATTCTTTTAATAATCCGCGCTGCTGAAGCATCATTAACAGGTAGCGGGACTCGGCGTAATAGAAAGAGCTTTTCCTGCCGTACAGTTCGTCATCATTCGTATTCATAAGCTCCTCAACGCCCGTGTAAGTATTCTCGGCTAAAGCCCGCCTTATTGATAAAATGCGCCAGCTGAAATCGCCAACAAGCGTTCCGTTTTTGTACGTCGACTTTTCGTGAAGCGCCGCCATCCCCTCGTTGAACCATGAGGGGATATCGGGAAAATCGTTTTGTATCATTGCATGCGTAACCTCGTGCGCAATGCTGCCTTTCCATGATATATACCGTATTACTATTACGTTTTTTGAAATTTTGTAGAACCCGTAAGGAGAAAGATCAGATTCATCGATATTGAAATTTCCGACTGAGAAATTTCTGTAGGCGTCGTAATCTTCAAAAAGAAATATTGGCGTCACCTTATCAGGCTTCACACTTATATAAGAGTTAAGCATAGCGTCAATAGTAAGCCTGATATCATTATCTATGAGGCTATATGTGAGCTCGGGCGGAAGCTTGGAAAATACCACGAAGTACCTGAACCTTGATATAGATGCCCCCTCCGGGAGCATATTCTTATATTTATCAATAACCGCGCCGTAATCAAAATTTTGGTATATTTCTTCGATTTCGGAAAGGTCTTTCCTTACTCCTTCATTTCCGCGCTTTTTTACGAGAGTATCTTCTTTCTGAAAGCGGTAATCACTTTTTGAGCCGCATCCCAAAAGCACGGAGAGTATCACGTATATTGATATTATTAATATTTTCTTCACTTATTTTTGGTTTTCAATTATTAACATTAGAATTTATTATTAAAATTCCTAATTATTAATTTTTTACAGAAGTTCAGGATATGCGAATTCTAATATTATGCACCGGTAATTCATGCCGCAGCCAGATGGCTGAAGGAATATTAAGGAACATCGATCCCGCGCTGGAAGTTTTTTCAGCCGGAACAAAACCCGAGAAAAAAGTAAACCCGTTTGCTGTAAGAGTGATGGAGGAAATCGGTATTGATATAAGCTCGCATTGCCCGAAACACATCAACGACTTCACCGGCTTTTCTTTTGATTATGTAATTACTGTATGCGATAACGCAAAAGAATCATGCCCTGTGTTTACCGGCACAGTGTCGAAGAGGCTGCATATTGGGTTTCCCGACCCGGCCGATGCACCGGGAACCGGCGAAGAAATATCAGCTGTGTACAGGAAAACAAGGGATGAGATAAAGAAGGAGTTTGAAAAATTTTACAACTCTTCGGTAGCTGAAAAAAAAATTTAGTTTGAGTTTATTTCCTTAAATTTGATAACAAAGGTTGTTCCGTCGCCTTCCGACATTTCAATTTTCCCGTCAATCTGGTTCACAAGAGTTGAGACGAGTTGCAGCCCGAGCGAAGCCGTGTTTCGGAAATCGACTGAGTCAGGGAAGCCTATACCGCTGTCTTTTATGATCAAAGTGTATTCATCGCTGCCGCCGGCGCTAAGCTTAACATCAATACTTCCGGAGCCGTTCGCCGGGAAAGCATGTTTCAGCGAATTGGAAACAAGCTCGTTGATTACAAGTCCGCATGGTATTGCAGTATCTATTCCTATTGTGATATCTTCAATATCCATGTTCAGATTTATCTTGCTTCCCTTTGATTTGAAAGAATGGAGTAAATGGTGCAGCAGCTGGGGAATATATTCGTTCAGATTTATGTTGGCAAGGTCGGCCGACTGGTAAAGTTTCTGATGCACCAGCGCCATCGATTGTACTCGGTTCTGGCTGTCCAGCAGTATATCGCGCGCTTCTTTATCTTTTATGGATGTTGACTGGAGCTTCAGAAGGCTTGATACAACCTGAAGGTTATTCTTAACGCGGTGATGTATTTCTTTTATAAGCAGCTCTTTTTCTTTAAGCGAGCGCGCTAACTGCGTTTCGATATTCTTCCTTTCGGTAATATCTATCATCACGCCTGAATAATAATCCAGGCCGTCAAGTCTCTGGGTTTTGAACATATGGTCCTCAAGCCAGATATATTCGCCGTCTTTACGCTTAATTCTGAATATTTCCCTGTATGTTCCCTTTGCGCCTGAAGAGTACCATTTATCGGTTCTGTCGAGAATTCTTTTCAGGTCGCCTTTATGAATTAATGAATCAAACAGGCCCGGGTTGTTATAAAAGTCTTCTACCGGATGACCCAGCATCTCTATTATATTTTCCGAAATAAATTGTTTGCCTCTCGCATTTTCATATACAACCACGTTCGGGAGGTTGTTCAGGACTGAACTTAGCCTCATCTGCGTTTCTTCGAGTTTGATCTCAGCGTTCTTTCTGTTTGTGACATCTATCATAAAACCCGACCAATAAGACCTGCCAGGCGCGTTTATGCCGAACATATGGTCTTCGATCCAAATATAAGAGCCGTCTTTTTTCTTTACCCTGAACTCGAAATTCAGCGGCGACGGATTATCTTTCACTCTCCATGATCTTATCTGCCCATTAATCTTATCTTTATCTTCATCGTACATGATCGATTCGAAGAAGCTTTCGTTATCAGCGAACTCTTTTGCCGGGTAACCCAGCATTTCTTCAATGTTATCGGAAACAAAAACGCCGTTTCGGTCTGACTCGTAAAAAACGATGTCCGATAAGTTGTTCAGCAGCGAGCTTAGCCGCAGTTCCGTTACCCTGAGTTTTTCCTCGCTCTCTCTCTGCACAGTTATGTCTTTTACCTGGGCCACATACCGGGTTACCTTACCGCTTTCGTCTCTTAAAAATGAAATATTGGTCGATGCGTAAACTATGCCGCCATCCTTCTTAATGTATCTCTTTTCAACTTCAACCGACGAATCCCCTCTGTCGATGGCTTCTTTTATCGCCCCGAGGTTTTCGGTAATGTTGTCAGGATGCGTCAATTCCTGGAATGTCAGCTTAAGCAATTCATCTTTGTTGTACCCCAGAACTTTGCAAAGAGCTTTGTTAACTCTCAGGAACTTTCCGTCTACAGTAGTTAGACTGTTGCCAGCGTTTGAATTCTCAAATATCAGGAAAAGCTGTTCTTCGCTTCTTTTCAGAGCTTCTTCGGTTACTTTCTTATCGGTAATATCAATCAGAACGCCCTGCATTGTGTCGGGCTTCCCCTCGATGAAATTCACCGAGGTAAGGTCCTTGAACCATTTAGTCTCCGCGCGGGCTGAAATAACCCTGTAGTCAAGCTCAAAATCCAGTCCTTTTGTTATTCGTTCGTCGCTGAGTGAGATTACTTTCCTGCGGTCGTCCGGATGGATTATGCCAAACCAAAAATCCTTTTCCTTCCATTTTGAAAGAGGGTAGCCAAGCAGTTCTTCAGCTATCAAACTTACATAAAGATAGTCCTCGTTTTTAATATCATACAGCCAGGTTATAACATTAACTCCTTCAACAAGCATCCTGTATTTTTCTTCGCTTTTCCTCAGTTCTTTTTCAGCCGCTTTCCGGGCGTCAATATTTCTTCCTATACAGAGTATGGCCGGTTCGCCCTTGTATGTTACAGGCGAAAGGCTCATTTCAACCAGGCGTTTCCGGGAGTCGCTTCCCTTTACCTTGATATCAAAAATGCTGGAATTGTTGCCTTCGGCAAATTCATTAATGGTTCTGCTAAGTTTTTGCGGGGAATCGGTAATATCAGAAACTGGGAGATTTGTAAGGCCGCTTTGGCTGTAACCGCAAAGCTTTTCGGCGCTTAGGTTGGCAATAATAATTCTAAAGCTCTTCGGGTCTATAACTAACGCTAAGTCATTTATCTGATTAAAAGCCCCGAATGTTTCGTGTAAGTCAGTATTTATTATCTGAATGCTGTTATCCAATAAAGCATCATTTTTTTCTAAATTCCGAGCTATTAATTTAAGTAAAAAACTAACGTTTAGAAAGGGAAGATGCTAACGTGTTTGGTGTAAGCATAATAACCAAAAGACTATGGTAAATGTATACTCTGCCGCAATCTGATTCAATTTTTCAGCTTAAATACAAACGGTACCGTAACCCATACCTTAACCGCCTTATTATTTTGTATTCCCGGCGTAAAAACAAGGTTCTTTGATTTTTCCTTTACTTCATCATAGAAAATTTCATTCCCGCCTACCGAACCTACTTTAACAACGTTTCCGTCTTCACCAACCAATACTCTGACCGTTACTCTGCCTTCTATTCCGGCATCAACAGCCAGCTTTGGATATTCGATCGAGCTTTTCACCTGCAGGAGGTTTGTGCATTCAGGAGCGACGCCCACTTCAAAATTCTCATAGACTTGCTTCTCCGGCTTTTCAATATCATTCTTAATTTTATTGTTTATTATATTGTCGTTAATCCTGCCGGCAATGTCATTTCCTGCAACGTAAATTACGCTGTCGCCCTTGCCTGAAACGTTATTTTGTGTTTTATCAAGTTCGTCCTGAGTTTTCATAAGAACGTTATCCGAAAGTTCTTTTGGAACAAGTTTGGGCTCCAACGATGACATCTCCCTAGGCGGCTTTACAATATCTTCCTGTTTTATTTTTGGCAGGTCCTCATCATTAACAGAAGGCGATTGGTCGATTTCAACTATCTTAAATTCTTTTGTCAATGGAATCTTTTTTTCGTTCGCATTTGCCTGGTTTATATATGTAATCAGAAGATAAGCGGCGATGGCCGCCACATGAAACATAACTGCGATTAACATCGCTTCCCTCAAATTGCGTCGGTATAGCCTCTGGAGTTCAGGTGCGCCGTAGTCGTTGTTGTTGATGAGTGTGATTGAGTCATCCATATTCGCCTCCTTTTGTTTAGGCAGTTATTAACCCTCTTTCTTAGTGATTATACAGAACTTTATGAAATTTGTTCCTTTAAAAGATGCCTGCGCAAGATATTTGGCGCCTGAGTACCCCTTTCAGTTCCTTTTTTTGTATTTTTTTCAATTTTTATTAAGTAAATTGAACTCATGAAATTGAGGAATTTTCCTATTTGTACGTGGGCTTTTTTCACTGCGATATTGTTGACCGTACTGTTGGTTTCGGGCTGCGGTTTTAAATTTGATAATGAAGGTAAGGATAGTAATGTTAAGGCAAAGAACCGGCTCTCTGCCCTGTCATGGTATGATGTCGAAGATGAAAATGCGCCGGGCATAACGCTCCCTGACGAACTGGAACAGATCTCCGGAATATGTTTTACCGATGACAACAGGCTGTTTTGCGACGGCGACGATTCGAGCGGCGTATCCCAGATCGATCCTAATACCGGAAAGATATTGAAAGTATTTTATGTTGGCGAAGGGAAAAAGAAACATTCGGACAGGATAAAGAGCAGTTTTGAAGACCTGGCGATCGTAGGAGGGCGGTTTTTTATCCTGCAAAGCCATGGCTCAATTTATGAATGCAATGAGGGTTCAAACGGCGAATATGTAAACTATACAGTTTACAAGACAAAACTTACTAAAGATAACAACATAGAGGGGTTGTGTTATGACCCGCAGACAAACGCCCTGCTGATGGCATGTAAGGACTATCCCGGCGACGGCTATGATAAGCGAAAAACGGTTTATTCGTTTTCTCTTGCATCAATGACTATGGAAGAAACCCCGAGATTTGCTCTTCGGGCGAACAGGATAAAAAGAAACACTATTGACGGGGAGTTCAGGCCCTCCGGTATTGCGTTGCAGAAAATAACATCAACCTTTTTTATTATTGCTTCTCACGGCCACACAATTGTTGAAATTGCAGCAGACGGCGAGATATTAAACCAGAAAGACCTTCCTGAAGAACTGCACCTTCAGCCTGAAGGAATTGCTTTCGATTCTAAAAATACTTTATATATCAGCGATGAAGCCAGGGGAGAACACCCGCGCCTTACAGCCTATAAGATGCTGAAAAAATAGAATAACTGTTTTTTGGCATAGAAATTGGTAATAGGATAGAATCACTGTAATCGGGTAGGTGCTCAAAAATACCAGTAGTATATATTGGTATAGGGGAGTACAAGATTATGGAGACATTATCGAGAAGATTCAAATTTTACATAATTATATTTCTGCCATTTCTGTTTGTATTTTTGCTAGTAATGCAGTCCTGCAATATGGACGACCTCGCTACGCAGCCTAAAGGTGATTACATCGACGGGTTCGCGCTCTTTATTGACACTAATTATGTGACAAGCGGCGGCAATTACGGTATAGCTTTATACAATAACAATCCGTCTCCATTTATTTATGAGCCGGTATATGTAGATACGATAAATCTGGCAGGGATAGTAAGCGGTCATTCATATTCTTACAGAATGCATTGGGGCGGCAAAGGAAATTATTTTGCCGCAGTGGTTTGGATGAGGAACAGCGGCGGCACGCCAATTGTGCTTGGCACTTACGGCTGCGATACATGCCATACTTGCACAAGCCATGAAGTGATCGCGTTTCCGAATTTTACAGGATCAAACTACAATATAAGATGCTGGAACGATACTTCACAGGCTTTGCATTAGGCAAGAATTAAAACTTATTATAGATATTTTGATCCGCTAACAGTTCCGTCATAAGTTGCGGGACCGAGTGAATAACCGGTTCCGCTTTTATTATTTTTAGGCGCGGGCAGTAACTTAATTTAAGCGAAAGAGTTTGGAAGGAAAGGAACCCTCGCTGCAATCTATTTCTAAGATTTTGTTTTCCAGTAATCGTAGATTTCATATTGCGAGCGGTGAATTGAATCGGATAACCCGTTTCGGTATTGGTTGGATTGTTTCTGGTCGATAATCCTTGCTTTTACGTTATCCCTGAACTGTATTTCAAGAATATCTTTAATATCCGACTTAAGTTTTGGATTGTTTATAGGGAAAGCCACCTCAATTCTGCGGCTCAGGTTTCGTTTCATCCAGTCGGCCGATGATAAATATATCTTTTCATTTCCGCCGTTATGAAATACAAAAATGCGGCCATGCTCCAGGAACCTGTCCACGATGCTGATAACGCTGATGTTCTCGCTCATACCCTTTACTCCGGGAACAATGCAGCAAATGCCCCTCACAATCAATTTTATATTCACGCCGGCGGCGCTTGCTTCGTAAAGTTTCCTGATTATCTTTTCGTCTTCAAGGCTGTTCATTTTTACGGTTATAGCGGCCTTTTTTCCCGCCTTGGCATTGGCGATCTCATTTTCTATAAGGGTTGTGAATCCTTTTCTCATATTGAACTGAGCTACAAGCAGGTGTTCAAATTCGGGGTCCTTCAGCTTTCCCTCAAGCACATCAAAGACCATGCGTATCTCTTTAGTAAGCTTTTTATCGGTTGTGATAAAACCGAAATCTGTATATAGCTTTCCTGTCTTCTCGTTGAAGTTTCCGGTAGCCAGGTATGCGTAATCTTTCAGCTTGCCGTCTTCCATTCTTGAAATGAGCGCCATTTTGGCATGCACTTTCAGCCCGGGAAGGCTGTACAGGACCTTTGCGCCTGCCTTCTGCATTTCTTCGGCGCTGCGGATGTTTATTTCTTCATCGAACCTGGCCTTAACTTCCACAAAAGCGGTGACTTCTTTGCCGCGATGAGCTGCCTTTATGAGCGAATTGACTATTGTAGAGTTTTTAGCCACCCTGTACTGGGTTATCTTGATAGATTTAACATCAGGATCCCTGGCTGCAAAATTAAATGCGTTCACTACATGGTCGTATGTATGATAAGGGAAATTAAACAAATACTCCCCGTGCTTTGCCGCTTCAAAAATATTTCCGAACGCTGAATATTCTTTGTGTTTTAAGCCCCCAAGCGGAGAATAGAACAGGCTCTTTTTCCCGGGGTTCGGGAAGTTGAAGAAATCGGCGAAGTTAAGATACTTTGCCGCTGGAAACAGGTCGTCAGGAGTGAGCAATAATGATTCTTTTAAAAATGTGAGCAGCGATACGGGCATTGACCTGTCATATTGGAAGCGGCATGGCACCCCGGCTCCGCGTTTGGAAAGCCCTTTCTTAATTTTATCAAGCAGGTTGCCCTGGAATTCGTCTTCTATATACAGCTCGGCGTCGCGCGTAAGCTTAACCGAAAATGATTCGTGAATATGGTAACCGTAAAATATCTGAGGCAGGAAAAGCCTCAGCACATCGTCCAGAAATATAACGCAGTTCTTTTCGTCGGTTTTTGGAAGCAGTATGAACCTGTCTATATGGTTCATGGGTATTTCGACTATCGCGTAACGATAACGGTGGAATTTTTTTGACTTGCTGTCTTTTGCCGATAGCTTAACGGTAAGGTAAAGCCGCTGATTCCTGAGAAAAGGCGTTATCTTCTCTTTTACAATTATCATTGGCATAATATGCGGCACAATCTGTCCCTCGAAAATCTCTTTAACATATTCCCTCTGCTGCGGGTTCAGTTCCTTTTCGTTAACAACGTAGATATCGTTCTTTTTAAGCTCAGGATAAATGGTGTCCGTGAAGATATTCCCGTATTCTTCCTGCACGGCTACAACTGTTTTGTGAATCCGCTCCAGCAGTTTCTTCACGTCAAAATCCAGTTCCTTCTGAGTCTTCTTCTTAAGTATAAGAATTGAACGCAGCGACGCCACCCTTATCCTGAAAAATTCGTCCAGGTTGGATGAAAATATGGCGAGGAACTTTATCCGCTCATATAATGGAACCGAGGGGTCCTTAGCTTCCTGCAGCACCCTGTAATTGAACGAGAGCCAGCTTAGCTCCCTGTTAAACCGCTCATTTTCCATCGTCATTCTTTTTTGGATATTCGAAGAAAATCAGTTTTCCCTTCGTTTGTTTTATCTCTTTCCATTTATCTATATCGAAATCTATTCTTACAATGCCTGAAGTCGGAATGTTTACTATGTCCGAGCCTGAAATGAAATTGGCAAAAATTGTAAGACCGAAATTATGGCTGACTATCATGAGCCGGGTTGCTGATTTTTTAACTTTTGATATTACAGCAAAGAACTCATCCTGCCCCGCCATATACAGCTTATCTTCTTTTACAATTTTTTTAAACTGGTAACCGATTTCGGAGGCAATCTTCGAAGCAGTTTTAAAAGCACGTTTAGCGGGACTCGAAATTATCAAATCCGGAATTTCGCCCAGTTTTTTCATTAGTTTACCCATTTTTGGCGCATCAGCTTTTCCGCGCGCATTCAACGGCCTGGCCAAATCCTTAAGTTCCGGATTTTTCCAGCTTGATTTGGAATGCCTCACTAAGTACAGTGTTTTCATACAAACACCAAATTTATATCTAAATTGGTGTTTCTTCAAGGGAATTGGGGAATTTAACAAAATCTTAATAATTCCATGGCTTCAATTAGCAATCCGGTCCGCGAAAAACTAAATTAATATCATTGAATGATACTCTTCTTTGGGAGAACAATTTTATCTTTGAAGTAAATTAAATAACTAAAAGGAGGTTACCAAAATGGAAACAACAATAAAACCGGCAATAGACGAACTTACTAGCGACGAAGTTAAGCTGGCGGCGCCCAAAATAATGCAATACCTTAAAGAAGGAAGCAAATCTGAGGAACCCGAACTTGTAATAATTATGGGGCCCGTTGCAGGCGGCAAGTCGAGCCACATACGTGAAAACTACGTAAGCGCGGGTTATGTATGGATAGATATGGCGAGGATTTTCTTCGACCTTCAGAGCCAGACCGGAATAAAGCTGAACCGCAGAACGCAACTCATAAATTTTATCGGCGTAGTTACGCTTGACCTCGCTTTGCTGGAGAAGAGAAATATAGTTATTGAACTTGTTGGAGATGAGCTTGAAAGGATCGATTCGCTGCTGGAAGTAATGAAGGCAAATGGTTACAAAACCAAAATAACTATGATAAACTCAGCCAACGACGGCTGCTTTGCCGGCGCTTCTCCAAAGAAAACTGAATATATGAGCTCATTCTATACCGAGCCGTTTCATCTTGACTGGTTTGAAAGAGCCGCTATGTAGACTTTGTTGTCAGAAATGGGTCAGAAATCGCATGGCCCGGAGCCCGGGATATCTGCTGAATGCAACCGGCCATTATCATGATGAGTAATTACGCTTTTTAGACGCCGCTTCTTACTGCCCTGATTTTCTTAACCGCGTTGTATAAATTGCGGCATGCCGACAGAGATTTTGAGACGGTTGCGGCCGCCGGTGATATTGGTGGCCGCTATTATGATAGTGGGAACAGCAGGCTACAGGCTGCTTGGCGGCGCCGGGCATTCGCTTCTGGATTGTTTCTACATGACCGCTATCACAATCCTGACCATAGGTTACTATGAGGTAATCGATTCATCCCACGACCCGTCTATCAGAATATTTACAATATTTCTCGCTTTTACAGGCGTTGGGCTGGCTACATATTTTCTCTCTACTGCCACCGGAATAATTGTTGAAGGGCACATTAAAGACACTTACAAAACCAGAAGAAGAAAAAAAATCATAAGTAAAATGGAAAATCATTACATAGTATGCGGGGCCGGCAGGGTGGGCTCTGTTATAATCCAGGAACTTCTTGAAACGGGAAGAAGCTTTGTTGTAATAGACGATAACGCTGCGGCTTTGAAAGCGCTGGCAGAAAAATATCCTAAAATTCCTTTTGTAAGCGGCGACGCCGGCCTGGAAGAAGTAATGCTGCAGGCTGAAATTAAATCCGCTGCGGGAATCTTTGCATCAACCGGCGACGACAACAGCAACCTTGTAATAAGCCTGACTGCAAAGGATCTGAACCCGAAGATCAGAGTTGTGGCGCGCTGCCTGGAAGCCGCAAACCAAAATAAGATGAAGAAGGCAGGCGCTGATTACGTTATTACCGAGAACTACATTGCCGGTATGCGCCTTGTCTCGGATATGCTGAGCCCCGCTGCAGCCACTTTCCTTGACAGGATGTTTGCCGACAAAGATAAAAACCTCAGGGTAGAAGAAATCCACGTTCATCCAAAACACGCCGGGAAAAAAATTGTGGAACTTGAACTGGGTAATTTTCCCAACACTCTGGTTATAGCCGTGGTTTCAGGAGATAAATGGACTTATAACCCGGACAAAGAACATGTGGTTGCCGAAGACAGCAAGATTGTAGTAATAACAAATCCTGAGGAAAGGCTTAAGCTGAATACGCATCTGCAGGAGTGAGATGAAAAGACTTCCTATTCTTTTACAAAGACCTTTATGTCAATGTTTTCCCATGTGGTCTGGTCTTTTGTAAGGTAATCTATAAATTCTCTCGAGCGGCGGGAGTCGTAATCTTCTTTTCTGTATTTGTAGATCGGGATGCTTGTGCAGTTGTTTACCGTATCTGTAAACGATTCAACAAGCTTAATGTGCGGATTGCTTTCAAGTTTTTTCAGGGGTTCGCGTTCGCCTTCAAAGAACGGCGATGTTTCGAGGCTCTTTTCCCAGACTATCACCGCCTTATCATATTTCCTGATATTTTCAGGAGTGAGGTTTTGGAAATCACCGCCTCCTGAAGCGGGCTGGTCAAGCGAGTTGGCAACGTAATGCAGGTTTGATAGCACCATGTAATCTTTGTAACGTGTTCGCACCAGCTCGGCTATTTTATCCGATACCTTTTCTATCTCAAATTTATTGTGAAACGGCGTTGCATAAGGGCCTAACACGAACATGACCGCTAAGAAGATGAACATGAGCGGCAGCCGTATGTACTTAGGCTTTACGGCTTCAAAGAAGTAACTTAGTCCCGCGGTTGAAATTATGCCGACCATCGGTCCCACTACGGCAACATATCTTAACTGTCCCACGCTGCATGAAAGGTTAAGGTCTTTTAATGCAAGCAGCGTATGAACCGCTATGCCGCCAAGCGCTATTATGAACATTATGGCGTAATCGCGTACCTTTCTGTTTATAATAATAAAAGCGATCGCGGCTACAAAGAACAGGGTCTGCACGAAACCGTATATTTCAGGCGAATGGATTAAGTAATAATACCAGTCAATGCCTTCCTCAATTCGCGGCAGCCGGGCATGTATAACCATGTCGTAAAAAAACTGGTTTGGATTAAGGCTAATGACAGTTGAATACAGAAACCAGGCGAGAGGTCCGATAAAAAAGAGCGGTATAGCGCGCCACTTCTTATGGTACAGATATAACAGTAAAAATATTCCGGCTACAAAATAATATTCAGTTCTGAAAATGAAAATTAAGGACGCGCATATCATAGTAAGAACATACCGGTCTTTAAAATAAAAATAACAGCTCAGTACTATCAAAAATGCCGCCGGAAGCTCTGCAAGAACGGTGTATGAAATATTAAACAGGACAGGCTGAAATCCGATTATAGGAATTACCCACTCGGCATATTTGATTTTTTTTAATTTGAGTATCCTGTAAGCAAAGTAGATCGTAAGCAGAAACAGCGCCGCTGATGCGATCTGCACCCCCTTTAAGCCGAACTGCGCGGGAAGCGCGAAAAGCCAAACGCGTCCGACGCGGTGCCATGCCCCAATGCTGAAATTGTAGGATTCTAAGAAATGCCTGTTATAGTTAAAATGGCAGGAGTCATCTATAAAATAGAAACCGTTTGAATAGGCTATCCAAATGGCCTGAACTATCATAACCAGCAAAAATAGAAGCAGAACCCTGTATTTTGATATCTTTTCCAACTGTGAACTTCAAATTTAAGCAATAATTAACTCTATTTATAAGGAGAAAGAAGTTCTGAAACAACAGACCTGGAGCCTGTGCGAGCTGCGTAAAACATATAATTCCATACGGAGAAATCATCCGGCGTCAAAATTATTAATATATGGCAGGATAGTATCGTTAATAAGTTGTAAAAGTAGAGTAAATTTTAGGGATTATGAAATGCTCTGTGTAAACAACAAAAGATAATTTCACACGGAGGCCGCGGAGAAATTATAAGGCGTCAAAATTTATAACAAATAGAACAAATAGAATCTATAAATAGCGGGAATTCCTGCCACGACGCGAAGTCGTAACGCGATAGTTTTACGCTGCCTGTCGTTAATGAGTTACGAAAGAAGATGATTTTGTACTTAAAACTAAGGAACAATTCATTTACGGATGCATCGCAAACAAAATATCAGAAAAGCTTCAATTGCTCTCCCCGGTGAGTTATCACAGCGTTCTCTTTTCCAAGCGATTTAAGTTCGTGTGCATTATATCCTGATTTTTGCAGGTGGCGGACAAAGACAGAAGTATATCCATGGGTTACATAAATATTTTCCGCTCCTGTTTCCTTTACAGCGTGATTAAGCCCGTCCCAGTCCGCGTGGTCAGATAATGCAAATCCGATATCTGTACCTTTTTTGCTTCTTCCTCCGCCGAGTATCATCCATCCGGAAGCGAATCCGACAGATAAAGGAGCGAATTGTTCCAGCCAGTCGCTTCCGGTTACCGAAGGCGGCGCTATTATCATAGCCCCGTTAAGATCGGAACGCCTGATTTTGTTTGTGATAGTTTCAAGATCCGGGAGGTTCAATCCGGCGCCAATGAATAATTCATTTATGGAAGTAATAAGTTCGTGGCCGAAAATTTTCCCTAAAGAGCGGTCAACATTATTAAACAGCCGCTGAGCTTTTCCAAGCGAGTAACCAGTAAGAACGCTGATCTTCCCCGCGGCGATATTTGACCTCCACCATGAATTAATGTCGTCAAATATTTCATTTTGTTTTTTCCATTTATAAACAGGCAGCGCAAAGGTAGATTCTGTAATGAATGTATGGCATTTCAACTGCTCGTACGGATCGCTCAGACCGTCATTCTCAATTTTATAATCGCCGGTAAAAACCCAAACTTCTCCTTTGTATTCAACTCTCACCTGCGCAGAGCCGGGTATGTGGCCGGCAGGATGAAGCGAAATGTTCACGCCGTTTTTCTGAATTACTTTTCCGTATTCAAGCGCTGTAATATTTATTCCGCCGCTAAGCCGGTGTTTAATTATGGGAACCGTCAGCGGATGAGCAATGTATTTCTTATGGCCCCGCCTGGCATGGTCAGAGTGGGCGTGTGTAATTATTGCGTTCTCGACCGGGCGAACCGGATCAATAAAAACGTCTGCCTCGGGGCAGTACAGCCCTCTGGAAGTATATGTTAATAATGATGATATAACAGTATTGTTATTGGTTACTGTGGAACTATCGGGAGTATTCGACCGGCAGGTTACGGGCTTTCCATTCCTTTAAGCCGCCTGAGATCTTGTGCGCTTCTTTGAAACCAAGCTTTTTCATTCTCTTTATTACTTTAGGGCAGACTCTTCCGGATTTGCAATACAGCAGGTATGTTTTGTTCCTGTCAAGAGATGAAAGTTTCTTTTTGAAATCATCGGCAAAATAACTAATATGAACGCTGCCGGCAATGTGCCCTTCATCGTATTCACCCGGAGTCCGCAGATCAAGCACAACCACGCCGCCGTTATCTTTGCCGTTCTTCAGAATATTATATGCGTCAACAGCGGAAACATCTGCCTGGTTTGTCCTGACTTTTTCCTTCTTCAGCCTGCTTCCCGAATACGCCATGCTCAAAGCGAATACGCTCATCGTCGTCACAGCGATAAGAAGGATATACCTTATATTTTGTCTTCTTGTGAAACTATCCATTTGTATAAAAACAATATAACAAAAATATTAATATTATGTGATGAAAATAAATTAATTTTTCAAAAAATTTTCCTGATCGGCATAGCAAGCGGCGCTGAGATGAATTGCGCGGGTGAAAAACTATTTTACGAGAATCATTTTTTTGGTTTCAACAAACGAACCGGCAGTTATCCTGTAAAAATAAATTCCTGAAGAATAATCAGCGGCGTTCCAGCTTGTCTCGTAATAACCCGGTTTGAGCGCCTGGTTTATAAGCGCCGCAACTTCTCTTCCTGTTGCATCATATATTAAGAGCTTCACGCCGGAGTCAGCGCCATTCGGGCCGCCCGGAATATCAAATTTTATCCTGGTTTCCGGGTTGAACGGGTTTGGGAAATTCTGGCCCAGCTTAAATGTTTTTGGAATTTCCGTTCCGATTTGCTGAATGCCGATATTATGGTCGGTGTAATGCGAAACAATATTCTTTTCAGTAATTGCCCAGCCGCCGACTGTAGAATTGATGTTGGCATTTGGGGAATATTCAAAGCTCATGTGGTGATAAGGCGTACTTCCCGGGGACGAATGCTGCAAGATGAAACTTGCTCCTTCATTTGTTGTGGAATAAATATATTTGTCCGTCGAGTACCAGAATGTCCCGGAATTGTAAACAAATGAATTAACAATCCCTGAATCAGGGGCGCTAAGCAGGCTCCAGTTTGTTCCGCCGTTGGTAGAACCGCAAACAGCGTTATCCGAGCCGCAAAATCCCGTGTTGCCGTCCTGGAAGGCAATGCTGTACACGGCTCCGTTCATCGGTATCACCTGGGATACCCAGTTAAACCCGCCGTCAGAGCTTCTGTAAACCAGCCCGTCATTTGTGCCGAACCATATTATCGGCGCGTTAAAGCCTGAATAATATATGTTCATCGCGTTAAACCACCCGAAATTGCCGTTCGTTTCAGGAATGTACATGCCTGTAGAATCCCAGGAATTGCCGCCGTTCGTAGTTTTAAGAAGCGTCCATCTTCCGCCAACCGGGTCGCCGTATGCATAACCCATTGTTGAGTTGATCATTTTAATATCGTCAATCCAGCCTGATTGCTGAATAAATGGAACTGACCAGGATTGTCCGGAATTTGATGTTCTTATAATCTCTGTCAGCGCAGGGGTTTGCTGGTGTACGCCCAGCAGAACAGTTTGTGAATCTATGCAGGCCACCACATAAACGTCAAGCTGCCCAACCGGTCCGCCGCCATGAGGAAACCAATCTATACCTTCATTCGTAGTTTTAATGACCGTTCCCTGCAATCCGCCCGCCCAAACGGTTGTATTGCTGACAGCGAATACTGAAAACAGGGGCTGAATGTTTGTGTTTATATTGAGGTCAACCCACGAGCCAGAAGAGTAAGCCCCGGCAGTGAAAAATAAAATGAAAGCAAGGCAAGCTATTTTTCTTTTCATATTTAATTTTGATTATTTTAAAATTTCATAATTTATATTCAAGAATTCAAGTGCAAATAATGAGGCATGATAATTGCAATCATGCCTTTTCAGTTAACAAATACCATTTTTCAGAAGGCAAACCCAAATCCGGCGGAAAATGAAGAGCTTTTTGAGAGGCTGCAATCGCCGTTTAAATTTACCGGTCCCAGCTTAATATTCAGCCCAAGGGTACCCCTTAAATTATTTTGATTTTGGATATTTATGTTCTGCGATAATCCGTCATAACTGAATGTATAATTAGCCGTTGTTTGTTCATACTGCACTCCCGCGTAGAATGTAAATATGCTCAGTTCTTTGCTGAACTGCAGGTTAGCGGCAATTGAACCGGAGTTAACGGCGTTGTTATCTTTTGTATCCGAAACGCTAAATTTCTGATAAGCAAACTGAACCGCAGCATCAATCGGCGCTTTCTTTACATATTGAGAGATGCTGTGACGTACTGCAAATCCAAATGTATTAACTGAACCGTATTTGCCAATTGTGATATTTGGCATGAAGCGCAGCGTCACATCTGTTCCTAATACCGAGCCGAGGGTTAACTGCGGAACGGCAAAAGGCATGCTTGAGATCTTTAAGTTCGAAGGGCCCTCAACTATTCCTGTTGTGGAGGCTTTGACACCCAGGTATAAGCTGAAAGATTTGTTTACCTTTGCTGAATGATATAATCCTGAGTTTATGTCGGAACTGAAAGCATCCGTTAACGGCTGGAAACTTTTGGTATCAAGCTGTGCAAGAACTTTATTGATATCATCCTGAGCGAATAAAGAAGATGATATAACCATTGAAACGATTAAAGCTGCTATTGAGATAAAACTGTTAATTGATTTCATTTTAGTATTCCCTTTCTTTTTGATTAGATTTGTTTGTGTTTTCTAATTCCTTACACTACAAATCTATTTTTATTCCTGACAGGGCTTCTTACACAATCCTTACAGGGAGGAACAACTAAAACGCAATTAACAAGTGATTAATTAACAATAAGTTGAAGGTTGTAAATTAATTTGAAAGATTTGATTTCATGGGAGGAGGTAGTGTTACAGTATCTATTATTTGCTATTTATTGTTTATTCTTTGCCATCCAGCAACTGCCCGATTCTGTCCATCACTTTTCGCGGAGGTTTTTCGCCGTATTCTTCATCATAGGTTTTCAGCATCTGTGAGAATTTGGTCTTTGCCATATTTGCTTTTCCTGAGTTAACATAAGCTTCAATCAAGTCAATGTATGCTTCTTCATGAAGCCTATCCGCTTGCAGCAATCGTTCAGCGTATTCAATGATTTCATCGGGCTTATTCATTTTCTTATACAAAGAGATCATTTCTTCACATAGCTCTGCAAATTTGTTTGCATAATTTGTTCTTAGTTCCTCGCACCAGTCGTCATAATTTCCCGCGAGCAGTTCTCCTTTGTATGAGCCCATCGCCTTAGCGCCCAGGCTCATCTTAACTTCGGGGCTTGTTTCAGCCGATTTTATCTTATGATAGATCGCATTAAATTCAACAGCGTCGACTTTATAAACATAATCAGGATTAAGTCGCAGTATTTTATCTTCATATAGAATATATTCCGGGCCCGCCGCGGCTTCCTTCTCTTTTTTTGAGGCCGGTTTTTTGGCTTTGGTTTTTTCTTTAGATCTTATTTCGGCGCCTGTATCTTCTTCAAATCTTAATGCGCTGCGGATGTTGGTTATCGCCTGGTGAAATACGTTTTCAGCGCTTGCAGAATTCAGGTCCCCGAAAAATAAGCCCAGTATCTTATCTTTTGTGAATTTTGCGCCCTGGTTCAGAAGCAGGTACGCCAATATAAGCTTGCTTTTCTTGCGCACCCAGCGGTCCTCGTCCACATGTTTTCCGCGGACGCTTAGATCAGCCCCGCCAAACGCCTTGAAGCTGATATCTGAAAGCAGATCAATGGTCTCGCCAAGTCTTTTCCTGAACGCGGCGGATATCCAAATAAACTCTTCTTTTGCTGCAATGTTCTGAAGGACCGACTTCAGGAAATCCCTGCTAACATAATTCGATACGGCGAAATCAAACAGATACCTGTAAAGCGGATACAGCTGTTCAAGATAAGATACATATTGATTTGCCGCCGAAACCTCAAGTGAATCTTTCAAAAATTTAAGCGCGGTATCCTTCAACCCTTTTTTGTAATAATAATCTGCCAAATGAAATTCAACTTGCGCCCTGGCGTATACAAGACTGTTATCTTCAAAATAATTGAGCGCGTTCATCAGCGCAGGTTCAACAGAATCGTCTGCACCTGTTTGTTTTTTCAGGATAGCGATGTGAAGATCATTTTCGAGTTTTTGATATGAGTCGGCCGGGTCAATATTTTCTAGCATTATTTCATAATATCTGCCCGCCAGCTCCGGTTTATTAAGAAAGAAATAACACTCGCCTATGAACAAATAATTAATGAAAAGAAACCTGTTGTTGTTGTTTTTTATATCGGTTCTTATGAGTTCTTCGAGAGCTGCGATTGCGGTTTCGTAATCCCCGAATTCGAAATAGAACAACGCTTTTGTTCTCAAAAGCAGGCGTTTTAAAATGACGGAAGGGAACAAGCTGTTCATAGTCTCAGCTTTTTCTAAAAGTTCTTTTGCCCTGGCGTAATTGCCTGACCAAACATAGAGAGGGATGATATTGTTCATCAGCTTCATTTTTGAGAGTATATACTTCTCTTTCAGCAAAGCCAGTTCATAGTAATGAATGCCCTTGATTATATCTCCCCTGTGCGAATTAATGAGTCCAAGCAGGTTATAAAAATTTAACATTTGTGAATCCAGTTCGTTTTCAGAACATATTTTTACTCCTTCGTCTATTATTTCGCCGATCCTCTTATACTTTTCCGGGCCTATCCTGTACAGTGTATAAGCAAGCGAGTAAAGAATTTTGGCTTTGTCTGAGGGCGACGGGTTTAGCGCCGAAACGGATTCAAGTACGCTTAATGAATCGTTAGGTTTGCCAAGCAGCCGCAGCGTTTCAGCCGCTTGAATGTTAATATCTATATAGAGCCTGTTATCGGCCGACCTGTTTGTTAAATTTACCCCCTTCTGCATATGCGCCAGCGCGCCTTCCAGATCGCCCCTGTATAAACGGAGCAATAACCCTTTGTAATACAGCAGCGATGCATCGCCTTGTATAATTTCATCAGGGAATTCCGAGATCCATTTCCACAGTTTTTCAAACTGGTTATCTTCAAACTCACGGTCAAACACCTTTTTTATGAGCTCCGTTGATGTTTCAATGTCCTTTGCGAACAGCGAAAATCCCAGAGCCGAAGAAAGATCATTACGCGATATGTAAAAATTGTATATCCTCCGGAGGGTTTCTTTTATTTCGGCCCCGTCGCGGGATTCATGCAGTTTTAATGAGAGAAATTCCTTGAAGAGCTTATGATAGCTGTATGTATTTGTCCGCTTGCCGCTCTCAGAAACATATGAAGCTGACTCAATAAATATATTCCGGTTTATTAGTTCATCGATTATTTGTTTGCTTGTCTTTGTGCCCAGAATAATATCGCAATCATCGGGCGTAAAGCTATCCAGGTAACATGTATCAAGCAGAAAGTTTTTGAGATCGTCATTTAGGCCGGCAAAAACCTCTCCAGCAAAGAACTCGAATATGTCGCCTGAACTGAGGTCTGCGGTTCTGAAATTTTCTCCGTAAGCCTGTAAAACAAGATGGATTCCTGTGATCCACCCGTTCAGGCTTTTTTCAAGTATTTCAGAATCGTTCCCTGAGCTTTTTATCGAGTATATATTATTCATCAGCTCATCTATCTCGTTTCTTGAAAAGTGCAGCTTTTTGGAATCAATGTTAAGAATATTTCTCTTGGCGGTAAGCTTGGCAAAATTAAAATCAGGGATATTCCTTGATGTAATTATCAGGCGCAGATTTGGTGGAAAGTCATCCAGCAGCGTATCGAAAGCGGTCTTAAACCAGTCAGTATCCTGCGCCTCGTGAAGATCGTCGAGTACGATCGTAATTTCAGGGCTGGCAGAGTTCAGGATATCATTTATCAGGGTTCCGATAACTATTGTGACGCTGTTCTTAAGGTCTTTTACAAGATTCATTGATTGTTTAAGGGATTCAACGGCTTCAAGAGTGTTGGCGCCTAAGTCCTTATCCAGCGTCCTGAGAGCATGAACTATATAAACTACGAATGTGTAAAAATTACCGACTTCGGTTGAAACATGGAACCATGCGAACGGTACTGAATATGCCGAAAGATACTCCTGCACAAGCGTGGTTTTGCCGTAGCCTGCGGGTGCGCAAACAAGAACAAGATTCTTTTGCCTGTTGGCGTCAATTTCTTTGATAAGCCGCGCTCTTTGAATAACATTGCCCTGGCTTTTCTTAGGAGTTATCCTTGATCGAATTACAAATTCCGGCATTTTTATGCAAAAACCCTAATTTAATCTGATTTATTTTTCCTGGAATCATGGAAAATATGCAATTTTATTTGAATTAAGTATTGCTTTCGATAATTCTGATGAGCTTGTAATGTTCCTGTAAGAACAGCCGTAAGGTAAAGAAATAACTTTGTGCAGAAGTTATTCATTAATTAAATCTAATACTAAAATGGAAAAGAAAAACGAATTACTTAAGGAAAAAATAAACGCAAAAATCATGAGCGTTAAAGCTGATTTCTGCTGGGTGTTTATGCCAAACGGCGATTTCATTCACTTTCAGGATGAGAGACAATACAGTTTTTTGCTTTACAGTACATATGAAAGCAGATCAAATCAGTCGCTTTAGATCAGTTTTTAAAAAGAATTACCCGGGCATATCCAGTTTTCCTCCTGTATCCTCATTTTACCTCATATTAGCGGCAGGTCAAATGCCTGCCGCTTCTTTTATTGAATCATTGTTTTTTCAGCTATTAGCTATTTCCGGAATATGATAAATATCATGTTTCAAAATGATAGTTATCATATGGTAATTTTAATCAAAAAGCTATTTTTGGAACGAACATAAGTTAGAAAATGGAGCTTTTACTAAAGGAAGGGGTAAAATGCTATCATTGCGGAGAAATTTGCAATGAACAGCGCATTTTTATAGGCGAAAAGCAGTTCTGCTGCCAGGGCTGCCGCATGGTCTATGAAATTCTAAATGAAAATAACCTTTGCCAATACTATGCTTTCGAAAAAAATCCCGGACCTTCGCTCAAAAAAGCGCCTGCCGAACTAAAACCGCGTTACGAATATCTTGATGACCCGCAGGTAATAAGTCAGCTTCTTGATTTTTCAGACGGCAAGTTCTCAGCTGCCAGCTTCCACATACCGCAGATCCATTGCAGCTCATGTATTTGGCTGCTGGAAAACCTCCACAAGCTTAACGGAGGCATTATCCACTCAGAAGTTAACTTCATGCAAAAAAGCTTACGTATCCGTTTCAACCCTGCAGAAATCACTCTGCGGTCAGTTGTTGAGACGCTTGTGTCAGTCGGGTATGAGCCCCGTATAAATTTAAGCGACGCTGAAACCAAAGTTAAATACCATTCCAACCGGAAATTATATTACAGGATCGGCGTTGCAGGGTTTTGTTTCGGCAACATAATGCTTATGAGCTTTCCGCAGTATCTTTCGCTGGGAGGATATGTTGAAAGCCTGTTCAGGTCTTTTTTTGGCGCTCTCAGCATCGTTCTTGCTCTTCCGGTAATAATATACAGCGCCTCCGATTATTTTAAATCCGCTTTCCTTGGAATTAAACAAAGGAATATAAATATAGATTTTCCAATTTCGCTGGGGCTCGGTGTATTATTCATAAGAAGCGTATTTGAAATTGCGACAGGCGCCGGGCCCGGTTTTTTTGATTCGATGAGCGGGCTCGTGTTCTTCCTGCTCGCAGGCAAGCTGTTCCAGAGCAAAACATACGACGCGCTTAACTTCGAGCGTAACTATAAATCATATTTTCCTATCTCGGTCACTGTAAAGAAAAATAATTCCGAAAAAAGCGTTCCTGTTTCAAACCTCAGCATAGGGGCGCGGATAATTATCAGGAACGGCGAGCTTGTTCCCGCCGACGCGATCTTGTTTTCTTCAAGGGCAAATATCGACTATAGTTTTGTAACCGGCGAATCGGAGCCGGTGTCCAAAGTAGCCGGCGAAATTATATATGCAGGCGGAAGGCAGAGAGGCGGCGCCGTTGAGCTTGAGGTTATAAGAACGGTCCCGCAGAGCTACCTAACTCAATTGTGGAACAGCGATGTTTTTGTGAAGAAAGATGAGAACAGGTTTAACTCGATGGTAAATGTCGTAGGAAAATATTTCACCGTCATTGTTTTGCTTACCGCCGCCGCCGCTTTCATTTACTGGCTGCCTGTGGATATGAGAACCGCAATTAACGCGTTCACCGCCGTTTTAATAGTCGCCTGCCCCTGCGGTATTGCGCTCACCGGGCCCTTTGCGCTTGGCAACGCCATGCGTATATTAGGCAGAAATAAACTATATGTGAAAAACACGTCTGTGGTGGAACGAATGTCGGGTATAGACGCCGTTGTTTTTGATAAAACGGGAACCATAACCCGGACGGGCGCCGCAAAGATTGCCTTCAACGGTTCTGTGCTGAGTTCATATGAACAGAAACTTGTTAAATCGCTGGTAAGAAACTCTACTCACCCTCTGAGCGGAAGGATATATGAAGCGATCGGCGAGGAAGGTCTTTTTGAAGTTAAGTCGTTTAAGGAAGCTGTGAGCAAGGGCATCGAGGGAGTGATTGACGGTAAGCTTGTCAGGATGGGCTCAGCCCTGTATGCTGCAGATAAGAATAATATTCTGAAGTATGATAAGAAGTCCGGTGGCTCTGATATGACTAAAATATTTTTGTCTATAGACGGGAGCATTAAGGGTTTCTTCTCGCTTAATAACGTCTACCGCGACGGACTTGGGAGCCTTGCCTCAGCCCTGAAAGGCAAATATGATATTTCTGTAGTCTCAGGCGATAACAGCGGCGAAAGAGACAACCTTCTGAATTACTTTGGCGGGGATTCGTTAATGCTCTTTAACCAGTCGCCGCAGGATAAGCTTGGATATATAGAGTCGCTTCAGCAAAAGGGAATGAAAACGCTGATGATAGGCGACGGGCTTAACGATGCCGGCGCCCTGAAACAAAGCGACGTTGGCATCGCGGTTTCAGAAGATATTGCAGGCTTCACGCCCTCTTCTGACGCTATTCTGGACGCCTCTGCTTTCAGCAGGTTTGACGAACTGTTGGGCTTTGCGCGAACCGCAAAAAAAATAATTATAATGAGTTTTATTATTTCAATTTTATATAACATTACAGGGGTAAGCCTGGCGTTCCGCGGTTCGGTATCGCCGTTAATGGCGGCCATACTTATGCCCCTTAGTTCCGTGACCGTTGTTTTGTTTACGGCGCTTTCTACCAACATAATGGCCTGGAAAAAAAATTTATAAGGAGAATGTAATTATGAGCGTAATTATTATTTTGATCTTTTTCAGTCTGCTTGTTGCGGGCACATTTTTATGGGGATTTATCTGGGCTGTTAAAAGCGGCCAGTTCGACGACCGTTACACGCCTTCTGTTAGAATTCTTTTCGATGATACAGAAACTGTTAAACAAAAAGGCAAGGAGGTTGACCTGTAATGCAGAAGTTCGACCCCAGCACCAGTATACACGATTATCTCGTGTTCGGGGAGTTTGGAGATGTAAACCCCTCTATAACGGATTCATCCACTTTCACGTTCATGAATCCGGACAAAATGGACGAAATATTCTCGCATGAAATAGAAGGGTGTTTTCTTTACTCGCGCCACTGGAACCCGATAAATAAATTTTTGTCTGAAGCGCTCGCAAGGCTGGAAGACACTGAGCTTGCGCAGGTGTTTGGCTCAGGTATGGGCGCGATAAGCTGCACAATACTCCAGCTGTGCGGCTCAGGCGACGAAATTGTTTCAAGCCGGACAATCTACGGCGGGACTTACGCATTGTTCAAGAACCTGCTGCCGCGTTATAATATCACAGTTAAGTTTGTAGATTTTACAAATCCTGCCGCGATTGAAAAGGCCATAACTTCAAAAACAAAAGCGATCTACGGCGAATCAATCAGCAACCCTCTGCTGGATGTTGCGGATATTCCGGCAATAAGCAAAATTGCGAAGAAGCATGATGTTAAACTTGTCATAGATAACACTTTCAGCCCGATGATTCTTTCTCCTCACCGGCTCGGTGCGGATATAGTGATCCACTCCATGACAAAATACATTAACGGCACAAGCGATTGCGTCGCAGGCTGCGTATGCTCGACTGCAGATTTCATCCATCAGCTAAACGATATTAATTCCGGAACAAGCATGCTGTTAGGGCCCGTGCTTGATAGCTTCCGCGCCGCAAGCATTTTGAAAAACCTGCACAGCCTGCACGTAAGAATAAGAAAACACGGCGCAAACGCGATGGCGCTTGCTGAAAAGTTTGAAAAGCTCGGCGTAAAAGTGTATTACCCGGGGCTGCGGTCTCACCGCCAGCACAAGCTGCTCAGGACCATGATGAACGATGATTTTGGTTACGGCGGCATGATGGCGATTGACGCAGGCACATATGAAAATGCCTGTAAGCTGATGACCAGAATGCAGGAAGAAAAAGTCGGATACCTGGCTGTGAGCCTTGGGTACTTTAAGACGTTGTTCAGCGCCCCCGGGCACAGCACTTCTTCTGAAATTCCTGAAGATGAGCAAAAAGAAATGGGACTCTCAAGCGGACTCGTTAGATTTTCGATAGGACTGGATAACGACATTGCAATCGCCTGTGGAAGAATTAAAAAGTGTTTGAAAGAAATAAACATCATTAATTAAAAAGGAGAAACGAATTTATGGAGATGGAAAAATTCAGTTACGATAATAAGATTGTGAGGGATTTTGCCATAGCCACCCTTGTGTGGGGTGTTGTGGGTATGCTTGTTGGCGTTCTTATCGCATTCCAGATATTTAATCCTGTATTGAATTTTGATATTCAGTATACGACCTTCGGACGAATAAGGCCGCTGCACACCAATGCGGTGATTTTCGCATTTGTAGGCAACGCCATGTTCATGGGTATATATTATTCATTGCAAAGGCTTTGCAAAGCAAGGATGTTCAGCGATCTTTTAAGCAAGCTCCATTTCTGGGGCTGGCAGTTCATAATTCTATGTGCGGCATTGACCCTTCCTTTAGGTATTACTACCAGTAAAGAATATGCAGAGCTCGAGTGGCCCATCGATATACTTATTGCGCTGGTGTGGGTTATTTTTGCCATCAACTTTTTTGGGACTATCGTAAAGCGCCGCGAGAAGCATATGTATGTTGCGATCTGGTTTTACATCGCGACCGTAATAACGGTTGCCGTGCTGCACATAGTTAATTCTATAGAAGTTCCCGTTACCTTGTTTAAAAGCTACCCTGTTTATGCGGGCGTGCAGGATGCGCTTGTTCAGTGGTGGTATGGTCATAATGCGGTGGCATTTTTCCTCACCACTCCTTACCTGGGTTTGATGTATTATTTTCTTCCTAAAGCGGCTAACCGCCCAATATTTTCGTATAAGTTATCGATTGTTCACTTCTGGTCTCTGATATTTATATACATCTGGGCGGGGCCGCATCACCTGCTGTATTCGGCGCTCCCTGACTGGGCTCAATCGCTTGGAACGGTATTTTCAATTATGCTTATAGCGCCTTCATGGGGAGGTATGATAAACGGCCTGCTGACGCTGCGCGGCGCGTGGGACAGGGTGCGCGAAGACCCCGTTTTAAAATTTATGGTTGTGGCGGTTACGGCATACGGTATGGCTACGTTCGAGGGCCCGATGCTTTCTCTTAAGAACGTAAATGCAATCGCCCACTTCACAGACTGGATAATTGCGCACGTTCACATCGGCGCGCTGGGATGGAACGGATTCATGATATTCGGCATGCTTTACTGGCTGTTTCCGAAAATGTTCCGCACAAATTTATATTCAAAGAAAATGGCCAACGCGCATTTCTGGATAGGCACGCTGGGTATAATCATTTACGCCACTTCAATGTACTGGTCTGGTATAACTCAGTCTCTTATGTGGAAACAGTTTACTCCGGAAGGAATTCTTCAGTATCCTAATTTTCTTGAAACGACCACCCAGATCATTCCGATGTACCTGATGAGAGCTATCGGCGGTTCGCTTTATTTTACGGGCGCATTAATGGCTGTTTATAATTTAATAAAGACGGCAAAACAGGGGAGCATGGAAGCGAACGAAGCCGCCGAAGCGCCTCCGCGTGAAATAATTAACGACAGGATGTCGGGCGGCAAGAGGCACAGGTGGCTCGAAAAAAGGCCGGTGCAGTTTACTGTTCTCGCCGCAGTAGTTGTGCTGGTCGGCGGACTGGTTGAAATGATACCTACTTTCCTTGTGAAATCAAACATCCCAACTATATCAAGCGTTAAGCCGTACTCGCCGCTTGAACTGCAGGGACGCGACATTTATATAAGAGAGGGCTGCAACAACTGCCATTCGCAGATGATAAGGCCGTTCAGGTCAGAGACCGAGCGTTACGGCGAATACTCGAAAGCGGGCGAGTTTGTTTACGACCATCCGTTCCTGTGGGGTTCTAAGCGAACGGGCCCTGACCTGCACCGAGTAGGAAAGAAATATCCAAACGTATGGCATTTCCTCCATATGGATGACCCGAGGCAGATATCCCCGGGTTCGATCATGCCTCGCTACCCGTGGCTGTTCACACAGGACCTGGATATTTCAACAACGGCAAAGAAGATATCTGTAATGAGGTCGCTTGGCGTTCCGTATCCGTTGGGTTATGAAGAATCGGCAAACCAGGACCTTGTTAAGCAGGCGGAAGACATAGCAAAGGACCTTCAGAAAAACGGCGCAGCTGTGGATGAGAACAAAGAAATTATCGCGCTGATTGCTTACCTGCAAAGGCTGGGAACAGATATAAAAGGCGATGTTCCCGCAGATAATAAACCGGCTGAGAATAAGCCGGCAGAGAATAAGGGGGGTAAATAATATGGAACAGAACGTAATAGAAGCTATTGACGGTATTGCAACATATCCGATTGTATCCCTGATAATTTTTGTTCTGTTCTTTTCAGGCATACTTATTTGGATGATGAAGGCTGATAAGAGCCATCTGAAGAAGATGAGCGAAATGCCGATTGAAGATGATAATTTTTATAAAGAACCCGCGGAGGGAAAAACTCTATGAGCTTATTTAAATATCTTAAATCAGGATTGATAATATTGGCGTTCATTTTGGTGCAGCGCGGCGCTGTACTTGCTCAATATGCTCATCCGCCGGGAGCCGAGCAAAGCATGGAAGATTACTCAAAACTTGCGGGCGCTATAGTGTTCCTGCTTGTTGCATTTCTGTTTATTCTTTTCTTTGTTCTTTCAACCCCGAAATATAAATATTCATATGAAAGAAAGACAAAGAAAGTATCCGCTTTTAAGAAATTCAGGCAGCGGATAACGCAGGCTGTGCCGGTCGAGGCGGAAGAGGATATTCTGCTTGACCATGACTTCGACGGCATCAGGGAGCTTGATAACAAAATTCCGCCATGGTATAATTTCCTGTTCATCGGAACAATTGTATTTGCCTTTATATATTTCTTTTCTTACCATGTGTTTGGCGTTGGTAAACTAATGGGCGAAGAATATGCAGATGAAATAAGGATCGCCCAGCAGCAAAGAGAAGAGCTTATCAGGACAGGCGCTTTTATTAACGAAAATACTGTGACTCTGCTCACCGACCCCGCCTCTCTGGAAAACGGCAAGAACACATTCATGACAAATTGCGTGCCGTGCCACGGGCCCAATGCGGGCGGTATTGTGGGGCCTAATTTAACCGACGATTACTGGATACACGGCGGCGGAATAAAGAACATTTTCACTACGATTAAATACGGCGTGCCTGCCAAGGGTATGATAACCTGGCAGAACCAGCTGAATCCCAAGAAAATACAGGAAGTCGCAAGCTATGTTATCTCATTGCATGGTTCTAACCCGCCCAACGCCAAACCGCCGGAGGGGCAGCTTTGGGTTGACAGTACGCAGACAAAAACCGCCGGCGATTCTTTAAAGACAAATATGAATAAGAGCGACAGTTCAAAAGTTGATACTACAAAGAAAGCTATAAAGTAATTATGCATATGAACGCAAAAGACATACCGGAATCTGAGCAAAAATTCAGGGACTCACTCGGCATAGTTACTAAAGAGGGCAAGCGAAACTGGATATATGCGAAGAAACCAAAGGGAAAATTCTATAATGCGCGCACATGTTTCAGCGTCCTGCTGCTCGCTATCCTGTTTGTTACTCCGCTTATCAAAATAGCGGGCCACCCGTTTATGATGTTCAATATTGTTGACAGGAAATTTATTCTGTTCGGTCTTGCTTTCGGGCCGCATGATTTTTACCTGTTCGCGCTTGCGGTAATTTCGTTCATTGTTTTTATTATTTTGTTCACTGTCATATTCGGCAGGATATTCTGCGGGTGGGTCTGCCCGCAAACGGTATTCCTTGAAATGGTGTTCAGAAAAATTGAATACTGGATCGAAGGGGATTACCTTAGTCAGAAACGGCTTAACGCCGCCCCGTGGTCAGGCGGCAAAATTTTTAAGAAAGGATTTAAGTGGAGCATATTCTTTGCGCTCTCTGTAATAATTGCCAATACTTTTCTTGCATGGATAATAGGAACCGACGACCTGTTTAAAATAATTACAGAACCTGTTGCATTGCATAAAGGCGGATTTACTGCAATGCTTTTATTTTCAGGCGCATTTTATTTTGTGTTCGCGTGGTTCAGAGAGCAGGCATGTATATTGGTTTGCCCATACGGGCGCCTGCAGGGCGTTCTGCTGGACCAGAAATCGCTTGTAATAGCATATGATAATGTTCGCGGAGAGCCCCGCGGCAGGATTAAAAAAAATACGGAGCGCGAGCTTGGCGATTGCGTCGATTGCGCCGAATGCGTTTCAGTCTGCCCGACAGGCATAGATATCCGCAACGGCACCCAGCTTGAATGCGTTAACTGTACCGCGTGTATAGACGCATGCGATGTTGTTATGGATAAGGTAGGATTTCCGCGCGGCCTGATCAAGTTTGCCTCGTCTGAACAGATCAAGACGCGTACAAAATTCAAAATTTCAGCCAGGGTAATTGGATACTCGATTGTGCTTGTTTTACTGCTGACGGTTTTAACAATACTTGTTTCGAACCGTAAGCCGATCGATGTAACCATACTCAGAAGTCCGGGTATGCTGTTCCAGGAGCAGCCGGGCGGAAAGCTCAGCAATCTTTACAGCATCAAGCTTGTGAATAAAACGTTTGACGACGCTGATATATCGCTGAAGCTGATCGGTATCGAGGGCGAGATAAAGGTGATAGGTAATGATATTAAGGTCGAGCCTAACGGAGTAGGCGATGCAAAGTTTCTCGTGTTTCTGCCAAAAGACAAGATTACAAAAATGAACACGCCTCTTGAAATAGAAGCGCTTAACAACGGAGTTGAGATAGGGAAATTTAAGACGACGTTCTTGGGGGCGGTAAAGTAGTAATACCTCTCCTCCCAACCCCCTCCCCATGTGGGGAGGGGGAGCCGATAGGCGGGGTAGAGGTAAAAGTCCCAAGCTGGAGCTTGGGACTCAGACTTAGATTGATGTGTTTGCAACGGGCAGGAGATAGGGAGGTTCAAGACCTCGTTTTTGGGGGCGGTAAAGTAGCAATACCTCTCCACCCAACCCCCTCCCAATGTGGGGAGGGGAGCCGGTAGGCGGGGGAGAGGTAATAGTTCCCGGACCGAAGCTTGAGACTCAGACTTAGATTGATGCGTTTGCAACGGGCAGGAGGTAGGCATGTTCAAGACCTCGTTTTTGGGGGCGGTAAAGTAGCAATACCTCTCCACCCAACCCCCTCCCAATGTGGGGAGGGGAGCCGATAGGCGGGGGAGAGGTAATAGTCCCGGACCGGAGCTTGAGACTCAGATTAAACAATTAAGTTATTATCAGGAAAGAAATATGAAGGATCATAATAAAGATAAAGGGATCCCTGCATACGCGGGGACTAAAGGCAATTATTGGGGCAAAGGCATAGCCGCAACATATATTATATTCGTTATTGTAACGCTCACCATGACCTACTCAATGATGACCAGGAACGTTGACTTGGTAGCCATTAACTACTACGATAAAGAAATTAAATACCAGGACCAGATAGACAAGATAAATAATTCGAAGAGGCTTGCGGAAGTATTAAAGTATGAGCTTACCGGGGGCGCTGTGGTGTTTGCTTTTCCAAAGATAGGGGATATAAGCGGCGAATATGTTTTCTACCGTCCCTCCGATTCTAAACAGGATTTCAAAATAAAGATCCAGCCTGATAAAGATAACAGGCAGGCAATCGACTTGTCTTCATTCGCCAGGGGTTACTGGAAAGTGAAGATCGAATGGAAATCCGGCGGGACCGAATACTATGATGAAGAGCAGATAATTCTCTAAGAACATGAGCCGCAGATTTCACAGAGTGATTATGATAAAAACATGTTAAATAAGCAGAATTATATATACTCAGACCTGACCGAAAAAATAATAGGCCAAGTATTTGCTGTATACAATACTTTGGGACATGGATTTCTGGGAAAAATTTATCGGAGAGCTCTTCTAAAAAAATTAAGAGAAGCCGGATTAAGAGCTGAGGAAGAATTTCCTATAAAAGTTTTATTTGAAGGTGAAGTTGCGGGTGATTATTTTGCGGACATACTGGTAGAAGGGAAAATAATCCTCGAATTGAAAGCGGCAGAATGTATGAATCCGGCCTTTGAAGCCCAATTGATTAATTACCTGAAAGCAACCAGTTTTGAAGTTGGATTATTGATTAATTTCGGGAAGAAACTGGAGATCAAAAGAAAAGTATTCAGCGCAGATCATAAGTATTCAGGGCAATCTGCGGCTAATGTTTCATAACATATGGAATTATTAACAGGTTTTATTATAGGTTTATTCGGCAGTTTCCACTGCATTGGAATGTGCGGGCCTATTGCGCTAGCGCTTCCAACCGGCGGCGGCAATATCCTCTTTGGAAGAATTCTGCATAATTTCGGAAGAATTGTTACGTACTCAGCGCTCGGATTTTTGTTCGGGCTGCTTGGCAACAGGATAGCGTTATTCGGACTTCAGCAGATACTCTCGATTTCGCTTGGCGTCATAATTCTTGCCGTGGCGGTGTTGCCGTATAAGTATAAATCGGCTATAATCTCAGGTACGGGATTTTATAAGGCATTCAATGTGGTAAAGTCTTCTATGGGTTCGTTGCTCAAAAAGCATAATAAGCTCTCACTGTTGGGTATTGGCGTAGTTAACGGACTTCTTCCGTGCGGATTTGTGTATATGGGATTAACCGGCGCTACGGCTTTAGGGGACGCTTATAAAGGTATGTTGTTCATGGCGATGTTCGGGCTTGGCACAGTTCCGGTAATGCTGGGCGCGACAATGCTTGGCAGCATTGTGAATTTTAAAATCCGAACAAGATTGATGAAAATGGTCCCGGTATTTACTGTAATTCTTGCAGCAATATTTATCATGCGCGGATTGAATCTTGGAATACCTTACCTAAGCCCTAAACTTACCGATAAGATGACTTCTGTTAAAGAAGAGATTATTTGTCATTAATAATCTTTGTCATCCCCGACTTGATCGGGGATCCAGAGCAGAATCAGCAATAGAAAAATTAGGTATGATGATAAGAAATCCTGGTATTTGTAATTCCTTTATTCGTGGCACGACCGGGAGTCGTGCCACGAATGGATGTTGGTACAGACCTCAATTATTTATTTCAGAACAATCCGTGAAAATATGTGTAATCCACGTCTGAGTTTTTGTTTTATTCGTGGCACGACTGGGAGTCGTGCCACGAAGGGATATTGCCACAGACCTCAATTATTTATTTCAGAACAATCCGTGAAAATGTGTAATCCGTGTCTGAGTTTTTGTTTTATTCGTAGCACGACCGAAAGTCGTGCCACGAAGTGTGTTCATGTTAACTGCTCACTGCTCACTGTTAACTGTCTATTTCAGCTTAAACACAAACGGAACGGTGACCCACACTTTAACAGGTTTGCCGTTTTGGAGGCCGGGAGTAAACTGAAGGTCCATCGATTTCCGGCTTACTTCATCAGCGAAAACATCAGGTCCTACTACTGAGCCGACTTTAATAACACTGCCATCAGGACTAACCAGAACTTTCACCGTAATTCTGCCTTCGATGCCGGCATCACGCGCAATCTGCGGATATTCCATTGAGGCTTTTACCTGTCCGAGATTCACGCACTCCGGAGGCTTCTCGACTTCAAAAGATTGGTACACTGTCTTCTCTGTTTCCTTAATAACCTTATCTTCTTTAATCATCTTCTCTTCAATTTTCTTTTCCTCAACTTTTACGTTTCCGGTATAAGAAAATTTGCCCGTATCGCCTGTGCTTGATACGGGTGTTCTTATCTCTTCCAGTTCTTTCTGTGATTTAATCGTCTGAAGGTCTGCTTTCTCTTTAGCCACAGGTTCCGGAGTTAAGGCGCTGAGGTCCTTAGGCGGCGCGACCACTTCTTCCAGTTTCGGAGGCGGCGTATCGTCTTCGTTTGCTGAGGGAGGCGGTTCAAGGTCGGTTAGTTTTACATCTATTACCTGCCTGTGCTGTGTTTTATCTATCTGTTCATCGGCGAGTTTAACCAGCTGATTGATCCCTATATAGGCGGCAATAATAAATACATGTATCATCACCGCTATTTCGAAACCGCGCCTGAAGTATTTCTGGTAAACGTCCTTCAGTTCGTCTGTGAAGCTGGAAGGAGCCCGCATTGCGAATATGGCGGATTTCATTATACTACCCTCCTTTCAAAGATAGTATCCTTTACAGGGTCTAAGTTTCCCTGTAGTACTTCAAAAGCATTTTGTTGTACAACTCTTCTAACTGGGAAGCGGTAAACAGAGATTCCGCTTCATGGTACATTACGTTTTCTTTTTTATGAAACGAGCGCTCAACATGGTCGGTCAGCGTAATAATTTCGGCTTCAATGCGTTCTTTATTCACATCGGCGTGTTCTTTGGTTGCCATCATGTTCAGCGCATCGCCGCACAATCCCAGTATCTGCGTATGCTCTTCTCTCATCGCAGGAACGGACGACTGCTGTGGCAAAACTTCATGCAGGTCAGGGAACAGAACATCTTCTTCAAGCGTGAAATTAAATGCAAGCCTTCTCTGGACTTTTGTAAGCAGCTCTTTAATGTCGCCGTATTTTTTGTAATCAACTTCCTGATTGCCCAGATCCAGGACCAGGTTTTCAAGCTCCGAGAGCGAGATCAGGATCTCTTCATGTTCAAATTCCAGCAGAGAAACCATATCGAAAAACTCTTCATTCTTAGTATGCTGCGTCATGGTAGTCATTTTTAATTTATCAAATTACTTTTAATAATGCATATTCTGTTTGAGCCGACCTATTTCTCCCCCCAGCCTATCCACAGCGGTGTACCCTCTGCGTTTCGCAGCATTAATGTCTTGCCGCTTTTTGATATTTCGGTAGCAATTATTACCGGGTTATCATTCACCATAACCCTTGAGCCTGTCACTTCTACCGTATCTCCTTTTTCGAATGCGAATTCTTTCTCTTCCACGTACCAGCCCGGCCCCACATGAACGTAAATGGTCTCATCCGCAGTCTGCAGTTTGAACCCAAGAGCATACCCGGGCGACTTCTTATGAAAATTTTTTCTTACAAGAGTAATCTCGCCTTTGGCTGTTTCAATTGTTTTTGCATTGAAGAGCTTTCCGCTTTTCTTGATGTTGTCGATATCCTGCGCATGAATGGTCGAAACAAGGACCACTAACATCGCTAATGAAAGGGCGACCAGGCTTAATTTCAGAAATTTCATAGCATTCTTCTCCCGCGTTAATCAATTTACTTTCATGTAATTGAACAATGAGCATATCGGCGCCCCGGCGCCGGCGGATGACCCTGCTGTTTCAGCGACTGAATCATCCTTAACAACGCTTCCCATCGGGCAAATCATCTCACACCTTGGCTCGCTGAAAAAATCCCGGCACTCGTTACACATACCGGGAACCACATAATAAATCGTCTCGGAATAGAAGGGATCTTTCATGGCGGGCGCCTCAGTGAACATGACGAGCGGGTCATATTTGCTTCTCCAGTTCACTCCGCCGGGTATGATAGCCCCAAC
Organism: uncultured Ignavibacteria bacterium; assembly: GCA_963816535.1. Lineage (GTDB taxonomy): Bacteria > Bacteroidota > Ignavibacteria > Tepidaquicellales > OLB5 > CAWFKW01. The sequence continues at coordinate 856,506 of CAWFKW010000003.1, read as the reverse complement.
GGGGCACTCGACTTCGCAAACTCCGCAGTTTATGCAATCGTTTGTAATCTTATATGCCATGTTCAAAATCCTCCTTCTTAGCCGGGGAACAAAAGAAATTGTTGCGTCAAAACTGTTAATGCGAGTATAACCACACAAGCCATATTGCGAACAAACAAACGCCCAATATCAAAATCATTATTTCGAATTTCATATTATCCCAAATGCCAGGCGTTTTGAGCGTTTTCATTTTGTTTACCCCCGAAGCTATATCAAAAATAACCTATTAGCAGAGCGAATACTATGACGACTGTCAATTTCAGACATGATATTTATCATGAAATTTAAACATTTAATTAACAATAGGTTATGATAAAAATTCAATGCGAATATAATAAAAAAGCCTGATTATGCTACAATCAGGCTCATTAATTAACCATAAGTTATTACTTTGCAGTTTCCAGCAGACGCGGCATTTGGAGGATCTTGAATCGTCCTTCTTCAGCCTGTATCCAGCCGTTAGAAGTAAATTCAGAAATAATTTTTGCGAGATAATTGCGCGATGTACCTGCCAGGCTCGCCAGCTCATCAAGGCTCAGCGTTATGTTCAGCGCTTTATCTTCGGATATTCCGTAATCATTTGCAAGAAATGTAAGCACTTCTGCGAAGCGCTGGTTGGCCGATTTCTCGCTCCTGCTGGAGATCTGGTTTTCGATCCGGTTTATCCTTGAACAGAGCGACTGCATTATCTGCAGCTTAAGCGCATTGTCGTTGTTTATTATCCTCAGGAATTCTTCGGCGGGCACAAAACATACTTCAACGTCATCCAGGGCAATGGCTGAGTTCCAGTGGTTTGTGTTATCAATAATGGCCTGCACTCCCAGCTGTTCGCCTTCTTTGGCTATATGAAGTATAACAGGATACTCAACATTATTATGTTTGAGTATCTTGACCTTTCCCTTGGTAATATGATAAATGCCTTCCGGGCGCTCATCTTCTTTGAAAAGGAAATCGTTCTTGACAAACTTTAATTCTCTGTATCCCCTAGCAGTCTTAACCAGGTCGCAGAATAATGTAGATGAACCATTTGTTTTCATTTGCACAATCTTTTAACTTCAATACAAAACTAACAGGAATGCCACAGAGAAAACAATGACTTTGGTCATAAAAGAATATGACTTTTGTTAGAAGAACGAATTTGTTTGATTTTAGCTTAGAATTGATAAAAATACGAGGATTGCGGGATGTAGATACCCGCAGATTTTTCTCCGGGGCTCTATTCTGCGTTGTTCAATCGTAAACGTTGGCCGCTTTGAGCAGGAGGTTGCCGTTCAAAACGCGTATTTTTTTGCCTTTCAGGTCTATCATCTTCTCGCTCTTGAAATCGGAAAGAACTCTTATCGCCGTTTCGGTTGCGGTGCCCGTAATATTTGCGATATCGTCTCTTGAAATGAGCGCGTTAATCGTTTGGTTGTCGGTTTCGAGGCCATAAAACTCTCTTAGCATCAGGATAGTCTCAGCGACCCTTTCTCTGACCGGCTTCTGAGCAAGCTCGGTTATTCTGTGTTCGGCGTCTTTGAGGTCCTGCGAAAGGAGCTGCATAACGCGGGTAGATAGCTCTGAGTTAGCCTGAAGGAGGTCGAAAAAGGTCTTTTTTGGAACCATGCAAATTGAAGAATCATCCATAGCCATTGCGGAAGCGGAATATGAGCCGCCGCTGATGAGCGTACGGTAGCCTAAGATATCGCCTTCTTTGGCGAGCCTCAGGATCTGCTCTTTGCCTTCAATTCCTGTCTGGAAAATCTTTACTTTGCCGCGGTTGATGCAGAACAATCCCTGTGGCTTGTTGCCTTCGAAGAATATGAGCTGGCCCTTTTTGTAGATGTTGCATGCCTTTTCCACATCCAGCTCTTTTAGCTGTTCGTCGTCAAGATTGCAGAATACGTTGCTCAATCTTGAATTGCACGATTCACAATGCGGAGTTTCGAAAAAAGGCTTCATCTTAGATTAAATTCATATCTAGTTCAAAAATCACTATAAATATAAACATAAATATAGCCAATAATGATTTAACATTAAAGATAGACGAAATAAATACATCCGCCTTTACCTGTTGAGTCATTGGAGCCGGCTATTCTAAGTAATGAGATAAACTTGTTAAGCCTTTGTTTATTTTACGTTTCTGATAAATTTAGTATAAACAGGGTAAAGCCTGAAAATTTCGGTTTCCCTGAAAACCATTGGCGGAAAGTTCCGCGCATTATCAGAATATAATATCACAGTTCCGTCGTTATTGAAGCTGACGCGCTTGATGAGGCCTATTGCTGTTTCCGGTTCAGTCTTGAAGCTGACAAGGCAAATTGTGTTGTTCTTTATCGGGCCGGTAGCTTCCGAGCATATCAAAATATCGCCGGGAAGGATAGTTTGCGCCATGCTTAATCCCTGCGCTATAACTCCAAACGGGTTCAGCAGATTTTTAATGCCGTCGAATTCGATATATTTATCAGGGTTGGAGGTAAATTCAACAGCCGGAACGCCGCACTGCACATTTGCCACCACCGGTATCTGGATTGATTTTGCCCTGCCTTTGGGCTTATCGTAAGCGAGCGCCATTTCGCCGAGTCCGCTCAGGAGCCAGTTGATATTAAGCCCGGCTTCGCACAGCGCTCTTAAGAGCTCCGACCCGGGCATCCTGTCGCCGCGGAAATAGCTGTAAATACCTTCTTTCTGCACGCCCCAGATGCTTGCCAACCCCGCGACTCCGCCGAATAAAGTATCGGCTGCGTGCCTTAACCTTGAACCAAGTTCATTTTTATCCATTTGTTTTTTGTTTAATTATAAACTTTTGTTTACGTTTTGACTTGACAAGTCTAAACTATTGCTTTATATTAGCGCCGTCGTTATTTAAACGATTGTGCATGACAAATATAATACGTTAAACTAAAAGATACAATAGATAAACCCGTAACCAGGATTATCATGCAGGCCCGGCCGCTGAAAAAATCAACATTGAACCAAAAGTTTCCGCAGAGTCAAATCTGCTGCAAGGCGCTGAATTATGAGATATTTACGCCACTTTTAGAAGATCTCTTTCGTGTGAACTCTTCTGCCTGAAGGCTGATCCCGTGTTTTTGGTAATATTTACTTATATAATTCATAAAACTTAATTAACCCGATTATGGACTGGTACAAAATAAAAAACGCTTATCCCGATACCTGGTATGACCTCGTCGATTTCCTCGCCGACCCGGGAATATACAAAGAAAGAAGGATAAGGATAGACGGCAATACGGTTGCCGCCGATACAAAAGAAGATGAATCGGAAGAGTGGTACGAGATTGATACTCTTCGCCAAAGAGACCTTTATGAGTTCTTTGAGCAATACGGAATATTTGTGGTTATACTCTATGATGAATGGATAGGATATTTTAACTATGAGCTGTATTCCGGGGCGGGGAATGTAATTTCGCCAAAGTTCCAAACTCGAAAAGAGGCCGAAACAGCCGCGTTCATGAAAGCGTTTGCCGCGCTTGAAGAACAGGTTTGCCCATAACAATTACAAATCACAGATTACTTATGAGAAAAACTACAAGTAAAGTAATAAAGAAGAAATTTGATTATGATTTGGCGGCGGCTCTGGCAAGGATCTTCTGTACAAAGGAAGAAATTGCCGATATCATGGAAATCGCCCCTGAAGTTTTGGAGGCCGACGATAAATTTCTTAAGATTTACCGTAAGTCAATAGCAGAAGGCAAATCAAAAATACGCGGGAAACAATTTGTTATGGTTGAGGAAAAAAATCCTACGATTGTTTCGCTGCTGGGTAAAATTTATCTGGGGCAGAGAGATTCACCTGATAGAGAGCTCGATTATGATATAAAAAAACTGCCTGATTTCTACCTGAACCGAATAGTAAACGGCGAAGACGCCGTAAAAGTAATTAACGAATTTGAAAATGCCGGCGCCGGGAATTATATATAAAGCTACATCTGAATTAGAACTCAGGCATAGGTTTGAAGAAAGACAATTCCGGAAGGAAAAGCTGGAAAAACTTATGAGCACAGAACGTGAGCGAAACGATCTATTGAGCTTTGTTAAATACACAAAACCAGATTATGAGGTTAACTGGCATCATGAATACCTGTGTCGGAAGCTGGACGAATTTTCACTTGGAAAGATAACAAGGATGATGGTATTCATGCCGCCGCAGCACGGGAAATCGGAGCTGGTCTCGCGGAGGTTTCCCGCTTACATGCTCGGCAGGAACCCGGATCTTAAATATGTGGGCGCAAGTTATTCAGAGGAGCTGGCATGTTCGTTCAACCGGGAAACCCAGAGGATCGTTGATGATACTCCGTATTCGGATATATTTGATCTGAGTAAAACAGATATAATAAAACGTAAATACCTTAAGCGCGCCGATATCTTTGAAGTGGAAGGCTACGGCGGTTACTATAAAAGCGTTGGAGTAGGAGGAAGCCTGACCGGGTTTTCAGCTGATATACTAAGCATAGACGATCCTGTGAAAGGCCCGGAGCAGGCATTTTCAGAAACATACCGCCGATCAGTTTGGGAGTGGTACACCGATGTTGTTGAAACGAGGCTGCATAATTCAAGCCGGGTATTGCTGACAATGACACGCTGGCATGAGGATGACTTAGCCGGAAGGCTTTTGGAATCGGGCGGCGACAAATGGGAAGTAATTTCATTCCCGGCTGTTAAAGAGGATAGTTCGAATCCCGGCGACCCGCGGAAAACAGGCGAAGCGCTCTGGCCGGAACAACATTCACTTGAAAGGCTTAATGACATAAGGAAAATCAGTGAGAGAACGTTTATAAGCTTATACCAGCAGCGTCCTTCGCCGGAAGAAGGAAGTTTGATCAGGAAACGCTGGTTCAAAGAATTCTTCCTCTCGGAGCTGCCCCAGGGTCTTGCTGTTGATTTCTATACTGATACCGCATACGGAAAAGAGCGAAGCGATAACTCAGCCACTATGTGCTATATTTTTCACGACGGCAGGTTTTACATCCTGGATATGTGGGTGGCCAACCTGGGGTTTCCGGAATTCAGGAAATCGTACATAGATTACATCGAGCGTTGCGGATATACATCAGCAAGCGAATGCGTGTTCGAGCCAAAGGCATCAGGTATCAGCATAGTTCAGGAACTGAAAGAATCAAAGCTGTCCGGCGGCGAAAGAATTAACGTGATCGAAGATAAGCCGCCGAATGACGATAAACAAACAAGGCTCATTGCGGCAAGTCCGGCAATTGAATCGGGCAGGGTATTCCTGCTAAAAGGCGCTTCGTGGACAGAGAGGTTCCTTGATGAATGCGCATCGTTCCCGAACGGAAAGTATGACGACCAGGTGGATTGTTTGAGCGGCGCAATACTGCGCCGGCTGAAGCGCGAAGCGGAACCCAGAATAAGAAGGATTGAGTAATGAGTAATGAGCAATAAGTAATGAGCAATGAGAAATAAGTAATGACAAAACAACAAATAAAAACTAAATAAATACGAATAATCCAACAACCGCGCCGCCTAAAGAGGGGTGAAACATGGTTGAAAGCAATGGTGAGGCAAATAATAATATGGGATTACTAAAACACTTGATCAGATCGGCTTACGACTTTTACAAACCGGGGCCGGACAAAAAGAATTCGGCTGCGTTTAGGTCAGACGATCCGCCTTCGGTGTGGAAGCCGCTGATAGGGCTGGACCTGTTTGACCGCGCTGGGACGCAGGATTTCTATAAGTCGTTTGCTTATGCGTGCATAAACAAAAAGGCGTACAACGCAGCCAACGCAAATATTTATTTGTACAGGCAGTTTAAATCACGCCGCACTGAAATAACCGATCACCCGTTCATAAAGCTTCTCCGGTCACGCAACAGTTACGGGCAGTCGTTCAAAGAAATGCTGTTCCTGTCATCCGTCAATTGCGATTTAAACGGCAATGCATACCTACTGGTAAACAGGGTTGAATTCCTCGGCAGAAAACTGCCTGTTGAGTTTGTGCCATTGCCGGCAAAGTACGTCACGCCAAAGCTTGATTCGCAGAATTCTATGGTCGATTATTATTTATATGAAGCGGGAGGCGTTTCGCTGAAGGTAAAACCTGAGAATGTTATCAGGTTTAAGATCCCGCATCCCGAATCGAATATCTATCCTTTTGCGCCTGTATCGGCTTTCAACTTTACGCTTGATATAGAATATCTTCAAAGCCGCTACCAGCGCAGGTTTTTTGATAACGACGGGTCTCCCGGTTTTGTTATCAGTCTTCCCAAAGAGCTCAGGGATGAGACGTTTGAAAGATATAAAAAGCAGTATAAAGAAAACCATACCGGGGTTGATAACGCAAGGAACCCGCTGATACTGGATAGCGGCGCGGCAGTGACCGAGCTTGGCAGGACGCAGAAGGAAATGGATTTCACTAACTCGCGCAGGCAGATCCTTGAAGAAATTATGCTTGTGCTTGACGTATCAAAACAGGTGATGAACATATTTGAAGATTCAAATTACAACAATTCCCGGAACGCGTTGATGACATGGATCAAAAATACGATAGAACCTTATTCAAACATGGTATTCAATGAACAGCTTACGGCTTTTGCGCACGATAATTATGATGAAAAGCTTATAACTGCTATGGAATATGATGTGACAGACGTTGATACGCAGCTTAAAGAGATAGACCTGTTCGCAAAGCATAAGCTGGCGACAAAGAACGAACTTAGGCGGGTGAGAAATTGGGACGATTACGACGACGCAAGGGCAAACGATCTTTTCTTTAAATAAAGTAAAACAAAAAACTAAACAGATTCCCGGCCGACCGGGAACAGGGCAAAAAAAATTATGCAGAAATTAATCAGGCCGCTTTTCAGCTTATTCCAGAATTCAGTTCAGGAAATAAACGAACAAAAAAGAACAGTATCGCATTACATATCCGGCGGAGAGCCGAACGACTACGGACAGGTATTAAAACCGGAGGGGTATGACGACAGCCGTTACAGGAAAAACCCTATCGTATTGTTTCAGCACGGGCTAAGCGACCTTTTCATAACAACTCCCGCGCGGATTCAGCTTGATTTTGTGCTCGGAAAAAATACGAAGATACAGGTCGACGGAAATTACCTGAGAGCCGAAACCGAGTTCAGAGACGACGATAAATCAGATTTCGCGCACGACGTATATAATTTATACAGGCTCGGCTTTTTAAACGGATGGAGCAAATGGTTTTACCCGGTCTCCGAGCCCCGCGCTGAAAACGGCTATGTATATTACGATAAGTGGGGGATATACGAGTACAGCGCGGTGTTTGTTCCGGTTGACGGCGACTCGACCACACAGGAAACAAATTTTCTGAACGCCCTTGAATCGGTTAAAAGCGATACGATGAAGAAATATTTTATGCATTCAATTATGAACCGGAAGACAGCGGGCGAAGATGACTCGTTGAATCTCATGGGAGAGCTTCAGAATATTAAAAATGAATTAAGATCTCTCGGAACAGCCGGATACGAAAATGAGTTCAGGGCGATCGCGGAAGAAACAATAGAACAATACCATAAGATGATAATGCCCAAACTGGAACACTTTGCCGGAAGCATAAAACAAGTAAATGACCTCGGTACGAACTTAGAGGCATTGGTTGAAAAAGCTGTAAAGCGCTCTGTTGATTCTATAGCTGGCAGGATCGAATAAAAAAACTTAACGCACATTAATAAAAACGCTTAAACAAAAAATATGACGAACACACAGGATATTTTTACGCAGATCCAGGCTGAGATAGGCAAGCTGGCTTCGTTCAAGCCGGATGAACTTAACTCGCTGCCTGATAAGATACAGGACGGCCTTAAGAACGGATTCAATTCTGTAATTGATGAAGTGAAGAAGGCGTCGACCGGGGTCAAAGCGCCGGAGGCGCCCAAAGACGGGAAATGGTACCATCATTTCCTTAGCGATAAAGAAAAATGCATCGCCGACCAGAAAGAAGCAAGAAGAATAGGATTCAACAGGTATGTGCATGCAATACTGAAACCGGAAGGCAGCCCGTTTTCGGAGAAGCTGGCGGGGTTCAAGCACGCGCTGCAGGCGGAAGGTTCGGCTGCCGCGGGCGGTTATACTGTGCCTACCGACACTATGAAGCTTATTGCCGACGACATCCGCGATAACGGAATCACGCTCGGCAAGGTTTCGATAATCCCGGTCGGGACAAACCTTATAAAGCTCCCGACGCTCTCGACCATACTCACTCCGCAATACACCGAAGAAGGCGCTCCGAAGCCGGTTGTTAATTATACGTTCGGAGTGACGACTTTTACTATCAAAAAGTATTCGTTTATAGTTCCGTTCACAGATGAACTGCTTGAAGATTCTTCCAGCGACCTTGAAGGATACCTGAGACAGAACATCGGCGAATATTACGGCGCGCTGCTTGATAACATTTTGTTCAGGGGCGATGCAAATATAACCGGCCTCTACGGAATGCAGACCGCGTTCCAGCTTACCGAAGGAAAAGGCTTCGACACCGTAAGCACAGACGATCTTATTAATGCCATCGGGCTGCTGAGAACAGTCGACCTGAAAGGCGCGGAGTGGTATATGTCGCCATCGGTTTGGGCCCACCTGCATACAAAAAAGGATGATATGGACAGGTACCTGCTCAGCGAATATGACGTAAAGAACCGGACGCTATTGGGAATCCCGGTGACCTTAACCGATTCAGCTTATTCAATGAACGAATCGGGCCCCGACCTGCCGTTTATCACTTTAGGAAACCTGAAAAAAGTGTACATGGCAATGAGGGCGGGAATGACAATGGCGCGTTCGACCGAAGCTTCGTTCAGCGACGGCAATGTTCAGAGATCGGCGTTCCAGGATAACCTGACTTTGTTCAGGACTGAAATGCGGTTCGATATACAGGCGCCGTTTGCTTCAAGGCTTGTGCAGATCAAGACGACCGTGTCGTAGAACCGGGGTAATAATCAAACTCCAATATTCAGCATGCGCCGGTTACGGCCGGCGCGTGTAAATTTTGAAAAATGAAATGTTAACCTTAACTGAATTTAAGAGATTCCTGGCCATTGACCCGGCCAACACATCCAAAGACGAACTGCTTAACGAATGCATTCAAAGCGCCATTTCGGAAATTGACTCGCTTACCAACCGGACTCTTGGCTACAGCGTTATTGAAGAAAATCCGGACGGCAGCGGCACTGCGTTTGCATACCTTAAGGAATTCCCAATCGTTGAAATCACAAAGCTGCAGTTCAGAACCTCAGAAGGATACTCTGATATAATAAAGGAACCTGACTCGATTCGCGATTCAGTTTTACTTCTCAGCGGCGGTCAGATCTGCATATTGAAAAACTACGTATTCCCTCCTGGCGAAAGCAATATTAAAGCCGCGTACACATCGGGATATCTGACTGCGGATGACTGGGCGGAAAACACAAAGTATGAGCAGGGGGATATTGTTAATTATCAAAATGTCTTCTGGCGCTGCACAATGTAGCATGTTTCAGGAGGTACGTTCGAACAGAATAATTGGGAAGCGCTTAACGCCGAACAGGTCCCGGCAGACCTGAAGAAAGCCGTAAAGTACCTGGCGGCAAGAACTTTTTATGACTCGCCTGACGGCAAAAATCTGCTCATGAAAAAATCTGAAAGTTCCGGCGGCCCGGTTCCCAAAAGCGCAGTCTATGAAAACCTTGAAATAGAACACATCATAAACAGGTATAAAAAACCAAACATATGACAAAAAGACGCCAAATATTCGGGGTTCTGATGCTGGATCTGCTTAAGATAAATACCTCAAACGGGTATATGCATGATATTGCAAAAGTGATCCCTGTAATGAAATCGCCGGCAGATATTGCCGTATTTCCTTCGGTTAACCTTGCCGCAGGCGATGAAGAAATCAATCCCGGATTTGAAGACAGGAATTTGTTAGAATCGTCTTTGAAGATGAAAATACTTACTCATATGGAAACAACTTATGACCTGAACTCAGAGGGATTGAACCAGGCGGAAGCCGAAAGCTGGATAGAAGATTATGAAAGATTTATCTCGTCCGAAAACGCCGATACAGGGTGCTCTCTATGCCTCGTGCCGGGAGTGCAGAATTATTATATAAGCAAAATAGAGCCTTATTCAGACTGGCGCGATAACAGGCAAACGCTGGAAGTTACAATAACAATTGAATACATTAACCTGAATTAATAACCAACATGTATTAATGCTTAAAACAAATTATGTCTGCAAATATAAAAAATATAAAAGATAAGGGCGGCAATAAGATAGCCATCGTTGAGCTTGACCAAAACGGAGCCATCCCCGGAAATCTTGCCGCAGGGCAGAACTGCCTTGACCTGGGCCACATTGCGAATTCCGGGCTGGCTATAAACGCAAAGAAGACCATGTTCAAAAACGAAGCGGGTGAAACGGTCGCGGCTGATTTTGACTTCGAAGGTATAACATCGGGAATACTGATGGAAACCGATAAACAAAAGCTTGACATGCTTGCCATAGGGGTCCGGAACAAAAGACATCTTGAATATAAATACCTCGGTATAAAGGGCGGCGCCCACCAGGAAGTATTTAAGATAGTCGAAATTACTCCGCAGATGAAAGTTTCGACTCCAGGGGGCGCTAAATCGATGCCGTATGAATCGACCGCAATTTCGCTGCATGATGATTTTGTTATCAGCGCGTTCACGCTCAGCTCAATTGAAAATGCGCTTGGCATCGATATCAAGTCGCCTGGGCCGGTAACTATTCCCGAAGGGCTTGAACAAGTAATCATCGAAACGGAAGTGGCTTAAGATGGAAAACAAAACATATAAATATGGTAATGCGGCCTACAGGCTGAGGCCGCTTACTCTCGGAGTTCTTTCATCGGCGGCGCCAATGCTTGCCGGGTTCGCGAAGCTGCGTGAGAAATACGTTCAGGATATAGATATGACGGCTGTTAACGAGCAAAGAAACAGGATTGATGAGCTTGAGCTGAGCATAAGACAGCTTGAAAGAATTTCGGGCGAAATGAGAGAAGCGCCGGATGAAAGGATCTTAGGGCTGAGAGCAAAGCTTCTGGGAGCTAAAGAACAATTTGATAATGACAAAAAGGTCCAATGCTCTTTAACGCTGTATACTGAATGCCTCGGCTTCGCATTACTTGAAGCGATCGGCGATAAGAATATGATAAGCCCATTCCTAAAAAAGGTTCTGGTATCATCCGCCGCTACGGAGGAAGAAATTGAATTCGATATGGACGGCGAAGGCGCATTTGATCTTGTAAAGGACGTTGTGCATGATTTTTTTTGCTCTATAGCCGGACCCAGGAAGATATCCGCCGGCTGAGAGAATCGGCGCCTGCGGCGTTTACGCGCCGCTTTGTTCTGCCGGAAGAATATTCCGTTCCACAGGAGCTGAGATATGATTACATGGCTTACAGGCTTTCAAAGACATTCAGGCTTACAAAACATGAATCGCCTGAATTTACCGAATTGGATTACTGGAAAATGCTCCTGTTTGAAAATCTGGAGTCGGAACAAAATGAATTCCTTAGGAAACAATTAGCAATGAACAATTAGGCAATGGGCAATTAGCAATGAACAATTGGCAATGGGCAACAAAAGGCAAAAGGCGGAAGGCAAAAGTCAGAAGCGAAAAGGGAAAAGGCAGAAGGGAAAATAAAAAAACAAAAAGGAAAAAAAACTAGAAGCATAAAGCATTCACAAACAATAAATAGTAAATAAAAGAAAATACTGTGCCACAGAATAAGCGAACTAGCAAAAGAAGAACAGATAACAACCAGCAAACAAGCATAACAGGTTTGGCAGAAAATAATTTGCTTCCGGACCTGGCTGAGGCGGGCAAAGCCATGGATGAGCTCTTTGGAAACCTGCAAATTGAAACCGGCGACTTTATCGGAACGCTGATAGAAGGCTTTCATTCTGTTGGCGATTACCTGTCGGAATTGTTGATGATGTTCAGCCGAATAGGCGGGGGCGGAACGGGAGATTTTCTCGACTCGCTTCTCGGCATTATTCCCGGCGGCGGGCTGATAAGCGGGCTGCTTGGGCTGTTTGGCGATGTTAACCCCGGCCATGCCGCGGGACTTGAAACCAAGCCCGATGGGCTCAGAAGGCAGGCCGATGTGTTCAGTCCGAATATCACTGTAGTCGTTAACAGCGAGATCGAAAGCTCGAAGGCTGTGAAATTCCTGACAAATTATATGCCGGCGTATAATGTAAGAAACTCCGGGAGCGCAATATGAAGGCGACGGCATATATATGGAAATACCGCGCGGCGGGGAATTATCTTTTCGCGAATTATTTTTTGAATCCTGTTTTTTATGATAAGATAAAAGTAAGCGATATCCCGCCGGACGGAATACCGATCTACAATGAACAGCTCGAAAAGAGCGATGAGATTCTGGAGTTTACGGCAGGTGATTTTGATGTGAAGCTATCGCTCCTTGGCGCCTGCCAGAGCTCGCGGGAGGAAAGCCTGAAAGATTTCCTGCTCCCGGACGGCGACAGGAATTTCTTCTACCTGTGCATTGTGGAGTTCGGAGATGAATCCGACCCCGCCGCAAAGCGCGTTGGCGGTAAGATAGAGCTGAACAGCATAAGCGCCGATCTGACCGAACCCAAAAACAGGTATGACATATCATTTACCGTAACGGGCATGATAAAGGAGCTCTCGGTTTTGCAGGAAAAAATACAGCTGCAGCCGCTTCAGCAGCCGCTGACAATAGACATGTTCATCTCCGGGTGTATAATACCCGACCCCCATCCGCAGTACCTCGGTTTTATAAGCAGGCTGAACTGGGAGCAGAGGCTGGGGTTCGAGCCTGTTCTGATGTGGGAAGTGTACAATGATATTATAAGCAGGGGAATAGGCAAAGGCAAATGGAGCGTTTTCAAAGAGCTTGTGCGGGGATTCGGGTTCATGTTTAAAATGAGCGTTTTTGACAGGGCTAATATTTTTGACGCCGACTACCCTGAATTCTTAATGGAAGTATTCTGGAGAAGCGAAGGGCTCAGGGAAGTTGTTATTTACCGCAAGAGCGCCGTTGAAAAATACTCGGACCTGAACACGAACAAAAATTACTTTGTGATAACGCACAGGTCGAATATACTTAACAATGCAGTGTGGTATTCAGGCATGCTTGCAGTTAACGATGGCGGCGTGTATATAGCCGACGGACTTATCAATCCATTACTTGAACTGGTTGAATTCGAAGAGAACAGCGGCGCGATAATAACGGTTTTGAACGGCCAGAATCCGCCGGTAGTAGCCGCGCAGGCATCGACGGTAGTTCATTTACCTACGTATTCAACGCAATACTTGTTTAATACCGAAGGCGTGACGAATAACCTTATGAATGCACAGTTCAGTTTTATGTCGCTCTTTTGCAGGAGATATACTCACTTTGCTCTGCCGAATCAGTCTCATTACGTCATTGTATATGGCGTTAAAGATATTCTAGAGAAGACCATTGGAAAAGAATGCAATTATTTTATTCGTGGGATCAAGAAGATGAGTGCATCTGAGATTGTTCTTGATACGAATAATAATGTAAATGTATATGATACAACTATCATCGGTAACAAAAAATATTACTGCAGAGCAATAAAAGATTCCAATATACTTAATGAAACTTCTATGACTGAATGGGTCGAATGTTAAGAAGTTTTGTATAGCTTGAAATTTTTTGCTCTAATATACTTATGCAAATTTTGGGAAAATCGGACAAAGCTCAAATATACATCACCTACAAGTCGGTATGGCGTCGTCACATTAAGTGTCACAACCTGGTTTAACATGAAATTAATCTCATTTCCAATTTTAGTTATTACAAAGGCGCCATTTGTTGTATCATTGTTGTTGCTTAAAACTGTGGTGGCTAAACTATAAGAAGTATCTAGACGAGTTGTTGTATCATTAGTTGTAAAGTTACATTGAATTCTGAATTTAGTGATTGTACAAGCCTCTACATACAAATAATAAGCGTTAGTTTGAATTGGATTATCAGAATACACAACAAGAGAATCAAAACTGTACATTAATGAATCTGTGCTTGCTGAGGTTGTGATGTTGGTCGGCGATGCATCATCCGAGCATCCTGTAAAGAAAACGGCGAAGGTGAAACATATTGAAGCGAACAAAAGCGCTATAGTCTTCATGATGTTATTGGGTAAAGTTTAAGTTATAAGTACTCACAAAAATAGGGGAATGGATTAACAAAAAGAAATATAAAATGGATTCCCGTTTTCAGGGGAATAGAATCAAATGAATATAATAAACGGATACAAAGAACCGAGATTCAATATATATGACGGCGGTGGAGCGCTGGTTGCCGCAATTGACCTGCCACTGGCGGGCGAGAGGGGGCTCGTCGAAAGCTACGGAGTAAAGAAGATAACCCATGAGCTTGTCGATTATTCAACCCTGCAGCGGATAAGCGGATACATAATTCATTTTACCCTGCATTATGAATCGTTTATCCGCGCCGATGCGCTGATGAAAATAAAGCAGGTACTTGATTACGCGGCAGGCGGATACAGAATAGAGCTTGTACCGCGAAAAGATTTCGCATGGCGCAAATTCGACGTGTACCTGTCATCGGATAATTTCGAGCTGGGGCTGCTTGGCGGGTATGGTAATTCAAAAGGGCACAGGCTGCCCGTACTGGAGTTCACAACGAAATATTTACAGCCGGAGATTCCATGGTTCCGGGAGGGGGGCGATACATATGTGGGCGCTGGTTTGTTAACGCCGATTGAAGGAAGTGAGAATTGAGATTTTCGATTTGAGATTTAAAGATAAAGAGAGCAGTTCACAGGTTAGGTTAAGACAAGATGCTGTATTCACTTGAATAATTAACTCAAGTAACTAATTAACCATTTAAAAAAATTAACTAATCACCATGATTGAAGTAATAATAAGGGTTTTAAATTCAGGCGGAGGGCCGGTGACGGGGTTAACTGCTGCGAATATTAAATTCCGCAAGGCGCCGTTTCTGACGGGCGATGAAATATGCGGGCTGACAGTGGCCGAGATCGGCTCGCAGGGCAATTATAAGATATCCGGGTTTACGGTTTGGCAAAAAGCCAGAATGTACATCAACGGAATTTTCCAGGAATGGTGGGGCGAGCAGTTCACGGGCGACCCGTCGAATTATTTTGTAGATATGTCCACGGCGCAAACCGTGCCGGGAGCGAAAATATTTTCAGGTAATAACTCGCACACGGGCGGTAATACATTTTCGGGCGCCAATACATTTTCGGGTTCGAACACGCATTCAGGGAACAACACATTCAGCGGCGGGAATTTTTTCACAAGCTCAAATATATTCTCAGGTACGGCGATAAATTCTGACCCGCGGGTATTGACAACAGGAAGCCTTTACAATTCAAACGACCCGGATGCAGATAACCTGATATGGAAGCGATATGCCGAAAGCGCGTATATGGGAATACAGCAGAACAGGCTGGTAGTCGACGCAAAAGCGCCGGCGGACGTTACAGGAAAATTATACCGCTCAATAAAGGACGCTGTTAACTACGCTTACAATACGGGCAGGCCCTCGGCTTCCGCAAGGTGGGAGATCCTGGTTATGCCGCATCCCGGGGCGGTGTACACAGAGGATTTTTACTGGTACGATTTTATCGATATCATCGGAATAGGCTGGGTGAAGCTGAGGAATACATCGAACAGGTCGCTCTTTATCCGCTCGGGCGCAATGACCGACAGGAACGTGAAAGCCGTTAACCTGCATTTTGAGAACACTGATACGAACCTGAATTTCAAAATGATGACGGTTGATAATTGCAGCGCGGTGATGATAGAGGATAATTACAGTCCCGTTTTAACGCTTGAGGATTCCCAATTCAGGAACTGCTGTTTCGGGCTGATAGGAAGCGGGCAGATGACCACGGCTGGCAGCAACAGGCTGATAAACTGCGCTGGGGGTGTGAAAGCGGTGTGGGGGCCTAATGACAAGATATATAATTATTCGTTCATTGAAGGCGATTATATTGAACAGTGATTGTAAGGCAAACGGCAAACGGCAAAAGGCAAAAGGCAAAAGGCAAAAGGCAGGAAATCAAACAATAAATAGTAAATAGTAGATAGTAAATAGAAACAAACTGATAGTGGCAAAAACAAAACAGATCAAAGAAGAACAGAACAAAAAAGAACAAAACAGAACAAAACAGAACAGAACAAAAAGGACATCATAAAAAAAATACTTCCGTGGAATTGACGATCTAAATAAAACATGGAAAACATAATAAATTTAATATCGAATACTACGCTTGATAATTTGCTTCGCATTGCAATTTCGGCAGGGATGCTGGTTCTAGTAATACAGGGCAGGATAATCCTGAGGCGTATAAAGCTATCGGAGTTCAAACATGTTGCGACTGTTCACGCGCTGAGCAAATCGCTTGGCAACGGGTTTATTGAGTATTATAAAGATAAACTGGAAAGCCTTATAGAGGAATACAATTTTAAGACGGGGAAATGAGTCCGCCCCGACGTCGTTATGTTTTAAGTAACTCATAAGTGAACATATTTTAAAAAGAAAGGAAACCTTAAGATGCAATTCAACTGGCTATTGCTGGCGGGCTTTATATTGAGAGCCGCCGATAAATATTTAAATAAAGATTACGCTTTTGACTGGTATTCAGCCGCCGGCCGCAAAAACCTTAAAGTCACAGCCTTTAACGGCTTGCTGAGCGGACTGGCTTATTACCTCTCATTTTATATCTATCCTTCAATTGAACCGGAACTGTGGGTTTATATGCTCGCCTATTTTGCTTCGGGGTGGTTTATAGATTCATTCTTTTCAAAGATTCTTGACTGGGCTTCAAAAGCTTATGATAGGATCCTGGAGCGGTGAATATGAAGCTTAAAGAAATATTTGCGGTTATTGCGGCGCTGGCTATACTGGCGCTGCTTGTGAAGCTCGCATTCTTCAGGGATAACAGCGGGGGCGGCGAAATATCCTATAAAACGCAGATGAAGCTTGACAGCCTGCAGAGATCGACGGGCGAGCTGATTGCAAAAAACGCCGCCCTGGAAGAGAAGATACGCGCTCTGGAGGATGAGAACACCCGTCTGGAACAGTCGAAAGTAACGGTTAAGAACAACTATACGCAAAAGAAAAACAGCTTCGAAAAGCTTAAAGAGCCGGATAGAGAAACCGAATTCAAAAATTACATAAAGAACGCCAACCCTGAATTATACAGAAAATTATACGGAGATAAGTGAGATATGCATACCTTAATAAAAATATTCATTCCTTTATTACTTCTTTTAGCCGCATTGAGCTCCCAGTCTCAGACAAATAACAGCGCGTACAGGCTGATGTATGAGACCACCCGCGATGAACTGTATCTTACTTATCTCCGGCTTGATTCTTCAAGAAGCGTTTTAAACCTGCAGTCAAAACAGATTGAAAATCTTCAGAATGAGAATTCTTATAAAGATTCCGTGATAGTAAACCTCAGACTTGCCGCAAAGAATTCCGAATCGGAAACCGGCCTGCTTAAGAACGAACTTATTAAAAAGCATGAGACGGGATCGATAGAGTTCCGCGGCCTGTACGCCGGCATAACTGCGTTTTACAGGTTTGAAGATTCTGTTTTAACAAGGCAAACTATACTTGGCGGCCTAAAATATGAGCTTACGGGAACTGTGAAATTTACATTGAGCGGACTGCTCGACTTTGAAACGGGACTCTCAATTCCGCTTGGCAGCGGGAAGTTCGCAATAATTCTTAAAGCGGACTGGAAAATATTGCAATAAGAAAACCTTTAAATTCTGATGGCCCCGGCGGCCGTTAGGAAGGAGAATCAAAATGCTGAAAACAAATAAAGACATTCTTATATGGATACATGACAATCTAGGCGAGACTATACGCGGGTTAACGGACGGCGATTTTAAGGAAACGCCATACACAGAAGCTTTGATAGCGGGGCTCATCTGCCGCGAAACCGGATTTTTGATACTGCGATACGCCAATAAAGGCATGGGGCTTGATGAAATTGCAGTGAGAATGAAAGGCGATTACGGCAGGCGTGCGGGCGAGTCAACTCCGCGTTATCACGGCTACGGGTTTGTGCAGATTGATACCGGCAGCTACCCTGATTTTATAAATAAAGCTCCGCTCAGCGATTACACGGCTTACTTAAAAAAAGCGGTCGAAGTTCTCGAAGAGAAACGAAGGTCAATAATGTGCGCGGGGTTTAACGCGGGAAGTCTGGGCGATGAATACTTCATGAGGGCTATTCTTGCCGCTTATAATTCGGGGCAGGGGAACGCCGTCAGGAGCCTGAGATTAGGCAGAGACGTTGACGTAACAACATACCAGGGCGATTATTCAAAGGAGGTTATGAAGTTCAGGTATGAGTATTGGGAAATGTATAAAGCAATTATCAATGACTAATTACTAATGACTAACGGTGTTACGCAAAACACTCCCGCCTGCCTGTTGCAGTCGGGCGATGGCGTGAATCCATTTTATTTGTCGTTCCTAACGGAGCTTATAAAAAACTAATTTTTTTGCAAATTTATCTTGTTTGCGTAACTTCAGTTACTAATTACAAATTGCTGACAAGTCCCTCTCGGCTCCGCTCAGGATAGGAAAAAGGCGCCAGAAGAAAATCTCTGACGCCTTTTTAAAAACCAGGAAGTGCGGTTAAAGTTGTGAGGGGTAACCAACCCCAAATAACTTCCCTGATATCCCGTCTTAGTGATAGCTGCAGCCTACTAAGCCGGGCGCACCTCATTCAAAGAATTATTCAAGCGGTATATCCTCCTTTCACAGCATTATGCTAACACAAAATTAACATAAGATATATTCATTAACAAGTTTTTTCCGTGTTCAATTGGATTTTTTATCGGAACCTGTTGACCTCAACCCTGAACTATTATGAATACAATAAATATCCTCTTCAAAAGCGATTGCCCGCCAATTATTGCAGTCGGCTTTTTCCAAAGAGCAACCTGGAGTAATATTAATCCCGTGTCAAAAATGCGGACGGAAGCTGAAATCTCTGGATTTGAACAAAAAAAAGCGCGAAGAATCTATTATCTAACCTATTAATAAATCCATAGCTTATCTCTGTAAGGATCCTGTAAGAATTCTCCTAAGGTTCAAAAATATATTTGTATCAGAAGTTAATTAAAAACAAAAATACAAATAAAAGGAGATAAGAAAATGAAAGTATTCAATTTAATAATGACGGCGGTTCAGGGAACATTAGTTGTACTATATATACTATTCTATAACGTTCAGTATTACTGGGCGCTTAAAGGCACCATTCAGAATCTGATAAGCCTCATAGTTAAGTAAATGTGATTTTCGAAATAGCGGAGAACAATCGCTCCGGATAACGGTAGTTCCCCCAAAATGCCGTTTGAAGGTGCGTGAGTAAACTCGAAAGGCCTGTCGTTTTATGGACAGGCCCTTATTATTATAATAGTCTGCAGTGTAATTGGTGACTTTTAAATTCTAATGGTGACCATGGTCAGGGTGCCCGTCGCAATTATTGTCTTCAAATGCCTGGTGGAATGACGCCCTTATGTTCTGATCTATTTGTTCCTGGAATGAAGGTTCCATCGGATTAATAACCTTCCCATTTACCATAAACCACATTGATGGATCTACCATCACTGTAACATTAAAGTTTGAGGCCGCTCCGGCGCCTATGGGAGGCGTTGCAGTTGCTGACACCACAATCGGGGGATCGATATCAGTTTCCTGCGAAGCTGTAATTGATGTTCTATACGTAAATGGAACTCCGTTATAAGTTCCGGAGATTATACCCGAGTACCCTACACCTGTCGTTCCGAAATCAGGGTCGATAACAACTTCATTCGGCGTATGTTTGTGGATCTTGAAATGAACTTCTGTGTAAGCGCCCGCCGGTATTGTTTTAAGCGCAATAACTGTTGGCAGGCTCGAAGTCATGCTTATATCCAGTACGAACGGCCCTTCTTTAATATCGGCGTCATCGTGCCCGCGCTGTTTTTCGAGCTTAACAAATTCCAAAAGGAACTTTGCATTTGTAATAACCAGTCCGCTGTTATTACCTGCCGAGGTGGTAGCGAGCGCGCTGACCGACGTCATAGGCTGGCCTGCTGCAGTTACGGGATCGTTATTATTGCTGCAAGAATATAGCATGCACGAGAGCGTTAAGCACATGGCCAATAGTAAAGGTGCGATGTAATTTCGTTTGTTCATTTTTTCACTCCTTTTTTGAATGTTCTAAATTTTGATAATTCAGGAACATTAGATATGATATTTGTTTATTTTAGCGATCATCTTTTTGGATTTGTAATGTATCATGCAATACTTGTGCCAGAATAATGTACTATAAGAAGCCGAAAATCTACCATTCTGAGTCATTTCCAATTGGGTTATTCGGTCAAACATTGACAGAATTGTCAAATACCTATAAAATCAATAGTTTAATATGCAAGCGCTTATATGGTAATATTTTTTTCTCAAATAACTCTTGTTTTGGCAGGTTGTTACAAAATGTCGCATATGATTACAATTCATTAGAACTTAGGGCAGGCCAATTGATTATTATTGTATAGGAAAATTTGCTGAACTAAGAACAGGAGATAAGAAAATGAAAGCAAAGACAATCATCATCAGTTTAGTGGCAGTAGCGACCCTGGCGTTAAACGGGTTTGCGTACTTTAAGTACATTAGGCCCGCCAGTAATGATAAGGCGCCGGCGAAAGTCACAAATACGGCAAATATTAACAGGGATGCAGGCAATTTAGACTCAATGATACAGTCATTTCAATCCGACGGAAAATGGGTGAAAGTGACCAAAAATAATATTGACCCTACTTACGTTGATGACGTAAACGGGGACGAAAATTCCAACGCAGATGATAACCAGGCTGCGAATATAGAAGTAAGCAACGACCAGAATGACGCAGCTGGCCAAAATGACAGCCAGGATGAATACCTGACAGCAGATTCGAACGATAACCAGGACGAATATATGACAGTTGACCCGGACCCGGAACAGGAAGAGGTTCTGAACGCTGACGATAACTCAGCCGAAGACAACGACGTTGCAATTGATATAAACGTGAATTACGTTTGGGTTCCGAATGCGAATATGCAGGAAGACTGGAATCCGTACACAAACGGAAGCTGGCAGTGGAGCGAAGGCGGATGGGTATGGGTTTCAAATTATGGATGGGATGCGACATATCATTACGGCCGCTGGTGGTATTCAGAGGAATACGGCTGGGTTTGGTCCCCCGGTTCGGTTTGGGCTCCTTCGTGGGTTGACTGGTGTTCATCAGGCGGCTACTATGGATGGCATCCGATATCCCCGCGCGAACGTCACCATCACCATGGATGGCATGGCGGATATGTAGGCGGACATAACAACGGCCATCACCAGCATGAGACAACTGATCCGCACTGGACGTTTGTTCCGAAGAAGGAGTTTACGGGAACAATAACTACGCACAATATAATAACAGGGTCAAAGACAAAAACCCTGCTGACGAGCTCAACGCCTGTAGTAAACCTGAACGGCGACGGCGTAAAATACGCGGGCCCAAGAGTTAATGAAGTGAAAGGCGTGAAAGTGGTTGACATTCAGAAGCCGGTAAACACAGGGCAGAAAAATCCTAATAAGGTTGATATCAGCAAAACTCCGGTGAAAACCAAGAACATTGAAATTACAACAGGCGTTAAAACAACTCCGCCTATTGTTAAGACAAAGAACGTAACAACTATAGATAAGACCAAAAATATCACGATATCAAAGGGTAAGGTAAACGACGGCAATGTGACAAAGAATATCAATAAGACTGATAATACGAAGAGCATCACCGTTCCCAAAACTAAAACGGTAACGAACAATAACACAATTGAGAAGACAAAGAACGTGACGGTTCCCAAAGTTAAAGAGAATAATACTGTGACCACGAAGAAAACTGAGAATACGCAGGTTAATTCAACGCCGACGGAGCGCAAAACTTCAAAGACTGAGTTTAAGACAACTCAGCCTGAAACAAAGACAACAAACACATACGTTGCGCCTAAGCCTTACGTAGCTCCGAAGACCTATGAGGCCCCGAAGCAGGAGACCAAAACGTACGAAGCTCCAAAGCAGGAAACCAAGACTTACCAGGCTCCAAAGCAGGAAACCAAAACGTACCAGCCGCCTAAACAGGAAACAAAAACATATCAGGCGCCGGTTCAGAAACAGGCTCCTGTTCAAAAGCAGGAAGAAAGGAAGCCCGTCCAGAAGAACGACCAGAAACAAAAGAACGGCGATTAACCGGCGCTTAAAAAGAAGAGCCGCTAATATTGAAACTTTCTCATGACGGACAGGATTATAAAACAGCAAGGATTCTTTTAACAAGAATCCTTGTTGTTATATTTACGGTTTTTACAGGCAGTTATTGAAGCGGGTAATTTATTAAAATCAACATTTGAATTAGTTACGATTTTTCCAATTTTACACAAAAATAAAGTCTACCAAATATGCAGAAAGTTCTTTTTACAGCGCTGGTTATGTTTTCGGGCGCAATAATATTCTTAAGCGGGTGCAGCGATAACAGCGTTACCCCGGGCGGCGTGAACATACCGGTCATTTCAACATATCCGGTCAGCGGATCGTGCGTAAGTTCGTTTGTGAGAAATATTAACGGCAGCGACTATGCATTTGTGGCGCTGGGTTCAGCCGGGCTCCAGATACTGAACGTCACAAACCCCGGTTCAATCCAGAATTCAGGTTCCTTCAGCGCAACGGGTTATACCGATGAAGTTTACGCTGCGGTGATAGACAGCGTACCGTATGCATTCGTTTGCGCGGGCTCAGGCGGACTGGTTGTGTTAAACGTTTCAAATCCGGCATCGCCTGTTGTTGACACTATAATTAATTATGCCGGGGATGAGATATATTCGGTATTTGTGGATTCAGCGAGCCAGAAATTATATACAGGCGGAAAAAACGCCAAGCTCTATGTTATGAACTTAAGCTCGCTTCCCGCTGTTACAAGCGTTGCTACCTACACAAGCGCCACCAACATAAACGAGATACAGATCCAGGATAACGTGGCTTACATAGCCGAGGACGGCGGACTGGATATTGTAAATGTCACAAACCCGGCAAACCCGGTCAGGTATTCTCTGGGCTCGTCGGACGATTACGCTTATGACGTGAGAGTAAACGGCGTTTATGCGTATATATCAAACAACAATAACGGCGTATTGGTTCTGAATGTTTCAAATCCATCGAGCCCGCAGCAAACGGGTTATCTCCAGACGACCGATATAGCTTTGGCTTCAACAATTAACGGCAACATTGTGTATGTCGCCGAAGACGCATCGGGCGTGGAGGCATTTGATGTTTCAAACCCATCGGCGCCCAGTTACATTGCAAGCTACATTACAAACAGCTACTCGGAGCATGTATATTTCTATAACGGTTACACGTTTGTATCTGACTACAATAAATATGTTGTATTGAGATACCCGTAGGAGTGCGTTGTTTTTGCTCCACTCTTTTTTTAAGGAGGTGTGTCCCGCTTGGCGGGACGGGGTGGTAAACAAGATTTTTCAAACCACCTCCCTCCGGCGTTCGCCTTCGGCTCCGCAGGAGTACTCCTCCTTATCCAAGGAGGAGAGCAAAGAGATACATAGAATTTGATTGAACCTATCCTCCCTTCTTTGTCTCAGGATGGGAGCATATATTCAAATTATCGGGGACTGTTTTTGAAGCGAGAAATAGTTTCTTCTAAAACTGCTTTTGTATCTTCAAATATTCTGATATTTTCAAATCGCAGAACTTCTCTTCCAAGAGAGTTGAGATAACGGGTTCTTTTTTCATCATAAAGCGCCGACTCGTCGTTGAAATAATATGCTCCGTCCAGTTCCACTGCCAGCTTTTCAGCCGGGCAATAAAAATCCAAAACATATATTCCGGCGCTGTGCTGCCGTCTGAATTTTCTTCCCTTCAGCTTACCATTTTGCAAATGTTTCCACAAAAATGCTTCTGCCGGCGTCAGCGTTCTTCGTAATTTTTTTCTTCTAAGTTTAAGTCCAGGTTTGTTGTGTATTTTGCCTGATTCCATAAATATACTGTACGCTTAATTCAGGCCCCGCGTCCCGATTGGCATCGCGATACACTTCCTTATAGGAGAGGAGCTTGGCAAGTTATAATTTTCATAATGTTTATTCTTAATTCGTAGCACGACCTGGGAGTCGTGCCACGAAGTATTATTATCCTAGTAACCGGTATTATTTTATCAATACCATCCGTTTTGTTTCAACAAAATTATCGGCGGTTAATGTGTAAAAATAAACGCCGCTTGAGATATCGGATGCATTGAAATCATATTTGTAACTGCCTGCGTAAAGGTACCCGTCAACAAGCTTATAAACGATGTTGCCCAAAACGTCATAAACTACTAGCCTCACATTTCCCGATCTGGGAACGTCAAAACCGATATTCGTGGTTGGGTTAAACGGATTGGGGAAATTTTGGTTCAGTTTATAATTTGCCGGAAGGTTGAGTCCGTTGTGATTTATACCAAGCGGCGTATAATGACCGCGGCCGCTGTTCATTATTTCCGTTCCGTTATCGTTTTGTACAAAAGCCTCGGTGAACATTGAGGTATCAACCCAATCAGACTGCCTCTTGTATGTATAAATGTAGTTGTAGGTTCCCGCCGCAGTTGGCGCGCTCACGCCGTTAACATCCGGGAAAGCTTTGCGGTAGCAATACTGAAAATCTGTTTCGCCGTTTGAGCCCGGCGGCGATGTATAATGTATATTTCGTTCAACCGCGAATACCCGTAATTTGTAATTTCCCGCAGGAAGGCTTGATGCGAGATTTAAAGTAACTGTTGTTCTTATCGAATCGCCGGTGATGCGGCAATCGTTAACTGTTATGCTTAACGGTGTAGGGACGGCAAGCCTCTGATTATAGTAATCCGTAAACCCCTGTGTGGTAAAGGGAGAGTTCACCTGTATAAGGCCATCCATATCGCAGGTTGGCACATACAAAATATTATAGTAGACGGAATATCTTATCCTTATCTGCGCCGAATCCTCCCAAAACATCGGGTCGGGCCCGGGTCCGTGGGTGTGATATTTCACGCAGATAGTATTTGAAGGATGAGATTCCAAAAAGGCGTCTACTATGGGCCCATAAGTAGCACACGGGCCGCAGCAGCAGTTTGTGAATTCTTCGAACAAAATGTTTCGGGATGCCTGTCCAAATGCGGAGGCCGAAAATATAAACAGAGCCGCTACAAAAATGGCGGGCACAAAATTGTAATTCTTTATCATTTTTACTCCCTGTAATATTGGAATTTTAAAAAACGCGGTCTCGAACAATAACTCTCATGCCGCCCGGATAATTACGTTCAAAACAAACGAGTCCTGTTAGCTTGTAACAAATATAAGCGGTTTTACATGCCAAAGATTATGACATAAGTCATTTTGAAACATGATAATTATCAATGTTGGGTTCGAATGTTCATTCTTACGTTATAAAAGAGCTTAAACGAACCCATGAATTTTCATTTATTAACGACTGGGAGACATCAGCGGCTTGTTTCTGCTGTGAATAAGGTATTGTTAAAATAATCCGAATAAATTCCAAACTTGTATTTGATCAGCCGGGTTATGTCCGGCTTTTTTTATGAGACGGAGATCCGGTGCCATGGTTCATAACATCTATTTTGTCCTTTTATTATGTATATAAATCATTAATTTGCTTTAGTATCGGAGCTTTTACAAATCGAAAAAATATATGTTGAATATGAAATATTACGCAGTTCTGTTTTGTTTAATTTGCAGTTTTACAGGCGCCCGGGCTCAGGATAAAATTACAGGATATTGGACGGGAACTATGACAAAGGAAGACGCAGTAATGAACGTTTCTTTCGAGTTCAAATACTCGAATGGAAAAATCCTGGGGTTTTTCAATTCTCCCATTCAAAAAGCAAGCGGCATTCCGCTTGACAATGTCGTTTCAGATGAGAAACATGTTTCGTTTCAGCTAATGACGCAGCCGGTGACTATCTTTAAATGCGATATATCGGGCGATAAGATAGAAGGCGAATTTTCACAGGAAGGCGAAAAAACAGGACAGATCAATCTGGTGCGTTCCACGCCGCCCCCGAAAAAGTATTCGCAGATAGATACCTCTTTTTCAAATGGCGATATTAAAATAGCATGCAGGATTTACATCCCTGATTCTCCCGGAAAACATCCCGCGGTTGTTTTTATGCACGGCTCCGGCCCCGAAGGCATGTTCGCAAACCAGTTTTTTGCCGAATGTATGGCTGAAGATGGTATAGTTACGTTGATTCAGGATAAAAGAGGCGTAGGCAGATCGACAGGCGACTGGACCAAAGCCGGTTATGAAGATCTCGCAAACGATTATATAGGGGCTGTTGAATTATTAAGATCATTTGAGGCAGTTAACGAAAAACAGATCGGTATTTTCGGGCACAGCCAGGGAGGCACAATAGCTCCGCTGGTAGCATCGGAATCAGAAGATATTTCTTTCATAATTTCCAATGCAGCAACGGGCGACACTCTATATAAGCAGGACTTATACAGGGTTGAAAATAATCTTAAGGAGAATGATTTCAGTTCAAACGAAATTGCAGAAGCGATGGCATATTATAGATCATGGCTTGATATTGCAAGGAGCGGAGTTGGCTATGATAAACTGGACTCGCTTAATAATGTTTCGAAGGATAAAAAATGGTTTGGCTGGGTCGAAGCGCCACCAAAGGATAACTGGATCTGGAAATGGTATTTGCCGGTCGGCAATTTTTGCTTTTTGAAGTACTGGGACAATGTGAAAGTTCCTGTTTTGCTTATATACGGTGAGTATGATTCCAATACGCCGGTTAGCGTGAGCTTGAAGAATATTGATAATTCACTTCGGGTTAATGCAGGCAATAAAGACGTAACTGAAATAATCCTGCCCAGGGCTCAGCATAACCTTACAGTGTCTCCTTTAAAGGGAGAGAAGTTTTTCTGGTGGCGAGTATCGCCGGGGCTTGTCGATCTTTATTCAAGCTGGATATTGTACAGATTTAAGAACTAATAAAATTACAAATTTGAGCTGGCGGGCGGACTTGAACCGCCGACCTGCTGATTACGAATCAGCTGCTCTACCACTGAGCTACGCCAGCGCTAAATCAATTAATAACGATACCAATCAGGTTTATACGGGCCTTGTTTTTCAACGCCAATGTATTTTGCCTGTTCGTCTGTAAGCTTTTCAAGCTTAGCCCCAACCTTTGCCAGATGAAGCATTGCGACCTTCTCATCCAGGTGTTTGGGCAGAACATATACTTTGTTCTCATACTTTCCGGGATTGTTCCACAGTTCGATCTGCGCCAGTATCTGGTTTGTGAAAGAATTTGACATAACGAATGACGGATGCCCCATTGCACAGCCAAGATTTACCAAACGTCCTTCGGCAAGAACTATTACTTCATGTCCGTCCACATTATACAGATCAACCTGCGGCTTTATGCTTATCTTAGAATCACCGTGGTTATCATTCAGCCATGCAATATCAATTTCGCTGTCGAAGTGTCCTATGTTGCAAACAATGGCTTTATCTTTCATAGCTTTGAAATGCCTGTCGGTGATTATTTTGACATTTCCGGTAGCGGTTACAAAAATATCGGCAATCTTTGAAGCATCATCCATTGTAACAACCTGGAAGCCGTCCATTGCTGCCTGTAGCGCGCATATAGGGTCAATTTCAGTTATCATAACTCTTGCGCCGGCGCCGCGTAGTGATTGCGCCGAACCCTTGCCAACATCGCCGTATCCTGCAACGCATGCAACTTTACCGGCCATCATAACATCAGTCGCGCGTCTTATGGCATCAACAAGTGATTCACGGCAGCCGTATTTATTATCAAACTTGGATTTGGTAACGGAGTCGTTAACATTAATAGCAGGAAGCGGTAATGTGCCCGCTTTCATCCTGTCGTAAAGCCTGTGAACGCCGGTTGTGGTTTCTTCAGAGAGCCCTTTTATTCCGGAAATAAGCTCGGGATAATTATCAAGAACCATGTTCGTCAGGTCGCCGCCGTCATCAAGTATCATGGTAAGCGGCCTATCGAAAGAGCCGAAGAACAAAGTTTGCTCTATGCACCAGTTAAACTCTTCCTCATTCATACCCTTCCATGCAAACACGGGAATTCCCGCTTTTGCGATTGCTGCGGCTGCATGGTCCTGCGTGGAAAATATGTTGCAAGATGACCATTTAACTTCCGCGCCAAGGTCGATCAGTGTTTCTATCAATACGGCGGTTTGAATTGTCATATGCAGGCAGCCTGCAACCCGCGCGCCTTTGAGCGGTTTTGAAGTTTTGTACTCTTCTCTTATCGCCATGAGCCCGGGCATTTCTGCCTCTGCAAGACGAATCTCTTTACGGCCCCACTCGGCAAGCGATATATCTTTAACTTTGAACTTTTCTAACGTTAACGTTTTCTCTGATGTTCTTGACATTTATTTTTAGTTTATTTCTATATAATTATTGCTTATTGATTTACTCAAAACCTCTTTTATTTTAGGAACTAATGTTTGTATTGTTGCGGGCTTGTTATCGGCCGCTCTTAGCAAGATAAAAATAATATCGAACTTAGGTAGATTTTGTTGGTTCTTTAAATTCTTATCTAAAGTGATCATTACGTCAAATCCGCTTTTGGTTGCCTTTTCAAGTAGTTCCCCATTCTTAATGCCGGACCAATTCATATCCCTTACACTGAAAACTTTGCAATCTTCTCCGAAATCGTAATTTACCTTAAAAGGTAAGTTTTCATCTAACAATATTTTCATTCAGGACTTTCTCGGAAGTTGCAAGTTTTTCAGCAAATTGAAGAACTTCGATAGCTTGTTCTTTTTTTACTGTTGGGAAATTATCCAGAAACTCATCGAGAGTTTCACCGCCTTCGAGATAATCAAATAAAGATTGTATAGTTACTCTTGTTCCGGTGAAAACAGGAGCGCCACTCATAATTTCCGGATCAATATTTATTGATCTATATGTCATTTTTTTGTACTTTTCGAGTGTTTCTCCATAGCCTTTTCAAAATTATTAAATGTCTCATCATCAAACAAGCACAAAATAACTTTCTCTATTGATGTTTCGGTCTTTTCTTTCTTTTTTTCAGTAAAATAATTATAAACCGTATCGACTATAATTTTTGAGCTCTCTTCAATGGGATAACCATATATCCCCGAGCTTATTGCAGGTATTGCAATGGATTTCACTTTTTTACCTTCGGCTATATGCAAAGAAGCTTTTACCGCGCTTTCAAGTTTCTCAGCTTCGCCGGATTTTCCATCCTTATATTTCGGTCCAACTGCGTGGATAACCCACTCTGCTTTAAGGCTTCCGCCGCGTGTAAATACCGCCTGTCCGGTCGGTACAAAGCCTATTTTTTTCGATTCCTGCTGGATAATGTGCCCGCCTCTTTTTGCTATTTGCGCGGCAAGACCGCCTGCGTGAATCAATCCGCTGTTAGCCGGATTTACAATCGAGTCCACTTCAAGCATTGTTATATCGCCTTTTACTAAATCTATTTCGGTGTTTCCTATTTTCATTTTATAGACCATAATAAACGCCCCGTTTTGGCGGGGCTCTCGAATAATTTTACTTAATTAACCAGGCTTATGCCTAATTCTTTAATTTGTTTTCCTTCTACAACGCTTGGGCAGCCATCCATTAAACTGATGGCGCTGGTTGTCTTTGGGAACGCAATTGTTTCGCGAATATCTTTTGTGCCCGAAAGAATCGCGCATATCCTGTCAAAACCAAAAGCAAATCCGCCGTGCGGAGGCGCGCCGTAACGGAACGCATCCAGCAAAAATCCGAACTTTTCTTTTTGCTGTTCCTCGGTGAGGTTCATCACCTTAAAAACTTTTTCCTGTATATCGCGCCTGTGGATTCTGATACTTCCGCTGCCAAATTCGTTGCCGTTGCAAACAAGGTCGTAACAAATGGCCCGGATAGACGTAAGCAGCTCAACGTTATTTTCCGGATCGGCGCTTCCTTTATCAAGCTTTATTAAGTCATCATCATGCGGCATTGTAAATGCGTGATGCTCGGCAACCAGCTCTTTCGATTCTTCGTCATAACCAAAAAGCGGGAAATCAATTATCCACACGAATTCATATTTAGATTCATCAATCAGTTTAAACATATCTGCAAGCTTAAGCCTCAGGTTCCCAAGCCCGCTTAATACTTTTTTCTTTACGCCTGAAATTATGAACACAATATCTCCGGCTTTAGATTCAAATGCATTCTTTAAATTGCTTTGAATCTCTTCGGATAGGAACTTAACCATCGGCGATTGTACAGCGCCATCAGCGCTGTATTTCAAATATCCAAGTCCGCCAAATCCAAGCGACTTAACATAATCAGCGAGTGAATCAATAATCTTTCTCGAAACTTCCTGCCCTGATAGTTTTATCCCTGCAACAATTCCGCCTGAAGCAATTACATCCGCAAATACTTTGAATTCTGTTCCCTTAACTTTTTCTGTTACATCAACTACTTTTAATTCGCCCTTAACTCTTAAATCAGGTTTATCCGAACCATAAGTTTCCATAGCTTCATCATAGGTCATTCTTCTGAAAGGTCGCGGTAGTTCAATATTCGGAATCTCTTTCCATATTGCGTCGATCATTCCTTCGCAGACTTCAAATACATCGTCCTGCTCAACAAAACTCATTTCCAAATCGACTTGTGTAAACTCGGGCTGCCTATCGGCTCTCAGATCCTCATCCCTGAAACATTTGCAAATTTGAACATATTTATCAAGCCCAGATACCATCAAAACCTGTTTGTATGTTTGCGGCGATTGCGGCAAAGCGTAAAATTTCCCGTGATGAATTCTTGAAGGAACTAAATAATCGCGGGCGCCCTCCGGAGTTGATTTCATCAGCACGGGCGTTTCAACTTCAATAAAATCTCTCTTCTCGAAATATCTATGAACGATCTGCGTAACCTTGCTTCTCAAAATAAGGTTGTTGGTAATTTTTCTTCTTCTTATATCAAGATAGCGGTACTTAAACCTAAGCTCTTCTGATGCTTTTATATCTTCTTCAACAACAAAAGGCGTGACTTCAGATGCGTTTAAAATTTCAACGCTCGATGCCAGAACTTCGATTTCGCCTGTTGTCATATTCGGATTTGCAGAAGTCCTTTTCTGCACGGTTCCTGAGGCAGAAATCACAAACTCGTTTCCCAGTTTCTGCGCCGTGTCATAGAATTCTTTGCTATCCGGATTAAAGGTCACCTGGGTTACTCCATACCGGTCGCGGATATTGATAAATACAACTCCGCCAAGGTCGCGTTTTTGGTCAACCCAGCCATTTAAAGTAACGGTTTTGCCCACATCCGAAGCTCTAAGCTCTCCGCAATTATTTGTTCTCTTATTAAATTTCATAGAATTACAAAGATACAAATCAGGGCTTTGGGAAACAATGAACATAATTGCGGATTGCGAATTGTTGATTGTAGATTGGAAACAAAATATGAGAAATAACGCTAAACAGAATCGTAAACCACAATCTCACCTTTTCAATTGAATAAACTATCAAATAAGCATATATTTATATAATTTGCTTATTATGTATCTATATTTATTTTAATGCACTTAGAAATCTCTTCTCAGAAGCTACATAAGTACTTTTCCAACAGTAAAAAAAAGAAAATCGCTATTATTGGCGACGTAATGCTCGATAAATACGTTTACGGCGAAGTGAGCAGAATATCACCAGAAGCGCCCGTTCAGGTTGTGGACGTAAAGAGCGCCGAGTATAAGCTTGGCGGCGCAGCCAACGTTGCAAATAACATCAAAGCCCTTGAAGCAGAACCAATATTGATTGGAGTGATAGGAGATGACCACGATGCGCAGTTCTTCCTGGAAACAATGAAGGCGCAGAAATTACAGACTGTCGGGATATTCAAGGATAAATCGCGCCCCACCACAACCAAGACACGAGTTATTGCCCACTCCCAGCATGTGATACGCGTTGACAGCGAACTGAAACATAGTGTCACGAAAGAAATAACTACAAAGATCCTGGATTTTGTAAAAAAGAATCTGAAGAATTTTGATTCTTTGATACTTCAGGATTATAATAAAGGCGTCCTTTCAAAAGAGTTGATTGCAAAAGTTATTAAGATGTTTAAGAGCGCAGGCAAGCGCGTTTATGTGGACCCTAAATTTCATAATTTTTTTGAATACAAAAATGTAACGGTATTTAAGCCCAACCGGAAAGAAGTTCAGGAAGCGCTGGCAATGATAATTGACGGAGATGAATCTGTCAAGAAAGCAGGAGAACAATTGATCGAAAAACTTGATTGCGAATACCTGGTATTGACGCGCGGAGAAAAAGGGATGGTTTTGTTCGACAAAGAAAAAAATAAAACGGCCGTGCTGAATGTTCCCACGCTCGCCAGGAAAGTTGCCGACGTTTCAGGCGCCGGCGATACGGTAATTTCAACGATTGCCGTAATGCTTGCAGGCGGCGCAAATATAATTGAAGCGGTAAATCTCGCAAACCGTGCGGCGGGGATCGTTTGTGAAGAGGTCGGGATAATCCCGATCTATAAAAAAGCCCTGCTGGATTCATTGAAAGACTAAGGCATTGTTTTATTGTGTGAACGTTTGATAATTTGATTTATAAGAATCTTTAGCCACGACCTTTAGGTCGTGGCAATTTAAAAATGAAAATGATTGACAAGTTAATATTCCAAAATTTCGGAGAGGTAGAAGCATTAATTAAGGAACTGAAATCACATGGTAAAAAAATTGTTTTTACTAACGGGGTTTTTGATATTATCCACAGGGGGCATATTGAATACCTGACGGCCGCAAAGGAGCTTGGCGACGTGTTAATTGTAGGGCTGAATTCCGATAAATCTGTGAAAATAATTAAAGGCGATAAGCGCCCCATAGTAAATGAAGAAAACCGCGCATTTGTTCTTGTGAACCTGAAACCTGTTGATTACGTTATAATTTTTAATGAAGATAACCCGCTGGAGCTGATAAAAAGCGTCCTTCCGGATGTTCTTGTAAAAGGCGCGGACTGGGAAAAAGATAAGATCATCGGCGGCGGCGTTGTAATAAATAACGGCGGTGAAGTTAAGACCATAAAATTTGTCGAGAACAGCTCATCAACTAATATTATCGATTCGGTAATAGATAAATACAGTAAGTGAACCCAACCGGAGACATGAAGTTTAATTGGCGGAAAATAAAAATAAAATAGAAACGCCGGACGCTCCGAGGCCAAAGAAGAAGAGAAGAATATTCCTTTCTATTCTTCTTGGCTTGACCATTTTCCTGCTTTTTATTGCGCTGCTTGTTTCCGCCACACAAACCCGGATATTCAGAAACTGGCTTTCAGGTTATGTTTCGGAGAAGATAAACGAGTCGTTCAGCAAAAAAGATTCGCACCTTAGTTTCGGCTCGCTTGAAGGAAATTTCTTCAGCGAAATCATTCTCACCGATGCAAAGCTTAAGGTTAAGAACGACGATATGATAGAGTTCCGGAGACTGAAAGTCCACTTCGATATATTCCAGCTTCTTGAAAAGAAAATCACTCTGAAAGAAGTTATTCTTCTGGACCCTTCGGTGAATTTCGTGAAAGTAAAGGACGCCAAGGGAGATTCTGTCTGGAATTTCGCATACCTGTTCTCATCTGAAAAAAAAGACACTGCAAAAAGCGAGTTTGACTGGAAGATCAGCGTTGAACGGCTAAGGATTGAAAATCTGAACTTGGTTATGCTTGGAGCCAAGCCTCAGGATGTTCCCGTTTCAGCGCTTAAGATCGCTCCGTCAAAATCGTTTGACCTTGATAACCTGAAAATAAGTTCATTCTCCATCGAAACCAGCGCGTATTATGACAAAAATTCCGCGCAGCTTCAAATAGGCTACCTCGGGTTCAATTCTAATTTTGGTTTTGATCTGAAAGGGCTGACAGGCAATTTCTTCCTTTCAGGCTCGCGCGCTGAAGTGAACAAGCTGAATATAGAAACTTCCAGAAGCTGGATTCAGCTTGATTATGCGTTTATCGACAAGATGGATATAATGAACATTGCCGGATTGCCTTCATTTAAAGGAAAAGACATGAAGATGCATATGATAGCAAAGTCGTTTGATTTCGACGACCTTAAAAGTTTCCTTGAGCCCCTGAGCTTTTTGAACGGGAAAGTATTTTGCGATATTCAGTGCGACGGTAAGTTTGACGATTTTAAAGTTGAAAAGTGTGCGCTCAAAACGCAGAACAGCGATATGAATTTTCACGGCAGGATGGTTAACCTGGTCGCGCCGGATCATCTATATTTTGATATGGCGGGGGATAACCTTGTTATGGACCCGGCAGATACTAAAGTTCATTTGCCCGGGCTGCAGATACCCGATTATTCATATTTAGGGAAAGTAACAGGTTCACTGACTTATAAGGGCGAGCCGGCAAATTTTCAGACGACGTACGACGTTCATTCTTCAGCGGGCGATGCTAAAGGATTTTTCAACCTGAACCTTACGACCCCGGGATTTGATTACAGCTGCGCATGTGAAACAAGAGGAGCTAACATCGGCAAAGTACTCAGGAACGACAAGCTTGAAAGCAACCTGAACGGCAAGGTCGAGTTCAGCGGCAGCGGATTTTCGCTCGCCAATATCCATACGAAGCTAAGCTATGAGCTTAACGCTTCAAAGTTTGGCGAGTATAGCGTTGATAATTCTTCGGGAACAATTTCTCTGAATAATTATAATATAGATGCCGACCTGAAGTATGTTTCACACGACGCAAATGCGCAAGTTGCGGGCAATATAAATATTGCCGATCTTAAAAATCCCAAATATGATCTAAAGGGTAGAATAGCGAACTTTAACATCGCGGCGTTCACAAAGAGGCCCGAAGATAAAAGCAACATTAACTGTTCTTTCAGCCTTAACGGCAGCGGCATATCGCCCGAAAATCTTGAAGGCGCATTTGATATGGATTTTGCCAAATCATATTACGGGAAGTTTGATATTCCCGCTACGCCGGTTAAGCTGAAAGTATCGACGGGAGGAGCGGCCGATAAAATCACTTTCACTTCAAACCTGTTTGATTTTAACGCGGACGGCCATTTCAAGATTGACCAGATTGCCGATGTTGTAATGAACAATGTAAATCTGATAAATAACCAGATCAGCAGGAAGTTCAACCTGGATACGCTGCTGCCTGAGCGCCCGGTCACTGTTTCAAATTCGAATGTGGACTTCAATTATGAATTTAAGACTAAGAACTCAGATGCGATTGCGAAGTTATTTTATTTTGAGGATTTCAGGTTTGACGGCTCGGCGAAAGGATACATAAGAAACAACTCAAACGGTTTTGACGCCGAGGCCGAGATAGATCTGGCAGATTTCTCATATTTTGATTCTTTATTCGTTCTCAAAAAAGCGAATATATCAATGTATCATACAAATAATTACAGCAATGCGGCGGAAAAAGATAAGGGCAATTTTGCCCCGTTCAACTCCACTATTGACGTTACAGCAGACAGAGTCCATTATGGAACTTCGAACTTTGACAGCGTGAGAGTTAACTGGGATCTCCGCGATGAAAACCAGCTTTTCCGTTTTAAGGCTAAACAGGACACAACTTTCAGCGTGGCCTTTAACGGCGCCATAGACCTGTCAAAAGATTCTGTAGGTTTTGTGATGAAAAATTTTAAAGTGTTCTATAATAAATTTCTCGTTCAAAATGACGGGGATATTTATATGAGCTATGACCCCGCAGTTTCGGAAAGGACATTTAGTTTCAGGCGATTCCGGCTGGCAAGCGATTTGCTTAAGGTAGATATTGAAGGAAAATATTCAATAAGCGGCGCAAGCGATTTTAGCGCCGAATTTGACAATATTGATATCCCTAAACTGCTGCAATATGCGTATGACCCGCAGTCTATATATGCAGCCCCGGGGAGTAAGAATGAATTCAGGACCCCTGTAAACGGAGACATTACGAGGTTCCTTGTAACGTATAAGGGAACAACAGATGATCCTAAACTGGGAATTGAACTAAACTCCGGCATGATCAGGTACCAGAGCACAAAGATAGGACGAATAGATGCGTTTATCGATTATGCTGAAAGGAAACTCTCAACCGATGTTCTGATATTAAATGATCTGGGTAAAGGAAGCTTAAGGCTGACGGGCGACGTTCCGTTTAATAATCCTCTGGTTTCACCGGATAGCGCATCTTATGTTTCAGTTCTGGAATCGCCGATGAATCTTGGGCTAAAAGCAAAGGATTTCCAGCTTA
Source organism: uncultured Ignavibacteria bacterium (assembly GCA_963816535.1). Lineage (GTDB taxonomy): Bacteria > Bacteroidota > Ignavibacteria > Tepidaquicellales > OLB5 > CAWFKW01. Next base: position 820,146 of record CAWFKW010000003.1, on the reverse strand, counting down.
ATTTTTTCAGCAAGTTAATTCCCAACTTTGCGGAGATAAACGGCTTCTTAAACGGCGAATTGGCTTCAACCGGAACGATAAGCGACCCGCAGCTAACGGGCGAGGTGAAAGTGGATAAAGGAAGGTTCCTGCTTCAGATTAATAACTTGTATTACAGGTTTAACACAATTTTGAGAGCTGAGAATTCTGACCTGGTAGTGCAGAATCTTTCAATTTATTATATAGACGATGACAGGCGCCACATTGACGTTAACGGAAGGATAAATTTCTCAGGTTTCAGGCTTAATAACATTGATCTTACAACCTCGGGAGACGTTAAAGTGTTAGACAGGTCTTCAAAACAAACACGCTTCGGTTTTTACGGAGATATGATAGCGGGTATCGGAACGCCGGCAATTACAATCAAAGGAAACCTTGACCGCCTGTATGTGGAGGGACAGCTTTTGATAAAAGAAGGCAACCTGATATTCCCTTCTTTGCAGGGCCTCGAATACAACGTTTATGCCGATGATTTTTCATACAGAATACTTAACGATTCTTCGGGAAACAGGTACCTGGATACTGAGGTTGTTATAAAAGAAAACCAGCTTAGCGAAATTGACCCGTTCATAAATTATAAGTTCCAGCTTGCAAATAAACCCGCGTCGTTCGCCGATAATATTGTTTACAATCTTTCAGTTAAAACCGAGAAGAATGTATACGTTACTATCAATTTCAACGAGCTCACAAAAGAGGAACTGTTCGGCGAAATAAACGGCAACCTGCTTATAGAAAATAAAGACAGCAAAGACGTAAATTTCTACGGGAACATGGATATTGTGGGGGATTCATATTACAGGATCTATTATAAGAATTTTAAGATCCAAAACAGCAAACTGATATTCGAAGGTCCTTACGATAACCCGACGCTTTCAATAAGCGCGCAGTACCAGAACATAAGGACCATCCAGAATAATGAACAGGAAATTGTCTACGTCGTGCTTTCGATAACAGGCACAAAAAAGAAACCGCTGTTGGCGTTTAAGCTGCTGAACGAGCAGGGCGTTGAATTGGGCGGGGCCAATGAAACCTCTAACGCCCTTTCTTACCTGTTATTCGGAGTGCCGCTCAACAGCGTCACAGTGGGCTCGCGTACCGACATACTTGGTTCGCTGGGCAATAACGCAATATCGACCTTCAGCTCGTCATATCTATCCAGCCTTGTTCGCCAGGTCGCGCCGTTTATCCTCAATACCGAGGTAATATATGAAGGCGGGGGGTTTACGCGCGGTACGGATCTGAGAATTACATCCGAAATCGGAGGCGCGATTGTGCGCTTTGGCGGAAAGGTGCTTTCAGATATAAACAACGCTGAAGTGAGCATTGAATACCCGCTTAATAAGCTTCTGGGAATGAACATTCTCAATAACCTGCTTCTCGAGATAACGAGAGAAGTGAAAAATACCGATTTTTCAATAAAGAATTCCGTTGAAACGGGAATCGGCCTTACTTACAAAATCAATTTTTAATAAAATTAAATAAATACTGCACTGCCCAGAAAGAAACAAGATAGCATTAAAGAACAAATAACGAACCTTTTCCGCAGGAATCCTTCCACAAGCGTAAAATTTAACGCGCTTTGTAAGAATCTATCGGTGAACAAATCGGCAAAATCCGAAGTAAGAGATTACCTCCGTGAGTTAGTTGATGAACGGTTTCTTGCAAAAAACGGCAAGTATTACGAATTGTGGCAGAAAAGCGAGAGCTATGAAGGCAAAGTAGTTCTTGACAGGGATAACGAATACTCGGTTGAGCTGCATACCGAAGATGGTTTTGAGAGGGTTTTGATAAGGAAGAAAAACTTACTGACCGCGCTTGTTGGTGATACGGTGGAAGTTACAATCGTGGAATTTTCGGGAACAAATGAGCGAGAAGCTATTGTCGAGAAAATTATCGAACGGGATAAGCATAAGATAGTTGGCAAGCTCCAGATGGGGAATGGGTACGCATTTGTTGTGCCTGATGACAGAAAATTCAGAAAAGACATTTACGTATCCGATAAAAACCTGAAAGGTGCGATCAACGGCGATAAAGTGGTATGCGAAATAATTTTGTGGCAGTACCAGGATATTTCGCCGGAAGGCAAGATCATAGAGGTTCTTGGTAAGGCAGGGGATGTTAAGACAGAATTCAAGGCGCTTATAAAGAAATATGGCCTGACAAAAACATTTCCGAAAAGTGTTAGAGACGAGCTTAAACGGCTGGCAGGTGAAAATGACTTCGAGATCACAGACTCAGAGATCAAAAAACGTATGGACCTGCGTAAATATGTCATATTTACTATTGACCCCACAGATGCAAAAGACTTTGACGATGCGGTTTCAGTTGAACTGAAGGAAGACGGGACATTCATTCTGGGAGTGCATATTGCCGACGTTAGCCATTATGTTAAAGAGGGTTCTGCGCTGGACGCCGAATCGCTCCAGAGAGGAACTAGCGCATATCTGATGAACGATGTTGTGCCCATGCTGCCGGAAAAGTTATCTAACGATGTTTGCTCTTTAAAAGAAGGCGTCGATAGGCTTACATTTTCCGTTTTTATGGAGATTACCCGCAAAGGGGAGGTAAGCGACTATAAGATTACTAAGTCTGTAATTAACAGTAAAAAGCGGTTTACTTACGAGGAAGTTCAGAATATAATTGATTCACAGAAGGGCAAATTCCTCACGGAAATAAACCTGATGAATGAACTGCATCAAATCCTCTTTAAAAAAAGGCTTAATGAAGGCAGCCTGGATTTTGAAACTCAGGAAGTATCAGTAGTCATAAATAAAAGCGGCGCTATAGAAAGCATCAAGCCAAAAGAGAGACTCGACTCGATGCGTTTGATAGAAGATTTTATGCTGCTGGCAAATAAGTGCGTTGCAATATTCATTGAGCGGCAGGACCCCAGGCCGCCGTTTGTTTACAGGATACATGACAAGCCTGATATCAAAAAGATCCGCGAACTTTCACTTTTTGTAAAACAATTCGGGATTAATCTCAATCCGGAAAGCAAAAGATCGATACAGGAGATGCTTGAGGAAATTAAAGGGAAACCCGAAGAGTACCTTGTGAATGATATTACTATCCGCTCAATGGCGAAGGCTGTTTACTCGGAAGAGAATATTGGCCACTACGGACTTGGGTTCAAACATTATACGCATTTTACCTCGCCCATAAGACGCTATCCTGATTTGATAGTTCACAGAATACTGTTTGAAGTTCTTAACGGGATTTCTCAGGATAGGATTAAGCATTACAGAGACGCACTGCCGGGAATTTGTAAACAATCGACCGATATGGAAATTAACGCCGTGCAAGCTGAGCGCGATGCCGTCAAGATATTGCAAATTCAGTATCTGGAACGTCATGTAGGCGATGATTTCTGGGGAATTATATCCGGAGTCTCGGAGTACGGGGTATATATAGAAATTGCCGAGAACCTCATCGAAGGAATGGTGCGCCTGAAGGACCTGAACGATGATTATTATATTTTGGATGAGAAGAATTTTCAGATTGTCGGGCGGCACAGGCGTAAAAAATACAGGATCGGCGACAAAGTTAAAGTCAGGGTCCAGCGGCTCGACAAAGAAAAAAAGTGGATAGATTTTGTGATAGTGGGTTGAGAAAATGTTGCACCCCTCTGTGTCTCCCCCTGATGGGCCTGCCTGCTTCAGGCAGGGGGAGATGAAACTTCTCAGAGAAGAGCAATGGATTTATTATTTTTGTCCCTTCATGACTGTATCGGGCAGGCTTGCCCTCCCTTGGCATGGAGGGGTCGATTTTTCGACTATTTCTTAAGTAAATCTCTTATTTCGGTCAGAAGCTGAATTTCCGCAGGCGGAGGAGCTGCAACCGCTTCTTTCTTATTTAACGATTCGATCTTGTTAATGACCTTTACAACAATAAAAATGCAGAACGCAATTATAAGGAAATCCATAACAGTCTGAATGAAACTTCCGTAATTAAGCGAAACCGCTTCTATAACCTTCCCTGCAGCATCTGTGGATGCTCCTTTGATAACGATCTTAAGATTCGAAAAATTTACTCCGCCCAGAAGATATCCTACCGGAGGCATAATAATGTCGCTTACAAGCGAAGAAACTATCTTGCCAAATGCTCCGCCGATTACAACGCCCACGGCAAGGTCAATAACGTTTCCGCGGGAGATAAATGTTTTAAATTCCTTAAGAATGTTCATCAGATTCCCCTGTTAATTTATATTTTTGGTTTAATTTGAAGCGCTGTTCTAATATATAAAAAATATTACGATTTATCCACCTCATGAAAAAGCTTGTTTACATGCGTTAATAGAAACTCAAAGGGTCAACGTCAATATTGACCTGCCCTCCGGATTTGATCTTATTTACTTCCAAAAATCGTTCAAGGCTTTTTAACAGATGATCCGTCAGAATATTAGACTCCGGGTGCGATTTGAGAGTCTTTATTATAAGATGATACCTGTAATTGTTCTTGATCTTATAGATCAGCGCCGGCGCCGGAACCATCAGTTCTACCGCGCCGGTATTCTCGCCGGCAGTAAGCTTCTTCAGCGTATCCTTAAGTTTGAGGTATATTTTAGATGCAAGCGATCCCGCTTTTGCGATTTCAGGCCCGCTTACTTCTATTAATGTCATTCTTGAAAAAGGCGGGTAGTTGAAGTTCTTTCTGGCGGATATTTCCTTGTCGAAGAATCCGCGGTAATCGTGCTCCGCCACATACTTGAAGATAAAATTTTCGGGGTGCATTGTCTGGATCACGACTTTTCCAAAATCGCTTGCCCTGCCTGAGCGTCCCGAAACCTGCGCGAGTAGCTGGTAGGTCCTTTCATAAGAACGGAAATCAGGGTTCATCAAGCCAACATCGGCCGAAATTACTCCTACAAGATACACATTGGGGAAGTCCAGGCCCTTTGAGATCATCTGAGTGCCGATCAATATATCAAATTCGCCGTCGTGAAAACTCTTGAGGATCTTCCTGTGCGCATCTTTTCCTTTTACCGTGTCGGCGTCCATTCTTCTTATGCGTGCTTTTGGAAACAGCTTTTCTATTTCTTCCTCGACCTTTTCAGTTCCTGTGCCCTTAAGCATCAAGTTTTGGCTGCCGCATATTTCGCATTTTTCGGGTAGAGATTCTGTATGCCCGCAATAGTGGCACCGCAAATGATCTTTGACTTTGTGATATATAAGCGTAATATCGCAATTAACGCACAGCTTTACATTGCCGCAATCCTGGCACTCGCTGTATGCCGAGTATCCTCTCCGGTTCTGAAGCAGTATTACCGATTGTTTCTTCCCCAGCGCTTCGTCTATATATGAAATAAGCTTCGACGAAAGAAAACGTTTTTCAGGCGTCTCATATTTTACAAACTTGCTTGAAGATTTCAGCTCGGCGAGCATATCAACAATTTCTATCGCAGGCTGCTTTGTTTTTAACGCGCGGTGCGGGAGCTCGATCAGCTCATACTTGCCTGCTTTATAATTGTAAAAGCTTTCGAGCGAGGGGGTTGCCGAACCCAGCACAACGACGGCGTTGTTCTGCTTTGCCCTGACCAAAGCCGAATCACGGGCATTATATTTCGGATTTTTTTCGGTCTGCTTATAAGACTGGTCATGCTCTTCGTCGACGATTATGATCCCTATGTTCTTAAGCGGAGCAAACAAGGCTGAGCGCGCGCCGATGACAATTTTTGTTTCTCCGCTTCTAATTCTTCTGAAAACGTCATACTTCTGCCCCTCAGAAAGCCTGCTGTGGATCACGCCTATCACATCCCCGAAATAAACTCTGAACCTGTGAATAAGCTGCGGCGTCAGAGAAATTTCGGGCACAAGAACAATCGCCGTTTTGTTTTGTTTCAACAATGCGCTGATAGCTTCTATATATACCTGTGTTTTACCGCTTCCCGTTACGCCAAACAAAAGAAAAGGCTTGAAGATATTTTTGCCTGCGTATTCGTTTATTTTTTCCAGCACGGATAATTGGCCGGAGTTAAGTTCTTTTATCTTAAGATCCTCGCCAAACTCGTGCTCAATGCCGCGGTTTACTTCCCTTGATTCAACTGATATAAATTCGTTCTTTGCCAGGGTCTTTACGGCTGATTGTGAGCCGCCGCTTTTCTTTATCAGTTCGCCATGCGGTATTTCCCTCACTTCATTTTCGATAAGGTACCTGAGCGTATTAATCTGGCATTTTGAGCGAATTTTGTTTTCCTCCAGAAAAATGTTGAAGCTGTCATCTGAGTATTCCCTGAATTCATCCAGCAGGCTGAAAGTTACATATTTTTCAAACCTGGGTTTCGATTTTGCAGGCGGCAAAGTAAGCTCTTCGGCAACAATGCCCCTGGCAGTCAGAGCGGCAACTGCGCTTCGGAGGTTCCTGCGCCCAAGTTTATTTCCCAGTTGTTTTATGGTAAGAGGTCTCTTTGCGAGCGCTTCAGCGGCATCCAGTTGTAATTCAGTCAGTTTCTCCGCCTGTAAATCTATATCTTCGTTTAGTCGGTACAGGGTCTTTGATTCTATCATTGTGCCCCGTGGAACAGCTGAAAATATTACTTCGCCTACAGGGCACAGATAATACCCCGACATCCATTTGCAGAATTCCATCATTTCTGAAGAGAGAATGGGTTCGGCATCAAGAATTTCGGAGACAGGTTTAACGGATTTCAGCGAAGTTTTATCGGAGAAGCTTACAATGAGGCCTGTAATAGTTCTCTTTCCAAACTGCGCAAGAACTCTTTGCCCGGCGAGGGCAGTTGCAGAATATTCCGGCGGAATGGAATATGTGAAGAGGGAATCAACCGGGAGATTGAATGCAATATTTGCGAATTTCCTGTCCATCAAATGATAATATAACTAATACAGATGGTAAAAAAGAAGGGACTGAAACATCTTTTGTCGCAGCCCCTTGTTTTTAAAATATAATATTAATCAACCATGAAGCGATTCAAGGTATCTTTCAACGTCGATTGCCGCCATACAGCCTGAACCGGCCGCTGTAATGGCCTGCCGGTAAACATGGTCCTGTGCGTCGCCGCAAGCAAACACGCCCTTCACGTTTGTATATGTATTTACTTTGCTTGTCTTTATGTAACCGTTATCTTCAAGATCAATTTGCCCCTTAAAAAGGTCAGTGTTTGGCTTATGGCCGATGCCGAGGAATATTCCTTCGACATCATGCACTTTCTTCTCGCCTGTCTTGACGTTCTTAAGAAGAGCTCCGGTGACTCTTTTTTTACCGTTCTCATTTACGCCCAGGACTTCTTCGAGCGTTGTATCGGTGACCAGTTTTATTTTCGGGTTCTTCTTCGCTCTATCCAGCATTATTTTAGAAGCGCGGAATTCTTCGCGCCTGTGGACAATCGCCACTTCCTTGCCGAACTTGGTTAAGTAGCTGGCTTCTTCCATCGCGGTATCGCCGCCGCCTATCACAATAATTCTCTGGTCCTTAAAAAAGAAACCGTCGCAGGTTGCGCACGCTGAAACGCCGTAACCCATATACTCGTTTTCTGAGTCAAGGCCAAGCAGCTTCGCGGACGCGCCTGTGGCTATAATTACCGCGTTAGCAAGATGTTCTTCGCCGCTTACGGAAATCTTAAACGGCTTTTTTGAAAAGTCAACTTTCTCAACTATGTTAAACCTGCAGTCAGCGCCAAAACGCTGCGCCTGTTTCCTCATGATGTCCATTAGCTCCGGGCCCATGATGCCGTGTTCAAAACCGGGGTAGTTCTCAACTTCCGTGGTGATCGTCAGCTGTCCGCCCGGCTGCAATCCTTCAAATACAATAGGGTTAAGATTCGCCCTGGCAGTATATAGCGCGGCTGTAAGGCCCGCGGGGCCCGAACCTATGATAATTACATTGTGTACAATTTTTTCAGTCATTTTCTAACAGGATTTTTAGTTATTTGTATTTTTCTATTTTGTAGATAAGATCTTTGTTATCGGGTTCTTTTTTCAAAGCTTCGTTCCAGTCCTTCAGCGCGGTTACAATATCGCCGGTGGCTTCGTTTATATCGCCCAGGTGTTCATACAGGGTTGCGTCGCCGCCGGCTTTAATAGCTTTTTCTACATAATTTTTTGCATTCTTATAATCTTTCATTTTGAACATCACCCAGCCATAGGTATCAAGATAAGACGAGTTGTTAGGCTCTTTTTCCAGGGATTTCCTGGACATTTCCTCAGCTTCTTTAAGTCTCTTACCGCGTACGGCAAGGTAATAAGCATAGTTATTCAGTATCAGCGCATTATCGGGATATAGCTTCACGGCTTCGTCGTATATCCTTTCGCAATCGCTATCCATGTGTTCATTATCGTATATCAACCCCAGGTTCGAAATCACGTTCAGATCCGATGGAGTAATACTGTAAGCGGCCTCAAGATAGGGGATGGCGTCTTTTTCTCTTCCCATTCTGTAGAGTGTATTTCCGGCAAAATAATTCAGCCTGAAATCCTGCGGGAACTTCTCGACGCCTTTTTTGAACACATCAAATGCATCCGGGAACCTGTTTGCCTCGTAATAGAAGAACCCAACCTGCACATATGCTTCGGTTGAAGTATCGGCGCGCGCCAAAACGTCTTTCAATTTTTGTTCGGCAAGCCCAACGTTGTTTTCTTTCGCGTCTATTAGCGCCAGATAGTAATCAGGCATCCATTCGTTAGGATAAGCGTTCTTCAGAGTTGTCAAAATGGATTTAGCGACGTTCAGCGAAGCTGAATCTTCCGCCGATGCTTCTAAAAACGCGGCGGCTATGCCGATCTTTGTTGTAAAATCTACCGTATCCCTGTCAATAAGCTTTCCGTATTTCTCAAAAGCTTCGTTGATCCGGTTCTCCCTGAAATATATCTTTATGGCTTCGGTCTGGACGTCTTTATTCTTCGGGTCCGTTTTCAGTATTTCTTCGTAGATCTTCAGGGCGCTGTCATAATCCGGAATTTTCATGTATGCCGCCGCAGCTGAAAGCTTTAACTGCGTATCGGTAGGATCGAGCGTTAACAGTTTTTCAATGGTCGCAGCGACATTAGCATAATCTTTGTAACCTTCATATATGTCAACCATTCTTTCAAGAACCGTTTCATCATACTGGTAATTCTCTGTGATCTTCTCGTAACATTTTATCGCTTCCGACGGCTGTTTTAGAGCTTCGTAAATCCTGCCCACATTGTAAAGTATGTTAATATCGTCAGGTTTCTTTTCGGAAACTTCTTTGAGGTAAATCAGAGCGTTTTTGTAATCGTTAAATATTATGTAGCAATCGGCGACGTTTTCTTCGTAGTCAGCGTTATCCGGATCTCTTTTCAGGGCCTCAAGTCCGTTATCAAGCGCCTTCTGATACTGCGATACATTGTAATAGAGTTTTGAAAGCGTGTAATATATGCCCGCAGCTTTCTCAATTTTGAGAGCGGCTTCGTATTTTCCTACTGCTGCTATATAATTATCCTGAAGCTCAAATGTTTTGCCTTCAATAAATAATTCAAGAGCTTTTGGGTCGGCGGGCTTTTCCTGAGCGCCCAACGATCCAAAAAATGCTAAAAACAAAGCAAAAATGAGGAAAATTTTATTCATCGCAGAACGAAATATAAGTTTATCATCCTTTAATAACAAAGGAAAAAACCCTTCATAAGTTCCTGTCAAATGTAGAAAAGTTAATAAGCCGTAAGCGTCGGGGCTTAATTTGAACTTCCTCTTGCAGAGTTCATTTTCCTCTTTTTTGGGTTTGATAAAAAAATCATTTAGTTTAAATTTAAAAAACTAAACCAAACTAATGAGAACATTATTTATTCAGATTATTCTGCTTTTTACTATTGCTGCAGTCTCTTTTTCGCAGTGGGTTCCGAATTCCGCTATTAACCTGAAAGTGTGCGATACAACAGGCGCCCAGGAACTTACGAAAATTTCACCGACTACAGACGGCGGGTGTTACATTTCGTGGTTCGATACGCGCGGCGGAAGTTATGCGGTTTATCTGCAAAGGCTTGATGCATCGGGAGTAAAACAATTAGCGCCGGGAGGATTGCTTATCAGTTCTCATGCTCAGAATACATCGCTGGTCGATTATGATATGACCACAGACGCTTCAAACAATGCAGTCATAACTTTTACAGATATCAGAAACGGCGGCACAATAAATCCGTTTGCATACCTGATAAGCCCATCGGGAACATTTCTTTGGGGGGCAGACGGAGTTAACCTCAGCGATTCAGTGAATTCGTTTCAGCCAAACCCCAAAGCTGTTGCCACTTCAGACGGGAATTATATCTTTACCTGGCGATTAGGTTCGGGGCCCCAGAAAATTGCAATGCAAAAGCTTAACGCCGCAGGCGTAAAACAATGGGGAGCCGGTGAAATTCTGCTCTCCAGCGGTACCAGTGAAAATTATGACTGGTGTATGACCACAAAGTCTGATAATGGCAGTATGATACTGATGTGGTCAGGCTACACAGGGAATTTTATTACAGCCGCGAACTATAAAATTTATACCCAAAAAATTTCAGCGGCGGGAACGCCTGTTTGGAACTCTACCCAGGATACCGTATATTCCCTGGGTCATGTGAGCGGGTTCTACAATCCGCGAATATTTCCCGACGGTAGCAATGGAGCGGTTTATTGCTGGAGGGATGACAGAAATCTGACAAATCTTTCAACGGGTTATATCCAAAGGATAAACACTTCCGGAGTTTTTCAATTCCCGGTCAATGGTTCTGCGGTATCAACAAATACAGCTGATAACCATTTCGATCCGGTTGCATCATATGTGCAGGCTAACGGGGAAACATATACAATATTTCAGGAGACGAACGGCGGACAGACGACCAACGGGTTATACGGCCAGAGATTTTCTTCCACAGGAACCAGGTTATGGAATGACGCGGGAACGCCTTTTGTGCCGCTTGGCAACAATCAGCAGTCAGCAATGTGGATTTACTCAAAAGATACAAATGTAATTTGCTCGTATGAAGAGCAGATATTCGGCAGCGCGAATTACCTGGTTAAAGCGTTTCGCGTTGGCCCTTCCGGGGCGCTTTCTTGGGGCGGAAGCATTCAAACTGTTAGCAGCGTGCTAAGCGCAAAAGTAAGGATGAATGCGACTATAAATTCAGCGGGAATGTCAATGTTTAGCTGGGCTGATAACAGGCAGGACGCTAACGGTATTTATGCGCAGAATTTGTATTACGACGGTTCGGGGTTAACGGGTATTCAAAACGTTGGCGGCGTTGCGCCCAAGCAATATTCACTGAGCCAAAACTATCCGAATCCGTTCAACCCGGCCACAAAGATACGGTTTTCGATTCCGGCAGGAAACAATAGTACATTGGTCAAACTAACCGTTTATGACATGCTCGGAAGAGAAGTTTCTCAGCTCGTAAATTCAAATTTGAGTCCCGGCAGTTATGAAGTAAACTGGGACGCTGCAAATTTCTCGAGCGGAGTATATTTTTATAAGCTGCAAACGGGAGAGTTTTCAGAAATTAAAAAAATGTCGCTTGTAAAATAAACGCTAATATATCATGAGAAAAATATTGTTACTTGCTCTAATTCTCTTTTTGAATAGATTCCCATATGCTCAAAACGCCTTAACCGGTACACCCTTTATCGGAACGCCTGATGTTATGGGATTTTTTAACGTTATTAATGCTGATAACAAAGGGAACTTTGAAACTAAAGTTTATAATGTCGATTCGTTCCCGACATTTAACGGGTATCCAAAGACCGTTAGCGGCGAGTCTTTTGAAGGCGGTATATACTGCCAAATGGATGCCGATTCTTCGCTCGAAATTGTTTACGGTCTTGGAAATTTCGTGTATGCCCTGAAGCTTGACGGCTCAAACGTTCCTGGATGGCCGGTTTCGTTATCTTATACTGCGGAAGGCGCGCCAGCGTACGGCGATATTGACGGCGACGGCGATCCTGACATTGTAATAAATTCGAGAAATTTTACAAGTTCCGCGGGCTCTATTTACGCCTTTCATAAGAACGGAACTCCGGTGACAGGTTTCCCTATTGTTAACGGCGCGCCATCCAGGACAGTTGTACTTGCCGATTTGGATAATAACGGCAGGATGGAAATCATATCAAATAAACGCCTCTCAGGTTCAGGAGAAATCTCCGTTTACCGGGGTGACGGGTCTGTTTATCCCGGCTGGCCGAAAACCATTGACCACGTTCCTGCTTCCAGCGCCGCTGTCGGCGATATTAACGGCGATGGAATCCCTGAAATAATAGGCGAATCGTATAACAGCCTTTATGCATTCGATAAAAACGGAAATGTCTTGCCGGGCTTCCCTTATACAATGCCCGGGGGCGAGAAAAACTCGTATTCATCTCCTGTTCTTGTCGATTTGAACGGAGACGGGGCCAAAGAAATCATTTTCGGAACGCATAATACTTCAACCGGGTCAGGCAAAATATTCATTCTGGATCATACAGGAGCCGTATTAACAAACTGGCCGAAACAGACCTCCGAATGGGTTTACGGACCTGTCACGCCGGGATATATAGACGGAGATAATGTGCTGGATATTGTTGTGGGCGACCAGGTTGCCAGCTTTGTGCCTTCAGATTATATTTACGGCTGGAACAAAAATGGCAACGTGCTGGCCGGTTTCCCGATTGGGCCTTTGAACGCAATTAATAATCAGGTATCAGTTGGCGATATCGACGGCGATAATCAATACGAACTTCTTGTAGATGACAATACTACTGATACTCAGGGTAAGGGCCAGTACCTGGCTTTCAACTACGATGGTACGCCTGTATCAGGCTGGCCACAGCCTACAACGGGGACTACATTTTTCAACATGCCATGTTTATCTGATTTGAATAAAGATGGCCATCTTGACATAATTGGCGCTGCTTTTGCCACACCTATGACAAATGTGTATGTTTGGAATACAGGTATTAACTATAACCCCGCAAAGATCATTAACCCAATGTGGCAGTTTAACGAACGACATAATGGCGTTTGGGGAGATAATGGCCTGACAGGTGTAAGGCAGGTTGGCAATGTTTTGCCGACGCAATTTACTTTGCTTCAAAACTATCCGAATCCGTTCAACCCGGCCACAAAGATACGGTTTTCGATTCCGGCAGGAAACAATAGTACATTGGTCAAACTAACCGTTTATGACATGCTCGGAAGAGAAGTTTCTCAGCTCGTAAATTCAAATTTGAGTCCCGGCAGTTATGAAGTAAACTGGGACGCTGCAAATTTCTCGAGCGGAGTATATTTTTATAAGCTGCAAACGGGAGAGTTTTCGGAAATTAAAAAAATGTCGCTTGTGAAATAACCACTGTTTGTTAGTTTGTTATCTTCCTCTAAAATGGCGGGCCTTAATACCTGCCATTTTTATGTATGACAATTATCATTAACCGGATTGATAATTATCATTTAATATGTTGAGATGTATCATTGGAAAACTTGCCCGGGCTGTATTAACTTGCATTTTCAATAGCCAATAATAGATTCGAAACATTTCATTAAGGAGACCAAAAATGCGAAAACTGTTGTATTTCATTGTACTAATTTGCTTTGTCGGTTCCGGAAATTTGTTTAGCCAGCAATATATTTTGCTCGGTTGGAACGACCTTGGCATGCATTGCGCTAACAAAGATTTTTCGAAAATGGCGGTGCTTCCGCCTTACAATAATTTATACGTACAAATGGTCCTGAAGATGCCTAATCAGAATCCTCAAATTGTCGTTAATGGTTTTACAATGGAGTATTCAATTCCCGGCAACACCTATTCGGTTGGCAAAACAAACTTCTGGACCTACGCCCAGATACTATTTGGGTTGCCTCAGCCGCTGCCTCAAAATATTGGGCTAACCGGAAAGGGGCTGACGGGATCTATGGATACCGGAAGCGGTTATTTCAGCGCAGTTGGAATTCCGCTTACGCCTTACCAGGATAATAACCTGGTTTCAGAAAGCCCGTTTCAATTGTTTCACATTTCGGCAAAGCAAAACGGATCCGAGGTTGCTTACACCGAGAACGTGATACCCGTAAGCAATGAGATCGGGTGCGTTCAAAGCGGGTGTCATACATCTGAGCAGGCAATTATGAACGCTCACGAAAACGTGAACGGATTTGACCCTAACGTTCCAACGCTCTGCGCTTCATGCCATGCATCAAACGCTTTGGGGACGGTAGGAATACCCGAGGCGAAATCATTTTCATTCAGGATGCATGATGTTCACAGAGATATCCAGCCGTATGACAGCATTTCGACATGTTACAAATGCCATCCCGGTCCAAACACGCAATGCTTAAGAGACGTTATGAAGATGAACTTCCATATAATTTGTCAGAACTGCCACGGGCAAATGAGCATTATTGCTAATTCTATTCAGGGCGGAAGAAGGCCCTGGCTTGATGAACCCAGATGCGAAACATGTCACGGAGCAAATTACGCGGTTGAGCCGGGTAAGCTATACAGGCAATCAAAGGGGCATGGCGGTTTATTCTGTTCGGCTTGCCATAACAGTCCGCATGCATATGCGCCCTCGAGAGAAGCAAATGACAATACACAGTTTATACGCGTTCAGGGACACGCAGGAGCGATCTCTGATTGTATGGTTTGCCATAGTTCAGCGCCTACAGGGCCCGGGCCTCATGGTATTACATATATCGGAATCAGGCCGGTTAGCTCCGAGATTCCGGCTAATTTCAGCCTGATGCAAAATTATCCGAACCCGTTTAACCCGTCCACAAAGATCCGTTTCTCAGTTCCATTCGGGGTTAATCGCAAGACGTCTGCCGTTTCGCTCGTAGTTTACGATGCACTTGGAAAGCAAACGGTTTTATTAAAAGAAAATTCTATGAACCCCGGCGTTTACGAAGCAGATTTTGACGGCTCGTCATTCAGTTCAGGAATTTACTTCTATACGCTGTTTGCAAATGGTCTAAGAATTGACTCAAAGAAAATGGTTCTTATGAAGTGAGGGTTGCTTATTTTGCAAGCGAAGCCGTGTAAAATTTATATAAGGGCGGGAATCAAAGCCCGCCCTCTTTTTATTGTTTCAGGTCTAATATCCGAAGATCTCATCAAGAGACAATTTTGTGACAGGGCCATATGATTCGAGTGTTTTCATATCTATCTTGTTTTCATCGCCAAGAACCAAAATGGTATATTTCCTCCCCTTAACGTAAGTCTCCTGGAAATTCTTCACGTCGTTAAGAGATATGTCAGGTATCATGTCATATATATTTTTTCTGACGTCATAATCAAGGCCCAGTTTTTTTGCATTCAGGTAATCAAACAAGATTCCCGAGCGTGTTACGCGGGATGACTGCATTTGCTGGCGCAATTCTTCCTTCGCCGAATTAAAGGTGTTTTCTGATTCCGGCATGTCGTTCAGCAATTCCAGCATCCCCTTCATTGCGTCAGGCAACTTATCGGCCTGCGTTCCTATAAAAGCTAGAACATAGTGTGAGTTTTCTTTTCTCCTCGGTTTTGTGTAACTTGAAAAGACATCATAGGCAAGCGCCTTGGATTCTCTCATATCCTGGAATACAATTCCCGACATCCCGCTGCCGAAATACTCGTTGTACACTGAAATGATCGGCAGTTTGTCCACATCAAATTTCCCGACCCTGGAAAGAAACAATATCTGCGCCTGCACCATTCCTGAATAGTTTACAAAGAGGACTTTGTTTTCATCTGTGGGAAGCTCAGGGAATTTCGCGGGTTCAGGCAGCGGTTTCAGTTCGCCTTCGGCGGCATGTTTCGAGTTGAGCAATCCTGTAACATCTTCAACGCTCTTTGGGCCGTAGTACAGGATCTCATGTTTATATTTGAGAATTCCCTTAAGAATGTTAATCAGTTCGTCAGGCCCAATAGCCTTAAGCTCAGCTTCCGAGAGTGTATTTGTAAACGAAGATTCAGGTCCGTATTTGGCATAGTTGAACATTCCGTTCCAGAATATCTTATCCTGCGAAGTTTTGTCGTCGGCTCTCACCTTCAAAATGTCGTTTACGAGGTTATCAAGGGCATCCTTATTCGGCTGAACGTCTTTCAGAAAATTTTCAAACAGGTCGACGCCCTGTTCGAAATTATTGTCCAGTCCGGAGAGGCTTACATAAACCTGGTCTTCAGAGCTCGAAACCGAGAATGAGCAGGCGAGTTTATAAAACTCCTGTTTCAGAGCGGCGGGAGTATATTTTGACGTCCCGAGGTAATCAAGGTAACTTATTGCAAGCGGAAGTTTTTTATCGCTGTTGGAACCCATATCCAGCACATAGTACAGGTCAAACAGGTCATTTTCGTCGTTCCTTTTATAGTAAACCGGAACTCCGTTTTTCAGGCTGGTTGTTTGAATATCTTTTGCATAGTCAACAAACTGAGGCTTGATCTCAGGGGCCGGCGTATTTACAATATTTTTGAGAAAGTCAGATTGCGCCTGCCTGTTTACCGCGACGGGCGTGATCTCGGGCTTCTCAACTTTTTCAACAGGCTTTGCCGTTCCCTGACGCTTGTATACTGCAACGTAGTTATCGCCGAAATATTTATTTGCAAAATCAACAATTTCCTGTTTTGTTATTCCAGAGAGCCTGTTCAGCCTGTTAACAAAGTCATCCCATGGGACCCAATGTACAAATGCGTCGACAAATGCGTTGGCCCTGTTCCGGTTTGATTCATACGACCTTATTTCCGATAACCTGAGATTATCGACTATTGCGGAAATCTGCCAGTCGGGGAAATTACCTTTTTTAATATCTTCGATTTGCGAAAGAAGCAGATCCTTTACGTCTTCAAGTTTTTGTCCGTCCCGGGGTTTACCGTTCAGCACGAAGGCAGAGTAGTCTCTCATTATTACGGCGAACGCGGCTGCGGAAAGTACTTTTTGATTTTGAACAAGATTCAGATCCATCAGTCCGGCCGTTCCGCTTGAAAGAAGCTCGCTTAATACATTAAGCATGTCCGCCTCTTTTGTATTATCTCCCGGAAAGCGGTAAGCAATATCGATCTCTTCGGGTTCCGGCCCTACAACTTCTTTTACAACAGGAGACTCAATTGGTTTCTCAACGGGTGGTGTATAAACAGGAAGCGTTTTTGGCTCCCGCGATCCCCATTTTTCGTCGATCAATTTAATTGTCTCATCAGGATCCAGGTCGCCGGAAAGGCAAATAGCCATATTGTTTGGTACGTAATATGTGTGGTAATACTCTAGCACTTTCTTAATTGATGGATTCTTAAGGTTTTCTATAGTACCGATAGTAGTTTGGGTTCCGTATTGATGCGTTGGGAAAAGACCTGACATCAGCGATTCCCAGAGCTTTGTTCCGTCCTCGTCAAGGCCGATGTTCTTTTCCTCATAGACCGCCTCAAGCTCGGTATGGAAGAGCCTCATGACGGGGTTCCTGTATCTTTCAGCTTCTATTGTCAGCCATTTTTCAAGCTCATTTGAGGGAATGTCGTTCACGTAAACGGTTTGCTCAACCCATGTGTACGCGTTTGTGCCTTTCGCTCCTATGGATGCCAGCATTTTATCGTACTCGTTTGCAATCGCGTATTTTGCCGCCTCGCCCGACACGCTGTCAATTTTGTGATAAATTTCTTTCCTCTTATCTTTATCTTTTGTCTTTCTATACGCTTCGAACAAATTAATAACTTCATCTATAAGTGGTTTCTCTTTTGCATAATTCATAGTTCCGAATTTATCAGTGCCTTTAAAAAGCATGTGTTCCAGGTAATGAGCAAGTCCGGTTGTTTCAGCCGGATCGTATTTGCTGCCTGCTCTCACAGCTATGAAAGTCTGGATTCGCGGTTCCTCCTTGTTCACTGTGATGTAAACGGTCAGCCCATTTTCAAGTTTATAAATCCTCGCTTTTAGAGGGTCGCCGTCTACGGTTGTATATGTATACTTGCCCCCGGTATGATTTTGCACCTGGGCATTTAAAGGAGTCTGATTTATTAAGAAGAAGGCAATGAGGCAGGAGAGAATCCCGCGCAGAAGCTTTTTATGACTTATCATAAAATTGTCGATAAGATTGATTTGAAATCTATTTTGTTATTGAAGTTGTATATAGCTCGTTTCCCGACTTATCGGTAAACGATGCTCTTAATTCGCCTGATGAAAGATGGATCCCCAAAAACCCCGGGGTCTTTGGAGCAAAAAAATAAGTGTAATTTGTGTCTTCGCAGTTTCGGGGCTCTGAGCCTGCGCCTGAAACAAAATAATTTATGCCTTTCCTTTTCAAATGCTGCATGTCGTGGTCATGTCCGCAAATATATGCATCCACTTTGTCCTTTACGAAAACCGGTTCAACTTCCTGCTGCATCTCGACCTGCCCGCCGTGGTATCCTCCTGAGATAACCGGATGATGTCCGCAGACTATCTTCCATTTTGCATCAGTATGGGTCAATACGCTGTCCATCCAGTTATACTGAATATTATTATCGATCTTAGTTATATCTTCGCTGAAGAGTGTTTTCGACTCATCATCCGAACGGGATATGGGGCTTGTGTCCATTATGACAAATAAAACTGTTGAACCGTCATCAAGCTTTTCTGTAAATGCGTAAAAGCGGGCGGGCATTTTCCAGCGGGAACTTGATTTTGAGTAATCTATCTGCGCCTGCACATTTCCGTGGTAATCGTGGTTCCCCAGCGCGGCGTACCATGGGATCTGAAGGTACTGAGAAGTATAAACGTCTTCGAATGAAACGCGCCATAACGGATCGCCGGTTGAGGTAACGCCGTTTTCATAAAAGTTATCGCCCAACGATATCACGAAGTTTGCTTTGTTGTCCATCGCCCACACAGACATTTGTTCAGCTACTGCTGTCTGGTTTTCCGAACCCTGCCTTCCCCAATCGCCAATGGCAATAAATGAAATCCCATCTGCGGCGAATGATCTCCCGGCCGCAGCGACAATTACAATTATGAAAAGAAATCCCTTTTTTAGGTCCCTACATTTTAACAAAATCAAAAGCCCTTAATAAATTCTATGCGTTGTATCAGCCCAGCTGAGGAAGTTAATATTCTGCACGCCGATATTTGAGCTAACGGTCACCATCTCAGGATTCGAGGGACAATTTGAATATTGCAGGTGCACCGTATCGCATCCGTAAATTCCCAGTACCGGGGCGTTCAAAACGCTGTACAGCCCAAAATAGAAAAATGCAATCTTGTAGCTTCCGTTAGGGAGGTTGCCAACCGTATACGTGCCGTAAAAGGAATTCCCCTGCTGATGAATAGATACCGTGTCGATAGAAATTGGGCCGTAAAAAGAGGGCGGCCATTGAATATATGCGCCAACATAATATCTGTTGCCGGAATCTTGGATGAAATTGGTATCTACGAATGTTATCTGTCCGCTGATGCTGCTTGGCTGGGGCCCTGCAACCGTAGTAAATGAAAATGCAGAGGAATATGGCCCAATACTTATCCCGTTTGAATTCGAAGCGTTCACCCTCCAGAAATATTGAGTTGATGTGTTCAGTATGAAATCGGGACACTGAAGCTGCGAAACAGTTATGCTTCCGGAATCCAAAAGAATATTTGTGAAGTTTGCATTGCCTGATATCTGGATCTTGTAATACTGTGCCGTCGGCACATCGCTCCAGTCAAACAGCGGAAGAAACGACTGGTTGGATGACCCATTTTGCGGAGACAGCAAAGTTGGCGCGGCCGGCGGCGCCAAAATAACTCTGAATCTCCATGTACTTGACCATGGACTAACTCCTCCTGATAAATTGGCTATCACACGCCAGTAAAAGAAAACTCCCGTTGCCAATGTCTGTCCGGTTAACTGCAGCTGTGTGGCCGTGATGCCTGTTGTATCCGCTATAATAGTTCCGCCGAAGTTAGCATCCAGCGAAACCTGAACTCTATAACTTACTGCCCCGTTGTAAGCTGACCACACAAGGTCAGGCGAACCTATTTGAGTAGTTGTTTCATTCGGGGGGCTGGTCAGCGCAGGGCCGGTTGGCGTTTGAGTATTATTTGGCGGCGGCGTTACCACAGCGTTATCTTTGCAATCCTGAAAAAGAAAAAGCAGAGATGTAAGACATGAATATATTACTAATTTTCGAATGTTCATTTTCGCCCGTTTTAGCTTAAGAATAGGTTAGTTCAACGCCTTAAATTTATAATTAATTTTATTTGTTTTATACTCTTTAATCATTACCCAAATATAGGGTTATTCCGTAAATCACGGTAAGTGGTTAGTCCAAATTTGGGCAGGAAATCTCCTTAAAATTCAGGGTCGGGTTCTAATTTTAATTCTTCAATTTTTCTTCCAGATCCTTCAGTTCTTTTTCCTTCTTATTAAGCTCCTGCTCTTTTATCCGCAGGTTCATTTCTCGTTTATCTACATTTTTCTCCCAATCTGATTTATCCCAATATCCAATGTCTTCAAAATAGCCCTTAAATAGGAAATTGTGTTTAAGAGCCTCCATATTCTGTGAGAAACTGAAAGACCCGTCTTCAAGATTCTTTGTTGTTGAATTTGCGTTTCTGATAACCTCTTTTAAATTATTTGCAAAGACTGTATCAGATAGTAAAGTTCCGGCAACGCTCTCGCCCGTATTTATTTTCCTGGTTACTTCTGCGATATCCCCGGTGATACTCTTTACCTGTTTGGAAAGTTCGCTGATATCTCCTGACACATTGTCTATAGTTCCGGTAATTTTCTGAAAGACGACCTTTATCTGCCCCGAGTAGCCTGCAAACCCGCGCATAGTTGAATCTACGTTATTATACAGGTCTTTATTATTTACAAGCTGGCCGATAGTGCCTTCGCCGAGGTTCACCTTGGTGACAATTTCTGCAAGTTCTCTGGTTAGGCTATCTGCATTTTCTCCTGTATGCTTCAGGCTTCGCATTATGTCCTCGGTTTCTACCGGAGGGATTGTTTGCAGTACGTCATTTTCCCTGACGCTTTGCGCATCTCTGGCGCCCGCCATTATTTCAACGATCTTATTGCCAACAAGACCCTCGGAGCTTACCGAAGCTTTTGAATCTTTCTTGATAAAATCCTGGATTTTCTTTTCTATAGTCATAGTAACTATAACTGTTCTGGCTTCTTTGATTTCAATGCCGTCGACAGTTCCCACATTTATTCCGTTAAACCGAACAGATGCTCCTTCTTTAAGGCCGCTTACTCTTTCAAAAACAGCCTGCAGCTTAAAAGTAGGCGTGAATAAATTCTCTTTGCTGCCTATAATAAATATGGCAGCTACAAAAAGTATAAGCCCCGAAGCAATAAAAAGGCCTACGGCTAATTTTTTGTTTTTACTGGGTTCCATAATGCAATCCCTTTTTAGTTATTTTTTAAATTATCTTTTTCATATCAATTTTTTTGCGCAGGAATTTTATTTAGGATTAATTCCTCGCTAAAAAACGATTTTACAAATTCGTTGTCTGATTTTTCCAGATTTTCAAAAGTTTCCGATATTATATATTCCCCGTCTTTTAAAACAGAAATTCTGTCGGCCACAATTTTTGCGCATATCATGTCATGAGTTACAACTATTGAAGATACTTTATATTTATCCTGCATCTGCCTTATCAGGCGGCTTATGTCTCTCGTAGTTTCAGGGTCAAGCCCCGTTGTGGGCTCATCCCAGAGCATAATCTGCGGGTTCAGAATTATTGTTCTTGCCACTCCGACCCTTTTGCGCATTCCCCCCGAAAGCTCCGACGGCCATTTATCTACAGAATCTGCGAGCCCGACATCTTCAAGAACCTCCATTACTTTTTTATTGACTTCATCTTTTGACAGGTTAGAATGCCGCACAAGCGGAAATTCCAGATTTTGTCTGACCGTCATCGAATCATATAGCGCTCCTGCCTGGAAAACAAACCCGATCTTTTTCCGAATTTCCAACAGCTCGTTGTATGACAATTGAGGGATTTCTCTTCCCAGCACGTTTACGCTTCCCGAATCGGGTCTTATAAGCCCAACTATGCATTTGAGCGTTACTGATTTTCCAGTGCCTGATTTGCCAAGCGTGACCACCGTTTCGCCTTCGTTAACAAAAAGATTGATATCCTTCAGAACCTCGTTTTTCCCAAACGATTTCCTGAGATTCTGTATATTTATCACTTTTCTCCCGGTTCCGCTCATCTTCATTAAAATATTATATTTGAAATTTGCACGGCAATCATGTCCAGCACGATCACAGAAAGCGATGCCACTACAACGGCTGTATTTGCCGCTATGCCAACGCTTTCAGTGCCTCTATCTGCATTATATCCCTTAAAGCAGCCAACCATACCTATCGCGTACCCGAAAAAGAACGTCTTAATCGTAGGGGGTATCAGGTCCTGGAATTGAAGTGAATGAAAAATCTGCGAATAATAAAACCTGAATGAGATATCGCTTTGAATATTGAGGGCGAGGTACCCGCCAAGGGAGGCAATAGCATCGGCATAAATGATCAAAAGCGGAATCATTAATGTTGCAGCGACAACCCTTGTTACAACCAAATACTTAAACGGATTGCATGCCGAAACTTCCATTGCATCAATTTGTTCGGTTACTTTCATCGAGCCCAGCTCTGCGCCTATTCCTGAACCTATCTTACCGGCGCATATTAATCCAATAATAACAGGGCCGATCTCACGCACAAGGCTTACGGACACCATCGCTGGAATTAGCGATGTTGCGCCGAACGGTTTCATTGCGGGGACTGCCTGCAGGGCCAGGACAAATCCTATTATAAGACCCGTTATGCCAACTAGCGAAAAAGACTTATTTCCGATTTCGTAAAACTGCCTGAGTATCTCGCGGAACTCATACGGCGGTTTCAGAAACTCTTCAAAGAACTTCCTGGAAAAATCATAAAGTCCCCATATCTCAACCAGGATTCTTTGAAACGCCTTAGGAATTATTTCAAACAAATTTCCGTTAATTTTAATTTTTATCAGTACTTTCTTTTTATGTCAACATCTATAAAAGGATTCGCAATTCCAATTATCAACCCAAATGAGATATCCGTTATATCGGGTTTGTCTTTTCTCAGCATAAATGTGTGTCTTATTTTTATGTGTGGATAGAACAAAAGCTTGTGATTTCTTATTGTGTAGCCATATGTCAATTCGGGAAACAAACCGCCGCCGTTAAAGTCGGTGAAATAGCCTCCTCCAATCGAAACTGTTCCGCTGCCCTGAAGCATGTGGGATGGCTCAATGTCCTTCTTCAGCAGAATGTCATATTTATAAGAAAACCTTATGAAATGCCTGATGTTGCCGCTTATTATTATTGAATATTCAAACGACGTCCGGTGTTGGCCCAGCTTGCCCCAGCCAACAGAAAACTCTTTGGTAAGCCCGGCATAAAATTTTTTGCTTTCATAAATCAATATTGGATTAACCAGGTACAATACCGCGCCAATTCCGATGGAAACCGGGAGAAATGAAGATGCTGAACTATATTGTAATTTTGGATCGGGTTTGTGAAATGGATTTTGGTTTTCTAATACCTGGCAGTCTATCTTGCTGAAGACATTGAAAGTGAAGCATAATATTAGGAAATATTTGACATACTTTAATGCCATTTAATACGGAAGATTGTTAAAAGATATATCTTGTTATTCCAGGCGCTTACTTATCCATAATAGCCGAAATAGAATTGTAATAAACCTCAGAGATCTTTTCTAAGCTTAAGCTTACAAAATCATTGATTTTGAATGTGTTTCCGCCTGTTTTACCTATAACAGCGAATTCTATTCCATGCTTTTGGCAAATATCGGAGCATAATTTTTCATTTTCCTTATTCAGTGAAATCAAAATTCTGCTTTGAGACTCGTTAAATAATGCAAAATCAGCCCTTTCGCCCTCTTCTAATAATAACGCACAACCTATCGGATTGGTTCTGTTCATAACGCATGATTCAGCCGCTGCAATGGCAAGTCCTCCGTCCGATACGTCATGCGCCGAATTTATTAAACGCCTTCTTATTAATTCAAGCGCCGAATCATATAGTTTTTTTTCATTTTCAGGGTCTATATCAGGCGCATTGCCGCATACTTTGCCGTGAATGGTCTTCAAATATTCGCTTCCCCCAATCCCGTCAAACTTGTTTACATTGGAATCCTTCTTAAGAGGCTGAATTAAGGCTACTAAATCGCCATCATTCTTAAAATATGAAGTCATGAAGAAATCTATATCTTCAATCAGTCCAACCATACCAATAACCGGGGTTGGATATACTGCATAATCAGGCGATTCGTTATAAAAACTTACATTTCCGCCCGTCACCGGAGTATTTAAAGTCCGGCACGCTTCTCCAATGCCTCTTATTGCTTCTCTGAACTGGTAATATACTTCAGGCTTGTATGGGTTTCCGAAATTCAGGCAGTTAGTGATCGCCAGCGGTTCAGCGCCCGTGCAAACAACGTTCCGCGCAGACTCACACACTGCAATCATGCCTCCTTTATACGGATTCAAATAAACATACCTGCCGTTGCAATCGGTTTTCATTGCGAGGGCCTTTTGTGTTCCTTTTATTCTCACAACCGATGCATCGCCGCCGGGGAGAACTATCGTGTTTGTCCTGACCTGTGTGTCATATTGTTCATAAACCCAGTTCTTATTTGTTATATTTGGCGATGCAAGAAGCTTTAACAATATATCATTATAGCTTTTTGGTCCAGGAAGCGAATTAAAATCAAAATCTCTGAGCTCCTTTAAATATGCAGGTTCTTTCGACTCGCGAACGTAAACGGGAGCGCCTCCGCCCAATACTAAAGGCTCTGCCGGGGTTTCAGCGACAAGCTTCCCTTTATAATGCACCTCGACATTCGGCGTTTTAGTTACTACGCCGATTTGAATACAGTTCAAATCCCATTTCTCGAAAATTCCTTTCGCAATTTCTTCTTTACCTTTTTCAATTACGACAAGCATTCTCTCCTGAGATTCTGAAAGCATTATTTCATAAGCGGTCATGCCTTCTTCCCTGACAGGCACCAGGTCAAGGTCTATATTCATCCCGGAGTTTTCTTTAGCGCTCATTTCGCTTGTTGAACATGTAATACCCGCAGCGCCCATATCCTGCATGCCAACAACAACGCCTGTTTTAATAAGCTCAAGAGAAGCTTCGAGAAGAAGTTTTTCTGTGAAGGGGTCGCCAACCTGAACCGAAGGCCTTTTGGATTCTGATTTCTCAGAAATTTCTTCCGACGCGAAAGTTGCGCCGTGTATGCCGTCGCGTCCCGTGGATGAGCCGACTAAGAATACCGGATTTCCTTCGCCTTCTGCGGTGGCTTTGGCGACTTCATCATGTTTTACTATTCCAACAGCCATTGCGTTTACAAGCGGATTATCCCTGTAGCACTCGTCAAAATAAATTTCGCCGCCAACTGTCGGAACGCCGAAACAATTTCCGTAATCGCCAATTCCTTTTACAACATTCTTGAAAAGATACCGGGTTCTTTCGACCCCTCCGTCTGATAAATCAGGCGTCCCCCCTTTACTAAGAGGGGGAATAGGGGGGGTCTGAATATTCCCAAACCTAAGTGAATTTAGCGCCGCAATTGGCCGAGCTCCCATAGTAAAAATATCGCGCAAAATACCGCCAACGCCGGTTGCTGCGCCCTGGTAAGGCTCAACGGCCGATGGATGATTGTGCGACTCTATCTTAAACGCGACCGCCAACCCGTCGCCTATATCGACCAGTCCCGCGTTTTCTTCGCCGGCCGAAACAAGCAGCCTGCCCCCGCTTCTGGGCAGTTTCTTTATCTCAAGTATTGAATTTTTGTAAGAGCAGTGCTCGCTCCACATTACCGAATAAATTCCAAGCTCAGTGTATGTTGGCGTTCTGCCGAGAATGTCCACAATTCTGTTGTACTCTTCTTCCAGCAGGCCATGTTCTTTGGCCAGTTCTAAATTTACTTCAGGTTCGCGCATTCTTATTTCATTCCCGCGAAAGCGGTGATCCATGTTTTCTAATTTAAAGTTCGGAATACTCAAGACTATTCAACTGTATTCTCCGGATATCAAGATATTGTATCATTTGGCAAGAAATCAAAAATAAAAAGATTTAGAATAATATTTCAGGTATAAACAAGTACTGGGCCAACTTAAAAAAATGAATAATGCATGCTTTCTAATCTAATTTACCCAATGAAAAAGCGGGCTATTAAACCCGCTTTCCTTTTTTTGATTATTTCTTAGTATTTATTTTACCAACACCATTTTCTTGCTCATCACATAATCACCAGCTTCGATTCTATAAAAATAAACACCGGATGCATAATTGCCTGCGTTGAAATCAATCGAATATCTACCGGCTTGCTTAAACTCACTGTTTAATAATCTCTTCACAACTCGTCCAAGAATATCATAAATAACCAGTGTTACCTTGCTGTCTTTGGGCAGATCGAAATTGATTTTTGTTGATGGATTAAACGGATTGGGAAAATTCTGATATAAATTATGAACAGTCGGTAATTGATTTTTAGGATCTGTTTTTATCGACTCATGATTTGCGAAGACGGAATTTCGCTATACTGCGGGTTCCCGTATTTACAGTCAAAAGAACAGCCGTTATTAGGATGAGAAGCAGTAAGCGGGTATGGGTCGCCAACAAATATCTGGTGAAAGCCCGTTACGTTAAAAAACATTCTTTTAAGCTTATCAGGCGTTACAATATTTCCCCTGTCTGCCCATGCCATGTGATTTTCGTAAAACGTAAGCTGGTCAGCCATTAAGCCTATGGTATGGTTGGAAAGCGAATCTATCTTATGGTTTACATAAGCCATGCAGGGTATGTTATTAAACTCAAACAGCTCAATATAAAAATTAAAAACCGCAGGGTAGCTTGAGTTCGGGTAATCTTTTACCGCGTTTACTTCTTCTGTTATCCACTGATCATAAGTTTGGTGCCATGCATTATTAGGGTCATTACTCAATAAATCACTTGCCACATCATTTTCCACTTTAACATAATCTATCCACATTTCGCAGTTATCATACCAGTAAATCTGTATATCGGCTTTATTTGCGGCGGTATCGGCGGGGTAAGTTCCCCTTGCATTTATGCCCCAATGCGTGCCTAATGCGCCGTGAAAGGTAAGATTTGAATCATTTTGACCAAAGAAGAACTCTTCCAGATATTGTCCGTTATAAGGAGTTGTTCCATCTGAAAAATTGCTTGCCTTAATTGTTAAATTTTTAACAGTATCGAAGTTCTGATTTAATATTATAATTTTACAAATATTTGTGTTTGGATTATTTGCCGCAAAATTCGAATCAATCCTGATTCTCGGTTTTACGAGCCATGTACATTCATTATCAGCCATCCATTGGTTGCTGGACCCGGTTTCGGTTCTGCATTGCTCTGTATTTGCCTTTAAGCCCTTCAGCACAATTTCCGCGCCGGGGCGAAGCACAGCATCGCTGCAATGAAGGACCTTTTTGCCCCCGTTCCACGTGTAATCGTTTATTGATTCGCCTGCGCTCACATTGAACGAATAAAACCAGTGATCATCGTCAGGGCTTACCTGTTCCGCCTGGTACACGCTGCTTTGCCCGTAGCACAGCCATTCTATTTTTGGCCTCTGCCAGAAAAAACGGCTCTGGTTATGTGAATTAATTGTCTGTATCGCCGCGGTTATGCCGCTTACGTTTACGGGGTCAAAAAGATGTTCCCCGGTTACATGAGATATAGGGGTATGCCTTGTGAGGTCGCCGGGAATTTGGTTGCTGTCAACATCTGTGTAAGAGTGTGAAATATTAAGCCCAGCCGCATCATAATTGCCGCGGTTTACAGGAAACATATCCCAGTACGAATGCAGGGCGCCAATTAAGAAACCGTTTGTGGTTGGCGATGTAAAAAGTCGCCGCGCAGCCGAAGAATTTGAACCTGCGTTTTCAGGCGTGAAGCCGGAAATAAACAAAACTGACATCAAAATCAGAATAGAGCTGAATATTATTAATTTCTTTTTCATAATTTATCGGGGATTAAAGTTAACAACAAAAAATAAATTATTTGTTATACCGGATGCCTTGCATCCATCCGGTACGGATTCTGCAATTATATTTAAATGTATATCCCCCTGTTTGTAGAAATTACTTTACTAAAATCATCTTCTTTGTTTCGGTATATTCCTCCTTCCCTATGCCTGAGCGCGGGTCAGTTGTTATCTCTATTTTATAAAAATATACGCCCGATGAAAGATTCAAGCCTCCGCCTGAGGCGGAAAAATCAACTTCATACGTGCCGGCTGATTGTTTTTGGTTTACAAGAGCAGCTATATTTTCGCCCAGTATATTATAAACCTTCAAACTTACATAACTGCTTTTTGCTATTTGATATCTGATCTTTGTGACCGGATTGAACGGGTTTGGATAGTTCTGAAACAACCCGAAATGTTTCGGAACCTCCAGGCTGATCTGATGAACGGATGTATAAAATACGGGGTCTCCGCCACTTGTAGTATGTATACCTGTTGGAATAGTAGAATATGCCCAACCATTTAATTTCCCGGTAAATTTAGTATATAGATACCTGCCTATATTTATATTTGTATCAGGAACCTGAAATAACCAATTTGCGCCGGAGTTTGTAGTACGGAATATCATCCCTCTGTTACCAAATCCAGGCCAAAATACATATCCGCCTACGCCCCAAATTGTATCGCTACCAATATTTGAAAAGTGGTTGATTTGCGATAAAACTATATCTCCACCTTGAGGCAAAGGTTGGTTAATCCAATTCAATCCTCCATCTGTAGTCTTCTGAAAGGATGTTTTCCAACCGGTCAAACTGTCCGCAAAGTACATATCCAAAAAACCGCCCGCCCCGTTTATTAAAGTCCAGTTTAATCCGCTATCTGTAGTTCTGCGTAAATAGATATTATCCCTGCCTGTAAACCCCATTCTTCCATTATAAAAATATATATGATTCGGGTTCTGGCTGCCCAAACTCAACTGCTGCGTCCAGCTTGCACCCCCGTTCGTTGTGCGGAATACGCCGCCGGTTAATGATTCTGAAAATGCAATCCAAATTGTATCCTGGTTTAATACTGACATATCTTCTGCGGCTATATCATATGGAGCATTTATGTAAAACCAGTTAGCGCCGCTGTTAGTGGTTTTTAACATGTAATTAAAATTAATTAATCCGCCAACAAAGCCTGTACTCTGGTTAATAAATTGGATTCTCTTAAAAATAGAATTTGTAGTTTCTGCATGATTTATTAACCAGCTATCTCCGCTGTTCGTTGTTTTCAAAATGAATGATGTATCGGGTACGCCAAGTCTATTGGTTATTGCATATCCATTCAAACTGTCTGTAAAAGTAATATCGGCTATTTGCCTGCCATTCAGGTTCGGCATAAACTGCTGATACCAGTTTGATGGAGGCGGCGAATCTTTAAAATTAAAACAAACTATGAAAAATAAAATGGAGAGATAGAAAACTACGAACGGAAGTTTCTTTGATATTTGCAGGTATCTTCTCAAGATCAATATCCGGGTATTTAATTAACTGTAAGTTAATACATTTATTCCGTTTTAAAAATTCATTCCGCCGCGGCGATTCGCCGGTTCGCTATTTCTTTGGCGCTTCTGCCTGTAGCTTTTTTGTTTGCATTTTGATTTTCATTAATGTTATGAATTTAGTTTATTAACCTGCCATAGGCGGGCAAGAGGCACAAGGGCATAGGATGATTATAAGCGTTCATTATATTATCGCTGCAAGATTACATTATTTTCGCATAGGCGTTGTCGTTACGTATTTATTTCCTCTGCCTGCCTCCTTTCTATGATTAAATATTAACTGTTTTAAAGTAACCGGTTCGCACTTTTGCCGTTTCTTTATTTGAGCAGAACCATTTTCTTCGTGTCGGCTAATTTATCATCGATGAATAATGAATAAAAATACACGCCTGATGAGTAATTGGCTCCTGAAAAATCAACTTGATATGTTCCGGCGCTTTGCTTTTGATTTACAAGCGTTGTAACAATTTTTCCCGTAATATCAACCACTATAAGTCGCACATCTGACGTTTC
The DNA here is from genome assembly GCA_963816535.1 of uncultured Ignavibacteria bacterium. Classification (GTDB taxonomy): domain Bacteria; phylum Bacteroidota; class Ignavibacteria; order Tepidaquicellales; family OLB5; genus CAWFKW01. The sequence goes on along the minus strand of CAWFKW010000003.1, from coordinate 790,170 downwards.
ACGTTTCACGTTTTTTATTATTTGATATTTAATATTTGTAACAGGATTGAACGGATTGGGATAATTCTGATATAACTTAAAATCTTCTGGAATAATACTTGAAATCTGTTGAATTCCATTAAGGAATGTGGTATCTCCACCATTTGTTGTGTGAATACCTCCTTGCCCTAAACTATAAGCCCAACCAATATTTCTATTTATAAATTGTATATGCGCATAACTTGTTATGTGAATTGTTGTATCCGGTATTTGGAAAAGCCAGTTCTGTCCTCCATTAGTTGTCCTAAATAGCATTCCTCTAAAACCCCCGGTCCCATAAGTAATAAAGCCGCCGACACCCCATATTGTATCGTGGTTTACATTACAGAAATTCGTAATAACAGAAGTTATTATTGAACCCCCATAAGGCAATATTTGTTTTGTCCAATTAAGTCCGCTGTCTGTTGTTTTTTGCATGGATGAATCTTCAATCCCGTTACATTTCCAGCCTGTCAGACTGTCAATAAAACGCATATCGAAAAAATAATCATTACTTAAATTAATTAACCAGTTTGCCCCGCCATTTGTAGTTTTGTAAATATTTGGCGGTGTCCCAGAGCTATTGCACATAAACCCTATCCTTGGGTTAAACATATATATCTTATTCGGGTTTTGGGTACCACCTGAAAACTGCTGTTGCCAGCTTGCACCCCCGTTGGTTGTCCGAAAGACGCCGCCGACTAAACTATTTGGAAAAACAATCCAAATAGTATCTTCATTAAGCACATAAATATCCTGTACCGGTACCGGTGTGCTTATTTGAAACCAGTTATTGCCTCCATTGGTCGTTTTAAGAGTATTATAAGCTCCAACAAATCCTGTGCTTTCGTTTAAGAATTGTAATCTTGTAAAAATATTCCCGGTAGTATCGTTGTAAATAATATTCCAGTTATCACCCCCATTTGTCGTCTTAAGTATATTATGAGTCTGCGTGATGGCATATCCAACCAGGCTGTCAAGAAATGTGATGTCGGCCAATTGCTCACTTCCCATATTCGGTATAAACTGCTGGTACCAGTTTGATGGCGGCGGTGAATCTTTAAAATTAAAACAAACTATGAAAAATAAAATGGAGAGGTAGAAAACTACGAACGGAAGCTTCTTTGATATTTGCAGGTATTTTCTCAAGATCTATAACCGGGTAATTTATTAACTGTAAGTTAATACATTTATTCCGTTTTAAAAATTCATTCCGCCGCGGCGGTTCGCTATACCGCGATAAAACGTCAAAATCTGTAACTTTTCTTGTTTATTGATCATTGCTCATTATTAAATCTTTAACTTTATAAACTTTATAACTTTACGAACTTGTTTAAACATATGTATAAATTTTTACCTTGACTGTGCTATGCAAATGTATTATACTTGCGCCAGCGGGTCTTGTAAAGGAGTTTCCTGCAACAAAACAAAAAACTCCGAGTGGGAAACAGGGGCGCTCACCCTGAAGGTGTTTCCTGCCGCACACTTGGTTTGGCCAAACCGATGCCGAGACGTGAATTCGTCTAACTGGTTGAAAAAAATTATTGTCCCTGGGGACAATCTTATTTTAAACATAAAGACGAAAAAAGAAAAAAGTTCATAAAGTTCATAGGGTTAGAAAGTTGAAAGGTAAAAGAAAAAACAAATAAGGAAAACAAAAATATTAATTCGCTGCAAAGCGAAGTTTCTTGTAAAAACGAAAAGGTGAAACGTAAATACGGATTCCCGTAATTCACTATTCCACCTATTTAACTAAATTAACTTATTTAACTAAAAATTATTTTACTTTCTTAAATAAATTCACCATGTCAAGTTTTTCCCATGTGAAATCTTTATCATTGCGCCCGAAGTGTCCGTAGTTTGTCGTCTTGCGGAATATCGGGCGGCGGAGATTTAACCTGCCGATTATTCCGCTCGGCGTCATATCAATATTCTTTGTTATGAAATCGGAAATTTTTGTATCGGCGACCTTTCCGGTCCCGTAAGTATTTACCAATATTGAGATAGGTTCCGGAACTCCGATAGCGTACGATACCTGTATCAGGCATTCTTCGGCAAGCCCTGATGCCACAATATTTTTTGCAAGATGCCTGCACGCATATGCAGAGCTTCTGTCAACCTTGGAAGGATCTTTGCCTGAAAAAGCTCCGCCGCCATGAGCGCCTTTTCCGCCATAAGTGTCTACAATAATTTTTCTGCCGGTTAAGCCTGTATCGCCATGCGGTCCGCCGATAACAAATTTACCCGTTGGGTTAACATGATATTTTATGTGGCTGCCGAATAATTTTGTAATTCTCGCCGGAAGCTGTTTCTTAACCCTCGGTACAAGATATTTGATAACATCTTTCTTTATCGTATCCTGCATCTTTTTATCTGCCGCCGCCTGAGACATTCCCTTTCCCGGCTTTATGAAATCATCATGCTGTGTGGAGATAACAATAGTATCGACTTTCTTTGGTTTGTTCTTGTTATCATATTCAATTGTTACCTGCGACTTAGAATCGGGCCTCAGGTATTTCATAACTTTCTGTTCTCTTCTTATCACGGCCAATTCCCGTAACAGTTTATGCGACAGGTCCAGAGCCAGCGGCATATAGTTATCGGTCTCGTTTGTTGCGTACCCGAACATCATTCCCTGGTCGCCTGCGCCCTGTTTCTTTTTGCTTTTTCTTTCAACGCCGCGATTAATATCAGCCGATTGCTCATGCATAACGTTAACAATACCGCATGAAACGGCGTCAAACTGGTATTCTGATTTATTATAACCGATTGTATCTATAACTTCCCTTGCGATTCTCTGAATATCTGTTTCAAGCTTTGCTTTTTGATTGGCTTTGATCTCACCGCCTACTACAACTAAACCGGTTGTGACGTAACACTCGCACGCTACTTTTGCATTAGGATCATGAGTTAATATTGAATCCAATACTGCGTCCGAAATCTGGTCGCATACTTTATCCGGATGCCCTTCGCTTACTGACTCCGATGTAAAAAAATAAGACATGTTATCTCCTCAGTTATTTCATTCTCGCGAAAGCGGGAATCTATTTTATTATTTGAAAATTTGAATTAATCTTTATGATATTTTATTACTGTGATTCAATTATAAAAATATCAGGTATCGTATTCACAGTTCAATGGGCTATTATTTTGTTACTTGCTATTTTTCTTTGTTGTTTATTCAAAGATCACTTTAATGTTTCCAAAATCAATTCTGCAAAATCCTTTACTTTCACTTCCTCGTTTTTTCCTTTTTCTTTTACCCCGTCTGTCATCATGGTCATACAGAACGGACAGGCGGTTGAGATAATTTCAGGATTCAAAGATAACGCTTCTTCTGTTCTTTCAATATTTACTTTTTTATGCCCCAGCTTTTCTTCCATCCACATCCTACCGCCTCCTGCGCCGCAGCACAATCCCTTATCTCCCGATCGTTCCATCTCGGCAAGTTCGCCGTTATTGGTCAGATTGATCAGATCCCTGGGCTCATCATAAATATTGTTATATCTCCCAAGGTAACATGAATCATGATATGTAATTTTCTTGTTTGTCTTTTTAGAATCGTCTATCTCAATTTTCTTTCCTGAAATCAAATCTCCGATAAATTCCGAATGGTGCACAACTTCATAATCCGCGCCGAACGCCTTGTATTCATTCCCGATAGTTTGCAGGCAGTGCGGGCAGCTTACAAGTATCTTTTTGAATTTATATTGTGCCAGCGTCTGAACATTCTCTTTTATCATTGTCTGTGCAAGGAATTCGTTGCCAAGCCTTCTTGCTGAATCGCCGTTGCATTTTTCTTCGGTTCCCAAAACGGCATAATTTACTCCCGCTTTGTTTAGGATTTGCGCCACTGAGCGGGATACATTCTGATACCTTGCGTCAAACGAGCCGGCGCATCCGACCCAATACAATACATCGAATTCCTGTTTTGAGGCCGCAACCGGTACATCAATTCCTTCGGCCCATTTCAATCTGTCCGATTGGGGAAATGCCCAGGGGGCGCCGTTATTTTCCATGTTGCCGAATACCGTTGCCAGTTCTTCCGGGAACCGCGATTCGCTTTGAACAAGATACCTGCGCATATCAATAATTGCGTTTACATGCTCAATATTTACAGGACATTCCTGCACGCATGCCATGCATGAAGTGCAGGCCCAAAGTTCATTATCTGTTATATATGCTTCGGAAACAAGTTTACCAGCTTCAACATCATGAGGTATTTCTTTTCCGTTTTTCACCAACGGCGCTTTTTGAGCGACCCTGTCCCGGATATTCATAATTATTTTCCTGGGCGAAAGCGGCTTTCCCGTAATGTTTGCCGGGCAAACCGAAGTACACCTTCCGCACTCTGTGCATGCGTATCCATCCAGCATTTCTTTCCATGTCAGCTGCTCAATATCGCCCGCGCCCAAAAAAACGTTTTCTTTCTCAAAATCTATTTCCTCTGTGTCCAGCGTTTGCGGCCCCAGCTTTGAAAGATACACGTTCGGCAGAGATGTTACTATATGAAAATGCTTGGAATAGGGAAGATAGTTCATGAACGAGAAAATTATCAGAACATGCCCCCACCAGAAAACGTTAAAGACTAACGCCGCATTTGAATTTGAAAATAAAGGTGTAAACATTACCGAGAAAAAATGCCACTTATAAAACGAACCGTGCTCCGGCTGTAGTATTGGCTGAACTGAATTAACGCCGAACATCGTAACCATAACGCCGAAAATCATGAACAAAATAAGCGTCGCGTCTGCATTGGTGCTGCCGTCACCCTGGAGACGTTTAGGATGAATAACATATCTTCTGTAAAGCGCGTATATGACGGATAATATGACCAATAATCCGAAAACATCCTGAAATAAAAAAATCGCCTTTGCCATCCTGCCAAGGAACAAAATGGAAAAGGGCGAGTAAATACCCTGAATTAGGGCTTCTGAAACGGCCGTAAGAAGGGTTAAGAATCCCCAGAATATAGTCGCATGCATAATGCCGGCAGCCGGTTCACGGAGAATTTTAGATTGACCCAATCCAATCGAAAAAACTTTCCAAATTCTTTTACCCGCACTATTGAATCTGTTTTCACTGCGCCCAAGTAACAGGTATGATCTGATTCTGAGAAGGTTATACGAAAAGAAACCAATTGCCGAGAGGAAAAAGGCTAAAAAAATGAAATTCTGAGCTAGCATATCACCAAAATTATGTAAAAATATGAAAATTATAAAGTCTATAGAGATATTCGGCTAAACTTTGAATTTTGAAGGATTCTCTGTTTTTTTGCTTGTTTATCTTTTTAATAAAATCTATATTTTCTTAACATGCTTAGGAAATCCGCCATGAAAAAGCAATTAGTATTGGCGTTCCTGTTTTTGGCGCTGGCGTTATTATATTCCTGCAATTCTGCCGGTTATGACATTGAAGAAGAAAGTACCGATGCTCCTAAAACTGAAACGAAGACTGAGATAAAGGAAGATCTGAATCAACCTAAGCCTGAGATCAAACAGGAAATTAATAAGGACATAAGCAGAAATAAATTAAATCCGGTTAAAAAGATTTACTCTATCCAGATTGGCGCTTTTGGTTCAGAATCAAATGCGCGCAATTTCTTAACTCTTGCCAAATCGAAGTTTAATAACGACATAAATTACATCCAGGTTGACGGACTTTATAAAGTAAGGGTTGGCCAGTTCGGGACCATGGATGACGCAATGGGTATTCTCGCGAAGGCGAGGGATGAAGGCTACTTAGATTCATTCGTGGTTGAATCGAAATAAGTACATGTCTTTTTTAGATAATAGTTGCTATATTTTATTGATAGATTTATAATTTTATGTAGGGAAAAGGAATGAAACAGAAGTACATCTTGTTTCTTATAACCTTAATAAGTTCTGTATATTTTGCCTCTTGTTCTTCAGATTCCTATAATTACGATACCGTTAAAACGGATGATACATCTTCGGTAAAAACTCCCGTTCAGGTCGATAAGACCGAAATTCAGAAGATAATGAACTCAAAAAAAACCTACGCTGTGAAAAGCGCGCCCACATTTGTGCTTAGCCTTGCCGGTCAGATAAACATAGGAAATTCCGAATTATCCCTGAATGATAACCCGGCGCAGTTTATCCAGGGGCAGAATTTTGGAGTCCAGAACGGCTGGGGTCTTTTTGCGGCGGGTAAGATTCCACTTGACAAAGAAAAAGGAAATTTCAGGTTCCTGATACACGGCGCTTTTAACCACTTCAACAATTCGTTTACCCAGAGCACGGCTACTGATTTTGGAAGTGTCCAGTATAATATTTTAAGTTTCGGCGTAGGCATTGAAAATAATTTCACTCCGAAATTTATGGTGAAACCGTTTGTGGGCGCCGCAGTTTTGGGAAGCCTTGTTTCCGGAAAATCCAGTTACACTTCGGCCGGAGTTTCGAACGATGTAACAATAAGAAACTCGTTCAGGCTCGGGTTTACTCTTTATGCCGGAATAGAATACGCTTTATCAGATTGGGTTGGGCTAAACCTTGGCGTAAGATTTACAAACATTAATACATGGCTGAAGAAATCAAGCCTGGATTCCGATCCGAATAATATAAGTTTGAGAGATGCTTTCACAAGCCCGCATATTCCGTATGGCGGATGGAAAAATTTCGCTTTTACATCCTTCAACCTTGGAACGAGTATTTACTTTGGCGTAAAGAACCTGATATTTAGATTCTGATTTGAAATGACTGCAGGAATATTATTTAATCACCGATATTGTAAATGAGAAATTTATATTTATTTATTGCTATTTTAGGTATCACAACCGCGTGTTATGGGCAGCAAAAAGTTATGATTGTAAAAACATTTCCGACTTTTACTTTGCAGGCAAATATTGATTATAACCAGTCATATCTTGAGCTTAACGGCACGTACAATAACGATTTCCAGTCAGATCAGTTTATGAAGGGGTATGTTCTTGGCGCGGATAAGGGTTTGGGAGGGAGTATTACATCAAAACTTGCTCTTTCGGAGCGCGGGAGGCTTAGGCTCAGTGTTTCGCTGAGTTATAATAATTTCAAAACATATCTGTTTGGAAATAAAAGCCTTATTTCAGACGTCGGCAGAAGTTCCATTAATATTATGAGCCTTGGAATTGGGCTTGAACATAACTTTACTCCGAACTATAAATATAAAATATACCTGGGAGCTGAAGGCACGGCCAGCCTGGTTAACGGAAATGGGACAATATGGGTATTTGTCGGCGGGACGCCCGGATATACTTATGATGTTACCATTAAGAACTCGTTCAGAATAGGAGCTGCAATTTTTGGCGGCACTGAATATATGATAAACGATAAATTTGGTCTAAGCCTTGGGTTCAAATATCATGTCGCTAATATTTTGTTGAAAAGCGCTAAGCCCTCTGATGACCCTTATTCTTTTCAACTTAGAGATGCAGCCGATCCCAGCGTTCAGTATGCAGGGAGAAAGACGCTGGCATTTATTACAATTATGGCCGGGGCCAATTTTTACTGGGGAGTTGAAACGAAAAAATACACAATTAAGTAAATTATGATGCAGAAAGGTTCCTAATTAAATTCTCGTATTGGCAACTGCAAATAAAGGTTGCCTTTCTTTTATTTTCGCTCGTTTTACTGGAGTTTATGGAATTTTGAGTTTGCTTATATTGCCCCGTTCCCTGTTAACAGTTTTAGTTTGTACGTAACAAGATGGCTTAGTCTAAAGTATTCTCTAACTACTTGCTTCAAGTAGCTTGTTTTTAAGCAACTATCTAATTATATTAGACTTGTCAAATATATGCCGATTAGAAGAAAATATCTGATATTCTTTTCTTTATCTCTTGCAATGATTTATTTTGGTTGCGGATCGGGAGAGTATGAACTTGAAGAACATCAAGTGGATTATGTTGAAAAGACGCTCAAAATTGATACTGTGAAAAAGGTATCGATGGATACTTCAGATGTAAACAACGTAAACAAAGACAAGAATAATACCTCAAAGGATACTTATTCTTATATAGTTCAAATTGGAGCCTTTTTTGTTGAGTCTAACTTTGAGAGATTTTTCAGTTCTTCTAAACAAACTCTCGGAGATGAAGTTTTTTACATATTTACTAACAACCTTTATAAAATTAGAATAGGAAAGTATTCCGACAAGGCCGAAGCGCTCAGGCAGCTTGCTTATGTTAAGGAACGCGGTTATTACGACGCGTTTATTATAACTGTAAAAAATAAATAGTTCGCTTGTTAAGTAAAATTTATGGCTCATTTGTCTAAATATCTTTTTAGCGTGATGTTGATGTTCCTGACGTGCAATTTGCTATTTGCTCAATCGCAAGACACATCATATATAAGCATAGCGCCTCCAAATGTGCAATATATGCTGAAACAGGGGAAGGCTCCTCGTGTTACTCTTCAGCTTAGCTTTAACTATGATATAGGGCTCATGGATCTGGCGGCTAACGATAATACAAGTTTCAGGCTTGGCGATTTCATAGCGGGTCGTGACTTCGGGACAAGATACGGTTATGGCGTTGGGTTAACCGGTAAAATTGCTCTTCACAAAGAAGGCAATGTAAGGCTTAACGTGACGGCGGCATATAACAGGTTCCAAAGTAATTTTGTAATTTCTGAATCTCCCCAGGGCAGGGTTTCATATAATGTTTTTCAGGGCGGATTAGGTCTTGAAAACTGTTTTAATCCTGACAGGCCATTCAAACCTTATATTGGCTTTGATATTGTTGCAAGTTTTATCAACGGAAAGTCCACATTTAAGACAGATAGTTCTGATTTTAATCTTACAATTAAAAATGCGTTCAGGGTGGGGTTCAGCGCAAATTTCGGATTTGAATATGCATTCAACGACAAAGTGGGTTTTAACCTTGGCGTAAAACTGACCCATGCAAATGTTATCGGGAGGCAGTCAAAAGTATCAGATAATCCCAATGAAACTTACTTAAACGACGACAAGGTTACCGGCGACCCGATACCCTTTGCAGGATGGAAGCAATTCCTATACAGTACTTTTTTTACGGGCATTAATTATTATTTTGGAATGAAAGATAAGAAGTGACCCAATGATTAGGACTTTTCATAAAATATCAGCGTTTCTTATTGCCTTCATATTTTTATTCTCCGCCAGGATGATTTTGGCGCAGGATGAAATTCATGTTGATACCATAATAGTCCACAAGACAAAGACAATCAGGGTCGTTTCTGTTATGACTGTCCCCAAATTCATCTTGCAGCTTAGCGCCAGCTATAATTCCGGCGCTCTCGAGCTTACTTCGCATAACGGAGGATTCAATCCGACAGACCTGACTGACGGAAAAAATTACGGCGCAAGGAATGGATTCGGCGCGAATTTGACCGGGAAAATCCCGCTTAACAAGAAAGGACATTTGTGGCTGGATGTAGTCGGCGGATTCGCAAGATTTCAAAGCGACCTGTTTGCTCAGAATTCACAACAGGGAAAAGTATATTACAATTCATTTAGCGGCGGCGCAGGAATTGAATATAATTTCACATCTTACCACCGCGTAAAGTATTACTTTGGCGCTAACCCGCTTGTCAGCGTAATTTCCGGGAAAATTACTCTTATAGACCCGGCCAGCAACATTCAGACTAACATTACCGTTAAATCAAGCGTTCGCGTCGGATATTCGGTTTTCATGGGGCTGGAATATGCATTTGAAAAAAACATTGGCATGAATGCAGGTTTGCGGTTTACACATGCTAACCTGCTGTTGAAAAAGACGGAATTCTCGGGATCTAATCCAACCGAAATAGGTTTGAACGATAATGCGGTTTCAGTTGATTCGAACAGACAGTTTGGCGGCTGGAGACAGTTTGCTTATATCTCGGCTTACGCCGGCATAAGTTATTTCTTTGGTGTAAAAGTTAACAGGTACAAACTGCCATAATCAGGCGACTGGTTTCCTTCTTGCAGGATTTTTTCTAAAAACATATTTCATCGCATCCTCAAACTTCTCAACAGTAATTATTTCCAGTCCTTCTTTTATCTTATCCGGAATTTCTTTCAGATCTTTTTGATTTTCCTTTGGGATTAAAACTGTTTTCATCCCGTTTCTTTGCGCGGCCAGCAATTTTTCGTTTAATCCGCCTATTGGCAGTATCTCGCCGCGCAAGGTGATTTCACCCGTCATAGCAACGTCGTGACGCGTAGGTTTCCCGGTTAGCGCCGAGAGCATTGCAATTGCCATAGTAATACCGGCAGAAGGACCATCCTTAGGAATAGCGCCTTCGGGAATATGAATATGGATCTCTTTGTTTGCAAAGAACTCTCTCTTCAACCCAAGAGCTCTGGCATTCGAGCGCAGGAACGAAAGCCCTGCCTGAGCGGATTCTTTCATAACATCTCCAAGCTGTCCGGTCAATGTCAGTTTCTCTTTACCGTGCATAACGCTTACTTCAATGTTCAGTATGTCTCCGCCCATTGAGGTCCATGCCAACCCGACAACGGATCCTATCTTATCCTTCTTATCTGCAGGTTTTTCCTTGAATTTCGGAACCCCAAGATATTTTTCCAGATCATCGGGAGATACTTTAAATGGGGTGTAGGACTTTTTCCCAGATTTGGCTCCGTTTGCCTTCACCCGCTTGAGAACAATATCCTTTGTTATTTTTCTCATCAGCGAGGCAATTTCCCGTTCCAGGTTTCTGACGCCGGCTTCCCTGGTGTATTCATTTATTATCTTTTTGATTATCCCGCCCGAGATCTCCACGTCTTTTTCCGTCAGTCCGTGTTCAAGCATGAGTTTTGGCATAATATGCCTGAGGGCTATCTGTATCTTCTCGTGCTCAAGATAACCCGGCATCTGAATTATTTCCATCCTGTCAAGCAGGGGAGCGGGGATTGCATACTGCACGTTAGCCGTTGTTATAAAGAGTACTTTTGATAGATCATAATCAACGTCCATGTAATGGTCGTTAAATGTATTGTTCTGTTCAGGGTCAAGCGCTTCAAGCAGCGCGCTCGCCGGGTCGCCTCTGAAATCCATTCCCATCTTATCAATTTCATCCATAAGAATAACCGGGTTGCTTGAACCTGCTTTGCGCATCGATTGGATTATCTTCCCCGGCATCGAGCCTATATATGTTCGGCGGTGGCCGCGTATCTCAGCTTCATCCCGTACGCCGCCAAGGGATATCCTGACAAAATTTCTGTCAAGCGCCCTTGCTATCGATTTTCCCAGGGATGTTTTGCCAACGCCCGGAGGACCAACAAGACACAATATCTGCGCTCTTGCCTTTATAGCTTTTTTATTCTTTACGTTCTTCTTTATTCTCTCTAAATTGTTCAGTATTGCAATATGCTCGAGGATTCTTTCTTTCGGCTTTTCCAGGCCGAAGTGGTCTGCGTCAAGTATTTCTTTCGCATGTTCAATATCCAGGTTGTCCTGGGTAAATACGCTCCACGGCACGCTGATGAGCCAGTCAAGGAAATTTCTTGAAACTGTAGCCTCGGGAGACATGGGAGGAGTCTTCTTCATTTTGTTAAATTCCTCCATCGCTTTGTCTTTCACATCCTTCGGCATCTTTGACTTTTTGATTGCGCCCTTTATCTTAATAAAATCAGGGTCGGTTTCGTCTTCGTCGTTCAGCTCTTCCTGGAGTATTTTTATCTGTTCCTGCACGATAAACCTCCGCTGGTTCTTCTGCATGCTCTGGTTTATTTTTGCCTCTATGTCTTTTTCGACCTGGAATATTTCTATCTCGGAATTTAAAATTCCGATAAGCTCGTAATATTGTTTTACGAGATCATCAATTTCCAAAAGCCTCTGTTTTATGTGAATCGGGACGGTGATTGTTGAAGCGGCATAGTATAACTTCCTGTCAGCTTCTTTTATATTATCATAAGCCATCAGCGATTCCTGGGCGATTGTCCGGTTATTATTTACATAATCATAAAATAATTTTGTGGTCTGCCTTATCAGCGCGTTAAGTTCCGTAGATTGCTCAATTTCAGGGAACGAGTAGCTGACTTCCGCTTCAATAAAATCTTTTTGAACGAATTTCAGAGCCTTCGCCTGTACAATTCCGTCAATTAATACTTTTATAAGATTATTCGGGAGCTTGATCACCTGGATCACTCTTGCTATGGTTCCATGTCTATAAAGATGTTCAGGGGCGGGATCTTCAACCTTCGAGTCTGTCTGTGTAACCAGCATGATATACTTATGGTTATCCAAAGCATGGTTAATGGCTTTTACGGTAGTTTCACGGCCCGCAAGTATCGGGTACATCATATAAGGAAAAATCACAATATCTCTCAACGGCACGACCGGCAATAAAGTTGGGATAGAATCTTTGTGATTAGCCCCAATTTCATCCGAAACCTTGATATTCTCGTCAATTTTATTCATAAGTTCAAAATTAACCCCATTTTGTACTATATTCAATTCAATATATATTCGCTCTATATTAATGAAATTAATATTAAGTACAAATAGTTCTAATTAATGGAGCTTCCTTTTGCTTTGTGATTTATATTGTTACTTTTTATTAAAAGGATTAACTTTATTCAATGAAAATTCGAGAGATTTGGAAATTTTGCCATTCAGGGCTTGTTTTTCCTGTAATAGCGGCCTCTGTTGCCTTTATATTTTATTCATGTTCTACATTTAACTATAAAACGTACGACCAGAAACTATATCCCGACGTTGACGATCCTGAACCGGATTATAACATTACTCTGGATAAAGATTTCCAGGATTATACAAATTTTATGTTTATAGGCAATCGGATAGAGAACTTCGGCAGCTATTTTAATACATACTATAACGCAAGGGAGAATTTCGACGACGCATATGACGACTATAATACGAGGATTTTGGCAAACTACGGCAACAGGATCGATTCCATTTACATAAACCAGCCGCTCAGCCAGGAAGCGATCGACCTGTTTAACAAAGCTATAGAAAAAGCCTCAAGAGTGATACAATATCATAAAAGCAGCGCGTTGATGGACAGGGCCGTGCTGCTCATCGGAAGATGCTATTTCTATCTCGGCGACTATATTAAAGCAGAAAGAAAATTCAGCGAGTTTGCTTCGAAGCTCTCCAGGAGTTCATTGGCCGATGAAAACCTGCTCTTCTATTCCAAAACCCAGCTCAGGCTTGGGAACTATGAAGTTGCGCTGCAGAGGCTCCAAAATCTTATTAACTCAACAGGCTCAACATCTGTTAAAGCGGACGCGTATCAGAGTATAGCGGAATATTACCTCAGTAAAAAAGACTACGAGGTGGCAGTTGATAATTACAGGAAGGCTATTGAATATTCTACAGATTCTCAGTTCAAATCTGAAATGCAGTTTTTGCTTGCTACGGTTATAGCGCAGAATGATTTCGGGCGCGCGGCTGACGAGTTTGATAAAGTTCTCGACTTTAGCCCGACTTACCAGCTGCAGTTTTATGCAAGGCTCAACAGGCTTAAATATCTTATTCTTGCAGGCGATTTCAACACAGCTTTTCCGTTAATCGATAACCTCAGGGTAAAATATAAAGACGACGCCGATCTGCTGCAGCAGGTCGATTTTCTGCACGGGTTTTATTACGATAAAAAGAAAGAGTTTAAGAAAGCTTTCGAAGTTTATAAACGGGTAATTCAGGATTACCCAAAAACGGCGGCGTCTTCTAACGCAAGTTATTGTATCGGCAAGTATTATGAAAATGAGACACACGATTACATGAATGCGCTCAGGTATTACAGGTATTCTACAGAAGAAAGCGGGATGGGCCAGTATCACAACGACGCGGTTGCAAAAACAGATTTGTTTAAGAAATATTATGACCTGCGCTCTGAAATTGCCGGCGCTCAGATAAATACGGAGTATGATTCGCTGTTTTATGTTAATACTAAAGGAAAAACGGAACAAAACATCAATCCCAATAACAACGGCAACAACCCTGGAATTGAAAACCCACCTGATAAGGGCAGCCACGGAAACGGAAAAGGCGGCGGCTTCCAAATGGCATTTCCAGACAGCATTGACGTAATTAAAACGGATTCGCTTCCGTCAGTCATTCAAAACGATTCGAATGGCGTAAATAAGGTATCTGAAAAAGAACCGGTCAGGAAGAAAAAGGGCAGTATTAAGGATTCTGTGTTAAGCAAGATGAGGGAAAAGGGCGATACGAGCCATATGAAAACTCAGACTGATACAAACCAAACTAAAGAAGAAACTAAAATAGACTCGACCCAAATAAAGGCTGAAAAAATAGCGAAAGCAAAATTTGAGCTGGCCGAGCTTTTTGATTATGAATTTAAACGCCCTGATTCGAGCGAATATTATTATCTCTCTGCTTTTGAAGAATCAGGCGATTATGATTTTAGAAGCAGGGTGCTTTACGCCCTTGCCGGCCTGTACACGTCCGAAGGGAAGGAAGCCAAAGCCCATGAAACTCTGAAAAGGATCATAAGCGAGTATCCTCTTTCGCCATTAACCAAACAGGCAAAAATTGAACTTAACATCCCGATTGAGGATGTTTCGAGCGACGCTTCTGACAGCCTCTTTAACGCGTCCGAAAGTGAATTTGACAATTCTGATTATTCATCGGCGCTGCAGGGATACACAAATTTGCTATCCGAATACCCTTCTTCTGTGCACTGGGTGAAATCATGTTACAGCGCAGGCTGGATATACGAAAACGTGCTTCACAAATCAGACAGCGCGTATGACTGTTATTCCAAAGTAATTGTTACTAACCCCAAATGTGAATATGCGGCCGCGATTTCCGGCAAGGTGAAAGAGTATGAAGAAGCTATGAAGCAGGCGCTTGATACAACGGGGGCTAAAGACTCATCCGGAGTAAAGCAAAACGGGATGAAAAGCGACAGCCTGACGAGATCAGCCGTGAACCAGAAGAACGATACCGTAGCGGTAAATAATGGCGATAAAGGTAAAGACGGCGATCAAAAAAAAGATATAGCTCCCGGCGATAAGAAAGACCCGCTCAACTCGGGCGAGAACCATGATATTAAGAAACCGAATGAAGACGGCACCGGCAAATGACCCAACGGTGAAAAACTGTTTGTTTTGTAAAATAGCGGGAAAAGAAATACCATCTTCTTCTGTTTATGAAGACGATGAGCTGTACGCATTTAACGATATAACTCCACAGGCCCCTGTTCACATACTGATCATTCCGAAAAATCATATAAGATCCACTGAAGATATCAACGACTCCAACAGCGTTCTGGCGGGGAAGATTATTTCCGCCGCCGCCAAAATTGCACGCGATAAAAAGCTTGACGGGTACAGGCTGGTTTTTAACTGTAATGAGATTGCGGGGCAAACGGTATTCCACCTCCATTGCCATCTTTTGGCGGGCCGCCCAATGCTCTGGCCCCCGGGGTAAATTTCAGGTCCCAATAAGTTTATTTGTTATTGCGAGCACAGAATCCCTTCGTTTGCTCAACGGAAAACGTTTAAGAATTTGGTTCCTTGCTTCAAATCCCATTTCCTTTGGGGCTTCAAGGCCTTTTTCTAATACAGACATTATCTCATCTAAATTTCTATTATAAACAAGATACCCGGTTCCATCGATTATCTTTGGGATTCCGTTTACATTTGAACCGACAGGCACACACTCGCAGCACATTGCCTCGCAAATAGCGCTTGGCAACCCTTCAAACAGCGAGAGCTGGGCATAAACTTTTGCTTTACTGTATTGCTCAATTAGTTTTTCGTAAGAGACTATCCCGTAGGGCTCTATGTTCTCGATTCTTAAGCTCTGGATCTTATCCATGTACTCATCATTCAGCCCGATCAAAACGAATTTTGTGTCCTTCATTCTCGGCGCGCACTCCACTAACAGATCAAATCCTTTTCTTTTGAATTCGTACTCGTTTATTATAAGTCCTGCGCTGATTACGGAATTTTCTTTCCTTATGGAATCATTATTTTTAAAAAGATTCCCATCATAACCGGGCGGAACGGTTTCAAAGGGAGTTTTAATATCAGGAATGAACGTTTTTATGCCATCCCTTAACGGCTGGCTTCCCGGCTTATCAGAATTAACATAATTATTTACGTGTTCAATCAATGTTTCGTCAACCGGAAGAATATAACTACAGTTTTTCAGGCTGAAAATAACTGCAAATCTCCTTATGCGTTTTGCGATGGATTCGTCTGTAAAAACGCCGCAGTTTACTTCCGGAACATACGTTGCTTCATAGCCGCCGGCGCAAATTATGCTCTTCTTTCCAAAAATTTTAGCGAACAAAACCGGGAGGAATGAATGATAGTCAGCAAACCATATGTAAACTAAGCTGTACTTATATATTGTGAACAAAAGATAGAAAAACTGGAGCGACAGAGTAAATATTATCGAGATGTTGTTTCTGGCATTTATATCTTTTGCGGTTACATCATAAATTTCACTCAATAAATCAATATCATTGGTGGCAAATTTTGATCTTATTGCTGCGTGCTTTACAAAAAGTACTTTCTTTTTTTTTGCCGGATTTGACATCAGGGATTCACATCAGATGATTTCCTGCATACTAACAAGAATATGGCGGAGTCACGGTCTTTAACTCTTTGGGGCGTCAATTTGTCCTCTATCACCATCTTAAACTGGTAAAACAAAGAAACAGGCGCCAGAAGCAATCTTCCCACCGGGCCAAGCATATTTGCAAAAGAATCGAAAAAGCTCAGCCGAAGCTGGGACGTAAGCGCTAACTGACCGAGGATTGGACGGCAACTCAATACGTGAAATCCCTGTTTTTTTAACAATAATTTTAGACCCAGGTGAGTCCATCTGTTGTAATCGTATGGAGAAGCATGAAATTGCCATGTCCCATGCGTAGAAAGAAACAATATAGCGTCATCTTTCATTACCCTGCTGCACTCATCAATGTATTTGTTAACATCTTCCACGTGTTCCAGCACTTGCGAAGACAGCACAATGTCAAACTCATTGGTGCCGAATGGAAGCCTGTCTGTTGGTCCGATCAATATGTCCGCTTTTGGATTTGAACCAACGTCAACGCCTGTATATTTTTGAATTTTGCTCTCAAATATATATTCATAAGGTTTGACGCCGCAGCCATAATCCAAAATTTTGTATTTCCTGCCATGCTCCAGGGCCGCCGGTATTTCTTTCTCATAAGCTCTTCTTGTTAATGTGCTTACGTAGCGGTAGGTGTTCCATATCGGAGGTTTGATAACCTGCAATACATCTTTCGATAATTTGGAATAGTCGTACATTATTTACGTCTTAATAAATACTTATTTGCAAATCCTCTTATGCTAGCCAATTCAATCGGCTCGTAAAATCTCATTAAATACAATATGAACGGAAATATCACGCAAGCGATTATCTTGAGAAGTATCTCTAAGGTTCTGTTTGCGAAATCAAAATAAAAAAACGGAGTAACGACTATAAAATAACATATAACAACATAAAATATTTTCATCCATTCATATTTGAAGTAATAATTCTTCTTTGAATACAGATAAATCGTCACATTTAATATAATGAAACTTATTAGGTTAACAAAGGCCGCCCCGTAAATACCGATAAACGGAATAAAAATAAAATTCAGCCCAATGTTGGAAGCAAGAGCAATAAGGTAACAATACAGCGCATATTTTGTCTTCTTGGTAACATAAAAACTGAAAATTCCTACGAAGTGTATTCCGTAAAATGGAACCGCCAAGGATACCCAAGGAACATATCTGCTTGCATCCCAGAATGCCATTTTTAGCGTGAAGACTTTGATCAAGTGAGGAGTGAACAATGACACCAATAGGGCTACATAAGTTACAGAAAGGAACAAGTAAGTTAATGTTTTTGTATAAAATCTGGAAGCATTATCATCCTTTAGCTTTTTCCACGACAGCACTGCGAATGCCAGAGTAAACGGCGACACAATCAAAAAATTAATAAGACCCGATATATTATATGCTAGCCCATATATCCCTACATTTGTTACATTTGTTAGATATCCTAAAATATATCTGTCAACTTGATTTAACAGTGTAACTACGACGCTCGATGTCATTATAGGAAACGAATAAACGACAAGATCTTTAAGCAACGTCAAATCAATCTGAAAACGAAGATGTCTTATATAATATGGCGTCAGCAATATGAGAATTACCGCCGGAGCTATAATTCTCGCCAGAAATACTCCCTCAAGTTTGTTGTTTGTAAATTGCAGAAAATATACCTGTAAAAGCAGGCTTATAATAGAAGAAAGGATTGAAAAGAATGTGTATTTCTTAGCCTTTTCCTCTATTCTCAAAAGCAGGAAAAAAACAAAGCTAAATGCTTCAACGGATGCAATTAAAGATGCGTAAATTACAAGCTGGGAGTATGAAGGGTTATTAAAGATCAACATTGTCAGATTCTTAAGGAGCAGAAGTATCACAAGGTTCAGGACCGTATTAAGCGCAATCAGGAAAATTGTCACTGTAAAAAGGAAGCTCTTTTTCCTTATATCCTCCTTTATCTCAAGATACCATCTCACGATACCCGATTCGAGTCCGAACAGAAAAACCGCCCACAGAATCTGGTATAAGCTATCTGTTAATACATAAACTCCATATTGTGCAACCGTGAAATTCAGGGTAATTATGGGGAGCAAAACGAAACCAATCAGCTTAGAAGAGATCCTGCTTAATCCGTAAATCGCGGACAGTTTTACTGTATTTTTGATGTCTTTAAGCAATCCGCAAAAATATTAACTTTTGGCAATTAATGAAATGAATGAAAAAAGGCAGGATAATCAATATCCTGCCTTTTTAGAAATGTCAAAAAGTGTTTATTTTACCAGTATCATTTTCTTTGTGTCGGTATATTCGTTCGTTTCTAACCTGTAAAAATATACTCCGCTTGCAATTGAACCGGCATCAAAATTCACCTGGTAATTACCGGCGCCCTGGACCTTATTAACAGGAGTTGATACAACTCTTCCGGTCATATCATAGACAATGATCTTCACAGGCGAGCTCTTAATTATCGAATATTCAATTGTCGTGCTCGGATTAAACGGGTTTGGGTAATTCTGGTACAATGCGTATTGTGTCGGGACCTCATTACTCTGATTATGGATCCCAACCGTTCCGTAAAAATCAATGTCCTGGTTTGCAGGAACATTGGTCTGTACTTCTCTAAGTCCGTCGTTCCAATCCACAATTACTGAATCGATTGTTGGATTTGGATTATCGGCAAGGAAACCTAAACCAAAATGCTGCCATAGCATGTCCTGAGAAGAACAGCCGCTGCCTCCGGATACTTCCCGTATGGCTATGTAATTTCCTATACGCAAAGTAATTCTCGTTCCGATTCCGCCGCCTGACATCCTGACGATAAGATAACAAGGAGCTGCCCCAATGTTTTTATACAAGTAATCGCTTTCAACAGGTGCGTTATACCCCTGGTTAACAACAAACAAATCCAGCTTTCCGTCATTATTATAATCTCCCCACGCGCAGCCAACGCTTGAGCTCACTTCATTATTTACTATTTCACCATCCATTCTTGTAAACTGGTCGTTGCCGTCATTCCTGTATAAACAATTTTTTTGATGATAATCATTCGCCACAAAGAGATCCAAATCGCCGTCGTTATCAAAGTCTCCCCAGCAGCAGCCAAATCCCGCGCCTAAATCTGTAACTTCAGGCCCTGTAGTTATTCTGGTGAAAGTTCCGTTATGATTGTTCTTATAAAGGAAATTAGGCCCTCCTCCGCCGTTAGTAACGTATAGGTCCAGCCACCCGTCGTTATTATAATCTCCCCATGCACATCCCGATCCATAACTGGGTGTATTAACTATGTCTCCGGTTGTAACTTTCGTAAATGTACCGTCGCGGTTATTATGATATAAATTATTAACCTGGCCGTCATAATTGCAAACAAACAGATCCGGATAATGGTCATTATCATAATCTCCCCAAACAGCTCTTCTGTGGTTGCCGTAATCCGTTACGATTGGCCCGGTTGTAATTTGCGTAAATGTGCCATCCGGATTTCCTTTATAAAGCAGATTATATCCGTTTTGAACCACTAATATATCAAGAAAACCATCTTTATTATAATCGGTCCAGTTTATGCCATTACTGACGCCTGCCACATTTACTATACTTCCGGCCGTAACTCTTGAAAAATTGCCGCCGCCGATGCCTTTATAAAGAAGATTAACCTGATTCATTCCCGTGGCAAGAAACAGATCTAATCTACCATCATGATTAAAATCTCCCCAGGCGCACGCTAAAGTCTGGTATAAAGCATTATTGGTAATTCCGTTATTCGAAATAATCTGGAAATTATCATTACCCATGTTCTTATATAAAATAGGATATGAACTGTTTCCAAAGTCATTATACGAAGTAACTATCAAATCAAGTTTTCCGTCGTTATCATAATCTCCCCAGGCGCATCCTGAACCGAAGGAATTGTCATTTACGAGCGGCTGATTTGTTATTTTTTGGAAAAATGTCTGTGATATGGAAACTGTAGACGCTCCGGCCAAAACCAAAAGCAATAATATGATTTTTTTCATATCGGCAAGGTGGTTAATTCTAAAAATGAAAATTTTTTAATCAGGGCTATAACTAGCCATTTACAAAAGGAAATATAATCACAAAAGTTCGAAATTAACATTGATTTCGGTTATATTGTCCATCAGATTTTCTTAAAAAATGACAAAAAACCCAGATTTATAGTGAAAATGAGTATATTCCGCGCTATGCAAATCTCATTTTAAAAGTATCATTTTCTTTATGTCTGAAAATTCCTCGGTTTCAATACGATAAATATATATTCCGCTTGCTAAATCAGTACCATCAAAATAACATTCATACGTTCCTGCTGACTCAAATTGGTTTACCAAAGCCCTAACTAATCTTCCATCAATGTCAATGACACTTAGCTTTACAAAATCGGGTTTCATCAAAGCATACTGTATTCGGGTATTAGGATTAAATGGATTTGGAAAGTTTTGTTTTAATTCGTATTTCACAGGCGTCTGATTGCTAATTATAGCATTAGGGCATTCATAAACATCCAATATTTGGTTGCAACTTACATTCGTCATTGTTGTAATAGTACCCGTGGTCCAGTATACAATCAAACTATCAACTGTTGTAAAAGCGCCTAGCCCAAAATGCGGCCATTGCATATTTTGAGAAGCATTACCTCCCTCAACGACCCTGTAAGCTTTATAATTGTTTTTGACTATTTTTACTTTTGCGCCTATGGCAGATTTATTTAATGTGCACCCGGTTAATCTTACTTCAAGGTAATTTCCTGTCTGCGTAACGTTTCTGTAAAAATAATTTTGCATTAATTGCGTATTACTTCCGTTTGTCACAAAGAGATCAATTTTTCCGTCATTGTTGAAATCGCCCCAAATACCTGCATCGCAATATCCACCCTCAAGGCCAACAACATCATTCAAAACTCTTGTGAAACCAACTCCATTTACATTTCTATAAAGACAGTTTGTATTGCTGCGTCTGGGAACGAATAAATCGATCCAGCCATCATTATCAAAATCAGCCCAATTTGGCATGTCGCTCCACCCATATTCTAATGAAGGCATCGTTCCGCTCAATGAAAAATTCCCGTTTCCGTCATTATGATAAAGTTGGTTATAGCCGCCTCTATATGTTACAAATAGATCAAACAAACCATCGTTGTCATAATCTGCCCAGGCGCAAGAGGTTCCATACCCGGATGTATTTACTTCCGGACCATTATAAATTCTGGTAAATGTGCCATTTCCATTATTGTGATATAAAAAATTAACCTGATTAGAATAATTGACAACATATAAATCCGGCCATCCGTCATTATCATAATCGCCCCACGCACATCCCTGGCTTGAGCCGCCATCGTTGACTATGGAACCCACGGTAACTTTAGAAAAAGTTCCATCATGATTATTATGGTAAAGAACATTATTCTGATTACCATCTCTTGCAATAAATAAATCAAGCCATCCGTCTCTATCATAATCAGCCCATGCGCAGCCAAAATTATTCCCCGGATCATTAGCTATGATCCCTGTTGTTACCAATGAGAATTGGCCGCCGCCTTCATTATGAAACAGCAGGTTTGTTGAATTTAATTTTCTGGTTATGATCAGGTCCAATTTACCATCGTTATCATAGTCTCCCCAGGCTGCTCCATTTCCATAGATTACTTGTTGTCCGATAGCATTTATATCCCGCGAGAAAGTTCCATCGCCATTGTTTTTGTACAGCAAAATTGGATAGGAACATGGCCAACAAACATCATTCCATGGTACGACTACAAGATCTACGAATCCATCGCCGTTGTAATCACCCCATGCACATTGACCGCTTGATGTAATATCAGTGGCTATTTGACCTGTTGTAACTTTTTGAAAATATGGCTGAGAAAAAACGGAGAGGGGAATAAATAAAAAACTGAGAATTATAATTAGCTTCTTCATGGCAAGGTAGCAAATTCCAAATATAAAAATCCTAAAAAAACCGGGATAATCAATGTTGATACTACAAAAATATAATCACAAAAGTTCAAAATTAACACAGATTTCGGGAATGTGGTCATAACCAAAGAGCTAGTTTTATCATTTTTTTAACAAAAAGTTGAAAAAATGGCAGAATCATGTTCATTCTGCCATCAATATTAAGATTTTAATTTAAGCTGTTTCTCTATGTCTGAGGTGGCTCAACTCCTTTTTTTCTTCCCATTATTAGCCCAACAATCGCTATTCCGAAAATTATGAACAAAACTAAATTTGAACCGAGAACGATCTTTTTACCCGTGTAATATGTTTCGGGATAGAACTTAAATTCAATTTTATGTTTTCCTTTCGGAACGATAATACTTCTGAACAGATAATCGGTTTTATATATTTCGGTTTCCTGTCCGTCAATATACGCCTTCCATCCGGCGGGATAATATGCTTCGCTCAAAAACATAAGATTGTTTCCCGAAGCGTCTGCATCCATTGTTATATCATGCACGCCGTAATTCATGATCTGTACTTTTGCAGTGGAATCAACCGCATCAATTTTTATGCCAGGGTCCTTTTCCAGGAACGCCACCTGTTTTGGATCAAAGTCGCCTTTTTTAATATTGTTGAGAATTTCTATTCCGCTTGCAGTTTTATATGACGAAACAAAATATGCTTTCGGTAGAAAGTTGTTAAATCTCAGAATATATTTGCTTCCTTTGTAAACCGGCGCAAAAGATGAATCATTATATGGTTTATCAGCTATAAAGTATTTCACGTTCATGAGCTTCCAAACCATCGGGTTATTGATTCCCGCAACGTCAATCATATCCTGGTAAATTCTCAGCTTTGCGCCCTGGTAACCGCTTATGCTTTCAAGCCTCCAGTAAGCGTAAATATTGGTGGTTAATTGCTGCATATCAAACACCCTGTATGCAAAATTGTTTTTATCATTTTTCAGGATCCAGTCGACATAATCAGGTGTTCTGAAAACCGCCTCG
Source organism: uncultured Ignavibacteria bacterium (assembly GCA_963816535.1). Taxonomy (GTDB): domain Bacteria; phylum Bacteroidota; class Ignavibacteria; order Tepidaquicellales; family OLB5; genus CAWFKW01. The sequence continues at coordinate 766,682 of CAWFKW010000003.1, read as the reverse complement.
TTATCGGATTTTTTGTCCCAATTCAAAGTCTTGAAATCGATATGCCACAGGTCTATTATGGCGAGCAATATTATTGCCATAAGAAACACCGGGTATTTCAGGCTGCCTTTTATATACATATAACATGCCCCGTAAGCGAGCAAAAGCAGAAAACCGATTACAAGCATTTCGGATTTTACATTTGAATATGCTATCGACGCAACCTGCGCAATATACTGCTGCACCTGCTGGGCTGATGCGCCCTGCTGCTGAACTTTCTGAATCAACGGACTTGAATTCACCTGCGACGTGTAATAACCCTCGAAGCCTATGATGGAAATTAATATCGGAAGAGCGAGTATCGGGAAAACATATTTGGCTGAATTTAAAAATCCGGCCGACTGCGCCTTATCCTTTACGATTTCCAATATTGATCTTATCCCGAATCCGGCAAGAATGACAAATGCAACGTTAATAAGTATCTGTATCATTACCGGCGCGCGAAAACTTGAAAAGAAAGGGAAATGATAGAACATCAGGTCAAATAATATAGGCAAAGTCCTGCCAAACGATAGAATAAGCGCTATGAATGAGATTATTGTTAACGCCTGCACAAGAATATTCTTTTTGAAGTTATAATATATTCCTATGATTCCAAACAGCAGCGTGATAATTCCAAAATACATAGGCGAGGTTGTAAACGGCATTTGTCCCCAGTACGTATTGGTTCTTTGCCCGTTCACTTCCACGTCTCCGAAACCAACCCAGTACGGGACAAAGAAAGTCATGACTTCTGTGGGCGAGAATGACCAGTTGGTAGCGTAGTCATAATCAAGCGGCTGGGCATTTTTATCTCCCGCCTGGTTTTGCGGAAGCTGCGTTGTAATGGCTGCCTGCCCGCGGATGGAATATCTGTTGTATTCCCTTACCGAGAGATATGAATCGGAATACATCATTCCGGAAATTCCCGCAGCAATAATAAATATGCCGATAGTTTTCAAAACCGACGGAACCTCTATCTTCTTAACAAGGCTGTAAATAAGCCTGTATCCTAAGTAGATGGCTGTCGCAAAATAGAAATAGAACAGCATCTGGATATGGTTAGAGCTCATTTGCACATGCAGAAAGAATGTAAGCAAGGCAAAGTATAAAAGCAGCCTGAATATGTTCTGCTTAACGTTTCCGTTTGTAAACAGGTCGTAAATTTTTTCTATGAATAAAAGTATGGCAGGGTAAACCATTATGGCAATCATCTTACTGTTATGGCCGACTATGATAAGCTGTATTATAGGCGTGATAAACACAGCTGCCACGGCGCAATAAAGCGCTATAAGCTTATTCTTAAACTTATACAGAGCCAGAAAGTAAAACGAGAATGCAAAAATTACATAGAAACAGACTATTGCCCAGACATTATTTCCGTTTTCAACCGAATAGTAAATATTTCTTACTGTTGCCCATAGAGCGTAAGAATAATCATACATTCTTTCCTGCGTTGGAATAAGCGCCGCGAAGCTGGGCATTCCGCAGAAAATATACGGCATCCACAATTGGAAAATGCCTTCTTTGTTCGCATCTTCAAGAGACGCGTTAAAGCTCGCCGATGCTATATTATCAGCCGAAGAGAAAACTTTATCTCCCAAAACCCCGTCATGGAAGAATATCATAATTAATACAAATACAAGAACCAGAAAAACCGGCGTCTGGTATTTTTCAGGTATCAGCGTAAATTTCTGCTCTTTTGCGGAGTCTCTTTTTAGAGCGCTTGTTCTTGCCGCAGTTTTTTCTTTCCCGGATGATGCTTTAACTTTTGCCATAATTAGTGCGTCAAAATAACAATTAATTGTGATTGATGTAACTCAAAATCTTTTTTGTTTCCTCACCCCCATCCCCTCTCCCTTAGGGGAGAGGGGTGTCTATGACTGCAGGCATGCCTGAGGCAGGTAAACAGGCAGGCGTAAAGACGGTGAAGTGATATTAATCCAGAATCTGTGATAGCTTCTTAACGATCCTGTAAGCAGCCTTCCCGTCCCAATATTTGGGTATAGAGCCTTTCTTATATTTATTTCTCATTATGCTGCTAACGCACTTGAAAAGATACTGCATATCAAGTCCGATAACCGTGTTAGAACCTTCTGTTACCGTTACAGGACGTTCAGTATTCTCTCTTAAAGTCAGGCAGGGGATCTTTAACGCTGTCGTTTCTTCCTGTATTCCGCCGGAGTCGGTAATAACAAATTTAGAATTTGATAGCAGCGAGAGGTTTTCCAAATACCCCAACGGTTTGGTTACTATAAAATTTGGCTTCGAAACCAACCGGCTTAACTTAAATAACTTTATTTTCTTTAACGTTCTTGGATGCACCGGAAAAATCACAGGAATCTTCTCCGAAATCTTTCCGAGCGAAGAAAGTATCAGTTTAAGATTTGCTTTGCTCTCGACGTTCGACGGACGGTGAAGCGTTACAAGTACAAAATTTTTCTTTTTCAGTCCGTATGAATTATATGTTTTCAGCTTGTCCGCCGCCGGTTTCAGCGCCCGCAGCGTATCGATCATAACGTTGCCGGTAAGGAATATCTTTTTCTTTGGAACTCCTTCGGCAATCAGATTTTCATTTGCATCAGGTGATGTTGTGAACAAGTAATTTGCAAGCCTGTCTGTTACAAGCCTGTTTATTTCTTCGGGCATGCGCATATCGCGCGAGCGTAACCCGGCTTCGATATGAGCAAGCGGAATTCCCAGTTTCGATGATACTATCGCCGCTGCAAGAGTTGAATTAACATCTCCCACTACATTAACCAGGTCAGGCTTTATCCTCATTAGTACTTTTTCAAGCGCCATCATTATCTTTGCAGTTTGAACCGCCTGCGTTCCGCTTCCGATACCAAGATAAACCTCCGGCTGTTTTATCTTAAGCTGTTTGAAGAACAGAGATGACATTTCATAATCAAAATGCTGCCCCGTGTGAATAAGTATATGGCTGAACTTCTTAACTTTATTTAATTCATTAATAATGGGCGCAATTTTAATAAAATTTGGCCTTGCCCGAACTATATTTACGATCTTAATTTTTCTTTGGTTTTTCGGCATTTTGGTTGTTTAATAATTGTAACTTGTTCCTATCTCACTTAATATTGAAGATCTGTTTCCACTTTGAGTAGTTATAAACCTTCCAGATGAAATTAGTTTTGATATTCGGATTTGATAATATAGAATCAAAATCAGAAATTATTTTATCCGTTTCCAGAAACCCGTCAAGATCCCCCTTTTCCGAGCTTATTGTATTTATTATTTCGTTCTTAAGAGCTTTCAGCCATGCGATTTCCGGGGTAGGGAACCCTTTTTTATCCTTTCGCCACATCACTTTTGCGGGAACGTCATTATTAAGCGAGTTCCTTAATATCCATTTTGTGTAGCCATTATGAATTTTGTAGTTTACAGGCAAATTCATCGCGAATTCAACCAAACGGTAATCCAGAAAAGGCGTTCTCGCCTCAATTGAAAATGCCATTGAATTTCTGTCTTCATACCTGAGCAGGGCGGGCATCAGGTATTTTGTCAGATCCTCAAACAGCCGTTCCTGCATATTTGATGAGGTCCTGTAATTTAGTTGGTTCCTGTTTCGGTTGGTCGCCAAAAAGTCTCTTTTAATATATCCTAACTCATGACCTTTGAATGATTCCTGCCGCTTATTCTTGAAATAAAACCTGGCGCCTTTAGTTATCATCTTTGCGCCTCTTGGAAAGTTCCGGGCTAATTCATTCGAAAACGAGAACAGCCTCAGTTGCTTTAACAGCTGTACATAAAAAAACGTATAATATACTTCGTAGCCGCCAACGGTTTCGTCTGAGCCCTGCCCGTCAAGCAAAACCTTAACGCCGTTTTGATTCACAAGCTTCATCACGTTCCACTGCGCATACATTGAAGTTGAAACAAAAGGCTCATCCAGGTGATAAATAAATTTCTCAACTTCTTTAGCAAGGTCATCAGGATTCGGGTAAATATAATGCGGACTGCAATTTGTGTAATTTACAATTTCTCTTATAAATTCGCTTTCATCGGCTTCTTTATCGTTATAAACGGCTGAAAATGTTTTTTGAAGGTCGCCAATTACCTGCCTGTTTATGGACGGGTCAGACTGCAGCAATTTATTAATAATGCAGACAATCGATGATGAATCAAGTCCGCCGGATAAACAGCTCCCGACCGAAACGTCGGTTCTGAGTCTTAGCCTGACCGAATCAGTGAACAGTTCGCCGTATTCTGCGCAGTATTTTTCAAAATCAGCGCCGTCATATCCCGCAATATCGCGGTTTATCTTTAACTCAAAATATTTAGTGAATGCGATCTTTCCGCCGCTTACAGTAAAATAATATCCGGGTTCAAGGTTATGCAGATCCTTAAGGAAAGTTTCGGGGCTGTTATTGACAAACGAATATATAAAATAATCATACACAGCGTCCCTGTTTACCGAAAAATTGTTACGGCCTGTTACCTGTAAATATTTTATTACCGCTTTTAGCTCGGATGCGATGATCAGCGTATTCGGATTTTCCCTGTCCATGTAGTAATATATCGGCTTAACTCCAAACCTGTCGCGCGAACATATTACTTTATCTTTCAGCTTATCGTAAATAATAATGCCCCACATCCCGTTAAATCTGCTAAAGCACTGTTCGCCCCACTCTTTATAAGCGTATATAATTACCTCGGAATCTGATCCTGATTTGAATTTGTATCCGAGCGCTGTAAGCTCTTTGCGTATTTCTATATAATTGTAAATTTCGCCGTTGAATATGAGCCATATATCCTGTTCAGTATCGCTCATTGGCTGGTGGCCAAGAGGGGAGAGGTCAAGTATGGAGAGCCTCCTGAAAACAAAACCTAAATTGAATAAGGAATTATTTCCGCTTCTGATGTCAGGTATTGAAGCTGAGTCTTTTATCTGGGTAACCGAATCGGGTCCCTTTCTCTGTTCCGTTTTTCGGGATGCTGTATCTATCAGTAAGAAACCTTCGTCGTCCGGCCCGCGGTGCCTTATTGAAGCGGATGCTTCAAGCATTCCGTTCAGATCGACCGGCTTGCCGTCAAGGTTAAATATTGCGAATATTCCGCACATTTATGATTTGTCAACCATAAGTTTATCAAATATGCCGCTCAGTTTTTTTGTCTGGTTCTTACGTGAATACTGTTCGATCTTACCGGCGTCAAAACCCTTTACGCCGGAGTTGTTCTTAAACGCGGTAAAATACTCCATTATCAAATCCTTTACCGATTCAATATCGGAATGTTCGCAAACTTTCCCTGCGCCGGTTTCCTGAAGTATTTTTTCAATGTCGCTTCCTTTCTGCCCGATGGCGATTATAGGCTTTTGGGCGCCGAGATATTCATAAACTTTCCCGGGTATGATTCTGGATACGTCTTTGGTGTCGTCAATTATCAGTAAAAGCGCATCAGAGTTTATTAAATATTCAATTGACTCGCTGTGCGAAACGTAGCTTACTTCGTTAATAGATTTGCTGAATGAAGAACCGCTGAACATCTCTTTGATCTCTGCGCTGAAGCGGCCTACAAAATTAAACTTTACATCTTCGGGCAGCAATTTCCCTTCTTTAAATAAAATTTCGGCTGCCTGCAGGAATTCCTTTGGATTTCGTACGCCATACATTGAGCCTGTATAAGTTATAGTAAAAATATTGGGATCTTTCAACCGTTGGATGCCCGAAAAATCCTCTTCATCATACCCATTGGAAACATGAACAATTTTGGAGGGATCCAGATCAGGATGTTTTTTCATGATGTCGTCTTTGATGCCCAGCCAGGCCACATCAATATTATCCGCCTCCCTGTAGCATGAGTATTCATAATTTAAATCCAGCCTTTTAGCGATACCTTTTCTTTTTGGAGTATTCAAAAAACCCGTCCATGGATCCCTGAACCCAGCAACCCACTTGAGACCGGTTTTTCTCTTAAGATCCCTCGCAATTAAGGAGCAGGTATATGGCGGCGAAGAAGAATATAACAGCACGATACCTTCATCATTAATTACTTTCAACCCTTTTTTAACGGCGTATTTTTTCCATCCCCTTCTTGCATCAGGTATAAAAAAATTGGAACGTACAAAACCTGTGACCGCTGATTTGAATGTACGCCTATCTCCTTCTTTGGGAATGTTTTCAACATCAATTGGAGATTTCGAATCCATGCCGGTAAATTTCTTGTAAAGAGAGTAAGGTTCAAATATTTTCGTCCTGTAAACCGTAACGTTTTTTGGAATTTCTTTCAAAAGCGATTCATCCCTTGCGGGGAAGTCGCCGTCTTCGACTGTGAGAACAACGGGCTCCCAGCCGAACTGCGGCAGGTATTTGACAAATTTCAGGACTCTCTGGACGCCGGGTCCTCCGGATGGTGGAAAGTAATATGATATTATTAATACCTTCTTCAAAATCTCAAATTTCAAAACTCATAATATGCCCGGTTGTTGAAATCTGAAAAACCTCTTTGATTTATTTTTTATTTAAATTAATGCTATGATGTTTTTTGATCTTTTTTATCTTTAAACCTGAAACTTGTTACGCTTTTTTCCCTACCACCAATACGCCTGTGCCAGCCTGTTTCTCTTTGTCGTTCACATCAAGCCACATAAAGAGCCATACCCACCATATAACAATGGAATAATAGAACGGGAGAACTATAAAAAATACCTGAGACTTATTAAGCATTAACATCGGGTATTTTATACCAAGCTTCCAGTACTTGTTTCCCCAGCTTCCGTAAGTGTACTGAAAGCTTTCTATCTCAAATCCCGCTTCTTTAAGTTTGGCGCTTATGTCTTCTTTTGAATACCCGGCTCTTACATGCTCGCCGATAAAACTCTTGTCATCTTCTGATGAAGCGTCCGAACCCCCCAGATTCGAAGGAGTGTTTATCAGCAGCCTTCCGCCGCTTTTAAGCGATTTATAAAATCTCCTGAATACGCCGATATCATCTTCGATATGTTCCATTACATCCACTGAAAGAGCGAAATCGAACATGTTCTCAAATTCGATTTCAGTGAGGTCCGCGTACTCAAATTCGCAATTCCCAAGCGAGCATTTTTCGAAAAAATATTTGCAGTCGGCAAGATAATCCTTCTTAACATCAACCGAAAGTATTTTTGAATCCCGGAATTTTTTAGACATGAAATAGGAATACTGCCCGAATCCGCAGCCTGCATCAAGTATATCTTTTGGGTGGTTGGCGCCGTAAAGCTCTTTGATCTTGCGTTTCACGTACCATTCCCGTAAAAACATCAATCCAAGACCCTTATAGAAAATCCTGCGTAAAAAGGGCGATTTTTTTACAATTCCGCCTATTCTGTCTTTTATTGGATCGTAATGCATAGTTTTTACAATAACGTGCAAAATATTTAATATTAAATCCACTTACAATGAAAATAACTAAATGTAATCATGCCAAACCGCTCTTTTTGATGCAAATAATTAAAAGAATATTTCATATTTTTATATATGGAAAAAAGATTTCCGGCCGGCAGGCATATTTTGGGTCTTTTGTTACTTGGTCTTTTTGTATTTTCTTCCTGCAGTTTGTTTGATAAAAAGGACAAACTAAACGAAGAAAGAGAGCGAATAGAAAGAGATACTGCAAGCGGCAGGAAAGATACACCCGGAAGATTACGTGCGCTCGAAGAAAAAAGAGAAAGGCTGATACGGGAGGGGAAGCAGGCGCCAGCCACTATTGACGCTATCGAAGATACCGGGGAACTTAAGAACAGGAAATTGAAGCTGCGCCTGTATCTGAAAGTTAAGCCCGAAAAGAGCGAGACGTTTGACGCATTGGTCGATGTGGTTGTTTCGCGGTTTGCAGTGCCGCATGTGGGCCAGAGGGTTACGGTATACTATAATGATGACGACAAAACTGATATTATAGTCGAATAAGTGTATTTCATTTATTGCGAGCCCTGCGTCAGCTGGGCGAGGCTATCATGAATTAAATATATGATAATTTATTATCTTTAATCACTGCTTCAATTTCCTTATTTTTACTTTTCTGTTTAAATTACAATTACATTTTTTGATTATATGAAAAACGATTCAATGGAAAAGATTGTGTCTCTTGCCAAAAGGCGGGGATTTGTATTCCAGTCTTCTGAAATTTACGGCGGTCTTAACGGCTGCTGGGATTACGGCCCGCTTGGCGTTGAGCTTCTGAACAACGTTAAACAGGCATGGTGGCGTTTTATGACTTATCGTGAAGATATTGAGGGCCTTGATGCCTCTATTCTGATGCATCCCAGGGTGTGGGAAGCCTCGGGACATGTGGAGAATTTTACCGACCCTATGATAGACTGCAAAGAATGTAAAGCCCGTTTCCGCGCCGATCAAATTGAAGAGTCTGATTGCGGCAGCAGGGCATATAAAGGAAGAAAAGCCTCTAAATGTTATGGCGAAGGAAAGTTCACAGAGGAGCGAAAATTTAACCTGATGTTCAAAACTTTTATCGGGGCCATCGAGAACGAAGATTCGGCTGTATATTTAAGGCCGGAAACCGCGCAGGGTATTTTTGTAAATTTCAATAATGTTAAAGAATCGACAAGACAAAAATTGCCGTTCGGAATAGCGCAAATCGGCAAAGCTTTCAGGAATGAGATAAATACAAAAAATTTCCTGTTCCGCACACGCGAGTTCGAGCAGATGGAAATGCAGTATTTTGTGAAACCGGGGGATGATGAAAATTGGTATGATTACTGGAAGGAACAGCGCCTGAACTGGTACATCTCGCTTGGGATGAAAAATGAGAGCCTGAAGTTTGTTCCGCACCCGCCCGATAAGCTGGCGCATTATGCCAAAGCCGCCGTGGATATTGAATTTGATTTCCCGTTCGGCTGGGGCGAAATTGAAGGTATACATAACCGAAGCGATTTTGACCTCTCGCAGCACTCTAAGTTCTCGGGAAAGAAACTGGAATATTTTGACGAACAAACAAAGGAACGGTTCATTCCATTTGTCATTGAAACTTCAGCTGGCGCGTCGCGCGGACTTATGGCGTTCCTATGCAATGCGTTTGATGAGGATGAGGCGCCAACAGCTGACGGGAAATCTGAAAAAAGGACCGTGCTTAGATTCCACCCGAAGCTCGCGCCGCTTAAGTGCGCCGTGTTCCCTCTCGTTAATAAAGACGGATTGCAGGAAGTTGCCCGCAAGATCACGGGTGACCTGCAGAATTCGTTCAAAGTATTTTATGATGAATCCGGCGCGGTTGGAAGAAGATACCGGAGGCAGGATGAGTGCGGCACGCCGTTTTGCGTAACAGTTGACTATGATACTCTAAAGGACAACACTGTTACAATTCGCGACCGCGATTCCATGAAACAGGAGAGAATTAACAGGGATAATGTAAAACAATATATTCTTGAAAAGTTATTCTGATATTTTATATTTATATGTTTTCCGCAGGGGCGTTCAAAAGAACGCCCTTTTTATTTAGTGGCGGATCTGTTCCCGAGATTGTTGTCTGATGAATGTAATTCTAAGTCACAAACTCCAGTATGGGACTTTTTATTCGTTTCGTCAGGTCTGTTGACCTGACGTGTGTCAGGAGGAACTCCTTACACAACCCATAATGTGATTTGTTAGTCCCTCCTCACAGGAGGGTGTAGGCTTGCCCGCCTCTGGTAGGGGGAGGTGTGAAATATTCCCCTGCCTGAGGCAGGCAAGCCTGATAGGGGGAAAACGTAAGTTTTTCAAACCACCTCCCTCTCCTTATCTAAGTCCACGATCCCGCCCGCCAAAGGCGGATAAGCGGGAAACGAAAGCAATAATTATAATAAAGCCGGGCAGTGTTTCGTTTTTACCTTCCCTTCGGGGAGGGTAGGGTGGGGTTGCATAAAAAAAGCCCCGCTTTTCAGCGGGCCTTTTATAAAAAATTCGCTTATATATTACTTTATCAACGCCATTTTCTTTGTCTGCACATAGTCGCCTGCGCGCAGAGTATAGAAATAAATACCTGAAGCAAGGTTTGATGCGCTGAATGATTCAACGTTGTTTCCAACGCTTCTGTATTCATTAACTAAAGTCCTCACTTCATTTCCAAGTGCATCGTATATCTTTATCGAAACCTGTGATGCAACCGGAATCGAATACCTGATATTGGTAGTCGGGTTGAACGGGTTCGGATAATTCTGCATCAGGCTGAAATTCTGAGGAACGCTCGTATTGTTCGGGTCGATACCTACAATATCATGATACTTAAATATCTGTCCCATGTGCGTTCCGGCCCAGCCGGTGTTAACATTAACCATTGTTAAACACTGGCAGTTGTTTGCAGCTGATAATGTCAGCTGTATATTCCACGAGTCGCCACTATTCGCCGTTCTGTAAATAGTCTGTGATCCCAGCCAGCAAAAACCCGTGCCCGGAACATATTTCATCGCGTAAGGATTTCCGTCAGGAGTAAATCCAATGGATGTCCACGTAGCTCCTCCATCTGTCGTGCGTGCAATCGTGGCAAGTCCGGCCAGTCCTGTAAGAGCGTCATTGAATCCTACGGAGAATGAAAAAGCCGGATTAGTCGGTTCCGGCGTATATGGCCCCCTAAGGCTTCCTTTCCAGATTCTAGAAACGTTTGTTCCCCACCAGATATGGCCGGTATCAAGCGCGGAATAAGATCCGTTATAACCGTATTCTCCGGCTATATTGGGTGGACGGTTAGCTCCGGCCGACCAGTTAGCCCCAGCATCCGTTGTAATGTAATAAAGCCATAATCCCGCAGAAGGGGCTGGGTCGCTGAGCGCAAACCCGGTGTTTGAATCAAAGAAATGAATTACATCCATAAATACAGGCGTTGGCGTCAGGATTTGCCGAATCCAGGCGCTTCCGCCGTTGGTTGTTCGCCACATGCTGCCGTCGCCCCCGCCGGCTTCTGCTGTATTTGCGTCTGTTGCGGCAATTGTATAGAAATCATATCCTGCCAGTCCGTTATTTGCCATTGTCCAGGTTATACCGCCGTTAGTAGTTCTTATAACTACTCCGGATGGCCCGCACATCCAAACTACATTGGCATCGCATGCCCACGCACCGTTTAATCCGTTTGCTGTCCCTGCGGGGGCTGATTGCGGACTCCATGTCTGAGCCGATAAATTTTCTGAATTGAAAAGGAAAATTACAAGAACACCTAATATAATTGTTTTCATTTATAGGTACTCCTTATGTGGAACGTTCATTTTCTGAAGCTTGTACAATTTGCCGAATAAATCTTAACTTTACAACGCAGTATATAATGCTCCTTACCTGATAATGGGGGCAGTCGCTATAGGGCGTGGCGTTTACCGGCCCAGGGAGGGCCCATACCGTGGCGGTGTTCCGTTTTCACCCTCCCCTTTGGGGAGGGCAGGGTGGGGTTTACCCGTTGCGTTCAGGTCTGTTGGCCTGACGCGTGTCAGGAGGAAACTCCTGACACCACTATCCAATAATTATAATAAAGCCGGGCAGTGTTTCGTTTTTACCCTTCACTTCGGGGAGGGTAGAGTGGGGTTGCATAAAAAAAGCCCCGCTTTTCAGCGGGGCCTTTTATAAAAAATTCGCTTATATATCTTACTTGATCAATGACATTTTCTTTGTCTGTACGTAGTCTCCTGCGTGCAAAGTATAGAAATAAATACCTGAAGCAAGGTTCGATGCGTCGAATGATTCAACGTAATTTCCAACGCTTCTGTATTCATTAACTAAAGTCCTCACTTCATTTCCAAGCGCATCATAGATCTTTATCGAAACCTGTGAAGCAACCGGAATCGAATACCTGATATTGGTAGTCGGGTTGAACGGGTTTGGATAATTCTGCATCAGGCTGAAATTCTTGGGAACGCTTGTATTGTTCGGGTCGATTCCGACTATATCATGATATTTGTATATCTGTCCTGTCTGCGTTCCGCACCAACCTGTATTTACATTCAACATTGTTATAGAATAGCAGAGGTTAGTGGTTGACAAAGTCAGCTGCGATGTCCATGTTGTGGGCGCTCCAACGTTGGTTGTTCTGTACACATTCTGGGAACCGTACCATCCGTAGTTCGATCCCGGAACAACTTTCATAGCGTAAGGAACACCTGCAGGAGTATAAGATGTCGCAGTCCATGTTGATCCGCCGTTTGTAGAAAGAGCTAACGGGAGAACTGTCGGAGTTGCGGTTACCATACCTGCAATACCCGTGTTCATATCGTTGAATCCCATACAGAACGAATAAGCTCCCGGAGAAGAAGCGCCAGTAATCGGTCCTCTGAATCCGCCATGGTATATCTTTGTAGAATTTGTTCCCCACCATATGTGCCCGGTATCAACAGCGGCATATGAGCCGTTCCATCCGGCTTCGCCCGCAATGTTTGCAGGACGGTTTGCGCCGGCAGTCCATGTTGCTCCGCCATCCGTAGTGATGTAATAAAGCCACAAACCTGCTGCTGCGGCCGGATCGCTCAGTGCAAAACCATTATTTGCATCGAAGAAATGAACTACGTCCATAAACTGCGGGGTCGGTGTCAAAGCCTGGAAAGTCCAGCTTGTTCCGCCGTTTGTTGTTCTCCACATACCGCCGTCGCCTGCTCCGGCTTCTGCCGTATTAGCGTCAATTGCGGCTATTGTATAAAAATCATTTCCGGCAAGACCGGTGTTAACCATTGTCCATGTTGTTCCGCCGTTTGTGGTTCTGCAAACAACTCCGCCCGGCCCGCACATCCAAACAACGTTTTCATCGCACGCCCATGCGCCGTTTAATCCGCCTGAGGTTCCGGCGGGGGCTGTTTGCGCCGTCCATGATTGGGCAAACAAACTGCCTGTGGCGACAAAGAAAAGTGAAAGAACAGCTAATATTACTTTTTTCATCTCTTGAGTACTCCCTAAATTAATTTAATAAATGTAATTATGATTTTTAAAATGCGTAAATAAAAATAACTTAACAATACATAAAACAAAACCACAATGATAAAGGTTCTTAAGCAGTTTTGCAAAAATATTAATTAAACTCCGTTTGTAAAGCCAAATAAATTATGTAACGAGCCAAAAGTAATTATTGAAGCGCTAAAAAGCAAGAACAATATAAAAGCAGGCTAAATTTAGGGATTTTTACTCTCATTTCATATTTGCATGAGAAATCTAAACAGAATCATGTCACTTTATAAGAACCATTTTTTTTGTTTCTGTGAAATCTCCCGCCATAATCGTATAAAAGTAGATGCCTGAAGCGAGACCTGAAACGTCAACATGATCAATATAACTGCCAGTATTTTGGTATGAATTCACGACAGTCTTTACTACACGACCCAACATATCGTATATCTTCAAAGTTACATAAGAACTTTTTGGCAAAGCATATTTTATGTTTGTCGATGGATTGAACGGATTCGGATAATTCTGTTGCAGGGAGTACTTGGCAGGCACGTTTGTGCCTGTCGGATCGATCCCGATGATATTTGTGACCAATTGTAATATGCTCTGGTCGCTGCAAATGGCGTATGCATGAAGAAGCGTTGAAAGGCTGTCGTAAACCAGGTCCAGATGTTTTACTCCGGCCGAACCGCTGGAACTCATGATGCTCCATGTTAAACCCCCGTCTGAACTCTGCGATATTACGCCGTTTGCGCCAAGAAATGTTCCGATATAAACCTGCTGCGTCCCGTAGACCCATTTTGATACAGGATTAACCGACATTGATGTATCGCCAATAACATTTGCAAAGCTGGCGCAGCCGTCTGTAGTTCGCGCAATTAATGGCAGTGAGTTGCTTCCTGCCGCTATACCTGTTGTCCAGTCCGAAGACATGGCAAACGCCGAACAATAGGGCGCTGGAGCGACCTGCCTGGTTTGCCATGTTGAGCCGCCATCAGAAGTATAAATTACATAAGAAACTCCCGCACCGCTTAGCTGCCCGGTTCCGAATCCGTAATGGTTAATGTCAGTTATCACTACGGAGTTCTGATTTCCAATTAATCCTGAAACGCCGGTTGAAGGATGCTGAAGCGTCCATGTTGCGCCGCCGTCTGTGGTTTTCTGAAGCCAGAAATTACCTGTTCCTGAAGGCGGGTCGCTGAGCGCAATTCCGACAAGCGGGTGGGTTCTCGAAAATACAATTCCGTTAATAAATCCTGAATTGCCGCCGGTAGAAAACAAAACAGACCACGATGCTCCGCCATTGGTTGTTCGGTATACGTGAGCATTTCCACCTGTACCGCCGGCATTGCCTCCGTCCCCGGCATATATCGTATCGCTATTTACGGCCCATACGCAATATAATTCGAGCAAGAATCCGGTCTTTCCCAGGTCTGTGAAGTTAGCGCCTCCGTTAGTTGAGCGCGCAATATACGGATTTCCGTTTGTACCCCCTGCAGCTATTAGGCTGTTGGGGCCATAAACTGAAATTGAAGCGTACGGTCCGATAGCGGCGCTTACTCCTCCCACAAATTCCCAATTCTGAGAAGGAGCTCTTACTGGAGAAAGAGCCAGAGCGGTAAATAATAATATTAGAGAATTCTTAATAGTCATTTTGGCTTAAAATGTGAATTTCGGATTTTAACTAGTGTGATAAATCCGGAACAGCTGAAATGTCACCGTTTCAAAAAAATGGCAGAGAATTGTTTTCAATGTGCGATTTACATTTTCAAAATTAAGCAAAACTGATAAGATTTTCTATCCTTTTTAAGACCCTTTCTTTTCCAAGCGCCTCCATTAACTCAAATATCCCCGGGCTAATATTACTTCCCGTTAAAGCAAGCCTTGCTGAGTGGATTAATATCGCCGGTTTTATATTCTTTGATTCAGCGAAATCCCTGAGACTTTTTTCCAGCGAAGCGGCGCTGAACTCTTCCGCTGAGATTTTTCTTAATATCTCCGAGTATTCTCCAAGCAAGCGCCTCGTATTTTCGTTCCAGTTTTTCTCAAGCCCTTTTTCATCATATCCTGAAGGTTCGATAAAAAAATATTTTCCAAGCTCAATAAAATCGTTTATGGTGGAAGCTCTTTCCTTCATCAGCTTCACGAACGATAAAATATATTTATTCTCGATCTTACCTGCATCGGCTTCGCTAACAAGCTCTGAAGTTTCCACCTTCTCTTTTATTAAGGCGGAGATAACTTCAGGGTCCGCCGATCTTATATATTCAGAATTTATCCATCTCAGCTTGGCCATATCAAACACCGCTGATTTCCTATTAATCCTGTCAAATGTAAATTCTTTAATAAGTTCGTCTTTCAAGACGATCTCTTTATTTTTTTCGGGCGCAAATCCCAGCAAAGTCAGAAAATTAAAAAGCGCTTCGGGAAGGTAACCCTGTTCTTTGAACTCTTCGACTGAAACAGTATCTCTTCTTTTTGAGAGTTTTTTCTTCTGTTCGTCCAGTATCATCGGTAAATGGGCGAAGCGCGGCGCCTCCCAGCCCAGGGCGCGGTATATAAGGATTTGCTTAGGGGTGTTTGATAAGTGGTCATCGCCTCTTATAACATGCGATATGTTCATATCGTGGTCGTCAACAACAACCGCAAGCTGGTAGATAGGCGACCCGTCGGCGCGCAGAATTACAAAATCGTCGATCTCAGTATTCTGAAAAACAGTCTCACCGTGTACTATGTCGTCAAAAACAGTGGTCCCGTCTTCGACAAGGAATCTCACTGTATGGGCTCTGCCTTCATTTAGATAACCGGCTATGGTTTCCTTATCCAGCCTTAACGAAGTACGGTCATATTTTAACGGTTTCTTCAATGCCTGCGCTTCTTTTCTTTTCAATTCCAGTTCCTGAGCCGACTCAAAAGCGTAGTAAGCCTTCCCTGACTCCACAAGCTGCTTTACAACCTCCTTATACCTGCTTATGTTATCAGACTGGTAGACCACCTGTTCATCTGAGCGCATCTCGAGCCACTCCATACTCCTGACTATTTGCGCCGAGAGCTCGCTTTTCGAGCGTTCAGGATCGGTATCTTCAATTCTGAGAAGGAACTTACCTCCCTGATTTTTCGCAAAAAGCCAGTTAAAAATAGCTGTTCTCGCGCCTCCAACATGCAAAAATCCTGTAGGAGATGGGGCAAATCTCACCCTAACTTCTTTCATTTGCTATTGACTAAACCGAATTAATAAAGTATTTTAATAGAACC
The DNA here is from genome assembly GCA_963816535.1 of uncultured Ignavibacteria bacterium. Taxonomy (GTDB): domain Bacteria; phylum Bacteroidota; class Ignavibacteria; order Tepidaquicellales; family OLB5; genus CAWFKW01. The sequence continues at coordinate 750,573 of CAWFKW010000003.1, read as the reverse complement.
AGTTGAAAAGTATTAAGAATATAAGTATTTTTGAATTAAAACATAAGAAACAAATCTATGGCTATGAAGAATTTTTCAATGAAGAAATTGTATTACTCGATTAGCGAGGTGAGCAGAATCACAGACTTAGAGCAATACGTGCTCAGGTATTGGGAGACTGAGTTTGACCTGCTTAAGCCGGCAAAAAATTCTTCGGGTAATAGAATTTACACAAACAAAGATATTAAGCTGATATTGCTCATAAAGAAGCTATTAAAGGAAGAAAAGTACACAATAGAAGGCGCCAAGAAGATTCTCAAGAATTATAACGTTAACAGCGATGAACCGCTGAAGATCGATTCAGAGATGAAAATGGTGGACGTAGAAACCCAAAAAGCGAACGAACTCAGCCTTTTTGACGGCGGTTCAGGCGAATCTGCTGGAGCTGAAGGTGAAAACAAATCCATAGAAGATCTGAGAGAGATAAGAAAATTCCTCGAAGAATTATATAATCAACTTGACGATGAGTAGTGCGATTTGAGATTTGAGATTTTGAAATATTCCTGTCCTTTCAATACTAACAAATAAATTTTAGACATTCATTCTGTCGTATGCGCCGGACCTTCTATGGGGGGGTTATTACTTTTCGCCTTTGTCGGCGATTGCATAGAGAGGCGTGCAATTCGTCTGACCAGTTGAAATATAATTTGTCCCTGGGGACAATTTAATTTTCAGGTCTATATAATCAAAAGAAGAATAAGAGAAACAAGAAGAGAAAAAGAATAAAAAAACAATTATCATCTCTTAATTTTTTCACTGGAACATTCGTAATCATAATCCCATTGCCAATTGCTAATTGCGTATTCATCATTATTCATTGCTAATTGCCCATTGTTAATTGCTCATTGATTCGGGTATTTTTTTGTTTGTTATTAATAGTTAAGTTTGTACTTGACCTGAAACACACAACCGGATACAACACGGCGCGTGGCGCAGCCCGGTAGCGCACCACTTTGGGGTAGTGGGGGTCGCTGGTTCAAATCCAGTCGCGCCGACTTTTTGAAAGCAAATAATCTTCAAAAAAATTATAGTTAAAGGGTTACATCTAATAATTATCTTTAAAGAAAATGTCTAACTGCATTATTTTTAAAGAGATTTGACTCTTGACTTTTTATTTTTAAATGTTTAAGTTTGATTAGTTCTTTATGATATTTCGCGAGATTGGCGGAACTGGCAGACGCGCTGGACTTAGGATCCAGTCCCGAAAGGGGTATGGGTTCGACTCCCTTATCTCGCACCAGGTACAGGCTGATCAGCTTAAATTTTTTATAACATATGTCTACAAAAACAACAGGCGGAAGCAACATAAAAAACATTAACACTCCCATCTGCTCATTTTGCGGAAGGAGCGCTAACAAGGTTACCAGCATGATCGCAGGCCCTTCCAACTATGTTGGCAAGAAGGTTTACATCTGCGATATGTGCATAACCAACGCTATGACCATCATCAAGCAGAGCGCCGCCTCAAGCATAAACAAAGGCACGCCAACCCGCAACGAGCTCACTCCCGAAATAATAAAAAAGTTTTTGGACCAGTATGTTATCGGGCAGGATAAAGCGAAGAAAGTTTTGTCTGTCGCGGTTTATAATCATTACAAGAGAATTGATTCAAACGAATTCAGCTACGTTGATGACGTTGAAATTGAAAAGAGCAATATTCTTTTAATAGGCCCTACGGGCAGCGGAAAAACATTCCTTGCTCAAACGCTTGCCAGAATGCTTGACGTGCCTTTCGCGATTGCAGATGCAACAACTTTGACCGAAGCCGGTTATGTAGGCGATGATGTCGAAACAATTTTGGTCCACCTTCTTCAATCGGCAAACTATGATGTTAAACGCGCCGAGAGAGGCATTGTTTACATTGATGAAATTGACAAGATCTCCAGAAAGTCGGATAGCGCTTCCATCACCCGCGATGTTTCAGGCGAAGGCGTTCAGCAGGCTTTATTAAAAATTATAGAAGGCACAACCGCTAACGTACCGCCTAAAGGCGGTCGCAAACACCCCGAGCAACCGCTGATAAGCATTAACACAAAGAATATTTTATTCGTTTGCGGCGGCGCATTTGACGGGCTTGAAAAAGTTATTCAGCACAGGGTATCGCAGGCTTCTATCGGTTTCGGCAATGAAATTGTCAGCAAGAAGACAAAGAAATACGATGAAACTATGGCGCAGGTTGAACCGGATGATCTGATAAAGTTCGGACTTATCCCTGAATTCACCGGAAGACTTCCTATTTGCGCTGTATTACACTCGCTAAGCGAGGAAGCTCTGATGCTTATACTAACAGAGCCGAAGAATGCTATTATCCGCCAATATAAAAAGCTCTTCAGGATGGAAGGCGTCGACCTTGAATTCGAAGAAGATGCGTTGAAAGAGGTGGTTAAAAAAGCAATAACAAAGAACACCGGCGCAAGAGCGCTTCGTTCTATTCTCGAAGAAATTATGATCGATATAATGTACAAGCTTCCTTCCAAACAGGATGTAACAAAGTGCATTATAACTAAAGAAGTAATTTTGGGAGCAGATAAGCCGATATACATGACTGAGGCTAATAAGCAGTACGCTTAAAGACAATTAACAATTAGCAACCAGCAATTAACAATTAAAAGTTTTATAAGGTTTAATTTTAGGGTTAGAGTTTCCAAACCAGTTAGATGTATTCTTCACGAGGGGCGCAGAAATGCGCGTGATCCCATTCCCGCAAAGGCGGGAATCCATTTTGTCAGAGTTTGTGATTAGAAAAAAACAGTTAGAAGTTTGCTCAACTAGTTAGATGTATTCTTCATGGGGGCGCAGAAATGCGCGTGATCCCATTCCCGCAAAGGCGGGAATCCATTTTGTCAGAGTTTGTGATTAGAAAAAAACAGTTAGAAGTTTGCTCAACTAGTTAGATGTATTCTTCATGGGGGCGCAGAAATGCGTCCCTTTTTTTATAACCCCACCCTGCGCACCATGGGTGCGCTTTCCCTCCCCGAAGGGGAGGGAGTCAAGCTTTTATATCCTAAAACTAATTTTTCATAGATTCTTACCGTCTATTTCTTTAACTTTGTGACTCTATACAAAAATCTTCTAAAAACGGGGTAATATTATCGCAATAATCAAATCAAACATAAAACAGGATAACAGATTTCACGAGCGTGAAGATTCGATGAAAAATCTTCTGCGCAAGCTTGAAGGTACGGCCGATAAGATCATGATTGGCGGCGGCGAAAAAGAAATTGAAAAGCTCCATAAACGCAAGAAGCTTCATTGCCGTGAAAGAATTAATCTTCTCGTTGATAAAGATTCTTATTTCATGGAAATAGGGCTTTTCACGGCCCATGGCATGTACGAGGAATACGGCGGCGCGCCTTCCTCAGGCACGATTTTCGGCATCGGGAAAATACATGGCCGCGATTGCGTTATTGTTGCCAACGATGCCACCGTCAAAGCAGGCGCTTGGTTTCCCATCACATGCAAAAAAAATCTGCGCGCTCAGGAAATATCTATAGAAAATAAGTTGCCGATAATATATTTGGTAGATTCAGCGGGAGTTTTCCTTCCGCTTCAGGAAGATATTTTCCCCGACAAAGAACATTTCGGGCGCATTTTCCGTAACAACGCGGTTATGAGTTCTATGGGTATTCCGCAAATAGCGGCTATAATGGGTCCGTGCGTCGCAGGGGGCGCTTACCTGCCCATTATGAGCGATGAGGCGTTAATTGTAGAAGGTACCGGCAGCGTGTTCCTGGCAGGCTCACATTTGGTTAAAGCCGCCATTGGCGAAGATATTGAAAACGAGCTTCTCGGCGGCGCTATGGTGCACTCTGAAATTTCCGGCGTTACTGATTATAAGATGAAGAGCGATGAAGAATGCCTTGAAACCATTCGTCATCTGGTAAGCAAATTCGGACATAATGAAAAAGCAGGTTTTGATAAAATTGAATCTGTTGAACCGCTCTATCCGGAAAAAGAAATTTACAGCGTCATTCCGCGCGACAGGGCAAAGCCTTATGACATGTTTGAACTGATCGCGAGAATTACCGATGGCTCGGAAATTGATGAATATAAAGCCGGGTATGGTAAAACAATTATTACTGCTTATGCCCGAATAAACGGCTGGTCAGTTGGAATAGTCGCTAACCAGCGCACCGTTTCCAAGACCACAACGGCAAAAGGCGCAGGTGAAATGCAGGTTGGCGGCGTGATATATTCCGATAGCGCAGATAAAGGCGCGCGCTTTATAATGAACTGCAACCAGAAGAAAATTCCGCTTTTGTTCCTTCAGGATGTTACAGGATTCATGGTTGGCTCACGTGCCGAGCAGGGAGGCATAATTAAAGACGGAGCTAAGATGGTTAACGCAGTTGCAAATTCAGTTGTGCCTAAAATAACTATTATAGTCGGCAACAGTTACGGCGCAGGCAACTATGCAATGTGCGGCAAAGCATACGACCCGCGTTTTATTTTTGCATATCCAACAGCTTCTATTGCAGTTATGGGCGGCGCCCAGGCAAGCAATGTACTGCTTGGTATCCGGGAAAAGCAGCTTGAAAAAGAAGGCAATAAAATTACGCCTGAAGCCGAGAAAAAATTGCTCAAAGAAATTCAGGACAGCTATGAGGCGCATGCCGACCCGCTTCATGCCGCTTCCAGGCTTTGGGTTGACGGTATTATTGACCCTGCCAACACAAGAAAAACTGTTTCATATTGCATAGAGCTTGCAAACAATAATCCCGATATGCCTAAATTCAGTCCGGGAGTTATTCAAGTTTAGTTAATCTAACTTAAATCGGAGGAATCATGGACTCAGATAAAGCATTACGCGAGCATTTAATAAATTACCTGGAAAAATTGCATACACACATGCTTTTGCCGGATGCTGTAAAAGATCTTCCCGAAGAGCTTATCAACCAAAAGCCGGGCGGGTTACCGTATTCGTTTTGGGATATGCTTGAGCATATCCGAATTTCCCAAATTGATATGATAGATTTCATTCATAATGCTAATTACAAAGAATTGGAATGGCCAAAAGAATATTGGCCAGAACCGGGCGTTAAAGCTACCAAGAAAATGTGGGACCAGTCCCTTAAACAATGCGAGGAGGATCTGGACATTCTTAAAAAAATTGTTAACGATCCAAAAACCGACCTGTTTGCGCCGATTGCGCACGGCAGCGGGCAGACAATCTTTAGAGAAGTTCTGCAGGTTGTTGATCATGCAGGTTATCACATAGGACAGCTTATTGTCATGCGCCGGCTGGCTAATAACTGGGGTAAATAAGGATGGAAATCATTAGTGAAAAGATTTCACTCGAAGAGCTTAAAGATTTAGGAAACGATTTTTTTGATGATATGATTAAGGCAGTTGTGGATATTGAGCAAAGGATTATGGCAGTGGGCGCTCAAATGCATGCAGACGAGGAATTTGCGCTTCTCGACAAAGGCTCTAAGCAGGAAAATCTTTGGGGAATTAATATAATGTATAATGTCGCTAAAGAAGAAAGAGTAGAGTTTGATTCAATGATTAATGTTAGACCGAGGCAAAATAGGACAAGAGGCGTAGAAGATCAAGAAATACGAATGAAAATAATAGAGATCGTCAACGAATTGATAAGTTAAAGATGACAATTCATCATAAAGAGTTATTCATATCAGGAAAATGGTTTACTTATTCGCTTATGGTCCAATTAGCAAACGTTGGGAGCGAAGTTTACCGCTCAATAAGATGGTATAGAAAAAATGATTCAGAGAAATATCAGGCTGCCTTTGAGCGTGCACTTGAGCTTTTTGACCTGACTCTTGAAGACGAAAGATGGAAAGGGAGACGTAAAGAAATATGCCGAAGCAGAGAAATATTTTGTAGTCTCATGTTAGAACCGGAAAAATATGCCAATCATGATGCTGAACTTGAATCTCTTGACAGATACTTTTATTATTTCGCTGTGGCAGCAAATAAAGAAAAAGAACAATTGTCGAAATCTACAGTAGATTAAATAAATGCATACTTACGAAACAGTAACCGAAGCTTTGAATGACCTCGGCAAAAGGGGATTCACTAACAGCTTTAATATAAATGGCGATGGAATTGAATGCAGCGAGCAGAGTATTTCGCTTAGGCCGGATGATTTTGAGATCGTTGAAGTATATAGATTTGAGGGGAACAGCAACCCGGATGATGAAGAAGTAATATATGCAATAGAATCAAAGAAAGGAGAGAAGGGGGTTATTGTTGATGCATTCGGGACATATGCCGGCGATATATCAGATGAACTTGTGAAGAAACTTAGGATTTTTTCCGGCAAATAATTATTTGTCCATCATCCAGCTCTCCCTGCTTTTAATAAATGTCCATCTTGTGTTAAATAATTCGCTAAAGCTCAGCCTATAGTCATTTTTGTCACTCATTGTGTTGTAATCAAAATCGGTTCTTATAACGCCTAACTTGCTTTTGGGCACGTCATCAAGGTACTTGGGCTCTAATTCCGGCAGCTTTTCAGGGTAAGAGTTATTATCGGCATAATATTTATCCAGCGCAACAATTACGGTTTCAGAAGCGTTCTTTGTTGCGTCTATTTGCATATCTATGATTTTCAGCCCTAGCCAGAATGCTCCGAGAAGTACGACAAGCAAGAGCAGAAAATTTACGGACAGCTTTGTTTTCTTTATAACATCATATATAAAAGTGGCGACCAGCATCATTGCAGCGGCAATAACCGCCGGCATAAGGAAAACCGGCAGGTATGAAAAGCGGCCGCCTATCACCGGAGATTGCACTACAACAAAAAGCAGGACTATGAATCCTCCCGAGGCTATCGTAATGCTTTTTGCAAAATTGTTTTTCATTGGGATAAATTCAGACGTTGACCAGAAAAATGACTTTATTAAAGTCTTTTTGTAAAATTAGTATTAATATTAACCAAACAATACAATTTAATAACTAAATGAATTATAAACTCGTCTTTCTTTTATCGCTGTTCTTATTATGCAATGTGTACGCTCAATCGGGCCCGACGCTTTGCATTACTATGGATGATCCGAATACTTACGACACGCCACTGATGAGCTGGAAAGAACGTAACGAAAAGATACTTGAGACGCTGAAGAAACACAACCTGCAGGCGGCGTTATTCGTTTGCGGCATGAGGATAGATAACGATAGCGGCAGAGCTCTCGTTTCAAGATGGGATGAAGAGGGGCACATGATATGTAATCACTCTTATTCACATTCTTATTTTCATTCAAAAAAAATCTCTCTTGAAGATTATGAAAATGATTTTTTACGATGCGATTCGATAATCAGAGGCTTCAAAAATTTTTCCAGGCTTTACCGGTACCCGTTCCTGAAAGAAGGGGATACAAAAGAAAAACGCGACGGCTTCAGGGACTTTTTGAAATCGCTTGGATATAAAAACGGATGCGTGGCCATCGACGCTTCGGATTGGTACGTTGACGGCAGGATGAAAAAGGCGCTGGAAGAAAATCCTAACGCCGATATTACCCCTTATAAACAGTTCTATCTTCAGCATATGATGGAGCGGGCTAAGTTTTATCACGATTTAGAGCTAAAAGCGCTTGGAAGAGAAATTCCAAACACTATGCTCATTCATCATTCGCTTCTGAACGCTCTTTTTCTTAACGACCTGATCAATATGTTTAATGACAGCGGGTGGCAGTTTGTGAACGCTTCCGTTGCATTCAAAGATTCTGTTTACAGGGTGCAGCCTGATGTTCTTCCGGCAGGCGAGAGCATAATATGGTCGATTGCTAAACAAACCGGAAAGTACGACGATATTTTACGCTACCCCGGCGAAGACGGCGATTATGAAGAAACAAAGCTAAACGAGTATCTTTTGGACCATAAGTAACTAATTGCCGTTGTTGGTTTTATGACTAACAACCTGAAAATTCACCTGGAGAAAAATGCTGATTTCAATTAATGAAGCCAGATTTCTTGCCTTACAAAATCAGAAACTGCATGACGTATCTGGCGGGAAAACCAAAAAGGATTTACTTAAAATAATCGAGGCGATCGGTTATGTTCAGATAGATACTATATCAATTGTAGAGCGCGCTCACCATCACATTTTATGGACCAGAATGCCTGCTTACACAAAAACTATGCTTGACGAGTTGCTGGAAATAGATAAGAAGATATTTGAATACTGGAGCCATGCCGCCGCTTTTTTGCCGATGAAAGATTACAGGTTTTCGTACTACAGGCAGGATAAATACAGAAAAAATCACGAGGCTTGGGCGAAGAAGAATAGGAAAATTGTGAAATTTGTATTGGACAGAATAAAAGCCGAAGGACCGCTACAATCAAGGGACTTTGAACATGACGGAAAAAAAAGCGGCGGCTGGTGGGACTGGAAGCCCGCGAAAAACGCGCTCCAGCACCTTTTTCATGAAGGTATATTAATGATTGCCTCGAGAAAAGGCTTCCAGAAAGTGTATGACCTTACAGAAAATGTGCTTCCGAAAGAAATAGATACGACTGTTCCTACGGATGAGGAATTTCACGAACATATGGTCCTAAGCGCGATAAACTCATACGGATTTGCGGCGGAAAAAGAAATTAAATATCTGAGAAATAATAACTCTAAAATTCTGAAAAGCGTTATCAACAAATTAAAGGAAGAGAATAAAATTGTTGAGCTAAAAATAAAAGGAATAGAGAGCGAAACCTATTTTTCGACGGAAAAGAATTTTAAGCGCATTAAAAACGGTGAAGGATCATCCCTGCTCCACATTCTTTCGCCGTTTGATAATTTAATAATACAAAGAAAGCGAACTAAGAATATTTTTGACTTCGATTATACTGTTGAATTTTACCTCCCCGCGTCAAAAAGAAAATTTGGATATTACTGCATGCCGGTATTATATGGAAATAAATTCATCGGCAGGCTTGACGCCAAAGCAATCCGTCAAACCGGAAAATTCGAAATTATAAATTATTTTCCTGAAGGCAAGAAACTAATGTCAGTGCAGCTCAAAGAGGATTTGCGGGAAAAAGTTACTGAATTAAGTGCGTTTACAGGATGTAAAGAAGTTAACTGGAACGGCAAGATGTAATATCTGTTATGGAATCTTTGTAACCGCAGTCTTCAGGATGCGCTTTATTTCGAAACCTAAAAGTTGACTGACTTCAGCCATGCCATAGGCAGGTAAACAGGCAGGCGGCTACAGTGATTTGAAAGTAATATATCTAATCTAACACTTTCCTCGACTTCAAAAAATTTATTGCGGCGTTAACGTTCTCGTCCATTTCATTTCACCCTTCAGCGTTAAATGATATGCTTCAACGCCGAAATTCCCGCGAAAGCGGGAATCCAACTGAAGATGCCATAAAAAATACTCGTGCCACGACAGGAAGTCGTAGCACGAAAGGCATATCATCTAAAACTAATTTCCAAACGTCAACTTAGGACTCCTTAAAGTTTACCCTAACACTTTTCTTGCCTTCAGGAAATTTATGCCCGCTTCCACATTTTCATTCATATCATTTTCACCCTTCAGCGTTAAATGAATATGCTTCTTTGAATTTTTCATTAGTCCGTAGGTCAGCTCAAGTTTTTTCCAGTTTGAAATAACATTTGTGTTCCATCTCTTATCCCTTTCTTTAAGACGGCTTTTTCTGGCTTCAGCGCCTGTGGAAAGAAGAAATGTGAAATCAGCGTTAGGGTAAGGGATGATACTGTCAATTATCAGATATCTCCTGATGTTTAAACTTGCCCCTCCTGTTTTATTTACTCTTTTGTATTTTTGGAAATCGTAAAGAGGGGCATGAACTTCGGTCCCAAGCCTTGGCGAGAGAATTTCTTCGACAAGCTTCCAGTCATATTGAAAAGGAGAGAAAATGAAATCCTGGAACGTTTCATACTTTGAGGATTTGAGAAAACTGTCCCCCGGTATTCTTACGGCCATGTCTCTGCCAATCGACTTAACTATTTCTTTTGCAAGGATCGATTTCCCGCTGCCCGATGGCCCGCAAATGCTAACAATTATCCTGTCATTCATTATTAAAGTATTTAGCCGCTTTTATTTCAATGTCTCTTATAAAATCTGTCTTTGCGAATGCATAATCATTTCGGTCATCCCATTCTTTTTTTGCCAGCTCTGCTTTCAGTCTATAGTAATTATCCCGAACATCATCATGAACCCTGAGATAATTTCTGAAATTCAAATGCCGTTTCCAGAATGGGCTGCCGGTTACAACGGTATGAACATGATATTTATCAGGTATTGTGAAATATCTTCGGTAAGGCATGACGTCTTCAAAAGCTGATTTATATGTATATCCGAGGTTTTGCATCAACGGTATGATATCATCGGCATCGCTCAGAATTTTTACTCCTAGTAAAATGTCTATAATTGGCTTTGCGCCAAGCCCCGGGACCGAAGTGCTGCCGATGTGTTTTATTGTATGAACCTTATCGCCGCACGATGCTAATATCTTATTCTTTTCTTTGATGTATAAATCCGGCCAGGCAGGATCGTAATTTACTATTTCGACTTTCACTAACTCTATTTTTTGAAAGGGCTAACGCCTGCACATTCGTCATGCAGACGCCCCTTACTATTACAAAGTTAACTTAATTTTATTACTATCGAAATCCTTAATCACGTAATTTGAATCGCTATTTTGTTCTATAAACAGGTTGGCTTCCTTTGCCGATTTTACTATCTCATCAAGATAATTCTCATCGGGAATGTTTATAGTATAGCTAATTAATCCAATCGCATTTTCCGGCGGGGGAGAGCCTTTTTTCGAATGCCATATGTTAGCGCCGATATGATGATGGTATCCGCCTGCCGACATGAACAACGCGCCCGGGTAACTTGCCGTTGTTATGTTAAATCCCAGCAGATTGCTGTAAAACTTCTCAGCTTTCAAAAGGTCCGACACTTTCAGATGAATGTGCCCTATTACGGTATCATGGTGGATTCCATTCCAAACGCCTTTATCGTCAAGCTCACTGGTTATCACTGAAAGGTCAAGCGGTAAAGTCGACATCTGCACTTCGCCCATGCGCCACACCCACTGCTCACGAGGTTTATCTATATAAAGCTCAACTCCGTTTTCATCGGGGTCGGCTAAATAAACAGCTTCGCTTACAAGGTGGTCCGAAAAACCATGAAATTTTACATTGTTGTCGAAAAGCCTCAGGAATACTCTTGCCAGCTCTTTACGGCTTGGCAGTTTTATTGCAACATGGTACAAGCCGGTATTATCTCTGTGAGCGAATTTCGCTGTTTTATCTTCAACCAATTTGATTATGTACGGCGCTTTTCCGGTCGCCGATAAAACTGCATTGTTTTCTTTTTGTTCTATTATTTTAAACCCGAGCAAATGAGAATAAAAGTGCAAAGAATTTTCAAGGTCCTTCATTCTCAGATCTATGCTCTGTATGTTCGTATTATCAGGTATTTTCATTATTATATGATATTCTAAATTAATATAAAAAGTAATGACTTTCTATGTTGCCTTATAAACCGGCAATGGAAAGTCATTTTTTAAAACGTTACGTTATACTTTGTTATGCGGTTGTTACTGCTTTATGTTCTTTATCGAACATTCCCGCGAGTAATAACGCGCCCGCCATAAGTCCTGTATCTTTATATAATCCCATCATTCCCATCTGCATTGTTTCAGGCTTCATTAAGTTCGGAATGTGAATTGTAACAATGTAAATGAGCAGCAATAAAGCCAACAGCAGCATTGCTGTTTTGCCCTGGAACTTTGTTATAGCCGCTATTGCAGCAAGTACCATTGCAAGACCTGTTACGTATACCCAAATTATGCCGCCCGGGATGGGAACATAGCCCGCCATCATTGATGCGTTCATTAGGTGCCCAATGCCGAATCCTAAGAAGGGCAAAGCAAATAAAATTCTGGCTACTGTGTTTGTCAGTAAATTCATTTTAATCTCCTTGTATATAGATTTTGTTAATTTTAATTAGCTGAAAACTGCGGTATAGACATACCGATACTGTTATGAAATGTTAGTTTGTTTATCTTATACATAACGTGTCTTCGTATGGGAAATTCTTCCAGTAAATTAATTACTCCCTGTTCCGATTCTGCCAGCATTGTGATCCAAAGTTTGCCGCTTTCTATTGAAAGAGCGTAACTGGTAATTATTCCCTCTCGCATAAGGCCGTTCACCATAGCCCGCTGCCTGGGGATCAGCGCCACAAATTCTTCTTCAAACGGGACCGGCAGGTCCATTTCTATCAAATATTCAAACATAAATTTGAAATCCATTTTTTTGTTTATTTATTTCTTAATAATTTTAAATTCTCTGCCCATTTAATTAATTCATCAAACATAACGCCTGCTGATTTAATAAGCGATTCATCCGCATTAAAATTCCCGTTTTCGTCGATGTATTTAGCGAAGAATGAAATGTTAACAGATTCTGCTAATGGAACCATTTTGAGCGCAGTCAGCACTAATTTCAAAGCTTGCGCCGACCTTGTTCCTGCGGCCACTCCTCCGTAGCTTACAATAGCAGTAGGTTTATACTGCCATTCCTGAAACAGGTAGTCGATCGCGTTTTTAATTGGCGCCGGGTAACTAAAATTATATTCAGGCGTAACCATTATGAACGCATCCGCTTCGTCAATCTTCGCGCTCCAGTCTTTTGTATGCTGCTGGGTATATTTGCGAAACCGGGGATGATTTGGCTCATCTAAAAACGGAAGATTTACTTCAGACAGGTCAACAAGCTCAGTCTCAAACTCCGTTCGCTCAAGCGCAAGTTTATATATCCAGGCGGCTACAGCCGGACCTTTACGCCCGGCTCTTGTGCTGCCTATAATTATTTTTAGTTTCAGGCTCATTTATCTTATCATCTGCTTAGCGATTTTCTGTATTGATTAATTTAACTTCTGTTCTATTCCTGATATCATGGACTGTTTAATATTTACTGTTAACTACTAACTATTAACTGTATTATGCCGCAACTGCGTTAACATTCGCGGTCTTCTTTATTTCAACGGCTAAGTCGAGTTTTACATCCTCGCCTAAAGCAATTCCGCCGGTTTCGGTGAGAGCGTTCCATTTAACGCCGTAATCCATCCTGTTGATCTTGCCTGTAATTTCGAATCCTGCAAGTTCGCTGCCGTCAAGTCCTTTAGCTTTTCCGTTATATGTCACGTTCAGCTTAATTTTCTTCGTGACGCCGCGTATAGTAAAATCGCCTGTCATCTCGTATTCGTCCCCGGATTTCTTAACAAACGAATCAGATACGAAAGTTATTTTAGGATGATTTGCCGCGTCGAAGAAGTCGTTTGTTCTTAAATGATTGTCTCTCATCTCGTTTCCTGTATCGATACTGTCAACTTCCGCTTCGAACGTGATCTTCGCATCTGTGAAATCCCCTTTTTCGCTTTCTACTGTCGCGTCGAATTTCTTAAATTCGCCTGTGACAGTTGAAATAAGAAGATGCCTTACTTTGAACTTTATATCCGAATGTACCGGATCGATTTTCCATGTATTCATTGTTTTATTTGTTTAATTTATTAAAAAATTTGTTTAGCTCTAATTCGCATTTTTAATTCATGGGAACTTCAATCAGAAGGATCTCTGAATTTTCCGCAGCCTTGATCTCCGCTTTGTCTATGTCTTCAATTCCAAGCGCGTCACGCTTGTCCAATTTTACTCCGGCAATTTCAACCGACCCTTCCAGAACAAAAGCGTACAGTCCGTTGCCTTTGTGTTTTATATTATATTCCAGCGCCTTACCCTTATCAGGCGATGAAAGCGAGAAATACGCATCCTGGTTTATCCACAAAGCTCCGTTATCTTTTTCCGGCGATACAACCGTTTGAATTCTGTTCTTTCTTCCTTCTTTATTAAACGTTTTTTGTTCGTACCTGGGCGTAATATCTCGTGACTTAGGAAATACCCAGATCTGAAGAAAGTTTACCGGCTCGGTTTCGGAATTGTTAAATTCGGAATGTGTAATTCCGCTGCCGGCAGACATGATCTGCACGTCTCCGGTTTTAATGGCTTCCTTTGTTCCCGTACTGTCTTTGTGCGCCAGCGCTCCCTTAAGAGGAATTGAAACGATTTCCATGTTATCATGCGGGTGAGCGCCAAAACCCGTGCCTGCCTGAACTATATCATCGTTCAACACTCTAAGCAAACCAAACCTCATCCTTTCGGGATTGTGATACCCCGCAAAGCTGAACGTGTGGCGGCTCAGCAGCCATCCGTGGTCTGCAAGACCTCTTGAATCAGATTTATAAATTGTAGTTTTCATTTTTCTTATTTTCCTTTGGTTAAACTCTTATAGCGTTAAACTTGTGTTTTAACATTATATGTTGAAACACAGAAATAATTAAATTTTTTTAACTTTCTTCTTTGTATAATTTTTCGACAAGCTTTGACAGTTCCCTGCACTGTTCATCAGTGAGCTTTCCCGTAAACTCCTTATGCACCTTATCGATCATCGGCTGAATATCTGAAACCAGCTTCAAGCCCTTGTCGGTTATCTTTGTGATCGATTTTCGCCTGTCTTCATTTGTTCTGTCTCGCTTTACGAGCCCTGATTTTTCAAGCCGGTCAATTAACCGCGTTATATCAGGAGCCCTGTCTATCATTCTAACAATTATCTCGCACCTTGGGTGCCCTTCAGGAGCGCCTCTTAATATTCTTAAAACATTGTATTGAGATGCTGTTATCCCAAACGGCTCCATGATATTTTCAAATCTTTTCTTAAGCATCGAAAACGCTACGCTCAGGTTAAGGCTGACCTCTTCCCTGACAGTCGGCTGTCTTTTCATTTTCAGAACTCTTTTTAAAATTTCACTCATTTTCGTGTTTAAACATTATTTGTTACAACACAAATATAATGCATCAATCGGGGTTTGTCAAGAACTATTTTCATAAAATACTGAATTTCAGTAATTTGCGTTGATAAATGTACTATTTGCAAGGCTTAAATCTCAACCCATGAAACGGATTCTCCGGAGAGTTGGGATTCATACAAACCCCCGTGAATATGATATACCGCCTCTAAGAACTTTTTTGAATTTGATTTGTTTCATATATTTATAGAGCCAATCGGGACTAGTTTAACAGACATTATCAAAATTGAATAGTTGAAGCAGTTCATTATGCTGATTTGCGGAACGAAATCAAGCGACCTCCATGTGCATAGCTTCAAAATTCAAAATCACCTGAACACATGATATTGTTCATGTTCAAACTTGTATAATTTATTTTTAATTCACAGAGTTTCGGGTTCATCACTAAAACAGAATAATTAATTTAAGACCGGAGGATTAGATGAAAAGATTAATTTTTGTTCTCAGCGTTCTTTTACTAGCTTATTCGCTGCTCTCGGCGCAGGTTAAGGAAAATGACGACCTGCTCGGACCTACAATCGGATTGTATACCGGCCCCGCTGTGCCTTCACTCGGCCTCAATTATGAACATCAGCTATCCCAGCTTGGAGACGTCGCAACAATAAGTTTGGGCGGTGTGTTCAGGTATACCTCTTTCAAAAATAATTACCCCGATCAAAACTATTACCAATACGATTACATTACCTTCGGGCTGCAGTCGAACCTGAACTTCAACCAGATCGGGAACGGAAAATTTGTTCCTTTTGTCGGATTGGTTTTAGGTTACAACATTGTTAACTCAAATTACGTGAACCACAACGGCGTTGTTTACTCTGCAAGTTTTAATAACGGTTTCTGGCTCTGGGGACAGGCGGGCATGAGATACTTCTTCAGCCCGAAAGTCGCCGGTGTCTTACGATTCGGCGCCGGAAATTTCAATTTTAACGTTGTGGAGATAGGCGTGGATTTTAAACTATGATTATCTAAGAAAAATATTCGGCGGGGCTGGCAGTCAATTATTTATTAATCGGTTGTCAGTTTTCATTTTAATGCCTATTTTTGAAAAATTTAACAATGCGAATGAAAAAAATCAGGTTTACTTCTTTAATAATTTTTCTGGCTGCCTTATCGCTGTCTCCTGCATCATCACATTCACAGCTTAGGCTGCTTATCGGACCGGTCGTAGGTTACACGTCTCCATCAGGCGATTATGGCGGCACGACCGCTGATTTTTATTCCGGCATAAAATACGGTTTGGGAGCCAGCGTTAATTACGGCGCGGAAGCAAAACTCACATTAGGGCCGCTTAACGGGAAGCTCTCTGTTAATTATGTCTCGATGAGCAACAGCGGCAACTCCGATGCGACCCACCCGGCCAGTACCGTTGACGTTAAGAACAGTATTTTTACCGTTGGCATCGGAACAGAATTCGGTTTCGCTATCCCATTCAGTCCGGTAAGGCCATATGCGGGCGTGGACTTTCTCATATCCACTATCAGCGGCTCGTTCCAGTTCCAGGGAACGCCGGATGTTAACTCAAACAGCAATAGCATACAGTCCGCCTCGCGTACAGGACTTGGCTTTAACCTAGGTGCGGAATATAAGGCCGGTAAAACAATTACATTAGATTTTAGCCTGCATTACAACATGATCAACCTATTCGGTAAATCATATCAAGGACCTGGGCCAAACAGGCTTGATGCTTACACATCTTTAAACGACGCTTCGGATCCTTTATATGTTTCAGGATCAAATAATCACCCGATCGCTAATAACAGGACAATTGCCGCAATACAAATTCAGCTTGGATTATTGTTTGGATTGTAATGAATTTATTAATTGACCCATAAATATAAAACATGAATAAAAATATTACAAAGAAGCTCGTCATTCTGTTTTTCGTTTCGTTTTCATTTATTCAGTTCGGGTGTTCAGGTTTGTATGATGCTATCACAAACCTTCAGCGGCTGCAATTCAAGCTTGATAAAGTAACGGGAATGAAAGTTGCCGGCGTAAACATTGCAGGCATAAGCACAATCAGCAATTTCAGCGTGATAGATGCCGCAAATCTGCTCGGAAATTTTTCCCAGGGTAAGCTGCCGGTTAATTTTACATTAAATGTGCTCGCAAAAAATCCCAATGACGGAACCGGCGGCACAAAAAACGCATCCGCAGTTATAAAGAACCTTGCCTGGCGGCTGTTCCTTGACGATAAAGAAACCGTTAACGGCAACATTGGCGGAATTACTGTGCCGGGCGTCGGTCAGGCGACCAACATTCCAATCGGGATGTCGCTTGACTTAATTCAGTTCTTTAAAAATACCGGCTATGAGAGCCTGATGAATCTTGCGCTGGCGCTGGGCGGAAGAAACGGCTCGGCCGCAAGGGTTACGCTGAAAGCAACTCCGACAATTAGTACGGCGCTGGGCGACATTACTTACCCGGGAGAAATAAGCATTATTGATAAAGAATTCAGGGGACAGTAATCATTCGTGCTACGACTCCCCAGTCGCCAGCCTGCAGCAGGCAGGTGGCTCGAATATAATTCTATTTATTAGCTTTTAAAAAACAGCCCCAAGCTGGAGCTTGGGACTGAGATCATTTAATTTAGTAAACGAAAAGCCTGTTCGCATAATTGAGCAGGCTTTTTTATTAGACTTATGGGATTATATGTTTAACTTTGAGAGTTAAAACAAAAGGTCAACTTTCATAGGTGTAACTTAACAAACTCAGTCCCAATCCGCCATGGCGGACGGCTTGGATCAGGTTAAATAACTCTCATTTAATCAATATCATTTTTTTAGTCAACGTATAAGTCTCAGTTTCTATCCGATAAAAATAAATCCCGCTTGCATAATTTGAGCCGTCCCACCTAACGGAATAACTGCCTGCTTTAACTTCTTCATCTAATAGTTTATTAACTTCACGTCCTGTTATATCATAAATTACTATCTTTACTCTTTGATCCTTTGGAATATCAAACTTTATCACAGTTTCCGGATTAAACGGATTGGGGTAATTCTGATACAAGTTAAAACTCTTAGGAATCAACCTAGTAATAGGCTGTATGCCGATAGGGTTTCCTAAATCAAAATTAATATTTTGGACATTGGTATTTGTAATAGTCACGTTTTGTGTTACAGGCGCATAGCCCATCCTGCAGGCAGTTAAAGTATAATTACCGGGAAGAAGTTTATCTGCCATGTACAAGCCATTATTCAGAGAAATTCCATAGTTCTTATAAACAGTATCTGACTGTACGTAGATCACAGCGTCTTTAATCGGAAATTGTGTATTACCGCCTGAGGTGGTGAGGCCGCTGATTGAAAATGAACCGCCCGTATTATTTATACCGAAAACCTGGCCGTTAATATTATTTAAATTACCTGTCGGATATATCTTTGCCGCCTGGCGCCAGTCTGTTGTGGAAACATAGTAAGTAGGCACAAACTGAAGGATATCATCATTCTGATAAAACATAATATCACACGTATCCTGCGGTACATGACTGAGAGTATATTGTCCGTTTGGCTGAATGCCTGTTGAATCATACGTAATAATATTTCCTGTAGCGATATCATAATGCATTGCTTTCACGCTCCCTGCGGTGACAGGCTGTCCGCTGCCTCTGTAGGTAACGGTTCCTGAAACCGTGAAAGTAGTTTGAGTTATCGACGAAACCTTTATGAACCACATTTTTGCCTGTGAATCAGCTGCGCCGTTTATACTGCTTGCCGGAATGCTGTCTTTTTGAGTTATTATATATGCGTTTGTTCCGTCATTTGACGGCGAAATTGAAACATACCGGTAGTCATATATTGGACCGGACAGATTAGTAAGTTTTGTTTTCTGCGCCCATGTGGCTCCATGGTTTGTAGAATATGTAAAATAAACATCAAAGAATTCGTCTCCAATAGCATCCGTATCTCCTGAGGTCTTGTTATAAGCCGCATATATTAAGCTACCGTCGCTGGATTTACCCAGAACTCCTCTGCAGCATCCAACAAATATGTCATTCACCGGATTTGATCCTATCATGTGTGCGCTATCCACCAGAATAGGAGTTCCTCCGTTCACATCGGGAGCCCATAAGACTTCTTCACCCGGACTTTTAGGAAAGAAATTACTTCCATCGCTCAGTTCTTTGGCAAGACCTACCAACACCCTCGGATTTGAACCTTCATAAATCAGATCAATGCTTCTTAAAGTTCCAAGACTGTCTGCGGGGTTCCATGTCCATATCTGAATTGGCGAGCTCCATGTAACCCCATCGTTAGTAGATTCAATAAGCGCCGCTCCTCCATTATTATCACAGTAAGCAATGCCAAATTTCCCAGTTCCGGTTGCACATGCATATCCGGATACTCCATTTGGAATTGGCGTATATCCTAAAAAAGTACCCGGGGGGTTTAAGTTAGTGCAAACATTTTTCTGATCCCCACCTGTCCCGGATCCCGCAAATAATAATTTATTATTAGAACTTACGCAAATTTCCGGGTTGGATGAGCTTCCGGGAGGAAAAAGCATGTTCCAGCTTCCAATGCCCGGCGCTACATCTATATATAAGTGTATTCCGGAATTTCCGCCTTCATTATTATCCGCCGCTACAACGGCCCGGCCGTCATTTGTTAATGAAAGAACAGGATACCCGGATCTTGAATTAGAAACCGCGCCAACATAAGACCACGTTACCCCGCCATCATTTGAAAAGAAATATTTTGCATTCCTGGTATTCCATGGAGCTGGATCTGTGGCAACGGTAAAAATTGCGTGTAAGTTCAATGGATTTGATGGGTCCTGATATATATAATGTATAACGCCATTTGACTGCAGATCATAATGTGTTCTTGCGCTAACACTGACTTCCGAACCGCTTATCGTCATACTATTTACTGAGAAAATCGCCGGCTTTTGGGGTAATTCATTTGAATATATTTTATTGATAAATGTTAAAGAGCATAATAACATTATCGGGAACAATAAATTTTTATTCATAAGCGCCTCCAATGTATTAATTATATTTTTATTTATGTTGTTCAATTCAATCCCGCTTTGTATCTGCCTGTCGGCTTTCTGCGGGACTGCTTTTGCAATGACTGCCGTCATTTTATAAGCAGCCCGATAGTCGGGATTTCAGGTCATATGATTCTCATTTGACCAGCAGCATCTTTTTTGTCAATGTATAAGACTCAGTTTCTATTCTGTAAAAATAAACTCCGCTTGCGTAATTTGAGCCGTTCCATCTTACATTATAAGTTCCGGCTTTTACTTCTTCATTTAACAGTTTATTAACTTCACGTCCCGTAATGTCATAAATAACTATTTTTACTCTTTGGTCCTTTGGCACATCAAATTTAATAACAGTTTCCGGATTAAACGGATTGGGATAATTTTGATACAAATTAAACTTCGACGGAATCTGAGAACTTATTGGCTGTATTCCTATCGGACTTCCAAAATTGAAATTAATGTTCTGCACATTCCCGTTTGTTATCGTTACATTCTGGCTAACCGGATTGAATCCCATTCTGAATGCTGTTAAGGTATAACTGCCCGGCGCGAGCTTATCTGCCGCATATGTACCGCTTCCGTTTGATATACCGTAATTCTTATATAAATTTCCTGTTTGCACATATATTATCGCGTCGCCTATTGGAGCCTGACCCTGGTCCGAATTACAGGTAGCCATTCCGCCGATACTGAAGGGATTTGTTGTATTGTTTATTCTGTAAACCTGGCAATTAATGTTTGAAAGGTTCCCCGTCGCATAAATTTTTGAAGCTTGTCGCCAGTCAACTGTAGAAACATAATAAGTAGGCACAAAATCCAGCTCATCGTCATTTTGATAGAACATAATATCAAGTGTGTCTTCAGGAACATGCTGAAGCGTATAATGTCCATCACTTTGAATTGCAGCCGAATCAACAACAATAATTCCTGATGAAGAAATATCATAATAAAGTGCTTTTGCCCAGCCTGTGGTAACCGGTTGGTTGTTATCTGAATATGTGACTAAGCCGGTCACAGAGTGAAATAATTGGTCATATTTCACTGTAATGTAATCATCTAGACTCATTCTACCCATTCCACTCATCATAGTAAACACATCCTTTTGATTTGTAAGTGAAAGTGCAGAACTTATAGATGTCACGGTAGTATCAAACAGATTCCCGTTCTTGTTAATTGACCATTTTTGTACTCCGTTTGAGTTGTATTTTGTTGTTACGGAATATGAAACTGAATCACTTTGAGTCCTGTTACCTAAGACATAAAGATTAGAGCAAGCATCAATTTTAAAATCAGAGAAAAATTCATTGACCCCGTTTACATTATGAAATACCTGCCATATTAAATTGCCGTTCCTATCATATTTTATAACCCCGGGGCCATGAGTACCAATTCCAATAGTTCCAACATTGCCGCCCACAAAAACATTTTCAAATCTATCTAGACCGACTGTGCCCATAGACGTTGTATGTTTTGACCAGAGTAAAGTCCCATTTTGATTATATTTGTTTACGAAGCCTATTGCAAAATTCATTGAATCAGATTCTAATGTTGTGTATATATTACCGCTATTGGACACGGCTATTGATGAAAAATGATCGTAACTGTTTAACGGGCTATTATAAATAACATCCCAAATAACGTTGCCATTTGGTCCCAATTTATACAGCAAGGCATCAGTTGTCTCAGTACTGTGATTATCACATTCTCCGGCAAGATATATATTATTTGAATGATC
Organism: uncultured Ignavibacteria bacterium; assembly: GCA_963816535.1. GTDB lineage: Bacteria > Bacteroidota > Ignavibacteria > Tepidaquicellales > OLB5 > CAWFKW01. The sequence goes on along the minus strand of CAWFKW010000003.1, from coordinate 728,952 downwards.
AGTAGAAACAAAAGATGAGGTTGTTACGTTATAATTTGTTACACCCAGTCGCTCAAGCCATTGCTGGTTCCCAACAATGTTATATTTTACGACAAGTATGCTATCATTAGTGTTTCCGGTTGCAATAATATTTCCATTATTATCAAATGCTATTGCATTGAAGCTTCCATTTGTTACAGTATTCACCCATACCTGGTTACCATCAGGTGCAATCTTTAAAACAATAGCATTAACAGTTGTATCGCTAATACTAAAACCTGCTATATAACAATTACCAGTGGCATCAACGATCATTTTTTGTGGTTGGTCATTAATGCCTGGTCCGTTAAATATATTTACCCATTGCAGTACTCCGGCGGTATTGTATTTAACAGTTACAAGGTTATATTGCTGAGTGCCAATTCCACGGCACAATCCGCTTACATATACATTTGCCGAACTATCTGAGCCAATACATTGTGGGGAGTCGTGGCCGTTACCTGGCCCATTGAATGTTCTTGCCCAGTTTTCGGAAACTTGTGCTGAAATTCCGCTGGTTATCAAAAATAAGGTTATTGCAAAAATGAATATTTTCATTATGAGTTTCCTTTCCAATTTACTCCACTGTTTCTTTAGAATTTTCAATTATATTTTGGTATTGATCAATTGTCATAGCATCATTCCAATAATAATCAAACAAATCTTTCATATATTTAGCAAAGTTAGAATGGCGCATTATTATATCAGCCTGGCTTTGCCGCGGTATCCATTTGTCTTCAGTATTGATAAACACTTTGTCTCCGTCAATTACCGTCATGTTTGGAATGTCTTTTTCTGACAATCTTAATTCCTCTCCGTTTGCTTCAAATGCCCTGCAAATCTCTATTAGCTGTTCAGGCGTCGCTTCAGAAGTTTCATTCTCTTTCACAATTTTAAAATCCAATCCAATGCGGTAAATAGATCTTATCTTGCCGCCTTTATTAATAAAATTCGCTGCGACTTCATCAGCTTCAGCGCTGACAAGTCCTTTGAATTCATACATTCCGCAAATTTCTTTTTCAGCCGTCAGAAGCAGTTCTTTATACTTGGATACCCTGTGTTTATTATATCCGCGAATGAGCTCTATATTAATGTATTTGCTTTCGCTGTCGTTATCTGTTGAATAATTTTGTTTGAGTTTAGTAAAAGTGTTTTTAAGGCGGTCGATTGTTGAGTTGTGTTCAGCATTATACTCCCGGATTATCTTATCAAGTATAACATCAGGGTCGATTATCTGGTACTGTAGAACGCGGTTGGTTTCAATTTCATTGCAGTAGCCTTTGGCGACAAATCCTTTTAATATATCATAAACTGAACCCCTGACTATCCCGGCTTCTTCAACTATCTCTGATGCGCTCATGATTTTACCGCTGGATAAGGCTGAGAAGACTTTGGCTTTATATTCGTTAAAGCCAATTTCTTTTAATTCATCGAGGAGGTCGTTTTTTTTCATTTTTATGAACATGCCAATATGTTGAACGTATTAACTACAGCAAATATACAATGTCTTTTAAGATTTGTCAATAGCATAAATAATTCACAATGTAAATATCTGATAAGTATAGGTTAAGAAATGAAAAAACCCCCCCTGATTTCTCAGAGAGGGTACATTTATATTCAAATTAGCTAAACAAACAGTCCCAAGCTGCCCGCCACGGCGGATTGGGACTGAGATTAAGCTGCCTGATTTTTAAAATCTCCGTCCCAAGCTCCGGCTTGTGGACGGAAGACTATTCATTTATTTTTGGGACCTACATCCTGCTTTTCCACTTCAACTTTAATTTTTACATCGTCGCCTTCGCGTGTAATAGTTATTTCGTTGTCTTTCAGATTCTGATTTCCCAGTTCATCTCTCACCATTTTGCGGATCTCATCATCTGACTTTCCTTTGTATTTGTTTACATCAGATGGCTTCTTTGTAATCACTTTCAAAGTCTGGTCATTGTTTCCGTCGTTAATGTTCACTTCAAAATCCTTCGGATCATTTGTGTTTTTCAGATCGGGGATCTGCATTCTAATGTTCCTTTTTCCGTCAGGACCGGTTGTAAAATCTATGTTAGCGTTAACGCCCTGCTCTCTGAGCTGCCTTTCAACTTCTTTCTTCAGGTCCTGATCGCTCATTCCTTCCGCGTTTATATTTACCCTGAAGAACTTGTTTAATGCAGCCGAATACAGCGGGCGCTTAACATTTTCCTGCAGCGGCATAACTTTGATCGAAGTAATATCTTTGATCCTTTCCAGATCTCTTTTGTAAGCGTCCACTTGGTTCCCGGAGCTGCCCGGAAGAAGCGCGGAGTACAGGGTTTCAAGCTTACCGTTATCATTATTCTCGCTTATACTGAGCTGTGCGCCCTTTATCCAGTCAAGATTTTTGATCTGTTCCTGCGCCTGCGTATCGCCATTAGGCGTTGTCCAGGTCATCATGTGGCCCACTGTTTCAGTCTGAGTTACAGGCATCGAGCATGCCGCAATTAATATAGCCAGAAAAATTATCGGGTATGCAAGCCTTAACTTATTGGCTAAGAAATATTGTTTCATTTTTTTGAGCTTCCTTTCCTTTTTTTGATTTTCCATTTGTGTGTTTGTTTTATAAAGCCAGCTTTCCACTTTCGGAAATGTATCCGAATAGTCGGCGTTCTTCAGGGCGGCAAAGTATCGCTCAAGTTTTTCGGCGCCGTTGCTGTCCGCGTTATCTGTTGCGTTCGGCTTCGGCGATGAGTCTGATTGTTTCATTTGTTAAATCCCCTTCGTTTGTGTCCGCTTGGACTGAATTTTTTTTTCTGTTTGAGCCTTCAGTTTCAGTTATGTATTTCTTCAGCTTTTCCCTTGTCCGGCTTAAACGTGATTTTACCGCTGACAGGCTTTTTTCGCTTTGTACATGTTTTATCTCTTCAATTGAAAACCCGCCGATCTCGAAAAGCAGTATTGCGGAGCGTTCTTTTGCGGAGAGCTTCGCCAAGGCTTTGGAGATTACCGCTTTGCTTTCGTTTTGTTCCAGGCGTTCATAAACCGCAGGCATTTCAGGCAGATGCATGTAATTCTCAATTGGCAGGAATCTCTTCCAGAAATGTTTCCGTACAGATGAATAAAACTCCCTTGTAAGTATCTTAAAGAACCATGAACGGAATTTTGAATCATCCCTTAAGGATTCAAGATTCTCCATACCTTTGACGAGTGAATCCTGCAAAACGTCTTCAGCGTCTTCCGCTGAGCGGTTTGCGCACAATGCCCTTGAGTACTTTAACGCATCGTTATAATGCGGTTTTAGCAATTCCAGAAATTTTTGTGTGTCGCGCGCCATTAAATAAAGAAAATTTTCTTTGAAAATCCGGTTTTCAATGAATTAGATGCATGTGAGTCTTAAAAAGTCGCAACCTGAATAATAATTGAAATATTTTTTGTCCCCTCCTGACAGGAGGGGTTGCGCACCATTGGTGCGCGGGGGAGGTGAAAACCACATATCACCTCCTCTGAATCTCCCCCTGTTAGGGGGAGACATATACCTTCCACTGTCGCCTCTAATTTTCTTTTCGTGCAATTTGTTTTAATTCGTGCCATTCGTGTCAGTAGTTTGCATTTTATAATCTCATAATTAAAGCTAAATTAAACTAAATTTATTGAATTTGTAATGAACAGCGCTGAAACCAGAAAAGGACAGTTGAAGGAGCTGATGCAGATTCCGGGAGTGGGGAAGTCAATTGCCAATGACCTGATAAATATCGGCATAACAAAAGTATCCCAACTAAAAAACAGGAATCCGGAAGTACTTTATAATAAATCCAACATTCATGCCGGAGTAGTACAGGATAGATGCCTGTTATATGCATTTCGCTGCGCAGTTTATTATGCGTCAAATCAAAAACATGAGCCCGAAAAACTGAAATGGTGGAACTGGAAAAGCAATTACTAATTACTAATTACTAATTACGAATTGAATAAGTGAAAGATTGAAAAGTGCATTTTACAAGTTACAGTTAATAAATAACCCTGTCCTTTTGGGGCAGGGTATTAACGGACGAAAAAAATCCGGACTTTAGTCCTGACAAATGGGTTTATAATTCACGTGAAAAAAATTAAAAACACGGAACCGTTTTATTATGACGGCAGGCATTATGATGCGCAGCAGAAAGATTTCTCGGTAGATATTCCCTTCTATCTTGAACAAAGCGTAAATTACGGCGACCCGGTTCTTGAGCTGGCCTGCGGCACAGGCAGAGTATCGATCCCCATAGCTAAATCGGGATTTGACGTAACAGGGATAGATATCTCATCAGGGATGCTTAACAGCGCCGCAGTTGACGCCGCCGAAGCCGGCGCTAAAATTAATTTTATCAAAGGCGACATACGTAACTTTGAAATAGATAAAAAATTCAATTTGGTTATATTTCCGTTCAATTCTATAGCGCACCTGCTTGACCTGGAAAGCGTCAACGGCTGCCTCAACAGCGTCAGAAAACACCTGCTGCCTGACGGAAGATTTATTGTCGATTTCTTTAACCCTGATTTTAAATACTTCACGCGCGACCAAAGCGTATCGTATCCTGTTGGCGCATACCCTGACCCTGATACAGGCGAGAAAGTAATTCTGACCGAGAATAATTTTTATGACCGCGCTACTCAGATAAACCACGTAAAATGGCATTACAAGATAGGGGATAGGGATTTCTCAGAGGATTTGGATATGAGAATATTTTATCCACGGGAACTTCAGGCGCTGTTAATACACGCAGGTTTCAAAATTGAACACATTTATGGTAATTTCGATCGCGCGGAGTTTAACACCGGTTCGCCAAAACAGATCTATGTTTGCAGCGTGAGGAATTAGTTCAAACTTATGGACTTTTTTAAAGACGAAATAACGCTTGAAAATCAGCGAGCTCTCATAAGGAATATGAAGCAGAGCGATTATGGCGAGCTTAAGAAAATTGCTTTTGATCCGGATATCTGGAAACAATATCCTTACAAAATGCAAGGTGAATACGATCTGCAGGATATGTTCAATAGACAGTTTGCAGATTATAAAAATAGATCACGGATTCCATTTATAATAATAGATAAACCTTCAGGGCAGACGGCGGGCTGCACTACTTATATGAACATTGCGATGGAAGATAAACGCCTTGAAATCGGTTCAACATGGCTGGCTAAAGCTTATCAGGGAACCGGTTTGAATAAATACTGTAAGCATTTGTTATTGGAATATGCATTCAATGAAATGGATATTATTCGCGTTGAATTTAAAACCGACGCGCTGAATCAGGCTTCACGCAAAGCGTTGTTAAGAATCGGAGCGACACAGGAAGGTATTTTCAGAAGCCATATGCAGGTTTATAACGGAAGAAGAAGAGATACTGTCTATTTCAGCATCCTGAAAGATGAGTGGAAAAATGTAAAAGAGAAATATTTTGAGGGTGTAAGCTGAATCCTGTTGAATTCTGCCATGATAAATTACACAATCAGAAAAGCAACCACCGCAGACCTTCAGGCATCTTATGATATAAGGAAGAACGCCCTAGGCGAATATGTTAAGCAAACCTGGGGATGGGATGAGGACTGGCAATGGAAATATCACCTGGAGGATTTTAACCCTGAGATCCTTTACATTGTAGAAATTGACGGAGTTCCCGTTGCAACGCTTGAAGAAATTCCTGAAGATGACGCGATTTTAGTTACCGGTATATATATAATAGATAAATACCAATCCATGGGAATAGGCAAAGAGCTTATGAAAAGCGTAATGGCACATGCATTAAAAGAAAACAAGTGCGTTAAGCTTCAGGTTTTAAAAGTGAACCCAAGGGCAAAAGAATTTTATCTAAGATTGGGTTTTGAAGTATTCGATGAAAGCAAATCTCATTATAAAATGATTTACAGACATAACTCCGAATAATTCTGAAATAATAATCTTACATTTTGAAAAAAATAAATACCGCTGTAATTACCGCAGGTTCACTGCTTCTTTTGTTTTTCACCTTTGCATTCGTGACTGAGTATTTTGGCGTAAGCTGGTCAAACAAAGTAATTCTGGAATCATGCCAGGGGAATTACATAAAATATTCCGGCGATATTACATATTGTTTGCGAGTCATAAAACAGCAGCAGACAATATCACACCATTATTACATTATGATCTCAAGAAAAGAAGATAAAGATTACGGCCACGTATTGAATTATCCGATCACAGGAATCATTGATGAAAGCTCAATTCAGAAGTTGCGTGTAATATGGGCTGTCGACGGAATAGAGCTTACCTTTCCCGAGGGACACAAACTCTTCATTCCAAAGGATGCATTTATTTTGGGGAGATGAGTTTTCGTGCCACGACTCCGTGTCGTGGCACGAATCGCAAAGAAACTCCTTTATTTTGTAGCTTATTAATCCACACCTACAGGCCGTGGCTGCAACATCAGATTGTAATTCGCGTCAGTACCCCGGCGTTACACCCATTTCATAGAACATAAATGACCACGTGTCGGCAAGCTCATCTATGAGCTTTGAAGTTGGTTTCCCGTTTCCGTGTCCCGCCTTGGTTTCAATTCTAATTAAAACCGGGTTCGGCCCTTTGTATTTTTCCTGGAGCGCGGCTATGTATTTAAAAGAATGGAGCGGAACAACCCTGTCGTCGTGATCGGCCGTAGTTACTAACGTGGCAGGATAATCAACTCCTTCTTTTATATTATGAAGGGGCGAGTATGAATACAGGTTCCTGAAATCAGTTTCATTATCACTTGAGCCGTATTCAGTGACCCATGCGGCGCCAATAGTAAATTTGTTAAACCTGAGCATATCCATAACTCCCACGTCGGGGAAACAAACTCTGAACAATTCAGGCCTTTGGTTTTCAACCGCCCCGACTAAAAGTCCGCCGTTGGAGCCGCCTGCTATTGCGAGCTTTTGGGGAGATGTATAGTTTTCGTTTATCAGATATTCCGCCGCCGCGATAAAATCATCGAATACGTTTTGTTTACCCAGCTTCATACCTGCCTCGTGCCATTTTTCCCCGTATTCGCCGCCGCCGCGCAGATTAGCTACGGCAAACACTCCGCCATTTTCAAGCAATACCAGCCGCGAAATGCTGAAGTACGGGTTCAGGCTTATATCAAAGCCGCCATATGCGTACAGGTAAGTCGGGTTTGACCCGTCAAGCTTTATGCCCTTCTTATGCACGATGAACATGGGGACCCTTGTACCGTCTTTGCTTGAAAAAAATACCTGTTTCGATTCGTATTCATCCGGGTTGAACTTTACCTCTGATTTTCTGAACAGCGCCGACTTATTATTTTTAACGTCATACCTGTAAATTGTCGGCGGATATATCATCGAAGTGAATGTGTAAAAAACTTCGGTATCTTTTTTCTTTCCGCTGAATCCTGAAGCGCTTCCCGCTGCCGGCATTTCAACTTCATGAAGCAATTTCCCGTTCATATCGTGAACGTACACCCGCTCAGTTACATCTTGCTGATAAATCGTGATAAGCTTGCCGCCTACTATCTTAGCGTTTTCCAGGTCAAATTCCTTTTCAGCTATGACTGTTTGCCAGGGTTCGGCAGGGTTGTCCAGATCTACCGACATTATCTTAAAATTCGGCGCATCTTTGTTGGTCATCAGGAAAAGTTTGCTGCCCGTATTTTCAATTGTCCAGTAGTGGTTATCCATGTCTTCCTCTACAGGCATGAATTCGCTATCCGGCTCCGAAGCGCTTTTAAAATAGAGGCAGTTGCCTTTTTTTCCTTTCTCGCCTATCCACATGAAAAGATATTTCTCATCTTCGCCTGTCCAGATGCTGGCATCCCGGTCGGGATTGGTTTTGTCTTCATGTACAATCTTATCTTCGCTCTGTTCGGTCCCAAGCCTGTGATAATAAACTTTATAGAATTCGTTCTTTGAAGTCAGTTCATTTTCATTTTTCGGTTCATCAAACCTGCCGTAGAAAAAACCGTCCTTAAACCAGCTTGCTCCGGAAAACTTAACCCATTTTATGCGGTCGGCAAGCTCTTTTCCTGTGGCTATCTCTTTCACATATATTTCTTCCCAGTCTGAGCCGCTTTTTGAAACGGTATACGCCAGGTATTTTTCGTCGTTCGAAACGCGCGCTCCGGAAAGCGCAATAGTGCCGTCATCTGAGAATTTATTCGGGTCAAGAAATACGGAAGGCACGCCCTCAAGGCCCTTCTGAATATATAACACAGACTGGTTCTGAAGCCCGTCGTTCTTATAAAAAAAGTAATATTCCCCGGCTTTGAACGGAGCGGAGTATTTGGGATAGTTCCATATCGCGGTGAGCCTCTTTTTAATCTTGTCCCTGAACGGTATTCGTTTAAAGAAATCAAACGTGACCTTGTTTTCTTTATCGATCCATTCTTTGGTTTCAGGCGAGTCGGTTTCTTCAAGCCAGCGGTAAGGATCGGCAACCATCGTTCCGAAATAATCGTCAACCTGTTCAACTTTCTTTGTTTCGGGATATGTGATTTGTTCCTGGCTATAGAGGGCTGAATGAAAATTAATAAATGCCATTAGCGGTATGATCAGAATAGTTCTTGAAAAGTAATACATTGCAAAAGTTAATTAAAAGTAACCAGTTGCCCCGGGTTTTGGAAAATTTGATTCAAAATTCTCAAACAGCCTGCATGCTGCATCAGCGGTTCAGGGCTAAATTCCGGGCGCTTTTAAATATAATTAATTGCTTCCCAATCCATAAGTCAATATTGGAGTTCTACTTATTTTTTACCTCCCCTTTTCTGATATCAATCAGAACCTCTAGCCCGTCTTTTTGAGCCGTTACAATTCCCTTTTTGTCGATTGCGCTAATCTCATCATACCCGGCAGGAAACACCTCTCCGTATCTTTCGCTGATGATTCCCCATTTGCTCCCTGATTTAACGTAAAAATATGTTTCGCCGTATAAGATATCATCTTCCACCCGCACATCGTCATATTCCGGTTTTAAAAGCGCGGTTCCGTCATAGTGAAGCAGCCCTGCTTTTCCGTCTTTTATCGATTTTATATAGTTATTACCGGTAAAGTAATAGTCATCAAGATTGCAGTTATGCGTTATTTCTCCCGATATCATGTCAACAATACCGTATTTGCCGTTCTGTTTTACCAGCGCATATTCAACCGAGGAGGGGAAAGCTATAATAGTATCATAAACAATCGGTGTGACTGAATTTCCCGATAGCGTCATGATGCCCCAGCGGCCGTTCTTATTCACCGCCGCATAGCTCCATAAAGACCAGATCAAATCATCGTACACAACAGGAATAGTTATATCGCCGAATTCGTTTATCAGCCCATAGCGTCCGTTTTGCTTGATCCGCGCGGCATTAAACTCGAACTTGCCCAGTTCGTCAAAATGAACTCTGTTCAGAAGTTCGCCGCGGGAATTGTAAAAGTACGCCTCGTTGCTCTGCGTAGCGCGGTAATTATCAAGTCTGTCAAGCTTGATTATATCGTCATAATCTGAGCTTATGAGCTGAGCGCCGTTTTTGTCTTTCACTCCGTACTTGCCGGTGTTGCTATCGCGGTATATCCATTGTGAATATGATAATGCTGAAAAAATTGATATGAATAGAACCGTTAAAATTAATTTGAGCATAAAAAAGATCGAGTTTATTATTTTTTTAAAAATTTTCTTAAAGAAATGAAGACATTTTCTTTTTTGAACCCCCATCAGTAAAAGTCTGTCTTTAAGAATTGCCTTCTTTTGCAATACTTTGCCGGGTATAACATATATTCCCCCCTTTGTACAAGGTAACTATATATCAGTTGGGACAACATTTATTAAAAAATTTTTGGTTTTTTATTGCTATTTTTGTAACGAATAATAATATCATAAATAACAGCTATAATTATGAGCAATGAAAGTATTGATTTAATACTTAAATTAACTGGAATTGTTTGGTTCATATATGACATAGCAAAACGGTCAAAAAAGAAATCCGCAGACCAAAATAATATAACTCCATATAAAGTAAAACGTAAAAAAGATGTCATTTTCTATGTAGCAATTTTTTTATTAGCCTATACAGCCTTTGAATGTTTTATATACCCAAATAATGGAATAAGATTCCGAGAATTATTTACTGTTTCTTTTTCTATTACTTTGAGCTGTATCGTTATTTGGGAAAGACTTTGATTTCTTTTTTAACGGCTTAGTAAGCATTAAATTAAGAACTTCATCAAAGGTAACGTTTACCTTTAATTTTTCCTCATACTTATTGATTCTTTGCTTTTTTGGTGTTTCCTTTTTATTCATTAGTCTGCTATTAATTCATGATATTTAATTCTGCCGTTACACTGACTTAATGACTTATCAAATCTTTCATGCTCGCTCATTGTTCTTGAATTGTATCTGAAATCAAATTCATTGCAATATTTTTCTAAATGTTTCGGGCTTACTGAATGATAGATTCCGATAATTCCACGTTTTAATAAACTCCAAAATCCTTCAATTGAATTTGTGTGAATGATCCCCTTTACATATTGTTTCTGTGCATGTTTTATTATGTCATGTTTGTAGTATCCGTCAAGCTCTGTATATGCTGAATGTTCATCCGTTATTAAATTGCTACCTTGTTTAACAAGACTTTTCATAGTTGGGTGTATTGTTTCTCTTGTTGTGTTTGCAATGTGCATTGAATCAATTTTGCCGCCTCTTTCATATACTCCAAAAACTACTGATTTGGTTTTTAAACTTCTGCCATAATTTTTAGCAACCCTTTTATTAGCGTGTTTATTTTTATCTTTTCCGCCAATGTAAGTTTCATCCGCTTCAACAATTCCACTTAATAATTGGGGGGCTTTTTCTTTAAACATTTCTCTTATTCTATGAAGCATAAACCATGCTGTTTTTTGCGTTACCGCAATATCTCTTGAAAGTTGCAAACTTGAAATTCCTTTTTTGTGCGCTGAAATTATGTACAATGTTAAGAACCATTTGCTAAGTTTAATCTTTGTGTTTTCAAAATAAGTTCCAGTGATTACCGAAAATTTCTTGTAACATTTCGGATTAGCGCATTTAAAACCTCTGTTAGTTTTATAGACTTTTTCGTGTCCGCAATGGGGACAAATAACATGACCATTCCAACGGATTTTCTCTAAATGCTCTTTGCATGTGTTTTCATTGCTAAAATATTGCGAAACCTGTATTAAATTGTTGTATTTCATATTTGTATAGTTTGTTTTCATCTATACAAATTTAACTACTTATTGGGACAAAACAGTATCATTCAATGATACAAATCTAGGTTGATAAATTAAGTAAAAATAGCGATTTTATCCAAACTTATGGACAAAAGCCGAAATAATAATTCCAAGCGCAATTCCAAACTCAATAAGAAAGAGATACCAGATAAACTTGATTTTAATTTTCATAAACTTAGAAAACATTATTTAGTTGTATTTATAATTGCAATTATTGTTAATTTTTTAATACTTGTTGCGGGCTTTATATTTAAAACAGCGCAATCTCTCATATATGCAGGCTTTTTTATAGTCATATTTTCAATAACCGTTCTCTCTATTTTGATTTTTAAACAACAAAAATCTATTAAGAATAAATTAAAAATAGTGGGTATTTCTTTTTTTCTAATTATCATTTTAATCTGCGTTGTCCATGAACTTAATGTCGAAAATCAAGCATATTCACCAACAAGAACTATGCTTTCTGACCGTTTTTTCAAAGAGTTTATGCCCGCATGTGAATATCTTACGCCCGCAATGAAATTTAATTATGCAACCGAACTAGATACTTTCAAGTTTTGGCTTGGCGTTCATACCGATTTTGAAGCACGTTCATATTACGTTGGTCTTTATTTCCCAAAATGTAGAAACTTAAGAAATACCTTTACATTTATGAAGACTATACCACTATTTTATGATTCATTAATTATTAATGATAATATACTTCAAACGACTATTCAGGAAAACAACAGTTCTAAGGGAAGTGTCTTGAATGACCTAATTTTTACGAGAGTTATATATCTTTATCATGACGATGTTTTCAATGCTTCCAAAGTAAATTATCTCAAATCTGTTTTTAAAACATATGATTTGATTCTATATTTAAAAAGTAATATTAGCGAAGAATAGACTTGTCCCAACAGATATATAGTTGCCTTGTACAAAGGGGGGATTGAAGCCTGAATTCAAATGTGATTGTTATCCGGAATAATATCTCGAATCCAGAGAGTCCTTTTTCGGGGGTTTATTAACTGATTTATAAAGAGTCAGCTAAATTTCATCCAAAAATAATTTTTCGCCGGATTAATTGCAGTATTATTAACGATGCCGAGGCAATAGCTGCAATTTCAAGTATTGTATCCCAATAGACCGGCCCGATAAAACTTATTTCGTAGAATTTTTTTATCAGCTCCAGCACGACAAAATTTATCCTTGTGACAGCCAAAAACGCATAAATGCCGATAAGCCCAATTGCATAAAGTGAATATAACCTGATGTTCTTTTCTCCCTCGCGAAGCGTTACCGAAAGAAAATTCACTACCGTCAGTGAAATGATTATTGAAAGCATTACCATCTGTTCTTCGTGCCTTGAATATGAAGTGAAACTTCTCATTGATACCTGCCCGGCATACGTTGCGGCTACAATAACAACGGCTGAAATTGATACGAACGAAAAAAGGTCTTTCGTAAAATTCACAGCCTTGCTTACATTAGCGTTCGTCAAAGCTATTATCAGGGCAGGGAGACCTATAGCAAATATGTTTATCAGCGATACGCGCCTCGGCGTCAGCGGAAAATGCAGCCTGAAGAACATTGCCAGAATGGTCAGATATATAACCATGAAATTTTTGGTCAGGAATAATTTGGCAACCGAGCCAACCGTGTTGACTATCCTGTTTCCCTCGTCAAATATAGAAGGCAGCAGTGAAAATTTGTTCTTCAGCAGCACTATGTCAGCCACTTCTTTGGTTATCTTGCTTCCTTCTTCCATAGCGATACCCATATCCGCTTCTTTAATAGCCTGCAGGTCGTTAACGCCGTCGCCTATCATTGCTGTGTGTATCTTCTCGCTTTTTAAAGATTTAATTATCCTGAGCTTATGTTCAGGTTTCAGGCGCGCGAATATTTTCTTTTGCATTATCACTGCGGCAAGCTCGGTTTCCTTAACTTCATCAAGCTGGGCGCCGGATATAAGTTCATCGTCTTTTATATCCCACCCTATTTCTTTTGCGACCGCCTGAACCGCTGCAGCCGCATCGCCCGAAAGTATCTTTATCTCAATTTCGTTTTTATGAAACAGGTCAATTGCTTCCATAACGTCGCCGCGAACCTGGTCAGTGATAGAAACTATGCAAATCGGCTCAATTTCCATTCCGGCGGCATTATTCCGTATATCATCGAAGGGTTTATTTGTAATCTTGCCGAAAAGAATATTTCTATACACCTTCAAACCGCCATCGTTATAAAGGCCAATCGCTCTATCTTTGTTCTTACATTGTTCAACCAGAATATCATAACCCCCAAGTATAAGCGTTAATTGGTCATTGTTGAGATTCGGCTGCTGCCGAATCGAAATCCCGCTTGCGGGATCAACTGCCAATTGAATTAAACTTCTTTTGTTCTCCGAGCTGAACGGAATTTCGTCAACCATCGCTGCATTTTCTAAAGCCTCAAATCCTTCCAGCGTTCTGAGCGTCGCGTTTTTATCAGACGAAAATTTTGCGTAAGCGCCCAAGAGTTTTTGTACGTCGCCCAAGGAATATGAATCATCCAGCAGCGTAATTTTGTGAACCGCCAGTTTATTTTGCGTGAGCGTTCCGGTCTTATCAGTGCATACGACTTTTACATTTGCAAACGATTCGATCGCGTTAAGTTTCTGGACAATGGCTCCTAATTTGCTTATCCTGTAAACGCCAAGCGCGTAAGTTACCGATGCCATCAGCACCAGCCCCTGCGGTACAAGCGAAAGTAAAATTGTTGAGAGCCTTCTTACAAATTCCATATCGCTGAACCCGGTGGGATACTTTATTATTTCAAGCGCCGCCAAAAACACCGCGAATGCAAACAGCGCTTTTACTATCAGATTCAGCCTCACCTGCAGGGGCGATACGTTCATCTTGAATCTTTTGGCGGTCCTTGTTATTGATGATGCATAGCTTTGGTCGCCAATTTTCTCGGCAATGTAGCTGCCGCCACCTGAAACGCAGAAACTTCCTGACATTACTTCATCGCCGGACTGCTTGTAAAGCGGAACAGATTCGCCCGTTAATAATGACTCGTCTATTTCGATGTGATTTGAAACAAGGATTTTTCCGTCGACTACAACCTGGTCGCCGCGCCCAAGAGTGAGTACATCATCCACAACTATATCGCTTTGATCGATCGAAACCTCATTGCCGTCTCTAATTACTGTGACTTCATTCTTAAGCAGCAAGTGCACTTTATCCAGCGCGCGTTTGGCGCGGATCTCCTGAATGACCGCTATGAGCGTGTTAATTATCGCCACCATCAAAGCGCCGATGCTGTCAAAAACAAGCCTGCGGTCTCCGGAAATAAAATAGAATACGAGTAGGAAGAGCACAATTGAAAGTATTATCAGGTTGAAAACTGAAAAAATATTTTCAATTATGATCTGTCTGACAGTCTTGGTTTTAGCGCCTGCCGACTTGTTCCTCAGGCCCTCCTTAACCCGTTCCTGTACTTCCTGCGATGTAAGCCCTGTAATTTGCATATGTTTTATTATCCTGAGCCAAGCTTGCCCTCGCGAAAGCGGGGGTCGAAGGACTAAATTAACCATATTCAGCAAACTAAAAAGTGAAAAGGGGAGGGGCAGGACCACAATTTCCGTTTCTTGTTCATTCTAAATAATAGTAATATATTTATTTACGTCTCACGCTTCACGCCCTCGGCGGAGGCGAAGGATTTCAATTGTTTGCTTTTTCAAAAATGAGTAAATTTACAATTGTCTAAATTCTAAAAAATCAGTTCCAATATGTCAAGAATCGATAAAATAAGGGCCCTGCTGGATGAACTTCAGATAGATGCAATGCTGGTGAGCCATATTCCCAATATACGGTATCTCTCCGCGTTCTCAGGCTCGGCCGCATGGGTTATCGTAACAAAAAACAAGGACTATTTCATAACCGACTTCCGGTATAAGGACCAGTCTGCCGCGCAGGTTAAGGGATTCGAGATAATTATTAATCAGAACATAACCGAAGAGCTTAAGAAGATAGTAGAATCCGCCGGAATTAAGAAAATAGGGTTCGAATCCGGCCACGTGGTTTTCAGCGCTGTTGAAGCCTTTAAAAAGAGTTTCGAAGAGGCTGAATTTACACCTGTGTTTGAACGGATAGAAAAACTTACCATGCAGAAATCACCTGATGAAATTGAGAAGATCAGGAAAGCTGTCGAAATTTCGGATAAAACTTTTGATAAAATTCTTAAATTCATAAAGCCCGGAATGACCGAGCTGGAAGTATCAGCCGAAATTACTTACACTCACAAAAAATTAGGGGCGTCAAAAGACTCGTTCGACCCCATTGTCGCAAGCGGCTGGCGCGGAGCCCTGCCGCACGGAATCGCTTCCGATAAAGTTATTCAAAAAGGCGAGATGGTTACGCTTGATTTTGGATGCGTGTACGACGGTTTCTGCTCGGATATTACAAGAACTATTGCCGTTGGCGAACCATCCCAGGAAATGAAGAAGATATATGAAATAGTTCTGGATGCGCAGCTAAAAGCTATTGCCGCCGCAAAGACGGGCGTTTCATCAAAAGAGGTTGACGGAGTTGCGCGCGAGCTTATCGCGGCGGCCGGATTCGGCGGTAATTTCGGGCATGGACTCGGGCACGGCCTCGGAATTGAGGTTCATGAAATACCGGGGTTAAACAGCAGAACGGACATGCCCCTGGCGGAGAGCTCTGTTGTTACAATCGAGCCCGGCATTTATGTTGATGGCCTGGGGGGGGTTAGGATCGAAGACGACGTCTTAATTACTAACGGCGGATGCGAAGTGTTGAACAGGTCGCCAAAGAAATTAATAATTGTCTGACAAGTTGAAAAAAGTCTTAATGATATCATATTATTTCCCGCCCATGGGATCGGGGAATGTTTTAAGGGCCGCAAAGTTTGCGAAGTATTTCCCTAAATACGGATGGGAGCCCCATGTAGTAACAGCAAACCCAAGGCGGTATTATTTCAGGGACCAGCAGCTGCTTGATGAGCTCCTTGCATCAGGCGCTAAAGTGTACCGGACCAATCCCTCGCGCTCTAAAAGCCATCTTGCAGGCTCAAAGCTTCCTCATTTGCCAAACGAAGGCTCACGGAAATTCTTCAGGAACATGAAAGCGGTATACAATTTTCCCGATAATAACAAATCATGGATAAGCAAGGCTTACAAGCTTGCGGCGGAAATTATTGAGACAAAGAAGATCGAAATTATTTATGCGACCGCGCCGCCGTTCTCATCTTTTGTTGTTGCCGCCGACCTGAAAAAGAAATATAAGATCCCGCTTATAGTTGATTACAGAGATTCGTGGTTAAACGCATCAACAAACTTTTACCCGACGCCGTACCACCGGTTCCGCAACAGAAAGCTTGAACAGGAAGTATTGCGCGTTGCCGATGAGGTAATCACCGTGAACCGCAGGATAAAGGAACAGGTAATTGAAGAGTACCATTATATAAAACATGATGATATAAATATCATCAACTTTGGTCATGATAAGGATGATTACAAAGGCGAGGCCGCTATATTTGACGGGCCGCGCAAGAATAAGATACGCTTTACTTATTCAGGCACATTTTTTGGGTTGATGTCTCCCGCTTACTTTTTCGAAGCGCTTTCTATCGTATTTAGGCGCAGGCCTGAGCTGAGAAACGAGATAGAAGCGTGTTTCCTCGGAATTCTGTCAAGAGAGAATCTTAAGCTTGTTAAGAAATATAATTTATCTGACGTTATATATAACCCGGGTTTTGTGGACCACTCAGAATCCATCCGGTGCATGCGTTCATCTGATGTGCTGTGGTTTACAATTGGTAAGGGGGACGGCGACCAGATGATATCGCCCGTAAAGCTCTCAGAATATATTGGAGCCCGTAAGCCGATACTTGCCTGCGTGGGCGATGGCGCGGCAAAACTGCTGCTGAAAGGTTATGACGCGTTTAAGGTTTGCGAGCCGGACCAGCCTGAGTCTATTGCCGATATGGTAATTGAGTACTACGAGCAGATAAAAAACCGCTCCATCCCGGCGGCCAACGAAATTATCGCTGAAAAATTTGATATAGATAAGCTGACCCATCAGCTTGTAAGATATTTTGAATTCCTGATAGACATTAATCCGGATTTCGAGCTGAGGGATAACAACGCGCTAAGGCATAGTATCGGCGCGAATTAGATTACAGATACAGATTACAGATTACATTTTCCGACATCACAAATTAAAAATGAATTATATAAAAAAAGTATTATTTCTTCTTATAACCGCAGCCCTGCTTATGTCATGCTCAAAGACTCCGTCAACTTATTTTCCTATGAAGGTGGGGGATAAATGGGATTTCAATTTCAAGCTGACCTCGGCAATGAACGTTAATACTACCACAATGACTTACGTCATTTCGGAAAAAACAAAACTAGGCGATAATGAATATTATAAGTTCGAATCCACATTTGGTGGCCTGCCGGAGGGGATGAACAAATCGGTAGATTATTACAGGGATTCACCCGCAGGAATTGTGATTAAGAGTCCTGATACTACTCTTAAAGATGAATTGACTATTATACCCGCAGGCATGAAAGTCGGCTCCGAGTGGGATGCGAACTATCCCGCCGGGAAACGGCATTACAAATTAGCGTCGTTCGAAGATGTTACTATTGGGGACCAGACCTACAAAGACTGCGTTAAGATAGAATATGAAGATAATAAGAACGGGCAGAAAGATTCAGGTTATTTCTGTTTTGCAAAAGATGTGGGGCTTGTGAAAATTCATATCGACTCTCAGCATTCAAACGGGACACAGTCGACTACTGAAGCGACCCTGGCAAAATTCAGCCCGCAGTAATCCGTTCATCTGATTTCGGGGCAATCCGGGCGTTTACCGGAGAGATTGCCATCTGCATAAATGCATATGAAAACCGGCGCCTGTTCCTTCATGCTGTGTAAACAAAATATGCACCCGCGGAAATTACGAGTGCGCCGCAGATTTTCTTTATTCGGTCAACCGCGCGCGAACCCTCGGTCCAGTTAAGAAACCGCTGCACTCTTGCAGTCAGCGTACCGGCGAGAACAATTACCGAACAGTGCCCAGCCGCAAATCCTAGAATCAAGACCGCCGCATAGAAAAAACCTGTTGATGCAGTCCCGAAAACTACTCCAAGTACCGGAGCCATAAACGCGAACGTGCACGGTCCAAGCCCTATGCCGAATAACAGGCCCAGCGAAAAGGCCTGCCAAAATCCCCGGCGAGGCGGACCGGAAATTTTAGAACCAGCAAGCGCCCACTGGCCGGAGAGCTTAACAACGTTGAGGAGGTACAGCCCTGTTATAAAGAACACAGCCGATACAATATAGTTGCCTGTCCGCCCCAGACTGCCAATCATCATTCCGGCTGCTGCAGTTATCAAGCCAATAAGCGCGATAGAAATCATTATGCCGAAGGAGAAGAAAAGCGAAATCATAAACGTTCTTTTAACGGTCACGTTTCCTTTTGAATTTATAAATCCTATCACAAGCGGAATACTTGATAAGTGGCAAGGGCTCAGCGCAATGCTTAATACCCCCCACCCGAATGATGCGGCTATTGCGAATATAAGATTCCCTGAAAGCGCGTTATTCAGGAAAGTGAAAATATCATTTATCATTTTCAGTCCGGTATATTCACGCCCTGCGACCGGAGAAATTTGTCGATCTCTTCTTCCGCATAGAATCCCTGGTGCCGCGAAATTTCTTTCCCGTTGCCGTCAAGAAACACCTGGGTTGGGATTAAGTCTATACCATATTTCTTTGCGGGCGCATCGTCTTTCCAAACATCATAGAACGTTACTTTAACCAGGCCCTTATATTTCTTTTCAATTGAACTCATTACCGGCTGCATCTGTTTGCATGGAATGCAGTTGACGGAGCCAAGCTCAATAAATTCTATTTTGTGAGGGATATTAGCCGAAGTTTTATTGCCGGCTGAAGTATTGTTTTCTGTCTTGTCTTCGTTCCTGCTGCATGAGGCGAGCAGAAAAAGCTAACACAGACAGCGTTAAGAATATTTTCAGGTTCATGCTGCTCATGCTTCCTCCATTATCCATGAAAGTATCTGTTCATCCTTTGGCAGTATGCCGCTGGATTTTAATTTTTCATTTATAACAAGCCCCGGCGTAGCCATAATCCCGTATTTTATCATTTCCTGAATGTCTGTTACTTTTTCTATGTCAGCGTCAATGTTGTTTGTGGCGGCTAAGTTTCTGACGTTTTGTTCCAGTCTTTTGCACAGGTTGCAGCCTGTGCCCAGAATTTTTATATTCATGATTTTATTCCTCAATAAAGTTGTTTATTTCTTTTTCAGCGTAACTGAAAAATTTTTCTTTGTTGTTTGTATATGACCATGCGGAATCCAGGTTTTTCCATTTAACCCGGGCCCCGTTTTGAAATTTGACAATGACTAAAGAACTGAACATCAGCTCATAGTCATTTTTATAATGTTTGTTTTCCTCTTCATCAATATTGATTGGTTTAAACGCGATGGGCTTGTCCCCGAATTTCGTTTCGATCAGCTCCTTTGCGAACGATTCAAGATTCAAACAGTTCTCGCATCTTGCAGCAGGGTGGAAGTAGTACGCGGTATAATTTGTTTTGCCGGATGAGTCCGGCGCGGCGTCGTAGTTTTGTTTACACGATAAGGTTAATAACGTAACAAATAATAATAACAGAAGAATCCTGTAATTGTACATAGCAGTATTTCCAATAAATTTACGGACAAATATCGGGGGCTTTAACTTCGCCTCCGGGTGAAACTCCAAAGTATTTTTTCCCCAGCCAAATGGATACCCCCACAAGGCTTATCATAACCGGGACCTCGATCAGCGGGCCTATTACGGCGGCGAACGCTTCGCCTGAATTAATTCCGAACACTGCCACAGCTACCGCTATTGCAAGCTCGAAATTATTGCTCGCCGCGGTGAATGATAGCGTGGCGGTTTTTGAATAATCCGCGCCAATTTTTTTACCGAGGTAAAATGACACAAAAAACATTATTACAAAGTATATCGCAAGCGGAATGGCGATCCGCAATACATCAAGCGGAATTTTAACAATGTACTCGCCTTTAAGCGAGAACATAACAAATATTGTGAACAGCAGGGCGATAAGCGTCAGCGGACTTATCTTCGGGATAAATTTCTTTTCATACCATTGCTTGCCTTTTATCTTCAGCATAGCGAATCTTGTAATTATCCCTGCAATGAACGGTATTCCAAGGTATATAAAAACGCTTTCGGCTATTTGCCCGATAGTAATGCTTACAACAAATCCTTTTAGCCCAAGAAGCGGAGGCAGGAGAGTGATAAAAACATAAGCATAAACAGAAAAGAAAAGAACCTGGAATATTGAGTTGAACGCCACAAGACCTGCGGCATATTCAGTATCGCCTTTAGCAAGCTCATTCCAGACTATAACCATAGCAATACACCGCGCAAGGCCTATCAAAATTAAACCGACCATATAATGGGGATAGTCAGGCAGCAGCAATACCGCAAGCGCGAACATAAGCGCCGGACCTATAACCCAGTTTTGAACCAGCGATAGACCCAATACTTTTACATTTTTAAATACGTCCCCAAGCTCTTCATACTTTACTTTTGCAAGAGGGGGATACATCATTAATATCAGCCCTATTGCTATCGGAATATTTGTTGTCCCGCTTTGGAATTTATTCCAGAATGGAACGATGCCCTGAAATAAATAACCTGACAGCACGGCAACAAGCATTACTGCAAATATCCAGAGGGTCAGGTACCGGTCAAGGAAAGATAATTTTTTAGAAACTTTTTCCATTATTAATCTGTGAGTTAATAAATGAAGTTAAATATATACCCGACGGCGATAATTCCCGCGCCGACGATCGAGTAAAATATAATCAGCATTGGAAGCCTAAGGACTTTTTTCAAAATTATCGCTTCGGGAAGCGATAGCCCGATCACAGACATCATAAACGCCAGCGCTGTTCCAAGACTTGCTCCTTTTTCCATAAGCGATTGCACCACAGGTATTATTCCGGCTGCGTTTGAATACAGCGGAATCCCGATCAAAACTGTAATCGGGATCGACCACCAATCTGTCTTACCCATTAAGCCCGCCATAAAATTCTCAGGTACGTAGCCGTGGATAAAAGCTCCAAGCGCTATGCCAATTACCATATAGATCCAGACCTTAGAGACAATTTCCTTTACTGAAGTAATGCCGTATCCGATGCGGTCTTTGAATTGTAATTTTTCGTTTTCAAGGTTCGACGCGCTCCTTCGTGTTTCATAGACCCAGGGCTCAACAAAGCGCTCAAGCTTAAGTTTACCGATAACCCACCCTGCCGATATCGCTATCACCAGCCCGGTTACAATATATATCATCGCTGTTTGCCACCCGAATAAACCGAAAAGCAAAATGACCGCTACTTCGTTTATCATAGGCGCGGCTATTAAGAACGAGAATGTTACGCCGAGCGGTATCCCCGCTTCTACAAATCCCAGGAAAAGCGGCACAGCCGAGCATGAACAGAACGGCGTAACAATACCCAGCATGCCTGCAAGAATATTGCCTATGAAGAGCGGCTTGCCCTCCAGAGCCTTCCTTGTTTTTTCAGGTGAAAAAAATGACCTCACGATTCCCACGGCAAATACAATTACCGTTAAGAGCAGCAAGACCTTAGGGACTTCAAAAACAAAAAACCGGAGCGCTTCAGATAATTGCGCGCCCGGCTGCATGTGGAATATTATGTTAACTGTGTAGTTCGCGATTGATTCTAAACTCATGTATAAAGCTATCAAAAGCGGCAATATCAAAAAAGGATAGTATGCTTTAATTTTTGGAAGTATCATAACATAATCATCAACCGGTTATGCCGGTATTAGTTGTTCATTGTCTTTATAAACTCAAGTACTTTCTCTTTTATGCCGTCGCGGATCTCCCTTATCTTTTGCATTTTCTCTTCATCGGTACCTGTCAAAGCCGATGGGTCATCGAACGCCCAGCCGAGACGCTTGGTAATACCCGGAAAGATAGGGCAGCGGGCTTCGGCAGATTCATCGCAAACGGTAATAACGTAACTATAAAGCCTGCCCTCTTTAAAGAATTCAAAAACGCTGTTTGTCTGATTGCCCGAAATATCAATGCCTGTTTCAGCCATTGCTTTGACGACCAGCGGATTAAGCGTGCCGGGATCTAAGCCGGCGCTCTCAGCTTCGAGGTTCTCGCCGCCGTACTTATTCAAAAAGGCTTCGGCCATCTGGCTCCGCGCGCTGTTATGCACGCATACGAAAAGTACTTTTGTTTTTCTCATGATTCTCCATTTCATTCCCGCCTGCCTGCCGCAGGCAGGTGAAAACGGGAATCTTGGTTTTTATGCATCAGTTGGATGCGTGATTTGAAATTTTATTCGTGCCACCTGCCTGTCCATGACTCTTCGAGTCGTTGACTCGTAGAGCTTTGGGCGGACACACAGGTCCGCCCCTACAGAATATTCAGTGTAGTTAATTCTCTTTCGATTTTTCAGCATAGAGATTTATACTTATTATTTTCACTCCTGAAGATTTGAACAGCTGCAATTCATCTTCATGCAGGTATTTATATAATATTTCATCCGGTATCCTGATCGGCCGCTCTTTCTGAACCTCAATGTTTATCAACCCTGATTTATTAGCCTCGTTGATATAATCTTCCCGGATAAGCGCGCCGCTAACGCAGCCCGCGTACATGCTAGCCGCCGTGCGTATCTTTTCGGGCAGCGCGCCTGAGGTAACTATATCAGAAACGGAAATATGCCCGCCCGGCTTCAGGATCCTGTGAATTTCCGAAAACGCTTTTGATTTATCCGGCACAAGGTTCAGCACGCAGTTGCTTACAATTACGTCTGCTGTGTTATCTGATACCGGGATGTTCTCTATATCGCCGTAACGGAACTCTACGTTGTTGAATCCCAGCTTATCATTGTTCACTCTTGCTTTGTTTATCATTGCGTCGGTGAAATCGATGCCGATAACTTTTCCTTTATCTCCGGCGATAGCCCTGGCAACAAACGCGTCGTTTCCGGCGCCAGACCCAAGGTCAACAACGGTATCGCCTTCTTTTATCTGGGCGAACTCGGTCGGCAGGCCGCAGCCCAGCCCGAGATCTGCATCTGGATTGTATCCCTTCAGCTTTGAGTAATCAAGCGAGAACACGGCATAATCAACAGTATCACAGCAGCCGGTCCCGCAGCATGAAGTTTCATTCTGTTCCTTTGACTGGTTTGCTATATCCCCGTAAATTTCTTTTACCGTCTCTTTAATTTTTTCAGGGGATAGATCGCCATCTATTGTTTGATCTGTCTCGCAGCAGTCGGGCCCGCAGCAGGCGGTTTGGGATTTTTCTTTCTCTCTGATATTCATTTTTGACACTCCTTTTATTATGATTTTATTAACAACACTCGTTCGCAAATTTTTTTGCTCTCAGCTTTTCAAACAGCTGCTCGAAGTTCTGGATTTCTTTTTCCAGGTTATCCCAGTTGATGCAGTAGCATGACTTGGCGCCGTCAATTTCGCCCTGTACAAGTCCCGCTGATTTCAGCTCTTTCAGATGCTGGGATACGGTGGATTGCGCCAGCGGCATATCGTCCACAATTTTGCCGCAGATACACTTGTTAGCATCAGCCAGTTTGGTTAGAATTGCAACTCTGGCGGGATGCGAGAGCGTGCGTGCAAAGTCAGATGCCTGCTGCTCAAATTCGGGAAATTGCTCTTTTTTGTTATATGCCATTGTTTTTTGAGGTAAATCTGATATTTCTTTAATCGTCTATCGTAAATATACGATAATGAAAATGCCTTGTCAAGTGAAAAATGCCGAAAGCGCTGATAATTAGATAATTATTAGAAGTTGTAGGGAATAAATTTTGTGTGGATAGCGTTCTTATTAACTTTGGTCTAAAATCTAAAATCTTAATTCACAATTCTCAAATCCACTTACCCATTTTCTTCCATGCTTTCATAGATCCTCTCAATAATTTCAACTGTTTTCATTCCTTCGAAGGCATTGGCGGCTATGGCGCCGCCGTTGTTTAATACGTCAAGTATGTTCTCGTAAACTTTCTCGTGGTTGCTCATAGAGCCCTGGTAAAATCCGTAATTGTTCGCCGGGCGCGATTCCGGCAGTCCCTGTATCTCATAATTATCTATGGACTGGTATTCAAGAACGTTTAAATACTGTCCGCCAATCTTCACCGTGCCCTTATCGCCTAACACTGTTATCGAGCCTTCCATGTTTTTATTATGGCTGTTAACCGTATAGTTCACCGTGCAAAGCGCGCCGCTTATGAATTCAAGTATGGCGGTTCCGGTATCTTCAAACTCAACTGTCTTTGTGTGAATGAAATTTCTGCCGTAAGCGTTAACTCGTTTCACATCACCAAAAAGCCAGAAGAGGAGGTCGATAAAATGCGAGAACTGCGTGAAGAGCGTGCCGCCATCCAGGGCTTTTTTGCCTTTCCAGTCCGAGCTTAAATAATAATCGTCGTTCCTGTTCCAGAAACAATTTAGCTCGACGTTCAATATCCTGCCGAGCTTCCCATCGTCAATAACTTTCTTAAGAGCCTCAACCGGCGGATTGAACCGGTTTTGTTTAACTATAAACAAATCCTTTCCGGATATATCGGCTTCGACCATCATTTTGTTGCACTCTGCAACTGATATCGCCATTGGTTTTTCGCACAGAACGTGTTTGGCGTACTTTAAAGAATCGATCGTATGTACGGAATGCAAGTAATTCGGCGAGCATACAGAAACCACGTCGATCTCCGGTTCATCCGCCAGCATCTTGGCGTGATAGGTGTACTTTGCGCAATTGTATTTTTTGGCAAACTCAGCTGCGCGTTCAGTCTTTATGTCGCAAACTGCGCTCAGGTTTGCAACTTTGCTGATTATTTCCGCATGGCGTTGAGCGATTCTTCCGCAGCCAATTATTCCGAAATTTATCTTCTTCAACTAATAGTATGAATTTGTTAAACCTAAGTATTAAATATCCTAAAAAAGAACAGGCTTTTCAAGTTAAATAAAACATTAAGATGGAAATTGCAAAAGGACAGCGCAAAGAACACCTCCCCCCGTCACCAATGACGCCGACCCCTGCTTGCAACTTTTACCTCACCCCCTAACCCCCTCTCCACATGGAGAGGGGGAAGTCCCGATTTACGTGCCTGCCGCATGCAGGTCGGGACGGGGGAGAGGTATCATCAAACTCCAATCTGTCTAATCATTTAAACTCATTGATCATGGCAAAATCATGGCATTTTTATTAAATTGAATAAGATTGTAAAAATCGCTAACTTTGCTGTTTACATTAATTTTTTCGCGAAATTATTAAACATTTTTGAAGAAAGTTCTCGTCGTATCATACTACTTCCCCCCAATGGGGATGGGTGGCGTTCAAAGGACCGCTAAATTTGTTAAGTACCTTCCTGAATTCGGCTGGGCGCCCGCGGCGCTTACGGTAAATCCGAAGATATATCTTGCCAAAGATGAATGCCTGCTAGACGAGCTTGAGAATGAGAACATAAAGATCTACCGCACAGGCGGCGACGATAAAACATCGGTGGTTAAGTTTGAAAAAGACAGCAGGCGGAAATTCCTGAGCAACCTGTCGCAGACTTTTTTGCTGCCTGATTCAAAGATCCTCTGGAAGAAAAAAGCGCTTGCGCTTGCCGATAAGATATTTGATGAGAATAACATAGAACTGATCTATTCAACCGCGCCGCCCTATACAGATTTTCTGATAGCCGTTGAGCTTAAGAAAAAATACGGCGTTCCGCTGGTATTGGATTACAGGGATTCATGGATAGACTGCCCGAATAATTTTTATCTTACGCCGATCCACAGGTCCGCGCATATGAAAATGGAAACGGGGGTCCTTAAGCAGGCTGACAGGATAATTACCATAAACAGCAGGATCAAAGAACTGATAATCGAAAGATATCCGTTTGTCAGCGGCGACGATATTTCTGTTATCTCGCAGGGATTCGACCCAAACGATTTTGCGGGCCTCAACGGGACAAAAAAACACGGCTCTAAAATGCGCATCACCTATTCAGGGAGCTTTCTGAATTATTACACCCCGAAATACTTTCTTGACGGGCTGGCTATTGCTGTGAAGAAAAATCCGGAACTGGCGGATAATGTTGAAGCCCGTTTCATAGGTTCTTTCCCGCAGGAATATAAAGCTTATATTGAAAAGCTCGGGCTTGAAAAGATGACAGGCATCATGGGTTACCTTGAGCACGTTCACTGCATCGAGAACCTTATGGATTCAGACGTGCTGTGGATGATGATAAATAGATCCGAGCGCAGCGACCTGCATTCAACAGGCAAGCTGTACGAGTATTTTGGCGCAGGCAAGCCGATACTTGCCTGTGTGCCCGAAGGAGTTGCAAGAGAGTCGTTAAAGAATCACGGCGCCGTAAAGCTAACCGAGCCCGATGACGCGGAAGCGATATCGGAAGCTATACTGGAATATTATGAGCAGTTTAAGAACAATTCGCTTCCGAAACCGAACAGCGTATATGCCGCCGCGTATGACAGGAAAAAGCTTACCGGCGAATTGGCTTCGATTTTTGACTCGCTGTTAAAAACTGATGATGTTAAATCAGGCAAAAAGGACCTGGTCCGGACTTAAATGAAAATACTTGTTGTTGGTTCAGGCGGAAGAGAACATGCTATAATATGGAAGCTGCTTCAGAGCGCTGATGTTGAGAAGGTCTATTGCACAATAGGCAACGCGGGAATTAATAAGATAGCAACCCCGGTAAATATTAAGCCTGCAGATACGCGCGGGCTGATAGATTTTGTAAAACACAACGGGGTAGGCTATACCGTTGTGGGTCCCGAGGTTCCTCTTGCCGAAGGAATAGTGGACGAGTTTAACAAAGAACGGCTGAAGATTTTCGGACCGGCAAAGAGCGCAGCAAGACTTGAAAACAGCAAGGTCTTTGCCAAAGATTTTATGAGGCGCAATAATATCCCTACCGCAAAGTACCGGAGCTTTTCTTCCGCAGAAAAAGAGAGCGCCGTAAGCTATATAAACGAATCCAAATTTCCGGTTGTGATCAAAGCTGACGGGCTTGCTGCGGGCAAAGGCGTTATTATAGCTGCCGATAAACAAGCTGCGCTGGACTCGCTTAATGAGTTCTTTGATAATAGAATATTCGGCGAAGCGGGCGATAATATTGTTATTGAAGATTTCTTAACCGGCGCTGAGGCTTCGGTGTTTGCCGTTTGCGACGGCGCGAACTACGTTGCGCTTCCATCGGCCCGGGACCATAAGAAGATAGGCAACGGCGAACAGGGAAAAAATACCGGCGGAATGGGGAGCTTCGCGCCTGCTGATAAGATCTTGAAACCCGAAGTCATGCAGAGAGTCAGAGAAAGAATTATTGAGCCGGTCTTAAAGAATATGAAAGCTGAAGGCGCCGAATTCAGGGGATGCCTGTATTGCGGCTTAATGATAGACGAACACGGTAATCCTTACGTCATCGAGTTCAATACGCGGTTCGGCGACCCTGAAACGCAGGTTGTGCTGCCTCTTATAAAGTCTGATCTGCTGGCTTTGCTGCTGGCCTCTTCTGAGGGGAAGATTGAAGGTTACAAACTTGAAACATATAATGAATATTACGCATGCGTTGTGATGGCGTCCAAAGGTTACCCTGATAGTTATGAAACCGGAAATGAAATAAAAGGACTGGAAAACGTAAGCGCTGATTGCATTGTTTTTCACGCGGGCACAAAATTATCAGATAACGGAAAGGTCATTTCCAGCGGAGGAAGGGTTCTTAATATCGTGGCAGGTTCAAAAAATAATTTAAAATTCGCCATAGATAAAGCTTATGCTGCGGTAAAAAAAATAAGCTTCGAAAATGAATATTACAGAACGGATATAGGAAAGAAGGGATTGTAGCCGGATGAACATCCTTGTTACGGGCGGCGCGGGTTTTATCGGTTCTCATGTTGCGGATGCATATGTTTCGCTTGGGCACAATGTGTTTATTATAGATAATCTTTCCTCGGGTTCTGAAGAATTTGTCAACCCTAAAGCGAAGTTTTACAAATCCGATATCAGAGATGCAAATATCGGAGATATAATAGCTGAAAACAATATTGAGATCATAAACCACCATGCGGCAAAAATTAATTTGCGGCAATCGGTTATAGACCCACAATCCGAAGCTGATGTCAATATCCTCGGTTCGGTGAACTTGTTGCAGAAAGGTTTTGAAGCGGGGGTTAAGAAAGTTATTTTTGCTTCATCGGGCGGCGCAATTTACGGAGAAGATAAAGCCCTGCCGGTATCCGAAGAACGATCTGCTAATCCTCTCTCGCCATACGGCATAAGCAAGCTGACAGTTGAAAAATATTTATACTATTATAAAGCGGTTCACGGGCTTGAATATACGGCGTTAAGATATGCAAATGCCTACGGTCCGAGACAGGGCACGGGCGGCGAAAGCGGCGTTGTCGCTATTCTCTCAGACATGCTGCTGAACAACAAGCAGTTTGTTATTAACGGAGACGGCGGGCAGACACGCGATTATGTTTATGCGAGCGATATTGTGAATGCAAACGTGATGGTTTTGGAAAAAACGAATTATGACGTATACAACGTAGGTTCCGGAAAGGAAACAACTGTAAATGAGATATTCAGCAAGCTTAATGAAATTGCGGGAACTTCTTTCAAAGAAGTTCACGGGCCCGCTAAGAAAGGCGAGCAAAGAAGATCGGCGCTGAACTATAACAGAATAAAAAATGAGCTTGGATGGGAACCCGCCGCCGGAATTGACGAAGGGCTGAAACTTACGTTTGAATTTTTTAAACATCAGGCCGAATAAATTGCTGGAAACGCTTTCAAAAAATATCCTCAATTCTGATAAACGCTCTATTGCGAAAGGAATTTCTTTAATAGAAAACGAAACTAAAGAAGCTGATGAGCTTTTGAAGCTTCTTTATAAAAGTGCGGGCAGGGCATATGTTATCGGCATTACAGGGCCCCCGGGGGCGGGTAAGAGCACCATTACGAACGTGCTCACAAAGCTGCTAAGAAGCAGGGGATATAAAGTCGGGATCATAGCCGTAGACCCTACTAGTCCGTTTACCGGCGGCGCGCTGCTTGGCGATAGAGTGCGTATGCAGGAGCTTGGAACAGACAGCGAAGTATTTATCCGCTCGATGGCGACAAGAGGCAGCCTTGGCGGGCTTTCCAAAAAAGCGAAAGAAGCCTGCGAGGTGCTTGATGCATCCGGCAAAGATTTTATTCTGATCGAAACGGTAGGCGTGGGACAATCGGAGCTTGATATTGCGTCCACGGCAGATACTACCATAGTTGTTCTTGTGCCTGAATCAGGCGACGCAGTACAGACCATGAAAGCGGGGCTCATGGAAATTGCCGATATATTTGTAATTAATAAATCAGACAGGGAAGGCTCGGATGTTTTAGGTCTTGCCCTTAGAACAATGATACAGCTTAAGAAAAGAGATGACGCGAATTTCCCTATTGCAGTGGTTAAAACAATCGGGACGCAGAACAAAGGAACAGAAGAACTTCTTGATGCTATCATACTGCACAAAAAGCATCTTGAATCCAACGGAAAGCTTGAAGCGAAGAGAAAAGAAAACCTGATGAAACAGATCAACGAACTTGTGAACAACAAGCTTGAAAATAATTTCTGGCAGGGTGAAAAGAAAAAACTGCTGGAAGAAAATATTGATAAGATCACAAAAAGAGAACTAACTCCGTACGATTTTGTAGACGAGTTGTTTGAAGGTAAGTAAATATGTAATCCTCACTTAGAGGAGAGGGGCGTGCGGAGGACGGGGTGTGAGGTTTGTATATTGGGTGTTCGAGACCCAAGCTCCGGCTTGAGACTCAGTAAGGTGTAGAAGTTTAATTAATAATACTAATAGAATAACATAATGGATTTTAAATTATCGGATAACAACTTAGAAATTCAAAAACTCGCCCGTGAGTTCTCACAAAATAAGATCGCTCCTGTAGCGATGAAGTTTGATGAAACGCAGGAGTTTCCGTGGGAAATTGTCAACGAACTTGGCGATATGGGATTCCTTGGAATTATATTTCCAGAGCAGTACGGCGGCGCGGGGCTTACAACAATGGACTACGCAATAATTGTGGAGGAAGTTTCTAAGGCCGATCCTTCCGTTGGGCTAACAGTAGCATCCCACAATGGGCTTTGCACAAACCACATTTATATCTTTGCAAATGAAGAACTAAAGAAAAAATATTTGCCGGGCCTTACTTCAGGGAAAAAACTCGGCGCCTGGGGATTAACTGAAAATGTCTCCGGCAGCGATGCCGGCGGAATGCAAACTACGGCCGAGAAAAAAGACAGATACTACATTTTGAACGGGAGCAAGCTCTTTATCACACAAGGCGGAGTCGGGGGAACCTACGTTGTTACCGCCGTTACCGATAAGTCAAAAGGCAGGAAAGGGATATCAGCGTTTATTATTGAGAAGGATTTTGCAGGTTTCAGCGTGGGCAAGAAAGAAAACAAGCTCGGACTTCGTTCATCGGATACTTGCGAACTGATATTTGATAACTGTAAAGTCCCTGCAGAAAATCTAATAGGGGCCGAAGGCGAAGGATTCAAACAGGCTATGCAGGTTCTTGATGGCGGCCGGATATCTATTGCGGCTCTATCAGTAGGCATAGCCCAGGCGGCGCTTGAGCATTCCGTTAAGTATGCCAAAGAGCGCAAGCAGTTCGGAAAACACCTGTCTGAGTTTCAGGGCATACAGTTTAAAATTGCCGATATGACCATGGAAGTCGAAGCCGCGCGTTTACTTACTTACAAGGCTGCGAAGCTGAAAGACGAAGGGAAAGATTTTAAATTTGCAGCGTCAATGGCAAAGTACTATGCCAGCGAAATTGCTACCAGGGCAACAGGTGAAGCGATCCAGATACACGGCGGTTACGGATTTATAAAGGAATTCCCTGTCGAAAAATTATACCGGGACGTTAAGCTTATGACCATTGGCGAGGGCACCAGCGAAGTGCAGAAAATAGTTATGGCAAGGCAGCTGTTAGAGATGTACGAATAGTTGTTGCTCCCCAGTCCAACCATTTATCAAGTGGACCCAGCCTGGCTGCAACCTTTACCATAATTTGTATGGCTTAGAACTGTACAAATTTCACGCCAAACATCAAAGTTTTCTAACCAATAAAGCTATATTTTGTTTTAATGCGATGTTGATATAATTTTGCGTTGTTTTCGCGGAAAGAATATTTTAAGTTTCATTGTTGAACATTGTTGCTAGCCCGGTTTTCATAACCATGAAAAATTTATTCCAAGAATTTAATTCATAACTAAGATGAAAAAATTTATTACTGTTTCATTTGCGTTGCTTTTTGCCGCGCAAATTAGTTTGGTTGCAGGGGGCCATAAAAGTTATTATTCTGCAATACCTCAATACGATTCCAGGTCAATAAGCTTATATCCCGTAAACACAAACCCCGTGCCAACTCCTTTCATGACGCATCAATTTGCTCAGGCTTTTCTGACAGATTCAATTCTGGTTGGGCCTGAGATCCCTGCGGATCTTTCAGGCTACGATGATTATAAAACCAACGGAGAAGTCAACCACTTCATCCAGGTTGACCCGTCTAACCCGGATAATATAAACGCCATAGATGTGCAAACTCCGCAAACAGACCCGACCGGCGCAACCAACAGAAATGTGAAATATTCAATTTCTACCGACGCAGGATCTACGTGGGCTTATGCGGTTGATGTACCGCTCGGGAGAAGGTCGGGGTTCCCGGTCCTTGATCTTTTGAACGGGGAGGCTGTAATCGCAAATCATAACATATACCCCGGCAGCGTGCTGGATGCAATATTATATGTAGACCAGGCTCCGCAGGCAGGCTCTTTTAACGAATATACGTTTGCAACGCACGCGCCGTTTGGAATATGGCCCCAGGTGGCAGTTTTAAACAATGGCAACGTGTGTATGTTATCAAGAAGAAACATCATAACAGGCGCAACAAACGATTATGAGACCCTCTATGTAAATATATGGAACGGAACCTCGCTTCAACCAAGATCGCCATTTTACATAACTATAAACAACTACAACGGCACGGTTGGAAGCAATATGCAGTACCAGATTGCAACAAACAAAGCAGGCATGGTTGTAGGAGTTTCATGGCCCGTTCTTCAAAATGACACGCTCGGTTCCGCCAAAATGTTTTCAAGGACTTCGACAGATAACGGCGCGACCTGGGGCCCGGTAACGACAATATATACGCCGCATATGGTCGGGAGCGATCCATACGGATTGGCGGGCGGAATCGACCTGGTCTTTAAACCAAATTCAACATCATGGTATGTCTCTTACGTTGAAACCAAAGACAGTTCAGCGTCGCTATTTTATGAAAAATCAGTTTTGAAAGTCAGAAAAAGCGACGGGACAACATCTACGCTTACTGACGTAGCAGGAGTAGGAGCGACAACAAGTTTCGCGCTTGCGATGTCTTTCGTATGGAACATCGATAATCCCGCATTGGGTTGGTCAAGAGACGGGAAACTTCTGTATTGCGTCTATACTGTTGTGAAACCCGATTTAGGCTCAACTGGATATAACGAAAGAGATTTGTATTTTCAATATTCATCTGATGACGCGGCAACATGGTCGCAGCCTGTAAGGCTTACTAATACTACCGATATTGACGAGGCATATCCTTCAATTTCGATTTATAACAAAGGCGACGTATCGACCAATGAAACTTACGAACTGAACATGGTTTATATGAAAGACCCGGGCGTTGGACCTACGACCTTCGGAGGCTCGGCTCCCGCTTCGCTCAATAACCTGGTTTACAGAAAGATCAGCTTTAACGGGCCTATCGGAATCCGAAACATAGGGACCGATGTTCCGAAAACTTTCAGCCTGAACCAGAATTATCCGAACCCGTTTAACCCGGCGACAAAGATAAGATTTGAAGTTCCAAAAACTGCTAATGTAACCTTGCAGGTCTATGATATTACCGGAAGGGTTGTGGCTACTCTAATAAATAACGAATCTGTTACAGCCGGGAATAAAGAGATAGAATTTAACGCTGCTAATATTGCGAGCGGAATTTATTTCTACAGAATTGACGCCGGTAATTTTACCGATACAAAGAAGATGATACTTATTAAGTAAGAATTAGTTGATATTTCATAGTAAAGGCGGGTAGTAATATCCGCCTTTCTTAATATGGATTCACTATCCAAAAATTGTCGTCCATAATATATAATCGAGAATAAGAGTCATAGCCGCCGCCCAAACAAAAGCGCGGATAGTCGCGTTACCCACACCTTCTGCGCCGCCTTCAGTTTCGAGTCCAACATGGCATCCCAAAATTGAAGTCGAGGCTCCGAAGAAAACCGATTTTATCAATCCTCCCAAAATATCCTTAACTTCAAACGCCCTCTTAGCGCTGGCGAAAAATATCTGAAATGACACATCCTGAAATACGTAAGCTACTGCGAAGGCGCCCATTATGGCGATGAAGTTCGCAATTATTGTCAGAACGGGAAGCATTGCGATGCATGCAAGAAATCTCGGCATAACAAGGTATCTCACTGGATTTATTGCAAGTGATTCCAGGGCGTCTATCTGTTCGGTTACCTTCATAGTGCCCAGTTCCGCCGAAATAGAAGCGCCGACTCTGCCCGCCAAAACTATAGCGGTGAGCACAGGGCCGAGTTCAATAAATATTGCCTTGCTGACCGCTGACCCCAGATAAGAAAGCGAAATAAATCCCTGGAACTGGTAGGCCGCCTGCCATGAAGAAACAGCGCCCGTGAAAAATCCAATAATAAAAACCAGAGGGATTGAATTAACGCCTACATGTTCCATTTGTTCAAGGATTAGCTTTCTGTCGCGGATTATCCGGGGGAAGCTCCTGATTACGCCAAGTATAAGAAGAAATATTTTACCTACTTGCTCAAAAAAATACAGTATTTTGCGGGTAAACCAATCGATAATTTTTGTCATGCCGGAGCAAATATGTATATAATAGAGTAGTATTTCAATTCAGAAAGCGGAATTTATGCCCGAAAAGGATTTGCCAGCTTCGTTCTTAAACCTTTACTCTATTAAAATTGTCAAATAATAACATGACTTCCGCCATGTTCATGAAACTGGAACACTGCGCCCTGTTTTTAGGTTTTTGCACATAATATTGCCGCCGGGGCCGCCCAATAAGAAAGTAGATTTGTTCATTCAGAAATATATTGACTAATGTGTATAGAAACCATATCTTAGCGCACAAATTCATCTGATAATTTTTGTTTTTTGGCAGGTAGTTTCGATAATTGTATTTTCAATTAAATTACTTGACATGATAAATTTATTCAATTATATTCATTTCATTAAATTCATTCAAAAATTAAATTAGGAGAAATTCAATGTCCCAGAAATTATTCGCATTTTTAATCTTGATGTGTTTTTTGTGCTCGCTGAACACGTCGATTTCGAGTGACAGGCATAAACCGGTTAAGGTTGTTTCTAACGGCGATGCTCTTAGAGGCGATACCGGTCCGATACATTACGGGCCTAAAGCGCCTAATTCGAACGAACCATTGAAAGGGCCCATTAGATTTAGCGTTAATAACCTTACAGTGACGGGATCTGAAGTCAGTTTAGATGCGAGAACGCATTATGACCTTCAGTCAAACGGAGTTATAAATTACATTGCTCAGGAACCCGATAATCCGCAGAATATCAGCGCGATCTTTATGTGCGCGCAGGACCCAAGTCCATGGAATACAAGAAATATGAGATATTTTTATTCGACTGATTACGGCGTAACATGGACGTTTGTGAATGATATTGCAGGGGCGAGAAGCGGATTTGGTTCAATAGGTTTAACAAGCGATGACAGGGCAGTTACAATAATGCATAATACCGATGGCGGAGGCACTAACAGAGCCCAGTTATATGTTGATGTTGCCCCGGGAGTTGGAAACTGGACGAAATTGGATCCGGGTCCCGGATTCGATGCCGGAGATATCTGGCCGGTTCTTAAAGTCAGTTCCAATAATAAAGCGTTGTGGGTTGCTTCGGTGAACTCCACATCTTACGATACAGTTGATTGGAATGTTTGTACAAATCTAAGCGCTCCGGGTACTTTCTTAGGGTATCATAATATTCCGAACGGAACCAGCGCGCAGAATTATGCTGTTGCCTGCGGTACCGGCAAGTGGGGTATTGCTTATGACGGAAAAGATGGAGGCGCTTATATAATTCAGTCAACCGATGACGGTGTAACATGGGGCGCTCCAACAACTATCTGGACATGGAATAACACAGATAGCCTTGGTACTTTAAGAAGCATAGATGTGATGTATGAAGGCGCTAACCCGAGAGTTCTTGTAGGTCTTGGTCACGTCGATCCGGGCGCGGGAACATTCATCCCGGGCGAAGATTCAAAAGAAATATTCTGGGCCCCCGATGTCAACGGCGGAACTCCTATTGTTGTTGACAGCGCAGGCGGTTTAGCGGCGCAGACTACTAACGACGTATTTTTCTCTTGCTGCAGAGGAGTTATCGGAAAAGCTTCAAATGGCGGAGCTATCTATGCCGCTTATAATGTAACAACAGGCATTCAGGACGGCGCAGGCAATGATTACTTTGACGTTTGGTTCAGGTATTCATTTGATCACGGTATGACTTGGGGACCGAAAACAAAATGCACAAACCTCTCAGGTCCAACATTGGACTACAGGTATGTTGCTATTTCCCCGACCAACGATGGATTGAACGCTTATATGATAACACAGGAAGACAGTATTCCGGCGAGCAGCGTTAACGGCGCGGCCGACTCAGAGGCGAAGATGTGGTTGATCAAAATCTCTCAGATTCCTATCGGAATCCGTCCGATTAGCACTGAGGTTCCGGGAACATATGCATTGAAACAGAACTTCCCGAATCCGTTCAACCCGTCCACAAAGATAAACTTCGATATTCCGAAGAGTTCTTTTGTTACATTGAAGGTTTATGATGTAACCGGACGCGTTGTAGCTAATCTTCTGAACCAGAACGTTGCTGCGGGTAAATTCGAATACGAATGGAATGCAAACAACATGCCGAGCGGAGTATACTTCTATACTTTAAGAGCCGGTGATTTTACACAGACCAGGAAAATGGTTCTCGTAAAATAATATTTGTTTTGTAAGAATTATCAAAAGGCGTCAGGCATTTGCCTGATGCCTTTTTTATTTTGCCGACAGCTGTTTCGTTAATTGGTTAACTATAGAAAAAGTGAAAAATTAAAGTTAAATTTGTTCAGCAATTTCTTTCTGGAACCAAATTGGCGAAAATCTATGTCTTATAGATCAATCTCCTTTATATCATCAATATTTTTCATTTTCATTATCTGCAGAGCATTTTCCGGGGACCATTATAAAAGTGTAACTTCTGTTGAGAATAGCGATACATATAATATAAATTCTCTTACAGTTACAGGCTCCGAAGTCAGCATATATGCCAGGACACATTATGATGTTCAGTCGAACGGCGTTATTCATTATATTATTCAGGAACCGGGGAATCCGCAAAACATAAGCGCAATATTTTTGACAGCTCAGGATCCAATTCCATGGAATACAAGAAATGTAAGATATTTTTATTCAACAGACTTTGGCGCCAGCTGGAGATTTGTAGACAACGTTGCAGGAGTCAGAACTTCTTTCCCGTCGCTATCCCTTACAAGCGATTCAAGGGCTGTCATTATGGCTATGAATTCAGAGGGCGGAGGAATCGGTAGATCGCAGTTTTATGTGGATAGCGCATCCGGCTTTGGGCGCTGGAGAAGACTAGACCCTGGTCCGGGATTTGACTCGGGTGATGTATGGCCGATAGTTACTGTCAGTTCAAATAATAAGGCTCTTTGGGTCGCGTCAGTCAACAAGCTCACATACGATTCAGTTGATTATAATGTTTGTACCAATCTTAATTCTCCGGGAACTTTCCTGGGATACCGTAACCTGCCTAACGCAATCATAGCAGAGAATTACGCAGTTGCAACGGGAACCGGCGTTTGGGGGATAGCATTTAATGCAAGAGACGGCGGAGCATATATTATTCAGTCTACGAATGAAGGAGTTACTTGGGGCGCTCCGTTATCTATCTGGACATGGCACAACTATGACAGTGTGGGAGCAGTAAGAAGTATAGACCTGATGTATGAAGGCGCAATTCCAAGAGTCTTCGTAGGGCTTGGGCATATTGTCCCGGGAACTTATAATTATAATATAAGGAGCTTTTCAAAACAAATTTTCTGGGCGCCGGATGTTAACGGAGGCGCTCCTGAAGCGGTAGATAGCGCCGGCGGTTTGAACGTTCAAAATATTAACGATGCTTTTTTCTCTTGCTGCCGCGGAGTTCTCGGAAAATCCGCAGATGGCGGCAATATATATGCAGCTTATAACTTAACTTCAGGGATTCAGGATGCGGGCGGAAATGACTATTTTGATGTTTGGTTCAGATATTCAACCGACCATGGCGCTTCATGGAGTCCGAAAACGAAACTCACCAATCTTTCCGGTCCGCTGTACGATTACAGGTATGTAAGTATTTCCCCTTCTAATGACGGCAGCAATGCTTATATACTTGTACAGAAGGATAGCATAGCGGCAAGCAGCGTTAACGGAGCTACTGATTCTGAGGCTAAAATGTGGCTTCTTAAAGTTTCAGGAATTCCGCTGGGTTTCAGCCGGGCCGGAAATCAAACCCCTGCTAATTACTCACTAAGGCAGAATTTTCCGAATCCATTTAATCCGTCAACTAAGATTAATTTCAATATTCCGAAAAATAATTTTGTTACTTTAAAAGTTTATGATGTAACAGGAAGAGTGGTTGGG
This sequence comes from uncultured Ignavibacteria bacterium, assembly GCA_963816535.1. Lineage (GTDB taxonomy): Bacteria > Bacteroidota > Ignavibacteria > Tepidaquicellales > OLB5 > CAWFKW01. Next base: position 690,828 of record CAWFKW010000003.1, on the reverse strand, counting down.
AACTTAGTTAATCAGAATTTGTCCGCAGGAAAATTTGAATATGAATGGGATGCAGGCAATTTGCCGAGCGGTATATACTTCTATACCTTAAGGGCCGGCGATTTTACACAGACCAAGAAAATGGTTCTCGTAAAATAATGTTTGTTTTGTAAGGTGTTTTAAAAGGCGCTGGGCATTTGCCTGGCGCCTTTTTTTATTTACTAAAATCGAAATGGCCCGGCGTTTATGTTTCTTGTAATGATTTGTTAAATCTGTTATATTTAATAACGCAATTTCATTAAGCAATTATCCGGGAGGATTCTATTTGCAGCGATACGTATTCAAACTTATATGGCTTATTCCCTTCCTCTGCTTTATTAGTCTTTCAAATTCAAATGATCTTCCGAAGAGTTCTGTTACGTACAGCGTTAACAGTTCCACTATAACAGAGTATGAAGTAAACGTAGCTGCCCGAACCCACTACGATCTTCAGTCAAACGGAGTAATCCATTATTTAATTCAGGATCCAGGAGAACCATATATCATTCATTCAGTTTTTTTATGCGCCGTGGACCCTGTGCCGTGGAATACGAGAAATGTCAGATATTTTCTCTCAACCGATATGGGTGACACGTGGGACTTCATAAATGATGTTGCCGGATCAAGATCGGGCTTTCCGTCGCTGGGGCAAACGATCGAAAGCAAAGCGGTTGTTATGACGCAAAATGCAGATGGGGGAGGCTTATCCAGAGCGCAGCTTTACGTTGATAGTATTCCGCTTACGGGAAGCTGGGTAAGGCTCGACCCCGGTTCCGCATTTTCGGATCCGGTGGTAGCCATTAGTCCAAATGACAAAGCCTTTTGGACGGCGTCAGGCGAATGGAATGTTTGCACGAACCTTAATTCACCCGGAACATTTTTAGGCTATCAGAACATTTCAAATTCTGGAGGGCCGTTTTGCGCCGTCGCGTGCGGCTCCGGCGTTTGGGGGATAGTATACATAGGAAACGACGGGGGCGCTTACCTTATTCAATCAACAAATGAAGGAGCGTCTTTTGGAACTCCAATAACCATTTGGAGCTGGCATAGTCAGGATAGCATTGGCGCTTTTAGAAGCATTGATTTATTGTATGAAGGTTCAAACCCAAGGGTATTAGCAGGACTGGCTAAGGTAACAAGCGATGGCAGCGTAATTTTTCTTAACGGGCCGGCAAAAGAAATATTCTGGGCGCCTGATGTAAATGGCGGAACTCCTACGCTTATCGACAGCGCAAACATGATGGGAACGAATCCCGTTAACGATGCATTTGCCGGATGCTGCAGGGGAGTTCTTGGTAGGGAATTAGACGGCTCGCTGCTTTACGCGGCGTATAACGTAACAACAGGTCAATATGATTCAAACGGAAACGATTACTTTGATGTCTGGTACAGGTATTCATCCGATCACGGAGCAACGTGGGGACCAAAAACCAAATTGACAAATCTATCGGGCCCGGTTTACGATTACAGGTATGTATCTATATCGCCTACAAATATGGGCCCCAAAGAGTATTCCAACTTCAGCGCACGTATTGTGACGCAAAAAGACAGTATTCCTGGCAGCAGTGTAAATGGAGCAAGCGACTCTCAGGCGAAGATGTGGTACATTTATATCACCAGCCCACGAAGCGAAGGTATTAGATCGATAAGCGGCGAAATTCCTTCCGCTTTTGAATTGAAGCAGAACTATCCTAATCCGTTCAATCCGTCCACTAAAATAAATTTTGATATTAAAAGCGGAGGCTTTGTTGGCCTGAAAGTCTATGATGCGGCGGGCAGGCTGGTTGCGGATTTGGTTAAGCAGAATTTGTCAGCCGGTAAATTCGAATACGAATGGAACGCCGGTAACATGCCGAGCGGAGTATACTTCTATACTTTAAAAGCCGGTGATTTTACACAGACCAGGAAAATGGTTCTTGTGAAATGAGGTTTGTTTCGCTGATATAACCCCAGCTCGATCTACCGGTCAGCATCTTAATTTCGAATATCATATGAGATAGGTCTTCAAAACCTGTCAGATTTTGCAATAAAAAAAGTATGCAGATTCATGCAATATTTTAGAATATCAGAATTTAAAATATCCGGTTATATTTAGCAAATAATTTCATTCAGCAATCTAACTGGGAGAATTCATTTGAGGCGGAAATTATTAGTTTCAGCTTTATTGATTTATTTCCTCTTTTCAAGCAGCCTGTCAAACTTATACTGCCTGGATCTCGGTCGTGAAACTTTCAGCGTTAACAATCTATCAATAACCGGCTCGGAAGTGAGCGACTCCGCCAGAACGCACTATGACCTTCAGTCAAACGGCGTTATCCATTACATTTACCAGGAGCCGGATAATCCGCAGAATATGAGCGCAATTTTTATGACAGCGCAGGACCCGGCTCCGTGGAATACCAGAAATGTAAGGTATTTTTATTCGACAGATTACGGCGTTACATGGACATTTGTTAATGACGTATCGGGCTCTCGGGCAGGCTTTCCGTCGCTTTCGCTAACAAGCGATGACAGGGCTGCTATTATGGTTAATACTGCAGACGGCGGTGGATCGTTAAGGGCGCAGCTATACGTAGATGTAGCTCCGGGTGTTGGAAACTGGACGAAACTTGATCCCCTCTTAGATGTCTTATATCCTGTGGTTTACGTAGGCTCTGATAGCAAAGCTTTATGGGTGGCAAACAGCGATTCTGCAAAGTGGAACGTTTGCACCAGTCTCAATCCTCCGGGAATATTTCAGGGATACCGCAATATCCCGAACGCTCCAGGCTCAGGATCATACGCCGCTGCTTGTGGAACCGGAGTCTGGGGGATAGCCTATATTGGAACAGATGGCGGCGCTTATCTTGTCCAGTCAACAGATGAAGGAGTTTCGTTTGGTTCTCCCGTCACAATTTGGTCATGGCATAACTCAGACAGCGTTGGGGCTTTCAGAAGTATTGATCTAATGTATGAGGGCTCAAACCCCAGAGCTTTTGTTGGGCTTGCGCACATTGATCCCGCAGGGGGGAGTTACAGTCCGGGCGAAGATTCAAAAGAAGTTTTCTGGGCGCCTGATGTAAACGGCGGACTTCCAGTTCCAGTAGATAGCGCCGGGGGTTTGTATCCGCAATCAGTAAACGACTTATTTGCTTCCTGCTGCAGAGGCGTTATTGGAAAATGGGCAAACGGTTACGCTATATTTGCCGCTTATAACGTTACAAGCGGGCAGCATGACGCCGCCGGCAATGACTATTTTGATGTGTGGTTCAGATATTCTTTAGATCACGGCGCAACATGGGGTCCGAAAACAAAATGCACTAATTTATCAGGCACGGCTAGGGACTACCGGTATGTTGCTATCTCTCCGAATAACGCTGCGCCTTATGCTTACTTAATAACCCAGATGGATAGTATTCCCGCCAGCAGCGTTAACGGCGCCGCCGATTCTAAAGCAAAAATGTGGCTGCTGAAGATTATGGTTCTTCCCGATCCGGGAATTCGCCAAATAAGCTCTCAGATTCCTGCAGCATATGAATTGATACAGAATTATCCTAATCCGTTTAATCCATCGACTAAAATAAATTTTGACATTAAGAAGGGCGGTTTTGTTAGTCTGAAGGTTTTTGAAGCGTCGGGCAGGCTGGTTTCGGATTTGGTTAAGCAGAATTTGTCAGCCGGTAAATTCGAATACGAATGGAACGCGAACAACTTGGCAAGCGGAATTTATTTCTATACTTTAAAAGTATCATCCGCTTCGGGACAGGATTATACTAAAACCAGGAAGATGGTTCTTGTAAAATAAGATTAGTTTTGTAAGAAAACGCTTTACCCGCTGAAAACCGACGGCAGCGGCCGCACGAATTTTGTGACAGTTCATTTCGTGTCTGCAATTTCTTATCGGGGTTTTGTGTTTTAGAATTAGAAAAGGATTTTGCATTACAATGGTGTGAAGATTATTTCTTATTAACTTATTAAGTTTAATTATATGTGAAGAGGTTTACGGCAGAATCTGAGACGTTTTCTTACATCGGTGATTTTGTTCTTTTATTAACAAAAACAAGGCAAAATTCTTAATAATTTCTTAAAATATGCTTGACAACGTGTTTTAGTTCTATTATATTCGAGTTGAAAAATATTTCACGATATTTTAGAGAATTTAGGAGAATTGCATGAAAGGTAAACTTACTCTTTCCGATGAACGTTCTTTTTCTACAGTAACAGCAGCGCACAAAACAAACGCTGTAAGCTATACGGACAGAGTCTGCCTTTACGCAATCAATATAATAAAGGATAATTTAAAAACTAACCAAGTTTTCAGAAAAATAAAGCTAATTTAATTCACAGAGGGCCCTGGTAAGAACAAAGTTCTAATCAGGGTTTTCTAATACAATATAAACCGGAGGTAAAATAATGAGGCTAATTAGACTACTTTCTCTAGCCCTGATTTCATTTTTGACGATTTACATTTCCGATGCTTATGCAGATCCGCTTTTCGGCACAACCGGAAAGATCTCGGGCGTTATAACCGATGCGAAAGACGGTTCACCGCTCGCAGGAGCCATTCTTAGTATTGAGGGAACTCAAATTAAGGCAGGCTCAGACGACGCCGGGCAGTATGCTATTTTGAACGTGCCCGTTGGAACTTACAGCGTTAAGTGTACTTATGTTGGTTACGAATCCCAAGTACAAAAAGATGTTAAAGTTAGCGCCGATCTTACGACAACCGTGAATTTCGCGATGTCGGTTGGCGGCACAGTTATAGATACGCTGGTTATTGAAGTTCAGAAAAGAACGGTGCCGACCGAAACCAGCGGCAAGATTATAGGCACTGACGTTATTGATAACCAGGGCATCAGGGGTATTGAGAATATTGTTGCCCATACCTCCGGCGTCGTTCAGGACGAAAAAGGACAGAACCTGAACATCAGAGGCGGCAGAACCGGCGAGACGAGCATTGTTGTTGACGGCGTTGTTACCAACAACCCGCTCAACAGGAATTCTACCGAGCAGGTTTCTAACAATGCATTGGAAGAAATCGCGGTATTGACAGGCGGTTTCAGCGCAGAATACGGGAACGTTCTTAGCGGCGTAATTAATGTTACCACTAAGTCAGGCGGAAACCAGTACTCAGGTTCTTTTGAAACTGTGTCGGATGTTGTTGCAGGTAACTGGATTAACACTACATCGCAGGGTTACAATGTTTACTCGGTAAGCCTTGGAGGGCCGGTTATACCGACAAAGAAAATGTCGGCGTTTTGGAGTCTGTTCGGAAGTTATGAAAGAACGTTCCAGAATGTATCTCAGCCTATTTCAAACGACGCGGCAACTCTGTGGTCTCCGAACGGAGTTCTTCCGAATTTCGGGGCTGACGGGAATTCGTTTACAGGCAAATCAATATTTGATTTCGGAGCCATTACTAAAGGTAAAGTTCCGATAAAAGTTACGGCCGGTTTCCTTGGCGATATTAGTAAAGACCGCGTATGGATCGGCTCGATGGGATATTATGATTCTTATCATATGCCTATCGAGAACAATAAGAACTACCAGGGCTTTGTCAAAATAAACCAGTCTATAGGCTCAAAAACATTTTATGATCTGCAGGGTTCATACCTGCGTTCAACATACACGGAAGCGGATGGAATTTTGGGGCTTAACACGGCCATTCAGGGCACGGACGGATATACATACCCGTGGTACATTGCCTATGGCGATCAGAACGTTGTTCCGGGAATTCTGGAGGGTAACCTTTCTACAAGCGCAGTTAATTACGGCGTTTTCCGCGGCCCGAACAGGGTATATCCAATTGTTACCAAAAATCAGATCGAGCAGTATTCCGGCAATTTGAATTTTACTCACCAGATTCTCACAAAGAAATACGGAAACCATGAAATTAAGTTTGGCGGCGAATATAAACAATATAAGATAAGAGAATATTCTGTACAGCCGGCCGGATATGCTGTTATTAATCCTACAAACAAGGATACTGTTAATCATAGGATCATTGACCCTGTCGTTAACGAAACGTCTGCCAACTCAAATTTCCTGACAGGGTTTGGATACGACCCGTTAGGAAATCAAACGGATGCTGACTATATAGTTGACGGGATGAATATCACGGAAGGACCGATGAAACCCAGAGTGGGGGCGGCTTATCTTCTCGACAAAATGGAGTTCGATTATTTCAACACCAATATTGGAATCAGGATGGATTATTTGGATCCTAATACAACAGTTCCTGTCGATTACAAGGCGCTGCTTGGCACAAATGGCCAGATCAATTACACGAAATCCAGCAAGACATTTGTAGTAAGTCCAAGACTTGGTTTTTCATTTCCAATAACCGATAAGACGGTCTTTCATGCGCAGTATGGTAAATTTGTGCAGATGCCGGCTCTTCAGAACCTGTACACTAATCAAAGGACTTTAAGACAGCTGGCAGCGGGTCAGGTCGGGTATTTTACAATATTTAATAATCCAAACCTGAAACCTGAAAGAACAACCGCCTATGAACTGGGTGTAAAACACACCGTGGGCGATTATGTCACATTAGGGCTAACAGCTTATTATAAAGAAACCTCAGATCTTATCCAGGCCGTGAATATTAAGGCCTACGATAATACTTACAGCTTTGCAATTTATAATAACGGAGATTTCGGAGTAGTAAGAGGTTTGGATTTCTCACTTGATATGAGAAGGTTCCACAGGTTAAGAGCATCTATTTCATACAGCCTTGCGTACGCATCAGGCACAGGCTCCGATATCAATACGCTTCAAAATGTAGCTTACAACGGCACTGAGCCGCCCAAGCTTCCTTCAGCTTTGAACTATGACCAAAGACATACAGGAACCATAGAGCTTGATTACAGGTTTGGCGGATCCGATGACGTTCCGAAAGGCGCTTGGGGCGCGATACTTCAAAGACTCGGCGTAAACTTGTTATTCAACTTTAATTCCGGCAGGCCGTATACTCCTGAAGATAATTCCACCGATCCTCTTTCAGTTGTTTCGAGCAACCTTGGAAACCATCCTACAGGCGGCATCAATTCACTCTACGGACCGTGGAATCTTGAACTGGATCTGAAGATAGATAAGACCGTAACATTGTTCAAGAAACTGAACGTAGATATATACTTGCTGGCGACGAACGTTCTGAACAGCGAGCTGGTTAGCGCAGTGTTTAATGCGACAGGCGACCCCGGCAGCACAGGCTGGCTTGATAGCTATCCCGGCCAGCAATGGATAAACCAAAACGGACCTGCGGCCGCGGATTTATATAATATCAGGTCTCATGCAATTAATAATTATGGCCCTCCAAGACAGGTAAGGCTTGGTTTGAGAATGTTCTTTTAATAAAAATTATGGAGTCAAATAGATTATGAAAAATATAATTAATATTAACAAAATATTTTTAAAATACTGTTCGGCGGCGCTAATTATATTATTTTTGGCGACGTTATCTTTCGCCAAAGAGGCGCCGGATAGGAGGACGGGAAAGATCCCGCCGAATATCCAGTCCTTTGCTCCTGTGAGTAATATATTTTTGCAGGCGAATAATTTAAACACCTGCATCAGGAGCGACGGTATTTTTAATTACGACAAAGTTACTTACGCATCATCAATTGCCGGTTTAATTTGGCCGGTTACGGCCAGCCAAAGACTTGCCTGTGATTACTCGACGGGTATTTGGATCGGCGCTAAAGTTAACGGAGATTTGAGAACTGCGGTCTCTTTGTACGCTTCTATTTTTACTCCGGGAAATGTACCTGTTCCCGGCTCTGTGCCCCCTTCGTCGGTTTGTTCAGATCCGCGGTTTAAGGCTTATCATGTAAACCTGACCGACCCTAATTTTATTAATGGGGGTACAACAAACAAAGTTGCGGGCGGACACACTTATGTGATTACATACGACCCATGGAGCTCATGGCCGGTCGATCTGGGCGCGCCGTATGTTGAAGTTAACGGAATTCCAGGTTACCAGCCGGGTCCCGGAGGAGACAGGCCCGGAATAGGCAACAGCGATGCTACGCCGGACGAAATTGTTTATTGTTCTTATATAGATTATTCAAATTGCACCAATAACGTACATAACCATGATATTTCTCTTCCCGGAGGCACCTTGCCTCTTGGCGTTGAAATTCATCAGGTCGCATTTGCGTTCAACTCACCCGGTTTGCAGGACATGTATTTCAACAAATTCTGGATTATAAATAAAAGCGCCAACAGGTGGGATAGCACTTATTCCTGCATAGTTAACGATGTCGATCTTGGAAATGCTGCTGATGACGCTGTAGGATGCGATAGCGCGTTAAGCCTTGGATTTATTTATAATGCGACTAATTTCGACCTTGAGTACGGCTCAGCGCCTCCGGCAACTGGTCAAAAATATTTGCAGGGACCGTTGATCTTCACGGGAAATCCTGCTGATACGACCAGGCTGCCATATGATACGCTTATAGGATATCAGGAAATGGGGATGACAGGCTTTAACTATTTTGTGAATTCTCAGGACCCGTGTATTGGCGATCCTGATAATGCCGTAGCAGGGTATAATTTTATGAAAGGAAATAATGGGTGCGGAGTGCCGATTCGTAATTGGGTGGGGGGATATAATTCTCACTATGCTTATAATACAGTCGGTACAAACGGTTATTGCAGCGGTAACAGACAGGGATGGTATGATAGTTCATCGACCGACAGAAGATTTATTCAGGCGAGCGGTCCTTTCACAATGAACGCAAACGATACGCAGACGGTAGTTATCGGCATATTTGTTGAACGTGGCGGAGATAATGTTGCCAGCGTTTGTAAACTGATCAATAATGCCAAAGTGGTTCAGGCCATATATGACCGTAATTTCCACGCGATTCCGCTTCCTGTGCCGCCAAAGGTCAATACGGTCGCTGATGGAGATGGAAACATTACGCTATACTGGGGCGATACCTCGGAGTACTACCACGTATATGATTTCATCGATTCGACGGGTTTTTGGAATTTTGAAGGATACGAAGTTTATCAAATCAGGCCGGGCACCGGCGGAGATGCAGCTACTGACAGGTCATTGCTTGCAGTTTATGATGTAATTAATAGCGTAGATTCGGCAGGAACTCATGTATATGACAGCATACAGGTTTCACAACCAAACGGTGAAACTCAGGTTGAATACATTCCTGTTACTTATGGAACTAATAAGGGGGTTTCAAGAATCATTACGCTGAGCCACAACGCTTATCCAAACGGCTCAAATGATTTCTTTATTAACGGGCAGGACTACAAATTTTCTGTTGTTGCCTATGGAGTTAACACGGGAGTTAATGCCCAGGGTCATACTGCTATAGGTTTTAAGGTATTGAAAAACCCAATCTCGGCGCAGGTGTTGTCCGTTACACCGAATTATCCGATAATGGGTTCCAGCTTCATTAATAAAAATCTGGATACGTTGGTATCAAACAGGACAGACAGAAGTTTCCTTCCTGTTGTTGTGGACCCCAAAAAGGTCATTACGGCAAGATACCAGATGGTGTGGCAAACGGCTAATTCATGGAATATTGTCAGAATAATGAATTCGCAAGTTGATACGATTGGAAGAAATTCAACAAATATTAGCGCGCTTGACAACAAGGCGTTCATTTTGGATGGAATTATATTCAAGGCCGATACAATTACAGCGGCTAACTTTGGCGTCATAAAGGATCCGGGACCGGGCGCCCAAACAAGCGGCAAAGGATGGACTTATACCGGCGGAACGCGCAATTTTGCGGGCGTCGATACCAACGTGTTCGCAATCAATCCGAGCGGTAAATATGCGCCAATGCAAAGCATGTCCATGGGACTTGCCTGGCTGGATAGCTTATCATTCAAGCTGGGTTTCAAGAGCGCCATTTATACTCAATATTTAGCCACTAATACGCTGCCGAGAGTTAGAATTAACTTCGGACAGACGCAAAAGGCTTACAGGTACAAAGGAGCTTTAAATAATTCTCCTTATCAGGATTATGTTGATGTTCCGTTTACCGTTGAGATGTACGATCCTCTTGATTCGCCAATGACGGCTCCAAGGCAGCTGAACTGCGCTTTCTATGACGGAGATAGCAGCGGCACCTGGAATCCCAAATTTAAGCCCGATGGCGGTTTTGAAATGCTTTATATATTTGCTTCAACATATTCGACGACGCCAAATACGTTCTATACAACCAAGAACATTCAGTTCCCGACCCAGGTCAGGAATTTGGACTTATATTATGTTTGGTGGCCAAGGCTGTTGAGCAATAATCCTGCTTACGCTAACGGCGACGTGCTGACCATCATACCATATACACAGCTGCGGCAGTATGCAACACCCGGGTTTTTGACGGTGGCAGAAGTAAGCACGACTGCTCCTACTCTTGGCAGTCTCTCTTTGGCGCAGACAAACGGCGAGCTGCAGAATATCAGGGTTGTTCCTAATCCATATTACGGCGGACAATCCCAGGAAACTAGTACTACCGACAGGTTCGTAAAATTTATGAGAATGCCTAAATCAGCTTCTATATACATTTATTCGCTGAACGGTAATCTCGTAAGAAAAATAGTCAAAGACGATAACACAACGACTATTAATTGGGACTTGCTTAATACAGATGCAATTCCGGTCGCGAGCGGTATTTACATTGCGTATATTAACGCTCCCGGTATCGGGACACGGGTTATTAAGATGGCCATATTTACGCCTCAAGAAAGACTACAAAGTTTCTAATGATAAATTTAATCAAAATTTTAAGGAGCAAATATGAAATACTTTAAAAATATTAGAATAATGGTTAAGTTGGCGGCTGTCCTACTCCTGATACTAACCAATATTTCGTTTGCAGGCGACCGGAGTAAATACGGAACGTCTGCAGCGCCGGAGCTGCTGATACCGGTGGGTTCTATCGGAACCTCGCTGAGCGGCTCTAACCTGTCGTCCATTACAGGCGTCGAAGCAATGTACTGGAACCCGGCAGGATTATCAATTATGAATACAAAGACCCAGGTGATGGCATCTCACCTGAAATATATTGCTGATATCAATATTGAATATTTCGCAGGTGCAGTCGACCTTGGCGGGCTTGGCGTAATTGGCGCCAGCATAAAGACTCTTGGGTTTGCAAACCCGGAGCTTGTTACAACTATTGACGCTCCCGACGGCACGGGAGAAACATGGACGCCGACTTACCTGACCTCTTCACTCAGCTACGCGAGAAAGATGTCGGATAAGATATTGTTTGGAGCGACTGTAAAAATGATATATGAGCAGATAGCCACAGTATCCGCCACCGGATTCGCTACAGATTTCGGGCTGCAATATATTGCAGGCAACAGCGGGCTGAAATTCGGAGTTGCGCTGAAGAATTTCGGACCGTCTATGACGTTTGACGGATCAGGGCTGGACGCTTACTATCAGCCGGCTGGCACGCCTACCGGTACTGCGGCTCAGCCAAGAAGGATAACTTTGCAGAGCTTCAACCTGCCAACTACGCTTGAGATCGGGCTCTCATATAACTACCCGATAGGCAAAAGAAATTCTGTCGAGCTTTCAACAACCTTCCAGAACAATAACTATGCCAGCGATGAATACAGGATTGGACTGGAATATAATTATAACAAGATCGTTTACCTGAGAGGCGCTTATACTTTCTATCCGGATATTATTGCCGGCGATAACCTGGACATTCAAAATTCCAGGATTTATGGTCCGACTTTCGGCGCAGGTGTTCATTATCCGTTTGGAACTGTGAATCTGGGTATCGATTATGCTTACAGGGTGACTCAGAACTTTGCCGCAAATCAGTGGTTTACATTGTCGGTCGCGTTCTAATAAAATTACTTTTTTAATCTAAAAATGCCATCCTGCTTCAGAGAGGATGGCATTTTTACTTTACTTCTAATCTTTTGAGATATGAAAAATGCAGTAGTTTCCCTCATTTTCTTTTCGGTTCTTGCCCTCGTGAAACCGGTTTATTCGGACCAGAACTTTACATTCGAATATGACTATTCTGCGTTCAAAGATGAAAATCCGGCTAAGGTTTATTTTGAATTGTATTATTCTTTTAACCAGAACCAGCTGATCTTCAAAAAAACGGATGCAGGTTATACCGCAGAAGCCAAATTATCCGTCGATGTTTTTAAGAAAGCGATTGATAAATCAGTGCTGAACAAGACTTACGGAATTCCGTTAACCCTGAAGGATACGGCCGGGTATGACAGGAACAAGAAACTTGTCGGGCAGATCAATATGCTCCTTGACACTGGCGAATATAAGCTTACTCTTGCGGGAACTGATTTCTACGACACAAATGTTGTGATGAAACGCTCGGAAGATATCGAGTTGCACGGGTTTTCTCCGGATAATCCGGGAGCAAGTTCTATTGAGCTGGCTTCAGCCATAGAAAGATCGTCCGACCGGCAGAACATTTTCTACAAGAACACGTTACTTGTAACGCCTAACCCCGCGCTGCTTTTCGGCAACAATATGCCCTCACTGTACTATTACCTCGAACTGTACAACATGAAAAAAGAAACAATAGGAGATAAATATACATTGGCTATTTCAGCCACAGATTCAAAAGGAAATGAGGCCTATTCTGATTCCAAGAATTATAATCTTGTGGCTGTGTCCAAAGTTGAGATAGGCTCAATTGATCTGACGAAATTTACCACCGATAAATATAAGCTCAGCATAAGCCTGAAAAATGAAGCCGGGAATGTTCTTGCCGAATCTTCCAAGATGTTTTATGTCTACAACCCTGCGGTAAAAGACCTCAGCGCTCAGATCCAGGGGGATCCGGGATACGACTTAAGTGAATTCCCGAAATATACTGATGAACGTGTGAATTCAGAGTATGAAAAAATGATCTATATTATTTCCGACCCTCAGAAAAAGCAGTTCGAAAAACTCATTTCGCTTGACTCAAAAAGACTGTTCCTGTATAATTTCTGGAAATCAAGGGACTCAAACCCTATTAAAGCCCATAATGAATATTTCAAGAGGGTTGAATATGCTAACCAAAACTACAGGAACCAGTTTATAGACGGGTGGAAAAGTGACCGTGGCAGAGTATATATTATCTATGGCCCGTATGATGATATAGAGAGGCATAATTATGAGTCCCAAACAAAAGGATACGAGATATGGACGTATAACAGCGTTCAGGGCGGCGCCATTTTTGTGTTCATCGATATGAGCGCCGGCATAGGCGATTATGTGCTTGTGCATTCAACCGCTCAAAACGAAGTAAGGGATGATAATTGGCAGGACAGGCTGAATATTAAAAGTCATTAACCGAATAATAACGTCTGTAGTTTTTGACAGGCAATCGCCAATTCTTTGTGGGACTGGCGATTTTTTTTGTGTGAGATACAATAATAGGATTTCAAAGTTCTTAATTTTTTTGAATATTAGTAAATTACAGCCAATTTGAATTGATCAGGCATAAGTATCATATTATAGTTGTTTCGCTGGTTCTTTCGGCCCTTCTGTGGCTGTCATTGAGCTTGAATCAAACCTATGAAATAGATAAATCGGTGCCTGTAAAGATAAGCATAATTAAGCCGTATGCTGTTTCGGGGTCAATTCCACTGAGACTGGATGTTAAATTCAGGGGAGTCGGATGGTCGCTGGTAAGGTTGTTCACTTCTTTAAATCCGGAATTTAACTACAACGTGGTTCCCAGAATAGATGAAAAGACGGTAATTCTGACAAAGCAGTACCTGAACGATAACCTGGGTCTCTCTCAAAATCTTAATATTGCAGATGTTTATCCTGAGTCATTATATGTTGTTGTGGATAAGTACGAAGAAAAGTATGTGAAATTGCTTCCAAAGGTTAAGGTTGAGTGCCGCAGCGGTTACCAGGTAGTTGGCAGGCCCAGGCTGGAGCCTGATAGCATAAAGATAGGAGGCTCATCTAGAATTCTAAACTCAATTGGGCCGCTCTGTACTCAGGAAGTAGTTTTTAATAATGTCAATTCAAGTTTTTCGATGGACGTGAATGTTTCGGATAGTCTCTCTAATATTATTTGGAGATCTGAGAACATTGTAAAGCTTTCTGTTAATATCGAACTCTCGGCCGAGAAAGAGTACCAGGGCGTGCAAATCCGCGTAACCGGCGTGCCGGCAGATAAAGAAGTTCTGCTTATTCCGGAAAATGTGGCCGTACATCTTAAAGGCGGCGTCAATCAGCTTGCAGCCCTGGATCCCTCTAAGATAATTGCGGCGCTTGGTTACAATGCCATCTTTGCCGATACGACGGGCGCAGTTGAGCCGATCTTTGATCTACCGGAGGGAACAAGCCTCGTAGGCATCAAGCCCGAGAAAATCCAATATGTAATTAAGAAAAAATATTGAATTTGAAAACAGGTTTCAGAAAAGAATACGATGATTTTGTCGCTGCTCTAAAGTCTCTTAGCTTTAAGGAAGTTTTTATCTTCATGTCCGTTGCGCTCATCACGTTTGTTTCTATTTATTACGCTACGCCGGGTTTCTTCAGGCAGTTGTTTGTGACGGACGATTTTAGATTCTATTCTACTATTTACTGGTTCTCAACGGATGGATTTTTGATGTTCATTGTTCCTATGCTCCTTATATTTCTTGTCCTGAAGCAAAAACCGTCTGATTTTGGATTCGTTATAGGGGATTATAAATTCGGGTTGAAATCTTACGGGCTTTTCATACTGTTTATGATCCCTGTAATTTGGATATTGTCCGGAAGCGAAACATTTGCAAAAGCTTACCCTCAGGGTGGTCTTACAGTCCGTGAAAATGTTTCTGTGCTTCTGTATTATGAGCTTTTTGTGGGGTTTTATATGCTTGCCTGGGAATTTTTCTGGAGAGGATATATGCTTTTTGGACTCAAAGAAAAATTTGGTATCTATGCCATCTTTATCCAGATGATTCCGTTTTTTATCCTACATCGGGGTAAGCCGGAACTTGAGACTTTTTCCTCTATATTCGGGGGATTAATCCTGGGAATCCAGGCTTGGCGTTCAAGATCTTTTATTTATTGCTTTTTGACTCATTGGACGGTTATGATATTTGTCGACCTGATTTCCGTTCTTAGGTTTAAATCCCAATCGTACGGTATCGGGTTAAACGCGTTTCTAAAATTATTTTATTAATCTATACTAATTCAATTTGTATGAGACTCTGTATTAATATTGACCACGTTGCAACTCTCAGACAGGCAAGAATGGAATCCGAGCCTGATCCGGTGACCGCAGCCGCAATATGCGAGCTTGCCGGGGCCGATGGTATTGTTTGCCACCTTCGCGAAGACAGGAGGCATATGGTAGATAGGGATGTGAGGATCCTGAAGGAAACCGTCAGAACTAAGCTTGACCTCGAAATGGCCGCTACGGATGAAATGGTGAAAATTGCTTGCGGTCTGAAGCCTCAAATGGTCACTCTTGTGCCTGAAAGAAGACAGGAAGTTACAACGGAAGGCGGACTTGATCTGGCGGCTGGCGAATTGAAGCTATCTTACGCTATTGACAAGCTGCAGGAAAGCGGAATAAAGGTGAGCGTTTTTATTGACCCTCTACCTGAGAATGTTGACGCTGCCCTGGAAATAGGCGCTGATATGATTGAGATACATACGGGTAAATTCTCTCTGGCAAAAGAACCCGAAGAAATAATAAAAGAGCTCGAAAAGATAAGGATTTCGGCGCAGACGGCTAAAGAGCTTGGGCTCGGCGTCAATGCAGGCCATGGACTTAATTATCAGAATATAATTCCTATTGCGAATATGGCTGATATTGACGAAGTCAGCATTGGGCACTGTATAATCTCAAGAGCCGTTTTCACAGGTTTGCATAAAGCTGTCGAAGATATGCTCACAATTATCAGAAGAATCAGGCCTTAACTATGGAATTTTCAGAAGCTCTGTCTGAAAAACTTAAGTCGGCAAAGATTGTTTCTGTCCTTACAGGAGCCGGCGTTTCCGCCGAGAGCGGCATACCCACGTTCAGGGATCCGGGCGGAATTTGGGAAAAGTTCAGGCCGGAGCAGCTTGCAAATTTCGAAGCATTTATGTCTGACCCGGATTTCGTTTGGAGCTGGTACCAGCACAGGCGCGAAATTATGCGCGATGTAAAGCCAAATGCAGGTCATTACGCGCTTGCTGAGATGGAAAATTTGTTTGAAGAGTTTAACATGGCAACGCAGAATATAGATAACCTCCATAATAGGGCCGGAAGTAAAAGAGTAACGGAGCTTCATGGGAATATAGAGCGCAATTATTGCATAAAATGTAAGAGGTTCTATGAAGAAGTGGATGTGAAACAGAAATCCGTTCTAAAGTGCGATTGTGGCGGGCTTATCAGGCCTGACGTTGTATGGTTCGGCGAAGCGCTGCCTTATGAGGCGCTGAAGCATGCGGAAAGCTGCGCAAAAAATTCAGATTTGTTTTTTACTATCGGCACATCGGCCGAGGTATATCCCGCGGCCCTGTTGCCGCTTATGGCTAGATCGGCGGGCGCGTATGTGGTTGAAATTAATACAAAACCAACTGCAATTTCATACGATGTAGATGAAGTTCTGGAAGGAAAAAGCGGCGAAATTTTAGACGGTTTAGTCAAACATTTAAAAGAATTGAGGAAATGAAGACAATAATAGAACCTTTCAAGATCAAATCAGTTGAACAGATTAAGTTTACAACAGAAGAAGACAGAAGAAAAATATTAAAGAAGGCATCCTATAACCCTTTTATGATCCCGGCGGAAGACGTGTTGATTGACCTTCTTACAGATAGCGGCACTTCGGCAATGAGCGCTAAGCAATGGGCCGGAGTTATGGACGGGGATGAATCTTATGCCGGTTCCAGAAGTTATTACAGGTTCGAAGAAGTAACGCAAAAAATATTTGGGTTTAAGCATATCATTCCGGTTCACCAGGGCAGGGCAGCGGAACGTATCTTAAGCGCTGCAGCGCTGAGCCAGGTTGATGAGGCAGGGAGGTTCATTGTAAACGGAAAAGGTAAGTTCATTCCAAGTAATAACCACTTTGATACTACACGAGCGAATATTGAGTTCAACGGCGCAGAGGCAATCGACCTTGTCATAGAAGAGGGTAAACATCCCTCCGTTCAGCATCCTTTCAAAGGAAACATGGATACAGAAAAACTGGATAACTATATTGCCATGGTCGGAAAGGAAAATGTTCCTTTATGCATGATTACCATTACAAATAACACAGGCGGCGGACAGCCTGTATCGATGGAAAATATACGGCTTACCGCTGAGGTTTGCAAAAAATACAGAATTCCATTTTTTATAGATGCATGCCGCTTTGCTGAAAATGCGTATTTCATAAAATTGCGTGAAAAGGGATATGAAAATAAATCGGTTCTGGAAATCGCCAAGGAAATGTTTTCATATGCTGATGGCTGCACAATGAGCGCTAAGAAAGACGCCTTTGCCAATATCGGCGGCTTCCTGGCTATGAATAATGAAACTCTGTATGATGAGTGCAGGAATTTACTTATAATAACCGAAGGGTTTGAAACTTACGGCGGGCTGGCCGGAAGAGATCTGGAAGCTATCGCACAGGGACTTGAAGAGATTCTCGACGAACATTACCTTCAGTACAGGATTCGCTCCACAGAATATTTGGGAGAGAAAATTCTCAAAGGCGGCGTTCCGATTATACAGCCGCCGGGCGGGCATGCTATTTATGTTGATGCCAAGGCGCTCCTTCCGCACATTCCGGTCGATCAATACCCCGGGCAGGCTTTTGTGTGCGAGCTTTATACTGCCGGCGGCATCAGAGCGGTTGAAATTGGCAGCGTTATGTTTGGAAAATATGACTCCCGCGGAAAGCTCATCCCCGCCGAAATGGAGCTGGTCAGGCTGGCTATTCCAAGGCGCGTATATACGCAAAGCCATATTGATTATGTCGCCGAAGTCATTCTGGAAATTTATAAGAAGAGGAAAGAAATTAAGGGTTACAAAATTATAGAAGAGCCAAAGTTTCTGAGACATTTTACATCAAAATTTGCGCCTGTATAATGCCGTCTGTATTAAAAGCTGATAATTTGGTAAAGGAATACGGCAAAAGAGCCGTAGTGGATAATATTTCTATCTCGGTTAAACAGGGTGAAATAGTGGGACTGTTGGGACCTAACGGCGCAGGGAAGACGACTACGTTCTATATGATCACCGGAATGATTTCCGCAAATTCAGGCGAGATATATATAGATAATGAAGAAATTTCCGGGGCCCCAATGTATAAACGGGCCCGAATGGGAATAGGTTATTTGCCGCAGGAAGCTTCAGTCTTCAGGCGAATGACGGTATATCAGAATATATACGCTGTTTTGGAATTTATGAAGCTTGACAAAGCTGAAAGAGACGATAAAACACGAAAACTTATGAAGGAATTCGGAATTGCGGCCATTGAACGCAGCAAGGGTTACGTTTTATCGGGCGGCGAACGGCGGAGAACCGAAATTGCAAGGGCAATTGCGACTGACCCTAAGTTCATACTTCTCGATGAACCTTTTGCCGGAATAGACCCAATTGCAGTGGAAGACATAATGAAGATAGTGGCGCGCCTTAAGGAAAGAGGGATAGGCGTATTAATAACCGACCACAACGTGCACGAAACTTTATCCATTGTTGACAGGGCTTATATAATAATAGAAGGCAAAATATTCAGGCAGGGGAGCGCCGAGGAGCTTGCAAACGATGAAAAAGTCAGGAAGCTTTATCTTGGCGAAAGCTTTAAACTTGATAGGTATGGCGCCTGATGGGGAAAATTATTCTGGCTGTATCGGCTCATCCTGACGATATCGAATTTTCTTGCGGGGGAGCCCTTTTTAAGTTAAGGGATAAAGGTTACGAAATATATTATATTGTCGCGACTAACGGTGAAAATGGGTTCAAGATCGCCCACAAACCCAAAAGTGAACGTATCAAAACCCGTTACAAAGAACAGCTTAATGCGGCTAGACTTCTCGGCGTTAAAAAAGTTTTCTTTCTGAATTACAAAGACGGACTGCTGCCAAATAATACTGAGCTTCGCGTTAAGATAGCGCGGATAATAAAAAAAGTTAAACCCAATATTATTTTTACATTTGACCCTGCAAATAAATCTTTTGAAAGCGTTAATCTTAGTCATACCGATCACCGCGTAATAGGTGAAGCGGTATTTGACGCTGTATTTGCAGCCCGCAACCGCTATATGCTGCCGGGCGAGACGCATGCCGTTGAACAATTTTACTTCTTTGGCTGCGATAAACCGAATCATTTTGAAAACATCACTAAACAAATAAAGCAGAAGATAAGCTTAATCAAACAACACCGCTCCCAGTTCTACGAAGAAAAGGGGATGGAGGATTGGGTGAAGGAACATCTTTCTTCATATACAAAGAAATTCAAATACAGCGAACGCTTTCGTATTGTAAAACTTTACCAGCCGTTTAAGAAATGATTCATGTAAGCGAAGAGGAGTTCCATGAGCTTGTAGATGCGGCCCTGGAAACTATTCCGGATAATTTTAAAGAGAAATTAGAAAATATCGTATTCATTGTGGAAAATTTCCCGTCATCAAACGACCTTGAACGGTTGGATATGGATGACGGGCGTTACCTTCTTGGCTTATATTCCGGCACTCCATTTACTCACCGTAATACATGGTATGCGGGCAGACCTCCGGACAGAATTATACTTTTTCAAAATAATATAGAGCGTATATGTTTTTCGAAGGAACAGTTGAAGGAAAAGATCCGGGAAGTTATGGTTCACGAGATAGGACATTATTTCGGCATGAATGAGGATGAAATCAGAGAAGCGGGGTATTGATAATATTTATTATAAGTATTTGTTAAATATAAGTCTATGGCCGCTTAATATTAAATTATAAGTTGCTAATCAATTTGCATACTGTTATTTTTGAGCACAGAAAATAGATGGATACAGATTCAGGCAGTACATTAGTAAAATCGGATTCTATTATAAAAAACGGTAAAAGAAGAGCTTATTCTTCACACTCCCGCATAATACTTCCGTTTTATTTCACCAATCATTTTTCTTTCGGAACAATAATTCATTCCTGATAATATAATTTGAATTCTGTGGATTCCGAAGGAAAGAAATCTTTTGCTATGTCTAATTTAGCCAAGCCAAGAACTATAAAAGTGATCGTGCTCACTACGGTCATGTTTACTTTTATTTCGTACTGGCGCGCCGCGGGTTTGGTTATCGGCGACCTTGGTTCTACGGCGTATTATATAGGCGGTATTGCCGAGCAATTTGTAGGCAAGTCAGCTCCGTATTTCATCCTGGCAGTTATGTTGTTCTCATACGCAGTGCGCGCTGTTTATATCGAGTCATGCGGAATGTTTGTTCGCGGCGGAGTATACCGCGTGGTTAAAGCCGCTTTGGGCGGCTGGTTCGGCAAAGTTTCCGTAAGCGCTCTGGTCTTTGATTATGTTTTAACAGGACCTATAAGCGCCGTATCTGCCGGAATATATTTGATTGGATTGCTTAATACCATACTTAAGCTTTCCGGACTTAATACTTCGCTTGGCGTGAACTTTTGGGCTGTTGTTGTAGGCTGTTTTATTACCGTCTATTTCTGGTGGGAAAACGTCAAGGGAATTGAGGAATCATCCGATAAGGCGCTTAAAATATTTATTGTCACGATTGTAATGGCAGTGATAATTTTATCTTGGGCCATTATAACCCTATTACTGAAAAGCGAGCCGTTCTTTCAGAACCTGCCTCCTCTGAAAGTGGACCTCAAGCCTGAAGCATACGGATGGTTTTCAAATGTTAACTGGATCAAATCCCTCGGATTTTTCAGTATACTAATTGCGTTTGGGCATTCGCTGCTTGCCCTCAGCGGCGAAGAGTCTCTGGCGCAGGTTTACAGGGAAGTTGAGTCTCCCAAACTTAAGAATTTCAAAAAAGCCGCATTTATTATATTTATTTTTAGCATTATTCTTACTCCGGGAGTTTCGTTTTTGGGTAATATGCTGATACCTGATAGCGTTCGCCCTCAGTATATCGATAACCTGATCAGCGGGATTGCAATGTACGTTAACGGTCCGTTTTGGGCCAGGCTCTCGCTTCAGTCGTTTGTTGTGGTTGTCGGAGTATTAATACTGTCAGGAGCGGTAAATACTTCAATAGTCGGCGCCAACGGCGTTCTCAACAGGGTAGCCGAAGACAGGGTGCTCACCGATTGGTTCCGCAAGCCGCATAAAAAATTCGGAACTTCTTACAGAATTTTATCATTAATAGCGGCTCTGCAGGTTGTAACTATCATACTTTCCGGCGGAAATATGATAACTCTGGGCGAGGCCTACGCATTCGGCGTTATATGGAGCCTTACGTTTAACGCCTTTTCTATGCTTATCCTCAGGTTTAAGGATAAACGTCCGCGTGAATGGAAAGTCCCAATTAACTTTAAAATTGGAAAAACAACTATCCCGTTTGGGCTGTTTCTCATCTTCTTAGTCTTGCTGGTCACAGCAATGACTAATTTGCTTACTAAACCGATTGCAACCGTCTCCGGGCTTATTTTTACGGCGGGCTTTTTCACTATCTTTACCGTTTCGGAAATTGTGAATAAGAAGAAGATTATGAAAGATAAGCATATGACGGAAGAAGAATTTGAGATCGAGCATCAGCATGCTTCGCTTGAACATTTCAATCTTGACCGCGAGCAGGATATAACGCCGGAAGCAATTGGAAGCGAGCTTGAAGACAGGATTGTAGTAGCCGTCAGAGACCCGGGTAACCTTTCGCATCTGCAGAAAGTAATTAACGAAACTGATACCGATAAAACCGACATAATAGTTTTCATAGGCAGGGTGTTTAAAGATAAAATGAATATGCAGGTTGATGAAAATATCGAAGAAGATGAGAGGGCTCTGTTTTCGCAAGTAGTTACTATTGCCGAATATATAGGCAAGCCTGTTATCCCGCTGGTTGTTCCCACAAATAACGCGTTCTATTCTATTGTAAACGTAGCAAACGCTCTGAAAGCCAGAGAGATCGTATTGGGACTTTCGGCAAGATTTAAACCTGATATACAGCTTCAGCAGCTTGCCCTGCTTTGGGGTACAGTGCATTCCGACGAAAGCCAGGGGATAACTATCAGAATTATTTCAGACGGTATGGAATTTAAGCAGGATTTGTAGAATATACAGACATTGATTTTATTCTTAAATCAGTTATTTTTCTCTTTTTATTGAATTCGTTTAAAATTATATTTGAAAAATTGAATATATGACAAGAATATTGTTCCAAATAAATTATGATATCCACCCGGAAAAAAGGGAGGAATATTTAACAACGGTGCGTGAATTAGAGGAATATATCACTGCCAATTCAGCCCATAACTATATGGTGGTTGAAGATAAGAATAAACCGAATAATTTCACCGAGATATACCTATGCAAAGACGAAGATGAATATGACGGACTTGAAGATGAAATGGATGATACTATTTACGGCCTGACTACAAAGATCGCCAGCGAATTTGTGGAAACAGGCAAAACAAAGTACTCTACTTTCTACGAGGTATAGCCGGCTTTCAGATTTCCAATCCATTATCCCGGAAAAATACTTATTTTTCCGCCCCTTATAAATAAGCCTATCCACAGCGTTCTTCACGTTTTAATATTTGTTTTATTGTTAAATTTGTTTTTATTCCGTTAGCAATGCCGAATGCCTAAACAGGGAAAACGAAAAATAGATTTCAAGTCCGATAAAATTATCCGTTTTTTTGTCGGATTTATAACCGTAGTAATTATTACTGCGTTGTTCCCGCAGTATGAAACCATCGAAGCCGATTATTCGATAGGTTCTATCTGGAGCAAAGAAGACCTCATATCGCCTTTCAGTTTCCCCATATATAAAAGCGACGCAGATTACAAAAGCGAAGTTGAAAAAGCCAGGGCAGGCGTGCTGCCGATGTTTGATCTGAATTCTCCTAAATCCGGGGGACAGATAAACTGGCTTGATTCGCTTAACCATATGTTCGGCGGCCTGAAAAGAGCCATAGATTATAACAATGAGTTTACAAAAGAAAAGAACCTTCCTGAGGAAAAACGGACAACCAATAGTAACGAGCTGAGCAAACTCAAAGAAGACCTGGGATTATTATTTTCTGATGATGAGTGGAATACTCTTGACAGCCTCTATAATAATTCGAATCCAAATATCAGTTTCGATGCATTTAAAAAAAAGATAATACAATCGCTGAACCAGGTAAGCGATAAGAAGATTATTGATATACCCAAATCTGAAATAAAAACCAAACAGATATCATACATCAGGAATAAGATAGAGGAAAATATGGATTTGAGTTCCGTTTGGGACCTGAATGAAGCGGATATGGCGCTTAAAACAGATTTCAGCGGCTATTTTAGAGAGGAAAATATTGCTTCTGTCGCGCTAAAGATCGCTAAACAGTTTGTAGTCCCTGATTTTAGATTTGATAAAGCCGAAACCGGGAAGATCACTAACGCCGTCATACAATCTGTGCCGAAAACGCTCGGCATAGTTAAGGAAAATGAAAGAATTGTAAGCAAGCACGAACAAATTAACGAGCTGACGAAGCTTAAGCTTGATTCTTACAAAAGGGTAAGATCCGAACAGATGGGGAGTAATGACTTCTATTCTCAGCAAGCAGGCAGGTTCCTGTTTGTTTCGGTAATGATAGCTCTTTTGGCAATTTTTCTTTATAAGATGCGGCCGGCAATATTCGGCGATAACTCAAGGCTTATATTGCTCTCAACAATAATCCTGCTCCAGGCTGTTTTTGCCTATCTCAGCCTCAACGTGAAGGCCAACTACCCAATTGAATACTTGATCTTTGTGCCAGTTGCCGCAATGCTGCTTACGGTTATTTTTGATTCCCGGCTTGCTGTTTACGCCACCATCATTATATGCGTCTTGATTTCTGCGGTTAGAGGCGGAGACTATGATATCCTCGTGCCCAATTTCTGCGCCTCAATACTCGTGGTTTACTCTGTACGAGATATAAAGAACCGCTCGCAGCTGTTCGTTTCGATGATCTATATTTTTGCCGGCTACTTTGTGGCGACGCTGGCAATTGGACTCGAGAGATTCGATAACTTTAGTCTGATAAGGGAAAAGATATATATATCCACTTTGAACTCTGTTTTATCGCCGATACTTGCATACGGACTGCTTATTTTCTATGAAAAGGTCTTCAGGGTGGCTACGGACTTAGTGTTTTTGGAGCTTAGCGACTTCAATCATCCGTTATTGAGGGAGCTTTCGGCAAAAGCCCCCGGAACTTTCCACCATTCAATTATTGTCGGAAATCTGTCCGAACAGGCTGCCGAAGAGATTGGGGCAAACCATATTCTGACTCGTGTCGGATGCTACTACCATGATATTGGCAAGATGGTCTCCCCCGGTTATTTTGTTGAGAACCAGATGGACGGCAACAAGCATGAGGAATTAAATCCTTCGCTCAGCGCTAAAATGATAATATCTCACGTGAGAAACGGAATAAGGCTGGCTGAAAAATACCATTTGCCTAAAGAAATAATAGATTTTATCCCTATGCATCACGGCACAAATCTTGTTTCCTATTTCTATGAAAAAGCGAGAACCGAAGAGGGAGAAATGGACACTACTCACGATTTTATTTACCGTTATCCCGGTCCCAAACCGCAGACAAAAGAGACCGGAATAGTTATGCTTGCCGATGCAGTCGAAGCCGCGACTCGCGCAATAGAAGACCCCACCCCTGCTAAGCTTGAAACGCAGATTGATGAGATAATAAAGTCAAGGTTTATGGAGGGTGAGCTTGATGAATGCGATTTGACTCTGCGTGATTTGATTAAAATTAAACAAAGCTTTCTCAAAACTGTGGTGGGGATCCATCATCACAGAATAAAATATCCTGAAACTGCAGATGAAGAGGAAAGCTAGCTTCAAGGCGCCCGCCGTTCCTACTGATGAAAATACAAAGCATATTAATTCGTTTGTTCTGCACCTGGAAATAGAGAAGTCTCTTTCCGCTAACACAATCAATTCATATATTTTTGATTTAACCAAGTTTAATAGTTTCCTTAAGGATATTAAAGTTAGCTCATTTTTATTTGTTGATGAAAACCACATAGAAAGATTTTTGGCGTTTCTGAAGAAGGACATGAAAGCCTCATCATCATCTAGGACACTATCATCTCTTGGGCAGTTTTATGATTTTCTTATCAATTCCTCGCTGCTGAAAAATAATCCGTTTGATTACTTTGATGCTCCTAAGCTCGAACGTAAGCTGCCGGTTGTGCTTACTATTGCCGAGGTCAACCAAATTTTGAAGCAGCCTGATATAACCAATACGCTTGGACTCCGCGACAAAACCATACTTGAAGTAATGTATGCATGCGGACTCAGGGTAAGCGAGGCGCTGGATTTGAAATGTTCTAACATAATTACCAGCGATGAAGTAATTCGTGTTATTGGAAAAGGGTCGAAGGAAAGGATTGTGCCAATCGGCAGGGAAGCCCTTAAATGGATAGAGGAATACTTAAAATACTCCCGCATTCAGCTTGCCAATTCAAAATCAGAAGATTACTTATTTTTGAACTGGAGGGGAAAGCGCCTCTCGCGTATGGCGATTTGGGATATTATTGACAAATACAGCAAAGCGGCCAAAATAAACAAGCAGATTCATCCCCATATATTCCGCCATTCGTTTGCTACCCATTTGCTGGAAGGAGGCGCCGACCTGCGCTCAATACAGGAAATGCTTGGTCACGCCGATATCAGCACCACGCAGATTTATACGCACGTTGATATAAGTTATTTGAAAGAAGTGCACAAGAGCTTTCATCCGAGAGGATAATCGAATTGAGATTTGTGATTTTCGAATTGTGATTTTTATTATTTCGGATTTGGAATTTGTGAATGGGGATTTTACCTTTTGTTTTTCACGTTTGCCGTTTCACGTCTGCCGTTTCAAGTTTCACTCACTTCAACGTTTCATCCTTAATCTTATACAGGTATTCCAGCGCGGCTTCATATTGGTTAGGTATAATCCCGTCCAAAATCGCTTCTTCTATCTTAGTCTTTAAAATGCCTACTTCTCTTGAGGGTTGCAAGTTGCAGATCTTCATAATCTCTTCGCCGCGGACAGGGGATTGGAAGTTCCTTATCTTATCACGTTCTTCTACTTCTGCAATACGTTTTTCAACCCTGTCAAAATTTGCCAGGTATTTCTCAACTTTTCGTGGGTCTTTAGATGTTATATCAGCCCTGCAAAGCGTTAGCAGGTCGTCTATATCATCACCGGCTTCGAATATAAGCCGTCTTATTGCGGAATCGGTTACATCTTCTTCAGCCAAAGCAATTGGTCTTAAATGCAGCTTTACAAGCTTGGAAACGTATGGAAGCTGGTCGAACGGCAGCTTTAATTTCGTAAATATTTTCTTCTGCCAGCGTGCCCCCATCTCCTCATGCCCATGAAATGTCCACCCAATTTCTTCAACGAATTTTTTGGTGGGCGGCTTAGCTATGTCATGCATAAGAGCCGCAAATCTGAGCCAAAGGTTATTGGTATTCCTGCTTATGTTATCAACAACCTGAAGAGTGTGATAGAATACGTCTTTATGATGAAAATCTTTCCGCTGGTCGACTCCCTGCAAACTATGCACCTCCGGGAAAATAATTTCCATTATCCCTGATTTATACAATATACCCAGACCAATTGAAGGTTTATCAGTCGCAAGTATTTTCAAAAACTCTTCGGTGATCCTCTCCTGCGAAACGACTCCTGTTTCTCCGGGCAGGATCCTCAATCTATCCTTCATTTCCTTCATCGCCTCAAAAGTCTTATCGTCAATCGTGAAATTTAGCTGCGAGGCAAACCTGGCGGCCCGCATCATTCTGAGCGGGTCGTCGTCAAATGTCTTTAACGGATCAAGCGGTGTGCGGAGTATCTTATTTTTCAGATCTTCCTGTCCGTCAAAGAGGTCGATTATCTTCTCTTTGGAATCATTAAGCGATACAGCAAGAGCGTTGACTGTGAAATCTCTTCGTGAGAGATCATGTTCAAGGTCTGAAAACTCGACTTTGGGTTTACGGGAATCCTTGTTGTAGCTCTCGCTCCGGGCTGAGGCGAACTCTATTTTCAGGTCATTATTATCAACCAGGGGAAGGTCAAGTAAAGCTGTGCCGAATTTTTTGTAAACGGCTGAAAGCTCTTTGTCAAAATCTTTTGCGCATAAATGCGCGAATTCGATCGCATCGCCCAGAACGGAAATATCTATATCGGCGCTGTCAATTTTAAGCAGCTTATCCCTCACAAAACCGCCGACGAGATAGACCTGATAATCGTTCTTGTGAGCCGCTGCGGATATCAGTTTCAGTATTTTGTCTTTACTTTGCAATCGTATCGGACTGTGATATAATTTTTATAATTTCATCCGCGACTTCCACCGCCTGTTTACCATCCTTCAAAGAAACCCTGACAGGCTTGTCATTCAATATGCTGTCGAAAAATGATCCAAGTTCATTCTTGATAGGATTTATCTCCTCAATATTATCAAGCTTCGGCTCTTCGAAGATAATCTTCTTGCCTTCGCCCAGCGGAAACGACATGCCTTCAAACGGGACCGCCTCATCCGTCAGGCGGAATATTTCGGATTTGTTAGTTGAGAAGTCTATAGAAATATAGGCATTATTCTGAAAAATCCGCATTTTCCTCATCTTTTTGAGAGAAATACGGCTTGCCGTAACATTTGCAACGCACCCGTTTTGGAATTTTAATCTGGCATTGGCTATATCGATATTGTGTGAGATTACCGCTACGCCGTTTGCGTCTATTTTTTCTACGGGAGATTTTACTAGATTGAGAATAATATCTATGTCATGTATCATCAGATCCTGAATTACCGAAACGTCTGTGCCCCTTGGGTTAAACTGAGAAAGTCTGTGGGATTCGATGAATCGCGGCATCAGCTCATATTTCTTCAAAGACAGAAGCGCAGGATTGAAACGTTCAACATGCCCAACCTGGATTTTTACTTTTGAGTTTGCGGATAATTCAATTAAGCTTTCAGCGTCCGCAAGACTGCCAGTAACAGGTTTCTCAATGAAAAGATTTATATTTTTCTCCAGCGCGGCTTGTGCAGTCTCAAAGTGGTTTGAAGTTGGCGTGACTATCACAAGCGTATCAATTTCTTTCAGCATTTCGTCAAAAGAGCTGAACGCTTTAACGCCATATTGCGACGCTGTCTTTTCCGCTTTTTCCGGCGCAGTGTCATAAACCCCGGCAAAACTCACAGCGGTATTTTCGGCGGCTATGTTATTTATGAGTTTTGCGTGGATTGCGCCAAGATGGCCGCATCCTGTCAACCCTATATTCAATTTATTATTTGCCATATGTTAAGATAGTTCTATGCTTATTCGGTGCATTATAAAAACGCCGATCAAAGTAATAACCCCGCCAATTATGAAATACAATGAGATCGTTTCGCCCAAAAACACAATTGAAAAAAATACCGTTAGCAGGGGCGAAACATTCGAAAGCGTGGTTACCTTGCTTACGGCTATGCTTTTCAAAGCATAATACCACGCAAAATAAGCAAGGTAAGATACAATTACAGTAAGGAAAAGATAACCCCAAATACCTTTATAAGTCAGATTTGCCAGCGTAAAATTGTGAACGTCATACAGGAATAGCGGAATGTAAAATATGGTTCCCCACAAAAAAACGAATGCGGATACTTTAAGAGCCCCGTACTTATCTATTGTAGATTTTCCCAGCGTTAAATACAATGAAAACGTAAGTACTGCAAAAAGAAGCAGCGTATCGCCGTGAAGCACATTTCCCCCTGAAGCGGTTTTAAAAAACCCTTCCGAGAATACGAAGAATATCCCGATCACAGTAAGCGCGATGGCAAAGAGCTTGGAATAATAGAATTTTTCATTTTTGATAAGGACTGCGATAATGTAAGCATAAACAGGGTTAAGCGAATAAATTATCCCTGAATGCGAAGCGTATGTTTGTTTTATACCCGTGAGGAAAAAGAACTGGTTAAGCGGGATACACAGTAAAGCAAGCAGGAGTAACCGCGGGTAATCCTTTTTATCGAATTTAAGGTTAAGCTTTCTTGCCTTAAGCGTTATAAAAAATAGAACCGCCGCCGCTCCGAAACGGAAGAATCCAAGCGAAAGGGGAGATATCTCAGCGACCGTTATCTTCGCAAAAATAGGCGTAAAACAAGCTGCCAGGGTGATAAATCCCAGCAGCAGGTAATTCTTCATCGGGCTTTATTTGGTTTTTGCTTTAGCTTTGGATTCTTTTATCTTTGCCTTGGCCTTCTTGGCTTTCTTTCTGTGTTTTGCCGCCGCTACTTTTAATGTTTTATTCATTTGTTTGTTTGGTTGATTATGCTATAGTTACTTCTTTTGTTTTATAAACATCCTGGATGGCGTTCAAAAGCTCCACGCCGTCTTTCATTGGTTTCTGGAAAGCCTTTCTTCCTGATATAAGGCCCATGCCGCCCGCACGTTTATTGATGACAGCCGTCTTCACGGCTTCTTTCAGATCCGAATCGCCCTTGCCCGTGGAAGCGCCGCCTGAATTAATTAATCCCGCCCGGCCCATGTAGCAATTCACCACCTGGTAACGCGTCAGGTCTATCGGGTTATCGGTTGTTAGTTTTTCGTAAACGAGCTTACTTGTCTTTCCGAACTTAAGCGCGTTGTAGCCGCCGTTATTTTCGGGAAGCTTCTGTTTGATAATATCTGCTTCAATTGTGACGCCCAAATGATTTGCCTGCCCAGTTAAATCAGCCGACAAATGATAATCTTTGTCGCCTTTAACGTTGAATGCGGCGTTTCTAAGGTAACACCACAGTATAGTGACCAGTCCCAACTCATGAGCGTATGAAAATGCTTCAGTGATCTCTTCCAGTTGCCTTCCTGATTCCTCCGAACCAAAATATATTGTCGCCCCAACGGCTACTGCGCCCATATCAAATGCCTGGTCGACGTTAGCAAAAAGTATCTGGTCGTATTTATTAGGATATGTCAAAAACTCATTGTGGTTTATTTTCAGAATGAATGGAATCTTATGAGCGTATCTTCTGGATACAGAGCCCAATACGCCAAGCGTAGAGGCAACGGCGTTGCAGCCGCCTTCAATCGCCAGCTTCACAATGTTTTCAGGATCAAAATACTCAGGGTTTGGCGCGAAAGAAGCTCCGGCGGAATGCTCGATGCCCTGGTCCACCGGCAGGATCGAGAGATACCCCGAGCCTGACAAATTTCCATGGCTGAATATCGACTGCATATTCCTGAGAACGTTCGGCGAACGGTCGGAATCCTTCCATACGCGGTCCACAAAGTCCGGACCCGGCAGATGCAATTGTTCTTTGGGAATTGTGCCGCATTTATGTTCAAGAAGAGCGGAATCTGTTCCCAGCGTTTCTATAATTTTGTTGATCATTACATTACTCCGTAAAAAATTGTTCAAAAAAAATTATTCTGTGTTCAGTCGGCGTTTAAGCGAATGGTAATTTCACTATACTACAATCAATTTCCTTTTTGCCTGATGCAATTTTATATTCTTTTTTGTAATCCAGCATATTAGTTTTCACAAAACCAAGCGCTATATTCCCGAACTTTTGTGAAAACGCTGAACTTGTAACAAACCCGCAGCGGTTTCCGTGTAGAAGAATGTTCAATTCATCATTTTCATTTGATTCGGAAATTGGTTCCTTCAATTTAACCCCTATAAGATGTTTGCTTATCTTATCGTAAGTATCCAGCCTCGCAATTACCTCCTGCCCGATGTAACATCCCTTGGTAAAGCTTACATAATCCCATAACCCGCATTCCAGGGGGTTTGTACGCTCGCTCATCTCTTTGCCAAAACCGGGAATACCAAGTTCGATCCTTAGCGTTTCAAACTGCCCTGCCGAAATCTCATTCAGCCTGTATTTTGCGGTTAGCCCGGCGCTGAAAAGTTTCTTATCCCACCCGTCTTTACCTTCGTTTGCATAGATGAAATAGAATCCGCCAAATCCATCGTTATTCGGGGCTATAATAGCGTCGTTGCCTTCTTCCTGCATGGCGGAGAACGTCTTATGGTCCGGCTTCGGTATGCTTTTACCAAGAACATCCGCGCAATAAGATTCTGCATCATCGCCAAAAAACAGTAACGAATCATGAGAGCCTGCCATGTTAACTGCCCTGAAGTCATCCATGATAGTATATTTATCCAGATGACTTATTACCTTATCCGAATTGCCGCCTGAACAAAGAGCAAATACAAAATCACCGAAGTTAAATATTGTAATTACATCAATTATCCTGCCCTTGTCTGAGGTCAAAATTGTCTTGGCGAGCCTGTACTTTTCCAGAGAGTTAACTTCGTTGGTGGAGAGCCTGTTCATAAGGTCAAGCCTGTCGCTGCCTTCGAACTTAAGATAATCGAAATATACCTTGCAGAAGTTAAGCATTAATCTGTTAATATACCTTATTTTGTAAAGTTATTCAAAGCAATAAAATGAGTATGGATTGCATGTCTCTTTGCAGTTTATGAATAATTTTACATTGAAATTCACACAAAGTTGAATTATTTTTTATGATTACTGACACTCATTAAAACACACAATTCAATTGGCGCAGCTTAAAGATTTTGGCGAGGATTTAAAAAAATTGAGGGATTCCAAAGGCATTTCTCTCGCCGAGATTTCTGCGGAAACCAGAATTAACCCAAAATTCCTGAACCTGCTTGAGTCCGGCATTTTTGATTTTCAGCCGGAGACATATATCCGCTCTTTCGTTAAGGAATATGCGCGCGCTATCGGAGAAAGCGAGTCCCATCTTCTGAATGATTACGATAAAGCAAAAGCCGGTTTTTACGCAAAGCGCACTGAAACAAAAACCGACTCGTCCGATAAAGACGGGGAACCGGAAATTGTTCCGCAAAAAAGAGAGGTCCCGCCGGAACATGAAACGGTTTTCAGAAGCCAGATAACCGAAGAAGACAGGGTAAAGCCCTCGTCTCATTATGTTTTTTTTAAAGAGGAAAACGATCTTGAAAAGAAAACATTTTCAGGAAGGTCATGGACCCAGAAAATTCTTCTCGGCATCTTGATCCTTTTTGTAGCCGCCGGAGTGTATTACCTGATTAACTATCTTAACGATTCAAAAGAAAAAACCCGTACGGATGTTAAACCAAAAAGCTTCAATGAAATTTCTGATGATTACGAGAATAAAATTAACGGCAAAAAAAACCAGGACTCACTTAATAAGGAAACATCTTCTGTTAAGGATGATTCGCTCAAGCTAACCGTTAAAGCGTTAAAGGACATTAGAATTAAGGTTTACGTTGACGAAAACAAAATTATTGAAGATGAAATTTCCGGCAAAGACTCGCTGGTTATAAAGGCTAAAGATCAGTTCAGGTTCAGCGCTACCGGGAACTCATCAGTTGAATTGTTTCTAAACGGGAAATATCTCAAAAAGCCCACCAGCATGACCGGCATGTCGATCAAGAACCTTGTAATAAAAAAAGACGGTATAGCGAATCAATAAACAGAAAAGCAATTCACGCGCAGGCGGGAATCCCTTTGACTAATATTGAATGTCTCCAATTAATATTTCTTAAATAACTAGATCCCCGCTTACACGGAGATTGAGGCATGGTTGATAAAAAAATAAAAGACCGCGCAGCGGAGCTTAGCCGCAGGCTGTTAGACGCCGACTACAAGTACTACATGCTTGCCCGTCCCGATATTGACGATTATACATATGACATGCTGATGAAAGAGCTTAAGGATATTGAGGATAAGTATCCTGAGCTTGTTACTCCTGACTCGCCAACACAGCGCGTGGGCGGCGATGCCAGCAATGAGTTCCCGTCAGTCAGGCATGAGGTTCCCATGCTTTCATTATCAAATTCATACGATGAAAACGATCTGAATGAGTTTGATAAACGAATACAATCCCTGATTCCAGGAGAAAAATATAAATATGTATGCGAGCTGAAGTTTGACGGACTGGCGGTATCGCTCATTTACAGGAATGGCGTTCTTGTTCAGGGAGCTACCAGGGGCGACGGAGTTATTGGCGATGAGATCACAAACAACCTGAGGACAATCCGCTCAATCCCGTTAAGGCTTGATAATTCAACTAATGTTCTTAAGAAGCTGGATATTGAAGTTCGCGGAGAAGTTTTCTTTTTCCTTAAAGACTTTTTTAAAATTAACGAGGAGCAGGAAGCCCAGGGTGAGAAGAAATATGCGAATCCGCGCAATACCGCCGCAGGAACGCTTAAGCTGAAAGATTCAAGAGAAGTTTCCGCCAGAAAGCTAAACATGTTCTGCTACTATTTAAGACATCTTGATTCGAATGAAAACAAAAAACTAACGTCGCATTCGGATAATCTTGAGAAGCTTAAGAAATTAAGATTGCCGGTTAATTCTTACACTAAAGTAGTTAATAACATTGAAGAAGTAAAAAGATTCTGCGAACAAATAGAAGTTAAGCGCGACAACCTTCCTTATGAAATTGATGGCGTTGTTGTTAAAGTAGATTCGCTCCGCCAGCAGGATGAAATCGGGTACATCGCAAAGAGTCCGCGCTGGGCAATTGCATATAAATTCAAAGCAAAGCAGGCTGTCACGAAGCTTAAGAAGATTACATTGCAGGTCGGCAGGATTGGCACAATAACTCCGGTTGCTGAGCTAGAACCTGTTTTTCTCGCAGGTTCAACAATATCCAGGGCAACGCTGCACAACACGGACGAAATTGAGCGCAAGGATATAAGAGAAGGCGACTTTGTTAAGATAGAGAAAGGCGGCGACGTTATTCCAAAAGTTGTTGAAGTTGTTAAAGAACGCCGCCCGAAGAATTTGAAGCCCTATAAGATTACGCCAAAATGCCCGGTGTGCGGAACCGGGCTTACCCGTCCGGAAGGCGAGGCTAACTATTACTGCACGAATTTTGTATGTCCCGCACAGGTGCAAGGCAGGCTTGAGCATTTTGTCGCCCGAGGAGCAATGGATATTGAAGGGCTGGGATATAGTATTATAGAAAAATTCATCGAGCTGGGTTACCTGCATGATATAACCGATATCTATAAGCTTTACAAGAATGAAAAAGAGCTCAAGAAGATCGAGGGCTTTGGCGAGAAAAGCATTGATAATATTTTTGCTTCGATTGAAAAATCTAAAGAGCGTCCGTTTGATAAAGTGTTGTTTGCAATCGGCATCAGGCATGTTGGCGACAGGACGGCACGCATACTTGCAAAGAAATTTAAAAACGTTGATACGCTTATGGGCGCATCACAGGAAGATATTGAAAATGTTCATGAGATAGGTCCGCGAATTGCCGAGAGCGTTTATAACTTCTTTCATAATAAGCAGAACCAGAAAATAATAAAGAAGCTGCGCGATGCCGGATTAAAGTTTGAAGCTGAGCAAACAGCAGGCGCTTCAAATAAGTTTGAAGGTCTCACGTTTGTGCTTACCGGCTCGCTTGAAAAATACACGCGCGAAGAAGCCGGCGCTATTATAGAAAACTTAGGCGGGAAAACTTCATCCTCGGTCAGCAAAAAAACAAGCTACGTTCTTGCGGGCGCCGAAGCCGGCTCTAAGCTTGATAAAGCAAAATCTCTCGGCGTAAAAGTTATTGATGAAAAAGAGTTTGAAAAGATGGTCGCCTGAAGATTAGGCAGAATTAATTTTTTATATATTGAAAAGGAGAGTCTCATCAGCTCTCCTTTTTTCTCAATGCACTTAAACACTCAATACAATCTATTCACTCAATTAATGCATGAAATTATACGAGAACACAAAGTAAACGCCGCCGAAATCCTTCTTTTCGTTTGTTGAAATGCTGTATACTCCCTGTCCGAATAAACTGATATAATAATACCGGATGTCCATGCTTAACGAGGATTTCTTGTTTGTAACGTAGTCAAATCCAATTCCGGCAAAAGCTCCTATAGTATATTTTGCCTGAGCCCATTTAAAGCTGGATAAAAACGACTGGCTGTATGGTGTATACAAAACCATAGTCGGCGCCAACCCAACATTTATATGCGGCCTCAAATTATCCGTCACGTCTTCCCTGAATAACCTGAACTGAGCGCCTATTGACATTACCGACATGAACAGCCTGTTCACCTTATCAGGCGTATACGAGTTGCCGTAAATATCATACTGTTCAAATTCACGGTCATCCTTTGCGCCGGAAAATTCTAAACTTGCAAATCCGGAAACATCCTTGCCAAGTCGGGCAAACTTAGTGGCCCCAAATCCAAATCCGTTATCTGAAAAAGTGAGATTTAACGACCAGTTGTTGACGGTCTCTTTTGTATCCTTCAATTTCAGCTTTTGGGGGTTTGGGTTAGTGTCCTGGGCAAAAGATGCTGAGGCTGTTGCAAGAATTATTAGCGAAATTAATAAAGTTTTCATATTTAATTTTAACGAATTAGCATTTTAAAAACAATCCCTGTTGAGGGGGACGGGTAATTTATTCATCTTCAAACTTAGCCCTTCTTGAGTCCCGCCAGAGCGCGACGAAATCCCGCATTTTCGGGATCCGGATATAACGGGGGAGACGTAATTCCATTTAGGTGTCAATGCTTTCATTGTTAAAGATATCATAAATTGATAACTTTGGGCTATAATAATACTGAAAACTATTGAAAAATGGTATTTTAATATATCCCGGCGGCAAGCCCGTTGACTTAAAGAACAATAAGAATCTCTTTTTGATTGCGGGCCCATGTGTTGTAGAATCTGAAAAGCTGTGCATGGATATTGCCCGGAAAATAAAAGATATATGCGCCAGGCTAAACATCCCGTATATATTTAAAGCGTCATATAAGAAAGCAAACCGAACCAGCGGAAATTCATTCCGTTCGATCGGCGTGGAAAAATCTCTTGAAATTCTGGCAAAGGTCGGAGAGAAATTTGATTTGCCCGTATTGACAGACGTTCACTCCGAGATGGAAGTAATAATAGCGGCGAATTATGTAGATATTCTTCAGATTCCGGCGTTTTTATCAAGACAAACCGAGCTGTTAGAAGCGGCAGGTGAAACAGGGAAGATCATCAACATAAAAAAAGGACAGTTCCTTTCGCCCGCGGATATGAAATACCAGGTAAAGAAAATTGAATCAACGGGCAACCGGAAAATTCTGCTTACCGAACGCGGCACAACATTCGGCTATCATAATCTTGTAGTCGATATGCGCTCTCTGCCGATTATGAGCAAATTCGGCTACCCGGTAGTATTTGATGCTACGCATTCGCTTCAAATGCCCTCAAAAGAAAACGGCATTTCGGGGGGAAGTCCCGAATTCATTGCGCCAATCGCAAGAGCCGCAGTCGCCGCCGGCGTGAACGGAGTTTTTATAGAAACGCATCCCAACCCTGCCAAGGCGCTAAGCGATTCCAAATCCATGCTGCCGCTAAATAAGCTCGAGGGACTTTTGAAACAGCTCGCGGCTATCCACAAAATATCAGCTTAATTCAGGTAAATGCCCGGATATAATAAAGTTACCCCAGCGATCATAGAAGAACTGGAGAATATTGCCTGCAAAGATTCAGTACTTTTTGACAAAGAATCACTTAAACGGTATTCAGAAGATGAAACCGAAGATTTTTCTTTCCCGCCTGAAGCTATAGTTAAACCGCAAACAACTCTGCAAGTATCGCAAATATTAATACTTGCAAATAAGAATAATATTCCGGTTACGCCAAGGGGCGGCGGCACGGGACTCTCCGGCGGAGCGCTTGCTGTATACGGCGGTATTTGCTTATCGATGGAAAAGTTCAATAAGATTAAAGAGATTGATGAAAAGAACTGCCAGGCGATCGTTGAACCCGGCGTCATCACGCAGGTTTTCCAGGAGGAAGTAGAAAAGCTGGGATTATTTTATCCGCCGGACCCGGCTTCACGCGGTTCAAGCCATCTGGGCGGCAACCTCGCCGAGTGCTCCGGCGGGCCGCGCGCTGTTAAGTACGGAGTCACAAAGGACTACGTGCTTGGACTCGAAGCGGTTCTGCCCACAGGAGAGATCGTTAATACAGGCGGCAGGGTTCTGAAGAATGTATCAGGGTATAACCTAACACAGCTTATTGTAGGCAGCGAAGGAACCCTTGCTGTGATAACTAAGATCATTTTCAGGCTTATACCTTTGCCAAAGCTTAAGAAAGTTATGCTTGTGGCGTTTGGCTCCCTTGAAGACGCCACAGATGCAGTAACTGAGATCTTTCAAAAAGGAATTACGCCTTCAGCGATTGAATTCATGGAAAGGGCCGCCGTAAGAGCAGCTGAAGAAAAGCAGAATAAGAAATTCCCGAACAGCGATGCCCAAGCGCAATTGTTCATCGAAGTGGATGGGAATTATGAAGAGTCTCTGGACAAAGATATCGAGCAAATAGCCGAGGTGGTGTCGGTCTACAATCCGCTGGATATGTTGCTTGCTGAAGACCCCGGAAAAGTGGAAGATATCTGGTCGCTCAGAAGAGGCATAGGGGAGGCGGTTAAATCGATTTCGGCGTACAAAGAAGAAGATACGGTTGTGCCGCGGGCAAATATGACAAAACTCGTTAAAGGAGTAAAAGAGATAGCGGCAAAATACGGGATCACTACAATCTGTTACGGTCACTCCGGCGACGGGAACATTCATGTTAATATCCTGAAGGATAAGCTTGATGATGAAAGCTGGAATAAGAATCTTGACGCCGCAATAAGAGAGATATTTGAGCTCACAGTTTCGCTGGGCGGAGCAATTTCGGGCGAACATGGTATCGGCTATTCGCAAAAATCTTATCTGCCTATAGCGCTTTCAGAAGCTGAACTTGACCTGATGAAACGCATTAAGAGCGCTTTTGACCCCAAGAACATACTTAATCCGGGAAAGATATTTTTATGATACAGTCTGAAGTTAAGGTCCGCGTGCTTTACGCTCATACCGACCGGATGGGGATAGTCAACAACGGCCGCTATTTTGAGTACTTTGAAGCGGGAAGAAATACGCTCCTCCGGGAATTAGGTTACCCCTATACTGAGCTTGAGAAAATAAATTTCGGGCTTCCTGTAATAGAAGCTCACGCCAAATATATTGATACTGCAAAATACGATGATGTCGTAGTTATCAGGGCGATGCTGAAGGAACTTCCCGGCGTAAGGGTCAGAATTGAGTATGAATTATTTGTTGAAAACAGGCTGATTGTTACCGGCTACACCGTTCATGCGTTTATAAAACTGGATATAATGAAACCGGTGCGCCCTCCGGAAGATTTTATGGTAATTGTAAAAAAGAAATTATGACATTAAGAGAATATTACAAAAAATATAATTATGAAATCGACCGCCTGATATCTTCAGCGCTGAAAGAAGATAAAGTGTCGGCTGATGTTACCACTAATCTGCTGCTCAGCGGAAAAGCGGGAACAAAGAGAATATGGGCTGCGCTGCTGTGCAAAGAAGATTGTGTTCTGGCGGGCCTTGATATTTTTGAAAAGGTCTTCCGGAAACTGGACCCTAAAGTAAGATTCAAAGGAAATTTTAGGGACGGCGATAAGCTGCGGAACAAAGATAAAGTCCTCGAAGTGGAATCCTCATTGAAAGCTCTGCTGAAGGGCGAGCGGACGGCGCTGAATTTCATTCAAAGAATGTCCGGTATAGCCACGCTCACAAACGAATTTGTAAAACGACTGAAATACCCGGGTTCAAAGATTCTTCATACGCGCAAAGCGACGCCGAACTTCAGGGTATTTGAGATTGCGGCGGTAAAGACCGGGGGCGGCGATTTTCACAGGCACGACTTAAGTTCAGCTATAATGATCAAAGATAATCATATTGAGGCTCTTGGTTCAGTCGAAGAGGCGCTTATGAAGCTTCAAAGCTCCAAATTAACGCGGCTCATGTTGAAAAACATCGAAATTGAAGTTAAAACGCGTGAAGAACTAAATTCAGTAGCAAGGTCCGGAAAACCGCTGGTAAAAATCGTTATGCTGGATAATTTCAAGCCATCCGCCATTGACGCTGCGGTCCGGATTCTGAAGAAGAACGGTTTTAAAACAGAACTCTCAGGTGGAATAAGTCTTCAAAATCTCTCAAAAATCCAGCATGAAGGCATTGATTTCTATTCTGTTGGGGAGCTAACGCATTCTTATAAA
Source organism: uncultured Ignavibacteria bacterium (assembly GCA_963816535.1). Classification (GTDB taxonomy): domain Bacteria; phylum Bacteroidota; class Ignavibacteria; order Tepidaquicellales; family OLB5; genus CAWFKW01. The sequence goes on along the minus strand of CAWFKW010000003.1, from coordinate 651,677 downwards.
TCAGTCGATTTTTCGCTGGAATTCTGAAAATAAATTAATAGTTTTTGTTGTGTTTCTGCAAAATTATTGATAATTTTGCTTAATCATCCAATCAAATCTAAATAATAAAGGAGAAATCATGTCAAAATTAAACTCGTTGAAATTTATAATTGCATTGCTGGTTCTTTTCAGCGTTGCCTTTATATGCAGTTCAAGCAAAGATGATAAGAAAGAAGATACCAAAAAAGAGGACACGAAGAAGGAAGATACAAAGAAAGAAGATACAAAAAAAGAAGATACAAAAAAAGAAGATACACAAACAGATTCGAAAGACGTCGGCATGGAGGGCGCGAAATTGTATTTTGTTGAAGAATACAAAGACGGAAAAGAAGTTGGCAAGTCTGATGTGTTTACAATAGGGCCCAATGGCGGATATATGACCTGTATGATTGACCTGAAATCAACCGGTAAAAAGATCGGCGTTGGAAAACTGGATCTGAGGATAACAAAGATAACAGACGACGGCGAAAAAATAATCGATACCAAGCCATTTGATGTTCAACCGGATTGGGATTATATTTTCTTTGACCAGTTCTATACGTTCAAGTCCGATGGTAAGTTCAAAGTGACGGCTCTCAAACCGGACGGTACTCCCGTTGCAACCGGCACGGTTACCATCAAATACAGGTAGACTTTTTAATAACATAAATAAAATTAAAATAATGAAAAAATTAATAGTCCCAATTTTATTTACATTTGTGGTTCTCGCGTTTTCGGCAAACATAAGCCATGCTCAGAAGCTTTATTTTTGCGAGCAGTATAAAGATGGACAGGAGATTGGTAAATCCGATGTTTTCACAATCGGCTCTAACGGCGGTTATATGACCTGCATGATAGATCTGCGCGGCACAGGGCAGACTATCGGCGTAAGTTCGGTAAACTTGATAATATACAGAATGACGGCTGACGGCGATAGCTATATGGATACTAAACCATTTGACGTACAGCCTGATTGGGACTACATATTTTTCGATCAGTTCTATACGTTTTATTCCGCCGGGAAATATAAGGTTGTCTGCGAGACAAAAGACGGCAGTTCTGTGGCGACCGGCAGAGTTACAATAAAAATGCAGTAAAACAAACTCGTTGTTTATTAACTTAACAGGAAAGGTCTTCAAAATGTATAAAAAATTAATTGTTTTCTGCGCAGTTGTAGCGGCATTATTAGCTTTTGCAGGCTCGTCAAGGGCTCAATCGATGCAATTTTGCGAAAGCGTTTCCGGCGACGGCTCTCCGCAGGGTGAGAGCAGCACATTTAACATATCTTCAAACGGCGGGTATCTTGATGTGCTGGTAAAATTGCCATACGACTTGAACTGTACGTCGATAAGATACGAAATCTACCGCAACGGCGATTATGATAATACAATTTATCAGGACTCGCAAAACAACTGGAATTGGTTTTATAAACAGATTACTTTTTACAAATCCGGTACATACCAGATCTATTGCATAGATTGCAATGAAGCCACGCTGGTATCGGGAACGCTGAAGATACAGTTTAACTAATTCAGGTCAGCGAAGAGGTTTTTACGGGCCCGCTCTGATTAATTTCAGAGCGGGCTTTTTAATTTTGTTCAAAAAATGTCTCGGCGCATAAACTGAAAAAAGCCAAAATATTGCGTTTTTGGAAGGCATTCATGCATAAACTAACTGTTTTAATTATGCATGCTTTCCAAAATCTGCCCCTTTTCCATTATTAAAAAAATGATTTTTAACCTTTAATTTAACATTGTATTGTCTTTATATTTAGGTGTATTGATGATAAGATTATCGATCCTGCCGTTTCAAAAGGAAGAGTAGGCGGGGCATGAATAGGCTAATGGCCCTAAAATGTATTAGCATTATGATGAAAACTTTAAAAGTCCTCTTTGCCAAAGTAAGTATATCGTTCGGTATACTTGTTTCTCTTGCGGTATTGGCGCTGCTCGATGTCTTCTGCGGCTATTTGGGTCTTGTAAATAGCGAAAGCATATTTATACTTAAACATGAGTCGCCGCAGTTTAGAAATTTCGGCCCTTCGATTCCAAATAAAGATATAAAGTTTTCGCCCCCGGGTTTGTATTCGGAGGCCGCAGGCGTATCGTCTTTAGGTGAGTGGGTGAATATCGGGCCTTCGCCTACTAACGAAGGTTATGCCGGCAGGGTTGGTTTTGTTAAATTTGACATAAGAGATTCAAGCATTATATATTTGGGAGGAGCAGCCGGCGGCCTATGGAAATCTACCAATGGCGGGCTGAATTGGGTCCCAAAGACCGATGGGCTCCCGGTTCAATCATGCGGCGCGCTGGAGATAGATTACCATAACGGGTATATTTATTATGGCTCCGGCGACGCGGTCTGGACAAACCTGGCGTATCCCGGAGAAGGTATATTCAGATCAACTGATAACGGAGAAAGCTGGCAGAAAATTACGTCGACCGGGCTGCCGTATCCCACACGGTTTTATAAGATCCTTGCCGATCCTGTAAGAGAAGGAGTGTTTTATGCGGCGACGCCGTCCGGATTGTTCAAAAGCTCCGATGGAGCAGTTACATGGAACAGGATAATCCCAGTTTCCGGAAATCCGCTCCAGTGCACCGATGTTGCGATTACTTCAGATGGGATGAACGTTTTTGCTATTGGCCCGGGCAACTATTGCCCGATTTGCGGAACTCCCGGTATTGGTTATTGGAAATCAACCGACGGCGGAATGACCTTTCAGTTAAAAACAAATACAGGGTTTCCAAGTTTCACTAATCTTCCCGCCGGCAGAACACAATTATCTGTTTGTGATTTGTATCCCCAGGTTGTGTACATCGTCACCATGAACGACCTTTATCAGACAGACACTCTGTTTGCCCCATACTATGTGTATAAGTCTACGAACGGCGGAGAGAATTTCACAGTCATTAATGACGGTTTGCCTGTTTTATGGGCAGGCAACAACGCCGGGTATAATATGTTCATCAGCGCTAGCCCATCGCAACCTGACGTCTGCCTGATGGGAGCTCAAAATCTGTATTTATGCAAAGACGGGCGGCATTTTACCTGCATTACCGGGTACTGCGGCGGAAGCACAACGCGTGCGGATTTCCATTGCGTGGACTTTTGCCGGTCTAACCCCAATAAGTTTATTGTTGGTTGCGACGGCGGCGCTTATCTATCGAACACTCTTGGGGAGAGTTTTCTCAATTTGAACTCCGGTCTAGAGCTTACCCGAACCTTATAGAATAATGTCTTCTAAAACTACCACGGGTGTAATAATGTTAGGTGTTCAGGACATGGGCGTAGTTAAGAACACCCCGCAGGGCGGTTGGTTTGTATCTGCCCTGGCGGGAGACGGGGGAACGGTTGTATTTTCATCGACCAACCCAAAATGGCTGGTATCCGCAGTTGATAATTCGGGCGATTTGTACTACTCGTCTAACGGCGGGTCCAGTTGGTACAAATCGACAGGTTATACCGGGAAAACGGATTGGCTCGCTCCGATTGCGGCAGATCCGTTAAACGGCAATATCTTTTTTACGGTAAGAAACAACGCTGTGAATTCGGACGAGCTGGATGTTTACAGGTCCAAAGACGGAGGACAGAAGTGGAGCGAACCGGAAATGAATCCGTATTCGGGCATTGAGAACGCGGATATTCAGGGGCTAAACCCAACTGCAATATCCGTCAGTCCTGCGAACAACCAGGTAATGTTTATTACCGCAGGCAACAGGATTCCGGTGTTAGATAAGCCGAACCTTGTTTTCAGGTCGCAAAACGGGGGCCTCACGTGGGAGCAAAACTGGATTGTCAAAGGAGGTACGGGAATATTCCCTGATGATTTCTTTACACAAATCAAAATCGACCCGATAAATGCAAGCGAAGTATTGCTGACCGTTGGCGGAACTTCAGGAAAACATGTTTTCAGGTCATACGACGACGGAAATAACTGGATGGATATTACCGGCAATTTGCCAAATTGCGCTGCCAACGATATAATTGTTCATTATTATTCTGAATACAATAAGGAGTATTTTGTTGCAACAGATAAAGGCGTTTACAGAACCGATGCCGATAATATTCAATGGCAGAAGTTCGGAACGAATTTGCCCAACAGCCCGGCTCTCTCTCTGGATTATAACAGGCTTGAAAGCAAATTGAGAGTGGCGACTTTCGGAAGGAGCGTTTGGGAAATAGATATTCCGGGTACAATATTTATCAGGGATAACCAGCTGCTTGTTGGCGATTTAACAAGCCAGCTTCTCATAAATGATAATGTTGTGATTTGCAAGGGCGGCAGCCTTAAGATTCTCTCTGATTGTATAATCGCTGTGGCTGAGAATAAGAAAATTACGGTTTTGGATGGGGGTTCGATCCAGGCTCTTAATAATGCGACAATATATTTTACTTCCCAGGCAGGGAATTGGGGAGGGATAGAAATCGCAGGCAATGCGCCGGCTCTGTTAACCAATTGCAATATTGATAACTCTACCACGCCGATTGTTATTAATCCGTCCGCATTTGCTAATGCAAATTATTCCAGCCAGGTGGTGATATCAAATTGCGATGTTGTTTCATACCCGCTGATTATTAATAACCGAAGTAATGTGGTTGTCCGCAATTCAGTTTTTGAATCAGGTTCGGGTCCGCAGGCTAGCGTCTGCGGCATATACTGCACCGGCTCCGATAGCGTCATTATATCCGGCAATACTGTCAGGTGCAACAATCCGTCCCAGAATTCAATCGGCATAAATGTTTCAGGGGGACGAAATGTCTATATTTTGAATAATACTATAAACAAGATTCCTGTCGGAATTTCAGTTTCTTCCAATACAGCTTTAGTTGAAGGCAATAATATCACAGGTTCCTTAGCATCGCTGTCCAACGTAGGGATCGGGGCGCTTAATTGCCCCGGCGGAAACATAAACAATAACATTATTTCCGGGTACCAGATCGGCATTAAGCTTCTGAATAGTTCCCCTGATCTCCATAATAACGATATGGAAAATTCCAACATTATTGGCTCCAAAACTTCTGCGCTTTATTGCGAATACAGATCTGTGCCAAGGCTCTCTCCGGTTAATGACGGGACAAATTTTATCTGGGATTGCGGTCAAAACAAGATGATCAGCCTTCTGGCCGGCGATGGAATAAGGTACTTTGGCGGCAGTTTACCTGATATGGACTATGGAAATAACGTCGTGTTTGGCTATCATTATTACCTTGGCGGATCGGGCGTAAAAGCGGACCAAATTGTTGCAAGAAACAACTGCTGGGTTGACGATCCTCCGCTGCTTCCCAAATTCAAAGGCGCGGGAGCGCAGGTGTTCTTCCTGCCATATTATTGCGGGACAGGCGGCACATTCAGAGGTATTCAGCAGGGAAATTACTCGAACAAAATCGGACAGCCAAGCGTTTTTTCCTCTCAAAATATTTATTTGATCGACCGGGGAATAGGAATTTTTGATACGGCCGTGACTACTCAGTCCCTTGTCGCAGTCGAAAATGATAAGGCGATTTTAGCGGATGGAAGGAAAAAAATATTTCAAAGCGACTTTTTAAGCGCGATTCAGACCTTCCAATATCTGTTGCAGACATACAAGAGCGGGTATGCCGCGCTTGAAGCAATGAACGAAATTTTATACTGTTACGACAGGATGGGATCCGACGCATACTCCTACTTTGCCTTGCGAAGCTATTTCAACCAGCTAGCTTCTTCTGGTTCCGGAGACAGCATATTTGTTTCTTCTGCAAGGGACTTGGCGACAAAATCGCTGTTAAAAAGCGGGGATCCTAAGAACGCTCTTTATGAATATGAAAATGCGGTCACACATGCCGCCGACAGTTCGGCCCTGATATCGAATGAATTAAGCGTCATAGACGCATACACAATAATAAATGACGGAGTTGATTCAACTGACTTCACCGGGCATTTAGGATATCTTAAACCCTCAAGCCTTAACGACGCGGGGAGAATGATATTTGACAGGGCATATAAACTCAATGGAAGTATCAATAATCTCGATTTGCCAACTGAATTCTATCTCTCGCAGAATTATCCGAATCCGTTTAACCCGGCGACAACGATATATTACACAGTGCCGATTAAAGTGAGGGTCACTCTTAGGGTCTACGATATTCTCGGGAGGCTGGTTGCTACTTTGCTGAATGAAGATAAGGATCCGGGTTCATATACGGAGGCGTTTAACGGGATAAACTTTGCGTCGGGCATCTATTTTTATCGGTTCCAGGCGGGGAGCTTTACGGGCATCAAAAAAATGGCGCTTGTAAAATAAAGTACTCATTTTGGGCTCGGGATAGGTCAACGCAATTTACTTTGTGTTGACCTTTTTGTTTAGCTAAATTTACGGCTTATATGCTGGATAAAATCAAAAGTCTTTCAAAGCAAACGCTGATCTATGGCACTAGCACAATAGTCGGCAGGTTTTTGAATTTCATTCTCGTACCCTTCTATACTAATGTTTTTGCCCCGTCAGAATACGGAGTAGTTGCAGTAATATTTGCTTACATTGCTTTCCTGAACGTAGTTTATTCGCTCGGTTTTGAAGCCGGCTATTTCAGGTTTGCTTCAACTCTGGAGGAAGGCGACGAAAAACAACGATTTTCTATCCCTTTTTTTACGATACTTATCAACTCCGCCATTATGTCTTCGCTGATACTTGTATTTTCCGGCCAGATAGCCTCGCTTGCCCAGTTAAGTGATTCTAATAAACCGATAATTACATATACTGCATTCATTTTGTTTTTTGACGCGCTTGCCCTTGTCCCGTTTGCATACTTGCGCCTCAAGAACAGACCCGGTATGTTTGCATCTATTAAGTTCGTCAATATTTTTGTCAATCTTGCCCTGAACTTAATTCTCATTCTCGGACTTAAATGGGGGCTGGTTTCAGTATTCATAAGTAACCTTGCTGCATCGGTAATCACAATTATCCTTCTTAGTCCGTACGTGGCGCGTAATATTACATTCAGGCTTGATAAAAAACTGTTTATGGAAATTGCCCGGTTCTCGATTCCGTACCTGCCTGCAGGGCTTGCATCCATAGTCGTTCAGGTAATTGATAAGCCCGTTACTCAATACCTTACAAATGTAAAAACAGTAGGCATATACCAGGCAAATTATAAGCTCGGAATATTTATGATGCTGATCGTTTCAATGTTCGAGTACGCATGGCGACCCTTCTTCCTGAATAACGCTAAAGAACCCGGCGCGAAAGCTCTTTTCTCAAAAGTAATGACCATCTTTGTAGGCGGCGCTTCAATTGTGTTTGTTTTGCTGACATTGTTCATTGATGATGTTGTAAAGTTCCAGCTTCCATACAGAGGGCACCTGATAGGCGAAAAGTACTGGTCAGGGTTGTACATTGTTCCGGTGGTTCTTATCTCATACGTGTTCCTTGGAATTTATACTAATCTCATTGCGGGAATCTATATTGAGAAGAAAACCAAATACCTTCCTTATATTACGGGCGTTGGCGCACTGCTGAACGTAATAGGATGCTTCGGGCTCATTCCTTTTATCGGCATTATGGGCGGCGCAATTGCCACTCTGATGAGTTATGTCTCCATGGCTGTTTATATTTATTTAGTCGCCCGGAAATTTTATTACATAAAGTACGAGTTAGATAAGCTGCTTTGGATGATGATGGTGAACCTTTTTTGCATAACTTTCTTCTATATGGCGTATAATTCCCTTATCCCCACAGTATTTGCGGTAAAGATAGTCCTGGCGCTCGTTTTCTGTTTCGCTATTGCACGGATATCAGGGCTCTACAAAGCGGGAAATATCTTCAAAAAGCAAAAATCCACCGGCTGATCCAGCAATTACAACTCCACAATTACAACTCCACAATTACAATTTCGCAATCACTAATCCGCAATCCGAAATCTAATGGTGATGGTCGTGATGCTCGTGATGGATTTCGTCGAGCAGCTCTCTTCTGTTCTCGCCCGGCATAGCGGTGACCGAAACGATATAAGAAGGCACGCCAATATCGTTCATCACGCAGGGGAGGAGCACTGATATGATAAGTATGGGGAGGAAAATAAGCGCTTTGACCGAAAACATGCTTACTCCGTATGTAACAAGATACATGCCGGCAGCCAGCGATGAAAGCAATATATGCGCCCCGTGTGTATAGCGCGACAGAGTCCTGACCCTCTCTGAAAGGAAGAACCCTATTATTGCGCCGGAAATTACAAACGACCAGGCCAATACAGGCTCTTCGATGATGCACACATGAAAATGCATATCGTATTTCAATAGCTCTCCGCCAAGATACGGAAAAATAATATCGCTCAGAGTACAGGTTAGCGAAGATGATATAATAGCGATAATTATGCCTATCCACAAAGCTTTTCTGTGGACATGAATCAATGCCGCGGGCGTGAGCGATGCGAAAAATAAGTGGGCTACAAAAAAACCTTCGAAAAACTCTTCAGACCTTGAAGTTTCTTCTGCGGATGAAGTAATAAGAAACTGCCTGTAAATAAAAACAAGCGCCGCCGCTATAAGCACCGCGCCGACTGTGTATCTCAGGTGGTTATACAGCTCGTCAAAAAATATATTTTTGTATTTATGTTCCAAAGTTCTGGTGAGCGTTAAGTGAAACGGGTAACTGCCAAATCCTGTCAGGCTATTACTGATTGTTACGGCGTGTATTCTTTTAGCCTGTTTCTGATTTCATCTTTCGGGATTTCAGAGCCTTCATTCAGGCTGAAAACAATGTCTTCGATTATTTTTTTCGCTTCCTCTTTCCGGTAGTCTTTTATAAAACCGTCGAAATATGAATTGCCGCTCATTGCACGCGTAATCTCGGCATGCTTGTTGTTTTCATTCAGTTCGGTATAATAAACTACCCTGTATTTTTTGTTGTACAACGTGTCCTTGTAGATTTCGAACATTATTTTATCGGATTCAAACGCCATAACTGGTTATACGCTGATTAAATATTAGTTTTTTTGAAGCGCTAATTTAGCCTTTAATGGCTTTTAAGGCAATGTAGAAATAAATAGCGACTGTGCGCTGGGTCGCGAATAATTTAATTCTTATAATGGGATAGATATAATGCTCTCTGCTATTGTGGTTTTTCCTGCGGCCGGTTTTACGGCAAACGCGGCGTTGAATTCATCTTTTAATTTATCCCACCCGATCCCTATTTCTGTTTGATTCGGGATAAGAGCGGCATCAATTATTTCCTCGCCGTCTCTAAAATTTAAATGGCAGGCATGTATGCTTGCCGGATTTTTGTAATCGTAAATAGGCATTCCAAACCTGCGGCAAATAACCGGGCGCGCTTCATAGATTGTGCATTCACCTTCGGATCCTAACGCCGGGCAGGGAATTTTTGGATTTGTTTCGTTTGCTCCCGCTTTCTTTTCTAAATATTCCTCTGCCTTTAGCTTTAGTTGAATTTGTCTTTCTGCAGGTAACGACTTAACATGTTCCTGAATGATATATCCATCCAGGGGCGTTATATCAAAGATCTGCGAACAGCATTCCGAACAGCCGCGGCCGCATTTGATCCTGTCGCCGTGCAGCGCGAGGTTTCGGTCGAATTCCGACTGAATCAGGTCCGAGATGTCAAAGAATTTTTGCCTGAAGTTCATAGTTGACTGATACGTTACAAAGATACGGATTTAGTGAATTTGATAAAAATGTGAAGATTTAACCGGAAAGCTAATGAAATGCAATTTGAACTGACTAAACAAAACCAAGAGTCCCACCGGCATGGATTGAAAGCTGAAAAAACCTGAATTTTTTAATAAAATTATATGTTTGATAAATATTTGTATAGGCAAAGATATGAAAACAATAGAAACATAAAATACAATTTTATGATATTAATTGAACTTTTATCGATACAGCATAACTTATATTTTCATATCGTTTCACCTGTTGTGTTACTCATATGTTACTAAACAATTAATCAAGAAAGGATCAATTACAATAGTTAAACTTAGAAGAAAAAAACTCAGCGCCAATAAATTCAGCCTGTATTTGGATATTTATAATAACGGGCAAAGAAAATACGAATTCCTGCAATTGCAATTAAAAAATGATAAAGATTGGTTCTTATGCAAATTATGGCCAAACAAAGTTATTGAATGTTTTAAACAAAATAGACCAGAGAAAAATTGATGGTACTAAAGATAAAGATGTGTTGGAGCAAATAGAGGAAATAATTAATAAAAATGAAACATAGATGTTATTGTTTTTGGAATCCTTTAAACAAAAAAAATCAATATTTACTCTATCTTGTTGCTGCCATGTTACTCGTAAGCATGTTAGCATATAGTATTCAATGACTTACGTGCAGATTTAATATAATAGGCAGTTAGATTTTGTTCATTGGAAGGGAAATTTGATTTGAATTTATTAGAATGGTAGGCGGATTCTACCATTCTAATAATAATATTCGGATTTGAAATTATGATCCGTTTCAATTTGGAATTTATTGATCAATGATGATCCGGATGCCCGTCTTCATTATCATCTTCAAATGCGGTCTTGAATGAGTCTTTGATATTATCATCAATTGTGGTCGAGTTATTAAAGTTAGTCGGATCGAGCAATACTCCATCCTAGACAAACCATAAACCGGGATTAACCACTAACGTAACATTAGTCCTTAAATTACTTAATGTCGATGCTACTAGCGCTGGATTGATATCTACTTCCTGGGAAGTCGTAATTGCAGTCCTGTATACAAATGGAATTCCGTTGAATGTACCGGTTATGACACCAGAGTAACCTACGCCATTTGTGCCGAAATCCGGGTCTAAGACCACCTCATTAGGTGTGTGCTTATGAATTTTTATATGAACTTCATGAAAAGTCCCGCTTGGAATTTGACCGATCGCAAAAATTGTCACTCTTCCTGTAAGGTCAATATTAACTACGAAAGGGCCCTCTTTCAGATTGTAATCATCTGTGCCGTGCTATCTTTCAAGTCTCACATATTCGATCAAGAATTTTCACCCTGAATAACCAATCCGTTGTTAGTAGATGTCCCCGATATGTCCGCCATCATACTGACCGACCCATTCTGGGACCCCGACGGGGTTACTGCATTTGTCAGAATTGCATGAAGTTAGAATTACTAAAATTATTAAGCTGAAGAAAATCAGCAATGGGATGTACTTGATATTCCTGCTTCTAACCATCTTATTTGCCTCCTTTTTAGTCGGAATAAACGATATCAAATGCTTATTCCTGATTCCTAAAAGTTAAATACTTTTGATTAATTTACTGTTATTTTTACAACGCTTGATGTTTCGCCAAATGGAACACCGTCTTTTACCAGGTTGCACTGGAACAAGAAAGTTCCTGGATCGTCCGGAGCCACAACCTTGAATACAAAGAGAACCTGAGAACCTGGAACTACTTCATAAGGAAGCGTAATATCAGGTATTGACCAGTTATTACCATCATCGCCAGCTATTCCCAAAGATTTAATTACCCGCAATTTGTATTCATTAGGTGTCCATGTTGAGGAGCCGGTATTCATTACAGTAATACTCATATCATAAACCTGCCCTTGTTCCATTTGGGTTGGAATCGCCTGCGAAACAAACTGGTCATTATTTGTCAGATTGTTCTTGAGAGAACTATTTAAAGGGCCCGACACTCTGATGGGAACGGCAATTGTCGGTTCGCCGAAATATGCATTTCCTTCCGCCATTTGCCATTGAATCATATATTCACCCTCTTTTTCGGGCGCTTTTACTGTGAAATTAAATACTATATCCTCTCCAGGCCTGACAGAAGAATTCACATCCACATTGTTTACACCCCAAGTATTCAGATAAGATTCCTTTACGCCGATCAATTTGAGACTATAAGAGCCCATTTCCCAAATGGTTCTGCCTGTGTTTTTCATTGAAACAGACATTCCGTAACTTTTCCCAGCTATCATCTCTCCAGGCGTAGACTGAGATAAGTACAAAGAATTATTGTTTTGCTGAGCAATTGATGGAAAATTAAGCAAGAATATCAATGCGATTGAGTTTATGATTATATATTTCATTTCTTTACCCTTCTTCCATTCATGTTTCTAATTTGTATTATTCTTAAATTATTAAAGAAATTTTTCCTACATCACTGTATTTTTTGAGATAATTATGAACCACTCCAATATACCTGAACCCGTTTAGCGGTTCCGATAAAAAAGATTCGGTTTTTTTTCTCCGCCACAAACTAAGGTAATCTCCTGCAATTTTCTTTTCCCAAAACTTCAGGAATAAGAAATCAATTCCCTTATCGGTATACTTCTTTATATAGTGTTCAAGGATCTCATGTACATTGTTCTCATCGAACATTTCCAAATGAATATCAATATGAAGATTCTTATCTTCATATTCAGTAAATAGTTGAGAGAAGGAATTATTCAAAGACATAAATTATTATAATTCTTAATAATTTGACTTTTTTGTTTTTTTTCATTAACCTAAATAATACTAAAACCATGCCAAACTATTATTCTCAAAGTGAACATAAAACCGCAAGAATTTTTTCGAGTAAAAGTCTTTACGACAATTTTGTCAAAGTAACAGTCTCATTTTTCGAACGTGATAATTTGTATATCTGGGTACAGATAAATATGGGGTCGTGCCAAACATAATCGCTTTTGGACCTCACAAAATGAAAAAGCCGCTAATCTGACCATTAATTAGCGGCTTTCCAGGGAAAACAGAAAAGACAGATCTAATTTTTTCTATTTCCTGCGGCCTCTGTTATCATTTCCCTTTTGATTATTACCGGGGCTCCTGTTGTTTCCTGGACTCCTGTTATTGCCAGGTTGTCTATTATTACCAGGATGATTAATTTTTCCGGGGTTTCTGTTATTCCCAGGCGATCTTTTATTAGTTCGCGGAGCCTGAATGTTTCCGTGGTTCCTGTTATTCTCTTTTCTATTAACATTATTTTTCCGGTAATTATTGTTCTTATTGGCGTTATTCTTTGAACCGTTATTTTTCCCGTTCCACCGGTTTTTAATTACAAGATTCTGCTGGTTCTTATTATATTTTTTATTACTGAACTTTTGAATCTTGCCGTTATTATTTCCACTTTTTTCAACTTTATTTTGCTCCGAGCCTGGTTTTTCTGTAACCCCGGGGCTCTTATTTTCTTTCGAGCCTTTATCCTCCGTTACGTTCTTTTCTTTTGATCTCTTTACATCATTCAATTGGCTGAAAGATTTCGGCTGAGATACCGGGGTGTTTCTTTTCACGTTCTTTGCATCCTTCACAAAATGCGGCGTATAAGTATTAACCCTATTGCCTGATACTTTAACTTCGCTCAAACTCTTAACCCTGTTAATCTTGACCGGGTCAAATTTCTTCCCTGCGAAAGTCTCAATATTTGATACTGCCGGCCCCCTGTTAATTACGGTATGGTTAACTATATCAACGCCGGTAAGCCCGGTCATGTGAGGAATGCGGTCCCTGTGATCATGGTCCCACCAAATATGCCTGTAGCATTCCGGCTCACAAAAATATCTCTTGTCGCATATGTAATACCTGTCTTCTACAACAGGAAATGGATCATAAATTACGTTATTAACAAAACAATCTCCCGGGGGCATCGGAGCCCACGCTATATCATCATCATCCTCACGCCATTCGACCCAAGCCGGGGCCCAAACCCTTCCGGGCACCCATACCCAGCCGATATCGTCGTCATAAGCCCACCTGCCGTAATGGCAAGTAACGTCTTCATAAGGAGTAGCAGCAGCAAAATACCACCCGTCATCTGAATTCACCCATTGTCCGTTTGTATACGGATAGTATTCCGCCGGTTCTTCATTTGTTGCTGCAACTGATATTGCGAGGTCAGGCGTAGGCTGCCAGACAAAGAACATGCCAAAATCGATATCAGCATCGGCGTAAGCGGAGTTAATACCTGCAAGCTCGTATAAAAACGAATTCCTACTCCGGAAATTCTCAAGTTCAGCGCTGTTCTTAAATTTTGAAAGATCGACTCCGATATCTTTCCCGTTAACCTGAACCCATTTGCCATGCGGAGACAATTCATCATAGAATTGTTTGTAATCCACGCTCATAAGATCCTCTGCGGTTTCGTTCAGATCGCTGTCATTAACCGCCACAGATTCACTCATTGGCTTACTCGCTTCGTTCTTGTTCAGATCCGCGCTGTTCTTGGTACACGAAGGAATAACAGAACATAAGCCCCCAAAACCATTATAGTCATGAAACTTCGCAATGCATTTTTCACTTTCATTTTAATCCACTTCCTCCCTTTCCAATTAGTTTTTAAAAAAAGCGCTTATATAACACACAATTCATTTTTTGAAAATCACTTCTAGTATAAATATAGCAGACGGTGATCCAACAACAAGCAATACAGCAACCTAGATCCCTGCTTTAAAAATATACCTGTAGCTTCACATCCCGCAAAGTTAAAACCAAGCGGCAGAAGAAAGATGATTCCGGTTGCTTTGCGTATCAATTATTTCACTTAAACACTTTGCATCGTTTTCATCAAATATTACAATTTGAAATCAATTCCAAGTTCAAGCACGTTGAAATTAAAATTGCCTGTGCCAAATCTTAAAGAACCGGCTACCCGGGGACTGAAAAAATATCTCATCCCCAGCTGGCCCCATAACCACAAACCGCTGTTGTAACCTGCCGCGTAAACCGTACCGTTATTTGATATATAGCTTGAGTTAACATAATTGTAACCGAGCACTAGTCCTACAAACGGCACAAATTTACCCTCTCCTATCCTGTTGAAATTAAGATTCGACTGCAGCCCAAAAGTTAAATAATTATAATTGTAATAATCCGGCGTTGGATTATCCCTGAACGATGAATATCTGAACACGCCTCCCAAACTGATAGTTGCAAGATCTCCCAACTGCGACAATTGGCGTTCATAATTGAGCCCAAATGTTGGCACATTAGGCGAAGTCCATAGTCCAAGCGACGGCCCGAGCAATCCATCATCCTCTTTAAGCTGTGCATTTGCGGACACAGAAACAGTTAATAAAAGCGAAATAATAAAAATGGATGTTTTCATGTTCTCCTCTTTCTTAAATTATTATATGAATTATTTTACTAAGCAAATCATTCATTCCGTAGAAATACTGAAAAGTGCTGAATAAAAAGTACGCTAGCCCCACCGCAAGAAAAATAGCATTAAAAAAATTTCTTATAATGTTCATTTACAATATCTCCTTTTTATTAGTTGTTAGTACATTAACGGAAAATTCTTATCGAACTCGACCATGATGTAATCTGAATCTTTTTGCCCCTTTTCATTGGCAATCCAGATTAAAAGATTCCGCCAATCCAGATATGAACCCACCAGCTCTATTATATAACCGTTTTCGGCAGGCGTCTGGTTAATAATATTCTTGCCGTTATTTTTCACATATAGTCCAAGCTCTAAAATTGACTCATTATTCCCTCCAACTAACTCTCCGCTTTTTATCCAATATGTGTTTCGTCCGAGTTTTTTTATTACTTCAGCGCTAAATGTTTCTGAGTTCCCGTTCCTTTCAAAATCATCGGTGATCGTTAATCTTTTTGATCCACCCTTGGGCGCCATACTCCCATTTGCTGCGCTTTGATTTAGAGCCTGGCTATAAGTCATATTTATAAGGATTAAATTTAATAATATGATAATTGCTTTTTTCATTTTGGTCAGCGTTTTATATCATGCGACAATTCTCGTGCCAAAAATTTCCTTGCGGAATTGTCGATTAAATTTGTCTTCTTCTTAAAACTGCGTCAAATTTGTCATTCTAACCGACAAATGATTATGAATGCTATTCTTTTAAATAATTATGATTTCCTTTCGAAAAAAGAGGGGAGCCTGCTTTGGTCATCATCAAAACAGGCTCCATGGGGGTATATGACTGGGTGTCAAAAGAAATTATGTTAGAACATCGGCATCTTCTCCGTCATTATGTTCCGTTTTCTTCAAGTTATTCTGATCTTCTGAATTGTAGTCACAAATCTCATTTCAGCGCTTCATTCATTTTATCATGAAGCCATTTCAAATTCAATTATCGTGAATCTCTGCGTTTGTTTGTTATATTCTGACGCCGCTGAAAATTCTCAGAACTTGTTATTGGCATGATATCTCTCCGCTTGATGTATAACAAAGATAAATCAGATTACAAGATAACGTGCAAACTACGCGCCAAAGGAATTCAATAAATAAATTGAAAAATTGATATTTTTTAACGTAAGGAATGTTACATGTGTCAGAAGAGCCGCACCCTCGGGATCAGCGCAATGTGACAGATTTTCTAAGAGCCTGGTAGAGGAAGTAAAGTATTTAGGTTTTCTTATTTCATCAGTTAAATTCCAAGGTATTTGAGCTTCCTATAGAAAGTCCTTTCGTTAATGTTTAGTAATTTTGCAGCTTTGGATTTATTACCGCCGGATTCTTTTAACGCTTTCAAAATTATATCTCTTTCAGCGCTCTTTGCAGAATCTTCAAAAGTAGCGCCGTTAACTTCCCCGGCAATTCCAGCTTCACTAAAAATATTTATATCTTCGTTTATATATACGCTGTTTATTGTATTATCAACAGCCAACAGGACTGACCTCCTGATAACGTTCCTGAGCTCGCGAACATTTCCCGGCCAGCTGTGCAGTTTGATTCTGTTAAAAACTTCATCCGACACGGCTTCAACGTTTTTGTTCAACTCTGTGTTTGCTTCCCTGATAAAGTGATCGACTAACAACGGGAGATCGTCAGGCCTGTCTTTTAAAGCCGGAAGTTTCATGTGGAATTCATTGAGACGATAAAAAAGGTCCCCTCTGAATTTGTTCCTGTTTACAGCTTCCGCCAAATTGACATTTGAGGCGGTCACAACTCTTATATCCAGATTAATAGGCTTTTTTCCGCCGAGCCGTGTAACGACCCGTTCCTCAATTACCCTCAACAGTTTTATTTGATTAACATCAGAAAGATTAGAAATCTCATCTAAAAACAATGTTCCGCCGTTTGCATATTCAAATTTTCCCGGTTTCTGCGACTTTGCGTCTGTAAAAGCTCCTTTTTCATATCCGAACAATTCACTTTCTATAATGGATTCCGGAATTGCGCCGCAATCAACAGCCACAAATGGTTTACCTTTCCTTTCGCTTGAATTGTGAATCATGTTAGCAATTACCTCCTTGCCGGTACCGCTCTCACCTTCAAGCAGAACTGTTAAGTTTGTTGGAGCGACGACTTTTACCTGCTCGAGAATTTCTTTCATGACTTTACTGGCGCCAATAATACCCTCGCCTCTGTATGAATCATCCATTTTCTTTCTAAGAAGATTTACTTCCTGGCTCAGATATTTGAGTTCCAGCGCTTTTCTGATAGTAAGTATCATTTCTTCGTTGTTAAACGGTTTTGTCAGATAATCCTGCGCGCCCTGCTTCATCGATTCAACAGCAGTTTTAATATCTCCAAATGCAGTAAGCATAATTACGGGCAAATCCGGGCGAACATCCTTAATTTCTTTCAGAATTTGCATCCCATCCATTCCAGGAAGCTTCATATCGCAAATAACCAGTTCATAGTGATTCATCTTGATCTCATCAATTGCTGAGGCGCCGCTATCCACAGCAAAAGCGCCGAACCCTGATTCTCCAAGAACGCTCGTTAATGTATAACGAAGCGATTCATTATCGTCAATTACAAGAATTTTTTCCATTAGTCCTCCTTATACGGAATAGTAATACTTATTACCGTTCCTTCATTTAAAACGCTTTGGATATCAAGCGTTCCCGAATGGGACTTGATTGTTTGATACGCTAAACCGAGCCCCAAACCTGTCCCGTCTTTTTTTGTTGTAAAAAAAGGCTCGAATACTTTATCAAGATTTTCCTTAGTTATCCCTACGCCTGTATCTTCTATTTTAATAAATATCCTTCTGAGCATCTTATCTTCCCTCGCCGAGATATTAAGGCGCCCTCCTTCCGGCATTGCCTCAATAGCGTTTGAAATGAAATTCATAAGCGCCGTTTCGATCCGTATCTTATCGGCGTAGACCGGGTGTATATCCCGAACGATGTTATCAATTATTTCTATCCCGCTATCGGCGCATCTGGGCTTCACGCTTTCAAGTATATTATATAAAATTTCATTAACGCTTTCGCGTTCAAAAACCAATTCTTCGGGAGAAGCAAAATTCAGGAGATCCCGGATTATTTTGTTGGCAATGTCAGCGTTTATCAAAACATATTTAAGATGTTTTTTCGATTTTTCATCCAATTCGGCTTTGAGCAGCAGCTGTGAAAGTGCGCTGATGTTCGCCAGGGGATTTCTTATCTCGTGAGCAATACCGGAAGAGAACCTGCCAAGGGCTGCCAGTTTTTCATTATGGACCAGTTCCTTTTGAGCTTCTATCAATTTAATATTTGCCACTTTAAGCTCTTCTTCCGCAACTTTAATCTCTGTTATATCCTGAACGCTCCCGTAAAGCCTGACAGGTTCGCAATCGGCGTCAAATCCGACCCTGATCTCCGCAAAGATATATTTGAGCTGGCCAGCAGGAGTGATAATACGAAAGATAATTTCTGTTTGCTGAGGATTTTCCCGGATCTTTTTCTCAAATTCATCAAAACGCCGCATGTCGTCAAGGTGTATGAACTCTTTCAGTTCGTTGTAGTTTAGACCGCGTTCAGAAATTTCAATATCAAATATTCTGAACATTTCGTCAGACCATAAATTCTTGCCTGTTAGTAGATCCACTTCCCAACTGCCCAGTTTGGCGATCTGCTGCGCCTCTTTAAGCTGCTTTTCGCTTTTTCTTATTTTTTCTTCGGCCGATTTTATTTCGGTCACATCCAAAGCTGTTCCGTATAATCCCTCAACTTCGCCGTTATCATCCAAATGCACCTGCCCCTGAGCATTTAATATTTTTATTTCTCCCTGAGGCGTAACGATCCTGTGATAATAGTTGAACGGGGCTTTATCCAGGATGCACTTTTCCACCATGTTTTTTACCAAATCGCGATCATCAGGATGAATTCTCTCGCGATACGCCTCAAGGGTTCCTTTAAAGGTCTTCTTATCAACTCCGTAAATCGAATGCATTTCGTCCGACCAGGCAACGTTATTGTTCTTAATATTCCATTCCCAGCTTCCAAGCTTAGCGATCCGCTGAGCCTGCAGGAGCATTATTTGTTTTTCGATCAGTTCATTTTCGATCCGTTTCCTCATCGAAATATCCCTTAACATTCCTGTAAAATAAAACTCGCCGTTCATTTCCCAGCGGGCAAGCGATATTTCTGCAGGGAACTGGCTGCTATCAGACTTAATACCTGATGTCTCAATAGTTTTTCCTATTAAGGTGAAATTACTATCAGAAGCTGAAACGTCAAATGCATCGCCGAAAGTCTTAACATATTCTTCCGACAGGATTCTTGAAAGATTGTTGCCAACAAGTTCATGCGAACCATACCCAAAAATACTTTCGGCGCTTTTATTAACATAGAATATCTTTCCGCGCTTATCCAGCGTTATAATAGCATCATTAGCGGATTCAGAAACCGCCTTAAAGAGCCTCTCGCTGGATTTTATTTTTTCAAGAGCGTCATTCCTTTCAACAAGACTGCCAAGCTCTACCCCGATATTTGAGATGCATTCAAGTATTTCTTTATCCATTTCCCATTCGTCATCTTTGAAAAACTCAAGTATTCCTATAACTTCAACCTGTTTCATAACGGGAACCCATATACCGGTAAGTAAACCCGCGTTTAGTTCCACCTCTTGCCTTTTTGAATTTGCATTAATGGCGTCTTTAATACTCATCCAGTACGATTTCGCTTCTCTAAGCGCTTTTCCCGCAATTCCCGGGTCTTCAGATAACTCAAGGCTCTCAGATATCTCCTTGAATTCCGAATATTTCTCTTTCAAATCATAATTCCAAATGCCAGTTGATACCAGAGCCCCCTGCTCATCTTTCAGATAAGCATGTCCGGCATTTAATCCCGCATATTGACAAACTTTATTAAGGACATATGAAATCGAATTCTTGAGATCAAAAGACTTATTTGTTACAAGAATAATATCGTTCAGCAGGCTTAAAAGGCTGTATTGCTTTCTGATAAGCTCTTCAGAGTTTTTTTGATCGGTTACGTCCTGGCAGATGCCCACGATCGCTTCAACTTTGCCTTCATCATTCCTTATCACCGATGTTGAAAGATACACTACAAAGTCTGAACCGTCCTTTCTCCTATTCTTAATTTCTCCTCTAAAGCCAACCCTGAATGTTTGAATTAAAATATCTTCTCTCACATTTTCAGGTACCACATCGGCGAATATTACCGGAATATCTTTACCAAGTAATTCATTTTCGAAATAGCCGTAAGTCGATTCAAATGAACCGTTCACAAAAAGCGTTCGGTTCTGCAGGTCGGTAATATAAACACATTCTTTGACCCCTTTAATGGCGTGCCCGAAAAGCTTCAGTTTATTTTGGATCTTCTCCCGTTCTGAGATCTCATTTAACAACTTGCTGAGCGTATTGGCAAGTTCCGAGGTTCTGTCCTTTACCCTGTCTTCAAGTTCATTATTTGATTCAATTAGCTTTTGGTCGGCTCTTTTCTTTTCCAGGAAGTTCCCGATCTGCCTTCCGACCGCTTCCAGAACTATAAGAAGGTCCTCGTGGGGAACCAAGCTCTCTTTGCTAAAGCATTCAATAACCAACATAACGTTGCCGTTATTTGAAACAGGAACCCCAAAGGCAGATTTAAGGCCCGTACTCAAAGCGGCATACTGCCGTCCGAATTTATCATCTTTCTGTATATCCTGAACCCAACGCGTCCTACCGGTTTTCCAAACAATGCCCGGCAGGCCGGAGCCCTTTTTGAAGACTACCGACTTATCGAAGATCTCAGAGTATTCTTTTGGAGCCAGAGCATCCTTCACCCATAGCGAGGCCTGCGAAAGCGTGTTATCTGATTCATCGGCGGACCAAAGCACTCCCACATCCCAGCCGACTGTTTCACATATGTCCCGCAAGGCCCGCGAGCTTGCTTCCTCAAAAGTTTTGGCCTCTGAGAGAGTTTTTGACACCGCATTTTGAATTCTAAGGTACCTTTCATTCATTTTAAGCTGGTGGATATTAATGCAGCATCTAATATAACCGGAAAACTCAGAGCCTTCATACCTGGGTACTCCCTTGTCAAGTATCCATATGTATTCTCCACCGGCATTTCTTAACCTGAATTCCATTTCAAAGCTCTGCCTCTTGTCAAATGAAAGAAAATAGATATCCAAACATCTTTGCAGGTCATCCGGGTGAACACCCTCTTCCCAGCCTTTGCCAAGTTCCTGCTTCATAGTTCTTCCGGTGAAATCCAGCCATGTCTTATTGAAATATGTGCAGAGTTTATCGGCGCCTGACATCCATATCAAAACAGGGGCTGAATCGGCTAATTGCCTGAACCTTCTTTCACTTTCACGCAAAGAGTCTTCCGTTTTAAGCCGGTTTTCAATCTCTTTGGTCAGGTCTTCATTAGCTTTTTTTAGTTCTTTGGTTCGAATTTCAACCTTATCTTCAAGTTCATCGTATGACTTCTGCAGAAGTTTTTCAGCTGCATTTTTATTTTTTATGAGCCTGTTAGAGATTAAAAGGGAGAGACCAATTACCAGGAAGGCAAAAGAGCCAGCGCCTATGATAATTGTTTGAATGTAGAAAGATGATTCCAATACTTTCTGGTCCCTGAGGTAAAGCAGCCTGTTTTCGTTGCTGTTTATTACTTCTGAAACCGATTGAACGCCGATCAGACAATCTGTAATTGAATCCGAATAGATTTGTTGTTTTAAAGATTCTTTAGGCTCGTTTTTATAAAGGTCTATCGAATTTTGGACTATGCTGGTTAAACTTGAAATGGCAGAGTCAAGCAGTGACACATTTGCCCTCTGTTCTGAGTTATCTTCCACAAGGCGTTCCAGCTCCTGCATTTCGTTGGAGGTATTCTTTCTAACTTCATCAAAATCAGAAAGAAATTTTACATTCCCTGTGCGAATGTAATTCCTTCTGGAAAGAGGAATCAATATTACATGGTTATTAATACCCTGCGTCTTCTTAATAACATCTTGAGTATGATTTAACCAGACAACACTCTCTTTGTATTTCTCAACATTTTGATAAGTAATCAAGCTGAGTATTATGAAGAAAAGCAGAAAAATCAAAAAGGCCAGGGGAATAAATTTCTCCAAAGGCAATTTTTTTTCGAGCTTCCCTAAATCCGGTTTCATAGTCCAGTATATTTTAAATCAGATTTAATCAAAAATGCAAGACTGTGACAAAATTGTCACGGTTTAGATGTTAATATATAAATTAACAATATAAATCACAAAAAGATTTGGCGCCAAAATTGTTTAGTTGTAAGTGTACAGAAAGAAAGCAATTACTGGTTATTTCGCCATTTTCATAAATACAATAAAGGAGGCATAAAATGAATAAAATAAGAATTTCTTCACAGGATCTGGGTTATTTGCGGTTATTGTTTGAAATTTTTGATGAAACGAAAGAAGAATTGGAAACCAATGTAGCAGTCCAAAACGCCAATTCCGGGAATAGCAAAAATCTGGCTGGCAAATCCACGATTACGCCCAAAAAGGAATGGGCTTCATGAAGAATCGTAATTCAAGAATGGTATAATAATGAATGAGAATAAAAACATACAGGTATTAATTGTTGAGGACGATGTTTATATGAATGAAACACTCTGCGAAGTGCTTGAAAATGAGGGGTACCACGTGTTCAGCGCTGATTCAGCATTTGAAGCGATCAAAAAGATAAATAACATTAATAGTAATTATAACCTGCTGATACTTGATTATAATCTTGGAAATTTCAATGGGGTGACTGGAATTGATATTTACAACCTGGTAAAAGAGAAATTCAGCGACATAAAAGCTGTTATGATCTCAGCTTATGGAAACAAAAAAACAAAGGACTTGGCAAATAAATGCGGGATAACTACATTTCTCGATAAGCCATTTCTAATAACAGATTTGCTGAAGGCTGTTAAGAGTATAAGTCCCGGATATAATTTGTGATCAAATGGATTATGTGAGAAAATTAACGATAAATATGTACAATAATTTTCTAATTTTTAAAAGGAGGTTATTTTGAAAACATTAAAATTTGCATTTCTGCTCTTGATTGCAGTATTAGTATTAAATTGCAATTCATCAGCGCAGAATAACTCGCCAACGATGACAACAAAATCTGTGAGGAAAACATATCCCCATGTAACTATTACTCCATTTGGCGGAGCTATTTTTCCTCTCCCAAAGCAACTTAATCAGCAGTTCAAGCCTGGCGGACATTTTGGACTTGATGTCGGTTACAGGGTTAATAAAGAAGTTGCACTTGTAGGAGAAGCCAGTTATTTCTTCATGTCATCAAAAGTTACCGGCGCGCCAATAGGAAGTTACCTGGAATTTGCGGCGGGCCCGCGGTACTATTTTGTACACCCAAAATTGAATTCGTCGCTCTTTTTTGAAGGAGGGGTGGGCGCTTACAATTTCAGACAAAGCAGTTATGTCGATCCAAATGACCTAACTGCCGCATCTGTTAACCAGATTAATAACACCAAGGCCGGAATTTATGGCGGCATGGGAGCCTCTCTTGGATTGAGCAATGTGATGGATTTAATGGTCAGGGGCAAGTATAACGTTGTGTTTACTCCTAACGGCTCTGCCAGTTTTCTAACTGTTGGAGCGGGGTTAGAATTCAGATTCAAATAAAGAACACTGTATTAGGCGGCAGGGCTTTAAGTCCCTGCTGCCTTTTTCGCAAAAAGAAATCATTATTATGTCAAACCTAAAGAGAGAAATAAAAATGGAAGAACAGAAAAGGATAAAGGGATTTTTTATAGGAATACTAGCCGGGGGCGCAGTGGGTGCGATTGTAGCGCTTTTATACGCTCCCCAAAGCGGTAGAGATTTCCGGGAGGATATTTCAGTCAAAAAAAACAAACTGGTTGATGATGCAGGACGCTACCTGAAAAAAAAGAAAGATCGATCTTCAGAAATTGTAGCTGAAGGGAAGAAAAAAGCTGAAAGGGCTCTTGAAGGAGCCAAAAAGAAGCTGGATGCAGTCAAAAACAAATCGGAGCGCATTATTGCCGGAGGGAAAGAAAAAATAGCGCATGAATCAATGCTCATAACAGACGCTATTAAGGCAGGGATAGAAGCTTACAGGGGTGAAAGAAACAGTCTCAGCCAATTACAAAACTGAAAAGATATGATTATCTGATGATTATCAATCGCATAGTATATGAAATCACCTAATATGAAAAGAATAATATCTCTTGTTACATTAAATGACGATGAACTTGAAAGTTTTATCGCGATGTTGGCGGCAAGCGCCCTGTTAATTATTATAATGACCATGTCAATATTTTAAGAGGAGAATAATGCTTAAATCAATTATGATTTTTAGACTGTTGGGTATACTTTCATCCAAGTACTAAGAGGTTACATTCATATTCTTTTAGTATTTGCAATAATTGCAAGAATTATAAAAGGAAAGAATCCAATATAAAAATTATGACAAAACAAAATGCATTCACCAGCGAAGCGTTTATACATTATCAGTATTTCATCAACGTTGCAAGAAAATATACGCAAAATAGTATGGATGCCGAAGACCTGGTGCAGGATACATATGCCAGGGCAATCAAATTCTTTGATACATTTAGAGAAGGCACAAATTGCAAAGCATGGTTATATACTATTATGAGAAACATTTTCATAAATTACTACAGGAAACGTAAAAACATAACTGAAATTCATTACGATGAATTTACAGAACAACAGGTTATGTCTTCCCAAGAGAGTATTTTGACAAGAGATGAGTTAATGACTTTAATCGGCGGGATAAAGGATGAATTCAGATGCGTAATTATTCTGTTCCATATAGACGATTATTCCCTGCAGGAAATATCAGATAAATTAAACTGGCCCTTAGGCACAGTAAAGAGCCGGCTCCATAGAGGCCGGAAAGAATTCAAGAAGTTGCTCATGGAATCGAATATTATAATGAGCTAAAAACCTATATCGCCTGAACGATCCTTATTGGTCATGTACATTTTATTTATGGAATAGTTCGCCGACTCATCATGTTTCGGGCCTGTCTTTATTGTATCAAGGAAGATGAACCCTGATTTGCAGCCCCTTACAGACCATACAATTGTGAATTAAGTTCTACATATTAGTTGAGATTATATATTTCTACTTTGCAATTGATTTTAATAGGTAATGGAACATAAATGTGATTCTGTTATTTTAGGTTAATTATGCCAATTATCTTAGTTATTTGTTACTCTTATGTTACTCATGGTGAACTTAGTGTTGAATACTCAATAATTTACTTGCTTATTTAATATAATTGATAAATAGAATATTTTAAGGTAAATTTGTCAGGTATATACACAAAAACTGGAAAATTTGATTAAAAACAAGAAAAAATTCGCCGCAGTTCTGCTTTTGTTAACATTTTGTTA
This sequence comes from uncultured Ignavibacteria bacterium, assembly GCA_963816535.1. Lineage (GTDB taxonomy): Bacteria > Bacteroidota > Ignavibacteria > Tepidaquicellales > OLB5 > CAWFKW01. Next base: position 626,150 of record CAWFKW010000003.1, on the reverse strand, counting down.
TGCACTAATTGGCGCCGGGTGCGATGCCAAGATCTTCGGCAAAGGTCCCGGGGATGAAAAGAAAGTTGTCGAAACAAAAAGCGCGTCCTTAAAGGGTAACGATTCTTCAAAGACCGAACCTGTCAAAAATGAATCTACCAAAACTGATAACTCCAAACAGCAGATATCTATCGCTCTTGATGATCCTAAGAATCTGGATAATGAAACCCTTGACGGGCAGATTGAAGATTATCTGCGGGACCTGTTCCCGATCATATCAGATGACGCTATTAGCGAGATCCAGTCATCCAAATCTGTGGATAAGAAACTGACCAACGACACGCTGGGGATTGTCGACTTTACTCTGAATTTTTCAGTTCCAAAAAATTATCTTGATGAAAGTCCCAAAATACTTTGGGAACTGAATATTCCGGAATTTAAGTCAAGGATTTACCAAATCTACAACGGGGACACGATTCTTGTTGATACATGGCCGAACGTGCTGGGCAAGCCCAGCACCAAAACATATACGGGTCATTATGAAGCGTTCAGGATACGCAACTGGCCTTCCTGGAAAGACCCTGAATCGGGAGATTCAGTCAGGCCAACGCCGCCCGGCCCGAATAATCCGCTTGGTTTGTTTGTTGTCCACTACGATGAGAATTCATTGCGTTATTTTCACGGGACTAATAAGAACTATCTTCTGAAAAACGAATACCGCGCGCTATCGCACGGCTGCGTCAGAAACGACAACGCCAATATCGAAAAAATGAAAGAATTCATTCTGAAAAAAGTCATAAAGAGCAGGGACCTCACAAGCTGGCTGGGTAGCAAAAGATCGATGACTTTTGAATTTGCAGATGAAGATAAATTCCCGGTGAGAATTATTTACCGCACATTTGATGTGAACAGCGATGAAAACGGCGAGTACGTTATGTTCTTTAAAGATATATACAGTTACGCGGCAGGGGCAAAGTGGAGCAAATTCGACGACCCTGACCTCATGACTTTCACAAACACAGATAATATTCTGGCGTATTATAAACTAAAGAATCCCGCAAAAAAAATACCGGATGATAAATTAATACCAATTTTAGAAAATTTAGTAGCCAACCATACGGACTACCGGAAGTATTACCTTGATGAGCTGCTCACCGGCGGCAATTAAGTAGAACATAACGGTTGTTCCGGATGCGCTGGTTTAATCTGCCAGGTATTAGTTGAACCGGAGAATTTTAATAGCATTTTCGTTTTCTGCCGCTTTGACGGTCTTTTTCGTTTTGAGCGTGCCCGCCGACTCCCAGGTGAAAGACTACGATAATGTTAATTATAAGAAGACAGTATTAGTATTAAGCCAAAAAGACTCCGTAGTTTCCCTTGGCGATAAATTCATAATTGAAAATTCAGTTACGGTGTTTTCCGATTCAGCCGCAGTTCCGGCCGCTTTTTACACAGTCGATTTCCGGTTCGGTAAACTAAAGTTCGCCAAAGAATTCCTCGATCTTGTCGGGGCCGATACATCAAGGAAGAAATCCAATATAATAATTACGTTCCGAAACCTCCCGTTCGATGTTCCGGATACATATTCGCATTTTGAAATTCTCACAAAACTCGATACTCTCAAAAAAGACACCGTGCAGGTGGCGGAAATAAAGCCTGATTTCATTGAAGACATTTTTTCTGGCTCGGATCTGCAGAAATCCGGAACAATTTTCCGCGGGTTTACCATCGGCAATAACCGCGACCTCACGCTTAACTCGGGTTTCCGGCTTCAGATGACGGGTAAGCTTTCAAAGGATATCGATATAACCGCGGCGCTTACCGATGAAAGCACTCCTATCCAGCCCGAAGGCAACACTGAGAAGCTGCAGGAACTTGATAAGGTCTTTGTGGAGCTTCGTTCAAGCAATGTTACAACCACTCTCGGGGATATAGATGTGAATTTTGGAAATACTGAATTTTTCAATTTCTCTAAAAAACTCCAGGGCGCTAAGGGATTTGCACAGTTCGGCCCAAATAATTTCTTTTTAGCCGCCGCCCTGGAACGGGGTAAATTTGCCACAAACAGCCTGCTGGGAACAGACGGAGTGCAGGGACCGTACAGGCTGGTGGGCTCCGATAATTCAATAAATATTGTTGTAATTGCGGGCAGCGAGAAAGTCTATCTTGACGGCATAAAAATGGAAAGAGGAGAGACCAACGACTATACCATAGATTATTCAACAGGACAGCTGACCTTTACAAACAAAAGACTCATAACAAACGCTTCGAGGATTGTGGTGGATTTCGAATATTCCGATAAGAACTATTCAAGAAGCCTCTTTGCCGCTCAGACAAATAATTCGTTCTTCAAAGACAGGTTAAAGCTCTCATTATCATTCTTCAGGGAGAAAGATAATGTTGACCAGCCTATCGACTTCACTCTATCCGATTCTGATAAGACAATACTTTCCCAGGCTGGAAATGACAGGCTGAAAGCTTCAAAGACCGGAGTGGTATATGTTGGCAGAGACAGCACAACTCACGCGCCGCTCGGCCAATATGTCCAGAAACTGGATTCGCTTAATAATATTTACTATGATTACCTGCCGGCGAGCGACTCTGCACTGTATCAGGTTACATTTTCGTATGTTGGTACAAATAAAGGAGATTATACAAGCCAAAGCAGTACAATCTATACTTATGTTGGGAAAGGTGTGGGGGACTACCTCCCAATTATCTTTCTTCCTTTGCCGGTATTGTACCAGTCTGTTGATGCTGGTTTAGATTTTAAAATATCGAAAAAGCTCTCGGTGGCGGTTGAAAGCGCGGTAAGCGATTATGACCAGAACCTGTTTTCAAGTTTAGACGATAAGGGAAATAAAGGCGTTGCGGTCAATTCAACCCTCACATACAATACCGATAATTTCAGGATTGGGAACGCCGATCTTGGCAAAGTGTTGTTATCTTTTAAACAACGGTATGTGAACAAGCTGTACAATGCAATCGACCGGATAAACCAAGTTGAATACGACAGGATTTGGGATATTGTGGATAGTACCCAGCAGACTGAGAATTCATCTGAATTCAGCCTCCAGATAAAGCCAAAGAGTTATATGTACCTGACTACAAGCGGCGGGAGACTTACAAGGGGCGATATATTCAATTCGATACGCGGATCTGTTGATGCCGGGTTTAAGGGCGATAGCCTTCGTTTGCCCTCGGTAAGTTATAATGCCGATTACATCTCAAGCAAAGATAACTCGCTAGACTACAAAAGCCTCTGGCTTAGACAAAGCGGCGTTATGGATTATAAATTAACTCCAAAAAAAGAGAAGTCGGCGCTGGGTTCCTACAACTTTGTATTCGAATTTAACGGCGAAGATAAACAGATCAGTTCATTAAGCTTCGATACAGCCAGCGTAGGAAGCTTCAAATATTACGAGCTTAAGCCAAAATTTGTTATAAGCGACATACTCTCTAAGATGGACCTCTCGTACCAGTTCAACTTCCGCAGGGATGACCTCTATAATGCTGGCGCTGTTTCCAAAGAATCAAACTCATATATCCAGACTTCTTCTTTGAGACTTAAGAACATGGATTTTGTTACCTCATCGCTTGACCTGGTTGTGTACGACAAAAAATATTCAGACGTTTTTAAGAGCCTCGGATACCTTGATTCACGCACCATTCTTGTAACTTCCGTATCTAACTTCTGGTTTTTAAACAGGGCGCTTCAGTCTAATTTGTTCTATAAAGTTTCGAGCGAGCGCACGGCAAAGCAGGAAGTTGTTTTTGTTAAGGTGCCGATAGGGCAGGGTAATTATCATTACCTTGGGGATCTTAACGGAAACGGCCTGCAGGATGAAGATGAATTTATACTGGTTAATTACGACGGAGATTATATCAAAATTATAAGGCCGACCGACCAGCTGTTCCCGACAACGGACCTTCAAAGCTCTGCGTCAGTGAACCTTAATCCGGCAAGGCTATACTTCATTAAGGCGTCAGGCGCAGTTAAAGATATTATTGACAATCTTTCATTCGATACTTTCCTACAGGTCGCTGAAAAAAGCAAGGATCCTGTCCAGAAGGATATATACTTACTTCATTTCAGCAAATTCCTGAATGAAGATAATACAATAGCCGGTTCAAATAAGGTGCAGCAGGATATCAACCTGTTCGAAAACAACCAGTATTTCGCCATCCGTCTCAGGTATATCCAGAACAAAGGATTCAGCCAGTTCTATTCCGGCAATGAAAGGCTGCTGGGAATTGAAAGATCGGCGCGTGTCAGGCTCTCGTTTACCAGCGATCTTTCGCTTGTTACAGACTACACGAACGGCGTTCAGCGCAACCTTGCGCCCAGCAATGTTACGCGTAACTGGGATATCAGCTCGGAAGACGTATCATCAGACCTTTCTTATAAACCAATACCTTCAATCGAGGCCGGTTTCAAAATGGATCTGAAAAAGGCTGACGATTTATACCCGCTGGTTCCCACAAACGCGAACATAACAGCTTTGACTTTAAGATTTGCATATTCTTTTGAAAGCAAAGGCAGAGTGAGGGTGGAGATCACAAGAAACGACGCCACCCTGAACGTGAACCCGGATTTCCTTCCCTATGAACTGACCGGCGGACTGGTGGTCGGCAAGAGCTATTTGTGGACATTGACGCTGGATTACAGGATCTCAAATTTTATCCAGGCGACAGTTAATTACTTCGGCAGGGCTGAAGGCAATTCCAAAGTGATTCATACGGGCACGGCAGAACTAAGAGCATATTTTTAATTGTGAATCCGGCCGTTTGCCCGCCTTTGGAGGGCTGCCCGGACAAATGCTCATTTTATTCAATAACTGATAATTTGTTATGAAGAAACTTACTCACGAAGAAGTGGGAGCCAAACGGCTGCCGCTTGAAAAAACTAAAACGGTGAAGCGCAACCCGATATATGTTTTATGCGACAACATACGAAGTATTTACAATGTGGGTTCTGTTTTCCGCACTTCTGATGCGGCATTAATAGAAAAACTCTACCTGACCGGTTATACGCCTTACCCTCCAAGACCGGAAATAGAGAAGGTTGCTCTGGGAGCTACAAACGCCGTGCCATGGGAGTATATTAAAGATCCCTCAGAAGCAATCAGTAATTTGAGAAAAAACGGAGTCAGGATAGCGGCGCTCGAAATTGCTGAGAACAGCAGGAGCTATGCTGATATATCTAAAGACGACCTGCCGGTATGCCTGATACTTGGTAATGAGCTTACCGGCGTTTCAAACGAGCTTATAGGCATGTCGGATTTTTCACTTGAAATTCCGCAATACGGATTTAAGCACTCTATGAACGTTTCTGTTGCTTACGGAATCGCTGTATTTGAAATGGTAAGGGTAATCAAATCGAATGATTTCATCAAAGAGTAAAAAAGGTCCTCTATATTCCCTTGCTGTTAGTATGCAATAACAGCAAAAATTACTCAGGTATGTGGATGTTTTGTCTCCCCTCTCCTTTTAGGAGAAGGGCAGAGGTGAGGATTTAGAAACTATCCCTTATATACTTCTTCGCCGTTCAAATATGTTTTGTAAACCCTTGCCTGGTTAAGCTTATCTTCCTTCATCTCAAATAAGTCATCTTTCATTATTACAAAATCAGCCACTTTGCCGGATTCTATTGAGCCCGTAGCGTCTTCATTGAAATTTGAATACGCATTGTTAATTGTGTAAGCTTTTATGCAGTCGTGGAGTCCAATCCTGTATTCTGGAGTCAAAATTTCATCATTGGCTTTCCGCGTGACGGCCATGTAGATGTTATCAAACGGGTTTACATCCGCAATCGGAAAATCTGTCCCGAAATTAACAGTTACACCCTTATCCATAAGAAGCTTATAATTATGAGTTGTTTTAACTAGCTTCCCGGGCAGTCGCTGCCTCACAATGTTTATATCATATTTCAGATGAACCGGCTGCGCGGATACAATAACTTTACACTCCTTAAATCTTTCCAGGTCGTCTTCTTTTATATGCTGTGCGTGTTCTATCCGCAGCCGCCGTTCCCGTTCCCCGTTTTCTTTTTTCAGCGCTTCGCAGATATCCAGTACTTCGGTTACAGCCCGGTCTCCGATGGCATGTATTATAATTTGTTTGTTAGCTTTGTCTATAGCAAGAGCAAGCTCTCTTAACTCGCCTGATTCTGCCATTGCAGTTCTGTTTCCATTAGTGTCAGCGCCTGTGTAATTCTCGCTAAACAGAGCCGTCGCCGAGCCCAGCGCTCCGTCATAAAAAGCCTTGAATCCGTTGATCGAAAAATAGTCATGGTCAATTTCGCGGGTCATTTCTTCAAATTCAGAAAGGTTCTGAAATTCTTCAAAGGGCACATATGAGTTTATTCTGATAGCGAGTTTTCCTTTGTTATGAAGGTAGTTATAAACATCTAGGTCCTGCGGAAGCGTTATATCGGTTACAGTTGTGATCCCGAAGGAGTGCAGAATTTTAATGAATTCAATGACAGCTTTCGCCCTTTCATCAATTGAAGGTTCAGGCAGCCTCTTAAAAACGAAGTCAAGCGCCTCCTCCTTTACGATGCCTGTAAGTTTTCCGCCCGAATCTCTGGGAACTAAATCTTCAGAAAAAGAACTTAGATCGCTTTTGAGCCCCGATTTTTCAAGAGCCAGCGAATTACATATACCGGAATGATAATCGTAGTTCGCTATGAACAATGGCTTTTTAGAGTATAATTCATCTGCGATATTTCCGCTCCCATCCCGCCCGCTTCCTACCACGCGCAGCATGTCCAGATTTCCGCCAATTATCCAGTTTCCGTTCTTATTTGTTGAATCGTATTTGCGGATCTGTTTTGCAAGGTCGTCTTTTGATTTGGCATCGCGGCAGTTAAGACGCTTTCTCATTAAAGACCCGTAGCAGAGGTGGAGATGGCCGTCTGTGAGCCCGGGCAATACAAGTCTGCCTTTTAGATCTACGGTCTTGTAGTATTCATTTTTCTTCCTGCGGGCGTCATCGATGGAGCCCACAAAATTGAAGACTCCGTCTTTGATTCCGAATGCTTCCGCGAAGTTGCCTTCCGGCGACCAAACTTTAGAATTCGTAAAGAGAATTGTTCCCATAAAGTATCCGTTTAGTGTTCTTCTTTCAGGTCCCTTGTCATTAGTTTTTCGGTGGCTAAGTGAGGATTTTTACCCTGGAACAGGACTTTATACACCTGCTCGATTATCGGGAGCTCCACGTTCTTGTTCTTTGCGAGCCCATGCGTCGAAACTGTAGTTGCCACGCCTTCCGCCACCATCTTCATTTCGGCAAGTACGTCTTTTAGTTTTCTGCCTTTACCAACTTCTTCACCCACAAAGCGGTTTCGTGAAAGTTTGCTGCCGCAGGTTACTATCAGGTCGCCCATGCCTGAAAGTCCCTGGAAAGTCTTTTCATGAGCGCCGAGGAAAACCCCGAGCCTTGTTATTTCTTTTATTCCGCGTATCATGATGGCGGCTTTTGTATTGTCCCCAAAACCAGCCCCGTCCGAAATACCTGCTGCAATGGCTATTACATTTTTAAGCGCGCCGCCCAGCTCAACGCCCTTCACGTCGGAGCTCCTGTAAACTCTGAAGTATTTATTTGAAAACGCTTTCTGAACTACGTGGGCGTTTGCCGTATCGCTTGAGCTGGCTACCACCGCCGTGGGCAGCTGCCTGGCAACCTCCTCGGCGTGAGATGGGCCAGAAAGCGCTACTATGTTTTTCTTATGGATTTTGGTAAAAACATCCATGAATATCTCCGACACAGTCATGAATGAATTATTTTCGATGCCTTTGGATACGCTGAGAATTATCCTGTCGCCAAAGTCAGTATTCTTTATATTTTCAATGACGTGCCTGATGTATTGCGTAGGCGTTGAAACCACAATAACATTCGCGGCGTGAAGCGCCACATCGATATCATTTGTTATTCTTATCTTCTTTGGAATCTTAACTTTGGGAAGAAAATAGAAGTTTTCTCTGAATTCGTCGAGGGTGTGGGCGTATTCTCTTTCGTATTCCCACAAAGTAACGTCGTGTTTATTATTGTGCAGCATGACGGCAATCGCTGTGCCCCAGCCTCCTGCACCGAGAACGCAAATATTCATATTTAAATCTTGTTATGCTTTAACAAACTTATTAATAAATGTTTACTATTAAAATGCATATTTAGTTTATGGCGATACAAAATATTACATTTTAAATGATAATTTATCATTATTTTTCGGCTAAATTAATTTCGTTACTTTATGTCTAACCTATAGCTAGCTCAGATTTAGGTTTCCATGTCGTATAATTTACTATTTTTAAGGAATTCAATGGGTAAAAAACTTACTTTTTTGTTCATTATCTTCTCCGCAATATCTTGTTATTCCGCTCAAATCTCCCCGTATTTTGTTTATCTTGACCCTCTTCCCGCAGCTCAATTTGTGAGCCGTGATGCAGGCATTATTATTCGGCCATCTGAACAAATTGCGATGAATACTATTGCAGGCGGCAGGTCAGTAACTGTGAAAGGTTCTGTTAGCGGAATTCACACGGGCAGGTTCATAAATTCTGATGACAGAAGCTGTATAATATTTAAGCCGTTCACGGCCTTTCAGCCGGGCGAGAGAGTGACTGTACGATTTAACAGCGCTATCAAGACCGCTGATGATAAAAATATACAACCGTTTTCTTATTCGTTTACAGTCAGGCAAAAGGAAAACTTTAAGGGCCCGGTTAATTTGATGAATGAGCTTGGGCAGGAAGACCTGAACAGGCTTAATCATGCCGGAAATACAGGCGACGGGGCGGACGGTTTGCCGCTGATAACAATTGATTATTCATCTACTCCATCTGACGGTTACATTTTTATTAGCAACATTGTCTTTTCTCCTGTTATTCAAAACGACCCGTATCTTCTTATCCTGAAGAACAACGGCCAGCCGTATTATTCGATCCATATGAACGCTTTGTGTTTTGATTTTAAACCGCAGCCAAACGGCAATTTGACTTATTATGATAACAACCGGATGAAATATATTGAATTGGATTCAAGTTACAATATCATTGACAGTTTTTACTGCGGCAACAATTATTCAACGGATGTGCATGAACTCAGGGTTCTGGCAAACGGCCATGGGGTCATGATGTGCTATGATACGGAAACAGTCGATATGTCGCAAATTGTTACCGGGGGTAATCCGGCGGCAAGAGTTGTGGGACTGGTTCTGCAGGAAATTGACCGGAACAAGAACGTGGTTTTCCAGTGGAGAAGCTGGGACAATTTTCAGATCACGGATGCAACGCATGAGAATTTAACTGCGCCGGTTGTGGATTATGTTCACGGCAATGCAATAGAAATCGATAATGACGGCAACTGGCTGCTTTCTTCAAGGCATATGGACGAAGTAACCAAAATAAACCGAACTACCGGAGACATGATCTGGAGGCTTGGAGGGAAGAATAACCAGTTTACTTTTATAAACGACCCTATAGGGTTTTCACACCAGCATGCTTTAAGAAGAATAGCCAACGGAAATATCACTTTGTTCGATAACGGGAATTATCATTCGCCGCCGTTTTCAAGGGCGGTTGAGTATACCGTTGACGAACAGAACAAAACGGCGACTCTGGTTTGGCAATACAGAAATTCTCCTGATATTTACGGCGCGGCAATGGGCTACGTTCAGAGGCTTGCTAACGGGAATACTCTGATAGGATGGGGCGCGGCAAATCCGTCCGTAACCGAGGTGAAGCCTGATGGTACAAGGCTCTATGAGCTTAATCTGCCTGTAAACGTCTATTCCTATCGTGCGTTCAGGTATGATTGGAAGGACCCATCGGGTCAGACTGTAATTCCTTCTGCGCACAGGCTTCATCAAAACTATCCCAATCCGTTTAATCCTGTTACCAGCATACAGTTTGATATACCGCCAATAGAATCAGGCGCTCAAACAGAACAGGTAACCCTGGATATTTATGACGCTTTGGGAAGAAAAGTGAGCGAAGTTACAAACAGCCAGCTTGCGCCGGGCACATACACAGTAGAATGGAACGCTTTAGGATTCGCTTCAGGCATTTATTTTTACAGGTTGATAGCCGGTTCATATGCCCAAACTCAAAAGATGATGCTTGTAAAGTAAGGGGCGTATGGCAGGCAGCCGGATACTGCAGATTTCATGTTAATAGAATCTAAAAAGGAATCGCAGGGGGGCATACTCTTTTCGCTTTCAAAATCGATCCATACGTATTAACTTATGTTTGCCAGAGGAGGTTTTTTCCTAATTTTAGTTATTATTGTATAGGATCAAAACCGATGAAAAAGATCATTTTTTTATTTCTGCTGTCCTGCATTTCAATTTTTATTTTTAACATTTCGATATCACGTGCTCAATGGGTTCAGGCAAATGGACCTAATGGAGGAACCATCAATACCCTAAGTTCAAATCAGAATGGAATTTTTGCAGGAACTGATGGCGCCGGATTATTATACTCTTCAAATAACGGTTCGAACTGGATATCACTTGACACTAACGTCTTTAATGCTCTCTTTGTATATTCAATTGGTTTTTTGAATAATAATATTTTTATTGGTACGGCAGGAGGTGTATATCGCACTACCAATTTTGGCGTGAATTGGATTAGTGTGCCTGAAATTCCTGCCACATGTATTTCAATGATAGTAGTTAATAACAATATTTTTGTTGGAACTGAGGGTGGCGGAATCTATTTATCCACAGATTTTGGCATCAATTGGTCACAAATAAATAATGGTATACCCTCCTTTGCTTTTGTGCACACTTTAATTTCAAAAAACAACAATATCTTTGCCGGTACAGAAGATTACAATCATGTTGGCCAGGTATATAAAACTACTGATAATGGCAATTTATGGAGTTCTGTGAGCGCTGGCCTAAATGTTCAGAGCGTCCTGGATATTTGTTCGGCGGGCGCTTATTTGTTTGCCGGATGCTATCCCGGTATTTACATGTCTTCAAACGACGGGTTAAACTGGACCCAGCTCATGGGTAATGAATGGGTATCTGCGATAACATTCAAGGATAATTTAATAATTGCCGCGACCGGGGATGGAATTTATGAATCTTCAAATAATGGAGGAACTTGGATTTCTACGAACAACGGACTTTCAAATACGAGTATTCAATCATTATTAGTTAAGGATGATAATATCTACGCTGGAAGTTTCAAATCCCTGAATAACAGCGGAGTTTATATTACTACAGATAATGGTAATAACTGGAACTTCTCCAGCAGCGGCATAAGGAATTGTTATGTGAATTCTATGACCGTTGTTAACGGAACTATTTTTGCAAGTGATGTTTATGTGGGAGTCTTTAAGTCAACTGATATGGGGAATAGCTGGGCTATTAAAAACAACGGAATATCAAATTGTTCTCTTTATTCTATTTTTTCGCGTGATAGTATTTTGTTCTTAGGCGTCTCTCAAAATGGCGTATATGTTTCAACTGATAACGGGCAAAATTGGATAAATAAAAATTCAGGTATGGCTAATAACACCAGAGTAAATGCATTTATTGCCGATGGAAATAATATCATTGCAGGAACCTCAGGCGGGGCATATTTGACTTCAAATAATGGAAACAACTGGAATATAAACGCACTATCTGTGAATGTCAATTGTTTATCCTCTGAAGGCAATAAGATTCTTGCGGGTTGTTCTGACGGCGTATATTTATCAACAAATCATGGATTAAGTTGGCAAAATATCGGCGTTAACGAATACATCTATTCAATTCTCTGCAAAGATAGCGTCGTTTACGCAGGCACCTGTTTAGGAATATACATTTCATCAAATAGTGGCGGTAGCTGGCAAAATATTATTTTTGGTGATTTCTATTTTATTACTTCGCTGGCTGCTGCAGGCGATTATGTATTAGCCGGAACGGCAGGTGGCGGGACGTATCTAACAGTAAACAACGGCTTGAACTGGACACACGTAAACAATGGAATGCTGCCTCTGCAGGTTAATTCGCTTTTAGTTTCAAATGATTTTGTATTTGCGGGTACCGCAGGTCAGTCAGTTTGGAAAAGACCGCTATCTGAAATTATCGGCATTAAGAACATCAGTTCTTCAATTCCAAAATCATTTATGCTTTATCAGAATTGCCCTAACCCATTTAACCCTACTACAAAGATTAAGTTCTCGCTTCCTAAAAATTCAAATGTTGCAATAAAGATTTACGATATTACGGGCAGAGAAGTTTCTACGCTCATCAATGAGAAATTAAACGCAGGAACGTATATTGTTGATTGGGACGCATCCAACTTTGCCAGCGGCGTTTATTTTTACAGTTTGCAAACTGATAACTTTACTGAAACAAAAAAATTAGTGTTGATTAAATAATTCTCTATTGCGAGCCATAGGCGAAGCAATCTCATTCTAGTTTGACCTAAATTAAAAAAAGGCAGTTCGGAATTAACCGGACTGCCTTTATACATATAACTCTTCAAATTTATTTCGCTTTTCGCGCCCTTTTAAATGGCGCCTTGATTTTAATAAACCTTATCTTCCACCAGCTTTCAAAACGGTTTTCCTCGCCGTACATCAGTCTCTTTATGTTTGCCCGGTGGTTAAATATAAGGAACAGAGCCACGCCCATGCTGAAATATATCAAAGTGCCGTATCCGCTCACCTCCACGTTGAACAGGTTCTCTCTCAAAAACAATACTAACGGGAATGCGAACGCGGCCGTGATCGAGCCCAGCGATACATAACCTGAGGAAACCAAAACAATTACAAAAACTCCGATTGAAATAGTAGCGTCAATTGGGGCAAGGCTCACCAACACACCGGCGGCGGTGTTAATTCCTTTGCCGCCTTTGAAGTTTGCAAAGATGGTCCATACATGTCCGATTACCGCCGATATGCCCGCGATAATCTGGACAATTGTTATATCCTGGAACGGCGTTCTGTTCTCAAATGGTAGCGAACCGTAGAATAATTTTGAAATAAGCAATGTAGCTATCAGGCCCTTTGTAATATCAATAGCCTGAACCAGCAGCCCAAGCTTCCATCCCATAACCCTGAAAGCGTTTGTGCTCCCCATGTTGCCGCTGCCGTGCTTGCGCAGGTCAATACCGCCGAAATATTTGCCAATAAGCAGTGCTGTGGGAAAAGATCCCACAAGGTAACTCAACAATATGACCGCAAGTAATGATAACATTTAACTAAAACACTCTATTCTTTTAATTTCCGATATTTCGTGCATTAATGCTCTTTCGATTCCGGCTCTCAAAGTCATCGGCTTCAGCGCGCACGATTTGCATGCGCCCAGCAGCTTCAGCTCGACTATTCCGTCCTTGTCTATTTTCACTAACTCTATATCGCCGCCGTCAATTTTCAGATATGGTCTGATCTTATCCAGAACAGCCAAAATTCTGTTTTCGATTTCAGTAATTTCATTCAAAACAACAGGTAATAATAACGATTTTTCTGATAAGAAACATCAATCAAATTCAGAGTTCTATTAACGGTTGTACGTTAGTCTTATTTGAGCTCTCTTTTATTGTTTCCGCAAGATTTCTCGCTATTTCGATAAATCGCTTCGATTCTTCGCTATCAGGATTTCTCAGTACAACCGGGTTGCCCTCATCTCCGCCTTTTCTTATCTGTGTGTTAATAGCAATTTCACCCAGGAAACCTATCTGGAGTTCTTTGCTCAGTTTCTCGCCGCCGCCCTGCCCGAAAATATACTCCTTTGTTCCGTCAGGGTTAACATAATAACTCATGTTCTCGATTATGCCGAGCGGCTTTACGTTCACTTTCTGAAACATCTTCGCGCCCTTTCGCGCATCTGTTATAGAAATATCCTGCGGCGTGGTTATAATAACCGCGCCCGTTAACGGAATAGTCTGGGTCAGCGTGAGCTGAACGTCGCCTGTTCCGGGCGGCATATCATATATTAAATAATCCAGTTCGCCCCATTCAACGTCTGTTATGAATTGTTTGAGCGCGCTGGCAGCCATAGGGCCCCGCCAAACAACGGCTTCGTTTGCATCTACAAGGAAACCTATCGACATAAGCTTAAGCCCGAACTTCACTATCGGCAGTAGCCTGTTCTTGCCTTTTATCTGCGTTACCATTGGTTTATCCTTAACGCCAAGCATCATCGGGATTGACGGCCCGTATATGTCAGCGTCTATTAACCCCACTTTGTAGCCTTCTTTAATAAGCGCTATAGCCAGGTTCACGGCAATAGTTGATTTTCCAACGCCGCCCTTGCCTGATGCCACAGCAATAGTGTATTTGACCCCCGGAATAACTGAATCCTGTTCGTTCACTATCGGAATTTTTGGTATTTCTGTCATAATTATTGAAAAATATCAACAAATATAATTACTAAAGAGTTTACTTTTAATATCAAAAAAAAGGGATAGAATAATTACAGTGGGTCTTGAAAGATTTTGCTTCAATGTCCTTCTTTTTTGCTGAAATGCTAATGATGAGATTTTCTGATGCTGTGTTTTCCAATCTCATTTCGCCAGATCTCTTTGCCACCACATCATGTTGCCAGATTGCTGAAGAAATTCAAAATTATTTTTTTTCAGAATAATTATAGAAGGAATATTGTCCGAGCGCGTTTCGGCAAGAATTACTTTTACTTTTTCCTGTCCCTTTGCCCAGTTGATCATGCCTCCCACGGCTTCGGTCATGTACCCCTTATTTCTGCAATGAGGCTGCGCGCCGTAACCTATCTCAATTTCCCCTTTATCATTTGGCGCGCCCTTGAAGCTGAGGTCGGCCACTATTGTATTTTCAAACTTGTCTATTACAATCCACATGGTATAATATAAATAATTTTCAGGGTGAGCTTTCAGCCAGGGGATGGTATAGTTTTCAATTCCGTGAAGAAGCTGCACCGAAATGCTTCTTTGATTGGGGTTAAGCCCCATCTCAGATTCAAGCACGTCGTTCAGCTTGAGGAAGCTTAATACCTGTTCATATGTAAGCGGTTTTATTATTAATCTTTCGGTTTCAACCATTATTCCGCGCTGAATGTAATGCTTTCAATTTTATCGCCAACTTGTATTTTTCCAACTACATCCATTCCACCGGTTACTCTTCCAAAAAGGGTGTATTTCCCGTCAAGATGATACTGAGGCGACTCGGTTATAAAGAACTGGCTGCCCTCAGTGTCTTTTCCGCTTGAAGCCATGCCAACCGTACCGGTTTCAAAATTATACGGACTGAACTCGCTACGAATAGAATACCCCGGACCTCCGTAACCTGTTCCCGTCGGGTCGCCGCCCTGAATTACAAAGTTAGGCACAACTCTGTGGAATATCGTATTATCGTAAAAATGTTTCATTGCCAGCTTAACAAAATTCATCGAAGTAAAAGGAGCGTCTTTATAGAGCAATTGGATTTTTATATCACCTTCGGAAGTATGGATAGTCGCTGTTTTAAAATCCGGAAATCTATGAATAAAATCCCAGTCAAAATCAGTTCTGTATTTGGGGACTTTTATTTGCGATTCGTAATCTTTGCCCGTAATATTCTTCAGAGCATCAGCAGATGCTTTCGCTATATCATAATTTTCAGATAAAAGATTTTTCTTGAACGTTTCAACCGCGTCTTTTACTTTAAGCGCTCCGAGCGTTTGAATATATAACTGCATAACATCGGCATCCTCCGGCAACTGCAGCTCCGGATAATCAAACATCATTATCTTGCCGGTCTCTTCTCTGTATTGTAAGTAAAGCGAATCCTGCAGGCTGGTTAAGCATACATCAACAATGGCGGTATTTCTTGAACTCATGAATTCGGAAAATATCAATCTTAAAGTATTCCTGTTCTCATCGTCAAGTTTGGGGCCTAAGTCTGATAAACACTCAACAAACGCGCGGTAAATTTTTGCAAGGTCCTCACTGCCTATCATAGAACCGTCCTTATTCGGGTGCAGTTTATTGTATCTCTGCACATCTGCGCTTATCGTGTCGCGAAGTTCCTTATAAACCAATGCGTTATCCATTGCTGCAAATGAGCGGATTATCTCGGCCTTCAGATCGTAATTTTCGCCTGCTTCTGAATAGAGTTCAAACAAAGTACTCCTGTAATCATCCTTAAATACTTTCGCAAGGGCTTTTATGGCTTCGGCTTTGATTTGCCAGTCAATGGCTTTATTCGGGATCAGGATCCATTCAAGCCTTTCGCGAATTGTCTGCAAATACGGGCTTGACTTATCCGCGTCCGAAAACAGTTTCGCAATTGTCTGGCATGCAGTTATCGAAACATTGTCTTTCGGGTTGTCAGTGACAGCATTAGTCAGTATTTCCAGAAGCGAGTCATTAAAATTGCTCTCGTTTATTTTCAGATTTCCCGCTGCCGAAAGCATATTAACCTGCACGCGCCAGCCCTTTTCGGCGTCAAAATTTCTTAAAATAAAACTCAGGTATGAATCATCCTGCAATTTACCCAAAGCGCTGTATGCAAACATACGGGTTTCGCTGAATGAAGAAGAACACAATGATTCTATTTCCTTTCTTGCGCCGCTAAGCAGCGTCTTGTCTCCGGCCCGGCTAAACGCATAAGCGACATATTCTTTGGTCGAGTCATCACTTATTAAGTAAGTCAGCTTCGCCAATTTATCAATAGCATCCTGGCATCTTATCTTTCTTGTTCCAAATCTTGCAATTGAAATGGCTAACATACCTTTTGTAAAGTCATCAGAAGTCTCATATTGATTTATTAAACGTAAATCATTTTCATCGCCTATTTTCCCGATGTCGCTCAGGATTTCTCCAATTGCCGAAATATCTTTTTCAGTTTCCAATGATTTGAGCAAATAACCGGAGCTTTTCAGGCAGGGTATCTCTCCTAACGCAAAAGCCGCAGCCATTCTAACTTCACCCTTAGCGTTGGTAAGCAGCATTTTACCAATATCATCAACAGTATTTGAATCCGCGATATTTGCCAGGGCTATTAATGTCAAAATTCTTGTCTGTTGATTATCTGATTTTAAATATTTAACCAGCTTGTCATCTTTGCCTAGTGTTCTCTTATCTTTAAGCTCGAGAATTTCCTGGTCATCCTTTGTAAAATCCTGCGCATAAATATTTTGTATGCAGGCTAAAAGAAAGCTGACTATTAATAAAATTAATTTATTTCTTCTTTGCATTTGGTTTCTGGGTCTTGACTTTGGGATTTGCCCTTACGGTTTTCTTTTCGGGTTTGCTTGTTTTCTTTTCCGGCTTGACTGCATTCTTTTTATCCGGCGCCTTATCTTTTGAGTTTTTATCGGCGCTCTGAATCTCTTTCTTCTTCAGTTCCGCCTCTTTGTTCAGGTAATCTGTCAGGTTGTAAAACCTGTACCCAAGCTTTTTCAGTGTCAGCAGCTCATCGCTGAGTTTTGTAAAATCGTCATAACTCAGATTGAGTATTGATATTGCCTTGCCTGTTTGCAGCGCTTTAGTCCTAATGTTATTTATAATTATCCTGATCTTGTCTTTGGAATCTTCGTCTGCTTTCCCCAGCAGGTTTGTAAGCGCTGAATCATTAATAACGCGGATGTTGTATTTTGCAAATTCACTTGTGATCTTCCAGGTCAGTCCCTGAGGCAAAGCGGGGCCTTCAATCTTCGTCAGTATCACTTTTGTAACGCCCGGGTAATCGACGCTGAACGATTTGACTTTCTGGCGGATATCTTTATCATCGGTAGTTGTGAAATCTGCCGCTGAATTATCCTTCCCGCTCTCGGTCAGGTTTATGACAAGGTCTTTTTTTGACTGCACAAGCCTGTTTTGCAGCTCAATGTTTTCAAGGTTCCGCGGAAAAGTGAACGTGAAATCGTTTGTAGAGCTCAGTACATTATCAATTTCATCTTTCTTATAATCGCCGAGGGAGCTCAGTATGAGGCAGAATGTCCCGGTTTCTCTTACCGCTTTATCTGAGTGAGTTACATAAACTCTTGCCAATGGCGCGGCGGAAAGCGTATCAGAGCTCTTCTTAATATCTATTATAATGTCTTTTGTTTTTATGTCTTCGTTAACTACAGGTATATAACCCGACGTGGTTACATATAGCGATATGTCCAAATTGACTTCTGCCGATGCAAGGTCCTTTGGGATAGAAACATCTTTCACAAACCACTCCGCCTCTGTTGGATTTCTCTTCGGAACGGGTTTTGTTTTAGGAGCTTTGCTCTTATCATTAGGCGCCGTTGGTTTTCCCGGCGGCTCTTTTTGCTGCGGCGTAATTGTCGCTATCCATTCTCTCTTAATTCCGAAAGTGGCCAGAATGGAATCAATATCTCCGTCAAGGTGCGCCTTGAACGTTTTCAGGTCAACTTGTTTGATTTGAGGTTTTTCAGAGACCCCGTTTGACGTGGTTGAAATAGAATCTACTGCAGGCTTCAGGTCTATGCCCGGATATTTCGATTTTAAAATGAAAAAAAGGGTAACTGATACTGCGAGAAGCGCCAGGGCAAGAAGCGCCTTTTTACGGAACGAATTTAGTAGTCTGGATTGTTTTAAATTTTGCAATAAATAGCCGTTTATACTGCCCGCATTATGTAAATAATGTGTTTGATATGACTAAAAATATTCATAAATTAAGTTTAATACTATATATTTTTTTGAACTGAGAACCTGACATGTTGACTTGCCTCGCGGGTTTTTGTTAATTTAGAACTGTAATTTGGAGCTAAAGCCCTTTACGGTTTTTCTCCGTTAAATTTATAAAAAAGGAGATTATATATGCAACCGATTCCTGTGATGGAAAGTCCTGTTCAGGAAAGAACCGCGTTCAGCTCGCTGATGCTGAAAGTATACGGGTGGATGACCCTTGGGCTTGGCATTACCGCCGTTATTTCCATGGGAATAGAGTTCGGGCTTCCCGGACTCCGTTTGTTTATCCTGCACAATGTGATGATCTTTTATGTTCTGCTTTTTCTTGAGCTCGCTTTGGTTTGGGGACTCAGCGCCGCCATCAACCGCATCCCGTCTATAGCCGCCATGTTTATATTTATGGCTTATGCCGCTTTGAACGGGGTCACGTTCTCGGTAATATTTATTTTCTTCGATATAGGTTCTATATTCCTTACGTTTGCGGTAACCGCCGGTATGTTTGCCGGAACAAGCCTCCTTGGCTATATCACGAAATTGGACTTATCTAAAATGGGCGCCTTCCTGATGATGGCGCTTATGGGCTTGATACTGGCAATGGTAGCGAACATTTTTCTGAATGCTTCCGGACTTGAATGGATAATTTGTTTCGCAGGCGTGATAATTTTTGTGGGGCTCACCGCCTGGGACACACAAAAGATAAAGAGATGGAGTGAATCTAATGACGGCGCTTCCGAAGAATCAAACAAGACTTCCATAATGGGCGCGCTAATGCTGTATCTGGATTTCATAAACATTTTCCTGTTTCTTTTAAGGCTGCTTGGCAGAGCAAGGGATTAGCTATTTGAGCAATAAGCTTATACCGGTGAAATTATTTATTGCCGCTGCAATACTTGCGGCGGCAGTTCCGTCTTACGGCCAGATAATGCTTGAAAACGCTTACCCTCTGCTTACATTCGATTCACCTGTGTTTTATACTTACGCCAATGACGGTTCCAACAGGGTTTATGTTGTTCAGCAAACTGGAAAGATTATTGTGTTCCAAAGAGATTCCACTGTATCAACGTCAAGCGTCTTTCTGGACGTTACTTCAAAAATCGTGTCAGGCGGCGAGCAGGGGTTGCTGGGGCTCGCTTTCAATCCGAATTATTCATCCAACAGGTATTTTTATATTTATTATACCAAAACCGGCAGCGGCGATATTGTAGTTGCAAGATATACCCGGAACGCAGCCAATCCATTGATAGCCGATACTTCCAGCCAGCAGATCGTGCTTACTTTTCCGCATCCGACATATACTAATCATAACGGCGGCTGTTTAATGTTCGGGCAGGATGGTTACCTGTACATTGGCGTTGGCGATGGCGGCTCTGGCGGCGACCCGAACAACAATGCGCAGAATACAAACATTCTTTTGGGAAAGATATTGAGGATTGACGTTAATAATCCCTCAGGCGGGAACAACTACGGTATTCCGCCCAATAATCCTTTTGCCGGCGGCGGCGGCAGGCCCGAGATATATACCTACGGCATGCGAAACCCGTGGCGCTTCAGCCAGGACCCAGTTACAGGAATTTTCTATATAGGGGATGTGGGACAGGATATATGGGAGGAAGTTGATATCATGCAGAACGGCGGAAACTACGGCTGGAGAATTATGGAAGGATACAGCTGCTACAATCCGCCCTCAAACTGCGATTCAACCGGCCTCATACCGCCAATAAAAGTTTACAATCATGCGGGGAACGGATGTTCCATAACAGGCGGCTATGTTTACCATGGTACCCGCGTTCCCTCGCTTGTGGGAAGCTATATTTACGGCGATTATTGTTCTGCCAATATATGGCGGCTTAAATATGAAAACGGCGTTGTTACTCAGGACGAATTAGTAATTGCCGCGGCTCTGCCCTATATCTCGCTCTCGTCATTCGGGGTCGACCAGGATAACGAGCTTTATGTTTGTAAAATTTCATCTCCCGGCGCTATATATCGTTTCAAGACCGATCCTATCGGGATTCAAAATAACGGCGCTGTTGTAGATGGTTATTCACTACAGCAGAACTACCCGAATCCTTTTAACCCGTCTACTGAGATTAAATTCACGGTGGGTAAGAAGGATAATGTAAAAATCGCTATCTTTGACATTCAGGGGAAACAAGTTGAAACCCTTGTAAACGGAATTAAACAGGCAGGCGCCTATTCCGTAAAGTGGAACGCATCCGCGTATTCAAGCGGCATATATTTTTGTGTTTTGAATGCGGGCGGAGTTTCGTTGACGAAAAAAATGCTGATGATAAAATAATCCGATTTACTTCCTTACTATTGTAATAATATTGCGAATCTTTTAAAATGCGTTGCGGCGCTAATTTTAATAATGCGCGCGGTTTGCTCAAAATATCCGGATAGCTCCGGGCGTTGAGCGCCTTAATAATAATTTTTATAAACTAAATAATTCAAAATGAAAAAGTTCTATTTGCTTGCGCTAATTTTATTTATTTCTTCAAGGGCTTTTGCTCAATATACAATGGTGAGCGCTTATCCGAACCTCACATTTGCTTCGCCGATATTAATTACCAATGCAGGCGACGGCTCCAACAGGATGTATGTGGTCGAAAAAGGCGGGCTCATAAAAGTTTTTCAAAACGACTCGACCGTTGCAAGCGCCACAGTTTTCCTTGATGTTACGGCAAGGTTGATAAATAATTATACCGAGCGAGGCTTGCTCGGGCTGGCTTTTCATCCTAATTACAGTACAAACCGGTTCTTTTATATTTTCTATACTAAGGCAGGAACAGGGGACCTTGTCATTGCAAGATTCCAAAGAAATATCAGTAATCCATTAATAGCAGATTCTAACAGCCAGCTTATATTAATGACAATCCCGCACTCAACTTACCTGAATCACAACGGCGGAAACCTGATGTTTGGCGCCGACGGGTATCTCTATATCGGCGTAGGCGACGGCGGCTCGGAAGGCGACCCGAATCAAACGGGGCAAAACACAAATATATGGCTCGCTAAGATATTGAGGATTGATGTTGATAATCCCTCCGGCGGAAACAATTATGGAATCCCTCCTACAAATCCTTTTGTAGGCGGCGGCGGGTTCCCCGAAATATACGCGTGGGGAATGAGAAATCCGTGGAGGTTTTCTATGGACCCAGTATCTCATACAATTTATGTGGGCGACGTAGGGCAAAATACTTATGAAGAAGTTGATACATTAAAAGCAGGCAATTACGGCTGGAGCATTATGGAAGGATTTCATTGCTATAATCCGCCTTCAGGCTGCAACCAAACGGGTCTGATTTTGCCGATAAAAGAATACCAGCATACCGGCGGCTCTTGTTCCATCACGGGCGGATATCTTTACCGCGGAAGCCGGAGGCCCGAGCTTGTAGGCAGATACATATACGGCGATTACTGCACAGGCAAGATCTGGAAATTAAGATTGCAGGGCGGAGTATTGGTGGAAGATAGCTTACTGACCACCGCGCCGTTCCAGATATCTTCTTTCGGAGTCGACCAGAACAATGAATTATATGTTTGCCAGTTTTCCAATACAGGCAAAATTTACCGCTTCAATGCGAACATCACGGGCATCAGTCAGATTAGCTCTATTGCTGATGGATTCTCGCTCGAACAGAATTATCCGAATCCTTTTAATCCTGTAACCTCTATAAATTTCTCAATAGGGAAGTCGGAGTTTGTTGCTTTAAAAATTTATAATGTGATTGGCGAAGAAGTCGCAACATTATTAAGCGGCAATAAGCAGGCTGGCAGCTACAGAGTTACATGGGAAGCTTCCCAATTCCCAAGCGGCGTATATTTTTATAAGATCTCATCAGGCGATTACGTATCTGAGAAGAAGATGGTTTTGATAAAATAACTATTGTTATTTTATGGGTCGTCAGACCGGAATTTACAATAGCCATCTTTGGTATGATAATAAGAAATCTCTTTGTAAGAATTTGTTATTCGTAGGCACGACGGGGAGTCGTGCCACGAAAATTATTTTATAGGACCTAAAATTTTCTTAGTAATTAGTCATTAGTAATTTGTAATCATTTTATCAACACCATCTTTTTACTCATCACATAATCACCAGCCTATATTCTATAGAAATAAACCCCGGATGCATAATTGCCTGCGTTGAAATCAATCGAATATCTACCGGCTTGCTTAAACTCACTGTTTAATAATCTCTTCACAACTCGTCCAAGAATATCATAAATAACCAGTGTTACCTTGCTGTCTTTGGGCAGATCGAAATTGATTTTTGTTGATGGATTAAACGGATTGGGAAAATTCTGATATAAATTATGAACAGTCGGTAATTGATTTTTAGGATCTGTTTTTATCGACTCATGATTTGCGAAGACGGAATTTCGCTATACTGCGGGTTCCCGTATTTACAGTCAAAAGAACAACCGTTATTAGGATGAGAAGCTGTAAGCGGGTATGGGTCGCCCGCAAATATCTGGTGAAAGCCCGTTACGTCAAAAAACATTCTTTTAAGCTTATCAGGCGTTACAATATTTCCCCTGTCTGCCCATGCCATGTGATTTTCGTAAAACGTAAGCTGGTCCGCCATTAAGCCTATTGTATGGTTGGAAAGCGAATCTATCTTATGGTTTACATAAGCCATGCACGGTATGTTATTAAACTCAAACAGCTCAATATAAAAATTAAAAACCGCAGGGTAGCTTGAGTTCGGGTAATCTTTTACCGCGTTTACTTCTTCTGTTATCCACCTATTATATTCAACGTCGTTGCCCTTTAATAATCTATCCGCCACATCATTTTCGACTTTAACATAATCTATCCACATTTCGCAGTTATCATACCAGTAAACCTGTATATCGGCTTTATTGGCGGCGGTATCGGCGGGGTAAGTTCCCCTTGCATTTATGCCCCAATGCGTGCCTAATGCGCCGTGAAAGGTAAGATTTGAATCATTTTGACCAAAGAAGAACTCTTCCAGATATTGTCCGTTATAATTGCCCGTCTGTGGATTAATAAAATTAACAGATCTAATGTCTACATTCTTGAGTGTATCCAGATTTTCTTTTATAACTATAATTCGGCATACTTTGGTATTGCCGTTGTTATGTGCAAAATTAGAATCAATCCTGATTCTCGGTTTTACGAGCCATGTACATTCATTATCAGCCATCCATTGGTTGCTGGACCCGGTTTCGGTTCTGCATTGCTCCGTATTTGCCTTTAAGCCCTTCAGCACAATTTCCGCGCCGGGGCGAAGCACAGCATCGCTGCAATGAAGGACCTTTTTGCCCCCGTTCCACGTGTAATCGTTTATTGATTCGCCTGCGCTCACATTGAACGAATAAAACCAGTGATCATCGTCAGCGCTTACCTGTTCCGCCTGGTACACGCTGCTTTGCCCGTAGCACAGCCATTCTATTTTTGGCCTCTGCCAGAAAAAACGGCTCTGGTTATGTGAATTAATTGTCTGTATCGCCGCGGTTATGCCGCTTACGTTTACGGGGTCAAAAAGATGTTCCCCGGTTACATGAGATATAGGGGTATGCCTTGTGAGGTCGCCGGGAATTTGGTTGCTGTCAACATCTGTGTAAGAGTGTGAAATATTAAGCCCAGCCGCATCATAATTGCCGCGGTTTACAGGAAACATATCCCAGTACGAATGCAGGGCGCCAATTAAGAAACCGTTTGTGGTTGGCGATGTAAAAAGTCGCCGCGCAGCCGAAGAATTTGAACCTGCGTTTTCAGGCGTGAAGCCGGAAATAAACAAAACTGACATCAAAATCAGAATAGAGCTGAATATTATTAATTTCTTTTTCATAATTTATCGGGGATTAAAGTTAACAACAAAAAATAAATTATTTGTTATACCGGATGCCTTGCATCCATCCGGTACGGATTCTGCAATTATATTTAAATGTATATCCCCCTGTTTGTAGAAATTACTTTACTAAAATCATCTTCTTTGTTTCGGTATATTCCTCCTTCCCTATGCCTGAGCGCGGGTCAGTTGTTATCTCTATTTTATAAAAATATACGCCCGATGAAAGATTCAAGCCTCCGCCTGAGGCGGAAAAATCAACTTCATACGTGCCGGCTGATTGTTTTTGGTTTACAAGAGCAGCTATATTTTCGCCCAGTATATTATAAACCTTCAAACTTACATAACTGCTTTTTGCTATTTGATATCTGATCTTTGTGACCGGATTGAACGGGTTTGGATAGTTCTGAAACAACCCGAAATGTTTCGGAACCTCCAGGCTGATCTGATGAACGGATGTATAAAATACGGGGTCTCCGCCACTTGTAGTATGTATACCTGTTGGAATAGTAGAATATGCCCAACCATTTAATTTCCCGGTAAATTTAGTATATAGATACCTGCCTATATTTATATTTGTATCAGGAACCTGAAATAACCAATTTGCGCCGGAGTTTGTAGTACGGAATATCATCCCTCTGTTACCAAATCCAGGCCAAAATACATATCCGCCTACGCCCCAAATTGTATCGCTACCAATATTTGAAAAGTGGTTGATTTGCGATAAAACTATATCTCCACCTTGAGGCAAAGGTTGGTTAATCCAATTCAATCCTCCATCTGTAGTCTTCTGAAAGGATGTTTTCCAACCGGTCAAACTGTCCGCAAAGTACATATCCAAAAAACCGCCCGCCCCGTTTATTAAAGTCCAGTTTAATCCGCTATCTGTAGTTCTGCGTAAATAGATATTATCCCTGCCTGTAAACCCCATTCTTCCATTATAAAAATATATATGATTCGGGTTCTGGCTGCCCAAACTCAACTGCTGCGTCCAGCTTGCACCCCCGTTGGTCGTGCGGAATACGCCGCCGACCAAACTATTTGGAAAAACAATCCAAATAGTATCTTCATTAAGCACATAAATATCCTGTACCGGTACCGGTGTGCTTATTTGAAACCAGTTATTGCCTCCATTGGTCGTTTTAAGAGTATTATAAGCTCCAACAAATCCTGTGCTTTCGTTTAAGAATTGTAATCTTGTAAAAATATTCCCGGTAGTATCGTTGTAAATAATATTCCAGTTATCACCCCCATTTGTCGTCTTAAGTATATTATGAGTCTGCGTGATGGCATATCCAACCAGGCTGTCAAGAAATGTGATGTCGGCCAATTGCTCACTTCCCATATTCGGCATAAACTGCTGGTACCAGTTTGATGGCGGCGGTGAATCTTTAAAATTAAAACAAACTATGAAAAATAAAATGGAGAGGTAGAAAACTACGAACGGAAGCTTCTTTGATATTTGCAGGTATCTTCTCAAGATCTATAACCGGGTATATTTGTTAACTGTAAGTTAATACATTTATTCCGTTTTAAAAATTCATTCCGCCGCGGCGATTCGCTATACCGCGATAAAACGTCAAAATCTGTAACTTTTCTTGTTTATTGATCATTGCTCATTATTAAATCTTTAACTTTATAAACTTTATAACTTTACGAACTTGTTTAAACATATGTATAAATTTTTACCTTGACTGTGCTATGCAAATGTATTGTACTTGCGCCAGCGGGTCTTGTAAAGGAGTTTCCTGCAACAAAACAAAAAACTCCGAGTGGGAAACAGGGGCGCTCACCCTGAAGGTGTTTCCTGCCGCACACTTGGTTTGGCCAAACCGATGCCGAGACGTGAATTCGTCTGACTGGTTGAAATCAAATTATTGTCCCTGGGGACAATTATATTTTAAACGTAAAGACGAAAAAAGAAAAAAGTTCATAAAGTCAGTAAGTTTGTAAGGTTCATAAGGTTAGAAAGTTAATAAGTAAAAGAAAAAAAAGAAAAGAAAAGAAAAATATTAAATAGGAAACAGAAATTCAGACGTTTTTTCAATAGCCCCGACCTTCAGGCCGGGGAAAATAGATTGGAAAAAAATCGGGCTTTAGCCCACAACTTTCCTGGCTGATTCCATTTTGTTTCTTGAATGGCTTCGCAACTTCGCGGCAATTTATTTCTTGTTTGCCGGGCGCTGATTTAATCTATATTAACCTAATTCACCCAATTAACTTAATTAACTGTTTCTGCGCCCTTTTTTTATTTATACTTCGGTATATTTGTAGCTTACACTATGAAAAATTCAGGAAATTATAAGAGAATACTGGTTACTTCAGCGCTTACCTATGCTAACGGGTACACGCATCTGGGACATATTGCCGGCTCGCTGTTACCGGCTGATATGTACGTGCGTTACCTGCGGCTGGCCGGATACGAAGTAATTTACGTCTGCGGCTCGGATGAACACGGCACAGCAATTGATATGGCGGCTATCAAAGAGAGACTTACGCCTAAAGAGGTCGTGGATAAGTATCACTTCGCAAATAAAGAGGCTTACGAAAGTCTTGGCATGTCGTTCGATATTTATTCAAGAACGTCTACCGATATCCATACAAAAACGGCCCAGGATTTCTTTATGGAGCTATTTAATAAAGGACTTCTGTATCAGAAAACTGAAAAACAGCTTTATTCCGAAAAGGAAGGGCGTTTTCTTGCCGATAGGTTTGTTATCGGCACATGCCCCATCTGCGGCTATGAAGAAGCGCGCGGCGATGAATGTGAGAACTGCGGCAGCTCGCTCTCTCCGCTTGAGCTTAAAGATCCAAGGTCAACTATCACCGGCGATACGCCGGCTGTTAAGGAATCCACAAATTTTTATTTTCCGCTCAGCAAGTACCAGGATAAGCTGAAAGAATGGATAAATTCAAAAAAAGACTGGAAGCCCAACGTTGTGAACTACTGCAACGGATGGTTCAAAACAGGGTTAAAAGACAGGTCCATAACCAGGGATCTTGATTGGGGCGTACCCGTTCCCGTTGAGGGAAATGAAGGAAAAGTTATTTATATTTGGTTCGAGGCGCCGCTCGGTTATGTATCAAATACCAAAGAGCTGTTCCGGCAAAGAGGAAATCCGGAAGGGTGGAAAGATTACTGGCTGCGCGAAGATACAAAGCTGGTTCATTTTCTGGGTAAAGATAATATCATTTTCCACGCGATATTTTTCCCGGCGATGTTAATGGCGCACGGAGGCTATGTGCTTGCAGATAACGTGCCCGCAAATGAGTTTATGAACCTTGAAGGCAGCAAGCAGTCAAAAAGCAAGGGACATGCTATTTATGTTCGCGATATTGTGAAGAAGTATAACGCTGATTCGATCCGTTACGCCGTTGCAACTAATATGCCTGAAAACAAGGATACCGATTTTTATTACCAGGACCTTCAGGCCAAAAATAATAACGAGCTCGGTTCGATACTTGGAAATTTTGTGAACAGGACATTCGTATTTGCCGGTAAATATTTCGACGGGAAAGTTCCGCCGTTAAACGCGCTTGAGAAGATTGATGATCAGCTTATAGCTAAGCTTAAACTATCGGTTGAAAAGGTCGGCGCATTTTATGAATCGTATAAATTCAAGGATGCTGTAACCGAATCAATGAATGCGGTTCGCGACGCCAATAAGTATTTTAACGACACAGAGCCGTGGAAAGCCGTGAAAGAAAATAAAGAAAGATGTTCGACAATAATCAATATCTGCCTTCAGCTTGTGAACGCGTTTGCAGTTATATTTGATCCTGTTCTTCCGTTTACATCTGAGAAGATGCTGAAAATGCTGAATACAGGTAAGGAACATTTCTCGTGGGACGAAGCGGCGTCATTTACGCTGGAATCAGGGCACGTTTTGGGCGCGCCTGAAATATTGTTCGTAAAAATTGAAGATGAAGAAATTGAAAAATAATTTTTAATTATAAGCAAAATTTAATGAACGATAATTATTCATACCACTTCGGGAAAAAGGTTTACGACCTGAGTTCCAGGACTTTTGTTATGGGCGTGCTGAACATTACTCCTGATTCATTTTCAGACGGCGGAAAATACCTTGATACAAACGCGGCTTTGAACCATGCAAAAGAAATGGTGGCCGATGGCGCCGATTTCATAGATATAGGCGGACGCTCAACCCGCCCGGGCTCAGGCGAAATAAGCGTCGAGGAAGAAATTAACCGCGTGATGCCCGTACTGAGGGAACTGAAAAAGACCGTCGATGTTCCGATCTCTATCGATACTTTCCGCTCGGAAGTGGCCGATGAAGCGCTTGGCGCCGGCGCTGTGATAGTGAACGATGTTAGCGGATTCAAGCTCGACCCAAACATGCTTAAGGTAATCGCTAAGCACAAAGCATCTGCTATTGCCATGCACATGAAAGGTACGCCCGACACTATGCAGGATAACCCCCACTATGATAACGTCGTCAAAGAAGTGGCTGCTTATTTTGAAGACGTGCTGTGGAGAGTTAACGTTGAAAATATTACGCAGCTTATACTCGACCCGGGCATAGGTTTCGGAAAAACTGTGGCGCATAATATGGCCCTGATAAAAAATATTGTGGAATTGAAAAAGCTTGATTGCCCCGTCATGATAGGCGTTTCCAGGAAAAGCATGATTGAAAAACTTGTTGGCGGCAGCATGGACGACAGGCTCGAAGGCACCGTTGCCCTGAACACTATAGCTATACTTAACGGCGTTCAGGTTATAAGGGTTCATGACGTAAAAGCGGGAGTAAGAACTGCAAAGATTGCCGACGAGTATAAAAAGATTTGATGTAAATCTGCATTAATTATTCGTTTCCGTTCTTTAGGATTTCCCCGGTATATTCCGGTTCATCCGAACTAAATACCTACGGGCCTCATGCCCCACTTACTTTTTTCTGATATTCTCCTCAGGTTTCCATCCTGCAATTCCTTTTCCTCATCTCTAAAATAGCTTGTTTAGTGACCCCCTTTAATTGTATTCACTAACAATTTATAGTATACTTGCCGAAGCAAGATAGCGGAAGAGGCTATCTTGAATAACCAAATCAGCTACTATAAACTTGTTTCTTCACTTCTTGAGGGGGAGGGCTTATGAAACTAAGTTTTACAATTACAGTTTTTTTGACGGCTATCCTTACGTTCAATACAGATTTATATTCACAAAACGGCTGGTATACTATAACGAGCGGCACAACCAATAATTTGTACGGCGTTTCCTTTGCAAGCGCCAACTCGGGAACTGTTGTCGGGTTAACTGGAACAATTCTCCGCACAACAAACGGCGGATTGAACTGGTTGCCGCAAACAGCGCCGGGTACAGCCACGCACCTGTTTGACGTTTTTTTTATTAACGACAACACCGGCTGGATTGTCGGCGATGTCGGAAAGATAATCAAGACAACCAACGGCGGTTCGGTGTGGAGCCTCCAGACAAGCGGAACCCCATACGAGCTGCAGTCAGTTTATTTTATGGACGCTAACACGGGTTACGCGGCAGGCTGGTACGGCACGATTCTGAAAACTGTCAACGGAGGAACTACATGGACCACCCTGAACGCCGGGACCCAAAGAAACCTGAACGCCATATCATTTGTGAATTCCAATTTGGGATATGCCGTCGGCCTGGTCGGAAAATTACTGAAGACCACTAACGCCGGCGTCAGCTGGGATTCGATAGTAGTAGGAACAACTTACGCTCTTGAAAATGTTTTTTTCGCCAACGCCAACAACGGGAATATTGTAGGCGAAAACGGAACGGTGTATAAAACCACCAATGGCGGCGCTAACTGGTCGACTATTAATTTCGGCGCAGGTACTTGGCTAAATGACATTTCAGCTTCTAATCAGAATGTTAATATAAGCGTTATAATAGGGCAGGGCGGAACTGTTAAGAAAACGACCGACGGCGGCGTTCACTGGTACTCGCAGGTAAGCAATACGAGCTACTCGCTCAACAAGGTTTCATTTTCCGATACGAGCCACGGGTTCGCAGTCGGAGATAACGGGACTATAATTCACACCACTACCGGCGGGTGGCTGCCGCCAACAGCTCCAGGACTTGTGGCCCCGGCAAACAACGCGACATGTTTTTCCCTTACCGGAACGTTCACATGGAATGACGTAGTTCCGCCTGTCGCGACAACCCAGCTGATAATAGCAACGGATACGGGTTTCACTAATATAGTATTCAATTTGGGCGGGATAACAAATACTGCCAGCGGGAATACTTCGTATATTATGGGATCAGGCATATTGCAATACAATACACTTTATTACTGGAAAGTTAAAGACAGCAACCAGGTCGCGGCCGGCCCGTGGTCCCTAAGGCGAAGTTTCAGCTCCACGCTTGCGACTCCCGTCGCGCCATCGCTTGTTTCGCCTCTTAATAATGCGACCGGCGTTCCGCTTAATGCCCTGCTTCAGTGGGATAGCGTTTCAAACGCTTCTTCATACAGGGCGAGAATTGCTACCGATTCCGCTTTCACAAACGTGGTTTTTGATTCGGGCGGTATAACTCAGCGCCCGGTGACCGTGCCGAACGGAAGGCTCCAGAGCAATACCCGTTATTTTTGGGAAGTCTCGGGGTCAAACTCATGTGTGAGCGGAGCGTATTCTGTGATACGTAGTTTCAGAACCATTGACCTGACGGGGATTGTAACCAACAACGGGAACGTACCGAAAGTATATAAGCTGTATGATAATTATCCGAACCCGTTCAACCCGGAAACGGTTATTAAGTTTGATATCCCGACAGCTTCCGATGTGACGATTTTAATATATGACGTCACCGGAAAAGAAGCTGCCAGAATTGCAGACGGGAAACTTGAGGCGGGGAGTTATTCATATAGCTGGAATGCAGCGAACTACCCCAGCGGGATTTATTTCATCAGCATGAGGACTGAGAAATATTTTTCAGCCCGCAAGATGGCGCTTTTGAAATGATATTATCATGATGGCTGAACTAACGGCATCAGAAGCTTGGTTTTGCTTTAATCGTACTGCGGCTTATTTTTAAAAAAATTTCGTTGATTTGAATTTAAAGTAACACAACAGGAAGTTTTTTGAAGTGGGCTCCGGTTAATAAGTCGCGGTGCGAGTTTATTTAATGAGTTTTTTTCCTCATGTTATACCATATGCAATGCCGTATAATGACGTCAAACAGGGGATAGCTGAATATACCGGCTGTCCCCTTTTTCAAACTGCCTTGCCTATGCGCGTTCCGAACGATGCGATCTTCTCCTGCAGCCAGCCTTTGAAAGCCACAGCCTCGTTCCTGTCAAGTCCGTGCTTAATATATCCCAGGTCGTACCTGAAAGTTCCCGCCCTGTACAAAACCAGCTTCTCAAGTATTTTCACAAAGTTCATATATCTTTTTCTCCTGGTAATACTTAGAAGCCTGTTATTCCTAAGCAGTTCCTTATATGTTTTACAAACGTAAAGACATTCTTCATTGTAACCGAGTTCATAGTATATCATAAGAGTAAGATTTTTAATATCAAATTTGAAAATAAAATAATCCTGTTCGATCTCCTGGATATATTTCAGCGCGTTGCCGTAATCTCCCATATCATATGAGAGATATGCCATGCCAAAATTGTACATGTTAAAAATATCGTTGGGGTGAACTTTCCGGCTGTATACTGAAATAAGATTTAGCGCCCATTGATACTCTTTCATCTTGAGCCCGTGCATTAACATACTCCTGAACAGTTCGTGCGGCATGTTTTTGGCCTTGGAGTCTTTATATAATTCCTGCGCCAGCATTTTTTTAAAAATATCAAATAGTTCCGCGTTAAAATCATGCTTTGATCCGGACCTGGATATCTTCACGGTCGTGTACGAAAGCAGTTTGTAAAAGTGGAATGAAAGTTCATCTTTACTGAACAGCGCCGCATTATCTTCAACCATTTTCCTGTAAACAAAATAATAATCCTCATTTTCAGGATTTGAGAACAGCTCAATTAACGCAAGATACGTATCGAGTATCGCCACATGTTTTGCGTCATCTTTCAAGATCTCTCTGATGGCTTTAAAATCAATCGATTTCAGAAGCATGTAGTTCCACTGGGATTTCAGATCGATGTTAAACGCGTTTGAATATATAAGCGTGTTAAGGAAGTTAGAAATAGATTCGGTAACATAGAAGTAATTCAGGTAAGCTGAAGAGTTGTTCAGGTAATCAACCTGTCCGCTCAGTTTCCTTCCCTTCAGTATCTTTTCGTTCAGGTAGCTGAAGTTGATCTTAGCCGCTTCGAAAAAATATCCGTTTAGAAAATAATTCCAGTCGGCGCCTTTCTTTTGTTCAGACTCGATCAAATTCATAGTCTTAGTAAACTCGTCCGCTAAACCCCTGTAACCCATCTCCTCGAGTAAGAATCTCGCCTTATCCATTTGCCTTCGGTTTATGCATTCCAGCGACAAAAAATCAAGCGCCGCTCTATGAAGGTCCGCAAAAAGATTTCTCATTGTTGAATCATTATACGCTGCGGAAGGCGAAATCTTTTTGTACAACGCTTCTTTGGAGAGCCTGATGTCGGAAAAAAGCGGATGATAATTCTTTATTTCTTTGAAGAGCGAGATTATCTTCAGGCTATTATTGAAGTAAGGTGAAACCAGGTATTTCTCGAATTTTTTCAGTTCGTCCTTTGAAAAGGTTCTCAGAAGCGGAAAAATTTCGAAACTGTTAAATTGCTGGAGCGACATAATTGCTGAAATTTTTTTATTAAATTATGTAATAATGAAGAATAAATCAAATGCTTATCCGCTGCTCATAATAATTTCTTAACAAACCAGGGCGACAATCTCAAAATAGTTTGGTGGCATTTATATTCCCATTGAGGCAATTTGGGCTAAAATAAATGAAAGGAGCCTAAAAATGCTTAAAAATTCAATTTTTATAACGCTGTTTGCAGCATCCATTTTTTCACTTGGAAGTTTTGAGCGCTAACCCTTCCACCGCCAGTGAGAGTACAGTTGCCGTTCAAAAGATTGATTGTGACCATTATTTTGAAAAGATCACCATTGGAGATGCCATGTACCTGGTTGAATATGATTGTGACGGGGTTATTGTAAATTTTGTTGAAATTTATGAATAATTTCTTTTTTTAAGTTCCACCCATTAGTCCGCTGCAATTGCCTGTACCCCGGGCAGGCGGGAAATCCTTTACTTCCTCAAGCTGTTCTGGTGAACGGGGACAGCTTTGAGGAATCTTTTTTAGCGCCTCCATAAAATGAGTTATTTTCCATAATTTGTCAATTTCACAGTAGTTCTTCGCTCAGTCGCCATTTTCTTCCCTTCAAATTCTAACTTATTTTTCATATATTTGTAGTCTCATATTTTAGTTTCCCGCGGAAATCGCATTTTTTTGCAAACTACTATTGGCAGGTTGTATTAATGGCTATAAGAATTTCACTTGGGCAGGTTAAAGATGGCATTAACGAATTTGAAATGCACGCGTCACCCGGGGAAATTGGAATTGATGAGGCATTGCTCAAAGACGGCATTGATATCAATCTCAGCGTTGAAAAAGTCTCAAATCAGCTTGACCTTGATGTTGAAGTGAAGGGAACTATGAGGCTTGAGTGCGACCGCTGCCTTGAGATGTTTGATAAGGAATTCTCAAGCAAATTTGAGTTGGTGTATGTTGTGGAGCAGTTTGATGGCAAAATAGAGAACGACGATTATGTAAGGCCTTACAGCCCGCATATGAGGTACATTGATATTACAAAAGACGTAAAGGATTTCATTGATCTTGCCGTACCGATGCGCAGGGTCCCGGGGGAAAACGGGGATGGTTCATGCTCGTGGTGCGGAAAGTCAAGAGAATACTGGAACAATTACATTGTTAACGAAGGCGAAGAAGAATAACAGGCTTTAAATGATTTTTTAAAAAGAATCAGGAATAATTAAAAAAATATATAATGCCAAATCCTAAACGAAAACATTCAAAAACAAGAGGCAGAAAAAGAAGGACGCACTATAAAGCAACAGCCCCCTCTATGATGCCATGCCCGAACTGCGGCGAAACCAAACTTATGCACAGGGTTTGCCCAAACTGCGGCTTCTATGACGGACGGTCAATAGTAATTCCCAAGAAATAACTCTGACTGATAGTGGACGGCGGTATTATTACCATTTCGCTTGATGCCATGGGAACGGATAACGCTCCTTATAGCGAAGTCGCCGGTGCGGTCGAAACTATCCGCAATACAAAGCGGCTTAACGTGATCCTGGTCGGGCCTGAGGAGAAGATACGCGCCGAGCTTGCCAAATACGATTACGATAGGTCAAGAATATCCGTTAGACATGCTGCGGAAGTTATCGGGATGCATGAAAGCCCAACCGACGCCATTAGGAAAAAGACTGATTCATCAATTCTTACCGGTTTAAAAATCCACAAAAATAATGAAGCAGATGCGTTTGTGAGCGCAGGCAATACGGGCGCCGTTATGGCCGCCTCGTTGTTTGTGCTGGGCAGGATCGCCAATGTTTCGCGGCCGACTATAGGGCAGATATTCCCGACCGATGAAGGAATTTCGATTGTGTTCGATGTTGGCGCCAACGTTGATTGCAAGCCGCTGTACCTTCTTGAGTTTGCGGTTATGGGCGGAGTGTATGCAACTCATATTTACAATTGCGAAAACCCGAGGATAGCCCTGCTGAGCGTGGGCGAAGAAAAATCCAAGGGAGATGCGCTTACCGTTGAAACCTATGAGCTGCTTGAAAAAAGCTCTCTTAATTTTATCGGCAACGTTGAGGGAAGAGATATCTTAAGAGGCAAAGCCGAAGTAATAGTTTGCGACGGCTTTGTGGGCAATGTACTGATAAAATTTACCGAAAGCGTGCTTGACGTTTTGCGGAGTAAGTTCCGGAAACACGCCTCCAAAAATATCTTCAATAAAATTTGGGTGGGTATGATGTACGGCACGCTTAAGAAGATATTAAAAGATTTTGATTACCAGGAATTCGGCGGCGTGCCCCTGCTGGGAGTTAACGGAGTATCAATTATTGGGCACGGGCGCTCGACTCCAAAAGCAATAAAGAACATGATTCTCAGAGCCGAACAGATGGTGAAAGCGGGGATTAAAGATATCATCAAAGAAAAAATAAAAGATATAAAACAGTTTGCGCCGAATGCATGAAAAATGTATTATGACTGAATTATTAGCGAAGGAAATTATCTATGAATAAACCAAGAGCGGCTATAACCGCTGTAGGACATTATCTGCCCGATGGAGTATTGACCAATGCGGACCTTGAAAAAATTGTTAATACCACCGACGACTGGATAACAACAAGAACCGGAATTAAAGAACGGAGAATCATAAACAACGGAAAACCAACCTCCTATCTGGCCATCAAGGCAATAGAGAACATGCTTGAGCGCAGGGGCATCTCAGCAGAAGAGATTGAAGTAATTATTGTTGCGACGGTTACTCCGGATATGTTCTTCCCGTCAACCGCATGTATAGTTCAGGAGAAAATTGGCGCCTCAAACGCATGGGGATTCGATATGCTTGCCGCATGCTCGGGCTTCTTGTTTGCGCTTGAAACAGGCGCCAAGCTTGTTGAAAGCGGTGCGTACAAGAAAGTACTTGTGGTTGGAGCAGATAAAATGACGACTATACTGAACTTTAAAGACAGGGATACGTGCGTTTTGTTTGGCGACGGCGCGGGAGCTGTTTTGCTTGAACCTTCTGAAGACGAGAACCTCGGGGTGATGGATAGTATTCTTCATATTGACGGAAAAGGCGGCAAGTACCTTCATATGCTTGCAGGCGGCAGCCTGAACCCGGCCTCGCATGAGACAGTCGATAAAGAATGGCATTACGTTTATCAGGAAGGTAAAGCCGTATTCAGAGACGCGGTTAAAGGTATGGCCGATGTATCATGGGATATCATGGAAAAAAATAATCTTGTTGCGGATGATATAGCTTATCTTGTTCCTCACCAGGCAAACAAAAGAATTATTTCAGCGTGCGCCGAGAGGATGGGAATTACAATGGATAAAGTCGTTGTAAATATTGATATGTACGGCAACACAACCGCCGGGACAATACCTATCTGTCTTTCTGAATTATGGGAAGAGAAAAAAATAAAACGGGGTGATAACCTGGTGCTTGCCAGCTTCGGAGCCGGCTATACATGGGGAGCGATACTTGTTAAGTGGGCGATATAAATCAGTTAACAGTTATCAGTTAACAGTTAACAACATATAAAAAACATGAAGCAGAAAGCAGAAAATAGAAAGCAAAAAGTGGAAGGCAGAAATCAGAAGAACAATTTTAACCTTAAGAAGCTAAGCAAGAAATTGACACTATAGACGCCGTCTCGTGACGAGTAACCGAAAAAATTTTTCCATAAAGCCTGTAATTGTGGAAATTTCAGGCTTTTCTATTAGCTGGAACGGGTATTGACAAATCAAAATCACTTTGCTATATTGCAGTAGAGTTACTCTACTGCAATGTTGAAAACTGCTGAAATACTGGAAAAACTCAAGTCCATCGGATTCAAAGAAAATGAATCGAAGGTACTTTTTGCGTTGATGCGCGGAGAAGCAATGAGCGCTTCTGAGATTGCAAAAGAATCCGGAATTATACGCAACTCTATCTACGACACACTCAAGTCATTTGTGGAATCAGGTTACTGCAACGAGATAGAAACAAACACAATCCTCAAATACAAATCAATAGATCCGCAGGTAATAATTGATAAGATAGAGAAATTATTAAAGGAGACATACAACCAAAAAGTTGATGATCTCAATCATGTATTTTCCGGCATCAAAGAACATTACAGCTCAAAGCAAAAAATAAAATCAGAAGGCAGCATAGAGCACAGCATCGAACTGATACGCGGCTTTAATAAGCACCGCATGGAAAAGTTTGTCGAGATTTTCAGGCACGCAAAAAAATCGGTTTATGGCATGTACAGGTTAAGAGGTATAGTCAGCGAAGAGCTTGACGATATTGCTGCAAAGTTTTTGAAAAAAGGCGGCGAGCTTAAATCGGTTTACTTCGTGAATCTGAATTTCAAAATTATTAAAAACGGCGCGGCTGAACCTGCTACGGTTGACGACCTGGTCAGAGTATGCGAAAAATTTGAAAGGGCCGGCGAACAGATACGTCTTTCATCGCTTGAAGTGCCTAATATGGTAATATTTGATGAAGAGATCGTATTTAACAATATCAGCGATAAAGATATACCGCGCCACCAGCAGGCGGATATAATTATTAAAAACGAAAATAATGCAAAGCGAATGATAGACCTCTTCAATTATTATTGGGAAAACGGAGTAACAATAGAACAATATAAAATGAGTGTTGTTAATAATTCGGAACTCAAGTTACATCAAAAATAAATATATTATGAAAACAATTATTCGTGTTTATGTACTTTTAGTAATTTTTCAATCAATAACATTTTCACAGGGATGGGTCAGCCTTAATACCGGGGGAACAAGAGATCTATCGTATATAGATTTTCTGGATGAAAATACCGGCTTTGTCGGTCCTCCTTTGATGAGAACAACAGATGGCGGAAACTCGTGGTTATCGCTTCCTGGAACGGCAAATTATCAGAGTGTTTGTTTTATAGATATCAACACAGGTTATGCGGGCGATGGAGGTATTGACCCGGGCGCGCTTTATAAAACAACGAATGGCGGTATAAACTGGGTGGTTGTGGCAGGTTACCCTACATTATTTCCCTGCCAGTTTGACTTTATTAACGCTAATACCGGTTATTTTGTAGGAAACCATGATTGGATCTTTACGCCTTTCTACGGGACAACTAATGGCGGACAAACATGGAATCTTTTAAAGCAAAATATGTTTAATCCAACTCCAAACGCTTCATTCAATTTTTACAAACTAAAGTTTTTAAATGTTAACACCGGTTTTTTAAGCGCGGCTACATATGATAATAATTATTGGAATGGTACCTATGTTTTAAAAACAACCGATGGCGGATTAAACTGGGCTACAACTATTTATTCCACAAGCTACAGATTTCCTGATTTTAGCTTTCCTTCTGTAAACAACGGTTTCCTTATTAGTGAATCTATTTTTGGAAGGATATTTGATTATAACGGAAATTTTATTTTTACAGCTCCTAACAGACTTTACCGCGTGTATTCTGTTAATAACTCAATCGCTTATTCTGTTGGAGATACAGGTGGAATTGTAAAGACAACAAACGGGGGTTTAAACTGGAACGTACAAAATTCTAATACGTCAATCCGGCTGAATGCCGTTGAATTTTTAAACGGGAATACCGGTTATATTGCCGGCAATGGCGGAACAGTATTAAAAACTAATACAGGCGGTGAAACGCCTCTTACCATTTCAGGTACAATAAGGTACCAGGATAATAACCAGCCTGTTACATCGGGTTACGTCAAAGCACTGCACTTTGATAGCGCTTCAGCTAATATTACAACTATCGATTCAGCGCAGATTCAATCAAACGGATCGTACATGATGATGCGTATACCGCCCCACATTAGCCTTGATATCATGGCATTTGAAAATGATGAAGCGCAGCTCAGTTATGTGCCGACTTATTATCCCTCAACAACGAACTGGCAAAATGCAACGAGTCTAACTCTTGATTCAAGCCTTACCAATATTAACATACTTGTCTATAGGATTTCAAATCCCGGCGGGCCTCTGCATATAGCAGGTCATATAACAAAGTTATCGCAGAATCCGTATGTAGGATTATACGGCGCAATTGTATATGCCAAAACAGGAAGTTTGTATCAGGGGTATTCCATAAGCGATAACAACGGCATGTATAGGGTAGATTCATTATCTGCAGGCTCTTACAATGTTATAGTTGACCGTATGGGTTTCGGGGAGATAACAAGACCGGTTATTCTGACCAATTTCAGCAAAGACACAATTGATTTTATAATGGATAATCTTACAGGATTGGAATCACAAAACCAAATTATACCAAAAGATTACTGGTTAAGCTCGAATTATCCGAATCCGTTTAACCCGGAAACAAACATAAAATTTGGCATACCGAAGGATGCTAAAGTAAATCTTGTGATCTATGATATACTTGGCAGAGAAGTTGCAAAGCTGGTAAACGGAGAACTTAAAGCAGGCGTTTATTCAGTAAACTGGAACGCATCATCTTACGCAAGCGGAATCTATTTTTACAAGCTAGAAGCCCGCCAGGCCGGGTCTTCGACAGGCAGTTTTGTCCAGACTAAGAAAATGGTGCTGATAAAATAAGATCCTATTCATATTAAAGATTTAAAATTATCTGTAAATGTCAGGGAAAAAAGGGCTGCTTAGCCCTTTTTTCTTTTTTTCCATATTTATTATTTAAATCGAGCTGTATATTAGAAGCAAAGCTTACGTCTTCACAGCTATGGAAACTAGAGTACGCTCAGAACATCCTGATCCTTTATAATTCGGAATAAAACATATTATTTGAAAGGAGATGAATCATGAATTTTAAGACAGTCATCTTAATGTTCGCATGTTTATTGACAGGTATTCTTAACGGATGCGGTTCTTCGGGCGAGGAAGATAAAACTTCTGAAGAGAAGCCTGTAATTACAAACTATTTCAGCCCTATTATGCTGGAAGGCGAAATTGTCACGCCGGAAACGGTTATACCCGATGGCTGGGTTGTTATCAGCAACGGGGTTATTGAAAGCGTTTCAGAACAAAAGCCCAACGTAAGTAATGCAACCGAAATTCAAACTCATGGTATCATATACCCCGGGCT
This sequence comes from uncultured Ignavibacteria bacterium, assembly GCA_963816535.1. Lineage (GTDB taxonomy): Bacteria > Bacteroidota > Ignavibacteria > Tepidaquicellales > OLB5 > CAWFKW01. Next base: position 585,991 of record CAWFKW010000003.1, on the reverse strand, counting down.
GATCGACCTGCATAACCATGTGGTCTGGAATATTTTTCCCTGCTGGCAGCCCGATGAAAAATTCGACGACCGCTATATATGGCAAAAAGATCCGGAATATGAGAATCTGTATGGAACCCCTGAACAAAACCTTACCTGGAATCATCAAAATAAACCTGACTATACCTGTGATATGAACGCCTACGGCGAAATTCGCGCGCTAATAGGAGGAACTACTTCCATTCTCAGCACATCGACCCGTAATGAATGTATCAGTGGTCTCGTCCGTAATCTGGATTATGCCAGCGGTTTGCACGGGCCCGGGGAACCTGATTCTGATTACATAGTAAATAAAATTTTCTTAAATCCTGATCAATACACTGAAATTCAAAATCATTTCAGCTCTCCAAAGTTCAGAGCTTTTGTAATTCATCTTGCAGAAGGAACTGATGAATTGTCTCATCATGAATTTGATTCTCTGGATGGATTGGGGTTATTGACGTCGAAAACTGTTATAGTACATGGCATAGAGCTAGGTGAAGCTGAATTCCAAAAAATGCAGGACAGCTCCGCTTCGTTGGTTTGGTCGCCTTATTGCGATGAACTGCTTTACGGAAAAACTATTAATATCCCTCTGGCGCTCAGTCACAATATACCTATTGCGCTGTCGCCTGACTGGTCCATATCCGGAAGCGGCAATTTACTTGCCGAATTAAAGTATGCAGATAAGTGGTGTTCAGCGCATATGAACAAGCCGCTGAGCGATACAACATTAGTTGAGATGGCGACAAGTATTCCAGCTGTTATGGCCGGAATCGATACTCTGGTAGGGTCAATCAAAAACGGGATGCGCGCTGATTTAATGGTGATCAGCGGAAACACCAAGAAGCCTTATCGTTCATTGATCGACGCAAAAGAAAGCGATGTTGAACTGGTTCTTATTAACGGCGTCCCGCTTTATGGCGACCCGGCCATAATGAGCCAGTACTGGAAAGATGCAAGTTTATCCAACGTTCAGGTCGGGGGAAAGAACAAGTTGCTTAAAATGGAAAATGGAACATTCAACCAATTGGCGGACCGTTTACAAAATGCGCTGAACGCTTACGATATAACATTAGCTCCGTTAGACGGGAATTGCTCAGGTTTCTTATTGCCTTCAATAGACTGGCCGAAACTTGAGAACACTATCAACTTACCTGAAACAAGGATCAAATTTAATATTCCATCTGACGATAATCTTAAAATGTCAAATGTTAAATTGGTCATTTATAATTCCCGCGGGCAGGAAGTTGCAACTTTGATAAATGAGCGGCTAAGTGCAGGCAGTCACGCAGCATCGTGGAATACTTCGAATTTCGCCGGCGGTATTTATTATTATGTACTTACTGTTGGAGACTATACTGAATCGAAGAAACTGATGTTGATGAAGTAGTCAAATGAATTAATTACTTGCGCATTTGGCGGGACTTTAATTCTGACAGGCCTTTGGAATCCTGTCAGGATTTTAAATATAAAATCTATGCTTATCATCCTCTCTTCGAGAGACTCAGATGGGACAAGTCGTCTTTAAAACAGAAAGGCATTATCAAATAGATAATGCCTTTCTTAGTTTATCGTAACTTAGACATTTAGCTTACTTTTATGCTCCAACCAATTCTTTGTACGCGGCAGGAGTTAAAAGCGAATCAAGCTCAGATGGATTTGATAATTCAATCTTAGCCATCCACCCTGCGCCGTAAGGATCCTGGTTTACTGATGCAGGATTATCGTTTACCGCGGCGTTTATCTCAGTAATTTTTCCCGATACCGGGGCGTTCATATCCGCTACAGTTTTTACTGCCTCTATCGTTCCAAATGATTCGCCCTGTTTTACGTTTCCTAAATTCGGCACATCAAGATAAATTATATCGCCAAGTTCGCCCTGGGCATAATCAGTGAGTCCAACCGTTCCAATGCTGCCTTCCACTCTTATCCATTCGTGGTCGTTTGTGTATTTCAGATCTTCCGGAATATTCATGTTTTTTCTTTCAGTTTACATCCCCGTGAAAACGGGGATCCATTAATATTATGTTATTTAAGTTTGTTAATTATTTTAATTTCTTTCTGTCCGCTCTGAGTCTCCCTAAGGGAGGAAAATCTTGCTTCAAAAACATCTGAGTCCTCCTGCGGAGAGACTCAGATGGAACGATGCTTTAAAGTTCAATCATACAAATTTAATGATTTTTTTTATTTAATTCTCTTGATAACGACGACCGTTCTGTCGTCTGAATACTTGCCCTTTGCGGAGTATTTCTGCACGTCTTCTATGATGTTATTTGCAATCTCCCGCGCCGAACGGTCCTTGTTTTCAATTAAAGCCTGTTTCAGCCTCTCTTCGCCGTAGAACTCGAATTTATTATTTGTCGCCTCTACTATACCGTCGGTATATAAGAGCAGGGAGTCGTTTACGTTGATATTAAACGAGTCCATGGTATACTCCTGGTCGGGGGCGGGGCCCAGCACCGGGCCGGTAGAGTCAATAGTGTCGATTTTAGTTTCAGAATATCTTAAATGAAAAGGCGAGTTGTGCCCGGCATTTATATACATACACAGTCCGCGGCTATCGTTATAAATTTCAAGATAACAAAGAGTTACAAATCTTTCATACGGGAACACTTTGTATACAAGGTTGTTGATTTTTTTCATTACTGAGCTCATTTTGAGCTCGTTTTCCGTTCCCATTTTAAGCGCCCCTGAAACGTAAAGAGCCTGCGCCGCCGCCGAAAATCCCTTGGATGCGGCGTCGCCTATAGCGACTCCGAGCCTGTCGCTTTCATTAGTTGCGCGGATGTAATCAAAAAAATCGCCGCCCACAATTCTATCGGGGATCGAGATCCCGAACAATTCATAATTGCCGAAATTATATTCATGCTCGGGCAAAATGCTCTGCTGTATCTCGCGCGCTTTCTCCAGGTCCTTTTCAATTGCTCTCGCTTTTTTCTCTATCCGCCTTGAGCGCAGCATCGAGCTAACAGCAGTGCTGATAATATTCAGCGTGTTGAGGAACGCCACGTTAAGCTCTTTTGAGTTGAGGGCCAGAAGATACTCGTATAAATACTGGTCCTTGTCATCCTTATCTTTAACTTTGAATCTTTCACCAACGCCCGTAGCGGAAAACAGGTTAATGCCCCTGTCAAATAAATATTTATCCGTTTCTTTTGACAGCACAGAGCGGTTTCTGCCAACCTCATAGTAAATGGGGTATTCCGATGTTTTGATTGAGTATCCCCGCTTGATCTTCTCGACCTCGCCGTGCTGTTCTATCATCATGTAATAAGTTCTGTTCTCGCTAAGCTCCCATATCCGCCCGCCGATTATATTTATATCTTCATGGTCGATAATTTCTTTAAGGATATAGCTGAGCATATCCTTTTCATTCTTGAAGTTTGGTGAGTGCTTAATAGCGTTTTCCAGTGTGCGGTATAGTTTTCTTTGTTCCAAGTTTTATTATTTATTTAAAAGAATTTTTTCATTGTAAAGCTGTCCCATTTCGGCGCCAAGCACAAATACAAATGACGAATAGTAGATCCAGAATATCAGAGCCACTATCGCGGCATAAGTTCCGTAAACTGCTGCATAGTTGGCAACATTTACAAGATAGTATGAAAAGAGATTTTTCAGAACTTCCCAAAGGAAAGCGCCTGTAAAAGCAGATACCAGGGCTATTTTTGTATGCACTTTGCCGTTTGGAACAAGTTTATATATCAAATAGAACATTATAAATGAAAATATTAATCCAAGCGTAAATCCGATTGAGCGCTGCAATATCGGGTACTCGTGAATGAGTCCGTTTAGCACAGTTTTATCAAGCGCCCTGATAATTGAAATTATAATTGTGGAAGCAAACGACAATAAGAAAAATAAAAACACAAGCAGAACCATAGCAATATCTTTCAGTTTTCCCCACACATAAAAGACGACGAGCTTGGTTTTATAAACCCTGTTCAGAACGTCGCGCATGGCGCTGAACAAGCCGCTGGCGGTCCAGAAAATTCCGATACCTCCAATTATTGCAGTCAGGGTAATGTTATTAGATATCTCAGATGTCCTGCCCTGAATTATAGCCATAGCTTTAGCTCTTATTTCAGGCGGCAATCCAAGGGTATGCCCCAAATAAGCGTTAATTCTCGCGGCGGTGTTTTCGGAGCTGAGATATAATCCCAATACAGAGAGCAAAATCAGGGTGAACGGAATGGCGCAGATAACAATGTTGAAAGCGATGCTTGAAGACAGTATCCACACTGGGTCCTCATCAAATTTATGATACATGCCTCTAACGTAGTATTTAAGTTCGCTATAAAATTCTTTTCTGTCAATGCGGAATCGGAATTTTTTCTTCAAAGTATTGCCGGTATTATTCTTCAAACTCTATGATTATGGATTTTGCCTTTTGAGATATGATGATGTGAGCGTTAATATCAGCAAATATAAAAATATAAGCCGTAACATTAAAGATAATACGTAAAAATGCCCAAATAATTGTAAAATTATGACTTTGAATTGAGTACAATTTGCGGGATTTGTGCATTATATTTGAATAATTATAACGCCTTTTGTTATGAAAACTACTTTTGCTGCATTTCTAATCTTTCTTTCCGTAACAGGAATTTCTATATCTCAATCAGGGTGGTATTGGCAAAACCCATTACCGCAAGGGAATGATATTTATTACAGTTTTGTTTTTGACCAGAACACAATCATATCGGTTGGTATGGCCGGAGTTATTATGAAAACGTCGAATGCAGGATTGAATTGGAACGTCCAGACTGTTGGAACTGAAAAGATTTTGCATAGGCCGTTCTTCATAAACAACTATACCGGCTGGGTGGTTGGTTTTCCAAATGCAGTTCTGAAGTCTACCGATGGAGGGAGCAACTGGACAACTCAGACAGCTGATTCAAGCGGTATGCCTAACTCAATTTATTTTGTAAATGCCTTAACAGGGTGGCTCGCTTGTTCTTTAGATTATGTTTACAGAACAACTGACGGAGGAGCTAACTGGCTGCGTCGAAGAGTTTCAACATATGATTATACTTTTTTTTATGATATTTGTTTTGTCAATAATCTGACCGGTTACGTTGTCGGAGATGCGGGGGCTTTTTACAGAACAACTGATGGTGGTGATTTCTGGCAGGATCTGTCCTTTTACGGATCTGGATATAGTTTCAGCTGCATAAGTTTTTCCGGTTCAAACAATATTTGGTTCGCGGGCGCCAACAGCGGAAGCAGCAGCGTAATTTATAAGACGACCGACGGCGGAAATAATCTGATACTGCAAAATACCGGTATTAGTGATGGCATAATTTCACTTCAGGTGAGAGATTCTCTTAATCTGTGGTTAACAACTTCAAACGCAGATATTTATAAATCAACAGACGGAGGAGCTAACTGGTCTCAGATTGTAAGTGGTTTCAACAAGAGCCTTATATCAATTCATTTTATTGATAATAATACAGGATGGGCTAACGGATTTTGCAATGACGTTATTTTAAGGACAACTAACGGCGGATCCAATTGGATTAATGAGTCATCTTCAGTTACCGAAGCCAATGTATATTCTGTCTTTTTTGTAAACGAAAATACAGGTTGGGTATCGGGAGGAAACGCGGTGTTCGGAATCCCCGGGGTTGTTTTGAAAACTTCGGACGGGGGAAGCTCGTGGACGTCCGAGCCAATTAACGCTTCCCCATCGAATGTAATGCAGATTTTTTTCGTAAATGATCAAACGGGCTGGACCGTTTTATCCTCCGCGCAGCTGAAAAAGACAACTAACGGAGGTTCATACTGGGCATCGCTGTTTACAACTGTACCTATATCGTCAATATTTTTTGTAGATGTTAATACAGGCTGGGGATGCTATGTAAACAAGATTTATGGAACAACAAATGGTGGAAGCAATTGGATTACACAACTCAGCGGCACAATTGGAGATTTGAATGCGATTGACTTTATAAACTCTAACACGGGCTGGATTGTTGGAGATAGAGGGCATATTTTTAAAACAACTAATGGGGGAAATAACTGGGTCGATAACAGAATCGATACGACTCAATCTATTGAAGCAATGAGTTTTGTAAATGACCAAACGGGCTGGATTGGAGGCGTAAGCGTAAGCAAAACCACAAACGGGGGAGCAAATTGGACCGTTCAGGCAAGTTATTTTCAGCCTATTTCTATTATTAAATTTAATGATATCAATAATGGATGGTTATTATCAGGCGGTAAACCCATGAAGACAACAAACGGGGGCTGGACATGGATAAGTGCTGAAACAGGCTCATATTTAGGTTTTAATAATATTTGGTTTGTTAATCCTGATACAGGATGGATTGTGGGCGATGAAGGCAAGATAATGAAAACAACAACTGCCGGTGAAATAATTGGAATTCAAAAAATTGGAGCTATTGTTCCTCAACATTATTATTTACATCAAAACTATCCCAACCCATTTAACCCGACTACAAAAATAAAATTTGACGTGCCAAAATTGAGTAATGCTAAACTTGTCATTTACGATGTCCTGGGCCGCGAAGTGGCAACGCTTGTTAATGAACAGCTTAAGCCCGGCAGCTATGAAGTTGAATGGGATGGAAGTAAATACGCGAGCGGTATTTATTTTTATCAGCTTGTTTCGGAACAATTCATTCAAACAAAAAGGATGGTTTTAATAAAATAAGAATTTAATTTTTTTGTAATGCAGAAGAGTTGCTCATGAAAATATCATCTTTGAAATTGATCAAAACCGTTGCTTTCATCTTATTGCTCGGTTCACTTCATTCCGGCAATGGCTATGCACAGTGGGTTTTTGAATCCGTTGTGGAACCGATGTATACCGTACATTTTATGAATCAAAGGACCGGCTGGGTTTATGGAAATGGAATTTATTATAAAACCACCAATGGAGGATTAAATTGGGGGTACCCTTCTATTATGAATACTCCTTTAACATCTTATGTAACCGGCAAGTTTTTCTATCTTGACAGCCTTTACGGTTTTGCATCCAATGGGAGCGAGAGTATAATTCTTACCAGCACAGGAGGAAACACCTGGATAACCAAAGAAGTATATCCGGTCGAAGTAACGGATGTTTGTTTCGCAAACCGAACTACCGGATGGGCTATTGCTAACGAAACGAATTGTCCATATCCAACAGTTTATAAAACTACAAATTTTGGTTTAAATTGGGTTTCGCAGTCAGTTACAGGTTACGAAAAGAGGCCGATGTCTTCAATTTTCGTGAGCGATACTAACTACGTTTGCATTGGCATGGATTCCGGAAAAGTGGCCAGAACTACCGATGGCGGAAATACATGGACAGTTCTTGATCTGTCCACAATAAAAGAAGTATCTCTTATATACTTTATTAACAGAAATAACGGATGGATTTGGCTGAACCCCGGCTCAATCGCAGTAACAACAAACGCAGGAGCATACTGGACTATGTATACAATGCCGTATGCTTATGATAACGTTAAGCAGGCAGTTTTTGAAGACAGCCTTTCAGGATGGGTGATAACAGATTATCGCCATTTGTTGCGAACAACCAACGGCGGGCTCAGCTGGACCTTAAAAAGTACAGGGACTTCAGGGAATCTCGATTACCTTTGCTTTAAGGATTTGAATTCAGGTTGGATTACTACTTCTTCCGGCCAGATAATTGAGACAACCAACGGAGGAAATAACTGGTTTACTCAGAACAATCCTGTTTCAGCTAAATTCAATTCAGTTTTTTTCAATGATGCTGTTACAGGATGGATAGTATCGGATAATGGATTGATCCTGAAAACAACAGACGGAGGAATTGACTGGGCGTCGGTTCCAAATCCCGGTTCGGGCAATTTGACACATATATTCTTTATAAACGATATGACCGGCTGGGTATCATGTTCGGGAGGGATGATACTGAAAACAACCAATCGCGGGGGAAATTGGAACATGATTCAAATAGCGAATCTACCATCCAACTCAATGTGCTTTATAGATGAGCTTCACGGATGGCTGGCAGGAAACAACGGTTCAATTTCGTCCACATCAGATGGCGCCGCCAGCTGGATAAATTTACCGCAGTTCACAAGCAGAAATTTCAATTCGATAGATTTCGTGAACCCGAACACCGGTTATGTTTGCGGCGATAGCGGAGCGGCCTTCAAAACAACTAATTTGGGTGTCAATTGGGTTTCAATATCGCCGGCAAGTTCAGATTATTATAATTCTGTTTCTTTCGTTAACTCAAACGTCGGCATATTAGCCGGAAATTATCAGTACTATCAGTATCCATATTACGAAATAACAAGGCGCAGAATTTACAGAACAACTGATGGCGGAGCATCGTGGTCTGTTGCATTCGAATCCTCCTCAACTGGTTACTATAGTCCGCTAAACTCAGTTTCCGTATTTAATAAACAGAACTTTTGTGCAACAAGCCAGGGCGGCGGAGGTATTTATGTTTCGGCAGACACCGGCAAGTCTTGGTCGGGGAATTTGGCGCCTTACTTAAGCGGCATAAATTATTACGGTTCTTTTTTCCTCAACAGCCAGAAAGTCTGGGTTGTTGGAGATAATGGCGCTATTGTGACTTCTGATTATACGCCTATTGGGATAAGTGAGATAAGCAGAGTAATTCCGTCGAAATTCAATCTTCACCAAAACTATCCCAATCCGTTCAATCCAAGTACAAAGATCAAGTTTGATATCCCAAAATGGAGTAACGCCAAGTTAATTATATACGATGTTCTCGGCCGCCAAGTCGCAACGCTTGTAAACGAGCAGCTCAAACCGGGCGGCTATGAAGTGGAATGGGAAGGGTCTAATTACGCCAGCGGGATATATTTTTATCAGCTTGTTTCGGAACAATTCACTGAAACAAAAAGGATGGTTTTAATAAAATAATGGGGTCAAAAACAATGAAAATATTTGTGTTTGCTTTTATGATTTTATCGCCTTTTAACATTTTTACCCAATCATGGGTAGTTCAAAACAGTGGAACAACCTTGACTATTAATGATATTTATTTTGTCAATTCCAATATAGGATTTGCTTCTTGCAACGGAGGAGTTTTATTAAAAACTACTAATGGCGGGAATGTTTGGTTTAATGTTCCGGGTCCTTATGCATCGCAAAGTATCACAAATGCAAGGTTCTTTGACCAAAACACTGGACTTGTTTTTGCCGACAGTACATACAAAACTACCAATGGAGGATTATCATGGCATGAAGTGTATGCAAGAGGTTTGATTTCTTGTTACATAGCAGACAGCGTAACATTATATGGGTGTGATGCTTTTTGGCTTGAAAAAACCACTAATAAAGGGGATAGTTGGACTCAAACTGCATACACACCGCCATTCACTACCACATCATCCTTTTTTAATAACGCGCTTACGGGTTGGGTGACGACCAGGCAACCGCAGGGATTCCCTATACCTACAAATCAATGGGTATTTATTGGGGAGACTACTGATGGAGGCGCCAGTTGGACAACTGTTTACTCCGAATATAGCGTTCTTAATGCAAATACTATGTATAGTATAAGTTTCCCATCGTTTGATACAGGATTCGTTATTGGTAAGTCCGGTAACTCTGTCTACAGAACTATTAACGGGGGAATTAACTGGAGTGAAACTCCAATCGGAAGCCATTTCAATTGCTTATGTTTTGTAAACGCAAAGACAGGATGGGCCTGCACTTCAGATGGATATGTATATAAGACAAATAGCACGGGAAATAATTGGTTTAGTAACGCTACTCCAATCAACTCAACATTGAATTCGATTTTCTTTGTAGATTCATTAATAGGTTGGGCCGCAGGTAATATTGGAACTATTATTAAAACAACAATTGGGGGAGTCACATTTGTTAGTCAAATTTCAACGTCAAGCCCTTATAAATTTTATATATTGCAAAACTACCCCAACCCATTTAACCCAAGCACAAAGATTAAGTTTGATGTGCCCAAATCGAGTAATGCTAAACTTGTTATTTATGATGTCCTTGGCCGCGAAGTTGCAACGCTTGTCAACGAACAGCTTAAACCCGGCAGCTATGAAGTTGAGTGGGATGGCAGTAATTATGCCAGCGGAATTTATTTTTTGCAATTAATCACAGAACAATATACTCAAACAAGAAAGATGATGTTGATAAAATGAAAAAAATATTAATTATTTTAACGAGTCTTTTTTTATTCATTTCACAAAATTTATATCCACAATGGACTGTCCGTTGGACAGGAAATCAACCTTTATATTCTGTTTTTTTTGTAAATCAATCCTCCGGCTGGGCTGTTGGTCAAAATTCATTAATATTGAAATCTACAAACGGTGGTCTTAACTGGTTTACTCAGTTTGAAGGCAATAGTATGACTTTATCTTCAGTATTTTTTATAGATACTAATATCGGATGGACGGTTGGTGGAACATGGTATCCTTCTGAAGCGTCTATTTATTATAAAACAACAGATGGAGGCATAAACTGGATAATCCAATCAGTTGCACCCAACCATTGGCTAAAATCAATTTACTTTTTAAATCAGAATACCGGATGGGCTATAGGCGGCGCGATTACCGGAAATGGCTCAGTTATACTTAAAACAACAAATGGGGGATCTAATTGGAATCTTCAGTTTAACTTACCAAATTCAGAACTTTATACAAAATATTTTATAAATGATAATACAGGGTGGGTTGCGGGAAACCAATTAGCATTAAAAACGACAAATGCCGGATTAAATTGGTTTAATATTCCTGATGGAACTTCAAATGTAATTCATGACTTAAATTTTGTTGATGCCAGTTTTGGTTGGGCAATAGATGGCCCTCATAATATTATTAAATCAGTAAACGGAGGATTAACTTGGTCTAATTTATATGTAAATAGTAACGTATATTTTAATACGATTTTTTTTGTTAATCAAAATACAGGTTGGCTGGGGGGTGGCTATGATTCTGCAACAGTTCTGAAAACAACAAACGGTGGAATGAATTGGGCAATACAATCAAGGATTGGAGGATATTATCAATATATAAATTCAATCTATTTTGTGAATCAAAATTCGGGCTGGGCTGTTGGTGGAGAAAATTTTTCTGGAATTATTATTGGAACCAATAATGGTGGTGATCCGCTAGGAATAAAAGAATTATCATCAGAAATCCCAATTGCGTATTCTCTTTTCCAAAACTACCCCAATCCATTTAATCCAAACACAAAGATTAAATTTGATGTGCCTGCATTAGGGAACGGTCGCGACCGTTCCCTACGACTGATAATTTTCGATGTTCTTGGCCGGGAGGTTGCAACGCTAGTAAACGAGCAGCTAAAACCCGGCAGCTATGAAGTTGAATGGGACGGTAGTAATTATGCCAGCGGGATTTATTTTTATCAGCTTGTAACAGAAAGCGCTGAGCTAAGCCGAAGCGTCGAGACTAAAAGGATGGTGTTAATGAAATAACGATAATTATTTTATCGGTAGTCCCCTGCCTGCAGCAGGCAGGCGCTTCGGCGGGGGTTCTAATTAAGTAACTCAATTTGAACAACTTTTAAAATATCTGCCGGTTTCAAATCAACCATGCATTTGAAGTGTCCTTTCGGGCAGGAGCTTCTTCCAATGTGCGAGCACGGGCGGCAGTTCAAATTGTTATTTTCGATTATGAAAGATTTATCTGATTGCGGATAAAAACCAAACTCCTTAACGGATGAACCTGCAAGCATAATTATAGGAACATTAACAGCTTCAGCAATATGCATGGGTCCTGTGTCTCCGCCTATGAAAAGTGAACTTCTTTTAAATAATTCAGCAAGTTCTGTTACGCTGAGCCTGCTGCAAAGATTAATAACATTGTCGCCCGCGTTTTCCATTATTCTCTGAATGGCCATTATGTCATTTCCCTTTCCAACAAGCGCAATTGAATAATCTTTACTGATTTTATTAATAAGTTCTGAATATAATTCTGCGGGATAAGTCTTTGTGAAATGCTTTGACGCAGGGGCTATGGCAATTATTTTATTTTTAATCCCCAGCTCTTTAAGTATGTTGTCAATTTTTTGTTTAGAGCTTTGGTCTGTAATAATTTCCGGTAGATGTCTTGCAGGCTTGCCGTCCGTGATTTTTGCCACTATTTCCACATATCTTTCTGAAATAGTTGGCGGGTTCTTCATCAAATTAATCTTGAATTTTACCAGCATAAATTTTCTGAAAGAATACTTTTTGAATTTAAGGACCTTAGAACCAAATGTTAAAAATTGCCTTAAATAAAACGTTCTTAGATTGTTGTGCGCGTCAATTATTAAGTCATATTCATGCTGTTTAAGAGTATCCTTAAGTAATTTAAGCCGCTTAAAATCAAAGTCTTCGCCAACTGTAATAATTTTATTTAAGTTTGGATTTAAGCACAATATTTCGCGGTATTCTTCTTTTGTGCAGTAATCAATTTTGGAATCGGGGAAGTTTTCTTTGAGGATCTTCAGCAGGGGGGTTGTAAGTATTATGTCTCCTAGCGAGGAAAAACGAATTACTAATATCTTTTTATATTTTCCTTGATTGGCTGATTTATCATTCATTTCCGCCGATTTCGATTACCTCATGATTGAAATTATCTATCTCAATCTCGCTGAAAAGCTTATTAATGAAATTCCCGCCGTATTTGTTCATAAAATACAATATGTTTATAACCCTTTCCTGCAAAGTATGGTCAGGATAAATGTTATTCACAACCTTATCTATCTGGGTTGTTGCAACGTCGCTTTTTTTAGCCTGAGCGTTAATGAGCTTACCTTTAAACTGCTCAAGGTTCTGGTTCATTCTTTCTTTCAGGTTATCAACGCCGCTCAGTAAAGTCTGGTCCACTTTTGCGGTCATGTTCTTTAATTCGTAAAAAGCCTTGTTCAGCTCATCCTGCACTTTGGAAACTTCATCGTCAATCTTAACCTCTGAAAGCTTGTTGACTACTTTCGTTATCAGCGCTTTGTGGTCGAATATTTCTTCAAAGCTCACGCCGTAATTTTTTACAAACTTTGTAATTTTGTTCTCAAGTATTGTAGCGGACGCGCGCGGGTATATGACGGGCATCGTAAGGTCATAATGATTGTAAGCCGATTTAAACTGCGCAAAATATGAAATCTCTGAGGGCCCGCCTACATACGCCACGGTCGGAAGCAAATAATCCTGACAAATGGGCCTCAATACAACGTTTGGGCTGAATAACTCAGGATTCTCAAACAAAATATTCATTAATTCTTCACGGTCAAACCTTCGTTTGGAGTTCTTCAGAGCAAATCGGTCATTATCGCGCGGCTCTATCAGAAGCCTGTTTCCGTTATGAATAAAGAACAGGTTTATTACTTTTGGCTTAACCTGCAGGTCGTAATTTTTTTCGAGTTCCGCGCTGGTATCAATTAATGCCTCGCAAAGCCTGGGTGAGGTCATCAGCTCCTTTTCAAAAACGGGCGTAAGCAGGCGCTTAACTTCTTTGTCGGAACAATCTATAAACACAAGCCCGCTATCAGGGAAAAGCGAATTCAGCATTCCCGCGAATGCAGTTTTATAATCGTTACCGGGCCGGTAGAATGAATTTACGGTTTGTTTTATATTTTCTTTATAATCTGTTTCCATCAGGGCCTCGAACAACTGTGCATTTATTAGCTCGATCGATTCATCAAACCTGATGCCGCCCACAGGAACTGCGCTTCGCTTCGGCGCTTCCTCTTCGCCTTCCGCGGCAGGGTCATCAAATCCTACCCGCACAAGTTCATTCTGTTTGTTAATTATGTGCACATGGTTCGATTCTTCAAAGTCATGGTCCTCGCTTTCCAGCCAGAACACAGGCACAAAATTAAATTGCGGGAAGCGAGTCTTCAGATTCTCCGCCAGCCTTATTGTGGTGATAGTTTTGAAGATGGTATACATATTGCCTGTATAAAGTCCAACCTGCTGCCCCGTGACAATGGCAAACGTGTCTTCATTTTTCAGCAGTTCAATGTGCGATGCTGTTTTATCGCCGCCGCCGAACTCGACATTCTGCCGTTTAAGTATTTCTATCAGCGCCGTTTTATCAAAATACCTGTTGGCGTTATAATTCTGGATCTTGCTGTCAATAACTTTGAAGAAATCTTCGTTTGACCTGAAATGCGCGTTAAAGAAAGGCTTTAGTTTACCGGACGTTTCATCGTCGCCCGAAACATAATCCAGAAATAATTTGCTGAAATTCGGAAGCTTGCTGTAATCTGCTGTATACATTAATATTTATTTTTTCTTATCTGATTTGGACTCTTTTTTGGATTTTGACTTAGAGTCAGTTTTAGCCGGTTTCGATTCGATAACAGGCGATGAAGTTGTATCTATGTTCTCTTTTTTCGAATCTGCTTTCTTGTAGTCAGTTTGATAAAATCCGCTGCCCTTGAAGATAATGCCCCCTGAGCCGATAAGTTTCTTGAGCTGGTTCTTCCCGCAATTGGGGCATTTTACCAGAGGCTCTTCCTTCATTGACTGGAGCTCTTCAAATAAGTATCCGCAGTTCTGGCATTGATATTCGTATATGGGCATTAATGCTTCTGTTATTTATTTTTCGAATCTGAAATTTTTTATCTCTTCGTAAACTGTGCCTGAATCAACAGGCACGCTCTTCATAAGATGAAAGTTTTCGAACATAATTTCCATCTTCGGAACTTCAACTTTTATCCCGCCCGTCAGGGCCAGCCGCCGGTCCCTCCTGAACCGGCCCATCGTGACATGCGGAACAAATTTCTTATCCGGTGTGATTCCGTATTCCGCTATAGTCTTATCTATCTTATCGACTAGTGGCTCGCACGAGCTGCCTTTTTCAACCAGGTCGACAAAAACAACATTCGGATATCTTGCGTTTGGAAAAAAACCTATCGACTCCGTAAAATATACTATGTGTTCAAACCCTGCCTTGATCCTGGATAAGTCTTTAGCGAGGTCATTAATTTCCGCTGAGTTTAAATCCCCTAAAAATCTTAAAGTTAAGTGAAACTTTTTGGGATTCTCCCATTTCACGCGGTAATCTGAAAGCAAGCCTGTCAGGTCCCTCTGCACCAGCGCCAGCTTCCCCTTTACAGTTTCGCTAATGTTCAGGGATATAAATGTTCTGACTGTATCCAATTTATACAAAATTATCGATAATAATTGTCATATTCAAAGATTATAAATTTAGGGTTCCTTTTGCAGGATTTGAAATCATCCGGTATTCAGAAACATTCGCGGTATTTTTTCCGCAAATCCCGGCTATTTGTTTCTTGAAATTCACATCACATTATTTTATTCTTATTGTGTTGAAAACAATTTACTGCAATTAATTTGAAAGGAACTATGATATGCAATGTCTGAACTGCAGCGGGGAGCTCGAAATGGCCCCCGGCGGAATGTATGGCCGCTGTAAAGAATGCAAAAGCTTATTTATGAACGTTGCGGGCAATTGGCAGCCTTATGACGTTGATGATTCCATGCGCACTATGATTGAGCAGTCGCTTGGATTTGCGTCTTCTGCAGCGGAGCCTAAAAATCCTGTGCCAACGCTTTGCCCGCAATGCCAGGGCGCGCTTGAAGTGGTTGAGAACGAAGACGGCATTCTCACAAGGTGTGCAAGCTGCGGAATACTCTCTTCGTGGGACGGCCAGTGGCTTCAGCCGGTTATTGTGGAGGCTCCGGGCGGCGGATGGAACGGAGAATTCCAGGCGCTATTTGAGAAAAATCTTGGTTTTACTTATAAAGTGAGGAAATTTGCGCCGGGAGTTCCGGATTAGCGCTATTTGTTATGACATACAATTAATAACCTAAAATTTTTATATTCGGGAAATTAATTGTATAGAACAATGCAAACAACCAAAGAGCAGGAAACTAAAAAAATCAACGGCAAAGCGGAAGATTTTCTTCCGCTAAAGGCTTGGGACCATATTGAATTCTACGTGGGTAATGCCAAGCAGTCATCATTGTACTACCAGTATGTTATGGGTTTTAAGCTCACTGCTTACTCAGGGCTTGAAACAGGAAACAGGGAACATGCTTCTTATGTGCTTGAACAGGGCAAGATTAGGGTTGTCCTTACCAGCGCGTACCATCCCGATTCATATATCTCTGACCATGTGCGGCAGCACGGCGACGGGGTAAGGGATATTGCGCTGGAAGTGGACGACGCAACAAGCGCTTTTGCCGAAACTACAAAACGCGGCGCCCAGCCTGTAATGGAGCCTACTAAGTATGAAGACTCAAACGGATATATTATCCGTTCCGCAATAAAGACCTACGGAGATACAATTCACTCTTTCATTGAACG
Source organism: uncultured Ignavibacteria bacterium (assembly GCA_963816535.1). GTDB lineage: Bacteria > Bacteroidota > Ignavibacteria > Tepidaquicellales > OLB5 > CAWFKW01. Next base: position 569,690 of record CAWFKW010000003.1, on the reverse strand, counting down.
CAAAAATTATAAAGGAATTTTTCTTCCCGGTTTTGTAAGCGCGGAGAAGAAAGCCATTGTTGGAATTGAAAACGTGGGACTGCGTTCTATAGACCACATGGTTGGCAATGTTGAGCTTGGCAGGATGAATGATTGGGTAAAATTCTATGCGGAAGTTATGGGATTCAGCCAGCTTCTTTCATTCGATGATAAAGACATATCGACAGATTATACGGCTCTTATGAGCAAAGTGATGCAAAACGGAACAGGAAAAATAAAATTCCCAATCAACGAGCCTGCCCCGGGTAAGAAAAAATCACAGGTGGAGGAATATCTTGATTTTTATCACTCAGCCGGATGCCAGCACATAGCGATGAGCACAACCAATATTGCACAAACGGTAACCGAGCTTATGAGAAGAGGACTTGAATTTCTGAAAGTGCCCCAGGCATATTATGACGAGCTTGAATCAAGGGTTGGAAAGATTGATGAAGATATGGGCGTGCTCAGCAAACTTGGGGTGCTTGTAGACAGGGATGAAGACGGGTACCTTTTGCAGCTGTTCAGCAAGCCGGTTGAGGACCGCCCTACATTGTTCTTCGAGATAATTCAGCGCAAAGGCGCAAAGAGTTTCGGAAAAGGGAACTTCAGAGCTTTATTTGAAGCGATTGAAAGAGAACAGGAACTTAGAGGAACGCTCTGATTTTAGATTTTAGATTTGGGATTTGAGATTTGCGATTGCGGATTCACAGACAAACAATTTGCAATCAGTATTTAATTAATTAAACAAAAAGCAATTGTCAGTCTGAGCGGAGACGAAGACGCTATAAATAAACAAATTGACAAGTCTGGATCTGCGATCTTAATTCGTAATTCTAAATTTTTAATTTCTCATTGATTATTCATGTTTTTGGGTCATTTTGGCGTTGGATTTGCCGCAAAAAAGCCTGCTCCGCAGGTTTCGCTGGGAACGTTTTTTCTAGCAGCTCAATGGGCTGATTTACTATGGCCCATATTGCTTATTTTGAATGTGGAGCATGTTACTATCGACCCGGGTAACACCATCTCAACGCCGTTAAATTTTGACCATTATCCGTATACTCACAGCCTGGCTTTTCAGCTCGGATGGTCTTTATTGCTTGCCCTTGTTTATTTTGCATTCAGGAAGAATTTAAAGAATGCGATAATTGTCGGCTTGTTGGTTGTTAGCCACTGGTTACTGGATTTTCTTGTACACAGGCCGGATCTGCCGATATTTCCAAACGGCCCGTTTGTTGGATTAGGGTTGTGGAACAATCTGGCGGCTACATTAATACTGGAATGTGTTATTTTCTTTGGCGGTGTTTTTATCTATTATAAAACTACCAAACCAAAAGATAGAATCGGAAAATATGCTTTGCTGGTTCTTGTGATATTTCTTTCGGTTTCCTACGCGCTGGCTATTTTTGGCCCGCCGCCTCCGAATGAAAGCATGCTTGAATATACCGGCCTAACGCTATGGCTGCTAATTCCATGGGCATATTGGATCGATAGACACAGACAGTTAATAGTTAATAGTTAGTAGTCAATTGTTAATAGTTAGTAGTCAATTGTTAATATTTTTTTATTCATTATTCGTTCTTTAGTCATTAGTAATTAGTAATTTTAAAAGATGCCTCATTATCATAAGTTAGGAAAGATACCGCAAAAGCGCCACGTTCAGTTTAAAAAGCCGGATGGCTCTTTATATAAAGAGCAGGTAATAGGAACCGAAGGCTTCTCAGGGGTATCTTCAATTCTGTATCATATCAATCCGCCGACAAAAGTAAAAACTATAAAAGGATTTACAGAGATCAAGAGGGAAGTATGGGAGGAAAAAACTCTTCGACATTTTCACATCAGAACGCTTGACGCGAAACCCGAAGGCGACCCAATATCAGGAAGAAAAGTTTTAATGTTCAATAATGATGTATCCCTCGGTATCTGCAATCCTAAAGATGATATGGACTATTTTTATAAGAATGGCGAGGGCGACGAAATTATTTTTATACATGAAGGCAAAGGCACGCTTGAAACGCAGTATGGTTCGCTGCCTTTTCATGAAGGCGATTACATTGTTATCCCGCGCGGAGTGATACATAAATATACTTTTAATACCGGAAAGACAAGACTGCTTGTTATTGAATCGCCAAGTCCGGTTGAAACGCCAAAGAGATACCGCAACACGCACGGCCAATTACTGGAACACTCGCCATATTGCGAGCGCGATTTCCGTTTGCCTGGCGTTCTTGTTACTAAAGATGAGAAGGGCGAGTTTTTAGTAAAGATAAAGAAATCAAATTGTCTGCATGAATACGTTTATGATTTTCATCCGTTCGATGTGGTCGGGTGGGATGGATATTTCTATCCATGGATATTTAATATAAATGATTTTATGCCTATCACAGGCAAAATACATCAGCCCCCGCCGGTTCACCAGACATTTGAAGGACACAATTATGTTGTGTGTTCATTTTGTCCGAGGTTGTTTGATTATCACCCTGAGGCAATTCCCGCGCCGTACAATCACAGCAACATTGATAGCGATGAAGTGCTGTATTATGTTGATGGAAATTTTATGTCGCGTAAGGGAGTTGATATTGCTTCATTCACTTTGCATCCGGGCGGAATTCCTCACGGCCCGCATCCCGGCACTGCCGAAGCGAGCATCGGTAAAAAAGAAACGCTTGAGCTGGCTGTTATGCTTGATACATTCCATCCTTTAAAATTAACAACGTATGCTAAGGAATTCGACAGGCCGGATTATCCGTTTACGTGGAATGAAGGGGGCCACGAAGCGGAGATAGAATAATAAATTACAGGTTACAGTTTGGCAAGTTACAAGTTAAGGGCTGTTTTTAGCGGCCTTTTCATTTAGTTGTGTTTCGAAGGGATATTTAAAATAGTTTATTCCCTCGCTCTAGCCTGCGCCGAAGCCGTCCCTTCGGAACAACCTGCCACTTGCAACTTGAAACCTGCAACTTGAAACCTGCAACTTGAAACCTGCAACTTGGAACCGTTTCCCCTTTGCATTGAAAAAACGGAAATTTTCCGCTATCTATGTCTAAATTTTAGTACTTATGCCGGCGCCTGTTAAAAGCTTTATCGAACTAAAAAGAAATTTAAAGAAGGATTTTACCGCCTTTCCCATAAAAAAACTAGCGGTGTTAGGAGATTCTGCCACACAATTTCTGGTTCAGGCTCTTAGAGGTTACGGCTACGACGCGGGGCTTAACCTTGAAATATTTGAAGCCGAATACAATCAAATAGAACATGAAGTAATAGATTCTTCTTCAGAGCTTTACACGTCCAATCCGGAATATGTAATATTATTCCAATCAACGCAGAAACTGCTAAATGAATATTTCCAGACCTCTCAGGAGGAAAAAAACGGGTTTGCCGGGAATGTTCTGGCAGGGATCAGGCCGCTTATTACCACAATCAGCGAACGCCTGAAGTGCAAAATAATTTTCTTCAACTTCGGGGAAATTAACGATAACATATTCGGCAACTTCTCGAACAAGCTTGATTTTTCATTTTCTTACCAATTAAGGAAGATAAACCTGGGCCTCATGGATTTGTGCAGGGAGTTAAAGAACCTCTACATAAATGACATTTGTTCGCTTCAGAACATGTACGGGATAAATTTTGCTTTTGATCCAAAGCTTTATGTCACCGCCGATTTAACAATGAGCCTGGATTTTACCGCGGTGGTCGCAAAAAGCGCTGTGGATATAATTCAATCTCTGACCGGAAAATCAAAAAAATGCCTTATACTTGATTTGGATAATACGCTATGGGGCGGGATAATAGGCGATGACGGAATTGAGGGAATAGAAATAGGCGAGCTTGGGATAGGAAAGGCATTTACTGAATTGCAGCTATGGGCGAAACAGCTTAAAGAGCGCGGAATTATTCTGGCGGTTAGCAGTAAGAATGATTCTGAGGTCGCAAAGAACGCTTTTGATAATCACCCCGATATGGTTTTATCATATGAAGACTTTGCCGTATTTAACGCGAACTGGGATAATAAGGCTGATAACATTAAACAAATTCAGCAGATATTAAATATCGGTTTCGATTCAATGGTGTTTCTGGATGATAATCCGTTTGAAAGAAATATGGTTAGAAGCTTCTTGCCGGAAGTTACAATACCTGAACTTCCCGAAGATCCGGCGGAATATTTAACATATCTGCGCTCACTTAATCTCTTTGAGACATCCTCTTATTCAGAAGAAGACTCTGAACGAACCGAACTTTACAGGCAGGAATATCAGCGTACAGTTGTAAAGCAGGCTTTTGCGGATGAAGATGAATATCTGACCAGCCTTGAAATGGTATCGGAATGCAAGCCTTTTGATAGTTTCACCGTTCCGCGTGTAGCTCAGCTTACGCAGCGTTCAAACCAGTTCAACCTTAGGACTATCAGGTACACTGAAGACGATGTGCATAAAATTTCAGTTTCAGATGATTATATTACGCTTTCTTTCACGCTTGAAGATAAGTTTGGGCATTACGGTTTGATCAGCCTCATAATTCTCAAAAAACAAGGCGAGGCCCTCTTTGTTGATACATGGATAATGAGCTGCAGGGTTCTTAAACGGACCATGGAAAACTTTGTGCTTAACAATATTATTGAAACAGCGGCTTCGAACGGGTTCAAAAAAATCATCGGCGAGTTCATTCCAACCGCAAAAAATAAGATGGTGAAGGACCATTACAAAGATTTTGGATTTTCTGAATCTAAGGGTTTATGGGAGATGGATGTAAACGCATTTGAAAAAAGAAAATCGTTCATAAAAAGGAAAATCTCTGAATGATGCCTGATACATTAACTTATATTGTCGAGAGGATAGTGCAAGAAATATACGTTGTAGTGTTTTAATCGATTAGCTATCTTTGCTGATATAAGTGATATATTAGGATGGGCCAGATCCATAGTGAAATATATATTTATTTAAAACAAAAGGCAGGGACAAATGCAAGAAACAATTGCAGAATTGACCACACTTTTCAGGGAGGTCTTTGAAAACGATAATATTCTTCTCTCGGAGGAAACAAGCGCAGCAGATATAGAGGAGTGGGATTCACTAAGTCACATAATTCTTGTATCAGAAATTGAGAAGAGGTTCAAAATAAGATTCACAAGTGTGGAGATTGCGAAGTTCAAAAATGTGGGAGATCTTGCGAAAGCCATTCTGGCAAAAAACTGATAAGGGATGGAGTTATTGGAAGAACTTGAACTTCATCACGTTGGTTGTGCTGTAAAGTCAATCGAAAATTCTCTTGTTACATATCGTGATATCCTGGGATTTAAAAACATCTCCCAAGTTTTTCACTTAATTGATATTAGCGTCGATATTTGTTTTGTGGAAATAAGTCCTGGTTTCTTTATTGAGTTGATCGAACCAATTGGCGAAAAATCAATTGTCAATAATTATATTAAGAAGGGCATTTCTTATTACCATTTGGGCTTTAAGGTCAAAAATATTGAGGCTACTATTGAAAACCTATTGAACCAAGAGTTTAGAGAAGTTGCATCGGTTCATTCACCTGCATTTGATAACAGGTTGTGTGTATTTCTTTATTCGCCTGAGCTTCATCTAGTCGAAATAATAGATTCCGATTGAGGTCGAATGCTGTTTAATTCCTTTGAATATATTATATTTTTCCCTATTGTTGTTATTTTGTATTTCGTAGTCCCCTTCAGGTTCCGCTGGGCGCTTCTGCTTGCCGCAAGCTGTTACTTTTATATGTCGCTTATCCCATATTATATAATATTTGTTGCTGTTGTCGTAATAAACGATTATACAGTAGCTCTTTTAATTGAAAATTTTCCCCAAAAAAAGAAGTATTTTGCGTGGCAGAGTTTTGGTGTAAGCCTCGGCATTTTATTCTTCTTCAAATATTTCAATTTCTCTGTCGAAGGCCTTTCAACTATTCTGAACCTTGCAAACGTTAATGTCTCATTGCCTGCCCTAAAAATACTTCTGCCAGTTGGACTATCGTTTTACACTTTTAAAAGCATTGGCTATGTTATAGAAGTTTACAGAGGCGAAACTAAAGCGGAACGGCATATTGGAAAATATGCTTTATTCGTGTTGTTCTTCCCTGAATTGCTTGCAGGGCCAATTGACAGGGGTAGTACGCTTTTGCCTCAGTTTAATGTGAAGCATGAATTTGATTACAAACGAATCACCGACGGCCTGAAGCTCATTGCCTGGGGTTTGTTTAAGAAAGTGGTTATTGCTGATAAAATTGCTTTAATTGTAAATCATGTATATGGCAATCTAGGTAATTTCAAAGGTATTCCTTTGATTATTACATCGGCTTTATATTATTTCCAGATTTATTTTGATTTTTCGGGGTATACGGATATGGCTATCGGCTCAGGAAAGATCCTCGGGTTTGATCTGCCCGAGAACTTTAACCTGCCGCTGCTTTCGCAAAGTATTACCGAATTCTGGAGGCGCTGGCACATTTCACTTTCAACATGGTTGAGGGATTATTTATATACACCTCTTGCTATTGAAACAAGAGGCTGGGGAACAAAATCTGTAGTCTTCTCTTTGTTTGTTACCTTTGTGATAGCGGGCATCTGGCACGGGGCAGGACTAACTTTTGTCATCTTCGGAGCACTTCACGGCGCAGGGCTGGTTTATGAATTCCTTACGCGGAAGTTCCGGAAGAGGCTTGCAAAATCGCTGCCTGCAGTAATATATGACAAAGTATGCAACATTATAGCGTTTAGTTATGTTTCCTTTGCGTTCATATTTTTCCGATCCGAGAATATTAGTCAGGCAGAGCTGTACATTAAGAACTTATTTTCAGGGCTCAATTTCCAAGCTGGGGGTTATGGTTTAGGGATTGGTGAATTCGGCTTTTTATTGATACTAGTTTTGATAATGTTCGCTATGTTGGCAGAGATACTAACATATAGTAAAGGGGGCTTGGTGAAGATGGTTTCATCAAAACCATTAATTGTGAGGTGGAGTCTTTATTATGTTTTGGTTCTGCTCATCTTGCTATTTGGTGAATTCGGAGAGGCAAATTTTGTATATTTCAAATTCTGAAGCATTTTAGTAAGGTCAACGATTTGTTAAAACTGTTTTACAAATTGGCTATTCTTGCCATTCCTCTATTAATCCTAATTGGGATTTATGTTAAAGATGATCCGTTTGAAGTTCTATACTATCATGCAGATTACTTCAACACCTATATTCCTACAGACAGGGATTTTATAAGTACAGAGTTACTTCTTAGGCAATATCCAAAAGAAAAATATGATTCATATATAATGGGAAGTTCACATTCTCTTGCTTTTCTTTGTTCTGAATGGGACAAGTATATAAACGGGAAGAGCTTTCATTATGATGCAAGTGGTGAGTCTCTATTCGGTATATATACTAAGCTCTCATTCTTGCATAAGAACAAGATGCCCATCAAGAACTGTTTGATATTACTGGATTCACTTACATTGGCCGAAACAAACAATAGCTCTGGCAATAGTTATATTAAACACCCTTTAGTGTCAGGTGAAAGTCGGCTGAAATTCCAGTTCACCTTTCTAAGCACGTTCCTTTCAAATAAGTTTTTTTTGCCCTATATCTATGGAGAGATTTATAACCAGCCGCCCGAATTCTCGGATACACGCGAGTTTACCTATGATAGGATAACAAATGATTTGTATTTTACGTTTGCGGAACGTCAGATGTCCAAAAACGTAAATTCATATTATGACGATTACAAAAGACTTTTCTATAAACGCGACTCGACTAAATGCTATATATCAATGCCCGTTATTAATAAGGCGCAATTAAAAATGCTTCAATCAGTTAAAGTAATTCTGGAGGAAGAACACACTAATTATAAAGTTGTCATATATCCCAGCTATGATGAAAGATACTTAAATCCGATTGACCTTCGACAACTTGAGGAAATTTTTGGCCGATTCAACGTTTATGACTATTCCGGACTAAACGATCTCACTAAGAATTTGACAAACTATTACGATGAAACTCATTGTAGGCCAATTGTCGGAGCAAAGATATTGAAAGAAATCTATTCTAAATAACGTTTGCATTTAAAAAAAGAAACCATATCAAAGCTTCGCGATGCGCATTTTGTAAGGGGAATCGCCCCCGGGTCGTATCTTGTTAAATACGGGAATATTTATGAGCTGCTTCAGTACAGGGCGCGTCTTCAGCCGGACGATGTCTATATTGTCTTTTATCCGGATGAGGGCGATAAAGTTACTCTTTCGTATGCAGAATTCATTCGTAAAGTATTCAGGACAGCTAACCTGCTTACTGCGTTTGGGATTGAAGCAGGGGACAGGATTGCAACGGTTTCACAAAATCACTTGAACACCGTTATCCAGTATTTTGCCGCATGGGCTCTTGGAGCTACCGTTGTGCCGATAAATGTTAGCGAAGAACCTGAGAGGATAAGATATATTCTTGAAAGCTCATCGGCTAAGCTGGGCTTTGTAAAGCATGAATACCTGAATAAGATCCTGCAATATCAAAAGGAATTGCCCGGGCTTAAAAATATTTTTGTTCACGGCGTTTCCCGAAAAGATCTTACCATCCCGGCCGGCGTTCCCGTATTTGAAAAAGAAATTGAAAAACATCCGGATGAATTTACCCCGGATGAAAATGTCAGCCAGGAAACAGAATCGCTTATAGTTTATACTTCCGGAACGACAGGCCTGCCAAAGGGAGTTGTACTTACGCAGTATAATTTACTGGTTGATGCTGACGGAATTTCAAAATGGCATAAAATTGAAAGGGGAAGCGCTATGATGTGCGTTTTACCTATACACCATGTGAACGGAACCGTTGTAACTATAATGACCTCTATGTTTGCGGGAACAAAACTTGTTTTGAATCAAAAATTCCATACAGAGAAGTTCTTTGCCCGGATTGCTGATGAAAATGTTCAGATAGTAAGCGTTGTCCCGACACTGCTTCAGTTTCTTTGCCATGATTTTGAAGATGCGTCCAAACGAAGCGATATCAAATTGCCGAACTTCCGCCATATAATTTGCGGCGCGGGGCCGCTTACCTGCGAGCTTGCGCTTAAGTTTGAACAGATGTTCGGTTTGAAAATTATGCACGGATACGGGTTATCCGAAACAACCTGCTATTCCTGTTTTTTGCCTGTTGATTTATCTGAGCATGAACATACAAACTGGCTCAAAGAATATGGATTTCCTTCTATTGGCGTTGAAATCGAGCCCAATGAAATGGATATTCAAAACGATAAAGGAGAATCGGTTGGCGAGGGCCAGCGGGGGGAGATTGTTATACGCGGACATAACGTAATGAAGTATTATGACCAAAACCCTGAAGCAAACGAAAAGACTTTCGAATTTGGCTGGTTCCGAAGCGGCGATGAGGGGTTTTATAAGTCAGATAAGCTCGGACGAAAGTATTTCTTTATTACCGGCAGAATAAAAGAACTGATAATACGCGGCGGAGTAAATATTGCGCCGCTCGAAATTGATGAAGTCTTAATGAGCCTGCCTGAGGTCAAAGCGGGAATTGCCGTTGGATTCGATAACGACTGGTACGGCGAAGAAGTAGGTGCGCTGGTTCTGCTGAAAGAAGGTTTGGACCCAAATGAATATACCAGGGCGTCGATACTGAATAAATGTATGGAATGCCTGCCGTTTTACAAAACCCCCAAAGTTGTAGTATTTTCAGATGAGATTCCTGTAACCTCTACGGGCAAATACCAGCGAAATAAAGTGAAACATCTGTTCGCTGATTATAAAACAGTTCAGTATAAGTCCGAAAAATAGCATAATTTTAAACTAAAATTCCTTTTATCCTATATCAAAAATTCCTATATTTAAAGTCCTAATACCGGAAATTGCTCAAAACCATCTAAATTTGTAAAATATTTATTTATAATATATATAACCACAAAAGGAATATAATCTAATGGCAGAAAAAACTGCAAATCAAAAGCAGGGGAAAGCCACGAATGGCGTTTCAAAAAACGGTGAGAAATATGAGTTTATGAAGGAAACTGTTGCCAACCACGGCCTTTCCAATGAAGAAATGATCCATGCCTGGAAGTCAATGCTTCTTTCGAGGTTCACTGACGACAGAATTGATACATTGATAAAACAGGGCAAAGCGACATTTCTTATTTCAGGTTCCGGCCACGAGGCTATACAGGTAGCCTGCGCTATGGCTATGCAGGGCGGAAAAGACTGGTTCTTTACCTATTACAGGGATAATGCGATTGGCACGGCGCTTGGAATAACTCCAAAAGACATTTTCAGGCATATTATGGGGAGGGCCACGGACAGCTTTACAGGCGGAAGGCAAATGCCTATGCACCTTGGAAGCAAGGAGCTCAGGATGCCGACCGCATCCTCGCCCACGGGTACTCAATATTTACAGGCCGTCGGAGCGGCGCTAAGCTGCGTTTACCGCGAAACCGATGAAGTATCTTATGTTGGCGGCGGTGAGGGCTCGACTTCAGAAGGCGAGTTTTTTGAAGCAATAAACTGGGCGGCGCGCGCGAAATTGCCCGCAATTTTCTGTATCCAGAATAACCGTTTTGCTATATCGGTTCCTATCGAACAGCAAACGGCAGGCGCTTCGGTCTTCAAAGTTGTCGGCGGATTCGAGGGTTTACACCGTTTCCATATTGACGGAACAAACTTCCTGGAATCGTATGCGACAGCAAAGGAAGCCGTAAGACTGGCCAGAAGCGGCGAGGGCCCATCGATGATTTACGCCGACGTTGTGAGATTGCGTTCACACTCGGCCAGCGATGCGCAGGAAAAATACAGGTCAAAAGAAGAGATTGCCAAAGATAAGTTAAGGGACCCGATAGCAAGTTTCGAAAAACTGTTTGTTGAAAGAGGCATTTTAACCGAAGAAGAAATTCAGAACATCAGGCGCGAAACGGCCGAGTTGGTGGTTAAGTCCGCTGAGGAAGCCTTTGCAGAACCGGCCCCCGATGCAAAACACATAGAGGAGAACTTGTTCTGTCCGCCCGAAACACAGACCAAAATAAAATATGCCGAAGAACCGCCTGCGGGCGAACCTATTGTAATGGTTGATGCAATTAACCATGCATTGCATGAGGAAATGGAGAAGAATCCAAACATGCTTGTTTACGGCGAAGATGTTCAGGACGGCAAAGGCGGGGTATTTACGGCAACAAAAGGACTATCAACCAAATTCGGAACAAAAAGGTGTTTCAACTCGCCGCTTGCTGAAGCTTCTATAATGGGAACAGCGGTTGGCGCTGCATTAACCGGGTTAAAGCCGGTTGTAGAAATCCAGTTTGCTGATTATATCTTCCCCGCAATGATGCAGATCCGCGATGAACTTGTAATGTACCGCTACCGTTCTAACGGGCAGTTTGAATGTCCTGTTACGGTAAGGGTTGCGTGCGGCGGATATATTGGCGGCGGGCACTATCATTCACAGAACATAGAGGCGATATTTGCAAAATGTCCGGGGTTGTATATTGCATATCCCTCAAATGCGGCTGACGCGAAAGGACTGCTTAAGACCGCCTGCCAGATTAAGGACCCGGTAATGTTTTTGGAACATAAGTTCTTATACAGGCAGGGATATTCCAAATCGCCTGAACCGGATTCGAATTATTACCTGCCGTTTGGCAAAGCTGCCGTTAAGCGCGAAGGAACAGATCTGACCATTGTAACCTACGGCGCAATGGTTGAAAAGTCGTTGAAAGCCGCAAGGGAACTCGAGAAGAAAGGGCACAGCATCGAAGTTGTGGACGTGAGGACTATTGTTCCTCTGGATATTGACACGATAATTAATTCGGTTAAAAAAACCGGGAAGGTGATTGTGTTCCACGAAGATACCAAGTTCATGGGCTTCGGTGGCGAGATAGCCTCAGAGATAGCGGAAAGAGCTTTCGAGTATCTTGACGCGCCTGTTAAGCGGGTTGCGGGATTGCACATTCATATTCCGTTCCATCCGAATCTGGAAAGCGCCGCGCTTCCCCAGGATAGCTGGATATTAAAAGCCTCGGAGGATATGCTCGCATACTAACCGGTGAACTGCTGAATAAGTGAAACGGCAATTTCAAAATGAGTAATGAGTAATGAAAAGATTACACTGAAATTGAGATAACTTGGATTGTTTAAAATAAATACTAAAAATAATTAGGGTGAAGGAATTAGACGCTTCACCTTTTTTATTTCCGGTGGCCCCGATAGGGGCGAAATATTTGTAGAAAATTTTTAAGTTTGACAAATAGCTCCGTAGGAGCGACATATAGATTTTACTGAAAACACAAAAATGATTGAACCAATAGTATCAATATCGGGTATCAGGGGAATTTTAGGCGAATCTCTTACGCCTGAAAATATTGTTAAATACATTACCGCGTTTGCCAAATATGTTAACAACAAACGCATTGTAATTGGCCGGGACGGCAGGATGCACGGCGAACTTGTTGAAAAAATTGTTGAGTCAACTTTGCTGCTCAACGGCTGCGAAGTAGTTAATATCGGCATTGCCCCAACTCCATCAATCACACTGGCGGTAGAAGTTCTCAAAGCCTCTGGAGGAATATCCATAACCGCTTCACACAATCCACAGCAGTGGAACGGTATGAAGTTTATTAACGGCAAAGGGATTTTCCTGAACGCTGCTGAGAACAAAGCGTTCCTGTCATTTGTGAGTGATGTTAAGCCAACTACTGTAAGATGGGATAAGATAAAGCCAATCGAGTATTATCCCGGATTTTATGATTATCATATACAAAAAGTCCTTCAAATCAAATCCTTAAATCTCAAACAAATAAAACAGAAGAGATTTAAAGTTGTTGTCGATTGTGTTAATTCATCAGGTTCCTTTATAGTCCCCGCGCTTCTTGAAAAATTAGCCTGTGAAGTTATTAAGATCGATTGCGACGGGACGGGCCTGTTCACCCGAATGCCGGAACCAATTCCCGAGAATCTGAAAAAAACCTGTCTCGCTGTCAGGAAACATAAAGCCGATATTGGGATTGTTGTCGACCCGGACGCCGACCGCCTGGTAATTATCGATGAGAAAGGGGAACCGTTTGGCGAAGAAAATACGATTACTACTGTAGTGAATTATATATTAAAGAAAACGCCTAAGGCCAAAAGGATAGCCGCCGTCAATCTTTCAACATCACGCTCGGTCGACGATATTGTGAATAAGCTTGACGGTAAATTATATAAGTCTCCGGTGGGCGAGATCAACGTTATCGCCAAGATGAAAAAATGCGGCGCGGTTGTTGGAGGCGAGGGCAGCGGTGGAGTTATCCTGCCCGAAGTGCATTACGGAAGAGATTCACTTGTTGGAATAGCGATAATATTAAGCGCGCTGGCTGAGTTTGGCGGAAAAGTTTCAGAATACAAAAAGAGCCTTCCGCAGTATTTCATTCGGAAAGCTAAGATAAATCTCTCAGGCATTAAGCCTGATTCAATACTTAAGTATCTTTCTAAAAGATATACCGCTTTTGGACAAAACCATGAAGACGGGTTAAGGATAGATTTTGAATCATCATGGGCGAATTTCAGAAAATCCAATACGGAACCTATAATAAGGATAATAACTGAAGCGAAAACGGCGGAAGAAGCCGCGTGGCTGCAAAAGAGGTTTTTGAAAGAAATTAAGGAATTGCTGCGATAGTAAAGATACCTCTCCCCGTCGCTTCGCCTGCCTGCAGCAGGCAGGCGCCACCCCTCTCCATGTGGAGAGGGGGCTGGTCTACGACTCTTCGAGTCGAAGGCTCGTAGAGGAGGTGAGGTAAAACAATAATATTATTGAATTCGAGTTTGATTGTTCTGTAGGGGTGGACGTGTGTGTCCGCCCAAAGAACCTCGAGAATTGTGAGTTAGAAAAATGTATAAGAATGTCTCAAAAACCTTCATTCTGGATTCCCGCTTTCGAGGAAATTACAGATAATATAGACTTTTATTTATCATATATTTTTAGCTAATTTGTGCAAAATTTAAACAAATTAAGGAAATGGCAAAGCTTCTAGAAGTTAAGAACCTGAGAACATACTTTTATACCGATGACGGCATAGCGAAGGCGGTTGATGATGTTTCGTATGATCTGGACAAAGGCGAAACGCTGGGCATTGTTGGCGAATCAGGATGCGGCAAAAGCGTTTCGGCGCTTTCAATAATGAGGTTAATACCTGACCCGCCGGGAAAAATTGTCGGAGGCGAAATTCTCTTCAAAGGGGAAGATATTGTAAAAAAAACCGAACGTGAAATGCAGGATATGCGCGGCAACGACGTTGCTATGATCTTTCAGGAGCCCATGACATCATTGAACCCCGTCTTCACGAACGGTTTCCAGATCGATGAAGCCGTTATACTCCACCAGAAAGTAAGCAAGGAGGAAGCTAAAAAGCGCTCGATTGAAATGCTGAGGCTTGTCGGCATCCCCGCCCCGGAACAAAGATACTTGGAATACCCGCACCAATTATCGGGCGGACTTCGCCAGCGCGTTATGATCGCAATGGCTCTCTCATGCAACCCGGAAATCCTGATCGCGGACGAACCTACCACAGCTCTTGATGTTACAGTGCAGGCGCAGATACTTGAGCTGATAAGAAAGCTGCAGGATGAGCTTGGAATGGGTGTGATCATGATAACTCATGACCTCGGCGTTATTGCCGAAATTTCCAAGCGCGTTGCAGTGATGTATGCTTCCAAAGTTGTTGAATATTCTATTGCGGATGAAATTTTTTACAATCCCAAACATCCCTATACGCTTGGGTTATTAAGCTCAATTCCAAAACTTAATAAAGGCGCGGGCAGACTTGCAACTATAGAAGGCAATGTGCCCGCTGCCACAAATTATCCGGTTGGATGTCATTTCTGCACAAGGTGCAAGTATGTTGACAGCAAGCTTTATACTAAGGACTCAAAATGCTGGAACGTTGAACCGGAACTTGTACAAATTGATGGCGCAAGCCAAATGCATACAGTTGCCTGCCACTACTGGAAAGATATTGCGGCAAAGCGGGAAAAAGCAGGAGAGAAAACTCCGGCAGCAGCTTGAGTAATGAGTAATGAAGTAATGAGTAATGAGTAATGAGTAATGAAAAAAAGATATATAATATAGTGTCCCCGATCTTACGGTCGGGGTTTTTTCTTGTGAACTTAAATTGAGTCCTGATTAAAGAATATGGAACACAGCATTTTGGTTTACAAACCCGGCAAATCGAAGCATGAACTATGGGAATGCCTTGAAAAATTTAAGCTGGCGTATTCTAAGCAGATGTCTGAATATGATGTAAAGATCGGCAAGCTGGAGGATGGTTACAGCATTGTAGCGGAGAGGAAAATACTGTTCATTACCTTTTGGATAAGAGCGAAAATATTGATCAGGGAACATGAACTTGACATAATCTGGGAAACAAACGCGCCTCAAAACAAAGTTGATGAGGCCATCCAAAAAGTGAGAGCGGAGCTGGAAAAATGCTGATTTATTATTGGTTTTAGTTGTTTTGGTTACTTTTCCCACTTACAAATCAACTTAATTTTTATTATTTTTGTGCTGACATGTAAAGGAGTTACTTATGTTGACACAAACGAAACGAATGGCTCTCCGAAGCGGAAACCAAATGGTTGCAGAAGGAGCGATACAGGCAGGATGTAAGTTTTTTGCGGGATACCCCATAACGCCTGCTTCAGGGGTCTACAAAGGAATGATAGATAACCTTCCCCTTCACGGCGGCATTGCCATCAGTTCACCCGACGAAATTTCAGCTTTAGCTTATTGCGTAGGCGCTTCAATGCGCGGATACAAATCAATGACGGCAACGTCAGGGCCCGGCTGGGCGCTTATGGTTGAAACCGTCCAATACGCGCTTATTACCGAAACGCCTGTTGTTATTTGCGTTGTCCAGCGCCTTGGGCCCAGCACGGGAGGCGCAACCCAGGGCGGGCAGGGAGATATACTTATAACCGAATTTGCCACTAGCGGCGGATATACTATACCCGTTCTTTATCCTACAACTTCAAGAGAGTGTTTTGAGCTTACAGCGCTTGCATTCAGCTGGTCAGAATCGCTCAGAACGCCGGTTGTATTGCTTACTGATAAAGAAATAGGCATGACGACCGAAAGCGTTGACTACGAGGGCCTTGATAAGCTCAAATCGATTGACAGGGCGAAAATTCATAAGAACGATTATGATTTTAACGAATGGACGATGTATGGTTTTGACTCGCCTGACCTTGTTTCGAAGTTCGCAAATGTAGGAGGCCATGTGAAGGTGACAGCTACGGGTTCGGCCCATAATTTCGCCGGCCTTCTGAAGAAAAACGATACGGAGACTATTTCAGTCCTCAGGCACCTTGAGGATAAGATCGAAAAGAACAGGGATAAGCTGATCCTGGTTGATGAAGATCTGGAGAATGAAGCTGAGGCTCTGCTAATAAGTTTCGGGATTACTGCAAGAACCATGAATGAAGCCGTTAGAATTGCCAGGGCCGGTGGGAAGAAGGTTTCAAGCCTGACAATAAAGAGCATGTTCCCGATTCCGTACAAAATAATAGCCCAAAACGCGGCGAAGGTAAGGAAAGTAATTATTGCCGAAGAAAATCTGAACGGGCAATACAGAAGGCTGATAGAACCTTATTTGACCCATAACGAAGTAATTGGCATCAATAAGATTGGTTCAATGATCACGCCGTCTGAAATACTTGAAAGGATATAGATAAGATGCAGAATCCAGTTCAATGTACGTATATGACCGAAGGCGCCGCGTCGCCGTTTTGCAAAGGGTGCGGGCATAACCATATTTTAAATAAGCTTGACGAGGCGCTTACAAACCTGAATCTCGATCCTAAGGATGTCTGCCTTGTGACGGATATAGGCTGTATTGGATTAGCCGACGCGCTTTTTGATAAAGTGCATACCGTCCATACAACCCACGGCAGGTCCACCGGCTTTGCAACCGGAATTGCCATTGCCGATAAAGTGATGGGCGAAAAGAAGCTGAAAGTAATTGTGTTAATTGGCGACGGCGGTTCAATGATCGGGCTGCTGCATATAGTGAACGCGTCGCTTCTGAATGTGGACCTGACCGTTCTGGTAGCCAACAACTTTTTATTCGGAATGACAGGCGGGCAGCAATCTTCTTTCACGCCCGAAAATTTTGTCACGCAGACAACGCCGTTCGGGAGCATAATTCCGCCTTTGGACCTGTGCAAAACCGTTGACGCTTCAAAGGGCGAGTTCATAGCGCGCAAAACGGCTACTGATAAGGACCTGGCCGAAGTAATAGCCAAAGCTATAGAGCATGAAGGATTTTCGCTGGTGGAAATTCTTGAGCTGTGCACCGAACATGCCGTCACAAGGAACGAGCTGAAAGGAAATATGCTGGTTAAACTTGCAGAGCAGGAAGGGCATAAGCTGGGGATGTTTAAGGAAACCTCTAACAGAAAGGAGTTTGCCTCAAGATTTTTTGAGGATTTGGAAGCTCACAGGAATTCGATGAAGGCTCCAAAATATATTGTGCCTGCTTTTGACCATAACCTTGATGTTCAGCTTGGAATAATAATTGCAGGCAGCGCGGGCGAAAAAATCCAGTCATCCGCGGCTATGCTTTGTGAAGCCGCTCTTTCAAGCGGGTTAAATACAACACAGAAGAACGATAATCCTGTTACGCAGGGCTCCGGGTTTTCGCTGTCAGAAGTTATAATAAGCCCGAACCCCATCTATTACACCGCGGCTGATGAGGCCGATTTTGTCATAATACTTTCGGAAGACGGCCTGAAAGAGCTTGAGAAGCAGGATATTTATTGCAGGATAAACGAGAATACGGTTTTCATTGTGGACGAGAGCCTGACAATGAAGGATATTGATTATAAGGTTGTGAATCTGCCGTTCAGATTAAATTGCGGGGCAAGCAGGGCCGCTTTGGGCGCTGTTGATTATTTTATTAGGACCTACAGTCCATTCCCGCATGAAAAATTTGCCGCTCTTGAAGCGCGAAAGTACGGCGAGTACGGAGCGATATTCAAAAAAGGATTTTACGAAATGGCGTAAGCCGATTGTCGGGAAACCTGTCCCCGCGCAAACGGCGATCTGATTCTTTATCTATTATTTCCGAAACAGTTAAAACGGTTTTAAGATTTGGGAGTCATTAATAAACCCACGACTAAAGTCGTGGCTAAAAGCTGCCACTTCCTTTGTGTCTTCGTGACTTTGTGGCAGTTTTTCTGTGTTCAAAATTTCCGCCTGCCAGTTGCGGGCAGGGGAACTGCGCATCCGGTGTTACGGCATCTTAACTCCATTGACTTTCAATATCCATGATAGCTGCCCGGTGTGCATGGGTTCATGGCGGATCGCATGCGTAATGACGTTACGCTTATTGTTTACGCCTCCAAAAGCCGCTTCAATAAAATTAGGTTTGTCTAATTCTTCATCGCTTAGCCCATTTAGTATTTTCATTGCCTCTTCATGCACTTTTTTCCTGTGACCCATCAGTTCGCTGAAGGTCATCTTTGTTTTTGCATCAACCGGATCTGTTCCTATCATATATTCATCCAGCCATGGAATATCAATAGATCTGTTGCCCACGCCCTGTACCAGCAGAAAGTGTTCTGTCCACACTAGATGAGCCAGGATCCAGTGCGGCGAATTGAACTTAATTCCTCCCGCCTCAAGATTAGCGTTTATATCAAGATTTTGAAATTTAGAAATGTAGAAATCAGAGAGCGATCTTGCGGCCTCATACGCTCCTGATAATACCTGAGCCTCTGTTTTGTTGTTCATCGATTTGTTATTTAAGATCTAATTCGCGATTCTTAATTCCAAATTCTCAATTCTTAAGATCCAGCCGCGCAACATTTTCTATATGAAAAGTATGCGGGAACATGTCAACCGGCTGCATTGAGGTTATACAATATTTGCTTTCCAGCGCCTTTATGTCTCTTGCCTGTGTTGCAGGATTGCAGGAAACATAAATAATTTTCTTCGCTTCATAATCCAGAAGATATTCCGCCGCCTTTGGATGAATTCCGCTTCTGGGCGGATCTAGTATTATCGTATCGTATTTATTTGTTAGGTCCTTGGTGATTACCGCAAGATAGTCTTTAACGTCGTATGCGGCAAAATCGCAATTGGTTACCCCGTTAAGCCCTGCATTTTCATGCGCCATCATTATCGAATCAGGGCTAAGCTCTATTCCGAAAATTTTATTGACAAGTTCAGAAATATAGATGGATATAGCCCCGCAGCCGCAGTAAAGGTCAAGTACATTTTCCGATTTACCGAATTGGCCAAGTTCAATTATTCCTTCAAACAGCCTCTCGCATTGCTCGGTGTTTGTCTGGAAAAAAGACGTGGGCGTAATTTTAAACCTGTACTTTCCTAAAGTTTCTTCAATAAATCCTTTGCCTGAAAACGCGTTAAAATAATCGGCCTGCGCCACCTGCGCCTTTGAGCTTGATATAGAATTTATGATTGACGGAGCCGAATATTTTGAGTCGGTCTTAATAGTTTCTTTCAGGATCATGGCGGAGTATTCTTCCATCAGCTTGTTCTTTTCTGAAGACGTTATGAGGTTTATCATCACGTCTTTGGTCCTCTCAGATTGCCTAATTACAAGGTATCTCAAATAGCCCTCGTGGGTCCTGGTCGAGAAAATAGATTCCCCCTTAGACTTAAAAAAATCACGGGTCCTGTTCAGAATTACATTGGAGAGTTCCGATTGGAGCCAGCATTTATTTATGTCGACGACCTTATCTATAAACCCCGGCATGTGGAAACCGAGCGCAAATTTCCTGTTAACATTTTCAATGCCCATATCTTCGGTTGTTAGCCACCTGTCGTTTGAGAAAGAGAACTCAAGCTTATTTCTGTAAAAATATATGTTTGGAGAACCAATTACGGGCGGCGCCGAAATTCCTTTAAATCCGCCTATTCTTTCAAAAGCGTTTATCACGCTCTGTCTTTTTATGTTAAGCTGGTAGCAGTAATCAATATTCTGAATTTTACAGCCGTTGCAAACTCCGAAATGTCCGCATTCAGGTTTAGTACGGAATTCAGAATTTTCCAATACCTGCTCAATTACCGCTTCGGCAAACTTCTTTTTTACTTTCTTTATTTTGGCTCTTATTTTGTCCCCAGGAACGGCTCCATCTACAAAAACCACAAATTCACCGTCAATACGGGCAATTCCTTTCCCCTCAGAGCCAATATCGGTCACATCCAACTCTACCACTTCGTCGCGGTTAACTCTTGCCATTTAATTAGCTTTCAATAAAATTCTAAATTTAGTATTATTTACAAATATAATTCTAATAAGCGATAATAAAAATTTACTTAACCAAAAGAGATTGAAGGCCGACAGAACATTATCCGATGCAAAGAAAGTAATTCAGACAGAAAGAAAAGCTCTCAGCGGACTGGAAAAAAGAATAAACGCAAGTTTCAAAGAAGCGGTTGAAATAATTTACAAATGCAAAGGCAGGGTAGTCGTAACCGGGATCGGTAAATCAGGCATAATAGCGCAAAAAATTGTTGCAACTCTAAACTCCACAGGCACACCTGCGATTTTTCTTCATTCAGCGGATTCAATACACGGCGATATGGGCATGATCCAGCCCGGCGACGTTGTGATATGCATTTCAAAATCAGGCGACAGCGTTGAGCTTGTTCAGCTTCTGACAGTGATCAAACAATTGGATGTGAAAATAATTTCAATTGTCGGCGATATGGATTCGCAGTTAAATGAACTTTCGGATGTTTTAATAGACGCAAGCGTCGAGCACGAAGCATGTCCGTATGACTTAGCGCCCACAACCTCCACAACAGTCGCTCTGGTTATAGGCGACGCTTTAGCAATTTCACTTCTTAAGAAAAGAGATTTTTCAAAAGAAGAATTTGCCATGCTGCATCCCGGTGGAATTCTTGGGCGAAAACTTTTGCTTAGAGTAAGCGAGCTGATGGCTAAGAACAGTCATGTGCCTATGGTAAAAGAAACTACTTTATTCAAAGATATAGTTTTTGAAATATCAACAAAACGGCTTGGTTGCGCGTGTGTGGTCGATAAAAATGGAAAACTCAAAGGCGTAATTACTGACGGAGATATCCGCAGGACTTTGCAGGTATATGACCATGTTTCAGAGATCAAGGCGAAGGATATAATGAATACTGGTCCTAAAATTGTTAATGAAAACATGCTGGGCGAGACGGCGCTTGAACTAATGGAAAAATATGCGATTACTCAGCTAATTATCACCGACCGGAAGAAAGTACCCATCGGGGTTGTGCATATGCATGACCTTGTGAAGGCAGGACTGGGTTAAACAATTAAAAATTAATAATTAACAATTAACAATTAACAATTAACAAGCCGTTGTTGGCGCCTGCCTGCCAAAGCCTATGCGAAGGCAGGTTATCATCAACAACCAAAAACATGAAGATTGAAAAAAAAATATGGCCTGAATATTTTAATCTTATTGTTGAAGGCAGGAAAAAATACGAAATACGTCTGAATGATTTTGAAACGAATGCCGGCGATATAATTATATTACACGAATGGGATCCGAAAACGAAAAATTATACAGGACGTAGCTTGAGGAAAGAAGTTACATTTGTAAATAAAATATATCCCGATAAGTTATTCTGGTCAAAAGAAGAGATACAAGAAAAAGGATTACAAATTATTTCATTTGAATAAAACTAAACTGTACGTAATCATTTCCTGCCAAATCTCACAGTGAGAACCCCCTCTTTATATGTATTAATTTTAGCATTTGTGTTGATATATTCATGCGGAACGCAGAAAGTTGAACCATCCAAATCAAACCTCATCAGTCCTGACAGCATTCCGACCCAGGAGAGCTATAATACTACGGTCACTTTTTCGGATTCAGGTTATATCAAAGCGGTTTTGAAAGCCGCTCACATCAGGCAATATTCAAAATTTAATTATACGCTTATCGATAGCGGGGCGACTGTTGATTTTTACAAGAAGGGCGTTTACAGCTCCACGCTTACAGGCAGGCGGGGTAAGATATTCGATCTTACTAAAGACGTGGAAGTCGACGATAACGTAAAGCTGGTTTCGCAGGAAGGCAGCGAATTAACTACTGAAAAATTATACTGGGTGAATAAAACCCAAAAACTTAAGACCGACGAGTTTGTTCATATAAAAACCAAAACAGACGACATACAGGGCTATGGATTTGAATCGGACCAGAACCTGAAAAACTACGTGATTTACAAAGTGAGCGGGCAGGTGCAGAAATGAATTGAGAATTACGAATTAGGAATTAAGAATTGAACGCTCGATATCAAATAAAATTAACATGAATTTATCTGAACATCTATTTATTGAGTGATAGGAAAAAATAATAAATATTATCTATTAATTATATTTAATTTGCTACTGTGTTCTAATGCGATTTTTTCACAGGACAAGATAACCATTAATCACGCCGATAGCTTGATCGGAAAAACCATTAACGGCGAGGAGGTCAGGGAAGCGATAGGCAATGTCTCTTTGACTCATAACGATGTGAAAATAACCTGCGGCAGGGTTGTTCAGTACTTCAAAGAAAACAAAGCCGACCTCTATACAAACGTTCATGTTGTGAAGGATACCATGACCATTACCGCCCCTTTTGGCACATATTATGGAGATGAGTCAAAAGTCGTATGCCCTTCGGGCGCTGTTCTAAATGACACAAAAACAACGCTGAAAGCCGATTACGGCATCTACTATTTCAATCAGGACCTTGCCGAATTTCACGGAAATGTTAAGATCACCGACAATAAGTATACTATAACTTCAGACAGGCTGAAGTATTTTCGCTCTGTTGGAAAATCGTATGCAAACGGAAACGTTAAGATAGTCAACGATTCAACAACTATATATACTGACGACCTTGTTTATGAAAAGCTCATAGGCACATCCACAGCTAACGGCAACGTGAGGATAGAAAGCGATTCAACTATCATAAATTCAGATAAGGCCACTTACTACGATTTCGAAAAAAAATCTATTGCCCAGGATGACGTCAAAATAAATTTCACCAACAAAAATGCCGTGATTTACGGCGACTACGGCGAAAATTATGAAAAGAGAAATTACTCTTTCATAAAAGGCAACGCCCGGCTGGTTGAGATCGAAACGAAGGATAATAAAGTCGACACGCTGTTTATCTTCAGCCGCCAAATGGAGTCTTTTCGGAATAAACCGGAATACTATATAGCAAAAGACAGCGTGAAAATTATCCGCACAGACTTTCTTTCAAGTTCTGAAATTGGCTATTACTTCAGGGATATTTCCGGCCAGGGAGGCGTTGTGGCCCTCTCAAATAATCCGGCGGTCTGGAAAGAGAACATGCAGGTTACAGGGGATTCCATTTACGCGGATTTCAAAGATGTTATCCAGGATATTTACGTTAACAAGAGCGCTTTTGCTATGCAGAACAACCCGGATTACCCCGAGAGGTATGACCAGATATCGGGAGTTTTTATGTTCATGAAATTTATCGATAATGAACTTGATTATATCAGGGTTGATACTAACGCGGCAAGCGTTTATTTTGTTTATGACGGAAAAGATCCTAACGGCGCCAATAAATCAAGCGGCGAGATCATCACTCTCCATTTCAAAGACAAACAGGTTACCAAAGTAAATATCATCGGAAAACCGAAAGGCACATTTTACCCGGAGAACCTTCTGGATATACCCGAATTGAGGCTCCTTGGTTTTCGCATTAGAAACGACAGGCCAAAAAGACTTCAGTAATTATCTTCAGTCGCAGATTCCAGATGAATAACTTCCGTTTATTTACGAATATTCCCGTGCATTTCCTGAGAGATAGCGCACCAGAAAACACTTTTTTTTGCTGATTTTTACAGAATTTATTTTTGCCTTTTTTTGTAGGTATTTGACTTCTCTAATTAATTTATTATATTAGTGCAGTTAGAAAGGCAAATTAAAGTGATAGTTTATGCCAGACTGCTATTGGCGATGTTATTTTGTTGGTTTTAATATCATCAATCAATTTGCGAATCAAGTTTGTTGCTATTGATTAAACATAATAAATATGATATTTTGACCAAAGGTGTGTTCGGAAATATGAAGTTATTTTATGGCATTTTGTTGTTTTTTTGCGTTTCATGTTCCATTGGGCAGACGAAGTATCTTCCTAAGCAGTACATCAATGTTGCCCAAACTTATGCTGTGAATAATTATTCGCCAAACGCGACTATGTACGCTATTACAGCGGCATTAGGGCTGGATACAACGGGAAAAGCAACAGATTGGCTATATTGGTTTTATCAGCCGAATGTTACGGATACAGGATATATAGTGGCAATTACTGTGATTGTTATTCCAATTCCGCTTGGGACCAAAACAGTGAATCTGCCCGGGACCTTTCTGAGGCCCCTGGGTGCGACCTTCTGCGAGAGCAACCAGGCCGTGAATACTGCGGAAATATCAGGAGGAGCGCAGTTCAGGCTGTCGCATCCGAATTATAAGATGTACTCAACTATTTTCAAAACTGCCGTGGCTCCTGATACTTCGAAACCATATTGGACTGTCCTGTATTCAGATTCTTCAGCTGGCGCATACCAGAGTTTCTTTATTGACGGCAACGCTTGCACTTTGATACCGCTTGGCATAAGCCCTGTTTCTTCGGTGGTTCCGCAGAAATTCAGCTTGTACCAGAATTATCCAAACCCGTTTAACCCGGCCACGAAGATAAGGTTCGATCTGGCTGAAAACGGATTTGTTAATATAATTGTTTACGATGCTATAGGCAGAGAGGTTGCGCGCCAGGTATCGGAAGAAATGAACGCAGGAAGATATGAGACCGCGTTTGACGGTTCTCAATACGCAAGCGGAATATATTATTACTCGCTTGAAGTTAACGGGTTTAAAGAAACCAGGAAAATGTTGATGATAAAATAACGTTAGTTATTGTATCAGATATCCCGATCTATCGGGGCCAAAGAAATGAACCAATAGTATATCAGATATTCCAATTATCAGAATTGTAAAAATATACAGGTTTTAAATATAGTTTGAATGAATACAATAGATTTAATAAAT
Organism: uncultured Ignavibacteria bacterium; assembly: GCA_963816535.1. Classification (GTDB taxonomy): domain Bacteria; phylum Bacteroidota; class Ignavibacteria; order Tepidaquicellales; family OLB5; genus CAWFKW01. The sequence continues at coordinate 544,619 of CAWFKW010000003.1, read as the reverse complement.
AAAGTTTCGGTTGATAATGCCATAACTGCCGGCAGGGCCGAGATGATCATAAGCATAGTTATTGAGAGGATCTCGGAAAAGCTTAAGAGGGATGGCTCGATAGAAATTGAGAATTTCGGGAAGTTTACAATTACTTCCAAGAAGCCGTTTAAAGTCGGGGATAGTCCCCAATTGTTCAGGAATCATATAGTTTTTGAACCGGATAAAAATTTCCTGGAAAACCTGAACGTTTAAACGATTTTCCCATCACTAAAAAAGGGAAGCATGTTAAAAGAAGAAATAGTCGAAAAAATATCCAAATATTTTAAGCTCACTTCGTTTGAGGCCGAGAAGATATATGATGACATATTTTCGATTATAATTTCGGGCGTGAAGCAGGATAATATTGTTGATGTCGCTAATTTTGGCGAGTTCATAATTAAATTCAATAAAGGCAACGGAGATTCCTCCGAGACCAACGGCTATAAGAAGACGGTTGAGTTCCTTGCAACTTCAAAACTTGAAGATGAGATAAACCAAAATGCGGGCGAGACCGTTTATATGACCCCTTCGATTACAGAAACAGCCCCGGTAAACCAAACAATCAAGCCGCCTGTTCAGGAAACGAAAGAAACGGCAGATTTGCCAGAGATGCACGATATTCCGGAGACTGCTTCCAACCCTGTTGAAGATGAGCTTAGAAAAAAACGCGAGGAGATCCTCGGAAAAATAACAAAGCCTGCTGAAGAAATTCCGAAAACGTTCCAGCAAAGCGGCCTGACCAAGCCTCTTTGGAAGATACCGGCGCCTGAAAAAGATAAGGCCCCTGTCGAAAACGTGGCTGAAGAAAAAACCGTGAAGCCTCTGCAGCAGATAATAGAGCCGGTGAAGATTGAGAATATACAGGATAACGCTGTAAAACCCCGGGTTGAGGAAACGAAGTCTGAAGAAAAGAAGACCGAGGAAAAGAAGCCTGAGGAGATTGAAGACTTATCGAAGAAGAATTTTTCTGACTTCTTTACGGAGCTCAAAGAAGAAAACAAGCGCACTACATCAAATTTCGAAGAAACAACAGAGCAGCCCGCGCTTCATAACGTAATTCCGCCAAGCGTCGTCGAGCTCCATAACGAAATTACGGGCCCGGTTCAGCATGAAACGGCTTCATTCCCGACGGTAGAATCTATAAAAGCGCCGGTTACTACAAACGGCAACGGCAGCACAAACGGTTCAGGCGAGTACAGGGCAAGCGATAACTCGTATTACATCTGGTACAAAGACGTTGAGGCTAACGCCACCGACACGCAGAACTTATCTTATGAATACGAGCTATTGTACCAGGCAACCAAGGAAGCGGAATACAAATCGAAGTTAAAGATCTATGTAACTACGTTCATAATATTTTTCTCCATTGTGTTGGTTCTTCTTATTTTCTCGCCGGTGATTTACAAAATATTTTTCAAACCTGTTGAAACGCCTAAAACCGAACAGTTGAATGAAGAACAGCCGGTTACAGAACAAACCGCTCCTAACAACAAAGCCGAACAGAATGTATTGCCTGATGCGAATAACACAAATCCGCAGAACGTTACGCCGCCTGTAACAGAGAACCAGCAGCAATCACGGCAGCAGCCAAATACGACTCAAAATACAACTCAGAACGAAACGCAGAATAATACTCAGAATCCGCCTCAGCAAACTACGGAACAGCCAAAAACTGAAACCAAATCTGAGCCGCCCGTTCAGAAGCAGCAGACAAGCGAGCCCCCGGTCCAGCAGAATCAAAAACAGCCGCAGCAGGAAGCAGGGCTTGACGGCGTTACGCAAAACTCAATGGGCTGGATGGATGATAAATACAAAGTAATTTATGTGAAGCTCGATAACGGAAAATATACTATCCAGGAATCGGCGTGGGATTCAGACGCAAAAGCGAATAAAAGGATTGGCATAGTTCAGTCGCTTAAGATCGGCGGTATGACCGGCTCTGTTGTTAAAGCAGATCTGGGAACTAAAGGCATGTGGTTCAGGGCAAGATTTGGCGAATTTTCGACCCTTGGGCAGGCAAGGCAAAAAGCAGAAGAACTGAGAAAGAAAGAGGGCCTAAAGCTTCAGGCGAGCTTGCTTATCTTTCTGTTGACCGCATAATAAAGTATCAGACTTAAGAGCAGGCTTATTATTAATATATAATAGCCTGCTTTTCCTATTATATCCCCATGCTCCGTATAAAACGTCTTTTCGTCATTAGCTATTATAGTTTTGGATATAACCGCTTCGGTGTTCAGTTCAGTTTCGTCATACTGCTTGCCGAGCGGATCGATGTAGCTCGAAATCCCGGTCTGCGCAGCCCTTATTATCCACTTCCGGTTTTCTATCGCCCTCAAAACCGCGTATTGCTCGTGCTGTACCGGCCCCGATGACTTACCGAACCACCCGTCGTTGGTAATAATTACAATAAATTCCGCTCCGTTTTTCACGCCTTCGCTCACATAGTCGCTGAAAACCGATTCAAAACATATCAGCGTTACAAATTTAGCCCGCTCTCTGAACACGGGGTTGTTCAGGTTAAACAAAGTGAGGCCGTCTCCTCTGTTCCAGGAGCTTATGCCCACGCCCCAGTTGATCCACTTTGCCAGAAACGGAAGGTATTCCTGGTACGGAACCCGTTCGCTGAACGGAACGAGCTTTGATTTCCTGTGAATTGTGAAATCACGGATTTGTTTATCCGGCTCAAGCAGCGCGGCTGAATTAAACGTGCCGAACTTTCTTTTGGTTATGCTGCTGGTTCTGCTGTCGCCGGGCGCTTTAACGCTGTCGGGGTAATAATAAATGTGCGGTATTCCGATCAGAAGATATTTGCGGTTCTGGTTTACAAAATCAAGAAATTTTTTTGTGTTGTAATAATTGTAGTCTTCGAAAAAATAGTACGGCGTAGCCGTTTCGTGCAGAACATACAGGTCAGCGTTTGTTTTAAGAGCGTCGTTTAAATGTTTTATATATGCATCAACCAGCGAATCTTTTTTTGAAAGCGCCCATTTTGTTTCAGGGTCCACGTTTGGCTGGATTATGGTTGATCTGATCAGCCTGGAGGAATCGGTCGTATTGTAATAGGCTGAATTTTCAGGAGAGCTTAATTTATTGTAAGAATAGATGTAAGGTCCAATGATCAATATTAATACGAGCGTTATAGATATCAGCGAAGGCGCAGAAACAATCTTCCAGGTTTTCCCTTTAAGCCGAATAATTAAAACATAAAGTACTACTGAAATTACGCATATAACAAAAGTTATTCCGTGAACTCCGGCGAGGTCTGCGTATTGGATCCTGTTCAGGTTATATGTCTCCGTATTGCCTAGCTCGAGCCACGGGAACGATAACTGCCAGGTATTATCCAGGTATTCATAGCCAACCCATATAAGAGGAAACAGGTAGATTGCAAATTCCTTCTTTAGCGCTTTATATATTCCGTATGAGGCAAGCAGCGGGATCAGCATGAACAGCGGGTGCGCCATAACGGTTGCCGCGCCGCCGATTTTCAGAAACAGATCGTTTCCGTCCCAATGCCCTATCCAGTAAACCGAGGAAGAGTTAAACGCCAGCAGAATAAGGTATCCTCTTCCGAAAGCCTGGCGAAGCCTGCCGGATGTGTATATCATATGAATCGCAAGCGCCATTCCCGGGTAAACAAGAAACCATGTCTTAAACGGCGGGAACGAAAATCCCAGTAACAGGCCGCTTAAAATGCAAACAGAAATATTAAGCAATCGATTTTTAGGAGGAGCTGATGAGTTCAATATATATTTATTTAAGAAGGCAAATTGTATATGAAGAGCACCCCTTTTTGGTCCCTATGAATCCCAGCCCTTCTGAGGTAGTCGATTTAATTGATATCTGGTTTCGCCTGATCTTAAGGGCCCTGGCTATGTTTATTCTCATTTTGTCGATATGCGGACTTATCCTGGGCTCTTCCAGTATTATTGTGCTGTCGATATTGCCTATCTCAAGCTTTTCATGAAGAACCAGTCTGGCGCATTCTTTAAGCAGAATCAAGCTTGAGATGTTTTTCCACTTTTTATCCGTATTAGGAAAGTAATGTCCGATATCGTTCAGACCAGCCGCGCCCAGCAGCGCATCGCAAATTGAATGCAAAAGTACATCGGCATCAGAATGACCGAGCAATCCACGGCTGTGTTTTATTTCAACTCCGCCGAGTATTAACTTCCGTCCTTTTACAAACTTGTGTATGTCGTATCCTAACCCGACTCTCATAATTTTAAATATACAATTATAATATTTGAATAGAGAAACAAAAGAAAACAAAAGATAGCAGAAATACAAATTTATGATGAAAATTGAACTTTTTAGTATACATGTGAACCGATATTTTCATATTGTTTCACACGATTTGTTACCTATTTGTTACTCACTTGTTACTCATTAATATTCAAAAATAATTTAATAAAGGAATAAATAAAATGGTAAAACTAAGAAAGAAAAAATTAAATGATAATAGCTTTAGCCTGTACCTGGATATCTATAACAATGGACAAAGAAAATATGAATTTTTACAGCTTCATTTAAAAAATGATAAAATTCAGAATAAAGAGATATTAAGGTTAGCTGAAAGCATAAGGGCTAAAAGAGAAATTGAATTAAGGAATGCTCATTATGGTTTTACTCCCGAGCATAACAGCAAAATAGATTTTATAGACTATATGACAAAGGTTGGGAACACAAAAAATACTTCTAATAGAAAACGTTTTGAAAGTTGCTTAAATTATGTCAGAAAATTTGCAAAAGGCGGAATCAGGGTTTCAGCAATTAATGAAATTTGGCTGGGTGATTTTGAAGATTATTTAAAAGAGAATCTTTCAAATACTTCTGTAGTTGATTATATGCTTACTTTAAGAGTTGCACTAAATACCGCAATAAGAGAAAGAATTATACTTGTCAGTCCATTTATTTATTACAAACAAAAAACCAAAGTTGACCAAGCAAAAAAGGAATTTTTAACATTCGATGAAATATTAATGCTAAATAATACCAAATGTAATAAAGAACAAATCAAACATGCTTTCTTATTCGCCTGTTATACAGGTCTAAGAATTTCAGATGTTAGGAATTTGAAATGGGATAACGTAAAAGATGATCACTTAGAATTGAAACAACAAAAGACAAAGCAATTACTCTATTTACCGTTATCTGAAACAGCAAAAAATATTTTATTGCATCTTAGGGGGAATATATATGAATTAGAAAATAAACCTATATTTGAGCTGCCTTGCTTAGCAACCGTTTTAAAATACCTCGATAAGTGGGTCCAGTCAGCTGGTATAAAAAAACATATTACAACTCATTGCGGTAGGCATACTTTTGCTACCCTTTCACTAACACAAGGGGTGGATTTATATACAGTATCAAAATTGCTTGGACATAGCAGCGTAAGCGTAACTCAAGTGTATGCTAAAATAGTTGATCAAAAGAAAATTGAAGCGGTTAATAAGTTGCCTAATATGAAGCTGGCTTAAAACATTTACTGCATAAAGTAGAACTTTTTAAATTTATCTTGGGAAAAAACCTCCACAAGCGTTACTCATAAAAACAAAAATTTTGTTTTTTATACAATACTTTTGGCCGTAAATATGAGGTTCCTTGACATCGTTAATTTTAGCAATCCTTATTACTATCAAAATTAAAAATAATTACATTTTGGACAAGGTACAAGTGTATCTTCTTCGTGTTTTGCCATATTTTTTTATTTAAAAATAAATTAGGTAGTGAGTTTCTTCAGAAAGCTGGGAGCTATCATCCAAAAACGTCAGCCACCCTTACAAAGCCGACTCCCACTACCTATTAAATTTGTATCCCCTTAAAATTTGAATGATTAAAACTAATAAATCACGATCAATTTAACAAGTCCATATATTTACTTTCAGTTACATTTAAGTTTTTAATCGAATAATTAGTTTGAAAGATAAAATTTTCTTATCTGTTTAACTAATTAATGCCCTCTATTTTAAATTGAATGTACCAAATAAACAAGCTAAATTAGGCTTTAATTCAATAAATTTATAGGGTTTAATTCATTATGCCCTGAATTGAAAGGGAGTTAAATCGAAATGCCAGTAAATGTGAGAAATGTAATTCAATGGAGTGTCAAACGAGCAGATGTAAGAGAGGCGGAAAGAGTATCAGCCCTAAAACATCCAATCAATGATACCTTTATTAGAGGTAGAGGTTTAAGGGAAAAGTACGAGGCTTCGAGAATGGGAGATATTGCTAAAATATCTTTCAAACAGTATTTGCTAACAAAAGGATTACCAGTCATTGACTGGGATGATCCGGGAGTAAGACCAAATTGGCAAACACAACGCAAACGTTTTGATTTACAAGTGAATAACCATAACATTGAGGTTCGATCTTCCATTTCTCAATATGATAACATTGCAGATGTATTATTGAATGAACATATAATTCATCCGCCAAGAGTAAATTTCAAGGAAATTAACATACAGGTTTTTTTCACTAATGCCCGACTAACTGAATTATGGTTTTTTGGATGGGCTTTAGGGATAGATATGAATCATCAGAGAAATTTTACAGTAAGATATCAAGGCAATAGAAAAATACCATTCTATATGATGAGATTTGATGATAATAACGCACAAACAATTGCTCAATTAATTTCATTTTTATAAACAAAATTTGACTAAAGGTTTTAAAACAATGATTTCAAAAACCGAGACAAATAGAAATTGCTTCAGAATATAATTTCAGATAAGAGAAAAGAGTGGCTTAATTCACCCGATTGTAGCGTTAAGTTTCTCATTGACTACATCCGAATTACGGGTGCTTTGCGCGACACCCAGATAGATGCTATTGAACAATATCTTTTCTTAAAAATTCAATGTGAAAACAAGCCACTTTGGAAACTTTTCACAGAAGGTTTTTTTATCAAAGATTCAGTGAATTTATCAGTAGAACTCCTAAGTCAGGCAGCAAGAAAGCATTTGGAAAATAATATTTCAGCACGTGCATTATTTGAGTTTTCAAGAATAAAAACAAATAGCAACACTCTTTTACCCGAATTGGAAAGACTCATAAAAGATAAAGCCGACAAATTAGACTACGATAAAATCATCAAATCAATTTTCTACAATGTAAATTATACTGATTATCTTTTCAGTTTGCCGATGGGAGCAGGTAAAACATATCTGATGGCAGCATTTATTTATCTTGACCTGTATTTTGCACAACTTGAACCCGAAAATAAAAATTTTGCTCACAACTTTTTGGTATTAGTACCCTCTGGTTTAAAATCTTCTATCGTACCAAGTTTAAAGACGATTGAGAACTTCAATCCTAAGTGGATATTACCTGACCCTGCTGCAAGTGAGCTGAAGAAGATTTTAAAATTTGAAGTGCTTGACCAACAAAAGACAGGAAAGAAAAGCAATAAAGCAAGAAACCCCAATGCTGAAAAAGTAAATAAATGTTTGCCTGACCCATTCGGGCAAGTGTTTGTTGTAAATGCAGAGAAAGTTATCCTTGAACGGCTTGAACTTTCAGCACAAAATGAATTAATAGAAAAAACCGAAGATGAGAAAGACAAGTATGCAAACGAACTCCGAAACTTAATCGGGAAAATTCCTAATCTTCAAATTCTTATAGATGAAGTTCATCACGCTACTGACAGCGATATTGAATTGAGACAAGTTGTAAATCGCTGGAACAATTCAGGAAATGTTACAACAACACTTGGTTTTTCAGGAACGCCTTATCTTGAAAGAGCTGAAAAAATTACAGTGGATGATGATGTATTTTTGAAGTTTAACCAGATAACAAACACAATTTATTATTATCCTCTCATTCAGGGAATAGGAAATTTTTTGAAGAAACCATATATCAAGGCATCAACTGATAACAGACCTCTTAATATTATCAAAGAAGGAGTAATCGAATTTTACAGGCAGTATGGCGAGAAGATTTATACAAACGGAACGGTTGCAAAACTTGCAATCTATTGCGGACTGATAAACCGCTTGGAAGAAGAAGTTTTTCCGTTCCTTACTGGAGAACTGAAAATAAATCCAGAAGAAATTTTGCGCTATCACAAAGGAAACAAACAACACAAAGTCTCTAAGGAAGCAGAACTGGAATATCTCTCACTTGACAAAGACATTTCTAAAAAAAGAATTATTTTACTTGCACAAATTGGAAAAGAAGGTTGGGATTGCAGAAGTTTGACTGGAGTTATTCTTGCACAGCAAGGAGATTGCCCTACGAATATGGTTTTGCAAACTTCTTGTCGTTGCCTTCGTGAAGTGGATATTGCAAAAGATGAAACCGCAATAATTTTTCTGAATGCTTTCAATGAAGAAAAATTAGACAAACAATTAAAGAACGAACAGCGAACAAGTATTGAAGAAATCAATAAAGCTGGCAAGGGAATAGGAACTACAGAGGTGCCGAGATATTCCCGAATGGAATATCTTAAACTGCCTGACATAAGTTTTTATCAACTCAGCGTAAAATACAGCGAATTGATTATTGAAGATACTCCTCACACAAAAGAAAAATTAGAAAATATTTCTTCTGACAATTCATTATTAAATACTTTGGTTATTACTGAAAGAGGATTGAATCCTAATGACCCGGTTACCAGAACTGTTTTGCAAAAGCAAGGGGAGGCAGAAGCAATTTATGACTATTGGTTGTATGACATCTGCAAAGAAAGTTTTGGTTCATGTTCATTAGAACAACTTGCACCATACGAAAAAGTTTTAAGTGATATCTATTCAATCATTACTTATACTTCAAATGGAAAATGTTTTTTCAATGAACTCTATGACCAGGGAGAAGTAAAATCACTGATTAGAAAAGCATTCCATTGTAAAAGAGATATTAAAACGGAAGAAGAAATTTTTGAATATACAGCTTCATTGCTTCTTGTTTCTAAACTCGATTCTGTTCCCGAACATCCTAATCTTTATCCCGACAAAGACAGCCTTACACAAATTATTGATTTAGATAATTCGGGAAAAAATCAACAAACTGCATTGAATGAAATACGTGAGACACTTCGCAGTCAAGGACTCTCTGGAATAGCCGATTCTATAAATTTCTCTGAAGCAGTGTATTCCAAAGACAAAACGTTACATTATATGCCGTATTTTTTTTCTCAAAGCAGGTTTGAAATGAATTTTTTGAAAGATTGTTTACAACTTGGCGTATTTCAAAAGGGCGACCTTGAAATTTATTACAATGGTGAACGGGATTTAACTTCGTTTAAAATTCTTTGCTATTCAGAGCATTCAACAGGCTGGAAACCTGTAGGAATTTATACACCCGATTTTCTAATCATTCAACGAAAGGGAAATTCCATTTACAAAGCTCTAATTGTAGAAACAAAAGGAAAAGGCTTCGCCGAACAAAAAGAATTTTTATTAAGAAAAACATTTATGGAGACGGAATTTCTACGACTGAACAATGAAAAATTTAAATACAGTAAATTTGATTTTGCGTATATAAGCGATGATGTTACTTGGGATAGCAACCGAACATACATGACTAACAAAATCACAAATTTTTTTAACGATTAAAATATGCCATTAAAATATGTTCCTTTTTTGCCTGATACAGTTGAAGGGCAAGCTATTCTAAACAATTTCGTTCGGTCTCGCAGGGCCCTCAAATATCGTGGAAACGACAAAGAGTTGAAAGAGAAAATTATTCGTGGTATGCCTTACTATGAAGTAGAGAAAAAAGAAAGCGTAGGCAATAACTCAAAAAACATGGTCATTCGTGGTGATTGTGTGTCTGCCTGTGCTTATCTTAAAGATAAAGGAATTAAACTTGACCTTGTTTACATTGACCCGCCTTTTGCAAGTGGTGCAGATTATGCAAAACAGGTTTACATACGCAGAAACCCTAAAATTGCCACAGCAATTAAAAAAGCCGAGGAAGAAATTGAAATAGATGATTTGAAATCATTTGAGGAAAAGATGTATGGCGATATTTGGAACAAAGAATCATACCTAAACTGGATGTATGAAAATTTAATGGCAATTAATAATGTGATGAGTGAAAACGCAAGCATATATGTCCACGCTGATTGGCACATTGGTGCTTACATGAAGATATTAATGGATGAGATATTCGGCGAAGATTATTTTAGGAATGAAATAATCTGGTGGTATCCAAGTGGCAGTGACCCCTCCACTCAATTCAATAGAAAACATGACACAATTTTTTGGTATTCAAAAAGTGAAGAATGGGTATTTAATTTTAATGATGTAGCAATTCCATACACAAAAGAACAAGAAGAAAGATTCAAAGAATGGGATGAGGAAAAGAAGAATTGGTATTATTGGAATAAAAATCCGAGAGGTGAAAAAGTCAAAACTTATAAGAAAGCTGGCATTGGAGAGTATGATGTTTGGAACATAGGCATTAATGCAACTGAAATAAGAGAAATTGGTTATTCTACAGGAAAACCTCAAAAATTATTAGAACGAATTATCAAAGCAAGTAGCTATAAAGGGATGTTGGTAGCCGATTTCTTTGGTGGGGGAGGAGTAATGGCTAAGGTTGCTAATGATTTAGATAGAAATTTTATTCATTGTGATGTTGGTATAAATAGCATCCAAACTACACGAGATAGATTGATAGCAAGTAAAACGGAATTTGATATTCTTGAAATAAAAGACGGAGTAAATCTATTTCGCAATCCAGTTCAAACAATGGAGAAACTCAAAACAATGATTTTGGGTTTGAAAAATGAAGATAAGTTGGATAAGTTTTGGGAAGGGTCAATAAACGACAGTAAACTGGGATTTATACCTGTATATATCCCAAATTTACTTGACCATACTACAAAAGTTTTGGATAAGTATTTAATGAATCGAGTAATCAACGAAGCTATTCCTGAGTTATCAGACAGTGTAAAAAAAGTAATAGTGTATTACATAGACATTGATAATGAAAAAGAGATCAGAAAGTTTATCAAAGAACAAACAACAACAGATAAAGAAATTGAACTCCGTGATTTGAAACAAATATTAGATAATATCATTTCGGATGATGTTGTTGAATATAAAATTAAAGAAGAAAACGATGCTTATGAAATTGAAATCACAAAGTTTATAAGCGATAGATTGCGAAAAAAGATTGATGAACATAATCAGAAGGGAATGTTGCAGCCATTAACCGAGATAGAAAATGGAAATGGTGAAAACGGTAACGACAATGGGGGTGAAAAAGAAAATGGAAATGGCAAAAAGAAAAAGAAATTTTCAACAATAGAAATCAGTAAAGACGGATTAGAACTCATTGAATTGATAAGTTTGGACTGTGAAAATAAAGATAGTATTTGGCATAGCGACAAAGAAATTAAAATTGATAAACTCGGTTATGCAATTGAGGATGGCAAAAAAACAAAAACATTTTGGGATGCGAAGATAACCTGTGTTAAAAAACCATTAAGAATGAAGATTAGAAATATTGCAGGTGATGAAAGTATAATTGTGTTTGATAACGGCGAGTAAAGTGACAAACTAATTAACACCATGCAGGATTTAGCATTATAGATTTATTTAACTATCACATGGATATTACAGATTTAAGAGAATTAGAGGCTACTTTTGAAAAACAAAAGGATAGTTTACTCAAGAAATTTGAGCCATTACATCAGAAAAGAAGACAATTTGTTACTCACTTTGACTTAAACCACCAGATGATAATCAAAGATATATGAAGCGGAAACAAGAAAAAGAAAGCATTTATAAAAAGTTGAATTTAAACTTAATTGGTATTACGGATAAATATTTTAATAATATCGATGACTTTTTAGGAGATATATTTCTAAAAAAATGAATGTTATTGTAGAAAACAGTATTCAAAACTGACTGGTCTTTCGAAAAATTTTTTCATTAATCAAAACTTAAAATAAAATGAGCTTATCAACACAAAAATCAGAAATGAGCTGTCCAAAATGTAAACGTAACTTAGGCCTTTCATTGGGCGATATAAAGCCCGGTTTAATTAAATGCCCACATTGCAGGGCAAGTATAAGATTAAAGGGAGATAATGTTTCAAAAGAAGTACAAGAATTTGACAACTTATTAAAAAGTTTGCCTAAAGAAATTATAATTAAACTTTAACAGTATTATACATCCTAAATGGAACTGATTCAATTTTCAAATTTTGAAAAAATCGCAACTACATTTACTGCTAAAGATATAGCACGGAGTGATAATCTTTATTTTTATGATTCTATTGATGTGGTAGGAGATTTCCCGGAACCTTCATTTTATCATGATGATATTTCATTAGGTTGTTGGGTGGTTATAATTAAGGATAACAATAAGATATCAGGGTACTTTACTTCTAAATCGAATTACGATAAAGTAAGATTTGTCAATGAAGAAGATGATTCAATCTTAAATGTTTGGGGAGAGCTTGTTGAACCTATTCCAGCAAACTTATTTTTAAGTTCAGAAACTCCACTGTTGGATGTAATTGCAATGTTCAATATTAAAGATGATTTTTTTTTGGTGTTAGACAAAAATGCAATAATAGGCACAATTAGTTTTTATGACCTTGATTGTAATGAAGTAAAATTGGTCATATTTTCATTAATATTAGAACTTGATAATGCATTAAACGAATTAATAAGAAATAATAACATTTCGATTAGCAAGGTATTATCAAAGGAAAGAATTGAAAAAGTACAAGTATTTAGAGCTGGAGACACATTTGCAAAATATAGAGATTTGCTATATCATTTAAACATGCGGGACAAATTTAAGCTGCTAAAAGACGCTGATATATTCACTTTTGAATCAAAAAAAGAACGTGAAAAATTCATTGACAAGCTCTTAGATGTTAGAAATAAAATTGCTCATTCGGAGACGATTATTAGTAACCCATATATTGAACGAATAAACGATGGGAAAGAAAAAAGGGATATGATGCCTATTCTGGGGGACCGGTTTAGATCTATACCTGAGAAAATCCTTCATGATCCTGAAACAATGAAGAATTTTGTATTTGAATTGAGAAGGGTTTTAAATATGGCTAAAAGTCAAATATAAAATGTATTGTAAATGGCAAAAAGAAAATCATATCCTACTTTTTATAAGGATTAAAAAATGACATTAGGATTGAGAGAAATGGCTGATATCATCCTGAGAGATATTTATATAATCTTAGGCGATAACGATTATCTGTCAATGGACAAAATTTATAAGCAGGAAAGATATTCTGATTCTGGTAATAAAGTGCATAGAGCTATGGATTATTTAGAGGATAGCGGATATATTACCGGTGAGCGTGCTGAAGATGGAATTTTTTATTATGTTAGTTTAACATCAAAAGGAATTTTGTATTGTGAAGAGAAAGGCTGGGATAAAGTTAACATCACTGAAAATGAAATTAAAGTAACAGATATAAATATATCACCCTTAGATTTAAGAGAAATATCAATACGACTTTTAGAGGTATTAAGTAACTTACACGAAAAAGAACCTTATGCTTCAGGAATTGGTTTTGATAAGATACTAAATTCTGAAGAGCTAAAAAATTTCAAGGAAAAATTAAAAGATGCGGCTCTTTTGCTTAAAGAGGATGGTTATGTAGAATGTAGATTTTCAGCAACGATAACAACATTTTTGCAATCTCTATAACAATCAAGGGAAAACTGCGATTGGAAGAAAACAAATCGAATGGATCGAATTATAAGAGCGATTCCGCAAATGAATCCGTAACTCATTCGGCACATGATGAAACAAATTCATTTCCGGAAAAGATGAGACTTGCTGGGAATATTGAATTGACTTTCAAATTTCAGTACGTTGTAAACGAAATAGGTGGGTGGATTATTGGCAGTGATAAACATTTTTGTGGGCAGATAGTGGCATTAACAGAGAGTGAATTTAAAAATTACCGAAAATATGTAAGTATTGTGTCATATGGTGAATTGATGAAAGGAATAACGAATGATTTACAACAATTGGATACGTTTGAAAAGAAAATTGAATATATGAATAAAGTAAAAGCAAAATATGAGTTTGATAAGGCTTATCCCACTGGAGATAACACCTTTATTGATTATATCAATGAGCGCTTGGAAAAATATTATGAATTACTGGATAGCCAGATTAATAGAAAAGCATCTGTTACCCCCCAAAGTGAAAAATCTGAAAATAAGACAAATACTATTTGGGATAAAATAATTACAGGATTTACTGGTAATTTTGCTTACGCAGGTTACTCTTATTTGAAGCGTGATTTTGATGAACTTATGACGTTTTGTAATCAAATTTCTGGTGTAAAAGAACAATTTTTATATTTAGAAAACTTTAATAAAAATTACCTTAATACGCCAATTGAATATCAGCACTTAATTGCAGATCAGATATTTATTGAAAAAGTAGAAAGAGAGATTAAATATCGTGAAAAAGTAATCGAATTTGGGAACAATAATAAAATCGATAATGCTGAAAAAAACATTACTCAAAAGAAATATAGACTTATTTGGCTTGGCACTATTGAGCAATTACAAAATTTGTTAAATGTATGGATTGGAAATGATCTGATACAATGCAATCAAGATTCAATAGAAAACTATATTGCAAATTTTGAAGATATTAATGAAAATCCCCTTACAAATTGTGAAGCTAAACCCATCATATGGTGTGCTTATCAAAATGAGCTTACTTTTTGTTTGACAGAATTATGCAAAAATGATATTAAGCTAATGAATGATGCAGAAATTTGGAAAAAAGCCAGTTCTATTTTTAGGAACAAATTGAATAAACCTTTTAAATCGCTTGCAGTATCTTCTCAAAGCATACCTAAAACATCACAGAAACTTACAAGATTAATTTCAAAGATAAAAAGTTAATACACTTAATATTAAGTTTGCTATTAACACTATTAAGAATTTTAGCCACTTCATGTTATATTTTTGTAGTAAAGAAAATCTAACCACTTCTTACAATCCAAAATTTTAGCAGCAAGGTTTTCTTTCATAACGCTCATTCTCAAATGGCGTTTGTTAGATTTTCTTTTACTTTGCTGCTTTTTTCCATTTTTGCCATTCGGCCTCAGAGGTCTATATGACTAAAGAAATAATAAAAAAACTTGAAAGAATTGAAGAACTACTGACAGTTCAAAAAACTAAACCTTACACTTTTGATGAAGCAAGTAATTATCTGGGAATATCAAAATCCTACCTTTATAAATTAACCTCCGGAGGGAAAATACCATATTACAAACCGTTTGGCAAGAAAATATACTTTGACAAGGCAAAACTTGATGAATGGGTTTACAGAAATCCCATAAAAAGTAATGCTGAAATTGATAAAGAAGCTGCAAAATACCTTGCTAAATAGCGGTTTAATTTGTCAAAGAAAAAAAGGAAATATAATCCTAATCTGATTAGAGCCAAGAGGTCTTATACCCTCACAGAAATCGCGCAGGTCTATGGTTTACATGTTAGGACCGTCCAGGATTGGCGTAAACAGGGTTTAAAAGTCATTGAAGGATCTCTTTCACCATATTTAATACTTGGTCAAGATGTCAGGCTCTTTTTGAAGGACAGAAAGCAGAAGCAAAAACATTGCCTTAATCCAGATCAATTTTACTGCACAAAATGCCATCTTCCCAGAAAGAGCATATTGGATAAACTCACCTATATAATATCGGATAAAAATTTAGGTAAACGATACAAACATGCAATTATTAAAGGTAACTGTGCAGTGTGCAATAATTCTTTATTCAAATTTTCATCAGATAGAATTATTTATGAAATGATAAAAAATGGAATGAAGTTTGAAGAGCATAATAAAGTATTAAATGGTACTGGATATCCTTTCTTAAACACTGACATAAAAGAGGAGAAATTAAATGTCAAATGTGAATCTTAAAAACGAACAAACAAAAAGAAAATACTTCAAATATCTAAAAGGAGCAGAGGGCTTTAGTGAATCCACAATTGATTGCATAAATAAAGCCATTCTGAATTATGAGGAATTTAACAAGTATGAGAAATTTAATAAGAAATTCAACCCCGATAGGATGATTGAATTTAAGGAATGGCTCAAGAAAAGAAAATTTAGGGACAAAGTTATAAGTTTGGTTACTTTTCATGCATATATTAGAAATTTAAGAAAGTTTTTTACTTGGCTGTGTACTCAGCCAGGTTTCAGGAATAGCATTAGGCCAGATGTCATAAGTTACCTTAAAATGAATCATAGTGAAGAAAGAATGGCTACCCAAAATGTACCCAGAGCTTTTCCGGAATTACGTTATGTTATCAAATTAACAGATTCCATTAATTGCCGAACTGAAATAGATAAGAGAGACCGGGCATTAATTGCTTTTACATTACTAACTGGGATGCGTGATGCTGCAATAGTTTCACTGCCAATGAATTGCGTTGATATCAAGAATAGAATAATTCACCAAAACCCTCTAAAAGGTGTAAAAACAAAATTCACTAAGTATATTGAAAGCATTATTTTCATATTTGACGAAAAATTGTATAAATATGTGTCAGAATGGATAGATATATTAAAATCAAAAGATTTCAAGGAAAATGATCCTGTATTTCCCAGATCAAAGGTGAATCAAGATAAGATTAATATTAGTTTTGAATCCGCAATTGAAGTTGAGCCCATATTTTGGAAAGGCGCAGGGTCAATGAGAACAATATTTATGAAAAGAGCAAAAGAGGCAGGATTGAAATATTTTCCACCACATGCATACAGGCATTTAACGAAAGCATTGGCTTTTAAATCTTGCAAAAATGGAGAAGAATTACATGCAGTAAGCCAAAACTTCGGACATGAGAATCTATCAACAACATTTGGTTCTTATGGTAATTTCCCAAGTAATAAGTTATCAGAAATATTGAATAATATTGATTTTTCAGGAAAGCTCAAAAATGGCAATGATAAAGTAAAACAACAATTACTTGAAATTGCTAATAAATTATAAACCTTATTCGATTTTATATAAAAATTAAGCACAAACTGCATATCTTAAAAAATGGCGCATGATAAAGAGTTCGCTCGTGTTATCCGGCATTTAAAGTCTTCACTTAGCCTTTATTTGTTTTTGGTTCAACTCGCTACGCATAAAACTTCGCTTCGTTTCACTAATTCATATCAAAGGCTAACAGGCTCACCCTGTTTCTGAATTCCACCCGCCCACTAACCAGTCATTATCAAGTTTTTCATGTGCCGTACTTTCAAAGCGCATTATAACGGCACACCGTCCACCCATTGAAAGAGATACGTACAATAAACAGCTTGTGCTTTACCTGCTTCGGTTCGTATCAAAAAAGTTTCGAAACGCATAGGTTTCGCCTTGCTCATAATTTCGCTGCGGCTCAACCACGCCGAAGGAACATCGGCTATTTGAACGGCAAAACTTTTTTTCTTACTCTCTCAGCAGGCTTCAGCTTGCACAGTTAAACTGTGCGGAGGATTTAATGGCGAATTTATTTTTTGCAAATGAATTTTTTGGACTGTCCGAATAGGGCTTGCCCGTGCTGAACAAAGTGAATGCTATGAGTTTCCAAAAAAGAAAAGCAAATAAAAAATGAAGCAAAACATAATTTTATGGGACAATACTGTCTAAAACAGGGGAGAAAGGCAGGCACAGAGCCTAATAAGGCGCTGTGGAGGCAGATAACACGATTAAATGCTACTTGGCTGGGGATTCGCAAGGGCGGGAATAAAATAAAAGGGCGTATGCAACCGCAAGCGAAACAAACAGCAAAGCGAAAAGAAGCAGACCTTAAAAATCTGCGGAATGAGAAAAGCCAAAAATCAAGCGGTTAGATAACAAGAAAGATGATAGGAAAACACTAAAGCCCTCTTTTGCGTGTGCGCTCTATCTACAGTATTGGATCATCCCGAAACTATAATTTAGATCAATATACAGGTTGAAATGACAATTTTGTATTTTTGTTACTCATATGTTACCCAAAAGAAAATTAATCTATAATACTCAATAACTTACTTGCATATTAAATATACAATTATAAGAAATTTATTTTTAACCCTGATTTTTTGCACCCTTTGTAAAATGGCGCCGGAGGCGGTGGAATTCAAAATGTTGGGATTACCACCCCTTTGTGTTTCCTCTGTCAGGGGAAATGTGGTTTTCCGAAATTTAATCTGTTACCTCTTAACGGGGGAAAGCGGCAAGTGGCGCTGGTAAATGGTAGAGAATCACACTATTTTCTGCCATGGCGATGAAATATATTTTGTCTCCCCCGGGAGGTCTACGACTCTTCGAGTCGAAGACTCGTAGAGGGGAGGCAGGAGAGGGTGGAAAACAAGAATAAGTTGCTACTAATTAGTCATTAGTAATTAGTAATTATCTAGTTATTCTTTTCTTAAATAGTTAATTTTGTTATACAATAATGTCAAAAACTGTCACTAAATATATATGCCAGAATTGCGGCTATTCATCCGTCAGATGGCTTGGCAAATGTCCCGAGTGTTCCAACTGGAACACTTTTGTTGAAGAAATAGTATTTTCGGATAAGCGCAAAACGAACAAGGGGAAAAAAGACGCAGCTTTGCTCCAGCTTTCTAATCTTGCGAAGGTATCAGATATTGATGTAAGAGAAGATAAAAGAATTACTACATCCATAGGCGAGCTTGATAGAGTGCTGGGCGGAGGAATTGTCGCAGGTTCTGTAATTTTGGTGGGCGGCGATCCCGGCATCGGCAAATCAACTTTGATGATGCAGCTATCTGATAAGATAAAGAACAATACAATCCTATATGTTAGCGGCGAAGAATCTCAAAAACAGATTAAGCTAAGATGTGAAAGGCTTGGATTTGAACACGATGAATTCTATATACTCTCGGAAACCAGCCTTGAAATAATTGCTGCAGTTATAGATAAGCTTGAGCCTGATGTAGTAATTGTAGATTCAATACAGACTATTTACCGGGGCGAACTGGAATCAAGCCCCGGGAGCGTTTCGCAGTTGAGGGAATCAACTGCCTCCATTATTCAGATTGCTAAAGCTAAAAATATTTCGTTCTTCCTTATAGGGCATATAACTAAGGAAGGCGTTATTGCCGGCCCTAAAGTTCTGGAACACATGGTTGATACAGTCTTGCAGTTCGAAGGAGAAAGAACGCATGCATACAGGATACTCAGGGCTATCAAGAACCGTTTCGGCTCTACAAATGAAATAGGAATTTTCGAAATGACAGGCGCGGGCCTGCTTGAGGTAAAGAATCCCTCGGAAGTTTTTCTGTCGCAGCGCAATTCCGGGATTTCGGGCAGCACGGTTTCGGCCAGCATTGAAGGGACAAGGCCCATTTTGATAGAAGTCCAGGCGCTCGTATCTTCTTCGGGATACTCGGTGCCGCAGCGTACCGCAACCGGGTTTGATTATAAGCGGCTTGCTATTTTACTGGCTGTGCTGGAGAAGAAAATTGGTTTACATCTGTCAAAGTTTGATGTCTTTGTAAACATTGCAGGCGGCATAAAGATCGATGAGCCCTCTATCGATCTCGCCGCGGCAATGAGTATTTGCTCCAGCTTTAAAGATACATCGATGGAGCCGGAGATGATCGTCCTCGGGGAGGTCGGGCTGAGCGGCGAGATAAGAACCATAAGCTTTATTGACCGCAGAATTCAGGAAGCTGTTAAGCTTGGTTTTAAGAAAATTGTTCTTCCGAAAGGGAACATGAAGAACCTGAAAGCAAACGGGATTTTAGAATTGATTCCGGTTGAATCGATTCAGGATGCGGTCAGGTTAGTTCTTTAATTGCGAGTCGCGATTCATCGGGACGAAGCGATCTCTAAAGGAGCAAAAGATTTTTCCTGAATACAGGGCGCAGATATTCAATGAGACAAGCGATTGCTTCATTTCGCCCCTAATTTTGTTTTATAACATGAATAAAAAATTTGTTACACTTTATCGTCATATTATTGAGCAGGAAAGAAAATTTCCTAACGCCACTGGGCAGTTATCGGACCTGCTTGCAGATATAGCGCTCGCATGTAAGCTGATTTCGCTTGAAGTTAACCGCGCCGGACTAATAGATATTCTCGGTTTTACCGGCGCCGAAAACGTCCACGGCGAAATGGTAAAGAAGCTTGATATCTACGCCCACGACGCGCTTGTAAGGGCAATGGAAGCCAGCGGGCATCTGTGCGCCATCGCTTCCGAAGAAAGCGAAGATTTTATCCCTGTGAAAGAAAAATACATGGGCGGCAGGCACATGAGTAAGTACATCATTCATTTTGACCCACTGGACGGCTCTTCTAACATTGACGCGAATATCAGCATAGGCACTATCTTTTCAATCTACCGCAGGATATCAGAGTCCGGCCCGGGCACGCTTGAGGACTGCCTTCAGAAAGGCACCAGGCAGGTCGCTGGAGGATACGTTCTCTACGGCTCCAGCACCATCATGGTATACACAACGGGGCAGGGCGTTCATGGATTTACGCTCGATCCAACCGTAGGCGAGTTCCTTCTTTTCCACGAGAATATTTTGATGCCGAAGAAATCAAAAACATACAGCGTAAACGAAGGAAATTTTTCCAAGTGGTCAAAAGGCGTTCAGGATTACGTCTCTTATCTAAAATCAGTCGATAAAGAACGCGGCCTGCCTTACAGCTCGCGTTACGTCGGGTCGCTCGTAGCTGATTTCCACAGGAACCTTCTGTATGGCGGAATATTCATGTACCCCGCTGATTCTAAGAACAGGAACGGGAAATTACGTTTGCTGTATGAAGCAAATCCCCTGGCATTTATTGCGGAGCAGGCAGGGGGCCGGGCATCTACAGGAGCCGAACGGATACTTGACGTCGTGCCGCTCAACCTTCATCAAAAGACGCCGCTCTATATAGGCAGCGAAGAAGACGTGCTTGAAGCTGAGAAATTTTTGGGATTGTAGATCAAGATGGTTCCTAAAAAGATCTCTATAAAAGATAAACGGTTCCTGTACATAGTTTGGGATGACGGCTCCGAAAACATGCTGGCTCTTTCAAACCTCAGGAAGTTTTGCCCCTGCGCCGCGTGCCTCAAAGAAAGAGAGGATAAGCCGGCATCTTATATCCCGCTTTTATCATCAGTACAGCTTACGCTATCTGATATTAAAGCGGTTGGGAACTACGCCATACAGCTTTTCTGGAAAGACGGGCATAACTCTGGCATATATTCCTATGACAAGCTTAAAGAATGGAAAGAAAAGAAGTAATGTAGTCTTTAACTATTAGAATACGGTAAATGACAGCCTCATCTTATATTGATTTGTCGTCATGTTCTATGACGAACCTGTACGAAAAATTCGGATGTTCTGAAAAGGGGCTATCGACCGCAGAAGCTGAAGAACGTGTAGAGAAATTCGGGTATAATGAACCCGCAAAGAGAAAAAGAAGGACCGTACTCGTTCAATTTTTTTCAAAATTTCTAAACCCTCTGGTAATTGTTCTGATAGTTATCGGAGTTTTTTCAATAACCCTGAGCGATGATACAATCGGCGGCCTTTTCGTTTCCGCAATGGTGCTGCTCAGCGTGCTGCTCTCGTTTTTTCAGGAATACCGTTCAGGCAAAGAAGCCGATAAGCTCAGGGAAATGGTGCGGGTTACCGCAACCGTTTTCAGGGACGGGCTCCAAAAAGAAATTAAGATCCGGGAAATTGTTCCCGGCGATGTAATTTACCTTTCCGCCGGTGATATTATCCCCGCCGACTTGCGGATTTTTTCATGCAAAGATTTATTTATCAACCAGTCTTCCCTAACCGGCGAGTCTTTTCCCGTAGAAAAATTCCCCGACCCCGTAACAGTAAAATCAGGTTCAGATTCTGAATTATCAAATATCGCATTCATGGGTTCCAGCGTTATCAGCGGAAGCGCGCTCGGGCTTGCAATTACTACCGGCCCAAATACTAAATTCGGGGAAATATCAAAGCGGCTTGTAAACGCAAACGAAGAAACCGGTTTTGAAAGAGGCATTAAGAAGTTTACCTGGCTGATGATCCGGCTGATGATTGTGCTTGTCGTAGCCATTTTTGCCATAAACGCTCTTTTGAAAGGCAACATGATTGAAGCATTCCTCTTTGCACTAGCCGTCGCCGTGGGTCTTACCCCCGAAATGCTGCCTATGCTTGTGGCTGTTAATCTTTCACAGGGCTCTATCAGGATGTCGCGTCAGAAAGTTATTGTAAAAAGACTTAACGCCATTCAGAACTTCGGAGCGATGGATATTCTTTGTACCGATAAAACCGGCACGCTTACAATGGATGACGTCGTTTTAGAAAAGCATTGCGACGTTGTAAGGCGCGAAAGCGAAGACGTTCTGAGATTCGCATATTTTAACAGCTATTTTCAAACAGGGCTTAAAAACCTTCTCGATAAGGCAATATTAAAGCATACAGAGGTTCCAACAGAGGACTGCAAGAAAATTGACGAAATTCCTTTTGACTTCGAGCGCAGGGTTATGTCGGTCGTCGTCGAAATGGACGGCAAGAGAAGGATTATAGTAAAAGGAGCGCCGGAAGAAATTTTCAGCCGATGCGACCGCTTTGAAGTCGATGATGAAATAATCGAAATTGAGAATCTTGTTCTGCCCGATTTAAGAGACGAATTTGATTCATTAAGCGCAGATGGTTTCAGGGTGCTGGCTATTGGCTATAAAGACGTAGAAGACAAGCCTGCTTATTCCAAAGATGACGAGAAGGACCTTATTCTAAAAGGCTATGTTGCCTTTCTTGACCCTCCAAAGCCATCTACAAAAGAAACAATTAACGCTCTGAATAAATCCGGAATACAGGTAATGGTTTTAACCGGCGATAACGAGCTGGTCACAAAAAAGATTTGCAGCGAAGTTGGGCTCGAAATAAAAGGCCTTGCCGTTGGCGGCGACGTTGAAAAACTGAGCGACCCTGAACTTCAGGAACTTGTTAAAAGAACAAATATTTTTGCAAGGCTCAATCCCCTGCAAAAAGAAAGGATAATAAGGACATTACATAAGAATAACCATATTGTCGGCTATCTTGGCGACGGAATTAACGACGCCCCCGCTTTGAAAGCCGCGGATGTCGGAATATCGGTCAACAACGCGATGGATATTGCGAAGGAATCGGCTGATATTATTCTGCTCGAAAAAGATTTGCTCGTTCTGGAGAACGGCGTAATTGAAGGAAGAAAAACTTTCGGCAATATTGTAAAATATATTAAAATGGGCGCCAGCTCCAACTTCGGCAATATGTTCAGCATGACGGGCGCGAGTATTTTTCTTCCGTTTTTGCCGATGACTCCTATTCAAATTCTGCTGAATAATTTTCTTTATGATATTTCTCAAACCGCTATTCCAACGGACAAAGTAGACCCTGATTACCTTGAGAGCCCAAGGCCCTGGAACGTAGATTATATTCGGAAATTCGTTACAATGATCGGCCCGATTAGTTCTATTTTTGATTTCGCGACTTTTGGCGTTCTTTATTTTATTTTCCGGGCTAAAGCCGAATTGTTCCACACCGGCTGGTTCCTCGAATCGTTAATAACGCAGACCTTGGTTATACATATAATCAGGACTAACAAGAAACCGTTTGTCGAAAGCAGGCCAAGCAAATATCTTGTTTTGATGTCTCTGTTTATAGTTGCCGTCGGAATTATTCTGCCGTATTCGCCTATTGCAGAAGCCCTTGGGTTCGTGACGCCTCCGGCTGTATTGTATGTTTATATAGCCGTAATTGTGTTAATATACCTGTTAATGGTGCAATTTGTTAAGAAGTGGTTTGTCAGAAAATTCGGCAATGAATAAGTGCGTAATGAATAACAAAAATATGTTTATTCATTAGTAATTATTTTCCTTCCTTTTTCCAGTATTTCAAAGAACATTTTTTCCAGGTTAGCATTTGTACCCGGCATACCTTTAACAACTTTTTCAGACCAATCCAGGTATTCCAGCCTGCGGTGATGCGACCAAAATACAGGCGGGTCATAAATAATATCGGTTATGTTGCTTATCTTATCGCATAACTTAATGAGCTTAGCGCCGTGCGATCTAAGCGGAGCAGTATCAACCTGTTTCTGCTTCCGCGTCTTTGATGGCAGGCTCATATCGTCAGTCAGCTCCATTACGTAATCTTTTACTGCGGTTCCGAATTCCTTCTCAATTTCGTCAGCGGTCGTATCCGTATCTTCAACCGTGTCGTGCAGAAACGCGGCGCAGATAATATCCGCATCGTTAATTCCGCCGACTTCGGTCAATAGCCGCACAACTTCTATTGGATGATTAATGTATGGATAGCTTTGCTTATTCCTTCGTTTTTGCCTTCTGTGTTTTTGCGATGCTAAAGAAAGAGCTTTAATTATTTTTATTAAGTCATTCTCGCTCATAAGTTTTCAATATCATAGGTCTGTTCTTTTATTTAATCGGTCTGTTGTAAATTCGTGCCACGACTACGATAAAGTTTAAGCCGTAGCACGAGTAAAATACTCTTATTTATTATTTACTATTTAATATTTGTTCATTATTTCGGTTTTGAAGCAACCGCAATCAGTCTTTGCGCGTTAAGCCCGTATTCGTCGCCATCTAAGCTGCCGTATAACTTTATATTTTTGAAGCCTGCAATTTCTAAACGGTCAATAATTTCCTGTCCGGAATATATTGTATCGGTAAACTCAAACCTGCTCGTTTTGTTTTTGCCGATAATTATCCATTCATTTTTTATTCTTGTAAAGTTATCAAGAACTGTATGCTTGTTAATAGTAATTGTCCCGTCGGGCCAAGTGTTTGAAACAGTAGGCTGAAATATTCTTGCCAAACGTTCTTTGCTGCCCATATCCATCAGCAATGAGCCGCCCGGCTTAAGGTTGGTAAATATGTTCTTCAGAACCAGCAAGTCTTCCTGTTTATCTTCAAAATATCCGAATGAACTATACATGCTTATAACCAAATCAAATTCATATGGGCGGATAAAATCGCGCATGTCGTTTTGTATCAGCTCAATATTTACTTTTGCTTTCCGCGCGTACGATTTTGCTTTATTCAGCAGGAACGGGCTTAAATCAACGCCGGTTACATCATAGCCTTTTTTAGCCAGCGGAACCGAGCATCTTCCGGGACCGCAGCACAGGTCGAGAACCGCGTTGCCTTTCGGCCTAACCAGTTTTAGTAATTTCATTACTTCTGTTTGGGCGTTAATAAACTTTGTATCGGGAAACATGTAAGGATACGTGCCTTTCCAAAAAGAGTCATCGTCAAACCACTGTTTCTTTTGTCCGGTCATTTATAATCTCGCAATCTTTAAGGTTTAATCTGATTATTAAAGTTTTTCTTATTTTTCAATTTGTTTTATTCGTGCCACGACTACGATAAAATTTAAGTCGTAGCACGAAAAATAGTCATTAGACTAATTACTGTTTATTATTTACTATTTGTTTTATTCGTGCCACGACTACGATAAAGTTTAAGCCGTAGCACGAAGAAAAGTCATTAGACTAATTACTGTTTATTATTTACTATTTGTTTTATTCGTGCCATGACTACGATAAAATTTAAGTCGTAGCACGAAAAAAAGTCATTAGACTAATTACTGTTTATTATTTACTATTTGTTTTATTCGTGCCACGACTACGATAAAATTTAAGTCGTAGCACGAAAAACAGTCATTAGTCATTAGTAATTGATTTTGCGACTATCAGCGTAACGTCATCGTGCATCGGGACCCCTTCGCAGAACTCCAATACTTTGTTATTGAGCGCTTTCGCTAATTCAGCGGCGGACTTACTTTTATTTTCAAGCGTACATTCAATTATTCTATCCAGCCCGAACTGTTCTCCTATCTTATTCATAGCTTCGTCCATCCCGTCTGTGTATATAACAAGCGATGAATCTTCTTCCATTTTCAGCGTACCGACAGTATAAACCTGGTCAGGCACGACGCCTATTATCAGCCCTGTGGCGTGGAGCTTTGTAACTTCTCCGTTCTTATCGATGGCTACAGGCGGATTGTGCCCGGCATTCACATAATAAATAGTTTTTGTTTTGGGCGCCCATACCGCGACGAAGAAAGTGATAAACTCCGCCGGCGAAGTATTATTATAGATGAGGTTATTCACACGGGTAACAAAATCTCCCAGCTCATCACTGAGCTGCACGCCCAGCCTTATAGACGCCTGCAGGTTTGCCATTATCATTGCGGCCCCTGCGCCCTTGCCGCTTACGTCGGCAACAACAAGAACTGTATTGCCGTCTTCAAGCTTTATCACATCAAAATAGTCTCCTGCAACTTCGTAACACGGGCGCGATTCGCCGTGAACGTCAAGCCCTTCTACGGGCGGGATATCTTTGGGCATGAGGTTCTGCTGTATCCTGCGCGCCATCTCGAGCTCTTTATCCATTCTTTTTTTCTCGATGTACTGCGATTGCAGGCGGATGTTCTGCAGAGCTATGGCGGTCTGGCTTGAGGCCTGGCTCAGCAAGTCAATATCTTCCATCGTAAAATCGTCTTCGCCCTGTTTCCGGCCAACGTTCAGGGCGCCAACAAGCTCGCCCTGCGAAATCATGGGTATCGAGAGCGAAATATCGTTATCCCGCGCCCATTCAATTTCTTCTTCGTCAACGTAGGCGGTGTACTGCACCGTTACTTCATCCCAGAAAAATTTAGCGCCGCTTTTAATTTTATTCACCACGCTGTTTGAACGCGTATTTTTGAACGGGTAATATATTGCGGGGTTGTTATCAAAAGTTATGGGTATCACCGGGTAAATGTGCGTAGTGCTGTTCACCCAATCTTTAAGCTTAATCAGTATATCGTTCTTATCTATCTGCGCCGAAATAGACTGGATAAAACTTTTTAAAGATTCCGCGTATTTGGTGCGCTCGGGATAAAATTTCTCATCGACCCACCTTAACAGCTTTTTGTTTATCGGTGTAAATGTCAGCGAGAGAAGCAGAACTACTATTATTATAAGCGTAGTATCCTTCACATCAAACATGTTCACAAGCAAATTGCCCATAAGGAAAATTGCCGTAAGGTAAATTGCAAGAAGCCCGAGCGTAAACCCGATGTAGCGCACGCGGCGCTTAAGCGCGCTTTGAGTTTCAAGCAGCTTATTCTGGAAGAATGAATTCAAAAATGTGAACGGAATTATTAATCCGCCGATCTGGCAGGAGAGAAACACTATAAAGCTGATAAGCTGAATTGTGGAGGAAATATATTTTGCCAAAAAGATCT
Source organism: uncultured Ignavibacteria bacterium (assembly GCA_963816535.1). Taxonomy (GTDB): domain Bacteria; phylum Bacteroidota; class Ignavibacteria; order Tepidaquicellales; family OLB5; genus CAWFKW01. Next base: position 517,413 of record CAWFKW010000003.1, on the reverse strand, counting down.
CAACGATCAGGATCAGCAGCCAGCCGGCCCCGATGGATATTGCCCCATACCTGATCCCGAAAAGCATTAACTTTACCTGTCTTTTTTCCAGCACAGATTCAACGCTGGCTGAGCTTTTACCCAGCAGCATTACGCCTATTCCCATATTGGTAAAAAGCAAAGTGAACAATACTATGCCCAGCCACGTATAAGACTGCGGAATTACATTACTCAGAATTACGATCAAAGGCAGCAGGAATATAAAAAGGAGCGTTAGCTTTTTATTGCGTTCATAAAAGCGGTTACGGCTGGGGAAAGTCGCGAATAAAAGAACCCAGAAGCTTGGGCCGAACCACATGATAAGAGAAACAAATTTCTTCAGATCGTCAAAGTACAAATATTTTCTGACAAAATTTTGCGCGTCAAGCCCTGTATTGATAGTCGCATAATTAAAACAGCCAAAGCAAAAACAGAACAAAGCGATAAGTATTGTTTCTTTTGAGTACGGGCTTTTAATCAATCCCCAGAACCCGACCAGCACATAAAGTATCATCAGCAGGACGGGGATAGTTTTGAACATGACAGTTATTAGCTTATCAAAAAGCGATGAACGTATGGCAATGAGCTCATAATCTTTTTCAAAGCCGTTTTTCCTGATGGTTAAAGTTATTTTATCGCCAACGACCTGGACGCCCATTACCTGGTTTGTTATAACCTCAGGCGTGATGGGGGAGCCGTTATATTTTACAATAGAATCTCCGATCTGGATGCCCGCAATATCCACGGGGAGCCCTCTTTCAGTTCCGGAAACTATAACCGACCTGTTATCGGATGCGTTTGAAACAGAGAGCCCGATAGTTCCGTCTTTGCTGACGGTTGTTAGCGCATTTCCCCCGAGTATTGCCGCCATCATGCTGAATAAGATCAGGAAAGCGCCAAGGAACCTTGAGAAGAACGATAATATCAATATGCCTGTAGGAGTGTCTTTCATAATTCACAAAACAAGCGGAAATAGTTTAATAATTCAAGTATAATCAAATTCATCAAATTTGTCAGATTCATAAGGTTCATCAAATTATTAGTCATTAGTAATTAGTAATTGATTTGGATTTGTCATGGGTTGTGCAGGATTTGACCGCGCCCAAAAACGGGATAAATTATTTTTATACATTAACTTACAGCCCCCAAAATATAAACAGTTGTATAAAAAAATATCTTTTCCGTGCGATGGATTCAGCAAACCATTGCGAAAAAAATATTTTCCGTGTTTTTGAAACGTAATCATAATTTTTGAACGAAAATTCTTTCTCATTTCTCTCAAATCCCGAATGATAATTTATCAGATTATCAAATCGGTCAGATTCATCAAATTTATCAAATTCATCAGGTTCGTCAAATTCTTAGTAATTAGTTCATTGTTCTTTTTTGACCTTTGCTTATTGTTAATTGTTAATTGATTAATAGTAATTAGTAACTGAAGTTACGCAAATTGACAAATTTACATATAATTTTCATTTTTTTAAGCTCCGTTGGGAGCAGAATATTTGTAGAAATTAATGAAAATCAAAATTTTAGCTCCGTTAGGAGCGACATATGAAATGGATTCCCGCTCAACGAGTCTTCGACTCGTTGAGTCGTAGACCTTCGCGGGAATGTTTTGCGTAACTTCAGTTAGTAAGCGCTCCTTAATCATTATAAGACATCCGTTTTGAAAAGTCAAGTCACTATGACGTATAGTTTAGAAGAAAATTGTGAAACCCGGGTGATAGACATAGTGAAATAACAAAATGCAGTTTAATAAGTTTTTTGTGACGTCGGGAGTTTCCTCCCGACGTGTGTCAGGTCGTAAGACCTGACACCACCAAAACCCTAGTCTAAAATCTTCTGTAACCAGCATACATTTTTCAATTGTCATAAATTTTAATATTCCGGAATATTAACCCCCTCCACGAGTCTTCGACTCGAGGACTCGTAGAGGGGGGATGGGATTTTGAAAACAGGATTAACGAATATTGGAAATTAATTTTGGGTATGACATTATTTACAATGGGGGTTTGTATTTTTATTCGTGCCACCCTCCAAAGGCGGGCAAGCGACATGGAGTCGTAGCACGAGACTACACCGCGTGGGAATGATCCCGATAAATTGGGATTTCGCCGTTAACATTGTTCCCGTCTCAACAAGACGGCGGTCAGGCAAGCACACGGGTCCCCTCCAAAGGCCCACCGAAGGCGGGTAAACGGGAGGGAGATACAGAGGGTGTGGTCAGAAAAATGTTTAAAATCGGGCGGACACACGGGTCCGTTCCTACAGAATCATTATGAATATGTTTCCTCTCCGGTGACTTTCTAACAAAATTAATAAACGTTAATTTTAATTTTTAAAAATTCAACTTTATATGAACACAGAAGAAATAATAATTGCCGGGGGAAGTAAGAATCCGCTGAAAGTCCGGCGTTTCGGATATGGAACAATGCGCCTGACCGGCGAGGGCATCTGGGGCGAGCCGCCAAACCGCGCGGAAGCATTACAGATATTAAAACAGAGTATTAAAAGCGGCGTTAACTTTATTGATACCGCTGATTACTACGGAGAAGATGTTACAAACAGGCTGATAAAGGAAGCCCTTTACCCGTATCCCAATGACCTGGTGATATGCACTAAAGTTGGCGGGGCAAGAAAACCTGATAAAAGCTGGATACAGTTTAACAGTCCAGAGAATCTGCGCAGCAGTATCGATAATAACCTGCACACGCTGAAATTGGAGCAGATAACTCTTGTTCATTTCAGGGTCATAGCCCGGGGCGGTACGCCGTTGAAAGAATCGTTGCAGGCAATGTTTGAAATGCAGAAAGAAGGTAAGATATTGCATGTTGGGATCAGTAATGTAAGTCCGGATGAGCTGCAAACAGCGATGTCTATGGGAAATATCGCCACGGTTGAAAACATGTATGGACACGGCCAGCGCGCTTCATTAAAGCATGCGTGGGGCGAAGAAAGCAGGGGAGGAGAGGAAGTACTTGCCATATGTGAAAAAAATAAAATACCGCTGATACCTTATTTTTCTTTGATGCAATCCATGCCAAAGAAAGATGAAAGAATATCAGCTATTGCGAAGAAACATAACGCTACAGAGGCTCAAATAAATATAGCGTGGCTGCTGCATCGCTCCCCGTGGATATTGCCAATACCGGGCACATCTTCACTAAAACATTTTGAAGAAAACCTAAAGGCGGCTGATATAAAATTAAGCGATGAAGATATGAAGTTACTGGGGTAGTCATCGGGTATTGTTCGCGGTGGATTTTCTTAATAATCCTATGCCTAATATCAATAGCGCGGCAGCGAGAGCTACTGCGCTCACATAAGCCAAGGTAAATTAAATCGTTTGGCCTGGTTGCACGTGGATCCAATACCGATAAAAAATACGCCGCAGGCAGAAGTATTGCCGCAAGCGGAGTACACTGCCTCACTACCCGTTTTAAACCTTCAGAGAGATTTGCTTCATCAACATATCGCAGAACCACTAAAGATAGGATCAGCAGAACGCCTGCATGCGCGTGCCCCGCCCGCCACAGGTTTTGCCGGAGCGGATTTTGCATATAAGCCGGGTCGTTTAAAAGTAATGTGAGTATGCTTACGCCCCCATAAATAACCGTCGGCAGAATTACAAGAATAATTCCCGCCATCCTGCTGATTTTTTTTACATTCATCTTTAGTGACTTAAAATAATTGTTCGGATTGCTTATTTTGAAGATTAAAAACATTTATAAGAAAAGTAACGGAGCTCAGATAAAATCAGCAGGCATTAATGGCAGATAAGAAGAAAAAATCCGCTCAATTGCAGCGAAGCCAAAAAAAGTGGTTAGATACTCTTGATTATAAATTCCTGATAATTGTAGCTGTAATTGCGATCGGCATATATGCCAATTCACTGGTTAATGATTTTGTTTATGACGATGAATATGTTGTGCTTAAGGACCCATCAATTACATCGCTTGGCAATGTGCCTGAGTTTTTTACGCGCCATTTGGGTTTTGCGGTCGGCAGGTTTTACAGACCTGTTGTATCGGCAACATACGCGCTTAACTACGCTTTATCCGGCGCAAAGCCATTCGGTTTTCATCTTGCTAACGTACTTTTCCATGCGTTAAATTCCGTGTTGGTCTACATACTTCTGCTCATGATGTTTTCTAACGGGCAGAATGAATACAAAAAATATTTTGCGCTGTTCGGCGCAGGGCTGTTTGCCATTCACCCTATACATACCGAAGCGGTCGCATGGGTGAGCGGAAGGACAGACAGCGTCTTTTTCACTTTTTATATTCTCGCATTTATTTTCTACCTGCGGTATACCTCAGGAGCTAAGGGCAGAAACCTGTTATGGACGTCTGTATTTTATTCCCTATCGCTGCTTTCAAAAGAAATGGCCATAACTTTTCCGGCAGTCGTGGTTCTGTACGAGGTGATAATCATGGGCAGGCGTTCGGTCTACAACATTTTGAAAGAGAAACCGGTTTACCTTATACTGGCGGCGATCTCGCTGTTTTATTTGCTTCTACGATGGGAAGTTTTAAAAGAAACGCCGGTGAGAGAGGTTTACAATTACTTCTACGGAAAGGACGCGGCAACAATATTCTTTACAATGCTGCAGGCGCTCCCTTATTACTTCCGGATGATAGTTCTTCCGTACGGAATGCTTTATCACTACGGCGGTTATATGCCGTACCTCAATTCAGTAGCGCAGCCCGAAGCGATTGTTTCTTTAATCATTACACTTCTGTTAATAGCGGGCGCCGCGCTTACCGTCAAAAGAGCTCCGTGGATTTCATTTTCCATGTTCTTCGTGTTTATTACTCTGCTGCCGGTTTTGAATATTGTACAGACTGATAATTTTATGGCTGATAGGTTTCTGTACCTGCCATCGCTTGCGCTTAGCTTCGCGGCTGTATGGGCGCTTAACAAATATTTTACGCAGAAAAGGAAGTTCATGTTTTACTCCGCAGCTGCAGTTTTGTTCATTGCTTACGGTTATCTTACTGTCGTACGTAATTTTGAATGGAAGACAAACGACACGCTTTACCAGAGCGCAGAGGGCAGGCCGGGGACAATAGTAGATGTGGACCTTGGAATAATGTATTCGAACAGGCAGGATTTTGATAAGGCATCTGGTTATTACCGCAAAGCGCTTGCGCTCCGAAGCGAAACTATGTTAGCAAACACAGGCATGGGAAAGATCTTCATGGCGAAGGGGAACTATGATTCCGCTTATTATTACATACACAGGGCATACACGCTTGATACCCTTTCGGCGGACGCGGTTTACTCGATGGGGCTTCTCTCGCTGCGTCAAAACAAAACTGATGAAGCGATAAAATGGATGGAGAAACTGCAGCCGCTCTCGCCGAATTACATGAACTCACGCCAGATGCTGGCTGAGCTTATGAAGAGCCGGCAGTCAAATAACGGAGCGGGCCTGCAGAGCCAGATAAACACGCTTGAAGCTGAATCGCAGAATGCCTTCAAACAGAAATATTATGACTTGGCGGTAGCGGACCTTAACAAACTTATTAAAATGAATCCTGCAAACGCATTCACATATTATAACAACATGGGAATGTGCTACCTTGACCAGCAGAAATATGATGAAGCCGCTAAGAGTTTCGAAGAGTGTACAAAGGCAGGGAAAGATTTTACAACAGGCTGGGATAACCTTGGATTAGCCTACCAAAAAATGGGGCAGAATGATAAAGCTCGGGAAAACTACTACAAAGCGCTTGAAAAGGACCCGAACAACACCGACGCCAAGAAGCATCTTGATGAGATAGGGAGATAATGAATAATGTTTAATGAGTAATGAATATAGTGAATTTTGAATAGGGAGGAGTGAAATAGTGAATTAACATGACTCATGCTTAGGGTACGCAAAAATATTTTTTAGCCCACGACTTTAGTCGTGGGAACAATTTTAGTCCGGAAAAAATCGAAAACCGTTTCAACGGTTTTTAGTCAAACGACTGATAGGAGTCATGGATAGACAGATTTCATCCAAGAAAAGGTTATTTTTTGTAGGAGCTCCGTAGGAGCGTTATATTTGTAGAAACTTTATAAAAGCAATTGGAGCTCCGATAGGGGCGAAATATTAAATAGATTCCCGCCTTCGCGGGAATGTTTTAAAAAAAAGGAGTTAACATATATAAAATAGCATTCATTACCTGCCAGCGGATTCCTCAATTAACCGATTCCGAACAGAAATTTTCACAATTCGCAAAACAGTTCGATATTGAAATAGAGCCCGTTATATGGAGCTCAGGTGAAAAAGATCTGAACAGTTATGATATGATTGTCATAAGAACGCCATGGGATTATTTCCTCAGAATCGATGAATTTTCAAATTGGCTGAGCTCTCTGAGGAATATTAAAACGCCGGTCTGGAATTCTCTTGATGTTATTGAAAAAAATATCCATAAATTTTATCTAAAGGATATTGAAGCCGCGGGACTGTCAATTATTCCGACGGTGTTTGTTAACAAAAATTCAAATACTGATTTGAATCATGTACTGAATGAAAAGAAATGGGATAAAGCTGTTATCAAGCCTGCGGTTTCTGGTAACGCTTACAAAACATCTATCGTGTCGATGAATGAACCCGGGATTCAATCAAAGCTGGATGAATTACTCTATGATAATGATGTATTGATCCAGAAATTTATTGAAGAAATACAATCCGGCGAGTGGTCATTGCTGTTTTTCAATAAAAAGTATTCGCATTCTGCTTTAAAAGTGCCTAAGAATGGCGAGTTCAGAGTGCAGTCGGAATACGGCGGCAAATATTTATATAAAGAAGCGCCCGTTAAGCTAATAGAGCAAGCGCAAAAAATTGTGGATAGTATTAAGGATGAACTGCTTTATGCCAGGGTTGACGGAATTGACATAAACGGAACATTACATCTCATGGAGCTTGAGCTTATAGAGCCTGACCTGTTTTTGGATTCCGGTAAAGCGCAGAAAAATTTTGTTAAAGCGCTGCTTGAAAGATTGAGTTACTAATCATTTAATCCCTTTCCTTTCAGAATTTGCGGCAGATATTTTTCAATTCTTGCTTCCCGGGTTTTGGATTGTTTAGGAGCTGAAAAATAGAGCTTGTACGCTCTTTGCCGTCCCGGCGTTAATCCGGCAAAAGCTGATCTTAAGGCGTGGCTAGCATCCAGTTTTTCCTGAAGTTCTTCAGCCATTTTGAATTCAGCGGTTTTTTTAAATTTTACTTTCAAACCGGCTTTTTCAACTTCAATGGCCTCATGAACATAACTTTTCAATATGGATTTCATCGCGACTATTTGGGCGACATTTGTGAACCGGACCTGGCGCCCGGCCTGCACATTCTTCGTTTGCTGAATGAGAATACCTTCAGTATCATTTAACAAGGCGCCTTTGAAAAACAAAAGAGCGCAATATTCTTTAAACCCATGTATCAGAACAATGTTTTTGTCCCGAATCGAGTAACAGGCGCAGCCCCACTTTAATTCTTCGGTAAGTCCGCAGTCAAGAACGATCGTTCTCAATTTCTCAAATTCTTTCTGCCACCTTTTGGCTTTGTTGAAATAAAAATCAACTTTGGGATTTGTTTTACTTTTAGCCATAAATTTAATTTGTCATAGTTTGTTTATTTTATCATGCCCTTAGCGAGCCGCGGAATCCCCTGGCGGCATAATAAGAATCAGCGCCGTTATGATATAAAAAGACAGTGTCATATCGGCGGTCGCAAAATGTGGCGCCGCCAAGTTTCCTGATTTCAGCAGGCGTTTTCACCCAGCTCGATGTTTTCGTATCGAATTCTCCGAGTTTCTGCAGCTCCCTGTATTGTTCTGCCGTCAAAATTTCAATTCCCATAGCAGCAGCCATATCAATGGCGTTATTTTTTGGCTTAAATTCCTTTCTTGACTCCAGCGCCTGGCGGTCGTAGCAAAAACTTCTGCGTCCACTCGGACTTTCCGCCGAACAATCATAAAAAATGTATTCGCCCGTCTTTTTATCATAATCAACAACATCCGGTTCGCCGCCGGTTCTTTCCATCTCACTAAGAGACCACAGTTTATCAGCATTGGCTTCCAGCCTTGCCTGTACTTTAGCCCAATCAATCCCTTTAGGGCGGTTCATGTTTTTTTCAAAACGGGTTTTGAGAGATTTGAGCAGTTCTTGACATTGTTCCGGCGACAATTTCTTTTTGTTATTGTTGGTTTTGCTCATTTTTTATATTATCCACTTAATTAATTTCTGATGTTATGATAATATTCCCGCCCTGTATCGTGTGCGGGAAATCTGCTGCAGAAATCCGGAATCATATATCGCTCCTGACGGAGCTAAAAAATTGTTTATTACCAGTTACTACAAATATACCGCTCCTAACGGAGCTAATAAGAACTGAAAATATCCTGTTATGCGCCGTAACCTTAAGCGGCCGCATTTTCCGGCCCGGCTACGGTCTGAATTTTGCAAGTTACTTAAAAAGAAGGTAAACCGCGAGTATCAGGCATCCAAACCCGGCGATATGATGCAGTTGTAACACACTCCTTTTAAATATTACAATGGAAAATATTACGAAAACAGAAAGCGTTATTACTTCCTGAATTACCTTTAGCTGCAAGAGAGAAAAAGGCCCGCCATTCTCTTCAAATCCAATACGATTTGCAGGCACCTGGAAACAATACTCAAACAAAGCGATGCCCCAGCTAATTAAGATCACGGCAATAAGAGGTAAGTTTTCAAATCCTTTCATTGTTTTGAATTTCAAATGCCCGTACCAGGCAAATGTCATGAATGTGTTGGAGAGTACAAGAAATACGATAGTGAGAATAATATTTTTCATATTGTCGTTATGTTATTTTAATTTGCTTACTATGTCCTGCAGCCGGTTATGCGCCATATTTATGCCTGTTGCAAAAGGTAACTGCAGAACCTGGTCTCTTTTTGCAGCTGATTCATATATAACATGCATATTGAGTTTGCTGGTTCCTTCAGAGAGTTTTTCAAATTCCAATATTTCAAGCTGGACGCCAAATGGAGTATTATCCATTTCGAATGTCCGTGCGATCCTGCGGTTTGGGCTGAACTCATGTATCACTCCATTGGCGCGAAATACCGCGTTCCCTTCGGCATCTTTTGTTTCAAATTGATAAGAGCCGTGCTTTTTGCTTTCATGTTTCAGCGCTTTTGTTCCCATCCACTGTTCAATAATTTCGGGCTCAGCAAACGCTTTAAAAAGTAATTCCAGCGGCAGTTCAAATTCTCTTGTTATCAGCAGGTCCTGTTTGCCGTCTTCGGCTGTGACTTTTGTTTTTAGTTCCATGTTATTCTTTATTTAGATTTGTATTTTTTCATTATACTTTCCAGTTTATTGAACCTGTCATCCCACATTTTGCGGAAAGGCTCAATAAAGTCCGCTATTTCTTTTAGCTTTCCCGCACTTAAGCGATAATAGATTTCTCTGCCTCTGTGCTCCTGTTTAAGCAATTCGCACTCTAAGAGCACAAGCAGGTGTTTTGAAACTGTCGGTCTTGCAGTTTCAAATTGTGAAGCTATGGCGCCGGCAGTCATGGAATGCGTTGCAACCATGAAAAGTATGGCCCTTCTTGTAGGGTCTGCTATTGCCTGAAATACGTCGCGTCTTAAGTTCATTATGTAGCTATTTGGCTACAAATATAAGTGCAGTTATTTTAATACGCAAGTTTTTTTTATGGGGGGATGCTAAAAATGAAAGTTTTGGGTAATAAAAAGGCGCATTACTGCGTCATTTTTGAGTCCGAGAGCCCGCTTTGCGCCGGAAACTTGTGACGCAATAGCGGTAGAAGGCATAGCTAACAAAAAAATTTATTTTCCGAAATTTGAATCCATAAACCAAGCATTCGGGTCAGGGTCGAATTTCTCGGGAGTAGAAGGGGGTCCTTCTTTCTTTATTACGGTTTGGTATCCACTCTGAACAGTCACGGTATTTGAAGATTTATTATACTCATTCGCATTACTCTCCAGCTTCAAAGCCTGTTCCTGGAATTCCTGCATTGTAATTTTTCCGTTCTTATAATCATCCTGAAGCTGCTTAAGCTGGTCCTGCGCAGATGTTAGTGTTTTATCCGTACCCGCGGTTTTTGTAAAATCAACTTCACCATCGTACGTTCTTACTGTTATAACTGTATCTCCGTTTGATACCCCGGATTTAACGCTGAATATGGTTCCTCTTACACCTGTGAAACCGTAGTTTGTTTCTATTGTTACGTTATCACCTCCCAGGGCATGAGTTGCAGCTGCCCAAATTTCACCGAGAATTTCTTTAAATAAATCCCGCTGTTGAACGCCGGGCTGGCAGAAAGCTTCTTCAAGCTGAACGTCACTATTCGGTCCGATTCTTGCAACCGAGCCGTCAGGATATGTTATCTCAACCCTTGAATTATCTCCCGTCTTTATATGAGTTGGAGGAGTGAGGGTGTTGTTAACCTGAAGGTCAACTTCACGCCTGGTGATAATAGTGTCCTTATTGGTTTGTTCACAAACAAAAGTTATAAGAGTGTCCCATCTAACTCCCATGACATCGCCGGAAACATATGTAATTTTTACTTTACAGTTGTCATCAGGGCCATTTGGCATCAACTTCGTTTCGATGGTTGACTGACCATCAGCCGGAAGTGAATCGTTATCAACTCCGAATGCTATGCGACTGAACTGAGTTTGAGAATACAAATTAATAGTTGAGCCGGCCGCAATCAGACATACAAGCAACACGAAAATTTTAACCATAAATTGTTTTATAAAAATTATCATTTTGAGTCAGGCGAATTCTAGTTATTGAATATATTAATAATTAAGATAAATTTATTTGTAGTTTTTTGCAAACCTAATTGAAAAGTAGAGGTGAGTTCTTGTTTTTATCGTGATAATTGCGCCTACTCATTGTTAGGTATATTGAACCATGCTAAAAAAAAGAAATAGACGAAATTATAATTGGTCTGTACGTGGAGGAGCAAGAGAAAGTAAATTTTGTCAATAAAATCACTAAATTATACCCGAGTGCAAAGATTTTTCAATGTGAAAAAAGTAATGAAAGTTTTGCGATTATACTAAGTCAGATCTATTAAAACTGTGATAGAAATAATAAGCTTCTGTTTAAAACAAAAAACAAACAATATGAAGTGTAAATTTTATATATTTCGATTTAATTTCTTAATTTCTATATTTGTTTCTAATTAGAGATTTATTTATGTATTTATCCTCTAAGCAGAGATTTGAAAAGCCCTAAAAAAGCTTAAAACAGTAATATTTAAAGGACAGGTAGCTCAGTTGGTAGAGCAACGGCCTGAAAAGCCGTGTGTCGCCGGTTCGATTCCGGCCCTGTCCACAAATGAAAGAAAAAATAATGAATACTTACACTGCCGTTTTTATTAAAGATGGCGATATGTATGCAGCATATGCTGAAGAGTTGCCGGGCGCTAATACCCAGGGCAAAACAATTGAAGAAGCCAGAGAAAACCTGAAAGAAGCTATTAGTATGATAATTGAGGCAAACATAGAGCTTTCAAGAAAATCTGTTAGCAGAAGGAAACTTTTACGTGAGAAAATCTTAGTTAGTCTTTGAAACGAAAAGAGTTCATAAAACTCGTTGAAAAGCAAGGTTGTAAATTTTTAAGAGAAGGCGGTAATCATACTATATATTATAATCCTTCAGGAAACAAAACTTCCGCGATTCCCCGGCACAAAGAAATCGGGGATTTTTTATGTAAAAAAATATGCAAAGACCTATCTGTGATTTTTAAGAAATAACACTGTGTCGCCGGTTTCCCAAAGGGATTCCTTCGGAACAATGGAGTTTATCCCGCTAAAGGCGGGGCCCTGTCCACAAAATGGCGCAGTTTGCGCCTTTTTATTTTATTTCAAATCGTTAATTTGAAAGATTATGTTTAAATATTTTAAGAATATTAGTAGAGTTAATAAAGTTTGGCAGCTGCTAAACGAGCGCTATTTTAATGCTATAGAAGGCAAAACAGGCAACACTGTAATTAAGATTGATGAAAAGTCAGAGTCTATGAACTATTTACTTGTACATACAGATAATCAGAATGTTGTAACAATTTTATCGGAAAACGAACAAGACATATTAAGGGACTTGAAGAATAAATTTGACATATCCGTTATAGGAATAAGGATAGTTTAGGTCCTCGGCCTGATCGGGGAAGTTTTTGGAGAAATGAGAAAAATAATTGCAGCGATCAATATGACGCTTGACGGGTTTTGCGACCATACCGCAGGGATCGCAGATGACGAAATACATCAGCATTATAATGAGCTGTTACGCAATGCAGACTGTATTTTATTCGGAAGGATAACATACCAGCTTATGGAAAGTTTTTGGCCGTCAGTAGTAAAAAATCCTACAGGCAGGAAACCAATTGATGAATTTGCAGTGTCAATAGACAATATTCCAAAGATAGTTTTTTCCCGCACTCTGAAAAATGTCGATTGGAAAAATACAACATTGAGAAAGGAATTCTTAAAAGAAGAAGTTTTAGAACTCAAGCGCCTATAAAAAATACCCTCACCATATTTATATCGTATCTGACGTTATAACAACAAATTCAAAATGTCAAAATATATTTCAATTTAAATCTGAAGTGGTTATGTTTACCCTGTAAATAAACAATTTTTGATTTCTTTATTATTTAATTATAATTATTTTTATGAATGCAAATCAAGGGAATATCTTTCGATTTTTGGCGAACTCTCTATATAGAAGATGAAAATAAGGATATAAAAGATAATCAAATGCTGCATCATCTTTTAGAGTTAATAAATAGAAATGATAATTATGTCAAAAAAGAAGACCTAAAACATGCACTTGAATCATCAATTAGAGAGTGTATTCGAGTCTATGAAAATGAATTCAGGACTCTGCCTGCAATCGATACAATTCATTTTATATCTAAAATTTTAAGAATAAACTTATCAAAAGGGACTGTTGTATCAGCCGCTAAAATTCTTCAGGAAATAATATTAGATTATCCTCCGAAACCTCTTTCAGGTACATTGGATATTATCAAAAAACTATCCATTAAATTTGCATTAGCAATAACTTCAAATACAGGGTTTTCGGGAGGAAATATTTTGAGAAGAATCTTACAAAAAGATAGTATTCTTAAGTATTTTACTGCATTTTCATTTTCTGACGAAATTGGTCGAACAAAACCCCATAGAGACATATTTTTACATACGACAAAAGAGCTTTCGCTGGAACCTTGGGAAGTGGTACATATTGGCGATAATATCTATGATGATATTTTGGGAGCACAACAATCTGGGTTAAAAACAATCCTTTTTACAGGGGCTAACAATGTAAAATCATATTCGACCCTACCTGAAGCATTCACAAAGGCTAAGGATTGTAAAGCTAATGAAGATTGGAAAGCATGTTCTTGGAACGAGGTTGAAAGTATATTGAGCGAATTAAAATAAACTTATTTTAGCCATAAAAAGCAATCATGCAAATCTTTCCCAGCAGTTATCTTGACACGGCGATTTTGAGTTACTGTTAATGAAGAACATCGTCAAAATATTTATTCTTTTTCAAAAAGGAAATTTAAACTTTTGTGGGGAAAAGATTGTGAACTTGAAGGTTATTGAATGCTTCTGGATTTAAAGAATTAGCCAGTAAAAATACCCTCACCATATTTATATCAATTCCAACGCTAGAACCCAAAATCAAAAATTTCAAAATATATTTCATTTTACGAGCACAGGGGTTATATTTGATATATAAATAAGCAATTCCAACTCTATACACAAATGAAAGAAAAAATAACGAATAATTACACAGCAGTCATAATAAAAGATGACGATATGTATATTGCTTATGCTGAAGAGCTTCCGGGGGCAAATACACAGGGTAAAACCCTTGATGAAGTAAGAGAAAACCTGAAAGAAGCTATTCGAATGGTTATTGAAGCAAACAAAGAGCTTTCAAGTAAATGAGTTAACATTGAATTGGTCTTTAATAATAAAGAATTTTCTAAACTGTATTTTAAATATAAAGGGTTCATCATGAAGGTAACCAAAAAAGAGCAGGCTATGGACTTCAAATGATAACAATCGAAGGAAAAAATGGAAAATATCTATTTCTTAAAACCCCGAATGGTTCTTATCATGCATTTCTTGAAGTAGCAGCAAAAGAAGCGATTAGAGATTGCGACGCTAAGGGAGAAGGTAACACAAGAATGTTATGCAAAAAGTTGTTAGAATTTTAGCTCTTATATGTAATTCGAAATGCACGCAATCGAGGCATATTAAGGAGAAACGAAATGAGAAAACTAATTGCAGCGATCAATATGACGGTTGACGGGTTTTGCGACCACACCGCAGGGATAGCAGATGATGAGATACATCAACATTATAATGAACTGTTGCGTAATGCAGACTGTATTTTATTCGGAAGGATAACATACCAGCTTATGGAAAGTTTTTGGCCATCAGTAGTAAAAAATCCTACAGGCAGGAAATCAATTGATGAATTTGCGTTATCAATAGACAATATTCCAAAGATAGTTTTTTCCCGCACCCTGACAAATGTTGACTGGAAAAATACAAAATTGAATGCCGAACGTTTAAAAGAAGAAGTTTTAGAACTCAGGCAACAAGCAGGTAAAAATATTTTGGTTGGCAGCCCAAGCTTAATAGCAGCCTTAACGCAGCTTGGCTTAATTGATGAATACCAGCTTGCAGTTCATCCAATTGTTTTAGGCAGCGGTTTACCATTGTTTAAAAACATTAAGGATAGAATTGATCTTAAGCTTTTAAAAACGAAAACATTTGGTTGCGGTGTAGTAACCCTTTACTATAAGCCGGGGGAAAAATGAGCGTTAATCAACATTTATTTTTAATTAAACTCGTTTATTGACCGAAAAAAAATAGTTAAACAATCACATGAAAGCAATAGTTTTCACAAAATACGGACCGCCGGATGTACTTCAACTCAGGGAAGTAGAAAAACCAATTCCTAAAGATGATGAAGTTCTTATAAGAATATTTTCAACGACTGTAACTTCAACAGAATGCGTTTTTCGAAAAGGTAAACCATTATTTTCAAGATTATTTACCGGCCTGAGAAAACCCAAAATTACTATACTTGGAGAAGAAATAGCCGGAGAAATAGAAGCTGTCGGGAAAAAAGTGAATATGTTTAAAAAAGGTGACAAGATTTTTGGTACAGCGGGTCCTGGTTTTGGCGCTTATTCTGAGTATATCTGTATCCCCGAGCGTGGTGTACTGGCCATAAAACCTTTAAACCTGACTTATGAAGAGGCTGCTTCATGTGTTGTTGGATTTTTAACTGCATTGCCTTTCCTGCGGGATAAAGGAAATATTCAAAAAGGACAACATGTTCTAATCATTGGCGCTTCCGGAAGCGTAGGTTCTGCAGCTGTACAGATTGCAAGGTATTTTGACGCAGATGTAACGGGAGTATGCAGTACTGCAAACTTAGACATGGTGAAAACCCTTGGGGCAGATAGGGTTATTGACTACACTATGGAGGACTTTACAAAAACAGGAATGACATATGATATTATATTTGACACGGTAGGAAAAACTTCATTTACAAGCTGTAAAAAGTCTTTAAAGCAAAAAGGAATATTTCTTGAAGCCGGTATTGGGCTGGGCATCTTTCCGCACGTTTTATGGACTTCAATTTTCGGAAGCAAAAAAGCAAGAATTGCTGCAACAGGTTTAAGGCCGCCGCAGGATAGAACTAAAGACCTGATCTTTCTCAAAGAACTTATAGAAGAAGGTAAAATAAAACCGGTCATTGATAGGAGTTATACCTTAGACCAGATTGCAGAAGCCCATGCGCATGTTGAGAAAGGACACAAAAAAGGAAATGTTGTAATAGTATTGTCTGATAAATAATATTTTTTAAAAAACTACCCTTAACAATATTTATGTCGCTTCCATTTTATTTGATAGAAACTATACCGTACCATCTGAGTCTCCTGCCTTCTTTTGGCAGGGACTCAGATGATGATAGTATATGCCTCTGAGTCCTTCTTCGAAGAGACTCAGAGAGTACGGTGGCTGAAGATCTGAAATTTTGAGAAATAATTAAGATCTTAAAAAGAAATATTTTAAAAAATATTTGTAATTCCAACAGCAAAACAGCGTGTAATTAATATTTGCTCTTTTTTGTAATGAAAACCAGGTTTGAAATATCTTCCGGCTTTGTATTATCGGGATTTGTAAATGATTCAGGTTTTTTAATTATTTTATCAGAATCTAAGATATCAATCACATCCCATAACATTTCATGGTACAAGATAATAATAGACTGGCTTTTGCTTTTGAACGCAAATTCATTTCCAAGATATTCAAAATCTACATTGTTCTTTAAGAAGGATTCCGTTTTACGGGAAATTGACTGCGATATTTTATATATTGTGTTTGAGTCATTTTCGTTTATTATCGGCACAGTGAAATTTCCGTTTGCGTCAAATAGCTTGTATTGACCGAAAACCTCAATTGTTTCTTTATCTTCAATTCTTCCTTTGGATATCAAATCATTGAGCATTTTGCCCAGTAAGTCCCAGCGGGTCACGAACGGAAGCATATGCGGTATAGCCTTTTCGTTCCAGTTTACTTTTATTGAATACCCTGAATCGCTGATAGCATTTGTGCCGCAGGAAAACTGTCTTTTAGGGTATGTTATCCAGAATTCGCCGTTCCAATATGGCCGGCCTATGGTAATTTCGTTGTTTGGCAGCAATGAGTCGTCATCCAGGTAATCCCAAACCATCCCATCCAGCATATATGAAAAAAGAATGGAAAATATACTCCCGTTCCGGCCAAGAGTTGTTAGTTCCTCTTTTAATTTATTAATGTCATCAATTAAAGAAATTGACAACTTCTCTGATAATTTTAAAGAGTACTTTCTTAGTTTGGCCGTGTTTAAGCTGTCAATTACGGGGATTTGTGTTTGATATATGCTGTCGTCTGTATTTGAGATCAAAGACCAGTCTGTAAGAAGCTTCAGCTGGCTTATGGTATATTTAATACCCGCGGAATCAAGTTGTGATCTGGTTTTAGGATGAACCAAGAATTGAATAATTTCCCAGTTATTATCAATTCCAACAATTGACTCCGGAGTCGATGTTGTTGTATTGCAATAGCAAATGCTTTCCGCATTTCTGAAATCGCCGTAAGAAATGTTCTGTGACAGTAAAGATTTGCACAAAAGCGCTAAAATCAATAAGTATATTATTCGCATATGAAATATTAATTAATTGCGGTTTAGTTCCATAAAGTAAGATGCCGCAAAGACTTAAATGGTCTGTACGCGACGCAAAAAAGCTTAAAATGGGTTCCTTGTGGCATATTCTATCTTTTTATAACGATAAGTGAGTTACCTGTATATATCTTTTACCCCCAGCGAGTTAGGGATTATTCAAATTTCCCTATTGAATATCATTTCTGTATTCGCTAATTTAGTTTGCATTCAATAACTTCAAATTAATTAATAACTCAGGGATTATAAAAATACTTTTTCTATTTTAACCATAAAAGAAAGGAAAAGTAAAATGCAAAAGATAAAATTTGCAGCAGCCCTGGTTATTCTTATCTTATTTACACACCAGTCTTATTCTCAATGGTTCCAGCAATCTTCAGGGGTTACCTCGCAGTTGTACTCAGTATTTTTTGTAAATCAAACCACAGGTTTTATTGCCGCCGATAGCGGTAAAGTGCTGAGGACTACAAACGGCGGAACTAACTGGAACGTAAGCGTTCCTATAGGCGATACTGTTACTTACAGGTCCGTCTATTTTGTTGATGCAAATACGGGATATATTGCGGGGAGATATCTTGTTTTACAACCAAACATAATAGCCGAGCCGAAAATAATAAAGACTACCAACGGCGGACTGAGCTGGACGTCTGTTATAAATGATTCCGGTTATACGTTGTGGCCGATAAGTTTTATTAATGCTAATACCGGTTTTGCTGGCGGGGGATTGTTCGAAGTTGGGGCTAATACATTGGTTGAAACGACAAACGGAGGAGCTGGCTGGCAGAAGTCAACTTTGGGAAACGGATATTTAATATATGTTGGGTTCAGAGATGCTAACACCGGATTTATTACAGCAAATGCGGGAATTACTTATAGGACCACAAATACTGGAATCAACTGGACCCCGCTGACCACATTTCCTGTTTACTATATACTGTCAGCGGCATTTATGGATGCAAATACCTGGTTTGCGGTTGGCGGAAATTCAATAGGCATCGATAGCGCTTCAGGAATATTCAGAACTTCTGACGGAGGCTCTACCTGGAATTCAGTTTTTACAGACCGCGGCGGTATGATAAATGATGTGAAATTCGTAAATGCTAACACAGGATTTGCCATTGGCAGCTTTGATATTACAACTGCAGTAGGACCGCTTCCGGGCAGGATTTTAAAGACAACAAATTCCGGTCTTAATTGGTATGCGGATACAGTGTTCGCAAACCTGACAAGACTAATTTCATTGTCTTTTACAGATCAAAACATTGGGTATGCAGTCGGCGGGAACGGAGTAATTCTCAAAACAATAACCGGCGGAAATCCAAACGCAATAAACCAGATAAGTTCCGAGGTTCCAAAAACATTTTATCTTTCGCAGAATTACCCTAACCCCTTTAACCCATCTACCAAGATCAAATTTGCTTTGCCTCAGTCGGCATTTACTAAGGTCAGCATATTCGATGTTCTTGGAAAGGAAACGGTTGTATTGGTTAACGGGGAACTGAAACCGGGCTCCTACGAGATCAATTGGAACGCGGACAATTTCCCTAGCGGCGTTTATTTTTATAAGATTGTCTCAGGGGATTTTGTAGATAGTAAAAAAATGATCCTGCTGAAATAACCCATCGACAACAAACAGGATTTGCGACGGCCCCCTCTGAAAGGAGGGGGTTTTTTTTGCAGTTACGGGAATTTACACTTGACAAATACATGATCATGCATTATATTTATATGTGACTAAATAGTCACATATAAATATGGAAAAAGTCTGGAAAGCGCTCTCAGATAAGAACCGCCGCCGTATTCTCGATTATCTCAGGGAAAAGGAAATGACGACAGGCGATTTATGCAGCCATTTCAAAAAAATGTCCAGGTACGGCGTAATGAAAAATCTGAGCATCCTTGAAAAAGCAGGTTTGATCATTGTTAAAAGAGAAGGCAAACACAGGTGGAATTATATAAATCCGGTTCCGATTCGTGAGATTTACGAAAGATGGGTAAGAAAATATGAAGAAAACTGTAGCAGTTATTTAATACAGTTAAAGAATATTGCCGAGTCAGGTAAAAAAACGATTACTGAAGCATCCAATAAACATAAATTATAAACAAATAAAACCAAAGGAGAACTAATCATGGAAAGAATTAAATTCACCGTTTCAATCCGTATTAAAAAGCCGATTGAAGATGTTTTCAATGCGTTTGTTGATAACAGCATTATCACCAAATACTTCACAACAGGCGCCAGCGCGCCTATCGCAAAAAAAGGGGATAAGATCCAATGGAATTGGGGCGAGCATAAAACTGATATTGTCATCACTGAATTTATTAAAAATAAGACTGTTGAGTTTGACTGGCCGGGTTACAAAGTTGATTATGATACGCACGTAAAGTTTGAATTCAAAGAAGATAAAGGAAGCGTAATAGTTTATGTTACTGAAGAGAACTGGAAAAAAGACGACGCTGGTATTGATAGCGCCCTGGCTAATAACGGCGGCTGGACCGATATGCTGAAGAGTATGAAAGCATGGGTAGTTTACGGAATTGACCTGCGTGCATAACTGCGAATCTTAAGGATTGGCTAAAATATGCCGAAACTAATCTGGATTTGCCTTAAAAGGGAGCGCTTTGCTCCCTTTTTACCATTTATTTTATCTTTGAATTTGCGACTCTGGTTAACTATTTTTATAAATATTGCTAAATGGGTTCACAGCCCAAATTTACTGAAAGGAGTTAATAATATGCATGCTCACTCCAAGAGACCAGTCATTTCGCTTTTCTCAATCTTTTTTCTTTTCACCGTAGTAGCGCTTGTTCCTCCAGTGTCTGCTCAGGCTGTACTTTTTGATTTTGACAATGCGCCTCTTTATACTTCCTTGCCGATTTATCAAACCGCAGGCGGAATCACGGCGCATCTTTCAGCAACCGGCCAGGGATATTCCATCCAGAGCGCCAATGCGCTTGGCTTCACTCCGCCTGGATTTGCCGGCCGCATTATCTATCCCAACAGCATCAACATTGCAGATCTTCTCATCCACTTTGACTCGACACTTACCGATTTCTCTATCATGTGCTGCACTCAGGAATTGGCATGCGATGATGCAGCTACAGTGCGGGTGACTGCTTATATGCACGGCAGCTTAGTAGGATATACTGACAGGGCGGCAATCTGTCCGTGTACATGGCCTGTTGATACGCTGATGTGTACTTATCCGCAAGGCTTCGATAGCGTTGTGGTTCACTATCAAGCCCCACCGCCCACCTGCCAGGACTATGGCGTTGTTTTACTGTTTGATAACATGCGGGTGACTCCCTTAAACACGACAGGTATATCAGAAGTAGGCGGAGATCCGGTGATGTTCTCTTTAAGCCAGAATTATCCAAATCCGTTTAACCCATCGACAAAGATCGAATTTACATTGGCCAAAAACTCGTTTGCCAAAGTTATCGTGTTTGACGATCTGGGGAGGGAACTGGGAGTTTTAGTTAACGGCGAATTAACCGCAGGATCCCATGTTATAATCTGGAATGCTGAGAATTTCCCGAGCGGGATTTATTTTTACCAGTTAAAAGCAGGGGATTATACTGAATGTAAAAAAATGATTTTAATAAAATAAACCCAAAAGATAAAACGTGCATTTTGGGTTGCGTATGGGCCCCTGCCTCAAAAGGGCGGGGGCTTTTTTCAAATTCTATTTGTTCAGCTCTTCCTGAAGCTTTGGCATTTCTTTTATGACCGGTTCAATAATATCGATGGGTATTCCGAATCCCCTGTAAACAGTTTCGATTAATTCTTCGCGGTTCTTAATTTCATAATTCGTGGTGATGTTTCCGGAGTGTTCTGTCAGCTTAAGATTGTAAATCGCAATTGTTTTATCTTCATAATGCCGTGTGAGAAAGAGTGAGTTTATGAATGTCGATCTCTCGCTGAAGGAATCTTCAATTACATTTGCGAATTCATGGATCTCCCTTGAAAGGGGATTGACGCTAAACTTCATTCTGAATTCGCCATTTTCGTATAACTCAAATACACTTCTCTTATTTTCGTCCTGCGGTTTAATTTTGTATAATACTTCTCCACGGGAAAATATAAAATCGTTGTCCAAATCGCGGGGTATTGGCTCAAAAAAAGGAGCTGCAAAACCTGCATCGACCTTATATTCTCTATTTTCTAACGTGACAATGTTCAGCATATGTACGTCAGGTTTGCTCATGTCCCCTCCGCACAACTTAACTGCAAAGCCGAGATGGTTAAGCAATCGGTTAAAGTAATAATTAATGGGATAACAAGTGCCGCCGAAATTATATTTCCCGATCCCGTTAAGATACATGTCAAGATCCGGGCCCTTGATGTTCAAAAGTTTCCTGTAATATATTTTTGAAATATCTTCAAATGGAATTTTAATTAGATGCGCCTTAAGCAGTTCTTTCAGGTACTCAAATCCCGGCTCTTTCACTCCGGTCCCGAGTATTTTTATATATCTGTTAAATTTTTCATTCATCCGGTCATTTCCTGTTTTTTCTCCATAAAAAATACTTATTCATATTATAAAATGGAACTTTGTCTCTTAATTCCCAGCCGTGTTTTTCATAAAGTTTTATGTTATGCCTGTTTGCCGTGTCTATTAATATTCCTCTTGACCCTGGATGGCTCTCTGAACTGTCTATCAAATATTTTAGCAAGGCTGTCCCCAGGCCCATGCCTCTGAATTTTTCTTTAACGGCCAATTCATTTCCATAAAAATGTTCGCCATCCGGCCGGAAACCGCGGAGCATAGCGAATTCGCCTATCAGGTTTATGTTTTCATCTGCCGCCTTAGCTCGCATTCTGTCCAGCGAATCGTTCATTGTGTCGTTCCAGCCGGCGCTCTCGGGCGTTGAAAATATCATACAGCCTGCCAACTCTGTATTTGAAAACACGCCTTTGAATGCAAGATTCAGTTCAGGCGCCATATCATAGACAACAAATTCATACATTATCCTCGTTAATTTCAACCTCTGCTCTTTATCAGCAAAAGCAAAAATAAATAACGGGTCGTTTACAAAAGCCCCAGCAAATATCTCAACGGCCGTAGCTCTTAATATTTCCTCTATTTCAACTATTTCGAATTCCATAAATTTCTGCCGCGGGAGTTGGGCTACCTGAAATTTAAGCTTTAAAATTAGACATATTAATAAGAATATTCAGCCAAAAAATTAAGTTTTGTGTATTTGTCCCATTTTTATCATGTTTTTGGTAAAAAAATGTATATATATTTGAGTAATCATTTTACTCTGTTGTAATTTTATTCCAATGATGAAGAAGCTCGTTGTTATATTGTTGAGTACTCTCCTGTTTTTTAACTCGAGCCTTTTTATTATCCTTTACAGCGGCCTTGTTTTTGAAGCGACAAAAGAAGCCAAAGAAAAGATCAATAACGCCGCAGTTTGCTCACCGGACGGAAATTTCACCACCATAAAATACAGGAAAGGCGAGGAGAATTCTCCATTAGCTTCTAACAAACTGAGCGGCGACGAAGTAGTTTACGAAGGTTTTATGTACGACGTGATTTACCGCGATACAACAGGCGATACGGTGAATATTTACTGTTTTGAAGATGCAAAAGAAGACCAGTTACTCAGAATACTTTTTACACATTTGCAAAATGAGGATTCAGGCAATCCTCCCATGCAGTACTTTAACATACTTTTTTCATTCCTCTCAAATGCAATAGTTCCGCAGGTTGCAGCAGATTTTCCTGTAATGACGTCAACGCTGGTTTTCTTAAGTGAAACGGCGAAATTGAGCAGGGGAACTTGCAGAATACCCAGTCCGCCCCCAAGGCAGATAGTTTAATATTTCAATAAGATTTTATTTATTAGGTTTTGTTTCGGTTAGGCGCAGCAGTGCGCGCAATTTGGCATGCCCGCAGTAAAGTAAATCGGCGCATGCATTGACACGCATGAAAATTGAAGGATAGATCATTTAAAACACTTTTGAAATTTTAAAACTATAAATATGAATAAAACTAAGAATTTACTAAGTATAATAATTTTGCTTGTTGCATTCATAGCAAACGCTTACGCTCAGGAAAAAAGCGATACGCTTGAATACAGATATCCTTTTGAGGTGCTTATCACAGCGCCAAGGCTCAATATGCTTCTCAAGGAAAGCCCGTTTGCGACATCTGTTGTCAGCCAGGACTTTCTCTCAACAATGCCGAGGTCAATTGCTGTTGATGAAGCGCTCAAATTAATTCCCGGACTGAAGGTTGACAACCAGGCTGACGGAGAAAGAGTTCATCTTTCCATCAGAGGCCAGGGAATTCTGTCAGAACACGGGATAAGAGGTATAAAAGTGCTTTTGGACGGAATACCTTTGAATGATCCGACCGGATTTACTCCGGATTTTTATGACGTTGACTGGCCGGGAGTTCAGCGAATCGAAGTATTAAGAGGCCCTGCAGCTTCACTATACGGAGGCAGCTCTTCTTCAGGCATCATTAACATAACCACAAAAGACTTCACAAAAAAACCGGTTGGCGGACAGGCGTTCCTCTCGTCCGGTACTTTTAACGCATGGAAGTATTTCGGACAAGCCGGTACGGGCTGGAAGAACGGCGACGCTAACGTATCTTTTTCAAGAGAAATGGGCGATGGGTACCGAGTTCATACGCATTTCTGGGCAAACAAAGTCTGGTCAAAAGCCGATTTTGAATTAGGGAAAAACCTTCACATAACGCCTGTTTTCGGGTATGTGAATTTTTATAACGAAAATGCCGAAGGCTTGAACCAGGAACAAGTGCAGGAAGACCCAAGGCAGCCAAACGGCGATGCCGTTCCTAAAAATGAATATATCCAAACTGAAAGATATACCGGCGGACTGAGCGGCGTTCTGGACATTAACAAACACCATTCCGTTCTTTTCACAGGATTTATAAGAAATACTGATTATCACGAGAGTGTTCCAAGCAGCGAAATACACAGAAAAATGAACGCTCCCGGAGGCTCTCTGCAGTACAATATAAATTTCGGAAACAAGAAGCTGCAAAATACTGTAAGCGTAGGCGCTGATATGCAGTATCAAAAAATAGACGAAACAATAAATCCTAATCTCGGCGGCGGCATTGCCGGACCCGACGTGCTTGCAGATTATAATATCAAGCAAACAGGTATTGGAGCGTTTTTCGCCGACAGGCTGCAAATTGGTCCTAAATGGTCTGCGATGGTAAACGTTAGATACGACCAGATAAAAAATGAACTGACAGATAATCTGAAAAACCCGGTAGATCTATCGGGAAACAAGAATTTCAGCAAGGCGACGGGACGCGTTGGACTTACTTTTACGCCCAATAATTCAGTTAACGTATACGCTAACTGGGGCACTGGGTTCCTGCCGCCTGCAACTGAAGAACTTGATGCAAATCCCGATGCGTTTGGAGGGTTCAACAATAATTTAACATTTGCGACATCCCAGGGGTTTGAGCTTGGCGTCCGCGGTTCTGCAGGCAAGAAGCTTTATGCCGATCTGGCCGGATTCTATCTGACTACAGATAATGATTTCGACAGGTTTAGGGTTTCAACACGTCCGTCTGAAACATTCTATAAAAACTCCGGCCAAAGCAGAAGATTCGGGTTTGAGCTCTACACAAAAGTGGACCCGGTGAAGCTTGTAACGCTTCAGTTTGCATATACATACTCAAACTTCAAGTATTCAATGGCTGATTCGGTGAAAATAGTTATGGATGATACTTCAATCATTAAATATGCGAAGAAAGATAATTTCCTTCCAAATTCTCCGGAACATCAGCTTTATGTTGACCTGCAGCTGAATCTGCTGAAGAGCCTTAGCGTTGGCATTACCAGCGAGACATACAGCCGTTCATTTATAGACGGCGCTAACCTGATCTCAGAATCGGTTGGCGGATATACGCTTTGGGGCGGCAGAATTACATACAGGACAATTGTTATGGGGACAAATACTGAAGTGAGCGTTGATGTAAGAAACATATTCAGCAAACAATACATTGCATTTACAGAACCTGATCCGGGCGGAAATTCATACCAGCCCGGGCAGCCTCTCGAAGCATTTTTGAATGTCAAGATAGGATTCTAGTATATTTCCTCCTGTAAAATTGCAAAAGGGAGGGTGAAAGCCCTCCCTTTTTAATTACTTGCGGCGCTGTTATATTTGTAATTCTGTCAGATTTTCGGGATGTAGCGTAGTCCGGTTATCGCGCCTGCTTGGCCAGCAGCAGGTATATAGAGTGGGTTCTCTAATTTTAGCTCGTTTTATTTATATTTTGATTTAACTAGATCTTATTTAGTGACACAAATAGTGTCTAAAGATATTCCAAAATCTTAGATTGTTTATTATTGGGCCTATATTATCCATATATAATCTTTAGTTATCCTTTGTTCGGATGTAGTATAAAAAATAACTATAAAATTCAGATATAATCTCCTTTCTCAAGAATTGAAATCTGGTTTTCATATCCTTGGCAGGTTTCAACTACATCTTTTAGTTCATAATAACCCTTATTTCAACAATACCATTTTCTTAACATCCGAAAAGCCCTCTGTTGTGAACTTATAGAAATAAACACCTGACGAAAGATTTTTGGCATCAAACTCCACAGAATAACTTCCAGCTTGCTTCTTCTCATCAAGAAGTGTTCTTACAGTACGTCCAAGGACATCGTAAATAATAATTCTGACATTCACGCTTTTGGCGATGCTGAAATCTATTTTAGTTGAAGGATTAAACGGATTGGGATAATTTTGAGAAAGCCTGTAAGCAACCGGCGTAGAATTATTGATTATTCCAATAGGATCATCACCGGAAATCTCCCTCATCCAGACACCCCTGCCGTAGGTACACGCTGCGACATAATATTTCCCATTTTGAGCAATGCTGTCTATTACTTTCAAATCACATATTATAGGGTCAGAGGATTCTAATGGAGGATAGCCGGGCATTCCATTATTCCACCTGTACCAGTTTGTTCCGCCGTTCGTCGTTTTATAGCAGCCAAATTCGGAACTCAAATACAGCTTATTATTATCACTGGGATGAGGTACTAAATCGGATACAGGAATATCCGGCAGGTTCCCCGTTATATTAGTCCAGTTTACTCCCCTGTTTGTTGTTTTGAATACTTTATTGCCTGAAAAACCGTTCATAAGAGCATACGCAGTATTTATGTCGGTTGGATGTATCGCTACATTTCTTACCCATGCCCCGGTCGTAGGCAGCCCTGCAGACCTTTCGTACCAGGTTCCGTTATCATACACCCTCAGGAGCTTCCCTGTGTGATTTCCGCTTTCAGGAGCATCTTCAAGGCAAGTATAAATAACCGGACCGGTTCCGGAATATATTGATACGGAAAAGTTGAGAATGTAAGGAGTAGGAAATGCATTAGAGTTCATTTGAGTCCAATTTCCACCCTCATTGGTGGACTTAAACATATGAGACCCTCCATTTGTATATAAATAAAAGGGAGTTGTTTTATCACTGTGTATTTTGGGAACCCAATCATCAAGCGGCGGTAAGTTACTCGTTATATCTATCCATGTTTGTCCGCCATCGGTAGTTTTATATCTTCTGTAGGTTATATTCCCACTCGCATTATGAGTAATATAAACTGTGTTTGATGACAACGGGTCAATGTCATTTCCTGCACCATCTCCCCCATCTATAAAATACCACGTATTTCCAAGATTTTCAGTTTTTACCGTTCCGTTGTCCTGGGTTCCGCCGTACATTACATTTTTATTGCTTGTTCCTATATCAAAATCATAGAATTGAGTAATTGGTAGAATATTAATTGCGGAGCTCCAAGTAGCGCCTTTATCGGTGGAGACCGCGATTCCGCCGTCATTTGCGCTATAAACTGTATTGGCATCTTTCCATTCCATGCGGTGGTGATCACCATGCAGGTTTCTGTAAGGGTTGTTCCCGATGTCCCAATATTCTGTCCATGTCAGTCCTCCGTTGGTGGACCTGCACATTGATGTAGTCCCGGTCATTACCGTATTCGGGTCTGCAGGGCAGACTGAGAGAAGGCTTTTATATTCTACACGCGCGGTATTGAATGCCTGTACGCCCTGGGGAGTTATCATTGTCCAGCTTGTGCCGCTGTTATCAGACCTGTAAACTCCTATCGGAAGCCCTGTTGAGTTTTGACCAAGAAAAACATAAACTGTATTCTGTGAATTTCCGGTGGCTATAAGAGACATGCCAATATCGGTATGGGGAAGATTTGTTATCCTGGTAAAACTATCCCCTCCATTAGTTGATTTTAAGATTCCTCCGGTTCCTGAATTTTTCTCAGCAATATACACAACACCGGAATTATTGAAGGTATTAATTGCAAAATCCGATACAAGTCCCGGGTATTTGTTAACCCATGTACTTCCATTATTATCCGACCTGAAATAGCCATCTGAAGTGGCAGCATGTATTCTGCCTGCAATATTAGGGTCGAATCTTATTTTGTAAAAACACCACGGCACATCGTTCGCAAAGTTAACCTGCTGCCAGCTTGCGCCAGCATCTGTTGTTTTCCAAAGCCCGATTCCTCCCATTACGTCAGGTTCTCCCGTTCCTGCATAAATTATATTAGAGTTTGCCGGGTCGGTAGTAAAAGAACCAAGCCATGGAGATGGCAGGCTATTTGAAACGCAAACTCCATAGGTTCCCATGTGCCTCCATATCCCTCCGCTGGATGCTCCCACTCTTAATTCTACATTTCCTGAAGGCGCCTCAATATCCTTAACTCTTCCTGAATACTTTATTGATGTTGAGTCAGGGTAGGGGATTCCATTCGGACCAAGCAGCTGCCACGAATTCATGCTATTCGGGTCAAGTTCTTCTTCACCTGGCAAAGATTTTATACTCTCCAGAATTTTAAGCTGAACTTCAGACGGAATTCCATCACTGTATGGATGATTCCACACGGCAAAAAACCTTTTTTCAATTTCGTGGCTGCCAATAGTTACTTCCCCTTTTTTTTCCGGTTCGAATTGCTTACTTCCGGTACTTTCGTTTTCACCATAGTTCTTGAGATCAGTAACTTTCTTTGAATCTTCCAGAGTTAGTGTAAAAGTCACAATGAACAAAACCAATATTAATGCTGAATTTGCAGTTCTCATTTTGCTATACTCCTTTTTAGAATCTTCAAATATGTTCTGATAGAATACTTATTTTGTTTTAAATATTCAATATCCTAAAGAAACTTATTTCTTAATCGCTTTGCCTCATAAATAATGTAACCCAGGGATACGATAAAATAGGTCGTTGCTCATAATAATGTCACAGTAATAATGTCCACAACAACGGTTGCAAAAATGAGTAAAAACGCAAGGAGGGGATACTTGGAGTCAATACGTAAAAGATACAAGAAGGCAGACAAGAGACAAAAGGCGTAAGGCAAAGATATTTAT
Source organism: uncultured Ignavibacteria bacterium (assembly GCA_963816535.1). Taxonomy (GTDB): domain Bacteria; phylum Bacteroidota; class Ignavibacteria; order Tepidaquicellales; family OLB5; genus CAWFKW01. The sequence continues at coordinate 488,708 of CAWFKW010000003.1, read as the reverse complement.
TAATAAGTTTCATGTTCTTTTGGAACAGAGGGCATATGATAATTAGGGAAATCCCAAAGATCTTCCAATGTCCGGCTTACATAAAACCTAAACATCAATGGACGGCCGCTCTTAAAACTCATTCCACCCTTATCATCAAGTTTTGTTACTTTGCCGCCATCAACTAATGTGACTTCCTTACCGATTTCTAAAGTATCCGGATTAACAAAGTTCTGAAATCCTACATATACATATACATCTCCATGTACCATTGATTTTTTGTCTTCTGTATATAGAGGCAGTATAATTTTCTTGTCTCCATCCATCCAGTAATATTCATCGCTCGCCCAACCATCTTCAATTCTTGAAGAAGTTTCGGCAAAACCCTCTTTAGAAATTTTTATAACATATTTACCGTCGATCGGCTTAAGCTCAGGAGCATTTTTCTTTTCATATTTTACCGTAACCCAACCGCTAAAATCCTTAGGAAGTTCAAAAGAAATCGGTGTCCTTTTTTTATCACATGAAGTGAGAATAGTTACGCAACCTGCTATAACTACAAAATAAAAGAATATTTTAGCTATTGGTTTCATCAATTTTTTGAATTGGGCTATTCCGCCATCCGAATCTGCAACGAATTAATATATTTAATTCTCTTAATTAAAAATAGTAAAATAACCAGTCATCGCCTGATTATCACAAAAAAATAGATAGTGTATTGTTTCAGAAGATAGTGTAACAAAAAGAGTAAATTATTAAGAGATGAAATTTATTAAATTTAAGGGATAATAAGAGTTTTTTTGGAAGTGTCTTATTTAGACACTTCCCTCTGGAGTAAGTCGTGCATATCGGATAACTCATTGTTATCAATGATTCGGGCGATGAAAAAACATTTTCTGATTTGTGGCTCGAATTTGCTATCTCACCGATATCGTATTATATTTGTAATGAAAGAAAATCTACCAACCGCATTTTTCATTTCTAAAGCAGGTAGAAAATTTAGAAAACGTTTTATTAACTTGAATGCTGTAAGACTTGGTTTTAGTGAGTATTTTAGTGGCTATACATGTCTAAACGAAATTTATAATCGCTGTTTTTTGGAGGGCCAATATTATCAATAGATTAATCTTTAGTTATCTTTTATTTGTGCAGGAGGCCGTCCCGCCGGAAGCGGGACCATCCCGACGAAATTTCGCACTTTTTACCCTTGCCCTAAAAACATCTTAATTACGGATCACATTGCGCCTTTTCAGCTTGCTTTGTCTGAAGAGCTGTATGAATTTTTTCCGCCTGCATCATGAAGATCTCGAGGCGTGATTGTGTGATCTGCGGGAACGGATTGCCGTCGCTTTCCACATATAAAAACGGGAGCGTTGAGATATCTTCAGGGTAACCATTGCGCTTTATGCGACCCGCCCTGTATTTTCCCTCCAGAGTCATTTCCCGGTTCAGGATTTCCTCGGAGAGCCTGCTTGGCATGCAATTGAACGGCCCTATAGATATGACCCCGCAGCAAGTATCCAAAATATCACGCAGCGCTAGTCCTGTTGTTAATATTGTTTCACCAACCAGCTCTTCGGAGATAAGTCCATTGGCATATCGAATAGTTTTTTCAATCTCAACCATTTCAAATTTATATAACCCAGTACTGCCGAATATCTTCTTTATTTTGGCTTCATAGAATTTCTGGAAGTAATCCTTCAGAGCTATCTGGGCTCTCATTTTCAGGCCTGCCCCGTCGACAATTCTATTTTTTATAATATAATTGCTGTAATACAGATATTCCGCAATGGGAGCTGTCTTTACGACAAATCCTTTATCTATTAGCGTCTGTACGAGATCTCCTTTAGAGAATTCTTCGCGCCTTACATAAATTTCGCCTATCAGCGATATCACTCTAGCCTCTTCCAGCGGCGTTGAAAGTTGAATGGAAGATATCCTGGATGCGGAGCGCTCTAATTGTTTAAACAACGCAGGCCGCGTTCCGAATTCTAAAGTATTCAATATCTTTGCCCACTCATTGTCCAGCAGCTTAAGAGAATCATATTTGTCAACTGCAAGGGTCAATAAAACGCTTTCTATATCGTGAATAATGTCGGCAATGGTCAAAGCTATCCAGCCTTTCAGGAAAAAATCAGAGCCAAGTTCATTGAACGATGCTTCATCATCCATCGAAAGAACGCCGACATTCTTAAGTTTCATAGAGCTGATAATATCCTTCAGCAGAATATAATATTGTCCCTGCCTGCACGGCCCGTAACCATGCGGCATAAAGTACAGGATTTTGTTCCCGTTACGATTTGCATTTTCAGAAAATTCAAACAGCGCGCCTGTTGTAAGTATAAACGGCAAACACTCTTTGCATGTTGTAAGTCCGCGCCCGTATTTCAGTGTTTGCATGGTTGGCAGAGGGAGCGGCTTTGAATTCATGCCCGCAGACCTGCAAACAGCCGAAAAAGCCTGTGTGCTGTATTTACCCATGGATGGAATTATAACCTCAACTTCCGGAGATGTTATTTGATGTTCCTTTCCGTCATGATCTATTATAGCTGTTCTTTTTTTATTAGAGGATATAGAAAACGGCAAAAATCCGTTTGTTTTTTCAAGTACAAGTCCCTGCTTTTTAAGTTCAACGTAATTACGGATAATGTCAAAAGCCGCGTCGATTCTGGTATCAACGCCAACATCTGCCGAATGGCTGTCCAGCTCAAGCGTCAGCGAGGGTTTTGTGCCCATTATATTTCTGAAATATGAAAGCAAAAACGAGTCCGGCCCGCAGGAAAAGTTTGTTATATACACCCCGAATAGCTGCTCATGTTCTTTAACAAATCTTGCGGAGCTCAGTATCTGCTGCCCGCTGTACCAGTACATATTATCATATGAATGAAATTCGTCTGTTGAGATGAAGTCATGCGGAATAATTACAATATCTTTGGATGCAAATTTATGTGGGATATTCAGGTTTGCCTGTTCAGCAAACGCATTATACGCCCTTCCAAAGAGAACCATCCCGAATTTTGAAGGGTCGCTTTCAATTTCACCGAGCGCTAGCTTGCCAAGCTCCTTAAATTCTTCGAGCATTTTATTGAATTCATTCCATGCATAGTCGAATGCTTCGGCCGCCTGTTTCCCTGAGCTCCCCAGGCTTCTGCCAATATCTTTGAACGCTTTTTTAACATTTCCATTTGAGCCTTTGAAATTTATAACTGGCGATATTATAGGAGGCAGCTTTTCATCGCTGTAGGCCGAGCGTAAATAATAATTCTCGCCCTGAACAAACACGCACAGTCTTTTATATTTATGCCCGTCGTTACAATCCATTTCAGTGATATGCGGAAGGAATATATAATCTACATTCTTTTTAAGCAGATTGTGAAATAACCCATATGCAATTTCAACCGGGTAACAGAAGGATGAACTCATTTTATCCATTCCTTCGCGGTCAATAACATCTGAAAGTACAACTTTGCAGCCCAGCCTTGTGAAGAAATTATAATAGAGCGGGTAAAGCGTATTCACCTGGAAGCTTTTGATAATGCCTATGGTCTTACCTGCGGCGGCTTGCGGAAGTTTGCAGTATTTTTCAAAGACAAGTTCCTGCCTCAGCTTCACATAATTATTTTTCCCGGGGTTGGTTTTAACATTAGAGCGCTGATTGTAATATTTACTGCAGGCGCCTCCAAACGGATATTTCTTCCCGCCGACATTAACTATTGCTATTTCACATTTACGGTCGCATTTCTCGCTTCCGCCGGCGCAAATAAATTCTTTTTCGTGAGTAAATGTGCGGTTAATTAAATCGTCAAGGCTGAAATTACTTTTCTGCAGGAATCCTAAGTCTATCCGGTTCTTTATTTCAAGCGCAACTCCAAAAGCTCCCATTAGTCCCGGTTCCGGAGGCACTATAATTTCTTTGTTGATGAGGGCGCTCATAGCATAGGGAACGGCTTTGTTATAACATACGCCTCCCTGCATGAAAACTTTCTTTCCTACCGGGCGGTTGCCTTTAACGCGGTTCACATAGTTCATGCATATTGAATAAACAAGGCCGGCTACAATATTATCGGCGTTTGAACCTTCGTGGCTCGCTGTCTTAATATCGCTTGAAATAAACGCCGCGCACTGGTCGTTAAAATTCAGCGGCGATCTTGCCGATAAAGCTATTTCTGCGATTTCAGTGTAATCAATGTTAAGCGTTTCTTTTGCAGATTCTTCAAGGAAGGAACCTGTGCCTGCCGAGCAGGCTTCATTCATTGCATAGTCGCTGGCAATGGAATTGGTTAAATGAGTGTATTTTGCGTCCTGCCCCCCGATCTCGAAAATTGTGTCTACATCTTTATCGAAATGAGCGGCCGCTACCGCATGCGCTATTATTTCGTTCACTACGCCTTTTGTCATAGCGTGAAGAGCCGATATGTGGCGCCCTGAACCTGTGGTTCCGAGCCCGATAATATTAATCGGATGCTTAACCTGCGATTTCAATGACCGATAGCACTCAACTGATGCCTGCACGGGATTGCCATTTGTCCGTAAATATACGTTTGCAATCATGGCATCATCTGATATCCTGATCAGAACAGCCTTAGTTGTTGTGGAGCCTACGTCAAGGCCAACAATACATTCATCGCCTGGCTGAGCCTCTGATTTTCTTAATTCCTTAAACGTAACTTTTGCTTTTGAACCAAGAAGCGGTTCAAGAGAAGGGAATATGAGGGAGTTGGCTTTGAAAATATTCTTTTTATCTATATATAATTCTTTTCTAAGAGCAATAAGCGCCGCTCCCTGGGCCTCAAAATAATGAGATTCTCCGGGTATAAATGATTCGGGGTATTTTTCTTTTATGAAGTCAACTACGGTCTTATTCTGAGAAACGCCGCCGATGATCAATACCTTTTGTGATTTCTGCTTGGCAAGCAGCTCAATGGTCTTATCGGCTATCATTTTACACAAGCCGGATACAACAAGCCCCTTTTCAATGCCCTTATTCAAAGCATGAGTGCAGTCGCTTTTGCAGAACACACTGCATCTGCCTGATACAGAGTAGTGTTTGGCGCTATCGGAAATTTCAATAGCCTCGTCAATATTCAGGTTCATTCTTCGTATCTGCTGCAGGAAAAACTCTCCCGTGCCCGAGGCGCATTTATTGCCCGTTAAAACCTTATCAATGCCGCCTTTATCGTTCAGGCAATACACTATAAAATTTTCGCCGCCAAGCGAAGCTATGGCGCCGAATTTGCCGTTCAGCTTCAAATGATTAATTGATTCTTCTATTGCTTCAGGTTCGGATATAATGCGGCAGTTAATGAGGTTTTTGAATTTTCTGCCTGTTGCGGCAACCGAGACTCCTGTAAGAACAGTTTGTTCGAAAAAATCGGCAAGTACTTTTCGGGGATTACCCTCATGATTAACAGATCTGAGATGGGATATGACTATTTCCTGTTCGTCAAGCTGAGCTTTGACGAATGAAATACTGCTTGCTCCAACGCATATTCCGATCGAGGATTTTATCATACAATATAATCGGGAATATCAAATTTACGGAACATAATTCAAAAGAAAAATGATAATAAGCGTGGAAGATCATTCATATGTTTGCCAGGCGGTTCAGGTCATTAACAGCCATTTTACTTGACTAATACCATCTTTTTCGTTTCAGCAAATCCTGCGGCTTCCATTCTGTAAAAGTAAACCCCGCTTGAATAATCAGCGGCATCCCACTCAGTTGAATACTGCCCGGCATTGAGGCGCTGGCTTACTAACAATGCAACAGCTCTGCCAACAATATCATAAATGCTGATTTTAACAAATGACGATTTAGGAACATCAAATTTTATCTGCGTTGACGGATTAAACGGATTTGGATAGTTTTGCATCAAACTGAATGAAGAGGGAATTTCCGAAGAAATGTTGTGTATGCCTATTGTCAATCCATCATAAATAAATGTTCCGTTCCCTGTTGTCCCAATCCACAGCTGGTTGGTATTGTATGGATTTATAGCCAGGCTTGTGGTGTTCGGCAGTTTGAACGGATCTGTGATTATTACGTCCCATGAATTCCCGCTATCTGTCGATTTATAATTTTTATTATAAGAGTCGCCGGTTCTCATTCCGAAAGCGGTTATAATATTATTTCTGGCATCAACCTGCCATGCGCTCAACCAGCCGCTCATATTGTTCCATGATGTTCCTCCGTCGGTAGTTTTATATAATCCGTTACCGGAAATTGCAAGATAGAAGAGATTCTGTATGGTCGGATGAACGCAGAGAGTGCCGGAAGGACTGTATCCGTTCACGATATTATCTTTCAGGGTCCAGTTCTGGCCCTCATCGGCGCTTTCAAAAAATCCGCCGCCGTCGCCTTCAAAATATCCGTATCGCTTTGAATTGTTGAACGGGTCCTTCGCTAAACCGTAATTGGAATAATAAACCCCCGGCGCCATAATATTCTGCGGGATTCCGTTTGACCTCGTGAAGTTCACTCCGCCATTGGAGCTCCAGTAAATTCCGCCGACTGTTCCTACATTAGAATAATCGCCTCCAACAAACACTATTAAATGATTTTCGTTAACGTCTGAAACAACCCCGTTAATCAGAGGTCTTGCGGCTGTATTGGGGAGCCCGCTGAAACTGACCGCTGTGAAGTGGGCGCCATTATTTGTTGTGACAAATATGCCGGGCATCTCGCCAGTGTAAACGTTTCCGCCTACAATGTATTGCTTATTCGGATTTGCGGGGGTTGTGAGTATAGCGGTTGCGTTTGAAAAATCCTGAAGCACATTAAAAGACCAAAAGGCATAGTCTGTAATTTCACCGCTGGCGCCGCCGTCGGTTATTCTTCCCATGGTCAAATCGCCCATTGGAAGGAATACATAATTAGGATCTGTTGCGTGAAAATGAGTCCTGTACATTACAGGTATGTTAATTCCGTCTGTTGCATATTGCCAATGCTGCCCTGTGTCGGTGGATTTTAAACAGCCGAATCCGCCTGACATGTACCATTCAGTCGGGAGGACCGGATTTTGCATAAACTCGTTTCTGGCCCAGTTTACCACCGTCCAGTCATAAGAATGTTTTGGCAGGGGACCCTGCATTGTCATAGGCAAAACCTGCGGAAACGTCTGGCCTCCGTCTGTTGAGAATCTTGTAAAGTCCATTTGGCTGGCTACGATCTGGCTCTCGCTGCCGATAAAATGCACAGCTGCAAGATTGCCTACCCCGGTAAAGCCCGGAATTATATCCCACGCGCCGGTTCCGGGAGTATATCTGACCAAACTATTATTATACGCTACGAATGCTGTTCCGTCTGTTTTAACGGCAATCCTGAATACAATGTTTTCAATCTGAGCAGATGTTCTAAGTTGCGTCCAGGTTGAGCCGCCGTTTAACGAGCGCCACACGCCGGCATTACCTTCCGAGCCAACCCAAATTTCCGCAGTACTTCCTGATGTTCCCGGCCTGATGGTTATGGTTGATATATTTCCGCTGACAACGGCGGACGTAGCAATTAAATTCCAAGTGGAGCCGCCGTCTGTTGATTTATAAATTCCGCTTCCTCTCCCGCCTGTGTAAATTATGTTCGGGTTAACCGGGTCGAGAGTTATACATTCGCCGCCCCACCTGATATCTTCATTGCCGCTATAGTTTACATTCTGCAGAATATGCGACCACGAATCCCCGCCGTCGGTTGTCTTCCACACCCCCACTTCTGCGTCGCCGGATTGATACGAATTCCCACAGGCTACGTAAACAGTGTTATTATCAGTAGGGTGCAGAGCGAGGCCCTGAATATTAAGGCTTGCAGAAGTCAGCGCATAGTTTGCTATAAAAGACCAGTTTTGTCCGCCGTTATCGCTTCTGAACACTCCGCCAACGTCGGTTCTGGCGTAAAGTCTTGCGCCATTAGATGTGTATCTAACAGCAGTTACCCAGCCTGCTCCCTGGAAATTCACGCTTCGGTATGTTTGTGAATCTGAAATGACGCTGACAAGGCACATAACCTGGATTGTAAAAAGTAAAAAGAAAGCCATCTTCATATTTGATAACGTTTATTTAGAATTATTGTAATTGATTACTTCGAATATAATGATAAATTGTTTATTATTTATCAAGTATTTATAAGCTTTTTTACCCTTATGCAGGATTTATAATGATAGAAGTATTTTTCAGCGTTTGACCTCATTAATTTTCTCCAGCAGCCAGTCCAGTTTTAATATGTTCTTAAATTCATCCTGATTCAGATTAAAGTCAGAATCTTTGTATTCAGCGTTTCCCAAAAGGATTTTCATTAAGCGGTTAATTACGGACAAAAAATTCTTATGGCGGATGCCATAATTTGCAGGTATCCCGGGCTTTTCTTTTAAGTAATGCCTGTAAGTATCCATTAGCGAAATAGCATTATCATAGAGCTTTAGCTCGTAATATACCTGCAGCGTCAGCGCTTTTATCTGCAGGTAATAAAAAGGATCTTCAGAATGAACTTTACTAAGACACGCAAGAGTTTTATCAAGGTCCCGTGAGCTGAAGTAAAACAGCGCATAGCAGAGATTAAATGTGCTGGTTTTATACTCTTCCGCCAGCTCGTCTTTATACTTGTTGATAAAATTCTCTGTCCATTCAAGCTCGCCCTGGTGCAGCCCGTTTTGAACAACGTTTGTATAAAGCCGGTGGTGAAGATATGGGTACCAAGTTTCAACTTTATAAATTTCTTTATCAATAATAGCGCGGTAAAGTTCATGTATCTCTTTGGAATATTTTTCCCTGTTGTTGAGAGTATCATACATACTCTGGCAAAAATTCACCATGCATAAATATGCCGTCCACCTGTCAGAGTTTTTCATTATTTCGGGATATTCCTGTACAAGTTCTTTTAGCTTCCAGTAATACTGCTCGTCGTCTTCTTTTAAAAGCATCATCACGTTAAAATATATCAGTATTGCCGGGGCATGACTGAACGAATTTTCTTTTATATACCTGATAAGCGGCTCGATAAACGTCATATTGAAATGATGTTCATATCCGTACTTTTTATGATTAAGCATGAAAACATATCCTTCAAGTAATTTAATAACGGTATAATCAATGAATTTGTCATGCCAGTTCTGTATTATCCCTGTTTCAATGAACGGCCCTTCGCTGTTGCCGTAGGAAATATAATCCTGAACCAGTTCATATTGGTTATAAAAAAATGCGTCGTCCTGTATTTTGGATATGTTTAATTCATTCATCAGTTCCGAGTAATTTCTATGAAGGAATTTCTCAAGGCCCCTCTTCCCGAAAGCCCTGATCACGTATCTTTGCTTTGTGAACTCTTCACTTCCGAATATTTCTGCGGCAATAAACTCTTCAGATAATTTATAAAGACCGGACAATAAATTAACAATTGTACCCTCCCTGTATTTTTTGCCCGGGTATAACTTTTCAAATAAATATTCGCGCGTTAACTTCTCGTCATCAAGCCGGGTGGCAGATTCAAGAATTGCGCTGTATAGCTTTCTTAACATTACACTCTTATTAAAATAATCCGAGTTAACCAGTTCTCCGAATTTCGAAAAGTCCTCCTTAGAAAATGTTTTGAGGACATCAAATACTTTTGCATTAATCATGACTCATAAACCAGATAGAAATTTGTCTAAAATTGAAGATAATTGAGTGCAATCTAGCTTTTTCGGAATATTTATTCAAGTCTCGCCAGATAAAAATACCTGAGAATGCGCTTAATATGGGAGATAAATATTTATGAATTATTGTAATAATGATGGGAAAAATAGAATATATTATTAGATTGCGGTGAAATATGGCAGATAATCAGCCCAATTTTTCTGATTAACCCAAAAAGATAATTGAGAGGTCAAAATATTGAATTATATACGAAATTAGTCTTTTTGACCTCGCAAAGGAGGAAAAAGGGAAGATATTCAGGGAAAGATTTCTTTGTTTGGCCGCAAACGGCAGGCTATTTTTGTTCAATTAGAAATCATAAGAAAACTGAATGAAGAAAAAACGGAATTCAAAAAGACTCATTAAGGTTAAGCTTGCCCTCAATTCACCAAGGGACATTTTTTCAGATTAACCGTCCCCGGAGTTGTTCAAGGGGAACCTGCATTATTACGGGCGGCTTTAAAAGCCGCCTTTTTCATTCTGTCAGCTTCGGATGCCGTTTATGATAATCCGTTGCATCCTGGTATTTTTTTATAATTGCCAGTAGCTGCGCCTCGCCGAATAATTTTCCAATAAAACTAACGCTTACCGGAGTCCCTTCTTTAGAGAATCCATTCGGAACGCACACGCATGGATGTCCGGTTAAGTTTGTCATCAATAAATTATCGCCTTCAAGCGATGGAGCTAAATAAATATCCATGTCCTCAAATTTCCTTGCCATTTCCTGAATTACCAAAAATCTTATCCTGTTTGCCTGAATATATTCAACAGCGGGAACGAATCGCGAAAACCTGAAAAAATTCGGCCACGCATCCCGCGTCTGCGCAACCATTTGATCTTCTTTACTGTCCCTCACAAATTCATCAAATTCAGCTGCGCACTCCGCGTTAAGTATGATAGATAGGTCGCCAATCGGATATTTGGGAAGCTCGATTGGCACAAGTTCAGCGCCCAGGCTTTCTAAAGTCGCCATAGTTGAGTCGCTGAAGACTTTGAAAGCCGAACTGTCAAAATCAGTTTTCAGATAGCCTATTTTAATCCCATGCAGATCGATATCGGGAGAATAGTTAAACGGCGCGTCATATAATGTTTGGTCGGCGTCATCAGGGCCATAGATTGCGTTGAACACAATAGCGCAGTCTTCAACGGTTCTGCACATCGGTCCCAGCTTATCCATAGACCATGCCAGCGTCATAGCTCCTTTTCTGCTGACTCTGCCGTAAGAGGGACGCAATCCCGTTACGCCGCATATTGTAGATGGGTCAACAATGGAGCCCCATGTTTCAGAGCCGATTGCGAAAGCGATAAGTCCCGCCGAAACAGCCGCTCCCGGCCCTGCCGAAGAACCGCCGGAACCATGTTTATAATCCCATGGATTTTTAGTCTGCCCGCCGAACCACACATCGCCCATTGCGAGCTCGCCAAGCGATAACTTTGCGACAAGCACGGCGCCGGCATTCTCAAGACGTTTTACTACCTCCGCATCTTCGCCAAGAGATTGGTCTTTATAAACGGGCGAGCCCCATGTGGTTTTGTAATCTTTAGTGGAGAGGAGGTCCTTGATCCCAAACGGGATCCCATGAAGCATTCCTTTATAATTACCGTTGGCGATTTCATCGTCGGCTTCCTTTGCCTGTTTTAAAGCAAGTTCCTCGGTGAGAGTTATAACGCACTCCAGTTTCGGGCCGTACTTCTTCAGACGTTCCAGGTACATTTTAGTGAGCTGCATAGACGTAACTTTTCGGGTCCTGATCAGCTGTGCAAGTTCGCCTATTGAATAATACGCCAGGTCATCAATGTTCGCCGGCATTTCTGTATTATCATAAGAGCTGAAAACTACCGGCTTGCGCTCAGTTTCCAGCTTCATTCCAACGGGAATAGGGTTAAATAATATTGCCGGAGGAATATTGTTCGGAAGCGATACTTTACGCAGGTTATCATATGATTTCCGAAGCTCATTCAGATCGGTAAGCATTGAATCGCGCTTTGCGTCGGTAAAATTAAGCCCTATTAGCTTTTCTGCGTTTATCACAGCTTCACGCGTAATTGGGTTCTTATCGGTTTCTTTTTGCATGATTGCTCCTAGTATGAAAAAAATATTACATATTAAAAATATTGCGATGATTCTTGTATAATTTCTTTTCATGGAGGTAGTTTTTTAAGTTCTCAAAAAGAATGATTTGTTTCAGGATGTCAGAATCAAAATAATTATTACTTCGGAAAATAGAAATTCTTTTGCATCGCCTCGTATGTCAGGGCTAAAGCCCCGGAATGCCCATGTCTTTCGCCCCGTCATAATGACGGGGTTATGGCTATATTTATGCATAAACCGAATGGAGTGAAAATGGTTTCAGTTGAGAATGTGTTTTGCTTGTTCTCTAGTAAACGAATAAATTGATATTCGGTAAATTAGAAAAAAGGGCCTCACTTCCTTGCCACGACTAAGATAAAATTCAAGTAGTAGCGCGAAACAACTCACATTTTGTCAAATTAAAAAAGCGTCCGGATTTCACCGAACGCTTTATTTTGTGATGTTAAATATTATATTTTGAGGATAGACTTAGTCCCTGTCTCTCCTTCTGTGTTCTCTCTCATGCCTGTATCCGTCCCCGTCACGGTTCCTGTCATTGTCGCGCCTCTCATACCTGTCCCTGTCATGATCGTTCCTTTCGCCTCTGTCGCGGTACCTGTCGCCTTCCCTGCTCCTCTCATTGTAATTGCTGCCCTTGTCGTGGCGCTTGTTGATATTTGGATTCCTGCCGCCTGTCAGGCTGAAGAAGCCGCCCGGAGATAACGAGCCTGCTTTTGAAAATGACTTGCCGCTTGTTTGGGTTGTTTTGCTAAAGACCGACCCGGATGACGAGAATAAGAATATAGCGCCTAAAACTAAGACGAATGCTGATAATTTGTTTTTGTTATACATATTTGCATTCTCCTTTCCTGCAATAGTACAACACATGTTAACATGCTTCGTTCCCTGAAAAATGTAAATTAAAGTAACAAGTAAAGCGCTGAAAAATATGCTATTTTACAGGCGCTACATCAAGAATTACAAACGTCCCGGGTTTGAGATTTGGCCGAGGATGCGGATTATCGCTTGTTGGCGGCGGGGGAGGATCAAAATCCGCCGTCGGTAAAAAAATGTGCTCAGTTTTTTGGTCAACCGCTATTGTCCGCGCTCCTCTTTGCGTTTCAACATTTTCTATAACTGAAAACTTATCTCTGCTTTCTTCCTGCACAACAGTTAATGTTCCCATGCCGCTTGGAATGAATATGCGTTTTGATATAGGATCAAAATCGGCGCCGTCAACCCTTTCACCGGTTGGAACTGTGGCAATTATTTTTCCGTTATCTGCATCCAGTACAACCATGGTTTTGTTACTGCATGCTGAAAATAGAATATGGTTCTCAGGGTCTATGGCAAGTCCGCTTGGCTCTTCGCCGGGGCTCAGAGGCCAGGTGTTTTCAACTTTCATAGAGCCGGCATCTATCTTGCTCAGCTCGCTTTTATCTTCCAGGTTAACATAAACCTTACCTTTTCCGTCGACTGCTGCGAACTCAGGTTTTCCATCAAGCGGGATAGTCCCAATAACCGCATCTGTTGCGGCATCTATAACGGTCGAATTTGAAGAACCGCCGTTAAATGTGAACACCCTGTGGGTGAACGGGTCAAATATAATAGCATCCGGATTGCGCCCGGTTACGGCGATCTTATTTGTTGCGGCCAGAGTCCCCATATCAAAAACGGATACTGATGAATCTCTGCCGGAACTTATGTAACCCTTATTAAGATCGGGAGCAAGAGCTATTCCATGAACGCCATTCATTCCGGTAATAGTTGCAATAACGTTCCCGTTAGATTCATCTACTACCTGCATCACGGTCCCGTGTGAGATAAAAATTCTTCCGGTTGAATAATCCACGCTGAGCGCATCCCAGAACTCGTCGCCTGAAACCGGGAATCGGTTTGCAATTTTGTATCCGGAAGTCTGCGCGCTAAGCGGAATGCAAATGCACAAAACGGCAAAAAGAATTATTGAGGCTGATATCTTCTTCATGATTTTATAAATGAATTTTTAAAAAGTATTTTGTATCCGCTATTATAACGTTTTTGATTTCTTCTTTCCCTGTAAATATTTTAACTCCTCAGTTATTATGACGAAATAATAAAAACCTTTTAAGTTAAAACTTATTTGCGTTATTTAGCAGGGATTTCAAACAAAACAATTTTCAAATTCTATAGATATGAGTAATGAGACCAGCAGGAATAAGATACCTGAAATAGCGCTTCTTTTCTGGATAATGAAAATTTCGGCGACGACTCTCGGTGAAACCGGAGGCGATCTTGTTTCGATGACTCTGAATGTCGGGTATTCAATCAGTGTAATAATTTTTATCAGCTTCTTTTTTTTAACTTTGGCCGGCCAGCTTAGAGCAAAGAAATATGTTCCCGTGTTGTACTGGAGCGTAATAGTCTCAACCAGCACGGCGGGCACTGTTATATCGGACTTCATGGACCGTACTCTTGCGCTGGGTTATACCGCAGGGTCCGCTATTTTGGTCGCTTGTTTGATTTCGATACTTGTAATTTGGTATCTCAGCCAGAAAACTCTTTCTGTAACAGACATTGAAACATTCAAAGGAGAAATATTTTATTGGACGGCGATTTTGTTTTCAAATACGCTTGGCACTGCATTGGGCGATTTCCTGTCAGATAGCTCAGGCCTAGGTTTTGCAGGCAGTAATATATTGATTACGTCTTTAATAGTCCTGGTTGTTCTGGCTCATTTCTTTACAAAAATATCTAAAGTTATATTGTTCTGGATTGCGTTCGTTTTAACGCGCCCGTTCGGTCGCGACATTCGGCGACCTTCTGACCAAAACTCCCGAACAGGGCGGTTTAGGTTTCGGCACAGTTGGGGCGTCTATTGTGTTTGTATCTATTCTGATAGTACTCATTTTTTACGAAACATTCTGGCATAAGAGGCCCGTACCGGAAAGCGCCTGAGCAGTTCATTTGGCACAAAAATTGCTCAGTTGAATATATTCCTGAACTCGTCTTTAATTCAGGAAACATCACAGATACTTAATCCTTTAAGATAAATTCAATATTGGTATTATTTCAGTCAAATCAGCGCTGATTTTCGAAACAATTTGGAAAATTTTTCCATCGTTTTTGGCGCCCCAAGGCTTTACTTTCAAATGTTATTATGGTAATTTTTCAAATCAGAATTACAGAAAAAAAGTAAAACCAAGAAATAAACGAAGAAAGGAACAAACAATGTTCGGATTAGGAAAAAAGAACGAGGAAGAAAAAGATCCCAAAAAAGCTCTGGAGAATGCTGAAAAAACTTTGAACACGGGCCTTACCGGGATGCTTACAAAAGGATTCATGGGAAAAGATTTTGTTAACAAGATGAACGCTTCAATCGAGATGGGGAAAAATGCCGTAAATACTTACGACATGTCAAATTATCTTGCAGCTAACGGCATGCCCGGCACGGCTGAAGTGCTCAGCATAGCAGATACCGGCAAACTGATAAACTTCAACCCGGTTGTTGTGCTTAAGATCAGGGTTACTCCCAGCTACGGCCCGACATTTGAGGCTGAGGGAGAATCGGTTGTATCGAAGATCGCCATCCCGAGAGTTGGGGATAAGGTGAACATAAAGTACAATCCCAACGATACGAAACAATTTGTTGTAGTGTAGCGCAGAGAATCTTTTTAAGATTCTGACGTTCTGCAAACTAAAAGAAGGGGCAATCTTCCGATTGCTCCTTCTTTATTTTCGATCGATATTTACTAGTCGGTTTTCGCGATTAACCGAAGCTAAAAATCAGCGCCCATGGAAATATAATATTTCGGAACTGAAAAATGTTTCATGTCATACGACCACGCTACATCGAATTTTAGCGGGAAGTAAAACAAAAATATCCTTGCCCCAACTCCCATACCCATTAACAGGTCTTTAGTAGTAACCGAGCCGTCGTCTGTCTTCTGGAAAAGCTGCAGCGTGTGGTTGTTTGTCCATGCCGTTCCGGCGTCAAAAAACGCTACGCCCTGAATATTCTGAAATCCAATCGGCAGCGGGCCAAGGACAAGGTATCTTAATAACGGGAAACGGAACTCAGCGTTCATCAAAAGGAATTTTGACCCGTTGGCGGCATTATAATCATAGCCTCTAAGCGGAAGCACAGGTGTTGCGAAGGCAAAATCTTTTACGCTCTCGATTGGAAGATTCTGAGTAGCGACCGAATAATTTATCCAGTTATCGGTGCCTCCCATGTAGAAATTCTGTGGGTCCTTTCCAAGGCTCACGCCGCCGTTTAAACGCCACACAAGGTCATAGTCATTCCAGAACTTAAAATATGTCCGGTAATCGCCTAGTGCGCTGAAGAAGCTTATACCGTTCACGCCTACACGGGGAGTTCCAAGCAAAGTTAGGTTATATCTTGTGCCTCTCACAGGCGCCGTAAATCCGAATAGAGTATTATCGTGCACATAACTCACTATTGGCAGGGCGTAGTTAAGAGCGTCCATTGGCTGCGACGGGTCGTCCAGGTTTTCTTTTGTAAGCCGCGCAATGTTTATGGCGCCATCAAGCCTGTTGAAACGCGTAAGCGGGAACGAAGCTGAAAGATTTACGCCGTACTGCCTGTACCGGTAAAGCTGAGCCGTGTTAACATCATTGCCTATAAGCAGGAATCTTGCAGAATGGTATCCTTCAATTCCGTAGTTTATTCTCTTAGGAAGATAATAGTATGCAAACGCATAATCGCTGTTCTTCAGGTCAAGCACAAGGCTTGTGGCAACGTAAATTCTGTGGTTGCCCAGCATATCGCTGAACGACATCTGCGCCACGCCCTGAACCCCGAAGAATGTGCTGTAATTAACGTTGCTGTAAATAATATCGGGCGAGAACTTTATTTTGTAATTGTTCACTTTGAACGTGCCGTCATCGTTCGTATTCTCGGTTATATCGAACGAGTGGTTCTTCTTCGATTTAAGCTTAACATTGTTCGGGTGGTACTTGTTTGAAACGGTATCATTATTAATTTTTTCCAGGTTGAGCGCGATATTGTTGCCGTACAGGTCTTTAAGCGAATCATTTGATATCTGCCTCATCAGGGAGTCAGCTGTAATGTTCTGAACGCTGTTACCGAGGCTGTCTGTCTTAAGAGAGTCATTCATAGCCACGCGGACTGAATCAAGCCTGTTCTGTTCTTTCAGTTTATTTGCCACGAAAACTGTATTAGGCAGATCCGACATTTTTAAATCGATGTCAAAAGGATTCTCGATATAAAATACATCGTAAGCTCCCTTGCTTAACGCTGAAAACGCGAGCCTCTTCCCGTCATTTGACAAGGTCATCATGTTTATTGGGTCGACTGAATTTGTTATCGGGCGCTCTTCGCCTGTTTCCATATCTCTAAGCCAAACGTTATTAATACCGTTCTTGTCCGAAAGAAACAGAGCCTTCTTACCGTCTTCAGAAAATACTATGTTTGTTTCCGTTGAATTTTTATCGCCCTGGAATTTCTCAAGCTTCTTTGTTACCATGTCATAAACATAAATATTCTTCTGCGAATAGTCATATTTATACATTTTGAAATCTGAAGGGATGCTTTTCAGATCGGTATAATTCCCCCTGTCCGAAGTGAAATAGAGCTTCTCGCCGTCCCTTGACCATGACGGGTCCGAATCGGAAAACGGGTCATTGGTGATCTGCTCCATTACTTTAGTCTTCAGGTTGTAAACCCAGATATCTGACTGTTTAGAGTTATCTGCTACAATAGCGATGGAATTGTTTACGGGGTTCCAGCTCATAGCAAATATCCCGTCGAAATTAATCGGGAGCACCGTTTCGTCTTCGGATTCAACGTTTATTAAGTGGATTTCATCCTTGGCGCCGCTTTTGGTGGAAAGCGCTATGTAATTTTCATCAGGCGACCAGCATAACCCCGGCGTAATTAAATGGAGCTCTTCGTAACCGGCTGTTTTATTTCCTGAGACTATCTTCTTGATTATTTCTCCTGTTTTGACTTTTGCAATAAACACGTCGAAATAATCGTCCCTGTTGGAGATGAACGCAATTTTATTTCCTTTGGGAGAGATAGTTGGCGCCGTATTATAGTAGCCGTCGCCTTTACGGGCGTTTGTTATCCTGTTTGCAAAATCTGTAAGTTCCTGTCTTGAAGCAAAATCGGGCCAGTAGGTCTGCTTCAAGCTTTTGTGCCATTTCTCAGAGAGGTCCTTCATGTTCATCTTATAAACGTCCTGGAAACCTTCGTCAACGTCGCCCATACCTTTTATTGACTGCATCAGGTCGCCGATCTTTTCTTTGCCGTATTCGTCGGCAAGCCAGGCAAAAAAGCTTTGCCCTCCACGATATGCAAGGTAGCCGTCTAACATATCGAGGTCGGGCAGGTAGTCGTATATTACCGCATCTCTGATAAACTCATCATTAGCTTTATCGTTGCCCCCTAGCGATTGGTATTCAGCCATTCCTTCGTTAAACCAAATGGGGAACTGCAGCCGGATATTCTGGGAAATAATATTCTGGATCGAGCCGCCGTAATACATGTCGTTCATGTATGCATGAAGCAGCTCGTGATGTATAACGTGCCTGAATTTATCGTAATCGCCCTCGAAAGGAACGTTGATCCTGTTTTTGAAAAGCTCGGTTACGCCCCCTACGCCTTCAGGCAGGTATTCGTCAAGCGCGTTATCCTGCTGAAAATCGTTGTGTGAATTGAATACAAGTATGGGTATCCTGTTCTGGATCTCGTACCCGATATTATCTTTGAGCTTAACCAGGGAGCTTTCCGCCGTCATAGCGGTGAACTGCGCAATGTACTCGCCGCCGGAATAGAAATAAACGTCAAAGTGCTTTGACTGCAGGTACTTCCAGTCGAATACTTTATACTGAACTTTATTTTGGCCGAATTGCGCGAAAGCGCCGTTTGTTATTAAAAAAAACAGGAGGGCTCCAATAGCTGTTTTTCCCGCTGGAAAAGACATCAACCGGCTAAACAGGTTCTTTAATTTGATCATTAGTTATGATTAATTTTTATACTCTTTAATTATAATACTAGATTTGTTCTTTTGCAATCTTATTAAGCCTGCGATAAATTTATGGATAGTCCCCTTAGATTTAGACGCTCATTGTCCATTATACCTTCGCTTAAGACAGACTGCAGAAGGGCCTGAAAAAACATAGTATATCTGCGCGCTTGGGTATCTCATGAGTCTTAATTGTAAAACCTCAAAAATAGTTCCGCTTTTGAGCAAATTTAGCGGTTTTTTATAGAGCTTGTTGTAAAATTATGTAACAATTTTGCAGTGAAATTTAATTAAATTCAATGCGAATCCGCTCTCTTTTAAGCCCATCGCGTTGCAATGGAAAAATATATAGATGATATTTGAAATATACTTTAACAAATTTTGAAGACTAAATCACATAACGAGAGACTTTGAATAACTCTAATGACCACGATAGAAAATGACATATTTCAGACAGGAAACTAAGTTCACATGCGGGCCCGCATCTATTCGCAATTGTTTGCTCTCACTTGGCCACTCATATTCTGAAAGAAGAATAAGAAGCTTTGCAGAATCAAACAGAGAAAACGGCACAAGCGAGAAAAAAATATTCCGGGCGCTGCGCGGATTGGGGTACAGATACAAAGAGTTCTATAACAGGAGTGAAGCTGCTTTTAAACAGCGTGTGACATATAACCTGCGGAAAGGCAATAAACTCATTATACTTACCGACCATGAGGACCACTGGATTAGCCTGGTTGATTATTCAAATAAAAGAGTCGAAGTTATCGACCCTGAACAGAAGAGACTGAAAATGCTTCTTACTCCGAAAGAACTAAGCAAGTGGTGCCTTAATTTTAACAAACGCAATAAGGATACATATTACTTCGGTATAATTATTTTCAGAAATGACGGAATAGATACCGCCGGTTGAAAATAATATCATAGCCGGATACCTTTTTAAATTGAGTTAAGCGGGTTTTACAATGGTTTGAATTAATGTCATTATTCAAAATATATTATTCGGTAATTCTGCTCTGGTTTTTTTCGCGGCAGGTTTTTAGCCAGATAGCCGTTGATACTTCTTTCGAAGGGGCAAACGCCCGCGTCATTTCCATAAATAACCCAGCGAACACAATAAAAATCAAATCGAACCTGCGCCCCGGCGATGTCCACAACGTTGTTTTTTATTGCAGGATATATGGATTTAATCCGTCGCAGCCGCTCAAAGTTCAGGTTCAATATACCGATCAGTCATTTGTTCCGGTACTTGCCGCTTACAGTTACGACAAGGTTACATGGTATAGATTTCGCGGTGTGTTTTCAGGCGATTCTAAGGAGTATACTCATACATACAATTTAAATTCTGTCTATTTTTCATCGGGATACCCTTATGTGTATTCCGACCTGTTGAGTCTGGCAAATTTCGCCGCATCATCCCAGTTTGCGCAGGTTTCCGATATTGCCGTAAGCTTCGGCGGCAGGAATGTTAAGCTCATTCGTATAACTGAGCCGTGCGTGCCCGATACCGGTAAATATCTTGTATGGGTTCTTGGGCGAAACCATGCAATGGAATCTCACTCAAATTACGTAGTAGACGGTTTTGTAAGATTTTTACTTTCGTCCGACCCCCATGCCGACAAATTGAGACGAAGAGCGATAATTTATGTTGTTCCTGTTATGGATGTGGATAACGCCGCAATTGGCGGCACAGGGAAGGATCAGCTGCCCGTTGATTTTAACCGTGATTGGGACTCGCCCTCATACTGGCCCGCTGTGATAGCCGTAAAACAAAGAATCGCGGAGTCGGTTCTGCATAATCCGTTGAAAGTATTCCTGGATAGCCACGATCCTTTTCCGGGAGACAGTACTCCCATATTTTTCTATTCTATATATTCATCCGGAATTAAGTCAGCTAATCTGGACTTCTACCGGAAGTTGCTTCTGGAAAACGGAGGTTACAACTATGACAGACAAACTCTGTACCTGACCGACGGTCAGACTTCACAGCGGTGGGTTGACTCAATGTATGCAAATATTGATTTTTCTGTCGGACTTGAAACAGGCTGGGTCAA
Source organism: uncultured Ignavibacteria bacterium (assembly GCA_963816535.1). GTDB lineage: Bacteria > Bacteroidota > Ignavibacteria > Tepidaquicellales > OLB5 > CAWFKW01. The sequence goes on along the minus strand of CAWFKW010000003.1, from coordinate 467,955 downwards.
CAGAACCGACGGAGCTGAGTGGACAATACCATTATACACATACAACGGCGTAACCCTTGCAAAAGGAATGAATGATTACCTGGGTAATGTTTTAAAGCAGGGCGACATAATACTTGATAATACCGATACGCTAAATGGCGTACAAATTACAGGAAGCTGGATTGCAAGCGCTTATTACGCTGGTTATTGGGGAATAAATTACGTACATAATAATAATTCAGGGCAGGGCGATAAATCTGTCCAATATACGCCGGTATTTCCGCAGGAAGGGGATTATGAAGTATTTTTGAGGTGGACATCTGATTCAGCAAGGGCTGATAATGTACCGGTGAGAATAACTTATAGCGGGGGAACGAAAGATACTATTATCAGTCAAAGAACACGCGGCTCTGAATGGGTTTCGGCAGGCATATTTCATTTTGCGCCAGGTAGTCCCGGAAGCGTACTTTTGCAAACCGGCGGCACAGATGGATACGTAATAGCGGATGCTGTCCGTTTCAGCCCAATGAATAATTGTAACCCAATAGGAATAATTAACAGTCAAACCCCATCCGAATTTTCTCTCAGCGTATGCCCGAATCCGTTTAATCCATCAACTAAAGTGAGATTTGAGCTTCCAAGACCGGGAAACGTGTCGATTAGAATCTATGATTTGGCCGGCCGGCTGGTTGCGACCTTGTTAAATGGATTTGTGACAGGCGGCGCTCATGAAGTTGTATTTAACGCTTCAAATCTATCCAGCGGCGTTTACTTTCTGAGTTTCAGAACTGACGCCGTTACCGAAAACCGAAAACTCGTGTTCATTAAATAAACAAGAAAGACGTTCATAGAACGTCTTTCTTGTTTTATACTTTGATAAAAAGCGCCCTAAACTTTTATGCCGCTTTAACCTCGCTTGCAGGATAGCTCTCAGGATATATCAGGCACTTCACTTCATGCGTGGTTTGATTAAGCTGAGCCAATACCGGCTCGATATGCTCGCATTGACCTTTAATTATTTTAGGACAGCGGGGGTGGAAATAGCAGCCGGTCGGAACATTTGCAGGAGAAGGCACATCTCCTGTTAATATTATCCTGGCTCTCTTATGGCGCGGATCCGGAACCGGAACCGCCGATAACAACGCTTCGGAATACGGATGTTTGATGTTTGCGTAAAGCTCTTTGCACTCTGCAACTTCAACCAATTGCCCCAAATACATAACCGCAACCCTGTCGCTGATATGCTCTACAACCGAAAGGTCATGCGAAATAAATAAGTAAGTAAGTCCAAGTTCTTTCTGCAGGTCCTGAAGCAGATTTATTATTTGCGATTGAATAGATACGTCCAATGCCGATACAGGCTCATCGCAGACTATAAACTTTGGTTCAACCGATAGAGCGCGGGCAATGCCAATTCTCTGTCTCTGGCCGCCTGAAAATTCATGCGGGTACCTTCTTGCGTGCAGTTTTGAAAGTCCGACTTTATCCAGTATCTCAAGCACCCGTTTTTCTGCGGCTTCTCCTTCTGCAAGATCGTGGTACTTAAGTATCTCGGTTATCATCCCGCCCACGGTCATACGCGGATTTAACGAAGAATACGGGTCCTGGAAAATGATCTGCATATCCTTGCGCACCTGTTTAAGAGCCTTGCCATCCATTGTGGTAACGTCTTTACCTTCGAACAGGACTTTGCCCCCTGTTGGCTCTATCAGCCTCAGTATAGTTCTGCCTATTGTAGTTTTTCCGCAGCCGGATTCACCAACAAGGCCCAGCGTTTCGCCTTTGTTGATCTTAAACGATACATCATCTACAGCTTTTACATTGCCAATTGTCTTTGAAAAAATCCCTCTCTTTATGGGGAAATATTTCTTCAGGTTTTGAACGTCTACAAGTACTTCAGGCATAATTGTCCGGTTATTTTGTCATTCCCGCACCTTTGACTACGGCAAGGATGCAGGTATTAGTTTTTTATAAATAATCTTCAAATATAGATTATATCAAATATAGTTGCAATGGTTTTTGGGTAATCTAATTTATGCAAACTATTGTAATATCACAACAAAATCTTGCTAAGAGCCGCCATTGCCGCTGTCTCGCTCCTGAATTTTCTCTTGCCAAGAGTAATTAATTTGAAGCCATTATCAAGAGCTAAGGTCACTTCTCCGTCGCTAAACCCGCCTTCCGGTCCTATGAATAATGCAACGGCGTTTGATTTTTCTATTCCGCAATCGCCAATTCGTAATCCGAAATCGTTTTCTTTTTCATGCGCAACAAGTTTTATAGAATTACCGCAATTCGTTAGCGCTTCTTCAAATGCGACAGGGGATTTAACTTCAGGTAAAATGCATCTCTGCGACTGCTTCATGGCGGCAAGCGCTATCGACTGCCACCTCTCGGTCTTCTTCCTTTCTTTATTTATCACATGCCCGGTTACAATGGGCTGAATCGCCATAACGCCCAGTTCAACCGACTTTTCAATTGCAAATTCAAAACGGTCAGGGTTCTTCAGAAGGCTCATGTAAAGCGTAACTTCAATTTCCGGTTCGTTTGCCCTGAATCTCCTGCCTAAAATATTACATTCAATTCTGTCTTTCGCCAATTTATCTATTGAGCAGGAGTATAAATTACCCTCGCCGTCGGTAACGAAAATTTTTTCACCGGCCTTTTTCCGAATCGACCTGGCTAAATGACGGGCTTCATCATCAACCATCACCAGCGATGAGGCGCTGATGTATATTTTGGGGGTGTAGTAATGTTCCATAATTATGATTAATTGCGAGCGTTATCTTTTTAGCTCACACCCTCTCTGCATCTCCCCCTGTCAGGGGAGATGAGTTAAGGCCTGTTAATAAAAATATATTAGTAGGTGTCAGGCATGCCTGACACCTACAGAGGCGTTTTAAAAACTCTAAAATTTTGCGCTTAAGCTAAGCGTAAGCTGTCCTACCATCGGTTTGCCAAGCCTGAAATCCCATTCGCCGCGTATCATATATCCGAGCGGAGCCACAAAATCCAGCCCGATGCCAGTCCCGGATTGAAATTTCCTGTCATGTATCTTGTCGTCATGGTCGAATACTGTGCCTACATCGTAGATGACAGTGAAATACAATCCGTGCCTCAGGTCAAAGTTCTTTACAATAGGTATATCCCGCAGTATAGCAATTTTCGAAGCTTTAATGTAACGAGGGCTGATTATCGGAATTCTCAGCTCATCGAACAGTGTCAGCATGTCCTCGCCCTCATAAGCTATTCCGCGCCAGCCGCGCACGTAGTTTTCGCTGTATCCAAGGAACTCGTGATTGTATACCGGGATCTCATGCCCGATTGCCAGGCTTGAATAAACCCGGGAAGCTAATGTAACATAGTAGCTCTTTGTGATATTAAACGGAATGAAGCTTTGCGCTTCAAGCGAATACCTCCCGAAATTTATTTTATTATCGATCTGCCCGAACCTTGAATAAGAAGTGTTTACGTAATATCCTTTGGTGGCGTACTCCCTTATATCTCTTGAATCGTATGTCGCGCCAATTCCCACGGTCATATACTTGTCTTTTCCGGATTGGTTTATCGTTCTTCCGGGGGCATATTGTGAAACTCTGAGGTAATTATATCCGACATCTGTGTAAACCGAAAAATCATGGTCCAGGTATTTGCCGACCGTAAGCGAAGCGTTAAAAGTATAATTGTCGTAATTGTTGTCATTATACTGCAGCGCGGTTCCTTCATTCTCTCTGCCGACAGCGATCAGGCTCTGGTTCCTGGACTTTGAATATCCTGCGCTTATAGCTGAGAACAGGTGGAGCTTCTCGCCGATCCAGGGAACTGAATAAGAAAAGCTGACTGAGGGATTGTAAAAAACCCTCCCGTAAAAGCTTAGCGTCTCATTCCGACCCCTGAAGTTATCCCACCTCAGGTTCAGCGCCAGCCACAGTTTTTTCCAGTATTCGCCGTCGTCCACGCCGCCTGTAGGGAGCGGCAATATGTACCACCGCTCGTTTACATCCACGTCAAGCAGTATTTGTTTATCTTTAACGGGCACAGGCAATATCTCAACCCGGGCAAACAATCCAAGGTTATAAATATTTTTCAGGTCGTTGGTATATTTTGCAAGCGTGAACAGGCTGTCGCGTTTTAAAGACATCTCGCGCAATATTACGTTATCTCTAGTTATCTCGTTTCCTGATATGACCACATCCCTGACTCTTAGCTTAAGAGTGTCTACGGCAAGCGAGTTTTTTTCGAGGAATTTTGATAATGTATCCTCCTGGGCAAATAACTTCCCAGAAAGAAATATCATAAAAAGAATGAACAAAATTATGAAAATTATTTTTTCGACGTAAAACACAGGTTATTGCAGGTTATTCTTCTTTTTAGCGTCGATTGCAAGCTGGTAATTTGGTTCTGCCAGCAGGGCAAGGTCAAGATATTTTTTTGCCTCTTCAGTGCGCCCGGCTGCTATCAGGATGTTAGCCGATCTTGTCAGCATCATCGAATAAGAGCCCATAATAGTTTTGTGATAGTAATCGTCCTGCGTTGTCGGCGTGAACTGAAAATCGTATGTCTTATAGTCCGGTATATAATTGTCCTTCACTTCTTCGGGTTTCATCAGCCTGAGCAGCAAGCCATCAGGGACCCTAAGGTAACCGGTCGCAAAAGGCTCGTTCCTGTTTTGAGGTATCTCCCATGTCTCGTAAATTTTTCTGCCGGGATTGTTTGTAACAATACTTGTAAGCATATCGGCGTAATATTTGTTTATTGAGTTAACGTCGTACGGAAGATTGTGTTCAAACCTATCGAGCAAGACAAGGAACTTCTCAATTTCGGGCCTTGAATTGTTGTAAATTTCCGGGTAATTCCTTTCCAGGAACGTAAAATACCAGCTTCTTCTCAGCAGTTCCCTGTCAATTACTATAATATCCGGCCGCATATTCATAACGTATTTATAATACCAGCTTGCAGATACCCAGAAGTCCCATTGAGTTGTGATCACTATGCTGTTGGGCTCGATGTTCCTAAAATTATTCATTGTGAACTCTTTCACGCTGTAATCTTTGCTCTTATCGTCGCTGTTCCAGTTTGTTTTTAAAGGAATCAGCGCCGCTAAGAATAAAACGGCGGCAAATGCTGTCTGGGCTCCGTGGGTTTTTAGGCTTGCGACAATTCTCTCAGCTATTAAAAGAGCCCCAAAGCCTATCCAAATTACAATGGTTATATATGAAAGAAGGAAGTAGGAATCTATATCATGTATATCATAGTTCACGGAATAAAGCAAACATCCAAAGAAAGTGAGAAGTGTGAAATAATATATAGTAATGTTATATTTCGAAAGCCTGTAAACTCCGATCATCGAGAGAATTATTACGCCTGTTCCGTATTCAGAGCCAAGAGAGCCGGTAAATTTTATGAACTGGTCCGATATTGATTTGTTTGCCGATGATAAAAACAGGTAACTTAAAACCCCGACAACCAGGAATGCCCCGAAATGAAAATATTGGTTGATGGTCTTTTGTTTAAGCAATCCCGTAACGGAAAGAACAAGGGCCGAACCTAATAACAAAAGAAATACCGGCACAGAACCCTGCGCGCTGAATATCCAAACCGTAAATTGCTTAGCGGTAAAATGCCATATAAATCTCTCGAGGTTGTAAGGGTTGCCCCAAATAAGAGTAGGTTTCATGTTTGCGCGGATCGGCAGGTACAGGTAAAGCGATAAAGAAATTATAAAACACACTGACATATATCCCAGCAGCTTTATCATGCGTTTCTTATCTTTATAGTTGGTAACAAAGAACAGAGTGAGGCATGCAGGGGCAAGCAATATGGTTGTCATGTGGTTTGTAAACGATAATCCCAGAAGAAACGCAAAAAGCAGGTATCCCCTGTTTTCTTTCACAAATGAGCCGCCTGTTTCTTTTCCAATTTTGGTTTCGATTATCGCTTTCAGGAATACAAACATAAGAGTTATAACAAGGAAACAATGAAGAGGATATACTTCAACTGCGGTGGCGGTATCCCAGTATGTTTGCGAAAATGCCAGAATGAGGGAAGAAAAAATCACTATGCCGTATCTGATAACTTCCGGAAGCTGGACCGGTTTTGCCGGCGCTGCGGGCTTTTGGCTCTGGCCTTTCTTTTGCGCGACTGCAGGCGAATAATTTTCCTTCTTTGAGACCATTAGCTTCATCAGGAAAAAAAACGACAATACCCCGAGCGAACAGAAAAATGCGCTCATTGCGTTCATCTTGTATACAACGCTTGGGGAAAACGGAAGAAGAGTAAAAATATGCCCGATTATGGTAAAGAGAGGATAGCCTGTCGGATGCGCTATGCCCAATGTAGCGGCTACAGTGGTTAGTTCGCCTGCATCAATGAACCATACCGATGGAGCCAGCGTAAGTATATACACAATAAATGCGGCAAGCGCCGCAAAAATGCTCAGTATGAGGTTGTAAGATTTACGGTCCATTTATATTTAGACTTTCTTCAGAATCAATCGCGCCCGCCTAAATTTTCCCGGTTCAATAAAAAACTCTCCGTTCACGGTTAGTTAACATTAAGCCCGTCCAGCATCCTCCAGTAATATCCGGCGGCTTTATCGATAGCCTGCAGCGCGCGGGACTGTTCCTGCTCGGTTACGCAGCTTCTCAGCAGCGCTTCCGATTCAGCCTTACTGTGATATACGTCAGCTTCCTCGTGAACCGAAAAGAACTCGATAGCTTTCTTAGAATCAATTTTATAATGTTTCTTCAGCCCCTCGATCTTCACTTTTGCAACCTCTGGTATCTGCTTTTCGTAGCCAAGCAAAGCCGCAAGCCCAATTCTGAAATCAGAAGAACGGCAAAGCGAATAAAAACCGTCTACCATATTTCGCACGGCATTGTTCGGTTCGGCGGCGCTCATATCTTTCTCGGAAATTCCCAGCCCTTTGCAAAAGTTCAGCCACAGTGTGGGATGGTCGTCTACCTTGCTCTTATAACCGTCTTCATCGGCTAAATTTTCCACAAGCATCTTGCGAATCGCGGGGTACGGACAATTTGAGTGTACCGCGCTTACAAACATCGGGAAGTTCTGTACAAAATGGTAATACTGCTTCGCGTATTCCTGCAGATCGCCAAGTGAAAGCTTCCCCTCGTTCCACTTTTGATAGAACGGATGTTTTAAAATACTTCGCTCGGCAAGTATTTTATCTATAGCTGATAAGAATTGTTCTTTTGATAACATGTTATATGCTCCTCTTTGTCATTCCCGCGAAAGCGGGAATCTAGGTTTCTTCTTTAGTTTTCTTTATTATCTGATTTTCGTATTCGATTAATATTCGTTTTTATTTCGTATTTCGATATTTGTTTTTGTTTCGTGTTTCGATATTTGTTTTTGTTTCGTGTTTCGATATTTGTTTTTATTTCGTGTTTCGATATTCGTTTTTATTTCGTGTTTCGATATTCGTTTTTGTTTCGTATTTCGATATTCGAATTTCTGATTTAATAAGTTTGGTCATTAGTAATTGCTTTTAAAGTCCTTTAACGTATTTAGCGGCCGCTTTAATTTCATCGTCTGAAAGTTTTCCTTTCCATGCGGGCATATCGTCATCATCCGGATTCTTAGCCTTAATGCCGTTGGAAATTATTTTGAAGAGTTCTGCTTCGCTTTTTGCTTTTATTTTAGCGCTTGTCAGGTCGGGGGCATCTTCAATTTTGCCCCTGCCGTCTTTGCCGTGGCACTTTGCGCACTTCTTCGGCCATATCAGGCTGAAATCTATATCAGCAGAGCTGAGCGGCTGTTTGTTATCGTCTTGTTTTAAGGTAGCGTCTTTATCTTTCGAGTCGCCAGTTTCTTTATCTGCGTCCTTTTTCTTATCGTCGTCTTTTTTCTTATCTGCGTCTTTGGTTTTATCATCCTCTTTTTTTACGTCCGATTGTTTTTGCTGGGTTGTATCGGTCTTTTGCTGAGTCTGCTGTTGTTGCTGCTGTTGAGTTTGCTGTTCCGTTTTTACAGTGTCTTTGGGCGGAACCTGTGTTTGCGGCTGGTCTTCCTTTTTTCCGCATGAAGCCAGCAGGAGGGTTGCAATAAAAAGCGCTGCAAGTTTAATTCTCATAAATTTGTTAAATTTTTGAAATTTATTTAATATTAATCAATAAATTTACAGATTGACGGCTTAAGATTCAACATCAAAATGTGAAACGGCATCCTTCGACGGAGTTCACCCCGCACCTGATGCGGGGCTCAGGAGGCAGATGGGAAAAATGCTTGTCAAATTATATCATCGTCAGAAAAAAGACTTTCGCTTCCTATAGGATACTTTGAGGTGATGTTAACCATGCCGGATGTACATGTCGCATTAACGTGTTTTGAGTAATTCAGTAAACCTATCTTGACATCCGCAAAAAAATCGATTATATTGGTTCAACCAATTAATTACGTTTGTTCGTTTGAATAAGTTTTATATAATTTATTTACGGGATGAACCCTGGACAAAAACACATCTTTGCGACTCCAATTTGCGACAAGTTTAACCCTGCCAGCCAGAGGAGCGCCAAAAACTCCATTTCACGTTTAATTATAATATTAGTCTTTTTCTTTTTCGTCTCACGTCTCGCGTTTGACGTCTCACCCGTTTACTCCCAGCAGCCAACGCAGGAGTGGGTGGTAAGATATAACGATAATGGTTCAAATGCTTTTGGAATCTCTATTAAACCGGATTCCTTAGGCAACGTTTATGTCCTGACACATCAAGCCGGGACGGCACCGGGTTCTTATTACGGATTATTGAAATATACGCCGTCAGGTAGCCTTGTATGGAATGTAAGTTATGATTTTGATACGACTACAGACGGCAACGTACCTGCTGCATTTGATGTCACACCCACAGGCGACGCATACATAACAGGAAACGGCGGGACTGTTAGTACAAATTCCATAGTTACTTTGAAATTCAATTCTGGCGGGATATTTCAATGGGCCAGAGTAATTTCAACTGCTGATGGTAATGACATTAAAATAGATAAGCAAGGTTATGCGATTGTGGCAGGCGATATTAAGGACGGCAGCGTTTGGGATTCGTATATTGTTAAATACAAACCGAATGGCGATACTCTTTTCACAAGGAAATTCAGACCGGCGCTGAACAGTGCAGAATTTGTCAAAGTACTGCTTGATAACTCAAGTAACATTTATGGCTGTGGCGACGTATCAGCAGATTACCTTGCCGTAAAATATGATTCTTCCGGTAATTTTATTTGGTATACAACATGGACAAGTACTCCCAATTATCAGGATTATGTCAGGGCGGCAGCAATTGATTCACTAAAAAGCGTTTATTTAGTAGGGTCAACAACTCATCCATACAGTGGGGGATTTTCAAATAATTTAATAAAAATAAGTACTAGCGGAACTGTAACGTGGACAAAAGAATTTGTTGGTGTATTGGGAGATACAGGGTGCGGAATCCCTTCTGGCATTGGCGTAACCCCTGAGGGCGGTTCTATTTATTATACTACTACAAGTAATATTCTAAGCCCGGAATTTACAGATATAGTTACATTGAAGTATGGTTCGACAGGCGACTCAGTATGGGTAAGAAGGTATTCTGGTGGAAACGTTCCTGGAGGTTTTAATCAACCATTTAGTCTAAGGCTGGATAAATATGGATATGTATACATTGCCGGAACAGGGCAATATCAGATATCTGGTAATGATTATGTTACACTAAAATATTCGCCGGCGGGTGTGCAACAATGGGCAATTACTTATAACGGGCCATTGACAAACTCTGATGATGATTTGAGCGATTTATTTATTGACACAAATTTAAATATATATGTTACAGGTACCAGCAGCAGGCAAAACTCTCCAACTTTTCTGTGGGATGTTGCATCTATTAAATACAGTCAGCCAAATGGCGTTGAACAGATTTCAACGGACTTACCCGGTAGTTTCAAACTTGAACAAAACTACCCAAATCCTTTTAACAGTATTACAATGTTTCATTATGAAGTATTAAGAAAAAGCAATATTAGGATCAGCATTTACAATGTAATTGGACAATTGGTCAGGAATCTGGTGAACACAGAACAGCAGGCGGGCAAGTACAGGGTAGAATTGGATGCCGGGGACTTAGCGTCAGGAATCTATTTTTATACATTATTTGCTGATAACAACAAAATAGACAGCAAGAAACTTGTATTAATAAAATAATTATGAGAAATAAGGGGCGGAAGATAAAGCGACAAATCGCTGAATATTTTTGTTTAACATTCTTTAAAAAACTTGTGAAAACGCAAAAAACACCGAATAATTTGTCCATTTTTTCGGGGTCATACCAATACACCTTAACTTTCTGTCTACAAAATCGGGGTCAGGTCAGTCTGTTAAATTAGATTCAATGGGAAATGTTTATGTACTAGTGAAGCAATATTCTGATTCTACTCTCCATGATTATGGTCTTGTTAAATACGGCATTTCAGGTAATCAAATCTGGAGTGCATACTATAACAGCCCGGGCAACCTTGACGATGTGCCGGTAGCTTTTGCAATTTCGCCAGCAGGTGATGCTTATATAACTGGATATACCAACAACCCGAATTTAATAAGCCATATTACAACAGTAAAATTTAATTCAAACGGAATAATTCAATGGTCAAAAATATATAACGGAGGAGGAACGGGAGATGGCGCTGATGATATTAAAATAGATAAAGCAGGTAGTATTATTATAACTGGCGGAACTTCAATAAACTTGAATACCGCCTATGCCCTTACAGTTAAATATAATCAAAACGGCGATACGTTGTGGGAAAGAAAATTTAATCAGTTAACTGATAATAGTGGTAATTCGAGATTAGTTATTGATGATTCCAACAATATTTATACTTCGGGTGTATACGGTTATCAAAATAGCAATCCTGATTATCTAATATTAAAATACAATGAATTCGGAGTATTGCAATGGTTTGCTAAATATGACAGCCCCCAACATTATGAAGACATCGCGGATTATATAGGCATTGACTCAAATAGAAATATTTATGTAATAGGCGCTAACTATTCACCTCCAAATCTGTTTTATAACACATTATTGAAATTAAATTCAAATGGAGTTATCCAATGGGCAAGACCTTTTGCCGGCATATTAAGCTACCCGAGTTGCGAACAACCTGGCGGTATAGTGGTTACTCCGAATGGGAATTCAATATATTATACAACGGAGTGTGCGAATACCCAAGGAAATGGAGAAATAGTAACATTGAAATATAATTCTAATGGCGATTCTGTTTGGGTAAGAAGATATACGCAGGGCAATACTGGCGGACTTCCTGCAAAAGGACCAGCTTTGGCAATAGACAAATATAGTAACATATATTTAGCGGGTTTTGTTTATTCATCGACTTCGGGAGACGATTACGTTACAATCAAATATTTGCCAAGTGGTTTACTTCAATGGGTTGCTTTTTATAACGGACCGGTTACAAATTCTTTGGACTACGCCAACGACATAACGGTTGACACAAGTTTAAGTATTTATGTTACTGGGATGAGCAGCAGACAAAACCAGCCACAATATCTATTGGATGCAACTACAATAAAATACACTCAACCAATTGGAATCCAAAAAATTTCTTCCATTATTCCGTACGATTATAAAATGAGTCAAAATTACCCTAATCCTTTTAATAGTTCAAGCATAATCACTTATCAGATACCAAATAAATCAAAGGTTGAATTAAAGGTTTATAATTCTTTGGGCCAGTTAGTAAGAGTAATAGTAAATGACGAACAAAACGCAGGATATTATACAAAGATTTTTGATATGGAGAATTTATCTTCCGGGATTTACTTTTATAGTTTGATTTCAGATAACAAATTAATTGCCACCAGAAAGTTGATTTTAATTAAATGAAATAAAAATACAGGGCAGCCACTCCCGTGTGAACGGGATAAATCAACACGTGACCAAACGTTCAATTTATATTCGCTTTCAAGTTTTACCTGAAAGCGGTTCTGCCTGCCCCTTTTTAGAAAAATAACACTAATCATAATAGAAAAGGAGTCAAAAAATGTATCGTCCCCTCTGAGTCTCCCTGAAAGGGGACTCAGAGGAAATACAGCGGTCAAACTACTGTCTTCTTAATCGCCTCTTCGACATTTTCAAAGTGCACTACATTATAACCTGAATATGGAACATTTTGAAGCGGTTCATAAAACCCCGCGCTTGAGTGTTTATATTCCCGATAGTCTACGACAAGTCTCCATTTGCCGCTTACAGGGTTTCTATGAATGTAATTGATCTTCTGAACCATAAATTTCAGTGATTCAATTTCTTTAATATCCGGAGATGCTTCAAACGCATTATGTAGTTTTCGCCGATGTCTTTCCGCCAAAGAAACTGAATCAGACAACCTATTTAATGTCGTAAAATCATTCACTTTCTTCAGTCTCTTTACAATTTCGTATGCCATAAAGCGCTTACCTGTTCCTATAATATCGTTTATGCACCTGTTTGATTCGTTCGTATATACTATGGCATGCAGGTGATTTGGCATTATCACATATGAATTTACGAATACGTTCCTTTCCTTCAAAATGTCGAACCATGTATAGATATTATCATACAGCGAAGTCATTTTGAAAAGTGATATCCAGTTCCAGCAGGTAATGGTGAAAAAATAGAAAGCGTTCTTTATCTCGTGTGTAATATGCGTACTCATTTCAAATCCGGAATATTGTTCTATTTAGAGATTTTATGCAATCTAAAATAGCGCATAAACAATTAATGATAAATGATTTTCCTTTGTCTTAGGATTATTATTTCCTCTGAGTCCCACTTCGCGGAGACTCAGAGGGGACGGAAAACGAAGAATGAAAAGACAGGAGGGTAGCCGCTTAGAATTGCGCTGAATTACTATTTTTAAAAAGTCAATTCCAAAAACAAAGCAGTAAATTTATTCAAAATATGCCCGTTTTGTACAGTTTCTTTTTCAAGAAATTTAGCTAAATTTGATTTTGCCTGAAATTATAAAACCATAATTCATATTCCAGGATGCAGTTAATTATTCTAGGCCCTCCCGGCGTCGGTAAAGGAACTCAATCGGTTTTAATAGCTCATAAGTTAGGCCTCATACATCTTTCAACGGGCGATATACTGAGAGATGCGGTTGCCAGGCGAACCGCTTTGGGCCTTAAAGCCAAAGAAGTTATCGAATCCGGCAGGCTGGTGTCGGATGAGATCATGATCGGAATAATCCGGGATGTGCTTACCAAAGACGATATGCATAAAGGATTTATACTGGATGGTTTTCCAAGGACGGTTAAGCAGGCTGAAGAACTTGATGCGCTGCTTGAAGAACTAAAGTATGATAAGATCAGAATTGTTTATCTCTCGGTCCCAAAAGACAAACTTGTTACCAGGCTGACAAAACGCGGAAGAAAAGATGATAATATAGAGACTGTTCTTCACAGAATGGAAGTTTACAAAAAACAAACCGTCCCGGTGAGGGAACATTACAAAAATAAGGGTGTTATATTTGAAGTGAACGGCGAAGGAAGCATAGAAGAAATTAATTCAAAAATATTGGACCTTCTGGAGAGTTAGGTAAATGTCAATATTTGTCAAAAATAATCATTTCGTTGCAATTCTTAAAATAAAAACATATCTTTGTAGCGCTTTAATAATCACTAAAATATGAGTAAAATCAAACAAAATGTTCTTCAGGACGGCAAGATTGTAGTTTTAGAGCTAAGCGGAAATTACGTCGGCGGTGATGAAACGGATGCCCTTAGAGATGCGATAAAGAAAGTTTCCGAAGAAGGCAATACAATGCTTGTTATAGACCTGGGTGAAGTATCTTATCTCAACAGCACAGCCCTCGGCGTTTTGATCTCAGCCCACGCAAACTATTCCAAAAGAGGCGGCAAAGTGAAGCTCTGCCAGCTTAATAAAAATCTTGAGAACCTGTTCGTTATTACTAAGCTTGGCCTGATATTTGACACATATTCCAGCCAGATGGAGGCTGTCGCCAGTTTTTCTAACGCTAATTAACCGGTAAATAAAGAAACATAATCAATATTATATTAATTTGGAGGAATAACTCAATATGAAACAATCTGTATTTATAACAGTCCTTCTTGTTGTGGCTTTCGTTGTATCGCTGGTCATATTTTTGTTTGTATTTGGTAATGCGGCAAATTTTAAAGGCAATGACCTTGGAGGCACACCTGCCAATATATTCGGTCAGATTTATAAAGGCGGACCAATCGTGGTTGCGCTTATGACCATCAGTATAATGGTAATTACTTTTATTTTCGAAAGAACTTTTTCTCTGAAAAAAGCAAGAGGCAGGGGAGCTATTGAAACTTTTGTTAAGAAAATCCAGGGCCTCGTTCAGGAAGGCGATATAGATGCGGCTATCGAAGAGTGCAACAAACAGCGCGGTTCAATGGCAAACGTATTGCGCCTGGCGCTGGAAAGATACAACGTTGTGAAAAACGACCCGATAGACGCTGAAAAGAAACTTGCCGAAGTACAGAGAGCTATCGAAGAAGCCATGATGCTTGAGGTTCCTCTTCTTGAAAGAAACTTGGTAGCGCTCTCCACAATCGCTTCTATTTCAGTGCTTGTCGGATTGTTCGGTACGGTTCTTGGTATGATCCGCGCGTTCCAGGCGCTTGCTACAGCAGGCACGCCTAACGCCACAGAGCTTTCAACAGGTATTTCGGAAGCGCTTGTAAACACTGCGTTTGGTATTTTCGGAGCTATAATGTCTATAATAGCTTATAACTTCTTTTCTACCAAAGTAAGTAATTTCACATATATGATTGATGAAGCTACTTATAATGTAATGCAGATCCTGACCGTCAAGTCAAAGTAAGTAATATGTTGTTCTTGACAGGCAAATATTTAAGAATTATTTTGGAGCGAAGATAAATGGCAATTAGAAGAGTAAGGCGCCCTCAGCAGTCAATTGACATGACACCGTATGTTGATGTTATCATGCTCATACTTACATTTTTTATCCTCACCGCGCAGTTCAAGGCTGAACTTTCCGAAGATATCCAGGTAAAGCTTCCCAAATCAGGCAACGATACGACTAAAATTCCGGACAGGAACGTTATGACTATTATTGTTGATAAAGATGGCGACGTTTTTGTTGACGTTGATAACCAGAAAGTGCGCGAAGATGTTTTTGGCGACCCGCTTGGTCTTGCGGTTTTTCATCCCGACAGCACAACGCCCGCGGGTTATACAAATCCGAAATCGATGAACCCGGAAGGCAAAGAACTGAAGCGGCCGCTAGTTATCTATAAGGATAGAGAGAAATTTAAGAAACTGTTAATTGACCTCAGGCTTTCCTCAAAAAACAATGTCGGTAAAGACCTTAGAATTGTTATAAAAGGCGATAAAGAATCGGATATCGGCACTATACAGGACCTGATGGATATGCTGAAAGAAACAAAGAATACGCGGTTCTCGTTTGTAACCGATTTAGACAAGGGCGATAAAAATAAGCCCAAATAAAATGGTATTCACGGAAAAAGAAAGTTTTATAGGAGTATAAATAAATGGCTTCAGTAGATACATCCGGCGGCGCATCAGAGCAGCGCGGACGTAAAAAGAAAAAATGGCAAGCCCGCAAGCGAATAGGGTTTCATATAGACATGACGCCTTATGTTGATGTTATTATGCTTTTGCTTACGTTCTTTATTATGACGACAACTTTGAACCAGCCGCAGGTTATGCAGATCAACCTGCCAAAAGGCGATAAGGAAGATGTTATTAAGATCAACATGGGCAATGTTGTATTTATAAGGGTCGCCGATAACGGAAGTATAGCTCTATCGCGCGGTAAAGAAGACGGCACCGAGGGCCAGCCTGAACGTGTTGCGCTTGACAAGCTGAAAGAAAGGCTTGAATCGCTGGGCACTGCAAACAAAGATATGGTAATGATCCTGAAATTCAGCAGGAAGGCGAAATATAATACGATGATAGATGTGCTTGATGAAATAAATAAATCAAATATTGAAAAACGTTACAGCTTTTCAAAAATGGAAGATGCCGACCAGAGAGTTCTTGATGCGCTTGGAGGCGGATGATCCGATTTGAGATTTTAGATTGCAGAATTGAGATTTAAAAGATAAAAAAAGAGTCCGGTAAATAGCCGGACTTTTTATTTGCGATCTGTCATTTGGGCTCAGGCGGTAATCTTGTTATTTTGGTATTTTCGGTTTTAGAATTTGTTTCGAATCCTGATAATCGAATTTATGATTTGTCTTTCCTGCTGTTGCTCAGCGCCTTCATCCATGATAGGTCGTAAATAAGCGTAGTTAATTTCTGCAGCGCTTCGCCGTTAAGCGCCAGGTATTTATTTGTGAAGTCAGCCTGCATGTTTTCATCAATATCTTTAATGTATTCGCCTAGCATTTCCGAAAGTTTTTTCATGTTGGCTTTAAATTCATCCATTATCTTCTTTCTGGCGTCTTCAGCCGAAACTGATTTGCCGTTCTGTTTAGGGTTTGCCAGATTTGAAATATTTGTCTTTAACGCTTTGCCCAGTCCGTTTAAATACTTAGCGGTAAATTGAATATCTTCGAACTGCTTCGCTTTATCCTGTGCAAGCCCTATCTCAATGAGTATTAGAAGGTCGTCAGGGTTCTTTATTTTTGAGCCTGAGAACTCTCTTATCTCCAGGGCTTTCTGTTTCGCTTTTTTTGATATATTCATCAGATAACTATGCTTTCCCTGTCTTCATAAATTTTCCGCAAGAGCTTTTCATATTCCGCTGTCATCTCAACATTTCTTCTCTTCATCGATATCCTGGCGGCATTAAGAGCTTTTTCAATATCGTACAAAGTGAATTCTTTCGAACCCGCCTCGTCCCAAGAAAACGACCTGATGAGCTTATTATGGTACCCGCTTCCGAACAGATTTGACGATATCCCGATCTGTGTCCCCGTATTAAGCATTGTGCTGATCCCGGTCTTTGTGTGGTCGCCTATTATGCTGCCCAAAAATACGGAACCTGTATTTATTTTTTCTCCCGCCGTTTCTATCGTGATCTGTGAATAATTATTTTTCAGGTTGCTTGTTGTTGTGCCTGCGCCAAGGTTAACCCACTCGCAAATATACGAGTGGCCTAAAAAACCATAGTGCTGCTTATTTGCAAACGGGTGGATTACAGAACAGGCTGCTTCGCCGGAGATCTTGGAATTAGCGCCAATGCTTAGCGGGCCGTAAAGCTGCGCGCCTGACCTTATGGTGCACCGCTCGCCTATAAAAACAGGGCCTTTTATATAGGTGAATGCCTCAATAACTGCTCCTTTACCTATAAAAATATCGCCTTCTGAGGAATCAAGCTCAGAGTGTTTGCTGATTCTGCATTTAGGCGAAATGTGGATTCGCTTCTTATTCTGTACAAGCTGTCTCAGGTCGCTTCTTATTTCTTCATCGTTATTCAAAATGATATCGGAACAGCGGCTTATGAATTTGAAATCGGAAGTTTCGGTTATTTTCAGGCCGAGCCAATCAATATCCGAAAGGGAAAGAAGGTACTCGGGTTTATCGTGCAGCAGAGCCTCGCTTAATTTAACGGTATTATCCGCCGAAGTATAAAACGCGGCTGCAAATTTATCCAGCGCCCACGCGATATCTTTTTCTTTCCTTATCGACTTAAGTATAAGCTTTAAATTCTTTTCATTAAAAAGAACCCTTGCGTTAAGAAACAGAACGTCATCGTTGGTAAATTCATTCACCTTTATACCCGGGAATTTTTCCTTCAACAGGGGAGCAAGGGCTTTTCTTGTGTGAAGCGACAGTTTGACCTTTCCGCCCAAAATTCTTTCAGTCTTCTCTTTCAATGAAAATGCGCCGCAGATAATTTCAGAAGTATGCCTCAGATAATTAACCGGCGCAAGGCGGGAAATAAAAAAATCCTCAAAGATACAAACGTTCATAATAAACCTTTCTTTGAGGATTCAAAAAAATTATTCAATATACCGGATTAAGCTATAGTCTCTTCTGCCTTAGTTTTCTTTTTCCCGTATTTCTTATTGAACTTCTCAACGCGTCCGGCGCTATCCATAAGCTTCTGCTTGCCGGTGTAGTACGGATGGCAAAGCGAGCAAATTTCTACCCTTATCTGGGGAACAGTTGAGCGGGTTGTAAACAAAACGCCCCTGTTCTCGCCGCAATTGCAAATAACGTCGCATTTCATATATTTCGGGTGCAATCCCTTTTTCATAATCTTCTCTTAAATCCTCTCTTTGGAATGAATTTTAAAAATCTTAGACTACAAATATATAGAAATTTAGTATTTTTTGCAATAATTTAATTGACTATTTGGCAATTTTTGGTTATTTTTGCATAGTTTTATAAAAAATCAGCCATTGGCAAGGTCATCGGGTGGGTTAAATCTCTGTGTTCTGGTTTCCGGAGAGGGTTCAAATCTCAAGGCAATATTAAGGGCCCAAAAAACCAAAAAAATTAAATCGCAAGTTGCGCTTGTTATCAGCAACAATTCTAAATCAGGGGCTTTGAAGGCTGCCTGCGGAAATGATATCCCGGCTTATCACTTATCTCAGATTCAATTTAATTCGGAAAAGAAATTTGTAGATAATTTTTTGAGCCTGCTCAGGAAATTTGATATTGATTTGATCCTGCTGGCCGGCTACATGAAAATGCTCAGCCCAAGAATTGTTAAGCGCTACAAAAACCGCATACTCAATATTCATCCCGCGCTTCTTCCGGAGTTCGGGGGAAAAGGAATGTACGGGATGAACGTTCACAGCGCGGTAATATCCGGCGGCGCGAAACAAAGCGGAGCCACTGTGCACATAGTTGACGAGCTCTATGACCACGGAGCCGTGTTGATACAGAAAAAGGTCGGGGTTTCTGCAGGCGAAACGCCGGAGTCGCTGCAAAAAAAAGTGCTGAGAGTTGAACATAAAATTTATTGGGAAGCCATCAAACTATTCGAACTAAATAAAGTGAAGTTTGCAGGAAGAAAGGTTGTGGTCGAAAATTGAAGAGAGCCCTCATCAGCGTTTACGATAAAACAGGCGTAGTTGAGTTTGCAAAAGAGCTGGCGGCAAACGATTTTGAAATTGTTTCAACCAGCGGGACTGCCGGGCTTTTGCGGGAAAACGGCATCGCTATAAAAACAGTTGAAGAAATTACTAAGGCGCCGGAAGTACTTGGAGGCAGGGTTAAGACGCTGCAATACCAGGTATTTGCAGGTATTCTGGCCGATAAGAACAACCCTGACCATCAAAAGGAAGTGTCGGAACATGGGTTTGAGCTCTTTGACCTTGTTGCGGTAAGCCTGTATCCCTTTTCTGAAACCATAAGAAAAGAAGATTGCACGCTTGCCGAGGCCATAGAACAAATAGATATAGGCGGCGTTTCGCTTATCAGGGCGGCGGCGAAAAATTATCTTAGTGTAAGCGTCGTTGTTGACCCTGGGCAGTACCCGGAATACCTTAAGGCGCTCTATCATAACAAAAGCATCAACATGAAATTGGCCGCCGAAGCGTTCGCCTATATTGCCGATTATGATATAGATATCTCAAATTATTTTCACAGGGTATCCGGAAGCGGAACGGGAAAGTTTGTAGCTGATTATGATTCGGTTTCGGCTCTTAGGTACGGCGAAAACCCGCATCAGAAGGCTTCACTTTACAACATTGGCGAAGGATTTGAAAAATTATTCGGGAAGCTTCACGGCAAAGAGCTTTCGTATATAAATATACTCGACATAGATGCGGCTTATAATTTAATTAGTGAATTTGATGACGCGGCCTGTGCGATAGTTAAGCATACAAATCCCTGCGGAGCGGCCTCGGCCGGAAATATTTTAGAAGCGTACCGCAAAGCGTTCGCCGCCGATACGGCTTCGCCGTTTGGAGGAATTGTTATTGTGAACAGGGAACTGGATCAGCGCGCCGCCGAAGAGATAGATAAGATTTTCACCGAAATAATCATCGCTCCTTCGTATGAGCCGGCCGCTCTGGATTTTCTTATGAAAAAGAAAAACAGAAGGCTGATCAAATTCCACAACCCGGCATACGCGGATACTCAGACTCTGAAATCTGTAATTGGAGGTCTGCTTGTCCAGGAGCCTGATAACATAGTTGTGAACGGGAGTGAACTGAGAGTGGTAACCGAAAGAAACCCAACCGGCGATGAAATGAAGGACCTGATCTTTGCCATGAAAGTATGCAAACACACCAAATCAAACTCGGTAATATTCGCAAAGAATTTGCAAACTGTCGGAATCGGGGGAGGGCAGCCATCCAGGGTGGATTCATCAATGCTTGCCGTTGAGAAGGCAAAAAGATTTGGAATGGATTTGGAAGGTTCGGCTGTTGCTTCTGACGCGTTCTTTCCGTTTCCTGACGGGGTTTTGGAAGCCGCTAAGGCGGGCGCCCGGAGCTTTATTCAGCCCGGCGGGTCAGTCAGGGATGATGAGGTTATTAAGGCAGCCAACGAAAACGGGCTGGCAATGGTGATGACAGGTATACGCCACTTCAGGCACTAAAAAAGCTCCTAAGACGTCAAAATACCCTTATTTAAAAATGTTTTATCTCTTATATTTGTAGATTAACTTTTTCAATTTTTACTATATACATAGCTGTTGCGCAAGACCGGGGTTCCGCCCTGCATGATACGGATTTATCAACTTGAATAATTATTAACAAATTTACAGCAACTGAAACGGAACAATAAATAAATGTCATTATTCGGATTTTTGTCGGCTGATATTGCGATCGATCTTGGGACAGCGAACACACTGATATATATAAAAGGCAAAGGCATAATTTTAAACGAGCCTTCCATCGTAGCGTTCGATGAGAACACGAAAAAAATTATCGCCGTCGGACACGAAGCGAAGCAGATGCATGAGAAGACTCATAAAGGCATTCGAACTATCAGGCCGATGGGCGACGGCGTTATTGCTGATTTCGAAATTGCAGAGGGAATGCTCCGGGCTTTTATAAAGAAAGTGCATTCAGGGATTTTCCCGAGCAGCCGGGTGGTGATTTGCGTTCCAAGCGGAATAACAGAGGTTGAAAAACGGGCGGTCAGAGATTCTGCCGAGCATGCAGGCGCCAAAGAAGTTTACCTTCTGGCAGAACCGATGGCGGCGGCGATCGGGATCGGGCTCGACGTTTCATCTCCGGTCGGCAATATGATAATTGATATCGGCGGCGGCACAACAGAGATAGCTGTTATTTCGCTATCAGGAATTGCCAACGGCGCATCGATCAGGGTTGCCGGAGATGAGCTAAACATAGCAATAGTTGAATATTTCAGAAAGAACTACAATATTCTCATCGGCGAGCGCACGGCTGAAGAAATTAAATGCCAGGTTGGTTCGGTTATGCCGCTCAAGGAAGAAGTAATAATTGAAGTGAAGGGGCGCGACCTTGTATCAGGGCTGCCCAAGATGACTGAAGTAAGCTCCATAGAAATAAGGGAGGCGCTCAGCGAACCTGTAAACCAGATTATCAGGGCTGTGAAAGTTGCGCTTGAAAACACTCAGCCCGAGCTTGCCAGCGACATACTTGACAGGGGCATAATGCTGAGCGGCGGCGGAGCCTTGCTAAAAGGTCTCGACGAAAGAATACGCCTTGAGACAAACCTGTCGGTCCACGTTTCCGAAGACCCTTTAACCGCAGTTGTAAGAGGCGCCGGCAGGGTGCTTGAAGACCTGCAGAAATACTCTAAGGTTTTGATTAAGAGTAAGAAATATTAATAATCCATCTCAAAAAGAAAGCGTTAATGGCGCTTGGTAATTTGGTAAAGTTCATTTCATGAAGACTCTTCTCCATTATTTAGGGAACCTGAAGGAATATTTTGTATTTTCTCTGCTCATTCTCACCAGCTTTATTCTAATTTTTCAAAACGATAACATGCAGGTGAGGTTCATGAGGGCTATTGCTGTCAGCGTTATTGGCGCCGTACAGAGCGGCTTTTCCTTTATCCCGAATGTATTCGATATTCAGAAAGAGAACAAGCGGCTCCGTGAAACGAATATCAATCTATCGAATGAATTAAGCAGGCTTAAGGAATCGAAGCTTGAGAACATCAGGCTGAACCAGCTGCTTGCCTTCAGGCAGAAACATGATTACAGCATGGCGACTGCAAGAATTATCGGCAAGACGCTTATTCAGACAAGGAACAATATTACTCTAAACGTCGGCGAAAAAGACTCGGTGAAAGTGGGAATGCCCGTGATCACAGATAAGGGGCTTGTCGGGAAGATAGTTGCCGCAAGCGATGATTATTCGATTGCGCAGATACTGCTTAATAAAGACCTGAAAATCAGCGCGAAGGACCAAAGAAGCAGGATCGACGGCATAGTGGGGTGGGAAGGCGGCGACAGGCTGTTAATGAAGAACGTAGCCAAGAGCTCTGATGTTATGATGGGCGACATTATTATTACTTCCGAATATTCAAATATATTTCCCCAGGGCATCCCCATAGGCTATGTCACTTCGGTGGGAACGGTGGATAATCTTTTCAAGAAAATAGAGATCGAGTGTTTCGTCTCATTTGAAACTCTTGAAGAAGTATTCGTGCTTAGGTTCCTATCGAGCGAAGAGAGAGCTCAGCTTGAGAAAAAATTCAGCGAAAAGAGCAAATAGGCACAGTGATTGAATATCTTAAATATGCCGGACTTCTTGCGGCTCTCATAATAATACAGAAAACCCTGATTTGGCTGATAGCCGTGACCAGCTACGAGATTACGCCCGATATTGTGCTTATAGGAGTTATATTTGTAAGCATGAGAAAAGGAAAAATTGCGGGTTCCATAAGCGGTTTTGCTGCCGGGCTCTTAATAGACTTCCTGAGTTTTTCTTTTTTGGGGCTTATGGCTCTGTCAAAAACAGTGGCGGGTTTCCTGGGAGGGCTTTTTGACGACGAATCCAAACTTGAAAGATACCTTAGCAGTTATATATTTGTAATTATTGTTTTGTTCTGCTCGCTTGTAAATAACACGATTTATTTCATGGTATATTTTCAGGGCACTATGCTTTCCGCTTCAGACATTCTTATCAGGTATATTGTTCCTACATCAGTCTATACCGCTTTTGTAAGCATAATAGCCGTATTACTAAACAGGAAAAGACTTTTTACCAGGTAAGGAGTAATTTAAAACATGGATCTAAGCAAAAGAAAAAACGTCTACTACCTCCTTTCATTATCAGTATTTGTGGTAATCTCCTTCCGGCTGGTGCAGCTTCAGCTGATCAACCCGGAGAAGTTCGATAAGGAAGCGGAGAAAAATTCTGTCAAAACCATTATCACTACTCCCGCAAGAGGGTTGATTTATGACAAAAATTATAAGCTTCTTGTAGATAATAAACCTTCATACAGCGTCACAGTTACCAAGAAAGATTTTGACACGTCAGAGATCGGCCCGGTATCCGGATTGATAGGGGTCGACCCGGATGATCTGAGATCGGACCTGAAAGATATTGATGGAACAAACAGGTTCATACCTACGAGAATTGCGCGCGACGTTGATTTCAAAGTCATATCATACATAGAAGAAAACAGGGATAATCTTAAAGGTATCGATTACAAGATCGAACCAATAAGGCTGTATCCTTCCACAAACCTAAGATGCTCGCATATACTTGGCTACACCAAAGAGATTTCAAAGGAGCAGCTTAAGAACCAACAGGGAGATTATTACAAACAGGGTGATATTGTAGGTATGACTGGACTTGAGGCGAGCTATGAGAGTTACCTGAGAGGCGAGAAAGGATATCAGTTCATATTGCAGGATTCCAAAGGCAGAGAAGTGGGGAGCCTTAATGACGGTAAAAGCGATGTAGCTGCTTTAAGCGGCAACGACCTGGTGCTTACCATTGACGCCGATCTTCAGCAATATGCTGAAAAACTTTTGGGAAACAGGAAAGGCGCCATTGTAGCAATTGATCCCAACAACGGGGAGGTGCTCACTTTAGTCAGCAAGCCTGATTACGACCTGAACGATTTCAGCGGGAAGCTCTCGCCTGAAGTATGGAACAAGCTTAATACAGACCCCGACAAGCCTTTATTCAACCGCGCGACTCTGACACGGTACCCGCCTGGTTCAACATACAAAATGGTTACTGCTCTTGCTTCGCTGCAGGAAGGCATAATGAAACCCAATTCGACCATTGATTGCGAAGGAAGCTTTACCTATGGAAACCGGACGTTCGGGGATCACGGGGCTTACGGCAATATTAGTTTCGTAACAGCAATTGAACATTCGGTAAACGTGTTCTTTTATAAACTTGTTCTTAAGATCGGGTTTGATAACTGGACAAAATACGGAAGGATGTTTGGTTTTGGACAAAGAACCGGCATAGACATACCGGAGGAAAACCGGGGGTTGCTGCCTTCACCGGAATACTTTGATAAAGTATACGGACCCAACGGATGGACGCAGGGTTATGTAGTAAGCCTTGGCATCGGTCAGGGAGAGCTTGGCGTAACGCCGCTGCAGATGGCTTGTTATTGCGCATCTCTTAGCAATTCGGGAACATATTACCAGCCGCATCTTGTGAAATTTCTGAAAGACCCGAACAGCGGCGATCTTTCTCCTGTAAGCTTCAAAAAAAGGGAGATTAACATTAACAAGGATTATTTTAAGATCATTCAGAAGGGAATGTATAATGTCGTAAACGGCAGCGGAACTGCGACGGCTGTTAGGACATCCAGCGTTATTATAGCGGGCAAAACCGGAACCGCGCAGAACCCTCACGGAAGGGACCACTCATGGTTCATCTGCTACGCGCCGTACGACGACCCCAAAATTGCAATCTGTGTTATGGTGGAAAACGCTGGATTCGGCGCGGCTGTGGCGGCGCCTATCGCTCAAAGAATAGTTTTGAAGTACCTGCTGGGCAATACGGATGAATCGGAAATTGTGGATTCAAAATACCACGCGCCTGATTAATGGAAAAGAAATTATTCGAGAGGTTTAATTTTTTTGTGCTGTTTTCCGCTCTTGGATTATTGGCCATCGGCTTGCTTGCCATATACAGCGCCACTTACGGTACGGATCAAATGACGGGAAATTTTGAAAAGCAGCTTATTGCAGGCTGTGCGGGCCTGCTTATGGCAATTGTAATTTCGTTCCTTCCTCCTAAATATATTTCCAGTTCAGCTTTTCTATTTTACGGCATGATAATTTTACTGCTGGTAATTGTTTTGGTTATCGGCAGAAGAACTAAGGGGCAAACAAGCTGGTTCCACATTGCGGGTTTCGGGTTTCAGCCTTCAGAATTTGCCAAAGTTGCCGTAGTGCTGGCGCTGGCTTCGTTCCTTTCAAACCGGCAAAAAGATACCGATGTCACAAATCCGAAAGACTTTTTCTGGGCTGTAGGTATAGGTATGTTCCCGGTAGCTCTGATAATGCTTCAGCCTGATCTTGGTACGTCGCTTGTCTTTCTTGTTGTGCTGTTGCCTGTGCTCTATTGGGCGGGTATGCCGAATTTTATCCTCTTTATTTTTGTTGCGCCTGCCGCTGCGGCGATATGCGCGTTCCTTGGGACGTGGTATTTTGTGGCCGCTATGGGGCTCACTTTGATCGCACTTTTAACATTCAGAAAGAACCTCTTCATATCAACGCTGATATTTACTTCTGTTATCATTTCGGGGCTTTCGGTAAACCTTGTATACAACAAGCTTCAGCCGTACCAGCAGAAACGTATCGCTGCAATGTTCAATCCCGAAGCGGACGCGCTTGGTTCAGGATACAACGTTATCCAGTCAAAGATAGCTATCGGTTCAGGCGGCCTTTGGGGAAAAGGATTTTTACAGGGCACTCAGACTCAGCTTAAATACATTCCTGAACAATGGACCGATTTTATATTTTGTATGGTAGGCGAGGAATTTGGATTTGCGGGATCTATGGTCGTTGTAGTGTTGTTTGTCATTTTGATATGGCAGACCATTACTATTGCCTATAACTGTAAAAATAAGTTCCTTAGTATTTGCTGTATAGGGTTTGCTACGATCCTTTCGTTCCATATGCTTGTAAATATGGGAATGACCATGGGAATCATGCCTGTTATAGGGATTCCTTTGCCCTTTATGAGCTATGGAGTCACTTTTTTGATCTCAGATATGATCATGCTCGGCGTAATAATGAATGCGTACAGAAACAGGAAAGAATATGTTTAGATTTCAGATTACAGATTACAGATTGCAGATTGGTTATCGCTAACTACTAATTGAAATAGAATTGCACTTTACAAAAAAGCTTAAAAAGGTTTTCAGGGAAACTAACTCGCATCTAATGGTCGGGCTGGACACTGATAAAACGCAGGTCCCTAAATTTCTTCAAACTTCGGCAAACCCGCCGGGAGAGTTTAACCGGATAATAATTGAGGCTACTAAGGACCTTGTTTGCGGATACAAACTCAACACCGCATTCTATGAGCGGGACGGCGAGCTGGGATGGACGACAATGCGCGCGGCGCTGGAAAATATCCCAGAAGAATTGGTTACTATAGCGGACGCCAAACGCGGCGATATTGAAAATACGTCCGAATTATACGCGCAGGCGTTCTTAGATGAGCTCGGTTTCGATTCAATAACCGTGCAGCCATATATGGGCGCAGATTCGGTAAGGCCGTTCATAAGAAGAAAGAACAAGTTTGTTTTCCTGCTTGCGCTGACCTCTAACTTTGGCGCAAATGATTTCCAGTTCCAGAAAGTCGGGCAAAGGCAGTTATTTGAAGTTGTTATTGAGAAGGCTTACGGGTGGAACGATCATAAGATCGGATTTGTAATAGGGGCTAATCATGACAGGGAGCTCGCGAAAATAACGAAGAAATACTCAGAAACGCCAATTCTTGTTCCGGGAATAGGGGCGCAGAAAAACTCTCTGGACAGAACAATTGCGGCGCTTAACCACGACCTGTTCCTGATCAATCAAAGCCGTTCTATTATATATTGCGCGCCGAAATCTGAAAATGAAAAGGAGCTGTTTGACGCCGTAAGAGAAAAAGCGCGGCAATCAAGAGATGAAATTAACAGGTTGATGGAGGAGAGGAAGCAATAAGTATAGACCGATAAGAACCTTAAGAGACTTTTTTAAATACCGTTCATCTTTCAACTCGCATTCCCAGAATCTCATGACTTTCCATCCTTCTTTCTTCAAATGGGAAGACACATCCTTGTCTCTTTTTTTATTACGTTTTATCTTCGCTCTCCAGTAATTCCTGTTATCTTCGGGCTTTGTGTTGCGGCAGTTGTGGCCGTGCCAGAAACAGCCATCAGCGAAAATTGCAATTCTGTTCTTTGGAAAAACAAAATCGGGTTTTCCGAACAGTCTGGAATTCCTGCGCCAGCCTCTTATTTTATTTGCTCTAAAGAAATGGATCAGCCTCAGTTCAGTCGACCTGTTCCGGTCTTTTCTTACCCTGCGCATTATTTCGCTGCGCTTTTCTTTGGTGAAAGTATCAGCCATAATTCTTTTCGTATTTCTCAGAC
This sequence comes from uncultured Ignavibacteria bacterium, assembly GCA_963816535.1. GTDB lineage: Bacteria > Bacteroidota > Ignavibacteria > Tepidaquicellales > OLB5 > CAWFKW01. The sequence continues at coordinate 440,495 of CAWFKW010000003.1, read as the reverse complement.
GCTGAGAGCATATCCCGGGAAGAAGCAACATAAGGCAGTAATTTCAGAATAACCGCTTTTGCCATATTTACGGGTACGGCGTTGCCTGCCTGTTTGCGCGACTCGGCTTCATTATCAATAATATTGTATGTGTCAGGAAAACCCTGCAGGCGGAACATTTCTCTGGGAGTCAGGCGCCTTTGGCCGTTTACAAGCAGATAGTTATATGATGCGCCGGCGCGAAGAGCGCACGAGTAGGGGTAAGAGCTAATGTTTCCGGATTTGTTTTCATGCCAAATTGAGGGATCATAAGCGGATATGTGTTTTTGCTTTCTCTTAGCTCTTATGTAATCTGATGCATAATATTTCCTGTCAACTCTTTTTTCCAGTATGGCCGAAAGAGGTTTGTAAGGCCGGACAGGCTCTGGATAGGAAAAGGGCATAGGGTCAATCGTGCCGACTATCATTACCCTTTCACGTTTTTGGGGCAGCCCGAAGTCAAGAGCGTTCAAGACCGCATATTGAGCATAGTATCCTGTCTCCTCAAGCGTTTTCAGAATTACATTAAGCGTTCTGCCCTCATCATGCCTTGTCAGTTGTTTCACATTCTCCAAGACAAAAGCCTTTGGTTTCTTGCTTTTCAGAATCCGTGCAATATGGAAAAAAAGCGTTCCCCGGGTATCTTCAAACCCCAGCTTGGACCCAATTATGCTAAAGGGCTGGCAGGGGAATCCGGCGAACAGTATTTCATGGTCATGTATTTCATTCTCATCGATCTTTGTTATATCACCAAAAGGTTTTTCTCCGAAATTCGCTTCATAGCTCTGCCGGCAAAAAGGATCAATGTCTGAAGAGAAAACACATTCAGGCATAAGTCCGATTTCACTGCAGGCCCGGTCCATTGCGATTCTAAAGCCCCCAATCCCGCAGAATAGGTCGATGAATTGGATTTTTTTCATTGGTTCTTTATAAAATTAATTAATTGCCAGCCTATGTACAATGAAATTCACTTATACTATCCTTGTTTGTTCTGAATTTGTAACATATTTTTGTCTATTCAGATGTATCATTTATGGGGCCCTTTTAAAGGGATGCGGTCATGAAGAATACTCTCAACATTAACGAGAGTTTTATATGCAGAATTTGGGAATCAGCGGATGAATTCTGTAACGGCATTAGGACTACCGACGGCGAGCCAGTCAAAATACTCAATATCGGAACATGCAATTCAGATTCAGGGCCAGATTTTAAGAACGCTTTGATCCGGATTGGAGACGAAACCTATCTCGGGGGACATCGAGATACACAGGGATCTTAAAGGCTGGCACGAGCACTTGCATAAAAAGGATAGCGCATATAATTCTGTAATTCTGCAGGTGACGCTTTGGGCGGACGGCTCAGAACGTAAACCCGAACTTCGAAAAAAAAGGGACCTTCCTACAATTATTCTCTCAGATTTTCTAAACCGTTCAATTCACGAAATATGGCAGGAAATAATTAACGCTCCTTCCGGAAAATTCCGGCTGCCGTGTTACGGTCTTAATTCAGCTATTACCGATAGTGAAATGAGAACATTTCTGAAAAGGCTCTCTGTGGATAGGCTGAAGATGAAATCAAACAGGCTTAAAGAAAGGCTGAGGGAAATTGGCGCTCACTTTCAGGCAATGCTCCGCACATTTCAGATCTGAAGAAAAGCGAATACTGGAACCAGCTTCTGTACGAATTTGTATTTGAAGCTCTGGGATACTCAAAGAATAAGGAGGAGATGCTGAAGCTGGCGCAAAGCCTGAAGCTAAACGCGTTCAACAGAAGTTCAGGCAACCGGCTGACAGACATCCAGGCGTTACTTCTTGGCTGCTCGGGGCTTTTGTTCGATCTGAGAATAAAAGACAATTACGTCTCCGAAATTAAAGCTATCTGGAGCGGGCGGAAAGACTACCATACAGTCGGAAAAACTCATCGGGGCGGGATGGAAATTTTTCAGAATGAGGCCGCAAAATTTCCCGACAATAAGGATCGCTTATGGATCACAGCTGATAAATAAGATATTATCGGTTAGCCTGTTCAGGAATATAATTTTGCAGTTCAAAGTCTCAAAGTTCAGCGTTAAGGATTGTTACAGAAATTTATCGGACCTGTTTGCCCCGAACTATGACCGCTACTGGTCAGAACACTACAACTTTGGCAGGAAGACAAAAAAACCGTACCGTCTTTTGGGCAAAGAAAGGATCAACGATATAATTGTTAACGTAGTTGTTCCGCTGGTTTATCTTTATTCGGTTGAATTTTCCGACGATGAAATAAATCGTAATGTTACAGCTATGTATGATGAATTAAGGATTCGCCCTGCCAACTCCGTTCTGAACATAATGTCGGAGCAGCTGCTCGATCAGAAAGGGGTCAAAATAAACGCCCCGGCCCTTGAACAGGGGGCTATCCATCTGTATAATTTCTACTGTATGCGTGAAAGGTGCGGAGAATGTAAATATGGAAAGTCAATATTAAAGGATGGCGGAATTGATTACAGGATAATAATCTATTAATTTAAAAATCGTTTATTATTCCGAAATGCACTTTGCCTTCAAGGAATGAATCGCCTCTTCCCAAAGCGTAACTGACCCCAAAAATACCCAGCCCTGTTTCAACACGAACGCCGATCCCGTAGCCGTATATCAGGGCCTGCTCCAATGGTGTTAGAGTTAAGTTATCCTGCGGCCTTTTATAATATCCGATGTCAAAAAATGCCGATGCAAAAGTTTTTCTTGTCAGCGAATAACGGAATTCAAGGTTGCTCCATATTATCTGAGAGGCGAGGAACTGGTTATCCCTGTAGCCGCGCACGTCATTGTTCCCGCCAAAGCGAAAGTAATCTGCATTTTCAAGGTCGGGCGACTTAATTTCACCGCCGTGAATTCCTACAAGAATGCTCTGCCTCCTGAAAAATGAATGATAAAAATCCAGGTCGACTGTATATTTCTGCACCGTGAAATTTGGCGGCACGTTTTGCCCTATGAATGAAGCGTAATTGTAAACTTTCTTCTGGCCTATTGTATAGCCTGTCTTGTACAGAATTCCGCTTGCGGGATTATAAATATAGTCTCTGCTGTCGAACTTAATTTCAAGTCCGCCTGAAATGAGCCTGCTGTCGAAAACGGAATAGAGCCCTGCAAGTCCGCCGTTAAGCGTGGGAATAACTCTCTCAATATCGGCTATACCGGACAGCGTAAAATTCTTTGATATGATTGTCTCAGCGGTTAAATTTAAAGTTCGTTTTACGAAAATTGTATCCTCAATTCGCTGAAGGAACCCTATTCCAAGGTTGACAGGGTATCCCAGTACCCAGGGCTCGGCGTATTTCAATTCAAGCTCCTGGGTTGTTCTAATTTCTTTGTCGAAGCGGGCGTCTATTCTTCTTCCTGTGCCGAACAGGTTCCTGACAAGACGTTCACAATTCCGGTAACATAACCAACGTCTTCGTTTGTAGCCGGGGGTACGTATCCCAGAATTCCGTCGAACGTGTTAGTATCGCCTTCGGTAACTTTGATAAGCAATACGGTGTAGTCTTTGTATTTGAGAATCTTCGGCTGGTCGACCGTCTGAAAATAACCCAGGTTCTCAAGCCGCTGCTTTATTTCGGTAAGTGACTCCCTGGTTACCTGCCTGTCCTTACCAAGCCTGATTTCACGGGTGATCACGTCTTCCCTCGTTGTCGTGTTTCCTTCCACAACAATTTTATCGATCCTTATTTTTTCATTTTCCCCGATATCTATTATTACCCGCAGCTTTCCCGCGCCTTTCTCGGTATATCTTTCAATATCTTTCACAGAAACTGTCACAAACGGGTAACCCTCCGATTCGTACATGTTAAGGATTTGCGAAATATCCTGGTTCAGGGTCCTTGTATCAAGCGCTTCGCCCGGTTTTGTAAAGATGCTTTTCCTAAGAATTCCTGATTTAAAGATCTTATTTCCTTCAAAAACTATTTTCCCTACAAGGATTTTTGGTCCCTCGCTTATTTTTATATGCAAAGAGATCGCGCTTGAGTCAAAGTTATATTCTTTTTCGACTTTCTCGACCCTGCAATCCAGGAATCCTTCCTGCTGGTAGTTTAAGATAAGGTTCTTCATATCCAGCTCAAACTGGTCGTTTGAATAGGCCACGCTTGGTTTTAATATTCCAAGGTTCAGGAGCTGGTTTGACGAAAAGAAATCATTCCCGGAGAAAGTGATAGCAGAAACCAAAGCCGGTTTTTGCTGTGAATATAATGAGTCATTAGAAAAACAAAAGTACGCAATTATAAAGCAGAAAACGAAGAAAAATATTTTGGAGGTTTTAACCAATTAATTTGTTTTATGTTCAAAAATTAGCATGCTTAGTTCCACATTCAAGGCATAAAAAACCTATGATTTGAAAATGCTTCGTACGTTAAATAGTTGAATTTGCCTGTATTTTTTCATAATAATTGTAAACCTTTTTAGTTATTTTACATCTCAGATGAGAACGCCTTCTTGTTATTGAAACCCAAATAAATAGATTCCGGTCATAACATTTATAACATGATAAAGTACTTAATTGTATTTGTAACGGTTTTTGCATGTATTTCCGCTGCTTTCGCTCAGGAAGGCGCGAAAACAGATTCTTTGTTTGTCGGGAACATCAATCCAAGAATTACGGCTCCGAGGTGCGGGAATTCTGAAATTGTGCTTGACGGCAAGCTTGACGAGAAAGCTTGGCAAAATGCGGCATCATGCGAAAATTTTGCCGAGATCAACCCGGGAGATAATACAAAGTGCGAAGTGGACACGAAGGCTCTGGTTACATACGACGATGATAACCTTTATTTTGCATTTATATGTTATGAGAACGATATGTCTAAGTTACGTGCCAATATTTGCGACAGGGATAAGATATGGAACGATGATTATGTAGGCGTGATAATAGATACATACAGGAATAACCAGAAAGGATACGAAATATTCTGCAACCCATACGGCATTCAGGGCGACGCCACATGGACCCCGACAGCGGAGAATGACAGCTACGACCTTGTGTTTAAGTCGGAAGCGAAGATATACAAAGATAAATGGATCGTAGAAATGGCGATACCTTTCAGAGAGCATCCGCTTCCCCAGCAGGGAAAATCAGGAATGGGGCCTTCACATAATAAGAACCCGTCCCCGCGAGAACAGGACGCAGATGTCATGGGCCGTAATATCACGCGATAACCCGTCATTCTTCGGGCAGGCGGGCATACTGGAGGGGATAAAAGGCGTAAAGAACGGCAAAAACCTTGAGATACTTCCTTATTTTATCGGTTCCCAGAACGGATATAAAGAAGATGTTAACGATCCGAATTCAAATTTCATAAATGAAAAAGTTAAAGGAGATTTTGGAGTCGGGATGAGATACGGGTTTACGTCAAATCTCTCAGGAGAGGTTGTTTACAACCCGGACTTTTCCCAGGTTGAGTCAGATGCAGCGCAGGTTGACGTTAATACATCTTCGGCTCTGTTCTATACTGAAAAACGGCCGTTCTTTCTGGAAGGGAATGATTTCTTTACCACTTACATTAACATCGCTTACACACGCATGATCAATAAACCTCTGTTTGCGGCTAAGCTGCTTGGGAAAATTGGAGGACTTGACGTAGGTTATATTGGGGCATACGATAAGAAAACGCAGTTCATACTTCCATATGATTACGGAAGCCACTTTGCTTTATTTGACAGCCTCGAATCTTTTTCTAACGTTCTTCGCTTGCGAAAAAGCCTGAAAGGGGATTCATCTTGGCTTAATGGCTACAGACCGCGAGGTAAAGAAGGGATATAACAGGGTTCTTGCGTTTGACGGCTCGCTTAACTTCCTCAGCTCGTATTATTTTAACTGGCAGGTTGCTAGCTACAATACAAAGGAAATAAACGACACCTTGTTATATGTTGATTCGGCCTCAATAGGCGGCGGACAGCACGACCTGACCTTTAACGGTGAGAAGTTCAGCGGATTTGGCGGAGAACTTATGCTCCAGAGACAGGGGCGCTCGTGGTATTCCGATCTGATTTATTATGATTCGCCGCCTGAAGAGAGAAGGGACCTTGGATTTGCAAACAGCGTTGATTACAGGCAGCTTATAACAGATAACACGTTGTTTTTTTATCCCAAAAAAGGGTTCTTTGTAAAAGTGAATCCTGCGATGACAGCATACATAAAGTACAAGTATGACGGTTCTGTTAAAGAAAGAGTGTTTCTTCCTTCTGTTTTTCTTCAGTGCAAAGACCAGATCGATATTACAGGTTACTTCCTTGCCGTAAACGATGAAGATTATCAGAATGTAATGCTCAGGGGTGTGAGGAGGGGATGGGTGACTTTTAACATAAATACAACAAATGCGGTTAAAGGCGGAGGAACGATCGAGTCGGGTAAATATATAATTCGATTTGGACAGCCGGGCGTAGGGTTCGGTATAAATGTCAGCCTTTGGATGGATATAAGACTGTTTGACAGGCTCCTAATGGAAAATACGTATACTTATTCCGAGCTTTCAACTTCCTACCGCGGAGAAAAACTATATGCCGGATACATTATCAGAGATAAAGCTTCGTTACAGTTTACAAAGAACTTTTTCCTTAGACTTGTTACGCAATTCGATACATTTGAAAAAATACTCGAAGTCGACCCGCTGTTCAGCTATAAGTGGAACCCGTTCACAATTTTTTATATCGGTTCTACAAACAACATAACAGATTACGGCGAAGCGGGGGACCATCCGCGATTTGTAAAAACAGGCAGGCAATTCTTTGCTAAGTTTCAGTATTTGTTCCGGCTCTGAGACAAAGAAAGCAGTTGGTCTAAAACAACCGGAATGTTAACGCTGTTTTCTGAAAAAAAAACGGACCGCCTTATTGGCGGCCCTTTTTTGTTCTTGAAATATGTTTGAGTAATTAAGTAGATTCCGTATATAAGAATATCCGGAATCCATTTAACTACCGACTATTTCGCGACAATATGAATCAGGTTCTGAACTGTGCCGTAGATAGAATATAGATATTGAACATTATAGAATAAGACGTAAATAATAACTATCAGTACCTGAAATGTTGAGAAAATTAGATTTAATGTTTTCATCTTAATTCCTTCTATATCGCTAATTACTAATCATTTATCTGATGTAAATTTAGGGTTTACAGCTAGTGATTTCAATACCTGATTATCGGGATTTTAGGTAGTTATGCAATAATTATCAGTAGCCTAATCACGGTATATAAAAATATGTCATGAATAAGTTAAATTTCTTCAAATTCTCAAATAAATATCAGCATAAACAGAAAAGCAGTCTTAAAACCAGACTGCCTTTTCCGTGATCTACAAAAAGTCAAAAATGTACTTTTTGACCCGCCAAAAAATTGCTATTTAGTCAGGATCATCCTCATTGTCTTTGAGTATTCTCTGCCCGAACCGGTCGCTTTAAGCACATAAAAATAGATTCCGCTGGAGAGATAGGAACCGTCAAATCTAAAATCATAGTTACCTGACGGCTGAAAGCCGTCTGCAAGCGACTTAACGTGTCTGCCAAGCATATCATATACCGTAAGCGTAACGGAAGCGTCAAACGGCAGATTATAGCTTATAACCGTCGATGGGTTGAACGGATTGGGATAATTCTGGCTGAGATTCATCTCGTTCCTGCCTACAAGAGCTGCAATATTCTTTCCTGTGTAATTTGTCGAATCTCCGGTCCATGTGTTTCCCCCGTCATAGGTGACGTAATTTAATTCCTGCGGCCCGATTGCAATCCCGTATTTTGGGTTTGGGAATGCCACAGAAAAAAAACTGAAATATTTAGAATAAGACCCCGTTCCGGTTACGGAAGCAACTACCCAGTTCAATCCTTTATCAAAAGATTTTAGTATCAGCCCGAGTTCTCCGACAATTACCTCTCCCTGTTCATCAGAACAAACAACGTCAAATAAGTTCAAGGCTGGAATCGTCGGAAGCGATGCTTTAAATATCGTCAGCCCTCCGTCTGAAGAGCAGAATACAGAACTCTCGCTGCCTGCAGCTGTAAAGTTGTTTTCATCAAATACGGCTATAGAATAAAGGATGTGAGAGCCAAATTTAGACATATCCAATGCAGTCCAGCTTATTCCGCCGTCCAAAGTCCTTAACAAAGTTGTATTATCGCCGACGGCGTATCCGGTTGATTTGCCTGTAAAGTGAATATGCCTTAAGTTCGACCTTATGCCTGATTTAACTATGCTCCACGAATCGCCGAGGTCTTCTGAAACAAGCATTGTTCCGCTATCGCCGCAGGCGAAAATTCTTTGGCAGTTATTAAAACCGGTAATGTCGTTCAGGTTTTCATAATTTATCCATTTGTATTTCCAATTTGAGCCGCCGTCTGTGGTCTTAAGTATTACCCCATTATCAGCAACCGCAAGGATATTTTTCTTATTTATTATTAAAGATGAGTTTAAAATGTTAGTGATGCCGCAGGAGAGTTTCTCCCAGTTAGCGCCCAGGTTGATGCTCCTTGCGATGGATCCGTCTTCGCCAACCATAATCGTTTCAATATCTCCCTGGCACCTTATGGAATGATAATTGGCGCGGGACTGGGAACTTGCGTCTCTGTTAAACATGATAAGCGCCAATGCAGTGAGCAGCAGAACAGCGTAATAAGCTTTTAATCCGGGATTCACCCGGAATATGTTCTGATTCAGCCCGGATCTGTTATCAGTATAATGTGATAGAACAGGCAAAGCCTGAGCGCAGGGGCGCCCGGGCTTTGCCGTATTATTTGTCTGTATTCTCAGAAAAGTCAGCATCAGAATATCCAACTATTAAAGTAAGTGAATTATTTTGTCAGGATCATTCTCATTGTTTTTGAGAACTGTTTGTTTGAACCGGCCGCTTTAAGCACATAAAAATAGATCCCGCTGGAAAGATTTGAACCGTCAAACCTGAAATTATAATTACCTGCCGACTGGAAGCCGCTAGCCAGCGACTTAACCTGTTTGCCAAGCATATCATATACATTAAGCGATACAGAAGCGTCGAACGGGAGATTATAGCTTATAACCGTCGACGGGTTAAATGGATTCGGATAATTCTGATTCAATACAGCATGTAAAATCTTTTTCTTGCCGGTTTTGTTTGTCGGGTTCGCTGGAAGCATAGTCCAGTTTTTGCCGCCGTCAATTGTATAATAGTGGGCTCCGAACTGGCCAATTGAGATCCCGTTTGCGGCTGAAGAAAAAGCCACCGAAATCAGATTCCTCTGTGCTACACTCGCCGGATTAACCTCAACATTTGAAGGCTGCCAGGTTGCGCCTGCATCCGATGTATTTAATACAAATCCGTGGTCTCCAACTACGACGCCGTCATTAACGTCAAAAAAAGTAATTTCCAGTAAGTTCTCGTTTCCGGGTTCGTATCCCGGAGATGTCCATGTGTTTCCGCCGTCAGTGGTGCGGGTCATGATACATGCATCGCCGGCAATTGTAAAATTATTTTCGTCTATAGCTGCAACAGATTCAAAATTATATGAGCCCCCTCCGAAGGTAATTTGCGTCCAAGTATCGCCATCGTCGGTCGATTTATATACTGTCGAGTTTGCCCCGACTGTGATCAACGACTGCCCGGCAACGGTGATGTAGTTCAGATCGCTGTTTGAAAATTTAGCCGGCGATGACCATGTTGTTCCCATGTCATGGCTTACCAGCAGGGTTCCCTGTTCGCCGCATATCACAACCGATGTGTTTATCAGAGCTATCTTTTTCAGATTCATTAAAATTCCGGTCGGAAGAATGTTCCATGTTGCCCCGCCATCGGTTGTTTTTAGAACCAGGCCGTTTTCTCCCGCCACAAATGATGTATTTTCATCAACTATTGCATTGCCATACAGAACATTTGTAACGCCGCTTTCCTGCGTTGTCCAGGTAACTCCTCCGTCGATAGTATTCTGTATTACCCCGTCTTCTCCCACCAGCGTAGCGGTGGTTTCATTGAGGAATTTTATAGAATGTTCGTTGACAGTAACCTGCGAAAACAACTGTGAATTGATGAATAAAAACGATATAACTGTAAGGATAGTTGCTTTGAATAAGGTAATCAATTTTTTGCTCCTTTAAAAGTTTTTTAATAAATAAGGTGATTTAGTTGGTGGATCTTTTTGAATATGTTTTGGATCGGGTCTTTAATGGAAATTTCGGTCGTAGCGTGCCGGAAAGGCTCCATTAAAAAAATATGAACCTGCGAAAATGAATGCGCAGGTTCAAAATCTGTTTTACTATTGTATGCCGGTTTGAATGCCATCGTTGTCTGCCAATTAGTGCGCGTGTCCTGCTGAATTAGGGTTATCGTTTATATTTCTTAGTTAGTTTCTCAAAGTCCCGGTTTAACCTGCGCCTTTTACAGCGCAGGGTTTTGTTAAACCGGCTCAATGAGTTAATAGAAAAGTTACTTTGTTAAGATCATTCTCATTGTTTTTGAGAACTCGGCGCCGTTGCCGTTAGCTTTAAGAACGTAGAAGTATATTCCGCTTGCCAGATTCGATGCATCGAACCTGTAGCTGTAAGCGCCGGCCGACTGGCGGTCATTTACCAATGACCTGACTTCTCTTCCGAGCATATCATAAACTCTCAGTGAAACTGAAGCGTCAAAAGGCAAATTATAGCTTATAGAAGTCGACGGATTGAATGGATTCGGGAAATTTTGGTTAAGCTGGACGTGCGTTTTACCTTTTAAAGGATGGCTCCCTTTCTGAATTCCGGGCGCCATATCGGTCCATGTGTGGCCTCCGTCAAATGTGAAAAAATGCGCTCCGCTTTCGCCGATTGTTATTCCGGCGCTTAATGATGAAAACGCCACCGCCATTAGATTTCTTGATACGGGCGTCATGGATGCATTCTGTATTTCTGATAATTGCCAGCTGCAGCCCCCGTCTGTTGTGTTCAGGATCAACCCCTGGTCGCCTACTATCACTCCGTCTGTAGCGTTAAAGTATACAACTTCGCGAAGATTGATATTGCCGTTATTTGTGCCAATGCCTATCCATGAATAACCGCCGTTCGTTGTACGAATGTTCGTGAAGCCATCGCCTACAACTGTGAATGTATTTTCATCTATAGCCGCGACAGATTCAAAGTTAACTGAGCCGTAGTTGAACGGCAAGTGCTCCCATGTATCGCCGTAATCGGTAGATTTTATCACCGTAGAATGTGCGCCAACCATGACTACTGTTTGCCCTGCCGCAGTTACGTAGTTAAGATTATATGTTGTAATATTCTGGACCAGATTCCAGGTATTTCCCATATCATGGCTCAGAAGTATGGTTCCGTTTTCGCCGCAAACAAACAGAGTTGAATTTACGATCACAATTTTTTTCAGGTTTTCATAAGTTCCTGTTGTGATAAGAGACCAATTTGCTCCGTTATCGACAGTTTTCAATATTATTCCGTTTTCTCCAACTGCAAATGAAATGTTCTCATCAACAATGAGATTTCCATATAACACATTGGTAATTCCGCTTGTCTGCTCCTTCCAGCTTGTACCGCCGTCTGAAGTAGCTAATATAACGCCGTCTTCGCCAACCAGCGTGGCAATCTGGTCATTTTGAAATTTTATCGAATGCTCGTTAACGCCTGACTGTGAAAATGCTGAATTTTGGGTTAAAATTATAAATGTGGTAAAAATTGCGAGTGTAAATATAAAAGTTCTCATTGAGAGTCTCCATGTTTAAAGGTTTAAATGAAAAACTTGTTGGTGTAACTCCTGTTTAACAGGCTTTTAATTTCTTCTGTTACAAAGTTACTACTGAAAAGAGTGTATAGCAATAACCATTATCGCTAGTTGTTCTGAAATGGCAAAAAGACGGTAGGATAGAAATCTTTAATAATTGCCAATTATCGTCTGAGGGAAAAGAAAGTCCGACGGTCGTCGTGCATGCTTTTGGGCGGGATTAATTATTTTATCAGTATCAGTTTTTTGGTTTGAGTAAATGAATGACCTTCGCCCCGGGCTATAATGCGGTAAAAATAAATTCCTGAAGCGATGTTCGTTCCTTCGAACACGGCGGTATAGAATCCGGAGCGCTTTAGGTCATTCACAAGAACTGCAATTTCACGCCCCGTCACATCATAAACGATAATGCTGACTTTTCCGTCAAATGGTATTTGGTATTCAATAATGGAATTTGGATTTGAAGGATTAGGATAATTTTGTGAAACATCAGCCGTCATAGGTTTTCCTACCTCAACAGTTTCGGGATTTAACAAACTGTAATATTCCGAGCCGCCGTTATAATCAATTTGTCTTAGCCTGTATTCATATTTGCCTGAGCTCATTTTCGCATCTATGAATGAATAAGACTGCTGCTGCGTCGTTGTTCCTTTGCCCTCAATGAAAGCGATTTTACTCCATAGCGAATATGTATTTGTATTGGGATCAGTTACTAATCTTCTTTCGACGTCGAATCCTTTATTATTGATTTCATAGGTAGTTTGCCAGACCAAATATATGCTGCGCAATAAGACAGAACCAGTAAATAACGAAAGAGCCACCGGCTGTGCGTTTGTGATAGAATAACGGTTTATGGGGCCTGATATTGGAAAATCAGAAACGGTCAAACTTACTCCTGTGGGGTTTTCCGCCGGCGTTCCTGAATTAATAGCCACATTTGGAACTGCGGATAGGTCCTGTGCAATAACAAAGTACTGGATCACGTCTCCCTGTGAAGCGCCGGAACCCCCGTATAACATGCTGTAATCGATCGTAAAATCGAACGGGGAAGAAGATGCGTTTGCCGCCACCCATTTCCATCCGTTATCTGACGAGGTGTTTCCGGCGTAAGTATTCGCGTCGGTCTGTCTTTTGAAGTAACATCTTGGCCTTGTTCCGGGCAGGTTGTTCACGCCGCTCAACGCGTCGGTAATCATGACTGATGTAAATCTCCTGCAAAGAGAGCTGTCAATATCACCCATTGGTGAATATGTGATTACAGGCGGCATAATATCTACCGCAGGGGTTCCGTCAAATTCGTCTGCGCCGATATCGTTAGCGTATCCTCCTCCGTAAATTGATCCTACGGGCCCGGGTCGTTGTTCGCCTTCGATATCGCCGGTCACGTTCGTTCCTGAAGAGCCTCCTGATTCAAGCGGCGTTACAGATCCTGCCGGAATATGCAAATCCGCAGCAGATGTAAAAGGGGCCAGGTTTGTCGTCGCAAAAGAACTGTTGTCGTTATTTGTATTTGAAGCTAACAGCCCGCACGTATAATTTCTTAAATTTGAACTTCCTGTTGTTGAACCGGGGTTGAAATTAGCCGCCAGATAGAGCCCTGTTCCGGCAGGTGTTCCGACCTGCGCTATGCCCTGCGCCGTGGGCGATGAGCCGCAATAATAAGCGTTGTTGTTCCAAAGCAGATTCATAGACGTTGTTCCTCCGGCCGGAAGGTACACAGAAACATGCGCAATGCTTGAAATTCCGCCGGAAATTGTGTTTGAGAAGATGTTATTTCTAACATCAACGCCGGTTATTGTTGCGGCGCTTATGCAGAGCGCGCCGGTCAACAGGCTTGAAGATGCGTTTCCGAAGAGCGTACCCGTCATATTTATCGAATTGTGATACACCTTGTGACCGCTGCCGGCATTGAGTCTGATCCCAAATGTTCCGTATGATGTTGAAAATGTTCCCCCGCCCGTCATGCTGGCAAGGATATCGGAGATAAAATTATTCTGAACCGCGATATTGCTTCCGCCAGCCAGGTTAATTCCATATGAAGCCGTTGATGCGGCGTTGCGGTTATAAATTGCAGCAATCCTGTTTTTATCAATTGTTCCCGAAGGGGCAGAAGTTGATACTTCAATACCGGACGTAACTGTAGTGGTGGTTGTTCCTGTCATTATTCCTTGAATGTTGCTAATGTAATTCCCGCTTATTGAGTATGGCGCGCCTGATGAACTTACCAAAATTCCTTTTACTGCATTTGCAGAAGCCGCATTTTGAACCACACCGTTTACAATATTCCCGGAAATATTGATTGTTCCGGCGCCTATAGAGCCGTTTAGCTCAATTGCTGTAATAGATGTTCCGATATATGACATTATATTTCTTAATGAATTGCCGCTGATAGTTATAGAAGTAGTTCCGGCAATCCAAATCCCCTTTGTGTAAACTGTTGATGAAGGAGAAGTGAACGGCGGAGTTCCGGTAAGAGTGGAGTTTTGGTCTCCTATAAGATTGTTTGATATGGTCACGCCGTTTGATACAGATGCTGCAGCTCCGTTAAAAACAATGCCGCGTGCACACTGAATAACGGCGTTATTTTCAATTAATAAAGCGTTGACCGATGTGCCCGCCGGTGCGGTATTGGTAGTTACCGAAGTAATCGCCAAAGGCGCGCCGGTTGCCGATGAACCGCCGTTGCCGCCGATATAAATGCCAAAACTCGCATTCGAAGAACCCGTTGTTGATGTAATAGAACTTGAATTCCCGCCCGTGACATTTCCGTTAAGGATACAATTTTTTATCGTATCGTTGTCATCGCCTGTGACGGCAGAAGAAGTCGCAATTCTGATCACAGATGTGTATGTTGTCGTTGCAGCGTTGATGTTTGCAATCGTAAGGTTCCTGTTTATTCCGCCGGTGTTGGGATTATCTCCGTTGATAGTTACATTATCTGCCCCATTAAGCTGGATTACTCCAAAACCCTGCGCAGGATTTCCCGAAATGACAACGCCATCGGCTGCAGGCTGAATCAATATTGAACTGTAGTTGGCTGATCCTGCTCCGCTGCCGTTAATTGTCGCAGGCGTTGTGCCTTCGCTCGTGTTTGACGTGATAGAAACAGTAATGTCGCCCTGATGAGTTCCCGAGTTTATAGCTGTGAAAGCAGCCCCAAGCGTTGTGTAATATGCGGGCCCGATTGATCCTGAAGTTGCGTTTACTGTGACCTGCGAAATTGAAAATGAATTGAAAAATAAGACGGAGATAAAAAGGACATAATATGACATTTTCATAAACTTCCAGTATGTAAGTTCAGCATTATTGATTTGAAGTTACGGGGGAGAGCTGAGCTTGTTAACTAAGCTGATAACAGCGTTTCTGTTCGATCAATTACGGATCAGAAAATTAAATTGTTAACATAAACCGGCGCCCGATATGTATATAAAAGCATATCTAAATAATAGTTTTCGTAAAAATTTCATGTAAAGCTGACCCCCAAACCTATACAAATATAGCGCTTAGGTTTTATTTTTACAATGTCTTTGATGAGCAGAAATTGAAAATACCCTGAAAGGATTAAGCGGAGGTTACTAAAAAAAGCTAGTTTGGAATTTTATTTTTGAATTGATTTTTTTCAAAATTTCAAAAACTAAAGGGCTCCCATTTATGCCGCCGGATTTTGAATATTAATCAATGCAAGCATGCGGAAATTATTTTGCGAGTATCATTCTCATAGTTCTTGAAAAATGCAAATGTGAAATTCAAGTATCTTTGAAGCAAATTGATAAAAATATCATCTTTTTAGCTATTCGGACAGGTTTTGCAAGATTTTAGGCGACAGCATGATGTTGTTAAAGCGGGATAGTCGAAGCAAATAAAAAAAAGGCGGCCGCTAAAAAAACGCGAGCCGCCCCTGAATTCAGAAAAAAACTGACAAAACATTCAGAAATCCTAAAGAATCAAATTGCAAACCTATTATTTCACGAGAATCATTTTCTTTGTTTCAGTGAAATTACGACCGTTCCCGCTGGCCGAAATTCTGTAAAAACACGCACCAGATGAAAGGCCGGAGGCATTGAATGAAACGGAGTAGGCGCCTGCATTCTGGTTGTTATCAACTATCGTAGCTACTTCTCTTCCGTTTATATCATAGACTTTTATTGAAACCCTGCTGTCGAATGGGAGCGCGTAGTCGATCTTTGTAGAAGGATTGAACGGGTTGGGATAATTTTGTGAAACTGAATAAGCCGACGGAACCTGAGCCTGATTCTGCGAGGAGCTATTGCCGTTTGTCTCATTGACAATCTTTTTGCCGGGGAGCGTAGTTGTTCTGCTTCCCAAAGTAAAATTGAATAAGTGACCGTTCCTGTTAATCAAAGCTTCAACTGATGTCGGGCAATTCACCGTCAGATCCCTGTATAGCGTAATTGAATTGATAATTCTCAATACGCTTAAATCAGAAAATGAAATGAAGCCTGCGCCATAAATTGACTGCTGGCCGGTCCCGTCAAAATTCAAAGCCATGTTCCTTATGCTGGAAACAGTATCAGCAAAACAGACGTAACCGTCAGCAACAAGATTGCCTTTCAGATTTATATCGGCGACATTTTGATTTGAGAGGTTATTGATATTGAGACTGCCGTTTGTATTAATAGTCAAATTGTCAAGATTCAATGGGCCTGCAAAAACTTCGTTATCGGTGATGCTGACTCCGCTTTCGATAATGAAGTTTGAATAGGTTCTGCCGCTCAGCGAAAGAGCGGAAGAATTTGTCACGCAATAATCAAATACGCTGCCCTGTTGGAATTTAACTTTTGAATTGGGGGCAAGGAGTCCGAATGGGCTTAAAGCGTTAATGTGGCCAAGTTTAAATATCGAACCATTTTCAAAAACCACGGCGTTATTAACGCCTGCTGAAGTGAAAACATTTCCCGGGCACAGTTGGCTAAATACAGAACCCTGTTTGAACCTGATGGAAAGTGAATCGACAGCGTTCAAATTGTTATTCGCATCGCCTGAAAAATCAAGTTCTCCGAATATGACTGCATTAGCGCCGGTTTTAACAAGAATGTTAAGAGAAGGAGAGTTTGCCGATATATTCAGCGATGAACCGGATTCTATAGCGAAATCGTCTCCTTCGCAGCCATTTATTGATATTGTCTTTGAATTTCCGGTCGAAGGGCTCAGAGTTAAGTTTGTGTTGTTCCTGACTAATAGCTGCCCTATTGTGACCTGGTTCACATTTATTACGTTCACATTGCCGCCTAAATTAAACACCAATATATCAGATGTTAGGCCAACTTGCCTTGTTGGGTTCCAGTTGCCCGCGGCGCTGAAATTTGAATTTACAGAACCGGTCCACGTATATGTAGTTTGAGAAAATACGGATGCACTGACGGAAAGTGAAACAAGCAGAAAAGTCAAGAGCTTCATAATCAACAGGTTACTATAAATTTAAAAAAGAAGTTTGTTAGACTTCTGCCATAACCCTACTAAATTTGATGATGTACAAAGATAGCTGTTTCTCGGCCATCCAATCAATAGGGTAGGACATGAGTTATATAAATGGCTGAAAATACTAGGTATACCCCCTTTAAGGCATAGTATATTCAGTTAGGTAATATAGGGTTTTCAGCTACCGTTTATATCGCCGAATTATCGAAAGTAGCACGAAAAATGGGTTTTCGTAATTTTCACCCATCTTGAGGAATGAATCCGGATATTTTACAATTAGCGGCAGTATAACGGAATTACTGTTGTGATAACCAATTGTATGACACAGGGAGTTTTTTGAGAAAAAAAAGGCAGCCGTTATGCGTGACTGCCTTATGAAGCGTGATTAATGAGGTGTTACAAGAATCTCATAGTTCTTTTGATCTATTTTACCACAATCATTTTCATAGTTTTGGAAAATGATCTGCCATCATCTGAAACCGCAGTAATCCTGTAGAAATAAACTCCGCTGGATGTATTAGTTCCGTCAAAAACATTGGTATAATATCCTGATTCAAGATGCCTGTCAAGTATAGTAGCAACTTCACGTCCTGAAACATCATAAACCTTCAGCGAAACCCTGCCGGCAAACGGAAGCTGGAAATCGATCTTTGTGCTTGGATTAGACGGATTCGGATAGTTTTGGAACACATCGAAGGCAGAAGGCGACCCGATAACGATGTTAGACGGAGCATTCAGATTGAAGAATTCAAAATTTCCATTAAAATCAACCTGTTTCAAACGGTACTGATATGTTCCCGATGAAAGTTTGTAATCAGTATAGCTGTAATCGCTTTCATTATTAGTGGTTCCGTTGCCTCTGACAAATGTCACAGGCTTCCAGTCTGTGAAATTATTATCGGTACCCAAGTTTCTCCTTTGAACTTCGAATCCCGAGTTATTTGTTTCTACAGAAGTGGCCCAGTTAAGCTTCACGTCTCTTGGTGATGATGAAGCGTTAAAATACAGCATAGTAACCGGCAGCGGCCCGTTTATATCGGTCAGGGCATATGTTGAAAAGACGCTGACACCTCGTGTTTTTATTGTAAGATTTGCCCAATTCAGGTCAGTCTGATAAACGCCCGTGCCCATCGCACTGAACACTTCCCAGCTTGAATTATATTTTGCAAGCCTTGAATTCGAACTTGGTGTGGTTATTGTGTATGTTTCATTATCGCCAAAGTCGTATGTGATATCGTAATTAGCGCCTGTCAGCGTACCTGTTGGCGTTAATACCCAGTTTGAGTTTGAATAATTTCCTCCAAGCACTCCCGGCGGATTTACGCCTGAATAATACTGCACTTTTACCGAAGCAGGATACGAGGTTCCTCCCGCGCCCCAGTTAATTACAGCTATTGTTCTTCCCCAAAGCGTATAAGTTGAAGTAACGCCGCTTCCCGGTGCAAAATCAACCGTAGCCCCCGGATTATTTGGAGGCGTTGCCGCAAATTCATTGGCCCCAATATCCGTTACGCCTGTTGTAACTGACGCCGACCTGGAATTGCCGTCAATATCAGACGTAACGCTTGCCAGCGCGATACCCTTTCCGGAAACAAGCCATGCTTCAGTGTTTGCGCTGTTTATTCTCAGGTTGCCGGTGGGAATTGACGTGAACAGATTAATCGCCAAAACGCCTGCCGAAGTTGTGCTCCAGCTGAGCTTATCAGAAGCAGATGCGGTTCTCCATGCAGCTATGGTTTCGTTTGTCCCGTTCCATCTCCCGACAGTTGCCGCATTAGGGCTTACCAGAACATTATAGTTGCCGCCATATGTGCCGCCGGGGATATTATTATTGATCGCATAGTGGGTCCCATTGCCGGTCCTGCCGTTGTAAAATAGGTTATCTATCAGTGAAACAACGTTCGCAGCTCCCCTATAGAAACCTGAGGTTAAATTGGCGCCAGTATTAGCCGAGCCGCCTATATAAACTGTATTATAATAATAATTCCATGTGTGAGAGCCTTCGTCGTGAATTCCCTGGATTATCATTCCATTGAACGAGTCCCCGCCGTCTTTATTATGAACATTGTCGCTTTGAGGAGGGTTATTGACCTTATTGACGGAAGGTCTCATTGTCGCGGTCAATCCTGTAGTAACTCCGGATGGAGAATGATCCGACTGAGTCTCCTCAAACTTCAAAGGCGGATTATAAGGGGGAATATAGATATTTCCCTTCCTGTCCGAGACTTCGCCGTTTGTTATAGTGATCATGTTGTTCAAAGCGGTCATTGATGCGGTTGATACTGATAACCCGTAAATTGATCCGCCGCCTCCGGTAGATATGTTAGTAAGGTCGTAGATCTTATTTGTACCGACTGTTCCGGAGCCGTTACCGTTAATTACGATTCCCTTTGTTACTGTGTTCGTAGCGCTTGCTGTTATGCTTCTTATACCGCTCACAGTATTACCGGTAATTGTGTTGGCGCCTGTCGAACTGGTTCCCAGGCTGATTCCGTTTACGGCATTATTCGGATCCGTTCCAGTCGCGCCTGTTGTATTTGTTGAGCTGGAATTAAGTTCAGTAATCGTATTGCCAGTGCATGTAAACTGGGCTGAACCGTCATGGAAAATTCCTCTGAGCGATGCGCTTGAATTTGTTGTGCCGTCGGTCAGGTTATGGATAGTATTATTGGTAACAGAAACAACGCCGGGAGAGTTAACATTGCTGTTTATACCCATGAATGTTGTATTAACATTCAAATCGTTCTGCAAGTTGCTGGACACGTTGTTGCCAATGGTATTTCCTGAAATGGCGACATTGCTGGAATAAAATGCTGTAGAAAATCCGGCACGAATGCCTATAAAATCCATATCTCCGGTAGTTGTGCCCGTTCCGGTAAGCGAGATACCGCCAATTGTATTGTTGCTTACTGTGCCTGTTATTGTGCTGCTGCCCGCCCAGTTATACCCGAATGCAATTGCCGTTGGGTCCGGGTTCCCAAAAGTTCCGTTATACCTGAGAATTAAGGAATTGGCAAAAGAAGATGACCCTATAGTGTTGCCTGTCACATTTACAAGTCCGGATACGTTAACGTCTATCCCTCTGAAAAAGAAATAATCGCCTGATGTATTTAGAGTCAAATCTACATTAGCCACAGTATTATTCTGAACCGTAGTGGCATTGGCCGTGCCTACCTGGTATATTCTGAAGGCAAAAAGACCGCTCCCTGTAGTCATCCTGAAGGCGCTTCCTCCGCAGTTAGGAGCTGTGCCGCCAAAATGGTTTCCCGATATCATGAAGTTATCTCCGGTTGTGGCTAGGATAAGTCCAAAATACGCGGCTCCGCTTGCGGGATTCCTTGCCGTTGTTTGGTAAAAGCTGTTGTTTGATATAGTCCAGCCGGAATTTCCGTCGCCGATATACATATCAACGTAAGTTGAGGCATTGTTAAACGTGTTGTAAATGTTGCAGTTTGTTATCGTGTTATTACTGTTGGGCCCTGCTGTATTGCCGTTAGCGAATATCGCTGTTATCGGAGTTCCTGTCGCATCGCTTCTGTCTCTGATATCGCAATAGCTTATCGTGTTATTATCGTTGCCTGTTGAACCCGTTGTCGAACCGAACACTATGGTGCCTGTAGCGCCAAGCGCCCCTGCATCGTTGCTTTCAATAGTGCAATAGGTAATGGTGTTGTTAGATGCATCGTTTTGAAAATTTAATGTCGGATAAGAACCGTTTGTGTTCCTGAATGTAAGGTACATTCCGCTGCCTCCGAATCTTCCGTCAATTGTGACTCTGTCCGCCCCGTTGAAATTTATTAGCGGTTTGGCCGTTGAACCGGCGATCGTCCTCAAAGTTGCGGCAGAAGAAGTTATTGTAATTGTATATCCTCCAACGCCTGTTTCTGTCCACTGGTTCAATGAATTGGCGGCATTTTCGGTCAGGATGTCGGAGACAATTTTCACAGTAACATTGCCTGAAAGTCCATTGGCGTTAACTGCGGCAAAGAATCCTCCTGCTCTTGTAAGCGAAGTATATGTTTGACCTGTTCCAACATTGTAATTACCGGATAAAGGCGCCGCATTCATCTGGGACGCATACCCCAAAAGAAAAACGACAATCGCTACCGGCAAAAGTGATTTTTTATTGTTCATTTCTATAAACCTCATTAATGTTATATTTGTGAAACTCTTCTAAAATCTTACGTAAATTGCATTTGATTAATTATTATACACCAAAAATGGTAATGTTACTAAGCATATGCCATAACGGATTTTAGCTATATTAATACCCGCTATATTAAATACCGTTTATAGGGTATCCGCCCGTTTGTCCAGTGAATTCTAAATTCATTTTTTACAAAGATTTATTTATGAGAGAAAAATGGATGAAATGCAGCTTGATTAACTGGTTTGTGAATCTGGATTTGAAATGATAATATAAGATTTCGTCAAGAAAATGAACTTTTCCTTTAGAATCGTGCAGCCGGGAAAAAGGAAGTTCAGATCTTTAGCTTTCAGCAAATTGACAGAGTTCAGAATACTATCCGCCTCATGAGGAGACTGCGCCTTCGAAAACCACCCAAGACTGAAATTTTGAATTAGATATTTTTTGAACCCACGGGGAAAGAACTGAAAGAACGGGAACATGAAGTGGGGCTCAAAAGGGAAGTAATAATTAGGAGTCTGGATCATGCATAACTTGCCTGTTCTCAGCGCTTCATCCGCCATTTTTTTTTGATCATGTAAATTACCAACATGTTCTATCACAGAATTTGAAAAAACAACATCGAATTCTTTGTCTCTGAACATGCTAAGGTCTTTCGCATCTCCATGCATAAACTTAAAACGCGGGTCATGAATGTTTTCAGTTTCGATATTATACAGGGTAATCTCAGCGACATCCGAGCCGGCAAACTGCATTTGAATCCAGAAATTCGCCGTGCCTCCAATATCAAGTATTTTTATAGGTTTTGTTAGCGGGTTTATGAGTTCGAGAAAATGCTTAAATCTTTTTCTTCTGAACTGATTTGAAACAGAATTATACGATGTGTTATCTGCGTATTTTTTCAGAAAGCTCATCGCTCAGGTAACAGTTATCACTTTATCAAAACCATTTTCTTGGCTTTAACATAGTATTGAGTTTCAATCCTGTAAATGTAAACTCCGCTGGGAAGGTTTGGCGCGTTCCAAATTGTTTCGTAGCTTCCGGCGTTCAACGACAGGTCTACGAGGCTGGTAATTCTTCGCCCGATCAAATCATAGACTTCGATCTTAACGCGCGAACTTCTGGACAGATCAAACCTTATCTTTGTGGACGGATTAAAAGGATTTGGGAAATTATCATACAATTTGAAATCTTTAGGTATAACAGAACTAAGCTGAATAATTCCTATGGCAGAAGTAGTGAAGTTCCAGACAACAGACCATGGGCCGTAACCGCCGACATTGTGGCTTCGCACTCTCCAATAATAAGTTGAGCTGCCGGTGAGTTTTCCGGAAGGAATGGTCAGTTGCGAAGGAACAACGTTTGTATCAACCACCGGCGATGTGAAAAGCGAATCTGTTGAAACCTGTATCTTATAATCCGTTGCCTGAAAAACATCATTCCAGTCCAGAACAGGGGTGAGGGTTTGAACGAGGCTCCCATTTGCAGGACTCAGCAAATCGGGCGCAGCGATAGGAGCTGAAATTACAGTTCTGAAATGCCATGTAGGCGACCAGTTTCCGGTACCGGCTGTGTTGGCAGCGTTCACTCTCCAATAATACAAAGTATTATTATCAAGCGGGTTGCCTGTGTTCGTATATTGAGAAATTGTCAGCGGTCCGGCATTTATTAAAGTCATAGTAAAAGTAGAATCCTGGGATATCTGGATTCTGTATGACTGCGCATAAAACACGTCGTTCCAGTCAAAAGTAAGAATGGTCGAAACGTCGGTATCGCCGTTAGGCGGAGCTATTAGGACCGGGGCGGCAGGCGGAACCAGACCCGTCAAAAAATTCCATGGGCTGCACCACGGCCCTGTGCCGAGGCTATTGGTGGTTCTGACACGCCAGAAATATTTCACAAGATTAACCAGCAGGCCGCTCCTTACAGCAAGCTGCGATAGTGTTACAGAAGAATCAAAAACTGAAATGTTATTAAACGTCGAATCGGTTGTCAGCTGCACTTCATACGAAATTGCTGTTATATCGTCGGTCCAGTCAAGCGTGGGCGTTAATGAAACGTTTCCGGAGTTGTTTGGCGGTGAAAGCAGGATCGGTGCCTGTGGAATAGTAATTATGGTTGTGAACCTGAAAACGCTTGACCACGGGCTGGTGCCGGCGAAATTTGTTGCGTTTACTCTCCAATAGTATCTTGTATTGCTTTGCAGTGGCGGTGAAACAAGCGTGTAACTTGAGAATGTCAGCCCGGTTATGTTTACCGCAAAGACGGTCGAAAAAGTTGAGTCCGCTGACACCTGCAGACGGTAATAAATTGCGGGCGAAGCGCTGTCCCAATCAAAGAATGGCGTCAAAGAAACGTTGGAAGCGTTATTTACCGGCGTAAGCAGGGTTGGCGCATTCGGAAGCGCCACTACAGTGGCAAAATGAAATACATTTGACCACTGTCCATATCCCGCAGGGTTCAGTCCTCTGGCCCGCCAGTAATAGGTAACATTGTTCAGCAACTTGCCTGCAGTCACCTGGATCTGTGTGGAATCCATATTTGTAGAATCGATCAGCAGGTTAGTAAATGAATTATCTGAAGCCAGCTGCAGCTCATAGGTTTTTGAAGAAAAAGAAGTGTCCCAATCAAGCAGAGGCATTAATGGCACATTCACAGCGCCGTTGGCCGGAGAAATGAGATTCGGCGGCGAAGGGTAAGGGAATCCACCGGTAACCGTATGTATTATATACCCGCCAACTGCCCATCCGGTAGAGCCGTTTACAAAATTTACGGCGTTATAACCGGCATTAACGCCGGGATCCTGGGAAATCCAGTTAAGCCCGCCGTTTGTGGTTCTCAGAACTACGAGATACCCCACCGCTGATCCTGTGATCCCATTTGAAAAGCTTACGCTGTATAGGTCGTTTGCAACGCCCGGATTCTGAATGTTCCAGATCGCGCCGCCATTTGTTGTCTTCAGAACAAGCGCTCCGTCGCCGACAACATATGCAGTGTCCGGCCTTACGCATGATACGCTCCTCAGCACGGAAGTGACGCCGCTCGATTGCGGGATCCAGTTGTTGCCGCTGTCAGTGGTTCGTAATATGACTCCGCTGAGTCCGACGACCAGTCCTGTATTTGAATTTGCAAAACTCGGCTTTTCAAGCGTTCCGCTTACCCCCGAATTAAGCGCAGCCCATGAAGCGCCTGCATCCGTTGTACGAAAAATATCTCCGGCACTTCCCGCAATAAAGCCCGTATTTGCATCTGCAAAAGTGACTCCAAAAAGCAGGCCGGGCGCCGGCAGCGTAACATTAATCCAGTTCGCGCCGCCGTTGGTTGTTCTGTATATGATTCCTTCTCCAACAGCGATGCCTGTATTAGCGTTAGTGAAGCATACACCGAATAAGTTTCCGCCCGGGCACGTTTGTGTCGTCCAGTTTGCGCCGCCGTCGGTAGTTCTTAAAATTGTGCCAGCGACACCGACTGCGCCTCCGGTATTAGCGTCTACAAAAAAGACGTCGTAAAGGGAATTTGTTGCGGGATTCGTCTGCTGAAGCCACTGCGCTTGCGAAATATTCGCCAGGAAAATCAATAACAATACGACTGGTAATTTAATTCTCATGTACCGGTAATTATTTCAAAATTGCTAATTTCTGGATCTGCGTTTCTGTTTTTCCCGCATCTTCAAGAATTACTTTGTAAAGATATATCCCGTTAGCGATACTTTGTCCGTCGTTATCTCTGCCGTCCCAGTAAATCTGGTTGAAACCGACCTTAGCTGAAGACGAAATGTCCTTTATCAGCCTTCCTGCCACAGTATATATCTTTATCCTGCAGGTTTGAGGCGCGCCCGGCGCGTATAACATAAATGTAAAATTGGTATTGTCGCGCATGGGGTTTGGAAAGTTATACAGATCCCTTATGCTGAAATCGCCTGAAACGTTTGCGTTATAATAAACCGTATCTTTTTTATTGTTTTGATTCTGTCCTATGAAAAAGAATCCGTAATTGCCCGAGGCAAGCTGAGGATTATATGTAACTGCGACCTTCAAATTCCCGTTATTGACGGCATTGAATACTATATCAGGGTTCGGGACGCCGTTTATGCTGTATGGGACCCTTACAGCTATGCCGGTTTGAGAATCTGATTTCAAAACCTTGATGAATATATTTGAAGTATCAAAAATTGTATAGTTATTCTGCGTATAATCATAAAATTTAAAAAGAATATCCGGTTTTGCAGTAATTGGGTCGCCGTTTAATATTCTCTGACCATCGAAAGTTACCTCTACCAAAGGTCTTGTGGTATCACCTTTTACTATTAATTTACTGAACGCAAAATTATTATAATAGTAATAATCGTTTTGGTTTCCGGACATTTCCGCTTCGTAGCCAATTGTGAGCGTGTCATAAAGTTTTTGCGGGTCGCGCAATCCCTGCGTGTTAAAAGTAACCGATGATACTCTCACGCTGTCAACGCCAAGCGGAGTATAAACGGTATCGACCCTCAACACATGATAACCTCCTGATGATGACGCCGTCCATGTATTAATCATTGTGTTAGCGGGGACAAACCCGACGTTATATGTTTTAACGGAGAACGTAGCGTTTGTGCCTTCGGTTACAAGTGAGTCGCTGCGCGTGAATGAATAATCATCAGGTATCAGCTCCGCTGGCGGCGTGTATTTAAAATTCAATGAATAGAAAACAGGCGACCTGTATCCAAGAAGCGTATCAATGCTGATTTTAGCTTTGAGCTGCAAGCTGGGATAATTAATGCTGTTTAATGTATCAAGGTTAACAAAACCGTTTGAACTTATGTTAGAAAGCAGGGTAACATTTGAACCGAAACGGTTTGTCCCGATTACATCGAATAAAATGCTCGAGTTTGGCTGGATTAATTCATTCCACGAAAAGTTCTTCCATCTGTGCGCGGGTCCAAACAGAAAATTAATCGAACCCGAAGTATTCAGAAATACCGTTGTGTAATTCGCGAAAGAAGGGCAATAATTATTATCAGGGCATGAGGGGCTTGGGACGTGAAAATCTTCCCCTCCCGGGATTGGTTTTCCTCCAAGGTATCCAATAAATGCCCATGTGTAAAATGCATCGAACCTCCTCATCGAATCAACCATTATACTTCCAAATTGCCTGAACTTATTCCTTGTGTTAAGATGCAGACTGTCTGATGGAGAATTAATTGCTGAAGAAACTGCAACCATCAAATACTGCGAAGTGTCGAATGTATTTAAGAAATTCAAAACTGAATCTGATGATTGCGGCGTGTTTATTTTAAAATTTTTAAACTCAAGTAGCTTACCTGTGAGCCTGCTTGCCTTAACAATATTAAGCCCCGCATTAAGTCCGTTATCAATAAACAGCGTGTAACCTGGGAGTTGGAAATATGACGCTTCCTGGCCGCTGTTGCCAAATGACTTGACTTGCATCAATCCCGTGAAGCTTTGCAGTTCATAACCGCTTCCGTTGTACTGCAAGTTACTCAGATCCGTTTGCTCAAACTGGCCCGGGAGGCGTGTGTATACTGTAACATTGGAATCGTTTAGAGGCAGCGTTTTCGAACCCATGCGGGTAACAGGGAACGGATTCTGCTTCATTTTTCCATTTTGAATAGTGTTTTGCCTGGAATCCTGAATTATGCCTGTCCGCGTTTTTGACAAAGGAACAAACGCGTTGCTCACAAACCTCATTGTGGCAGACCATCCGGCGGAATCATTATTAACAATAGAATTAGTCCTCCAGAAATAGACCAGGTTCGAATCCGGCAAAGGAATCCTGTAATTAATACGTGTGACCACGCCTGATACATTATTTTGAGTTACTGTATACAGCGGGTTTGCAAATACCTTTGAAGTATCTACCTGCAGAATTAACTTCACGCTGTTTCTTGCCGGGTCTATTTGTGGATTCAACCCGACAAATTGAACGCTATCCTGCCTTATGACGGAATTGTAAATAGGTTTCAGCGGCGTATATGAAATATTCCTGAGCGGCAGGGGAATGATCAGAACGTTATTTGTTTCTGATATTTCGGGGTAGTGATTATCCGCGTCCAGCGTAATTCTTAGCTGGTAATTACCAAGCGTATCGATATGGAATACATAATTTGCTGTATCGTAATGTCCAAAATTTGTGAGAGTTGTATCCTTCGTTCTGACCGGGAGTCCGTTCTTCAGAATTTCAAATCTTGTTAAGCAGGTCGGGGCGAAAGTTCCGAAGTTCTTTGGAAAAATTGTCAGGTTAACCACTTCGCCAATTAGCGGGTAAGGGTCTGAAATTCTATAATCTGACTGGCTTATGGCAAATTCCGGTCCTGTTGGGATCAATAATGTTGTGGCAGGGTCGCCAAGCAGCCCATAGCAATTTACCATGTTCCTCGCATAGAAATTCAGCGAATCATTGCCAAGGTATTGAGTGGCCAGTTTCAGAAGGTCGCCTATGCGCCTCGTGCCGCTTTGAGATAACCGCGCAAACATCTGCTGATCAAGTATGTTCCCTGTCGTATTAAAACTCCAGCCTGTTGTTCCCACAAAGCCCACGCAGCCGCCTCCGGGGTTATATAAGAACTTCTCCCCAAAGCTTCTGCTGTCAGGCTCGGCGTTCCTGCCGGTAAAGCATGTCATACTCAGCACCAGCGGCAGCATGGGCCCGTTTGTTAGTATGCCCGGGTCTTCAAGCCCCAGCTCCCAATCCTGGCTGGCGGCATGCCCGATAAAATTCACTATCATAGAGCCGTTATCAAGCTCGTGCCTTATTGAATCAGCGTAATTATAAGTTATGTAGCCTGATGAATCGTTCCTGTAAATTTTGCGAGGCTCGCCGCTGATTGGCGGAGGGTTAATATAAGTGTTCGTGATACTGTCTGAGGTTTGCTGGTTGTAAATCTGTTCGCTCCTGTTCTTGCCCCCGGTTATCATCGTAAAAATCTTCCACCAGTTTTCAGGCTGCTGATTATCATAGCCCGTTATCTTGTTCACAATATTCTGCGCTTCGCTTACGCTGTATGCGGGAATTCTGCCAATTGCGACTTTTTGATAATAAGTAAAACCGCCGAAATTATTATTGGCGAAGTATCCGTCGGCCGGGGGATTCCCGTAAACCGGCAGAAGATTCATATAATAAGGATCTGAAACAACAATGTGCTTGGGATCCAATGAACCTCTTCCTATCAGGCAAACATATTTAAGCGTATCCGGCGTCCAGGTTCTCATTACATTATCAATGAAACGCCTGATCGCGACAGGGTCTTCTATCCCGTAATTGAATATGTCTGTTATATCATCTACTGCAGCTTTGAAAGAATGGAAGTTATCGTGAGACTGGCGATAGCTTCTTAGCTGTTCGGCCTGGGCCTCGAACATCCTGTTATATATAACCAGGTATGCCGCAGGGTTAGATGAAACGAGATTCGGAACCTGTCTTGCTAACATTCTGAACGGTTTCTTTGTGATCGTTTCGTTGAAGACTTCAAAACTTCCGTTTTTCTTTCCTGTAAAATAGAGAGTATTAGTATCTGAGCTGAAAGCGTTTATCTTTACGTTGTTAAATATATCATAAATAAATACCGGGCTGCCGGGATCGAACCCTGATATTGTAAACAAAGCCGAATTAGTATCCGGACCGCCCAAATAAAATTTCGCATGCGCGTTTGTAAACTTTATTGTCTTTGGATAGTGGATATCAAGCATATCAAAATACAGGCTTGGAGTCGGGCCCTGTGTTATAAATGCGGGCGCGTATTGAACGGTAACCTGGTTAGAACCGGTTCCGTTCAAAACAGAACTTGAAAATGAAACTGTTGTATCAAACCTGGCGTAATGAGTTCTGGATATTGAGGCAACCTGCGTGTTGTTAATAAGAATGTTCAGCTTGTGCTCGTTTTGCGCAGCCAGATCCTGGGAATTAGGGAATGCGAAGATCTTCAGCGTACATGACTGCGGCGTAGAATACAGGTCGGGCGAAAGAAAAGAAGTAAAAATATTATTTCCATTGCCAGGCGTCAGGTTTTTCCAAAACCAGCCTTCGCCGGTCACGCGCTCAGTATTAAAATACCTGAAATCTGAATTTGGGTCCAATGTTTCACCCGGAGAATAAACAGAGTCAACTTCAATATGAACCCGCTCATTAGAAAATCCCTGGGTGAAAGGTGTTTGTGCAGTGAAAGTTGAAAGCGTGAACCGCAGCCCGTTGGCGCCGCCCCAGCCGACCCAATATACGCTTGTATCAGAATATTGGTTATAATATTCGTCGGTTACGTATTGAACGACATTTGTCCCGAGACTATCATAGTACGTATTGGTAAGCCCGCCGTAATTGCGCACAGCATAAAAATCAAGGAAATCGTTATCATCAAATGTGCCGTCCTGTTCTCCTTCAAAATAAATAGGGACCTGCAGTCCCTTATAAAAAACTTTAACCGTACGTGGGTCGATATTCGAAGTGTTTATTCCGGCCTGGATAAAATCGGGCTTACCCAGCCTGTAGATGCCGTCGTCGTCAATATACAGCTTCAGGTATGTCTGATTGGGGATTATCCAATTGTAATTCTGCCCGAAACTGACATTTGCCAAAATGAGTAAAATCAGAAGCCTTTTTCTAATCCTCATCTAACGGTTTTTGCGTAAAATAGCCATTTTTTTGTTAAAAATTCTATATAAAAATAGTGGAATGCCAAAGAAATAACGTTTCCAGTAAAGTATGGGATTTGAAATCATCCTCACAAGCCATTCAAACCCAAGATTTCGGATTATTTTAGGACCCCGAATTTTAGTGCCTGCGAAAATTTTTATTCCATCTCCGGTAAGAATGGCGCAGCCGAATGGAATTCTGTCTTTGTTGCGGCAAAGCCAGGTTTCCTGCGCGGGAGACGGCAAACCGATAATAAGCAATTGAGGGTTTGCTTTGCTTATGTTCCTGTCAACTTCATCATCGGTATAGTTAAAACCGGCGCTAATGCCGGCTATGTTCAAATGCGGAAGATTGAGTTTTATTTTTTGAAGTGTATTTGAATCGTGTCCAAAGAAATAGACGCTCCAGTTTTTTTCAATAGCCTTTGCCGCCAATAGCTGATAAAAATCAGAACCAGTAAATCTGGAGTGAAGCCCGTTGTTCCAGTATAAACTCCTAGATGCCATGTACGTTCCAATCCCGTCAGGGTGAACAACTCCAAAAGAATTTATGCATTCTCTTAATCCATTATCATTGTATGCCAGGTTTAACGTGTTGGCGTTCGCATATGCCACAATTGAATGCGATGATGTTCCTATTGAGTTTTCCACGTATGCGAGCAAATCACTATATCCTGTTTTATCGATTCTCAGGCCGAAAATATTTATGCTTTCGAAATTCAAGTCGGCCCGCGTTAATTTCTGTACAGTTTTTCAATTTTTGGAACAATGGATTCCTGCGTGTAATGATTCATCACTTCGGAATGAAGCTTAGAGGCGAATTTTCGTGATGAGACCGGGTTGGATCTTATATAAAGTATTTTATCGGCAAGCTCAATAAAATTGCCGCTTCTGAAAAGGAGCCCGTTCTTCCCGGCTGAGATCAGCTCTGCAATTCCGTCGACATTAGAGCCTATGAACGGTTTCTTATACAGGCCGCTCTGAAGCATGAAATTCGGAAAAGGGTCGCGCAAAGAGGGCAGCGCACATAGGTCGGCGGCGCGGAAATATCCCGCCAGATTTTTCTGCGGGGCGAGTATCTCAACGTTAAGATGATGTCGGTTGATGTAGGTTCTATAATCATCATAACTCTCGCCTTCTCCAATAAGAACCAGTCTTATTTTCTTATCTCTCAGGAAATTCAAAGCCTTCAGCAAAACTTCAAAATTCTTTTCATGGTGGAACCTTCCGATTGCCAGTATATTGAAAGTTTTGCCGTGTCTGATCTGCCGGGTCTTTGCAAGTCTCGGCTGATGAAACAATTCCCCGGCGTCCACAAAATTCGGAATGACGGTAATTTTCCGCTCAGGAATTTTGAACCTCTTCAGGAGCATATCTTTTACAGTTCGGCTCACCGCTATTATCCTGTCCGATTTGTATTCAAGATTATATTTCCTGCCAACAATGCTCAGCGCCGTATGAATGGTTTTTGTTTTCTTCCCCCGAATGAGCTTTGTGGCCTGGATAGCGAGAAATTCAGAATAACGGTGATGGGTGTGCAAAATCCCGATATTATTCTCTTTAATAATGTCTTTTACGTAATTTACATTTTTGATAAATGTTATTATGTTTTTTGAGTGAATTCCTTTCACAATCAGGTATTTTACTCCGATGTCGTCAAGCCTGTCAAGTGAATCGCCTCCGTTTGTAAGAAGCATAACATTGTGTTTTTCCTTTTTCAGATATTTCAAAAGAAGGTAAACATAGTACGACCTGCCGCAGGCATAATTAAAATCAGGAGTAATATGAAGGATATTCAATCTCATTTCATTGGATCTCAGTAAATTTAAAGTCGCTGCAGAGATAACACTTGAGCGCCTGGGAAAATATTTTCAGATTCAGTTTAGTAGGTTTATTCAAAATGTTGAAATCTCTGAAATCAACAGACATATCGCGGTTCCTGAAACCGTTTTTGATCCGCTCGTTGTCAAATCCTTCAATATAAAAATACTGGCCGGGCCCGGTTGCCGCAATTTCAAATTCACCGGGTGTAGTTTGTTTGCAAACAAGCGGCGCCGAGAGCGAGGCTCGGTCCAATGCGCCGGTTTGAACTATATCATTTATAGTGTCGGTTACCACGAAGCCTTTGTTTTTCCAAAAGCTGTAGGCCCCGGTTAAGTTATCGAACAGGAAAGCCTGTTTGTACCTGCCGGGAGCCCCTATTACTATGGAACGGTTTAGGTTTTCACCGGAACTAATAAGGCCCTGAACTTCCTGTTTGGATCTTGAATAAGAATATGACCAGTCTGAAATGTTTCCCAAGCTGGTGTAGCACCAATAACAGAGAGCCGCGAAAAAGAAAATCTTGAGCAAAAGCTTATTTATATGGATGCTGTTTTTCAGCTGGTGGTCATATCCCCAAAAGACCAGAATGGACAATAAAATAAACGGGACCAGTATCATCTGCGTTCTTATATACCCGATAAAAATATTTGGAAGTATTAAAATTGCCAAGGATAAAGCAATATATCCTAGATATTTATAGATTTCGTTTCTAACCATTACTGAAATCAGGTAAAACACACCGCCGTATAAACATGCAAGGTAGATTGCGAGCAAATGATTCTTTTCCCTGAGGTACAGGTTCAAAGTGAGAAAATCGAGCGGGATAGTAAGCGCAATTGCAGCGCGGGCTATTACGCCGGGAGCGTTTGCCAGCGGAGAAGATTGGTACATGGCAAGCATATCTCCGGCATTATTACCCAAAACAACCAGCTTATAAAAAGCGTATGACGCAATTATAAATAACTGAACTATTATGAGCCACTTGTTTTTCAACAATTCGCTCTTTCCGTAAATGGCGCAGATGAATACAGCTGTTATAAATGGAACAGTCAGTGAAGTTTCTTTGGTCAGAAGCGCGAAGATGAACGATAAAATGCTGCATACAAATGAAGTTTGGTCCTTCTCTTTCACATATTTAAAGGCGAAGTACAGAGCCAGCAGGTAAAATATCCCGCACAGCAGATCGACGCGCGCATCGGTCCAGCAGATATTGTTAATGTTATTTGAAAATATTATAGTTGTTATGCTCGCAATGAGCGCAATCGACAAATGCCCTGTGACATAAAGCAATATTCTGCCCGTCGCGTACGCAAGAAGCAGATACAATAACAGGTTCTGTATACGGTATAAAAGAAAGTCGTCGTAAGCAAAACCAAGCAGGTCATGAAGTTTTGCGCTGGATTGAAGCGAAAGGTAATGCGTGGTTCTCAGATGAACAGGGTTTGCAAAAGGGATATTCCCGGTAAGTTTATCCTTAAGCGTTGAGTGCACTGCCCCGTTAATATCGATATAGTCATCAGATAACAGGCCGATTTGAAAATAACCCACAAGCGCCAACGCGGCCGAAAAAACTGCAAATATGATGAGAACATAAAATGTATAGCGGCTAGTTTCCTGCATTTTGCCCAAGAAGTTTAGTTAGTTCACGCCTGTAAGTTCCTGTGTTAGTAAATACATTTTTTAACCTGTGCCTGAATCTGGAATCTATAAATTTATCGAAACTTTTATGAGGTAAAAAGGTGGAAAGATAGGCCGCTGTGTTTTTAAAAGAAAATGAGCTTTTAAAAAAACTGCGGGAAAGTTTCTCATCGCCGAAGAAATAGTTCACCCAGGCTATTACGCTTGCCCAGTAAAAATAGTCGCTTTTCGATTTCGAATCGAGCAGGCTCCTGAATGCAATAGGGTAGAGGAAATCATAAGCGCTCCCCGAGCTCATCGCAAAAGTCTTTGATTCTTTGCGCACCCTTGTATATACCAGAAATTCGGGAATGCAGCAGAAATGCACCTCGTCTCTTATCCTGTGAAACAATTCAAAATCTTCGTTTGATTTGTAGACTTCATTGTATTTTGCGGCAAGGATCTTTTCTTTCCTGTATATGACAGAAGATTGGTTAAGAGGGTTATGAAGATTCAAATAGTCGTAAATTTCCGAGTGTTCTATCGGTTCCTTCAGGAGGAAAAGTATCTTTGCGGGGTCGCGAAAGTACACAGACCAGCTTGATACAACATCGCATTCGGGATTTAAACCCAGATAACTTATCTGCCTGGCAAGACGGTCAGGAGTATTAAGGTCGTCGGAATCAATCCTCGCAACCCAATCGCACGAGGCAAGGCTCAAACCAAAATTTAGGGCGGCCGAGGTTCCTTTGTTTTCTATTTTCCTGTAAATTATTCTGCTGTCCTTAAATGAATTTACTATTTCCCCGGTGTTATCGGTTGAGCCGTTGTCAATTATTATGAATTCAAATTCTTTGAATGTCTGGCTTAATATGCTTCGCACAGATGCGGCAATATACTTGCCGCTGTTATAAGCGGGCATCAAAACCGTAATATTCTTTAAGCTTTCAGACATTCACGGTACAATTCTTCATGTTTTGATATCATTTTACCAAGGTCAAATAGCTCTTTCACCTTAACATATAGAGCTTCGGAAACCTGAGAAAGTTTTCCAAATCCGTTAATGGCGCGTGTGATTTGCACAGCCAGCATATCGGGGTCTTCGGCCGGGAATACAAGGCAATCGGCCCCGTTTTTCAAAACAGAATAGGCGCCCTCAAAATCGGATGTAATGAGCAGGTTATTATACGCGCCGGCTTCTGTTATGACCGCAGGGAAACCCTCTCTCTTAGAGCGCGATGGATATATGAAAATATGATTTTCTTTCAGTCTGCCGGGTAAATCTGTTACTCTGCCCAGAAACCGTACCCCGCTCTTCAGGCGGTTGTTCAGCGCGACCAAATTGCCTTCTTCTTCTCCCTCGCCTGCAATATAGAACTCAGCTCGCGACCTAACCTCTCCGGGAATTTTGCTCACCGCATTTATGTAGGTATCCAGCCCTTTCTCGGCTGTAAATCTGGATGCCGCCAATACTTTTATGGGTTTGTTTTTTTTGAGAGCAGGTTTTCGGGGTACGGGTATGCCGCAGCGAATAAATTTTACTTCGGGAGGCCTTGCAATATCATTTTTAATAATATAATCATAGATATGTTCATTGATTGCCACGTATCTATCGGCGGCGAAATGTTTCAGCTTTCCGACCTCCTCAAGCAACCCGTGATTTGTCTGGACCCTTGCTACGTGAATTAATTTTGAAGCCAGGGCCGCGATGTTAGCCGCATAGTGGGAATGGGAGTGTATAATATCTATCTTATTCCGCTTCACGAACTTTGCGAGAACGTTTGCCGCTGATAAATAGTTGACCGCGTTACGGTTTCCGTGCATGAACTTTCCGTCTTCCAGAACCTTAACATCTGTGTCTCTAAAACGGTCGGTCCCGTTGCCTCCTCCGGTGATGATTAAGACCCGGTTCTTGCCGTTTTGCCCCAGTCCGCGCCCAAGATGTATCAAATGGTTTGTTACGCCGCACGTATACCTCAATTCATTTGCAAGAAAAAGAATGTTCATGCGCTCATGCTTTCATAGAGGTTCTTATAGCTTTCATAAACTTCCTTCCATGAAAGTATATCAAATATTTTCGAAGCCTGGAGACTCATCTTATTTTTCAATTGGTTATCCTTAGCAAGCTTGTCTATTATTTCGCCCAGTTTTTCCGTATTCCCGTATTTTACGTCAAATCCGTTTTCTCCCTGGATTATGAACCTTGAAATTCCTGTTTCTTCGGTCGCCAGAGGTATTAATCCCGCCGCCATTGCTTCAACCGATGCGATTGAAAATGTATCGTAACTATTCAATGAAAAAAAAACATCTTTGTCTTTATAAAAATCGGCCAGCGCCGCAGGCTTCATTTTGTTATAGTATTGAACCCTGACATTTGAAACATCCGTATCAATTTCGATTTTATCGCCTATCACAGATAATTCAACGTTTGCCTTCGATATTAAGAGAGCTTTTTCCAAAAAATCAATCCCGCTGTTTGAATATGCTGAATTAATGAGTACAACCCCCCTAAGAACATTTGTTGCGTTTGACGATCTGCGCCCCGAAGCAATATGGAATGCCTCATCAATTCCGTTTGACATTATCAATATTTTTGATTCATCAATCTTATAATATCTCTGCGCCATATCAATGGAAGTTTCGGAAAAAAAAACAATTTTGCCTGAGAATTTAAGCGCCGCCCATTCGCAGAATTTATCTTTAGTTCTGTAAAGAAAGGGATTTTTTTTTATTTCCGAATTTTCATATGCCGTAATCCCGTGCTCATTGTAAATTATTCTTACCTTTGAAATAAATTTATGAATAAAAGCAATTATCGCGAATCTTTCAAACGTTATAATGTGTATCAAATCCGGCTTTAACTTAAGCAACAGGGGCGTGATTCGTAACAATCCAGCTGTATATACGACGGCGTTATCATTTAGTTTTTCGGATTCGAGCCCGAACAGTTTCTTAAATATCCCGTATTCCCGCCCATCAAAAAAATACTGAACAAAATACGCCTTAATCTCTGCGGAGCGCAATTCAAAGATCCGCTTTGCGGTTTTTTCGGGCCCTGATAGAATTTCGTCTTTGTTATACCTCCCGATAAATACGACGTTCAGATCATCTCTTTCGTTTTTCATAACCCTCGACAAGTTTTTTCAGGCCCAATGAGTGCTTTAGAATATTCTTGGGTCCGAAGTACTTCCCAAATCTCTTATCATATTTTATTTTTTCTTTTGAAATTAGCGCCACGCTGAAATCCCTCAGAGTAAAATCTTTGAATCGTTTTAATTTACAGTGTTTATATTTCAGGAAATCACTGTCATACCAGACGCTCTTATGCTCTTCATATGGATTTTGAGTCGGCGCCTGCGGCCAATGTTTGCCTATAGGAACGGTAGCCAAAACATATTTACTTTTTTCAACGGCCAGCTTTAGCAGCTCTTCGCCCTGTTTTTTTTCAAAATGTTCTATTACATCTCCAAAATTAACGAGGTCGTATCCGGATTCGGTTTTTTTTAGAAAGTCCAGAGCGTCCTGCAGGTAAATATTAGTATAGAAATATTTGTGATATTCTTTGATATACGCCGGGTAAATTTCTACCCCGTCGATGATCCTTTCCCAGTCGCCGTCATATTTAGAACCTTCCCAAATTTCCAGGAACTCACGAAACAATATCCCCCATCTCCCGAAGCCAACGCCAACATCGAGTATGGAACGGGGATTCAATTTTCTGACCAGGCCTATTACATACGAAATATTCTGCCAGTTAGAGGTGCCCAAGTCAGTTCGTATTTGTTTTCAATACCTTGAGTAAATAATATAGTTCAAACAGAAAAATAATATATTCTGTGATTACTGTTACAGTTGCGGCTGCGATAATACCGTAAGCAGGTATAAATGCAGCGTTTAAAGCAACATTAACTATCAAGCCAAACAAAGTAATATACATAACCGCCTTAAATAAGCCAATTCCGTTCAGAACGATACCGGTTAAGTTATTCAGGGCGGCTCCGATGAGTCCCGCGGAAAGAACCTGAAGCACAGGAATTGAAGGTGTAAATCTAGCAGTGTAAATGGTTCTGATAAGCCATCCGGATGAAAAATAAATAAGGACTGAAACGACAGCGGAAATCGAGAGTATTACGGTAAAATATTTCTCAAAGAACAGCTTAACGGCCCTTCTGTTCCTGCTGATCTTTGAAACGCGTGTGAAACCCACAGCCAGCATGAAAGAATAGCTCATCATAGCCGATTTAAAAACGCCGTATCCAACGTTATAATACGCAACTTCAGAGAAATCCTTGAGTTTTGATATGAGCAGCACGTCAATTTTGTCATACAAAAAATTGAAAAGGACTGCCAGCCCTAAGGGTATTGAAAGCTTCAATATCGCCTTTGCTTCCAAAAAAGAAAAATGCCTGAGAGCGTAATGAATTTCATTCCGGTTAAGGCTGCGGAACAGAAGCGTTACTTGCAGGAAGAACCCAATCAGCATTACCGCCATTAACGAGTTCATGTCAAAGTGAAGATATGCCAGCCCGGCAATGAAAAAAAGTATTATATAAAGGCGGGATATCCACAGCGCCTGATACTGGCTTCTGAAATCGCCTGCGCCTGAAA
Source organism: uncultured Ignavibacteria bacterium (assembly GCA_963816535.1). GTDB lineage: Bacteria > Bacteroidota > Ignavibacteria > Tepidaquicellales > OLB5 > CAWFKW01. The sequence goes on along the minus strand of CAWFKW010000003.1, from coordinate 402,518 downwards.
GAGACTTGTTGCAAACGCTTATTAAAGTCGACTCGTACATTAACGCCCCAATAATAATAATTAAGGCCGGGGGAATATCTGCGTAAAACAAATAAGCAAACGCAAACAAAGCGGGAAAATAAACTGCAAAAAGGATAAACGATATGGTGAAGACTTTGCTGAAGAGTTCGCCTGCGCGGTACCTGTTGAAGGCAGTTTCCCGCTGAACGAATATTGACAGCCCGAAATCAAATATGGTGACAAACACGGTTGCAAGCGTAAACAGAGTTACAACTTCTCCGTATGCTGTTGGCGGGAAACTTCTTGCCAACAGTAAAAACGCAATGAATGAAAACGACCTGTCGGCTAAATTAACCAGCAGGATATACTTTCCATCTTTGACTACCTCGAAATATTTGCCAAAGTATTTTCCGGTTCCGGCAGCCAACTCATTTAAGTTTTAATGTTTATCAAAACTTACTTGCCGCATTTGCTGTCAATATCATCCCATATAGATTGAGGAACAAGCGATCTTACGGCTTCGTACAGTTTTTCCAGAGCCGCCTTTTGTTTTTTTGATTTTGGAAAATACGGAATTTCTATCCTGGGCGGCTTATGGTCCAGCCGCGGATCCTGTGGAAGCGTCACAAAAACGTTATTCATGGATCCGCCTATCGGATGCTTTTCCATTTCTTCGAATGTTGCGGTCAAAACCTTGCTTTTTTGTATTGCTTCATCAAGCGAGGCAATGTCTTCAGGGCTAAGGGTGAGATCGTATGTAAAGTTCTTGCTTGTGGAATCATTTCCGTAACCGGTGTGATATGCAAGCGAGCCGGTTCCCGCCGCGCTTATATAGATATCGTATTCGTGATAATACGGCGGAGGAACGCTGCCTGTCTGAAAATGGTATTGTATATCGGTCCAGTTATATTGCGCATCAGAGGTTGCGGTCAGAAATAAGACGAGCGATGTGCACAGGAAGATTATAGTTTTCATATTTGAATTGTTAATTGAACAGTTTTAAAAATTTAATCATTTATCTTCATAATTTATATCTCAATTCTTTTCATAAGGTATTCCGTCTGCTGCGGGCGGGGTGGCCCTGCCGATAAATCCGGCCAAAACAATAATTGTGAGCAAATATGGCGCCATTTGAATAAACTGGGTGGGAATAACTGTGTTTTGGAATTCGATTGAGAAACTCTCGGCAAAACCGAAAAGCAGGCATGCTGCCGCGGCTTTGTAAGGGTTCCATTTTCCTATTATCATTGCGGCAAGAGCTATATATCCGCGGCCGGCCGACATGCCGTCTGTAAAACTATGCTGGTCGAATGCCAGCCAGCAGCCGCCGAGCGAGGCCAGTATTCCGCTTATGACAACTCCGTAATATCGCATCCTTCTCACGCTTATTCCCAGCGAATCGGCTGCGGCGGGGTTCTCTCCGACAGCCCTAAGCCTCAGCCCGAATCGTGTTTTGAAGATCAGTAATTGCGATATTACAAGCAGGATGATGCATAGAGCTATGAACGGGTTGCCGATAAGCGGCAGCTGGACCGATTCGAGGCCCTGGATCCTTTCAGAATTGCTTGAGCTGTTAAAAATAATTTTGCAGAAAAATTTTGTAAGCCCCAGTGCAAACAAGTTCAGCGCAATTCCGCTTACTATCTGGTTTGCTTTGAACGTTATTGTTGTGACCGCATGTAACAGCGCCAGTGCGGCGCCGGCTGCAATTCCGAATAAGACCCCTATGAATATGTTATTGTAATAGTAGGTCCCGACCGTCGTGAAAAATGCGCTGATAAGAAGAATTCCCTCAAGCGCGATATTAACCACTCCGCCTTTTTCCGAAAAAGTAGCGCCGAGCGAAGGCAGAAGGTAGGGGATAGTGATCCTGAGCGTTTGGAAGAAAAATGCTATTGAGATCAGGCTATCAGGCATTGGGTAGGGCGGCTATTTTCCTGTTCATCATTTGCGTAAGCTGTGAAATTATTATTACAAATATTATCACAATTGCCTGCAGCATGGTCACTATCTCTTTAGGCACAATTGTGTTTATTGTTAACCCGCCGTATTCAAGTATCCCGAAAAATATGGCGACCAGAATGACTGCAAAAGGATTGTTCCGTGCAATCAGCGCAACTGCGATTCCGATATACCCGGCGCCATCTGAGAAGCCAAGCTCAAAGTAATGTTTATATCCTAAAACGAAATTAGTTCCTGCAAGCCCCGCAAATCCGCCAGAGAGCGCCATCGTACTGATTATCAGCCTCCGGATGTTCATGCGCGCATACCTAGCCGCATTTTGATTTGAACCCAGGGTATTTATTTCGTAACCAAACGGAGTTTTCCACATTACATAATAAATAATAATGCATGCCGCTATTGCTACCAAGAAGCTAAGATTAAACGGCGAGCCTTTGAACATGCCTGTAAATGAATCAAACCTTGGAAGGTAAGCTGATGCTGAGATCTCAGGTGTGTGAACGGTAGCAGGCACATTGAAAACTGCGTTTACAAAATAATTAACCAGCGCCAGCGCGATGAAGTTCAGCATGATTGTATTTATAACTTCATGAGAGCCGAAGCGCGCCTTTAAGCACCCTGCAATGGCGCCCCAGAAAGCGCCGCCGATAAAGCCCGCAAGCACGCTGAACGCAATGAGAACCGGCCATGGAAGATATATGAAAGTAAAAGCAACCCACGCCGTGCAGAACGCGCCGATACTTAACTGGCCCTCGGCGCCAATGTTGAACAACCCGCCTTTAAATGCAAAAGCAACAGAAAGTCCGGTGAATATGAGAGGGGTAGCCTTGAACAACACCTGGCCGATGCCATATGAACTGCCGAGCGTTTCCGATAATAATTTTGAATAGACGGCTAACGGTTCCTTGCCGATTGCGACTATGAAAATCGCTCCAACAATGAGCGATAATATTATCGCGGCAACCGGACCAATTATATTTAAGAAATATTTCCTGATAATTTTCCCGCTTAGACGTGCAAATCTACTTTGTTTATTGTTAGTTGTCTATTATTAATACTAATTGACAATTGTTAATTGTTAATTGTTAATTGTCTTTACTCCTGTCATATACTGTCCAATTTCTCTTTCGTTCGTAGTCTGCGCGTCGAGTATGGCGCAAATCTCTCCGCTAAACATGACTGCAATTCTGTCGGAAAGCTTAAGCAGCTCCGTTAAATCAGATGATACCAGTAAAACTGCTTTTCCTTTTTCTTTTTCTGATAGTATTGAATGATGCACAAACTCCGAGGCTTTGATATCCAGACCTCTGGTTGGATGGCTTACTATAACCATGTCCGCATCCTTAGAGAGCTCCCTTGCCACAGCAGCTTTCTGCTGGTTTCCTCCTGAAAGCCCTGATATTATTGCATTATGGTCCTTTGGCCTTATATCAAATTTTTCGATGAGGCTATCTGAAAATGAATTGATGGCATGCCTGTCCAGCTTAAAGGACGTTCCAAACTGCTTTTCATTCTGCCTGCCCAAGATCATATTATCTGCAACGCTGAAATCCATCACAATGCCGTCGCGCTGCCTGTCCGCCGGTATGTTCGCATAATTAGATTTGTTCCCAGAATACTTTACAGAGCCGCTTTGCGTTTTTCTTAACCCTGCAATCGCCTCCACAAGTTCTGTCTGACCGTTGCCTTCAACGCCTGCAATTCCAAAAACCTCGCCGGCGTAAATTTCAAAAGAAACATTTCTTACTGACTGAAGGCGCTTATCATCCAAAACGCTCAGTCCTTCAACTTTCAGCGAAACTTCTACGTGCCGCTGTTTGCGTACGCTCTTTTCCGCTTCGAAATCGAACCCAACTATCAGCCTTGCAAGCTCTTCGGGTGAAGTTGATTTAGTTTCAAGTTCGCCGGCGACCCAGCCGCGTCTCAAAACTGTTACTGAATCGCTTATTTCCATTACTTCAGGCAGTTTGTGAGTAATAATAATTATGGTTTTGCCGTCAGACTTAAGCTTCCTCAATGTAGTAAACAGTTCATCGGTTTCCTGCGGGGCAAGCGATGAAGTTGGCTCGTCCAGTATCAATATTTCTGCGTTCCTGTAAAGCAGCTTTAGTATTTCAACTTTCTGCTGAATGCCAACAGGCATTGACTCTATCTTTGAATCTAATTCAATATTGATGTTAAAGCTCTTTGTAAGTTCATTAATGATTTGTTCGGACATGTTCAGATCCAAAAATCCGCGGCGGGTTTTTTCAGAGCCAAGGATAATATTTTCTGTAACCGTCAGCGGTCCAACTAGCATGAAATGCTGGTGCACCATTCCAACCCCGAGCGCTATAGCTTCGGCAGGCGACTTTATGCTGACTTCCTTTCTGTTTAAAAGTATTGAACCGGAATCAGCAGGAATCATGCCGTAAAGTATGTTCATTAGAGTTGATTTTCCCGCGCCGTTCTCCCCGATTATTGCATGTATTTCCGCCTTATTTACTTTTAAGCTGACCGAATCGTTCGCCTTTAACGCGCCAAATGATTTGGATATATTTTTCATTTCAACGGACAACATACCAGTTTAGAATATAAGGTTTATCATAAGGCTTTTGGAGTCTGTTTTGATATTTTCGCGCAAATGTCTAAATCCGATCATAAAATCTATTTTACTTTATGAACTTTGAGAGGACTACTTAAACGGAACTACTATCTTCCCTGAAATAATATCGTTTCTCGCATCCTCAGTTTTTTTGTGAACTTCGTCCGAAATCAGGTTCTTGTTCTTATCGTTATAAATATAATCCACGCCTTTTGATTTCAGCCCGAATGTTTCAACCCGGCCTCCTTTAAATGTGCCGTCTTTTGCCTCCTTGATGCAGTTAAATACGGCAACGTCAACCGATTTAATCATGCTGGTTAAAACAAATCCTGGGGCTTCGTCGTTCTGGTCTGAGTCGACTCCAATCGCAAGTTTTTTTGTTTCCCGCGCGGCTTCAAATACCCCGAGGCCCGTTACGCCTGACGCATGGTAAATAACATCCGCGCCCTGCGAATATTGCCCGAGCGCAAGTTCCTTTCCTTTGCCGGGATTCTTAAAAGCGTCGCCCGTAACGCCCGCATATCCAACCAACACTTTGCAATTCGGATTTGCGTATTTTACGCCTGCTTCATAAGATACCTGGAATTTCTTTATCAGCGGAGATTCCATTCCGCCAACAAAACCAACCGTGTTTGTTTTAGTACTAAGTCCGGCGATCACGCCAACCAGAAACGAGCCTTCTTCTTCTTTAAATTCGAGCGCTATTAAATTTGGCGGAAGCGTTTTTGAAGTATCAACTGTATAATCTACGCAGGCGAATTTTTTATCAGGAAACTCCTGCGCCATTTTTGTGATTTCATCTGTGAAGATAAATCCGATGCCGAAAATTATCGCAATATCCTTTCGGCTGGCAAACTGTCTTAATGCGGCCTCTCTGTCCCCGCCCGGGCCCGGTTCTATATATTCGTATTCGATACCAAGCTCCAGCTTCGCCTTTTCCAATCCTCGGTATGCTGCGTCATTAAACGATTTATCGCCCCTTCCGCCAACGTCAAAAACAAGTCCGGCTTTGATTATGCCCGGGGATGTCTCATTCTTCAAATTTTCTTTCTTGCCGCACGATGAAATTAGTAATATTGAGAACAGTATTAATAGAGCGAGTCTTTTGTTCATAGGTTTGTCCGGTTCTAAAATGGCAGACTATACCTGTATTTTTTCAAAATTAACGCTATTTTCAAAGAGGTGCAATTGAATATTAGCTCTTCGGAATTTGCGGAATATTAACAAAATATAAACTTCAAATCGGTATATTTGTAGTCTAATCTAATTTTAAAATATGAAAAGGTTATTTGTTGTATTCCTGGCATCGGTATTCTCTTTATCGCTATTTGCCCAGGATAATATTAAAGAAGTCAGAATTCTTCACTGGAATGATTTTCACGCGCACGACCAGACGCAAAAGGGAACCCGGAAAAATTCCGAAACAGGAAAAGAAGATAGTTATTATTACGGCGGCACGGGCTGTATGCTTGGCTGGGTGAAGAAGCTCAGAACGGATAATACTCTTGTTCTTAACGCAGGCGATAATTTCCAGGGAACGCCTATTTCAAACTTTACTCATGGGCGCTCTCAGATAGAATTATTGAACCTCTATAATATAGACGCGTTTGTAATAGGCAACCACGAGTTTGATTACAGCGACCTATCGCTTGACTCCGCTTTGCAGCTTGCAAATTTTGATTATCTTTCGGCGAATATCTTATTTAAACCGAAGGACAAGCTGATGGGCAAGGCTTTTGTCACAAAAGAAATAAACGGGGTCAAATTCGGAATTATCGGCATCACGGCTCCAGACTTGCGCGAGCTTTCCGTTCCCAAAAACCTGGAGAATATTGAAATGCTGAACACAGATTCGGTAATCCAGGTTGGGATCAGCGAATTGAAATCTGAAAAATGCAATGTGATAATCCTCTTAACGCATGATGGAGTTGATAATGACAAAATACTTGCAGATAAATTTTACGGAGACGTGGATATAATCGTAGGCGGTCACTCACATACGCCGCTTTTTAAACCGGTGAATGAAAACGGGGTCATCATAGTGCAGGCTGGGGCGTATTCGAAATATTTGGGCGAGCTTGACCTGAAAATTGACGTAGATAAAGATACCGTTATTAAATATTTCGGAAGATTGTATGAAACGAATAAAGATTCCGCATTTGACCAGGAAGCCGATAACAAGGTCAATGATATGGTCGCGTCCATCGGCCCGGAATTGCAGCGCGTAATTGGCAAGCTTGAAGTTGACTGGCGCTCTTCATACGGGGAGGAGTCAAACTTAGGCCAGTTTGAAGCGGATGCGTTCCGCTGGAAAACCAATACAGACGTGGCTATGCTTAACGGCGGGGGATTGAGAAAGAGCCTGAATAAAGGAAATATAACAATCAGCGATATCTGGGAAATTAATCCATTCGGCAACGATTTGGATATAATAAGCGTGAGCGGGAAATTTTTGAAAGATATGTTAAACGGCAATGTTGCTATTAAGGCCAAGAATTCAAGAGAGTCCAAAGGCACAGAGATGCTGAGCGTATCCGGCATAACTTACAATTATGATACAAGCAAAACGGACGGCGATTTTGTTTCAGAGGCTAAGATCGGCGGCAAGCCTCTGGACGAAAATAAGATATATACCGTTGCCGTAAACAGTTTTATTTTCAGCCAGTTCAAAAAATTCTTTACGGATATCGCCGGCGCCCCAAAAGACTATAAAGCATCCGGAATAATCGACAGGGATGCAATTATTGATTATGTTGAAAAAATAAAAGACATTAAGCAGGAAGTGGAAAAGAGAATTACATTGGTGCATAAAAAGTGAGTTGTGAAACGGAAGACGTGAGACGGCAGACGTGAAACGGCTAACGAGAGACGTAAGACGTGAAACGCAGAATGTAAAACGTAACATACCGCTGATATTCAGAATCCCGATAGAGAATCTTCACTATCGGGATTTTGAATATCGTTCTGTCAGCTTAGCTTTTATTCATTTTTTTATTTCACTGTTTCACTATTCCTCTATTTAACCAGGACCATTTTCTTCGTATCAATCCTAACATCATCGGCGAATAATGAATAGAAATAAACCCCCGATGCAAGATACACCCCTTTGAAATCCACTTTATATGTTCCCGGAGATTGCTGTTCGTTTACAAGCGTTTGAACTAAACGCCCCGTCACGTCGTAGACTTTCAATAATACTTTGCTGCTCTTTGGGACGCTATACACTATATTTGAGGTCGGGTTAAACGGGTTGGGATAATTCTGATTCAGTTCAAATCTCTTTGGAATTAAAGAAGATATCTGCTGAACTCCAATGATTACAAACTGTCCGCCGCTTGTCCTGTATCTCTTATACCATTCCTGCAAGTATAAATTCGCTATCCTGGGACTGAACACCATAATGAAATTCTCGTCGTTGTCAGTATTAGCGGCATTGGTATAGTTGTAAGAACCCATTTCGGCAATAGGATTACTGTTTGCATTAAGCGGGTCAATTAACATATATTTATGATGGTACAAATACCCGCCGTTGGTTTCGGCGAAATCGATGAATATATCTGCCGGCGGGTTCCATGCATAAGGACCATGTCCGCTCATTTCGGCGAAAACGCCGCCCGATGTGTCCCTGTCAAAAACGCCCCTGATATTCTTGCCTGCGTTTAACTTTGTCTTCATCCTGTTGGTAATGTTAAAATCAGTAAATGCATAAGCGCTGAAGAAGCAATCGTAATCTGTGTAATTAGAAATCATGTTCTGCAGCTGAGTTGTGCAGTTATCTCCCGGCGAGAAATATGCCTCAATTCTTGTTCCGTTCACATTCAGTATATGCGGTACGTTATCGGTTTTCAGGTTCCCAAACTTTGACCTTGATGGAATGGGGAGATCGATGGCGCTGCCCCACATTTCTTCGAATTCCCTTGTGTAGACAGCGGCTAAGGTTCTGTCCTGGATCAAAATTACGTTGTTAAGGTCATAATAAAACTGCTGAGAAGTAACGTTGGTTGAACCTGTCCATACCCAGGCGAGGTTTTGATTTGTGTTATGCCTGTAATCGAATATAAAAAATTTGTTGTGCATTAATGCGGTTGTTGCCGGTCGTTTGATTATGGGAATACCTGCCGCTATTATGTCGTTAACCAACGACTGGTTTGTGCGCGAATCGTAAACAAATCTGATCTTTACTCCTCTTGCATACGCGCTGATAAGGGCGTCTCTTACCTGCGTTAGATCGTCAAAGCTGTATAAAGCCATATCTATTGAGTATTGCGCTGCGTTTATCCTCTCAAGCAGATATGTCTGGAAATTAGCGTTGCCGTTTGCAATTTCGCCGACGCTAAGCGTTGTATCGACCGAATGATTGAAGTAAACGTTCATTGTCCCCGCAGACGAAGACTGCGTGCAAAAATATAAATTGGGGCTAGTTGTAGTGCCCGTTCCGCCCGATGAGATCACGCTGTAAATGTAAATTCTACCGGTTTGCAGACCGCTTAAAGTAAACGTATGGTTTGTGACGTGTGCGGTATCTGAAGTAGAGTCGGTAAATACAATGTTCTGGTAATTCGAATCCGTCGTCATCCACCTTATTTTTGAAGTGGCGGGAGTTGAGCTTGTCCATGTTACGGTTACGCTTGTTTGGGTGATATTCGAATAAGTTATCTGGCTCAACACGGGGCCCTGGTTAGTTCCCGTTGGAATAATATCGGACAGGTTTCTTGGAGCGGCTTCATAGCCGGAGGTGTAGGGCGGACTGGAATCATACTGCCCGAGAACCGTAACAATGGCAAATGTATCTGGAATTGCCGAGCCAACTACATTTGTAGATGTATATATTCTTACCTGGCATGAATCATTTCCCGAATGCACCCAATAATCAGTGCCGGAACCGGTGGTTGCCCATGTTGTTGCCACCGCGCCCGTTGTGGTTGTGACGCGCGTTATATTATTTATTCTTAAAAGCTGCCCCTCATATGTTTCCCCGTTAACTCTCACATTTGTTGTGGTCACTACTCTGGGATTCACTGTAAGATTTGATGCGAGAACGGAAAAACTAGTTACCGGCTGAAGCTCTGTAAGACCGTTGTACTGGGTTATAACGCCCCTTACCTGAACGCTGTCGCCTTTGTTCACTCCGGCGTCAAATGTACCGTCGTATGCGACCATTCCGCCCGTATAATCCTGAAAATAAACCAAAGGAGTAGTTAGCTCGCGGCAGGTCGTAATTACACCCCTCATTGTCAGAGTATCGCCAAGAAGCAGCGAAACGCCGTTTGCGTCTTCGCTACGGGCAGAATCAATAGTTATGTACTGCGCAAATGATTCTGATGTGATGAAAATAAGGCTCAGCAGAACAACCAGGGAAAGAATAATTGTTTTCATATTAGTTCCGTTAAAATAATTGAAAAAAATCTTATTTAGTTTCAGTGTATATCGGTTGATAAAATAAACCGCAGCACCCTGTCATTTTCAGTGTCGCAAACGTATAAAGTCTTGTCGAAGAAAGCGACCCCCATCGGGGAGCTGAACTGACTAAGCCCGCTTCCTGGGCCGCCAAAAGACTCGTGCAACAGCCTCCCGAGAGAATTAAACTTATAAACTGAATCCTTTTGTGAATCGACGACAAAGATGTTATTATATTGATCTATTGTCACATCTTCGGGAGAAGTAACAAGTCCCGGCCTGAGAAGATCGACTCCGTTTTCAGGCGTGAATTTCGGGAGATAAGTCCCGTCAATATCGTCCCATGTACACCACTGGACCTTAAACGCAACGTTGGAAGCAGTTTGTGTATAAATAAAATCTGTAGCGTTAAAATTGAATGTTGTAACAGAAGAAGCGCTTAATAGCGACAGCAGTCCCTGGCCCTCAACCTGGAACCCGGGAAGCCTGTCGGGTACCGGAACCGTGTTATCGTATTTATCAACTTTGAATATTGCGTTATCGGGATCGATGAAATTTGAGTTGTTCGGCCCGGAGCGCAGTATCAAATAATAATTATCAAAGAACGTCGAGATCCCCGTCAGCTTGCCATGATTGCCCGGGATCGGCGTAGGCTGGTTTGATTTGAAAACAATTCTCGGCGCGACCCCTGAGATATGCCCGCCATTATCGCGAAGCTTTAACCTGAAGACGGCGTCGACTGTATCAAGCGTATGGGGAGGAATAGTATCAATTACAGAACCTATAACAAGCAGGTCGTAATTCCTGTCCTGCGCTATTTTTTTAGGCTTCAGGATAAAATTTGAAGCGCCAATAATTGCGCCGGAAATATCAAGCTGAACGACTCGGTTGTTCTCTTTATCGGCAATGTACATAAGTGGTTCGTACCCGATAAGAATATCTGACGGCCGGCTGTAGCCCGTAAGCGCAGGCGTAATCGGTATATAAACCGTATCGCCTATTTTTCCCGGAGGCTGATTGATAGGGAATTGCGAAAGATCAAGCTGGTCGTTCGCGCACGCAGAGAAAAGCAGGGCAGACGCCGACAAAATGAAACCTAAGTAATATTTTTTTAGATAAAACATTTTCATACCATTACTTTTTATCCAGAAGCAAATTCACGCTTAACCTGTGTGTAAAACCAAGGTCCTTAAAATTCGCAATAGAATAATCGACTGAAGCCAGAGCTATGGAAATTGGAACCTTCACTCCGATGCCGCCTGAATAATTCTCGGTTTCCACATTAAATTTATACCCGCCCCTTACAAAGAACATGTTCCGAAACGAATACTCGACGCCTACGTTAATATTTTCCGCATTATCGTTCGGATGGTTTAGCTGGATCGAAGTTGTCAGCTTATTGTTTTTGTTATCGATTGGATCTATCGCGAAACCGATCCTGAAAATTGTCGGGGCAGGGAATGACTGGAATTGGTCAAGCGTTCCTCCGCCTGCAAGAGCGACTGATCCGCTGGGCGTAACCTGCGGGCCGAAATTTGATATTGTTACCGCGAACCTTGAATTAGAAAGCCCGGTCCAGTAATATGTGCCAAGGTCAAACATGTAGCCGTGCATTTTTAATTCAGCCAGCGTCTCTTCTACATATCGTAAAGTTATCCCGAACGAAAACTGTTCGGTAAGCCTGCGCGCAAATGTTAAACCAAAAGCCAGGTCCCCAAACCTGAAATATTCGCCTGTGCCTGTAGGCTGGAACTCAGTTGTTTTCTCCATTGGGTCGGTATGTAGAGATACAAAACTTGCGCCGATAACGTTGTTTTTCCCCAAGCGGTATATTCCGCCCGCAAATTCATGCTTAAGGCCCACAAGCCACTCAGTGTGAGAGAAATTGGCGCCATACCCGTTAAATTGCATCAGGCCAGCCGGATTCCAATACAGAGCTGTAATATCATTTGCAACAGCTACAAACGATTCTCCCATAGCTGTGGCTCTTCCGCCGACGCCGATCTTCAGGAACTGCAATGAAGAAGTGCCCGCACGCTGGTTGCCAAGCTGAGGTATAAGCTGGGCATGGGATTGCGATATGATTAATGCAGTTATAAATAGTATGCAGAATATTTTCTTCAAATTCATCGTTTAATATTGCAGCGAGACCCCAAATCGTATTTGCCGCGGATTTAAATACCTTGCCGGGTTGAGCGGGTACGGCGATAGCGGAGCCTGCAGGTCGGGATACAGCGGGTCGTCATAGGTGTTCGGCGTCGGGTCGCCGTATTCATATGCTTTGCCTGTAACCGGATTAATTATAGCCGCGTTCTTCCTGTTAAACAAATTGTTAATTTCGAGCGAAACAGAAAGCTTGAAATTACCCGCAATCTTGAAATACTTTTCAAAAGACAGATCCACCCAGAACCAATCCGAACCAATCTTCGAATAAGGATTGTTAACGTCGGAAGTATACTCCGGCCTGCCGTTTGTCAGATACCCTACAAGTATCTGCGGAGTATATCTCATCCCTGACTCGAAGAATAACCTTCCCTTCATCGCAAAATCATCAAGGATATTTTTTGCGAATCCAAAAATCCCTCTTCCTTTTTCCATAAAGAAACTTGCATTAACCGAAAACTGTATCGGCCTGTCCCAGCTTAAGTAACTCTCGCCGATTGTTTCAAACGCGCCGCCGGTGGCTACAAGGTAACCCTGGTCCACTGAAGAGCTTTTCCCCGTTGCGATAGAGTACGTAAAATTGGCGTCGCCGTTAAACCAGTTGCCTGCTCTTTTCCTGTAGTCAATTTCAATGCCGCGTGACTTAGTGTAATCCTGGTTAATATATGTAATAAAAGTCTGACCGGCAAAACGCGGGTCGCTTACCTTTGCCGATACCGTTGCAACGTAATCGTATATATCCTTATAATAAGCCGTAACTGTGAACACGTCGTTTTTTGTGAACTGGTTCCTTACGCCAAGCTCGTACGAAACTGTAGTCTCAGGATTCAAATCCGGGTTGCCGAATTTCTGAAATGAAGAAAGCGCGTTTACATTTGCTATCTTAGCGTAAACAAATTGCGGGTTAGGCCTCTTTGAAAAATGTCCGTAGCTGAAAAATAACGTCTGGTTATCTGTAATAGGGTGAGAGATGCCCAGCCTCGGCGATAGCCTGCCCTTCCATCTTCTGCCAAAGAAATTATAGGTATCTGCCATGTAATTATCTTTCACCTGCTGGGGAATAGTGACAGCGTTGGGGTCTTTAATTGCATCGTCAACAAGCTTGCCGGGGAACCAATAGTCAAACCTCAGCCCGTAATTCAATATCATGCCTTTGAACACGATCTTATCCTGCGCATACAGGTCCCCAAAAGCAGGGAACACCTTATACTCGTCGTTATTCAGTCCGAATGTTCCCACCCAAGGTTCGTAAACGTCAATCAGCTGCATCTCCTGGAATGAGCTTTCAAAGCCCGCTTTAAAACTGTTCTTTAGAGTAAAGTTTTCGGAGAGGTCGCCCTTAATGCTGTACGTCTTAACGTAATGGTCATGCCATGTATATGCGTTGCCCACGTCAAAAAAACCGTCGCCCGGCCTTATGCCGTATGGATTGTTGGTGTCGCCTGTCGGGAAGTAAATAAACGGCGGTTTCACTATATCCTGCGGCTGCTGGTATTGGTTCCAGAACAAACCGTTTGCATCCGCTCTTAATTCTGTAAAAAACTTGCTGAGCTTTATCTCGTACAGCGTCTTTGCGCCTATCGCATGTTCCCATGTCAGGCTCTGGAAAATATTCACGTGAGTATAGGTGTTCGCACTATTGAGTATCTGCTCAAACTGGTACTGGTATCCGGGAGAAGGCTCAACATACTCCAGATTAGTCTGCAGGCTCTGCGAATTCTGATTTATCGCTACCGATTCGTTATATGAATACTGCAGCTTCATATTCGGTTTGATCTTATAAGTAACTTTCCCAAGCCAGTACCAGTTGTTGATCTGGCGTGGCGCAAACTTCGTACCGCCGAAAATCGAGGATACAAGCTGACTGGCTTTATATCCCGTTATCGTATTCGGGTCGTTAAATACATTCGGGACGGACAGCGGCCCGTCGGAAATATTCATTGTGAAGTTGCCGTAGAAAGTAAGGTCGCCGGGTATCTTCATCTTCAACAGGTTCTTCAGCAGGTATTTTGTGATTGGCTCCGCGCCGCTTAAGTTCACTTCAAGCAGGTCGGTATTGAAATCCGACGTCCAGTTCTTGTTAAATCCAAGATTATCTTTTTTATACGAGAGCCCGAGCGAATATTTGCTGTAATCGCCGTCTTTGGTTTTTACATTCACAACGCCCGACGTTGATTGCCCGTACTCGGCGTTATAGCCGCCTGTAATTACTTCAACTTCTTCAAGAGCGTTTGATGATATCTGAAGCCCGAAGCCTGTCCCAGCAAGCGGGTCCTGAACCGAGACCCCGTCGAGCAGATAAGCATTATCGTCTGATCTGCCGCCCCTTATGAACAAGGCGTCGTCTTGCTTAATGACTCCCGGCTGGAGCGATACAACGTCGATTACATTTTCAACAATTTTGCCTTCGATATCCTTGCTTGTGACGACGTGCTTGCTTTCAGTTTGTTCGATATCAAGCAGGGGCCTATCGCCGACAACCAGAATTTCTTCGCCCACTGTGTAAGATGATGTGTTGAGCTTAATATCCAGAGGCGTTGTTTCATCCGTATTGACCTTTATGCCTGTATAATCAACCGTCTTAAACCCTATAGAAGAAACTTCAATCGTATAATCGCCGGGATTTATTCCGGTTAACGAATATTTTCCGTCAACATCCGTAGCAGTACCCTTGTAACTTCCCTTTATTTTTACGTTAACATCGGGCTGCGGGGCGCCTGATGAATCGGTTACAACGCCGCTAATTGAGCCCGTCTGAGCAAGCGCGGAATGCGCAGTTAATATCAAAACAATTATTATGAAAGAAAGATACTTCATCATCTCATCTTATCCCAAAATCTGTTTGCGTAACATGCCTGAAGAAATTTACGGCAGAGCCAGTATAATTCATCCTGTGTAATGCAACCGACATAAATACTATACTCGGGTTTTGATCAGCATTCTTGATGCACACAACTCCGGTTTGATTGCCGTTTGACGGGTTCTGCATTTTGTAGATTGTGTGAGCCCCGATAGTGGGATACAAAACCCTCATCCTGTCAATGTTGAACGTTTGGGGTATTAGAGAACCCGTATATAACGTATCGTAAGAATTATCAACAACTATAACAGGGTAATCAACCGTGAACCCGCTGTATTCATTATAAGAAACGCTGTCTACTGATGCAAAATTTGCAATAAGAGGCGATGACAATTCATCCGCAAAACCTGTGGTAAACAAAACTTTTCCCCCGGACAGTATATAATAGGGGATCGACCCCTGGGCTAAATCAAAATTAGTATTGTCACCCGTATTTATTCCCCGCCAAGCGATCCAAACCACGCACCTGAATAATTTGAGCGTTTCGATAAACATCGGGTTGACGATCTTAGGAATATTTCCTCCATTGTTTACCTTAATATCAAGTACGCTGTATGGGGTCGTGCCGAACGCCACGCTATAAAATGTGAGAGCCGCCTGCAGATCTGTAGGCGTAGTTTTGAAATAGTCGCTGATCAGGAGGAAGTTGCCAATGGGCGCCCTTACATACCATGTCTTATTTGTATCAGGCATACGCTTAACGGGACTGTATGAACCCGCAATATCCTGCGCTTTTAAGTATAGTACATTATTCGAATTTGGAACAATGCCGCTATCCTGCCTTAGAGTTATAGTCGTTGTAGTAGAGGGCACCTTGTGCCAGTTAGACGTATCGTTAAGGGCCCAATAGTAATATCTAACGGTGTTATCCCCATCGGGGTCGGTTCCGGTCCACGCAAAGCTTGCAACGGTAAATGTTGTATCGGCAATATCAGTGCCGGTGTTGAAACTTACCGATGGGGGCGAATTGACGACGGGGAACCTGTTAGAAGCCGGCGTTGGATCCCTTAAACCTTTGTTATCAACAGCCGCAACCCAAAACCTGAAGGTGCTGTCTAAGCCGTTTATCGCAAGCTGGAAAGTGCTGTCATTATGCGTTGTGAAAGTCCAGTTAAGGCTATCGAACGAAAAATAGTATCCAGCAACGATCCCGTCAGGGTCATCACCCCACCACGAAATCTTAATTCGTGTTTTCTGCGGACTTATAATGCTATCGGGGAACAATGATAAGTAGGTTTCCGGCGGCAGATTTGTTTTAACGCCTGTAGGGAGTTCGCTGCAGCTTTGTATTAACACAAAGGCAAGCGATATAAAAAGTATTATTAGCAGTTTAGATTTCAAAAACAGATATGGCTGTATAAAATTTTCTATAATGTAATATTTCTTCCTGTTATAAAATTATTTATGTATCACACTTCGCCCGCGCCCCTCTCCTCAATAGGTGAAGGGCTCTTATTCACAGCCGGAGTGAAATTGTCTTGATGCTTATTTTACAAGAACCATTTTCTTAACCTGCCTGTATTCCTGGCCGTTTAATCCGTTCACATCAATAGAATAGAAGTACAGCCCTGAAGCAAAATTTGTTCCGTCAAATGGTATGCTGTACCTGCCGCGAACCTGCAGGCCGCTTATCAGTGTTTTTACCTGCTGACCCAGCACATTATATACTTTTAGCGTTACTTCCGCATCTACCGGAATGTTATAAACAATTTGCGTGACCGGGTTGAACGGATTGGGATAATTCTGTCTCAGCCAGAAGTTTGAAGCTACTTCGCTTATTGGCTGAACTCCTATTACGCTTCCAAAGTCCGCGTTTGTCCGGGGTAACAATCTGTATTTTCCGAAATCAAAGAACAAAACGCCGGTGAGACCATTTATTCCGTCCCACTCATGCAAAAGGTGACCTGGCAATGTAGTATCATATTGATTGGCCTGCGCAGGGTCCCATCCGTTAACATAGTTGTGGCTGCCATCCTGTAAAGAAACTCTGGCGAATAGACTATCGGTTGTGTAATGCACAAACATTTCCCCGTAATTTCTTCTGAATGTTGTATCAGGAAGCGGCAAAGTTGAAGTGCACGATGAGCTTGAGGAAGCGTTTATACAGGTTATTACAGCCTGGTTATCAAATCTTATAAGAACGTCTTCCCATTTCTCAACTGTGGTATCTCCGTCAAGCTTGGTATCGGCAACTACGCTTGGCAAGAGTATTTGCGGGCTTGGTAACTGATTGCCGCTTGAAATAATGGCAAGATCGGTTGGCGCTCCAGAACTGCCAGACTTGTACAACCGTTAACTTCCGTTACTTGTCCCCTCACATTTACTAATTGTCCCCTTACAAGCTGGTCAGTCGGAAGCCCTGTTATCCACAATCCGCTCCATCCGCCCGCTATTGCAGGGTCCTGTATCATAACTTTTCTTGCGACAGTCTGAGTGCCGCCACCGCCGTTAAAAGTGTATGCAGGGAAGTCAGATGTATCTGCGGTTACCACCCCATGCGTAGAAACTGTATACCCGTTCCATCCTGAAAATCCGCCCTGGTTAGGCGTATATTGTATGTCCTTTATAGTCATTGTATCCGAATTCCTGACATAATAAAAATAGCTTGACCTGGATGTATCGCTTGGATTAAGTCTTACGCCGCCCTGGTTGTCTGCGGCCCTGATAAAATATTCCACGAGCGTTCCGAGCGGACGCGAAGTAAGTGTGGCAGAATAAATTGAACCGTTCGGCGTCATTGGCATCGAAGTGTACGTTCCATGATTTATTCTGTAAAATAAGTCTACATTTGCCAACGACATCCCGTTATCCAGAGTATCTACTGCCACAGCAGTCACCTGCACGTTATCGGTAGGTCTTGGAACGCCGGGGTTCCTCGAAACCGAGCTGATGAACGGGGGAGTGTTGCCAACCGTCAGGTCGTTCGGATAAATTGGAACGATTACATAAGGATACGTAGCGGCTCCGTTAAACACACCATCTGTATTATAAGCTCCTTCAATAATGACCCCTCTGATCGAAGTAATAGTCGCTCCAACTGAAACAGGAGACCATGCCGTCCAGCCATAACTGGGGGTGGGAAGAAGCGAATAGAAATTTGAAAAATCTCTCAAAAATATTCTGTTGCCCTGTGCGTCATAAAGGCTTCTGATGTGCCTTTGTCCGCCGCCCTGCGGGCCAACCGTTACGTTGGTTATTTCCACATATGAGCCTTCGTATTGTTCGCCTGTCAAAAACTTTACATTTCCCAGCGAGTCAAAGTCTGAAACATTCACCGGTCTTGGCGCGGGGCGTCTTTTTATGGTCGGCAGTATCTGAACCTGAGTAGTGATATCCAGATTAAGCTGAGTGGTTGTATTGGGAGTATTTCCTCCTGAAAACTCCTGGACAACTCCGTTAACCTGTA
This sequence comes from uncultured Ignavibacteria bacterium, assembly GCA_963816535.1. Classification (GTDB taxonomy): domain Bacteria; phylum Bacteroidota; class Ignavibacteria; order Tepidaquicellales; family OLB5; genus CAWFKW01. The sequence goes on along the minus strand of CAWFKW010000003.1, from coordinate 384,146 downwards.
CTTTCATGCCTGAATCAAGCTGGTCAAAAAGAGTATTGGAAATTGTATCGGCCTGCCTGATAACTATGCCTCCAAAGAGCGCGTTTGATGTATCCTGAATATACGCCTGCCTTGAGTTCAGGCCCCTTAATAATACTCTATGGTCGCCTCCAGAAAAATTAACGCGCGGAGGAGCCACAACTCTTCCAATAACAGTTACAGTATCGCCTTCATGAAGCGAGCGGTCATGCCCGATTGCAAGCGATTCGGGCGGAACCGTCTGGATATACATTATGGTAGTCTGGTAAATGTAGCTGTAAATTCCTACCGTAAAAAATAAAATGAGCGGAACTATCAGAGGTAATATCTTTTTCATAACTGTAATTATTTATTTTATAACTAAAAATTTTCCTTTTTTAATGTAACCCGTTTTTGTGTTCTTTACCGTGAAAAGATAAAGCCCGGTTGCAATTGCCTGGTCGTTCCTTGTTATCAGGTCCCATGCATGTTCGCCCCCTGCGAGTATCTGCGTGCCGTCGGCAAAAGACTGGAACCACTGAATATCGCTTCCGTTGTATGTTGATGAATTATGAGTGAACTGATCGACCTTGTCCCCGGCGACTGTATAGATCGTAATTTCGCATTGGTCCGGCAGATTGAAGAAATAAAGTTTGCGTTCGCGTTCTTTGCCGCCGTCCCATGAAGCGTGGCCGTAATATGGATTCGGGTAAACGCCAATCGGCGTCGATTCATCATCAACAGAAGCAGTACCCGGCACTATCCTGTAAGCGTTTACAAGCTGGCTGCTTTCAAGCGAAGTCAGGTTGTTGGCTGAATCTCCTTTATCATATGCGGTCACTGTGAAAGCATATTGCCACCCGTTGAGCAGATTTTTAAAATCAAAATGATACCAATAATGGTTTGTATCGTTTTGAAAAGTCCTGGGCTGGTTAAGCTTTATATAGTTGAATCCTGTGTTGTTGCCGATATTATCAATGCTGTCAAAATCGCCGGCAAGAATGAACGATGATAAAAGCGGCGTTTGCTGGTTTAAGTCCGCTCCTGCATTTGTACGGTAGATCCTGTATCCTTCAAAATCTTTCTTCAGCGAGATCGGGTCAATGCTGTTCTCAGAATTTGCGGCCCAGAAAAGGTCGACTTCTTTGCTCTTATTAACAACTCTTAATGTAGGCGAGTTTGGCGGCGCAGGCAGTAAATACCTGTCCAGTATTCCGTTGCCGTTAATATCTTCACCCGGGTCCAGCCTGCCGTTATCGTTTTTATCCTCTCCGTCGTAAGCTCTCTGGCACCAGTCTGCGTGAGCATGCAGGTCAGCTCTCTGGTAAGTTGAATCCCACTGCTGTGGGTCGGTTCCGGTTTTCTTGGCGCAGATGATACCGTACACTACTTCAAGCGTGTCGAGATAATTCAGCGTTGTGTATGGCCCTGCCGTCATCAGTATAGAACGGTTCGAAGGCTGCTTTATAGTGGCTAAAATTGACGGATTCACTGTGACCCCATTTGTAAAAAACCCCTTCATTTTTCCGTACCTGCCGGGCTGAGTGGCGCCATCCTGGTCGGTTTGCGGGGCAAAATAGAGCGGGTCAACTGTATTTTTGAACTGCCATGTTACAAAATGGTAAGGTATGCGGTTAGTATCTATCGGCGTTGTTCCGAACGGAGTTGAACCGAGGAACTTCACGCCAACATAACTGTTTGTAAAACCTACGTCTCCGTTATTATCAAATTCGTAACCCATTCTGTATGAACTGTCGTATCCGTCTCCGCCGTGCGTATAGAAAGCCGAGCCAACAGGGCGTGTGATCTGAGTATTTCTTACAACTAAGTCGGTCCACATACCGGCATAGATGTTTGTAATCGGAGTAACATTGCCTCTGTAGCCGATATTAATTATTCTATACCTGAGGATGACAAAGAAATCGGCATAGGGATAATTCCAGCAATATGACTGCTGGATAACTTTCAGCCCCATGGGTGTATGGTTAACTATCAGCTGTCCGCCGACTGTCGTATTTGTATCTGTATATTCGCAAATGAAGTCCTGGTGAGAAATTGCAGTTGGACTGTAATATGGGGAACTGGTTAATGAAGATTTTTGCGTAATAGTCTGACCTGCGGCGTTGGTCCATTCGTAACCTTCGCCTCTCTGGTCAACGTTGGCGTCAATGGCGCCCGTAGTAACGCGTACGACTCCGTCTTTAATTCCGCCAACCCACAAGCCGCCGTCAAAAATGTGTTCGATGCCCGACCCTTTGGGATATTCGCATGACGGCTGCTGTGGCCACAGCGCAAACCCGTGTCCAACGGTCCCGAAGTTTGTAATTGTTAAGCCAATGTTACCTACGTTGGTATAATGAGAGACATCGTCATCAGCAATAGTTATACCGCTGTAAAGAGCCAAACAAATCACGGCAATAATTACGCAATACCTCAGCAAATAGGCTGCGGAAAACTTCTCTCTAGCCATCGGAAAAAGACTTAAACTGTATAAATTATTGTGATAGAGGAAAAATTATGATTATACCAAAACCTGATTCAAAATTACCGAAACTACTCAAGAAAATCAATTCTTAATTTATTGTTTTGACTTTCAATAATACTTATATAAATAGAGTATATTATTAGTTAATCGTTAAAGTAGGGTTAAGTTCTTAACTACTTAACTAATTTAGGGGCGCTCATCGAATTCAGCACATACTTTCCGAGGAAATCAAATTCGAGGTTTACTTTGTCCCCCTTTTTCATTGTCCCAAAGTTAGTGTTATCAATTGTATAAGGAATAATTGCAACTTTAAACTCAAAGTATTTTCCTTTCGGTTTCTTTATTTCAGCTACAGTCAAACTGACACCGTTTACTGCGATTGAACCTACATAAATAATATACTTCCTGTTGCTGAGATCGGTCTTTATCCAAAAATCATAATTCTTTGAGTTCTTATCCGCAGCATTTACCCGGTTTACAGCAGTGACTTCTCCTCTGCAGTCAACATGGCCAAGCACAAAGTGACCGCCCAGCTCCTGCCCCAGCGTAAGCGAATTTTCAAGATTAACGCCGTCGCCTGTTCTCAGCAAACCGAGATTTGTTTTTTTCAGCGTTTCATGTATTGAAAAAAAATCAAATTCGTTCTTGCTGCGGCTTGTTACCGTATGGCATACCCCATTAATGCAAACGCTGTTGGATATGCGCAGCTTTTTTATGACTTTCTTGCTTCTCACCCGGAATTTTATTCCTTCACTTACAATTTTCCTTGAAGCGACTATTCCTATTTCCTCAACAATTCCTGAAAACATGATTATTTATTTTTATTATTTAGAATTTTATGTTCGTTAATATATCTTTACCTGCAAACTGGTAATAAACTTCCTTTGCATTATTGAAATCTCTTCTCTCAGAACCCGCAAACGTATTTATCCCTGAGCCCATAATTCGCGGAGCGGTGAAAAGTATCAATTCATCGGCAAGCTTCGCGTTCAGGAAGCCGGAATAAGTACCTGCCCCGCCTTCAACCAATATGCTTGCAATATTTATCTTACCGATTTTTTTCATGGCATCCCTCAGGTCAATCATGCCGTTTACGCTTTTGGACACAATAACGTTTATTCCCCCCGACGTTAAAATTTCGGCTTTTCTTTTATTGGCCCGTAAGGATGTTATTACGATAGTTCTTGTCTTTAAATTGTCTTTGAATAAATGATAGTGCAAACCAAGACTTAACTGTGAATCGATTACAATCCTGTATGGGTTCCTGCCTTTTACAAGCCTCACCGTTAACCTGGGATCGTCGTACTTAACTGTATTCTTCCCTACTAAAACGGCATCATATTCGCTTCTGAGTTTATGGACTATCGCTCTCGATTCTTTTGATGATATCCATTTCGAACGGTGTTTGCTATCGGCAATTTTCCCGTCCATTGTTTGCGCCGCTTTTAGCGTGATATATGGAAGCCCGGTTGTGGAATGTTTCATGAAGAACTTATTAAATCCCCTGCATTCATATTCAAGTACGCCTGAAATTACTTTGATTCCATGCTTTTTCAGACGTGATATTCCTTTTCCGTTTACTAATTTGTACGGGTCTTTGCAGCCAATTACTACTTTGCCGATTCCCGCTTCGATTATCCTATCGGCGCATGGGGGAGTTTTACCAAAGTGCGAGCAGGGCTCAAGGTTTACATACAGCGTTGAGCCTTTCAGGTTTGTCTTTTTCTTATACGCGTTTTCAATCGCATCAGCTTCTGCATGCAGCGCGCCGTATTTTTTGTGGTAGCCTTCGGAAATTATCTTTCCGTTTTTCACAATAACGCAGCCAACAAGTGGATTAGGCGAGACGTGCCCTTTGCCTTTGCGGGCAAGTGATATACAGCGCCATATTAATGATTCATCGCTTGTCATTATTACAATTCTACCAGTTTTGAAAACAAATCTTCATCGCGTAAATATTTTTCTATAATTTCCATGCTATCCACCTGGTTTGGCCAGTGTACAAGTTCTTTTGCTTCATCAAAATCCACCCACTTATATTCAGAGTGCTCATCTGAAATCTTAACCTCTCTGTCATCCACCATAGCAAGAAAGACAGGGCACATGCAAACTTTATCTACAGGCGCCAGGTAAAATGTGTTAATGCGGGGGACAACATATAATTTAGCGGAAGTAATTCCTGTTTCTTCTTTCAGTTCACGGATAACAGCATCTCTTGTGGGCTCGCCGACTTCTATGCCGCCAGTTATCATCTGCCAGATGCCGGGATATATACGGCTGTTTTCAGAACGATTTAACAAAAGATATTTATGCCTGCCGTATTCTATGCTGCATATATGAAGCTCTATATAATTGGATATTATCTCGGGCATAATCACAAAATTACGAAAGTATATAGAGAGTGAAAAGGCAAAAGGCAGATCAAATAATAACTAGTAAATAATAAATAATAAATAATAAAAAGTGAGACGGCAGACGGCAGGCATGAGACAGCAAAAGACAAAGGAACTCTGATAATTCTTTATCCCTTAAGAACTTCAATGTCCCTTCTGAGTCTTAAAGGGAATGACCTGTCCACGGCTCCTTCGAAATCCATTGTATTTTATCCGAGAATTCTCCTCTTTTTGCTAAATTCAGTTACATTAAATTACAGAAGATACACAAATTAACATATATATTAGCATAACTTTGTATAATTAAAACATGCGAAACATGAAACAAATAATTTTAGGTTTGATTTTATTTTCATTAACATTTGGGTATGCTTATAGTCAAAATAATAGTTCACCGAGTGAAGATTCTGTTCGGATAGTTTTAATGGATCATACTTCTTTGTACGGTTCCATATTGGAGCAAAATGGCACAGTAATCGAGTTTAAAGAATTTGAATCTGGTTCGACTATGTTATTAAGGACCTGGGATATTTATGAAATGAGTACATGGAGTTTAGCAAATTATCCTGACGGAGCTGATCGGAGTGATTTCAATAACGGGATTTATAATTTTGATGCTTACCGGAATGGAAATTCATCACCTGATAATCCGAACAATAGATAAAGAATAAGAACCTTACGAACTTTTGAACCTTACGAACACCGTCCCCTCTGAGTCTTCACGAAGTGAGACTCAGAGGAAAACTACCAATAACATCTGAGTCCTCTTCGAGAGACTCAGATGGGACTATAATCATTCCTTTAGTCGAACCTCATGAACTTTACAAACTTTACGAACCTACTTCACCAGCGTCATTTTCTTTGAAACAACATATTCACCCGCGACCATTTTGTAGATGTAAACGCCTGACGCAAGATGTGAAGCGTCAAAATCAGCCGAGTAGCTTCCTGCCGGCAGATTTGCCGCATCAACTAATTTGGTGATTTCATTGCCAAGCATATCGTATACTACAATTTTTACATTTGATTGCTTTGTTATATCAAACCTGATTATAGTAGTCGGATTAAACGGGTTCGGATAATTCTGATACAATGAATATTCCTTAGGCGCCACGTTTGAAAAACTCGAGAGTCCGGTTGTTAACCACGTATTAAATAAAACCTGGAGTGAATCTATCGGGTCCCTTCCGGTATGCGTCATAGGAACGTTAATATCCAGAAAGTACGGGCCGTTAACCGGGTCATTTGGATTTGCGACGCGGATGAACGCTGATAGCGATGATGTTAAAGTACATCTGGTATCCGCTCCTATTACTTTAGCCCCCTGCAGTGCCGCCATAAGGCGCACAGCAAGTTGTCCTGAAGTACCTAAAAATCTGCTTTTCATTGAGTCTATTATCTGTTCACCCATTAATATGTTTCCCTGTATAGAATATGTCGGGCCCGTTAAATGTCCTTTCCAATCGGTGCAGCCTGAGCCGGTATGAGCCCCCACTTCTCCGTTTAAGTAAATAATTCCGTATTGCCTTGGCAGTGGATTGCCCTGCGCATCATGCGCTATAAGCGAATCAATTATCTGCTGCGGCGTCAGACCGAGATTCATCAGCGAGCGTGCATAGTTTTGATTAGCCGCCAGCCAGCTTGCCTGTGTATGTATAACGCCTACCCCCGGGTGGACATCGCTTAATATTATACAGCCGGGCGCTGTATTATAACACGATGCGCCTGCGCTTCCTACCTGGTTGTTTGCAGGATCGATTGCCGCAATAGAAAAAGTATCTGTGTAAATTAATCTCGGAGCGAAGATGATGGAAAGTAAATATATAATGGGTATAATTCTTCTTAGCATATTATTGTTTGTTTTGATTTCATAAATCTGCCGTATAGTGCCGGAAATCGCCGTCCCCTCTGCGTCTCCGTGCAAGGGGACTCAGAGGAACAGCAGATAGCATCTGAGTCCTCCACGAGAGACTCAGATGGAACGGCTACCAGCTGTTATTTTATCAGGCTGAGTTTTTTTGTTTCTTTAAACCCCGGAGCTTCCAGAGTATAAAAATATATCCCGCTTGATAAAGCCGAACCATCGAACTCTGCGTTGTAAACGCCTGCGCTTAAATTGCCTTCTGCTAATATCTCTACCAGATTTCCTAAAACATCATAGACCCTCAGGCTGACCTTTCCAGTTTTGGGAACAGAATATTTTATGTGCGTTACCGGATTGAACGGGTTGGGGTAATTCTGCTCAAGCCTGAATTCAGATGGAATTTGGGGCAAACCGTTTATCCCCAGTGGATTTGTCACCGATTGCAGGGCGCCTTGCTCAACTGTTGCCGCTCTTAGCATGGTCGAATCTTTATACGCAAAAATAACAAGATTGCAGTTTTCAGCGACCCACGAAGCGTCAATAGTCGTTGAAATCTGTTTTGTAATAACCTGGTTTTGATTCCAAGTTCCTGCATTCAAGTTCTCACCTGTTGCGCCGTTAACAATGTTTCTAACCACCCAGTTATTAACATAATTTGTGATAGTCCCGTTGTAACCGCACAAAGCGTAACTGCTGTGAGGGTATACTATGTTATTTTCCGAAATTACGTAGGTGATTTTATACTGCCCGGATAAAGTCTGCAGAGCCGTTGCGTCTAAAGTCGCCGTCAGAACTCTTGTTGTTGTGTTGTAAGCTTTTGCAGTCAGAACTAAACTTATTGCGGAGTTGGGAGATCTTTGATACCTTACCGCGCATGTATCGGGCCAGTTGTAATCAAAATCCATTGGCGCGCCGGACTGCCTGTCAAATATCGCAAGCGGATACGCCGTATATCCTATTAGACTTATTATGTCGTTCCCGTTAAAATAACTGAAAGGATCGCTGGCGCTGTTTGCCGGACCATGATAGGCCAAAACTATCGTTTGGGGATACTGGTTCAATATGTGGTGTGTTATTATCGAATCTCCGCAGGGACAGTATCCGCACCATACGCCTGTGCTGAATTCCAAAAGAACCCTTCTTGGTTCGGCCTTTGAACTTCCGGAAAGCAGGTAAGAAAAAATGATAAAGCTAAGAATTATAAAAGTCTTCAATTTCATGACATTTGGTAGTTTTATGCTGGATTCAATCGTTGATTTAAATTCAAAAATATTGAATATTGACAGTATTTACAATGAATATTTGGTTCATTTTTGTCAAAAATACGCTCCGAAAACAGAAAACAGTTACATTTTATTACAGAAGATACATAAATTAACATATATATTGGCTTAACTTTGTATCAATTAAATATGCGAAAGGAGCATAATAATATGTCAGATCTATTTAATGACCCGGTTCAATTGCCGCCGGCTCCCAAAATGAATAAAGGGAAAAAGATCTTCATTTCTTCAATTATCGTGGTTGTGATTCTTGTTGCCGCAGTAGCCGTAGGCTATTCGCAGATGATGCGTAATAATCACGGCGGGCCGCTTGGAATGATGTTAGACAAAATTACCAAAGACCTCAATCTTAGTTCAGACCAAAAAACTCAGGTTGATCAGATAAAAGCTGAAATAAAAGCGAAGATGGATGCAAAAAGAGACGCCAATAAAGATGCGCACAAGAAATCGGCTGAGGATTTTGCAAACCTGTTCAAACAAAGCACGCTTGATAAGCAGGCGCTTCAGGATCTGGCCTCGCAGAGAGATAAAGACCGTGAAGATATGAAAAGCTTCATGATGGACGAGCTGATAAAATTCCACGACCTGCTCACGCCCGAACAAAGAGATAAAGTTGCAGGCAAGATCATGGATTTCTCAAGCCACAAACGCGATAACGACGGCAAAAAGAAGTTCGAGGATAACTAGCTGTTTGTTGGTAGATATATTAAAACCAAATTATTATTTTAATAAACCTGGCGCCGTAGTCTATCAAATTACGCGCCGGGTTTTATCTTGAATAAATGAGTAAATCTGTATTAATAATTGACGATGACACAAAGCTAAACGACCTGCTTGCCGAGTACCTGGGCAAGAACGGGTTCAAGCCGGTTTCGTGCGAGAACCCGAAAGACGGTTTGCTTAAGCTTAAGAACCAGCACTTTGACCTCGTGATACTGGATATCATGCTTCCCGACATGGATGGCTTTGAAACATGCAGGCTGATACGGAAAGAGTATGACACTCCGATAATAATGCTTACCGCAAGAGGAGAGGTCACTGATAAAATTGTAGGGCTTGAGCTTGGCGCCGACGATTATATGCCAAAGCCGTTTGAGCCGCGCGAACTTCTTGCGCGCGCGCAGGCGATTCTTAGGCGAAATGAGATCAAACTTAAGAAGAATGAGATAATCAGCTTTAAAAACCTTGACGTTGACGGAAACCAGAGAACCGCATTTGTTCACGGCAAAAACCTTGAGCTCACTTCAACTGAATTCGAACTTCTGTTCCTGTTTGTGAAGAATAACGGGAAAGTTCTATCGCGAGATGAAATTATGCAGAATACCAAAGGTATTTCATGGATGAGCTTTGACCGCTCAGTGGACGTTATGGTATCAAGACTGCGAAACAAGCTGAAAGCCGCAGTTAACAAGAAAGAGCAAATGATTAAGACCGTGCACGCGGTAGGGTACATGTTCTTTGCCGAACCTTCCGAAGGCGAAAAAAAATGAAAAGGTTCAGGATCCCGAAGTTTTCGATCTTCATGAAGCTGATATTGATAGTGCTTCTGTTCGGAGCCGTTATAGATGTCGCGGTTCTTGTTGTAATAAGGATAAGCACCAGCCATGAACCGGGCCCAATGCGGAGGGCGGAGAGAATTCTTATAAACGAGATAGGAACCCCTCCTGATACTGTAAAAGCAAAACAATACTGCAAAGAGATGGGCTGGAGAATCAGATACCTGTCTCCTGCGTTTAAGTGGGCGTCTTCGGATTCGGTTCCGACCCTTGATGAATTGAATAAAAGCGATGAATTTTTGGAAAAACTGCACAATGACGACCGTTTTATTTTCTTTTATAACTCGAAACCACATTTGATTTATAAGACGCCTAACGAACTATACATTATACAATTATTGGCTCCGCGCGATGATTTTGATGAGCAGCAGGCAATCATAAGCCTTGTGGTTTTGCTGAGCATTATCATTATTACATTTTATTATATCGTCCGGAAATTATTCACTCCTCTGAAACAGCTTTCTACCGCGGTTCAGCAGGTGGGCGAAGGGAACTATTACCTGAAGATCCCGGTGCAGAGAAACGACGAGCTGGGCGAGCTGGCGCAATCCATCTCATCAATGGCTTCAAAGATAGGAGATTCAATAAAAGCCAAAGAACAATTGCTTCTGGATGTTTCACACGAACTGAGGACCCCTCTTACCAGAATTAAGCTCGGGCTGGAAGTAGATTCTTCCAAAGAAAAGATCAACGAAGACGTTAACGAGATGGAAAGAATGATATCGGGGCTTCTGGATAGCTACCGCACCGAGAACAGTGTGGGCAACCTGAAACTTGCAAAGACGGATATTACGGAGGTCTTGGAAGATATTATAGAAGAATATGAATCAGGCGACAGGCTCAAGTTTTTGACGCCCAACAAGCGCGAAACCATAATTGCGGATGAGGAAAAAATACAGGCTGTGTTCAGAAACATTATCGAAAACGCGCTCAAGTATTCCGAAGGTAATATAGAGATCAAAATAGAAAGCGACGATAAAACTGTAACTGTAAGTATCAGGGATCGCGGAGTCGGAATTGCTGAAAAAGACCTGCCTTACATTTTTGAACCCTTTTACAGGGCCGACCATTCGCGCACACGCACTACGGGCGGGTTCGGACTTGGACTATCTATATGCAAAAAAATTATGGATGCGCATAAGGCGGCAATAGTGGTGAATAGCAAACCCGGCGAAGGTTCTGAATTCAGGCTCGTCTTCAATAAACAGCTCTAGCTGTTGATCCTGTCAAGCGCCTGCTTTAAATCCTGCACATTTTCAATTACTCCTTCAAAGTAATTGTTTTCCCAAAATACGCGTGCATGCGTGCCATGGAGCTGGTTCAGAAGCTTAGTTGAACGGTTCTTAAAAGAAGTGAGTATCCTCGGCACAAATTTTCTTGAATTTTCCCACGACATTCTGTTATCAATCATCACAATTCCGCAGAATTGATTTGGGTACAACTTGAAATCGCCCAATATGCAATTTTTGAAAAGGCCGGGAAGTTCTTTCCATGCCTTTATAACGATCTTTCCTTCAAGTTTCTCGAACAGATTGCCGTCGGCAAAGAAACCGAAATAGTCATTCTTTTCTTTTGCTTCAAATGAAACAAAGCTGATTGCGAAGTTATCAAAGTAGAGGTCCGTCAATTCTCTCAGAGAGAAATAAGACGGAAAAACAGGTTTGAATATATTAGGTTGCGTCAGCATAGTGAATCAAAAATAATGAATAATTTCTAATTATGGCTAACTTTATTCGGGTATAAAAAATAATTATCTTAGCTCAAACAGTTAACCCAGATAAGCGCTTACCAGGGTTATTTGATCAACAGCATTTTTCTGATCTCTGTTTGATTGTTATGATTTAAGGAGTATATATAAACGCCGCTTGAATACCTCGAACCGTCCCATTTTACCTCATGTATGCCGGCAGTAAGGTTATTGTTGATAAGTTTTTCAACAACCCTTCCAGTCAGGTCGTATATTGTCAACGTAGTAAACGCGGGCGACTGCAGATAGAATTTAATAGTTGTCGATGGGTTAAACGGGTTAGGATAATTTTCCACATCTGAGCCTGAATTTACAAATCCCGCAATATCAGAATTCCCTATCATCGCGTTATTAATAACTGTCCACAATGGTTTTGTATAAGGCACGCAATCCTGCCTGTAGTACCACCAGAAATATCCGCCTATGTACTTAGGCGTGGTGATGTTCATCCTGTAATACCTGTTTATATAAGTTTCCTTATTTGCGGAATTTGTAGTTCCGCATTCGCCAATCCCTAATTTCGAATTCGGAAACAAAACATGCAGGCTGTCAAAAACCTGCTGCCAGTTCGGCTGTAAATTGTTACAATCGTCTTCGTAATACGATACAAGAACGTAATCCAGCAAATATCTCATCTTGGGGGGCATGTTGTTATTTATCCAAGTGAACATTTCATTGTTGTGGTTTGACCAGCAATTCTTATTATAGTACAGAGTAATTTCAGTTTTCTTGTTCTGTCCATATGCTATCTTGAACGCGGTCCAAATCTTCTGAGTAACGCTTTGAATTGTACCGCACCACTCGCCGTTAACTTCATTCCCCAGTTCCCATATATCTACATAATCGCTGAGGGCTCCCAAGTATTCATTAACCCGGCTTACGTATTGTTCATAACTATACTGGTTCATATAGTAACTATCAAGAATCTCGCCCATAACATAACTAACGCCGTGTATCCTGCTTGCGGCGGTAACATACCCCGAAGCGGGCTGCCACTCGTCAAAAACTATCCTGGTTGTCGGCTTGTAATGAAGACTCGAAAGCGAGGTTACTGTCGCGTTGAGCGTGCTGATAGCGTCTATGGTTACGCCGTAGATCTTTGTGGTATCGGTCACCTGGGCGGCGGCCGAAGAGATCGGAGTGATTGCGGAAAGAAATAAAACTAAGACAAACAGACTTTTCATGACATCCCCCCTGGAATCATATAAAGTTATGACCTTGTAACTTGCGCCTAATATATATGGATTTTTACCGCTTGGGAATAGCTATGCCGGTTAGATATTATTTTTTTGTTAAGCCGTTGTCCTATATTGCCTGAGATGTTCGTTTATTATATATTTGTAAGCCTTCCCAAAAATGAAAGATTCTATTATCTTAATCCAAAATAACTAACCAAAGAAAGGAACAATATTTATGAAAAACGCGATTAATTGGTTTGAAATCCCGGCAACGGATTTTGACAGGGCAAAAAAGTTTTACGAAACCGTAATGGACTGCCAAACCACAGTGCAGGAGATGGGTCCTATGAAGATGGCCTTTTTGCCCGCAGACCAGCAGGCGGTAGGCGGAGCTGTTTGCATTGGTAACGGCAACAAACCTTCGCAGGAAGGCACGCTGGTTTATCTTAATGCAGACGGTATTCTTGATGAGGCCCTTGGCAGAATTGAAGCTGCCGGCGGAAAGGTCCTTGTGCCCAAAAAGCTTATCACCGAGGATATCGGTTACATGGCAATTTTTACGGATACTGAAGGCAACAAAGTGGCTTTTCACGCGCCGAAGAGATAGTTATATTTGCAGAGGCGGCCGCCGCGCCGCCTTTTTTTATTTTCAAATTTACCGCTGTATGCTATTTGAAACGCCGCCAATTCATTGAATGGGAAGATTACTTATGGTTTCCGAAAGCCATAAGAGACGGGGAGACCGACTACCTCCGGTTTATGATAGAAAAGTTTAATATCTACAAACCCGTATTCACTTTGATCAGGGACATTTTGAATAAGACCGGCGACAGGAACATAATAGATATGTGTTCAGGCGGCGGCGGCGCCAGCCGCAGGATGGCTGAAGCCCTTAATAATCCCGGGAAGAATAATATTAGCATTACGCTCTCCGATAAATACCCGAACCTGGCTTCATTTGAATTTATAAAGAACTCATCCGGAGGAAACATAGAATATCTCAAAGAAAGCGTAGACGTTCTGAATGTGCCGGAACATATAAAAGGAATGCGCACCATTTTCTCGGCCTTCCATCATTTTGAACAGCAGGGCGCTAAACAAATTTTATCAGACGCGGTAAATAAGAATGCCGCAATCGCGATATTCGAAGGAGGAGAGCGGAGTATTATGGATATTCTCGGGGTTATTATCACAACGCCTATTGCGTTTTTTATTTTTACGCCGTTTATGAAGCCTTATAAGCTAAGCAGATTCATTCTAACTTACCTTATACCGCTAATCCCGATAACAACTATCTGGGACGGCATTGTATCGATGTTCAGAATGTACAAGACGGAGGAACTGCTGAAAATGGCTAAAGAAGTCGAGCCCGAAAAATATATTTGGAGCTCCGGCAGGATTCCGCACGGGGTCAGCAAAGTAATTTATTTAACCGGATGTCCCAGAGAAACAGATTGATCTGATTCTCTCCGTCCAAAACTCCGGTTTGGGACGGAAAAACAATTCAGCGTACTCAGTAATCAACAAAACCGGTTCTCCGAAGAGGCGTTTGGAAACGGAAACCATAATAATTTATCGTCTATTTTTCAAAGAGCGGGGTATTATCTATGTATATCAGGTAATCCGAGATCAGATCTCCGCTCATGTAAAAAATATTTGTGAAGTTCACGTCAACTTTCCTGTTGTCCATCCTTGTGTAAGTTACTTTGCCCTGCCAGATGACGGATTTCACATCATTCCAGCAATTTACTATCTCATGCGAGCTTCCTTTGTGCATAGTAAAGAACGCATTAACATAATCCGCGATTTCCTTGCGGCCTTTTACTGCAGGCTGGTTGCCGAACCGGAAGTTCCCGTCTTCTGTTAAAAATTCTGCAAATGCAGCCCCGTCTTTTGCGTCGATAGTCTTGCCTATCTTTTCAAGCCATCTCTTTGTGTCGGTTATCAAATTCCCCCCAAGGTTTTTATGTCCATTTTATTTAAGCAGCAGCATTTTTTTCACATCAGTGAACTTATCCGTAGTGATCCTGTAGAAATATATCCCGCTGGCATAGTTTTCTGCGTTAAAGTCTACCTTATATTTTCCAGCCTGCAGAGTTGTATTTAGCAGCTCATTCACAACCCTTCCGAGTATATCATATAAAACTATCTTTACATTTCCGTTTTTAATAATATCGAAGTTTATTTCTGTCGATGGGTTAAACGGATTAGGATAATTCTGGTATAGTTTATATACGCTGGGAAGCTCGGTACTGATATTGCTTATTCCAATCGGTCCGCCTGTCCACCGCGCAGTTTCCGAGAACACAGCCGACATCGATGTTGTTATTGCCGTATCGGCGCCGCTGCTATCAGGGCTTGTGTATGAACCGTTCCCTGAACCCTGCCACCCTCTGAACGTGTACAGCAGATTGTTATAGATAACTGTGTGAGATAAAACTCCGAAAGTAAATGATGCCGCCGAGTCATAAAACACGTTTCCGCCGAACGTGTTGCCGGGAAGCGAGGTCATTATCAACTTGAACTGTGCCTTGTAGAATGCTGTGAGGTTTATATTGTTGTTTATGTTCACCGTGTGAGTTGTATCTCCGTTATCAGACCAGTTTACATATACGAGCCTTGTGGAAGTTCCTACAAGGTGCGGACTTATAGCCTGCACTGTTACGTTCGAACCTATAGGAAACACAAGCTGCTGGAGATTATTATAAGTTGCCCCATTTACATCATACTGGGCGAACCCGTTCCTGTTTGTGCCGATAGTGAGAAAATCAGAATTTACCATAAGGCTTACTGATCTTACGTGAACCGGGGCTCCGCCCTTTCCGGCGCCCTTAATTGTAATTGTGTAAAGCCGTGGCGTAACCGAACCAACTGTCTTTGCTTTCAGGGTAATCGAATCAGGGAAAGCTGTGATGGAATCTCTGCCGTTTGCAAATGACAAATTTATAGTGCCGGATGCAGGCATTGTATCCAGCGAAGCGGTGAATCTTACCCTGCCTGTAAACGGCCCTTTTATTGCCGGAATCTTCACCGTGTATGTTGTACTGTCATTATTCAAAATGTACCTTACCGATGGGCTGACATTCATGGCATAATCAGGGAAATAACCTGCGAAGCTGGCCAGGTTCGAATTTCTTCCGTCCATCCATACAACAAAAGATGTGTTTGTATTTTTTATCGCAGAAATGCCGAAGTAATCGCCTATATAATTCTCGCCGCCGGGCTGTGGTGAAACCATGGTATTGGGATTGAATGAAACGTCTGAGACATTTGCATTTACTGAAAATGTCTGGCCGCCGTCTGAAGAAACCGCGCCGTAAATTCTGGTCAGAATATTATTTGCAGGGTCCACCCGCGAATCGTACCAGGCTACATAAACTTTACCGGTGACGTTATCGCACGAAATTGTTGGCATAAACTGATCGACGAGAATCCCGGTTGGGTCGTCATTGACTCTTACGGGCGTTCCCCATGTTTGTCCGAAGTCGGTTGATCTTACAACCATGATATCCGCATTATCAACTCCGGCGGGGTTGTTGCACCATGCCACATAAACATTTCCACGGGACGAACTATAACTGTTATCCGCCGCCATACGCGGGAACGGGTCGATTCGGATGCAGTTCTTCACTGTATTTCTGCCCGCGCAGGGTACGCCCGGACCTGAAACAGTAGCTGCGGTTAACTGAGGGCCGAATGTAGCGCCGCCGTCTGTCGAACGTGTTACTAAGATCTGCGAACCGTTCAAAGAAGCATAATAAAGGCTCCCTCCCTGGACGCTTCCGTTGGGGCCGACCGCAACATACGCCCCCTGCGAACCTACAAGCGAAGTTGGCGAATCCCATGAAGCGCCATGGTTTGTACTTCTCGAAAACCTCATACCGCTTGAACCGAACTGCCTCCACCCAATATAAACGTTGTTTGAATAAGGACCGCCGGTCTGGTCAGCTGTTATCCATTCTTTATCGCACAAACCTACTGTAGTTGAATAAACTCCAACAGCGCCAACCCAACTTAAGCCTTTATCAGTAGAACTGTTAACTACAACGCCGTAAGTGGCGCCGTTTTGATAAAGCTGCGCATAATATATATTCCCAAGACTGTCATAGGTCATAACGGGGTCGCCGAGGATTGAAAATCCAACAAAACCAGGGGGTGATTTCACCCACGTGTAGCCGTCAAGTGTGTAATAAAAGCCATTAAAATTGAATGCGCATATGCTATTGAGCGGGTCCCTCGGGTTAGAAGCCACGAACGGTTCGCCAAAATCGCCTCCAAGCCTGAAATTGTCAAAATCGTTTGTTACATCCGCCCTTCCGGTTATGCCGTTTTGCGAGGGGGCAAAGAACGGGCTTGGTTTGGCTATACTCTGGAATTTTGAATAATCGGTTTGGGATCTGGCTGATGGGTTAAAAAATAGTAAAATAATAAAACAAAGCGGAAGCGCTTTTATAATCATTTATATCTTCCCGTTAGTTTGGTTTGTGATTGATGTTCAGCGAATATGATTTGTTTTGTGTTAAAAATCCACATATAAAAAAGGCGGGCTGTTTGAGTCCGCCATTTTTTAATTGAGAAAGCTTTTATTTAAGCAAAATCATTCTCTTAACTTCTACAAAATTCTCTGCTTCTATCCTGCAAAAATATATTCCACTGGAAAAATTTAATGCGTTCCAGTCTACCGAATACGTCCCGGGTGGCAGATTCTCGTTAACAAGCGTTGCAACCTCGCGGCCAAGGATATCATATACAATTAGTTTCACCCCCACCGCGCCTGCTAGCGCAGTCACGTCTCCCCCTGACAGGGGGAGATACGCACCATTGGTGCGGAGAGGGGGTGCAACGTTAAACTTAATTTTAGTATTAGGATTAAACGGATTCGGATAATTCTGGTACAATTTAAATTGTCCCGGAACATTATTCCCTGTTTGCGATATTCCGATTGTGTTGGTAACATTGAACTGGAAATTCCCGTGAGGCGCAGGCAGCGGCTTGGTAACTGTTCTTCCGCTGTTTGAATTAGCCGAAATGTAGTAATATACTTTTGTGTTCAATTGCTGCGCCGGAATGTTTGCCCTGAAAGTATCAGCCGCCGCAGTCATGTTTAACTGGCTGAATCCGTTTGCAGTATCAATGGACCAAAATACTTTAGCCGAGGCAACGCCGCTTTTTGTATGTATGTAAGCTTTTACTTCATATGGCTGTGTTGTATTGGAAGTATTTGGCAGAGCAGCATGTGAAATAAATATCGGGTCCGCAACCCCGATCTCTTTTGTTATGCAATGCACGGCGCCAAGCGATGGAATGATGGCGTTACAGTCGATTCCAACAACATTATATCCCGGCATAGATTCCCTGTAAATTCTGAAAGCGGTTGTATCATATCTAAATTCATAAGTAGGGATAATAACCGTTTTGTTTATGATTAATGAATTTGTGTACGTTCTATAATCTCCGCCGGTATTAGGGTAGTTTCCTGACGCGTCGGGCGGCATAATTATTCTTACAACTTTATAAGGCCTTCCGTAACATGTCTGGTAATTGGCTAATATGTACTGCAGATTTAACTCAATTTGCGGGCCGTCTGCAACGCCGGTTGGATACTGCCCGACTAGCAAAGTTTCTTCATCAAGTAATTTTATATGCATGTCGATATGATGAATAACATCATAGGGCAAGGTCTGCATTTTAATGTACCTGTTGATTCCCATGTAAGCGCCCATTATTGAATTTACCTGGGTCTCCGTTTTACCGGGGTTTTCGTCAAGTATCAGCCTTGATGAAAATCCCGTGCCGTTGCCGTCAACCATGAAATTTCCGCCCGTTGCAATTAGATCGTTAGGAGGAGTGATTGTCTGATGTATTGGAATACCAAGGTAGTTCGCGAAGAAAACCGGTGTGACGTCATCCTGCGGCCTTGGGCGGTTGTAGATCCAGTCGATAACCCTGAGCGTATCGCTGTTATTTGAATATACAGCCCACGGACCGTAATCTCTGCACCAAATTGTATTGAACGGGGTTATCAGGAATTTCAGATTAACCAGCGGAATGTTGTTTGTCTGGAGGTAAGTTTTAACTGCGTTAGAATCTGAACAGATTATGAAAACATTTCCTTCGGCCTGCGCATATTTTACTATTTGCCCGAGTATAGTTGTAAACGATGTCCATGTGATAATTATTCCCTGACATTCTTCCCATTCAGCCATGGTGCGGACGGGCCCGGGCGGCGGATTCTGGTCCTGAACATTATCGTGCGGCAGGTTCTTTAAGTAATCGCTGTAAATATTTTTTTCATGGTCGGTCATATAGTTCGGAATCGGCCGTGAGTCTTGGGAATATGACAGGGAAAGGAATAAACTTAATACAGTAACTGTAAGAAGTATTTTCATAGTCTGAATTATTTGAAATTATTTCAAAATAGCCATAAAAGCAGATGATTTCAATTGAATGAATAATGACCTTACATCTCTACGAGTCTCGACTCGTTGAGTCGTAGAGCCGGCCCCCTCTCCCCCCGCCAAAAAGATGGCGGGCAAGCGAGCGGAGAGGGGGAGAAAGATATTTAATTAATTTGTTCTTTCCTCTCCCTATGCCGCGCCCCGCGGCACGCGGTGGTGGGGAGGGGGAAGGCTTGCCCGCCTATGGCAGGGGAGAGGTAGTTTTTATATCTCTTGAATTTTCCTAATATATGCATTATTTTACTATAGTTATGATGTTTCTTTAAATCTCAACTTTAGACGCATATCGTACATAACTTTTTTGCGGCAATGGATTTGGGTCTGCTTAAACTATTCTGATAAGTTTGTTTAATGGGCAAGTATGATTATATTGAAAGCAACCTGATACGGCTCAGGAACAGCGTTGCTAAAGTTTGTTTAGGTTGCGGGCGGGATTCTAAGAGTATTCATATTATTGCAGTGAGCAAAACATTCCCTGTAGATGCGGTTGCATCGGCTTTGGATTACAACCAGCTTGATTTTGGAGAGAACAAGGTTCAGGAACTGGTTGATAAACAAAAGGCGCTTGAAGACAGGATACTTCACTGGCATTTGATAGGACATCTTCAAACCAACAAAGTTAAATATGTTGCCCCTTTTGTGTTCATGATACATTCTGTAGATAGCTTTAAGCTTGCTGCCGAAATTCAGCAAAGAGCTGCGAAAGTTGGGAAAAAGGTAAAATGCCTTGTCCAGGTGAATACATCAGGGGAAGACCAAAAATCAGGATGTGAAGTTCAGCATGCGCTTAAGCTGGTGAAAGGGATCTCGGTCTTTGAGAATATTAAGGTAAGAGGTCTTATGACGATCAGCAAGATGATGAACGATAAGAAAGATGAATCAGAGAGAAAGATCGTCAGGGGAAATTTCCGGGTTCTGAAAGATCTTTTTGATGAAATTGGTTCTGCAGGAATTAATAATGTTGAGATGAAATACATTTCTATGGGAATGAGCGACGACTACGATATCGCAATCGAAGAAGGTTCCAACATGATACGAGTAGGCACATACATATTTGGAATTAGAAATTCGGGTATTTAATTTAGTTAAACTAAATTCCGCCTCTTTTAGTAGGGTGGAGGGGAAAAATAAAAAATGAGACTTTCCGCTATAGATATCAAGAAACAGGAATTTAAAAAATCCATGCGGGGGTATGATGTGGCTGAAGTTGAAGCTTACCTGGATACTGTCGCCAATGAGGTCGAAAATCTTTACCGAGAAAATGAATCTTTAAGAGAACATATAATGAAGCTTGACGAGGAAAAAAAGGCGCTTGGCGCAGAAGTTGATATATTCAAGGAGAATGAAAAGACGTTCCAGAAGGCAATTGTAAAATCACAGGACATGGCTGAAGATGTTGTTGAAAATGCCAGGAAACGCGCTGAACTGATCATTAAAGAAGCTGAGATAATGTCAGGGAAGATCAAACTGGGGACGCAGGAAGAATTTGTCGACCTAAAGCAGGAGCTTGACGAGCTTCGCCAGAAAAATGAAATGATAATTGACGAGGTCAAGAATTTCCTGATAGAAAAACTGAATTCGATAGAGGAATATTCGCGCAACAGGAAGATTTTCAGGCTTGAGTCGAACATGTCTTCTCTGAGCCCTGTAAACACCGAAAAAGAGGAAGATCGAAATAAACAATTCCGCGTTGATATGAACATGAATGCCGACGACGCGAACAGATAATACTTACTATGGTTATTAATGCCTGCTGAACCCAATACCGCCCGCGCAGATAAAAAAGCCCGTGATACATATGATTATATTAAGGGACATATTAGCGCTTTCAAGCCCGCAATAGGAATAATACTCGGCACGGGGCTGGGCGGACTTGTAAAAGACGTTAAGATCAAATTCCGGCTGGACTATAAAGACATACCTAACTTCCCTGTTTCAACGGTCGAATCGCACCATGGAAACCTGATATTCGGAGAAATATCGGGACAGAAAGCGGTAATTATGCAGGGCAGGTTTCATTTTTATGAAGGTTATTCGCACGACGAAGTTACTTTCCCGGTGCGGGTTATGAACAAGCTGGGTATAAAGACGCTTCTTGTTTCTAATGCATGCGGAGGGCTGAACCCGGTTTTCAGGAGGTCTGACCTGATGATAATGAGCGACCATATTAATTTTCATTTTGAAACGCCTTTCAGGAATTTCCCCGTGAGCTACAATAACAGGCGGGTTTACGACAAAGGGCTGATGGCCATGGCATACAAGGCGGCGCTTGAAAACAGGATATCGGTGAGAAAAGGCGTTTATCTCTCGCTTCGCGGCCCGGCGCTTGAAACAAAAGCCGAATACAGAATGGCGCGCAGGCTTGGCGCCGATGTTGTCGGGATGTCGACTATCCCCGAAGCTCTGGTAGCTGTGAATCACAAAATGAAAGTTCTGGGACTTTCCATAATTACAGATATGGGGCTGCCTGATACGCTAGAGCCGGCTGCGATTACCGAGATTTTGGAAGCCGCGGCTGAAGCGGAACCCAAGCTTACTCTGCTCACAAAGAAAATAATCGAGAAACTATAACAAATGACTGAACAAAAGAAGAGAATTGTTGAATCGGCGGATTTTATAAAGGCGAACAGCCCTTTTAAGGGCAAGTTTGAAACTGCGCTTATAACATATCCGAACCCCGCTTTTTTAAAGGAATTTAACGCGGTAAAAACTATAGCATACAAGAATATTCCGCCAAAGCTGGATGGCGCGCCGGAACTGAATCACGGCGAAATTATTTACGCTGAGTCAGGCAACCAGAAAATTTTAATTCTGAACGGACACATAAATTATTATTCCGGATTTAAGATGAGGGATGCCGCTCACCCGGTTTACGTTCTTAAAGAACTCGGAATAAAAAATGTTATTATGTTTGATGAAGTTGGGTTTCTTAATCCGAGGTTCGAACCGGGCGGCCTGGCGCTGATATACGACCACATAAATTTTATGGGGGATAACCCGCTTATAGGCGAAAACGATGCGACGCTTGGGCCGCGTTTCCCTGACATGAGCGACCCTTATGACGCGAAATTGTGCTCAAAAATTGAAAAGTTCTTTATTGATAAGAGGATTCAGTTTTTTCCTTCGGTTTATATTGGAGTAACCGGCCCTGAAACTGAAACTGAAGCTGAATGCAGGTTTTACCGAGAGATAGGCTCTGACGTTCTAGGGTACTCGCTTGTCCCTGAAAATATGGCCGCCGTTCACTGCGGACTCAAATGCCTTGCCCTGGGAATGATCAGCAGGGAACTTGTTGCCGACAGGCTTGTTGAAATGAGCGAAGGCGACAAAATGAAGAACAGACTGAGGGCCGAAAAGCTTTTGGCGCCTCTTATAAGAGAAGTTATTACTTTGATGTGACCTGAAATAAATGTTTGTTATGCAATCGCTTGGAAAATACCTCGTAATTCTTGGCGTGTTAATTGCGGTTATTGGCGTTATACTCGTCTTAGCTCCTAAGATAAATTTCTTTGGTCGTTTACCCGGCGATATTGTAATTAAGAGAGAAAATTTTACATTTTACTTCCCGGTTGTAACCTGCATTATCTTAAGCGCCGTTCTTACAATAATTTTCTGGCTTATTAATTTCTTTACAAAATTTAAATAAATAATTCGTGGGCGTATTAACTGAACTACTGGAAAAACGCAAAGTTGTGATACTGGATTCGGCTATGGGTACGGAGCTCCAGCGCCGGAACGTGGATATTTCAGGGCCTCTTTGGAGCGCTGGCGCAAATATATTCAAGCCTGACGTTGTGCGCCATATTCATATGGATAACATCGACTCAGGCGCCGATATAATTACAACCAATACGTTCCGCACTCAAGCCAGAACATTTGAAAAAGCAAATTACAGTTACGAGGGAAGGGGTTTTAAAGATTCAGCGAAGGCCGTTACGGCGATAGGCGTTGAGTTAGCGCAGGACGCAGTTTTAATTGCAGGAGAAGATAACGTGCTTATAGCAGGAAGCATCGCGCCGATAGATGATTGTTACCGCCCGGACCTGGTCCCTGAAGATATGGATGCGCTCTGCACAGAACATTTTGAACATATTCAAAATCTTATAGATGCAGGTATAGATTTTTTTCTTGCGGAAACAATGATGAGCGTCCGCGAAATTTCGGCCGTTTTGAACCAGATACATAAGTTTGACCTGGATTATGCCGTCAGCCTGTTATGCAGAAACGAGAGCGAGCTGTTCTCAGGAGAGAAGCTTGAAGACGCAATGAGCATAATCGAAAAATATTCGCCCTCGGCTGTAATGCTTAACTGCATACACCCGGCGCAGGTAGAAACAATTCTTCCGAACCTCAAGAAGCTTACTGAAAAGCCACTGGGCGTTTACGCGAATATTGGCAACCCGAATGCAAAAGACGGGAAATTCGAAAGGGTTATTTCGCCTGATGAATATTTTTCATTTGCGAAGAAATGGCGCGATATGGGCGCGAGAATAATTGGCGGCTGCTGCGGAACCACGCCGATGTACACAAGCAAGATCTCAGTTCTAAAACATAAATAACGGCAGGTAATTAATATCATTGCATGATACTGTGCCAAACGGTTTTCTTCGCCATATTTGTATATTATTGATTGATAATAATAAGTATATTTAACAAAATTAAATGAGGAAAAGGCCCAAAGGGCAGAAAGGCAATAATTAAATGGCTGATAATGAAAAATTAAGATCGTTGCAGATAGCTATTGACCAGATAGAAAAGGCGCACGGCAAAGGCTCGATAATGAAGCTTGGCGACGGGGTTATAGCAAAGATCGATGCAATTTCTACAAGTTCAATATCAATGGACGCGGCGCTTGGCGTTGGCGGGATACCCAGAGGAAGAATTACCGAAATTTACGGACCTGAATCATCAGGTAAAACTACTGTGTGCCTGCACGTAATTGCCGAGGCTCAAAAGACAGGCGGACTTGCAGCGTTTATAGATACCGAGCACGCGCTTGATACTAATTACGCAAAAAAGCTTGGCGTAGACGTAGAGAATCTGCTTATCTCGCAGCCTGAATACGGCGAGCAGGCGCTTGAAATTGTTGAAACGCTTGTTAGAAGCAACGCGCTTGACGTTATTGTGGTTGATTCTGTTGCGGCATTAACGCCGCGGGCGGAAATAGAGGGCGAGATGGGCGACTCACACATGGGACTGCAGGCGCGTTTAATGTCGCAGGCTCTCAGAAAACTTACATCAGCGGTTTCGAAATCAAATATATCTTTAATATTCACGAACCAGCTTCGCGATAAGATTGGGGTTATGTTCGGCAGCCCCGAAACTACAACGGGCGGCAAAGCGCTTAAGTTCTACGCTTCTATCAGAATTGATATAAGGCGTATAGCGCAGATAAAAGACGGTACGAACGTAATTGGGAACAGGACCAAAGTAAAAGTTGTGAAAAATAAAGTCGCGCCGCCGTTCAAAGAAGTTGAGTTCGACATACTTTATAACGAAGGCATATCGAAGTTAGGCGATTTGGTCGATACGGCCGTTAACATGGGAATTATCCAGAAAGCCGGAGCATGGTTCGCTTATTCAGAACAGCGGATGCAGGGCAGAGAAGGCGTTAAAAATCTTTTGATTGAAAACCCGGACCTGATGAAAAAACTAATTGCTGAAGTCCGCGAGGCGATGGGACTGGAAGCGGCAAAGCCTGAAGTTTCGGCAAATAGTAACGGAAACGGCAGCGGCGAACCTGTAAAACCAAAAGAAAAAAGCGCTAAGGCTAAGGCATAAAGCAAGTTGTGACCATCACAAAACTTGAAAAGCAGAAGAAAGCAAGACAGAGGTGGAATATTTATGCTGACGGAGAGTTTTTCTGCGGACTGTATGAAGACACGATACTGAAGTTCGGAGTTCATGTTAATGAAGAACTGAGCGGTAGAGAGCTTGAAGAAATAAAGAGCTTTGACGAATATGTTTACGGGAAGAATATAGCGTATAATTTTCTCGCTTACAGGATCAGGACGGTTTCCGAGATTAAGAAGAAGCTGAAGGAAAAGAAGATCTCGCCGCCGGCCATTGCGAAAGTGCTTGAGCTGCTTGAAAAACAGAAACTGACGGATGATGTTGAGTTTGCCCGCGCCCTGATAGAAGAAAGATTAAGGCTTAAGCCGGTGGGCAAAAAGATACTAAAGCAAAAGCTTTTTGAAAAGGGTGTGCCGAAGCAGATAAGCGAGCAGGCTATTGAAAAAGTCTTTTCAGAAATTGATGAGAAAGACCTGGCGCTGGTAAATTTCCGGAAGTATTATCCAAAGATAAGGGAGAAGGATTACTCTGAGCGGAAGAGAAAGGTTTTTGATTTTCTGGCGAGAAAAGGATTTGATTTTGGTGTGATAAATGAAATTTTGCGCGAAGAACTTCGGGCATAATTTCGTGGTTTTTTAGGATATCTGATTTAAGAAAGGTCATTTCAAGCGTAAAAAGGCTTTGAATTATGCAATTTTACCTGCAAAATAAACAGATAAGCAATTTTACCAAGACATTTATTCTCCTCATCCCTTTAATTATCATCGGGATCTTCGCAGCCCTATTTACAAATATTTTTGTTACGCTCATTGTTTGCCTGCTTCTGGCTCTTGTGTTGAACCCGGTTGTAGATTATATCCAGTCCAAAGGCATAAATCGTACAATTGCGATATTGATCGTCTATGCAGTATTAGCCGTAGCTCTTTATTTTGCATTTAAGCTTGTAATGCCCGGAGTATCTGACCAGGCGCTTTCTCTTAAGAAATCATTTAAGGAATTCGAGCTTTCGGATAAGCTTAAAGAGGCTGAGCACTGGGTTGAAAAGAACGTGCCTTACTTAAAGAGAGGTGATTTTGCCGGAGAGATCGAAAACGGGCTGAAAGGCTCGGTTGTAAGGATACAGGAACTGGTGTCCAGTGTTTTGTCAACCGCGTTTCTGATTTTCTTAATCCCATTTATCACTTTTTTTATACTCCGCGACAGGCAGTTGATCAAGAACAGCCTTATCGGGCTGGTGCCCAACAAGTACTTCGAGATGACGATTAATATATTCGATAAAATTGAAAAACAGCTCAGCGCATACGTGCGCGGCTGGCTGCTTGATGCTCTTCTGGTCGGCGCATTATCAACTATCGGTCTGACAGCGCTTGGGCTTAATAACGCTATCATTGTCGGAACGGTTGCCGGTGTTGGGCATTTGATTCCTTATGCCGGGCCCATTATTGGCGGAATACCGGCAATTCTGATCTCTGTCATTCAGTTTGGAGACTTCCGGCTTGTATTGCCCATAGCGCTTGTATTTACCGCCATATATGTTATTGATAACACTATTTCACAGCCGTATATTTTTTCCAAAAGCGCGGATATGAATCCTATTACTATTATTATTTTGCTGTTGGTTGGCAATCAAATACTCGGGGCTTTTGGCGCGTTGATAGCGATACCAATTGCAACAATCCTCAAGGTCAGCGCCAGGGAAACTATTAACGGTTTCCGCAATTACAAGCTTGGGTATTATTGATTTATTGATTAAAAATTAAAGCCCTCTTTACATCTAATAAATTGTTAGAAGACTGTTAAGATAACAACGCCTGTCTTTACGAATCCAATCACAATTCATCATGTAGTTTCTTTCTTTATAACAATTATATTGTTAAATTTGTGATTCAGTTAATTATATTTATTTATAAATCTCGTATATGACATTTAAGTTAAAGAAGTCTTACCCCTGCATTCATGGTTTGCCGGTTATTCACTCTGTTGATTCTGAAATATTTGAATACACATATTTTATGCACTGTATGCAGTGCACATTCTGCAATGACCAGTGCTGCTCATACGGGGCTGATATTGACATGCTTAATGTAGAAAGAATTATGAAACATGCAGATGAACTTGAGTCATTTACAGGTATAAAGCGCGGGGAGTGGTTTGACGATGATGAAAAGAAATGGGACCATGAATACCCGGGGCATGACTACACAAGAACTTCATATGTTGAGGAAAAGGATTCCTGCATATTTCTGAAGAAAGACAGCAGGGGATGTATGCTTCACAGCTATGCGCTCAATAAGGGGATTGACTACCACGAACTGAAGCCATTTTTCTGCACGCTGTTCCCGGTAACTTATTTTGAAGGAACTTTGTGTATCCCCGAAGAAATAGAAGAGAAGTCGCTTGCATGTCTTGGCGCAGGCCCTTCTTTATATAAGGGAGCGCGTGAAGAAATTAAGTATTACTTTGGCGAAGAGATCGTGAAGGAGCTGGACTCAATCGAAGCGGAAGTTATGAAAGAGAAAAAATCAGCCTAAACGGTAAACCGCTACGAAATCAATTCTTCTATTACCGTCCCGTTATTTATATATTTTAACGGCCTTCCCTGGGGCGAATAATTTATTTTGTTGCAATCTATACCCAGCTGGTAACATAAAGTCGCGAACATGTTTTCCGGCGGGATCGGGTTTGTAATTAATTTATTCCCGTCGTCGTTTGTATCGCCAATAGCCTTGCCCCCAATGATACCGCCTCCGGCAATTGCAGCGCAAAATGCATCTGGGAAATGGTCCCTGCCTTCGTTCGAATTAATATTTGGCGTTCTGCCAAATTCCCCAAGTGCAAGAACCAGCGTTCTCTCAAGCATATTTCTTTCGGAAAGATCTTTAACAAGCGCGGCGAATCCCGGGTCAAGCTCCCGGCACAGCGTCTTTGTCCGGTCAAAATTATTGACATGCGTATCCCAGCCGTCTAATGTAACCTCCACAAACTTCACGCCTGTTTCAATAAGTCTTCTTGCCATCAGGCAGCCTTTGCCAAAGTCGTTGTCGCCGTACGATTTTCGCAAAGCTTCAGGTTCTTCTGAAATATCAAACGCTTTTATCAGCGGCGAGTTCATCATCTTTATGGCTTTATCGTAAATTATTTTATGTGACTTGATTTCATCAAGTCCTTTTTGGTTATAAAAATTATCATCCATACCGTGAAGCATATCTACTCTTCCGCTGAAACGCGAATCGTCAACTTCCCTGAACTTATCAATATTCTGAAGAGGCTTATTGACGTCTTTGATAACAAAAGGCGAGTATTCTTTTCCCAAAAACTCGGCGCTGTATGAAGGGCCGGAAATGCTGATAAAATATGGCAGTTCAAATTCTTTAGCGCCGCCGAGCTCTTTTGCGGTTATGCCGCCAAAACTCGGATGTTTAACTACTCCGATAGGCGGGTAAGACGTATGCATCAGATATCTTGCCCTCTCGTGGTTTCCCTCCCTGCTTGAGAGCGCTCTCAGCAACGCAACTTTGTCCATCTGGTCGGCAAGCAAAGGCAGATTCTCAGCGAGCTGAACCCCCGCCGCTCTTGTGTTGATAGCTCTAGTTCCTCCGCTGTTCTTGCTGTTTGGTTTTGGACTGAATGTCTCGAACTGAGAAGGGCCGCCGGAAAGCCAAAGGACAATTACGGCGTCCGCTTTTGCATCCAGCGGATTCATGAATGATAAGCGGGGATTAGTTGTGTTCAGTTTCTTGGCAAAAGCAAATTTTGAAAATATCAGTCCGGCTGAAAGCGCCATGCCGATAGTTAAGAACCTGCGGCGCGAGATTTCGAAGCCGTCGTCATGGTCTTTGCAGCCGCATGATTTGCCATCATCCCCGTGTCGGGAATCCAGTTTCTCTTCATTAGATTTATTTTTCTTCATAATCATATTTCGCTCCTACGGAGCTATTTATTTTCGATCCAGAAACTACATATATTTCGCCCCTACGGGGCTTTCCATTTCCTCAGTCCCAATATTGTTAAAAGGAATACGAGATCCCTGCATGCGCGGGAATTAGTAACAGATTTTAATGATTAAATATAAACTCACTGCTGTTTAGCAGCGCCCATTCCAAGTCTTCATAGAACTCTTTCCCGGCGCCTGCTTTGCCGAGCAGATCCTGCTTCTCGGTTCTTGAAGGATACCGCGAAAGCGCATTAAGATATAGCAAATCAATTCTTTCCGAGGGATCTTTGTAGTTGTTCAGAATATCGGCGACAGTATTACCGGGTTTTTTCTCCGTTACCTTTTCAGCAAGGTCGCTGTTCATCATCAGCAGCGCCTGCGATATGGTTCCGGAGAAATCTTCCGCCTCGCCCATTTCATCATCGTTAAAAGTAAATATGAAAAGTTTAAGTATTCTCGTCTTTATTTTTTCGGCCTGATCATCGTCTTTGTCTTTGAATGCATTAGAGTTGAAGTACCCGCTTGCCGTCATAAGCGAATTTGCAAGCTGAACAGGAGTAAGGGGCCTTAATATTGCGCGTGAAAAATAATCATGGTCGTCTTTGTTTGTACTGTTTGGGGTAGAAGATAACTGGTAAGCATTTGTACTTACAATAAGCTTAAATAAATTCTTCACGTCAAAATTCGAACTTACAAATTCGTCGGCCAAAGCGTCAAGCAGTTCGGGGTTTGAGTTTTCGCCTTTTTCTGTAAAGTCATCAATAGGATTTACAAACCCGTATCCAAAAAAGTGTTTCCAGAAACGGTTTACAAATTCGCGCGCAAGTTGTTTTGATTCAGTCGTTGTGAGTTCTTTGGCAAGCAGCTCGCGCCTTTCTATTCCGGCGTTCCCTGAAACCGAAGCTCCGCCAAGATATTTTGGCATAGAAGTAATTTTCACTCCTTTTGCGTCATACTGCATCTGCCCGTTTATCGCGTCAAAAAGAAGCACGTCCGGAACATAAGTATTTTCAGAAGCTGATCTGTTTAATTTCTGCTGCAGAGTATCCAAAACCCACTCTGGAGGTATTGGCCTGTTCTTATTATCCTTTTTCTTCACCTCAGATTTATTCGGATTCTTTTTGTTATCTTTAATATCCTTATGCTGCGGCAGATCCTCAGTTTCCTGATCCATTATCATTTTCCCGTCGACGTCATTATCAACTGCGTTTTCGCGGGCCTTCTTTATGAGCTTACTGTACCGTGTCAGTACTTTTGTAATTTTATCGACGGCATCTTTCTTAAACAGGGGAACGGCTTTTTCGCGGGCATAAAACGCCGCGACTCCCCAAAAATCATCCTGGGTTATATTTTCATACGGATGGTGGTGGCACTGGGCGCATTGAATGCGTTTACCCATAAAGATTTTCATCGTAGTTCCCGCCGCGTCTTCGGGCGCCGTAAAACGCGAGATATAAAGCACATTCGGATTTGTTGAAGCGAGTCCCTCGGCGCTTATCAGATTGTATACGAACTTGTCATACGGCTTGTTTTTATTGAACTGCCGGGCGAAATAATTCTTCACAAAATTGTATGTTGCCGGGGGGAATTTCTGAATGTTATCCTGAGTGAAAAGCAGGTTCATCCAGATATCAGCCATGTTCCGGCCAAACTCCTCTGAACTTAGCAGCTCGTCTATTTTCTTTGAGCGCTTATCCGCAGATTTGTCATCAAGAAACGCAGTCACCTCTCCGGTTTCCGGTGTGCGGCCTATCAGGTCAATGTATATTCTTCTGATGAAATCTTCGTCGGTCGATGTTTCGGACGGTGTAAGGTTATTTTCGGTCCATTTCTTTTCTATTTGGGCATCGATATCCGTAGATGTAAGCGCTGAGCTCCGTCCAAATGACTTAATTGCAACAATTGAACCAACTAAAAAAATAAAGAGAATATAAAAAGTAATTATGAATTTCCCGTTTACATTCTTATTTTTAGCTTGCTTCATAAAATGCGTTATGTTTTAACTGCAATTTGCAGTCAATTTACAGGTTTGACATTTTAAATGCAAAAAAGTTTAATGAAGATTATGCGGTGGAGGAGACCCCGGCAGGCATATAATTCATTGCCCGAATCAGGTTTTCGCGGAATGGGCGGGTTTCAAAACCCAGTTCTTTTAGTTTGGAGATATTAAGATTGATCTGTTTCACCATTTGATATGATTTAAAATCGTCTGCGCTTGCAGGAATGATAAGGTTCCCGCTGAGGCCATACATTTGGGCCATTAACAAACACATGTCATATCTTGATAGGTACTCATACCCTCCAAGATTAACTGTATCGTTTTTTTCATAACGGAATGCCGCTTCTGAAACTATTTTAGCGGCATCTTCTATATAAATTGCGTTCCTGTATTGATCCGTAAAGGCCTTAACGGGCCGGCCTTCTTTCAATGAGGAATACGTATCGTCAAAAAAAGATCTGTATGATGTTCTTGAGAATCCGTATACAAGGGCTGTTCTGAAAATGAGATACTTCTTAGCGTATTCTTTGATCGCCTGCTCGGCTTCCAGCTTAGTTTGGGCGTAAAGCGTCAGTGGATTCAGCGCTGCATTATTTTCATCCAGGTTCAAACCTGCCTCATAAACCAGGTCGCTGGACGTAAATATCATCAGCGCGCCATTAGAAGCGCATAGTTTTGCGATATGCTCCGTTGCGCCAATGTTAATTTTTTTTATGTAATCGTCAGGCTTCCCGGAAATTCTTGTAGGCGTGCCCGATGCCAGGTGCATAACGGTGGTTGGGCATATTTCAGTAAATAATTTTTCAACGTCTCCGCTCCGGCTGATATCGCATTTGAGCGGGGTTATACCATCAGGAGCAACCCTTTGTGTATTATAAACAGCGAAAATATTAACATCAAATATTTCCTTTTGTTTTTTAACAAGTTCGCTTATCACATAAGGTCCAACATAACCTGATGCGCCTGTGACAAGTATATTTTTTGATTTGCCCGCCATTTCCAAATTTAACCAAATTTTTCAGAATATAATGCCTTAATACAGTTGTAAGCGTTTAAAGGAGAACAATCTTAGTAGGGAACAGCCGCGACCGTTCCCGGCGCTTTTTTCAAACACAATATATTTTCTTCATCCCATTCCCATTGCATAGGATTGTTTTGAATATATCCCTGGATATTGAAAAAGTCTCTTTCTCCGCGGATGATGTGATCGTAAAATGAACGTTGCCAGATTGAATTTATATTTGATATTCTTTTTATTCTTCTTGTTGTTTCCGCCTTGTACGCCTGAATGATTTTTGAAAGAATCATCTTTGTACGGTCATATTTTATATCATTTTCCTGTAGGGGACGCATCTCACGATTGATCCCGGCTTTGGGATTTTCTTCATTCCTTGTTGAAAAATCTTCATTTATTATTTTTACCGCAGATGCGTCCCCTACGGGTACAAATTTCTTTTTTACATTATCATCTGTAATTATTACAATTCCATGAATATGATTTGGCATTATTACGAACGCATCCAAAGCGATATTGTCACAAATATTTTCTAAACCTACCCACATTTTATACGCAATGTTACCAGCCGGATTCAATATCATCTCGCCATTTACAATTTCTCCAAAATGATTCATCCTGTCCTTTGTGCAAATTGTCACAAAATAACACCCGCCTTGAGAATAATCGTAATCCTTTAATCTGTTTCGTTTGCGGTCTTTCATGAATTAATGGATTCGCTAATTATTTTTCTGTAAGGGACGCATCTTAGCCATTTATTTGGTTATCGGAAAATTCTATTAACGATAAAAAAATCATAAAACGGAATCGTTATAAAGATGCGTCCCCTACATGTTCTAATTGGAAGATTTCAATTTCTCCATATACTTCCCATGAAAATCCTTCATCTTCACAACCAGCTCTTCTATCTCATCTTTTGGTGGGAGAAATGTTGTACGGAAATGGAGCGTGCCGGGCAATTGGCCGAATCCGGAGCCGGGCACTACGCAGATTCCCGTTTCTTCGAGTAAAGCTAAGCAATAATCATTATCGAGCTTTGTGTCGTGTTCAAGGCGTTCTTTTGCTGACATTTTGTTAACATCCTGAGTGTGCGGTAATTCCATTTTAACAAACGCATACATTGCTCCGTGCGGTATGTCAACAGTCATGCCTTCAATTTCGTTCAAGCCTTTGCCGAGTATTTCGGCCTTGGCTTTTAAATCGGCAAGAATTCCACTGCGCTCATTCATAAAATGATTATAACTCTCATCTCCTTTTTGCGGGGGAGTAACAACCAGATACGTAACTAACTGTCCGACAGTATTTGAACACAAACTTATCGATTGCAGCTTAATAAATTGCGTCATCACATCTTCGGGAATATTTCTAAGTTCCAGGTATCCGCCACGGTGACCGCATTCGCCCATATATCCTTTTGAAACAGAATGAAAACTAAACAGGGGAATAGTTGTTCCTTCGATCTGGTGCATTACTTTTGCAAAAGAATGGAACACAGCGTCTTTGGCATAAACGTTATCCTGGTAAACTTCATCCGCCATAATTGCGAGATTATGTTTCTTGGCAAAATTAAGTATCATCACAATATTTTCGAACGAAAGCACCGCGCCGGTTGGATTCCCCGGATTAATTACTGTGATCGCCACCGGATTTATTCCTTTTTCCTTTGCCTCTGCTATGCTCTCGGTAAGTATCATTTCATTTAACTGCCATGAGTTCTTTTCGTCAAGGTAATAACCGACCTTAGTTGCGCCGTAAAGATCTATTGTAGCGCTATAAAGCGGGTATTGCGGGATTGGTATCATGAACCCGTCATTCGTATTCTTCATTAATGCTGTTATTACGGCCTGCACGCCCTTGCTGGCTCCATCGGTGAGAATTATATGGTTCGGGTCAGTCGGAATGCCGTCGCGCCTCTTGATAAAATCGGCTACAGCCTGCTTAATAAACGGCGTCCCGGCGCTCTGCGTATAAGCTCCTGTTCCATGCGGCATCATGTGATGAAGTTTCTTTGCGCGTTCAACTATATCTTTAGGAAATAATTTCAGCGCTTCTGGATTATTTAGCAATTCGGGGTACTCCATTAAACTTAGTACCTGTCTGATATAAGTAAGCGGTTTTTGCTTTAATGCCTGCGGATTTCCTATGTTGCAGTATATAATTTTCTTTCCTGCTTTTTCAAGTTCCTGCGCTCGTATGACAATTGGCCCCCTTACGGCATATTCAGCCTTAAGTAATTTTGGATTTAAGTCTTTTACAGTAATCATTTTATTCCATAATAAGTTTTTCACCACTAAGAACACTTAGAACACCTAGAACACTAAGATGATTTTATTCTTTTGGGAGATTAGAAAATACTTCAGTTACTAATGGTACAAGTTGTTGAGTAATGTTTGTTGTATTAAAGTTTATCAGTAATCCTTTAGGCTTGCAGGATAGTTTCAGATATGTCAATAGTTGAGCTTTGAAAATTGGAACAATCTTATCTACTGCTTTGAGCTCTATAATAACAAGGTTATTAACTAGAATATCTATTTTTAAACCTGCATCTAAGGTATTATTCTTATATTTAATTGGTAATAAAACTTGAGATCTCACATCTAATCCGCGGCTTTTCATTTCATCGATCAAACAGATTTCATATATTTTTTCAAGTAAACCGGGCCCTAATTCTTTATTAACTTCTATTGCTCAATTGACGATATTGTATGATATTTCATTAACCGTTTTCTGAGTAATCATAATTTTTCCTTTGCTAAGTGTACTCAGTGTTCTAAGTGGTGAAATGACTTTCTTCTATCTTTCAAAAATAAATATTAGAAAAATCACAATAAATGCAAATTAGCCCGCAGACTTTAATAAGTGAATGAATACTCCCTCTCCTTCGGGGAGGGCTGGTGTGGGGTTAAGTATTGGTGGGGTCGCACTTCATTGATAGTAGAAATATAACAGGGTATATTTGCAAAATGGAGCAGAATACACAAAATACTGAAGGGACTCCGGTTCAGGCTGAAGTTGTAGTTGAAAAACAGCAGGAAAAGACGGAAAAAGGCTCAGATCAACAGCATAAACAAAGGCGTGAAAAGCCTAAAGGCGATACTATATACTCCGATGCACGTAGCTTAGCGGTTAAAATACTGACAAGAGTTGAAAGAACTGACGCTTATCTTGATAAATTAATAGATTTTGAAATAAAGACCGATGTTTTAAATGATTATGACCGCTCTTTGCTGAACGAGATTTGTCACGGCGTTATAAGATGGATGCGGCGCCTTGATTGGTTTTTGAACGGGTTCTACCGCGGTAACTGGGAAAAATGCACGCCTGAGATTAAAAATACGCTGCGGGTTGCGCTTTACCAGATATTGTTCCTGAATAAAATTCCTGATTATGCAGCGGTTAATGAAGCGACTGAATTTATAAAGAAGATAAGCACCCAAAAACATGCGGATGTTGTTAACGGGTTGTTAAGGACGATTATCAGAACCAAGGAAGAGCTTGTTTATCCAACACGCGAGATTGATGAAGTAAAATATCTTGGCATAATGCAATCTCACCCTAACTGGATGGTAAAAAGGTGGATACAGAGATTCGGATTTGATGAAGCCGAGAAGCTTGCTGAATCAAATAATAAACGTCCTATACTTACGCTTAGAATAAATACGCTTAAGACAAACAAGAGCGATGTGATGAAAAGACTGGAATCCAGGAATATTTCGGCGCGTGTTTGCAGGTATATTGATTATTTTATTACGCTCAGGCTTATGTCAAAAATATATCTTGACGAAGATTTTGTAAATGGTTATTACACCGTTCAGGACGAGAGTTCTGGAATTCCCGCAGTACTCCTGAATCCATTGGAATCTGATTTGGTTTTAGATATGTGCGCCGCCCCGGGAGGAAAATCAACGCACCTTTCGCAGCTGATGCATAATAAAGGCAGGATTGTTTCGGTGGATAAATACGACGCCAAGATAAACATGATGCAAAAAACAGCTGAGAGGCTCGGGGCCGCAAATATAGAGTTTGTGATGGACGACTCTACCGATTTTCAGAGCGCATCGATAACGGCAAACAAGTTTGATAAGATTTTGCTTGACGCGCCATGCTCAGGGTTGGGAGCTCTTTCAAAGAAACCGGAGATAAGGTGGAAACGCGAGCCGGAAGATATTTTTCAGCTTGCGGAGCTGCAGAAGAAATTATTAAGCAACGCCGCAAATTATCTAAAAGAGGGTGGAGTTATTGTTTACAGCACCTGCACTACGGAGATGGAAGAAAACATGGAAGTCATAAAAGATTTTCTTGAAAAACATCCTGATTTCAAAATTGATGACGCGGCAAAGTTTGTCAGAAAAGACCTGGTAAACGCCGAAGGATGCGTGGAAACGTTCCCTCATATTCAGGGGATTGACGGTTCATTCTCGGCAAGGCTGGTGAAGACAGGCTATGTTTAAGCTTTCAAAGAAGGTCGAGTACGGCCTGATTGCCGTTAAACATATGGCTATAGCAGGAGTAGATAACCCGTGTTCTGCTAAAGAGATCGCGACTAAACATAAAATACCTTATGATCTGTTGTCAAAGATCCTGCAGAGGCTTAAACATGAAAATATCCTGGTTTCGCAGCACGGAGCGTATGGCGGATATAAGCTAAGCAGGAACCCGGATAAAATAAACCTCTCTTCAATTTTGAACGCGATAGAAGGAAACAGCTATATTCTCGATTGCGGATTGCATGAAGACCCGGACAGCTGCAAAATGTTCGATACATGCATACTCAGCAGTCCTCTCCAGAAGATACAGAAAAGTATAAACAATATATTTAACACAACCAAACTTTCGGAAATAGTTTAATAATAGTCTAACGCCTGCATTCCCGGAGTTAAGGGAGGGTCAGTGTGAGAAGGGCTTAGTATTAATAATGCTGAAATTCCCAATATATCTTGATAATCATTCCACAACGCAGGTAGATCCGCGTGTTTTGGAAGAAATGCTGCCTTACTTTACCGGGCGTTACGGCAATGCGTCGAGCAAGTCGCACAAGTTTGGATGGGAAGCTGATGCGGCTGTAGAGATTGCGCGTGAAAGAGTTGCGGCGTTAATTAATTGCGAACCGGGCGAAATAATATTCACCAGCGGCACGACAGAATCGGTTAATCTTGCTATTAAAGGCGTTGCCGATGCGAATGCATCCAAGGGCAGGCATATCATTGCAACAAACGTGGAGCACAAGGTAGCGCTTGAAAGCTGTAAAGAA
The DNA here is from genome assembly GCA_963816535.1 of uncultured Ignavibacteria bacterium. GTDB lineage: Bacteria > Bacteroidota > Ignavibacteria > Tepidaquicellales > OLB5 > CAWFKW01. The sequence continues at coordinate 347,193 of CAWFKW010000003.1, read as the reverse complement.
CTTGAACGTAAAGGATTTGAAGCAACATATCTGAGCGCCGATAGGTATGGGATGATTGATCCCGCAGCCGTAACTGCTGCTATAAGAAAAGATACAATACTTGTTTCCGCTATCTTTGCGAGCAACGAAGTCGGCACAATTAACGATGTGACGGAGATTGGCAGGCGATGCAGGGAGAAAAAGGTTATTTTTCATGCAGATGCCGCGCAAGCCGCGGGGAAGATCCCGGTTGATGTCCAGAGAATGAACATCGACCTTATGAGCTTTAGCGCCCACAAGATCTATGGACCCAAAGGAGTTGGCGCGCTGTTTGTAAATAAGAAAAGGCCCTGGTTCAAGCTGAACCCTCAAATGGGCGGCGGAGGACAGGAATGCGGATTAAGGTCAGGAACGTTAAATGTGCCGGGTATTGTTGGATTTGGCAGAGCATGCGAGTTGGTCAGGCTTGAAATGGCTGAAAATACGCAAAGAATTAAAGCTTTGAGGGACAGGCTTGGGGAGGGTATCCTTTCAAATTTAGAAGATGTATATTTGAACGGGCATCCGGAAAAAAGACTGCCGGGAAGCCTGAATTTCAGCTTCAGGTATATTGATTCAGGAAGTCTTATGACGTCTATGAAAGAAATTGCGCTGTCATCCGGCAGTGCGTGCTCGTCTGATTCAGGCGAGCCGTCGCATGTTTTAAAAGCTATCGGAACTCCCGATAATCGGATACGATCTTCGGTAAGGTTCGGAATCGGCATCTTCAACACTGAAGAGGAAATTGATTTTACTGTAAATAAAGTTGTTCAGACTGTTAATAGTCTGAGAGAGGTATCGCCGGCTTATACTATATCAAAGCAAAAAAGCTCTGAGAAGAATGTATCGTAACGGGCAATACCATTTAGAAATTTTTTGTTTAATATTTAAAACCAAAGGAAATATTTCATGGAAGAAGTAAAAACTTTAGAGACAACCGAAGTTAAGCCTGAAGTATCGCTTACTCAAAGAGCTATTGAAGAAGTGAAAAAGATCATGGCTGAAAACAGCATTCCCGATACATACGGATTGAGGATCGGGGTTAAGGGAGGCGGATGTTCGGGTTTATCGTACACGCTTGGCTTTGACGGCGAAACAAAAGACGGCGACAGGTTTTTTGATTACGACGGTGTCAAAGTTATGGTGGATTGGAAGAGTATCTTATACCTTACAGGCACAAGCATTGACTTCACGGACGGCTTAAGCGGCAAGGGATTTGTATTTAATAATCCTACGGCAAAGAAAACCTGCGGCTGCGGAAGCTCGTTTGGCGTCTAAAAAAGGAATATTTAGATATGGATTTTGGAAATAAGTCAAAATCCGGAAGAAGAAAATTTATCAAGACTTCTGCTCTTGGTTTGTTTTCTTTCGGAATTCTGTCTAAACTCGAAATATTTAATTTTAATAATCAAAATTTAACGGGGCCCAGGCCCTCCAAAGGAGCAAATAATATGGCTTATGAATGGAAATTTAATCCGCGCCCTTATTCCGATGAAGAGGCGAAGACTCTTCTGAAAAATGTAGTCGATGCGGAAACAACAGACTGGCACTACAACACTCACCATAAAGGGTACGTCACATTTTTAAACAATATCGAAAAGGGCCTTGAAACAGCGGACGCTTCCAAAGCGAACGGCAACTGGAGCGATATAGGCGAACTTAAAAGAAGGTTTACATGGAATCACTCCGGCGCGCTGCTTCACGACGTGTACTGGGATAACATGGGCGGCAGCGGCGATATTTCGGGCGGCGCCGATATTAAGAAGGCTATAGAAGATAACTTCGGCTCGGTTGACAAATGGAAAGCCGATTTTAAAGCATGCGCTGTTGCGGCAAAGCTCAGCGGCTGGGGACTTTTGGTTTACGACAGGCTGTACTCAGGGCGCCTGCTTAACGTATTGGTTGACGAACATCAGTACGGCGCAATTTGGGGCGGCGTTCCATTGATAGCCTGCGACGTTTTCGAGCATGCATACTATCACAAAGACGGGCCCGGAAGAGCAAAATATATTGATAACTTTATCAATGGACTGCACTGGGGCAGAATTAACGACAGGTATAATAAATACTGCAAGTAGCCTGTGGCTAAAAGAAATTTCCTGGTTTTAACGCTGATTTCCGTTTTTGTTTTGCTTTTTGGTTCATGTAACAAAGATTCAAAAGAAGAAAAACAAAATGTAACGGGAAAAACTGAGGTTGGCTGGAAAGACGGGGTATCTGTTTCAGATATCCCTGATTCTCCGGTAAAAGGCAATCTTAACGGCAAAGAAGTTCAGTTTCAGTATATTGTGTTTGAAAAGTGGAGAGGGTCAAACGACAACGTTCTTGTATTTTCGCTGACCAAACCGACGCAGCCGTGCGGGTATATAGATGAATTTCAGGGTTTCCAGCTGATCAATAAAGGTAACCCGATAAACCCGGGCGAATGGGAGAAATCAAAATTCGGGGATGACCCCAAAACATACCAGTCTTTTTTCAGTGTCGCAGGTTCTGATAGATCAAGCGTAAATTGGGACTGCGCCCTGGCAATTGAAAGCGCCGATAGCAAAAGCGTAAAAGGTAAGATAGCGCTGTATTTTAACGATGAAAAGAAAAGCCGGGTTGAAGGGAAATTTGAAGCTTCGATCTGCAACAATTAATATTATTTTATAAAACAATAAACATATATGAATAATTTGAAATTATTTTTTGTACTTTTTATTACAGGCAGCCTAATAATTTCAGGATGCGGAAAAAAGGACCAGAATCAGCAGACAACGGGCGGAGATAACAAAACGGAAGTAAAAGACGACCAGCAGAAAACGGACGTCCAGAAGACCGACCCTACCAAAACCGACCCCACAAAGACAGATACCAAAAATGAGCTTGGCCTGAAAGAAGGCATGCCGGCGGACTATCCAAAAGATATACCACAGCCCAAGAACGGGAAACCGCTGGGCTCGCTGAACACGTCCGAAGGAACGACGGCCACGTTTGAATCTCCTGATAAACCAATGGATATCCTGAAGGATTTCGCCGATGGAATAGAAAAGGGCGGGTTCAAGAAATCGGGCGACAACATGATGAAAGATGAAGGCGGAATGACAATGTGGAAAAAAGACGCAAGAGAAGTAAGCTTAATGCTGGCATGGGATAAAGATAAAAAAATATCTTCTGTTGTTGTAACTTACAAATAGATTTAACTGATCAAATAGAATGAAAAGGGTTTTAACAATATCGGGCTTATCCTGTTTTATGAAGGTGAGCCCGATCTTGTTGTTACTGACCTCGCAAATTTGGGCGCAATCTGTTCCCCCTATTGTGTTTGTCGCGCGGAATATTCAGCCCAACGGGAACTTATATTACCCGCAGTCCAGCCTCCTGCCGGGGATGGGCCCCTTTTCGAGGTTCAAGGTGGTCGGAGGAAGGCTGATAGTAAGGGAATCGAACGGAGCCGTAAGAGTTCTTGTTGATAGCTCTATGAGCTTCAACGGGATTCACATTGTGGATGTTTGCAGTCCATGCGTGTTCTGGGATACGAGTAAAATTTTGTTTGCAGGTGTTGAACACCCTGACAGCGCATGGCGGATATATGAAATACGCCCTGACGGAACCAATTTCAGGAAACTCACTTTTACAAACAGGCCGCTCGATCTTTCACAATTCGGGCCCATAGCGTACATGTTTTCGAGGTATGACGATATAGACCCGTGCTACCTGCCCGACGGAAGAATTTGTTTTGCGAGCGATCACTATCCATCGCTGGACGAATATTATGGCGCCCGGACCACGAATCTCTACGTGATGAATTCTGACGGCACAGATATTCACAGGATCACTTCTGAACGCAACGGCGCCGAGAAACCCACCATTGACCCCCAGTCCGGAAAAATTGTTTATGCAAGGTACTGGTTCAATTTTGACAGACCTTCGAGGCTTACGTGGAACGGTCTTACGCGTGATTCGGTTCTGGCATTGAATAACGACCAGTCTAATGTGTGGGAAGCGGCGACAATTCGTCCTGATGGAGACGGGCTTGGATTGTATGCAGGAGCGGCTAATAACAGGAAAGGACTTTTTACATACCGGCCAAAAGTTATGTCAAATGGGAACTTGCTCAGTGTATTTGTTCCTAACACTCCTATGGATTATACTTCCGGTAGTACCGGGATCAGATGGTATGAACAGAATGCCACGCATCAGCATAATATTGCCGGAGTTAACCAGGATAACATGCAGCTCTTTGTGCAGAATCCGCCTTCCTACGGCACAATGCAGCCACCTTATGCAACTGACCCGGTTCCCCTGGGCTTAAACAAAATTTTGTTTTCTTATGCAGCGCAGGTAGAGAACCAGGATTACGCGCTTTATACCATAAACTTAGATGGAACAGGCTTGCAGTTATTTTATGACACGCCGGGCAAAATGGATTTAAATGCAGAGCTTCTTCAGCAACGGCCGGTTCCGCCTGTAATTTTTGATCCGCAGTATCCTGAAAGCGATGAGCTTCCGCCGACTATTGACCCCAATTCTTATTTTAAGAATGGAGGTTTCAGGTTTGACTGCACTAACATGTTTACAAACGGCGACGTTGACCAGTACATGCCCGACGCGCCGAAAATAACGAAGAATGCAGTTTTACATTTCTTTCTGAATTTTCAGAGAATGAACGGACAGGGGTTGGATACGGCTATTTATCTTACTTCAACGCCGGTTCAATACTCCGGCCAGCTTAATTTTGATTTTGCTCCCGCAGATGTGCCTATGTTTGAACAGGTTGTCGATAGCGCCGGCAAAGTGATTACAAACTCAAATAACCAGGCTGCGCATGTGCTTGGGCTTAACTACGGGCGCTCCGGAATCGGAACCAAATGCGTTGGATGCCACGCCGGGCACACTACTATAAAGTTGCCGTACACGATATCAGAAGGGCAGTTTTTTAATACTTCTACCTCCGCGCAGGTTACCCAAAGTTCTTTCTTGTATATAAATGACTCGCTTCAGTACCCCGGGAAGAGAGTGATCGACCGGAAAGCAAGAAATGATACGCTCACTGTAAACTGGATAGCCAACGGAACTTCTAATGAATTTGTCGAGCTCAGCTGGGATCTGCCCGTTGATGTAAGAAGGGTAATTTTGTATAATATTTATACAAATCCGGCGACTAATACTAACATCAGCGTTACGGATTGCGAGATAGCGCTTTATTACCAGAATAACCAGGTGGGCGATATAGCCTCTACCGGAGTTTTAGCAAATGACGGGACAACCGTCACAATTCCCCAAATCACCAAGATAGATAAAATGCGCGTGATTGTTAAGAGTTTTGCAGGTTTGGTGAACGGACAATCCCACGCGGGACTCGCGGAGGTGGAAACAAATGCAAGAATCTCATACTATGAAGAGACTATCGGGATAAAACAAATCTCCTCTGTTGCAGAGAGGTTTTTCCTTTCACAGAATTTTCCGAATCCGTTTAACCCGGCGACCAAAATTAAATATGCTATACCAAGAATGGGGAACGCTCCCGCGGTAAATGTAAAGCTTGCAGTATATGATATTACGGGAAGGCTTGTCGTGACTTTGGTAAACGAGTTCCAGGCTCCCGGCGAATATGAAACAGAATTTGACGCCTCAAATTTAGCATCGGGAGTTTACTTTTACAGACTGACCGCCGGAAACGATTACTCAAATGTCAAAAAGATGGTATTGCTGAAGTGATCGAAGACTCCATAATCCTTATATCATAACTTTTCTATTTTCTTAATTCATTTATAAGTATCTTTGAAAAAATTACATCATGATATAAGGATATGAGAAGATTACTTTACAGGCTTTTATTTTTAGTCTTAGTTCCGCTTTCTCTTTATTCCCAAAATTCAAATTATACAATCTTATGCGTAGCCGCCCATCCGGATGATGAAGACGGGGCAACGCTTGCATATTATTCCAAACTTAAGGGATATAATGCCTATACAGTGTTCTATACAAGGGGAGAGGGCGGACAAAACGAAATTGGATTCGAACTCAACGACGAGCTCGGTAAGATCCGGGAACAGGAGTGTTATAACGCGGCGAAAATTCAGGGTTCGCACGCCCTGTTTCTGGGAGAGCTTGATTTTGGATTTTCAAAAACCGCTAAAGAGACATTTAAGATGTGGGGCGGTAAAGATAGCGTATTGGCCCGCATTGTTTATTTTATCAGGCTGCTGAGGCCCGATGTTGTTATTTCAAACCATGATACTATTACAACCAAGCCAAAACGTCAGCATGGGAATCACCAGGCGGTGGGCATAACAATTTATGATGCTTTCGATAAAGCGGCGGACCCTGATTATCTACCGGAGCAGTTAACAGGCGGGGTAACGCCGTGGCAAATTAAAAAACTGTACTTTAGAGTTTTTGATTCAACAAAGACAAGCGGAATCGTTACAATAGATGCATCTCAGAAAGATGCATCCGGCGAAACAATCGACGATATTGCCTGGGACGCGCTCTCGCAGCACAGAACGCAGGGCATGGATAAAATTGACAGGAATGATATTCCTTCTGTTTTCCGGCAAAGAAGGTACGAACTTGTCAGGAGCGATAAGGATTATCCTTTTGACCCGGGCGACCTTTTTTCCGGAATAATTAATGACATGCCAAAACCGGAGTTTCCTGTACATTCTTATCCCACAAGATATTCTTATGTGAAAGTCGATCCTGCAGACAGCCTTGAACTTCTTAAAGAGCTTAAGTTCAATGAGAATGCTGAGATTGGCCTTGTAAACTCGTACGATAACACTATTGAAAACACGCTTAAGGCTTTTAATATCAGGTTTGAAATACTTGACTCGGTTAATTATGCAAACGAAAACTTCAGGAAATTTTCCGTTATCATAGTTGATATCAGGGCTTACCTGTACAGGCAGGATGTAGCAAGGGAAAATAACAAGCTTCTGAAATATGTTAATAAGGGCGGTAATGTAATATGTTTTTACCAGAAACCCCAGGATTGGAACGGTAAGAATTACCCTCCGTATCCTATATTTATAACTTCAGAAAGAGTTACCGAAGAAGACGCGAAGGTGACAGTTCTGGATCCTGACCACGATTTTTTTAACAGGTATAACAAAATGAACGATAAAGACTGGGACGGATGGGTTCAGGAAAGGAACATATACCTGCCATCTGACGATACGTCAAAGACCTCGGTAAAATATAAAAAGCTCCTTGCAATGAGCGATGAAGACGACCCCGTGCCGTCTACGTCCCTCATAGTTGCCGACCCGGTTGGTTTGGGCAGTTATACATACTGTTCGCTTGCGCTTTACAGGCAATTAAAAATTTTCAATAAAGGCGCTCTGAAATTATTTTTGAACATGATTTCAAGGCACAGAAGGTCCGAAGAATAAATCCAAATTGCCTGACGCTGATAATACACCCGGTACACAGTTAATTCGCGGAATATCGCTAAAGGGCGCCACTGCGCTCAATATGATAGATATGATTGGCGTGGGGCCATTCATAACTATGCCGCTTATTATAGCCGCAATGGGGGGGCCGCAGGCCATGATCGGCTGGGTTCTTGGAGCTTTTATTGCGATTTCTGACGGCCTAGTGTGGGCCGAGCTTGGCGCCGCTATGCCGAAGGCGGGAGGTTCTTATCAATACCTGAAAGAAATTTACGGCAGAAACGGGTTCGGGAAATTGGTCTCGTTCCTTTTCATTTTTCAGCTGACTTTCAGCGCGCCGCTCTCGATGGCCTCGGGCTGTGTGGGGCTTGCCTCTTATTCAAGTTACATTTATCCCGGGCTCAATACAGTTTATTTTTCTTACAACTTAAATTTGCCTTTGCCGTTTATCGGTCCGCTTGAAGCCAGCCTGTCCGCTACAAACGCCGCATTTCTTGCTATTGGAGTCGTTGGAATAGCGGCCCTGCTTTTATACAGAAAAATAACTATAATAAATAAGTTTTCCCAGTTCCTCTGGGTCGGTGTTATCATAACCGTCATATGGATAATGCTCTCCGGTATTTTTAATTTCAATCCTAAGCTTGCATTTGATTTCCCCCCGGGAGCATTTGATTTTACTTCAGGATTTTTCCTGGGGCTTGGTTCTGCTATGCTGATAGCGATTTATGATTATTGGGGATATTATAATGTCTGTTTCATCGGCGGGGAAGTGGAGAACCCGGGCAGGAATATCCCGCGCGCAATAGTGTATTCGATTTTAATTGTCGCAGTTCTTTACATTGTAATGAATATAAGCGTTCTTGGAGTTTTGCCGTGGAAGGAAGTAAGCTCAACGGCAGGAAACGATGCGAGTAAGTATATAATATCTGTTTTTATGCAGAGGATTTACGGCTCGTGGGCCGGGAAGCTTGTCACTATATTAATTGTATGGACAGCGTTTGCGTCAGTATTTTCGTTGTTACTAGGGTATTCACGCGTGCCTTATGCCGCTGCAGTACAGGGCGATTATTTTAAAGCATTTGCTAAAGTGCATCCCAAACATAAGATACCTTATGTATCGTTATTGTCGCTGGCCGGCGTAGCTGCTTGTTTCTGTTTCCTGAAATTAAAGGATATAATTGCAGCTCTGGTTGTTATCAGGCTAATTATACAATTTCTTGCGCAAACTATTGGCGTCATTGTATACCGAATAAAAAATCCGAATGCCGAGCGCCCTTTTAAGATGTGGCTGTACCCGCTGCCTGCCGTTTTGGCATTTGCTGGATTTATATATGTTCTTATCTCGCGTCTGAATTTTCTTAAAGAAGTGCGCTATGCTGTTGTTTTGCTTATAATTGGCTCTGTTGTGTATTTTTGGCGGGCGTACAGGAAAAAGGAGTGGCCGTTTGGGCATACTTCTTCCGTTGAGCCTGGCACAAATCAAAATTTCTGAATTACGGATTAAAGTTTTTTTATGAATATTACAGATGTATTTAATTGATTTTCGCAAGAACTAAAAAACGTCGTCATATGAAACTTGCTTATACTCTATTCGCGCTTTTGATTATCAGCAACCTTACAATTTCGCAGAATGTTTCTGTTGTTCTGCAGGGAGAGACTAAATTTGTTAATGTTTATTCTCCAAAAGGATTGAACATGATTGTCCCGGTTTCGGGATATGATAATAATTCTAAATCGAACAGTTCATCAAATCAAAATGATAATATATCTACATTCAACTGGGTTTTAAAATTTTCTGCAACAGGAAGAGTGTTCCATGATGTTTCTTTTGTAAATACGCAGGTTGGGTTTATAGCTTCTGAACTCGGTTACATCTACAGATCAACAAACGGCGGAGAAAACTGGACGCAGGTTTTGGGCCTGGGCTTTCCGTATTACTGGTATGGAGTGCATGCGTTATCGGTTGATACAATAGTGATCGCAGGTTTTAATGATCAGGATTCTATCAAAAGAGGAGCTATTAGGTGGTCATTTGACGGGGGTTCCACGTGGTCGAACGATATTGTTGTTCAACGACCGACAAACGGAGTGGGCTGGCTCGACAGAGTGCATTTTTATAATGAAAACACCGGAGTTGTTTTTAACGGCCTTTCAGGCGCATGTTATTATACAACTACCGGCGGAAAGACAGCAGGGGCTTGGAATTTTGTTCAGGCTAATCCAGATTTGGGATGGTTTGCAGGAAACTACGATTTCCAGCCTTCGGGAATTATTTATGGCGCAGGGATACATATCGCCAAGAGTACGGATTTCGGCGTGACATGGTCAAGCGGACCCTCTGCAGACGGTACTTTTGACGGAGGTATAGATTTTATCGAGCCGGCAAATCTTTTTGGATGGACGGGAGGCGGTGAGATCAGTCCGTCTGTTTTAGGCTGGACGCATGAAACGACAGACGGCGGGAATACCTGGGGACCCAGGCAAATGACATTTACATACCCGATACGCGTGGTTAAATTTTTTAATTCAAACACGGGATTTGCAGTCGGTGGCGAAGTAAATTCCGGAGTTGGAGGCATCTATAGCACTTCGAACGGAGGGGCTGCATGGAATCTTGACATAACTACTTCTGCTGAGATGTCATCACTTGATTTTAAATCCGTGTCTCCTGACTCAATGGATGTTTGGTGCGTCGGCTCTACCAGCGCGGGCGGATATACGGGAAAATTATACAAAGCAAGGCTGCAAAATCTGGTCGGGATACGGCCAATTAGTGCTGAAGTTCCTTCCGGATTCAGGATGTATCAAAATTATCCGAATCCGTTCAACCCCGGCACAAAAATTAAGTTTGATATTCCAAATGGCGGTGGGGTCGCCCGCCTGCGGAACGGGCAGGCATATATGCAACCCGTGCTGTTGAAGATATATGATGTACTCGGCCGGGAAGTCGCGACGCTCGTTAATCAACAGTTAAGCCCGGGAAGCTATGAGATTGGTTTTGATGCATCGCATTTAGCATCAGGGATTTATTTTTACAAGCTCAGTTTTGACGGGCTTAGCGATGCGAAGAAGATGATACTGCTTAAGTAATCACCAGTTCAGGAAGTTTAGCTTGTTCTTCTTGGTTTCTATATAAAGGTCGCCGTTTTCTATTTTGGTTTTGTATACCTCCAGTTTGGCGCTAAGTTCTTTGCAATGAGGAGGCACAAGTCCCGTTTCCAGGTTGAATTGCCATCCGTGAATGGGGCATGAAAGGTAAAGGCCCTCGTCAATATATCCTTCGTACATTACATTTGAATGATTGTGTGGACACACATTTGAAACGGCATAAATTTTGTCGTTAACTCTGAACACAGCCACCTCAACATCGTCTTTTAATGTAAATAGTTTTCCTCTTTTGTTGGAGGGGATGTCCTTCTCTCTGCATATTTTGATAAATTCGCCGCTCATTGTTTACCTTTCAATTAAAGCCGATTTCTCAACGGCCCTAACTCCTTTCTCTCCCAATTCTACCCTGCATGTCTCGGTGAAAGCATCATGTTCGAAGAAAAGCAGCCATTTTTCTTTGGTTATCTTCGGAAGGTATTTTTTCTTTTCATCCAGCGTGGTCAATGGGAACAGATCATATCCCATTATATAAGCTAAATTAAGATGTGTTGTTGTAGGAAACAGATCGGCTGTATATAGAAGCGTAGTCACATCGTCCTTAACGGTTACAAGTTGCATATTAGGTGTATGTCCGTTAACGACATGCAGGCTGATGAACTCGTCAAATTTTGTGTCCCCGTCATATAGCTTTAAATGTCCGGCTTCCATTACAGGATCATAGTTCTCAGGGAAAAAGCTTGCCTTATCGCGTTCACTGGGATTTTGTCCCCATTCCCAGTGCTTTCTCTGTAAATGATATGTCGCGTTAGGGAAAGCGATAACCGGTTTCTTATCTGCGTTGAATCTTGTAGAGCCGCCCGCATGGTCAAAATGCAAATGTGTGAGTATCACGTCGGTAATATCTTCCGGTTTATATCCCAGCGCTTCCAATTCATGTTCAACAGTATATTTGGAATGGTCGACGCCGTAAATGTCGTTAAGCTTCTGCGGCAGCTTGTATCCTGCGCCATTATCTATCAATATCTTTTTCTTATCCGAGACAAGCAGCAGCGAACGCATGCACATATCAATGCGGTTACGGTCGTCGGACGGGTTTGTTTTTGACCACAGCGGTTTAGGCACGACGCCGAACATTGCTCCGCCATCAAGCCTGATTAAGCCTGTCTGGACCGTATATAACTTATATTCCCCTATTTCCAATTGTATATCTTTGCGTCTTCGCGGCTTTGCGAGACAATTTCCTTTCTATTTATTTAATTCAGTCTCCAGTTTCGAAAGCCTGTTTGTATTTTCGTTCCACTCGTGGTACAGGATGTTCAGAAGGCTCTTTAATTCCTTATATTCGTTTTTGGTTTTCACGATTATTTCCCGGTCCTTATAAAAACCTTCAGAAGCCATTAAGCTTTCTATCCCCGCCAGTTTTTCTTCATTAAGTTTAATTGCCGATTCTATTTTTACGATTTTATCTTTTATAGGCTTTGAGGTTTTATAAATTTTGTTCCGCGTTTCAGCTTCAATCCTTTTTTTCTCTTTGGACCTTTTCGCAGCCCCATTGGAGTTCGAATTAGAATCGCTGTGGTTTTTCAGGGATGTAGAATGACTGACCAATTCTTCTTCTCTTTTTTGCAGGTAATAACTGCAGTTGCCAAGATAAGTCTTTATATTATGATCTTTAACTTCAATAATTTTGCTTACTATTCCGTCAAGAAATTCTCTGTCGTGCGAGATTATAAGTATTGTTCCTTCGTATCTTGCCAGCGCCTTCATTAAAACCTGTTTTGAGTTCATATCAAGATGGTTTGTCGGCTCGTCGAGGATAATAAAATTAGAGGGCTTTAGCAGCATTCTTGCCAGCGCCAGGCGCGATTTCTCGCCGCCTGAAAGCACTGAAACGCTTTTGAATACATCATCCCCGCGAAAGAGGAAGCTGCCTAAAATATTTCTCAGCTGTTTGCGCACATCGCCGGTTGCCACAGCATCCAGAGTTCCTAAAACGGTATTTTTCGGGTCAAGCGAATCGGCCTGATGCTGCGAGTAATATTCAAGTTCAACCTGGTGCCCTAATTTCCTGTGGCCCTTCTGGAATTCCTCGGTACCTCTCATGATCCTGGCGAGCGTTGATTTACCTGCGCCGTTTTTTCCGACTAAACCGATTTTTTCTCCGCGCTCAATTTCCAAATCCAGATCTATCAAAACACGGTTATCGCCGTAGTTCTTGCAAATCTCTTTCAGGTCAAGTACTCTTTTCCCCGAGTGGGTTGCAGGCGGAAAACGGAAATCGATAGCAGACTCTTCATTCTCAATCTCAACTATCTCAAGCTTTTCAAGCATTTTAATCCTGCTCTGCACCGCCGTGGCTTTGGTATTCTTGGAACGGAATCTTTCAATAAACCTGTTTTGTTGTTTTAGATATTTCTGCTGGTTTTCATAACGTTTTTCAAGCAGTTCTTTGCGTGTTTCCTTCTCCTTCACGTAGAATGTATAGTTGCCCGGATAGATTGTCACATTTCCCGTGTAGATCTCAACCGTTTTCGAAGTTATGTTGTCAAGGAAAGTCCTGTCATGCGATACAAGAATAATTGCGCCTTCGTAAGATTTCAGAAAGCTTTCAAGCCAGATAAGCGATTCGATATCCAGATGATTTGTGGGTTCGTCAAGAAGCAAAACTGAAGGCTCGCTGAGAAGCAGCTTTGCCAAAGCTATCCTCATTTGCCATCCTCCGGAAAATTCTTCTGTGGGGCGTTCAAAATCAATAGAGGTAAATCCCAGTCCTTCTAGGATTTTCTCAATGTTAGCTTTAATTTTAAAGCCGTCTAAATCCTCAAATTTATGCTGAAGCTCTCCAAGCGTTTCAACAAGTTCCATATATTCTTCCGAAGTTCTGTCGGTAATGCTCTCCATATCTCTTTGAACGTCATCTATTTCATCTTTGACGGATGAAATATCTGTAAGCCCGGTATAGACTTCTTCGTAGAGCGATTTCCCGCTGTATGAAATACCATCCTGCGGCAGGTAATCAATTGTGGTATGCTTTGAAATAGCTATTTGCCCGGCGTCCGGGTCAAGCAGCCCGTTGATAATTTTCAGTAAAGTCGATTTTCCTGTGCCGTTTGAGCCAACCAGGCCAATCCTGTCTTTCGGGTTGACTATAAAAGAAACGTCATCGAAGAGCTTTTTCGAGCCAAATTGAACAGATATGTTAGAAACTGAAAGCATTGTAACTTCAAATTTAATGTTTTAAGGTCAAATTAACAGTTACTTTCGGTTGACCGTTGCGGGCCTGACGATAAATTCAATCTTTTCACTTATCATTGGGAACATTTTTAGCTAATTTTGATATAAATCAGTAATGAATATCTATTATTTACAGAAAATTAACTGAATTTAAGACATGCTTACCAGAATAGTTTTACCAATGCTCTTCATTTTTTCGCTTTCCTTTGCATTTCGCGCGGAGGCTCAGGATAATCAGGTTGATGATTATAATTCGAGCTTTACATTATATACTAATAATTTTTACGCATCCGGTCAGGATGTGAGCATAACAATAGATGCCTATAGTATTATAAAGAAGCCGGAATTCAAATTCACTATCTATAAGATTAAAGATATTGAAGGGTTCTTTTCGCGCCAGACATCTACTTACGCCATTGATGTGCTGAGCAAAGACAGCACAAATCTACTTTCGCTCTGCGAAGAAGTTGATAGCTTTGATAAAACTTTTAAGACGCAGGGTTCGGATAGTTATTTCTATTCATACGAAACCATTACATACAAACCGAAAAGCAAAGGAGCTTTTGTAATACGCTGTTCGTATAAAAATAAAGTCGCATACGGCGGATTTTTTGTTTCGGATATCGGCATGATATCGCAGGCGGCGAATAATTCGGTTCTTGCGTATACTATTGACAGGCAGACAGGCGAACCGATTAACGACGTGGATCTCAATTTTTATATGGGAACCAAAAAGATCGGGGTAGGAAGAACCTCGAACGGACTTTTCTACAAAGGTATTGATGAATCGGACAGGGAATTTGCGGCCGCAAATAACGTGGTTTATCCCCTGGTGATTGGAAGAAAAGGCGATGATATCGCGGTCTCAGATCCGTATCTCTATTTCGGGTACGGCGCGAATATGTATTCTGTCTATATTTACACTAACCAGCCCGTTTACAGGCCAAAATCCAAAGTTGAATTTAAAGGTACAATCAGAAAATCAGCTCCTGATGGTTTCCAGAATATTCCATCACGCGAAATTACAGTAAAGATTAAGGACTCAAAAGGAGCAGAGGTCAATAAGCAGGTATTGAGCACAAACTCCGACGGCAGCTTCGATGGCGAATTCTATATTGAGGATAACGCGGCGCTGGGGCAGTATTATATTTATGCCGAGCTTGATAAGGACCAGCAGTATACCGGCGCTTTCCAGGTGGAAGAATATAAAAAGCCTGAGTATAAAGTTGATGTTACCCTGGATAAGGACCAGTATACAAATGGCGACGATATAAAAGGTACGATAAAGGCTGATTATTATTTTGGCGCTGCAGTTCAGGATGCAGAAGTTACTTATAATGTTTACAAGAAAACTTTTTATAAACCATGGTGGTATTTTTCTGAATACAAATGGTGGTATGAAGATTATTATGAGAACCAGCCGGATAACCAGAAATATAATAACGCCGATTTTATTTACACAGGCTCAGGGAAACTTGATAAAGACGGAAGGTTTGATTTTGATTATAACATCAAAGAAGATTTTAAGTCAAAATACAATAACTGGATGTATTATGATTACTATGATAATAACCGGACATATGAATCAGATTTTATATACATAATTCAGGCCAAAGTTGTTGATAAATCAAGGAGAGAGATCCAGGCTACAAAGACGGTTTATGTTACCCGCGCCGAATTTTATCTTGTTGCCAATACAGATAAGTATTTATACAAACCGGGCGAAAAAGTAAATCTTGAAGTCCGCGCTGCCGATTTTTCGGATAAGGTTAAGGGCGGAGTTAATTTTGAAGCCACGGTCAACAAGGTTACTTGGGGCAAGTATCCGGACTATAAACAGGAAAAGTCATATGTGACCACCGTAAATGGAATGACAATGAGCGACGGGCTTGGTGTGGCTTCATTCGAAGCGAAGGATGAAGGATATTACGATATAGAAGTTAAATCTACCGACGACAGGGGCAAAAAAGTCACGACTGAAACCTATGCTTACGTATCTAACGGCGATATGTGGTGGTGGTATAACCAGTCCGGCGCCGTTCAGATATTCCCGGATAAAGAATCGTATAAACCGGGCGAGACTTGTAAAGCGCTGATCGTAACTACAACTCCCGGCGCTAATGTGCTAATAACAACTCAGAATGACAATATATTATCATACAGGGTCGAAAAAATTGAAGGCACGTCTAAGTTAATAGAGATACCTGTGGAAGATAACTGCACGCCGAATTTTTATATAAGCGTATCTTATGTAAGCGCCGGGGCATTTTATAGTAACAGCAAGTCTGTCATGGTTTTGCCTGAGAATAAATTCCTGAACGTTTCTATAGGGACAGATAAGACCAGCTACAAACCCAAAGAAGACGGAACTATGACCGTTAGAGTAACCGATAAGAACGGCAACCCTGTCCCGAATTCCGAAGTTTCAATAGGCGTGGTTGATGAAAGCATCTATGCGATACAGCCTGATGTTACAAAGGATATCAGGCAGTTCTTCTATTCGCCAAAATGGAATTCTGTATCGACGCATTACAGTAACTCGTATTATTATTACGGTTATTCAAGACTGATAACCATTTATGAGAGATTCAATATAAAGAATACAAGCGAAAGCGAGCTTGGCACCGTTAAGGGCAGGCTTACTGATAAGTCAGGAAATGCACTGCAATACGCAACAATCGTTATTGATGACGATTATGTAGCATGCACTACCGGCGATGACGGAAGCTTTGAATTTAAGCTTCCTTCAGGCGATTATAAGTTGAGCGTGATGAAGGGAAAGAAAACCAAAGACAGCGAAAAGGAACTGACCGTAAGAAAAGGGCGGACAATTGAAATAAATATGAGCACGGATAATGACGGTGTGTATTTTGGAAATCCTGTGCAGTCCGAGAACCAGGGAATTATGATGGACGGTTCAGTCCACACTGAAATAGAGAGGGAAGAAGCTCCTGTAGCAAAAGATGAACTAAAAACTGCTGATGTAAAAGAAAAGAAACTTAGTAAAGGAGATGATAAGAGCGGCGAAGACTTTAGGAATTTGGGCGGGAAAGAATTTGTCGCCGCTGACCTCAGAAGCGATTTCAGGGATGCAATATGCTGGACGCCTTCGGTTATGACAGATGAAAGCGGCATGGCCGTTGTCAAAGTAAAATTCCCTGATAACCTTACTACGTGGAGAATAACTTCGCGCGTGATAACTGCAGATACAAAAGTCGGGCAGATGACCAACACTGTGATGACGCATAAAGACCTTTTGGTAAGAATGGAGACTCCGCGCTTCTTCCAGCAAAATGATGAGGTAACAATTTCGACTATAGTTCATAATTATCTGAGCTCAGAAAAGCAGACTAAGTTAAGTCTGAAGGTTGAGAATCTTGAGATTCTCGGCGATCCTAAAGAGCAAATGATTACCATGGGTAAAAATGAAGAGAAACGAATCGACTGGAAAGTTAAAGTTAGCGAGCCTATGGGAATGGCAAAACTCACGGCAACTGCGTTGACGGATGAAGAATCTGATGCAGTTGAAATCAGCGTGCCTATCCAGCCCCACGGGCTGCAGCTGGCAGATTACCAGGCGATGGATGTCTCGGACGTAAACAAAACCGAGATAAAATACGTTACTATCCCCGAGTATACAGATCTGCGCAGTGCAAAACTGACGCTAAACGTCGATCCGTCGCTGGCATCTACAATGCTCTCTGCGCTGGATGAGCTAGTGGGGTATCCCTATGGCTGCGTGGAGCAGACAATGAGCAAATTCCTGCCGACTGTGATTGTCGCCAATACATATAAAGAACTTAACGCGCCTATTAGTGAAGCTACACAAAAAGACCTTCCGAAGATGGTGGACGCCGGTTATAACAAGTTATATTCTATGCAGCATTATGACGGCGGCTGGGGCTGGTGGACCAATGACCAGACGCATCCGTTTATGACTTCATATGTTATTTATGGTCTGTCATTAGGCGAAGCGGCCGGTTATCCTGTACATAAAGACGTTATGAGCAAGGGCATAGCCTCGCTAAAAAGCCAATTATCGAACAAAGATATTGACGCAACAACAAGAGCATATATGATATACACACTCTCTTATGTTGACAAAAAAGATACAAAGATTTATGAGGACCAGTTTAAGGAATTAAGCGACGCTACACTGAATGATTACGCGATTTCGCTGCTATCTATGACAGCCAGAAATATCGGCAATGAACAAATGGTAAAAAAGTACAACGATCTGCTGGTCAGCCATGTTCAAAGCGCAGGCGAAGGCGCTTCATTCTGGGGCGGGCAGGCATGGCATTATTCATGGCAGGATGATAAGATCCAGACTACTGCAATGGCTGTGAAAGCGTTAATAGCCGACCCGATTAGCCTGAAGGATAATCCGGAATTACTGAACAAAGCTATCCGCTGGCTTATGATCCAGCGCCAGGGCGGCGGTTGGTGGAATACGCAATCCACAGCGTTCATAATTTACGCAATGGTCGACTACCTCAAATCATCTGAAGGAGCTTGACCCTGATTACAACGTCAAGATATTTGTTAATAATGAACAGCTTCTTGATAAGAACATGACTAAAGCGAATATTTTTGATAAGGAAGGCAAAATTGAAATCCCGGGCGCCAAGCTGAAAGCAGGGGCTAACGAAATACGGATAGAAAAGAACGGTCCCGGAAAAGTATATGTGGCTTCAGACCTGAGGTATTACACAAATGAAGAGAATATAAAACCGCGCGAAAACGGGTTCAGGGTCGAGAAAGAATACTTCAAGCTTGAACAGTATAAGAGCTATAACAGCGATAAGATAACTTACAGAAAAAGTTACTTCGACGGTACGGTTAATTCAGGCGATATCATTCTGGTCAAGGTAAAGGTGCAGTCAAAAGAACAGAATAACCAGTATTTCATGCTAGAAGATCCGCTTCCTTCAGGATGCGAGGTTGTTAAAGACGACTGGGCTTATACTATAGAAGAGGAAAAGGATTATTCCGGATGGGATTACTATTGGTGGCGCTGGTGGTACGCCGATAAAGATATCCGGGATAACCGCGTATCTTTCTTTGCGACATACATGTACGGGGATACTTATGAATTTTCATACCTGATTCGCGCGCAAATTCCGGGTAAATATAACGTACTGCCCGCAACAGGAATGTTAATGTATTATCCTGACGTGCGCGGCTCAAGCGAAGAGCTTAAGCTGGAAATATTGGACAAAGAATAAATAGTAAATTTGAAGATTCTTAATCGTGCTACGACTCTCAGTCGTGGCACGATTTTTTTATTCAAGTACTTTATTCGCCATTGTAACCTCACTCCCAACTCTTATACTGAGAGGAAAGTAGAGTAGAGAATAGATTGCGGGTCAAGTTCTTCCTCTTTTCGGATTTATTTAGTTATGCCCGTGGGAAATATTACATGCTCTTAAACAGGTGATTTAAGGCGAGTGTGACAGAATCGGGCATTTTGCCGGCTATTGCTATTGGCGTATAATGGTGTATCTTTGTGTTCGAATTATTAATTAATCAACTAATAAATACATGAAAAAACTTCTTTTTACAGCGGCGCTGTTCGTTGCGCTGATTCTCGTTTCAAACTCAAATGCTTCTGCGCAGGCTCTGGCGTTTGATATTTACAACAACACAGGCGTTACATTGAACAACATTTATGTCACTCCCTCTGAGACCACAAATTGGGGCAATGATATACTTCCCAACGATATGTTCAACGACCAGTCAACGGTTCATGTAACTATTCCCGCTGATTATGGAACAACATGTAAGTTTGACATAAAGATCACGGATGTTCCGGGTAATGCGGTAATATTTACAAATGTGGACGCATGCACGCTGCACACATTGACCATCCACTGGGACGGCACTTACCAAATGGACTAACGGGGGCTGCTTTAAAAGTTTTATAAAAGCCCGTCAATTAATTGACGGGCTTTTTTATTTTATCAACTGTTTACCTTTAGTTCATTATAGTTGTTGTAATGACCTCAAGGTCAGGAATTTCAGCTTTTGTCAGGGATTGGATTTATATTTCTCTTCCATCCTTTAAACTTAGTTCTTTTTATAGGTGAATCGGCGAAGATTTTGTTAAACTCGTCCTCTTTGATTTGTTCGAGATCGGATTTGGTTTTCCAGACCCCATCGCCAAATAATTCTTCTTTCGGATAAAAATTCTCATCCCTGCAATCCTGATTATATTTAGGCGAGTTATACGGACACACGTCCTGGCATACATCGCAGCCAAAGAGCCAGCCGTCAAGGTTTATGCTCTTCGGGATTTCTCCGCGGTTTTCAATCGTTTGATATGATATACATAAATTAGCGTCAACTTTGTATTCTTCAACTATTGCGCCTGTAGGACATGCCTGTATGCACAACTTACACCCTCCGCACAGATCTGTTATTGGTGTATCATAATTTTCAAACTCCAGATTTGTAATTATCTCACACAGAAAAAGCCATGAGCCGAATTCAGGATTGATAACATTTGTATGCTTTCCCATCCATCCAATGCCTGAGCGCACTGCCCATGCTTTATCCATTACAGGGCCGTCATCTACGTAACTCCTAATTGCAAGTCCGCCAACGGCGGACGCGGCAATCTCATTTATATATTCACTTAATTCTCTAAGCTTCTTCTTTAGCGTTTTATGATAATCCTTACCCCATGCATAACGGGAGATTTTAGGCTTGGACTGGTCATGTTCAACCGGCGTATAATAATTATAGGCAAGCGATATTACGCTTTTGGAGTTTTCAAGAATGAGCTTAACATCTTTACGCTTATCGAACCCCTTTTCAATCCAATTCATATCAGCGGCATAACCATTTGAGAGCCATTTTTTAAGACGGGCAGACTCTTCTTCAAGTAAATCAGCTTTGGAAAATCCAACGCTTACGAAACCAAGAGCCTTAGCTTTTTCAATGATAAGATCCTTAATGTTTTCTGTTACGAGGTTCAATTTTGGATAAATTAAATAATAATGCGTGAAGAGTAATTAGAGTAGGTTATTCCGGCGCTTGCCGGATGGTAATATCAGGGAGGAGTTTTTTTATCCGTTGATAGAGGGTTGTTCACAATTTTTATTGAACGTACAATCGCGTCAATAAAAGGTTTGTATTTGTCGAACAGATCTTTCTTAGTCTCTGTGTTCACATAAACATTTTTTTTGCCAACGTCGTCGCTGAAAATGAAGAATTTGTAAGAAATGCGTTTCGCCCCTGTCAGCACAGGGTCGGTAGAGAATCCGGCGCGCGTGGTATCATCCATCTGGAAAGGATTTTTATAAGTAGTTTTATTGAACGCGCTGTGTTGAGGGTCGTCTATCTGAATGAATATCTGGACGGCGCCCGGGTCATCGCTTGCGGAATCGGTGTTAATAATAACGCCGTTGAACTGTTCCTGGTTCAGGTTAACGCTCCGGTTATCGGTCAGCTTCCAGTTCTTCGGGTACCAGAGGCTCATCCCTATGGCGTTCTCTGAGTAAGTCGCCTTAAGTGAATCGGCCAGGTTCAGTTTGTTTGTATCTATCTTGTTCTTTGCCGCCAGCAGAGAATCGGTTATATGCTGCAGCGAATCCACGTTGAGCTTAGCGATCTGAGTAGTGTCTTCAGTCTTATTTCGCGGCCGGTTTATCTTCGGAATGATCGATTTCGGTTTTATTTTCGGCCTGACATCCTTATTATTATCCTTAACTTCAGATTTTTCCTTTTCTTCATCTTCCTTAATCTTATCTACGTCCGGCGGATCGAACTTCGGCGTTTCCACGTCTTCAACTACAATAATCTTTTGCTGCTGCGTAGGGTCGATCTTGTTTTCTTTTGGAGAAACCAGCACATAAAGCAGGATCAAAGCGATGATATGAACAACTATTGAAAACAACATACCGCGTTTCATATTCGGCCGGTATAACTTTTTCAGTATAAGGAAGTCGGTTCCCGGCCTGTCAGTGAGGTTATATATCTCGGACGGAGTCAGTTCTTCGGTGGAAAGCGGGGCAGCCTCAACAATTTTCGGCTTCTCAGGTTCGCTGACCTGTTCTATCCTGAGCAGCTTCTCCTGCTGTTCCGGAGTGAGCCCTTTCTGCAAATCATCTGTTGTGACTTTTTCAACAGGCTCTGCTGAAAGATCCGGAACGCCCGACACTTCTGTTTTTTCCCTCGTCTTCAGGTCAATTAAAGTCGTGGGTTTCTCGAAAGAGTAGTCTTTTTTTGAACGGAACTCAGAACAGATCGCGATTGTAATATCGGCAAACTTGCTTTCGACATATAGCTTTGGATGGTTGCATGTATTGCGTACATGTCCCTGATCGTTAGCGCTGTTGAAAACACAATCAATGTTTATGCAGCGGAGCTTATTTTGAGAAGATTCTATATTCTTATTTTCTTTTTTTTTATCCAAATCTTTGGTTCAGATGCCCCTACTTTATTGTATGCCTCAATTAGCGATAAAGTTTCAAAAATCCGCGAAAATTGAAAAAACAGACTGCAAACCTCAATTTTACCAAGATTTTTTATAAAATAACAGGCAAATTAATCGTTTAAACAAAATTCTAAAATTACCCGTTGAACTTATTTTAAAATAATGAACTTAAGTATGCCGGTGATGTGAGTTATTTTTTGTTTTGCTTTCTGATCAAATATGTGGTCAAGAAAAAGAACATACCTCCCAGAAAATTAGTTGCAATAGGAAGATAAAATGCTGTTTTAAGGCTATATAGGTCAGAGAGCTTACCCATAGCCGAAGGAGAAATGGTGTCGCCCAGCAAATGGATAAAGAACAGGTAAAAAGCGTATGCTGTGCCCCTTACATTCACGGGAACTATGTCCTGAATCAGAGCTACAACGGGGCCGTAATACCACGCCATGAAAAATGTACCAAGGAACAGGCTTACAAGCAGGATATACGTAGTTGTCGTGTTAACTATGACTATCAGCAGGGGAGTGGCTATTAAGAAACCCAGGGCAATTACAAATGAACGCGGAATAGCTTTCCTGTGAAGCCGGTCGGCCAGTTTTCCGCCGGCGTAGATTCCCGTAAGCCCCGCAACAAGCACTATTGAGCCTATCCATACCGAAGCCTGTTCGACCGTAAGATTATGGTATCGCACAATGAATTCAGTTATCCAGCTTATTATTGCTCCGGATGTAAATGCAAGAAGGATCCCGCCGGCAAGAATAGTGATATAAGGAAAGATGCTGAATAATATCCTTAAGTAATTGCGCTCGATATCCATCACGTGCCCGTGATGTTCGCGGTCTTCGCGGATGTTCCAGCTTATCAGTGCGAGAATAAACCCGGGTATCCCGACAATAAAAAAGCAGGTTCTCCAGCCAAGATTGGTCCCTATCACGCCCGCCAGAACCATTCCAAGCGTTCCTCCTGCGAACATGCCAAGATGAAAGACCGAATTTACCCACGCGCGTTTTTCTTCGGGAAATTTATCCGCGAGCAGCGACGTTGCCGAAGGGCCGTATGCGGCTTCGCCTACCCCAACCACGCTCCTGGCCCCCAGCAGCTGGTAGAAACTCCCTACTATCCCTGAGAAAAACGTTGCCAGCGACCACAGCATAACGCCGAACGAAATGATTTTCCGGCGCGTCCACCTATCGGCCAGTATCCCGAGCGGGACCGAAGCCAACGAATGGACAACCATGAACACAGTGCCAAGCAAACCAAGCTGGAAATCGGAAAGAGTGAAATCTTTTTTCAGGAATGAGAACAGGGGGAATACCACCTGCCGGTCAAAATAATTGAAGAAGTTTATCAGCGTCAGTATCCAGAGTATGCTTGACGGCCGGCTTATTTTTTTGGGCGCTCCGATATGTTTACAATAATTTTATTTTTGAAAAATTACGCAGTGAACAGGCGTAATATATCATTAAAAACCAATTGGGATGCAATGCTGAATTCTTTGCGCAAATAGCATGTCAATATTGGGCATAAAAAAAGCCGGCTTTTGAGTTAAAGCCAGCTTTTTAAAATAACTATTAATGTCCCTGGAAGCTTTTCAGAAGCTCAACAAACAGGCGGACTCCGTATCCGGTCGAGCCCGGCGCCATATAATCTGTAGGCTCGCCGATACCGAACGCCGTTCCCGCTATATCAATGTGAGCCCAGCTGTATTTTGAATCAACAAATTTCTTGAGGAAGATACCGCCGAGTATTGTTCCTGCTTTTCTGGCTGTGCCTATGTTCTTTATATCAGCCATATCGCTTTTCATAAGTTTTTCATATTCTTCATAAAGCGGAAGCTCCCACACTCTTTCATAAGTCTTTTCGCCCGCGCTGAAGATCTTCTTTATCAGGTCGGCTTCGTTGCCCATTACTCCTGCGCACGTGTTGCCAAAGCAAACTACGGCGGCGCCGGTCAGCGTGGCAACATCTATAACTGCTTTAGGTTTATAATTTGCCGCGTAACCAAGCGCGTCGGCAAGTATCAGCCTGCCTTCTGCGTCGGTGTTATCAACCTCGATCGAAAATCCGTTATAACTGGTAATAATATCGCCCGGTTTTATGGCGTTTCCGCTCGGCATATTCTCAGTGCATGGAACCAGTCCGATCACGTTTACCCTCAGCTTGAGCCTTGAAACTGCTTCGAAAGCGCCTACAACAGCCGCCGCGCCGCACATATCCATTTTCATGGTTTCCATTCCCTGTCCGGGTTTCAAAGAAATTCCGCCTGAATCAAACGTAACGCCTTTGCCAACCAGAACAACAGGTTTCTCTGATTTTGAGCTGCCGAAATACTGAAGGATAAGAAATCTCGGCGGGTTTGCGCTGCCCTGCCCAACGCCCGTCAGGCCGCCCATTCCAAGCTGCTTTATCTTCTTCTCATCGTAAACGGTAACGCTGTAACCTGCCTTAGCGGATGATTTCTTCACTAACTCTGCGAACTTATCGGGGTATAGCGAGTTCGAAGGCTCGTTGCCCAGATCTCTTGCCATAAAAACTGCGTCGCTGATTATTTTTGAGTCTTTTACAATATCGCTTATTTCTTTGGTGAACTTGGGCGAATCTGTAAAGAATACAATTTCTTCCAGCGGCTGAAAATCGCTTTTTTCGGAATACTTCTTGATCTGGTACTGCGAAAGCAGAACGCCTTCTGCGATAGCCTGCATTATATCGTAAACCGAATAGTTCACAATCGATTTAATAAAGGCAAGGTCGGGCACTTCGAATCCGCCTGAATTCAGTTTAAGCTTGTTTAGTCTTTTTGCGGCGGATGCATATGCTAATCTGAGTTTTTCTAACGTTATCTCTTTAGAGTTCCCAAGCCCCGCGATCAGAAGCCTCTTAGCTTTAATATCGGCGTTAATATAAGCCATGGTATTTTCGCCAATGCCGCCTTTGAAATCCGCGCTTTCTATTAAAGTGGCAAGCTCGCCTTTGAACAGCGTGTTAAGCCAGTGTAATTTCGTATCCCTTGAGTCTTCGAAAGTAAAAGATGCAACTGCATCGGTCTTAACATCTTTAATTTTCTTAACCTCGAATTTTAGTTTCATTTATGTCTCCGCCTGATTATTATTTTTAATGTTTCAAAGATTTTCCTTAATCTGTAAATAACTTTTGCATTTCAAAACAGCTTCGTTTTTTACCATCTCAAAATCCGCGCCCGGCACAAAAGCGCCTGCAGCGTTCATATGGCCGCCGCCCCCGAATTTCCCGGCAAGCTCGTTTACCCTTATATTATCATTTGACCGAAAGCTCAGTTTTACCCCTCTTGGCGTTTCCAGCATGACTATGCTGATCTTCACTTTATCCACGCTCATTAGGTGCGCGCTGAAACCGTCTGTATCCATCTCATCTGTGCCTGTATCGGAAAAATCAACCGCTTTAAGAAACGAATAAACTACAGCTCCGTCATACGCGGTTTCAAAATTGTTCAAAAATCTTGCTAGCAGCCTAAGCCTTCCCGGCGTGGACCGGTTGTAAACCTCTGAATAAATTCCAAAAGGCGCCGCGCCCCTGTTAATAAGTTCAGCCGCTATCCTGTGCGTTTCAGCGCTTGTCCTCGGAAACCTGAATGAACCAGTATCCGTCATTATGGCTGTGTAAAGCGCTACAGCCATTTCTTTATCAATTAAGCTTACGTCTATTTTCTCAAAGAACTTAAATAAAATTTCCCCTGTGGCAGGAGAAACTGTATCTGATATAAAAAGATCGAACCCGTTTGAATTAATGCCCTCGTGATGGTCTATACAGACTTTTTTGCCAATGCTTGCTTTTACATAAGGCTCCATAGCCCTTGTTCTCGAATATTCGTTTGTGTCAAGAAGAAGGACCACATCGGCGCTTTTTATAATCTCCTTATGCTTGTATTCGTCGAATTTTTCAATCACATTCCTTTCATCGAGGAACCTGTAATTGTACGGCGTTTGTGAAAAATTGATGATTTTTGCGTTTTTCCCGGCTTTTTTAAGGTATTTGTAAAATGCTATTTCGCTTCCTATCGAATCGCCATCAGGATTTACATGGCTTGTTATTACGAAATCCTTACTTGCCCCGATTAACTCTACTATATTTTCGAACATTATCGCACATAAAATTTAAATATAAACAAAAAATAATAAAATAGCAATAATATGCTAATTTTTTTGAATATGCGTATCGATACCATGAATGTGATGAAGTGATTGAAGGGATTTTACAATGGAAGGGAAACGCAGGGACTAAGGCCACACAAAAAACCCGCTGAATTTCAGCGGGTCTCTTTGGAAAAAACTTATAGTAAAGATCTAGACTGCCTGTAACTGTGCGTCAATTTTTTGCGCGATAGCTGTTTTGGGCACTGCGCCGATTATCTGGTCGACTACTTTTCCGCCGTTAAAGAACAGCAGTGTCGGAATGCTTCTAACGCCGTATTGAATCGACACGTTAGGGTTGTTGTCAACGTCAACTTTGCCTACTTTTACTTTGCCTTGGTATTCGCCGGCAAGCTCTTCAATAAAAGGCGCGATCATTTTACACGGTCCGCACCACACAGCCCACAAATCTATTAAAACCGGCACATCGGATTTCAAAACTTCCTGCTCAAAGTTAGCGTCTGTTATTTCGATTGGATGCATTAAAGTAGTTACTCCTTTTTATTCGTTTAGTTTTCCTAAAATATGATATTTATTATTATTTTACAATTACATTTTCGCTTCCGAAGATCTCATCCAGAGTCTTTTTTGCATATTCATCATAATTGATTTTCACATCAGGAAGTTCCATCATTGTCCCGTCTAAATTAATAAACAAACTTGAGTTCCCTCCGTTTCGTGACGCAAGCGCTTTGATTTCCTTTAACTTACCTGCTTCAAAGGAGTTAGAACGAATTCTAATGGTTATTCTCTCAATTGCCTCATGGCTTTGCCCGTTTTTTGAACTCCTGACAAGCGGCCTTACATCATCTACAAGTAGTTTTATGGAATCCCCGTTTTCCTCCGGCCTGCCGGTCACCATAACAATTGCGTCATTTTGAAGGATCTCCCTGTTTTTATCAAATACCTGCGGGAAAACAACACATTCGCCCATACCTGTAAAATCTTCCAGTGTGAAAACGCAGAAACGGTTGCCTTTTTTGCTTTGCTTCACTTTCAAATCGGTAATAATGCCGCACATTCTTACCGAAGAAAGCTTTGAAACGTCAATGCCTTCGGTTTCGCTGTCGCTCACATCGCCGAATTTCAAAGTTGAGTTCTTATTCAGTTCATTTTCATAATCTGCAAGCGGATGCGAGCTTATGTAAAGCCCCAAAACTGATTTTTCATGCGAAAGTTTTTCACGGTCCGACCAGTCGTCATAATCTCTTTGGGGATCCATCACCGTATCTTTAATAGCCGTACGGGATTTGCTCCCGCCGAATAAAGATGATTGCCCCGCCGCTTCGGATTTCTTATTGCTGAATTTCTGCAGAACGGGTTCATAATAATCGAACAGCTTTCTCCTGTTGTGGTCTAGCGAATCAAAAGCCCCGGCGAATATCAGCGATTCAAATGTTTTTTTATTGACTACCCGCGGGTCAACTTTACAGCAAAAATCCACAAAGTTCTCGAACGGGCCGTTTGTATCTCTTTCTTTAATAATATTATCTACAGCGGCCCTGCCAACATTCTTAATAGAGGAGAGGCCAAACAATATTTTATTTTCTTCGCTGTCATCAATTGTGAAATCAGCGTAACACTTATTTATATCAGGCATGCTTAACTGAATTTTCATCCTCTTGCATTCATGAATAAGCAGAACCATTTCGTCCGTATCATCTTTTCTGCAGTTCAGAAGCGATGTCATGAATTCAAGCGGGTAATGAGTCTTAAGATATGCTGTGTAGTAAGCGAGTATTGAATAAGCCACGCTGTGCGATTTATTAAAACCATAATCGGCAAACTTTAATATTAACCGGAATATCTCTTTTGCGATTTTCCTGTCGTAGCCATTTTTCGCAGCTCCGGTTATGAACTCTTTTTCCTGCTCCTTCATCAGCTTTTCATCTTTCTTTCCCATTGCGCGGCGGACAATATCAGCTTTGCCAAGCGAATAGCCGGCAATAACTCTTACAAGCCGCATAACCTGCTCCTGGTAGACTATTATCCCGTATGTATTGTTCAATATCTGTTCCATGGCAGGATGCAGGTAGGTAACTTCTTTCCTGCCATGTTTCTTTTCAATGAAATCGGGAATTACGTCCATAGGGCCCGGACGATATAGCGCGTTCATTGCTGAAAGGTCGTTGATATCCTTAGGCTTCAGCTTGGATAAATACTCGCGCATCTTCGGTTTTGAGAATTGGAACACCCCTATTGTATGACCCTCAGAAAACAGCTGGAAGGTGGCTTTATCATCAAATTTCAAATTATCCAGATCAATTCTAGCGCCAAGGCGTTTCTCTATCAGGTCGACTGTCTGGTGAAGAATTTTTAATTCTTTCAGTCCCAGGAAGTCCATCTTTATCAAACCCACATCCTCCAGCATTTTCATATCATATTGCGTCATGAAAACATCATCAACCTGGGGAGCCTTGGCAATTGGGGCGAAGTCGGTAATTTCTGAAGGCGCAATCACAACGCCGGAAGCGTGAATGCTTACATTCTTGTTTAGGTTTTCAAGAACAATTGCATAATTCAGCAGCTTCTTCCTTTCAGGCGACTCATCAAAATATTGTTTGAACTCGGGAATATCTTTGTAACAATCCTGCAAAGATTTGATCTTTCCGAAAATAGAAGGGACGTGCTTTGTGATTTCGTTAATTGTATCAAACGGATAATTCAAGACTCTGCCAACGTCTTTCAAAACGGCTTTGGTTTTAAGTTTGTTGAAAGTCGCGATTTGTGATACAGCTTTCTCGCCGTATTTCTGTTTGGAATAATTGATAACGTCATCGCGTTTGTCATCCTGAAAATCAATATCAATATCAGGCATTGAGAATCTTTCAGGATTCAAAAATCTTTCAAAGAGCAGGTCATATGCCATTGGGTCTACATTTGTGATCCCGAGCGCGTAACATACAAGCGAACCAACTGCGCTTCCGCGTCCGGGACCTACATATACTCCGCTTGCTTTAGCGTGTTTCACAAAATCAGCTACAATTAAAAAGTAGCCGGAAAACTTCATATTTTTAATTACTTCAATTTCTTCTCTTAATCTCGCAGACTGTTCAGAACTAATTTTTCCCAGTTTTTTCCCCAATCCTTCAAATGCAAGCTTCTCCATGTAATCATCCAGATTATCCAAACCGGTTTCTTGCGGAATAGGGAAATTGGGCATGTGATAAACATTCTGCGGGAGATTGAGGTTGCACATTTCGGCCACTTCAAGCGTTGACCGGATTGCCTCAGGAAAATCAGCAAACACTTTGCACATTTCTTCCGCTGATTTGAAATAAACCTGGTCCGTTCCGTATCTTAATTCCGTTTCAAGATTCTTACCTTCTTTATCGCGCGATAGGTCGGTATTTATATAGAGGTAAAGATTATGCGGTATGTAATGCTCATGTTTTATATAATGAATATCGTTTGTCGCTATCAGTTTCAGTCCAAGTTCTTTGGCAAGCTCCGGCATATAGTTCAGTATCTTCTGTTCAATATCTATTCCATGATTCTGAATTTCCAAATAAAAATCCCTGCCGAATATTTCTTTGTAAATTATCGCCGCTTCCTTTGCCGATTTAAGGTCGTCGCGGACAATGTGCGAAGAGACTACCCCTCCGGCACATGCTGATAGCGCGACAAGCCCTCCGCTGTGTTTACTTAGTAAGTCGCTGTCAATACGAGGTTTATAATAGAATCCTTCGGTGTGTCCGGCGGAAGTTAGCTTTAATAAATTTTTATAGCCGGTCTCGTCTTTGGCAAGCAATACGAGGTGGTCATAATTAGCCTTGCGTGAGTGTTTGCCGCCGGCAGAAGATCTGTCGCCGCCCAGAATTGTATCTAATGATTGCGACTGGTCTTTGCCCTTATCGAACCTGGAGCCCTTTGTTACTATGTATACTTCACAGCCTATGATAGGCTTAATGCCGGCTTTCTTAGCTTTTTTATAGAAATCAATAGCGCCGTACATTACACCGTGATCGGTAAGCGCAAGGGCGGACATTTTGTTTTCTACTGCGGCCTCCACCAGGCCGTCTATTGTGCAGATCGCGTCAAGCAGCGAATAATGCGAATGATTATGTAGATGAATGAACTCAGACAACTTTTCAGAAATTTAAAATAGAATGGATTTGAATATGCAAATATACAAAAAAATGATTTGTAACGCATGCGGCCGTTTGCATGACGTAAGCCGGGTCGCCTTTCTCATGCTGAATTACAGCTTTTCAAAATGAAAAATCCCGGCAGGATAAGTTTTCCGGCCGGGATCAAACGCTGAAATTTATGAATACCTTAGTTCTTCACCAGGTTGAATTTTTCCCCGAAGCTGCCGATTAGCGGGAGCGGTTTGCACTCGCCTTTTGCCGCGTTCATTATTCCCATTATCAGAAATACCAGCCATGGTATGTATAATATCAGCCCGATTCCGCAAGTGACCGTGCCGAGTATAGCGCAAATAACGTTTACTATAACAAGCACAATTGCCTGTTCAGTGTGGTACATTACAAAGTTATTCTTTTTCATGTCTTCCATAAGAAGGGGGACAAAGAAAATGAGATATGCGACAATAGCCATCGTCTTTCCGTTTGCCGCATCTTCGGGCGTGAAGTTTACCTGTCTTGTAGATTCTGCCATTTATGTTCTCCTTTATTTATATTTTCAGTTTTGAATACGATCTTTCAATATGAAACCAAAATAATTCCTGCCAAATATAAGAAAGTAAACGAAATATAACTATATCTAATTTCTTATTGAGAATTTCTGAGCTAAGTATCCTGATTGGAAGTATTTACAACCCGCCGGAAAGGTTCCATGAATCGAATTTCGGAATACGGGGCGGATTATAATTCATTTATGCAAAAGCAAAACCCCCTGCCAATTAAGCCAGGGGGTTTTGAATATGAAAAATGAATCAACTATTTTTTCAACAGCGGGTTCCCGGCTGCATCGCGGTATGAACCGGTGATAATAGTGACCAAGTCGATAATTGTCCAAATTCCGCAGCCTCCGAGAGTCAGCAGCTGTACAACTCCAATACCTGTATGCCCGGTATAAAAACGGTGCACGCCAAGGGATCCCAGAAAGATGCACAATAATAACGTTGTCATCCAGTCTTTTTGTTCGGCTCCCGCGGTCGGGGTTTGTGTGGTCTGTCCTTCCATTAATGTTTTCTCCTTTTAGATTTATGTCTGGATTATTTAACCAGGTTGAACTTCTCGCCGAACGAACCGATTATGGGCAATGACTGAACTTTGCCGCCGGCTGCGTTTAAGATTCCCATGATCATCAGTATGAAGAGGAACAGCGATACCAACGAACCTATAATGCTTCCGCCGCAGGGAATAGTTACGCTTATCATCTTGTAGAATATCGGGTCTAGAAATATGAAGATGATACGAACTGCAAACCATGATATAAACAGAGCAATGCCCTGTTCAACATGGAACATAACAAACTTATTTGTCTTCGATGTAAAAAGAGGAATGACAAAAAGAATTCCGATGTAAGCCAGGATCGCCATGACCTTACCGTCGGCTTTTTCCTGATCTGTAATTGTATCTAAGATTGGTCTGTTTGTACTATCTGCCATAATATTCCGTTAATTAAATTTATTAAAAATAGTTAATTGTATGACCTGCAAAAAAAACTTGAAGTTTAGATGGAATATCTATAGATAAATTGGATTGACTCCGGCTTTCTGAATAACGCTTCTACCTGAATATGGCCTTTATGCTGCCCCAGGTATCTCTAACACTTGAAATAACGTGATTAACAATAATCGTATTGGAGTACACGTAAGCGCCGTTATTTCCAACGAGTTTCAGCCTGTAATAATAAATCGGATTTGACGTGCTAAGCGAAACATCATCCCTGAAATAATAATACGAGTTGCTGCCTATAGCCGTGACCGCCCCAATCTTGCTGAAATTGTTTGGGTTCGATGCACTTCTTTCGATCTCGAAGTGGCCGAGGTTATCCTCGTAGCCGGTCTTCCATTCCAAAAGAATTGCACTCTGTTCGCTCTTGGCAGTAAAATACTGTAATTCCGTTGAAGCGTATAGGACGCCAACTAGCGCTATGGCTAAAAAGCCGAATATGTAAAGTGGACTTTTCATGGATTCGCTCAAATATATATCTTAAATTCAGAAAATGCAAGTATTTTTCCCCGTAAAGCGCGGAAAAAAGTTATCGATTGTTTTGGAAAAATTGCGAACTAACCAACTTAATATATGTTTGATTTGTTAAGCGGATTTTAAGGATATGTTTGTTTTTTAGGCAATTATTGAATAAATTATATATGGGCTTACATGTTTTGAAAAACCCATGCATCTTTTCAAGAGCTTTGAATGACGTCATCTGCCGTCGCCGCCTGTGATTTACGAACTCATTCCATTTTCTTGCTGAATCGGAGCGAGCTGAGCGCCAGGATCGCCACTCCAAAAAGGAAAAGAGCCAGGGTATCCGGCCATAAAAGCTCGATGCCAATGCCTTTTAAAATGACACCTCTGAGAATGCTTATGAAGTACCTCAATGGGATAAGGTAAGTTGTATACTGAACGATCTGCGGCATATTTTCTATCGGGAACGCAAACCCGGATAGAAACATCATCGGCATAAGCACGCCAAATGATGACGTCATCATTGCCTGGGATTGAGTTTTGGAAATTGTGGATATGAAAAGACCCAGTCCCAGCGAGGAAAGCATAAGCAATGATGCTGAGAAAAATAAGAACACTACGCTTCCTTTTATGGGAATGCTGAACCATAAAGTCATTACCGTGAGCACAAGCGACATTGATAGGAATCCGAGTATCGAAAACGGCACGAACTTCCCGATAATGATGTGATAGGATTTCAGCGGCGTAACGATCAGCTGCTCAAGCGTTCCTATCTCGCGTTCTTTCACTATAGCCAAAGATGTAAGGCTTGTTGTGACAAGCATTATGATAAGCGCCACAATTCCCGGCAGCATGTAGTATCTTGTAGTAAGATCGGGATTGTACCAAACCCGCACTTCAGGCGTTATGGAGCCTGTTAGCGGATTTTTCATCCCCGTTACCTGCATGGTTTCCATGGAAATTCTCTGCGAGAACTTTGATACGACGCCTGTAACATAACCGGAAGCAATTGCCGCTTTGTTTCCGTCGGAGCCGTCAAATACCGCCTGCACCTCGGCTGTTTTTCGCGAGCCTATATTCTTTTCAAAATCGGTGGGTATAACTATGCCGAGAAGAGCTTTGCCGTTTGTTATAAGCCGCGTGAACTCATCATAATCAGAAACGTAATAATCGATGTAAAAGTAACCGTTGCTTTTGAAATCATTTATCAGGTTCCTGCTTTGCTCGGTCTTATCTTTGTCGAATACCACGGTATGGACTTCCTTAACTTCAAGATTTGCGGCATATCCCAGAAATATGAGCTGAAACACTGGGGCTATAAGCACAGTTACGAGCATTTTCTTATCGCGCTTGAACTGGTGGAACTCTTTTATTATGAAATAATAAATTATTTTCATTGCGCTCTCTGCCTCCTTATCCTGATTGTTGCAAGAACCAGAAATATTGTCGCGAAGATGAGCATATAAACAAGCTGCTGCCAGTATGCCCCGATTCCTGTGCCTTTCAGTAAGATAGACCTCAGGGCTACCAAATAGAATTTTGAAGGCGTAATATTCGAAAGTATCTGCAGCGCCTTTGGCATGCTTTCTATCGGGAAAATGAAACCTGAGAGAAGGTTCGCCGGCAGCTGTGATATCATAATGCTCATTTGGAAAGCAACCTGCTGAGAATCTGCGACGGTAGAGACAAATATCCCAATGTTCAAACAGGCAAATACATAAAGCAGGGTTGATAAGAACAACAGCAGAATGCTTCCCTTTACCTGGATGCCGAACAAAAAATGCCCTATCACAATTATCATAGCCGCGATGAGAAATGATATCAGAGTGTAAGGCACAACTTTGCCGAATATCAGCTCAAATGCCGTAACGGGGGAGACGTTTATCTGCTCGATAGTGCCAAGTTCCTTTTCCCTCACTATCGCAATTGCCGTTAATACAACCGATAATGTGATAAGAATAGAAGATACGAGACCAGGTATTAAGTAATTTGTCGTTTTCAGATCGGGATTGAACCAAAATACAGGCTCTAGGTCAACCGGCGTGTAAATATCCCTTCCGGATCGCTTTAAGATCTCCTTTGTGTATTTGCCGGATAGATCCATGGTTGCAGCGTTCAGGTAATTTGTGGCTATTGTGGCCGTATTGCCGTTAACGCCGTCCACAAGATATTGTATCTGGGCCGTTTGCTTTGAGTAAAATTTATCCGAAAGATCTTCCGGGATAACTACTACGGCCTGGACCTCTTTATTATCCAGCGCGGTATTTATTTCCTGCCGGTTATTGAAATATTTCACAGCGTCAAAATATCCAGACGCTGTTATAGATTTTATAAGCTCCCTGCTGAGATCAGATTTTTCCAGGTCCATGATGCCTATCTGTATATGGTCAACGTCGAAGTTCAGCGCGTAGCCGTACAAAACCAGCATGAAAAGGGGGAATATGAAAATTATCGCAAGCGTTCTCGAATCTCTTCTCACCTGCTTTAATTCCTTTGAAGCTATTGCAAACAGCCTATGCAGCATCTTTGTGTCCTCCCGGTTCGAGCAGGTTCACAAATACGTCTTCGAGCGTTGGGAGAATTCTTGTAATACGCAAAACATTCACCTTGTTCTGTCCCAAAGTGGTTTTCAGCGCCTCCATTTTTTTACTTACATCATAGCCGGTGGAATCTGCAAACGGGGTTGTGCAGTGAACATATTTACCGAAGAAAGAAGCGTTCGAAATCCATGGAACTTTGTCTAAAACCTCAAGCGAACCTTCCAGGTCGTCCGATTCTATCTCGATAATAGCCTTATCAAGGTATTTTTCTTTAAGCTCCTTGGGCGTTCCCCCGGCGATTATTTTCCCTGCATCTATCATCATAATCCTGTTGCAAAATTCCGCTTCATCAAGATAATGCGTTGTCACGAATACGGTGACTCCGCTTATTGAAAGCTGGTTAATGAGGTCCCAGAAGCTTCTCCTTGAGATCGGGTCGACTCCGCCGGTAGGTTCATCCAGAAAAACAATTTTGGGCTCGTGAATCACTGCGCATCCCAGCGCGAGGCGCTGTTTGTAACCCCCCGAAAGATTCTTCGTCATAAAATCTTCTTTGCCTTCAAGCCCTGCAATCTGCAATACCCACTGTTTTCTTTCTTTAAGTTTGCTGTTGCTTAGCCCGTACACGCCTCCGAAGAAATTTATGTTTTCCCTGACAGTAAGGTCGTTATATAAAGAAAACTTCTGCGACATGTACCCGATATTCATCTTAACCAGGTCTGCCTGGGAATTTATGCTGTATCCCGCTACTGTAGCATCGCCTGAAGTTGCTTCCAGAATTCCGCAAAGCATTTTAATGGTGGTCGATTTCCCGGCGCCGTTTGCGCCAAGGAATCCAAATACCTCGCCTTCTTTCACATCGAACGAAATGCTGTCGACTGAAACGAAATGCCCGAACTTTTTGGTAAGATTTTTGACTTCTATCGAATTCATTAATAGATCTTTTTCCCCAGAGCTTTATCAAGCTTAACTTTGGCAATTTCATAATCGACCATCGCCGTTTTGTAATTGGTTTGCGAACTTATCACGGAATTTTCAGCGTCAATCAGGTCCGAGCTTGTTGCAAGCTGGTTGTTATACTTATCGTCGGTTATCTTGAGATTCTCTTCAGCCTGGTTTATAGTCTCTTTCAAAACCTGAATTTTTTCTTTTGCATATTTCAGAGATAAATAATCCTGGTTAACTTCAAGCTCAATATTGTCTTTTATCATGTCT
This sequence comes from uncultured Ignavibacteria bacterium, assembly GCA_963816535.1. GTDB lineage: Bacteria > Bacteroidota > Ignavibacteria > Tepidaquicellales > OLB5 > CAWFKW01. The sequence continues at coordinate 310,995 of CAWFKW010000003.1, read as the reverse complement.
AATGAGAGCTTTGACTGTACAAGGTTCTGCTCAGCCTGTATTACCTGGTTAGATGTTGAACCCCAGGTCCATATATCCCAGCTTAATGTTACGCCAAGGTCCCATGTTCCTTTGAACTGGTCCAATGGAGGCTGGTATCTTGAGTTGGGCCTGTTGTAGTAATAATCGGCGTTTACGAAAACCGATGGGAAATACCCCGACCTGTTGGCAGTAACGCTTTCCTGGTTTGCTTTGATCCGTTCTTCGGTCGATTTTAGTTCATCGCGGTTCTTATAAGCTTCATTTACGAGGCCCGTAAACTCTGAGTATCCGTCATTCAACATAATTTCCGGAGCCGAAATAGATGTGTGGGCGCCAAGCGGAAGCCCGACAGCTTTATTAAACGCAGTTCTCGCCAGGTCAATGTTATTTTCCGCGTCAAGCTGCATGAGTTTTGTATTCGATAGCTGCACTTCCAGCTTTAAAACGTCGTTTCGCGTCGCCAGCCCGTGGTCGTAAAAATTCCTGGTGTCGGTCAAATGTTTTTCCACCATCCTGATATTATCATCTATTACGTTCTTTACTTCGAGCGTTTTTTCGTAATTCCAGAACGCTGTCTCGATTGCAAGAGCGGTTTCATTCACATCTTTATCATAATCTGTTTTAGCTGCGTCTCTGAAGTATTCGGCTGAGCGTTTCTGGGAATTAAGCCTGAATCCTGTAAAAACAGGCTGCTGAAGCGAAAGCTTGAAACTGTAATTATTCAGAATTGTTTCGGCAAGCGTAATAGGCTGCGGAAATATCGGGAGGCTCACCTGGAACGGAGGCACATCGCTTAGCCTGGTATAGTTCGCCGAGAACTTTAGCGTCGGCAGGAACTGCGAGCTTACTACGCCCACGTTCGCATCAGAGCTTATCACTTTAGAATTTGATATCTTCAAATCCTTGCTGTTTGCCAGGCCTAGCTCTAAGCTTTGCTGAAGCGATAAATTATCCTGCGCATACAGCCCTGCGCTTAAAGATAAAAATAATATGAAAGTGAGTTTGTTAATATTTTTCATAGCCAAAAATTTATTGATGCTGTAACAGGTTAATAAAAACGTTTTCAAGCGAAACAGGTTTTAGCCGGTCGTCCAGAATTTCAATTTTATTTGCCTTAAGCAGGTTCTCTATTGTATCAAGGTCTTCTTTATAGTTGTTTACAACTACGTCTATCCGGTCTCCGAACAGCTGGGCTTCATAACCGGAATTGTTTATTATAACGTCATAAGCGTCCCGAATTTTAGGCGTGACTATTTCTATTATTTGCCTGTGCATATCAGCTTTTATTTTTTCGGGGGTATCGCATTTTAGTATCTTTCCGTTATTGAGAAGCGCTATCCTGCTGAATCTTTCCGCTTCATCCAGGTATGGGGTCGAGATCAAAATTGTTATCCCGCCCTTGAGCAGGTTAGATAGTATTCTCCAGAAATCACGCCTTGAAATGGGGTCGACGCCAGTGGTTGGTTCATCCAGGAAAATAATTTTCGGAGTGTGTATCAGCGTGCATGCCAGCGCCAGTTTTTGCTTCATCCCGCCGGATAGCTTCCCGGCCCTGAATCCGCGGAACTCTGTCAGCCTCATGAAATTAAGAAGCTCATCGCGACGATCTTTGTATTTTCTCACCCCGTGTATTTCTGCGAAAAACTCTATGTTTTCGTCTACGCTAAGGTCCGCATACAGGCTGAACCTTTGGGAGAGGTAACCGATCTCTTTCTTAATTTTATTGATTTGTTTTACAACATCGTAACCAAGTATCTTCGCTGTCCCTTCATTGGGAATTATTAAACCGCACAGTATCCTGATGGCGGTTGTTTTCCCGGCTCCATCAGGGCCCACGATTCCGAATATCTCGTTCTGTTTAACGCTGAATGAGATCCCGTCGAGCGCAGTTACTGCTTCGAATGATTTTTTAAGATCTTTTATTTCTATCGCTTCGTCCAAATACGTCAAAAGCTTATTGTTGCATCGGCCGGCATGCCCGGCTTAAGCTCAAATTGCGAATTTGGAATTTCTATCTTTACTCCGAATACAAGTTTGGTCCTTTCGTCCTGCGTCTGAATCGTTTTTGGAGTAAATTCCGCTTCAGGCGATATGAATATTACTTTGCCAGTGTAAACCTTATCGGGGTATGTATCTGATTTAATATCGGTCTTCTGGCCAAGTTTTACCTTCCCAAGCTCGGTTTCATTTACGTATATCATCAGATCCACCGTTTCCAGATCTGATATTTTCAGAAGCGATGAATTAGGGTTTACAAGCTCGCCCTCTTCAACATATTTTTTGGAGACAATTCCGCCGGTCGGGGAGTACACTTTGCAGTCTTCTATGTTCTGTTTTAATAAGTCAACCGCGGCGATGTTCTTTTTCAGGTTAGCTCTGGACTGCTCTATTTCTTCCGGCCTAGCAATGCGCCTTATCTTCTCAAGGTTCGTTTTTGCTGAGTTGTACTGCGCCGCCGAGAGGTCGTATTTGGTCTGGGCATCCTCAAGCTGTTTCTTTGTCACCGAGCCGCCCTCAAACAATGCGTTCATCCGTTCCTGATCTGTCCTGCTCTGGTCAAGGTTGATCTTTGCCTGCTTCAGCTGGTCCTCGGATTGCTTTATATCTTCTTTGCGCGATCCGCTTATCATAAGCTTCAGCTGCGCGTTGGCAAATTCCACGTTAGCCTCCGCCTGTCTAAGCTGGATATCCAGCAGGTCATGGTCAACTTCAGCTAACAGGTCGCCTTTCTTGATCCTGCTTCCTTCATCTACAAGCAGTTTTTTTATCTGCCCCGACGATTTGGAGCTGACTGTAACATCGACAGATTCAATTGTCCCCGACGCCTTTATTTCGTTTACATTTGCGTTCTTTGAACATCCCGAAATTAACAGGATAAAAGGCAATATTATTAACGGGAATTTCCTGTAGGTTTTGTTCATTGCGGTAATTTTAATTTTTTAAAAATCTGCATTCCTTTTTTTGTTAATATTCCGCCAAGCAGAATACGGAAAGTATATTTTATAGCGTCGTTCTTCGCGAAGTTAGAATTCATCAAAAACTCAGGATTCACAACGGAGCGAAGGGATGTAATAAACACGGTCAAAACAATTTCGGTCGGGTAATCAATAAAAAGCTCTTCTTTCTTGCCTTGTTCTATCAGTTTTCCAAGCCTGTCATGCATTAATTGCTTTCTTATTTCATCTATCCTGCGCCATATTTGTGGAGCATGAACCTGCATATCCCTGAATAATTTGTCGTTGATAGATGCAAGGTTGTCAGTTAGTATGTGAATGAGGTTAACGAATTTCTGTACGGCGTTTTCATCTGAGCCGATCACCCCGCCTACGAGCCCTTTCATTTTTTCAATAAAGTTGGAAAAGACCTCAACAACCAAAGCGTCTTTATTCGGGAAGTATTTATAAATCGTATTCTTGCTTATGAAAAGGTCTGCGGCAATTTCATCGATTGTTGTCTTGTGGAACCCGCCTGAGAAAAATCTCTGCCGGGAGCAGTCAATTATCCTGATCTTTTCTTCGTTATTTAATTCAATTTCCATAAAATTAAGACTAAAATCGCAGGAAACTATTTTCGTCTTGCTGGTTTCCAAAATAACTGAAAGAATTTCTTTTGTCAAGCTATTTTAAGCATAAGCGGAAACTTTTTTTGCCTGCAAATCTTTTCCGGTTTAAATCTTTAATATGTTTCAATTAAATCATATCTTTGAAGAATCATAAATTAGAAATCCGGCGCATATATAATAATGAATAAGTTTCCGCTAATGTTCCTTTTGGGGGCGCTTGTTTTTGTCTCATGCTCAAAACAACAGACTTCAGATAAGATCTTCCGTTATAATGAATCGCAGGGGATCGAGAACCTCGACCCCGTTATGGCTAGCAATTACCAGACAATATGGCCGCTTCAGCAATCGCTGGAAGGACTCATGGAGTATACGCGCGATATGCAGCTTGTTACAAGCATCGCGAAATCATATACTATTTCAAATGACGGATTGGTTTATACTTTTATTCTAAACAAAGGCGTTTTTTTCCAGGATGATAATTGCTTTCCCGGAAAAAAAGGCAGGGAAGTAACAAGCAAAGATTTTAAGTACTGCTTCGAAAGAGTTTGCGACCAGCGCACAAAAACAAGGGGCTCATGGCTTTTCAGGGACAGGATACAAGGCGCGCTTGAGTATATGAATTCTATCAAAGATAATAAGTTTGATGTGAAGGGAATTTCAGGAATCCAGTGCCCGAGCGATACAACACTCGTGATCACATTAACAAAACCATTCGCCCCTTTCTTAAGCATACTTACTATGCCCTACAGCTTTGTTTATCCGAAGGAAGCCGTGGATTATTACAAAGAAAATTTTGGCTATCATCCAGTTGGCACGGGCCCGTTCCGGTTTGTAAGCTGGGATTTTGATAAACTGCTTGTGTTTACAAAAAACCCCACGTATTGGAAAAAGAACAAGCTGGGCGAGCCGCTGGTTTATCTTGACGGGTTTGAAGTTACCTTCACGCGCAGTAATGAGACCGAATACCTGGATTTCACCAACGGCAAGCTTGATTATTATTCGCCTACCCCTGAGGTTTTAACCCAGGCGCTTGATGAAAACGGAAAGCCCAGGCCGGATTTTAAATTTGATTACGTACGTCAGCCGTGGCTCAATACCGTTTATCTCGGCGTTCAGCTTGATAAAGATATGCCGGGCGGAAAGAATAACCAGCTATCGGATAATAAAAAGCTGAGACAGGCTATTAATTATGCTTTGGACAGGGACAAAATTATTAAGTATGTGTTGAAGTTTAAGGGCCATCCTGCAGTTAACGGGCCCATTCCAATAGGTATGCCGGGGTTTTCCGATTCAACCAAAGGCTATACTTACGACCCTGATAAGGCCAAACAATTACTTTCAGATGCTGGCTACCCGGGCGGAAAGGGATTGAACCTGAAAATCACAATTACAAATGAAGATACTCAAAAACTCCTGGGCGAAGCTATACAGGCGCAATTAAGAGATATTGGCATCGATGCCCAGCTTGATTTTATGCAGGGCTCGACCATGCGCAGCGCGCAGGTGGGAGGCGAACTTGCTTTCTGGCGCGGCAACTGGGGCGCCGATTATTTTGACCCTGAAAACTTTATGGCCCTGTTTTACTCCAAAAACAAAACGCCGCTTGGGCCGAATTACACACATTACTCAAATCCGGTTTGCGATTCACTTTACGAACTTGGATTAAAAGAAACCGATTTTGCAAAACGAAAAGTGATCTACAATCAAATGGAGAGAATTATTATCGACGACGCGCCGTGGATATTTTTGTTATACAATGAAATTGTATATTTTAAAAGTAAGCGCGTTAAAGATATGTATATAGACGGGCTGAACACGCTGGTTTTGAAATGGGCTAAGATTGAATAATGACGTGAAACGTGAGACGTGAGATTATTTGCTTCAGGTTTTAATAATAAATAACTAATATTGAATAATGATCATAAATTATATAAAAACAGTCTCCCCCTGCCCGCAGCTCCACGAGTCAACGACTCGCAGGAGTCGTGGACTCGTAGATGGGGAGAAGCGCGCCTATGATGCGCAGAGGAGGGTTGAATAACCTATGCAGCTAGTTACAGCAAAGTGCCCCGATTGCGGGGCGGATTTAAATATACCCCAAGGCGCCGTTAACGTCACTTGCGAGTACTGCGGAGGCAATATTTTGGTTACCGACGTGCTTGGTTCAAATTCGGTTATACAGAACTGTATGACTCTGGCTTACGCCGCCCTCAAAAATGAAGATTATAAAGAGGCTTATGGCCACTTTAACAGCGCGCTAGAAGCCGATCTGAAACACTCCGGCGCATGGTTCGGGAAAGCTCTCTGCACAGGCGAGCTCGGCACGGTCGCGCATCCTCGTTTTGATGAGATGATGACCATGTTTGAAACTGCAATTAATTATGCGTCCGCTGATAAACAGAATAATCTGAAGAAAATTGCGGCCGCTGAAGTTGTAAAATGTGTCCGCCACATTACCCCCAACATAAAAATGGGAGAAGAAATGCTTCAAATTGAGATGGGGGATAAAGATCCCGATATGGCGGCATCTGCAGCAGATATAGCGGCGAACATTAAGAAGACGAAAGAGGAAATTACAAGAGCTCTTGAGAAAGCGCATGAATATGACGCCTCAAATAATGACGTAAACACGCTTATAACCGAAGTAAATGCTGTTACGAATCAGGATTCGAAATCTGAGCAGGATTCTGCGGATGCCGGACTGAAGTTGGCGGACGTTCAGGAACCTGCTGTATCAACCGCGCACGTTAGCAGTCCCAAAAAAAGCGGGTGCAGCATGATGATCGCTGCGTTAATATTTATTATATATGCATGTATTTTTATTTATTCAATTAGTAACAACCTAATAAATACACCATGACAATTTTATGCAATTAGTATCTGCAAGATGCCCCGATTGCGGGGCCGAACTGAAAATACCTGAGGGCAGCCTCAATGTTACATGCGAGTATTGCGGCAGCAATATATTGGTTTCTGAAATTCTCGGCTCAAATTCTGTGATTCAGAACTGTATGACGCTTGCCTATGCGGCCCTGCAAAATAATAATTATAAGGAGGCTTACAGCCATTTCGACAGCGCATTAGAGCAGGACATGAGAAACTACAGCGCCTGGTTCGGTAAAGCTCTTTGCGCCGGCGAGTTAAGCACGGTTGCTAATCCCCGTTTTAGTGAAATGATGAATATGTTTGATACCGCATTACAGAATGCGCCGGCTGACAAGCAAACCAACATTAAGAAGAATGCGGCCGCCGAGGCAGTGAAAGCCGTGCGTAATACCGCTGAGAGAAGGCGCCTTGCCTCACAAATGGTGGAACTCGGCAGCGGTTCTTTTTCCGGAGGCGAACTTGTTGCAAACATTCAAAAAACGAAAGATGAAGTTATAAGGGCTCTCAATAAAGCTCAGGAATATGACCCATCAAATAACGACATCCCTCCGTTAATAAACGAGGTAAACGCTCTTGCTCAGCGTTTTATCCCAATGCCGGGTATAAACCAGCAGATACAGGAGAATTTCGCTGATGCCGAACGGAAATTGGCTGAAATTCAGGAGCCGGCTGCAGCGCCTCCGGGCCCTGTTTACGGAAAGAAAAAAGGCGGGTGCGGGGCTGTAATAGCGGCATTGGTTTTGATTATTATTATCAGCATTGTAGTTTATTTTGTTGTCGGCAACAATGATGACAACGGCACGAAGAGCCCGCCTCCTAAAATTTACAGTTCATACACTTATAATGTATCAAAAATTACGGAGTCGGAAGGTAACTTGTACATATCTCTATATACCGATGCAGTTGATGATTCGAATTTAGTGAAGATAAATAAAGAGATGATAAAGAAATACTCCGATCGGAAAAAACCGGTGATTATCAACTATTATTATAGCAAAACGCAGGCTGATAGAAATGGCGCCGTTCAGCTTCTTCACGATAATGACTGGGTTCTCAAAAACGCATCATCAATAGACCTGAAAGAAACATCTGAGTACGATCCGTCTGATGAAAGCGTGAGCTTCTACAGGTATATTGGCGGAAAGACAAAGAAAATAGAAGTTGATAACGATAAAGATATGAAGCCAAAACCGCCTAAGTAGTGATAAAAGTGTAAAATTATGAAATGAGTCGGATCAAAGGTTAAATTAATAACAATAAGTTGTTGAGGATGTTTAGAAAATTGTTGATAATACCGGAAGATTGAGTAATCTTGAAAAACAAAATGCAGACGGCCTAATTATATGAAAAAATATTTAACAATTTTATTTTTGATTCTTGCATCCACCGCTATCTTATTTTCTCAGCAGTCTTATGTAAACAATGATTACGGCTTCCAGCTGAACTTTCCTGAAGGATGGAAATTAAAGACCGGCGTATCAGAGACTATTGTTGTATCTGCGTCTGCTGGCGTGAATATAGAAATTAATGTGGGACTGCAAGGCAGCGGCCAGCTTGGCGACAGCGCCCTGCTTAAAATGGGACTCGAAAAATTTGTAAGTTCTATGGAAGATCACTTCAGGACAAGTTATCAGGGTTATCAAACTCTGGATCATGGCCAAACTAAAATTGACAGCGTCCCTGCGTATTATATAAACTATACCATCAGCGACGAAAAAGCCGAGAAGATGCGCGGAGCGCAGTATTATTTTGTTAAAAACAAAAGGATGTATGTTATAACGGCCGGTTCGCCCGAAGCAGTTTATCCTGCTTATGAAGAAGCTTTCAAAAACAGCATCGATTCATTTGAATTCATCAAACAGTAGTCAAAGGCAAAAGGCAAAAGGCAAAAGGCAAAAGGCAAAAGGCAAAAAAACTGTTACCTGTAACTTTCAACTTGTACTTGCAACCTGGCTTGCATTTGAATCTCAATTCCGAAATCTCAATTCTCAAATCTCACACTTCCTTCCCTTTCAACTTTCCGAAAAATAAGCTATATTTGTGTTTTGTAACGGACATTTCTTAAAATTAATAATAATTATATATTTAGATGCCAGAAAATCAGCAGAATAAGGGCAAAATTGTCCAGATTATAGGCGTTGTGTTAGACATTGACTTTTCGGAAGGAAAGCTTCCTGAAATCTATACAGCGCTTGAAATTCCAAGAAAAAACACTGACGGTAAGGAAGATATCTTGATAGCTGAAGTGCAGCAGCACCTTGGCGAGGACAGGGTTAGAGCAGTGGCCATGGATACAACTGATGGCCTTGTTAGAGGAATGGATGTTATAGATACAGGATCGCCTATAATGGTTCCTGTGGGCCCTGATGTTTTAGGCAGGCTGATAAATGTTACCGGCCATACGATTGACGGCCTGGCGCCGCTTAATACAGGCAAAAAGTATCCGATACACCGTCCGCCCCCGAAGCTTGAGGACCTATCAACTCAAAAAGAGATCCTGGAAACCGGAATAAAAGTTGTCGACTTGCTTGAGCCTTATACAAAAGGCGGAAAAACAGGTCTGTTCGGCGGAGCGGGAGTAGGTAAAACTGTGCTTATCCAGGAACTTATCAATAATATAGCCACGTTCCACGGCGGTTATTCGGTCTTTGCGGGAGTAGGCGAAAGGACAAGAGAAGGGAACGACCTTTGGGTTGAAATGAAGGAGTCAGGCGTTTTAAGCAAAACCGCTTTGGTATTCGGGCAGATGAACGAGCCTCCCGGCGCGAGGCAAAGGGTCGCTTTAACGGGATTAACTGTCGCTGAATATTTCCGCGACGATGAGGGCAAAGACGTTCTGCTGTTTATCGATAACATTTTCAGATTTACCCAGGCGGGCTCGGAAGTATCAGCGCTGCTGGGGCGCATGCCTTCAGCCGTAGGTTACCAGCCGACTCTGGCAACAGAAATGGGCGCGCTTCAGGAAAGAATTACATCAACTAATAAGGGTTCTATCACATCGGTGCAGGCAATTTATGTTCCGGCTGATGACTTAACCGACCCGGCGCCGGCGGCGGTATTCTCTCATTTAGATGCAACAACAGTGCTTGACAGAAAGATTTCCGAGCTTGGTATTTACCCGGCGGTCGATCCGCTTGCATCTTCATCGAGAATTCTTGACCCGAACGTAATAGGCGATGAACATTATAACGTCGCTCAGGGGGTGAAAATGGTTCTGCAGAAATATAAAGACCTGCAGGATATTATCAGCATCCTTGGAATAGATGAGCTATCAGACGAGGATAAGCTTACAGTGCAGAGGGCAAGAAAGATTCAGCGTTTCCTTTCGCAGTCGTTTTTTGTAGCCGAGCAGTTCACCGGCAAACCTGGAAAATATGTTAAGCTTGAGGATTCGATAAAAGGTTTCAAAGGAATTATGAACGGCGAGTATGACGACCTTCCTGAGAATTCGTTTTATATGGTTGGAACAATTGAAGAAGCAATTGAAAAAGCTAAAACGTTATAATAGTAATATAGAATAATTTTTCGCTCCCGCAACCCTCTCCTTTTAGGAGAGGCATAGCGCACCAATGGCGCCGGGGTGAGGTAATAAATGGCAGATAATTTAATTCAGTTAGATATTGTAACGCCTGCGAAGGTGGTATACAGCGATGAAGTGAAAAGCTTTACCGCGCCGGGGGTTGAAGGAAGTTTCCAGATACTTCCGCGGCATGCTGCGTTCATTTCAACAATTGCCGTTGGCCCGGTAAAATTTGTGGACAAACAAAACGAAACCAGAAGATTTGCTACAAGCGGCGGAACTGTTGAGGTTCATGATAATAAAATTACAATGCTGGCTGAATCGATCGAGGCTACAGACGAGATTGACGTTCAGCGCGCTGAAGCCGCAAAACAAAGAGCTGAACAAAGAATTGCGTCTAAAGAAGAAGGAATTGATATTGAGCGCGCCAAGGCCGCGCTGTTCAGGGCTATCAACCGGCTAAAGCTTGCCGACATGAAATAGATTTGTTGATATTTTACCAATATTAAATACTTATTGAGTTCTTTGATGACAGGGGATTTCATTTTGAAGTCTCTTTTTTTTGGACTCTAATTCGGGAAAATGAAGTTTATTGTGAATTTGAGTCATTTTAAGCAAAATTTCCAAACATTCAAGAATATTGTTTACCTTCCGGCTGCTACATTGTATAAGTGAAAGAAATTAGGTATATTGCAACATAAAATGTTTTAATTTTGCTTCGAAAATGTAACCGGAGCAGGTTTTAATTTTGTTCGTTTAGTTTACCAGAAAATCATTCGCCGGGTCTCAGTTACACCCTTGGCAATCAGGTTCACCACGCTATAAAAGAGTTAAAGATTTTTTATTGGCTGGGGATATAGCTCAGTTGGTAGAGCAACGCCCTTTTAAGGCGTGGGTCGAAGGTTCGAGTCCTTCTATCCTCACTATATAAGACAGGATGGAAAAGTGTAAACGTCCGGTTTTATTATTTATAATATACACTACTAACTATCCAAGAAAGGAAACAAAACAAAATGGAAAAGGGAACTGTTAAATGGTTTGATAGTACGAAAGGCTACGGATTCATTAAGAGAGAGAACGGAAACGATGTATTTGTACACTTCAAGTCAATCAATGGCGACGGCTACAAAACCTTAAATGAAGGCGATGAAGTCGAGTTTGAAGTGCAGGAAGCTTCAAAAGGCCCGCAGGCCGTTAATGTTACAAAGATCTAACTTTCATTTGCAGCTGGAAATATTGAATTATACATAGCTACGCTTCACAGGTAAAAATAATTGTGTTTTTAATCCCGCTTCGGTAACTGATGCGGGATTTTTTTATGCCCAGTCACCCTGAGCGAAGCTTGCCCCCGCGAAAGCGGAGGTCGAAGGGTAATGGTCTACCCACCACCGCTAAGAACACTAATCCCACTAAGAAAACAAAAATAAATTTTATCTCTATTTTCTTTGCGTGCTTTGTGACCCCCCTCTGCGTTCTTTGTGTTGATTTCTTTTTTTGGCCCCCTCTCCAAATGGAGAGGTGTTGGGGGTGAGGTAAATTTTGTAGCTGTAGGTGTCAGGCATGTTTACCCGGCTCTGACGGGCCTGACAACTACTATACAAATCCAATTGTATTAAATTCTTCATGGCTCTTTTTGTGATCGCCCTCTGCGTTCTTTGTGTTGATTTTTTTTTGTCCTCTCTCCAAATGGAGATGGGGCAGGGGAGTGGTAAATTTTGCAGCACAACTGACTACCTTCAATACGGGATACACATGCAATAATTATTTAATTAATTTGAGAGCAGGAGAATGAGAAAAGACAATCCTTAAAATATTTTATTCTGATGAAAACAATTACAATTCTGTTATTATTTGCCCTTGCGTCGGTTTCTTTTTCGCAGGATGCGCCCTCAACTAACAAAAAATTTGCACTGTGGCAGATCCCCGCGTATTTCAGGGGATATAATATAGAAGACACCCATCCGCTGCAGGACTATATTGACTTCAAAAACTATGGAGGCAACTTATTCCATATCGGAATTCGCGGCTTCTTATCCGAAGATGCCCCGTATGATACGCTCGAATCGTCTATACAGTCGACCGACGATATAGTAAGCAAATGCCGCCAGGAAGGAATTTGTTACGTTATAGCTGTACGATCCGGGCCGGGAGCTTATGATACATACCTGGAATCAAGCGGTCAAACCGGCGAATCAAGAATTTGGAATACAGGGAATATAACCGAGCAATCACTTTACGCGAACATGCTGAAAATGATAGTTCAGCGTTATAAAAGCGACAGCCTGTTTGTAGGCATTAATTTGGTTGTGGAACCTAGGCCTAAATACACGGGCGTGCCGGCAAATAACTCAGCGCTTTACAAATTCTTTTTGGAACACCTGTACAATATCCACATGGATAGCGTTTATAATAATTTTGTCATGCAGATCCGCACCGTTGATAAAAAAATTCCTATACTGCTCGAAAATTTCGCGTATTCTACGCCGGAGCTTTTTCCGCCATATGTTATTAACGGCAGTTACCTGGTTTATTCGACTCACAACTATCAGCCTGTACAATATACCAAAGATACAATTCAGCTTCATTCCCCTTACCCCGGGGTGTATTGGGATATTACAACATTATCGCAGGTCAGATTCGATTCAGCTTTTATCAGGGGAACAGTTTTAAAACGGGTGAGAGATTTTCAGCTTTCAACACGCGTCCCAGTGTTTTTAGGCGAGTTCGGAATGCTCTATCCGCAAAATGGCGGCGAAAATTATATCAAAGACGTACTCAGCGCATCAAAAGATTATGGCTGGGGTTATGCCTTATGGGTATGGCGCGGCGGTTCTGGTATGCAGTGGAACATAGAAAAATTCGACGACGCAAACCATGAACACTGGAAAACAGTATTAAAATATTTCAACGCTCCGCCAACGCCGGGTTTAATACAACCGGCTAATGGCAGCATGATAACCGGGCTTATCCCGGAATTCAAATGGGACAGTTTAACATCGTTTACCTCGTATGATATCCAGATATTAGATGGCTCAGGTATTGTTTTGCAGAGTGAAAACGAGCTAACAAATGCCTCTTTCACTTATTCAGGGACGCAGCTTGAGTACGGCAGAACGTATTTTTGGCACGTGAGGTCAAAAAATCCCGGCGGACTTGCCGAGAACATGTCGCCGTGGTCAGCGCCGGATAGTTTCAGTACGGCATCGCTTACAGGCATGCCGGTAAACAACGGAATTCCCGTTGATTTCAAACTTCATCAGAACTACCCGAATCCGTTTAATCCGTCAACATTGATCAAATTTGATCTGCCTGTTGCCGCAAATGTGACTATTACTTTATATGATGTTCTGGGAAGAGAAGTGAGAAACATATACGCATCATTAACTTCAGCGGGATACCACATTGTATCATTTGATGGCTCCGGCCTTGCAAGCGGGATATATTATTACCGCGTTACAGCAGGAGATTTCACCGATACAAAGAAACTGATTTTATTGAAATAAATACTGTAACTCCGAGCGTTTACCCGCCTTCGGAGGGCCGCCCGGTGGGTTCCACAGGAACCAAAATAAGCGGTGAGCTTAGCATAAGAGCTGCAACAACATTGAATAATTATCGAAGCTCCGCTTCGTATCCGAACAGCGTTCGGATTTACGGAAGCTCTGATTCCCAAACTCCCGTTTGGGAATCTAAATATATATATAACAAATGTCGCCGATATTGGTTTTATATGTCTCCGTTGTTGGTGTTTTACGTGGCCGTTGTTGGTTGCCGCGCCCGCCTCTGGAGGGTTATCACCAATAACCTTCATAAAAAAATCCGTCCCTTTTACTAGAGACGGATTTTCTTAAACTAATTGTTTTACTTATTTGATCAATATCATCTTCTTAATGCTCGTATAATCTTCCGTTTCTATTTTATAGAAGTAAACGCCGCTGGCAAAATCCGTCGCGTTGAAATCAACAATATACTTGCCTGCATCGTAATTCTGGTTCACTAGTTCCGAAACTTTCCGCCCGGTCAGGTCGTAAACAGATATTTTAACGTTCCCGGCTTTTGCAATGTCAAATCTTATCTGCGTTGACGGGTTGAACGGGTTCGGAAAATTCTGATACAAATAGAATTTTTCCGGAATTTCGTTGTTGAATTGAGTGATCCCTGTCAGTACGCTCATAGATATTGTCCTGGCGTGAGCGGGCGTCTGCTCAACGTTTCCAAACTTGCCGTGAGCGATAACTGTGATAGTATATGACTGCTGCGTCACAGCGCCGGTGGTTTTCACTCTCATTCTGACTGAATCGGGATAAGTGGTGATAGAATCCTGATTGGCGTATGCCGTTTTATTCAGAAATGTGAGAGAGATCGATCCGTTGGCGGGAGTAGGCGTAACTGTAGCCGAGAATTTTACCTTGCCTGTAAATTGCTTTACCGCAGGAACCGTTACATATACAAAAGCGCTATCGCCGTTGCCGTTCAGGTTTGTTAAAGTAGTAGTACTCGCCTTCAAGCCGTAATCAGGGAAATATGCTGAATAGCTGCCGAAGTTTCCGGCTCTGAAATCGGTCCATGAGAGTATTCCAATTCCGTTGTACGAACCACAACCTGTATAATCGCCCTGGTAGGCGGGTGTTCCGCCGCCGCCGCATGATGGGCAGTTAATTCTCATCTTGGCGTTTGATATCTTCTGATTAGTGGACCATGTTACGCCGCCGTTTGTCGAATATGAAGCATAAATTTCAGCGCTGTCTGCAGTAGGACAGTTTCTGGTATCCATCCACTGGCATATCAGAGTCCCGCTCATTTTGTCGCACCATCCCTGCTCCTGGAAATGAGCGCTTGTTGTTGGACTTGCATCGTCATTGATCTGCGTCGCAGAAGAGAAAGTTGCTCCACCGTCGGTTGACCACCTTATGTAGACACAGGGTTTATTTCCGTCGCCGGGAGGATTATTTGCCGCAAAAAAAACATATTCCCTTCCTCTGTATGTACCAAAGCTGTTATCGGCATACAGGAATGGATAGGGCCTTAACCTCATATTCTGATATGAATTCCTACCGCCAACAACGTTGCCGACTGTGTTTACCCAGCCATTCTGAGTCGACATTAACGAAAAGCTGGCGCCGCCGTCTGTGGATCTGTAAAAAGTATAAGTTGGTATGTTAAACGTTCCGGTCGATGTTACAACATATACTGCGCCGCCTGAAACTCCGGTTGGTCCCGGTCCCGGGGCCATCATAAAACCGGGCAAGTTGTTCGTCAACGTAGCTGTCTGCTGGAAGCTAGCGCCGTGGTCTGTACTTCTTGCAAAATTGCCGGGTGTTTCGCCTGCGTATACATAATTTGCATAGGGCCCGCCGGTTTGGTCAGCCGCCATTGTTTCCCTGTCATTGCCGGTGCAGCTTTGTATGCTGCCGCCCCACGATTGTCCGTTGTTAGTAGATTTGTTAACCCATGAAGCCGTTACGCTTCCGTTCAGGTTTTCGGCAAAGAGATTGCCTAAACTGTCATAGGCTGTCCAGGGGTCGCCCGCTGAATTGGAAAACGGAACCGTAACAGGGTTCCATGTGTAGCCGTCAGAAGTCCAGTAACCAGGCCCTGCAATGTTAAACATATGAAACATCGCAAACGGGTTCAAAGGACTCTGCGAAACGTACGTCTCCGCAAAATTAGTGCCCATGTTAAAGTTGTCAAAACCCTGAGCGTCTGTGATCACTACCAAAGGCTGCGGAGGGTTAAATAATTTGTACATATATGCCGGGTTAACTATCGGAACATCTACATTTTTGTCATCGTCTACTGTTTTTATAGTAAATGCCTGGAAAAACAAAAACAAACACGATAGCGTGAGGACAGATAAAATAGTATATTTCTTCATGTGGTTCTAAGTTAGTTATGGAAATGCAGTTGAATTCAATTAAGATAAAATTTTATTTCAAGTTTAGCAATGACTGAATTGGTCAGCGTTCAATAGCGGAAACCAGTATCCATAAAGAGATTCCTAAATCCTTAATAACCAGAAAAGACGCTCATTTAAAAGCGCCCTTTCTTAACACAATATCTGATTTCTTTTTATAAGAATATTTGTTATTTCAATAAAACCATTTTTCTGGTCTGAATAAAATCGCCTGCCGTTATCCTGTAAAAATATATTCCGGAAGTGAGCAAAGAGGCGTCAAATTTCTCTTTGTACGTTCCTGCCTTCATATTTTGGTTCACCACGGTTCTAACCAGCCTCCCTATGGCATCGTAAATATCTATCCTCACGTTCCCTTCCCGGGGCAAAGAAAAATCAATATTAGTAGAAGGGTTGAACGGGTTCGGATAATTCTGTGAAAGAGAATACGAGTATGCTACCGAACTTATGTTCTCGATCCCGATGGGAACATATATCCGTATAGGTTTATTATCCGAAAAGTTCCACGCGTCAAGCGTGTCAGGTATCGAATCCAGGTTAACGCTGTTTCCGTTGGCGTATATTGTATCGTAGCCAACCGTATTTGGCGCGGTATATTTAAATATAAATGTGCAGGTATCGTTTATGAACGGTTTGGGGAACCTGTGGGTTACTTCCCAGCCGCTATCTGAGCCTTCATAATGCTGGATTTCTTTTCTCAAAATAGTATCAAGGTAAGTTGTATCTAAAACTCCCCGCCACGTGGCAACGTCAAGCCCGCCTGCAATATGCGGACCGCCGACAATTTTCAGTTTCCCGTACACTGTTTGCCCGACCGCAACGCTATCAAGCCCGGTAAAAAAAACATGCACTGTCGAATCCGGCACATGGAACCCGTGGCAGACGCACCCAACACCGCCATAACGTTTAGTTAATCCTGTGATGCCGTCATCAAAAGAAAATAAATTTGTTACTAGCGTAACGAGGAAAAATATAACGGCTAAGAATGTAAATAGTTTTGTATAAAGTGATTTCATAAGTCAAAGAATCAGAAAAAATTTAACCCCGATTTTCAAAAGTAAACCGGGGTCTATATTAAAAAAACAAATTTGAGTTATTGCATCAAATATAATCTCGGGAATCTTATTTTACAAGCGCCATTTTTTTAGTATCAACCAAGTTACCGTTGTTGAACATTGAATAAAAATATACGCCGCTCGCAAATTTTGATGCGTCGAAATCAACTTTGTATTTCCCGGGCGCAAGGTTTGCGTTCACTAGTTTTTCAACTTCGTTACCGGCAACATCATATATCTTTATAGAGACAACCGATTGCTTGCTTACGCTGTATTCTATCTGCGTTGTCGGGTTGAACGGATTCGGGAAATTCTGCTCCAGCGAAAATACTTTCGGCGCAACGGTGGATATTTGTGAGTTTCCGGTAATCACGCTGTATGTTATAGTTAATTTATAAACCCCTCCGCCGTGCTGTACATATAAATTCGCTTTGTCATAGTAATACATTCCGGCTGCAGGCGAGCTGCCGACGTTTGTTGTTGTGAAAGTCGAGCCGTTATCTGTGCTGAAGTAACAGGATGATCCATATATGTCATACGCAACGGCTGTCGGGTCGTCTTTGGCAATATCTGCCGCCCATAAAGATGATTGCGGCCCGGATGTCATTACAAAACTCGAACCGTCATCGGTGCTTTTCCAGAATCCTCCCGAAGGCCAGGTCGTGTGGTAATACAGATTTGGGTCGAGATTTGTAGAGGCTATCATAGGTATTTCAGAACCTGTGACAGTGTGGATCATAGTCCATGTTTTTCCAGTATCTATAGATTTCCAGAAATCGCCGCTGCCGCTTCCGGTTACGCCGTCGCCAAGCAATACTACAGCAGGGTTTCCGTATGTAACCGCTATGTCGCACGGATTTCTAAAAGTATGGTTTCCCCAATCTGAAAACGTTAAGCCGTTGTCGGTTGAACGGCTGATCACGTGAGTATCCTTTGCAAGATAAAATACATTGGGATTGTTAACGTCCATTTCAAGAGGCATTCCGTAAGAGGATGCTATGAACGTGCCTAAAACATCCGTCCAGGTAGAGCCATAATTCGTGCTCCGCATCAGCTTGTAACTGGTGCTTCCGCCTCCGTTGCTTATCGCGCAGATAAATATGTTGGTATCCAAAGGAGAAACGTAAAAAGAATGTGCGGTTGAGAAACTGCTTACTGTAGCTATTTGGGTCCATGTATTTCCTCGGTCAGGGCTTCTGTATATTGTATTTCCCATACATATGAACAACACATCCCTGTTTAGGGGGTGAAGGCAGAATCCATTACCGATATTCGATCCGCCGGCCTGTTTTTGCGCCCACCCGAACTGAACCGAAACTCCCTGCTGGAATGTCCATGTTGCGCCGCCGTCATGAGTGCTTAAAATTCCGTTCATATTAGAGGCGCATGCAAAACCTGTGTTTGCGTCAAAAAAGTATATTGAAGATAATGGCGCCATCATCGGGTTTTGCTGGAAAGCAAATGTCGATCCGCCGTCATTCGACCTTCTGATAAATCCGCCTCCGCCGCCGGAGTAATATGTTGCAGCGGTTACCATACTAAGCCCGGTCACATCGCTTTTTGAAGCCATGTGATAGTCGATAGTTGAAAATGATGCCCCGTCATTTATACTTTTTATTACTATTCCCGAAGCGGCCGAAGCCATTATATTAGAAACTTTATAATCAATGCAAAGGAGATTGTTTGTCACATTTGTTGTTTTCTGCGTCCATGTCGATCCGCCGTTTGTCGTAACAACTACCGTTCCGTTGTTTCCGCATGCGGCGCCGGTCGAAGCGTTTGTGAACTTAACCGAGTTAAGCGTAACGGATACGGTTGAAGTCTGCGCCGTAAAGCTTGCCCCGCCGTTGGTCGATTTTCCTATGTACCCGTTTGTGCCGACTATCCACCCTGTATTAACGTCGGCAAAGCAAACTGAGTTATAGGTGTTCCCTGCAACTGTGGTAAGGTTAAATGTGCTTCCGCCGTCTGTGCTAACCTGCACTCCGTTAACTGTTGCAATCCATACCATCTGGCTAACGGCATATACCCCTTTAAGGTCCGCTGAGCCAAGGGGGAAAGTCCCGAACGAAAAGCCGCCGTTTACAGACCGGAAAACATTTCCGGAATTTCCGACAGCTATTACGTTGTTGCCGTCCTTTGAAAAAACTGAATTAAATCCGTCTGCATATGAGCTCTGGACGGCAAATATAAACGCCGCCATTAACAGGAATAATTTGGATAATCTCGCCATTTGATTTATGTGTTTAATTAATTTTAGAAAAATCGCTTATTATATAGAATACTATATATGGTCAAATAATAGTCTCAATATTCGAGGCTGTGAAAACCTGCAATTTTTAACAGAGGATGCGAAGCCCGGAGAGCTTCAGCGCGGAATACAGGATATTTTATACAAATTAGGTAATAAGCAAAGATAAATAAAATTGTTTTATAATAAAACTGTTTAGGCAAATAAATTATTAGCCAAAATCGACTTATTTGTCAATTTCGGATATAATTGGCTGATACAATTAATGATTATAATTCCTTTTTAAACTTCTCTATTTTACCAGTATCATCTTCTTAACATCAGAGAACCCCGGCGCCTCGATTCTGTAATAATAAACCCCTGAAGCGTGATTTTGAGCGTCAAACCTGTATTCATACTGCCCGGGGCCCAATATTTGGTCAACTGGAGTTTCGACCAGCCTGCCAAGTATATCAAATATTTCCAATCTTACATTACCCTGTTTTGGCACGTCATATTTTATTACTGTTACGGGGTTAAACGGATTCGGATAATTCTGCGACAGGTAAAATTTCTTTGGCGCCTGGTTTGAAATTTGCCGCACCGAAAGCGGAACGTCGTACGTTACGTTAAGCTTATATACTCCGCCCTCGTCCTGAATTAATAAATTTCCTCTGTCATAGAAATAGACTCCGTAGTTTATTGCATCAGGAGGATTTGTAGTTATGAAATCTTTCCCGCCATCGGTTGTTATATATACAGCGCCGCCGTAGGTCCCGTGAGCCGCAACTGTCGGGTCGTCTTTGGCTACATCAGCGCCCCAGGCGTTTGAAATTGAATTCACTACGGACCAGTTCATTCCGCTGTTTGTAGAGCGCCAAAACCCCGAGCCTGCCCAGTTTGTAAAATACAGCATGTTTGTATCAAGATTTGAAGCGCCTATCATAGGTATTTCTGCGCCGCCGGGACTGAACAGCAGGTTCCAGTTTACTCCATAATCGTTCGACCTGTAAAATTTCCCTCCTCCAACCTGGTCAGACAGATATATTACGCTTGAATTGCGGTACATCACCAGCATGTCGCACATGTCTCCGAATGTCATAATGCTCCTGTTTGACCACGTGCTGCCAAAATCGGTCGACCATATAAGCACGCTTCCGCTAGGGGAAAGATACACTGTATCAGGGTGATTTGGATCCATTTCCAGAGGCATTCCGTAAGATGTGAGCGACCCCGGCCCCCAAACGCTGGCCCATGTGGCGCCGTAATCCGTACTCTTCACAACCCTGCCGCCTGCGCTTCCTATAGATGCCAGCATCTCGGTTGTATCATTTGGATTTACGTAAAAAGAATGAGCGGAGCCGCCAAATGATATAGAAGCGATTTGCGACCATGTTACGCCAAGGTCCGGACTTCCGTAAACAGCGCTTCCGCAAACAACGAACATCACATTCTTAATGTGTGGATGTATGTACAGTGTGTTGCCTATGTTACCGCCGGCAGAAAGCCCCTGGGTCCAGTTATAACTGACGGTTGTATTCTGAGGAAGCAGCCAGTTTGTACCGCCGTTCGTTGTTCTTAACACAGCTTTGTTCATTGAACTGACGGCCCATCCTTTTGATGAATCGTAAAAGTAGATCGAGAAAAGGTCCGCCATCATCGGGTTTTCCTGGAACGTAAACGAATTCCCTCCGTCAATAGATTTCCTTATAAAGCCGCCGCCGCCGCAGGAATAAAATGTGTTACTGTTGATTATGCTTACCCCCCGTACATCAGAGCGGGTGAGGATGTTATAATCGATGTAGCTCCAGTTAATTCCGCTGTTGGTTGATTTTAATATAAATCCATTCGCTCCCGTGGCTATAGCTGTACTGTCTTTTAGATCTATCGAATGAAGCTCCATCCCGGCCGCGGGGTTAATAGCCTGTATCCAGCTTGCGCCCCCGTCAGAAGAATAGATAATTCTGCCGGTCATCGAACAGGCTACGCCTTTGAGTGGATTTGTGAATTTTACAGAAACATAAGTATCTCTAATCACTGAAGGGCCGGCTGACCAGTTTGCGCCTCCGTCAGTGGTTTTGTAAACTGCGTTTGTACCGCATGCCCACCCGGTGTTCAGATCCGTAAAATAAATTCCGTAAATTGATGTTGTTCCGGCTACGCTGTGGTCAGACCAGGTAACGCCGTTATCGGTCGAAGAATAAATTCCGTTCGTGCTCTGGTCGCTTATCCATATTTTGGCGCCGACGACGCTGACAGAATAAAACATCCTGCCGCTTACCTGGAAACTTCCCCAGGTAATGCCGCCATCCGCCGAGCGGTATATAGTGTTTCCGCCGACCGCGATAATATTGGTCCCATCCTTGGAATATACTGATGTGAACCCCTGAGAATTAGCTGATGATGTTAACAGCATTAACAGCGCTGCGAAAAGCTTTGTAAGTTTAATCATATCGCTCGTTAGGTAAATGTTTGCCAAATGATTTCCCAGAACATAAACAAAAATATATTCAAAAAAAAGATTTATATTGTTAAATAATTAAGTTAATTTTGATTTTCAAAGAGATATTTTTTGTTGCATATAATTGATTACGAATAATTTACAAATTCCGAACAAACGCGGACAGCGCCTCGCGGCATGTATCGATATGCCGGAGAGCGGCAAATCTAAAGCATATGGGGTATTTGCGCATTGCTTTACATGCAGCAAGGATTTGAAAGCTATCAGGAATATTGACTCTTCTTTGGCAGAACAAGGAATAGCTGTCGTTAGGTTTGATATGACCGGAATCGGCGAAAGCGAAGGAAATTTTGAAGATACAAATTTCACCGCCATGCTGCAGGATTTTGCCGCCGTCTCGGAATTTGTTACGGTGAATTACGAAGCTCCAAAACTCGCGATTGGACATTCGCTCGGAGGCTCTGTTGTTTTAAAAAGCGCCTTGTCGATGCCTTCATTAAAAGCCGTTGCTGTAATTGCCGCTCCCGCCGAACCATCAGCGTTATCAATTAAGCTTAAGAGAACCAGGGAGCAGGCATTTAGAGAGGGATTTGCAATTCGCGATATTGGCGGCGTTAAATATAAGTTTAAGCCGGAATTTTTTAAGGATATAGAGAGCTACAGTCTTAAGAAGGATATTCAGGAACTGAAAAAGCCCCTGCTCATTCTTCATTCGCCCGCAGATACTTATTCTCATATCTCTAATTCAGAGATTATCTTCGACCTTGCCCGTCAGCCCAAAAGCCTGGTCTCGCTTGATGATATAGATCACCTGATGTTGAAGAAATCAGACGCAAAGTACGTCGGTAACCTGATTGGCGCCTGGTTTGAGAAATACTGCAAATGAATGAGGCCCGCCTGGCTCTGCCAAATGGGCAGGAACTTTGATCTGCAAGCCTTCTCCTTCTGCCCGGGTAAAAAAAGGCCCTCAGCTAACTAAACTGAAGGCCGGGGGGAAACAACATAATGAATCAAAAAACTATTGATAAAAACAGGCAGCCACCGGGGGGAAGGAATCTTCATTTTTTTATAAAGGAGAAAACAATACAGGAGGAAAATTTGCCCGTATTTAGAAAACCCCGATCGGCTGCCTATAAATATTAACAATCAGTATTCCAAAAAAATTGCATCTAACTATGTTAGCTTAATTTATTTGCATAACGGCATCCGCAAAAAACACTTATATTTGAAAAAATACATAATAATGCTGAAAATTTGTTCAATTATTGTTGTTGTTTTTTTCGTTTTAGGCTGCGGAAAAAGCAAAGTTTCAGAAGGATCTGAAAAGGTAAACGGCGTAAAAGACACGGTAACCGCGCCTTCTGCGCCTCAGGGTTCTTCGTCAAAAGAAGTAACCTCCAAAGAGACAAATAAGGCCGGAGGCATTGAAGACCTGACA
This sequence comes from uncultured Ignavibacteria bacterium, assembly GCA_963816535.1. Lineage (GTDB taxonomy): Bacteria > Bacteroidota > Ignavibacteria > Tepidaquicellales > OLB5 > CAWFKW01. The sequence continues at coordinate 287,908 of CAWFKW010000003.1, read as the reverse complement.
TATGACGTAACAGAAGCCCCCGCGGGCATGAAATATGAAGGCGCTATTGTAGCCGGCGCTAAATGGAAAGACGATAACGGTATAAATACAGTCATAATTACTGAAACGAAAGAGACATGGACGCCGGAAACAAGAGAATCATCGGGGTCGAGAAGCAAAGAGTTATTTGGATATCAATATATAACTACGGGCGGCTCTACAAAACAGGTCTGGAAGATAAACGATTTTGTGAAAGACTGCCCGGTTGATCTTGACCTGAGTTACATGCACAATTCATTGTCTATAACCGATATCAATAACAATGGAATTGGAGAGAGTACGTTTTTGTATCTATTGGCGTGCAGGGGAGATGTTAGTCCGGAAACCATGAAACTGATTATGCATGAGGGCAGTAGTAAGTATGCTATCAGGGGCACAACCAGGATAAGTCTGCAGGGCGAGACATACGGCGGCGAGACAAATATAGATAAATCATTTGACGGGGCTCCTCAGGGATTCTTGGATTATGCAAAAGGCGAGTGGAACAAACGGCAGCTTCAAAAAGTCGGGGAATGATTTTTCCATCATGAAGTGAAGATCTGAGCGCTAAAAATGTTCTGTGATTTTTCTTCCGTTAGCCCCGTTAGGGGCGGAATATTTGTAGTAACGGATTAACCCGATTTTTAGCTCCGTTAGGAGCGGCATAATAAAGTGTAATTTTTAAAGGATGGCTCAGAAAATAGATAATTATTATCCTCTGCTTGAACAGTGGCTTAAGTATTACGGATTTGAGCCTGTTACCGTGCATGCTGCCGCCGGGACCGATAAGGTGTTTAAGCGTTCGCGCACCCAGGCTTCTAAATTTGGAATTGTAGATACATATTGCTGCGTAAAATACATGCATGAAGGCGCAACAGGCGATGAGATGAAAGCGTTCAGTTCAAAGATGTTTGAGCTGTGTTCCAAACACCGCTCCGGCGGGCCGCTGGGTTTTGGCTCAATGATGATAGTCTACCCGCTTATCATAACCGAGAATTTTTCAAATGAGCTTGCTGCATTTCTGAGAACATATTGCTCCAAACATTTTGCCGCGGCAGAGTTCCCTTCCGCATTAGATCTCTCAACAGGGCACCTATATTATTACGAAAATACTCCAATCTGGGGTTACCTGTATTATTCCGGATACAGGAAAGAAGTTTACAGCCTGTACTCCCCCAAATCATGGGACGAAGTCGCGAAAGCAAATAACAAATAGTAAATAATAAAAAGTAAAAAGTAAAAAGTAAAAAGTAAATAACTCTTGTGCCATCTGAGATGTTTTTTGTTGAGCCGGGGCTTGTTCCCGGCGAAATCCCGCTCTGCGGGATCATTCCCGTGAAAACGCGTAACCTAATTTGCCATAATGTAGGGAACGGTCGCGACCGTTCCCTAAAGTTGCATTTTGTCTTTAAAAACCCCGACCTTCTCTGAAGGAGTCACTATGGGATAGAAGGGGGCATGCAGAAAGGAATAAGGGCTTTAAGCCTATTGAAAAGCGCAAAAAAATCGCTTATCTTTGACCAGTCAACTTATAACGCTTGTTCGTTTAAATAAATTTTATGTAATTTATTTACGGGATGAACCCTGGACAAAAAATCATCTTTGCGACTCCTTCGATTGACCGATCATCAACTTCCAAGAACCTCGTCCGATTCAATATTCGTTTAATCAAAGTATTGGTTTTTATTTTTTCCGTCTCACATCTCACGCTGCGCCCCGACTTGGCGGGGTTTGACGTTTCACCTCTTTTTGCTCAGCAGCCAACACAAGAGTGGGTGGCAAGGTATTTAAATTCATCAGGCGGTGAACTAGCTGTTGATAAGTTTGGTAACAGCTATGTTCTTGGAAGTATTCCGAATGGCGGCGTCGTTGGATATAAAATGCTGCTGTTAAAATATAATCCCGACGGCGACACTTTATGGACAAGAATCTATGCCACTGATTCGACTAACTATATTGCAAACGTTGCGCTGGCTTCCGACAGCATAGGCAATGTGTATGCTGTGGGTTATATAGGTCACTCGCTGGGACAAACTGATATTGTAACAATAAAATATTCGCCATCGGGCGTATTGCAGTGGGCAAATATGTACGCGGGCGCAGGGAATGTATCCGATATCCCCGAAGACCTAAAGCTGGATAAACAAAATAATATATACGTATCAGGCGTAAGCGGAAGCCAGGCGCTGCTGATAAAATACAGTCCTGCGGGCGATAGTATCCGGGTGAGGCTTTTCAACACGACAGGTTATTTTTCAGATGGTCTTTCTCTGGGTTTCGACCTGCTGAATAATGTTTATGTAGGAGGCTTCACGATATTCAACCAAACAAATCGCCGTTACTTCATGGTCTTAAAGTACGATTCGTCAGGTAATTTCCGTTGGGAGGGAACTTATACCGGAACAGGTTTTGAGTCTCCGCACATGTTGGCAGTTGACAGATTTGGAAACAGCTATCTCACAGGCGAAGGGTCAGATGGCACAACAAACGGTTGTCTTACTGTAAAATTTGATTCAAGCGGGGTTAGACAATGGCAAAAGGCATATCATAGAGGTCCTGGTGGAGAATACGGGTTTGCCAATGCAATTGACAATTCAGGGAATCTTTTCGTTACCGGGGGAAGTTCTCTAGCCTCTTCCAATTTTGATTATAGAACAATAAAGTATAATCCCAATGGTGATACTCTATGGGTTAGAATTTATGCTGGCTCCGGCAATGATGATGATGAGGCTCATTCAATAGTTCTTGATGATTCAGCAAACGTTTATATAACAGGTTCCAGTATCGGTTCAGGCACTAATTATGATTTTGCGACAATAAAATACAATACTAACGGTTCTCAGCAATGGGTTATGAGATATGATTATGTTGGACTTGAAGATGGAGCAAGCGCCATTGCGCTTGATTATCAAAACAATGTTATAGTTACAGGTAGAAGCAATAGAGGAGGTCAGAATTATGATTGCACAACAATAAAATATGTTCAATTTACAGGAATAAGGCAAACAAGCAGCCAGATCCCAAATAAATTTGAATTATCTCAGAATTATCCCAACCCATTTAACCCGACAACAAGAATAAAGTTTTCTATACCTAAAAGAAGCCTTGTCGAATTGCGAATATACGACATATTAGGAAGATTAAAAGAATTGGCTTTAAGTCAATACGTCAATGCATCTGAATATGAATTAACACTTGATGGCTCCTCTTATTCAAGCGGCGTATATTTTTATCAGTTAATGGTAGACGGCAGGATAATTGAAACCAAAAAAATGATAGTATTAAAATGAGAAAACTATTTACAATATTTCTTTTTTGCTTTTTCGTCTCACATCTCACGCTGCGCCCCGACCTGGCGGGGTTTGACGTTTCACCTCTTTTTGCCCAGCAGCCAACGCAGGAGTGGGTGGCGACATTTGTGAGAAATCCCGGGGGAGGTGAATCGCAGGGACCGTTTTATGCATTGGATAAATATGGCAATAGCTTTGTTGCCGGGCCAAATTTCATAAATGATACGAATAACATTGTAGTAGTAAAGTATAATAGTTCCGGCGTTCAGCAATGGGCGGTAACCTATAAATACCCCGGTTATGGTTATGTATATCCCACTTCATTATCGCTGGATAGCGTCGGGAATCCGGTTGTTGCATCAACATACGGAGCCACCGCATTCCCGCCTCAAAATTTTCTTACTGTTAAATTTAATGGAATAAGCGGGTCTGTTATATGGGTAAAAACATTTGACGGCGTAAACGTGGGCCCGGGCGATATTGATATGAAAATTGATAAGCAGGATAATGTTGTTCTTGTATCAACGCTGGGCGGCACGGGGACAGACTCGACCTTATGCATCAAATATAATGGAAGTGGCGATACGCTGTGGACCCGGACATGGCGCCCGCAGGGAAGCGACAGGGTTTTTTACGGATTCACGATTGACGATTCATCTAATATTGTAATTACCGGGATAGCCGGTACAGTTGTCAATAGTTTTAGCTATGATTCCGTTTTAACAATGAAGTATTCGCCAGGGGGGGTTCTTAGGTGGGAAAGAACACTTGCTTATTACGCAAGTTACGCCGCACAAAATCAGGGGCAAAAAGTCACAACCGACCAATTCGGGAACATTTATGTTACTGGTAGGACTTCTGCAAGCGCTTCAAATGTGGGGTTTCTAACCATGAAATATGATTTAAACGGAAATCTGCAGTGGGCTTCAAGGTATTACCGGATGTACGAGAATTACGTTTCAGCCATAACAGTAGACAGAATCCATAATTGCGTGTTTGTAACAGGTCAAAGCCAGTCCATAAACAATCAGGTTTTTGCGACTTCGATTAAATATAACGCTATTAACGGAGATTCCATTTGGGTTGCAAGAGATACAGGTACCTTTCATAATGGATCCTCATCGGATATTAAAACGGATTCATTAGGCTATATCTATATCACAGGATACACCTCACAGGTTGGGGCGGAAAATGTTCTAAATATTAAATATTCCTCACAAGGTAGTCTAGTTTGGAATGTCACGTATAATGGCTCGTTTAATGGTGTTGATGTTGGGACAAGGGTGGTATTAGATAACACGGACAATATTTATATTTGCGGCGTGAGTCAAGGAGGCACTCAACAATTTGATCTAATTTTAATTAAGTACTCCCAAACATCAGGAATAATTAGAATCGACAATTCTGTGCCGGGAAGATTTTATTTATCGAGCAACCCCAATCCGTTTAACCCGCAAACATCTGTCAATTTTAATATTCCATACAGCGGGAAGGTTACAATAAACATTTATGATATTCTGGGCAGGCTTGTAGAAACACTGGCAAACGAACGGGAGCTGAAAGCTGGTGGATATAAACTTCTTTTGGATGGCACAAACTTCGCAAGCGGCGTTTATTTTTGCAGAATGAATATGAAATACGAAGTCAATAATGTAGAACAGAGTTATAACAACACAATCAAGCTGATTCTTTCGAAATAGAAAATATAAGGTTAATTATTATGGCTTAGAAGGAGTAGAAATATAAACTAATAAAGAAAAGACAGGTAAAGGGGTATCCGACTCACTATGCCGTACGTGTTGGTTGTCTTTAGTCGTTTTATGGGATTCATTGAGTTAATTTAGAAATAGAAAATATTTGGCAATATTGCCGATTAATAACATATGAATAAAGCGTTTACAATATTAATTTTTTTCTTTTTCGTCTCACGTCTGCCGTTTGACGTCTCACATCTTTACGCCCAGCAGCCAACACAAGAGTGGGTGGCAAGATATACAGGACCATTCAATGATTTAAACGGACCCTTTTTGCAGGTGGATAAATACGGCAACAGCTACTTAGCCGGGACTCATGTTATAGGTCAATCACCAAATGATTCAATCTGTATACTTTGCGTCAAATATAATTCCTCAGGCGTACAGCTATGGGCAACTCTATACAGGTATCCCGGAGAAGGATATTTTGCTCCCTACGGTATTGCTCTTGATACTTCCGGTAATGCTTATGTGATAGCCGATTATGGGCCGGGCTATACATCGCCGCTTAACGGGCTAATCGTTAAGTTCAATAGCTCGACCGGCAATCCGGTTTGGGCCGGAACATATGTCGGGCAGTATGGCTCGAGTTCGTTTGATAACATAAAGATAGATAGATTTAATAACATATATGTAGTAGGGGCGTCAGACAGCTATCATCTTGTGATGCGTTATAATACAAACGGGGACAGCATCTGGGCGCGGAAATACCACCCGCTGGACTGCAGCGAAGGTTTCGGCGCCTGCACTATAGACGATTCACTCAACATTATTTCCACAGGTACCAGGAGGCATTTCTATTTTTCCGGATCTTATGATTCTGTGCTGATCGCGAAGTATTCTTCAAGCGGAGATTTGAGATGGGAAAGCACATATTCCAGCGGCCTAACCACAGCAAACTGGGGGTCATACATAACTTCGGACCAGAACGGCAACGTGTACGTTGGCGGCGGAACAACCCCATCAGGTTATGCAGTCTTCCTCACTTTAAAATACGACCGGAACGGGGTTCAACAGTGGGTCTCAATATATGATGCGCCGGGAAGCGGGGATAATACCTTGACTGACATTGCAATAGACAAGATACATAATGCCCTATATGTTACTGGCACAGGTGGATCGAGAAAGGCTACAACAATAAGGTATAATACTTCCACTGGTGACTCTCTTTGGATTAAATCTGACACCGGTACGTATAGATACAGCGATGGGTGGTCCATGAAATTAGACTCAACAGGAGATGTATATGTGACTGGCGACACTTACCTTATAGGTTCTGGAGCGCCTGTTGATATTATGGCCATCAAATATCGCAGTGACGGCACACGTTATTGGTTTATAACCTACAATGGACCCTTCAGTGGCCTCGATATTGGGAGAGATATATGGTTAGATGGCTCTAATAATGTATATGTTCTTGGAACAAGCCAAAGCGGCGCGCAGGTGAGTGACTATGTTATCATCAAGTATAATCAGTTAATGGGTATAAAGCAGCTCACTCATCAAATCCCCAAAGTTTTCACCCTTGGCCAAAATTACCCCAATCCATTTAACCCGACAACTAGAATTAAATTTTCTATACCTAAAAGAAGTTTTGTTGAATTGAAAATATACGACATACTAGGAAGATTAAAAGAAATGCCTCTTAGTGAATATATCAACGCGTCAGAATACGAACTAACACTTGACGGCTCGGGTTATGCAAGCGGTACATATTTTTATCAGTTAATGGCAGACGGCAGAATAATTGAAACTAAGAAAATGATAGTATTAAAATAAAAACGTAAAATAAACAGGTCAGATGATAAAGCGACAAATCGCTGAATATTTTTGTTTAACATTCTTTAAAAAACCTGTGAAAACGCAAAAAACACCGAATAATTTGTCCATTTTTTCGGGGTCATACCACTTTGGTTGCTTTGTGTAATTTAATAAATTAATTTGAATTTAGAAAGAAAATGCTGATTTTAGGCAATACTTCAAAGTAATGATGTCATGAGAAAACGTTATGTAATATTTCTTTTTTTCCTAGCCGTCTCACTTCTGACGTTTGACGTCTCACATGTTTACGCTCAGTTTACAACCCGGCTTGACGGGCAGCCAACGCAGGAGTGGGTTGCAAGGTATATACGCAATCCCGGTGGTTGGCAGGCTCAGGGTCCTTTTTTTGCACTTGATAAGTCTGGCAATAGTTATGTTGCGGGGCCCAACCTTATTAATGATACGGAAAATATATGTCTTGTAAAATTCGACAATTCCGGCAACCAGGTCTGGTCGATTTCCTTTAGAAATGTAGGCTATCTTGATAACGAAATTGCTGCCTTATCTATTGATACTTCTGGGAATCCTTATATAGCCGGAACCTATGGGACAGATCCAATGTCGATGCAATACATTCAAACAATAAGATTTGATAAATCTAACGGTAATGCGATATGGGTCAAAACCTTTTATGGTTACCTGGTTAGCAGTGAAGATCTAAACATGGTTATGGACAGGCAAAACAATTTTTACCTGGTATCAAATCTTAGAGGAAATTCTACAGATTCATCTTTGTGTATCAAATGTAATTCAAATGGGGACACACTTTGGGCCAGAACATGGCGCCCGCAGGGAAGCTACAGAGAACCGTGGATTTTCAATAATTGTGTAACAATAGATGATTCACTCAATGTAATAATTACAGGTCACGGAGGTGCATGCAGCCAGGGGTTTTGCTATGATTCAACAGCTGTTTGGAAATACTCTCCGGACGGCGTTCTTATGTGGGATAGAGCGTTTGCCTATTACGCAAGCTACTCAGCAGTAAACCAAGGACAAATCGTTACAACCGACCAATTCGGGAATATTTATGTTGCTGGTCAAACTTCATCAAGTTCGTCTAATAGAAGTTACTTAACTATGAAGTATGATTACAACGGAAACCTGATTTGGGCATCAAGGTGGTACCAGCTATATGATAATTTCCCTAAAGCTCTCACAGAGGACAAGATTCATAATTTCGTATACGTAACGGGATATAACCAGGCGCCTAACAATTTAGAGTTCGCTGCAACCATCAAATACAATTCATTGACTGGGGATTCTGTTTGGGTTAGAAGGGATACAGGTACATACGCAACTGGGGGTTCTTACGACATTAGCGGCGATTCTTCAGGAAACGCTTACATTGCAGGCTACACATACGGTACGGTTTCCGGCTCTGATGTGTTAACAATCAAGTATTCGTCGCAAGGCATTCCTCTGTGGTCAATCACTTATAATGGTCCTTATAACGGAGTAGAAATTGGGTATGTGTTACATAAAGATAATTTAAATAATATATATGTATGTGGCGTCAGTCAATCAGGTTCGCAGCAATTCGACTTTATTGTTATCAAGTACTCACAAATTTCTGGGCTTCATCAAATTTCTTCAAATATTCCCAAAGTCTTCAATTTAGGTCAAAATTATCCAAATCCATTTAATCCAAGCACCAAAATAAGGTTTGGTATTGCGAAGCCCAGTTTTGTTCAGGTCAAAATATTTGACATTTTGGGACAATTAAAGGAAGTATTAGTTAGTAAGGATATGCAGCCTTCTGAATATGAAATATCATTTGACGGTTCAAATTATGCAAGCGGGATTTATTTTTACCAGCTTATTGCAGGCAGCAAAATAATTGGCACAAAAAAATTTGTAATTGCAAAATAGTCTAACTTAATTCTATGGTAATTTATCGATTCAATATTTAAAATTTTAAGTGATATAATATAATCAAAATATAAAAGACAGGTAAAGGGGTATCACAAGCGTCCAGGCTTTATGAAATGAATCATCCCGTATTAACGGAATGATTCGCCCCTTTTTTGTCCTGTCTTATTTATAAATCAAGCTAAATTAGTAAGAAAGGAAATAACATGAAACTTGTAAAAATTGGTCGTCCCCTCTGAGTCTCCCTGAAAGGGGACTCAGAGGAAATACAGCGGTCAAACTACTGTCTTCTTAATCGCCTCTTCGACATTTTCAAAGTGCACTACATTATAACCTGAATATGGAACATTTTGAAGCGGTTCATAAAACCCCGCGCTTGAGTGTTTATATTCCCGATAGTCTACGACAAGTCTCCATTTGCCGCTTACAGGGTTTCTATGAATGTAATTGATCTTCTGAACCATAAATTTCAGTGATTCAATTTCTTTAATATCCGGAGATGCTTCAAACGCATTATGTAGTTTTCGCCGATGTCTTTCCGCCAAAGAAACTGAATCAGACAACCTATTTAATGTCCTAAAATCATTCACTTTCTTCAGTCTCTTTACAATTTCGTATGCCATAAAGCGCTTACCTGTTCCTATAATATCGTTTATACTCCTGTTTGATTCGTTCGTATATACTATGGCATGCAGGTGATTTGGCATTATCACATATGAATTTACGAATACGTTCCTTTCCTTCAAAATGTCGAACCATGTATAGATATTATCATACAGCGAAGTCATTTCGAAAAGTGATATCCAGTTCCAGCAGGTAATGGTGAAAAAATAGAAAGCGTTCTTTATCTCGTGTGTAATATGCGTACTCATTTCAAATCCGGAATATTGTTCTATTTAGAGATTTTATGCAATCTAAAATAGCGCATAAACGATTAATGATAAATGATTTTCCTTTGTCTTAGGATTATTATTTCCTCTGAGTCCCACTTCGCGGAGACTCAGAGGGGACGGGATCTCAACACACGTATTAGCTATCCTCTGCTTCTTTGCGGTGAATCTTTTGTTTTAAAGATGCGGCTGATATATCCGCCGTCTGCAAAAGCCAGGGAAGAACGACAGTCGTTTATTTTATCCTTGACATCATAAACACTCGTATATTATATTTATGCAGTTAGCAGTTAATAATTGGCAGTTAATAAATACTAATTCAAAGCTCAGATTACTTACCGAATTAACCAATTAACATATTTAACCAATTAACTGTTTTGTGAATTCTCATTTAATTCGGTGCGAAATGAGAAAAATTCAGTGATGAAATAGTGCGATCCCAATCAAAAATCAAAACAAAAACTCTTTTCGCACGAATCTGCTGACTGTATCGCACGGAAAAGATTTTATTTTTTTATGTAATTATTTATAAATACAATATTTGAACGTGGCTAAACATGGTTAATCGATGTAAAATACAGGCTGATATGCCGGAATTGAGGGTCAGGGAAGGATAATTCTGTGAAGTTAAAACTGTTGTTGAACGCTCTTAATTCTAATATTCTAAGCAAGAATCACTTTGCATTTTTTAATATTTTGATTCCGAAATCAACATTTCGCAATCCGAAATCAACTGTTTTTCATTGCATTTAAAAAGATGTATGAATAATTTGAACATTCAATGAATGTAAAATCCGCACATAATCTCATGTTTAAGATACTGTTTTCATTTGCGCTGATAATATCCCTTACTCTCAGTTCGTACTCGCAGGACCAGCTAAAAGCGTCTGCAACTTCTTCAAAAAAGGATTTTCAGATAAGCGAAATAGTCAAAATTAACGTAAAGGGGACTATTCTAGAAGGCTATCATATAAATGCCAATAAAGTAACCGATGAAGATTTAATACCCACTTCTCTCAAAATAGAGAGTCCCGATTTTAAAGTCGTCAAAACCGCTTGGCCGCCATCTCACAAGTTCAAATTCAGCTTTTCAGAGACCGAGCTTGATGTTTACGAAAGTTCCGTGAACATCGCCGTAAGCTTAAAGGCTAACAAGAACCTCAAACCGGGCAAATATGAAATAAGCGGCTCGATACATTACCAGGCATGCAATGACAGGGCATGCTTCGCGCCTAAAGATGCCCCGTTTACGGTTCAGATTGTTATGAAAGAAGATTCGGTAAAAGCTGATACTTCTAAAAGCAATTTGAAGAAAGATACGACTGAAACCCAACAGAAGACTGAAATAAAAGATACAACGCAAAAATCCGAAGTAAAAGATACTACAAAGAAGACTGACCAGACCACATTAACTGAAAATAAACGCGATACAACTCAGCAGGTAACAACAACAACTTCATCGAATAACGAAATTGAAACTTACGTTAAAGAAAAGGGGCTGTTTGTAGCTCTGTTTATTATATTCATCGCCGGGCTAGCGCTTAACCTGACGCCCTGCGTATATCCGCTGATACCTATCACAATCAGTTATTTCGGCGCGCAGGTTAACCAGAACAAGGCGCAGAAAATTGTAATGGCGCTTGTGTATATATTCGGGATGTCTATCACTTATTCCGTGCTGGGCACAGTGGCGGCTCTCACGGGCGGCTTGTTCGGAAGCCTTCTTCAGAATCCAATCGTTGTAATAGTTTTAATTGCGATTTTTGTCGCGCTTGCGTTAAGTATGTTCGGGTTGTATGAGATACGCATACCGCAGTCGATTGCGAATTTCAGCGGAAAGAACAGGCAGGGATATTTTGGCACAGCGCTTATGGGTCTTACTGTTGGCTTTATTGCCGCTCCGTGTATTGGCCCGTTTGTGCTTAGCTTGCTTGTTTATGTGGGAAAAATTGGAAGTCCGTTCTTAGGGTTCCTTATGTTCTTTGTGCTCTCGCTTGGATTAGGATTCCCGTATATATTTCTCGCAATATTCTCAGGTTCAATCAGCAAGCTTCCGCGTTCGGGAGTCTGGATGGAAGGCGTGAAGATAATATTCGGATTCATTATGATAGGGCTGGCTATATATACTGCGCAGACGCTTATTCCGGAAAATGTTTATGCGATTGTTTTCCCCGCATACCTGATATTAGCGGGATTCTACCTCATTGTTATAGACAGAAAAGCTGTTACAGCTTCAGGTTATACCAGAATTAAGCATATTATAGCGATTGCTTTCATATTCTGGGGCGCTTCCACGCTTCATTTATCTAAACAGGAACAGGTATCGGGCGGCAAGCTTGAGTGGCAGATGTTAATGACCGAGCAGCAGATAGACGGTTCGGTCGCAAAAGCAGGCGAGAAGCCGACATTAATAGATTTTTACGCCGACTGGTGCGCGCAGTGCAAAGAGCTTGATAAATATACTTATGTCGACCCAAAGGTTATCGAGCTTTCAAAAAAATTCAACGTTATTAAAGTCGATCTTACAAAGGGCGATAAGGAAATTGAAAGTAAGTTTAAGATTCTCGGGCTTCCTGTTGTCGCTTTCATTGATAAGAACGGGAAAGAAATGGAATCTCTTCGAATAACGGGATTTTTGAAGCCGGATGAATTTACAAAAGTAATGGAGAAGGCGCTATCGAATTAAGCGATACGATTGAATAATTCAGAATTAAAATGAAGGTATAATGCTAAAAACCTGCTTAATAGTATTTCTTTTCGCTTCCTCCGCCGTCTTTGGCCAGTTCAAAGATTACAGCTCTTTCAGGCTTTCCGATCAGCATGTTAACAGCTCTCCGGGAAAGTACGAGAACGTTCTTTCTAAAAGCCATCTCCGCGATTCGGTGAGAAATGCTATCGACCAGAGAATTCCTGTAAGGATAAAGAAGTCGCCCGGCCTCGCAATGTTATATTCGCTGTTTGTCCCGGGCATGGGACAGCTTTATACTAAACGTTTTGACGTCGGGAAGTACTTTCTGATTTCTGAAGCCGCGCTCTGGCTGGGTTACGCTTCGTTCACCGTATACGGCAACTGGCTGCTTAATGATGCGTACACATTTTCAGCGACACATGCGGGAGTTACAATAGGCAGCAAAGCAAAGGATGATAATTTCTGGGTTAACATCGCAAACTATGATAACGTGGAAGAGTATAACAACGATATGCTGCAGCAGGGGAATTACGATAAAGTTTATTACCCCGGTACGGGGTATGATTTTTACTGGGATAATACTACCGATCGCGAAGCTTACAGGTCGGATAAGCTTGCCGGCGACCGGACAAAAACTGACCGGTTATTTATAGTGGGCGCTATTTTATTAAACCATGTGATAAGCGCGGTGAGCGCTATCATTTTGACCAATAAGTATAATTCGGGCGCTGAAGAATCTGGCGGCGTTGCTATTCAGGCGGATGTGATAAAGAATTTTAATCATGTTGACGGAATCAAACTTAATCTTATAAAATGGTTTTGAGCGCCGCAATTCAGGGCGGTTCCGTAAATATTAAATTAACAATAGAGTTTGACGGCCGGAATTATTTCGGGTGGCAAAGACAGAAGAACAAACCTACAATACAGCAAACTATAGAAGAATCTCTACAGGTTTTATTCCCGGGACAGGCAATCAAGCTGACAGGCGCAGGGCGCACCGATACCGGCGTTCACGCCCTGAACCAGTGTGCGAATTTCAGGATTGATAAAGACTTGTTTCAAAAACTTGATTTGCATAAACTTGCGTATAAGTTAAATGCAATTTTACCCGGCGATATTGCAGTCAGGAAGGCTGAAAAGGCCGCGGATAGTTTCCACGCGAGGTATTCGGCAAAAAAACGCGTGTATAGGTATTTGATATGCTTCGGGAAGAAAGCCTACGGCGGTGAAAAATATTATTACTTTAAGAGGAAGTTTGATTTTACCAAAGCCGCCCGATTTTGCAAAGTTATTGAAGGCGTGCATTCCTTTAAGAGCATGTGCAAAAATAAAACCGATGAGCATGATTTTATGAGCGATGTTTATTATTCTAAGATAAAAAAGAACAAAGACGGCTCTGCCGAATTTGAAATATGCGCAAACCGGTTTCTGCATTCTATGGTGCGCGCAATTGCAGGAGCGATGCTTGCAGTAGCATCAGGACAGGTTAGTTTAAGAGAATTTAATGAAAAATTTAAAAAAGGAGAGATTATAAAGATTCAGTATGTACCGGCTAACGCTTTATTATTGGATAAAATAATCTATTAAATCACTATGAAGAACATAAAATTTATTCTGGCGGTAACTCTCGCATTTGCGATAAGCCAAAGCCTGTACACCCAGGAGCTAAGCTCCTTAAAGTTTAACGATAAATTGTCTGTAAGCCCAAAAGCCGGGCAGGATCTTATTCCGGCGGACAATTTTTCGAATATTGATCTTAGCGTGCAGAGCAGGTATGATTTCGTAAGAAATTATGAAACCGATCTGCTTAGCGATTCGGTTCCTCAGAACAATATTACGAAGAATGTGAACGCATCTCCCAAAAAACAAAAATCTCCCGTGCTCGGCGCGCTGATGTCGGTTGTATTACCCGGCTCAGGCGAGTTTTACGGCGGCAACCTTCTTAAAGCGGCAATATTTTTAGGCGTTGAAATTGTCGGCTGGGGAACTTATGCGTACCTGCAGCACAAGGGCGATACAAAGACGGCAGCGTTTGAAGCGTATGCCGACCAGTACTGGAGTATAAATAAATATGCCGCATGGCTTAAAGATCAGGGCTTTGCAAGTTCAATACAGATAAACCCAAATGAAACAAACTGGCAAACCCTGCAGGCTGAGATACATATCTGCGAAAGCGACCCGGCAAATAATTTCTCGCATGTATTGCCCGACCATGACACACAGCAGTTTTACGAACTGATTGGCAAATACCAGACTTTTCAGCCGGGATGGACAAATCTTGCGCATGACCCGACAAAATCGCCGGGGCCGTATTACTATGAAACATACAGAGACCCGGTGTTTGTCAATTATTCAATAAACAGGCAGGACGCTAATAATTATTACGACTATGCAAACAACGGAATTTATTTTGTTGTGCTGAACCACATACTCAGCGCAGCGGATGCAGCATGGACTGTTTCAACGTTCAATAAGAAATTAGAGATGCAGACTGGATTAAGGATAAACAGGTTTACGTCGCCTTTCACGCTTAAGTCTGAAAGCATGCCGACTCTGTACATGACGGTGGTTTTCTAACCTACAAAAGTTTTATATTTTTTGCTTACAAAGTATTTTCGGGCGGACTTCAGGTCCGCCTCTTTTTTGAACAGGCCGTAAACCGAAGAGCCGCTTCCGCTCATTAAGCTGAAGTCTGCTCCAAACTTATACATCTTTTCTTTTATCTTTCCGATTGCCGGGTGTATTTTGAAAACTACATCTTCAAACCTGTTAATCATCAGGCCCGTTCTGTTGATTTGAAATGTTTTTATCTTATCGAGTCTCTTTATGTTCCATTTTCCTTTTGAGCGCCTTGATAGTTCTTTGTAGGCCCACCTTGTCGAAATGTT
Organism: uncultured Ignavibacteria bacterium; assembly: GCA_963816535.1. Lineage (GTDB taxonomy): Bacteria > Bacteroidota > Ignavibacteria > Tepidaquicellales > OLB5 > CAWFKW01. The sequence continues at coordinate 272,686 of CAWFKW010000003.1, read as the reverse complement.
TTTCCCAGGGTTCACAATTAAAATTTTGCGGGATATTTCAAAATCCGGAAGGTGGGTAAGTTTTGCCCCCTTGCCTTCGCCATAGGCGGGCCTGCCAGTTAAGAAAAAAGGCACGTCGGCGCCAACTTCGGCGGCAATAATATTCAAAAGATATTTGTGGATCAATTCAACTTTAAAATGTTTTGATAAGATTTTCAATATGCATGCCGCATCAGAGCTCCCTCCGCCAAGTCCGGCGCCAACGGGAATATTTTTCTTTATGCTTATCTTAACGTCATACGGTTCCTTTATCCTGAATTTCCCGAAAAATAATTTAGCGGCCCTGTAACAGATATTATCCGAGCTCTTTATTTTCAGCGGCGGGTTTACTTTAACCGTAATTTGCGATTCCCGCGCCCCGGATGAGGCCGGCTTCCCAATCCTGAGGCTAACGCGGTCATTGATGTTAACGGGATAAAAAATAGTTTCTATATTATGGTAACCGTCCCTGCGTTTTGAAAGAATGCGCAGGCCGATATTTATCTTGGCCGGAGTGTTTTCAGTATAATATTTCGTCATATTGCAAAATACTATAAATAAGAAAATTATGAAATTGAAAGAATTGCGGCTAAAATAACTAGTAACAGCAAATTCACCAAGAAATTGAATAGGAAAATCAAAATCTCTGAGCTATTTTTACTCTAGAACAAAAAATCTTTAAAATGCAATATTTCACTCGTACATTAATCAAAACATTTTCCCTGCCGGCCAATAATCGGCATCGCAAAGAAATAAAAGAGGTAGATTATGAAGACTTCTGCATTACTTTTTTTATCAGTTCTCTTTGTTACTTCAAATTCGCTTTCACAACCACAGTTTTATATTGAACAAAACTCAGGGGTCAGTGTGAATTTGACTTCTGCAAGCGTAAGTAATTCATATATCCCAAATCAAGTCTGGGTTTGTGGATACGGCGGGACCGTTCTCAAAACTACTAATTCGGGAACGAACTGGATCAATACATCTGCAGGTCTTATTCCTTCTAATATCAGTTTAAGTAATGTAAGCGTTAATGCTCTTGACACTGTTCTGACTATAGGCCAGCTAACTGGTTCGTCGTATGTATACAGAACTGTGAACGGCGGCGCTAACTGGAATTTGGTTTTTACCCAGACAGGAAATTTAAGGGCGGTGTGGATGAAAAGCGGAACTAATGCTTTTATGGTTGGCGACCCGGTTGGGGGAAGATGGTCATTATGGAAAACTACAAATGCGGGATTGAACTGGGATTCTTCCGGCATGTACCTGCCGCAAATCGGGTCTGAGACAGGGTTCTATAATTCGCTGATAGTTTTATATGATACAATTTGGTTTGGAACAAATAATACCAGGATTTATAAATCAACAAATTACGGTTTGAACTGGTCTTCTATTTCTACTTCCCCGGAAGTAAATTCATCCATGGTTTGGATATCAGCGAGCAATGGCTATGGTGCGATACCTGGAATAGTCTTTGGAGGCAATAATATGTATTATTCAACTAATCAAGGTGCAAGTTGGTTGTCGATTGCATGTCCCGGAACAGGTATGTTTACAGGTTTTTGCGGCGGGGTTGTAGGTGTTTATGACTATGCAATCGGCCCGGGCTATGCAGTTAGAGGTGACAGTAGTATTTATGTTGGTAGTTCTTTTCCTAATTTCGTCCGTGACTATTCTGCGCCTGCCGGAAGGTACAATCATCTCGCTTATGATCATAATTCAGGCATTTACCATTCGTGGGCTGTCCGAAATAATGGCGGAATAACCATGGTCTCAATTTTCCGGGGCGGCGCAGTGAGAAGCATTTCCACCGAAATCCCGAAGTCCTATGGTCTCGAGCAAAACTACCCGAATCCATTTAATCCAACGACGAAGGTTAGATTTGATTTGAAGAAAGAAACATTTACTACAATAAAAGTTTACGATGTACTCGGCAGAGAAGTTGCAGTAATCGTGAATGAACAGTTGCATGCCGGGCAGTATGAAGCCGATTTTAACGCGAGCTCGCTATCATCGGGAATTTATTATTACCGTATTTTAGCCGGCGATTATTCAGAAGTTAAAAAAATGGTATTAATCAAATAGGCGTATATATGAAAACACCTATATTAATTGGCATAACATTATTTTTATTTGCATTCATAAAAGAAAGCAATTCCCAACCCCAGTTTTATGTTGAACAAAATTCAGGGGTGACTCAAAATTTAACCTCTGTTTGTATGTCTGGTCCGAATGGTTTTGCATCGCAAGTCTGGATATGCGGAAATAGCGGAACAGTCTTGAAAAGCAGTGATGAAGGGAGCAATTGGATTAACGTGAGCGCTGGCGTTCCATCGACAGTTGATCTTATAAACATAAACAGCCGGGGGATTGATACCGCGCTTACAACCGGTTTAATTGGAACCACTACATATGTGTTCAGAACTGAAAACGGCGGAACGAACTGGTCTCAGGTATTTTCGCAACCTAATGGAAATATTGATGCTATTTGGATGAAAAATGCTCTATTGGGATTTATGATGGGCGATCCCGTTGGCGGAAGATGGTCTTTGTGGAAAACCACCAATGGCGGTATGAGTTGGGATTCAACTGGTTTATATCTTCCTCAAATAGGTTCTGAAAATGGTTGGAGTAATGGCCTGGAGATAGTGAACAATAATATTTGGTTCGGGACAAATAATTCAAGAATTTACCGTTCCACTAATTATGGAAATAATTGGGTTGCGATCCTGACTCCTATGGAAACAAGGCCTACAGCTACTTGGCATTTCAATATTGATAGCACATTCAGTTATTTGGGAGGAGGGAATTTATACAAATCAACGAATGGCGATTCAAGTTGGGTTCTGAACCCGTGCCCGGATACTGGAAGCTTCAAAGGATTCTGTGTCGGACCAATTGGCGCATATTACAATGGAATAAATTATACCTGGTATGGGCCCACTTTTACAATAAGAGGCAATAGTCACATTTACATTTCATGGCAAGGTGGACCTAATTATCAATTTATCAATGATTATACCGCCCCGTCAGGTAATTACAATTATCTGGGGTATAGTAATGCCAGTTATTATTACTCGGCGCCTATTAACTCCTGGGCGGTAAGGTCAAATGGCGGAATAACAAAACTGTTTACAGGACGCGGCGGCGCTGTTCGGTCTATCTCTACAGAAATCCCGAATTCATATGAGATGAAGCAGAATTTCCCTAATCCGTTTAATCCTTCTACAAAAATAAGGTTTGACTTAAAGCGGGAAGCATTCACATCGATTAAAGTCTATGATGTGCTTGGCAGAGAAGTTGCAGTAATCGTAAATGAACAATTACATGCCGGGCAATATGAAGCTGATTTTGACGCGAGCCCGCTATCATCCGGAATTTATTATTACAGAATTTCAGCCGGCGATTATTCAGAAGGTAAAAAAATGGTATTAATCAAATAGGCGTATATATGAAAACACTAATATTAATTTGTGTAATATTATTTGTATTTGCCTTCTTTAAGGAAAGTAATTCCCAATCCCAGTTTTATCTTGAACAGGTTTCAGGCGTCACAACTAGTTTAAATTCTTCAAGCTTTATTGGCGGTTTCACACCGGTCCAGGCATGGATATGCGGAGCAAACAGCGTAGTTTTGAAAACCAGCAACGCAGGAGTTAACTGGATAAGCGCCAACGGCAACATTTCTCAGGGTGTGAATCTTGTCACAATTAGCTGCGCGGGATTAGATACCGCATTGACCGCCGGAAATATAGGAGCAAATACTTTTGTATACCGGACAACTAACGGAGGTGCTGCCTGGATACAGGTATTTTCTCAGGCAAACGGCAATATTAATGCAATCTTTATGAAAGATTCACATACAGGATTCATGACAGGAAATCCTGTGGTGGGAAGATGGTCATTATGGAAAACAATGAACGGCGGAATGACCTGGGATTCTACAGGTATGTACATTCCACAAGCAGGTTCTGAGATAGGATGGCAAAACTCACTGATGATAATGAACAACACTGTTGTATTTGGGACCAATAATTCCAGAATTTATAGATCTACGAATTTTGGTTTGAACTGGGCCGCTGTTTCAACAACTCCGGAAATAAATTCATCGGCAGTGTGGATTTACGCTGATACAGCAGGCTATACTTACATGCAATCAGGCGGAAGCACATTGAATTACACCACAAACGGCGGAATTAACTGGCTGCCGCTTACCTGTCCGGATACCGGAAACTTTATAGGGTTAGATGCCGCTTACGCAGGAGCTTCAAATGGCGTACTGAATCAGCCATACGAAACTTATGCGGTCAGAAATAATTCAAATATTTATATTGGAGGGGGAACAAATTATTTTAAAGAATACACATGCCCCGCCGGAGTATATAATAATATGAGTTATGGCTTCGTGCTATTAGGCGGCGAAACGAATTTTTCATGGGCTGTGCGGAATAATGGAGGAATTACAAGAGTTTCTTTATTTAGAGGCGGCGTCGTCAGAACCATCTCAACTGAAATCCCTAAATCATTTAGCCTGGAGCAGAATTATCCAAATCCGTTTAATCCTTCTACAAAAATAAGGTTTGGCTTAGAGCGTGAAGCATTCGCATCGATTAAAGTATATGATGTGCTTGGCAGGGAAGTTGCGGTCATCGCAAATGAACAATTACATGCCGGGCAATATGAAGCCGATTTTGATGCTAGTTCGTTATCATCCGGAATTTATTATTACAGAATTTCGGCCGGCGATTATTCAGAAGTTAAAAAAATGGTACTGGTGAAGTAAAAAGAATAAGAGTTGGAGCTAAAAAAGAGGGCGTTAGTAATTTTTAACGCCCTTTTTCATTTCATCCAGTTTTTCCAACAGCCAGTCCTTGTTTAATCCAAGATGTTTATGCTCTATCTCATTCTGGATATCTAATATTTTTTCTTTAGAGGAATCTGCCAGGTTTCTATAAAGCCTGGCGCAGATATTTATAAATTCTATGCTTGAATTTTTTATATCCGGCGGGATCTGCTTATCGCCCGAAAAATAGTGTTTGATGCTGTCGCACATCGAATATAATGACTCTGTGTATCTTAGTTCGTAGTATATTTTCAGCAGCAGCATTCTGACCCCGGTTTTTATGAAATGGTTCTCAAAATTAACTTTGTTGAGGTGTTGCAGGGACTTTTCAAACTCCTTCCTGTGAAAATAATAAAGCGAATATGAATAATTATACATAGTTTCCTCATATTCAGGCAAAAGTTTTGTGTGATTGTTATCAATAAATGACTTTGCCCAAGGCGCTTCGCCAATATTCAGGGCAATTGAAACCACATTATAAAATATTGTGATGTGAAGATGGGTTTCTCCTTCTCCCATAGCGAGGTTCTCCTCAAACATTTTTTTATAAATGCTGAAGAGCTCCCGCGCATATTCTTTGCTGCCTTGCCTTATCCTTGCAACGCAGTAGCTATTGAACGTCAAATAAAGATTTACAGTCTCGGTTCGGTTCAGCCTGTTCTTATTTTTTTCGAACAAAAGCTTTACTTTTGAATAATATGAATCGGCGCTTATGTCGCTCATGAATTTCGTACAATAATAATAGATGAGGACTATTTCCATCTCAGTCGACGGGCTGCGCTCAATAAATTTTATAAAACTCTCAAGATTGATCGATTTTTCAAATTCTTCTATAAACCCGGAGAGTTTCTCCGTTCCAAGCTTATAGCGGTAGTTGTAATATTTCATTTTGAAGATCAGGTACTTTGAAAGGAAAGCATATATCAGGTACTCGCCTTCTTTCATGTTCAGGTTGATGAGCTTGTTCTTCCTAATTGCAAGAAAATCTTTTTCCATTTCCAAAAGATGCATGAGATAAAAAAAATTCCCTCCGTCAAACTTAATATCGCTGAATAATTTATCCGCTTCTTTCATGGCGCTTCCCGCCAATGAATCCATTTGAAGGCCTGCCAGGCCAATGGTACGGAAAAACTTCCTGTAATAAATATCATTATCGATGTACGAATATGCGACATATGACTCGATCAGGTTCATAAGATCAGACATGAGGTTCCTGAATGTTTTGTCCGCATAAGATCTGCCCGGGAATATCTTTTCATAAATATTTTCTTTTGTCAGCTTACTACCTGCAAACTCCGGGTAAAATGGTTTCAAAGCGGTAAAGAGCTTTCTCACATTTTTATTCTTGTTGTGAAATGGAGAGTCTACGAAGTCGCTGAGTTCTTTCAGCTCTTTTCTGTCAAATCTCTTTAATATTTCTATAACCTTGCTGTTTATCATCCAGTTGAAATTTCCTCAAAAAGCAGGGATAAATTGTGTTGAAATATTTTACAAAATATGCAAAATATAGTTAATATTCCAATTTTGATTGGGCATTTTCCATGCTGACCCCCTAAAAAGTTCTACTTTTCAATTTATCTTTCTTTGTACGGCCCGTGATTAAATAATAAGTTTGTGCAAATAAAACCGGATGTGCACGCTGATGTGCACTTGTTAGGGTCAAATAAAAAATATCAATTAAATGGATACAGAAAAAACAATCATGATTACAGAAAAAGCGCCGGTCAATCAAAAAGGAAAAATTTCAAAAGGCTACAGGCTCAAACCTTCTACCCATAATTTGATAAGGAAAATTCAGTCACAGCTGAATTATACTCAAGATAAAGTTATAAGCTCAGCGTTGAGAGTTTATTGCCGGCAGCTAAAAAATGAACGTTGATTTTTTAAAAATTTATATGAAAGGAATAACAAAATGAAATTTCTAATCTGTTTGATGTTCTTTCTGGCTGCCGCTCCGCCCGCCGCTTTGCTGGCCCAGAGCAAAACCGATACGCTTTACAGGAGCGCATACGATACGGCAAATATTACAAGAATGCGGGACAGCCTGATGAACAATTATCAGAAACAATACGGTGAATACCAGAAAAAACTTGATGAACAAAAAAGAAACCAGCGCGGCTCGGGCAACAGTCTTTTCGGGGTAACAGTTGATCTGATAGTAGGCGCCGGATTTTCAAAGACCAATTTTGACGTAAACAACGATACTACAGGATTGAGTAATACGGGGTCCAGGTCAGGGCCGATGATTGGAGCAAACATAAATCTCAGGCTATTGGGCTTTTCTTTTTCGACAGGTTTAAGTTATTCGTCAAAAGGATTTACAACCGCATCAAATTCTTACAGCGCAAACTATTTTAACATACCGCTGATGTTCGCATTCAATTTTAACATAAGTAAGGTGCAGGTGGATCTTGCCGCCGGGCCGTATATCGGCATACTGCTCTCCCAGAACCAGCCGCAGGGTTATGCGCTAAAGAACATCGACCTGGGAATCACAGGTTCGCTGCAGGGGAGTTATTTCTTTAATAAATATCTTGGCGCTCTGCTTGGAGTTAAATACGAACAGGGCGGATTGAATAATCTAATCCAGAGTAATGCGGCAAACGGATATATAAATTCGATCAAAACTACTAACTGGTTTATTTATTCCGGTATAAAATTCGTTTTATAAAATATTAAAAACTAATTAATTTAATAACAGGAGAAAGACATGTTTAAAGGCTATTTTATAATTATATCTCTAATATTAATAACATCATGTTCATTTTCACAGCTTGTACTAACCTCTGCCATAGACCCTACGCCGGGAGATATTGAATACCGTGTCAGCGCCGATACAAACGGCATAAGCGAGGGCGGCTCCGGAGCAAATCAAACATGGAATTACCCAAATCTTATTAAGACGGACAGCGTTAGTATCCAATGGCTGCTTCCGTCCCAAACGCCATATGCAAGTTTGTTCCCGGCTTCAAACCTTGCGAACCTGGACACCTGTTACAATTTTTTTGATTCATCTTCAACGAAACTTGAACTGGTGGGTTATTACTCGCATAGTACGCCTGTAAATTATACTAACTTCGAAACTATGCTAACTTTTCCGTTTACGTTCAATTCAAACTTTACGGATAACTTTGCAGCAGGCTACGCTCAAACCGGCGATTCATTAATTGTAAACGGGACCGCAAATGTCACCGCCGATGGTTACGGTTTGCTTAATCTGCCGTTTGGAGTATTTTTAAATGCGCTCAGACTAAAAGAGATAATTACAGTCAGCGATTCATCCGTAATTTATCATATGGCTATTGTAACTCATTACACAGTTTATGAATGGTATGTGCCCAACAGGAAATTCAGCGTATTTAAAATTGTATATACATCAGTTGTAATTCCCGGCTTCGGCACAATAAATGCGAAACATGTATTTTACAATCCTGCCACGCCTGTAATCGGCATTAGGAATATCGGGACTGCGGTTCCGGATAGGTTCACGCTTAACCAAAACTATCCAAATCCGTTTAATCCCTCGACTAAAATAAAATTTGAGGTCGGCAAAAGCGGCGCCGTTTCTCTAAAAGTGTTTGATATTACCGGCAGGGTAGTTGCTGCTCCTCAAAACGGATTCTTGAGCCGCGGCGTATATGAATACGATTTTGACGGCAGCGCGCTGGCGAGCGGCGTCTATTTTTATACGCTTAAAACCGCTGATTATACTGAAACCAGGAAAATGATATTGCTCAAATAGGAGGAATCCCGGTTTTCCGGATTGGAAAAAATTAAAAATATTTCCTACTCTGGCAGGAACGTGAGATTTGTTCCTGCCTTTTTAATCCGCCGCTGATTTAATCGCCCGCATAATGTCTGTGAGGGTGCATTGTAAAAACAATGATAATAAGCTATATTTCTGCTTACCCAGTTTTTAATCAATTGGAAAAACAAGTGTTTAGATAGACTGACTCTGTGTTTTTAACGGGTTTTGATTTACTTTATTTAATAGATATATTAGCCGTTTCATATTGAACAATGTTTAAGGAATTACCTGATAGGATAAGTTTTGCGGAGCTTGAAAATGAAGTTCTGAGGTATTGGTCGGAGAATAATACTTTTCACAAGAGCATTTCGACAAGAGAAGGTATGCCCGGATTTACTTTTTACGAAGGGCCGCCTACTGCAAACGGCAAACCCGGCATCCATCATGTAATGGCAAGAACGATCAAAGACCTTATATGCAGGTACAAAACTTTAAGAGGGTTCCAGGTCTATCGCAAAGCAGGATGGGACACACAGGGACTTCCTGTAGAGATCGAGGTCGAGAAATCCCTTGGAATAAAATCAAAAGATGACATTCTGAAACTTGGCGTCGAGAAATTCAACCAGGCTTGTAAGGATTCTGTTTTTAAATATTTGAAAGAATGGGAAGACCTTACCGAACGTATGGGTTATTGGGTGAATCTGAAGGAAGCATATGTAACTTATAAAAATGAATATATTGAATCGGTTTGGTGGTCGCTTAAGAAATTTTTTGATTCCGGTTTAATATACAGGGGATATAAGATACAGCCGTATTGCCCAAGATGTGAAACGCCGCTATCGACCCACGAAGTCGCTCAGGGTTACGAAGATGTTAAGGACCCGTCTGTTTACGTTGTTTTTAAGATCAAGGATGGCCGGGGATTTGACGGATGGTATTTTCTTGTTTGGACAACAACTCCCTGGACGCTTGTTTCAAATGTAGCGCTGGCGGTCGGCCCGGAAATTACTTATGTAAAGATAAAATTTAAGGATACCGGCGACCAGATAATACTTGCCAAAGACAGGCTTTCGGTTATCACTCAGGAGTATGAAGTATTAGGCGAGGTTAAAGGCAAAGACCTTGAGAATATTGAGTACGAGCAGCTCATGGACTATGTTAAGCCTGAGGGAAAAGCTTTCTATGTGGCTTTAGGCGATTTTGTTACAACCGAAGACGGTTCCGGAATAGTTCATATCGCGCCGGCATTTGGCGAAGATGATTACCAGTTATCGAGAAAGTACAATTTGCCAGTACTGCAGCCGGTTGATAAAAGCGGAAAGTTTGTAAACGCAGTGGCTGATTTCAAAGGGCGATTTGTTAAGGATACCGACGAAGATATAATAAAAAAGCTGCGTTCAGAAGGCAAGCTTTATAAGAAAGAAAAGTTTGTTCACTCATACCCGCATTGCTGGCGCTGTCACACGCCGCTGCTTTATTACGCCCGCGAAAGCTGGTATATAAAGACATCATCTTATAAAGAAAAGATGATAGAGCTTAATAACAGGATAAACTGGTATCCGCCTGAAACAGGCTCCGGAAGATTCGGAAACTGGCTTGAAGAAAACCGTGACTGGGCGCTATCACGCGACAGGTATTGGGGAACCCCGCTCCCAATATGGCAATGTACCTGTGAAGAAGGGGAGTGCGACTGCGAAAATAAGTATATTGCTATCGGCTCGATAGAGGAGCTGAAAACAAAGGCGACTAACTTTAAGGAAGTTTTCCCGACCGAAAAATCTATCGATCTGCATAAACCTTATGTTGACAGATTAAAAATACGCTGCGAGAAAGGTAAATGCGATATGACGCGCGTTGAGGAGGTAATTGACGCGTGGTACGATTCAGGCTCAATGCCGTTTGCCCAGCATCATTACCCGTTTGAGAATAAGGAGCTGTTTGAAAAGAACTATCCCGCTGATTTTATAGCGGAGGGGGTCGACCAAACACGGGGCTGGTTCTATACGCTGCATGCGATCGGGACGTTTATTTTCAATGAAAGAGCATATAAGAACCTGATTGTGAACGACCTGATACTTGATAAGACCGGGCAGAAGATGTCGAAACATAAAGGCAACATTGTCGATCCATTTGAGATTATGGAAAAGTACGGCGCCGATATATTAAGGTGGTATTTGGTAAGCTCATCAGTTCCATGGCGCCCAAAGATGTTCAATGAAGACGACCTGGTTGAAGTTCGCAACAAGTTTTTTGATACGCTGGTAAATACGTATAAGTTCTTTGTTCTGTATTCAAATTTGACGGGTGTGACCGCCGAAGAACTTGTGAAAAACAGGGTCCCGGTTAACGAACGGCCTGAAATAGATAAGTGGATAATTTCAGCGATGAATTCTTTGAAAAAGAATTATATCGGGCTGATGGACGGATATGATATTACCAGGGCCTCGAGAATGATATATGATTTTACGATCAACGATCTTTCTAACTGGTACGTGAGGCGAAACCGCAGGAGGTTCCGCGCACCCGCCGGCGAAAAGGATAAACTTGCGGCGTACGGAACTCTTTATGAAGTAATAGCGGAGCTGCTGAAGTTAATTGCTCCAATATCGCCGTTCCTCTCCGAGAGGCTTTATACTAATCTGACAGGAAGCGATTCAGTTCATCTTGCGCACATTGAGCCGCCCGCGGGAAGCGATATTGATTCAAAGCTGGAATCTGAAATGCATACAGCCCAGCGCATTGTTTACCTTGTGCGCGCAATGAGGGTTAAATTCAATCTGAAAACCAGGCAGCCTCTCAGGCAGATAATTATCCCGGCGCTGAACGAAAACGAGAAACACGTTATTGAACGCATGAAGAACATTATACTTGAAGAAGTAAATGTAAAAGAGATAAACTTTGTCGGCGAGTCAAGCGGGATAATAAACAAAAAAGCTAAGCCTAATTTCAAGCTTCTTGGCCCGAAATACGGCAAGGATATGAAGATAATTGCCGAAGCGATCAAGACGTTCGATAATCATAAGATAAACGAAATTGAAAAAGATGGTTCTGTTAAGATAAATCTAAACGGCACTGAGTTTGAAATTACAAGGGAAGACCTGGAAGTGCAGACTGAGAATATTGAGGGCTGGGTAATTGAAAGCGAAGACCGCCTGACTGTAGCGCTTGATACGACGCTTGATGATGAACTGATTAGCGAAGGTATTGCCCGGGAATTTGTAAGCAAGGTTCAGAATATCAGGAAAGAAATGTCAATGGACGTGAACGACAGGATAAATATCCGTTACAGCTCAGATGAAGACATCTCTGCCGCTATAACAAGCCAGCGCAAATATATTGAAGAGCAAACAATGGCAGTTGGCCTGGAAGGGGCGGATGAAAAAACCAACGGCTTTGAAATTATAAACCTGAACGGGAAGATCTGCAAAGTATTGATTGAAAAAATAGTAACCTGAAGATATGTTCAATACAGAGTGTGTTGTTGAGAATACAAATTTCATAATATCACATTCTCTTAATAATCTGAAAACAGTACATTCACAAAAAAGTCACACTCATTTTCAAAAGTAAAGGGACGCTAAATTATGGCTGTCAAAAAATCAAAGACAAAAAAGAAAACAATCGCGGTTAAAACAAAGAAAAAGCTTAAGGCGGTTAAGCCCAAAAGAGCGGCGGTAAAGCCGGTAAATAAGGCTAAGTCTAAGGCAAAGATCTCAAAGAAGACGGTTTCAAAAGAACGCCGAAAGCCTTTTAAAACTTATTTAACTGAAAAGGAGTTAGAACATTTTAGGCGCCTGATAATGGAAGAAAAAACTGAGATCCTTGAGAATGCGAGAAGATTAAGGGAATCTCTGGTGGACCAGAATACAGGCGATTATGTTGGAGATAATTCCACGTTCTCTATGCACATGGCAGAGCAGGGCTCGGATGAGATGGAAAGGGAAAAGGCTTTTATGTTCATACAAAGAGATGAAAAGTATCTTGGATACCTTCAGGAGGCGCTTGATAAGATTACCAACAAAACTTATGGAATCTGCGTTGAATGCATCGCAGAGCCCAAATTGCTTTGCAAGACCTGCCCGTTCATTCCGAAGGACAGGCTTGAAGTTGTGCCTATAACCCAGCATTGTCTGGAATGTAAACTAGCTAAATCTAACTGATATTGAAAGTTCTTGTTTATTCGTTCCTGGTTGTAATAATTGACCAGGTTACAAAATTTCTCATAAAAGGATTAAGAGTCGAGTGGCTCGGCATTAATTTCCATGGGATGCCATATGCATCATCAAAGCCTCTGCTTGGCGAATTTGTGAAGATAACGTTTATTGAAAATCCGGGTATGGCGTTCGGCGTTGATGTAGGTCCGAAGATGTTTCTGACGCTATTCACAATTGCGGCTTCAATTTTGATCCTGTTTTACATTTACCGGCACCGCAACAGCGCGTTCCTGCTTCGCATGGCCCTTGCGTTCATTCTCGCTGGAGCTGTCGGGAACCTGATTGACAGGACCTTCTACGGGAAGATATACGGGTATGCGCCTTTATTCTACGGTAAGGTGGTAGATTTTGTCCAGGTGGAATTCTGGGATTTTACTTTCCTTGGGAAAACATACACAACATGGCCGATATTCAATATTGCGGATGTTTCCGTGACGATAGGTTTTTTGATAATTTTGTTTTTTCATAAACGCATATTCGGAGAAGAACATGACAAGGAAACAGAGGCTGAAATTGCAGGCGATTCTGCGAACGAAGTTACGAATAACTCTGATAAAGAAATAGGCCGGACTGTTTCCAAGTCCCCAAACCCGCTTACTTAAATAACAAGTGTGAAGATACAACGTAAAATGCTGATTGAAGTCCCGGCGGGACAAAAGAAGCTCCGTATAGACAAATACCTTGCAATGCATGTCGAAAATTCATCCCGGACAAAGATCAAGTTTGCTATTAAAGACGGTTTGGTGCTGGTCAATTCCCGGAAAATAAAGGCAAACCACATCGTTATGCCGAATGATGTTATTGATATAAGCTTGCCTAATATGTGGGAAAAAACAGAAGTCATTGCTGAAGACCTTAAACTTGACATCATTTTTGAAGATGAATATTTGATGATAGTTAATAAACCTGCCGGCATGGTTACTCATCCTGCATTCAAAAATTATACAGGCACGCTGGTTAACGGCTTATTATATTATATGGAGAATCTTCAGCAGGTGAAGGGAGGACTTTCAGAACTTAACGGACTTGACCGCGCGGGGATTGTTCACAGGCTTGATAAAAATACAAGCGGGATACTTGTCGTAGCAAAAGATGAAATTACCCATATGAAGCTCTCGAACATGTTTTCAAAACATGATATAGAGCGCGAGTATTGGGCGCTGGTTTGGGGGCATTTCAAGGATAAAAAGGGCACCATAGAAAAATCGCTTGGCCGTAACCCAAAAGACAGAAAATTTTTTATTGTAAGCGATAAAGGCAAGCGTGCCGTAACAGAATATGAGTTAATAAAGGAATTTGAATTCCTAAGCCTGATTAAACTTAATTTACATACAGGCAGAACTCATCAGATCCGCGTTCATATGTTTTCTATGGGGCATCCTGTTTTTGGCGACCCCGAGTACCAGGGCAAACGGCCGCACGGTGTGCAGGTCACAGCTAAGCTGAAACAGCACATTAATAACCTGCTTGAAATGATGCCGCGGCAGGCGCTGCACGCTAAGGTGCTTGGCTTCATACATCCTATGACGGGCAAACATTTGAGATTTGAAAGCGATTTGCCGGAAGATATGAATTTGGTGATAGAGAAATTGCAGAATTCAGAACATTTAAATGACGAATACTAACCCTCATAAAATTTATTGGTACTGCTTTAAACAGCAATTAAAGGAATTGTATAATTTATTGTACTGTGAACTGTTTATTGTGTGCAAAATTGATGAGTTTATCTCCCACTTTACCGGGAAAAAATTTATAATAGATAAGAAGTACAGCGGAAAATTAAAATGGAATAAAGAAACATACTTACTCCAACTTGTTGCAAATCATTTACAGGAAAAGAAGTTTATTGACGATGCCAATCTGCTGAAAAAACATTTTAATGATATCCCGGTTTCGGTTGGGGAACAATACTACAGAAATAAAAACAAATCGGCGGCAAAAAGATTACAGCAAAAACTGGATATTTTGTTCCCGGCGGAAACAGGTTACAGGTGCAGACAGAGATTATATTATCGTGAGAGGAACGGGATGCCGCCAAAAAAATTGCGAGTCAGCGCAGAAAAATCAATTTCCTAAATTTAAACAGTTCACGCTTATAAATTCTTCCATATTATCCCTTGCTTCATCCCCTGTATCAAACGGGATTTTGTGATCAATTCCTATTATGATTTTGGAATTTGTATCGTCACGTCCTTCTAATCTCCAATACCATTTATCCTGCATATAATATACTTCGCCGGTGAATTCAATATCTGTTGAAATGTTAAATGTCATAAAACTAAAATTGAGATTAATTTGAATGCAAATTTAGTAAATTATTTGGCATGGAAACTATGCCAATGAGATTGCTTCGTCCCGATGAATCGGGACTCGCAATTTAGAACCTTGAAACTGCCTTAAAATTCCGATATATTTGTTGCTTGCAGCAGATTTTTGCCGGGATAGCTCAGTTGGTTAGAGCGTCGGAATCATAATCCGCAGGTCGTGGGTTCAAATCCCTCTCCCGGTACGTAACTATTCTAAAACTAGCCAAAAACAGGGAATTTTCGGTCTTTTTATTGCATTTTCGGTAGCTAAGCCGTAAGCGTTGGCGTGCCTTCATCCTGATTTTTGGTCCATATTACCTCCATAAGTTCTATTGTCACAAAACGGAGATTACATAAAAGCCGATCTGCACACGCATACGAACTATTCGGACGGCAATCTTACGCCGGAACAGCTCATTGGGAAGGCAAAGGCCGCCGGACTATCCTATCTCGCCATAACGGATCATGACAACGTAGATGGAGTTGATGAAGCTATCGAGATAGGGAAATCGGTGGGCATCGAAATTGTGCCGGGAGTTGAGATAAGCAGCGAGCACAACGGCAGGGAGATTCATATCCTGGGATATTTCTTCGACCACAGAGACGAAGCGCTGTTAGATTATCTAAAGTATTTCCGCCAGGAGCGCTTAAAACGCGCCCAGGGTATAATTGATAAACTGAATGAGAATAACATACCCTTGAATATAGACGCGGTGCTTGAACAAGTTAAGGGAAACGGATCGATCGGTCGGCCCCATATAGCAATTGCTATGCTTGACGCAGGGTACATTGATACTTATATAGAAGCTTTCAATAAATATATAGGCGACGGCAAGCCGGCTTATGTTAAGAAACCTAATTTGTCAACCCAGGAGGCGATCAAACTAATCGCAAAGAGCAAGGGACTTTCATTTGTGGCGCATCCCGGAAAGAACGTAAGGGATGAAGAGCTGATCCAGATCATTGAATTCGGCATAGATGGTATTGAGATAATCCATCCTTCGCACAGCCAAACCGACAGCGCGTACTTTCAAAAAACCGCGGGGCAGTACTTCCTGCTTGAAAGCGGCGGAAGCGATTTCCACGGCGGCAGAATAAATGACGAATCCATTATCGGCAAATTTTGGGTAAACGAACAGAAAGTTCTTGCAATGAAGAACAGGCTGTTCAATTAACAATTAGCAATTAACAATTAGCAATTAACAATTAGCAATTAACAATTAGCAATTAACAATTAGCAATTAACAATTAGCAATTAACAATTAGCAATTAACAATTAGCAATTAACAGGGATATAAATTTTTGGCTCCGTAGGGGCGATATGTTAGTAGAGAAATTAATAATAAATATTGTGCTCCGTTAGGAGCGGCATATAGAAGAAACAGGATCATGAATTTTTAAGCCCTGTAGGGGCGAAATATTAATTAGATTCCCGCTCCCCGATCAGGTCGGGGACAAGCTTCGCGGGAATGGATTTTTAAAACATGGCGAAAATAAAGAAACGTAAATCGGGAAGAATTGCTTTAGTTGTAAGTAAATTCAATAAAGAAGTTACGGACGGGCTGCTTAAAGGGGCTCTGGGCGTATTGAGCATGAATGGTTATGAAGAAAAAGATTTGACCGTTGTTTATTGCCCGGGCGCATTTGAAATTCCGTTAACGGCTAAAGCGCTTTGTAAAAGCGGCAAATATTGCGGCGTGATCTGTCTTGGGGCAGTTATTAAGGGTGAGACGGCGCATTTTGAATATATTTCAAACGCAGTTTCTACGGGATTGATGGAATTAAATATTCAATATGGAATGCCGGTTACTTTCGGCGTTCTTACAAGCTATACTGAAGAACAGGCTTTGGCCCGCTCTTCAGCGGATGAAAACAACAAAGGCGCTGAAGCCGCTATGGCCGCGCTTGAAATGATTGAAATCCTGAAGAAAATTTGACCTCTTGTTTCACCAACCCGAATAGTTCAAAAAAATTATTCAGTAGGTGTCAGGCATGTTTACCCGGCTCAGACGGGCCTGACACCTACTTTTATTTTGGATCATCCCAGCGAATGGGTAAGTTTTTGATAATATCTAATTAATTGATTCTTCGCTATTTTTGTAGATGATAACGACCAGGATTAACAAATTATTTGGCATAGAATATCCCATAGTACAGGCAGGTATGGTGTGGACCTCCGGCTGGAGGCTAGCCTCTGCCGCATCAGAAAATGGTTGTTTAGGCTTGATTGGAGCGGGCTCCATGAAACCCGAACTGTTGAAAGAACACATCATTAAGCTTCGAAACTATTTTAGGGAAAAGGGCATTGAAAGGCCGTTCGGAGTAAATGTTCCGCTGATTCGCGGCGACGCTAAACAGCTTATAAAAACTGCTATGGATGAAAAGGTGCCGATTGTTTTTTCATCAGCCGGGAATCCTAAAATTTATTCAAAGATTTTAAAAGAAAACGGAATTCTGCTTGTGCATGTTGTCGCTTCGGTTAAACATGCTTTAAAAGCTCAGGATGCCGGATGCGATGCGGTTGTGGCTGAAGGATTTGAAGCAGGAGGACATAACGGGATCGATGAAATCACAACAATGTGTTTGGTGCCACAGGTGGTTGAAGCTCTTGAAATTCCTGTGATTGCAGCAGGCGGCATTGCAACCGGCGGACAAATAGCGGCTGCGTTTTGCCTCGGGGCAGAGGGTGTTCAGATCGGAACACGCTTTGCCGCAACATTTGAAGCTTCTTCTTCTAATGCTTTCAAAGCTAAAATTGTTGAAGCGCGGGACAATTCAACAATTCTAACGCTTAAGAAACTGGCGCCTGTCAGGCTCTTCAAAAATGAGTTTGGGCTGGAGGCTGATTCCAGGGAAAAATCAGGGGCCCCCGAAAAAGAACTTGCCGAATTTCTTGGAAAAAAACGTGAAATGATGGGGATTTTTGAGGGGGATACCGAGCATGGTGAATTGGAAATGGGGCAATCTTCCGGCTTGGTTAAAGAAATCAAAACGGTCAGGCAGGTCGTGAGCAGCTTCTTGGACGAGTATAACTCATCTGTTGAGATGTTTAGATAGATGTTTCTCCATCATGCTTCAGAAGCCATATCTTATAGCCCTGCGAAGCTAATATGGCATTGACAATACTAAATAAAAAGATTAGTTTATTTTTATAAATTAATAACTTACAGGAAATTATTTTTGAAATTCCCGGACGGTAATGCCCGGGGTAAAAATGTATGGAGGATACATGAAAAAAATATTTCTAACTCTACCGCTGTTTCTTATTTTCACTCATTTAATTTATGCGAGCGATGGTCCGCAAGTATGGACTCAGGATCTCACCGCCAACGGGCCGGTATTCCAGGCTTGTATTGTATTAGACCCTACAACTCCACAGACAATGTACGCAGGCACAGCTTCTGCGGGCGTGTATAAAACTACTGACGGAGGATCAACATGGAGTCAGGTAAATTCAGGCTTAAGTAATTTAACTGTGTGGGCTTTGGCAATAAGCGCTTCAAGCCCTTCTACGCTGTATGCGGGCACATCATCTTCGGGAGTCTTTAAGACAACCAATGGCGGTACCTCATGGACACAGGTTATCACGGGCATAACTGATAGTCCTTTGGGAATTCAATCCATCAGCGTTAGCCAGACTGATCCTAACGACGTTTTATGCTGTGTTTGGGACGGCGCAACAGCCAATGTAACCACAGGTATGTTTAGAACCACAAATGGCGGGACATCATGGACAGGATCAAATGCAGGGATGCTGGCTTGCAAAAATATTCTTACAATTGTAAGAAACCCGTTGAACCACAATACGGTTTACTGCGGCACATCTTTCCTGCTGCCCAACCCGCCGGGGACAGGGCCGTGTTATGTATATAAGAGTTACGATGGCGGTTCGAACTGGATAAATTCCAGCGCCGGTTTGGGCCAGACAACAACTAATATAGACCCCATAAGGTGTTTATCTGTTGGAACTGATACGGTGACGGTACTGGCCGGGCTTTTCTGGAACAGCGCAAATGGCGGGCCATGGTATTCAACCAACGGCGGCGGTACGTGGACGCAGATTAACAACGGTTTTGGCATTACTGTTTTTCCGGGTTCATTGCTGCGTTCATGCATGATAAGGCCGGGCTCAAGCGCTGAGTTTTTTGTCGGCTGCGACGCAACTAACCAGGCTCCGGGCGGCGTATGGCAAACTACAAATGCAGGAGCGGTTTGGTCCAATTTCAGCGGCGGTACTTTGTCTTCCACTGCTTCTGTCAGGGCCTTTGCTTACAGGACGTCAGATAACACAGTGTTTGCCGGAGTTGGCGGAGCATCCGGCACAACAACAGGTTCAGTACATGAATATACCGAATTGCCTTTGGGAGTTCACAACCCTGTGAGCTCAACCCCAAAGGAATTTTCTTTGATGCAGAATTATCCAAATCCGTTTAACCCGAGCACGGTAATTCAATTCTCGATACCAAAAACTTCATTTGTTTCATTGAAGATATATGACATGCTGGGAAGAGAAATAAGTACGCTTGTCAGCGAAACAAAGCAGGCAGGCTCGTATGAATATAATTTTAATGCGTCAAATTTGCCGAGCGGAGTCTATTTGTATAAGATAGCTGCAGGGGATTTTACGGCTGCAAAGAAAATGATGCTGGTTAAATAATGATATAAAAACTGGCTCTCAGGATTTGAAATATCGGTGGTGATTCATATTAATATTTGAAAAATTGACATAAATTGTTGAAAAGGGCGTTCGGATGAACGCCCTTTATTTATATGACTGCATACTCCTCAGTAATATGGCATTGATAATATAGTTTAAAAAGATTAGTTTGAAAATGAATCAATTACTTACAGGAAATCTTTTTAAACAGCCGGAAGGATATTTTCCCCGGCTAAACATGTATGGAGGATTACATGAAAAAATTATTTCTAACTTTACCGCTCTTACTTGTCTTTTTCCATTTAATGTACGCAAATGATGGCCCACAGGTGTGGACTCAGGACTTGACCACTCCGACCGGCGTTTGGCAGCATTGCGTAATTGTTAACCCTACGAATGAACAGATAATGTATGTTGGCACAGATGGCAACGGCGTTTATAAATCTACCGACGGGGGCGCAACTTTTACCGCTGCAAATACCGGCCTAACAAACCTAACAGTATTTAATATGGCAATAAGCGCTTCAAATCCAAATGTGATTTATCTTGGCACCAGTCAGACGGGCTCCGGGGCAGGTATGTATATTACTACAAACGCCGGAGTGTCGTGGACGCAAATCAACTCAGGTATTGTGGAAACTTCTATTGCTGTTGGCGCTCTAGCTGTCGACCCTACGAATCCTGCTGTGGCTTATATGGCCATATTCGACGGTTTGGTTGATTCTCAGGTCGGTTTGTATAAAACGACTAACAGCGGGACAACTTGGGTTCCGGCAACAACGGGAATAGGAACGATAAAGAATTTTCTTTCAATTGTAATTAACCCTCTTAACCATAATGTAGTATATGCAGGCACTTCCTTTGGTGTTGCCACATCAACTGGCCCTGTTCAAATTTACAGAAGCAATGACGCAGGCGCTACATGGACAAGCGTTAGCTCAGGACTCCCTTCTGCCAGTACTGATACTGACCCGGTAAGGGATATGTCAATGAGCACAATTGATACAGCCAGAATCCTTGCCGGATTGTTTCAAAATACCGTCGCTGGCGGAGCGTTTGTCACTACAAACGGAGGAGGCTCCTGGACCAGAATAAGCGCAGGTATCCCGAATGTTGTTGGAGTTCAGATTCGGTCTACATTGATACAACCAGGTTCCAATTCTATAATGTTCGCCGGCCTGGATGTTAGCGCCGCTGCAGGGCAGACTGGAGGAGTTTATATGTCAACTGACGGAGGAACCAGCTGGAACGCATTCAACGGAGGGCCCATGGCAGCAACAAATACGGTAAGAGCGCTTGGATGGAGAAACTCAGACCTGACGCTCTTTGCAGGCGTTGGCTTGGGCGGATTGGGTAATTATGAATATACTTTCCCGCCGCTTGGGGTGCATAATCCGAACAGCGACGTTCCGAAGGAATTTTCTCTGATGCAGAACTTTCCAAATCCGTTTAACCCGAGCACGGTCATCCAATTCTCGGTTCCAAAGTCTTCATATGTTTCACTGAAAGTATATGATATGCTCGGAAGAGAAGTCAAAACTCTGGTTAATGAAACAAAACAAGCAGGCACATATGCTTACAATTTCAACGCTTCTAATCTGCCCAGCGGCGTGTATCTTTACAAGATCGTAGCGGGAGATTACACGGCGACGAAGAAAATGATATTGGTTAAGTAGTTTTCTGAAATAATAGAAATAATATAAAAGGGTGTTCATTTGAACGCCCTTTTTTGTAGGGTCAACTAAACCGCAAAACACATTATCTCCTTGAGGAAACTGAGATTCCCGCCCCGATCGGGTCTGGGACAAGCATCGCGGGAATTTTGTTAAATTATTTAAATTTCATATATCTTTAATTTTCAGTATTTTTGTAGATTGTCAGGCATCTGATGACCATATTAAAATACTATTAATGAGAGATATTATTAAGATAGCTTCAGGACAGGGATTTTGGGGCGACCTTATTGATGCCCCTGTAAACCAGGCTTCAAAAGGGCACATCGATTATTTGATGATGGATTACCTTGCAGAAGTCACAATGTCTATTCTTCAAAAACAAAAACTGAAAAATCCCGCGTTTGGTTATGCCCGCGATATCCCACCGCTTATGGAACGCCTGCTCCCGCTTATGAAAGACAATTATTTTAAAGTAGTAACAAATGGCGGCGGAGTGAATCCAATTGCCTGCCGCGATGCGGTTTTTGAAGTCGCAAAGAAACTTGGCATTAAAGATATTAAGATAGGCGTAGTGGTTGGCGATAATATAATGGACAGGATAGGCGCGCTTATTGAAAAAGGCGTTCTTCTGAGAAATATGGAAACCGGTGAAAGCGCCGCCGCCGTTAAGGACAAGTTGCTGAGCGCAAATGTATATTTCGGCGCATCCCCTGTTGTTGAGGCCTTGAGCAAAGGTGCAGATATCGTTATAACCGGAAGGGTTACCGATACGGGACTCACTTTGGCGCCTATGATCTACGAGTTTGGCTGGGATTGGAACGATTGGGATAAAATGGCTGCAGGAACAGTTGCGGGCCATATTATAGAGTGCGGCGGACAGGCGAGCGGAGGCAATTTCCTTGGAGACTGGGAAAACGTCCCTGATTTGGCCCGTATTGGATTCCCCATAGTTGAGGCCCATTCTGACGGCAACTTCTACATTACAAAACATGAAAATACCGGAGGGGTGGTTTCCGTTGAAACGGTCAGCGAACAGCTTGTTTATGAAATCGGCGACCCCGAAGATTATATTACTCCCGATTGTATTGCTGATTTTACCAGTATTCATATCGAACAGGCAGGTAAAGACAGGGTGAGAGTTTATAATATTAAAGGAATGCCCGCAACAGAGTTTTATAAAGTATCGATGTCTTATGAAGACGGTTACAGCGCTTTTGCGACGTTAACATACTCAGCGCCTGACGCGCTTAAGAAAGCCGAAGCCGCCGATAAAATTCTTCGCTCGCGTTTGGCAGACCTGGGGCTCAGGTTTGAGGAGATAAGAACTGAATATCTGGGATATAATTCTTGTCACGGTCCGCTTGTGAAAAGAAGAGATGACTTAGGCGAAGTAGTTTTAAGAATCGGCGTGAGGGCAAAAGAAAAGGCTCCAATTGAAAGATTTGGTAAAGAGATAGCCCCGTTGATATTGACGGGTCCGCCAAGCGTAACGGGATTTGCCGGCGGCAGGCCCAAGCCATCAGATGTTGTTGCATATTGGCCTGCGCTTATCCCGAAGAAAGAAGTGAAACCCGAAGTAATTGTTGAAGGGATATAAATTGACAAGAAGAAGAAAAAAGGAAATTATGACATTATTATTTGATAATTATGTCAATAAGCCAATGTCTCAAATGACGGCGTATGAAAAGATTTTATTTTTGTGGCATAATATGATTTTTCAAAAACAAATTAGGAGAAGAGTATTTGTTAACGGTAAACATCATAAGGAAATAATTGTTGACAAAAATGATCCGACTAATTGGCATTATGAGAAAGCTAGTTCAATTTAAACAACTTATTAAAGACAAGAAAATAGTAAAGAAAAGGAACGATTAGATAAATGGAAAAGATATTGGTTATTGGAGCTTCGGGACAGATCGGCTCGGAGCTTACAGTTGAACTGAGAAAAAAATATGAAAGCGCAAATGTGTTCGCTTCGGATATAAAACAGGCGCCGCCGGACGTAATGGAAGGGGGACCGTTCAAGCTGCTTGATGTAATGGACGAGAGCGGATTGACTGAATTGATAAATAAGAATAAGTTCACTCAGATATATCACCTTGCTGCTATACTATCGGGCAACGCTGAAAAAAATCCGCTCAGATCGTGGGATATCAACATGAAAAGCATGCTTAGTATTCTCGACATTTCGCGTGATAACGGCGTAAAAAAAGTCTTCTGGCCAAGCTCAATTGCGGTTTTCGGGCCAACTACGCCTGCTAAGAACACGCCGCAGCTCACAATTATGGAGCCAACAACTGTATATGGCATAAGCAAACTGGCGGGCGAAAGATGGTGCGAGTATTATTTTAACAGGTATGGGCTTGATGTAAGAAGCGTCCGTTACCCGGGGCTTATTAGTTATAAAACCGAAGCCGGCGGCGGCACTACCGATTATGCTGTAGAAATATTCTATGCGGCGATAAAAAACAGATCTTTTACATGTTTCCTGAAAGATAACGCGGCATTACCAATGATGTTCATGCCTGACGGGATAAAGGCGACAATTGACCTGATGGAGGCTGATTCTTCTAAACTTACGATCCGCTCCAGTTATAACCTGAGCGCAATCAGCTTCGGCCCTTCCGAAATTGCCGCCGAGATTAAAAAGCATATTCGTGAATTTACCATCAGTTACGATCCTGATTTCAGGCAGAAAATAGCGGAGTCGTGGCCGCAAAGTATTGATGATAGTTATGCAAGAAGAGACTGGGGCTGGAAATACAAATATGATCTGAGCTCAATGACTGAAATTATGCTCAATGAAATAAGCAAAAAGCTTCTGGTTAAGGTTTAGTAAGCTGTTCCCTGTTACTAAGCGACCAGACTGAAAAGCCGATACCGAACATGCTGACGATAGTAAGGATTCCGTCGGGAAGGATATGGTTGAATTTACTGAATTTGAGACCAAAGAACGTAGCCAGAAATATAGAAACGATCAGCGATAAATAAACTCCGCTGAACTTCTTTTTGTTTATCATTTTCGAAAGGGCAATCAGCGCTGCGCCGCAAACAATTGCCGATGAAACAGACGGCAGGCCCCCGGCCCTGGCCAGGATAAATATCCCGCCAAGCGTCATTATTATTCCGTATACAAAAATAATTGTCCCGGTGAGTTTCATTTCCCGTCGAGCGTATCCGCCAGGAACTTTCCCACTGCCTTATTGAACTCTTCCGGGTTTTCCATGTTAGATAAATGCCCGGCATCAGGAATTATCGCCATATTTGCATTGCGGATCTTCCCGTAGATAAGTTTTGAATATTCAGGCGGTGTAAACCTGTCTTCTTTTCCCACAAGCGCTAGCGTAGGCAAGTCAATTCGCTCCAGGTATTCGGTAGAGTCTGTTCGTGCGGCAAGCGTCAGCAGCGCGCCCGCAACGTTAATAGGTTTCTGCCAGCCGATCATTGTCTTCAGAAATTCTACAAGTGGGGCGTTTTCCGCAAAGTTCTTCTCGCTCAGGGCGCCTTTTATGAACATTTCAGTGAAGCCTGCCATGTCGCCTGATTTTATCTGCTTCATTTGTCTTGCCCTGTTTGCCTTGCTGTTATTATTATCCGCTTCCGACCTTGTATCGCAGAGTATTGCGGCCCTGAATTTGGTCTGTCCCTGTTCAAGGGCTCTTAACGCAATGTAACCTCCCATGGAGAGGCCGCACATAACAGGTTTTTCTATCTTCATCGCATTCATTAACGAAAACAGGTCTTCCACATGAGAGTCGATAGTAATAACTGTATCTGGAGATTCGCTGTACCCGAATCCGCGAAGGTCGTATGTTATGACCCTGTATTTGGCCTGAAACGCCTCTGTTTGTTTATCCCACATCCTGTTGCAAAACGGAAATGCATGTATAAAAATAACCGTTTTGGAATTGCCTTCTCCAAACTCAGCTACGTTCAATCCGTTGATATTATGTTTTTTCATTTAGTAATTGTCTGAATATTGTTCGTAAATAATTAACTTCGGGGTCTTTAACTTTTTCGTTCAAAATAACGTTTATGTTTGCCAGAGCGTAAGGTACGCTCTCAAGAAATTTGCTTCTGCCTTTAACAATTCCGAGAAAACCATATGCGCCCAATGCCTGCAGTATCCTGATCACGGCAAAATACCAGAAATAAAGCTTCAGCGTTTCTTTGTCAAATACGCGGTATTTGCCTATTTCGTTGATATAATAATCGATCAGGCTTTCCCTGATTTCCTGCGGCACTTTAGCCTTAGCGTCATACAGCAGCGAGGCGAGGTCATAAAGCAGGGATCCTTTCCTTCCGGACTGAAAGTCAATAAAAAATAATTCATCTCCCTTTATCATTATGTTTCTCGATTGGAAATCCCTGTAAAGGAAAAATTCCCTGCCCATTTCAAGGGCGCGCGCTTTCAGGTAACCCAGTTCTTCATCCAGTCTTTCGAAATCAATTTCTCCGTTGTAGAAATTAAGAAGGAAACGTTCCTTGAAATAATTCATGTCATGAACAATGTTCGGGCCGCCAAACTCATCAAACTGGTAACAGAGTCCAAAATCTAACATCGGCCCGGCTTTTATCTGAAATTCCGGAAGAACCGAAAGAGCTTTCTTATAAAGCTCGGTTTCCTTTTCGCCGAACTGCTTGCCGGGACCTTCTTTTATCTTTACCAGCAATGTTGTATCTCCTAGGTCTTCCATCAGGTAGAACCTCAAGTCGTCGCTGATACGGAAAATAAAAGGAACATTAATTCCGTGTTTTTTGAAATGCAGGTCAAATTCAATGAACGCCCTGTTTTCAGAAACGTTATCGTTGAAGATTCCTATAGCGGTATTACCATTATTATCTCCGAGCCGTACAATTTCCCTGTCTGATCCATGCGCGGTCAACGGTTCATAGCAAATAATGTCTTTGCGGAATTCCTGCCTGTAAAGATCAAGGAGTTCCACATGCTGCACGGATGATATTGAATTTGCTTCGCCGATGCTAATATTTTCCTTTTGCTATTTTCTTTAATATCCAGCCTTCATGGTCAACTTGCACTTCTTTAGGTTTTGAATTTACCACAAACTGAAAATCCTGGTTCCTGGCGTCATTGAAGATTGTAAAGTCCTGTTTCCCGTCATCGGTAACAATAGTAATTTTTATCGGCATTTTATAGACCATATCATCCTGTACTTGTTTGAGCTGAAGCCTCACCGTATAGTCTCCGGAATTGGTTCCCTGGAAGTCCTCAAACTTCCATGAATATTCGTATTTAGGCCTTCCTGTTCCCTTGTAAACCCATTCGTCAAAGAACCAATCGAGTTTTTTACCGCTTACTTCTTCCATTACTCCCATGAAATCGCTTGTTTCGGCGTTCCTGTATTTGAATCTCTCGTAATACTCGCGCATACCCTTAAGGAACGTATCATCGCCTAATACTCCCCTGAGCATGTGCAGCACCCATGCGCCTTTCTGATATACGGTGGCATACACAGGCGGTGAATCGATAAAGCCCGATGGGTCATATACAGTCCCTGAAAAATAGCCGTAATCAAACGCTTTCATATAATCAAGGTAAGCCTGTTTGCCGCTCACATGTTCCTGCCAAAGCGCCTCGCAGTATGAAGCAAAGCCTTCATTCAGCCAGATGTTCTTCCAGTTCATCAGCGTTACCGCGTCGCCGAACCACTGGTGTGAGAGTTCATGGATCACAACATTATCGTACGCATTATCTCCGGTCACAAGAAGATAACCATAGGAGGTCAAAGTTTGATGTTCCATAGCTCCGCTTGTCCACCCAAACTGCGCCATGCCGTATTTTTCATTGATGAACGGGTACTCGCCGAAATCGTTTGCCAGCATTTTTATCATTTCAGGAGTCTTGCTCCAGTCGATCCTCGATTTAGCCGAATCCCGGGGAAACACGTAATATGTAAGAGGCATTGTTTTGGTTCCGTCAAGCGAAGTGTATGAATCTTCCCAGTAAGCAAATTTTGTAACTACGATGCTCACAAGATAAGAAGCAATTGGGTAAGAGCTTTTCCAGCTGTAAACAAAAGTACTGTCTTCGCCGGCAGATACGTCAGTCAGCGTTCCGTTCGATGCCGCTTTCATTCCCGGCGGGGTATGAATGTGCAGTTCAGTAAACGCCTTATCAGAAGGAAGGTCTTTAGAAGGCCACCATACCGGCCCGTAGTTCGGTTCGCTGAGAGTGTATATCGCCATGTTTCCGTAAAACTCTTTAAATGAGAACGAATCAAACCCAAGTTTTTTCGGCGAACCCGAATAGCTCACTTTAACAAGGAATGTTTCGCCTGACGGAATTTTTACGCCCGGGTTTATAACCAAATAATTATTATCCTGCCTGAAGGATGCATCGTTCCATCCTGACATTTTCCGAAGGTCGCCGGAAGTATCTTTCGTGTCCGGATTTTCAAGGAATGAAACTGAGATCGCCTTCATGTTATCGTACAAATTAAGGTAAACAACGCCGAGTGTATCCGACAGGGAATATGCTTCCATTATCAGATCGCCCTTAATGGTTTTTGCCGGGATATCGAACCAAAGGCTCAGATCATATTTAGTTACGTCAAACGAATTCTGCTCGGCAAGTATTTCCGGCGGGTCTTTCCTTACTTCATCAGATTTCTTAAACTTAGAGTACAGGTTTTCAGCCAGCGAAAGCGCCTTTTTCTTTAGCGGCGTCTTTCATAGATCTAAAATTATCCGTCCCCCTGGCGGCAAGCTTGCTTGCCCCAATGAACAGCAATGCAGCAATTATAAGGTTAAAAATAAATACTGCGCCTAAAGCAAGACTTCGTTTACTGTAATTAATATTATTCATCTAATAAGTAAGCTTCGTGTGTTATTTTTTTGATTGAACTATGATAATTTAAAATTTCGTAAAGAAAAATCGTAAATTTTAGGGTATTATTGAGTTGGAAGACGGAAAGTGAACAGCCGCTTTTCAGTAAATTATCTTCTTTTTAGCGGTTTCCATTAACTTACTTATTTCATCTTTGCGCTCTATGTTAATATTTAAAGATGTTTCCCAATCAGCCACGGCTTCCTTAAAATTCCCGGTCTTGTAATAAGTCAGCCCCCGTCCGTAAAAAGCCTCATCGTTTCCCGGATTGAGTTCGATAGCTTTATTGAAATTCTTAAGCGCCTGGCTGAAATCTGCAAGATCGTATTTTATAAGTCCCAGATTTGCGTAAGCGTCAGCAAAATCAGGAAACAATGAAATAGCTTTTTCGCACTCCAGCGCGGCTTCGTCGTATTTTTTGAGCGCATACAACGTATATGAAAGATTGCTGCGGGTTTCGGGTGAGTAAGGATTTAGCTTTAGCGCAGTCTGGTAATTTTCCAGAGCCAGCTCAAGAATGCCCTGTTTTGCGTAGATGTTTCCTAAATTATTAAATGCTTTGAAATAAGTCCGGTCGAGTTCGGTTGCCCGTTTCTGGTCGTTTATTGCAGCTTCTAAATTCCCAAGCTGCGCATTTGCCACGCCGCGATTGCTGAAACACTCCGGGAAATTCGGTTCTATTTCAATAGCCTTGTTGAAATTTTCTATCGCTTTTTCAGGGCTCCCGAGATTCAGAAAAGCGAGCCCCTTATTGTTGTATGAAAGATTGTCAAGCGGATCAATTTCTATAGCTTTATCAAAGTCGGCCAAAGCTTCAGAGAACCTCTTTAGTTCAAGGAACGACCGTCCGCGGTTATAATATGTTTCAAGATCGCCTTTTACGACTTCAAGGTACTTTGTGAAATACTCGACAGCCATCGGGTAATCATTTGCAGCATACGCTGAATAGGCCGTGACATATAGCTCTTCAGGCCCATAATTGTCTCTGTCTTCTGCCATCAAAACCTAGTAATTATCAATTTGCGCCTTTTGCAATTTCCCTGAGTAATCAACATAAACCGCTTTCCATTCAGTATAGAAATCATAAACGGTCCAGCCTCCTTCGCGGTGGCCGTTGCCCGTTTCTTTCACGCCGCCAAAAGGCATATGAGCTTCCGCTCCTATTGTAGCGCCGTTAATGTAAGTGATGCCTGCCTTTATATCTCTCACGGCTTTGAACGCCGAGTTAACATCCTGGGTAAATATAGATGATGACAGCCCGTATTTAGTATCATTCAATATATTAATTGCTTCATCGAGGGATTCTGTTTTTATAACGGAAAGCACCGGCCCGAATATCTCTTCTCTTGCAATTCTCATGTTCCTGTTTACATTGGTAAATATGGTGGGTTTATAAAACCATCCCTTATCCAGCTCGCCCCCTGTTGCGAATTCGCCCCCCAAAGCCAGCGTAGCCTTATCTTCTTCCCGGCCTATTTTAACATAGCCGTGAACCGATTCTCTCTGTCCTTCGCTCACAACCGGCCCTACGTCCACTCCTTTATTGTTGCCGTAACCCAATTGTAGTTTTTTTGTTCTTGTGATAAGCGCATTCATAAATTCATCGTGGATCTTTTTGTGCAGTATGAGCCGCGAAGTAGCCGTGCATCTCTGTCCCGTAGTCCCGAAAGCTCCCCACAGAACCGCCTCGAGGGCAAGTTCCTGGTTTGCATCGTCCATTACTATCTGCGCGTTCTTACCGCCAAGCTCAAGAGAAACTCTTTTCAGCGATGAGCCTGCGACTTCGCTTATTCTTTTACCTACTGAGGTTGAGCCTGTGAATGAGATCAGGTCTATATCCGGGCTGGAAATAAGAGCCTCTCCAACAACGCTTCCTTTTCCATGGAGCAGGTTAATTACTCCCGGGATATAATCTTTTCCGAGCGCTTCCCGCATAGCTTTATCAATTATTTCGACTAGCGTGTGAGCCGTTTTTGGAGTCAGCTCAGCAGGTTTAAATACGCAGGTATTGCCGCAAACAAGAGCAGGGAAGAGTTTCCACGTTGGAATAGCCATAGGGAAATTCCACGGCGTGATAAATCCGCCAACTCCTATCGGCGTCCTGAAGCTGAGGTTCATTTTGTTGGGTAGTTCGCTGGGCGCCGTGTGCCCGAAAAGCCTTCTGCCTTCAGAGGCCGCATAGTACGCAGTGTCGATACCTTCCTGAACATCGCCCTTCGTTTCTGCTATAACCTTGCCCATCTCGCGCGTCATCTCAAAAGCAATTTCGTCTTTTTTTTCATTCATCATGTCGCCGACAATTTTCAGCACATCGCCGCGTCTTGGCGCAGGAACAAGCCTCCATTTTTCATAAGCCGTTTTTGCGGCTTTAATAGCTTGTTCAGTTTCTTCCTTAGTTGAAGAGGGGAACAAGCCTATCAGGTCGTTCTTATCTGCAGGATTTCTGTTCTCAGAATATTTTCCGGCGGCCGGTTCTCTCCACTCGCCGTTTATTAAGTTCTTAAATTTCTCGCTCATAGTTGCCTCAATAAAATTCAGAATTTTAAATTGCAAATTTGCCGTTCTTGATTATTTCTATTTCTTCTTTTGAACTGTTGAAACCGGACACGTTAATGTATTCGTGTCCGATCATAAAATCTGTGTGAACAAGAGACATATTGCATTTGAGTTTCTTTAGCTCGCTTTCGCTGGTTACTTCATCCGTATCGGGCAATACCGAGCTGAACCCTCTGCCAAGCGCAATATGGCATGCGGCATTTTCATCATAGAGTATGCTGTTAAAAACTATGCCGCTTTGGAAAATCGGCGAGAAGCTGTCAACCAGCGCGGCTTCTCCAAGGTACCGGGCGCCTTCGTCAACTTCCAAAAATTTCTCGAGCGCTTCGCGGTTTGTTTCGGCTCCGAATTTGACCACTTTGCCCTCTTTGAATTCAAACCAGGCTCCGGTAACTGTTTTTTCCAATACCTTAACGGGCCTTGTTACTTTAGCCGTTCCGTTTGTCTTTGTAAAATCCGGGGTCGTGAAAACTTCTTCGGTTGGCAGATTGGGAATGAATTTTGTCATAGTTGCGGTTTCGCCGTAGCCTCCTTTCCATTTTGCCCCGCGTATAAGCCCCAGCTCAAGGTCTGTTCCTCCGCCCCAAAACCGGATCCTGTCAAGATTCATTTCAGTAAGCTTGACGGCTCTGCGGTGCAGAACTTCCGAATGTTCTTTCCATGTTGCAACAGGGTCGGGGCTATCCAGTCTTAATATTTTTGATAAAGCGCCGCTTAGTTTTTCGTAATTTGCTTCTGTATAATGGTTGCCAAATATTTTATCGGCCCATTTCCTTCCCGGTACGGCTATTATGCACCATTTTTTTCTGAAGCCGATAAGCTGTTTTGTGAAGAGCTTTATGGCGTTTCTTTCAGCCCTTGATATCTTTTCCAGGTTTGAAATATCTTCATCGGCAAGTTCATCGGTTTCTTCGGTAGTATCTATTCTCAGGTGAGCCCAATCGTCTGCCAGAAGTTCCAGCGCTTTACCGGTTACATAATTTGGAATAAAGTTCAGGTTTTCGGGATTTGAATAATGCGATTTGATTTTTGTAAGTTTTGATCCGGACACGCTTATATCTACATATCTCGCTCCATTTTGATACGCAACTTTAGCGGCCAGCAGCGCGAAATCGTAATTATCAACCCCGCAGCTAATCAGAAGGCATTGGTCCTTATGCAGATTTAAGCCGGCCTCAATAACAACCGCTGCATATTTTGCTAAAATTTCTTCGGTCACAATTTCCCCCTCAAGAATTGTTTACAGAATACTAAAATACTGATATCCTGACTTTATAACCATTCATAAACACGGTATAAATGCTTTATGGCGCAAAAAATAATGTTTTTTCTCCGGGCATTAGCAGAATTGAAGCGAATTTAAGTTATTAAAAAATATAAACTAAAATTACCGTAAAGCAAGTATGTAAAACAAATTTTTAATAAATTATTTTTATTCCGTAAATAAAGAATATGTTCGAAGAAAAAGAATTTTTAAGTGAAATTGAAGTAGCCCTTCGCGACAGTGCGGAAGTAGACCTGCTTACATTTATGAGCTGCAATATTGACGGAGTCATTGGGAAAATGACGAATCTTAAAAACACAATAAATTCGGAGTTAGTCAGCGGAAAAGCCGCATTTGATGAAATTACAGGAAGGATGTATTACGTGTATTCAATTTTCATCAATCTCTGGAATTGCAGAAACTGAGTTTTTAAGATCTAATTTTAAGTTTTTTAACCGCTTAAATTCATTGTCCTTCTTTTAATTTCCGGTTATATTGCTGTCATTTCCGAGATAATTCCCATGAGATCATTCAGTTTTGCATTTTTGTTTATGTTATTGGCCGCGCATACGTATGGCCAGGATACTGCCAGAGTTATGGCGTACAATCTTTTGAACTATGTGGCCGGAGATTCGGCAGTCAGAAATCCTTATTTCAGAACTACAATGAATGCGTTCAATCCTGACGTGCTGGTTGTGGAAGAAATGACCTCGCAAGCAATGGCGAATGCGTTCAGGGATAAAGTACTGAACCTTGCAGGCATAGGCGTATACCAGTCAGGAACGTTTATAGACGGACCCGATACCGATTGTGAAATCTATTTCAAATCGAACAAATTTACTTTTATCAGCAACACTCCAATTGTAACCGACCTGCGCAATATTTACATGTTCAAAATTTTTCATAACGCTACTCAGGACACACTTATCCTCTTTGCTGTTCATCTTAAGGCAAGCACGGGGTCTGCAAACGAGTTAAGCCGCGCACAGGAAGTAGACAGCCTAAGGAAAGTCACGAACCTTTTCCCGGCGGGAACAAATTTCATGGTAATGGGAGATTTTAATATATACGGGTCATCGGAATCAGCTTACCAAAAACTTCTGGCTCCGGGCGGAATACAGGGATACTTTGTGGACGTTCTCAGCTTATCGGGGATATGGAATAATCCCGCATATGCTCCTTATCACACCCAGTCTACAAGAACAAGGTCTTTTGGGGGCGGCGCCACAGGAGGCATGGATGACAGGTTCGATATGATATTATTTTCGCAGGGACTGATTGACCAGGGAGGCGTAACTTATATACCGCAGTCTTTGAATCCTTACGGCAACGACGGTCAGCATTACAATGATTCAATAAACCACCCGCCTAACCTTGCCGTTGGCCAGACTGTTGCAAATGCGCTGCATTATGCATCCGATCATCTTCCGATAACCGCGCTTTTCAAGTTTGAACCCCCGAACGGGATTAGACCTATAAGCGGCGTACCTGCCGAATTTACGCTTTCGCAGAACTTTCCCAATCCGTTTAACCCATCCACAAAAATAAGGTTCACAATACCTGCGGGCGTTAACCCGGGGACAAACGCCCAAATTATTGTGTATGATATCCTGGGCAGGGCGGTTGCGGAATTAATAAATAAGCCTTTGCATGCAGGCCAATACGAGGTTGAATGGAACGCATCTTCTAAACCCAGCGGCGTTTATTTTTACAGGTTAACGCTGGGCGAAACCTCTGTTAGCCGGAAGATGATCCTTGTAAAATAGCAGGCTGGGCGTTAAACCTAATAAATTTCCGTACATTGATTCTAAAGAGGTATATTCCTAATTTTGTTAATCGCCGGAAGGTGTTTTAATTTAAAAATATTTACTGATTTACTCAAATCTAACTTAATCAAAATCAATATAATTATGCGCAAACTAAGTTTTATGGTACCGCTTTTGATAGTTTCATTTCTGCTGAGTTCATGTTCTAAGCAATCCGAAGACAGCTACCTGCTAAACGCTAAGAATAAGATGGAAGAGGCAAAGAAGTTTGAGACAGATAACAAGCTGGATGATGCAAAAAAAGCATATAATGAAGCTATTGATATTTACAGCCAGTTCCTGAAAGATTATCCGAATTCCCAGAGAGCGCCTGAAGTTTATACAAACATTGCAAAGATCTACGTGGATAATCTTAAGGATTATAACGATGCAATAAAATACTACAAAGACCTTTCGACAAAATTTCCGGCGGCAAAAGAATCGAAATACGCGTTATTCATGATAGCGTTTATTTATGATGAGATGCTGAAGGATAAGCAAATGGCTATTGAATCGTACCAGAATTTTCTTGCAAAATACCCTAAAGATGAGGACCCTAACGAGAAGATGAGCGAATCTGCGAGAATGATGCTGCAAATGCTGCAGGATAACCGCTCGATCGAAGACATTATAAAGAACTCCCAGGCAAACGATTCAAATAAGACCGCAGGCGAAAACAATACCGGCGATAAAAAAGAAGGCGACAAGAAAGATAACGGTCAGAAGAATGATACGGGCAAAGTAGATGTGAAAAAACAGGGCGATAAAAAACCTACTGATGTAAAGCCAAAGATAAATTCTTCAGACAAGAAGAAGGATAACCAGTAACAGCTATTGCAGACCGATTACAGGAAATATCTCAAGCCTTCTGTAATCTCCAAACTATCCAACATTGAGTTAAAAGCGCGTTTAGTTGTGGAGGGCTTTATTGCAGGAATGCATAAAAGCCCTTACCACGGCTTCAGCGTTGAATTTGCGGAGCACAGGCAGTATATGCCGGGGGATGATATTAAGTACCTTGACTGGAAAGTGCTTGGCAGGACAGACCGGTACTACATTAAACAATACGAAGAAGAAACAAATCTAAAATCTTACCTCATAGTTGATGCAAGCAAGTCGATGTCTTTCAAATCTGCAGGCTCCGGGCTTGGCGCAGTTTCATCTCTGAGAAAATTATTCAATAAAAAAGACGGCAGGGCCGAGGGCGGTAAGACCGGCGAGATAACAAAGCTCGAATATGCCACTTACCTTGCGGCATCTCTTTCGGTCCTTATGTTTTTCCAGAAAGACGCGGCAGGGCTTGTGGTTTATGATGAAGACATAAAGACATTAATACCGCCGAAAGCCACGAGCCAGAATCTGAAACTGATCTTGACTCATCTTGCGGGCATAGAATCTTCAGGAAAAACCAATACTGCTGCGGCATTAAACAGCGTCGCGGAGAGAATTAAGCGAAGAGGGCTGGTCATGATATTCAGCGACCTGTTCGACGACCAGGACGCTGTTATAAATTCATTAAAGCATTTTCGATACAACAAAAACGAAGTTATAGTTTTCCAGGTACTCGACCCGATGGAGATGAGTTTTGCTTTAGATTCTCCTACCGTTTTTAAAGACCTTGAAACAAACAGGGAAATGCTCTCGCAGCCTTTATCTGTTGTAAATTCATATAAAGAGGCGGTTCAGGAGTTTCTGGACAAATATAAATCCGCCTGCCGGTCCAATAATATAGATTATGTGCTGTTATCTACAGATTCCCCATTTGATATCTCGCTTATGGAATACCTCAATAAGAGAAGAAAATTGCATTAAACCTTTTCATTCAATGCATGTCAAACTTTATGAGCCGAATAATAATTTGAATTTTACAATTTTAGCATAAATGAAGAATTTTGGGGCATATTTCCTTTTGGCAGGCCTTTTGTCAGGGTTGTTCGCAGCCGATAATATTTATTCGCAGTCAGAAGACAGCCTCCTCCAAAAAGTTAACGATATTGATGTTTCGCTGGACGCCCCTCCTGACAGTGTGGAAAACCTATACCTGAATGCGGTCTCGTTCCAATCATTCTATGACTTATTATCTCCTGTCGGAGAGTGGATACAAATCTCTAAGGATGAAGTTGACGAGGACATGGGCGACGGGAAGGGGCAGAGTTACAGCTCCAATTCGGATGAAGATAACCTGGTTTTCATTTGGAAGCCGTCCGGGGCAGCCACGGACTGGAAACCTTATACAGACGGACAGTGGGTATTTACATCACGGGGATGGGTGTGGTATTCAAATGAAAGCTGGGGCTGGGCGGTTTATCATTATGGCAGATGGTGGCATTCTCAAAGATTTGGATGGGTTTGGATGCCCGGTTATGTGTGGGCTCCGGCGTGGGTGATCTGGAGGGTTGAAGAAAATCATGTAGGCTGGTGCGCCCTGTCTCCAAGAGCTAAATGGCAGATTGAAACAGGCATTAACGAATACAATTACAGGTACAGGTATAATGATGCTGATTGGGTATTTGTTAATAAGACAAGTTTCGTGAACGATATTGCACCATCAACCCTTGTGCCTTCATCTGAAAACAAGAACCTTGTCGCGGGTTCCAAAAGCGTTCTGAACATTCACGCAGAAAACGACGCGGTAGTTAATACGGGTCCGAATCCCGCAGATATTGAAAAAGCGACAGGCGTTCCGATCACATCCAGGACGCTCAAATATGTTAACGACAGGTCTATGGCGGGCATTGGAGAAAGGGATGTTTCAGTGTTTAATGAGCCGCTGAAGAGGTTCAAAAACCGTGAAGCGAAACTTAAAGCCGCCGATAAGGAACATCCCGGGAAATTTAAGAGAACGCAGCGAGTAAAGAAGATAATCAAAAGAAAAATTCGCCGGGGAATTAGGCTTCACAAGAGATTTTAATATTATCTGCGGGACGGGATAAAAATAGCCCTGCCCTTTTTGAGGCAGGGCATTTTTGTTTGTCAATTTACAAAATACTACTTTTTTATCAATTTAAGCGCTTTCAAGATCTTTTTGAGCTTTGCTTTATTTGCAGGCGCCATTTTTGTAAGAGGCAGCCTGAAGTTATCTTCCATCATTCCCATCAAAGAAAGGGCGGTCTTAACAGGTATAGGGTTCGATTCAATGAAATTTGCCCGCATAAGATCGAACAGTTTGTAATGCAGCGCTCCCGCTTTCCTGAAATCTCCTTTCAATGCAAATCTTACCATATCGCCGAAGTCTTTCGGAGTTTCATTTGAGACGACTGCAATTACGCCGTGTCCGCCGCAGGCAATAATCGGAAGCGTAACTGAGTCTTCGCCTGAAAGAACTGAAAATTTCTGCGGGCAATGTTTTATTATCTGCATTATCTGTTCCATGTTGTTTGAAGCTTCTTTTATTGCGACAACATTCTCAACTTCTTCGGCAAGCCTCAAAGTTGTTTCTGCCGTAATATTACCCGCCGTTCTCGCCGGCACATTGTACAGAACCACCTTAACGTCGCATTCTTCCGCAATCGCCCTGAAATGCTGAAAATAACCCTCCTGTGTAGGCTTGTTATAATAGGGCCCGACAAGCAGAACGGTGTCTATCCCAACCTGTTTAGCGTCATTTGTAAGATGAAGGGAATCTATCGTCGAGTTTGTGCCTGTGCCTGCAACGACGGGAACCCTTCCGTTTGCCTGTTCGAGAATAATTTCGGTTACCCTTCTTCTCTCGCCCCTTGTCATGGTAGCTGATTCGCCCGTTGTGGCGCACGATATGAGAAATTCAACTTTGTTTTTGATCTGCCAATCCACCAGATTTCTTAGAGCTGTTTCATCTACAACGCCGCTTCTTTTGAACGGGGTAACAAGAGCGGTTCCGGTACCGAGTATTTTAGCCATGCCTGTTATGCTGATTAATTTCTGTAATTTAATTTTATTATTAGTTTTAAACAATTCCATTTGACTATATTTCCTTTGTTCACCTAAGTGTTTACCGTTTGTGATGACGCCAAAAGCAACATTATGTAAGGCAATAGGCAGCCTTGTAGGGGCGGACCTGCGTGTCCGCCCTGCGTTATTTTTGGGAATGCCATCAACGGTGAAATTTACGAGGCGCAGATTTCATGATTGAGTATAAATGCCTTTAATATTTTTCCAACTTCAATTTATAACACTCTAAAGAGGTTTAGTTGAAAATGTTGTTTTTTAGCCCACGACTTAAGTCGTGGGCTGATTATGAACCTGAATTTCAAAACCGTTTTAACGGTTTTAGAATTTCAAATTAAACAGGGCGGACACGCAGGTCCGCCCCTACAGGATACAAGTCAAATTGACCTTTCAACGTTGTGGTTATCCTGAAAAACAAATACTTTTGACTGTTAAAAATGAAGTCACAATTCTTCTTATTTCCTCTCATTTTTTCTTCATTTCTTATTGCTTCTATATTGGTTATCTTTGTAATTCAAAACGTAAGAAAGGAAGAATTTATATATGTTGATGGATTCCATCAGAAAGGATATGTTTGAGGCCAAGAAAGCGAAAGATACCGTTAAGGCTAACCTGCTTTCGACTCTTTTTTCGGAGATATTTACGCTTTCAAAAAGCGGAAAAGAGCTTGCGGCCGAAGATGAACTGAAGATCATCAGAAAGTTTCTGAAAAATATTGATGAGACTCTTGCGTTTGATATCCCGGACAGTACAAAAACCAAGCTGAATACAGAAAAGGGTATTCTCGAGGGTTACCTTCCGCAGCAGTTAAGCAAGGAAGAAATTGAAAAAATAGTCGCTGATCTTGTTGCAGATGGCAAGGGGATGAAAGATATTATGCCTTATTTTAAGGAAAATTATTCCGGCAAGTACGACGGCAGAACCGTCAGTGAAATTGTAAAATCAAAAACTTCGTGAATTGTATAAAACTTTAGTAATACTGATATTATTGGTTCTTAGCGCTGCTTCTTATGCGCAGAATGCCGAAGAACTGTTTGATAGGGGACAGGGCGCTTTCGGAAGGAATTCGTTAAAAGAGGCGCTTGGGTATTTCAACGACTATGTAAAGGCGTCCCCCGACAGTTCAAAAGGATATGTGCAGCGCGGAAACGTTTTACTTCTTCTCAGGAATACAGATGACGCGCTGTTCGATTTCAACAAGGCTATAGAAATGGATCCTAAGGATTTCAGGGCATATTCGGGCAGGGGAGCGTTAAATGTGCTTTTACAGAAATTTGATGAAGCATCGGCTGATTACCATAAAGCGCTTGAATTGAACCCGGCAGACTGTACTTCGATGATCGCGCTTTCTTCGCTTGAGTTTTCGGATTCAAAATACGATGATGCGTTCAGTCTTATCGATAAGGCGATCGAAATTGAGCCGGATAACGCGGAGGCTTACAGAAACAGGGGCGCTATGAGATTCTTTACCGGAGACACGCTCAAAGCTGTTGACGATGAAAATAAGGCGGTGGAGCTGGCGCCGAATAATACAAACGCGCTGAATTCGCGCGGCGCTATATTTCGTGAAATGGGAAAATACAAAGAGGCGATAGCCGACTACAACCGGGTTTTAAACATAGATAAGAACAATGCAGAAGCGTTTTGCAGAAGGGGTATAGCTTACCTTTATTTGGGCGATTATGATAAGTCAATAAAAGATATTGAAGCCGGTATAAAGATTCAGCCGACTCTTGAGCCCTTAGTGAAGAAATACCTGGACGAAGCAAAACAAAAAAAGAGTAAATGATGGATATAATTTTTCTTATAATTGGCATATTGGTTGGCGTTTCAGCCGGCTATTTTATAGCAAAATACAAATTTCAGAGAGCCGAAACTGTTTCGGCAGATGATTATGAAGGCTTGAAATCAAATCTCAGCTTTCTCACTGTTGAAAAGGGAAAATCTGATGAAAGAAGCTTGATCATTGGTTCATCTCTGGATGAAACTAAAAAGGAGTTGGAGCAGGAACGGGC
Source organism: uncultured Ignavibacteria bacterium (assembly GCA_963816535.1). GTDB lineage: Bacteria > Bacteroidota > Ignavibacteria > Tepidaquicellales > OLB5 > CAWFKW01. The sequence continues at coordinate 232,810 of CAWFKW010000003.1, read as the reverse complement.
CAAAACGGTTGGCCTAAACGGCGAACTGGCAAAAGTCAAAGCCGAAAGTTCTGGCCTTGAGAAGAGACTTGAAGACCAGAAAACAGAAATTGCAGAACTTCAGAAACGATTCTCCGCTGAATTTGAAAACCTCGCCAATAAAATTCTTGACGACAAGAGCAGGAAGTTTACCGAACAAAACAAGGAAAACATCGGCGCTATTCTGGACCCGCTCAGACAAAAGATAACTGAATTCGAAAATAAAGTTAATGAAGTTTACATAAGCGATAATAAGCAGCGCGCGGCGCTTGGCGAACAGCTTAAGAACCTGCAGGAGCTCAATAAGCAGATGAGCGAAGACGCGAGCAACCTGACTAAGGCGCTGAAAGGCGATACCAAGCTGCAGGGCTCATGGGGCGAATTCATACTGGAAAGCATTCTCGAAAAATCAGGATTGGAAAAAGGCAGGGAATTTGTTATTCAGGAGACTATTAAAAACGAAGAAGGAGCAAGGCTAAGGCCGGACGTGATAATAAATCTCCCCGATAACAAGAGCATTATCATCGATTCCAAAGTATCTTTAACGGCATATGAAGCTTTTAGCTCTGCAGATAATGATGAAACGAGAAAAGCGGCGCTGGCGGCGCATGTTAATTCGGTCAAAAAGCATTTGAAAGAGTTAAGCCCGAAAGAATATCAAAATGTTTACGGGCTTGAAAGTCTGGATTTTGTTTTGATGTTCATCCCGATTGAACCTGCTTTCGCGCTTGCCGTGCAGAACCAACCTAATATATTCAACGACGCGCTGGACAGAAATATAGTTATTGTCAGCCCATCCACATTGCTTGCAACGCTGAGAACAATTGCCAGCATCTGGAAACAGGAAAAACAGAACAGGAACGCGCTTGAAATTGCCCGCCAGAGCGGAGCCTTATATGATAAATTTGTGGGGTTTGTTGAAGACCTTGTCAGTATTGGCAGGAAGATCGATCTGACAAAAGAAAGCTACTCTGATGCCATGAAAAAACTGTATGAAGGGAGTGGAAACCTTATTCGGCGCGCCGAAAACATAAAACAGCTTGGCGCAAATTCAACCAAAGCTCTCCCCTCTAACCTTATTGAGAGAGCGGATGACGACCACGAAGAAGATACTCTCAGGCTCTTTGAGCCGGAATGATTGAAGCGCTTCAAAAATTACTTACATCTCTTCCGAACAGGAAATTCTTAAACCAATCGAACAACACAAGCACCTTGTTTTTTGTACTCACAAGCTTGGTTATATAAACGCTTCTCCAGAATAGCCACGTTGAAAACCCGCTGCCTTTGAACTGCGGCGTATTTGCAAGTGCTTTGTGGCTGCCAACGTACGCAAGCATCCCGAAATCCCTGAACTTAAACGGCTTGGTTGTTTTGTTCCGGGCTATTTTGTTCAGCGCTTTGCCCAGGTATCTGCCCTGCTGCTGAGCGACCTGGGCCGTCACCGGGAATGGCGATGGCCCGTATTCAGCGCAATCCCCCAATGAGTAGATATTTCCTTCGCCGTTTACTTTAAGGTAACCGTCGACTTTTATCTTATTATGGCCGCTGATATCAAGTCCGCTACTCTTTACCAGATCGGTGGCTGTATTTCCGGTAGCCCAGACAAGCAGCCCGTATCTCAGACTTAAACCGTCATTTAAGATAATTTCTTCCCCGGTAACTCTTGTTATGTATGATTTGGTTCTAACATCTATATTCTGCCTCTTAAATATCCTTAAAGTGTATGCGCTAAGTTTTGCATCAAACGAATTGAGCAGCTTATCGCCGGCTTCTACGAGGATAAGTTTTATTGAGGCTTCCAGTTCAGGGTATTTTCTTTTCACGTCTTCGGCAATAAAATCATGGAGCTCAGCGGCGAATTCAACGCCGGTGGGGCCGCCGCCGCATACTACAAAGGTCAAAAATTCATTCTTTTGTTCTTCGCTGATCCCGGGGATAGAAGCGTTTTCAAAACAATCTATCACTTTGATCCTTATCTTCCTTGCATCTGCCACCTCTCTTAGAAAATAAGCATGTTCCCTGACTCCTTCGATATTATACGTGTTAGTAATTTCGCCTATTGCGACAACCAATAAATCATATTGAAGTTCAAATTTTGTTTTTGTGTCGGTATCCTCGCAGAGTATTTTATTGTTCGGTTTATCTATCGATAGACAATGAGCCTGGAAGAAATGAATATCCCTGATATTTCTGATAGGCTCAATAATACTTCGGAATTCTATTGTGCCGACCGTTGTGCTGGCCAGAAGGGGAGTAAACAAAAAATGATTTCTGGGGCTGACCACTTTAACATCGTAAATAGCCGTATCAATTTCTTTCAGAACGCTGAATGCGCCAAACCCGCTTCCTAATACCACTAGACTCTTTTTTATTGAACCGGACAATTAGCGAATATAAAGTTTGAGAATATTTGATTAATTTAATTACAAATATATTTAAAATAGGGCAAAATATGAAATCGTTCAGAAAAGAACTTTGGTTTAACGCAACTAAAAGACGTGAGTACTTTAATATTACCCGGACAGTCGAAGAGTGTCTTCATGAAAGCGGAATCAAAGAGGGCATACTTCTTTGCAATGCCATGCACATTACGGCAAGCGTTTTCATTAACGATGATGAACGCGGACTTCATAGTGATTTTGAGGAATGGCTGCAGGGGCTTGCGCCTGAAAAACCATATTCCAGGTACCGCCATAACGACTCAGGCGAGGATAACGCAGACGCGCATTTGAAACGGAGCATTATGGGAAGAGAAGTTGTGGTTGCCGTAAGCGCCGGAAAGCTGGATTTCGGGCCCTGGGAGCAGATCTTTTACGGAGAATTTGACGGGAGGAGAAGGAAAAGAGTGTTGGTTAAAATTATCGGTGAATAACCGGGCTAATGCCTGTTTTTATAGACGGATTCCTCAAATACAATTTTGAAGCTGACGCCATTTCCGCTTTGTATTTCAAGCTTTCCGTTCAACTGGTTTGTAAGCAAAGTAACAAGCTCGATTCCCAGCGTCTTCGAAGTTTTTGCGTCAAATCCCTGCGGCAGCCCAATTCCGTTATCCCTTACTTCGAGCGAGTATAAGCCGTTCTCGCTAAAGCCCATTGAGATTGTAATTATTCCCTGCCGCTGGTCAGGGTAAGCGTACTTTATTGAATTAGAAACGAGCTCGTTAATGATAAGTCCGCACGGAATAGCCGTATCAATGTTCAGGATGATGTTCTTAATATTAATGTCGAATGCGATCTTATTGAGCCTCATGCCATACGTAGTGTAGAAACTCTCAGTGAGGCTTTTTACGTAATCGCCAAAATCGATATTTTCGTAGTCCTTGGTATTGTATAGCTTATTATGCACAATTGCCATCGAACGTATCCGGTTCTCACTCTCTTTAAGTATCTCAAGCGTTTTCTCGTCTTTTATGTGATGTGACTGAAGCTTCACCAGACTTGACATGATCTGCAGGTTATTTTTCACGCGGTGATGGACTTCCTGCAGAAGTATTTCTTTTTCGGTCAGAGATTTTTTGACCTCATTATACAGGCTTGCGTTCTGCAAAGCTATGCTTGCCTGCGACGCGATGGTAGAGAGAATTTCTATCTGCGATTCTGAGTACTTGAATTCATTATGGTAATCCTGAATAGTAACCGCTCCAAGGGCCCTGTCTCCGGCCAGCATGGGCGCCGACATAAGCGACTTTGATCTTGTGAATGCAGATTCAATGCCAAGTTCCGTCAATACTGTTTCAATATTCGAGTTGATCAGCAAGGGCATTCTGTTTGTTATGACATATTCGGCAATCCCCTTGCCAAAAGGCCGCGCCGGTTTCTGCTCGGCTATTCCGTCTGAAACATAGAGGGGGTAAGTTATTAAACGTTTTTCTTCGTCGTAAAGCGCAACATAGATGTTGCCTGCGTCAAAAAGGCTGCCGATTGTTGAAAGAATTGTGTTCATTATTTCGTTTGGCTGGGCCAGTTTGTTCAGCGCATGGCCGACCCTGTTGAGAGTGGAAAGTTCATTGTTGCGCTTCCGAAGTTCGTCTTCGACCTGTTTCTTTTCAGTGATATCGGTTATAAATCCTTCAGTCGCAACCAGCCGCCCTTCAGCCGAATATACTCCGCGGCCCTGTTCCCAAACCCATTTCTGTATGCCGTTTGCCGTAATGATTCGATAGGTTATCTGGTAAGGCTTATGGTTTTTCAGAGCTTCAAGCACTACGTTAGCCTGCGCGTTCTTGTCATCCTCATGAACAAGCGAGCTGTATTTATGCGAATCTTTGAGTATTTCCTCAGCCCTATAACCTGTCAGCTCGTAAATGCCTTCGCTGGCAAATTCAACAAACCACCTGTTATCGTGCGAGCTGCACCTGTAAACATACCCCGGAAGGTTGCTAATCAGCGTGGAAAGGAAACGCTTGCTTTCTTTATATACCGCTTCTTTTTCTTTAGACTTATCTGCTTCAATTGCACGGGAAATGAGTTCCGCTACGGCCCCGGCAAATTCCTGCGCCTCCGTTTCCCATGCTCTGGGTTCTCCCGTATGTTCAAAACATATGATTCCCGCAATATCGCCGCGAAGCCATATCGGAGCATCCATCATAGAGTTTATTCCAAGGGGTTTTAAATAAGATTCCGCTAATTCATAAGTCTGCGGATCATTTACCGCTTCGTAAGCTGAAATTGTCCTCAGGTTCTTTGACGATCTGAAATATTTTGAAAGACCCAATGATTCCAGGCGCTTTATGTGCAGGTTTTTTTCGGAAGGATCGTGAAATTCGGCTACGCAGTCTATTGCTTCGTTATGATCATCGTAAAACCAAACGCTCACGCGCTTCACATTGAGCGTTCTAGACGATGATTCGCATATCATCCCGAGATACGATTTCAGGTCCGGATTATCCATTTGAGCGAGCTTTAAAAGCGCCGCATCATATTCCGAAGCCTTTATCTCGAAAACGCTTCCCTCAACGGGGATGTTCTTTTCTAACCTGGCGTTAATTGGGCGCCTCCTGGTTTAAGACGAATATTATTCTACTGAAATTATACATATAATAATATTTAAAAAAAGGGAATCCCCGCAATCGCTTACGGGAGATTCCCTACTAAATTCTGCAATAATGTCTTAAAGAACCAATGTCCTTTTATTTGGTCAGGCTCATCTTTTTTGTTTGCACAAAAGAGCCAGCCGTAAGCCTGTAAAAATAAACGCCGCTGCTGAAATTCGAAGCATTCCAGACCGCAACGTATGACCCTGCTTCCTGCTGCTTGTTAACAAGCGTCGCAACTTCCCTGCCGAGCATGTCGTAAACCTTTAATGTAACATTTGAGTTCTTAGGTATCGAATACTCGATATTGGTTTCAGGGTTAAACGGATTCGGATAATTCTGGCTTAAAGAATATTTATCCGGAACAGAATTTAAAGCAGTCTGGTTCTGCGATATCCTGCTGTTGCCGTTGTAGATGAGTTGAATTATTCTGTTAGCATATCCTGTAAGCGCATCGGCATCCGCCGCATCGATCAATCCAGAAGCTTTCAACACAATTACCCTGAGGTCAAACATCCCCAGCTGAAGAATCGCCATCAGGTCATGGTTAGCTTCAGCCTGGCTTTGAGCGTTATCCAATCTGCTTTCAAGAATTCCTCCCTGATTTTCGTTGATTACACTTTGCGTTTCAAGATTATCAATAATATTTTTCAGGTAATCAAGTTCCTGTTCAGGAGTCCCCGCGGTTGTAAAACTTGATGCCGGCGAAAATGGACCCGCCCCCTCTGTATATTCTCCCCTTACTCTCCAATAGTAAGTCGTAAACTGAGCTAATGTACCCGGAGGCGCTGAATATGAAGATGCCGGAACATTTGTCAAAGGAGTAACGTCCGTAATAAATAACGGGTCGCTTGCAATTTCAACATCGTAACTTAAGACGCCGGTAAGATCCTGCCATCTGAATGTGACTGTTGGCATAACTATCCTGTCAAGGTTAGGCGGTTCAGAAAGTATAGGCGATGAAACCTGCGATGATCCGGTTTGGATATAAAATACGGTAAGAAACGAAACAAACAGTAAGTATTTTTTCATTTAAGTATCCCCCCACTTAATTTAATATAAGATAATAAAAATTCAATTAAAAAAAAGCTACCGAATACAGGGTATTTTAGCTTTTTTCAGTAGGTATATATCCTTCAGGCATTATTGACTCATCGCCGAAGAAATACTCCTGCATTTTCTGCTCAAAAATCTGGTCTGCCATAGGGCTTGTAAGGTCCAAACGGTATTCGTTTATGACCATCTTAAAATGCTCCAAAAACTCCTTCCATGCCTGTTCTGATACGTTTTCGTACACTTTCTTGCCCAATTCAGTTGGCGAAGGGGGTGAATTTAGCCCGGGCAGCTCCTGCCCAAGCTTTATACATTTTACCATTCTTATGCTCATTTAACTTCTCCCAATCTTATTTGACTGCTAATATGTAAAAACATATCTTAATTTAATAATACCAAATTTTATTATTATATTTTGAGCTTTTTTTGAACAAATTTGTTTTCAGAGCACTTTTTTTTGACAAATAGTTACTAATTCATACTTATGCAGCCAAACTACAATATTCCTATAAAATATGCGCTATCCATGCCAAAACCGTCTTCTCACCTTTTTGAGGTAGCGGCTGGGTTTTCCGGACTTTCAGAAGAGGATGATTCGCTCGACTTGGTCCTGCCGGTTTGGAGAGCAGGCAGATATATGATATTCGATTTTGCTTCCGGCATCCAGAATTTCGAGGTTAAGGATGCAGAAGGCTCCGATCTGGATTGGAGAAAAATAGATAAATGCACATGGAGAATCAAAAAGAAATCGTCCGGATATTTGAGGGTAACATATAAAGTCTATGCCAATGAGTTTAACCAGCGCACGCGCGGACTTAACCCGGAGCACGCTTTTGTGAACGGGGCGTCTGTTTTTATGTACGCGGAAAAATACAGGCCGAATCCTGTTTCATTGGAAATTATTCCTTATGATGACTGGCAGGTCATAACCGGACTTGATTCTGCAGATGACGACCCATACAATCTGACAGCTCCTAATTATGATTACTTTGTCGATTGTCCCATTGAGATTGGGAAGCCGAAGGTTTTTGAATTTAATATTGAAGGTAAAAAACACATTTTCAGTTTGACCGGGGGCGCTGATATCAATCAGGAATCTCTGATGAGAGATATAACAAGGATTATCAGAGAGAACTATGAGTTCTGGGGTAAAACGCCTTATAAAAAGTATGTATTCATCGTGCATTGCGGCCCGCAAAGCGGCGGCGGCACCGAGCATATTAATTCAACCGTTCTGGGCGTTAAGCGCTCTGCTTTCGAGACTGAAAGCGGTTACGCGTCTTTCCTGAGGCTGGTCTCGCATGAATTTTTCCATACATGGAATGTTAAACAACTGAAGCCAAAAGGCCTTACGCCTTATGATTATACAAAAGAAAATTATACATCCGAATTGTGGATTGCCGAAGGAGGCACTTCTTATTATGACGGGCTGAACGTTCTTAGGACCGGTCAGTACCCGCTTGATGATTTTTACAAGGAGATCACGGCCGCTATTGGGGATGATAAAAGAAGGCCGGGCAACCGCGTGCAGTCAGTTGCCGAGTCGAGCTTCGATGCCTGGGTAAAATTCTGGAAACCTACGGCCAATAAGTTTGAGTCCGAGTCGGATTATTACGGAAGGGGATCTTATATCTGCATGATACTCGACCTTGAGATCAGGAATTCTTCCGGAAATAAACGCTCGCTGGACGACGTGTTCAGAAAAATGTATAACGATTTCCCACTTGATGTTACAGGGTATACAAACGAAGATTTCAGGTCATATGCAGAGGAAGCTGCAGTAACGGACTTTGGAAAATTTTTCAATGATTATGTTTACGGGACGGCGATTATCGACTGGGACAGGTATCTTGCATATGCCGGCCTGAAAATAATCGAAGGCTTTAAAACAATTACCCCGGCGCTGGGTTTGAAAACCTCCTTTAGAGAAGGAAAAATAGTTGTAACGGAAGTTATCGGCGGTTCGCCGGCGAAGGTTGCAGGAATTGCCGTTAACGATGAAATAGCGGCGCTGGAAAGAGAGCGCCTAAGTTACGAAGCAATGGAAAAGAAGATCAGGGAGCTTGAGGAAGGTGACAGCGTTACGCTTACTGTGGTCAGAAATGATAAGCTAAACGACGTTGTGTTAACCCTGCGCGGTACGGAAGCGCCCGATTACAGGCTCGAAAAAATCCCTAACCCATCGGCGCTGCAGAAAGAAATTTATGAAAGCTGGCTTGGAGTCAAATGGTGAAATAGCGTTAAGTTGACCGGTGAAATAGTAAGTCAGATAAGATTAGAATATCGAAGTCCGTCGCTTTTTTGAAAACAATAAATAGTCATTAGTAATTAGTAATTATTCAAGGTTTTCCTTGCTGTTTCCATCCCAGTTCAGCAATCCTTTCTGTACATCGGGCGAAACCTGCGACCACGGATACCTGAGCGGATTCGATTCATCTCCAAATAATATATATTGCTCATTTGGGTTCTTAGACCTTATATCAATAACAACAGTGTACCGTTCCATTTTAGGGTCTATATGCAGGTTGTCCTGAAGCTTTACAAAAATAGGGTCGTCATCGGCGTCTGCAAGTATCCTGAAGTATGTCCATTTTTTTGCAGAAGGGCCCTTAACTGAACTATGCTTAGAAGACGAACATGAAGCTATAGCAAAAGCGAATATAAGGATGAAGACTAATGAGATTTGTTTGCGCAAAATTTACATGATTAATTTATAGAGAACTTATGTCTTCGAAAGAGAATTTATTGTCGTCGGTTGATTGAAATATCATTCTTTAATCAATTTATCAACAATATCAATCGTTTTAATGCCGTCAGCCTCAGCGTTGAAATTGGTTATAAGCCTGTGGCGCAAAACCGGCCGGGCAACTTTTTTAACGTCGTCTATTTCAGGCGAGTACCTTCCGTATAAAATTGCGTTCGTCTTGGCCCCAAGTATCAAATACTGCGAAGCCCTTGGGCCGGCGCCCCAGCTTAGCCAGTCTTTTATATACTGCGGCGCATCCGCGCTGTTAGCGCGCGTCTTGTTTACCAGCTTAACCGTATAATCTATTACATTATCTGCAACCGGCACTCTTCTAACTAATTCCTGCAGAGCAATTATCTCTTCCTTCTTAAGGACTATTGAAAGTTCCGGCGTATACATGCTTGTAGTATATTTTATTATATCCATCTCTTCGCTTTTGCTGGGATAGTCAAGCCACACATTGAACATGAACCTATCGAGCTGCGCTTCGGGCAGGGGATAGGTGCCTTCATGCTCAATCGGGTTTTGAGTTGCCAGCACATAGAACGGTTCGTCAAGCGTATATGTAGTTCCGGCGGCGGTAACTTTGTGCTCCTGCATAGCCTCAAGCAAAGCCGACTGTGTTTTTGGCGGAGTCCTGTTTATCTCGTCAGCCAAAATCATATTTGCAAACACCGGGCCTTTGATGAATTTAAAGCCCTTGGCGCCTGTTGTCATATCTTCCTCTATTATCTCAGTTCCGGTAATATCTGAAGGCATCAGGTCAGGCGTGAACTGAATCCTGTTGAATTTCAGCTCAAGCACGTCGGCCAGAGTCTTTACAAGGAGCGTTTTTGCAAGTCCCGGAACGCCCACAAGCAGGCAGTGCCCGCGCGAAAGTATAGCTATAATTATCTGGTCGATCACGCTTTCCTGCCCGACAATAACTTTAGCGACTTCCTTTTTAAGCTCTCCGAATTTCTGATTAAGATACTTAACCAGCTCTACGTCGTTATAATTTTTCGACGCCGGCTCGCCGTTTGTCTTCACATTTTGTTTTATGGTTTTTTCCTGCATATTTTTCAGCATTCCCGGGCAGCCCCCCGGGGGATTTATTTTAAATTATGTTTGGCTAAAAAGGCGTTTCAAAATTATCATTCAGTTTTCTTCCCTTCGGCATCATACACTTCTACTTCGCCAAAGCGTTTCATCTTTTCTTTTATAGCGCCGGCATCTCCTGAAACGACTATATATACGCTTCCGGGGTGAATGTATTTCTTCGCGGCGTCTAACACGTCTTTTTTGGTTACTTTATTTATCGCGCTTATGTACTTGCTGTAATAGTCCTTCGGCAGATCGTACATCTTCAGGTTGATCACTCTTGTGGCCACAGCGTTGGCTGTTTCAAGCTGAAGCGGGAAAACACCCGTCAAATAGTTTTTTACGGTTTGCAACTCGTCATCGGTCACTTCCTCGCTGACAATCCTTTTCAGTTCTTCTATAACAAGCGCGACAGCCGAATCGGTCACTTCATTTCTAACATCAGCATCCACTGAAAAATCTCCGGGGTGCAGCCTCACCGAGAACCCGCTTCTTGCCCCGTATGTATAACCGTGTTTTTCGCGCAAATTGTAATTTATCCTTGACCCGAAATAACCGCCAAGTATAGTGTTTAATACTGAAACTTCAATATAATCAGGATTGTTCCTGGCTATGCCTATGTGGCCGATTCTGAGGTTTGACTGCACCGCTCCGGGCTTGTTAGCTATATATATCTTACCATAGGGGAATGAACTGGGCTGTTCGCCGCTATTTGTATTATCGTTTTGCAACGCCCTATCGGGCATGGAAGAAAATCTTTCCGAAACGATCTTTATGGCTTCTTCTTTTGAAATAGCGCCCACAAATGCAAGGATTAGGTTTCTGCTGTTATAGTTGTTTCTGTAGAAGTCCTCAAAATCCTTTCGGGTTAGGTTCTGAATTGATGTTTCCGTGCCGTCTGAAGGAAACGCATACGGTGATTTATCAAAAACAACTTTGTTGAAAAGTCTATCGCTAAGCGACCCTGCATCATCTTTGCTCTGGATTATAGATGAAATTCTCTGCTCTTTCGATCTTTCGATCTCTTCATCGTCAAAAACCGGGTTCAGCGCTACATCGGTCAAAATATCTATAGCTTTATCGAGATGTTTCTTCAGGCATGAAAGCGATACGTAGCTCCCGTCCCAATCGCACCCGGTCGAGATGTTGGCTCCGAGGAAATCTATCTCTTCAGCTATTTCCGTAGCCGAACGGTTTTTGGTCCCTTTTGTCAGCAGGTCTGCTGTTAGCGATGCCAGCCCAAGCCTGTCCCCGTCGTTATAAGAACCCGCGTTCTTGAATACAAGGCGCACTGACACGACAGGAATTTTATAATTTTCAATAACAAGAAGGTTTATCCCGTTTGCTAAAGTAGTATCGAAGTATTCAGGAAAATGAACGTCTTTGGGAGCGCCCGATTTAGGCGGCTTGCTCCTGTCAAGCTGTTCGTTCTGCGCTTGTATAGTATTTGTCATAATGAGCGATAAAAATAGGTAAAAAAAAGTTCTTGAAAAATTCATCTCCCGCAAAACCCGGTTCAGTTTATCCTGGGAAGGTAATGCAGCGCAACCCTGTTATCTTTTGCAAGATATTTTTCAGCCGCCGCGCTTATATCCCGCCCGTCAATCATGTCGTATTTATGGACGTTTGTGTTAATCAGTTCCGGATCGTTAAAAAACATTTTGTAATGTGAAAGCTGGTCAGCTTTCGAGAGAAGCGTTTGCTTCCTGTATGTGTACCGCGATTCAATCCTGTTCCTTATTTTCTGAATTTCAATTTCAGTCGAACCTCCGGCGATTATCTCTTCGATTATATTGTCAATTTCCAGCCCCGTTTTCTCTACTGATTTTCCCGGCATCAGGATCGCATATACGTAAAGTACGCTGGCGTATTCCTTCGGATCAATGTAACAGCCCGCTTCAGAACATAACTGCTTGTCGTATATCAGCGTTTTGTATAACCTCGAGCTGTCTCCCGATGCAAGTATGTCGGTTATCATATCCAGCGTGAAATAGCTTCCTACATTCTCGGCGGGAGCCCGGTACCCTATAAAAATTCCGGGGCATTGGACGTTATCATATATAGTATCTTTTATTTCTGAGGTTGCATCTTCCTCAAGGAATTCCATTCGTACTATATCTTTTCCCCTTGGAATGCATCCAAAATACTTATCAATTAGTTTCATCGTCTTATCCGGCTCAAAATCGCCTGTTATGGTCAGTACTGCGTTGTTAGGAACGTAATATTTCTGATAGAACGCTTTAGCGTCATCAAGCGTCGCGGCTTCAAGATCGTTCATATCGCCGATCGTATCCCAGCCGTAACCGCTTTTCTTAAACAGCCGCGGCATAAATTCCATGCTTAACGACCCATACGGCCTGTTATCGAACACCTGCTTCTTTTCTTCCTTAACAACTTCCTTTTGAGTTTTAAAAGCTTCTTCGGTTATTGCAAAACCAAGCATCCTGTCCGATTCCAGCCATAATCCTCTTTCTATCTGGTGGGACGGCATTATTATGAAATAATTAGTTTTGTCTTCGGTAGTGTATGCGTTATTCTCGCCTCCCGCCATCACGCACATCTTATCATAAACGCCGGGAGGAAGATTTTTCGACCCTTCGAACATCAGGTGCTCAAACAAATGCGCAAAACCCTTTTTATCGGTATCTTCGTCTTTTGAACCCACGTGGTAGCACAAATTAATTGCGACCGTCGGTATAGATTCATCCCTGGATAATATCACCCTCAATCCGTTGCCAAGCTCGTACTCGTTAAATTTTACAACTCCGTTGTTATGTATCGCGTTCATATGTTTACTGTGCATCGTTCTATTTTTTTGATTTACCGTTTGTCCCGGGATAATAATACAGCGCTACCCTGTTATCGTTGTTAAGATACTTATTGGCCGCCGCCTCTACCTGGCCGGCCGTAACGGCCGCATAAAGACCCATATGTGTGTCAATCAATTCCGTATTTTTGAAATATGTCCAGTAATAGGCGAGCTGCTCGGCTTTTCCCATTGTTGTTTGCAGGCTGTTAATATATCCCGCCTCGAGGCTGTTCTTTACTTTCTGCAGTTCTGTTTCGCTTAGCGGAGCGGATTTAACCTTTTCTATCTCTTCTCCAATTTCATTTTCGACCTCATGCAGGTTTGTATTCTTCAACCCGGTCGAAGAGACTATAAAAAGTCCGCCAAGTTCGTTATCCCAGACAAATGAACCAATAGACTTCGCTTTTTTTTCTTCATATACAATTCTTCTGTACATTCTGGAGCTTCTTCCTTCGCTTAGCGCTGAACTCAGCAGCTCAAGCGGGTAAATATCGTCCGACGTCATGCCCGGAATCTTATATCCTATAAAAATCGCCGGAAGCTGCACGTTATCATAAACCGAGTCCGTTTTTTCCCCTTCATTAAATACTATAGGTATATAATTCTTCTTCACAGTCGCAGAGGGCTTAAGTCCGCTAAAATATTTTTCAACTTCATTTTTGGCGGCGCCATATTCAATATCGCCTGAGATAACCAAAACCGCGTTATCAGGCGAATAATATTTTCTGTAAAAGTCCTGAGCGTAAGCCAGGCTGGCTGCATTCAGGTCGTCCATGCTTCCTATAGGTATCCATTCATATGTCTGGTTTTCAAAAGCGCGTTTGAAGAGATTTTCCCAGCGGCTGCCATATGGAGCGTTATCATATCTTTGCCGCTTTTCTTCTTTTACGACTTCCCGCTGGTTATCAAAATTCTCCTGCGTTACGTTCAGGTAGCTCATCCTGTCAGATTCAAGCCAAAGAGCCAGGTCAAGCTGGCTGGATGGCAGCGTTTCAAAATAGTTCGTCCTGTCCTGGTTTGTGGTGCCGTTCACAACGCCGCCCGCTTTTTGAATATACGAAAAATGCTGTGTTTTGCCAACGTCTTTTGAACCCTGGAACATCATATGTTCGAACAGGTGGGCAAAACCTGTTTTCCCGGGGTCCTCGTCTTTCGCGCCTACGTGGTACCAGATATCAACTGAAACGATTGGATTTGATCTATCCACGTGCAAAATCACATGAAGCCCGTTATCAAGGTCAAATTCCCTGAATTCTATTTTTGTCTGAGTGTTCACACTGGAAATTGTCAAGATTGTAAGTACCAAAATGGAAATTTTGTACATTACGGACGGTTAAAAATGCTTCTAAAATAGAAAAATAGTCATGCTGAATTTAAGATAAAAGCTAAATAATTATAAATAAGCTATTACTTTATTGTCTGAATAATCTGTTTTATCAAATTGAAATGAATATTGTTTTTTATTAAATTAAATGCGCTGTGTAGGAATTTGCCTTTTTTTATGTAGGAATATTAGTTATTTTATTTCAGTAATTTAGATGGCAAGCAAAGAAATTTTCTACATTTCTAATTTGATAAGTTATTCAAGATTTGTGCTTCTTGCCATCGCATCTTATTTCCTCCTGCATGAAAAATATCTGCCCGCCATTGCATTCATTATCCTGATCTGGATTTCAGATTTGCTGGACGGATATTTTGCCCGGAGCCGTAATGAGATTTCTGAGTTAGGGAAAATAGTGGATCCGCTTGCCGATAAAGTAACTATTACAGTTATTATTTTAATACTCCTTTTAAAGGGGTTTGTTCCTTTTTGGTTTGTAATTTTAACTATATTGCGGGATGTTATTATTTTCAGCGGCGGGTTATATTTAAAGTACAGGAAAAATATTGTTTTACAATCGAACCGGACAGGCAAAGTCACCGTATTTTTCATCGGTTTCACTCTGCTGGCGTTGGTTTTTATCAGGTGGTACGCGCTCGCCTTTCCGGGGTATCATATTGAATTTGCGGAACTTTTTTCAAAGATTTTGATTTTTATATCTATAGTATTGGCTTTTATTTCTTTACTAACGTACACTAAAAGATTCAAAGAAGAACTGAAATGACATTATTAATTTTCATTTACATCGCCTAAAGGAGGGAGATTAATGGAAGCGCCAAAGCAAAGAGTCAAGACTCTCACTAAGAGGGACATCGAGATCAAACTCTCAAAGAAATTTGAAGGCAGAAAACTGACAGAGAAAGCGGTTGTTGACGGGTTGTTCGAATCAATAAGAGAACTGCTTATGACTGCGAACCCGGCGCTAAGAATTGAGATCCGCGATTTTGGAGTCTTCGAAGTAAAAACAACGAAAGCTAAGCCAAAAGCAAGAAACCTTAAAACGGGCGAATTTGTTTTTGTCCCTGCAAGAAAGAAAATGCATTTTAAACCGGGCAAACTGCTTAAGGAATTTCTTAAAACACCTTTAGCTTAGTTAAAATAAACAGATTTTTTCTTTCTAGCCATCACATTCAATTTATAGGAAGCACGCTTCCGGCGATGCATCAGGCTTAATTTGCCCGGGGCCAATTGTTCATTCCCCGGCGCCCTCATTCACATTTAATTTCAATGGGAAAAATCCTCGGCATAGATCACGGCTCTAAGAGAATCGGCATGGCGTTAAGCGATGCCTCTAATACGATAGCGTTCGGAAAAGAAATAATAGAGGCCGGCGGAAAGTATCTGAGTAAAATAGTTGAATTTGTCATTTTGAACGGCGTTAGTATAGTTGTAGTCGGCTACCCTTTGAATCTAAGCGGCGGGAAATCAAAACAGACTGAAATTGTTGAAGGTTTTATTGACGAATTAAGAGAGAAGCTTCCTGAAAACGTTGAATTGGTGAAATGGGACGAAAGGCTCACTTCAAAAATGGCTGAGAGCTTCGTTATCGATTCAGGAATGAAAAAAAAGAAGAGGCGTGAGAAATCGAACATTGATATTCTTTCCGCCGTTTTTATTTTGCAGAGCTACCTGGATAGCCGCAGGCCTAAAGTGTTTTAAGACCCTGAAACGATTTATGTTTTTAATCCGTGTTCCGTATTCTTGTTCTATTGTCTAAACTTTTATCCTCTTGATCTGTTAATCTTAATCTGATAATCTTATAATCTTATAATCTTATAATCTTATAATCTTATAATCTTATAATCTTATAATCTTATAATCTTATAATCTGACAATCCATGATGTATCTTTCCGAGCTGAATGAGCTTATCGAAGGCGGCGAGAATTCCAAAGTAGAGTTTAAGCGAAAGTTTTCCGAGTCTGAAAAAATTGCCAAAGAAATGATAGCTTTCGCAAATTCTAAAGGCGGCAGAATACTCTTCGGCGTTGATGATGATAAAACTGTTGTAGGCGTCGAGAGTGAAAAAGGCGAAATTGAGCTTATTGATATGGCAGCTAAATTTTACTGCGAACCTCCCGTGAATTACGAGTCAGATATAATTCATATTTACAGAAAAGACGTTGTAGTTATATATGTGCCTGAAAGCAGGACAAAACCACATCGCCTGATAGAGAACGGAAAAACCGATGACGACCCACACAAAGTATATGTCAGGCTGAAAGACAGATCTGTTTTAGCTTCAAAAGAAACAATTCGCGTACTCAAAAAATCAAATCCTGATGCGCCTCCGCAAATAATCAATCTCGATGAAAAAGAGAGAGCATTACTCGACTATCTCGGTAAAAATGAAAGCATCACTATGCGCGAGTTTAAAGACATGATGAACATCTCAAACCGCCGCGCCAGCCGCATATTGGTCAATCTCGTCCGCGCCCGCTTAATTACACTGCACTCGCTTGAAAAAGAGGATTTCTTCACATTGAGTTGAGTGTATAACACTATCTTACAAAAATTGTCAGGAATGAACTTGACAACAGAATGCATTTGACCTATCTTGAAAGGACTTTTATAATGCTACCAGAACGTGAGCGCAACGAAACTCATATTTAGTATTTTTTGCTACCCGGTCCCATCTTTTTATGTCAATAGAACATACGCAAATATTTATGTCGATTTTCTTTACCTATGTATTGAAACATCGCTTTATGAATGTATTAGGATAAATCCACCTTACCCTTCCCCTCGGTTAAGTTTTAGTCTATATCAAGAAATTTCAAGAATTTTTTAAAAAAAACTAAAACTTCAAATTAAATGAAATACTTAAAATTATCATTAGCAGCTCTTGTTTTAATATTAGTTTGTTCTTTCACGAGTCCTAAAAATCCATTTCCACCATTTACAGTTCATGTTGACCCCTATGGAACTGGGTGCACTGGCAGCCAAAACAACGCATACGTATCTATGACTTGGACTGGAGGGGGTTCTTATAATGCTTACACTGATGCTTCTGGAAACTCTGGGACAGGCGTACCTACAGATGTGTATGTAAATGTCACGGCTACCTACGGCACGCATCATGGTCAGATTTGTAATATATTGCAAACAAAGGATGGTAACAACAAAGATATTTGCCTTAATGATGTTAGTTGTTGCATACCGAATTACAAGTATTTTGGTTGCATAATCGATGTGAATCACGATTAGATTTAACTTCAGGAAGCTTCACAAGAAGTGAGGCTTCCTATATATCAACTTTATTATTTAAGAAATTTATGAGGAACATAATTCCAATACTATTTTTGTGTTTAACTAATCTAATAAGCATGTGCCAATCGCAAGTTCCTCAGCAGCACTCTGATTTTCCTTTAGTTATTGATAGCTCAAATAATTCCCAGGGAATATTACCGCCGACATTAATTGCTGACTTGAACAGAGATGGTCAGAAAGAAATTATAGTCGCTATTCCTCTACCGAGTTCCAGCAGCAAATTATTTGTAATAAAGAATGATGGATCGAATCAACAAGGTTTTCCGAAGCAATATAATAATACAAATATAGATCATATTTGTTCGGGAGACATTGATGGGGATGGATATCTTGATATTGTTTTCCGGGACAATGATTTTATTCACGTTTTAAACAGATTTGGAAATGAAGTTCAGGGATTCCCGGCGCCTTATTCGTATCCCAATGGATTTTTGGATAAATATACAGCATTGTATGATCTTGATGGAAGCGGAAGATTAGAAATTATTGCAGGTAAGGAGAACGAGCTTGCCGTTTTTAACTCTAACGGACAAATGAGGTCTGGCTGGCCGCAACGCCTTGTTGGCAGTACGGCAATGGGGCCTGCAATTGGAGACTTGGATGGCGATGGATTTGCAGAAATTATTCTTGGGACAATTAAAAGAAATCCAATTGATTCAGGCAGGATTAATATTTTCAAAAATGACGGCTCAAATTTTTCCGCAAATTGGCCCGTTTACATTGATCCAGGTTATTTCATTGATTTAGGCTCCCCTTCTCTCCTGATTAATCGAAACCATATTGATTCAACATATATTTTCGTACCGCAAACAGGGGAAAATAATCTAAACCGCATATCAAAATATGACATTTATGGGAATAAGAAAGCTGAAGTGACTGTGTACGCACTTGACGATTTTGGAACTCCTGCAATTGGAGACCTTAACAGAGACGGCAGAGTTGAAATTGCATGCGGTACAGCATCTTTGCATGATACTTATGTATTTACAGATAATCTTGTTCCTTTGCCAGGCTGGCCGCAGGAAGGAGGCGGTTCTGACTTCTGGCAAATTGCAATTGGTAAACTCACTGCCGGTAATAACCTTAATGTGATTTCGGTCAATAATTCTTCATGGATGTTTGGATACGGCCATATATTTGTTTATGATATAAATGTAGCGCAGTTAGTCTATTCGCCATTGCGTCCATTTAGTTTGATGCTTGGGATATCGCTTGCAGATATTGATAATGACGGTTCAGTCGAATTAATTGCAGTTGGCGAAGGGTTTAATAAATATTATCTTCAGGTATTAACTTTTCCGGGCATCCCATATAATAATGCAGATTTTCCCTGGCCTACATTTGCGCATGACAGGTACAGGACAAACCAGTATGGATTTATTCCGCCGGATGAAACAATTGGTATAAAGCCAATCTCAAATAATATCCCAAAACAATTTAAGCTTTATCAAAATTACCCAAACCCGTTTAATCCGCTAACTAAAATTGAATTTGATATAAAACAAAGGTCGCAGGTGACAATTAAAATTTATGATTTACTCGGCAGAGTCGTCAGTAAACTTGTAGATGAAGCTTTGGAATCGGGCTCATATAAGATTAATTTTGACGGTACCAATCTTGCAAGCGGGATTTATTTTGCTAAAATTGAAAGTTATGCAACTGGACAAAATTCAAACCTGTTGTTTGCCGATGTAATTAAATTGAGCTTAGTAAAATGATAAAATCTATTTTAATAATTCTGTTTTTTTCAGCTTCATCAATTTTATATTCCCAAAGCGGCTGGGTGGCTCTGAACACTGGGGAGAAATTTCCCCTTCTCCATATTCAGGCGGTTGACTCGCAAAACGTTTGGGCTTGCGGCGAAAACGGAACGCTGTTGCGTTCTTCAAATTCAGGCGCCATTTGGACAGGAAACGCAGGCGGTACTGATCATGTTAATAACAGCATATCATTTGCAAATTCAAACACGGGATATTATTTAACGTACAGCGATACCAATGGTTCAATAATTAATAAAACAACCAATGGCGGCGTGGTATGGGCGAAGATTTACCAAAATACAAATGAGTTTTTGACATCATTATTTTTTATTACATCTTTAACCGGCTGGGTAGGCGATGCTTTGGGAAGTATGCTTTATACAACAAACGGCGGAGCAAACTGGTCACAACAAATAGCTCAATACCCTAATACGGTATTTTCGATTTTTTTTGTTAATAATTTGACGGGCTGGGCGGCATGTTACCCGTATTCAATTTACAAAACTACAAATTCCGGAGGTAACTGGATTGCGCAGACATTACCATCCTCGGGCGGCGGGTTGTATACTGTATTCTTTTTGAACACTCTTACAGGTTACAGCGTTGGTTCTAACGGAATTATTCTCTGCACAACAAATGCTGGCGCTAATTGGGTCTTACAGGCAAGCGGAACAGTATTTAATTTGAAATCAGTCTACTTTACATCAGCTTCAACCGGATGGGTGGTTGGCGAGTATGGTTTTGTTTTATACACAACCAATGGCGGCGCCACATGGATTCGCAAGACCGGTTTCCCCAAATTAAGTTATGAATCGGTTCATTTTCTTAATACCAACACAGGTTACATTTGCGGCGAGTTTGGCGCTATTTATAAAACTACGACCGGGGGATTTTGATTTTACATGAACTTGACAATCTTTAGTCTGATAATCTTGAATCTGATAATCCGGTAATCCTTATAATTTTTGATTTTGCTATTGCATTTTCACGCTTGCCGAGCTATCTTTTCATCAGCTTTTATGCCGGATTCGTCTGTTAAAACCTTATCAAGCGCTGACATATTATTGAATTAAACGAAATTCTGGAGTAATAATTGTTATGAAAAATATATTGTTTTTAATTTTCATTTCTTTATTCATTGCGGGCGTTCTATTTAGCAGCGCCATTGCCGGCGGTTTAAACGGCGTGACCTGCATCAGCGCAAACCATGTGCTGTTCATAGTGGGTGATAGCGGCGTCATTTACCGCTCGCCCGACGGCGGCCAGACCATACAGGATAAATCCATTGGGACAACAAACTACAATTCGGTTTGCTCCTTTTCACTTGATATATGGATTGCCGGCGATAACGGGACGCTTTTACTTAGTACGAATTCCGGAATAGCGTTCTCTCAAACCACAATCCTCGGAACGGGAAACATTGAATCGGTCTGTTTTGTAGACGCCTCTACCGGCTGGATATGCTGCAGCAACGGAAACATATATAAGTCGACAAACAGCGGTGTGAACTGGTTTCAGCAAACATCTCAGGTAACAACAGCTTTGAGGAGAATAAAATTCACCGATGCAAATACCGGAGTAGCATGCGGAGATAACGGCGCTGTGTTGATAACAACCAACGGCGGAGCTAACTGGAGCTATTCTGCAACTCTTGTCAACAACAATCTGCTTTCGATTGATTTGAACGGGAGTACGATTGTTGCATCCGGAGCCGATGCAACAGTAATTAAGTCAACAAATTTCGGCGCGAGCTGGAGCAAAATAGATTATAAAGTATCCACTAAACCGGATATCGGCGGAATATGCATAACAGGCCCAACGACTTTCTTCTCATGCGGCGTCGGGGGAACAATTCGTAAAACTGTAGATGGCGGGCAGACTTTTACCTTCCTTAAAAATCCCGCATGGGTCGATCTGGGGTATTTGTATTTTTATGATTCCACGCACGGATGGGCGTTGGGAACAAATACAAACATGATCCTCAGGACTTCAAACGGCGGCGATGATTGGTTCATGCCGAACGGAGTATTGCAGTCATTATCATGGGTATTGAAGATCCCTCTGCAGTTCTACACTTCATCCGGTAATGATTTTTATCAAAGCACATGGAACAAAAAAGAAATTTTTGTCACAAAATCAAATATCTTGTACCGGACGCTTGATATCGGCGAATCATGGAGTATAATAGGGCAGCCGCTGCCATATGGTTCCGTGTCAAATTCATTTTTGATATCAACCCGCGATACTAATATATTCCTTGTTGCAATTGATAGCGAAGACCAGTTTCATGGAAAAGTACTCCGCTCTACTGATTACGGCCAAACTTGGAATGAGACTTTTAAAGGGAACCGTTCTTCGGACGGCATACCTATGGCGCGCGATCCGAATCATCCCGACACCGTTTATTATTGCCCGACGGATTCAAATTTGCTCCGTTCTGTTAATTTTGGATTAACTTGGCAGCCCGTCGGTTCATGGAGATTCGATGAAGAATGTGTTGTCAAGGTACTCGAGGGAAATTCAAATGTTATTATGGTAGGCAGCGCAGCTACAATTGAGCCCGGAGGTTATTCACATTTAACCAGATCGACTGACTATGGCGTAACCTGGACCGTAATTGATTCCGCTTCCGGAAACGAAGAGTATTTCCCGGAGCTCCCTATTATTGTCGGTTCGCCGTTGGGTTCATATCTTTACGCCGCATTTTTTTCAGGCATTGATGGCGGAATCAAGCGTTCCAGCGATCAGGGACTTCATTGGTCGAATGTCAACATTGATAACACAGTTTGGGGAATGGATATTTCAAAGGACGACCCTAATATGCTGCTTTACAGCGTCTGGGATGACGTTGTTGGAATTACCGCATATTATTCTCTTGATGGCGGTATACATTTTACTAATCTTCCTGAAATTCCGGCTATCGGCAGTTTTGGAATTTATGGTTATAACAGGAACACTGTCTTTCTGCAGCAACCGCAAGGTTATTACAAACTGAAAGTTACTGTAAGTTCGCCAATTGGCATTCAGCCTATATCTACAGAAATTCCGAAACAATTTTCTCTATCTCAAAATTATCCGAATCCGTTTAATCCGAGCACGAAGATTAAGTTTGATATTCCTGCAAATGTGAAACGTGAGACGTCAAACGTGAGACTCGTAATTTTTGATATTCTTGGAAGAGAGGTTGCAAAACTGGTTGATCAGCAAATGCAGCCGGGAAGTTATTCTGTCGATTGGGATGCGTCAAATTTCCCCAGCGGAGTGTATTTTTACAGGATACAAACAGATAATTTTACCGAGACAAAGAAAATGATTTTGATGAAATAATAAGACTTCACGTAGGTTTTTCGTTTTTTCTTGAAACCTAAATACGTATATTTGCATTAGTTCTTTAACAGGGGTGCTTCCTGAATATGGGAGGCTGAGAGTAATACCCTCTGAACCTGATCCGGGTAATGCCGGCGTAGGAAAATGATAAAAACAGATTTTTTTAAGGCCGTTTATCTTTTTTTCAAGTCCGTTAAATACGGAACAGGTGAAAAGGTATGCGGCTTTTTTGCTTATTGCGAGTCCCGATTTTATCGGGACATGGCAATCTCTATGATAGCGCGAAAGTTTTAAATAGCAAAATAATTTAATGTTTTAAATAATAGATTCCCGCTTTCGCGGGAATGTAAGAGGAAATAATGGAAAACAAAATCAACTCAAACGGCAACGGACATACCAAAAAGGAAGAATTTCTTCCAAAGAGCAAAAAAGTTTATGTGAAAGGGAAAATTCATAAGGATATTAATGTTCCTTTCCGTGAAATTGAGCTTAGCGATACAAGAATTCCCGATGGTAGTATAGAAAAAAATGAATCGCTGACTGTCTACGATCCAAGCGGCCCGTGGGGCGATGAAAACCAGTCGTGTGATGTAAGAAAGGGACTTCCTGCACTGAGACTGAAATGGATAAAAGACCGGAACGATGTTGAAGAATATGAAGGCAGAACCGTTAAACCTGTCGATAATGGGTATCTTTCCCATGATGATATAGAAATTGCGAGGAACCTATCAAACGGAAAGTTGGAACATTTTCCGGGTTTGAAACGAAAACCGCTTAAAGCGAAAAACGGCGCGGCGGTCACGCAAATGTCCTATGCTAAGAAAGGAATCGTAACGCCGGAAATGGAATATACTGCCATTCGCGAAAATCTCGGCAGGGAATCCGCAATTGAAACAGGATTGAAGAATGATCTGATGCGAAACCGCCTTGACTGGCAGCATGTAGGCGAATCGTTCGGGGCAAATCTGCAATCATATATTACACCTGAATTTGTCAGGGATGAGGTCGCAAGGGGCAGGGCGATCATTCCCGCAAATATTAATCATCCTGAATCTGAACCGATGATAATCGGCCGCAATTTCCTTGTTAAGATCAACGCTAATATCGGCAATTCGGCTGTAGCATCATCCATAGAAGAAGAAGTAGAAAAAATGAGATGGGCCACAAAATGGGGGACCGATACGGTAATGGACCTGTCTACGGGAAAGAACATTCATGAAACACGCGAATGGATCATCAGAAATTCCCCAGTGCCTATCGGGACAGTCCCAATTTACCAGGCTTTGGAAAAAGTCGATGGCAAAGCAGAAGAGCTGACATGGGAAGTGTTCCGTGATACATTAATAGAGCAGGCTGAGCAGGGCGTCGATTACTTTACAATACATGCGGGCGTTTTGCTGAGGTATGTTCCTCTGACCGCAAACCGTTCATGCGGAATTGTCTCACGCGGCGGAAGCATAATGGCTAAGTGGTGCCTGGCTCATCATCAGGAAAGTTTTCTGTATACTCACTTCAGAGATATTTGCGAAATCATGAGAGCTTATGATGTTTCATTCTCGCTTGGCGATGGCCTGAGGCCCGGCGCAATTGCGGATGCTAATGACCGCGCGCAGTTTGCCGAGCTTGAAACTTTAGGAGAGCTTACAAAAATTGCGTGGGATGAAGATTGCCAGGTTATGATTGAAGGCCCAGGACATGTGCCGATGCACATGATAAAAGAAAATATGGATAAACAGCTTGAGATTTGTCATGAGGCTCCTTTCTATACATTAGGTCCATTGACAACCGATATCGCTCCCGGTTACGACCATATCACGAGCGCAATTGGGGCTGCTATGATCGGCTGGTTCGGTACTGCAATGCTTTGTTACGTTACTCCAAAAGAGCATCTCGGACTTCCGAATAAGAAAGATGTTAAAGACGGTGTAATAACTTATAAACTTGCAGCGCATGCGGCTGATCTGGCTAAGGGACATCCCGGCGCTCAGGTAAGAGATAATGTTCTTTCTAAAGCGAGATTTGAATTCCGCTGGGAGGACCAGTTTAATCTCTCGCTTGATCCGGAAACAGCCCGCGAGTTCCATGATGAAACCATGCCTGCCGAAGGCGCGAAGCTTGCTCATTTTTGTTCAATGTGCGGCCCGCATTTCTGCTCCATGAAAATCACTGAAGATGTAAGAAAATATGCAATAGAAGTTGGGGTGACAGAAAAGGAAGCTCTTGAGATCGGCATGGCAGAAAAGAGCAAAGAATTTGTCGAATCCGGCGCTAAAGTGTATAATAAATTTTAAATATTGATAACTATGGCATTAATACATCCTTTGCGCCTCTGCGTCTTAGCGGTTTTCTGTTGTTCTTTTATGACAAATTTGTTTGCTCAGGATTTGCCTAAAGGCGCTATACAACTAAGACCGGATGACATAAAATGGATAGATGCGCCCCCGCCATTGCCTCCGGGCTCTAAGCTGGCAATTCTGGAAGGAAATCCTAAGCAGGAGGGATTGTTTACAATTCGCGCAATGTTTCCTCCTTATTTTAAAATCCAAGCGCACAATCATCCGCTGGATGAAAGAGTAACTGTGATTTCAGGTGTTGTTTATGTTGGTTTTGGCGAAAAGTTAGATACAACAAATGCAAATAAGTTCACCGAAGGATGTTATTATTTAAATCCGTCTGGTTTTTTTCATTATGTGTTTACCGGCAGCGAGGGTTGTGTTATTCAAATTACCGGAATGGGACCATGGGGAATTTATTATTATGAAGGCATCGACGATAAAAAATAATTTTAAATTAATCTTAGGGATTCTCTCTTGACCCAATGGGTACTCACGGGAACGAGCAAATAATGAACGATAAAATAATAATCATAGGCGGCGGGATAATCGGACTTTCACTTGGCTGGCAGCTTGCCAAGAAAGGAAAAGAAGTCGAAATTCTTGAGCGCGGCAAAGCAGGCGGCTCAGCCAGCTGGGCAGCGGCTGGTATGCTTGCCCCGCAGGCCGAAATGGGCTTTGAAGATATTGAGATGTTTAACTTATGCCGGAAAAGCCTGGAAATGTACCCTGCATTTGTAAGTGAATTGTTTGAAGACAGCGGCATGAAAGTCGAAGTTGAAAGGACAGGGTGCATTCTGCCGGCATTCGACCGTGATGACGCAGAAAGATTACGGAGGCTTTACGATTTCCGCGAAAAAATTGGCTTGCCCGTTGTCTGGCTAACCGGTTCAGAAGCAAGAGAAATTGAGCCTTTTCTTTCTCCCAAATGCACCGGCGCAATTTGGATCGAAGATGATGCGCAGATAAACAACAGAAAATTACTGGAAGCTTTGAAAGTCGCTTTTGAAAAATGCGGCGGAAATTTATACGAGGAACATCCTGCCGATATCATCAACATTGAAAACGGCGCCGTTACAGGAGTTAATATCCATGGCTATGATATGGAATCAGACGTAGTTGTTCTGGCCGCAGGCGCATGGTCCAAGCAAATTGAAGGATTGCCTGAAAATCTTTTGCCGCCGGTCAGGCCTGTAAAGGGCCAGATAATAAATCTCAGGCTGAATGATTCCTGCAAAGTTACAAAAGTCGTTCGTGCGCCTGATGTTTACCTGCTCCCGAAAAGCGATGGCAGACTTGTTGTTGGCGCAAGCAACGAAGAAATGGGATATGATACAAATCCGACCGCAGGGGAAATATTCAGGCTGCTTGAAAGAGCGTGGGAAGCTGTGCCATCGGTTTATGATTTGCCGATTGAGTCGATCGAGGCTGCGCTGCGTCCCGGAAGCCGCGACCACATGCCCATTATTGGAGATTCGGATGTAAAAGGATTGTTCTTTGCAACAGGTCATTACAGAAACGGCGTATTGCTAACGCCCATCACAGCTATTGAATTATCAAAGTGGATAGTGACGGGCGAAAGATCGGATTTGCTGAATGATTTTCAAATCTCGCGGTTTTATAAAGAAGAAGCAAAATGAAAATAAAAGTTAACGGCAAAGAAGAAGTCCTGGGAAGCGCTATGAAGCTTTCTGAATATGTGTCGATCAGTCTTAACGGGAAGGAGCCGCGCGGAATTGCCGTGGCTGTAAACGATTTTATCATCCCGAAACAAAAATGGGAAACAGTTATCATAAATGAAAATGACGCGATAGAGATTGTGCATGCGGTACAGGGCGGCTAGAAAAGCAATTACTAATTACTAATGACTAATGATCATCATGGTCACGAAAGCTCCGTTAGGAGCGACATATACAATGGATTCTATTATACGGAAATAAATTTGACAGCATTAAAAAATTAAGATTATTGAACAGAAACAATTTTAAAAATTAATTCTGTTATTGCCACGACCTTCAGGTTGTGGTTTAAGGATGAAAAAAACTAGGGCCTTTAGGCCGGAAGATAATTGAAATAAATGAAAATGATATGAGCAGTTTAACAATAGCAAATAAAACATTTAACTCCAGATTAATAGTCGGGACGTCGCGTTATCCGGACCCGCATACTATGCTGGAAGCGCTTAATGAAAGCGGCGCCGAGATGGTTACGGTTTCGGTCAGGCGCTTGAATCTGAACGCGTCTAACGGGCAGGAAAGCATCCTCGGAATGCTTGACAGGAATAAATATTCTATTCTTCCCAATACGGCTGGATGTTACACGGCCAAGGAAGCTGTTTTGACCGCGCAGCTTGCCCGTGAAGCCCTGGAAACAAACTGGGTTAAGCTTGAGGTGATAGGCGATGATGAAACACTGTTCCCTGATGTAGCCGAGCTTTTAAAAGCTGCCGAAACTTTGCTTGCAGATGATTTTATTGTGCTTCCATATTGCAACGATGACCCGGTTACGTGCAGGAAACTTGCCGATATGGGATGCGCCGCCGTTATGCCTCTGGGCGCGCCGATTGGTTCAGGCATGGGAATAAGAAATCCGTACAATATCCAGATAATAAGAGATATAATAAATATTCCTGTTATTGTAGATGCGGGCGTAGGCACTGCTTCCGATGCGGCGCTGGCTATGGAGCTTGGCGTTGACGGCGTGTTGATGAATACCGCTATTGCTGGCGCCGAACATCCAGTAAAAATGGCAAAAGCCATGAAGCTGGCTATTGAAGCCGGAAGGCTGGCATTTGAATCGGGCAGAATTCCAAAACGATTATATGCAAATGCATCAAGTCCGCTTGAAGGCTTAATTAATTCCTGAGTATAAAGTCAGTTCAGGGTAAGCTCATTCTAAAATACATATTGCGGTGAAATCTTACGGAAAAATTCCATTCCATTTGTTATTTGTTACCGACAGGAATCTATCGGATAAAAGCCTGGTTTCAATTGTTAAAACTGCTTCCGCTAATGGATTAAGGTCTGTTCAGTTGCGCGAGAAAGATTTGCAGGGAGGGGGGCTTCTGAAGCTTGCCGTAAGTATCCGCTCGGCGACTGCAAAGTATAAAACTAAATTAATAATAAACGACAGGCTTGATATTGCCTTGTTATCCGGCGCTGATGGGATACACGGTCCGGTGAACGGCATGGAACGCTCAACCGCAAAGAAATTTGCCGGCAAAATGATCGCGGGAAAAAGCGTTCATTCATTGAAGGATGCGCTCAAGGCTGAAAAAGACGGGTTTGATTATTTGCTTTTCGGACCTGTTTTCAGAACTCCTGCAAAAATTAAATACGGAAGTCCGCAGGGTTTGAATAAACTCAAAGAGATTTGTAATAAAGTTAAGGTTCCGGTGTTCGCCGTTGGCGGAATTACTCCGGCCAGAACAAAAAAATGTTTGATGGCGGGCGCCCATGGCGTTGCCGTTATCAGGGCGCTAATGGAATCAAAGAATATAAAGCTCACATTGAAACAATTTGAAAATGAATTGGGGGAATTATAATTGAAGGCCGCGATCGGAAGACTTTGCGTTATTACCGATACAGTTATCCAGCGTAAATACTCTCATTATGAATGCGCGGAAATGGCTATCGATGGCGGGGCGGATATGATCCAGTTCCGTGAAAAGGTAATGTCTACAGGAGAAATGATAAATACCGCTATTCATATTTGTGAATTGTGCAATAGTTCAAGGGCTACTTTCATTGTCAATGATAGAGTGGATATAGCCATGATTTCGGGCGCAGACGGAGTTCATCTTGGAATCGAAGATATTTCGATAGCCGATGCGCGCAGGCTCCTGGGTAATTCGAAAATTATCGGCGGGACAGCTCATTCTTTGGCTGAAGCGTTTGAGGCAGAAAAGAACGGAGCCGATTATATCGGGTATGGCCATATCTACCCGACAGGTTCAAAGATAAGGGAGACAAAGCCAAAGGGAACCGGAAAGCTCGCCGAATTATGCGCAAAAATAAAAATTCCGGTCATAGCAATTGGCGGAATCGGGCCGGAAAATGCCGGGGAAGTCATGAAAAGCGGGGCATATGGAGTTGCGGTAATAGGCTCGGTCCTTAATGACAAAGATCCGCGGGAGGCTGTTAAAAAATTACGGAAGGTAATATATGCGTGAACGGAAAAAAATAGTTATGACGATTGCCGGCTCTGATTCCAGCGCGGGGGCAGGTATACAATCTGACCTGAAGACGTTTGATAATTACAGGGTTTACGGACTCACAGTAATAACAGCAATAACAGCACAGAACACAATGGGCGTTCAGAAATCTTTTGAACTGCCGGCAAATATAGTTGAAGCACAAATGAAAAGCCTGTTCGCTGATTTCAATATCAGCGCCGCAAAAACCGGGATGCTTTCATCAGAAAAAGTTATAAAAGCTGTGGCAAAAAATCTGAGGGGAAAAGACATTAAGCTTGTTATTGATCCGGTGGTTCTATCAAAAAACAATTTTCATCTTCTGAATAAGAACGGAATTGAAGCTCTTAAGAAATATCTCCTGCCCCTGGCATATGTGGTGACGCCGAATTTTAATGAAGCGGAACTGCTTTCCGGTTTCAGGATCACATCCGGGCATGAACTGAATCTCGCAGCAAAAAAAATTCACAGTTACGGTTGCAAATATATACTGATCAAGAGCGGTCATTTCCCAAAAACTTTGGGAATAGAAAAGGGCGCTGATATTTTGTTTGACGGCGCGAATTTCACAACTATCAGGTCGTCATTTATAAAAAGCGATAATACGCATGGGATCGGCTGCACGCTCTCAGCCGCTATAACAGCTAATCTGGCAAGGGGATTGAGGATACAAAACGCGATTATAGATGCAAAATTATACATAGTTAAATCGCTTAAGAAGTCGCTAAAAATAGGGAAAGGAGTGAGCCCGGTAGAGCAATGACGACAATTGATATGAACAAATTATTAAGAGAAGTTAATTTTAATTTCTCGCGCTCGGGCGGCAAGGGCGGGCAGAACGTTAATAAGGTTGAAACTAAAGTCGAGCTGGTTTTTAACATAGCCGATTCAATGACGCTTGATGATGAATCAAAAGCAACTTTGCACCGCAAGCTGAAAAATAAGATAGATAATGACGGCGATATAAGGATTGTTTCTCAAACAGAGCGCTCGCAGCTTGGCAACAGGAAGAAAGCAGTTGATAAATTTGCTAAACTTATCGAAGGCGCGATGAAAAAAGAAAATGTGCGGATTAAAACAGCAAAGACTTATTCGTCAAAACTCCAGCGTCTTGAGCAAAAGAAGAAACACGCCGAAAAGAAAAAAGTAAGAAGCGTAAAAGACTTTGAAGTTGATTAAGGTAACTAATTTCAGATTTCAAGCATATCCAGCTGATTCAAAAGTGGCAGTCGGGTGTTACCTCCCGACACCACAGGAAATTATACGTTCATAAACTCTTCAATTATCTTTAACGATTCGGCAGGTTTTTCGGAGAATATTTCGTGGCCGCAATTTTCAATGGTAACCAGCTTTGTATTAGATAACTTTTCAAGAATTTCTTCAGCTTTTTCAGGCTTCAAAAGCGAGTCATCATTCCCTGCTTTCAATAACATTTTTTTAAAATCGTAATTTGCAAGGATGCCTGTAAAATCGAGCTTTTCAGTATCCCTTACCATGCCTCTTAGAAAATTGCTATCGATTTCAGGATCTCTTTGCCTGATGCGCTCCGCCCAAGCTTCGGGAAATTTAGGATGCGCCGGAACGTAATCGGCGATGATAAGTCCTTTTATTTTTTCAGGATGTTCAACCGCGTAAGCAGCCGCTAATCCGCCCCCAACCGAATGGCCCACAATGTAAAGATCTTCAATGCCCTCTTTATCAACTACAGCCGCGATATCAGAAACCTGGCTATTGATAGTGTAATCAGAAACAGGCTTGCCGCTCTTGCCCCTGCCCCGTATACTGATGATGATACCGTAAAAATTTATGTGATTCTTTATGCCTTCAAGGAAGGCATCGGCTCCGGTAATTGCTCCGGGGATGAATATAAGCGGGACTTTATCTTTGGAATAATTTAATACAATATATTGTATGGCAACTCCATTATTATCTGCAAATTTTTCCTGAATAGCAGCCATTTTAATGTTCCATATCTTTATTTATAAGTAACCGATACCGGGCGCTTCTTTTGAAATCTATCAAGATCCCCGCTTTCGTGGGGACTGGCTAAAAAAATCATTTCACTGCCGCCATCTTCTTAGTTTCTGTGAAACTGCCTGCGGTTAATTTGTAAAAATATACTCCGCTATTATAGTTTGCCGCGTTCCATGTAACTTCATAACTTCCCGGCGCCATCTGCTTATTAATCAATGTTGAAACCTCTCTGCCAAGTACATCATAGATGACCAGTCTCACGTATGCCGACTGCCGTTTCATGTCTGCGGGGATATCAAACCGTATCCTGGTTTCCGGGTTAAACGGATTCGGAAAATTTTGATGAAGATCAAATCGCTTAGGAATTTCGCCGCTGTAATTATTAATTTCCAAAGGCGGACTCATTAACGTCGACCAAACCAAACCGCCATCCGACCCGCACCACGCCTTCATCCTTAAATAATAATTAATGCATTGGTACCAGCCCGGCGTCTGCTGCTCCGTTACCCAGTTGTTTCCGCCGTCTGCGGTGAACATTATCTGCCCGGTGACAGGCGTGCCATGCACCGCCCAGCCGCTATCTGGCGAGAAAAATATCATATCATTTATCTGAACATAATAATTGTTTAGCGATACAGGATTTGGCTGATAAACCCAGTTTGTTCCGGCATTGGTTGTTTTATAGATATTATGCTTATCCAAATTGCTGCCGCCTATCCACCCTGTCTGCTGGTTAACAAAATAAATGCAGAGCAGGTCGTTATATCCGTTGCCTGTCGGAGGTACGTTCGCAAATATATTGGTGAAAGTTGAGCCGCCGTCGGTTGTCTTTAGAAGAACGTTATACCCTGATATCCATCCTGTTGTTGAATTCAGCCAATACTGGTCGTTAAGTTCCTGCGCGCCTGAAAAAGCGTCGCTTAATTCCGTCCAGTTAGAGCCGCCGTTTGTGGTTCGGGCCATAAATGGCACATAAGGGTAGTTTTTACTCCCTGCTATAATCCCTGTGTTAGCATCAAAGAAATAAATACTGTGAACTATCCCTGCCACTGGCGGGCCGTATTGTTTGAACCACGTAACTCCGCCGTTTGTGGTCTTGCGAATCTGAATAGCGCTCCCTGAAGTCCATCCGGTGTTCCTGTCAATGAAATAAATGCCGTTATACCCGCCTGTAAAATTGGTATCATTAAATGTTGTCACCGCCCATGTGGCGCCTCCGTCGGTTGAACGCATTGCGCCGTTGTTAATATCGCTCAGCCAGCCGTAAAGAGAATCAACAAAAATAATACTCTGTATGTTCGTATTAACAGGCGTTGTAACAGAGCTCCACGAATATTCTACCGAACCCGGCGAAGTTCCCTGCGATTTATTTTCACCGGAAACTCTCCAATAACCCGTCATTTCGTCAAATGATGCAGGCTGCTGAAGCTGCGCCCTTAACGCTGATGTAATAAGCGTTAAGATTAAAATAGTAAATATAGTGTATTTCATTGTTTTGGAATTATGTTCAAACAAATTATAACAATTAATTACGTTATTTTAAACTCAAAATTAATTAGGAGCATGCCGCTAAGAGCGACTTTGTCACTTGAAATTAGTTTCAAATTTGATTTGTTTAGTCAATAAATCAACTGAATATGAGAAACTGGATACTTTGTTTGTTCTTACTGGTTGCCGGAACCAATGCGTTTGCCGGCGAATACTATTTCTATTACAATGGCAAAATGATGGTTATGAATAGGGATTATTCATATGTTGTTGTAAAATTTGTGCCGGGTTACTCATCTCTAAAATTCAAGTCAATCATTCAGAAATACGCGGGCGCCAATGTTGAAAAGGAATCTGAATTTACTCCGGGCAGCTCAAAATCCGGTTACGCTATCCTCAAGCTTGTACAGGGGCTAAGTGAAAGTTCAATTTCGAATGTCAGAACTAATTTACTTACTTCCAAGGCGGTTCAGTCGGTTGGAATGTGTTTCCCCGGCAGAGGGAAAATGAAACATTACACAACAGATGAGATCGTAGTAGAATTCAAAAATAACGTTTCGAAGGAAAGAATAGATAATGCTATCAGATTTTTCGGCGCTTCAGTAATAGAAAAAGTTAACGATGAAAATAATGTATACCTGCTATCAATTAGTTCAAACGGAAATGACGGCGGCGATAATGTATTTGATGTTTCCAACAAATTTGTTTTGCTGAGGGATATTGTCGAATTCGCGCAGCCGAATTTTATTCGGGAGGGGATGCTGCTTTCGAATGATTTCACAAAGAAGCCCGTTCCCGATGTGGTTCCGCCTCTTACAAACGACCCATACGCCACGATGATGTGGCATTTAAAAAATACAGGCAATAATATACCTGACAATGTTCCCGGAGTTCCGGGCTGCGATATGAACATGGATTCTGCATGGGCAATTACGACGGGCAATCCGAATGTTCTGATTTCAATTGTCGATACTGGAATAGATACAAACCAGGTTGATTTGAGAGGCAATCTCTGCGACCGCAGCTTATGGTATGATGCTGTTGATAATAACCAGCGGCCATATGACCAGTATTATCACGGCACCGGAGTTGCAGGCTGCCCGAGCGCAATTGGCAACAACGATACCGGAACGGTAGGCATCGCTTATACGTGTAAATGCATGCCTGTACGCGTTTTTGGGCCGTACCCGCTTGCGTTTACAACCGATTTAATACTTGCAAAAGGATTAAACTGGTCATGGATGCACGGCGCCGGCGTCATAAACTGCAGCTGGGGCGGCGGCATACCTACTCCATTAATTTCGGATGCTATACAGAATGCGGTTCATTACGGGCGCGGCGGAAGAGGAACTGTAGTCTGTGCAGGTTCCGGAAATGATAATATAGATACAATATTGTATCCTGCCTCCATGCCGGAAGTCATTGGAGTTGGCGGATTGAGTCCCTGCAACGAAAGAAAGAGCCTCACAAGCTGCGATATAGTCGGTGGCCCAAACCAGCAATGGGGCGCAAGTTATGGACCCGGATTATCAATTGTCGCTCCATGCACCTATATTGGCACAACTGAATTATTGGGCGGCTTCTGCATTTGCGGAAACGGAACTTCGTGTTCATCGCCTCTTGCCGCCGGCGTAGCGGCGCTGATGCTCTCTAAGAACGGTAATCTATCAGCGGATTCGGTAATGATTATAATAGAACGTTCAGCTAAAAAAGTTGGGAACTATAATTACAACGTTCCTATGCCTAACGGCATGTGGAACTATGAAATGGGATACGGCAAAATTGACGCTAAGTCGGCGCTGGATATGACTCCCGCCGGCCCGCCGGCAGGCACAGACCTGATTTCTCCGGTAATAACAATCTATCCGCCTGAATCGGGATTTTTCTCTTCAAATGTATCCGTTAATGCAAAGATAACGGATAACAATGCCGTGGCTTCAGGTTCTAACACCCCGCGATTATATTATTACACTGAGCAGAACAACCAGATCCAGACAATCAACGGGCTCTTAACGTCAGGCAATATGTACAGGTTTACTTTTCCTGTAATTCCATTCAGTATGAGTTTACACTATTATATAGCGGCGCAGGATAACAGCTCGAACGCGGTCACATATCCGTTGGGCGGAAGAGGCTCAAATCCGCCGGGAACAACAAGACCTCCGAAACTCATGTTTCTTCGCAACACAACTACATATGATACGGGCTTTGTTGCAACCGATGTTCCGATAAATATTAGCGCTGCGCGGGAAACGACTTATGTTTCAACCTTTCATAATCCCGTCGGGAAAACGGTTCTTGACGTTGATTGCTGGATAAATATTAACCATAACTATGACGGCGACCTTTCAATATCGCTAATCTCTCCGCAGGGAACAGAAGTCGTTTTGGCGGGCGGACTTGGCGACAGCAGCCACAACTATGTGAATACTTATTTTGACGACGAAGCCGCTGTAGCTATAGACAGTCTGACTGTTCATGCGCCATTCACAGGGAATTTCAAACCGCTGCAAAAACTCTGGTTCTTCGACGGGGAAGGCTCGGCAGGCGATTGGAAACTTAAGGTGCTTGATAACGGCAGGGGAGACGTGGGTCAAATTGTGAGCTGGGGCATGAAGATAAGATATTCATCTGCAACAGATTATGTTCAGTTCCCGGTGAATTTCGCGCTTGTTAGAAATTATCCGAATCCGTTTAATCCTCAAACGCGTATCCTGTTCAACGCGCCGTATGCGGCAAATATAAAAATATTATTATATGATATTACCGGGAGAAGAGTGGCGACTATTTTAAACGAACGCCGCGGGCCCGCGCTGAAAGATTACGTGGATTTCAATATCAATTCGGTCTCAAATGTAAGCGGCGGCGGACTTGCATCGGGTGTGTATTTCTATTCGATGTTTGCCGATGGCAATTTTATCATGTCAAAGAAAATGGTGTTAGTGAAATAGACCTGTGAGACGGCAGACGTGAAACATGAGACGTGAGATTTTAGAATTGAGATTTGCGATTTGAGATTGTTTTTACATTTTACATTTTATTTTTTCCGCCTTTTCTGAGTCACTCTGAAAGGGGACTCTGAGGAATGACCAGATTTTAGATTTGAGCTTTGCGATGCGAGATTGTTTAATTTGTTTTTTGCTTTTCACGTTTGCCGTTTCACGTCTCACATCTCACGTTTGCCCTCTGCCTTCTTAATACAGCTTATCCCCCAGAACTGTTTCCATCTTATAGGTATTAATTATGTAATCAATATTCGCTTTCAAAAGAAGCAGCCTGCTTTCTGATACTGCGGTGGCGGCGTCAAGCATGTCGAGGTTTGTTATTGCGCCTTCCCTGAAATTTATCTCCGCAAGCGAGTACGCTTTTTCCGCCTGCTCAAGCTGCAGCTTAAACTGGTTGAGCTTCTTTTGCGAAGCTTTCAGGTTCTCGTTATTTTCAACTACTTCGTTCTCAATTTTCCTTTTCACAACCTCTGTCTCAAAATTGTCTTCTATTATAGTTGCGTTGGCAAGCAAAACATTATTGCGGTTCCTGCCTGAATCGAATATTGGCAGCGTAACGCCAATGCCTGCGGCAAAATTCGCGGTAAGAGTATTCAGTTCGGGGATATAACCGTTCTTCCATCCGCCTGAAGCGAAAATATTAATAACAGGGTAATTCTGAGTTTTCGCCATGTTGTAGCGCAGCTCTGCTAATCTTGTTTTTTCCTTCGCTATGTTCACCTCTTCCCGGTGTTCAAATGCATAAGAGAATAATGAGTCCTCTTTCACGCCGATCATTTTCCCCACAAGGTCGTTCTTTACATTAAGAACGCTGTACGGCGGCGCGCCCATTAATGAGTTTAAAACCGAACGCTGAATTGTCAGCGACGCCTCCAGGTCGGTCTTCTGGCTCTCAACGTTTGAAATGCGCACTTGCGTTGAAAGAATTTCATATTGTATGCCTGAACCGGTCTCCTGTTTTTTTGTCACAAAATCCAGATGTTCGTTCAAGTTGCTTAACTGTTCGTCTTTTATGTCAATAGCTTCCTGTAAATAGACAATTGCGAAATAAGCGCTGATTGCCGATACTGAAAGAGATTGTTTTACCTGTTCCAGCTTCTGCATCTGCAGCGTTTTGTTTTCGGTTTCGTATTCAACCGAGCTTTCGGTCTTTCCAAAATCAAAAATATTATCCCTTATGTTCAAAGAAGCGTTATAGTTATTTTCCGGGAACAGCTTAAAGGCGCCGAGCCCGGGTATGTCGAAAGTAGAAACAGGCCCTATTCTTGTATAGTCGGCGGTGAAATCAACGTTAGGATACCTCCCGATCTTTGCAAGCTTGATCTTCGCGCCTGATTCGCTGATAACTTCTTCCGATTCCTTTACGGACGGGTGATTTGCAATTACCGTCTTTATCACTTCATCCAGCGTAAGCGTGTCTGCCGATGTTGGCGTAACGCCTGCCGAATTCTGCTGGGCGCACATCTTGCCTGTTCCAAATACCATGAGCGCCATTGCTATTATGCGGAAAACTTTATTATTCATAGGTCATTGCCTTTAATGAGTTTCTTTTTTTCTTAGAATGGAGAAATAATATTGGTATCCCCCCCATAATAGTGATGAACCCTGCTATCAGGAAGTCGTCGTCTACGCCCTGAATGAAAGCCTGTTTGCTGACGTCCATCATTATCATTGCGCGGCTTTGCATCTGCGCCTTTACAGGGGCGCTGCCTGCGTTTTTCTCCTCATAGTAGTTCATATGCACTACCGCGTTTCTCAGCGCCTGACTGTTCATCTCTATCGACTCGCCGTAAACCTGCGCATGATAGTTTACTCTTGTGGTAAGTATTGTGGCAAGCAGCGCAACCCCGAAGCTTCCGCCAAGCTGCCTGACTATATTAAACAATCCCGATGCCTGCCCCATTTTTACGCGCGGAATTTCAAGAAGCGAAACTGCGCTGAGCGGGGTAAATATCATTCCAAGTCCAACGCCTCTTATATACAATGAGAGCATTATATAATCATGTTCTGTGAGGTAAGATAGAAATCCGTTTATATAAAAACTTATTGCGAGAAGCAATACGCCTATTAATAGCGGCGTCTTATAACCCCATTTATCAGAAACGGCGCCTACCAAAGGCGAGACCGCCCCCTGGATAAACCCGATCGGCAGAAAAACCGCGCCGGATTGCAGAGCCGTATAACCCAGCGAATTCTGCAGGTAAAGCGGAAGCAAAAACGTGCTTCCAAACATTCCTATGCCGAAAATGAACAGCGTAATATTGCTCATCGCAAAATTGTGGTCCTTAAAAAGCCGAAGGTCTATCAGAGGGTCTTCCACAATAAGTTCAGTAGTGATAAATACCGCCAGCGATATTGCCGAAATTGCGAAGCAAAAAAGTATATACGGCGCCGACCATCCTTCTGAATTGGAGGCCGCTGTGCTTTCCGAAAGAGCGTAAAGAACCACGGGAAAAAATATGCTGACTGAAATAAAACCAATAATGTCAAATTTCCTGACCGCCTTGCTTTTATATTCTCTCAGAATAATAATTGTTATGATTATTCCGATTATCCCAAACGGCACGTTTACGTCGAATATAAGCTGCCAGCTGAAGTTATCCACCAGATAACCGCCGATTAACGGCCCGAATGAAACCGAAGCCGCGGCTGCAATTGCCCAGAATCCAAGAGCGATTCCTCTTTTTTCGGGCGGGAATTCGCGGGTAATTATCGCCATGCCTATCGGCATAAGGCATCCGCCGCCAAGTCCCTGTATGACCCTTGCAAAGATCAGGAAGTTTTCATCATTAGCCAAACCGCATAAAAAAGAACCAAACGTGAATAAAACCAATCCCAATATATAGAGCTTCTTATAACCAAATTTATCCGCTAGCCATCCGGCAGCCGGCAGGCTGAGCGCCATAGCGAGCATATATCCTGTTATTACCCATTCTATTTTATCTATACTGACGCCGAATGAAGCCATGATTTTCGGCAGCGCCACATTTACGATGGTTGCATCCAAAACGGCCATAAAAGTCCCCACCATTATGTTGGCCAATACGAACCACTGATAACTGGGATGACTTGGATGAAACGATGAATCCCGGCTGCGCAGATTTCTTCTTAATCTGTGTAATAATCCGACTCTTGCCATTTTTATTTAACTATTTTTATATCTGCCGACATTCCCGCCGTCAGTTTATACGCTGATAAGTTTCCGCCTTCTTCAATGCCGTCTATAGATATCTTCAGCGGGATCCTCTGCGTCACTTTTGTGAAATTACCTGACGCGTTATTAGGCGGGATCAGCGAAAACTGCGAAGCTGTATTTGAACCGATAAAGATTACCTTGCCGTAAAACGTCACCCCCGGGTATGCATCAAGAGTGAACAGTGTTTTCTGCGCTTCATGTATGTATGTCATCTTGGTTTCTTCAAGATAAACGGCTACCCAGAAATTCTTATTATTTGTAATTGTTAGAATCGACTGCCCCGGCTGAACAATATCTCCGGGCAAAAGCCAGCGTTTAGCAACTATGCCGTCCATTGGCGCGTATATCCGCGTGTTTTTAAGCTGCGTATCTATTACGTTTATCTGCGCGTCAGCGCTCTGGATCGACGCGTTCGAGCTGCCTATCATCGCGCGCGATACCGAGAGCTGCGAATTTGCCGCGTCTATCTGCGCTTTCGAATATTCCAGCGCTTTTTGCAGGTGCTCATACTGCTCTTTTGAAATTACATCCTCTGCAAACTGTTTCTTGCCGCGGTTAAAATCTTCGAGCGCTTTGCTGTGATTTACTTCGAGCGTACTTATGTTTACCCTGTCTGAATTGTATTTTGCTTCGGATTGTATCTTTGCCGAAATGGTCTGCTCTTTCATAGCCTCAGTTTGCCGTCTTTGCGCAACCAGGTCGGCGCTATCTAGCTCAGCAAGCAGCGTGCCCTGCTTTACAGAATCGCCCTCGGCTGCATAGAGCTTCACTATCCTGCCCATTATTTTCGAACTGACCGAAACTTCATCAGAATCTACATGCGCGTCGTCAGTAGTAACATATTTGTTGTATTGTATGTACCAGTAAACCGATCCTGCCGCCACTATTAATATTACGAGTATCAGCGGAATATACAGTTTAAGCCTGCTCTTCTTTTTTTTGCCAATTACTTCAGAGTTCCCGTTTTTTTCAGCGTTGTTATTATTATTAGCGTTATTTTCGTTGCTTTCAGGCATGTTAATTATTTTTAATTATTGATTTTCTTATTTGTCTATTTAGGGAGTTTCGCAAGTATATTTTTTACTTTTGTTAACGATTCAGCCAGCAGGTTTAGGTCATTCAAAGATAAATCTTTAAGTTTCTCATACGTATGCGCTTTAAGAGCCTTATCGACTTCCTTTTTGTTCTTTAGTCCGCTTTTTGTGAGCTTTATGTTTATAATTCTCCTGTCTTTGCCGTCAGATATTCGCTCCGCCAGCCCCGTGCATATTAATTTATCAACAAGCGGCGTGACGTTTGGCTTCGGCATCGATACTTCTTTACTGATCTGCGACATAGATAGGGCC
Organism: uncultured Ignavibacteria bacterium; assembly: GCA_963816535.1. Classification (GTDB taxonomy): domain Bacteria; phylum Bacteroidota; class Ignavibacteria; order Tepidaquicellales; family OLB5; genus CAWFKW01. Next base: position 192,802 of record CAWFKW010000003.1, on the reverse strand, counting down.
CCCGATTTTTCAAGCGCAAGCATAATGTAATAGGTGCCCGGCGTTATAAGGGCTTTAATGCCTTTTGCGTTTATTAAAGCCTTAAAAAAAATAGGTTTAATGAACAGGATGTCGTCAACAATTGCGTCTATTTCTTTTTGCTTTTTCATTTTTAAACCATTTATTAATTATAATAGTTATAATATATAACAAATATATTTTATAATCAATCTATAAGACTTTCGCTTTTCCTGTTTCAAGTTGTGCTCTTTCGCCATCTGCCTTTTTACCATTACCTTTTCACTTTCACGTTTTTCGTTTTCCTTTTCACGTCTCACTTTTCACTTTTCTCTTCTGCCTTCTGCCTTTGATATAACTTAACTAATTACTTCGTTTCTTCTGAATCCATTGACAATTATCATGTTTCAAAATGACGCATGTCATTGGAATTCTTTCATTGATCGATTATATTTGAATAATTAATCCTCAAGCACGTTTGATATAAAAAAACAACATTATGTATCCAGGAAGCAGAAATTCCATAGCTTCACCTTTTATCTGGCTAAAAACTCTGGCTTTAACCAATCTTATAGTATTAACATACCTATTTTCTTCCTGCAGCGATGATAATCCGATAAAAACAACGCCGCCAAATACATCTTTGGATACTTCTAATATATACGATTGGGAACTGGATACAATATACGGTTACAATTGTGAAAATGTTTATACTGCTGATTCAAATAATGTATTTATCTCAGCATATCCGGCGCCGCTTTATTACAATGGAAGGACCTACACAGAGCTTAACATGCAAGATCCTTTATTTATTTGTGATTACCCTGCAGGATACGATAAGGATAATGTATTTTTTGGTGGTGGCAAAAGTGGCACATATTTAGGCGACCCAATTTTAAAAAAATGGACGTACGAAAATGTTTCTTCATATACCCTCACTGGGGATAGCGGTGTTGGAATCAGAGATATTTTTGTCGAAGGAAAAGAAGAATGCTGGATCTCAACGCTGGAAAGATATAAAGTTTATCATTTTAACGCAGGGATTTTGACTGCTTATCCACTCGATAGCGGGCAAAGGGGTAGTGTTTTTTATCGGGATAATTCCGGTGTTTTATATGCAGTGTCGCCAAAATTTCTGAATTCAAGTAATTCCTTACTCCGAGAATATCGATTTGAAAATGGGGAGTTTCAAGCGGTTAGAATGGATACGGTAAGCAATTCGGAAATGGCAGTTGGTGGCACAAGATGTGGCAGCGATATTCTTATTACAAAAGAGCAGGAAATCATGTACTTCGATGCTACTAAATGGTTGAAATTATGTGATGCTCCAGTTTCAGCGCCATATAGTAACATTGGCGGCGTTTCAAAAGACAATTTTGTTGCTTTTGGAAAATCCGATATAGGTCCATGGCAGATTTATGCTTGGGATGGAAATAAGTGGACAATTGAGGGAAGCAAAAACATATATCATTACTTTGCTCCTGGCGCAAATATCAGCGCTACACAAACAGACGTCAACATAATTTTCAATCTGGATAGCGGTATCAGCATTCACATGAGTGGTAAGTTAAAAGTTAAATAATCTTTTATCGGAAGGTTTTAAAAAAATTTATAAACTCAAATGTATAAATAACTAATAAATAAGGCAGACTCAGGACATTACAAAAAAACGGCCAGCTTATTTATAATTCGTTTTGCTTGCCGTCCCCTCTGAGTCTCCCGCCTGCAAGCGGGGACTCAGAGGAAAAACCGTTGTTAGTCTTGCGTTAACTTGTAGTGTCGGTTCTTACGACAATACTTTATATATAGGAACAAAGAAATGAAATTTATGGCGCTAAGAAGTAAAAATATCCATGCTCCATACTCAATCTGGCTAAAAAACTTAGCTATAATTAATCTCATTATTTTTACATTTCTATTTTCTTCCTGCAGCGATGATAATCCGGTAAAAACAAATAATAGCACAATTCCTCTCGATTCTCCACGCTATCATTGGAAGGTTGATACTATATATTATTTTATACGATATATTTGGGCTCCTGATACAAACGATGTATATTATTTGAGCCCAAATGATTTAATACATTATAATTCAAATAAATATAGTTATATACATTTGCCCTACATCTCTGCCCGTCGGATAGGAGGAGTTGATAAAAATTATTTTTTCATCGGAGGTCAGGATTTTTCAACTCACAAGGCCAAAATGCTAAAATATAATGGCAGCAGTTTTGAAGAATTTCTGCTTGGCAATGCCGGTAATTCAAATTCATATATTTGCAGTCAAATTGTACTAGGCAGTTCCAATGTATGGATGGGGAGTTATGATGGATTTATTTACCATTATACCGATAGTGGAATTACTCAATATTATTTAGATAGCCTTTATTATGCAGGTGGTTTTTTTCAGGATGTTTCAAAAAATTTATATATTCACTTTGAAAATAGGGGTTCTCCAAATCCAAATCCAGCCGATTCTATGGAAATAATGAAGATATTTAAGTTCTCAAACGGGAATTGGAATATGATTGATTCCAGCGCTCAACATGTTGGAGGAGAATCAAAAATTCCACGTAATACAACTTCACTTGATGTTTTAGCTCTTCAGTATGATGGATTTTATAAATATAATTTTCCCGGTTATTCAAAAGCTATTAGTATTAATGGTTTTGGGATCGATATTTTATGGTCAGGAATATCGACAAATAATGTGGCCAGCCCGGGAAGTTACAATCCAAATACAAACGGATTTTTCACAATTTTTACATGGAATGGCATCAGTTGGAGCGATGAAGAAATAAAATATGAAACAAGTTATCTTTGGGTGGAATCTACAAATGTACAGGGAAAGTATTATTTCAGCATTGGTGACTGGAGTTTAAATTTCAATACGCTTATATGTTCCAGCACAAAAATAAAATAAAATAAAGGAAAGGAGATGCCTATGATAATATTGAAATAAGAAAGGACTAACCCAAGCAACCGCCAAGTTACTTATTAAATCCATTTATTTTGGATTTGGTTAGCCCTTTTTACGTCCAATAATAATCAAATTTATTCAAAAATTTAAGGAGAAAAATAATGATTAAATTAATGTGTTTCATAATAATATCTTTTTTAACTTCAGCGCCAACTTTTTCCCAACAGTGGACTGAAAATACTTCTTTGCCAAACAATTTAAGCGTTTGTGATTCGAAATTTATTGACGGCAACATTGGTTTTGTGGCAATGGAAACTGGAACGGGACCGCACGGGCTCAAAGTATTGAAAACAGTAAATAAAGGTTCAAGTTGGCAGGAAATTTGGTCGGGGACATCCACTAATATAGAGATGCAGAAAATGGGTATAGAATTTATTGATGAAAATACTGGCTTTGTTTTCTACGATAACAAAATCCTTAAATCAAATGGTGGCTGGCATACTGTTTTAACATTACCAGAATCAAACGGGCAACATTATAGAATAAAATTTGTTAATAACACAACCGGTTATGCTTTGTACTCTCAGGGCTATTATGATTTTGGTATTACGGCTCTAAGTCGTATTTACAAAACTGTAAACGGGGGAGATAGCTGGTATCAGGTTAATTATCAGGCTCCGCAATATACGGATTTTATTGATTTATACGATTTAGATTATTCAAGACAGGATCCTAATGTAGTATTTGTTTGCGGCACTATTCGAAGCCACTCAACAGGAAATGACGGGCCAATAATTTGGTCTGCTTATGATGGATTTGCAACACAATTAAACTCATATACCGTCGATCCTCAATATAATGTTGAATTGGTTTCATATATAGCCTTTCTTCCAAATTCGTATGACGATGTAATAATACTTTGCGATAGAGGCGTATTCAAGAGATCCGGTAATAATTTTACTCAGATTAACCCATTGATATATTCAACGTATACACCACAAGCGGGTCTTTCGCTCAGCACTAACAATGTTGGGTTTGCAGGAACCTTAAATGCAGTGACTCAAGCTCGATTTCTTTATTCCACTTCTGATGGTGGATACACCTGGAATCAGGAATACAGCCCTGGCAATTTAGGTATCTCTAATATTATTTCATATGGAGATCTAGCATATAAAGGCGGACAAAATGGATCCTTCTTCGTTCGAAAAATAGGAATGAATCTTAATACCAATTTTGACTGGCAAGGTGGTACGGCAGGTACTTTGAAGATTGACGATTGCCGTCTCACGTTTGCCGTTTGCCGTCTCACTTCTCACTTTTTACTTCTGCCTTCTGCCTTCTGCATATATATATATAGATAGTACTCTATCTGGATTACTACACATATTTTCCCCATATTGCCGATTCTCAAAATCATACGCAAATAAACTAATATTTTTAATATATTTTCAAATATGTTAGAAATGTTAACTGTCTATATTTAATATAAGATAGGGGCAAGGCATAAAGTAATTCGTAAAGTACTATGAAATTAGGGTATTGACAGACCGGAATATAAGAGCTATTTTTGTTGTAGTTAAGGCTACAACACTTTAAGAATATGAAAGAACTCATAAATAAGTTAGAGAATCTCGGATTCACAACATATGAATCCAAAGTATTCCTTGTAATCTATCAGGGATACAGAATGAGCGCTGCAGAAATTGCCAAAGAAGCCAGAATTCCCAGGCCCTCTGTTTATGAAATCTTGAGAAATTTTGCTAAGAAGGGCATTTGCAACGAAATCCAGACTCCGTCAAAGCTGATCTATGAAGTGATCGATTCAAATGTTATAGAAGATAAGATAAAGATAGAACTTGAATCTGAATTTAAAACTAAGATGTCAGGCTTAACAGATTGTTTTGCCGCGCTAAGGCCGGTTTACAAATCTAAAAGGCCCCCTGAATACAATACGGATGTTGAACTGCTCAAAGGTTTTAATCTTCACAGAGAACAGAAGTTCATGGAACTCGTCAAATCCTCTTCAAAGGGCATATTGTTTATGAACAGGTTCAAAGGTAATGTATCGACCGACCTTGATGAAGAAAGTAAGAAATTCTATAAACGCGGCGGATATGTAAAGACGATTTATGAAAATAAGACCGACTTCAGGTTGAAGATCAATAACAAGTGGCAAAATGTAACAAAAGAGGGATTGATAAAGATTTGCGAAGAGTTTACAAAATATGGCGAGCAGATAAGATTCCTGGATGAAGTGCCTCAAATTATGGCTGTATTTGATGAGAAAATTGTATATATAAACTTATATGACGAGTCCATTCCCATAAGAGATATGTCAGACATCATAATTAAGAACAAGAGATTTGCGACATTTATGACGGGATTATTCAATCTGTACTGGGATAAGGCAAATTCACTGGAAGAGCTTAAGAAACAAATTTACAATAAAATTTAAACAATCGATTAAACAAATAAAAATAGTAGGGGGATATACTATCATGAAACGCAACTATACAATAAAATCACTCTTTTTCTTATCAATCTTTTTCGCATTAGTAAACTACAGCTTTGCACAAAATACAATATCCGGCACCGTACGGTATGACGACGACCAGTCAATAATCACAAACGGAACAGTAAATGCTTACGACCTGCAGGGACAGTTCGTTGCAACCGCGCCGATAAATCCTGACGGTACTTATATGATTACCGGAGTTTCGGGTACCGAGTATGACATTATCGGAATTCCGAACTTAGGGCCTGAAGACGACCATTTTGCTCCGACAGGATACCCGAGCGCAACCGACCCGAATGACATGGTTGCTGTGCAGGGCGGCGGACAGGTTATCAACATTGATGTTTACGTTATAAGAGAAACAAAGGGTGGATTGAACCGTTACACAGCATCGGTAAGCGGTTTTGTAAAACAAAACAATAATTCGGTAAAAGACGCTATCGTTTACGTTATGTCGGGTAAATTAGTTTACGGTTACGGCATCACAAACGCAGACGGAAGCTATAAAATAAATAATGTTCCTCTTGGCGATTACATTTTAGTGGCTCACAGGATTGGCGAGAAGTCAGATTCCAAAAACGTTACACTCACGCAATCAGGCGCGGATAACGTTAATTTCAATCTGGCCCCAAAGGCAAAAATGAAGAACAGCCCGGTACAATACAGGCTTTCTCAGAATTTCCCGAACCCGTTCAATCCTTCAACAATGATCAGCTACGTGGTTCCCAAAGACGGAAATGTAAGTCTGAAAGTCTATAACTCGCTCGGCGAGCTGGTAACAAGTTTAGTAAACGCAGATCAGAAAGCTGGGGCTTACTCCGTAAGATTTGACGGAACAAATCTTTCCAGCGGTATCTATTTCTATACAATTTCAACAGGCAGTTTCACAGATACCAAAAGAATGGTTCTCGTTAAATAATTTACACCAATTACAGGGACCCTCCGGCGTGGTAGGGAGACGGAGGGTCCTTATTTCTAATGACTAAATGAATAAATTAATATAATATAAGATGTGCAAAATTGAATTTAAGCTAGAAAAACCTACATTTGTTGTTGTAAAAGTTGTGGACATTATGGGGAACGTTGTCGGAACCGTTTTGAACGACCACAAGACGGCAGGCTCCCATAAAGTCGATTTCAACGAAGAAAACCTTATGCCCGGAAGATATTACTACAAAATATTTGTCTACGAAGGTTTGCCTGAAGACGGAAAAGACACCGATTTCTCCAGGCTGTGGAAAACAGGCAAAGTGCAGATAGAAAGCGCGATGGATACAAAATAGCCGGCGCTAGCCTAAAGCCGCTATTAATTTTTGCGGAGACTCGCTTTAAATTTTTGGATATATTTACGCTGAAAGTTTAAAGTTTTTAATCCCTGAATTTTGTTGTAAAGGAGCCGCATTTTGCGCTTAATAATTTTAGATCCATTCCAGCAAGAACATACAAATCCTGCATCTTCATTTCCAATCTGGCTAAGAGCGCTCGCTTTAACCAATCTTATTATTTTAACATTTCTTTTTTCTTCCTGCAGCGACGATAATCCGGTAAAACCAACGCCTGTAAGTGAATTTGATTCTGCTCGTTTTAACTGGCGAAGCGTTGAAATACCTAACCATGGATTTGCTGGAATGTGGGCGCATGACACAAGCAAGATATTCCTTATAAACTATCACGACCATTCGCTTTATATTGAATCGGGTAACATAGTTTCAAATCATGACTTTGGCGTTTATGGACCGAATGAAATTGATGGTTTGTCTAATACTGAAATCTATATTTTTGGAACAGATATTAATGGCTATATGACAATTATTAAATGGAATGGAGGGAGCTTTGAGTATTATCCTGCGGATAAACTTGTACATGATTTTAGATATGTAAGAGGATGTGCCATAAATTCAAGTGAAGTTTGGATACTTTCCCAGGGCGGCATTGCAAAATTCGACGGAACAAATATGACAAATTATGCATGTGATGATTCATTAATGATTCCAATCCGGTTATTTCGTTCCATCGATAATAAGATACAATACATAGCAACAAGAAATACAGATACAACAATACAGCAAAGTTTATATGAGTTTCAGGACACAGGATTTGTGAGGATATATAATGATATTCGAAGAGTTAATCCACCCAGGGATTATACGTTTTTACGAGAAATGAATGGAAATAAATTTGGGATAGATATTAATGAAAATGGTTCTTATGGCTTGGTTTGTATCAAATATTTTACGGGTTCCTCTTTCACCGATTATTTTTGCTTTGACAATAAAATTCATTCGCCTTGGGCTTTTCGTCCTGGTTATCCTCAGGGTTTTAACTTGCAAAATTATATGGTTTCCCGTCCCCTCTGAGTCTCTCCGCAGGAGGACTCAGAGGAAATGAAAAAAATCTGAGTCCTCTTCGAGACCTGCGTGCTACAGGCAGGGACTCAGATTAGACAGCGCTGACCCTTCCTCATATCACTTTTTCACTTTTGACTTTTCACTTTTTTACGGATTGCCGTCCCCTCTGAGTCTCTCCGCAGGAGGACTCAGAGGAAATGAAAAAAATCTGAGTCCTCTTCGAGACCTGCGTGCTACAGGCAGGGACTCAGATTAGACAGCGCTGACCCTTCCTCATATCACTTTTTCACTTTTGACTTTTCACTTTTTTACGGATTAGTCAGATCCGTCCAAGTTTCCCGTCCCCTCTGAGTCTCTCCGCAGGAGGACTCAGAGGAAATGAAAAAAATCTGAGTCCTCTTCGAGACCTGCGTGCTACAGGCAGGGACTCAGATTAGACAGCGCTGACCCTTCCTCATATCACTTTTTCACTTTTGACTTTTCACTTTTTTACGGATTAGTCAGATCCGTCCAAGTTTTTATCCGCCACTTATCGCTTGCCGCCGGCCTGGTTAACGCAAGGTCAACGTACCCGTAAAAATTTACAATATCGCTGGGATTAAATGTAATGGTTAAGTTAAAGCTTCGCTTAACGTCCTGGTTCAGGCTGTCGCCTTCCTGGAATACAATGTTGTTCCATACAAGGTTAAGGTCCTGCGTGTTATCAAACAGTCCTTTTGTTGTTTTCATGTCGGTTGCCCTGTCCCATGAAACGTTAAATCCGAGGTCATAATCAAAATACGTGAACACAAAATCGTCGGTAAGCAGCTGCCCGTAAATTGTAGTGTCTTTAAATGTGTACGAGTATTTAAAATTCTGGAAAACGCCTTCTATGGTTTTCTGGTCGGAAATAATGTTATCGTTTGATGTTGAGTTGTCTATCCTGGGCGCAAAGGGATTGAAACAGCTTACCAGCGTAACAATTGAGAAGATTATAGCAAGAAAAAATAAAGAGCGAGCCGCAGTTTGGCTGGAAAAGAATACAGAATTTCTTTTCAACCGACGCGTTACCTCACCCCGTCCTGACGGACACCCCTCTCCTTCGAGGAGAGGGGATGGGGGTGAGGTGAAAAAGTTATTCAAATTCCATTTCTTCAACATTGTGCAATGAATAATTGTAATTCCTTTGGGATTGCCGCGTCCCGCTTCTTCGACTTCGCACGGAGCGGGACTCGCAATTCTTCAAGGGATCCCCGCCTGCGCGGGGATACGCTTCGCTAATTGCTGAAATTCGCCTTCAGCTCGCTCCATGTGAAATCGGTATCGTGCTTCCGGAAATCTTCCCATTTCTCTATGTAGAACAAATTACTTTCATTCGCCTTCATTGTCAGCGTCAGGTTGCCTATCGCCGATTTAGGCACGTTCGCCCTGTTATGCTGGTAAACCAAAATATAATCCGCCTGGTAAATAACAGAGTCAGGCGTGATGTTGGTTGTAACAGGGTTATCAAAGAACAATGTTGAAGACGCGTCTGAATTTGTCTGCGATATCAGGTTGTTATAATAGTTCTTCTCCGAATTTACGTTCCAGTTCTGGAAAATGGTTCCGTATATTAACTGCGATTTTGAATCCGGAACGTATTGAAAAAAAGTGGGGGAGAGGCACTTAACATAATTATCGGAATTCTTTTCCTGTATTGCATATTCAAGATTTGTCAGCACAAGGTCCGGAGAAGTTGGCGGCACGTATGTTGAACGCACTGTAACGGGAGTTTGGGGTGTGCGCGTTTCAAACACGCCGCATCCTTTTGCCGCTACAACAAGCGCTATTATCAAAATTACTTTGCTATACTTTTTGAGCAAGTATTATCAGCCTTTCTGATTTTGTCTTCTTAAACTGTTCCCCTGAATAATTCCCGAATCTTTTGAGTATTCTAAGCCCGTATTTCTTAAAAATAACATTAAAATCTTCAGCGTCAAACAGCCTAACCCGTTCCTCAAACCGCCTGAACGAGCCTTTGGAACGGCCGTCTTTGAATATCAGTATGGTCTTTATGCTTACTTTGTTCCTGATGTATCTTAGCTGAATAATTGTTTCATCGCCGCGCTTCTGAAAGCTGAACGGCTTCAGGTTCTTTTCCAGATAATGGCTGTTCAGGAAATCAAAATAAAAATAGCCGCCTTTTTTGAGCGATGCTGAAACGCTTTTTATTACTTTTACGTTCTCGCTTCTCTTATCAAAGTACCCGAAACTGCTGAACAGGTTTACTACAAGGTCAAACTCCCCGCGGTGTCCTATGCGTCTCATATCGCCAAGCTCAAATTTAAGGTTCGGCGCCCTGTAGGTCTTTCGCGCCTGCCTTATCATTTTGGGGGCCAGGTCGATACCCAGCGTATTGAAACCTTTTTTGGCGAACAGCGCGCTGTGCCGGCCGTTACCGCATGCAAGGTCAAGAACCCTTGCTCCTTTTTGAAGGCCTATATTTTTGAATAAAAGCCCTACTACCTTACGGGCATCATCGCTATCCCTGTGTTTGTATAAATTGTCGTAATCTTTTGTATTGAACCATGATCTGTACCAGTCAGTCCCTCCCATACACGCTACAGCGTTATCCTGCCTTCCATCGCTTTTGCCAGGGTTATCTCGTCGGCAAACTCAAGGTCGGTTCCCATCGGTATTCCGCGCGCGATCCTTGAAACTTTGATATTGAGAGGCTTTATCAGCTTGGTAAGATATGTGATAGTGTACTCGCCCTCAACGCTGGGATTTAAAGCCAGAATAATCTCATCAATATTTCCGCTGAGCCGCCCGAGCAGTTCTTTTATTTTGATGTCTTCCGGCCCGATGCCGTCAAGCGGCGAAATAATCCCGTGCAGCACATGGTACTGACCCCGGAATTCATTTGTCTTTTCAATCGCGAACACGTCGCTGGGTTCTTCCACTATGCAGATGATTGCTTTGTTCCTGCGGTCTGAGTCGCAGATATGGCACGGGTCCGACTCGGTTATGTTGCAGCACGTGCTGCACAGCTTAATCTTATCTTTTAGCGATAACAGGGCGTCTGATAATCTCACCACGTCTTCGGCGGGCGATTTCGCAAGGTGCATAGCTATCCTGTGCGCCGTTTTTCTGCCGATACTCGGCAGTTTGGCAAGCTCGTCGGCTACTCTTTCCAGAGATTCAGAAGTCTGCATTTAATTACGCTTATCCTCCCATTCCTGGGAAATTCAGCCCGGGGATATTGGGAAGCATTCCGCTGGTTACTTTATTCATTTCATCCTGCGACATTTTCTGCGCCGCGGCGATACCTTTATTTACCGCCGCTACTATCAGGTCCTCAAGCATGTCGCTTTCATCAGCGTTTATCACTTCTTTTTCTATTTGCAGCTTAACTACCTGCATCTTACCGTTCACCGTAGCCTTCACCATGCCGCCACCTGATTCTTCCGTAACCGTCTTTCCCTCAAGCTCTTCCTGCACCTTCTGCATCTTCTCCTGAAGCTGCTGAACCTGTTTGAGCATGCCCTGCATTTGGTTTAATTTCATTTATGGTAACTCCTTTAACAAATAGAACTGTTTATCACTATTTCGTTCCAAAAAGCTAATAATTTAAACAAATATACCTATTTGGGGGATAAGTAAAAAGGAAGGTTGAAGCAGTCTAAATGTTTCAACTGAACTGCAAGCCCGGAAGGTTCATTCTTTGATGTTACTATTTTAGATGACCTGGAAAACTTTTCCTGTAATTTCTTCGCACAAAAACAGCACTGCGGCGGTTCCGTTATAGTTCAAAAGACCGGCGTTTACGTCCAGCAGCATTTCGGCGCCGTCTTTTTTATAATTTACTGTTTGGAATTTATTTACTCCGGTATTGTTTAATATTTCCTTTATATGCTTCATAGTCTCGGGCACGTTCTTCAGAAGATACTTAAGCGATAGTCCTATAAAATCTTCGCGCTTGATACCATACATCTCGCAGGCTTTTGAATTAACGTCAAGAACAAGGTTTGTTTCAGGCGAGAAGATAATTATCGCATCATGCGACCGCTCCGCAAGGAACCTGTAGCTTTGCTCGAACTTCGCCGCCGATGCTTTGATCTTTTCAAATTCCGCGGCGCTGTTGTTAATTCGCATATTCAGCTGCGATATCTCCGCGGTGCGGTCCCTCACCAGCGTTTCAAGCTCATCTCTTGACAGATTAAACGACTTCACGTCTTCAAACTTGCCCGATGAAAGCTTCAGCAGAATTGCAAATGCGGCAAACAACAACAGGATACTCACGGCCGAACCGCCCAGCATGGCGTAAGTTGTGAATGACGAGGTCTTCATAGAAATTTCGTGGCTCTTTGAGAGAACTCTTTTTTCTTCGCGTATCATATTATCCACTATCCTTCTGATTCCCGTCATTGCTTCGTTGCCTTCGTCCATCAGCGGTTTGTGAAGCTTCATAGATGTGCCTTTTGTTTCCTGCAGGCGGATGCTCTGCTCGAACAAATAAAACTTCTGCCGTATCAGCCCTTTCAGCGTATCGAGGTTCTGCTGCTGAACCGGATTATCTTTCGTGCCCGCTTTTATCTGCGTGAAAAGCGTATCTACTGTGTTTGACGCGTTATTATAGCTCCATAGCAATTCTGGTTCGTCAGTTATCAAATATCCCCTGCGGCCGGTTTCAGCGTCTATCATTGTCGATAACAGCTTCTCCATCCGCTGCAGGTTCCTGTATGATTCAGACATGCTGTTTTCGTTCTTCAGCAGGTCTCTTGAATTCAAATAAACCACAATCGTTGAGGAAGCAAGTATCACCATAGCTATCGCTATCAGCGCCTTTACATGCATCCGGTTGATCGATAGTATTCTTATAATTTTATCCAACTTTATAAAAATAAATTTTCAGTTTCGAGCTTGATCTTTTCTTCAACATAGAAAGGTTCGCCGTAAGCGGCGCCTATCCTGAATCCGTAAACTTTTGCCCTCGCTTCCACAAACTCGATAAATTTCCTGTCGCTAATGAATGTATCAGGTTCTTTAGAACGGGGATTGTGAAACTGCGAGCCGTAACATCTGACCGCTTTCATTTTCCCGCTGAACACATCCGAAATGTCTATAATGAAGCTTGGTTCGAATTCGTATGTCTGCATGAAATATATATTCCGTTTGGGCCTGTGCGCATGCTGCGGTTTTCCGCCGCGCGAGCTTTTGATTTTTATGAGGCCCGAGTAAAATGCAGCTTCTCTAACCAGCTTGTTAGCGTTCTGGTGGTCCGGGTGCCTGTCGTATTGATGGGGGATAAATATTATTTCGGGGCGGTAATGCCGTATAACCGAAATTACTTTCTGCCTGTTTGAAGCGTTGTTTTCTATGTTGCCGTCAGCTATTCCGAGGTTCTCTCGCACGGAAATCCCCAGAATCTTGCCCGCTTCAAAAGCTTCTTTCTTTCTGATCGACTTTGTGCCCCGGGTTCCTAATTCGCCCTGGGTCAGGTCAATGATGCCGGTCTTTCTCCCGGTCCTGACCAGTTTCAGCGCAGCGCCGCCGCAGCTTAACTCGATATCATCAGGATGCGCCGCAAAAAATAGTACGTCTAACTTCATGAGTTAGATATTCCCCCTTCTAATTCTTAACACAAATTAAATACTTTACATTAAAGTAAAAATAACGTGAAAACGTTACCGTATAGTTTAAAAAGAGAGCATAAATACTTAAATTGTTTTTAGAATAATTGATAGTTAAATTTAAAAAATAATTAAAATTCAAAGAAAACCATGAGTAAAGTTAAATTTATTGCAGTTTTGTTTCTCATTTTTCCTGTTATCGTTTTTGCGCAATCCGGACCGCATTTTACAGTAGAAGGTGGCGAATCGATCATGACCGGCACCCATATGAGAGGCAAAGAAGTGCATTATGATATAAAATTTAAAAATGATGGCGATGAAGCTCTGAAGATTCTCTCGGTTTCTACAAGCTGCGGCTGCTCGACTGCTCTTACTTCAGACAGTATAATTCAGCCCGGTGGCGCAGGGACGATCAGCTTTACATTCAACGGCAATGGCATGGGCCAGGTTGCAAAAGGCGTTAATGTTTATACTAACGAGCCCGAAGGGAAGAATGTTCATACTATGGTAGTTTCGATGAACATGGTCGACCCTATTACAATATCGCCCCAGTCGATAATTACTGAAGGAAAAGTAGGGGATGAGCTTAAGGAAACGGCGACTCTGACGAACTTCTATGATAAGCCGATTGTTATAAATGAAGTTACGTCAAATTCTCCGGCTGTGAAAGTAACAAGCGACAAGATGTCGATCGATCTGCGCGAAACTGCGACATTGACAATTTCTATTAAGATATATGAAGAATCCGCCGTAAATGCAGCGGCGATTATCAGAACCGATGCCGGCGAATTTGAGATACCTATACTGGTGGACGTAAAGGCAAAACTGAATTAATAAAGATTGAACAAAAAGATATTTGCGGAGATCGCAGGGATTCTCTTACTGACGCTTGTAATCGGCGTTCTGCATAATATTTCCAGCCCAAACAGGATTCATTTTATCGGGCGCGAACAGGTTATCGATTTCTCGCAAAGCGACAGCCTTATGATAGAACTCAAAAAGCAGGACTCTCTCCAGAGAGCGGCTGATTCGCTTAAGAACAGTTCCAATAAACGTGAGGATTCCATAAAAGCCGCAAATGAAAAGCACATAAAAGATTCGCTCCAGGTTGTTAAGGTTGATTCGGCGAAGCATGTTCAGGACTCGCTTAAACATGTTCAGGATTCTGTAAAGACGACCAAAGTAAATGCAAAAGACACGGCGCAGACTACCGTGAACCAGAATCCTAAGAATTTTGTTAAACCCATCGACATAAAACTGGATTTTGCAAAAGCCCTGTTCGATAAGAAATACCGGTTTATAGATGCGCGCGATATTGCCGACTACAACGCCGGGCATATACAGGGAGCTATGAATATTGCTTACCACCAGCTTGATAAGTACCAGTCCGTTCTGGACGGTTTGCCGAAGGACCAGGTTTATGTTTGTTACTGCAGCTCGGCGTGCGATGTAAGCATCGACCTTGCATACGCGATGGCGCATATGGGGTTTACTAAAACGTATATTTTCCACGGCGGATGGGACGAGTGGAAAACTGCAGGCTATCCCTCAAATTGACAAATGAGAATGGAAAAACTTTTTCAAAATAAGTATTTCGAAATAGCCGGCAGACTCATATTGGGCGGGCTGCTTATTTATGCCAGCATAGATAAGATGGCTAACGCGCCCGATTTCCTTAAGATAATTCATAATTATAAGGTGTTGCCTGTCCAGCTTGAAAATCCGCTTGCCATTTTTCTCCCGTGGCTTGAATTCTTGACAGGATTGTTTATCGTAATAGGCAAATGGACAAAAAGCGCGTGGCTTATTTATTCGACGATGCTTGTTGTATTTATCATTGCGCTTTCGCAGGCTCTTCTGAGGGGCCTTGATATTTCGTGCGGGTGTTTCAGCGTGGCGCCGTCATCCACATCTACGGTCTGGCTCAGAATTGTTGAGGATATTGTGATGGTATTTTTCAGCGTGAATTTTTACAGGTACGCCAAAGACGGCGCGCCTGAAGAAGTTGAGTTATCTAAGAACTAAATCATAACTGCAATGAAGGGATTAAATTTTAAAAAAGTAAGTTTTTTTACTGTCGGTCTTATTCTGGTGGTCGCATTTTCAGCTTTCCTGGTTAAGAAGAACCTGGGCGACCCGAGGATATTCGCACCGGTCATGGTTTTTGACCAGGAAAAGCTCGACCTGGGCGACGTTAAGCAGGGCCCGAAAGTTGACGGTGAGTTCAGCTTCACCAACAAGGGCGCAAATGTTCTTATTATCAAGAACATCGTTCCATCTTGCGGCTGCACGGCTGTGGCGCTGGATGAAAAAAGAGAATACCAGCCCGGCGAATCAGGTAAAATTAAGTTTACTTTTAATACCGAAGGTCGCATGGGGAAAAATGATAAGACGCTTACCGTTGAGACCAATGAACCAAAAGATTTCAAGAGATACGTTATGTTCACAGTGAACATAATTCCGCCTGATTCCAAATAGAATGAGAATAGGTTACCTTCAGTTCAGGCCCGAGTTCGGAAAGCCGGAAGCGAATATCCGACGTGTCCGGAGCCTTCTTAAGGATAAGAAATTTGACCTGCTTGTATTGCCCGAGTTATCTAACTCGGGCTATTTATTTTCATCGGTTGATGAACTTCAGTCCTCTTCCGAAGAAATCCCAAACGGCCCGTTTTGCTCCGCGCTCATGAAAATCTGCGCCGAGAAGAATTCATATATAGTCGCCGGGTTATGCGAACAGTACCAGAATAAATTTTACAACTCTGCGGTTTTAGTAAGGCCCGACGGAAAAGTAATTACATACAGAAAGATACACTTATTTTATGACGAAAAGCTTTGGTTCGAACCGGGCAATATCTTCCTGCAATCGCAGGAAATATCATCCGATTCCTTTGGCTCAGTTAATATCGGGATGATGATTTGCTACGACTGGATATATCCCGAAACCGCGCGCACGCTGGCTATGAAGGGGGCGCAGATCATCTGTCATCCTTCAAACCTCGTAATGCCTTATTGCCAGAATTCCATGTATGCAAGGGCCATCGAAAACCACGTATTTACGATAACAGCCAACAGGATCGGCAGGGAGTCAAATAAAGAAAAAGAGCTTCGTTTTACCGGCGGCAGCGTGATCGTATCCCCGCTGGGCGAGTATCTCGGCAGAGGGCCCGAAGAAGTGGAGGAGTGTTTTATAGTCGATATCGACCCATCGGCCGCATTAGATAAACAGATCAATCCCCAAAACAGCTTATTTGATGACCGCAGAGAGGAATTTTACTTCAGCTGAGTTAATTCCTTCTCCAGTCAATATAATCGCCTTCCTTTATTTTATACTTATCCGTAAACCCCCCGTTCACTTCAACAACGTATAAACACGGCTTCATCGACGGAAGATCAGTCTCATCAAGCGGCGTTGCATTCTTATGTATCTTAACTATTTTCTTCTTCGCGTTAATAAAGATAATATCCAGCGGGATCAGAGTGTTCTTCATATAAAACCCCTGAAGCTCTTCTTTGTCAAAAATAAATAACATTCCCTGGTTCTCTTCCATCTTGTCCCTGAACATCAGCCCCACATGCCGCGTTTCGTCAGTCTCGGCAATTTCGACGTCAACTTCTTTTATAACGTTCTTCAGGCTGTCCTGGAAATAAACTTCGCCCTGTTTAACGAATTTTATTTTGGGAAGGTTCTGCTTTTGAGTCGTATCTATTTTTATATCGGCGTTCTCTTTGTTGCAAACAACGTTTGTAAAAAAAACCAGCGAAAAGAACGAGTAGGCGAGTATTTTTGTTAAAGTGTATTTCCCGGCTATTTTTTCCATATTATTAATTTTCCAGCCTGTTTATTTCGTCTCTTATTTCAGCGGCGCGTTCAAATTCAAGGTCCTTGGCGGCCTCTATCATTTGCTTGCGGAGCTGGTTTATGAAATCTTTTCTTTCTTCGGAGCTGAGTTTGCTCTGTATCGGCTCGGTGAGCATTGTAAGGCTGGTTGTTTTCAGGTCTCTTTTCTTCTTCTGTGGATTCTTATTTCTTGAATCCGCCACAATGGTTGAGCTCATAATTTCCTCGAACGTCTTATATATTGTCTTCGGATTTATACCGTGCGCTATATTATATTCTTCCTGTATCTTCCTTCTGCGGGTTGTTTCTTTTATCACTTTGTCCATCGAGTTGGTAACTTTATCTGCATACAGTATAACCAGCCCGTTTACGTTTCTTGCCGTTCTGCCGGCAGTCTGCATAAGCGATTTCTCCGAACGCAGGAAACCTTCCTTATCTGCGTCTATTATCGCAACCAGCGATACTTCAGGCAGGTCAAGTCCCTCCCTTAAGAGGTTAACTCCAACAAGCACATCAAAATTACCAAGCCTGAGATCCCTGAGTATCTCAACCCTGTCAAGCGAGTCTATTTCTGAATGAATATATCTTACTCTTATGCCGATTCCGATTAAATAGTCTGTCAGGTCCTCGCTCATACGCTTAGTTAATGTGGTGACAAGAACCCGCTCTTTCTTTTCTGAGCGCGTCCTTATCTCGTTTATCAGGTCGTCGATCTGGTTCTTTACCGGCCGTACTTCGATTGCGGGGTCAAGCAAGCCTGTGGGGCGGATTATCTGCTCAACAACTACGCCGCCTGATTTTTGCAGTTCATATTCCGATGGCGTTGCGCTTGCAAATATGACCTGGTTCAGCATACCTTCCCATTCAGCAAACTTCATCGGGCGGTTATCAAGCGCCGAGGGAAGCCTGAACCCGTAATCAATCAGCGTCTGCTTGCGCTGCCTGTCGCCGTTATACATCCCGTTTATCTGTGGAACCGATACATGCGATTCATCCACTATCAGCAAAAAATCCTTGGGGAAATAATCGAACAGGCACGAGGGCCGCGAACCCGCTTCGCGCTGGTCTATGTGGCGCGAATAATTTTCTATGCCTGTGCAGTAGCCCACTTCCTGTATCATCTCCAGGTCGAAGTTTGTGCGCTGTTCCAGCCTCATAGCCTCAACAAGCTTGCCTTCTTTTTCAAGCCTGCCAGTCTGCTCAAGAAGCTCTCTTCTGATATCGCGTACAGCTTTTTCCATCTTCTCAGGGGAGGTGACAAAATATTTTGCAGGGTAAACCGTAACTCTTTCATCAACTCCCGTAATTTCTCCCGATTTGCGGTCAAAATAAAACAGGCTCTCTATCGAATCGTCAAACAGCTCTATCCTGATAGCGTTATTGTCTTCCGATGCCGGCACAAGGTCTATAACGTCTCCGTGCACGCGGAATGTGCCGCGCTTGAATTCGAAATCATTCCTTACATAATGAATATTTATCAGGTTGTTCAGAAGCTGTTTGCGGTTTATCTTCTGACCGCGTTCAAGCCGCATTATCTGGTCGGCGTAATCCTGCGGCGTTCCAATTCCGTATATGCATGATACCGATGCTACTATAATTACATCATCCCTGCCTTCAAGCAGGGCGGTGGTCGCTCTCAGCCGCAGCCTGTCTATTTCTTCGTTTATCGAGAGGTCCTTGGCTATATATGTATCAGTTGACGGGATATATGATTCGGGCTGGTAGTAATCGTAATAGCTTATGAAAAATTCAACCCTGTTTGACGGGAAGAAATTCTTAAACTCGCCGTATAATTGCGCCGCAAGAGTTTTATTGTGCGACATTATGAGCGTCGGCTTGTTTACATTCTTAATTACGTTCGATAACGTATATGTTTTTCCCGAGCCCGTTACGCCCAGCAGCGTCTGGTATTTATCGCCCCTTGTTAACCCTTCGGTCAGCTCTTTAATCGCCTTGGGCTGGTCGCCGGACGGCTTATAATCTGATTCAAGCTTAAATTTCATTTCCTTGAAAATCCCGCCAATGTTTCACAGAAAATATCCTGAACTTCCCGCATGCTGCTTGCGTTGCCTCCGAAACCGTTCATTACTATAAAAAATAACAGCACCTCGTTATCTTTATCGATCACATAACCTGTAAGCGAGCTTACTCCGTTTAAAGTCCCCGTTTTACCGTAAACATTGCCTTCGGCCTCTGTGCCAAGCATCCTGTTCCTCAGGGTTCCTTCCTTTCCAGCGATCGAAAGCGCGTTCATAAAGTAATCAAACAGAAAACGGTCGTCATACATGTATTTCAGCACTTTCATGTACATGTCTGCGTTCACTTTGTTGAATCTTGTAAGCCCCGAGCCCTCAAGTATTTCATAAGAATACCTGTCAACTCCCAGCTCGGTTAAAAATGATTGAATTGCTTCCTGCCCTTTGGCGATCGTGCCCGGCGGGTCTTTATATTTTGCGCCTACAAGCTTGAACATTGTTATTGCCGAATGGTTATCGCTTTCTTTGCACATATTGGCAAGCACGTCGTAAATTGTATGGCTGAATTTGGCTATCTCTTTCGCGCCCTTTGGGGTTTTGCCCTCAATGACCGAACCATCAAGCTTAACGCCGCCGGATGTTAAATTACCCGCAAGCTCCGTAGCCGCGCTAAGAGCGGGGTCTTTCGTGCCCTTGTTCTTATTGAAAGCCAGCGCGTTAACGAAAGGCCAGTATGAGGGCCCTGTATCCCCCGAATATGAATTTGCCAGCGTATGATAATCGTTATCGAAGTATGATTCATCTGCCACAACGTTTCCGGTAACCTCCGCTATTCCAAGTTTCAGAAGCTCGTCCGAGAGATTTTTCAGATCGCCGGAGCTGAAATCAGGGTCGCCGTATCCTTTCAGGTAAATATTGCCGTTTATTACGCCGTTCTTAATATTGTTGTCGTCTGTATATACAATTGTGTTCAGGTTATAGCTTTGCCCGAGCTTGCTGAGCGAACAAGCCGCAGTTATCAGCTTGGTAATGGAAGCGGGTATCACTTCGGTTTCAGGTTTATATTCATATAACGTCGCATTGAAGTCGGCATGCATAACTTTTGCGCAAACTGTGATTCCCGCATCCCTGACGGGACCTATAATAGAATCAAGCTGCTGCTGAAGGACTTCGACATTGGACTGTTTTATCTGCCCAAATACTAAAGACTGAAATAAAAATATTAAGGTTAGGAGAAAGAGAAGTGATCTTTTTTGCTTCATAGGCCGATTATTAATATTTATTTAATAATTTTCTTCGCTTCGTTCCAGATACAGTCCATTTCTTCAAGGTTTGATTCGGTTATTTTCTTTCCTCTTTTTTCAAGTTCTGATTCAATATGCTTAAAGCGTTTAATATATTTATCAATTGTGTTCCTCAGAGCATTTTCGGGATTTATGTTCAGGTGCCTCGAATAGTTAACTAATGCGAATAATATATCGCCAAGCTCTTCTTCAAGATGTTCGGCGTCTTCGGGGTTCAGCTTGCCCGTCGATTCTTTTTTCTTCTCTGCCGCCTGCTTAAACTCGCCTATTTCTTCCGTAACCTTTTCAAACGCCTGCTCGCTTGTATCCCAGTCGAAACCTACCTTTGAAGACTTTTCCTGCAGCCTGTATGCCCTTGTAAGCGAAGGCAGCTCTTTCGGAACGCCGTCAAGCAGTGATTTCCTTCCCTCAGTCATCTTAATATGTTCCCAGTTCCTTAAAACATCTTTTGTCCCGGTTACAACTACGTCGCCGAATACGTGCGGGTGACGGGTTATAAGCTTATGATTTATAGCCTCAATAACATCCTTCAGGTCGAAATTGCCGTCGCCCTCCGCAATTACGGCGTTGAACGCCACGTGTAGCAGCAGGTCGCCCAGCTCTTTTTTTAAGTCAACGTAATTCTTCTCATCAATCGCTTCAAGAACCTCGTAAACCTCTTCAAGAATAAGGTGCCTTATGGAATCGTGGGTCTGCTCCCTGTCCCACGGGCACTCGTTCCTGAGCCTCTTAACAATTGTTACGAACTCATCGAACTCCTTAACGGGGTTCTCTTTTTTGAATTGATGCACTTTGTGTTTTCCGTTTTGTTTTAATTACAAAATTAATCAAATAATATCCTACAAAAAAGCCTGAATTTATTTTTTGTGGCGTTATCCCCGCGGAAGTCCACGACTCAACGAGTCGTCTACGATCCTTCGGGTCGAAGGCCCGTAGGGAAGCCTCGTAGAGCGGCGATCTGTTTTACAATTTCCTATGCATACTGTGATTTGATTCCGGTCTAAGAATAAAGTCAGTGTTCCCCCTCTCTACGTGGAGAGGGGGAGTCCCGCTTTTAGCGGGACGGGGGAGAAGTACAAAAAAAATCCTGACAGGTCTTCAAGACCTGTCAGGATTGTCTCAAAAAAGCATAATAAACTTATGGCGTATAGCTGAATAATTTTCTGTCAAAACCGGGTTCAGGCAATACAGGCGTTCCGGCAAAAGTAAAGCTGAATGGCCGTGATTTAAGCTCAACCAAGCCAACGGGATTATTGGGATATGCGGCAGCGGTATATCCGACATAATAATCTAAGTAAACGTCTGCTGCAAGCTGTGAGCCGCTGGCCGGGGCTGATACACTTGCATGCAACTCTATCCTGTAACAATAAATTGTTTGAGGCGAAGGCGCCGTGGTTTGAATACTTGTACTATCAACTATACTGCCTTTTAATGTGCCTGTAAAATGCAAAAGGCCATATACAGCCACAATAACTGAATAATCGATATTACCTACGTCGTACGTTGTACCGCGCGCCTTTGTAAAATCTCCTATAAGATCCCATGATGGGGTTAGGTTTGTATCTATCAGCCTCTTAATTCCGTATTGGTAATAATATCCGGCAGGGTCATATCTAACATAATAAAGATCTAATGTAGTTTGATTTGTCGGGACATCGTGAGTTGCGCCTCTAAACGGATAACATCTCTGGCCGCTGAATAACGTTTCCGGTTGCACAGTATCCGCTGAGGTTCTGTTTAGTCGAATAGGTACGCCGGAAGGAGTTAGCGAGTCAGTCGTGTACACAAATTTGCCGCCAGGTGAATACGTAAATGTTGGCGGCCAGCCGCCTCCGCCGGTGGTTGTGTTGGTAGTAGTGTCCGATCCGCAGCCGATAAGCGCCATTAAAAACGCAAAAATGCAAAGTGAAAAAATTAAAGCCGGATATTTGGTTAGTTTCATATAGTTATTTTTGATTTATAAAATATATTTACCTGAAAATGAAATTGAAAGTCTCTTATTTGCTATTATCTGGTTTACGCCGGAAGTGGCTACATCTATAACCAGGTTTTTCAGCCTGATCCCTGCGCCAATTCCTGATAAAGTATCCGCCCGGGCCGCCTATAGAAAGCCCCGCCCTGCAGGGAAGGAAATGCATAAGCCGGTATTCCGCGCCCATAGAAAATACGGTCTGGTTTGAATTCCCCGGCAGGTTATTTGCCCCTTTAAGCCAGTCTGCTTCCAGCAAAAATTCTGATGTTGGCTGAAACACTACGCCCGCCCTGTATTTTGTAGGCATGTCCGTTGTGTATGACTTGTTCGCGATGCGTGTGCTAATTCCATCCAGATCGTTAATGAATGCATTATATGTCGGGTCGGACGAATTCAGGTCAAAGTTATAATATGCAAAATGGTTGGTGTCATCGTTAATAAACGTGTTGTAATCCCATATGATTTTCCCCAGGTCTGTAATGCTTGCAGCTACATGCCACTCCTCGCCAAGCTGCATATTTACGCCAAGATCAATGCTGTAGCCTTTGCCTGCAGGCTTGGGAAAGAAATTGAAATGCTGGTGAGCGCCGTCGCGGTAATCCTGAAAAAAATCGGTCAGTGATTGCCGTGTGTGAAAATCCTGCCGTCCCGTAATGCTGTCAACATGGTTCACCTGCGTTTCAGGATTTTTAATTATTCCGTATGTGCTTACGTATAAAGAAGTGTTGTATGTGATAATATTTCCAAACCCGTTTACCACGCCAAATGTCGCGCCAAATGTGATATTTTTGACAACTCCGCTATGCGGGAATTCGATTTGTTTTGCAAATGATACCGCATATTTCCTTATCCACCATGCCGATGCTTCAGACTGGTTTATATTCACGTTAGCAAGATCGTATTTTCCCTGGTATGAATTTATGCGGAACGTAATGGGCATTTCCTGGTCGCGGCTGTATGAATCCGTATTTAACCCAATTTCATCTGAAATGCTGAAATTGAAAGCCCCGAATTTCGGGACAGTGTAGTTTACCGAGAACCACTTCAGCTCAAGGTCGTAATTTACCTGCGTAGTTTTTTCGGGAAGAATATTTTGCCTGAAATTAAGCACGCTGCCAAGATCTGTGAATATTCCTGTGAAGGTCTGACGGTTTATCGAAAGGTATTTCAGGTAATTGTTGTAAAAGCTAAGCGATTGGTCCGAACCATAAGAGCCGCCTCCTGAAAAAAGCGAGATCTCAAGCGTTGGCTTTACGGGTTTTTCTCTGAGCCGCATTTGTCTGGTTCCCAAATCTGTTTTTGTCTGGTAATAGAAATTTGCAGGGTTCAGCCCGAAAGCGTCGATTCCATAAGATGATAACATTGATGCGCCCCCCATGCCGTCCCCCTTGGCATTTGAATGATCGCCTGCCATAGATTCATATCCCGTAAAAGCCATGATCAAATTGATAAGCAATAAAGTCCTAAATCTGAACAAATTCACCCATTTATGTTGGTATCTCTAACATAACTATTAATATATGTATATTCAATTTTCATATCTAACCTGTTTAGGGTAGAAAATGAGCCGAAAAATGACAATTTGGACCGAATATACTCGAATTATGTTTCCCTGCCTGCCGGCTGTTCTAAAAAATTATGAATACACAAAATAACACATTGGTACCCGGTTTTTTCACAATATCAATTTTGAAGAAATTGAAACAGAAAATCTTTTGTTCGATATTATCTGGTTTATTCCGTTTGTCGCGATATCAATAGTAAAGAATTTGAATTTCAGCCCGGCGCCAAAGCCGATGTAATAATCACCCGGGCCCCCGACTGAAACGCCGGTTCTCAGCGGAAGGAAAGGAACTGGGCTATACTCAGTTCCTAAAGCTGCAATGTTATCGGTGGTATTTCCAGGCAGGTTGTTATCGCCTTTTATCCAGTCAAGTTCAAACATAATTTTCTTTGAGGGCTCAAACGATAATCCCGCGCGGTATTTTGTAGGCATGTTCGTTTTGTAAGAGGTAACAGTGTCTCTTGTGTTCAGCCCCTCGAGGTCGTTTACAAATTGATTGTATGTCGGGTCAGTGCTCGTCAGGTCAAAGTTCCTGTATACAAAACTGTTATTGTCGTTGTTTATGGTAGTGTGGTAGTTCCATGTTATCTGCCCTATATCGGTTACGCTAAGAGCAAAATGCCACGCGGCGCCTATTTGCATGTTCATGCCTATATCGAGACTGTAACCGGTTCCTGCAGGCTTGGGGAAAAAATTAAAATGCGACTTAGCGCCGTCGCTGTAATCCCTGAAGAAATCCGTCAGCGCCGATTCGGTATGGAAGCTCTGCGTTCCTGTTAAGCTGTCAACATGGTTGTATCCTGAAGGCTGTCTTTTTACCCCGTAGGTATTCATCAGGAGCGTAGAACTATATGTGTTGACATTTCCGAACCCCTGGACAAGTCCAACCGCTGCGCCGATAGAAAAGCTCTTGATGCCGCTCTTTGGGCTGAAGTCGAACTGTTTGGCATAGCCGAAAGTGTATTTTCTTATCCACCATGCTGTAGCTTCTGACTGGTTCAGATGAACGTTGGTTAAATTGTAACTTCCGTTTGGATTAATTTGATAAATGAAAACCAGCGGCATTTCCTGGTCCCTGCTGAATGCGTTGGTGTTTAACCCGACCTTATCGGCGATGCTTACATTAAACGCTCCGAATTTAGAACTTGCCAAATTGACCGAGAGCCATTTTAATTCAAAATCATAATTGACCTGCGTCTGTTTTCCGGGAAGAATGCTGTCTCTGAATTGCAGAACGCTGAAGAGGTCCGTAAACAGGTTTGTGAATGTTGTGCGGTTTATCGAAAGATATTTTAAATAGTTATTGTAAAAATCGATGGTGGTATCAGAACCGTATCCACCGCCAACCGACACCAGCGATATCTGCCACTCGGGCTTTGAAGAGGATTTAACCTTATTCTTATTAAGTTTATCCGGACTCTTTAATAAATGGAAATCATAATCTGCAGGGTTAAGTCCGAAAGCATCCGTACCGGATGATGTAACCATCGATGAGTTTGACATCCCTTCGTTCCTGGCATTTGAATGGTCTCCCGCAACGGAATTGGAGTAACTGAAACCAAGTATTACAAAAGTAAATAAAATGGAACAGTTTCTTATCAATATGTTTTTTATTAATTAGCTGGGCTAAACTTAATAATTAATGTGCATATAATCAATAAGCTTACAGGTCCCAATTAAACCTTTGCGTAAAGCCTATTGATGGAAAGAATGATAGTTACTATTCTAATAATTGTAGCTAACTGGGTTTCGTGCTACGACTTCACGTCGTGGCACGAATAAATATTGCCTCCGGTATCGTCCCAAGCTCCAGCTTGGGACGATACCGCTTCTACTTAGATAGGAAAATGGTTTTATGGTACGTCCCCTCCTGACAGGAGGCTCGTCCGCCTTTGGCGGGGGTAGGGGGAGGTGGGCTAACTTCACACCGACTCTCATTCCTAAGTCCCAATCCGCCGTGGCGGACTGCTTGGGGCTCCACAGATCTTAATATTAAAAACGGTGCAACATATTATGGGTAAAAACTTATGTTTCGTTTTTTTATATTCCCTAATTGTATTAACATAAATTTAGCTAGTATTTGCAGGAATTTAATCCAGAGGAACATAACGATCCCCAGCAGCCTCCGTTTAACAGTTTTATTAGAAATCTGCATCCTTTCGCATACGTAATTGTTGTACTCGCGGTTATTTTCTTTCTGTACCAGATCATTGGCGGAAGCATTACTATTGCGGCCGGCGGGGGACTTGAAGACGTAGACGTCAAGCTATCGAGGATAATTCTGATTTTTTCGCAATTTATGTTCATACTTGCTCCTACCCTGTTCTTCATGAGGCTTCAAACCAGGGACCTGAAGACATCTTTCCGTCTGAATTTGCCTAAGCCGCATTTGCTTCTCCTTGCAATTTTAGGCTTGGTCCTCATCCAGCCAGCTTTGCAGGGTTACATGTTCCTGCAGGATTATGCGCTTGACCATCTGCCGGTTATGCAAAACGTTATTAAAGAAGTAAGGGATTTATTTGATACGCTTGAAAAAGCCGAAATGAAGATCGTTTCCGCGTATTCGATATACGAGTATCTTATTGTTGTATTTGCCATTTGCGTTACGCCTGCAATCTGCGAAGAGTTCCTGTTCCGCGGCTTTGTTTTGCGAAATCTTGAGAAAATAGCAAAACCATCCATCGCAATCTTTCTTTCCGGGTTTTTGTTTGCGCTTTACCATTTTCAGCCGTTGAACCTTGTTGCGCTTATTATGCTCGGCGTTTACCTTGGATTTGTTGTGTACTGCTCCGATAGCATTTATACGGGCATTATTTGCCATTTTCTTAATAACTTTTTCGCTTCTTATTTGCTTTATAAATACGGCAAAGAAGATTTTGATACGCCGCGCATATCAAGCTCGCAAAAAATGGATGCGGTGATACTTGGGACGGTGTCTTTAGTATTAATTGCCTCTTTGATGATATTTATGTACCGCATGAGGACTATTAAGAAAGCAGAAGTGGAGCGCTTATGAGCAACACGGCGGTCAGAGTATTGGTGGGCGTTATCGGTATACCTCTCATTCTCATGGCGCTTTACTTCGGGAACGAGGTATTTCTTATATTTTGCACAATAGTATCTTTCTTCTGTATGAACGAGTTTTACAACCTGTTTGAACACAGAGATTCAAAGCCCTCGTTTTTGGGAAGGTTAATAGGCGGGTTTACTTTTCATAAGTTTATATTTCTGCTTATCAGTACGCTGATTGTTATCTGCTTTTATTACCAGAGATTCAATTTCGTTTTGATAATTTATTTTCTTATGTTCATGTATCTTATATTTGACGAGGTTCTTAACAAAACTGATAAGCACATTGAAGCAATTGGTACTTGGATGCTCTCAGTCGTCTATATTTCAACTTCTTTCGGATTAATGAGCTTAATGGCTTCCACCCGGTTTCTTGTCCAAAACGGCGCCAACTATGCTCTTATATGCCTTATCATGGTCTGGGCGTCGGATACTTTTGCATTTTTCGGCGGCAAAACATTCGGAAAGCACAAACTTGCGGAGAGGATAAGCCCTAAGAAGACATGGGAGGGCTCGATAATAGGATTTGGATTTACAATTTTAGCCGGAATTATAATCCGGAAATTCTATTATCATGATATCGGGTTTGTGAATATAATAGCTGTCGGGGTTATTGTAGGAATTTTTTCTCAGCTTGGCGATTTGTTTGAGTCGCATTTGAAACGGTCGGTTTCGGTCAAGGACTCGTCTAATATTATTCCCGGTCATGGCGGATTTTTAGACAGGTTCGATAGCATTTTGTTTGCCGTGCCTGCTTTGTATATTTATTTATACCTGAGAAGCGTTGTGTTTTGAAGTTTTAACTAAGGAGTTTACTTGCATCTTTTACTTCGTAACAGTCATATAATTTCGCCTGCCGAAAACATTAACGGCAGGTTTGATATACTTATTATTAACGGCGTCATAAATCACATGGGCGTTACATGGCAGCATGTGAGAGAAGTGATCCAATACGATCTTAAAGGGAAGATAGTCGTTCCGGGCTTGTTTGATATGCACGTTCATTTCCGCGAACCCGGGCAAACTCAAAAAGAAGATATTGCTTCGGGCGCGCTCGCCGCCGCTTATGGCGGAGTAACCGGCGTATTGTGCATGCCTAACACATCGCCGCCAATTGATACCGCTGAAATTATTAAAGAAAACGCGGCCAAAGCGCAAGGGAACATAGTTGACGTTTATACTACTGGCTGCGCAACCGTCGCAAGAAAAGGCGAAAAGATAAGCCGGATAAAGTCTCTTTATGAAGCCGGCGCATTAGCGCTTACAGATGACGGAAGCCCGATTGCCGGAGATGAATTAATGAGCGGGGTCTTACGTACCGCGGCAGAGTATGGGTTGCCTGTGATCCAGCACTGCGAAATTATGTCTGTTTCCGACGGAGGTATTATTAACGATGGGATAATTTCAAGAAAGCTTGGGGTGAAAGGAATTCCCAATGCCTCGGAATATGAAATTATTGAAAGAGATATTGCATTAACAAAACAGATAAAAGGCGCAAGATATCATGTTCAGCATATTAGTACCAAGGAGGCGGTCAGGCTTGTGAGGCAGGCAAAAGCTGAAGGTGTGAACGTAACCGCCGAGGCCTGCCCGCACCATTTTACTCTGACCGACGAAGCTATTTTAAAATACGGCTCAAACGCAAAGATGAATCCGCCCCTCAGGACCGCAGAAGACGTTGCGGAAATACTTGAGGGAATTAAGGACGGCGCAATAGATGCGATATGCACCGACCACGCCCCTCACACGGAGGAAGAAAAGAAGCTGCCCCTTGAGCAGGCCCCGTTTGGGATTGTTGGACTTGAAACCGCCATAGGTTTAACATATACTAACCTCGTTGAAAAAGGGATTATTTCTCTCGACGAAATGATCATGAAGATGTCTGTAAATCCCAGAAAAATTTTGCGCCTGCCGGAGATAAAAATCCATGAAGGCGAGAAAGCGAACCTGACAATTCTGGATTTGAACGATGAATGGACGGTTGACGCATCAAAGTTCCATTCGAAAAGCAAAAATACTCCGTACGATGGCTGGAAGCTAAGAGGCAAAGCCGTTGGAATTGTAAACAACTATCAGCATTTAATAAATATTTAAGAATTATTATTTCCATCCCCTCCTTAGATGAGGCTGGCCCGCCTTTGGTGGGAGGAAGGGGAAGTTGCGAAATCTCCTGTCAAAATTGTAATAAGTAAATGAAGTTACGCAAAAAGATAAATTTGCGGATAATTTTTGTTTTTTATAAGCTCCATTAGGAGCGGTATATTTGTAGAAATTGATGCAAACAAATATTTTAGCTCCGTTAGGAGCGACATATGAAATGGATTCCCGCCTTCGCGGGAATGTTTCGCGTAACTTGAGTAAGTAAATAGTTTTATAAATAGCTTTAGTCCTTTTCCCCTTCGCTTCGGGGTCATGGGTGGGGTTTACATAAAATGCCAAAACTTAAAGTAAAAAACACAAGCGATACAATCGAGGTTCAAAATGTTTTTTGTGTGGGCAAAAATTATCTTGACCACATTAATGAAATTGATGTTCCCGGAATTCCCAAAGAAGTCCCGGCTGAACCTGTTATTTTTTTAAAGCCAAATTCCGCGGTTGTCACTGAGGGGTTTGAAGTAAAGGTTCCTGAGTTTAACGGTAAAAAAATATCGAACAATCTTCAGAATGAAGTTGAACTCGTAATTGTGATTGGTAAAGGCGGAAGAAACATCGGCGAGGAAGATTCATTTGATTACGTTTATGGTTATGCCGTCGGTATAGACTTCACTCTGCGCGACCTTCAAAACGAAGATAAAAAAAAGGGGCTGCCATGGACAGTTTCCAAAGGATTCTATACGTCTGCGCCAGTTTCAGAAGTTGTAAGAAAAGAGGATATTAAGAATCTGGAAAGTCTCCGCATCACACTCGAAATTAACGGTGAAGAAAAACAAAACGCGATGACCTCGGAAATGATATTTAACCCTGCGTTTATTGTTCATTATTTATCGGCAATATTCGGCCTGAGAAAAGGAGATATAATATTTACCGGAACGCCTGCCGGAATTGCCAGGCTGAACCGCGGCGACATTATTAAAGCAAATCTGGAATCAGTAGGGGAGCTTGTTGTAAAGGTTGCATAATTACGCTAAACATATCTATGCTGCATCAGCAGGCTTAATTTGCCTGGTCATTTATGTTATGACGCTTCATCCAAGCGTTGGGTTTGTTGATTGCGGCGAGCTTGCGGCTGTATGTTATACGTTCGGGATTCCGCATCCCACAGGGTACCCGTTGTTCCTGGTAATAGGATTTGTTGTTTCTCATCTGCCGCTGCCGGGAAGCGTGATCTACAGGCTTAATACGCTTGCCGCAATTGAAACAGCCCTAGCCGTCTTCGCCGCATTTTATGTTTCTCTGAATTTGCTGAGAGAATTCAGCAAAATTGTTTCCGCAGGAAAACAAAATAAGAAATCCGGTCCGGTTTTCAGTCTTAACGAAAACGATCTATATACGCTTTCTTTTGCCGCAGCCATAGTTTTCGGTTTTACCGGCGTCATTTGGTTTTATGCTACGCAGGTTGAAGTTTATTCGCTGCATTCGCTTTTTGTATCTTTGATATTCTATTTTATGATACGGATATTTTTAGATCTCAAAACCGGCGAGAGAAAAATGTGGGTGGGACTTATTCTCGTTCTCAGTTTTAGTTTTGCAAATCACTCGACTACGATCTATTTTGTACCGGGCTTGCTTTACCTGTTTTATCTGCAGCGGAAAGCAAACCCTGTTTTCGCTAAGTCGCTTCTAAAATACCTGCTTCTGCTTTTACCCGGAGCGCTGATGTATCTGATCCTGGTTTTCAGGGCGTCTCAAGCTCCGTTCTTTTAACTGGTCGAATCCTGATTCTTTGCCCGGTTTGTGGGCGCATATCAGCGGTCACGATTTCAGCCAGCTTATGTTTTCTTCATCTTCCGGTTTTTTTAAAACTGCGTCTGACTTCTTCGCTAACTTTCCGCAGGAAATGGCATATGTGCCGGCTTTGCTTGGCCTTATTGGTATAATTGCGGTGTACCGCACCAACAGGAGCCTGTTCAGTCTTTTTGCTGTTCTTATAGCGACAAACCTGCTGATTTCATTTAATTATGATACCATCGAGATCCAGTCATTTTACATTCAGGTTTATTTTGTTATGGCCCTATGTTCGGGAATTGGCGCTATTTATGTACTAAAATTTTTGAAAAAAACGCTTAAATTTGCTGAAAGCTCGGCGCGTCCGGCCGTTATGGGCCTGAGCATGATTGTATTGCTTTTCAGCCTGGCGGCTAATTACAGAGAAAACAACAACAGCGGCAACTATGTTAATGAAGATATTACTTTGAATACCCTCAATAACATCGAACCTAACGCTATTATCGTTACTTATGACTGGGCGTTTCTTTACAGCTCGTCAATGTATTTCCAGCAGGTTGAGAAAGTAAGAGGCGACGTGAAAGTTTTTAATGTGAAATTTCTTTCGTCCCTCTGGTACCTTGATATGATAAAGAAATATTATCCTGATGTTTACGCTAATATTAAGAACGAAGCCGAAGAGTACTCGAAGAACATAGACTCCGATGATAACATCAGGCTTGCTAAGCTGACTTCGCTTGTAGAAGCTTTTTTCAAACATAATATTTCCGGGTTCCCGTTATATGCGACTTTCGATCTGGTGTATGCCAAAGATATGAAAGATATCATTTCGGGATATATGGGAATTCCCGACGGGCTGGTGTACAGGATCAAACCAAGGAACACAGTTTACGACCCCGCCGCGGGTTCAAAGAGCCTTGATTATAAGTTCAGAAAATACGATCCTGAAGGCTACCATAAGAACAGGATGTTTGTAGCGACTTCCGGGCTTTATTACGATAACGCGGCTTATCATTACTCGAATAAGAATCCTGAACAGGCGCTAAGATTTCTCGATAAAGCGCTTGAACTTAATAGCGGAATGCAGGATGCTTTAAACCTGAAGAACAGAATATTGAAGGAAAAAAATAATAAATGAGCGCTAAAGTAATATCG
The DNA here is from genome assembly GCA_963816535.1 of uncultured Ignavibacteria bacterium. Classification (GTDB taxonomy): domain Bacteria; phylum Bacteroidota; class Ignavibacteria; order Tepidaquicellales; family OLB5; genus CAWFKW01. Next base: position 160,668 of record CAWFKW010000003.1, on the reverse strand, counting down.
GTTTGCCTGCCCAAAGGCGGCGTTGGGAAAACAACTACGGCTGTTAATCTGGCCGCGTCGTTTGCAGTTGCTGAAAAACGCACTCTGCTTATCGATGCCGACCCGTTTGGCGCCTCCGCTATGTCGCTTGGCTTTACGCCTGAGAAGATAAAAGCGGGACTTTCCGAGGTGTTCAGCTTTACTCATTCTCTCGGCCATGCGATACACCGCACAGAGCTTGAATACATGGATTTTGTTCCTTCAAACGTGAACTCAATTCAGCGTGATGAAAAGTTTACTAAAGTCGCCGAAAACAGGGTAGTGCTCAAAAATGCGCTCCGGGGAGTAATGGAACAATATGATTTTATCCTGATTGACTGCCCGCCGCTGATGCGGGGTATTGTAGCCAACGCTCTTACGGCCGCCACTTCGGTTATGCTGCCTGTCAGGTGCGGCCATTTTTCACTTGAAGCTATTGCCAAACTGCTTAAATATATTGAGTATATAAAAGACGTTGCAAATCCCGCGCTGTACATCGAGGGTATTGTTATGACAATGTATGAATCGAATACAAAAGTTACCGAGATATCGGAACGCGAGCTTAAGCTCAGGTACAATAAGTTTTTGTTCAAAACATATATACCCAGGAATCATCTGATAACCGAGGCTTCTTTCTACGGGAAGCCCGCTATTTTATATAATGTGAATGCGAACGTATCGATGGCCTATCTTGAGCTGGCCTATGAGATAATTAACAAATACAAGAAAGTTGAGGAAGTTGCTTGAAAGAGATTTCTAAGACATATATTCCGGCAGATGTTGAGTTTGAGCTGATAGAATTCTGGGAGAAAAATGGATTCTTTTCCCCCGATTCGGCTTCAACAAAGCCAAAGTATTCTATTGTAATTCCGCCGCCTAATGTTACAGGCAACCTGACTATAGGGCACATGCTTAATAACACTATCCAGGATGTTTACGCAAGGTGGAAACGCATGTCCGGCTTTAACGTCCTTTGGCTTCCCGGCTCAGATCATGCCGGAATCGCCACTCAAAACGTTGTTGAAAAAAAGCTGAAAGAAGAGAAGCTCACGAAATACGATCTGGGCCGCGAGAAGTTTGTTCAAAAAGTGTGGGAGTGGAAAGAGATCTATCATGCCAACATAAAAAAGCAACTGACCCGCATGGGCGCTTCTGTTGACTGGAGCCGCGAGCGCTTTACAATGGATGAAGGCCTTTCCAAAGCGGTCAGAAAAGTTTTTGTTGAGCTTTATAAAAAAGGACTGGTTTATAAAGGAAAGCGTATCATTAACTGGGACCCCGTTCTGCATACTGCGCTTTCTGACGAAGAAGTTGATTACAGGGAAAAGAAAGATAAACTTTATTATCTGAAATATCCCGTTGTTGGCGATAAGGGCAAATATATTGTTATAGCAACAACAAGGCCTGAGACAATGCTGGGCGATACCGCCGTTGCTGTAAATCCTAAGGATGATAGATATAAAAGTATTGCAGGAAAAAAAGTTCTGCTGCCGATAGTTAACAAAGAAATCCCTGTTATAGCCGATAGTTATGTTGATATGGAATTTGGCACAGGCGCGCTGAAAATCACTCCGGCACACGACGCGAACGATTTTGAAATAGGACAGAAGTATAATCTCGAAACTATCCAGGTCATCGATTACGAAGGCAAAATGAATGAGCTGGCAGGAGAATATTCCGGCAATGATAGATTTGCCGCGCGCAAGTTTATAGTTGAAAAGCTTGAGGAACTTGGCCTGGTTGAAAAGATCGAAGACTACGTCCACAATATCGGCTACAGCCAGCGCGGCGGGGCGATTATAGAACCGTACCTTTCAGACCAGTGGTTTGTCTCGATGAAATCGCTTGCTGCGCCTGCGCTGGATGCTGTGTTATCGGGCAAAATAAAATTCCACCCCGACCGTTGGGAAAAAGTCTATGAAAACTGGATGCGCAATATCCGCGATTGGTGCATTTCGCGCCAGTTATGGTGGGGGCACCAGATACCGGTCTGGTATAACAGGAATGACGGAAGCGTTTACTGCGAATTAGAACCTCCCAAAGACATTGAGAATTGGGAACAGGACCCCGATGTTTTAGATACGTGGTTTTCTTCGTGGCTCTGGCCGTTTTCAACAATGGGCTGGCCCGATGAAACCGCCGACCTGAAAAAATTTTTCCCGACCGACCTTCTTTCAACCGCCCCGGATATAATATTTTTCTGGGTGGCAAGAATGATAATGGCGTCGCTGGAATTTATGCATGATATTCCATTTACGGATGTATATTTTCATAACATTATCCGCGATATGGAAGGCAAAAAGCTAAGCAAATCGCTCGGTAATTCCGATGACGTGTTTGAGGTGATGGATGAATACGGCACAGATGCGCTGCGCTTCACGCTCGTGTATCTTGCGCCGCAGGGTGTAGATGTTTTCTTCTCTAAAGAAAAGTGCGAGCTGGGCAGGAATTTTGCCAACAAAATATGGAACGCTTCCAGATTTCTTATGATGAAGCGCGAACAGCTTGATGAAAATTCAGATTCGGAGGATTATGAGGCGGACATATTCGATAAATGGATCGTAAGCAGGCTTAACTCAACAATTCGTGATTATCTGAAGGCGCTTGAGTCATATAAAATTAACGAAGCATCCAAAGCGCTGCATGAGTTTATATGGGGTGATTTCTGCGACTGGTATATAGAGGCGCTTAAGATGAAATCCGCCAGCCAGCCCGGAGCGGCAAAAATTATTTATGATGCCGCTTTCGATATATTCGAAAAGACCTTGCAGGCCCTGCACCCGGTTATGCCGTTTATTACAGAGGAACTATGGGGCTCAATAAGTGACAGGAAAGAGGATGAAACAATAACGTTATCTGATTTCCCTAAACCGGATGAGAGTCTGATAGACTCAAATATTGAAAACGAGATAATCGAGTTCCAGCAGTTAATTACCGCTATCCGCAACCTGCGTTCAGAGATAAATCTTAGCCCGTCCGTAAAATGCGACGTTGTGATTAACTGTCATGATGACACTGAAAAGAAATTTTTAGTGGACGTTTCGGGTTATATAAAACAGCTGGCAAAAGCCGCGAATCTTGAAATAACACTGCCTGATGAATTTGCAAAATTGCCCGAATTTAAGTCAATGACTTCTGTTGTTGGCCCAAACCAGGTTTACATTAAGATTGAAGGCTTAATCGATTTAGAGCAGGAAAGAGCCCGGCTCAACAAAGAAATTGAACGCGCTGAGTCTTTTCTTGCTTCAATAAACAAAAAGCTAAGTAACCAGAATTTTGTTTCAAAGGCATCGGAAGAAGTAGTTAACAACGAAAAGAAGAAGCTTGAAGACACGCAAATTAAGCTTGAGAAATTAAGAAATCATTATAAATCTTTGGCAAATTAAGTAGCTTTTCGTCCCCTCCTAACAGGAGAGGGTAGGGGGAGGTCCAAATGAAAAAATTTATTTCTGTACTAACAATTTTAATTCTGGGATTATTCTGCTCGCAAGCTTACGCCGATTCTTTCATCATAAAAATTAACTTAACCGAAGGCGAGCACAGCAAAGACAGCTGGTCAAGCGAAACAAGCATCAGCATTGACGGCAGTACGTTCCTTTATGCAAAGAGCTACAGCGGGAGCGCGAAAGGGCACAGCAAAGACGTTGCTAAGAACTGCATGCTTACTGATGACCAGGTAACGCAAATTCAGACGCTGCTTAAAGATAAAAACTTGCTTAAAACCGATTCACTGTTTGACAAGGATGAAAAATATAAATCATTTGAACGTTTTGTAAACTTCTCGATGACCGCTTCAGTGTGGGAAACTCTCTCAAGGATAAAGATTAACGGCGATGTGGATGCGTTGAAGGATGCGGATCTATACAAGAATTGCTACGCGCTGATCGATTTGCTGAACGATATTGCCGATAAATGCAATTAAGCCCTGACCGGGAATCATTTCTATTTTCTTTTCTTTCCGAATAATTTATTGTAAATATGAATGTTTGTGTCCAAATATGTTCTAAGCAGGAATGGATTGCATTCAAAAACATATCAAAAATTGATCCAGTCGAATTAAATCCTTTCCCTTACGGCGAGTATGCAGAACGAAGAATTAATAACGTTAACTGTATTTTCTTCAATAGCGGACCGACTGTAACAAAAGCTTCCGGAGCCTCTCAATATGCAATAGATAATTGGAAACCATCTATTATAATTGTTCTTGGCACCTGCGGAGGAATCGGCGCTAATCTAATCGTATCTGATGTTGTAATTGCAAATAAAACTGTTTACTATAATTGTTTCGGGAACGAAATCTATCTTGATAATATTATTTATGAGCCTTTGACTACTGAGATTGATAATTCATGGATAAATTGGAAAAACCTCCCGCCTTTTGTTCATGAGGGAACAATAGCAACCAATGACCACTACGGAAATTTCGAAGCGACAGAACTGATAAAAAAACAAAATGTTTTATGCGTTGATTGGGAATCAGCGGCAATTGCTTATGTATGTGCAATAAACAAAATTAAGTGTTGTATTGTACGCGGTATTTCTGATTTACCTCTGAAAATCCGTGATGAATCGTTAATTAATAAGGAATACAAAGAGAATACACCTAAAATTATGAAGACTCTATTGGAAAGTATATTACCGCAGTTATTGATTGATGTTGTTTACTTGTTGGGAAAGTAATGGTAATCTGTGAATTAATCAAAAAAGCCGTCATTTCTGACGGCTTTTCTCTTGTAGCGGGGGAAGTCCGCCGCGGCGGATTGAACCTTCGATGATCATTATTCAAGACTGTTCAAAAAATCTCTACCAGCCCCACTTTTCAGCCATTTTTCACGTTTCAAAGCATCGCTCTTATTGTAAAATTCTTCCTTGTAAATTAGTTTCCAGTTTGACCCTCTTTTAGTCCAAAAAGACAGAGTTTTCTCATTATGTTGTTGCATCCTCAATTCAATATCTTCAGTCATACCTGTATATTTATATCCCTCACTACTTTTGATTACATATACAAAAAATGACATCATCCTCTAAAAATGAAAATCCCGCCATAGTAGCGGGATTAATCTTTGTAGCGGGGGAAGGATTTGAACCTCCGACCTTCGGGTTATGAGCCCGACGAGCTACCAGCTGCTCCACCCCGCGATATTGTCAACAAATATACCCTTATATATTGGTCATATCAAGCTATGGTTTTGTACCTTTATTCCATCTGAAAAAAATCTTATTCAGCGCCTATCTTAATTAATCCGCGCTCATTCAGCGGCTAATGTTTTGATTTTTCTCTTTGGCATAATTACTTACATTTCATATTTCCCAAAAAATCATAAATTTGTAGAAAATTAAAGAATTTTGGCTACATCAACAGAAATACGTAAGCAGTTTCTCGATTTCTTTAAGTCAAAGGGGCACAAAATTGTCCCTTCAGCTTCTGTTATTCCATATGAAGATCCCACGCTGCTTTTTACCAACGCGGGAATGAACCAGTTCAAAGATGTTTTCCTAGGAACAGGAAGGCGCGAATATACCCGCTGCGCCGATACCCAAAAATGCATCAGAGTCAGCGGCAAACACAACGACCTTGAAGAAGTAGGTCATGACGGTTCTCACCACACCTTTTTTGAAATGCTTGGCAACTGGTCGTTTGGCGATTATCATAAAAAAGAGGCTATAGGGTGGGCGTGGGAGTTATTAACCGAAGTCTGGAAGCTCGATAAAAAACGCCTCTGGGCGACAGTTTACAGAGACGATGATGAATCATTTGATCTGTGGAAAAGCGAAACCGATATTGACCCGGCTCACGTACTGAAGTTCGATGAGAAAGATAATTTCTGGGAAATGGGAGATACAGGCCCATGCGGGCCCTGCTCTGAAATACATTACGATTCTACGGCTGAAGCGAACGATCCGGCGCTTGTAAATTCCGGCGACCCGCACGTTGTTGAAATCTGGAACCTCGTTTTCATACAGTACAACCGCGATAGCGCGGGTAAGCTTCATGACCTCCCGGCTAAACACGTAGATACCGGCATGGGATTTGAACGAATGGTAAGCGTTCTTCAAAAAAAGAAATCAAATTACGAAACGGATGTATTTCTTCCGTTGATAAATGAATTGATAAATCTTACAGGAAAAGAATATTCAGGCGATAAATTTCAGTCGGCTATGAATGTTGTTGCGGACCATGTTCGTACGCTCACATTCGCGATAGCCGATGGAGCAATCCCGTCAAACGAGGGCAGGGGATACGTTCTGCGCAGAATTTTACGCCGCGCAGCGCGTTATGGGCGCAATCTTGGTATGCATAAACCATTTATATATAAGCTGGTTGATGTTCTTGTTCCGCAAATGGGCTCTGTTTTTCCTGAAATAATCGATAAACAGAATTTCATCAAAGAAGTTATTGAAGGCGAAGAAGAGGGCTTTAACGAAACTTTGGATAGGGGACTGGTCTTCTTCAACGAAGAAATATCTAAAATGAAAAGATCCGATGGCGTTTCTGTAGGGGCGTTCGAAAGAACTCCCGTAAGCGGGACCGCTACTTCAAGACAAGTGTTTTCGGGCTCTGTTGCCTTCAAACTCCATGATACATATGGCTTCCCTGTTGACCTTACCCAGCTTATGGCAAGAGAAATTGGTTATGAGGTCGATGTGAACAAGTTTAATGAATTGATGTCAGAACAGAAGGAGAGGGCAAGGAGCGCTAGGGAAGATATTGCTCATGATACTGATAAGGGGTTTGATACGAAATCTTACTTAGAAAACCGAAATCCATACGACCCCTATAATGCGGATGAAAACGGGATCAGGACTAAGATTATTCATATCCAGGAGAAGTTGGGAAACGGACATTCAGTTTGCGTATTAAATAATAATCCATTTTACTCTGAGTCCGGCGGTCAGGTGAGCGACAAGGGCGTTTTGATTCTAGAAGATAAGGAAATAAAAGTGATTGATTCAGAAAAGGATTATGTAATAGTTGAGGGAAAGTTCGATAATGCATTTGTAATGAATGATGTGGTTGCTAAGATCGATTTCCCGCGGCGTCTGTCAATTCAGCGCAATCATTCCGCTACGCATATTGTACATGAAGCTTTGCGCAGAGTATTGGGTCCGCATGTCAAGCAGATGGGCTCTTATCTTGACGACTATTTCCTGAGATTTGATTTCCCGCACTTTCATAAGCTGAAGGATGAAGAAATTACGGCCATTGAAGAAATGGTTAATGATAAAATTCATGAAAATATTTCCGTACAAACCCGCCTCATGAAAAAAGATGAAGCCAGCAGAGAATATCCTAACCTCAGAATGTTCTTCGGCGAGAAGTATGGCGATGAGGTGCGGGTTGTGATAATTGACGATAAGTACAGTGTCGAACTTTGTGGCGGTACACACGTTAAATCAACAGATGATATTGGCTTGTTCAAAATTGTAAAAGAAGAAAGTATTTCGTCAGGGACGCGGCGAATATTTGCGAGAACCGGCGAGGGGATTATCAGGTTTATGAACGAGAGGGTTCAGGAAATAGATAAGATTGTAAACGAACTGCCTGAAAAATATTCGCCTGACATTGAAGCCAATTTGAACAGCCTAAAGAATGAACTTAAGATAGCCGGTTTCAGGGATGCTCTGTTATTGCATAAACTACTGAATTCTCAGGACGCTGTAGTAAGTTCTATTAATGAATTGAAGGAAAAATATCTTGAAGAAAAAAAGCAGGCCGAAAAGCTTCTGGCTAAAGGTAAAATAAAGAAAGCTATTGAATCACTGGACGCGCTGGTTTCAACGGCTGAGAAATTTGAAGATGTGAATATTATTAAGGCGAAGTTTGATGCAGATAGCATGGATGAACTCCGTGATATTGGAGATGCGCTAAGGGGTAAACTGAAAAGGGGGGTCGGACTTATTTATTCCGAAATCGATAATAAAGTCAGTCTGTGCGCTGTTGTAACTGACGACCTGATAAAAGAAAGATCACTTAGCGCAGGGAAAATTGCAGGAGATGTGGCGAAAATTCTGGGCGGAGGCGGAGGCGGCAGGCCCCAGCTTGCTACTGCCGGCGGAAAAGACGTTTCAAAAATAAATGAAGCTCTTGCGGCTCTGCCAACGATAATAAAAAAATATTTGAAATAACTTTTCGTGCTACGACTCCATGTCGTGGCACGAATAAAACAATAAACATATTTTAAACATGAAAGCCGTCATTCCGGTTGCAGGCATTGGCGCCAGGCTGCAGCCTTTAACAAATAAGATACCAAAGGTTCTGTTAAATGTCGGAGGCAAACCCATGCTCTTCCATTTAATTGATGAGCTTATCGTTTCCGGCAGGATTGATAAGGTAATATTTATCATCGGTTATCTGGGCCAACAGATAAAGGATACTGTGTTAAGCAGCTATGGCGGTAACAAAACAATCAGTTTCGAGTTTGTCGAGCAGAAAGATATGCTCGGATTAGGGCACGCCATTTATCACGGCAAAGAATTTATAGGCTCAGAACCCATGCTCGTGCTTCTTGGAGATACTATCTTTGAATTTGACCTGGACGCAATACTTGACTCGGAGCATTCTGCTATTGCTGTTAAAGACGTTGAAGATATTAGAAGATTCGGCATAGTTGAGTCTGAAAACGGATTCATCCAGAAAATGATAGAAAAGCCGTCAGGCCCCGAAGTGACAAGCAGCAAAAGCGCCATTGCGGGAATTTACATGATAAAGGACGGTAAAAAACTTTTTGACGCGGTAGAACACCTGATGGAAAACAACATCAGAACAAAGAACGAGTACCAGGTCACAGACGCTATGCAAAAGATGATCGATGATAAAAATAAATTTACTGCATTTGAGATACAGAACTGGTTCGACTGCGGCAAACCTGAAACGCTTCTCAGCACAAACGCATACCTGCTTCAAAGGGACTATAAAAATACAAAATATGAAGTCCCGCGCGGTTCAAAAATAGTTCCTCCCGTATTCATTGGCAAAAACTGCATAATAGGCAACAGCGTCATTGGCCCTAATGTAACTCTTGCCGAAGGCGCTTCGGTACACAGCTCAAAAGTGAAAAACTCTATTATATATGAAGGCGCAAAAGTAATTGGCGCCGAGCTTGATCAAGTTATTCTTGGGCATGGCGAAAGCATTGAGGGCGTCCACAATAATATCATCAAGGCTGATGGAACAGTAGTTGGTTTTTGAAAACAGATAAGCCACCCCCTCTGTGTCTTCCCTCTACGAGTCTTCGACTCGTCTACGATCCTTCGGGTCGTAGACCCGTAGGGAAGAGTCGTAGACCTGTTATGGGGAGACAGGTTCTGTCATTCCCGCGAAAGCGGGAATCTTGGTTTTTACCCCCCCCTCTGATTCTCCCCTGATGGCGGGGGATGTAAGAGATTTCTTAGGACAATCTTATTTTTTCGCCGGCCTCGAAACTCTCATCAGCGGGTCATAAATCCAGTTTGGCAGATTCTTGATTATCCTTGTCGCCCAAACAATGGGGAACGGGAACTGAACAATACTTTTATTCCTTTCGATTCCTTTCCGGATCTTCCGCGCAGCTTTTTCAGCGGACCACATAAACGGCATTTTGAATTCGTTTTTATCAGTCATTGCCGTTTTCACAAATCCGGGACGCACAGTAATTACGCTGATATTGCTTTCTTTCAGCTCTACTCTCGCTGATTCCAGCAGCAGCGATGCCGCGGCCTTGCTTGAAGCGTAAGCCGCTGAACCCATGTATCCTCTCACATCGGCCAGAGATGTTACTCCTGCAATTTTGCCGTGACCCTGCTTCTTCATTATCTGGATTAAGAACTCAAGTGAGTTTGCAATTCCAAAGGCATTGGTCTGTATAACCTCCCTGTATCCGGCGCTTGAAAACGAGCTCATCCACTCCGGATGGCCGATTCCTGCGTTAATGATTGCAATATCAATTGCGCCAAGGCGCTGATGTGCGAACTCTATCCCGTCTTTGACCTGTTTATAATCAGAAACGTCGCACCCCTTGAAACTGCATTTACAGCCTTTGGAAGTAATCTCATCGCTGATCGCCTTTATTGCATCAGTGTTTCTGGAAAGCAAAACCAGATCGTATTTATTATTTGCAAATTCTTGTGCAAGCGCTTTACCAATTCCCTGCGATGCTCCGATAAGCAGTACATTTTTGTTAGTCATGTTAACTCAGCGGATTTATCTGTAAGGAATTTTACAAGAAGTGAGTGAAAATGATGAACGCCCTGCTCGCGTTTCGGCGAGTACCTTCCCCATGAATATAATCTTGAACTAACGCCTTTCTGAACCTGCTCCACTATTGCCTCATCCTCGCGCTCAACGCGGTCTAATCCTGAGCCTGCGCCTTTATCCAGCCGTGAAGGGTCGCTTATATATGTTATAAAGGATACTTTTGTAAGGTCTTTTGCCAGCGGTTTAACCACGTTTATTGAAAGTCCCCACGGATAAAAATTAAACATTGTGTTTGGAAACAGCCACCAATAATATGCGGCTATTTCGCTGCCGTAATCAGGAGATGTTTCGTGGAGTTCAAAACATTCCTCGCCTCTTTTCGCCATGGCAAGCTGGAGATTGCTGAATTCGTATATCTCTGACGTATAATTCCCGTAATCGAGTTTTTCGTTGAGCCCTGCGTGAACGTAAGGTATGTGGAAGCCTTCCAGGTAATTATCGCAATATAATGCCCAGTTTGCGTGTACCAGGTAGTCTCTTGAGCGCGTGGGTTCGTATATCATATTGCCGGGGTTCACGCCTTCAAGCCGCTTGATCATATCTCCGGTGAAAGTTTCTAAAGGCGCAATAGGATCGGGCGATACAAAAATAAATTTATCCCAAATTCCAAACTTAATTTTTGGAAGATTGTCCTTTTCAGTCGGGAAATTCATGGCGTCTTCGCATTCCGGCATTGATTTGAAGCGCCCGTTCAGCTCAAAACGTCTTCCGTGGTAGCGGCACTGCATTACTTTCAGAACATCCGGATTTTCGATTAAAATATTGCCGCGGTGAGTGCAAACATTAGAAAGGCAATGGATAACGTTTTCATTATCTCTCGTAAGCAGAAGCGGCTCATCCAGGCAACCCTCAAGCAATGTAAACGGATGAACCTGCCCGGGAACTTTAACCATGTCAGTATCGCCAATAAACTGCCATGAGCGTGCAAATACGTCATTCTTTGCCTGTTCAAATATCTCGCCGCTCTTGTAAAATTCCGAATGAAGCGTTTCCGATTTCCGAATATCAGGATCTATGTGGAATATACTGCTATCCATTAATTTAAGAGATCTAATATCAAAAAATATTTGTAGCCGCAGTCTTTAGACTGCGAATTCATGTATTTCCGAATTTCGCAACCTGAAGGTTGCGGCTACAGATGTATAATTGAGATTGCTTCACCTCCGGCTCGCTCCCAAGGAACACCGTAGGGGCAATTCATGTTACTTCAATAAAACCATTTTTCTTATTTCAGAAAACCCATCAGTCTCAAGTTTGTAAAAATAAACGCCGCTGGAAAAATTCTCTCCTGAAAAACTAACGCTGTGATTTCCCGCGGATTCAATCCTGTTTAAAATAACGCTTACAATTTGTCCTTCAATGTTGTATACAGTTAATTTAACCAGACTGTTCGCCGCCAATTGGTAACTGATAATTGTCGAAGGATTGAACGGGTTGGGGTAGTTCTGGTTTAACGCAAACCGCACAGGAGTTTGATTGCTGACAATCCCATTTGGCGCATCTTTTTTGAACAAATAAAATGTGCCGTTTGAACTGCCGCTGCTCCATGTATTGAAATACCCATCATAGCCTGTCCATGGCAGCCAGTAAATTCTGCGGATCGCCGAACCAGGGTAATTATCATCTTCAAAAATTTTCGGATAATGCGAACCGTCGAATTGGTACATATAAACTTTCCCCGCAAAACTTGCCGCAACTATTGTCGGGTAAACGTCGCCCGTAAGAAGCTTAATATCTGATATCATCATAGTATTCGGATCCTGGGGCTCGAATATAGAATCTAAGGGAATATACTGGTTCACTCCCGTACTCTTATAAATGTAACAGGCGGCGCGGCCGTTTGAACTGTTAGTTGATATCAATTCCTTAATATTATCGTTGTTGACGTCTGCGACTTTATATGATGACGGAAATCCCAGCGTTGATGCGGCAAATTGCTGATGCTGAAATGTTCCGGAAGCGGAATCAAACTGAATTTTCCTTATGTTTGTAGTGAATACATCATATCCGCCATAAGTTAAAAATACTTCATCCCACCCGTTTCCGTCGCTATCGCCAATTCCGCTCTTGCCAAACAGGTATGTAACAGTGTTGTATGTGTACAAATTAGTAAAGCTGAATGTACCGGGCGAGCCCGTGTGTTCATAAATTCTTATCATGCCGGCCGTAGTTGGGCTTGATGTTCCGCGCATACAGATTATTTCTTTCTGTCCGTTCTTGTTTAAGTCGCCGATTAATAACGCCTGCGCCGACATCCCGTCGGCAGGGAAAGTGAGAGTGGTTTGCGTTTCCCTGCTCACATACGCGTTGTTACCGGTGTTTGAAATAATGTATATCCGTGAAAGCGTTGAAAAATCAGATAAAACAAAATCTACTTTCCCGTCTCCGTCAACGTCGCCAACTGCCAGCGGGCCAAATCCGCCAAACTCAACTTTAGTATATGTGTAAACCAGCGAAAAGCTATCCGGCTGCGTCGGGCTTTGTTCCCAAATATAAAATGCGTTCGGGCTGAACGTATAACCGGCAATATCTAAAAGAGTATCATTATCAAAATAACCAACCGCGCCGTCCCAGCAGTTTCCAAATGCGCCGGCCGGAGATGACCAGTACCCGGAGTAACTTACAGTAAAGGAGTTATCCCCCTGCGGCGCCTGTAATTTATAATGCCTCTGATTTATAAGTTCACGAAGATTGACCTGTTCAATCGAGCCGCTCCCGTTTAAATCCATGTTCGGGCGTGCGTCAGAACTTCTGATCCTGCCGTCTGAATAGTCCTGTGAATAGACTACTCCGGATAAGATGATAATTAATATTAAATATTTCATTTCAATAATAATATAAAGTTCTCATATCCATTTTTTCTTTCTGAACATGATTACCATGATCACGGCAATAACCAGCATAACAGCGATTACAACCGGGTAGCCGTATGTCATGTCAAGTTCAGGCATATTTTTGAAATTCATTCCGTAAACTCCGGCAATGAATGAAAGCGGAATAAATATTGTGGTAATTATAGTCAAAACTTTCATTACTTCGTTCAACCTGTTGCTTATGCTTGAAAGATATATATCCAGCATTCCGGAGAGCATATCGCGGTATGTCTCAATAGTATCCAGTGTATTAATTGTATGGTCGTAAACGTCTCTTAAATATACATGCGTAGTTTCGCTTATCAAATCAGTTTCACCGCGTTCCATTCTTCCCACAACTTCTCTGAGCGGCCAAACAGATTTCCTTAGAAAAATAATTTCACGTTTCAGCTCGTATATTGTGGTAAGCGTTGATTTAACCGGGTTATTTATCAGCTCAATTTCCAGAGATTCTATTTTATCCCCGAACTTTTCAAGTATTGTAAAGTATGTGTCTATTATCGAATCGATCAGAGAATATACAAGATAATCTGAGCTCAACTTAACAATCTTTCCGGTTCCGCTTCTGATTCGGGTCCTTATATTATCAAAACAATCGCCTTCGATCCCTTCCTGGAAAGTGATGACAAAATGCGAGCCAAATACTATGCTTATCTGCTCGGGCGTAATTTCATTTGTCTTTTCATCCAAATGAAACATTTTAAGGACTATATACACGTACTTCTCAAAATCTTCCAGCTTCGGGCGCTGGTCGGTATTTACAATGTCTTCCATAACCAGCGGGTGCAGCTCAAACTGTTTAGCCAGCTTTTCCAGCGCTTCAATATCGCCGATGCCTTCAATATTTATCCACGTGACTGAAGTTGTATCCCTGAACTCGCTGCAAATATCAATGTCGTCAATCTCTTTTTCAGTGATATGATTATTTTCGTCATAATCAAGAAGTGTGATCTTCGCCTTATCGGATTTCTTGACTCCTACATGAACCATCGTACCGGGCGGCAAGCCTTCTTTTCGGGAACGACGTTTTAGAAAGTTCTTCATATTTATCTATTATCAGGCAATTTATGAATAATAATTGAATTTTTATATATAATGATTTACGCTTAAATTTAAGTCAATTTCGTTTAATAACATTATTACACAGAGAATGAAAAAAAAAGTCTTTGAAAGAATTTCACAGAAGATCACAAACTTCACCGGTTCATCTACCGCGTTCATGTTTGCCACACTGATAATTTTTGTTTGGATCGTAACCGGCCCTGTATTTTCATTTTCGGATACCTGGCAGCTGGTCATTAACACCGGCACAACCATTGTTACATTCCTTATGGTATTCTTAATTCAGCGGACTCAGAACAAAGACTCGCTTGCCGTCCAGCTTAAGCTTAACGAACTTGTTGGGGCAGTAAAGGGAGCAAGCAACAGGCTGATAGATGTTGAATCGCTGTCTGAAAAAGAACTCGATATTCTTCACAACTACTACAGAAAACTGGCCGAAATGGCTAAGCATTACAGGGATATTAAAGAGTCTCATTCAATTGAAGAAGCTGAACAAAGGCACAAAGATAAGCATGGGCTGAAGTAGCAATTGCATCACAACCTTTCTGAGAGCACGCTTCGGCCGTTTTATGCCGGCTAATCCGCCTAAACGATGTCTATATTATTTTTGGTTTTTTATTTTTAGATTGCGTATCCAATCATTTAAAAATCGCTGATTTATGCCGTATAGGACACATTCGACTATAAAAAAGAAGTACGAAGAAGAAATTGTTGACGTAAGACAATTCAAAAAGCCGAAGCTCAAAAACCGCAGTTCTTATCTGAAATCAAACAAAATCGTCCCTAAAAACATTGGAAAAAACACAAGCATAACATCGCTGGTTGATGATTATTTTCAGGCTTATAACGCCGCCAGGCTCTCGGAAGCATGCCGCGTGTTTGCCGGCGAGATGCTGGATAGCGACGTGACTGTTGGAATGAGCCTCACCGGGGCGCTGACCCCCGCAGGGCTGGGTTCGTGCGTCAAGCCGCTCATTGAAGCCGGATTTGTCGATTGGATTGTCTCAACAGGCGCAAACATGTACCACGATACACATTTTGCGCTTGGGCACACGCTCCATAAGGGAAGCCCGTTCCTGGATGATATAAAGCTCCGGGACCAGTGGGTGATAAGGATATACGACGTGTTGTTTGATACCGACGTGCTGTATTCAACTGATGCATTTTACCGCAAGCTTATTTTGCTGCCTGAGTTTCAGAAAAAAATGGCGACCAGCGAGTTTTATTACCGGGCAGGGAAGTATCTTTACCGCATCGAAAAGAATTTTGGAATGAAAGAACATTCCGTGCTGGCAACCGCGTATAAATGCGGCGTTCCGATCTATACGTCATCGCCCGGCGATAGTTCGATTGGAATGAACGTAGCCGCCGTTGAGCTTGAGGGAAAAGGGAAACTTGAGTTCGATGTGAACCGCGACGTTAACGAAACTGCCGCCATTGTTTTAAACGGCAAGAAACGCGGCAAGAACGGCAGGCCCGGCAGAAGCGGCGTGCTGATATTCGGCGGCGGCTCGCCCAAGAATTTTATGCTGCAAACCGAGCCGCAGATACAGGAAGTTCTGGGAATCCAGGAAAAAGGGCATGATTTTTTCCTGCAGTTCACGGACGCAAGGCCCGATACAGGCGGTCTCTCCGGCGCTACTCCAAGCGAAGCCGTAAGCTGGGGCAAAGTGGATCCTGACAAACTGCCCGGAACAATAGTCTGCTACACAGATACAACCATTGCCATGCCCATTCTCACATCGTACGCGCTTAATAAACATAAACCCCGCAAGCTTAAACGGCTGGCTGAAAAAACCGATGAACTTATGTCGTTTCTGAACAAAGAATTCAGGAAGGCGAACAAGTAGAATTTGATAAGAAGCCTGGCAATATTATTTGTATTCAGCGCGGCGTCATTTGTTGGCCAGCATGTTTACTCACAGGCGGAAATGCCGGAATTGTATAATGACTTTATAAAGATAAACGATAACGCCAGGAAGATCAAAGCCGCGAAGATAAAGCTGTATGCAAAGATCATGTCAGCCGCAGGTAAGGACGATACAACCAGTATCTCTCAATACGACACCAACGGTATCCTTATCAAGAGGCTGGTGGAGAATACTGATACTACCAGGAAAGAGAATAAAACTTACTGGGAAAATTATAATTATATTTACGATAAAAATGGAAGGCTTATCCAGAGAATCGATACAATAAACGGAGATGTCTGGAAAACAATCCTTTATTATGACGACCTTGGAAATATCTCTAAAGAAGAGCTGTATTTCAGGACTAAGCTGGCAATGGATATGAATTATGACTACGATGAACTTGGCAGGCTGATAGAAGCTGACGAAGTTAATTATTATCAGAGCTGCATGATAGTGGAGAAATATGCATATGACAGCTATAACAATATGGCGAAATATTCTATCAAAAATGACTGCAAAGACCTGGAAGGCAAAGCGAATGAATATAAGTATGCATATAAGTACGATAAAAAGTCGAATATAATTGAAAAACAATCAACCTACCCTTCCGGAGGATATAATACCGAGACTTTCAAATATGATGCAAAAGGCAATTTGACCGAGTATTATGAAAGCAACAGCAAAAATGAATACAGCGAGGCAATATATACTTATGATAAGTCCAATTTGAAACTGAAAGCCGACAGGAAGGAAGTGATCGGGGGCTTCACAACTCTGTACGCTGAAAAATTTATTTATGATAATAAAGGAAATCTTATCGAGGACCAGAATTTCAACCCGAACGGCGAGCTTATGTTCTCGCGTAAGTATTATTACGAATTTTATTAAAACAAATAGTATGATATGCCTACGGTACTGAAAGAATTAAGAGACAATGTCCTTTTCGTAACCCTGAACAGGCCAGATTCTCTGAACGCCTTTAACGGTGAAATGCTCACGGAGCTTCAGCAGGCTTTTAAAGAGGCTGCGGCTGATTCAGTCAGGTGCGTCGCATTAACCGGGGCCGGGAAAGGCTTTTGTTCAGGCCAGGATTTAAAGGATTTCGAAAAGGAAAAGAAAACCTTTAAAGAAGCGCTTGAGACTAAATACAACCCGCTTATAACGCTTATGCTGAACTTGCCTAAGCCAATAATCTGCGGGATAAACGGAGTTGCGGCCGGCGCGGGCTTATCGCTCGCATTGGCATGTGATTTCCGCATCGCTGTCGAATCAGCCCAGCTTATCGAAGTTTTTGTAAATGTCGGCCTCGCGCCTGATTCCGCTTCCACGTTCACTTTGCCAAGGATTGTTGGGCTGACTAAAGCGTTTCAGATGTGCGCTGCCGCCGAGAGACTCAGCGGCGCCGAAGCGAAACGCATCGGGCTGGTTAACGTGCTGGTTCAAAATAATGATGTGCTTGCCGTCGCGTTGGCAAGGTATGCTAAAAAATTTGCCGCAGCGCCTACTAGGGCCATTGGTATGACAAAACAGTTATTGATTGGCTCGTTCGGAAAGTCCTTTGAGCAGGCGCTGGCTGACGAAGCTTTTACGCAGGATATACTTGGAAATTCAAACGACTACAAAGAAGGCGTAAACTCGTTTATAGAAAAAAGGAAGCCCGTTTTTAGAGGGAAATAAAAAGATTGGCAAAGCCGCAAAAAAAATCCGGGAAGCAGGAACAAAAGTTACCGCCGGAGAATAATTATTTCACTTATGGCATGCTTGCGGCCTTCCTCGTTCTGGTATTTTTCGCAAGCTCTTACAAAATTTCCGGCGATGACGATTTTTTCTGGCACCTTGCCACCGGCAGGTATGTTGTTCAAAACAACACGGTGCCAGATAAAGACGTATTCGGATACACTTCCTCCAATGACGAGTGGATCCCGTTTGAGTGGGGATGGGACGTCTTTACGTACGGCCTGTACAATCTTGGCGGCTATAACGCCATTCTTGCCTTCCGGTCTGTTGCTTTTGCGTTCATATTTTTTCTGCTTTACCTGCTGCTAAGGAAATTTAAGATAAATTCCATTGTTATTATTATTCTGTTCTTCATGCTGCTGGTGGGCATCATGGACAGGCTCTCGCCAAGGCCGCATATAATTACGTACATATTTTTTGTTGCTATCTCTTATATACTGCTTTGCTATAAGTATTTCGACAGGGTTAAATATACAAAATGGCTGTATTTCCTGCCGCTTATCTTCCTTGTTTGGGGAAATGCTCACATGGGCGTTCTTGCTGGCGGGCTGTTCCTTTTCATTTTTACCGTTTCTGAGGCCCTGGCTTACCTCAGGCCGAAGGCTTATCTTCCCGCAGACCTGAAGCCGCCGTCTAAGCCTCAGGTTGTTAGGCTTGCGCTCATATCTTTTGCATGCCTGCTGGTTCTGCTTATTAATCCGCACGGGCTGCAAACGTACATCTACGCATATTCACACACCAAAATGAAAATGCTTGAGACCGTAAACGAATGGCAGAACCCTTTTACTGACTCAATGGACTTTGGCTTTGTTGTAACGTTTTATAAGGTGTTCCTGTTCTCAGGGCTCATAATACTTCTTTATGCATACTCCCGCAGAGATTTGTTCTTTGCTCTTGTTTATATCGGGTTTGCTGTTTATTCGGTTCGGGCTATCCGTTTTACAGTTGATTACGAGATTCTGATTCTTTTCTTCCTTGCCGTCAGTCTGAATTATTACCTGGATAAGTTGAGGGGCACATCTCCTAAAAGTGTTTTGAATATTATTTTCAGGAGCAGCGTTACTAAGGCTATATTAGCGGCTTCGCTTATCTATATCACTGCCCTGGTCCCAAATAACAAAATTTACGAATCGATTAAGTACTACAGAATTTCCGGGTGGGGAGTTAACGACAATTTTATTCCCGTACAGCTGTTTGACTTTATGAAAGCCAACAATATTTCAGGAACGGTCTTCAACCAGTTCGGAACAGGCGGATACCTTGTGTGGAATTTCCCCGGGCAGAAAAACTTTATCGACAGCAGGAACCTGAACGACAGGCTATTCAATGAATACGACGCCATTATGGGGATGAAACCCGGTTTCGAAAAAAAGCTGGCACAATACGGTGTGGATTATGTAATTTATCTTGACCCTGACCTAATAAGGAGGCCGGGCGATCTGAATAAACTGGTTACGGACTATTTTTATAAGGACCCGGACTGGAAAATTGTTTTCTGGGATGATAAGTCAATTCTCTATGCTAAGAATGTTCCGAAATTTGCCGGTGTGATAAGCAAAAATGAATTTGATGTGTTCACACCCTTTGCGGCGCTGATGAACAAAAATGATTTTGAAAAAAAAGTAAGAGCAAATCCGGATGAATCGAAAAGAGAACTGGCGCGGCTTGAGCAAATAGAACCTAACGGATATCTTTACAAAGCCATGAGTGAAATGGCTTCAAAGATTCTCCAATAAGTCCATACAATCTTAAAATGAATTAGTTGAATTTGATCTTGATATTTTCCCTCTTCGAAGAGGTGGGAATCTCGCCTTTGCGCTCAGGGCAGGGGCGGTTAATCCTTTAGCTACTCATCGCCAGCTGTGGCTTCTTCAGATTCCCCGCGCCGCTTCAGCCACTCCTTAAAGAACATCAGTATGATCGAAGTTACGGGAAGAGCGATCAACAGGCCCACGAACCCGAAGAAATATGAGAATACTAGCAGAGACAATATCAGTAAAGCAGGATGCAATCCTATTCTATCTCCGACAATTTTAGGCACTATATATGAAGTTTCCGCGAGGTTCTGCAATAGGTATAAAGCTGCGAGCAGCGGGATTTGAAGCCCCGGGTTTCCGCTGAACAATGCAGCGATTATTGAAAGAAGTATTTCTATCAGCAGGCCAAAGTAGGGAATTAGGTTCAGCAAAACTCCCAGCGCCGCCAGAAATATCGAATACTTTATCCCCAGTATCGTCAAAACAATGAAAATTCCAACCCCGTGAATTACGGCGGCAATCATGGAACCTCTGATGAAGCTTCCTGTCAGGTCGTCAATCTTGTGGTAATATTCAATAAGCCTCTCCTTATTCTTTCGGGGCAGCATCGTTTTTACTGTATCTTTCAGGCTGTCATAATCCTTAAGGATATAGAACGTCAGGAATGGAATTAAGATCAGATTAACAAGCTGAGTTAAAACAATTGAGAGCCCGTTGAAAATTGATGAGAGGCTGCTGAGCAGGGTATCAAGTATCTGCTCGAGCTTTGAGGGCAGCGCGCCGAGTATTCGGGTTTGTATGTCCTGCGTCGGTATTCCCATTGCGGCGAGCCTTGGCAGCAAGGTATCCTGCAGCCACGAGCCGAGATTATTTATTGCGCCGGGTAAAACTTTAAGCAGCTCAGTGAACTGTGCCACAATTTGCGGGGCAAGAAATATTATCAGCAGGGCTATAATAATCACAAAAGTAAGTAACAACAGCAATGACGCTATGGCCCGAGAAAGCCCTCTTTTCGTAAGCTTTTCAACAAGGGGGTTGAGCGCGTATGATATAAGAAACGCCGCAATGAAGGGGATCAAAACCTGCGATATAGAATTCAGGATCCAGAGAGAAAAGATAAGAATTGACAGGTAAAGAATTGTCAATATCAGCTTGCTGTGACGGAAAGGATAAAGGACGAAAATAATAACGGCAAATACTATGAACGGGCTTTTAAAAAGCTCGGTAACTGTAAATAATACGCCGAATAGCGCCAGCGCCGTCAGCGAGATTATTACTTCATGTATTTTAACGTTGTTTTCGCTGCTTATCATTATATTCCTGTATGCCCGAATCCGCCTTCATTTCGTTCGGTTTTCGAAAGGGATTCACCTGTCTCTATTTGAACTCTTTCCACTCTGCAAATCACAAGCTGGGCGATCCTGTCCCCAAACTTAACAGTATAAGCGTTCTTTCCGAAATTTGTAAGGAGAATTTTCAGTTCGCCCCTGTAATCCGAATCGATTGTGCCCGGCGAATTAATTATTCCAATGCTGTGCTTAACAGCAAGGCCGCTGCGTGGCCTAACCTGGCCCTCGTGTCCATCCGGAATTTCGAGCCTGATGTTTGTGGGAACCGGTTTGGTTTCCATCGGCCCTAACTCGATTGGTTCAACTGATGCGCTGGCAATATCCATGCCTGATGAGCGCCCGGTCGCATATGAAGGCAGCGGACTATTTATACTCTTATCTATTATTTGAACCTTTAAAACCACCGGATCTCAGGACATCGTTAAGCCTTTCGGCTAAGTTTAATAATTAGACTTGTTGCTATAAAAAACCGGTAATAGATTTTTGGAATAAATTACCGGTTCAAATTTTACATTTGCTTATCGTCATTCGGATCAAGCCCGGATCAGTGCGATGAACTGAGCAGCGCAATTACAATGATGAATACGTAAGCTATTATCGCAAGCACGCTAAGAATAACATTAACTATTCCCAGCCACATCCCGATGGTCGCCATGCTCCTGCCTGCCATTGGAGATTCGTTTCTGTCGATCTTACTGACTTCCGATTTACCCATGAACCAGGCGACTATTCCAAGAATAAACGGGCACATAACAAACGAAAGAATTCCGGCCACAAGAGCTATAATAGCGTTTGTGCTGGCGCTGCCCTGCTGGTTACCTCCCGGCGTTCCGGCGCTTTGAGGCGGCGGGGGCGGAGGAGGAGTGCCCATTGGAGGCGGGGGAGGAGGCGGAGCCCCAAAATCGGTTTGGTATAATATGTAATTTCTCATTTGACTGGTAATTTTATTTTATAAAATAATAAACAAAAAACCGAATTCAAATCTATCTAAATTCGGCTTCGATTGTTATTGCATCAAAACGATACTATTTAATTTAAGAAATTCTGTAGTTTTTCGTTTATTACGTTTGGCAGTTGTGTTTTAATAGAGCTTTTCGCAATGAAACCGTCCGCGTTAAACTCATCCGCAAGCTCTTTATAAACCGTGTCCTCATATAGCGTCAGAATGATAACCGATTTATCTGGCCATCTCTCTTTTATCGTCTTTGTCGCATCAAGGCCCGACTGGTTTGGCATGCTAAGATCCATCAGCACAAGGTCGGGGTTCAAAGATTCTGTTTTTTCGATTACGTCCACTCCGTCTATTGCTTCTCCGACAATTTCGACGCCCGGCAATGTTTGCACGTACTGCGTGAGCAGCTGTCTGAAATTATCGTTGTCGTCGCAAAGAAGTATTCTTATTGTATTTTTATTTCCAGACATTCGTTCCGGTATAATTGCGAAAATTATATTAATACATGTAAATTAGGGCGTATACAAATATAATTAAAAGATTAATTACATTGTACGCAAACTGCTATTATTCCGTCAGCTATTTGCTTTTTGCCGCCAGCTTTGACTGGGTTGCCGTAATAACTTCTAGAAGTTCCTTATGGATGTCGTCAGAGTTTTTGCCGATGTATTTATCTACGCGGTATACTTCGGCAAGCTTTCTGTAAGACTGGCCTTCGTTGATAGATATCATCACAACCGTAATATCAGGGAAACGGTCCTTGATGGCGCTCAAAGCCTCTATGCCTGATTTCTTTGGCATAATGATATCCAGAATTATCAGGTCCGGATAGGTTGCTTCCGCTTTCTTGATTGCATCTTCCCCGTCTACAGCCTCTCCCACGAGTTCAACTCCTGGAATCGAACGGATGTATTGGGCTAATGCGCCCAAAAAATCGGGATTGTTATCTGCTATCAGAATTCTAACTGGGTGCGCTGTGCCGCTCATTTTAAGCCCTTTCTTTCTTTGTTGATATTAGTATAATTTTTAATATTAAAATTTGCCCTTTAATTTAGTGATATCAAGCCTTTTTCGATCGCGTATCTTACAAGTCCCGCCGTGTTCTTTATCGATAACTTATGCATTATATTCTTTCTGTGCGTGTCAACTGTGTTGTAACTGATGTACAGTATATTTGCAATTTCCTGGTTAGAATACCCGGATGCTATCAGCTTCAGTATCTCTATCTCTCTTTTTGTCAGCGGAACCTCTTTAAAGCCATCGTTCTTTTCAGTCTCTTTGGCGCTTCTTATGTAGTTATCTATAATGAGTTTCGAAATATCTTTGCTGAAGAAATTCTCGCCCGATGCGACTGTTCTTACCGCTTCAAGAAGCTCTTCTTTGTCTGTATTTTTCAGCACAAATCCTTTTGCGCCTGACCTGATGATCTGGTTCAGGTATTCCTGGTTGTCATGCATAGTCAGTATCAGGATCTTCGCGGCCGGGTCATTTTCTTTAATGATCCGCGTGGCTTCGATACCGTTCATCCCGGGCATCGATATATCCATTATTACAAGGTCCGGTTTTAATGTAGCATACATTTTAACCGCTTCTTCCCCGTTGGCAACTTCCCCTGCAATAGTAATATTTCCCAGGCTGTGAAGGATATTCTTCAGACCGTCCCTGACCACTTCATGGTCGTCAGCAATAAGTATTTTAATATTTTTCATAGATAATTAAAATGTTGTTTTAAAATCTCTATTGATTATGAAAAAAATCCAGGTTTACTTCCATCAGCATTTCCGTGCCTTCACCCGGCTTTGTTATTATGTCTACCTTCCCGCCAACCAGCTCGGCTCTTTCTCGCATGTTCAATAAACCGAAACCTGAACCCAGCTTCCTGTTCTTTGCGACGTTTTCCAGATCAAACCCTTTGCCGTTATCTTTTACGCGAACGTATACGATGTTATCCTGCCTGTATAGGTCCAGCGAAACTTCCGTAGCTTCTGCATACTTGCTGATATTGTTAAAAGATTCCTGTATGATCCTGTAGATAGCTATTTCTACCTTAGGCTCAATTCTCTCAAGCACCTGCGAAACCTGGAACTTCACTTTGATGCCTGTTAATTTTGAAAATTCCTGGCAAAGGATGCGAAGCGCCGGGAGCAGCCCGAAATCGTCCAGCGTGGTCGGCCTCAGGTCATGCGCAATCCGTCTCGCTTCAACTATCGCTTTGCTTATGATGCTCTCTATCTGCTTTATTATTTCTGAAGCCTTTTCTTTGCTCTGGCCCTGCATAAACTCTATCATCCCGATATTAAGCTTGGCAGCGCTCAGTAGCTGTCCCAGCCCGTCGTGCAATTCCCTCGAAATCCTTCTTCTTTCATTTTCCTGGGCCTCAATTATTGCAAGCGATCTTATTCTTTGTTCAAGAAGTTTCTGGTGTTCTTCTTCGGCTCTTTTTCGTTCTATTGCATACCTTATTGAACGGATAAGCAGGTCGCTTTCAACTTTATCTTTAACAAGGTAATCCTGAGCTCCCATTTTAACGGCTTTTATAGCGGTTGTCTCGTCGTTAAGGCCCGTTAAAACTATGATAGGAACCGAAGGCGCCACTGAAAATATCTTATCAAAGCTGCCCAGACCTTCGCTATCGGGCAGCTTGAGGTCCAGAAGCACGATATCGATAAATTCGTTTTCGAGGATCTCGATGCCGTCATGAAGCCTCTCCGCGCTTTTGAAATCAAAAGCAGTATTCTTAACGTCGGAAAGATATTCCTTTATCAGCCTGGCATCGCCGGGATTATCTTCGATAAGCAATATTCTTATCATCTTGCTTCCAGTCCGCTTTTCAGTCTTTTTCTCCGCTGTGGAGACTTTGGTTTCCAAATCAAATTAACTGTTTAATAGTTTTTGGCAATTTTGCTGATTTCATCCAGTACTGTTCTATCGATTTTATCACTTCAATAAAGTTATCCAGTTCCACTGGTTTGGTTATGTAACAGTTCACATCAAGTTCATAGCATTTTTCAATATCCAGTTCGTTCTTCGAAGTCGATAAAATTATTACAGGTATTGTCCTCAGGTCTTCATCGCTCTTCATATCTTTCAGCAGCTCTCTCCCGTCTTTTCTGGGGAGGTTCAGATCAAGCAGAACCAGGTCAGGTGTAACGGCGCCGCTGTACGGATCTTCTTTCTTCAGGTATTTCAGGCCCTCAACCCCGTCTTTTACGGCTGTAATGCTGTGGTTGTGTCCGCACTCTTTAAAAGCTTCTCTTGTAAGCAGAACGTCGCCTGGGTTATCTTCTATCAAAAGTATTTCAGCCATACGTCGCCTGCCTTCTTTCTATAACTCAGAATCTTTGCCGGCCGAAATCGTGAAAAAGAATTTTGCGCCTTTTCCCGGCTCTGATTCCAGCCATATTTTGCCGCCGTGGTTCTCTGCTATTTTCCTGCACAGCGCCAGCCCGATTCCTGTTCCCGGATACTCGCAGCCATGCAGCTTCTGAAACATCGAAAATATCTTTTCGGAATATTTCTTATCAATACCGATACCGTTATCTTCTACGCTGAATTTCCAGGCGTCGCCTCCGCTTTCTCCTGAGACCCGGATTATGCGTTTGCCCGGTTCGCTGAATTTCACCGCATTATCTATTAACTGGTAAAACAGCTGGTACACCTGGTTTGCGTCGCACATAATTACCGGCAGCGGCCCGATCCTGAAATCCGCGCTCGTTTCGGTTTTTGCGCCGAAATTACGGGCAATTCCGTCTGCAAGCTCATTACAATTTGTCTCAGTAAATTCTTCCCTTTTCGTATTCAGCCTTGAATAAGTCAGCAGGTCCGTCAGGATATTCTTCATCTTGCTCACGCCGTTAACGGCATAAGTAATAAATTCATCCGCATCAGAATCAAGTTCGCCCCTGTATCTCTTTTCCAGAAGCTGTACATAACTTGATACCATTCTGAGCGGTTCCTGTAAGTCGTGCGAAGCGATATAAATAAACTGGTCAAGTTCCTCCTGAACCTTAACAAGCTTCTGGTTTGCTTCTTCCAGCGCTTCTGTCTGGGCGGTGTTATCTCTTAATACGAGAAGGATTCCCGGTTCCTTTGCATTGTCATCACTCAAAGGGCTTACGTCAAAACTAACATGCGTTTCAACATTACCCGCCGATATTAATACGGAATGGTTCCTGTTTATCAAAGGGCTGTTATTTTTAAGGACAAGTTCAAACGGGATACTTACTGTCTTCCCTGTGCGCAAATCCCTGATCTTAACGGCTTCTTCCAGCCTCTTGCCCAAAGCATCTTTCACATCAATGCCTATCAGCTTGCTGGCGAACGGGTTAACATAATTCACTAACCC
This sequence comes from uncultured Ignavibacteria bacterium, assembly GCA_963816535.1. Taxonomy (GTDB): domain Bacteria; phylum Bacteroidota; class Ignavibacteria; order Tepidaquicellales; family OLB5; genus CAWFKW01. The sequence continues at coordinate 134,428 of CAWFKW010000003.1, read as the reverse complement.
GTCAGCGTCTGCCGTTATGATTCCGTCGTTAATATTTTCAAGCGCTCTGTTCAATTAAATAATTCTAATATTTATCAGTTTTTTTTATGAACCGGTCAAAAAAATATTCTGCAGTTCTTAAAAAACTTGCAGAATATTTTATTTGATTTCCCAATTTTTTATAGTTTACTTTATTCAGTTTTATGCCGTCTTAGCTCAATTATTTCTTTTCACGTTCATCGAAATAATCGCCCAGCTTGAACCTGATATTTACAAAGGCCGATAACAATCCAAAGTGGCCCGTATCAAGTTTTGAAAGCCTTATTGAAGGTCCTATGGCAAACGAGTTAAGCGCGAATCCCTCGGCAATGTTCGACACCATTATTTCAAACAGCAGCTGGAAGTTTCTTATATGCTTCAGAGTAGCGTTAATTCTGAAATCGAACACCGAACCTACGAGCCTGCTTTCACGGGAGAACAAACCTATGTTTGTTTCGTTCATATAATACCCAACATAGAACTGCGTGCGCGTCGAACCGAACATTCTGAACGGGTACCTGAATTCGGCCAGGAGCCTCGTTCCCGATACTATGTTGTTCGGCATCTGGGTCGAGTCAAGATGATTGTAGAATGTGTACAGGGGCGGGCCTCCGCCGGGCACAACGCCTGTTTCTTTAATTTCGCTGTATACGCCAACCTCCAGGAAGTTGCCTAGCGGAATAGTGTAGGTAAGCTCAATACCTCTCGGAGGCATGAATATATTGTTATACTGTTTCCATGGTTTGTTTTCAACGCTGTCGGTTCCAAGGTCATGTGTGTTCAATTCCCTGATCCTCGTCACATAGGCTACAGAGACGCCGAGCATATTGTATGCGAGCGAAACTTCATCGCTTTCCATCGGGCCGGCATATTTGTTTCCGAGGCCGAAAGAAAATCCTATGGATCTTTTCAGAGGGATACCAACTCTTTCCCATCCGAACAGTGTGAAATACGGGTTTATATAAGCCGTCGTATTCCTGATAGCTCTTTCTTTCTTCGGGGGAGCCACAAATTCTTTTATTTTGATCTGCCTTATAACATCTAAGAATACGCTGGCATAATCAAGCTTTCTCTGGTTCAGATTTTCTTTGTTTGTTCCCGACCAGTTTTTCAGACCGTCCTGCACGCGCTTAGATAGCTGCGACCATGCGAAACGCTGTGACAACGGGTCTAACTCGTCGCCAAGCACCACGTACTGGTTCTGAGGGTTAGGATCTGTTATGTTAACAACCAGAGAATAACTTTCAAGCTTAGGGTCTATGCCCATATCGTCCTGGGCTATGATAAATATGCTATCATCGTCAGCCCTGGCGTATATCTTGAAGTAGTTCCAAGTTCTGGGATTGTTTGGGTCTTCCTGCTGCGAGTACGATACTCTCGCGCTGATGAACAATGAACAAATTACAGCGAGGAAAAACGCAAAAATCGTTAATTGTGATTTCGTTTTCATTGTGATGTATAATTAGTTTATGGTTGCCTTTTCCAATTCATTTAAATAATTAACCGTTACCATTCGCCGAAGATAAAGCTCTGCTGGCCCGTTATCTTGTGCCCTGCGATCTTATCCGTAACGTTCACTGTAAAACCAAGCGAATAGGGCGAGCTCTTGTTATCGGTAAAGTTATCGAACGCAGCTTTTGATGAGAATCCGTTCATAGTAATATCATAAGTATAGTTTCCTTTTTCTTTAACTGTGCACGGACCGGAGAATTTAATATCAAGCTGTCCCGGGAAATCGTCTTCGATCGTAACCCTGTAACATACGCTGCTTTGCAGCTGCGTCACTCTTGTATCTTCGCCCATCGATGCCACGCGCTGGAACGATATTTTCGGTTTCTGGTTAGGCTTAAGCTCTATCGTTTTTGTGCTGCTGCCTACTTTAATTACAACGGAGCTCTCGCCTCCTGTTGTAAATTGTTTTGTGCTCTTTGGAGGTATCGTAGTTATTCCCACAAGTTCCATTGGCACATCATACGGATTATTAAGCGAGTTCACCGTGAACTGGGTGAGCGAAATATTGCCTATCCTTATATCCTGAATCTGCGTAGGCTCATCCTTTGGTTTTTCTTCCTTCGGCTTTTCTATCATGCTTGTATTCATGTTAACAGGAGTAGTCTGCACAAGCGGCGGCTGCTGGTTCACGACAAGCTGTTTGATCTTCTCGTCCATATGTTCCAGGTCGCTCTTCTTAATAATAACATATAAGCTGGTGTCTACAATGATCGACTTCTTAATTATCTCCATCAGTTTATCCAGCGAATCAGGCGAGATAAAAACCTTTGGTTTGCCGTCGTCTTCAACAACCTGCGTAAGATCCAGATTTGCCCCCTTAATTGCCACAACGCATACGACAAAAATGTATAGAGCCTGGTATATGATAAATTTTACGTCTCTGTTTTTTTTCATTAGAAGTAATTTCCTTTATTACTCAGAATATTTTAGTTAACGTTTTCCTGCAATGTATGCCAGGTTCTCGATGCCTTTGCTCGCTCCCGCGTCTTTCAGCGAATTGACTGTTTCGGTAAGCATATGAGTCGTGATCTGGATCTCTTTCAGCAAAGATTCATCCGGATACTTCACGTTATTCAGTTCCGATAACAGGTTTCTCATAGCTTCAAGATTGTTCTTCATAACTTCGCTGTATTCAGCGGTCTGTGAGGCCGCAGCGAGCGCAGTTGTGAGCGATTGGCTTGTATTCTGTAATTCTTTGAGTAATTCGGAATCATGTACGTTGGTCTTGCTCATCTCCATAATAGCGTTCTTCATTATCACAACCTGCTTCGATATAGCCTCGCCGTAATCAGCCGCCTTCTTCATAGCGTTCATTATTTCTTCAGCTTCTTCTTTCGTGAGCTTCCCGGTGACAGCCGCCGCGTCAGGTCCTCTTCTAGTGAACCCGTCATGCAGCTGCTGAAGTATTGCCCTCTGGTGTATTTCTTCTCTCTCGCCGTAGTACTCTTTTTCAAGATCGTTTAGCTCTTCGCGGAGTTCTGCAAATTTCAAACCCTGCGTATCGAACACCGACTCGAATAATTTAGCTATTGCAAGAATTGTTATGGATTTAATTTCAAACGGAACGGAGAAACCTAAGAAAATTATCGGACCTTCTTTAATACTGATTAGCAGGATAGCGGCGCCAAGTAACGGCAGCGCGGTTCCAATGCCATCTACAATACTCGCGTACCTTGTGGTTATCCTCTCTATGATTTCCTGCGAGCATCCTTTCTGGCTTACTTCTTTCATCAGTTTCCTGTATGACATTTCTGCAAGCAAAACAAAAATCACAAATACTATGAACGGCAGCCACCAAATAGCTATCGGCTCGACGCCTTTATTAAGCGTTACCGAGTTAGGGAAAACTATGTTTGCAAGGTTCTCGGCTACCTTGCCCAAAAAAGGAACTTTTGATACATCAATAAATAATGAGAGAACAAGAGCTATCACAGAGGGAATCGCCGGCGCGTAACGTCCCGCAAATCCTTCAGCGTGAATCTTGTTTACGCCTTTATCTATGACATATTTTTTTAGTTCATGATATTCGGTAGACTCTTTGGTTAGCTCCTGTATTCGCTTCTCCATATTGTCCTTTTTGAAATTGCTACCGAAAAGTTGGGATGTTCCGCTGCCCATTGCCGTTGTCTTGAGGTTAGCAGATGAATTTTGATCCATTTTGTTTCTCCGTTTGTTTAATTAACTGTTTCTATTAGTATTAATTTAAAAATTCTTGCTCTTTTCCTAATGAAAATGATTATTACATTTAAATTAATTGAAATTGTTAAGTAGCTGGACGCAATATTCCGCTAAAATTTAAAATATACAATACCGTGAATACGTTAGGGTTTAAATGATTGTTAATTTTGGAGTTAAATCAAAACTTGTAGCTACACGTTTTCAGTTAAACGGAAAGAGTGAACCACGTTTTGAGGAGGAATTGGTTTATTAGCTGTTATCTTCTTTTCAAATTCAGGCAGGAATTTTTTTACCGTCCATTTTACCGGCCATGCTGCAGCTTCTCCGAATGCGCAAATTGTATTCCCTTCGATGTTGTTTGCAACGTCTGTCAAAAGCGCCAGATCCTGTTCGCGCCCGAGCCCGTTATCTATCCTATCAATAATTCTGAGCATCCACCCGCAGCCTTCCCGGCACGGAGTGCATTGACCGCATGACTCATGGTAATAAAATTTTGCAATTCGTTTTAGAACTTTTACAACATCCGTATCTTCATTCATCACAACTATGCCCGCCGTGCCAATAGCCGAACCTATGGCCTTTAGGCTTTCGTTATCCATCTTCAGTCCTTCGATCTCATCTCCTGTAAGAGGCGGCATTGAGGATCCGCCCGGAATTATCATTTTTATTTTTTTATTTTCTTTAACGCCGCCGGCGTAATTATATATGATATCCGTAAGCAGCGTCCCTGAAGGAAGCTCATATACGCCCGGTTTATTTACATGCCCGCTGACGCCGAACAGCAGCGTGCCCGGATGTTTAGGTTCGCCGATCTTGCTGAACCACTGACCGCCGTTTTCAATAATGGGAGGAATGCATGTTAGTGTCTCGATGTTGTTAATTGTCGTTGGGCAGCCCCATAAGCCAAAGTTCGCCGGGAACGGCGGTTTCACCCTGGGCATGCCGCGCTTGCCTTCAATTGAATTTAGCAGCGCTGTCTCTTCGCCGCATATGTAAGCGCCCGCGCCCCTGTGAATAAATATGTCTGTTGAGAAATCTGTTCCGAGTATATTCTTCCCTATCAGATTTTTTGCGTAGGCGTCATCGATTGCTTTTTGCAGAAGCATCTGCCATTTATAATATTCCCCTCGGATATAAACATAAGCGGTTTTTATGCCAAGCGTATAGCATGCAATCAGAGTACCCTCAATAAACTGGTGAGGATTAAATTCAAATATCTCCCTGTCTTTAAAACTTGCCGGCTCCGATTCGTCGCCGTTGCAGCAAAGGTATTTTGGCTTATCGGTTTTCTTCGGCATGAAAGACCATTTGAGCCCGCACGGAAAACATGCGCCCCCCCTGCCCCTGAGATTAGACTTCTTCACTTCATCAATTATAGCATCTGTATCCATTTTCAGCGCTTTTTTAAATGCGCCGTAGCCGCCGTTGTTCATATAGACGTCTATCTCATGGTAACCGGGTATATGCTTCTTTAATACAATATTGTTTTCCACTCTGCTAATCTCAGTTAAGTTTGTTTGCTTGCCTTCTTGGTAAGGTCTCTTAATATCTTGTCAATTTTCTCTTTAGAGAGGTTCTCCTCGTAATAATCGTTTATCTGCATCATTGGCGCTGTGCCGCAGCTTCCGAGGCACTCGGCTTCAGAGAGAGTAAAAAGATTATCGGGGGTTGTTTCGCCTACGTTTATTTTCAGCTTTTGGGAAAGGTAGTCGGCCACGTCGTATCCGCCGCACAGCATGCATGATACATTGGTGCATACCTGCAGATGATATTTACCTACAGGCTTCTTATAAAACATTGTATAGAACTCGGCTACGCCAAGCACTTTTTCGACCGGCATATCAAGCAGGCCGCCCACGTATTTCATAACGTCGTGAGAGAGCCAGCCGAACTGGTACTGCGCCATCCACAGCGCGGGCATTACAGCTGATTGTGTGTCAGGGTAACGCGACTTGATCTCTTCCAGCTTCTTTAGATTATCTTCAGTAAATTTTATGTCCATTAAATTAATCCGGGAATTTATTTATCCGTCTCGCCCATCACGGGATCAAGGCTTCCTATAATTGCCACTATGTCTGATATCATGCAGCCCTTCATCATTATTGGCAGCGACTGCAGATTTGAAAATGACGGCGAGCGTATCTTCAGCCTGAACGGGTAGCCTTTGCCGTCGCTGATCAGATAAAAACCAAGCTCGCCCTTTGCCGATTCTATCGCCTGGTACGCCTCGGCGCCCGCCTCAGGAAGATTGCCGAAATTAACGATCATGAAGTCATGGATCAGCTCTTCCATCTTAGTGTAAACCTGTTCTTTTTCAGGGAGCACCTGTTTAGTGTTATCCGCATTGATGGGTCCTGCAGGCATCATCTCAAGGCACTGCCTTAATATTTTTGCGCTCTGGTATAATTCAAATATTCTTATGTAATATCTCGCCAGCACGTCGCCTTCTGTTAATACAGGCACCTCGAAATCAAGCTGGTCATAAACAAGGTACGGTTCGTCTTTCCGGAGGTCTTTCTTAACGCCGGACGCTCTGAGGTTGGGGCCGGTAAGCCCGATAGCAAGCGCCTGCTCTTTAGATATGTGCCCGATGTTCTCACAGCGGTTTATGAAAATTTTGTTTCGCTCTATGAGGTCCTGGCTCTCTTTGAGATTCTTTTCGAAGTCATCAAGGAATTTCTTTATGCGCGCAATTACTTCGTCTGACATATCCAGCGCGACTCCGCCTATCCTAGTATAAGTAGTCGTAAAGCGTACGCCCGTTAAAATATCCAGTATGTCCAGAATTTTTTCCCTGTCGCGGAACGTCCACAAAAATACAGTGAGAGCACCAACATCCATTGCCATGCATCCAACGAAAACGAGGTGCGAAGTTATCCTCGCCAGTTCGCAGCAGATGGTTCTTATGAATTTTGTGCGGATAGGTACTTCAAGCTTAAGCAGTTTTTCAACCGCCATAGCGTAACAAACATTATTGGCGAGCGGGGAGAGGTAATCAAGCCTGTCTGTATGAGGAATGAACTCATGGAACGTCATGTTCTCAGCAAGCTTCTCATAGCCCCTGTGGAGGTACCCTACTTCAGGAACGCAGTTCACGGCTGTCTCGCCGTCAAGGCTGACAAGCAGCCTTAGCACTCCGTGCGTGGCCGGATGCTGCGGGCCCATGTTCAGCACAAGCTGGTTTTCAAGCGCATCTTCGAAATATGCTTTTACGTCGTCTGACTCCAGCGCTTTTAATATCCCTGCATATTTATCTAATCCCTGGTGTGTCTCCGGTTCAACCGGCGTGATGTGCTCTGACATATTTTATTTCTTCGGTAATTGCACCGCCCCGGGTAAACCCATGAGCGGATAATCTTTTCTCAGCGGGAAATATTCATACTCCTGCATCATATAAATTCTGCGGAGGTCGGGATGGTTAAGAAAAATTATTCCCACCATATCGTAAGCTTCGCGCTCGTACCAGTTGGCCGATGCCCATACTGAACACAGCGATTCCACTTCCGGCTTTTTTGAATCAAGCCGCGTCCGCAAAAATATCCTGTTCAGATTTTCCGTTGAGTATATATTATAAATGGTTTCAAACCTGTTTTGCTTTACAAAGCGATCGACGCCCACAACATCCCTAAGCTGGTCGAACCCGAATTCATCCTTCAGTATCCGGGCTGCTTCCAGCAGTTTATCTTTGGGAACCTCAAACCCCGGGTAATTCAGAATTTCAGTATATATAACCCCCTGAAAGCCGTTTGCATCCGAAAGACGTTCCTTAATATCATTTATTATTTCCTGCATGATATTAACAAATTTAACAAATTTACATATTAATTCAAATGTAATAAGATGTGGGGAGAATACTCCCAGTGGGTATAAAAAAAGAGCCGGAGTTCATCTTAAAGAACTTCGGCTCATGGAGGAAAAATATTTCTTCTCGTTACTTAACTAAATTCATCTTGTAACTCTGTGAATAGTTGCCTGAAACAAATCTGTATGTGTACTGGCCCGCAGGGAACTCGGCGCCATCTACTTTAACCTCGTGCATGCCTGCGGCCATGTTGTCGAATAAATAAGCTTTTACAAACGCGCCGTTATGGTCGTAAATAGTTACCCTCAGGTTTACCTGGGCGGCGGTTTCAAATCTTATTGTTGTTGAAGCGGTGAACGGTTCGGGATAGTTTTTAAACACTTTTATATCCGAAGCGCTTTTTGATACGTCCATGCCGTATGCGCCCGCCATGTTATCTGTCAAGCCGACTTCATGTGTGATCTGCGAAACTGCTAACCCTGTATTCATCACAAATAGCATTGCCGCAATTACGAGCAGCGATAACGCCGCACACGCTTTGCCTGGTGAATCAGGTTTTATTCTTGCCGCTTCCATGACGACTCCTTTTAAAAAATTGTTAGTAACCTACGTTATAAAATAACCTATTACGACTACTCAAAAATAGGTATATAATAGAGCGCCAGCAATACACTATTATAGGTAGTTTAAATTTACTTATCATATCATAAAGAACGCCTGTTTTCAGAAGCTCCGGCATCACGTTTTAAAAAATCGCCGGAATTGACGCTTCCAAAACCCCCCGTAGGCATTGGATCTGACGCTCCATAAGAGGGGCATAAAGATAACTACTTTATTTTAATAAGTCAAGAGCAATTTACTTAAAGTTATGCTTTAGAAAAGAATCGTTCAATAGATTGGAAACGTCAAAACGGTAAAAACAAAAGGCAGAAGGCCCTCCAAAAAGACTGGCGGGCAAGCAGAAGGCAGACATCAAATAGTAAATACTAACTGAAATTACGCAAAGTATAAAAAAGCTAAAACTTTTAGTTTTTTATGAGCTCCGCAGGAGCGGAATATTTGTAGAAACTAGTGAGAATCAATTTAGTAGCTCCGTTAGGAGTGACATATGAAATGGATTCCCGCTCTGCAAGTCTTCCCTGCGGGTCTTTGACCCCGAAGAGTCGTAGACCTTAGTAAGGGGGAGACAAGAAGTTGTCAACTTAAGACTTTAAAAAATATATTACATGAACAGCATAACCAATCCGGCGATGAATATCGGGATGCCGGCAAGGCGCACAAGTTTTTCTTTCGAAACCTTTGCAGCCGTGTAGCCAAGCCCGATGCCGCCCAGATGCAGCATAACCGTCGAAAGCGTAAAACCCGCGATAAACGCGATGCCAGAAGCTGTTGCGGGAATTTCAGTCCCGTGTGAGTGCCCATGGCAAAGCGCGAACAATCCGGCCACTATCATACCAAGTATTACCGGCATGCGGACCGACGCTATAATGAGTACGCCAAGAATCAGCACAGACATGATTATGCCCGTTTCAACAAACGGAAGCGCTATGCCCGATGCGCCCAGAACCGCGCCGGCTATCATCATAGAAACAAACGAAAGCGGAATGAGCCAGGTAGCTTTGCCGCCGACCTGCACTGCCCAAATACCGATAGCGACCATTGCTATCATGTGGTCAAGACCGCTGAGCGGATGCGCGAAACCATGCACAAAACCTGTTGAATTACCGAAGCCGGGGTGTGCAAATAAGAGAACCGGGGCGAAAACGAAAGCTGCGAAACTGTATAATTGGTTTTTAAAATCGAAATTCATAAAATCCTCTCTATATAATATTAACTGTTTAATCAATCGTACAATAAATTCCCGTATGGGATCAAATCAAGTACTTACAAAGATAGCTAACAAAAGTGAAAAGTGAAACGGAAAAAGTAAAACGTAAAAAGTAAAACGTGAAAAGTGAAACGGAAAAAGTGAAAAGTGAAAAGTGAAAGGTAAAAAGTAAAACGTAAAAAGTAAAAACTAAAACGAAAAGGTAAATAAGAAACAGCAAATAAAGTAAGTTAATTGGGGTTAATTGGGTTAATTGACTAAATAATAGCAACTGCCGGCGCTTCGCTGAATAACGAAGATACGCGCCTCTGCTTTTTGGAGGGCCGCTTGCCCGCCTCTGGCGGGTCTCACGTTTGCTTTTCCTTATTTGTTTTTTCTTTTACCTTATAACTTTTAACTTTATGAACTTTTTAACTTTATCAACTTTTTTGTTTTTTCGTCTTTTTAAAGTAAAAATAAAATTGTCCCCAGGGACAATAATTTGATTTCAACCAGTTAGACGAATTCACGTCTCGGCATCGGTTTGGCCAACCATGTGTACGGCAGGAAACACCTTCAGGGTGAGCGCCCTTATTTCCCACTCGGAGTTTTTTGTTTTGTTGCAGGAAACTCCTTTACATAACCCGCTGTTGCAAGTATAATACATCTGCATAGCACAGTCAATGCAAAAATTTATACACATGTTTAGAAATAGAGAAATAGAGAAATAAAGAAATAGGGAAATGGTGAAATTATGAATTAGTGAATTGGCCTGCCTGCTGAAGCTTTAGCGGAGGCAGGTGAAATTAGGCAAAAATTCGGTAATTCCCGCGTTTTTGATGCAAATAACCCTCCCGGCAAAATTATGGCAAAGTAGAAACGATTTCAGGATGCACAAAATCTCTCAATTTTAACACTTTTTTAAATAGATGAGAATGTGTAAATTTGAAAATTACAGAATCTACTCTACTTTAATGTCAACTAAGTTTTTTACCAATGAAAAAAGTAACAGCCTCTTTGAGAAATTTGAAGGCGTGTTTACTTATATGCCCAATCTATATGCTTTTAATGCAGTTGTCGGATATTTCAGAAGTTCAGGATATTTTTCCATTAGAGAACATTTACTTAAAGTACCAAAAGTAAAAATACTTGTTGGAATAAACGTCGACCACATGGCGGCAGAAGCCCAAAGAAGAGGTTTAATGTTTTTTGGGGAGGATAAAAAGACAAGAGAAGAATTTGTAAGATGGATGGAAGAAGATATACGCGAGGCACGATATGATAAATTAGTTGAACAGGGAATTTTAGATTTTATGCAGGATATTGTAGATAAAAAAATTGAAATAAGAGCACACAAATCAAAAAAACTTCACGCAAAGATTTATATCTTTTTACCCGAACAATTTAATGAACACTCAACCGGATTAGTAATAACAGGTTCGTCAAATCTTACTGATGCGGGACTTGGCAAGAATTACAATAAGGCAAATTATGAATTTAATGTTGAGTTAAGAGATTATGAAGATGTGAAATTCGCAAATGAAGAGTTTGAAAAACTTTGGACCGAATCAACAGATATTCTCCCCGAAGACTTTAATAAAATAAAAGAACAAACACACCTTGGCAAGGAATTTACTCCATTTGAAATTTACATAAAATTTCTGATAGAATATTTTGGAAAGAATATTGAATATGACCCGGAAGCGATTGGCGATATACCGTTAAAACATTTCAAAAAACTTTCTTATCAAGTCGACGCTGTAACCCAAGGATACAATATGCTTATTGACCACAACGGATTTTTTCTGGCAGACGTTGTTGGCACCGGAAAAACAGTTGTTGCCGCAATGCTTGCTAAAAAATTCATCCTTACAAACGGCGCACAGAATACAAAAATATTGGTAGTTTATCCTCCGGCGGTTGAGAGTAATTGGAAGAGAACTTTCAACTTGTTTGGTTTGAAGTCTTACACTGAATTTATTAGCAATGGAAGTTTAGAGAAAATTGCAAACGGAACTTCATTAGATTATAGCCTGAAAGAAGAATATGACTTAATCTTAGTTGATGAAGCTCACAAATTCAGGAACCAAACTTCTCAAATGTTTCAGAATCTTCAGCTAATATGCAAAGCAGGCAGAGCAAATGAAGGTATGATAGAGGGATGGGAAAAAAAGATTGTGTTGATTTCAGCTACACCATTAAATAACAGGCCACAAGACATTTATCATCAGATTTCCTTGTTCCAAAACGTTAGAAGGTCAACCTTGGGTATCAATTTACAGTCATTTTTCGGTAAGATTGATGTACGTTACAGAAAGATAAAGAAAGAGGCCATATTTGATGTAAATAAAATTAGGAAGTTATATCAGGATATTAGAGAAAATGTATTACAGCAAATTACCGTTAGGAGAACAAGAAAAGATTTACAAAAAGAAATGTATGTGAAGGATCTTGAAGAGCAAAAAATTAAATTTCCCGGCATTGAACCCCCAATAGCAAAAGAATACAAACTTGATGATAATTTAAATGAACTGTTCTACAACACAATGAATGTGTTAACAGATGAAAACGGTTTAAAATACTATAGGTATCAGGCAATCAAATTTCTTAAAGAAGAACATAAAGTATTATATGAGAATGCTGATTTAACAGCAAGGTCATTGGCATTCATAATAAAAACACAGCTTGTGAAAAGACTTGAAAGCAGTTTTTATGCGTTTAAGATTTCGCTTAATAGAATGCGGGTTTCAACTAATAATATGATTGCTATGTTTGTAAAGGACAAAGTTTTTATAGCTCCCGACCTAGATATTAACAAACTGATCTTAGAAAAGTATGATGATGAAGATATTGAACTGGAAATTTTAAAAATTTCTGACGAAAAACCCGGAAACAGGGTTTTCAAAAGCGTGGATTTCGAAAAAGAATTTTCAGATGGATTGAAACATGATAAGGATATGCTTGATGAGCTTTGTAAAGAATGGGAAAAAATCGAGTACGACCCTAAGTTTGATGTTTTTTTAGAGTTGATGCAAAAACAGATCTTTGACACAGTAAAAAATCCTACAGGAAAATTAGTAATTTTCTCCGAATCAAAAGATACTACCGAATACTTAACAAAAAAACTGGCTACACATGGTTTTAATAATGTATTAACAGTTTCCAGTACAAACCGTAAAAATTTGTTTGATAAAATTTCTGAAAATTTTGATGCGAATTACACAGGTGACCATAAAGATGAATATAATATTATCATTTCAACCGAAGTTCTCGCTGAAGGTGTTAACCTTCACAGGGCAAATATAATTGTAAATTATGACACGCCTTGGAACGCCACACGCCTGATGCAAAGAATCGGTCGTTTAAATAGAATTGGTTCAATTGCAGGTAAGATTTATAACTACAATTTTTATCCCTCGGCACAGGGAGAGGCTCAAATAAAATTGAAAAGAACTGCTTACATGAAACTTCAGGGATTTCATTCGGCATTTGGCGAGGATTCACAAATATATACTCTAGAGGAAATTATTGAACAATTTAATCTTTACAGAACAGGCGAAGGCGAAGAAGAAGATATTCGCCTTCAGTATTTGCAATTTTTAAGAAAATTCAGAGAAAAAGAGCCCGGAAAATTTAAGCAAATTAAAAATATTCCATTGAAAGCAAGAACCGCGAGAGATGGATTTGAAGCAAATATTGAAAAAGATAAGAAACTCGATATTAGATCGCATTCCGTTTGCTATGTTAAAGAGGGTAAAAAGAAAGAGATTTATCTTTCTGGAAACGAAAACAAAATATATCCTTTAAACTTTGAACACGCTGCGAAAATATTCGAAGCAAAAGCTGATGAAACGGCAAAAGAATTACCCGAAAGTCACTATGAACAAATCTCAAACGCCGTTTTGAAATTTGAAGAAGAGATGACGCAGGATTCTGGAGCGCATTTTAGCGTGGCAGATAAGGCTGATGCAAGGACTAATAATGTTAAGAAAATGCTGCGAGAACTTAGAAAGGTAGCCGTAACGGATGAATTTGAAGAGATTTTTGATAAGCTAACTCAGCTTTTAACTGACGGTACATACACAAATCTTACTACAGAACTTGAAAGAATCAGAAAGAAAAAACTTAAAGCGGCAGACGAAGAGATAGAAATTTTGAAAATCGCTAAAAAATATATTGGCAATATGCGATCTGACACTGACCAAAAAACTGACACAAAAATAAAAATTAAGGACCCCGACATTATTATATCGGAATCATTTATGTAACTTTAAAATAACACTCTAATGTTAAACCGTTTACAATTACAAGCAATCCTAAATAAAAAATATCAGCGTGCCAACTGGATTGAATTAATCAGGAACATTACAAACGAGCCCGATCTACTAACCAATCCCTTCACTTTAGAACTTGACAAAAGCATAGCAAAGAATGGATATGAACTTGGGACGTTCGAGACAACGGATGGAATGCTTATCGGTCTTTTTGAAATTGAATTAAACGAGAATATTCAAATAGAAAGAAATAAGGTTGGAGTAAGAAATCTCTTAAGGAAATATTACAAGCAAGTAGATGGTTGTTTCGCGGTCTACAAGTTAAACAACAAATGGCGTTTTTCCTATATATCTGAAACATCCTCTAAAGATGAGATTGGAAACAGAATTGACAATAAAACAGAGCCGAAACGCTTTACTTATGTGTTAGGAGAAGGGGAAACAGTTAGAACTGCTGTGGACAGGTTCGATATCCTTTTAAAAAGCGAAAAATTGCTTAATGATATAAAAGATGCGTTCAGCGTAGAGAAGGTGACAAAAGATTTTTTTACAGAAATTGCTTTACAATTTACTAGACTTTCTGGTGGCGATAGAACCGTTAGCGGTAGCATAAAAAGTTTCAAGCCTTTGTTGAAATTACCTAGCTTTACCGATAAAACAACTCTTCAGGAATTTGCAGTCAGATTAATTGGCAGAATAGTATTTTGTTGGTTTTTAAATAAGAAGGTTTCAAGAAACGGTTTGCCATTAATTCCCTCAGAGATACTTTCAAGTAACGCAGTTATCAAAAATCAAAATTATTATCATTCTGTTCTTGAGAAATTATTCTTCGAGGCACTAAATACTAAATCAGAAGAAAGATCTACCGATTATCAAAAGGGTTTCTATAAAGATGTTCCATTTCTAAATGGGGGATTATTTGAACCAAACGAAGATGACTTTTATGTCCCATCTCTAGTAAATACACTTTTGATACCCAATAGTTGGTTCTTAGAATTATTTGGTACACTTGAAAATTTCAATTTTACAATTGATGAAAATACCTCGATAGACATTGAACTTTCTGTCGATCCCGAGATGTTGGGGAGAATCTTCGAAAATTTGCTGGCGGAAATTAATCCAGAAACAGGTGAAACCGCAAGAAAATCTACTGGCAGTTATTATACACCGCGGGCAATAGTGGAGTATATGGTCGATGAATCCTTAATGATATACCTAAAAAGCAAGACTGAAATTGGAGAGGAGAAGCTTCGATTACTTATGGCTTACTCAAACGAGCAAACATCATTAACTCAACCTGAAAAAAAGAACCTTCTCAATGCGATAGACAATGTGAAAATACTTGACCCAGCATGCGGAAGTGGTGCTTTTCCCATTGGTATTCTACAAAAGATGCTATTGATACTACAGAAGATTGACCCAAAATCGGAACTCTGGTTTGAAAAAATGATAGGTAATATTGAAGATAATACACTGAAAGAGCAAATTAAAAATAAATTCAAAAATGAGAATTTAAATTTTATAAGAAAATTTGGTCTAATACAAAAGTGTATATATGGAGTCGACGTGCAAACCATTGCGGTTGAACTTAGTAAATTACGTTGTTTTTTAACTCTAGTTGTAGAGGAAGAAATTGATGACAAAAAATATAATAGAGGAATTATTCCCTTGCCGAATTTGGAGTTTAAATTCGTAGCTGCAACTACACTGATTGGTCTTGAAGAAGAAACTCATAGAATCTCTTTATTTGACGAAAGCAAGCACATTAAGAAACTAGAAGATTTAAGAAACGATTACTTTGTTGCCTCAGGTGTTCAAAAAGACAAGATAGAGATAGACTTTATCGACGAACAAATAAAAATTGCAGGCTTAATTTCTCAAAGAAGAGACTATTCCGGGAGGTCCCTGCAACTTTCAACATGGGAGCCATTTACACACAAATTGTCAAGTTGGTTTGATTCAAAGTGGATGTTCGGCATAATCGAAGGGTTTGATATAATAATTGGAAATCCGCCGTGGATTTTTACCAGAAAAGGAGATTTTACAATAGAGTTTAAGAAATATATAAAAAACAAGTACCTAAAACATTTAATTGGTTCGCAAAAGGGTCGAGCTAAACAATCTGGCAAAATCAATGTATTTGCAATTTTCATCCTGTATGCTCTCAATGCAATGAAAAAGGATGGAGTTTTGAGCTTTATTGTTCCGAATACAATATTGAGAGCAACTGTCTTTGATTCAGTAAGAAAGAGCATTTTAGATAAAACCACATTACGCACTATTGTGGACTTGTCTTCTGGAATATTTGCTGAAGTCACGGCCTCAACAATAATAATTATGTTACAGAATTCAATATTAGAGCCAGAAGTAAAAACGTTGCATTCTATTGCCATAGAGAAAGGCGTGGCAAAAAATACTGTTAGTTATATTAAACAAAATGATATTTACAAAAATATTAGTTATACTTTTAACATATTTGCTACTGCTGATTCAAGTAAGTTAAATTCGAAAATCAATAATGAAACAAAACGCTTAGATGTCTGTTTCGAAATTCTTGCCGGTGGAATTGCTACAGGACCGGGTAAAAGCAAGTATATTTCAGATTATCCTAAGAGTAGCAAATACAAACCTTTGTTAGAAGGAAAGGATATAAAAAGATTTGCAACTCATTTCAATAACAGATATATAATGTATGACCGAAACAAATTATATAGAGCGCGTGACGAGGAAATATTTTTAAAAGATGAGAAATTAATTACACAAAGAATTGGAGGGGGTTTAAAGCCATTGGTTGTAGCATACGACAATAAGAAATATTATACCTTTAATTCTACAAATATAATATATTCTAAACCCACCAGCACTGTTAGCATAAAATACTTATTGGGCTTGCTAAATTCCTCATTATTGAATTGGTATTATTCATCAAATTTTTCAAACAGCTCAACATTAACGGTAAACATTTCAAAGACTTTTTTGGAGCAATTGCCAATTAAACTACCTAGCGATAACATTCAAGAAAAAATTATTAACATGGTAAACGGTATAATTAAGAACAAAGAAAAACGTCTTGCAACACAAGACTTGGAAAATCAATTGGACATTGCGGTTTACAAAATTTACGAATTGACATACGAGGAAGCAACAATTGTTGACTCCAAAATAGAAAAAGTAATAAGCAGGAAAGAATACGAGAGGTTCAAAATACAATGATTACGTTTGGCGGGAAAGATAAATATTATTCGAGCAGTTCCTATAACGACAGAACTCCGAAGGGAGTTGAATTGCAGTTTGCCGAAATTTTTAAGAAACTCGAAATACCAATTCAGCAAACAGTTAGAAACGTTAAAGACAGATGGAATCAAAGATTAAGGCAAATGATCGTAAAAGAAACTGGCTTAAGCTTACACGATGAAAACAATCCTGTTCTGATTCCTGTAAAAATTGTAAATGGCATACCAATTCCTTTGTTTGAGTTGTTAGAAAAGCACAAATCTATTCCCTGGCATTTGCTTTTTAAGAGACATTTACTTTCTGATACCGCAAACGGCATCGACTTTGTTTTGAAAAATTTGCTAACCACATTAAATCTTGAGAGTGTAAAGAAACTAGAGTTAATACCTAAGCCAGACGACATGCTATTGGTGAAGGAATTTGTTGATGCAATTAATAAAGAGCTGGAAAATTATAGCGTCACAAAAGAGATCAGTTCAATTCAGGAAGATATTATGGGCGCGTATTATTACTTTATACCTGAAATTCACCTTTACTGGCTCCCCATAGGAATTATTGCCTTAACTTTCAATATGAATATTGAGGATTTGACCGTTATTGTATTGTGTCATGAGCTTGTGCATGCCTATACGCACCGTGGGAAGGACATTCATAATAAAACATGGGATACAAATTTCTTTTCGGCGACTGATATAAAGGTTGTTGAAGGTTTGGCGCAATTTTATACTCATATAATTACTCAGAAATTGAGGGATAAAAACCCCGGCATATTTGAGACCTACGAAAAACTGTGCAAATTTCAATCGCCCCCTTATAACGTTCATCTCGACTGGCTGAAAGAACACAAAGCTGACGGAGAAATAATTCGTGCAGCCTTAATAAAAACAAGAAGAATAAAACAGAAAACTTATGCTGAATTTTTATCTACTCTTGTAAATGCTGATAAGAATTTGACTCAGCATAGAGCGGATAATGAAGAACCACAAGAAAGATTCTTTTGATATCCCACAATTGTCCCCGCGCCTTTGCGCCTTAGCGGCGAATTTTTGGACAGTAAAGATGTGGCAGACCCGTCTGAGCCACAGCTCAGGATTAATAAAAACCAAGATTCCCGCCTACGTCATGCTAAAGCTTGGCGCGGCGGGAATGACATAATCGCGTTGATGGAATAAAAAAAATCCCCCCGTCAATAAATGATGAGGGGATTTTGGTTTTGCAGACGTCATTTGCAAAAACTTTTATTCACCGTCCGCTCTGAGTCTCCTCGTAGAGGGACTCAGAGGAAATAAATCAAAAAAAATTCGTGCCACGACGTGGAGTCGTAGCACGATAAAAAAGCGTTTGCCGTCCCCTCTGAGTCTCTTCGTAGAAGGACTCAGAGGAAACATAAGCAATACAAATGGTAAAGATTTCTTATTATCATACCGATTAACACTATTATCAATACAGGTCTGGATTCCCGATCTGGTCGGGTATGATCCCGATAAATCGGGATTTCGCCACGAAAAATATCGTGGCTCAACAGATTTTTTCTCCGTGTTCTCTGCGTGAAATTTTTTATTGAAAAGCGGGCGGACACATAGGTCCGCCCCTACAGGAGATTTCTTCGTGGCCTCTGCGCCTTGGCGGTGAGTGTTTTGATTGTTATATAGCAAAACCAAGATTCCCGATCGGGGTCGGGAATGATTGCAAGGCTGAACCCCCGTTTATAATAATCTTAAAGACGGGAATATTTTAAAGATAGGATAAATCTGTTATGAAGTTCTATTCCCCCCTTTGTACAAAGGGGGGATTAAAAACCAAAAAGCCAAAATTGTTTTGTTTAGAATAATATTTTTCACACGAAAAGGATTTCGGATGGGGGTTCGATTGTTTTAAAATAAAAAATCCCCCCGTCATATAAATGATGAGGGGATTTTGGTTTTGCAGACGTCAAATGCAAAAACTTTTACTTAACCAATACCACGAGCGATGTTTTGCCGGTTGCATCAGCGTATCCCATAGTGAGGTCCACTTCTTTGCCGCTTTTTTTGTACATCATAATGCCGCCCTTATCGGTCATCATCATATCGTTGCTTTTATCAGCTTCGTAGCCGGCTTTTTTCATTTCGTCTTTGTAGAAATCGCCGATCGGTTTCAACTTATCGCTTATTTCATAAGTTGCGGTTGAGCCCTGCGGAGTCTTAGCAGTGGCTAAAAGCTTAGCATCTTTGTAAACAGGAATGTCGCTCGGCCAGTCGGACGGAAGCTTTGTTGTAGATACTTCAACGTCTTTTGTTTTAACATCCGTGCCGTCGGTTTTGGTATCGACCTTATCGGTTTTACCGCAGCCAACCATAGCTGCCATAAATACAACAATAACCAGATAAATCAGTTTTTTCATTTTGTTCTCTCCCTTTATTTTTAGTTTGGCGGAATAACTATTTTCGCCTGAAAATAAATTTTAAATGAATTATGATAATGTTTGCAACTGTGTTAAAGAAAATCTTCGGGTAATGTTAAATTTGCATTAACGCTTAAGTGAAGCAGAACCAGATTTTATATCTGCGATAGCGCTAATATACTATGTTTTGTTAGCTAAATGCAACAATAAATTGGGCAGAAGGCCCGCCAGAGGCCCACCAAAGGCGGGCAAGCAGACGGTTAAAATAATGCATTTTCCCAATTTGGTAACTTTTTGTATATCTGACTGTTGGAGCTTATGCGGATAATTGCGAAAAAAACACTCTGGTTAAATTCTGGAAAGAGCGCCCGGATTCTGAAGAGCCTTTGAAGTCATGGTACGAACAGGCAAAAAAAGCTGAATGGGGAAATCATAACGACCTGAAGCAAACTTTTGGAAATGCATCCATTATTGGCGGGAAAAGAGTGGCATTTAATATCAAAGGCAACAATTACAGGCTCATTGTTGATATTGAGTATTTCATAGAACAAATTTTTATTGTTTTGATTGGTTCTCACAAAGAGTATGACAAAATTAATGCAAAAACTATAGAATATGTTAAAAGCGATAAAAACTAAAAAGGAACATGAAGCGGCTCTGGAAAAAATTTATGGGCTGATGCAAAAAAATATTAAGCCGGGTTCTCAGGAGGGAAATGAACTGGAGGCGCTTTCTATTTTGGTTGAAAAATACGAAGATGAACATTACCCGATCCCTCCGCCGGATCCAATAGAGGCGATTAAAATTTGCCATGGATCAGGGCCAGCTGAAACGCAAAGACCTTGCAAAGTTTATGGGCCACAAAAGCCGTGTTTCAGAAATCCTAAACGGTAAAAGAAAACTAACGCTGCCGATGATCCGTTCATTAAGCAAACATCTGAAAATCCCTGCGGAAACGCTCATAAAGGAATATTGAATTACGAATATGGATTGGGTTAAAGCGCGCAATTATTTGTTTTACGCCGCATTAGAATCAGTTTGACTTTTGCCGTTTCACGTTTGCCGTCTGCCGTCTCACGGCCTTTCCCCTTTAACCTTTGCCTGCCATGTTCTATATTTGTAATCTATGAAATTCAGCGAATTTTTTATACCTACATTAAAGGAAGCGCCAACGGATGCGGTGATACCGTCGCATGTTTTGATGCTGAGGGCCGGCATGATAAGGCAGTTAACTGCCGGAGTTTATTCATATTTGCCGCTCGGGGTAAGGGTTTTCAGGAAGATTGAGCAAATCCTGCGCGAAGAAATGAACGCTATCGGCGGCAACGAGTTTTACCTTCCCGCCCTGTCGCCCAATGAGCTCTGGGCGCAAACCGGCCGTCTTGAAGACTACGGCGACAACATGTTCAGGATCAAGAACCGCGAGCTGGTACTTTGCCCCACGCATGAAGAAGTGTTTACATCGCTTGCTAAGCCTAATTTAGTTTCATATAAGAATTTGCCGCAAGTGTGGTATCAAATCCAGTCGAAGTTCCGCAATGAACCGCGCCCGAGAGGCGGAGTTCTGCGCGCGCGCCAGTTCACAATGAAAGACGCGTATTCGTTTGATGCTACTCCGGAGGGTCTGGATAAATCGTATAACGATCAGGACAGGGCATACAAAAATATATTTACGCGCTGCGGACTGAAATTTTTTGTAGTCTCGGCGTTCAGCGGAGCCATGGGCGGCAGCGCAAGCGAAGAATTTATGGTTGAAGCTGATTCAGGCGAGGATAATTGCGTGGTAGCTGAAGACGGAAGTTATGCTTCCAATATCGAGGTTGCTGTTTCATTTGTTGAACCTGTTGCGCGATTGAATTCAAATAAGCCGGCTGAGGAATTTCATACGCCGGATATCAAAACCATAGATGAGCTTGCGGAGTTTTTGGGGACTACGGATAAATCGCGTTTAGCGAAGTCGAGAGTTTTTGTGGTTCCGTCAAAAGATCAGAAAGAAAAAGATAAGTTTATACTGGCGTTCTGCTGCGGGGATGATGAATTCAACGAGCCGAAGCTGCAGAGTATATTCGCCGGAATACGCTCAGCTCATCCCGAGGAGCTTATGGAAATTGCGGGAGCTGATGCCGGCTCGATTGGCCCGATAGGATTTAAGAACAAGGATGTGAAAATGATAGCGGACCTGCGTTTGAAAGATGCCGATGAGCTTATCAGCGGCGCCAACAGGAACGATTACCATTACCGCAATATTGATTTCACGCGCGATGCGCCGGGTATTGAATATCATGACATGCGCATGGTGAAAGAAGGCGAGATGACTCTGCCGGACAAAAACGGGAAGAGCTCAAAGCTTAGAATTGTTAAGGCAATTGAAGTGGGACATATCTATAAGCTTGGCTCAAAGTATTCGAAGGCGCTGGGCGCTAAGTTCCTTGATGAGAACGGACGCGATAACGTAATTATCATGGGCAGTTACGGAATCGGCGTTGAGCGGATTGCCGCCGCGCATATAGAATGCAATCATGATAAGGACGGAATTATATGGACGGGCGAGATAGCGCCGTTCCATGTTCACTTGATATGCGTTAATCCGAAAATCGCGGAAGTGAAGGCTGAATCTGACAGGCTGTATGATGAACTGCAGTCAAAGAACTTTGAGGTATTATATGACGACAGGGCGGAGCTGAGCCCGGGAATGAAATTCAAGGATGCCGACCTGATAGGAATACCAGTGCAGTTAATAGTGAGCGAAAAGAATATGAAAAATGGAGAAATCGAGGTAAAAATAAGAAAAACGGGGGAACGCGACAGGGTTAAGT
Source organism: uncultured Ignavibacteria bacterium (assembly GCA_963816535.1). Lineage (GTDB taxonomy): Bacteria > Bacteroidota > Ignavibacteria > Tepidaquicellales > OLB5 > CAWFKW01. Next base: position 112,404 of record CAWFKW010000003.1, on the reverse strand, counting down.
CCGGGGATATAATTAATAGGATACCAAATTATTTGCAAATATTATAATATTGCCTTGCCATACAGAGCAGGTACAACAAACTTCAAAATTACCGCATAACATATAGATATACATATACCATTTCTTGAACTAAAATAAGGACTAATCATCAGTTTATCCAACAGGCAGATAATAATTTCTTTGCTTGTTATAGTGGCAGCCGGCGCGATATTTGACAATGTCATGCGTGGGATTTCTATTTACGGAGTCAGTCCGCTCAGGGAGTCAGGCTATTAGTATATTACATCCTGAAATTATTCTGGCGTCAGCTTCGCCAAGGAGAAAATACCTGCTTGAAGTTCTTCTCAGAAATTTCGGATTGAAGTTCCGGGTAGAACCGGCAAATATTGCGGAACATTTTCCGGAGGCCATAGGAAATATTCCGCTTTTTGTGAGCAAGCTGGCTCTTGAAAAAGCGAAGGCCGTTAAATCGGGAAGCAGAGCCGTTGTGATTGGGGCAGACACCGTTGTTGTTCTCGGGAATAAAATTCTGAACAAACCTGAAGATAAAAAAGATGCGGTGAAGATGCTGGGTTTTCTGAGCGGCAAGACCCATGAAGTGATAACAGGAATTGCTGTATTAGACAAGGCAAAGAACCGCTCTTACAAAACATTTGAAACGACGCTTGTTACTTTCAGAAGACTCTCAAAAAGTGAGATAGATTTTTATGTTAGATCCGGCTCTCCTCTGGATAAAGCGGGCGCGTACGGCATCCAGGACGATTTTGGCAGCACATTCGTGAAAAGAATTGAAGGGGATTATTTTAACGTTGTTGGTTTACCAATTGTCAAGACTTATCTTGCATTGAAAAAAGCGCTGGACCTGAGGATATAATTGTTTCAGAAATATAAGAAGAGGATAATATATTCTATTGTATTCGGGGCCGTTGTTTATTTAGCTCTGAGTATCTACGCTAATTTCGGACAGCTGTTAGCCGCGTTCGAGAAGTTTAACTGGCTTATATTTCCGCTTCTGCTGGTTCTCTCATCCTGTAATTATATAATGCGATTCATTAAATGGGATTATTATACGAAGGTGCTTGGCATTAAACTTGACAGGAAGATGAGCCTTTTGATTTTTCTGTCATCCTTTATTATGTCAGTGACGCCGGGCAAAGTGGGCGAGGTTTTTAAATCATATTTACTGAAGGAACATAACGGGACTCCGATAAGCAAGAGCGCCCCTATTGTACTTGCCGAAAGGATCACCGATTTTCTTTCTCTAATACTCTTGTGCATGGTAGGCGTAATAATGTTCGGATATGACAGCAGGCTTATCACAGTAATTGGGGTTTTCTTCGTTATTTTGGTGGCTTTGTTGAGTTCGAAGACCATTTCACATGCTGTAATTGGTTTTTTTGAGAGATTTTCGTTTTTTTCAAAGATTTCTCACAGAATCTACCAGGCTTATGACAGCATTTATCTGATGATAAGGATAAAGGAGTTAATTATTACGATAATTTTTAGTATTTTTGCATGGTTTTTTGAATGTCTGGGGCTTTATTTTGTAATCAACAGTTTTGGAATTGAAAACCAGGTTCAAGTTGATATTTTTGTATCAACATTTATATATGGTTTTGCCACAATTGCCGGGGCTGTTACAATGCTCCCCGGCGGCCTGGGCGCCACTGACGCGAGCATTGCATTTATGCTTGTTTCGCTCAAAAAAGTGGCAGAAAATGTAGCAGTTGCTTCCACTCTTTTGATCAGGATAGCCACCCTTTGGTTCGCTGTTTTGGTAGGTATAGCTGCAGTTTTGACATATCAAAAGGTATCGCACAAGAAGATTTCAGAAATGTCTCTGGAGTCTTAATTTTTATGTTCTATCATATGGATAAGAAAATACGGGTAATCATCGCAAAAGCAGGATTAGACGGTCACGACAGGGGAGCTAAAGTAATTGCCGCGGCATTCAGGGATGCAGGAATTGAAGTTATATACCTGGGATTGAGGCAATCGCCGGAAATGATAGTTGAAGCGGCTCTTCAGGAGGATGTAGATGCAATTGGCATAAGCATATTGAGCGGAGCTCACATGACCATATTCAAAAAGATCCTGGACCAGATGAAACTGAAAGGTATAGAGAACGTTTTGCTTTTTGGCGGTGGAATAATACCTAAGGAAGATATTGCAAAGCTAAGAGAACTTGGGGTCGGAGAGCTGTTCACTCCCGGTACTCCCACATACGAGACGATCGATTACGTTAAGAAATGGGCTCACGAACATCGTAATTAAAACTAAATTCGGAAAAGTTCATAATTCATAAATGGCGATAAAATTTGGCACCGATGGCTGGCGTGCGGTCATTGCGGATGAATACACTTTTGAAAATTTGAGAAGGATTTCAAAGGCGACAGCGGTGGCGTTTGAAAATCATCCCAAAATAAAAAACGGTATTATCATCGGTTATGACACAAGATTTCTTTCTAAGGAATTCGCGGCATATTCAGCTGAGGTTTTTGGAAATCACGGAATAAAGGTTTACCTTACGGACACGTTTGTAACAACTCCGACAGTATCTCTGTTGACCAGGGATAAGAACCTTGCATACGGAGTAATGATAACGTCATCTCACAATCCGGCAAAATATAACGGGTTCAAGCTTAAAGATGAATATGGCGGTTCGATGGGCCCGGCCAATCTTGCTTTCGTTGAAAAAGTGATCAATAATGACTTTGACTATGGCGATAAATTATTTGACCAGCTTATGTCAGACCGGATAATCGAATTTACAGATGGCAAAAAATATTATGTCAATACTCTGGCTAAAAATATTGACATAGAAAAAATAAAGAGTTCGGGCGTAAAAATAATTTATGACGCAATGTATGGTTCCGGCCAGGGGATGATGGATGAGTTGATCGATGTTACGGCTATCAGGAGCGAAGTTAATCCGTCGTTCGGAGGCTCAAGTCCCGAGCCGGTATTGAAGAACCTCTCTCTGATTTCTTCGGAACTAAGATCCGGAAATTACGATATTGGAATAGTAACGGACGGCGATGCCGACAGGATAGCGATATTCGATGAGAATGGGAATTTTATCGATGCCCAAAAGACGTTCGCTTTGCTGCTTACTTATTTGATCGAAGATAAGAAAATGACGGGCGGAGTTGTGAGGGGTTTTTCATCGAGCGAGCTGATAAAGCGGATTTGCGACGCTTACGGATTAAAACTGTACACAGTCCCCATAGGGTTCAAATACATTTCTGAATTAATGATCAAAGAAGATATACTTATAGGCGCGGAGGAAAGCGGCGGGATTGGGTTGAAAAATCATTTACCGGAGCGTGACGGAATATTCAACGGAATGATGTTTTCTGAAATGCTGGCGACTAGAAAAAAGAAATTGAGTTCACTGATTTCGGATATAGAAGAGAAATACGGTAAATTTTTTTACAAGCGAATAGACCAGCATCTGGACAGTAATGACTTGAAATCAGAATTGATCGAAAAGGCAAGAACTTTGACGGATGTGGGCGGTATGAAAGTGATAGATAAGAGCGAGTTAGACGGCTGCAAGCTGTATTTTGAAAACGGATGGGTGCTGGTCCGCGCCTCGGGTACGGAGCCTTTGCTTAGAATTTACTGTGAATCTGAGAATACTGACAAGACGGAACTGGTCTTAAATGATATATTAAAGAAATTTAATCTTCAAAATAAATGAATAAACTAAAGCTGATTCTTCTTTTAATCGCGCTTGTCTTGGTATGTCATGGCACGTTTTCTCAGAAAACTCAAGATAAGTCCATTGACAAGACGTCGTCTCTTAGGCAAATGGATATATCAACTCCCAAGATTGATATTTCAGGTTTTGATGATATCCTGAAACAGATCGAGCCATCGAGCACTTCCGCAACCATCTACAACGACCAGCTGCTTGAAGGAGCCATTGACGCTAATAAATATATAGTTGGTCCCAATGACATATTCTCACTTGGAATTTGGGGAGTAATAAATCAGCCATTGCCGATAATTGTTAGCCCTGAAGGGTCATTGATTGTTCCTTCTGTCGGAGAAATAAGTGTTAACGGCTTGACTTTGGCAGAAGCCAAACAGAAAGTTATTGATGGTGTTAAAAAGAGATATATTTCAGCCAATATCACTCTGACTTTAATATCACCGAGGCGATTTACCGTTACGGTCACAGGAGTGGGACAAGGAACCTACCCTGTTTCAGCGATTATGAGGGCGAGTACTATTATTTCGTTTGTTATGTCAGACAGCCTTTCTTTGATGCGGTCAGGCACATTCCCGGGTGAGCGAGGAAATTTCAGTTTGAGGAACATTAGTTTGAAGCGAAAAAACGGGCAAATCCAAAGAATTGATTTATATAAGTATTTCGCCACACAGGATGAAAAATTTAATCCGTTTTTGAGAGAAGGGGACGTCATAAATATACCAAAATATGATTGGGATCATAGATTTATTTCGGTTATGGGAGCTGTGCAATATCCGGGAATGTTTGAATATATTGAGGGCGACGATTTGGAAACAGCTTTGCAGCTAGTCAGAGGGGTAACATCTGTTGCATCTCTCGACAGTATTCTTATTGCAAGAATGAATCCAAGCGCAACAAAAATGGAAAGGATGTACGTAAACTATAATGAGAATAAGCATATGAAACTTCAGCCCGACGACCGTGTGGTTGTGCCGGTGCACGAAGAAGAGAGAGAAGATTTTGCAATTGTAGTCCTGGGAGAGGCTGTGAAAATAGGCAGATACCCGATTACGAAGAATAATACAAAGCTATCTGACATACTGAAGGAATGCGGAGGATTAACTCCAAATGCTTATTTGCCAACCAGTGAGTTGTTTAGAAAGATTGATACTCTGCCGGTTCAAAGTAAACTTGGCGACTCACTAGAGGTCTATTACACTCAGAGACTCAATGATGTTTTGTCAAGTAAAGATGAAAGAGATAATTTTAATCAGGACCTGAAATATAAAATTGGCAGAGTAAACGTTGATTTTGAAAAGCTGGCTGCGGGAGACGAGTCGCAGGATGTAATATTGCACAATGGCGACATAATATATATTGGAGATAATAAGAAGCAGGTATATGTTTATGGTCAGGTAAACAAGCCCGGGTATGTTCCATACAAAGAGGGGGCAGACTGCACGTACTATATAAATGCCGCCGGCGGGTTTGCGGACAGGGCTGATCAGGATGAAATGAGGGTAATCAAATTCAAGACGCGTGAATGGGTTGAACCTGACAAAGCGAGGATACAATCTAATGATTTTGTATATGTGCCAAAGCTATTGAAGAGAGATTTTGCATATGATATAGATTTGATATCAAAGGTCGCATCGGTAATAGTAAGCGTGGTAACTTTAACGCTAGTAGTAATTCAATCACAAAAATAAAAACATCAAATTAATTTCATGGATTTGGAAAAAGGTAAGAACAGCTCAGAGATAAATGCTAATGATAAGCCATTTACAATTTTTGATATTTTCTTTGTATTGTACAGATACAAAAGGCGAATTTTTGTACCGACTATCATTGTATTTGTAATTTCCGTAGTATTATATTTTTTTGTATTTGACCTTATCTATTTTTCCGAAGCTTCTGTAAAAAGCACCAGTAAGAGCGGGGGTTTATTGAGCAGCCTTAGCGATAATATACCGGACATAGGGGCTTTGGATGACATAGGTGTGAGCGGAGGCAAATCAGCAAGGGAATTGGCGTCATATGAGGAAATACTCACTAGCAGAAGGTGTATAGAACCCCTAATCGACAAGTTTGATATTATGAATAAGGATGAATATAGGTTTAAGGAAGATGCCGTGAAGAATTTTGTGAAAACTAACATGGAGATTAAACAGGATAAGTTGTCTGGGGTACTTACTGTTGGAGTTTATGATAAGGATCCTGTTGTTGCGAAAGAAATGGTAGAATTTCTATTATCTCAGTTGGATAGGATTAATATTGAATTAAATGTGCAAAGCGCCAAAAACAACAGGGAATTTATTGAAAAGAGGTACAATCAAGCCAGAGAAGACTTGACTAAATCAGAAGATACATTGAAGTCTTTTCAGATAGTATATGGAATAGCTCCTGATTTACAGGTAAAAGCGGCTGCTACCTCCGAATTCTCGATGGAAGCGGAACTAAAAGCAGAGGAAGTGAAATTAGATGTATTGAAAAAGATTTTAAGTCCGGATCAAATTGAAGTCAAAACCCAAGAAGCGAAAATTTCTTCAATTAAGAATAGAATATCTGAAATTCAAAACTCTACGGATTTGAGCGAATACCTGAGGCTTGGAAATTCTCCGCAAATTGTAATGTCATATTTGAGACTTCAGCGTGAGGTCGAGATTCAATCTAAAATTGTTTCTTTTTTGCTACCAATATTTGAACAGGCAAAAATTGAAGAGAAGAGAGAAACCCCAACTATAATGGTATTGGATAAGCCATATGTTGCCGAGAGGAAATCCAAACCAAAAAGATTAACCATGGTTGTTATATTTACGTTTATTGGCTTTGTTTTCAGCACCTCATATTATGTGTTGAAATATAAATGGTTGGCTTTTAAGAAGACCAGAGAATTTATGAATTTGCATTCAAATTTTACTAAACAATAACCATACAATAAAGTAATTGTTTAATTTTTTTTCAGACAATGCCCGGATTACATATTCCATAGCGCTTATTATTATATCTATGACTTTTTATTCAAATTCCTGGCTACCAGGCGCGATTTTATTGCAGAAAACCGAGATTTATTTGATTTTATTATTTACTTTTTTTATATCCTTATTGAACTTTGATTTTAGAAATGTAAATAATCAGGCAAATTCTTATTTTTTTTTGGGTGACGGTAAATATTTCAAGCTGCTCCTATTTTTTATCTGCATTTCTGTTATAGGCTTTAATCTTCAGGAAATTAGTTCAGGGTTTAATTTAGTCTATATGTCTACCTTTATTTGCTATGTGTACTTGTTTTTCTTCAAGTTGCCTTCTATATTCATTGCTCGCAATGAGTTGTTTCTTCAATTCCTGAGATTTATCTCTAATTTGGGTTTTGCTATTGCATTCATTGGTATGGTCATCTTAGTTTCGGGCCTATCTCCAATTAAACGCTATGATTTCACATCTCAGTCGATAATTGTGCATCCGAATTTTGTTGCATACTTCTACACGACTGCAATCATAACCCTTACTTATTATATACTGGCTAGCAAAAATGATTTTACACTATTTGAAAAATACTATAGATTCGCATCTTTGGCAGTTCTGATAATAGCACAATTATTTACTTATGGTCGCGGAGGATATGTGGGAACTACCGTTGGAATATCCATAATTGGAACCTACTATTTCAGAAAGAGAATTATTTTAGTGCTACCTTTTTTTATTTCATTCCTTGTTTTTGTTATTCCATCATTCTTTGAAGCTAAAGGGACTTCATCTTTCTATTCACGTTTTGCTTTGTTGATACCTGCGTATCATATGATTACAGCTAGCAATACATCGCTGCTTTGGGGCTATGGCGCGTATCATAACATGGCAATATTTGTAAAATACATGGCTATTGATGGAGTAACAGAACCAAACATATCTGACCCCCATAATACGTACTTGAGATTGATTATGATGTTTGGATTGGTTTTCACAAGCATCTTAATACTCTATGTTTTAAAGTTGAACTTTAGAACGTTAAGGGCGTCATTTAGAACAACCGATATAAATGAAAAGCTGTTCTACGGCTATTTATTGGCTTTGGCTCTGGGCTTATTGAGCATGGGACTCTTTGATTCGGGTTTGGTTTCAACAGTTTTCTTTTATATGCATTTTCTTTTAGTAATTTTGGGTTTGATGTATTATCGCACCCAAAAGGCAGTTCAAACATAAAACGGTTCTGAATCAGCATCCATTAATATTGAGAATCAAACTGATTTCACCTTTCGCATAATTAACCGTGAATATGTGATATTGCGCGATTGGAATTATAGCGCGGGAATACTAAATTAATTATTTTTAGAATATGGTTAGTGTAATATGCGTGGCATATAATGCTGAGAAATATATAACAACGGCAATTGAATCTGTGTTGAATCAAAGCTTTCGAGCTCTTCAATTGATAGTAGTTGATGACGGATCAACTGATTCAACCATCTCACTATTGGAAAGATACGTTGGGCTCGAAAATTTTCAATTGTTGAGAAAGAATCACACAGGCAATCCTGGCAAACTGAGAAACGAAGCAATCAGACTATCAAAATATGATTTAATTGCATTTATCGATGCGGACGATATTTGGATGAAACATAAACTGGAGAAACAATTAGGATTCATTAAAGAATATGATATGATATGTTCGAATGCAGAAAGATTGAACGAGAGCAACGAAGTTTTTGAAGCGATTATGTCTAGGAGACGTTTTTTTGAATTCCGGAAGGAGCCGAAACCAGTTTTGAGCGGACACGTATATTCTGATGTGGATAGTGATTTCGATCTTGAATTACGAAAATTGCTGGAGATGAATTACATTGTAACATCAAGCGTTTTAATTTCAAAAAATGCGATCGGAGATTCGTGTTGTTTTGAAGAAGAGATCGGCACAAGAGGTGAGGACTATTTACTATGGTTAAATGTATCCAAAAAACATCGTATAAGATTCATTAGTGAAGACCTGGTTAAATACAGGATCCATGAAAAGAATCTCTCTTTTGTTTCTTTTGACGAATGGATGCGGAACCTGGAGAGGAGCATTGTTATAAGATCGGATTACCTGAAAGATAATGATGAATTGATTCGGAATGGAGCTAAGCAAGGATGTCTTTTCGTCTATCGTAACTTGATTAAATTGGCATTGTATAATAAAGATTATGAAAGAGCTCTCCGTTATTTTCATGGATTTTTTAGCCTGGAGGATAAGCAGAATATGACCCAGTATTTCAAATTCCGGCTTGCTTATTTTGGAAGCTATTTATTATTCAAACTATTTGGGAGGCGTCATAAGAGACTTAATTAAATCTTCGGCTAAGTTCGGTGTATCTATAGGAGCCAATATTTTTTCTATGGTTGTAAGAACCAAAATTCTTGCCGTTATGCTTGGGACTGCGGGAATTGGCATTTACTCACTGCTTATGAATGTGTCAAGTCTTTTGTTTGTTGTGACCCCCTTCGGATCAAATGGATTTACGAAATATGTGGCTGAATACCATGCTAACAATAAAATCAGAGAAGTAAATTTTATAGTTAGAACAATATTCTTTCACAATTTTCCCGTCATCTTATTATTGAGCGTGGTGTTGATTTCAGCGCCTCAATTGTTCAGTAAATTACTCCTCTCCAGTGAATCTTATTGGAATCTCTTGTTGATTTTCTCATTCGCTTTACCGCTGGGATTTATTTCGAATTTGATTGATTTGTATTTAAGAGCCATAAGATCAATCAACCTTTATGTAAAGACTACCGTTATAAATATTTTCATATCGCTTTTAATATTCGTCCCCTTAGTGATGCTTTGGGGAATAAGAGGCGCAGTGATAACAATTGGCCTGTCTTACGTTATAAGCATCGTTGTCAATTATACATTTATGAAGAAATATGGCGTCTTTCCAAGGTTTAACGAAACAAGTTCAGTTGACAAAAGCGTTTTGAGGAAGATTTACGGAATGGGATTTGCAATGTTCGTCATGCTTATTGTCCAGCAGCTTACATTTTTATATATCCGAACTTCAATTGTAAATTCCTTGGGGATTGAACAACTTGGTATATATCAGAGCGTATTTTCTATTTCAACCAACTATTTTGGATTGTTTTTCACTATCATAACCAATTATGCGATTCCGAGATTGTCTTCCTTTGGAAATAATGAACAGATCATTGATGAAATAAACAGAATATTAAAATTTTTTCTTTTCTTATATACTCCTTTGCTTGTTATATGTTTTGTCTTTAGAATTTATCTTATTTCAATTCTATATTCTCATTCGTTTTTCGAGGCGCAGGAATTGTTTTTTTTCCAGTTACTGGGCGAATTTTTGAAAGCAATAAGTTGGGTGTTTGGATTGTGGTTTATCCCAACAGGTTTAAAAATAAAACAATGGTCTATGTTTGACATAGGGAACAATATATTTTATGTTGCACTTTCATATGTTTTAATTAACTATTTCTACAATGGCATAAAGTCAATTTCTATAGCGTATATGATCTCATATGGCTTATTTGCTATTTTGCAGATATACTATATCAAGAAGACAATAAAATTTGAATTTAGATTCAGAAGTTTGTATATTTTTGTTATGTCTTTTTCCACTATTATGATCATATTCTTAGCCTCTCAGTTCAATATGAATTATGGATATTATTTTATTGCGCCAATATTAACCATATGGGTGTTTACGACAATCAGAAAAAGCGATGTTTTTCAGATTAAACTCCTTGTTCGCGATGTTTTGAAACTTAGGCGTATCGGAGCTTAGAGGAATTAATATACTTACTTTGCCTTCAGTCGCACATACTAAGCATCATGAATAATCATTTGGTAAGCGTAATAGTGCCTACATTCAATAGAAGTAATTTGTTAAAGAACACTATTGACTCCGTCCTTGCGCAAACTTGCAGCGATTTTGAACTAATTATTGTGGACGATGGATCGACTGATGATACTAAGACGATTGTAGCGGGCATAAAAGATGAGAGGATCAGATATATGAATATTGGGCGTGTTGGGGATATAGCAAAGGTGAGGAATAGAGGTTTACAGGAATCATCGGGGGAATTTGTTGCATTTTGCGATGACGACGATTTGTGGGTTAAGGATAAATTAGAGCGGCAATTAGCATATAAAGAAAAATATTCCTTCATTTGTTCGAATGCAGAAATTATTGATGTTAACGGCAATCCGAGTGGTAAGCTGACCAATAAATGCCTTGGCGACAAAGAAATCGATATTTACTCGTTGCTTTTAGGTAACGAAGTAATCACTTCGTCTGCATTAATCAGAAGAACCCTTTTGGTAAAGGGATTTAGAGAAAAGGGTTCAACGGTTTCGGCTGAAGACTATGAGTTATGGCTTCGGGTCATATTATACAATGTGGCATTTTATATTGGGCGGCCCCTCGTTTTGTTCAGAAGGCATTCAAATACAAGCTCGTTCGACTTTGATTTGAAATACGTTCAGCTATTGAAAGAAGTAATTGTTATTTTGAAAGAATATGCCAAGAGTTCTGATATAAAATTGGGAAGATATGCCATGCGCGGTATTCTGAATCAAGAGAAAAATTTGATAAGAACGCTTATGAATAATTCTAATTACGTAAAGGCTTCTATTGAATCAATTAAATTGATAATAGAATTGTTAAATCCTTTTAATTTTCGGGTGATATTTATGTTGATAAAGCTCCGTTGGAGTAGCAGGTGCAATTGTCAAGATGTTCATTTTTAACTAAACATAATGTTTTTAAGGGAATTGCTTGGAGAGAAAGAGACGTAAAATCTTATTCATTACGCACAGTTCAGTCTTAGCTGGAGGGGCTGAGGATGAATTTGAGAGGCTATTAATTTATTTTTCTAAGAAAAATGATAGGTTCGAATTACACGGTCTGTTTCCGTTTGGACCGAGGTCGGGTTCATATGGACAGTATTGTTCAAAATGGAGTCTTTACAAATGGGGCTTTTTGCCTGTAATATACGAGGGCCTGTGGAGTTATATTAAATATGTCTTAAAATTTTTGATACAGGCTGTGCAAATAATTCATTTTAGTTTTGGTGAAAAATATGATTTAGTAGTGGTTAATGTTGTTGTTCTCCTCTGGCCGGCGTTAGTCATGAGCGTTATCATGAAAAAAAAGGTAGTGATATTTATTCGAGAAGACATTTATCCGGTAAATCTCAGACACTTAGTTTATAAGATTCTGTCTTTTTCCTGTGCATTTTTTATCCCCAATTCAAGAACGAAAGAAAACAATTTTGTCTCAGTAACAAATAACAAAAAAGTTATTCACATTTATCCAGGGATAGAGGATGAGCTGATAAATTGCAAAAACAGGTTGCAGAATGTCATAGGAATTGAAAGATTTAGTTTTATATCAGATAAAAGTAGATTCAAATTTCTGAATACTGCGGGAGTATTTAAGAAGAAAAACCAATACCTTATTCTGGAAGCTCTAAATGATTTGAAAGGAATTATTAATATTAAAATGCCTTACATGATATTTGTAGGAGCTTATGATAGTTCCTCGGAATATATGAAATTACTAAATCTGTATATTGCAAATAATGGATTAAATGAATATTGTTTATTCTTAGGCTCGCTGGAAAGAAGCGTTCTTTATGAATTGTACCAATATGTTAATGCCTCAATCATTTCATCTTTTAGCGAGGGTATGCCAATTGTTCTTGTCGAGTCTTTTAGGTTCGGAAAGCCAGTCATATCAACAAAAGTGGGAGGCATCCCGGAAATAATAAATAATATGGAAAACGGAATTCTGGTTGAGCATGATGAAAAAGACCTTGCAAAGGCCATGTTGACTTTGATGAACGACAGTAAATTATGTGTAAAACTATCTAATTCTGCCTATAATACTTATCTGGAAAAGTTCAATCTTGAAAAGGCATTGAAAAGAACCGAAGATATATTTAATTATTTAATGGATGAAAAGTGAATGTGATTTTACCATTATAATTGTTAACTATTATACTGCGGCGGATATTTCGAAATGCCTGCTCAGTTTAAAAGAACTCGATATTGAATGGAAATATGAGATAATTATTGTCGATAATCATTCTGATTATTCAGATCTAATTAACAGACTGGATACGTATCCGGAATGCGACATAATTTCGATGGAGTCAAATAAAGGATATGCATTTGCGTGCAATATTGCCGCACAAAATGCGGTTTCAAACTATCTTTTATTTCTAAATCCGGACACGTTATTTGTAGAAGATTGTATTTCACCAATAATTGAATATATGAACAAGAATACCTTCGCAGGCGCTTGTGCGCCTATGTTATTAAATCCAGACATGAGCTATCAATCGTCTTCTGGTCCTCAAATGGGAATTATTCTTGAATCTTTAGAAGCATTTTTCATGATTAGATTATACAGGAAATTATGGCTTATTATCTCCAAACGAAGGCTTATGAAAAAAAAACCACTGGAAGCCGGCTGGGTTAGTGGGGCTTTTTTATTGATTAGAAAAGATGTTTTCAAACAAATGGGAGGTTTTGACGAGGACTTTTTCCTGAATTACGAGGACATTGAGTTGTGTTCAAGGCTGAAAAACTCCGGTTATTCAAACTTATATTTCCCAGCTTTGAAATGTGTCCACAAAGGCGCAGTCATTCAATCTAAGAACATGAAAAGTTTCGTTGTAAACAGATACAAGAGCAGACTGGTTTTTGCCGGGAAACACTACGGCGCGGTCAAAAAAACAGTTATCAGAATTATTCATGTCTCAGGTTTGCTTATGAGAATTGTACTGTTGTTTTTCGTTCTTTTTAATAGGGAGGTTAGATTAAGATTTAGCGGATATCTTGAATCGCTGGAATTATATTTAGGGATTTAACCGAGCCAATATAATATATGGTCTATGATATACATATTCAACTTGTCAATTACAACACAAAGACCTATCTAGAAGCATGTATTGACGGGATCATAAATGATTTGCAGAATTCAAAGATTAATTATGCAATAAGCGTTTTAGACAATGATTCATCAGATAATCTCAGAGATTTGGAGAAAAAGTATTCTGCAAACAATATTAGATTCTATAAGTCTGGAAAGAATCTCGGGTTTGGAGGCGGTCATAATTTCATTTCGGACAAAGAACAGGCTGAATTCATCGTATTTGTCAACCCGGATGTGAAATTTTTGGAAGACAAGACGATAGAGAGGTTATACAATCGCATATTGACCGACAAAGAAGTGGCGGTAATCGGACCCAGAATGCTTTCAGATAATGAAGACCAGATTATTTACGATCACGGGGAATACAGGGGATTACATGCTTGGGCCACCTTCAACCTTGGTGATTCATTATTCAGAAAGAGGGAAAGCGAAACTGAAAGCGCCTGGACATGCGGAGCTTTTTTGATGATCAGAAAAATGTTTTTTGAGAAAGTGTGCGGATTTGACGAGAATTTCTTCCTATATGTTGAAGAAGAAGACCTGTGTTTCAGGATAAGAAAATTGGGGGGAAGAGTCGTTTATTACCCTCAGGTCACCATATTGCATCATAGTTCCGTTGTTGCAGATAAATCAGAGTTTTATGAGAGGTCCCATAGATATTTTATTGAGAAACATTTTGAAGGAAAGCCAATTCATGAAACTTTGAAAATAGTCCGGCGAATTTACCGGTTGTTTTCAAAGAAAAGTTTAAATTGAAACTGTGAATCTTATGCAGGCTGTGCAAATTGTCAATCCTATTTTATTAAGGTAATTATTTTTATGATTGCTGAAGAATTAGATTTTGGTTATTGGAAGGTAAAAGCGGATTGAAATTCAAAAAAAAGCCTGTCTTTTTGTATTTTCTTTATACTGATTGGGAGATTGATCAGAGAAGATATCTGATTAAGGAAATGATCAAATCAACTTCTTATTGGGCTAACGCTGTATTGATTCAGCAACCAGTCTCGATATTAGTGCACATTTTTGCTAGATTTCGGGGTAAATTTATCCCGTTTTTGAAAGGAAAATATAACCTTAGGAAGAGCGCTGAAGGCAATTATGTATTTACACCAAAGATATTTTTCCATCAATATCTTTGGGCAAAATACAAATGGACTTCGATGATTGATTTACGGTTATACAATCTTCAATACAAAAGATTTATAAAAAAGCACTTCCCGGATCGATACATTATTTTATGGATATTCCATAACAGATTATACCCTTTGTTAGAAAAAATTAAACATAATTATGTTGTTTACGATTATCAGGATAATTATGATTATTTGTCCGATGGAACATTGTCGCAACTAGACTTCCAGTTAAATCAAAAGCTCATTATTAAGAGTGATTTTATTTTATGCACAGCAAAAGCAATGTATGACAGGGCCATAAAGCTGAACAATTCATGCGTTTACATGACCAATGCAAACGACTTCAAGACTTTGAATGAAGCTAAACTAAATTTACATATCGATAAGAGAATAGAAAAGAAACAACCAATAATAGGTTTTTTTGGCAACATCAGGGATTGGTTTGATTTCCAGCTATTAAATAAATTGATAAATGAATTTCCAGAAGTTGAGTTTCAATTTATAGGAAAACTCGCAAGCCAGTCAAAAAAAGAATTTGAAAGGCTGGAAAAAGCATGTACAAACATTGTAAGAATCCCGTTTCTGGAGCAATCAGAAGCTGTTCCATTTCTGGTTAATTTTGACGTAGGCATAATTCCATTCAAAGTAAACAAGGTCATGGAAGGAGTATTTCCTAACAAGTTTTTTGAATATCTGGCGCTTGGTATCCCGGTCGTAACAACAGCATTGCCGGAACTAGAGAAATACAAGGATATCATCGGTTATGCAAAAAATCAGGAAGAATTTGTTAGTTATTGCAGAAAGGCAATGGAAGGTAAGTTTGGAAAGTTTAAAGAGGATTATTTAAAGCTTGCTAAAGAAAATACGTGGGAAAAGAACGCTGAAGCATTGAATTCTATGCTATATGGAAGAATTATGAATATTGAAGAAAGCTAATTTACGTATAATAATTTTTAGCTCTTTCGTTGAATCTTGTTGACGCTAAAACTTTGAATTGTTAAGAACACAAATCTTATGGAAGTTCCGTATTGAAAAATCTTTGTCTCATATTTTCACTTGCTGAGCCATGGAGCACGTGTCCGAGAAAGCCGTTTATCCAGCAGGTTTCTAACATGATTAATCATGAGGGTGGGGTTGTATTATGTGTCGAACCCTCAGTTCTTTCATTACACACATTCTTATTCTATCCAGCCAGAATTAAAAATTGGTTTAAACGCGAATACAGATTCAGACAAGTAGAGGAAAATATATATGCATTTTCTCCTCTTACTATCGAGCATTTGCTTGCTTCAATTAGATTTGCGCCATTGAAGTGGATAAATAAGATATTGTTAAGATTGCACTTAAGGAAAAAATTAAAACGACTTGGGGTTTTGCCCCAAAACTCCATTTTTGTATTCCACAGACCGGAACTGATCTTCCTGATTGGATTATTAAATGAAATGGGAGTTATTTATGATTGCCAGGACGATAACTGTTTAACATCTAACATGGTTGCAATAAAGGTGGCAGGAAACAGGGAGCGAGAGAGATTATTTTCAGAAAAGTGCACGTTTATTCTTACGACATCCCAAAAGCTTTTTGACCGGATGAAGAGCTATAACGGCAATACATTTTTGTGTTTTAATGGTTATAGCAACGGCATATTCAGAAAATCTGACAGAAGTAAATTGAGGGCATTAGATGAAATTAGGGCTCCGATAGTCGGTTACATTGGAAATATCCGCGACTGGTTTGATTTTGAATTACTTGATTATATAATTGAAAGCAGAAAGGAATGGACATTTGTTTTTGCCGGAAGCGTGAGGAAGGAATCAAAAGTACATTTTGAAAGACTTGAAGAAAAGCATGGAAATCTTATTTCCATCAAAGATGTGAAATATGAAAATTACCCGCAGTACCTTCAGTACTTTGATGTCGGTATTATTCCGTTTAAAGTTAATGAATTTATGGCGAGTGTAAATCCAAATAAGCTTTTTGAATATATGGCTGAGGGAGTTCCTGTCGTGAGTTCAGATATTGGGGATCTAAAGACCTATTTTAAACCATACGTAAAAATTGCTGAAAACAAGGTTGAATTTCTGGAGTCCCTTGATTATGTCGTAAATCTAAAACACGAAGAAAAAATGAAATTCGCGGAGGAGATATCTTCGTTCGGACAGCAATATACATGGGAGAAGAATGCAGAATTCATGTATGGTCAGATAAAATCACTGATTCTGACCCTGAGAGATTAAATAGCCGCTTATCATGCCGCACCCTTATTTTTGTATATCTTTTTTGACGCAATTTGACCATTTTTGACTTTATTTACTATTGTTTGCCCAATTAATGACTTTATCAATAATAATATTAACGTGGAATACAAAAGACTATTTAAGAAATTGTCTGAAGACTGTTTACAAGTACATTAAAAATATAGATTTTGAAATTATTGTTGTGGATAACGGGTCATTAGATAATACAGCAGAAATGCTTAAGAGCGAATTCAGTAATGTAATTGTCTTAAGGAGCGAGGCAAATCACGGAATATGGTATAGAAATGTAGGTTTGAAGGCTGCAAAAGGCGAGTATATTTGTTTTATGGATTCAGATATAGAAGTATTGCATGATAATAGTTTTGAAAACCTGGTTGAATATTTGCAGCAAAACCCTAAAGCGGGACTTGTTTCACCGCAGTTGCTTTTGAAAAATGGCGAGATACAAAATAGCTGCAAAGAGTTCATTAAGGTTTATACACCTGTTTTGAGAAGATTTGATTTCCTGCCTTTTGTCAGTAAGATGAGGGTTTATAATAATCAACTGATGTCTGATTGGGATCACTTGAGCATAAAAGAGGTTGATTACACAGTAGCTGCATTTTGGGTATTCCGCAGAGAAATTCTTGACAAGGTTGGCATGCTGGACGAGAAATTCTTTGCTGGGCCTGAAGATATTGACTATTGCCTGAGGATACAGCAGTCGGGATTTAAAATAGTTTATTATCCTTTTGTGAAAGCCAGACATCATTACCAGAGGATGTCCAGAAACACATTCAGGAAAACTACATTTGAGCATATTAAAGGACTGGTGTATTATTTTTGGAAACATAAGTATTTATTCAAACCCAAAATAAAATAATTTCATGATATTTGCGAAATACTATTATCCGCCAGTGAATTTTTCGTCAGTTTGGTTCTCGGAAATGACGTTAGAATGCTTAAAGAAAAACGAATATAATATTTCAGGTGGTGATGTTATTCTTGATGTTGGATGCGGATTGGGAAATAATTGCTTCAGTCTTTTGGATTACACTCCGAAGGAAATATTCGGATTTGATATTTCCTCAGATACAATTGAACTTCTGAAAACGTTTACGGATAAAATCAATTTCAGGAAACTGGACATATGCAAAGACGATATATCCGGTCTGTTGAACAAGTTTACAGTAATATTTTCCTGCGATGTTTACGAACATGTAGAAAATCCACAAGTTATGCTTGACAACATTTATTCGTTATTGTCGCCAAAAGGCGTGGTAAGCATAACTTTCCCCAATGAAGAAGAACATGGGCACAATCAAATAAAGAATATAAAGGAATTTAAAGATAAGCTTGAACGAGCCGGATTTCACGAATATAATATAGAGGTTGTTACGGGTATGTCAGCTATTTTCAGGTTTTTTGTCAGCATTTACAGGATTACTCAATTGGTAACGGATAAAATGTATGGAATAAAGCGGAATCTTAATAAGAGGCCTGAATCAGATTTATTTCATGAAATGTATGCATACAAAAAAATACAGAAACTGAAAAAAAGAAAATCGCTGGTTATTCTTATTAATATTATATATTATATAATTAAGAAGATATCGCGATTATCAGATTCTTATCTGCATAGTAAATCGTTTGATGACTTGAGAAATAAAAGAATTGTTTTCTTTGCAAGAAAATAATATTTCCGAACATTTGACCAAGAATTCAGAAAAAATACTTTTGATATTGTCTGACTTAGTCTTCATCAATTTAGCGTGGACTTTATACTACTATATAAGAATTGGTTCAGGCTGGATAGAGAATACTGCGTCTACTTCTTTTTTGACGCCACTCATTGTTGTGTATTTGTTTTGGGCGCTTTTTTTTAGCTTTACGGGATTGTACCAGTATTGGTTTGTACGTTCCAGATTTGACGAGTTTACATCAGTTGTTAAGGCTATCTCGTTAGGCTGTTTTATATTGTTCTTCGTGATTTTTCTCGATGACGCAATAAATGATTCAAAGGCCATTTCAAGGTTTCTTATATTGATCTATTGGGCGTTGATGATAATCTCAGTGGGCGCCGGCAGAATATTGATCAGGAGCATCCAGATGAATATGCTGGAAAAAGGAATAGGCTTAAGGGACACTGTTATTATAGGAGCCGGATTGCGGGGAAGAGAACTGAAACTCTGGATTGACAAATTTCCCCAGCTTGGATACAAAATATTAGGGTTTGTGTCTTCGACAGGCCGTGAGAAATCTTCTGATATAATGGGAGGCATCTCACAGCTGCCTGAAATTGTAAGCCAAAAGAATGTATCTGAAGTATTAATAGCCCTGGAAGCCAGTGAAAAAGATAAGCTTTTTGATATTTTAAGAAGCGTACCGCAGCCTAAAGTGCATTTAAAAATTCTGCCGGATACGTATGAAATTGTGAGCGGTCTTGCAAGAACAAACCAGTTGTATGGAGTGCCGCTTATTGAGGTTATGCCTGAGATAATGTCTCATGGGGCAAAACTTGCGAAAAGATTAATAGACGTTATAGTATCGCTCATTATTCTGATTTTGCTTCTTCCTCTTCTTTTTTTGGTGGCTTTTTTAATAAAGATCAGTTCAAAAGGGCCGGTATTTTATAAGCAGGTGCGCGTAGGTAAAAACGGCGAAGAATTTAATATGTATAAGTTCCGTTCAATGTATAAGGATGCCGAAGAATACGGTCCCGAGTGGGCCGGAGAAAATGATCCGCGGATTACATGGATCGGCAGATTGATCAGAAAAGTTTACCTGGATGAAATTCCTCAAATGTTAAACGTCATCAGGAATGAAATGAGCCTGGTCGGCCCAAGGCCCGAAAGACCGTACTTTGTAGAGATCCTGAAAAAAGAGATCCCGTATTATTATAAACGAATTGCGATCAAGCCGGGCATAACGGGCTGGGCGCAGATAAAGCACAAATACGACGAATCGCTGAACGACGTAAGGGAGAAGCTCAAATATGATTTTTATTATATTGAAAATATGTCTTTGAAACTTGATTTCAAAATAATGATTAATACAGTATTAGTAATTTTTTTCATGAAAGGTCATTAGGCTGATATGGATATTCAAATGGTTGATTTAAAAAACCAGTATGCTAAAATTAAGCCGGAAATAGATAAAGCAATTGACGGCGTAGTTGAATCCTGCCAATTTATTCTGGGTCCTGCGGTTGGCGAGTTTGAAAACAATGCCGCTAAATATTTAGGCTGTAAACATGCAATTGGGTGCGCATCGGGCACTGATGCGCTGCAAATAGCTATGATGACTATCGGGATCAAGCCCGGTGATGAGATTATAACTACGCCTTTTACTTTTGTGGCCACTACAGAAACCATCGCTCTGCTTGGCGCTGTTCCGGTTTATGTGGATATTGACGAAGAGACTTTCAATATTGATGTTGATAAAATAGAAGAAAAAATAACGTCGCGTACCAAAGCCATAATGCCGGTTCATCTGTACGGTCAGCCATCTGAAATGGATACGATCATGCAAATTGCAAAGGCGCATGGTCTTAGAGTCATTGAGGACGGCGCGCAGGCATTCGGCGCAGAATACAACGGTATTAAGGTAAATACGATAGGAGACATCGGCTGTATAAGCTTTTTCCCTAGCAAGAACCTGGGCGCATTCGGGGATGCAGGCATGGCGGTTACAAATGATGACGAGCTTGCAGCTACAATGCGAATGATCGTATCGCACGGTTCAAGAAAGAAATATTATCATGAGGTTTTGGGCGTTAACAGCCGGCTTGATACTATGCAGGCGGCCATTCTTAACGTAAAGCTGAAATACATTGATGAGTATTGCAGCGCCCGAATTTCAGCGGCTCATAAATATTCAAAAATATTTGAAGGGAAACTTAAAACGCCTGCTGTAATTCCGGGCGCAAAACATATTTTCCATCAGTATTCTATCAGGGTAAGAGGGAGGAACCTCTTGCAGGAATTTCTGAAGGGTAACGGGATCCCTTCGATGATATACTACCCGGTCCCACTGCATATGCAGGAGGCTTACAGGTATGCATATAAAGCGGGCGATTTCCCTGTAACAGAGAGGGTAGTTGATGATATTATTTCTTTGCCTATACACACTGAATTAGATGACAAACAGATAGAGTACATCACATCCAAAGTATTGGAGTTTATTTCTAGGGATTAATTTGAAAAAGGCTTTAGTGATAATACCGACATTTAACGAATCTGAGAATATCGTCAAGATAATCGGGGAAATTCTTTCGCTGAACATTACATCCGTATCGCTTGAAATACTTGTTATAGACGATAATTCCGATGACGGGACATCGCAGTTGGTGAAGAACCTTAGTCTGCCGCAGGTCAAAGTTATCGACAGGGAAAGAAAAATGGGATTGGGCACGGCGTATATCAGGGGTTTCAAATATGCTATAGAAAACGAATATGACTATGTATTTGAAATGGATGCAGATTTTTCACATGACCCTAAAGCTTTGCCAGGCTTCATAGATAAAATGAATGATTACGATCTGGTTATAGGTTCGAGATATGTTGAAGGTATTGCAGTTGTAAACTGGCCTTTAAGCAGATTGATTATAAGTATGGGGGCAGGATATTATACAAGGTTTATTACAAGTCTTCCGGTAAAAGATGTAACAGCGGGCTTTATGTGTTATAAAGTAAGCTCGCTTAAACAGATCAACCTGGATTCGGTTAAATCAAACGGGTACTCGTTCCAGATAGAAATGAAATACAGGATGTGGAAGAAAGGTTTTAAACTGATTGAAATTCCGATTGTGTTTATCGACAGGAGAGCCGGGGTTTCGAAGATGTCAAGAAAAATCGTGTACGAGGCGGCATTTATGGTATGGAAATTAAAATACTGGTCAATTGCTAACAAACTCTGAGATATTTTGACGGATATTTCTGTAATAATAGTTAATTACAATGTAAAAGAACTGCTTGAGCAATGCATAAAATCTATTATTACATCGGGAAACAATCTGAACATCGAGATTATAGTCGTTGATAACAACTCCTTTGACGGCAGCGTTGAGTATCTTGAAGCCAGGTTCCCTCATTACCCGCCTTTGAAAGTAATTTCAAACAAAACTAATCTTGGTTTTGCAAAAGCCAATAATATCGGCGTAAGGGAATCTAAGGGCAAGTATGTTCTTATTCTGAATCCTGATACGGTACTGCAGGAAGACACGCTGAAAAAGTGCATTTCAGCTTATGAGAACAACACTGAAATAGGAGCCTTAACGTGCAAACTGGTGCTGCCGAACGGGAAACTTGACCTTGCCTGCAGGAGAAGCTTTCCTACGCCTTCGGTGGCGTTAAGCAGAATGCTGGGCTTAAGCAAATTATTTCCCCGCAGCAGAACATTTGGCAGGTATAACCTGACATATCTTGATGAGGATTCAAGTTATGATGTGGATGCAATAGTTGGCGCTTTTATGCTTATAAGGAGAGATATTTATGAGAAAGTAAACGGTTTTGATGAAGACTATTTTATGTACGGCGAAGACCTGGACCTGTGTTATAGAATTAGGAAGGCAGGATACCGGGTATATTACTATTCGGGTACAAGTATAATTCACTACAAAGGGGAGAGCACTAAAAAGAGCAGCGTAAGCTATGTGAATAATTTTTACGGAGCCATGCAGATCTTTGTCAGGAAAAACATGAGTGCAAATTTCTGGCTTGTTAACTTCATGATAGATCTTTCGATCTATTACCGGTCATTTGTTTCATATTCAAAGAGATTCCTGATCGCATTTTATCCGGTTTTGCTCGATCTGTTATTCATAATTCTGGCCATGCTGTTTGCCATCAAACAGAGGTTCGAACAATTTCCTCTGGAAGCGTATACGCTTGTTGTCATAATATATTCGCTGGTATGGCTGATAACTCTGGGTTTTAGCGGCGCATACTACAGGGCCAATAAGCTTTCTTTTGTAAAACCTCTTAACGGCATATTAGTAGGTTTCTTTGTTAATTCAGCGTTCACTTATTTTTTTAATGAGTACGCGTTTTCCCGTGCGGTTGTAATAAGAACTGCCTTCTATGCGTTTATTCTAATTGCTCTGTGGAGACTTGCCCTGAAGCTCATAAACTATTCAAAGCGCAAAAATATCCTGTCTAATGAGGCAAAAACTCTGATAATTGGCAAGAATGAAGAATCGGAAGCTTTTGTTAACAAACTGAGAAAAAGAATAGATGCGGAGTATGACCTTGTTGGATACATTTCGACCAGCGGAGGGAAGGGCGGTGATATTGTTGGTAATCTGAACAACCTGCCGGATGTAATTATCGCGAGTAAAGTCAAAAATATTCTTTTCGCTAAGAATGAACTTTCAAACCAGCAAATTCTTGATTTTATGTGGAAGCTTAGAAAATATAATCTGAATTTCCAGATCTTATCGGGCGACAGCGACATATTGCTGGGCAAGAAATCGCTTGATAAGATCGATGAGATATACCTGATGCAAATTGAATATAATATCAACAGGAAATTCAATATATTTGTTAAAAGACTGTTCGATTTGGCATTCGGGATAGTCACCCTGTTCACATTGTATCCATTTTCACTGATTGCCGTTATGCTTTCAAAAAAAGGGGGAGAAGGAGCAAAATTCCTGAACAAATTATCGCAGCTTCCTTCTGTGGTATCGGGGAAATACAGCTTTGTGGGCCGGGCCACATGGGATACTTCGGTTTACGGAAAAGAATACCTGGGAAAAAACGGTTTAACCGGGCTTGTGCAGATCAATTTTTACAAGAATTTGAGCGCCGATGAAATGGATTATTATAATTACTATTACGCAAAGAACCAATCGCTTTCATTAGATATTGAGATAATTTTAAAAACTGCGTCATTGTTTCTATTCAAGAGGAATTTACCAAGATTATGAATAAGAATGTACTGGAATTTGAAAAACCTATTGTTGAACTTGAGCAAAAGATCGAGGAAATGCGGAAGCTTTCTGACAGCCTCGATATTTCAGCTGAAATCGGAAAGTTAGAAAATAAGGTAAACGAACTTAGAACATCTGTGTACAAAAATTTAACAAGGTGGCAGGTTGTGCAGATTGCAAGGCACCCTGAAAGGCCGTATAGCCTTGATTACATTTATTTGATGACGGAAAACTTCATCGAGCTTCATGGGGATAGGGGCTTTGGAGACGATAAGGCGGTCGTTGGCGGTTTTGCATTCCTTGACGGAAAGCCGATAATGATAATAGGCCAGCAGAAGGGCCGCGATACGAAATCGAATATTTACAGAAATTTCGGGATGATGAATCCCGAAGGCTACCGCAAAGCCGGAAGGCTGATGAAAATGGCTGAGAAATTTGGCAGGCCGGTAATTGTACTGATAGATACGCCGGGCGCTAATCCCGGCATAGAAGCGGAAGAACGCGGTCAAGCTGAAGCTATTGCAAACAACATCCAATTAATGTCGGGTCTAAAGGTTCCAATTATTGTCTGCATAATCGGCGAAGGAGCTTCGGGAGGGGCATTTGGCATTGGAGTCGGGGATAGAACGCTTATGCTTCAGTATTGCTGGTATTCGGTCATATCGCCGGAATCATGTTCCAGCATATTGTTCAGAAGCTGGGAATATAAAGAACAGGCTGCAGAAGCGCTGCAATTGACGGCGACGGACTTGCTTGAGCACGGAATTGTAGATAGAATTGTTCCTGAGCCCGAAGGCGGCGCTCACAGGAACCATAAGGAAGCCGCGTCGATTTTAAAACAGGCTATTCTTGAAGAATTGAAGCCGTTTGAAAAGATTGACGGCGAAAAGTTCCTTGACCTCCGTACAAAGAAATACGGGGCAATGGGATACTGGGAAGGTTAATACTGTTGCAGAAAAAAACTTCGAAATTCCTGGTGAAGGGCGGTAAACCCCTTCACGGCAGCATTAAAATAAGCGGAGCCAAAAATTCCGCTTCTAAACTTATAATCGCATCCCTACTTACCGACCAGCAGGTACATATAACAAATTGTCCGGTGAGTATTGGTGAAATTCTTGTAGCTAAAGAAATGTGCACGCTGCTGGGCGCAAAGTTCAGCAAATTTTCGGATAATGAAGTAATACTTCAAACGAAGCATCTCAAGGGCCATGCCTTTTCCGTTTCTCTTGGTTTAGTTAACAGGTTAGGAATATTGACGGTCGGCCCACAGCTAAAGAGAGCGGGGAGCGCGGAAATCCCAAGGCCGGGCGGCGATAAAATAGGCGCTCGCCCAATAGACTTTCATCTCAATGCATTAAAAGAACTAGGCGCTGAGATTAAGGAGCACAAATCTTACTATTCGCTTAAAGCGGCGAACCTTCATGGAGCCAATATTACTTTGCCTTTTCCATCCGTTGGCGCAACTGAAAATATTATCATCACATCATGTACGGCTGAAGGCAAGACATACATTGAAAATGCCGCAATTGAACCTGAGATAATGGACCTAATCAGATATTTACAGAAGATGGGCGCCATTATTGATGTTATGACGGACAGAACTATTGTTATTACCGGAGTCGAGAAATTAAACGGGACTAAACACAGGGTTATACCTGACAGACTTGAGGCTGCTTCATTTGCATGCGCTGCAATTGCAACTAAAGGCGATATAACTGTTCTGGATGCAAGACAGGAAGATATGATAACATTCCTGAATTCAATCAGGCTAATTGGAGCTGATTATGAAATACTAGATAAAGGAATTCGCTTTTTCTACAAAGGGAAATTAAAGCCGATATTTATAGAAACAGACGTACATCCCGGATTTATGACAGACTGGCAGCCGCCGTTCACAATCTTATTAACTCAGGTTGACGGCGTTTCAACAATACATGAAACAGTTTATGAGAACAGGTTTGGGTATGTGAGCGAGCTTAAGAAGATGGGCGCTGAAATTGAGCTTTATGATAAATGTCTGGGCAGTATGCATTGCCGTTATAAGAACACAAATTATAAACACTCGGCAGTAATAAAGGGACCAACAGCGTTACACTCAGCCGAAATAAACGTCCCTGATATAAGAGCGGGATTTTCGTACTTAGTAGCGGCTTTACTTGCAACCGGCGAGACAATAGTGGATGGCATCCATTACATAGACCGTGGGTATGAGAATATTGAAACAAAGCTCAAAAAGCTGGGAGTGAATATTAAGAGAGTGAATTAAGGTATAACATTAATACTATTTATTATTTGAAAATAACATATTAACTTTGATTTAAATAAACCACCAAACATTTTGCATACTGACCTTAAAATACTGCAAAAAACGTTAACCGCTCTTTCGATCATAATTATATTTTTTGGTTTTACTGAAGCAGTTAATCCGCCAAACGGCAACTGGTACCAGCAGTTTATGCCGAGTATTGGGAACAGACAAATTCAGGATATTACTTTTTTAGATAGTTTGAATGGCTATGCATCGGCAAATTCGCCTACGGATTCGAGTTACATATTAAAAACAACTAACGGTGGAGATAGTTGGCAAATAATTTACAGGCAATTGTTATACATGACGCGATTACAATTTTTGAATTTAGACACTGGTTACGCGGGGGGGGGCATATGTTTATAAAACGACAAACGGCGGGCTCAACTGGAGTATTTTAAGCGGCGGCTTGGGAGTTTCTGCAATTGACATTTCTGTTTTGAATATGAACACAATTTGGTTTGTGGAAAGTGAATCTTTAACCGGCGGCGTGTTTTACACATCCAACGGCGGATTGAACTGGACTCAACAGTTTAGCGGGGGTACTCAGAACCCGAATATAATTTATATGTTTAATGCAAGAATAGGTTTTATGACAAGTACATCTACCGCTTCCCCTAACATATATAAAACAACAAACGGCGGGGCGAACTGGAATGTTAATTTACCCGGTGAATATTTTTGGGATATGCATTTTACTGACAGCCTTACCGGATGGAAATGCATGTCGAGTTTTGAGGCTGCTGATACAAGCGTTAAAAAAACTACAAACGGCGGCTTAAACTGGGTTAAGCAAGTATTGCCGAGCGGAGGCATACTGCTTACTTCACAAATCGAGCGCTTTAGTTTCTTAAATAAAGATACGATTTGGGGAGCGGGAGGGCAAGTATTTTATGGAGGCGGCAAATTCAGGGGAATATTATATAGAACCACAAACGGGGGCGCTAATTGGCTTTTCCAGGTACCAGATACTTCGTTTGGTATACAAGGATTTGGTTTTATACAATTTTTTAATAAAAATATTGGTTGGGCATATAATTCAACAAGAGGTATTCATACAACAAATGGCGGTGATACTACATTTATTACTGGTATTCAGCAGATTTCAAGTAATATTCCCAAAGAGTTTAAACTTTATCAAAACTTCCCCAATCCATTTAATCCGAGAACTATAATACCGTACAGCTTAAAGAAATTGGCATACGTGAAGATAACAGCTTATGACATTTTAGGCAGGGAAGTGCAAAAACTAGTTGACCAAAAACAAAATGCAGGCGAATATGAAGTTGATTTTATCGGAAAGTTTTCAGCAACTGGAGTATATTTTTACAGGATGGAAGTGGATGGGGTCATAATTGACACAAAGAAGATGGTTTTAATTAAGTAGTCTTTGTTTCAACTATTTTTGGTGATAATGATTTGAATATCAGCATGCTTATCAAATAAATCACCGCAGATGTTATAAAAACTACCCTAAACCCGAAGCTCATAGATAACATCACAACGATTACGCTACCAATAACAGAAAAGAACGCGTTTACTCCCCATGAATAAGCCGTGAGCAAGTTTGAGTTGCTTTTAATCTTGCCTATTCCCATAGGAAATGGCATACCCATGAAGAAAGCCAATGGAGCTATTAGCCCGATAGAAATCAAAACTCTCCACATCAATTCAGCGCGTACAAGCTTCTCGAATAGAATTGGGTTAAGTAATGCAATAGCTGCAGTTAATACGCTTATTATAATGTAGATTATGTATGTATTGCCATTGATGATTTTTTGAAACCTGATTGATGCCAAACTACCCAGTCCTGAAAAAATTAGCATGGAAGAGATCACAGTGAGCATTGTGTAAACCGGCTGACCCAAAAACAACGTGAAATTCTGAATCAGGCAAATTTCTATCATTATATAAGCTATTCCCAAAGCGGCAAAATACAGTAAATATGGCAGTTTTTTAATAGTTTTGTAATCAGCATTTTTTCTGAATTTAAGCCAGATTGGGAGAAAAATTAATAATCCCGATATTATCAATACTTGAATAAATAAAACAACTAATGTCGATTCGGCAACAGGCTTCTGCACTAACGCAATAATGGCTCTGTCATCCTGAGAAAAAGCTTCTTTTATGTTTGCAGGCTTTAAATCAGAGAATTTGGTCATGTGTTCAAAGTAGGGATTGTCATCGGTGGCAGGCAGCAAATTTCCCGGATATTTTTTTACAGTTTCATAAATATTGTTGCTTTCAATCAGGTCCTTGTAGATGCCATCCTGTTTGGAAACCACATCATATACATTTTCAAGTCCAAGTAAACCTGCTTCAGTTTTGAGAAGCTGTATGTCATATTCGGAAAAACCGTCTTTCTTGTAAAGCACGCCGGTCAAATAGCTTACGTCTTTTTCAAACTCGTTAGGCGGCCTTTTAAAAATGTAAAACTGGTTCTTTAAATCCATCGCTCCCATTTTCTGGTGCGCTATCTTGATAGATGTTACAAGCCGCGGTATCTGAGATTCAGGCCTTGAGATATAAAGAATACCATCCGGTTTTAAATGGTATAAATAATCTTCAATAGCCTGTTCGGTCATTATGTAGTTTTCTACAAGGCTCATCGCGCCGCTTGCTGTAGCTGAAGCGGAAATAGTATGTGCGCTGATTATTACATCATACTTAAGCCGTTTTCCTCTTAGCCAGCCTCTTGCATCATCGGTAATTATTTTAACTCTTTTATCTTTGGCAAGTCCGGTTGTCCAGAACGGCTCAAAATCTTTTTCGATCAGGTCGTTTAAAATGCCGTTTATCTCGACTGCCGTCACGGTCTTTGCGTGATGCGTAAGAGCGGTCAAAATTTCATCGCCCCCTCCTGAACCAACAATAAATACATTAGCTGTATCAGGTTTCAGGATCATCGCGAGATTCGAAGCGTCAAGTGGCGGTGGCATCGAATCGGTTACAACCGGAACCCTGGGGATGTTGGTAGTTGAATTCCCTTCATCAATTATAGCCGTGTAAACAGGATAAGCGTCAACAGGCGGGTCCTCGTCTTTAATTACGTCGACCTTTGAAAACGCATTCCATCTTGAAAGAATAACCAGCTCAGGCTTATCCGCCATTACATTTGCATATACCTTGTTCTCAGAAACTGTGATCGGGAGGTACGACCCCGGGTTTGTAAGGAACAGAACATCTACAATGATCACAGTTAGCGCTGTTAGAATACCCGCTGTAGAAAGCTTATTTGCCCCAAACGAGAATATTATGCACGAGACCGCGGCTATCAGCGAAGCTGCTGCAATACCGCCCGAACCTCCGAACATGGGCATGACCAATATAAATGCAAAGCAGCCCAGTCCGGCCCCGAACATATCAAAGAAATAGAGTTTGTTAATATCGCTTCTGAACCTGGTGAATAACTGGCCTATAATCAGTCCTGCAAAGAAGAAAGGGAGAGTTATCAGCAAATAATAAATAGGCAGGTATAATAATTGGATTTTATCTTCAAGCAGGCTGAAAGGTTCAAACGGGATCAGGTTCATCAAATAGAATGAAACAAGTATAGATACCGAGTAGAGGAAAGATGTTATGACAAGGTATGTATTTATGTTGGCTTTATTTATTCTGTCTGAAACAAGAATTGTAACGCCGCTGATTCCAAAACCAAGGAGGGCGACGCTTATTATCATGAAAGCAAAATGATACCACAGTGAAACGGAAAGAACTCTTATAAGCGTAAACTCAAGCAAAAGCGCGCTCAGCGAAACAAGGAATATTCCCGCCTTGTGCTTATAAGTAAGCTTCTCTTTAATCGGCTGAACCGTTTTCTTCCTGGTTTCCATTAAACGATTTTATTTGAAATAATTGTGTCCTTAAGATATTTTTTGTCCGGTTTCGGATAATCGGCGCTGAAATGCAGTCCACGTGACTCTTTTCTCATTAACGCTGAGCGTATAATAATATACGAAACCAAAGCAATGTTCCGAAGCTCCAGCAATTCGCGCGTTATGGTTGTTTTCTTGTAATAATCTTCTATTTCTTTGCGTATATAATTTATTCTGCCCAGCGCGCGGTGCAGCCTGAGGTTGGAACGCACAATTCCAACATAATTTGACATCAGGCGCTTTATTTCGACCTTATCCTGCGAAACCAGCACCCATTCTTCGGCATTTTCGGTTCCGCTAATGTCCCATTCCGGAATGTCTTTAACAGTAACAGGAAAGTCTTTTGTTTCCAGATCGGTTTTGCAGCTGACGCTTGCTGTATCCGCAAACACCAACGCTTCAAGAAGCGAATTGGAAGCCAGCCTGTTAGCGCCGTGC
The DNA here is from genome assembly GCA_963816535.1 of uncultured Ignavibacteria bacterium. GTDB lineage: Bacteria > Bacteroidota > Ignavibacteria > Tepidaquicellales > OLB5 > CAWFKW01. The sequence goes on along the minus strand of CAWFKW010000003.1, from coordinate 81,850 downwards.
ACGCCTGTCATTGCCGATTCCCCTAAAACATAGAGGTTATTTAGCGACGTTTTGCCGTCAAGGTCTGTAACTACGCCACCGCAAATATAATGGGCGGCGGGCACAACGGGGATATAATCTTTTGCGATATTTATGCCCCCGGCAAGGCAAACTTTGTAGATGTTCGGAAACTTTTCTTTCAGAGTTACCTCTTTTAACTTTTGTTGCATCAAGATAAACATAATTATCGCCGCGCTTTTTCATTTCTTTATCTATGGCGCGTGCCACAATATCTCTTGGCGCAAGCGAGGCTCTTTTATCGTATTTTTCCATAAAAGTTTTTCCGTCCTTTGTTCTAAGGACTGCGCCTGCGCCGCGCATAGCTTCGGTGATAAGAAACGCCTGTGAGCTGTCATTGTAATGAATTTGGTACAGACTTGTCGGGTGAAACTGAACAAACTCCATATTGCCGATAACGCATCCGCTGCGGTAAGCCATTGCAATGCCGTCGCCGGTGGCAATAGATGGATTTGTTGTGTGCAGGTAAACCTGCCCGATTCCGCCGGAGCAAATCACAGTAAGCTTAGAGCCAATAGTTAAAACTTTTTTTCGAATCTCGTCGTAAACATAAGCTCCAAAACAATGACGTTTTTTTAAGTTTCTATGTTTCTTTCCTTTTAGATTATGCTCGGTTACCATATCAACGGCGGTGTGATGCTCATACAGGGTAATGTTCCTGTTTATGGATATATTATACAGAAGAGCCTTTTCAATAGCTTTGCCCGTAAGGTCCTTTGCATGAACAATTCTTTTTTTTGAATGTCCGCCTTCCCGGCCGAGATCAAGCGCCCCGGCATGGCGCGAGAAATCCACGCCCAGCTCTATCAGTTCATTTATCAGCCCCGGGCCTTTTTCCACTATTTCTGTTACGGCATCCAGGTGGCACAACCCGGCGCCTGCATCCAGAGTATCTTCTATATGCAATTCGAAATTATCATCAGCCGCCATAACCGACGCTATGCCGCCCTGCGCGTAGTTTGTATTCGATTCCGCTTTATCTTTTTTGGTTATTATAAGGACTTTGGCGTATTTAGAAGCTTTGAGAGCAAACGAGAGTCCGGCAATACCGCTGCCAATTACCAGTATGTCAGTCTTTAGCTTCAAATACCTAAGAATATTTCTGCGTTATATCCTGGTTATCCTTTGAGGTGAAAAACCTGAAGTCATTAGCCGGCAGATCGGCATCCTCGATAGTTTTTATTCTTACAAGGTATTTAAACGAGATCCTTGTCATATGGCTTATTGTGCCTTCGCGAAGCTTACTGTATACCTGCGGATTCACATGCAGTTCCAGCTTGGCTGTTGATAGCTTTGAAGTCTGCGACTTAAATCTCTGTATCCACCTGTCAATTCTTGTTATAATGTTGCTAGATGTTTCAACAAAACCCGTGCCGCCGCATGTCGGGCATGTTTCGGATATTGTTTTGGTTACGCTCTGGCGGATCCTTTGCCTGGTTATCTGAACTATGCAGAATTCGGACATTGGCAGAACCGTGACTTTTGCCCTGTCTTTTTTGAACTCTTTCTTTAATTCATCGTAGACTTTTTTCTTATTCCTGTCGTCATATACGTCGATAAAATCTATTACTATAAGTCCGCCCAAATCTCTCAAACGGATCTGTCTTATTATTTCTCTTGCAGCTTCAAGATTAGTTTTAAGCGAGTTAACTTCCTGGTCTTTGCTCTTGGCGTATTTGCCGCTGTTAACGTCAATTACGTACATGGCCTCGGTTTGTTCGAGGAATATATAGCCGCCGCTTTTAAGCTCTATTTTCTTATTGAGCGTTTTGTGAATTTCTTTTTCGATGCCGTACTGGTCAAATATCGGCGAAGAGCTTTTATGAAGTTCTACCTTATTCACAAGCTGAGGCGAGTTAAGCTTAAGATAGTTTGTTACTTCTTTGAATAATTTCTTATTATCGGTAGTTACTCTCACAACGTCTTCCCTAAAAAGATCGCGGATAACGCTGGAAGTCATAGATAAGTCTTTATAAAGCAGGGCAGGGGGTTTCTCGTTCTTTACGTTCCGTTCGATCTCGCTCCATGTATTCAGCAGGTTTTCTAGGTCCTCCTGGATGGTCTTGTCGTCATGGCCTTCGGCTACCGTCCTGATAATTGCGCCGAACTCAATGCTCTTAGAATTCTTATAAGCTTTTACAATATTCTTCAGGCGGCGTTTTTCCCGCAGGTTCTGGATCTGCTTGGAAGCGTTTACTTTGTTCTCGAACGGGAGCATAACCAGGTACCTGCCGGGCAAAGCGATCTTTGAAGTAACCCTGACGCCTTTGTTTCCGACCGGTTCCTTTGTTATTTGGACGATAATGTTCTGATTTTTTTCGAGCTTGGGCATTTCGCGCCTGCGCTGCGAGCGCTGAGGCGGGTGAGCGGGGGCTTCGTCTTCATCGTCGTCTTCATCATCCACATCTGAATCTGCACCGATGAGTTCTTTAAAATCTTCGACCTGCTCGCCTACATCAGAAAAATGCAGAAAAGCATCCTGTTTAAAGCCGAGATCTATAAAAGCGGCTTTTATGCCCGGAATGACCTTGGCAACCCTGCCAAGGTAAATATCTCCAATAACGCGTTCATAGCTTTGGTTCTCTATGAACAGCTCTGCCAGTTTACCGTCTTCGGTAATGGCAATCCTGTTCTCATTGGTAGAGGAACTGATAAATATTTCTTTTTTCATAAAATCACATGTTAAAATCACTCATACGTGCATCCGCGGCAAATCTTCTCTCTATGTATTCATCACCTTCAAAAACTCCTTATTATTCTTCGTGCCTTTTAGTTTTTCAAGGAGGAATTCCATAGCTTCAACGGGCGTGAAATCGCTTAGAATTTTTCTAAGGAGCCATAACCGGCTCAATTCTTCTTCGCCAAGAAGCAATTCCTCTTTCCTTGTACCTGATTTATTTAGGTCTATGGCAGGGAATATTCTCCTATCGGCCAGCTTTCTGTCTAAAACTATTTCCATATTACCGGTTCCTTTGAATTCCTCAAAAATTACCTCATCCATTCTGCTTCCTGTTTCAACTAAAGCTGTAGCAATTATTGTAAGGCTTCCGCCTTCTTCAATATTTCTTGCTGCGCCGAAAAATCTTTTTGGCCTGTGCAGCGCGTTCGCGTCAACACCGCCTGATAAAATTTTGCCGCTGTGCGGAACTACAGTATTATGCGCCCTTGCAAGGCGGGTAATACTATCCAGAAGTATAACAACGTCTTTCCTGGCTTCGGTAAGCCTCTTGGCTTTATCGAGCACGATATCCGAAACCTGTACATGCCTCTCGGGCGGTTCGTCAAACGTTGAGCTTATTACTTCTGCGTTAACCGAACGCTCCATATCCGTTACTTCCTCGGGACGTTCGTCGATCAAAAGTACTATTAACTCTATTTCAGGATGGTTCCTCGTTATCGAGTTAGCTATCTGCTGCAATAAAATCGTTTTACCGGCTTTGGGAGGGGAAACTATCATACCCCTGTTGCCTTTGCCGATGGGTGTGAACATATTCATTATCCTTGTAGCAAACTCCCCCGGAGCGCTTTCAAGGTTAATTCTTTCGTTGGCGTACAAAGGCGTCAGGTTATCGAACAAAGTTCTTTCCCTTGCCTTTTCAGGATCTATGCCGTTAACCTGCTCAACCCTGAGCAATGCAAAGAACCTTTCGCCTTCTTTTGGGGGCCTTACCTGCCCGCTAACCGTATCGCCGGTTCTAAGCGCAAATTTTTTGATCTGCGACGGAGAAACATATATGTCGTCAGGCGATGAGAGATAATTGTAGTCTGATGATCTCAGAAAACCGTAGCCGTCAGGCAATACGTCAAGCACGCCCTTGCTGTAAGCAACGCCGTCCTGCTTGGTGTTAGCTTCCAGTATTTTGTAAATGAGCTCTTGTTTTCTCAGGTCACTATAGCCTCCAATTTTCAAGCCTTTGGCTATTTCATATAATTCGGCTATCTTTTTCGATTTTAGCTGTGCAGCATCCATAATTGATATTTAAATTTTCTTATGCTGTTGTGGATTTTTCAAAATACAACAGATAATTTGATGATTTTGTTTATTGGTAAGTTTTCCAGAATTTCTTTACTTGCAGTTAACTATATCTATAATAGTAATAGGTATGTAAATGAAGTGTTTATTAATTGCTCAACAAATATATACAATTACATGCAATAATTCAATAGATTTATGTAAAAAAATGTAAATTGAGCAAAAATAGGCATATTGTGAAATCATTACCCGTCTCGGGCCTCTTTTTCAGCGATTTTAATTTTTGATTCGGGGATTATTTCACTTCAAAACGAATCCTGTCTCAATCCCGGCAGAAACGGTTACGAAACCATATTCTTTTATTCAGGCAAACAGCAGGCATTTATGCTATTTTGTTTATACTTATATTAATCTAAAATTTAGTTATTTTATGGAAACAACATTCTTCAAATGCCATGTTTTCAATAGTAAAATCCCTGATTGCCGGTTTTACCGCGTTCATTTTATTTGGAGCGGTAAGTAACAATATATCAATTGCTCAAAGCAAGGTTTATGATATTAAGATAGACGGCTCAATTAATCCTTCCACAGCAGATTTCATACACAAGAGCATAGAGGAGGCGGTAAATAATAATGCCGAGTGCATTGTTATTGAGTTAAACACGCCTGGCGGGCTGCTTAAATCAACGCGTTACATTGTTAGCGACATACTAACCGCCCAGATTCCAGTGATAGTTTATGTATCGCCCAGCGGTTCGCAGGCGGCTTCGGCCGGAGTTTTCATTACTCTTGCCGCAAATATTGCCGCCATGGCCCCCGGAACGAATATCGGGGCATCGCACCCGGTCACAACGCAGGGGCAGCTGGACTCGGTCATGAGCGAGAAAGTGACCAACGACGCCGCTGCGTTTATCCGTTCCATCAGCGAAAAAAGAAGCCGCAATATGCAATGGTCAGAAGACGCAGTCAGGAACAGCGTTTCAATCTCTGAAACAGAAGCTGTCAAGATGAATGTCGTCGACCTTGTAGCCAATGATATGAACGACCTTTTAGCAAAAATTGACGGCAGGGAAGTTGAAACTGCGCAGGGAAAGAAAACACTGCATACCAAAGGCGCGCAGATAGTTCTTTTCGAAAATTCATGGTTTATGAAAATGCTCGGCACGCTGAGCGATCCGAATATTGGATATATACTTATGATGCTTGGTATTTGGGGAATTCTGCTTGAGTTCTACCACCCGGGAGCGATTTTGCCCGGAGTTGTTGGCGCGATTTGCCTGATACTCGGTTTATACGGACTTTCTACTCTTCCGCTAAACTATGCCGGACTAGCATTGATACTTCTTGCCATAATATTATTCATAGCTGAAATTAAAATTGTTAGCCATGGGTTGTTAACCGTTGGCGGAGTTATAAGTCTTCTGCTGGGTTCGTTTATGCTGATAGATATAAAATCACCAATGGAATCTGCTGAGCAGCTTTCAAGAGGAGTAATTTATACCACCGTCGCGGTAATATCGCTATTATTTATCTTTCTTGCCTATCTGGTAATAAAGGCCAGGAAGAGAAAGAAATTTATTGGCGAAGAATCAATGATCGGAGAAATCGGGGAGGTAGTATTTGATAACCTGAAACAAAATACTAAAGGAGCCATTAAGCTTCATGGCGACATATGGAATGCGATTACCGGAGCAGAAGAAATCAATATTGGTGAGAAAGTGAAAGTTACCGCGGTAGACGGGCTCACTTTAACTGTAGAAAAAGTTTAACAATTAAATTATAAAGGAGAAACCATGGAAGTTGCAATTCTTACATTAATATTCTTTTTTGTCATATTCTTTCTGATACTGCTGTTCAGCATGATCAAAGTTTTGAGAGAATATGAAAGAGGCATTATTTTCCGACTTGGGCGTTATGTTGCCACAAAGGGTCCCGGACTTATTATACTGTTCCCGATGATCGATAAAATGGTTAAAGTGAGCTTAAGAACGCTGGTTATGGACGTGCCTACGCAGGACGTTGTTACAAGGGATAATATCTCGGTAAAAGTAAGCGCAGTAATTTATTTTAAAGTCATCCAGCCTGATAAAGCTGTTATTGAAGTTCAGGATTTCCTGTTTGCCACTTCGCAGATCTCTCAAACTACGCTCAGAAGCGTACTTGGGCAATCGGAACTTGACGAGCTGCTATCGGCGAGGGATGAAATCAACCACAAGCTTCAGAAAATTATTGACGACCAAACCGAGCCGTGGGGTATTAAAGTTTCTAACGTGGAAGTAAAGCAAATTGATTTGCCTGTAGAAATGCAGCGCGCAATAGCTAAACAGGCGGAAGCTGAGAGGGAAAGAAGAGCGAAAATTATTCATGCAGAAGGCGAGTTCCAGGCATCGCAGAAACTGGCTGATGCTGCGGAAATAATAAATAAACAGCCGGTATCGCTTCAGTTAAGATATTTGCAGACCCTGACCGAGATAGCATCTGACAAGAGCTCGACAATTATTTTCCCGCTGCCAATTGATATCGTAAGCACATTTATGAAGATTGCCGGTAAGTGGAGCGAAGACGAAAAAGCTGTAAGTAAGTAATTTTTTTTCAAAAAAATATCAACATAAAGGAGCATAAGATGAAACAGATTATTACAATTCTCTTCATGCTGATCTTTGTTACGGGCTTTACATACTCACAGCCGGGCTGGGTATTACAGAACTCTGGGACGACTAATCATCTTTATTCAATAAGTTTTGCTGATGTAAACACCGGCGTTGCTGTGGGCTATGATGGAACAGTATGCAGAACAACAAACGGCGGAATCAATTGGAGCGTTACGCATATTCCTTCGAATTACACCTATACATTCAATTCAGTCTGGATGTCAAATCCTCTGCAGGGTTTTATGGCAGGATCTCAGGCGGGTATATCGGAAAATGACGGGCTGGTTTTCAATACAAATGATGGCGGCTTAACCTGGACAGGCAACGTCTGGATAACCGGTGTAGGAGATTTGTATTTTAATTCAATTTCTTTTCTGAATAATACCACCGGTTATGTTGTAGGTTATGAGATTGACAACATAACAACAACGATAGATCCTGTTATAATGAAAACTAATAACGCTGGCGGCTCCTGGGTCTCTTTGAACGCCGGGTTCACCACGATACTAAAGTCGGTATTCATATATGACGCGAACACCGCATATGCGGTGGGGACAAGCGGCGCAGTTTTAAAAACTACAGACGGCGGCAGCTCCTGGACCAATGGCGCCAGCGGGTATACCGTTCCATTCAATTCGGTTTTTTTCCCGGCGCAGAATACAGGGTATGCGGTTGGGGACCTGGGTAAAGTGATAAAAACAACAGACGCCGGGGCCACCTGGTCGCATATTTCGATGGGAGCGCCTTATAGTTCGTATGTTCTTAAATCAATTTATTTCTTTAGTAACAGCGATGTTGGGTTTGTATCTGCGGCATATGGTTTGATCAGAAGAACAACAGACGGGGGAGCAACGTGGGCCACGCAGCCATCAGGAACGACTAACAATATAAATTGTATAACTTTCATTGACTCCTTGAACGGTTTTGCATGCGGACAAAACGGTCTAATATTAAGAACAACAAATGCCGGTTTGACTTTTGTTAACCAAATTAGTTCAGAGGTCCCGTCAGGTTATAAATTGGATCAAAATTATCCAAACCCTTTCAACCCGACAACGAAGATAAAATTTGGAGTTCCTAAAAGCGGTGAAGTGCATTTAGTTGTTTATGATGCAATTGGAAAAGAAGCTGCAACTCTTGTTAATGAGCAGCTAAGCCCCGGGAATTATGAAGTGGAATGGAACGCTTCGAACTACCCGAGCGGAGTATACTATTATAAGATTTACGGCGGAAGTTTCAGCGAAACAAAAAAAATGGTTTTGGTCAAATAAAAAAAGGGCGTTCAATTGAACGCCCCAATGTTTCCCCCCTGCCTGCATTTTAACTGACCAAATCTATTTCACTAAAATTAATTTCTTAACGAATACGTTGTTGCCCGAAGTAAGCTTATAATAATAAATGCCGCTTGCCAGATTGCCCGCGTTCCAGTTTATTTCGTATTGGCCCGCATTCAGTCTTTCATTTACTAGATTATCGACGGTTCTTCCGAGCAAATCATAAACGACAAGTTGAACGTTTGAATTTTCCGGAATGTCGAATTTTATGACCGTTGAAGGATTGAACGGATTCGGGAAATTCTGGTAGAGATTATATACTTTTGGAATGACATTTCCGTTTTGAGAAATAACTGTCGGATCGTCCACAGTGAAGCTCCACCTTGCAGAATTGGGGCTTCTTCCGAGCCCGTTATAGCTGTAAACACGCCAATAATAATGCCCGCCAAGCTGAAGAACTCCGCCCCCGATAGTATATTGTGAGGCTGCGATATTGCTGTCGTTAATGAGCATTGTGCCAAAAGCAGAATCTGTGGAAATTTGAATTGTATTAAATGCCGCGCCTGTTCCGCTTTGCCATGTAAACAGCGGAGTTGTATTGGAGACGGTTGAGCCGTTTGCAGGCGATATCAATACCGGAGCCACAGGGGCATTGCCGATGAGGAATGTCCATGGCGCGGTGAATGGTCCTCTTCCGCGCGGATTCATTGCGGCTACTCTCCAGTAATAGCGTGTGCTGTTCTGAAGTACTCCGTTAGGCACCGATATGAATGCATTTGTAGACGAACTATCGTTTAACGCTAAAGTATTAAAAGTCGAGCTTGTTGATATCTGAACGTTATATTTGCCGGCCCAGTGCGGAGCGCTCCATGTGAGCATAGGAGTGCGGGTATAAAGCAATGAGCTATCCGGCGGAGAAATAAGCGAAGGAGAAGATGTAGGCGCTGTGCCCCATGACGCGATATTATTAACTGTTAAACCCGTAGCTGTTGTGGCAAATTGCCCGGCTACAATTATGAGTCCCTGGAACAGGGTTACAGCTTCAACAATTGAACCGCCGCTCTCAACTCCGGTTGCAAGCGAACTCCAGTTTGTGCCGTCCCATTTGGCGATATTATTAACTAATACTCCGCCCGCATGCGGGAAGTCGCCGCCCACATATAAAATTCCGTCAAACGGCCTTATTGAGTTAACAAGCCCTGCGCCGTCAACTCCGGTTACCATAGCAGAATATGTTGTTCCGTTCCATTGTGAGATGTGTCCGATCGCTGAACCGTTTATGGTAGTATAATTTCCGCCAACATAGAGAATTGTTCCGAATGGATACAAAATTGATACCTGCCCGTTATCAATACCTGTTCCGACTGGGGCCCACGCAGTTCCGTTCCAGCTGGCAATTCTCTTGGCTGCCGCGCCGCCGGCTGTTGTAAACAGGCCGCCGACCATCAGGTACGAATTAAATCCTGCGATGCTGTAAACGGTATTATTGACTCCGTTCGCCGCCCCGGTACCTACGCTTGACCATGCTGTTCCGTTCCATGCAGCTATTCTCTGGCAAGTTACTCCTCCGGCCGTGGTGAATGAACCTCCTACGTATAATCTCGAATCGTAATCAGAAGCCAGGGCGTAAACTGTTCCGTTTGTTCCCGAGCGTAAGGAATCCCATGTGGTTCCGTTCCATACCGCTATATTATGAACCGTTTTTCCTCCGGCCGTTGTGAAGCTGCCGCCGACATAAAGCTTGCCGCTGTAAACGTTAAGCGAGTACACGGAGCCGTTAACGCCTGTGCCGAGCGCCGACCATGAAACTCCGTCATAAATAGCAATGTGGCTTGCGCTGACGCCGCCCGCTGTAGTAAAATCACCGCCTACTACAAGCTTGTTGGTATAAAGAACCATGGCGCGGTTATGATTATTTGTGCCCGTTCCTACCGTTCCCCATGTTTGGGCTCTAAGCGAGCCGCCGTAAATTCCTGTTAAGAGTACCAGCAAAAGCGCCGTCCATTTAAGTATCCCGGAAATAAGAATAAACCGTTTAGAATTTTTCATATTAACACCCTCCCTGAAGTGTTATTATATTTTGGTATTACTATCATTTTGATTTTTTTGAATCAAATCGATTTCAATTCTAAGCTTGTACCGTGAACAAGGTATCAAATATAACGCTTTCCTTGTATGAGATTGCAGTATATTGTTGCTGCAATAGTTAACGATTTCCACTAACATAACTTGTAATTTTTGATGTGTCAAGTGGTACATGGTGATTTAACATGATTTGCAGGGTGTCAAACTCAAAAATCACTGATTGGGTTAGAGGAATTGAACCAAATGCCTTGTTTAAAGCTAAACTTATGGAAACTGAAGTACTTCGAAAAGAATATTTATTACAGAAATCAAATAATTTGTAAATATCCAAATTCGTTGCATGATACAGGATTTCTGTATATATTATTACGCCTGACGGGAAATTATTTTCAAATCCCGTTTTGAACATTCCGGTCTCTTCTTCTTATCCTATTCAGGGGCCATTTTGACAGCAATCATATTACTGCTCTAAAAATTTAATAAAGGGGAAATCCTGATTAGATCTTTACTCGTTTAAGGCTTACAAAAATAACGGGAGGAGAAATGAAGTTAACTCTGATATTTTTTATTATTGCGGTCAATTCTATAAACCTTACTGCACAGGTAAACGAGGTATGGGTAGCGGCATACAACGGAGGTTACCCAAGCGGAATTGCGCTTGATGCTTCCGGAAATATTATTGTTACGGGTCATTTTACAACAGGCGCTCAGGGCTTCGGAACAATAAAATACAACTCATCCGGCGTTCAACAATGGGCGTCTTCATATAGTTTTGTACTCGGCGATAATGTGGCGTATTCTTTAGCCGTTGATAATGCCGGCAATATTTATGTTACAGGCAAGGGAACAGATGGATCGAACGTTACCAGAATATTAACAGTAAAATACGACGCCGCAGGAAATCAGCAATGGGTTGAAGATTCTTATTCAAAGATGCTCTATAACCAGCAGATGATTGGCGCCGATGCAGCCGGAAATGTATACATAGGATCATACTCGACTGGCGGGGGGCCAGTGTTCCAGATAATAAAATACAGTCCGGCAGGCTCGGTAATCTGGAACTTGCTGGGGCCTCTGGGATTAACTGAGGCAATATCAATAACGCCGGGCGGCAATATGTATGCCACGGGCTACAGCGTGACAACAGGCGGGACCCAGTTTACAACTATCAAGTATGATTCGGCCGGTTACTTCAAATGGATAAAGTATTACAGCTCCGCAGGAAATTTTGCAAATGTTGCTACGGCGATCGCACTTGACGCAAACGAAAATGTTTATGTTGCAGGATTTAGCGCAGACGGTAACGGCGTGGCTGACTATGCGACTCTAAAATATGACTCAGCCGGAAACCAACAATGGGTAGCAAGGTATAATGGACCCGCTGATTCAGCAGACCATCCGACTTCCCTTGCCGTAGATAATTCCGGAAATGTCTATGTAACGGGTTACAGCCCCGGCATCGGGTCCAGAAATGATTACGCAACAGTTAAATACAACTCCGCGGGGACCCAACAATGGGCAGCTAGATATAACGGCCCGGGCAATGGGGATGATCAACCACACTCTTTGAGAATCGACAACAATTCAAATGTTTATGTAACAGGTTCCAGCATGGGAAGCGGCACAGGATACGATTATGCAACAATTAAATATAACTCCTCGGGCGTTCAGCAATGGATAATGAGGTATGATAATTCGTTAAATGCCAATGATTATGGCAGTTCATTGGTAATTGATAATTCCGGAAATGTATATGTTACCGGAGAAGCTAATAATGAGTATGTAACCATAAAATATTCACAGGTTACTGGGATAAATACAATTTCATCAGACATCCCGAGAAGTTACGGTTTGTCGCAAAATTATCCAAATCCGTTCAATCCATCAACAAAAATAAAATTCGGCGTCCCTAAAAATGGCTATGTGCGGGTGGTTATTTATGATGCAATTGGAAGAGAGGTTTCAACGCTTGTTAATGAGCAATTAAATCCGGGAACATATGAAGCTGATTGGAACGCATCTAATTTCCCAAGCGGAGTGTATTTTTATAAACTGGCGAGCTGGGATTTTAGTGAGACGAAAAAATTGGTTTTGATTAAGTAATAAAACGAATTAGAATGAGTTGATTTATCTCAAAGAATATGCAACCTAACAAATAGCAATATGAAAAAATCAATAATTTCTCTTATTATTCTGTTTCTTCAATTTTCGTTAGCATTACATCAAACTTCAGCGCAAGTCACCCAGCAATGGGTTGCTAGATACAATGGTCCCGGCAATGGAATTGATAAGGCTGTTTCAGTAGCTGTTGATGCCTCAGGTAATGTTTATGTCACCGGCGAAAGCCTGGGTAATGGCACAGGCTATGATTATGCAGCAATTAAATATAATTCAGCGGGAGTTCAGCAATGGGTGATGAGGTTTAGTGACCCAGCGGATTCAGCAGATATACCGGTGGGTTTGGTTCTTGATAAGTCGGGTGACTTGTACATTACCGGTTATAGTTTTGATGCGGCAACGGGTTATGATTTTGAAACCTTGAAATATAATTCTGATGGCGCACTGCTATGGGCACGCAGATACGGCGCTTACACCACTGATAAACCAGTTGGAATAGGAATGGATCCTTCGGGAAATATTTATATCGCAGGAAATACCGGATCTTCAGGCTCATCGTATGTTACCTTAAAATATAACCCGGAGGGAGATCTGCTATGGTCGCAAAACTATAATCCCGTATCGGATTTGGTCGGCGGATCTTTTGCCCAGTCAATGGCGGTTGATTCTTCAGGTAACGTGTATGTTACGGGAGTTAGCTATCCCGGAGCGGCGGGGAAAATTACAACTGTAAAGTATAATACAAATGGAGTGCAGCAATGGGCTCAATTATATGGCTCACAGGAATCGTTGACATTTTCTATTGCGGCAGATATGTCAGGAAACGTCTATATTGAGGGGGCATTTTACGGGCTGGGCCATACGATCAAGTATAGTTCTTTCGGTTCAGTCATATGGGATGTGACCGGTAATCACAAAGTTGCTGCCATAGATAATAATGGCAATCTTATATGCGCTGGATTTGTATATAATGCCGCCAAATATGATTCATCAGGAAGTGTGCAATGGTCGATTACATATCCTCATGCAGGGTTCGCAAACGCGGTAAATACTGACGCGGCAGGTAATGTCTATGTAACAGGGTATTCCGCAAATGATTATTTGACGGTTAAATACTCACCAACTGGCGCTCAGCAATGGACTGAAAGTTATAACGGGACCGGTAACGGAGATGATGAAGCTGCTGCTATGACGCTGGATGGGGAAGGAAATGTATATGTAACCGGTTTTAGCATTGGAGCGGGTTCTGATTATGATTTTGCAACAATTAAATATTCACAGCTTACAGGTATCATTCCCATATCTTCAAATATACCAAAATCATTTTCTTTATCTCAAAATTATCCAAATCCGTTCAATCCGTCAACAAAAATAAGATTTGATATACCAAATATAGGTCAAAGGCATGCCTTTGACACAAAGTTGATAATTTATGATGCAATTGGCAGGGTAGCTGCAACGCTTGTTAATGAGCAATTAAATCCGGGAACATATGAAGCTGATTGGAACGCATCTAATTTCCCAAGCGGAGTATATTTTTATAAGCTGGTGAGCGGGGATTTTTCAGAAACAAAGAAGCTTGTGTTGGTAAAATAGTTGATTTTGATTCGGGAGTTTCGAGGTTTCCGGTTATTGTTCAAAGTAGCGTTTGAGCCCCGTGAGCCTTATTTTGATATCACGCCGTAACATTCTGCCGGCGAAAAATTCTGTTATTTTCTTTATGATTGTTCCTTTTGCTTCATAATAATATTTAAATGTAACTTCGGTACGGTTACCGTCCAGACTGCGGAAGTTCCAGCTCCCGGCGAAGTTCTTTATGAAAGGAAAATCCGCATCCATCTTAACAGCCGATTGCGCGGGCCGGTTGAATGTAACATAACGAACTGTCATTCCAACTCCTTTCTTGTTCTCACAGTAAACCCGGGTTCCGGGTTTGATCTCAGAAGTTCCATCAAGAAGTTTAGCAACACTAAGATACGGGTCCCATTTCAGCCTTATTGAATAATCCTGAGAAACATCAAAGACCTTTTGAATTGCGGAATCTATAATCGTTGAACCTGTAACAGTTGGCATCTTATTGCGATTCTGATATTTTCACTTTTCCGCTAAAGCCTTAAGATATTTATCAACATATTCATCAATTCTTTTCAGCCTGTATTGGACTATAAAACGCGGATGTTCAAGAGGAACTATCTTTTTAAAGAAATTTTCATTTGAGTTAATCTCACTTAAATAGAAGAAATTCTTATTATTACCCATGCAGAAGCATACATCGGTAGAAATGCCGAATTTGATCTGTTTTGAGATGCTTTCACAGATAAAATCGTAAACCGAATTGTACAGCTTTACATCGTCATAATAATTGTAATTTACTTCACGGCCTTTATCGTTTTTTAAAGTAAATCCAAGCGGACAAACCGAATTGATATAAAAATCCGAATAGAACTTTTCTGTCCCGCCATAAGCTTTTATTACCTTGTAAACAAACACTGATGACTGCTCATGGGTAGCCATTTCATCAACGCTGATACCGCAATATTCAGTTAATCTCTTAGTGTCGGTAAACGGAATGCCGGTAACGCCGGCCCCGAACCTGCCGGGGTTTATTCCAAGTATTATGTGCCTTGAGTTTGTTATCATCATAAAATTTGTTGTAAAATTGTTTTGTGATTGATATTATTTGCTTATCCTTAAAAGGATTCATAATGCTTATTCCTTTAGGAAGCCTGCCTTTATAACTCAGTTTGTTGTTGAATGCCAGTATTTTGTCTGCAAATGTCATTTTTTGATGTTTCCTTTAATCCGTGATTAAATTCATATTTCGCTCCTACGGAGCTTTAAAAATGAAAATCCGATAAATGTTATTCGTAGGCACGAACGGAAGTCGTGCCACGAAAAAAGCCGCGTCATGAACGGAAGTCGTGCCACGAAAAAAGCCGCGTCATGAACGGAAGTCGTTCCATGAAATAAGCAGCGTAACGAACGGGAGTCGTGGCACGAAACATAATGAAGTCGCCCATATAGCAGTCATCAGGTATTCAAATTGATTTAAGGGATCTTTCCAGAACCAATTGTTCATTCTTCAGTTTTTGCTGAGCCGTAAGCAATTCGAGAGCTTCCGGTTCATATTTATTGGAAGCTTTAAGTTTGTTTTCGATTTCCTTTATTTGTTTTCTTATATCAATCAGCTTAAACTGGCTGATAATTATCTTTGCGTCTGATGTGTAATTCTTGTTTTTTTCTTCCTGCAAAACATAGTTTTCATCCAAAAGAGCGTTGCCAATAATTTTTTTCGCATCATCATCGTGAAATTCATTAAATAAGTTCACATGAGTCAGCTTACTTGAATTATTGATATTTATCATTATATAATTCACTATTTTTCTAACCGTATGGTTGGCAATAAATCCTGTTTCAAGGTTATTCATAAGGTATTCTTTTGTTTTTGCATCCGAATCAACAAGCAGCCTAATAAGCATAATTTCAGCGGAAGAAGGCTTAGCGGCCGCTGATACGAGCTCGCCGGGTTGTTCGTTCGTTTCACGCCTAAGCTCTCTTGTTATTCCTTTTTTGCCCAGCTTAAGCTGTTTATCCAGTTCTTTTCTTATGAGGCTTTCGTATATGGAAAACCTCTCGGCAATGTCCTTTATGTAGAAGTCGCGTTTTATCTCGTCCCGCATCTTAGCAATCAGATTGATAATTCTCCTCACAAATTCTGTTTTGCCCTCAGGGGTATCAAGTTTTCCTTCCTGCCTGTAACCTTCGCCAATGTAATTAATAACGGACTGCCTCTTATCAAGCGCTCTTTGAAATTCATCACGCCCTTTTTTTCGTATAAAAGTATCCGGGTCCTCGCCGGCAGGCAGCACAACAAGATTGACTGTCAGGTTATTCTCGATTATAAGCTCAATTGCCCGCATAGAGGCGTTTTGGCCGGCGATATCCGAATCGTACACAACCACAACTTCCTGTGTGTAGCGTGAAAGGACCTTAACCTGCATAGGAGTTAAAGAGGTTCCGCTTGAAGCGACCACGTTTTCAAATCCATTCTGGAACAGGGAAATCAGGTCCATATAACCTTCAACCAGTACCGCATAGCCTGTCTCTTTGATGCGGTTCTTGGCGAAGTTCAAGCCGTAGAGAATTCTGCTCTTGTTATATATTTTGGTTTCAGATGAGTTTACATATTTTGCCTCGTCGTACCCCTCGGATTCATAAAGCTTTCTTCCGCCGAATCCCGAAACTCTTGACGATTCAGATAAGATAGGGAACATAAGTCTTCCGCGGAAGCGGTCGCGCATCTCGTTTTGGGGGAGGTTCAGGAATAATCCTGAAGAACTAAGATCTTCATTGGAAAAAGTTTTTGAAAGCTCTTTATATAATGCGTCTTTGTCACGAAGCGAGTATCCCAAGCCGAATTTTGTAAGCATATCATCTTTAACGCCGCGCTGGCGCAGGTATTCACGCGCGTATTCGCCGTCTCTGCCCATGAGGTTGTCGTGAAAATAGTAGGCGGCTTTTTTGTTTATCTCAACAATTTTTTCAATCAGGTTGCGGTCTTCATCAAAAGGTTCGTCCTCAAATTCTATCCTGATGCCGGCTTTTTCAGCGAGCATTTTAGCGGCTTCGAAGAATGAAACGTTATCCATATCCATCACGAATGTGAAAACGTTGCCGCTTTTTCCGCACCCGAAGCAATGATATACGCCTTTTTCCTGAGATACGCTGAATGATGGGGTTTTTTCTTCGTGGAAGGGGCACCTGCCCATGAAGCTGCGTCCCGCTTTGCGAAGGGGAGTATAAGCTGAAATTACATCAACAATATCAATTGATGACGCAATCTCTTCTATAGTATGTTGAGGAATTTTCAAAATAGAGAAATAGAGAAATAGAGAAATAGAGAAATAGAGAAAACAGAGGAACTTAAAAGAAGTAAAAAATCATCATGGTCATATGGTTATTTCATTATCCCGCCATTTCACTATTTCACCATCTTTTTGTGTCTTTGTGACTTTGCAGCAATCAGTTCTTTTTGGAACATACTGTTTTAAACACTCTTTAAAAAATTCAGTCCTAATATTTTTCTTATGTCCTGTTCGCTGTAGCCGCGTTCGACCAGTTTTTTTGTTATCACGGGATAGCATGTCGCATCATATAATTCATTGGGCGTATCTACTCCGCCGTCGAAATCAGAGCCCAGCCCAACGTAATCAATTCCGACCAGCTTAACAATATAATCAATGTGGTCAATCAGCATATCTATCGGCGTGCCTGCGTCCGTTTTATTGTCTTCAAAATAAGCATACCTTGCCTCGTTAAATCCTATAAGGTCGTCGCCGTATTGGTCCTCAATTTTGCGAATTGCCGATTTATATTTATTATGTAGCGCCCTGACCTGAGAAATATTCGAATTAGGATTCAGGAAATTACAGTAGAAGTTTACGCCAATATATCCACCTGATTTAGCGATTGCTTTAATCTGGTCATCGGTAAGATTCCTGTAATGCGGGCATAGATTGTAAACGTCCGAATGAGATGCAATAATAGGCGCGTTGCTTGTCGCAACCACATCCCAAAAAGCGGTTTCTCCTAGATGCGACACGTCTACCAGCATTCCAAGCTCATTCATTTTCTTAACCACTTCTTTGCCGAATTCCGTTAATCCGCCTTTTCGGCCGCGTTCTGTCTCATCCCTTGCGGAAACTCCGATCTCGTTGCTGGTGTTCCATGTAAGTCCAAGATATCTGACGCCCCGGTTATACAGGTTTTCCAGTTTATCTATTGAACCCTCTATCATTGCGCCGCCTTCAGCGCCCATAAGGCCGCAGAAATGTTTATCGTTAAGGCCCGTCATTAAGTCCTGATAATTGTCTGTAAGGTAAAGCATATCTGGATAGTCTTTAGCAACCTCATTAAGATGGTCAATAAGCTTCATAGCGTATTTGTAGTGCCCCGATTTGTATCTTTCGGGCACATAGATTGAAAACACCTGCACATCAAGTCCGCCTTTTTGCCATTTAATCAAATCAGATTGAGTTGAGGCATTCTCTTTTGTCAGATCGGCGCCTTCCATCATGACGGGCATTAAGACGTCGTTGTGAGTATCCACGACAATTGCATCATAATGCAGCGCGAAAGCATCCTTGTTTAGATCTTTAAACTTATTCGAACTGGAATCCATTTTATTTGTAATAGTTGAGTCTGGTTTTGATTTCGTTTCGGTTTTACCTGATGAGGTCGGTTCTGTTTTGTCATTCCGTCCAGCGCTCTCACACGAGAAGCCTGCCAGCAGGAAAACAATTGCGGCGGTTATTAATGCGCTCTTCATTTTTGTCCGTTCTTTATAAATTGATAAAATTAACGTAATGTTATATATTTAAAAGAATTACTCGAAACATTTCCTATAACTGCTATTAAAACAAATCACATAGAGCCGCGCAATATTCTGCTTATCAGAACCGACAGGATTGGCGATGTTATTCTGACTCTCCCAATGATAGACGCTCTGAGCTACAATTTCCCCGAAGCCAAAATTGATGTTTTGGTCAATAACAGAACCCGCGAGCTTGTGATTGATTATCCAAATATAAATAAAGTTCACGCTATAGAAAAGGACACTATAAAAGATATAAAACGGGTTTTGGATGAAAACAAGTATGATTTGGCAATTGTTGTACACCCCAACCTGCAGTTAGCAAGAGCTTTGTACAGCTCAAAAGTAAAATACAGGCTGGGCACGGCGTACAGGTCATATTCGTTCCTTTTCAATATCAGGCATAAGCAGCACAGGAAGGAATCTGTAAAGCATGAGCTGGAATATAATCTGGATCTGTTAAATGAGTTTAACTGTAAACGAATAAAAGGGTTAGAGCCGCACATTGAAGTCCGGGACAATGCGGCCACATTGCTTAAAAATAAATTACAACTAAAAGGGATTGATTTATCAAGGGATTATGTTGTAATGCATGTTCCGACGCTGGGCTCGGCCAAGGTATGGAGTGATGAAAATTTTGTTAAGCTTATTGAACTGAAATTGGCCGATAAGGCTGACTTTGACATAGTTCTGACAGGAACAAAAGATGATTCTGTTCAGATAAAAGGGATTATGAATAGGACGAGGAAAAATGATAGAGTTTTCAGTGTTTTTGACTTAAATTTGAGAGAACTTGCGGCGCTATTGAAAAAGGCAACGCTTTTCATTGGAAATTCATCCGGGCCGATTCATCTTGCGGCTGCAGTGGGTACGTTTGTTATAGGAATTTATTCACCGGTAAAAGTGGAGAGCCCGGTTCGTTGGGGACCATATACAGAAAAGAAGAAGATTTTTGTCCCGGCAAAGAACTCAGATTCGCGAAATGTAATGGACGATATTAAGCCTGAGGAAGTTTATGAATTTGTAAAAACATATATGCTGAAAAGGAATTGATTTCAAAGAAATACATAAGAAAATATAAGGGAAATAGTAAATAAATGAAAAAATTATCAATGATATTCCTGCTTGTTCTAAGCGCCAATGTATTTGCGGCAGATACTACAATAATAAGGGACTTCAGGACAGTGCAGAACAGCGCATTCGGCGTTGGAGAAAGGTTGTCTTTTGAAGTGAGCTACGGATTTATAACGGCTGCGGAAGCGTTTATGACGATTTCCCCGGCTCCGTTTATTTATAACGGCCGCGAAACATACGAAGTCAATTTTGACGTTAACTCGCGTTCAAGCTTTGATGTGGTATATAAAGTGCGCGATAATTATAAGACGTTTATAGATAAGCAGGGCATCTTCCCATGGCGATATGAGCAGCATATCAGAGAAAACGATTACAAGCATGATTTTGAAGCCACGTTTATACAGGAAAGCCTGAAGGTTTACACAAAAGTTAATTATGTTGAGGATAAAAATTATCACGCGAACGATCAATATGTGCAGGACCTGATATCGTCTTTTTATTACGCGAGAACTATGGACTGGAAAGATAAGAAAGAGGGGGATGTAGTGAGGATAAATTATTTCTACAACAACGGATTTTATCCGCTTGATATCAGATTCGAGGGGCGGGAAACGGTCAGTGTGGCCGCAGGCGAGTTTAAGACGTTTATATTGCATCCTATGCTTAAAGAGGGTTTCACGAACAAGACATCCGATCTATATGTGTACCTTTCCGATGATGACAGAAAAATTCCTGTGAAAGTGAAAGTGAAGATCGTAATTGGCGCGCTGGTAGGAGAACTGACAAGCTACGAAGGCCTGGCAGGCCCGCTTGATTCAAGAATAGGAGACTGATTTCTCAATTCGAGAATTACGAATTATTTATAGTTTTTCTAATTGTGCTATTGTAACTCCGAACGCTGTTCGGAGTGCTCTAAGCAGCGCTTCGAGTTACATTTCAGCCTAGAATCTAATTCCTAAACTCATTCCATTTGGGCTTATTCCAAAAGTTATTCTGTTGTTCCGTAATAGATATGTGTTTAGCAAATCAGAAATTACTAAAGACCCTGCAAATACAGAAGCCACGCCTCCGTTTATTGAGCCTTCGTCATTTTTAGTTTCTTTTAAGACGTCATTTTTAAGCCTGAATAACTCGCTACTCAGTGAATAAATAAGTATTGACGAACCCGCGCCTATTAAGGCGCCGCCCAGCACATCCGAGGGATAATGCATGCCAAGGTAGGGCCTGCCATAGATTACAATAAGACTCCATATATACATAGGCACATATGCTTGCGGGTATTTGGGATAGCGAAGAGCAAACATTGTAGCAATTGTAAATGAACCGCTTGAATGTCCTGATGGAAATGAATACGGATCATGGGTCGAAAGGTCTTTTTGCCGGACTCCGCTTAGCGAGCTGTAAGGCCTTTTTCTTTTTACAATTTGTTTTACGCCAAACGTTACAGCAATGTTTGTCGCTTCCGAAAACGCTAAAAGATATCCTGTATTTTCATCAAACGTCTTATCGTAAATCCTTCCGTAAGTATATTCTGCAATTGGCATCATAATGGACATTGGAAGCAGAGAGTTATCAAAATGAAATGCAAGCGCTGTTTTGAAATCTGTTGAATCGTCGTAAACTGAGCGGAATAAACGAATATCGGGACTTTCACAATGTTTAATCGAATCAGCAATAATACTCTTTTGAGAAAAAGAAAGAGAGTTCAATAAAAGAAACGCAGCAACAAAGAAGCTTTTAAGATTCAAATTAACAGAATGGCGATTGGATCCCCGCTTGCGCGGGGACAAGTTAGCACGCCTCACCTCTTTTTCCTCTTTCTCTTTACAGTCACTTTAACCCTGTCTTCAGGCAGTGGATATATCTTCTTATACTGATCCCAGAAGCACATGATATTCTCAACGTAGTTATAAGGTTCTTTCCAGTTTGAAAAATTTCCGTTGGGAGGATGCGAATTCCATATCATCCTGTGAAGGGAATCGTCGGAAGATGAGAGCAGCTTCAAATCTTCTTTCACAACGTCCCAATCAAGATAATCTTTGTGAAAGTAATAGGCGATTGACATGGCATCTTCAACATGCCCTGTGCCCGCATTGTAAGCGGCAAGAGCGAACTTATATTTGTTAGTATCGCCGCAGTCATTATATCTTCCAACCAGAAGCGCATAGTAATATATTCCGGCTTTCAGGTTGTTCGCCGGCGAATGGTGTTCATCAAGGTTCAGGGCCTGCTCAAGAACCGAGCCAGTTCGAGGCATAATCTGCATAAACCCGAATGCTCCGGCGTGGGATACCGCATCGGGGATGAATGCTGATTCCTGGCGCATAATTCCGAGTATCAGCCGCCAATCAAGTTTATAATATTTGCATTCATCTTTAATAACATCGCCGTATTCAGCAAGCACTTCGTCAGCCGAGCCCTTGTAAATTTCTTCCGGCTGCTTCACATTTCTGGAGATATCCTCAAGCACTGAAGATGATAAGGAGTATCTAAGCTTCATATTTTCAGGATTTGACGCAAATATGTCGAATATAGTCCGCCAGTTGAAAGCCATGTTTTCGATCGCTCTCATGTTGCGGTAACTTGTTTTATCAAAATAATTGGTGGGCGAAAACGGGTCTGTTTGAACAGGCGGTATGACCCCCTCGGGGTCAGAAGATCTGAATTTAAGCAATGAATCGCCAAAGCTCGAGAACTTTAATACCATAACCGCCAAAGCCACCAAAAACATCAGCAAGAATATGAATTTAGGAACTTTTGCCAGAATACGAATTAAATCGGACTTAGCGCTCATTATCTGTATATAAAATGAGAATTTGAAGCCATTAGTTTCAATTTTAGTATTTTTTTAATGTTAATGAAATACTATTATTTCAAAGAATGTTAGTATTATGAGTGTTTTTAGGATCATATACAATTAAACTATTTTTTGACATTTGCGTCTTACTCTATGAAAGCAGGGAATATTGGCTGCGCGCTGTTTGGATTGCAACTGAAATCATGAACGCTTTCTTTTTTAAATTGCGTATATATAGAGATTTAGCAATTAAACTCGCGTAATGGCGCCACAGAGTATTCTGGATAAAAATAAGGATTCGGAACTTGTACGTGCGTTCAAAAACGGCGATGTAAAGGGCTATAATGAGATTGTCAGAAAATATCAGCAGCAGGTATATTGGGTTATCCGGAAAATGGTGCAGGACCATGATGATGCGGATGATATTACTCAGGAAGTGTTTATTAAGGTTCATTCAGCTTTAAGAGATTTCAGGGAAGAATCGAATTTATTCACATGGCTGTACAGGATTGCGACGAATTACGCTATAAATCATATCAGGAAAGTAAAGGTCAAGAATACCATAAGCGTTGAGATAGTGACGGATCCGATCAGTGCGGATGAAAAAGACGGTGGCGAGAATTTGGACGACGAGAGAAGAAGGAGAATTCTGGAGGAAGCGATCGAGACTCTGCCCCCGCAGCAAAGAGCGGTGTTTAATATGAGGTACTATGACGAATTGCCGTATGATGAAATTGCTAAGATACTTGAAAAGTCGGTGGGCGGCATAAAAGCAAATTACTTTCATGCTGTAAAGAAAATAGGGGAATATGTGAAACAGAGAATCGGAAATTAGAGGGTTACACAAGAATGAATAACGAAATAAATATTGAAGAGTTAAAATACCTGATACCGGATTATATAACCGGCGCCCTCGGAAATGATGAAAAGCTTATGGTTGATAACGCGCTTAAGCAATCGGCTGAGCTGAGAGAATTCTATAATGAAACAAAGAATACTCTGGGATTTGTTTCAAATGTAAAATTCGAAGAACCGCCTGCTCAATACTGGAATAATTTACTGCCGAGGATACATGAGAAGATTGAAGCGAGGGCGGCAAAGAAATTCAGTTGGGATAATATTGCGGCGATATGGAAAATAATCGTTCCGGTCGCGGCTGTTATTTTAATTTTCGCAGTCTACCAGTTGGTAAAATCGCCTGAAAACCAGATCTCGAAGATACAG
Organism: uncultured Ignavibacteria bacterium; assembly: GCA_963816535.1. Taxonomy (GTDB): domain Bacteria; phylum Bacteroidota; class Ignavibacteria; order Tepidaquicellales; family OLB5; genus CAWFKW01. Next base: position 58,224 of record CAWFKW010000003.1, on the reverse strand, counting down.
GACAACAAAGAACAGAAAATAAATACCGACAACGGTTCAAATGTAAAGAATGAAATTAAGGAAGAAAAGAAAGAGACAGTGAAGGAAGATGATAATATCGCCAGCAACAGTTCAGATAATAACAGCTCTTCTAAAGAGAATAAAATTGTTAAGAGAAACACAAGTGTGAAACCGCAGAAAGATATGGAAGACAACCTGGAGCTTAACAAAAAGGAAAATAATCCTGATGTTAATAATAGCCCGGATGATAATGCAAACGATGAATTCGCACTTATCGAAGAGGAGGGCTCGGTCTTACCGGCGCACGTTCTCGGAACGATAGACGATGAAACCGAGAGCGAGCTGGACAATCTGAGCGGTAACGAGAAGGACCAGCTGCTTGAGAACTTGAAGAAGACAAATTTATAAATTGCTAATTCACTAAAATGCCGGGCTTTAAAATACTGATTATTGCCATAACGTTGTTTGCCTGCGGACTGTTCCAGGCGCGGAGCGCTTACGCTCAAAACAACGGGGATAATATAAGGGACAAGATAGAGAAGATAAAGCTTGAGAAGATGGTCAGGAAGATGGATCTTGACGACCAGACTGCGGCCACTTTTAAAGAAAAATATAAGGAGTTCAGTTCAACGCTTGGTGAACTGACAAAAAAGCGCGCCAGGGCGTACCTTGAAATGACCCAAAACATTGAGAGCGGCAACGGCATAGACAGCCTTCTTGATGAAATACTTAGTCTTGAAAGCCAGATCGATAAAGCGCGGCTTGATTTCCTTACCGATTTGAAGACCTTTTTAACAGGAAAGCAGATTGCTGTTATGATAATATTTGAACGGAAATTCAACACTCAGCTAAGAAAGCTGCTGCAGGATTACAGGAAACTCAATAAATTTGATAAGGATAAACAGAAAGACGGAGACAACTAACCAGACATTTAAATTTGCGGTTGAAGGCTAAAAGTACTTCAGCAAACCAAGCGCCTTAATTGCGTCTGATACAAGAAAAAAAGAACCGATCACGAGTATACCGCCCTTGCCCCTTTCAATTTTGCCGGCGATTTTCAGAGCATCTTTAACATTCTCAGTCCTGAATATTGTCTGGCTGTTTCTAAGACGCTGCTTCCGGGCGTATTGCATCATAATTTCCGGAGGCAATGCTCTTTTGTAATCAGGCTTGGTAAAGAGAATGTATTTGAAATGTTTCAAAATCTCATTTATTGAACTCTTATAGTCTTTGTCGCTCATAATCGCGAATATTACTGTTTCAATTTTTTTGGTTCTCAGGCAGTTCAGAGCCGCTTTAATTCCATCAGGGTTGTGCGAAATATCAAATATGTATTTTCCGCCTTTGGTATTGATCGTCTGCAGCCTCCCAAAGTAGCCGGAATTCTTAATAACGCGCGAAATACCTTTTCGAATCGCTGCTACAGTTACTTCATTATAAGTGAACCGATTTACCGATTCAATCGCCGTGACAGCGTTCCTTAGCTGATAGTCCCCTTGAAGGGGGGTAAACAATGTAATTGATTTGCCGGACTTGTATTTAACGCTGAATTTCGTTCCTTTATCGCTTTTATCAAATGAGATTATTCGGACCATTTCATCTATGAAGTGAAGATGTTTTTTTTCTATATTTGATTTGAACAATCTCTTAAGCGGCTTATTGTTATCGCTTACAATTACATCGATTCCTTTTTTCACGATCCCAATCTTTTCAAGGGTAATTTTTCTCAGCGTACCTCCAAGATACTGCATGTGGTCCATACCTATTTGCGTTATTACCGAAACTTCGGGGATAATCACATTTGTCGAATCCAGGCGTCCACCTAATCCCGCTTCAACAACTGCCGCGTCCACTTTCTTATCGTAAAAGTATTTGAACGCCATCGCCGAATTTACTTCAAAAAAAGAAGGCTTGATCTTCTTAATAATCCTGAAATTACTGTCCAGAAAATTCTTAACATAGTTATCTGAAATGCATTTTCCATTGACCCGTATCCTTTCGTTGAATTCTAGTATATGAGGTGAAGTGAATAGTCCTGTTTTCAGCCCCTGTTCCATTAGTATTGAGGCTGCATAAGAAGCCGTGGCTCCTTTTCCGTTTGTCCCCGCAATATGGATGAATTTCAAATCCCTGTGAGGGTTGCCGAGCGCTTTAAGGAGCAAAGTAATATTGTTGAGGTCATATTTCATCCCTGTTCGCTCAAGCGAGTAAAGATATTTAAAATAGTCGGATACTGTCTTCATTCCTCAGGAGTTTTGCTGATTATTGTTTTAATAAACTAAAAACCCCGATTTCTCGGGGTCATTAGCATTATATTCTAAGCCTGTTTACTCTACTTCTTCAACAAGTTCTTTCTTCTTGGCTTTCTTGGTTTTCTTGGCTGGTTTTTCCTTTTCAGGCTCAACAGCTTCATCCTTACGCGTTACGATAAGGTCCTTGTAACGTTTAAGGCCAGAACCTGCGGGAATTAACTGGCCGACGATAACGTTTTCCTTCAAACCAAGCAAATGATCTACTTTACCCTCGATAGCTGCATCTGTAAGAACCTTGGTAGTTTCCTGGAATGATGCCGCTGAAATAAAGCTGTCTGTGGTAAGCGAAGTCTGAGTTATTCCCAGCAGTATCGGGTTGCCGATCGCAGGGTTAGCGTCTCTGACTTTTATCAGCTCTTTGCTTTTTTTCTTCAGGTCAGCGTTAATTTCCTTTGCCTGTTTCTTATCCATTATGTCGTACATTTTAACCTTAGTAGATTCGCCCTTATCAATAACCAGGACTTTGTTCTTCAGGCTTTCATTCTCTTCATAGAATTTGAAACGGTGCACAACCTCGCCTTCTAAGTAGTGAGTATCGCCGGGGTCAACAACCCTGACCTTTTGCAGCATCTGTCTTACAATAACTTCAATGTGCTTGTCGTTTATCTTAACACCCTGCATCCTGTAAACTTCCTGGATCTCGTTCACAAGATATGCCTGAACGTCGCCGACGCCCTTTATCCTCAAAATATCATGAGGGTCGACCGCCCCGCTGGAAAGCGCTTCGCCGGCTTTTACATAATCGCCGTCTCTTACAAGAATGTGCTTACCGATCGGGATGAGATATTTCTTCTCCACCATGCCGTCGGAAGTTTTCACTTTCACTTCTCTTGAACCGCGTTTCAGCGAACCTATTTCAACAATTCCGTCTATCTCAGTTACTATAGACGGGGAGTTGGGGCTGCGCGCCTCGAACAATTCGGTAACTCTCGGCAGACCGCCTGTTATATCCCTTGTCTTTCCGGTATCTCTGGGAATCTTAACAAGTATCTGTCCCGCAGTCACACCGTCAGAATCATTAACCAATAAATGCGCCTGTGCCGGGATAATGTAATTACTCATCACTTCTTCTTTTGAATCAGTGATCTGGATTGTCGGACTAAGCGTTTTATCCTTCGACTCGGTGACCACTTTCTGGATATGCCCCGTTGTTTCATCAGGAGCTTCCATGTAGCTGGTCCCTTCTCTAAGATCGACGTATTTGATGATTCCTGTGTGCTCGGCAACAATAACCGAGTTGTACGGATCCCATTCGTATAACACATGGTTCTTTTCGACCATCTCGCCGTCTTTAACCATTAAATGCGCGCCATAAGGTACGTCATACTTAGAGATGAGCCTGTTATTTTCATCATGGATTTCCAATATTCCGTTACGGCTAAGCGTTACAAAGAAGGTACCCTCGGTAGGACTTTCATACTTAACCATCTTCATGCTTTCGAACTTAACCTTACCCGCAAATTTAGTAGGTATCCTGGATTGCGTTACAATTCTGCTTGCTGTACCGCCGATATGGAAAGTACGCAACGTAAGCTGTGTGCCCGGCTCGCCTATAGACTGCGCCGCAACTACACCAACTGCCTCGCCAACATCGACCAGTTTTCCCGTGGTCAGGTTCCTGCCGTAACATTTTGCGCAAATCCCGCGCCTTGATTCGCACGTGAGAACCGAACGAATCTCAACAGAAGATATAGAAGTTTCCGCTATCTTAGCCGCAAGTTCCTCGGTTATTTCTTCGCCTGCTTTAACTACTGTTTTCCTCGTAACCGGGTCAACTATGTTCTGCAAGGCAACCCTTCCGAGAATTCTTTCTGAAAGCGGTTCTTTTATGTCTTCTCCGTCTTTCAAAGCCTCTACTTTCAGGCCCCTGATAGTTCCGCAATCATCTTCGGAAATAATAACATCCTGAGATACGTCAACGAGCTTTCTTGTTAAATAGCCTGCATCAGCCGTTTTCAGAGCTGTATCTGCAAGACCTTTCCTTGCGCCATGCGTTGATATAAAGTATTCCAGAATCGATAAACCTTCTTTGAAGTTAGCTATGATCGGGTTCTCGATAATTTCACCAGCCTGGCCAGTCATGCTTTTCTGCGGTTTAGCCATAAGTCCTCTCATACCGGCAAGCTGACTAACCTGGTCCTGGGAACCTCTCGCGCCTGAGTCGATCATCATATGGAGCGAATTGAATCCGGAATTGGAATTCTTCAGAGTTACCATCAGATCGCTTTTTACTTCGTTGGTCGCATGCGTCCAGATATCAATTACTTTATTATATCTTTCGCCTTCTGTAATAAGGCCTCTCATTCTTGATTTTTCAACCGACTCAACTCTCTTCCGGGCCGCGTCGATCGTTTTCTGTTTTGACGACGGAATAACAATATCGTCTAGGTTGACCGAAAGGCCGCCCTTCATAGCGTATGAAAATCCGATGTTCTTCAGGTCGTCGAGGAACTCAACAGTTTGAACGTTGCCGACGCTTTTAAACACGCGGCTGATGTTCTTCACGATCCCTTTCTTAGTAAGCAGCTCATTAATGAAACCGGCTCCTTTAGGAACTATGTGGTTGAAAATAACTCTACCCGTCGTTGTCTCAATAAGTTCGCCGTTTATTCTTACTTTAATCTTAGCATGCAATCCGATTTTATTATTATTGTGGGCAATAATAACCTCGTCCATATTGGAGAATATTTTATCTTCTCCAAGATCGCCTTTTCTGTATTTGGTGAGATAATAACATCCAAGAACAATTTCCTGGTTGGCGATAGTGATCGGGTCGCCGTTCTGAGGCGATAATAAGTTATGGCTTGACAGCATCAGAACTCTGACTTCAAGCTGCGCCTCATATGAAAGCGGGACATGAACAGCCATCTGGTCGCCGTCAAAATCGGCGTTGAACGCGGTACAAACCAGAGGATGCAGCTTTAACGCTTTGCCTTCAACAAGCACCGGCTGGAAAGCCTGTATGCTCAAACGGTGAAGGGTAGGGGCGCGGTTTAACATAACCGGATGCCCGTCAATCACGTTTTCAAGAACTTCCCAAACCTCGGGCGTCCTTCTTTCGATAAGCTTCTTTGCGCTCTTAACTGTCTTAACAAGATCTCTATCGATAAGCCTTCTTATTACAAACGGCTTAAATAATTCAAGAGCCATATCCTTGGGGACTCCGCACTGGTGAAGCTTCAGTTCCGGACCTACAACAATAACACCGCGTCCGGAATAATCGACACGTTTACCAAGAAGGTTCTGCCTGAATCGTCCCTGTTTACCTTTCAGAATATCGGAAAGTGATTTCAGCGGACGGTTCTCGGATTTAACGGCCGTGGCTCTCCTTGAGTTATCAAGCAGCGCATCAACCGCCTCCTGCAGCATCCTTTTTTCGTTCCTTAAAATTACTTCAGGAGCTTTAATATCTATTAATCTCTTCAGACGGTTGTTTCTGATTATTACTCTTCTGTATAAGTCGTTCAAATCGCTTGTGGCGAACCTTCCGCCTTCAAGAGGGACAAGAGGCCTGAGCTCGGGAGGAATAACCGGTATTACATCAAGGACCATCCACTCCGGCCTGTTCTGCCTTCTGCCTTCTTTCTTTTGAAATGATTTAAGGACCCTTAATCTCTTTATGATGTCCTGTTTTTTCTGAACCGAGTTTTCTTCGTAAAGCTGCGCTCTTAGGCGTGAAACATCTTCATCAACATCAACTCTCTTCAGCAGTTCCTTAACAGCTTCGGCGCCGTTCTTGCAAACAAATTTATTCGGGTCATAATCATCAAGCTCTTCCTGGTCCTCAGGAAGGTTGTTCAGGGTATTCAGGTACTCATCTTCCGTTATCAGCTCGGCTTTTTTGAACTGTGTTGGTCCCGGATTAATAACAACGTAAGTTTTCATAATAAATTATTCTCTCAAGTTCCTTATTTGTTACTCCAAGCAGGTAGCTTATTTTGCTGGGCGTTGAACGGAAATACCATATGTGAACAACCGGTACGCTTAAAGATATGTGCCCCATTCTCTCTCGTCTCAGGCTCTTCTGGTTCACTTCGACCCCGCACCTGTCGCAAACTATCCCGTTGTAACGGATGCCTTTATATTTACCGCAGTGGCATTCCCAGTCTTTAACCGGGCCGAATATTTTTTCGCAGAACAAACCATCCTTATCCGGCTTGAACGTCCTGTAGTTTATGGTCTCAGGTTTCAAGACTTCGCCGTGAGAGTTTCTTATGATTGTATCGGTCGAAGCAAGATTAATACCAATCCTGCTTATGATCCTTCTTACTTTTTTGGCGTCTTTTTTAAATAACATAGATTTTATGATTTATTCGTTTTATTTATTCTATACTAATATCGAGACATAATCCCTGGAGCTCTTTTACTAACACGTTAAAAGATTCCGGGGTTTGCGGTTCGGGCGTATTTTCGCCCTTTATCAGCGACTCATAGGTCTTTGACCTGCCATTCACGTCATCGCTCTTTACCGTGAGCATCTCCTGGAGCGTGTATGCGGCGCCGTAACCTTCAAGCGCCCAGACCTCCATTTCTCCAAATCTCTGGCCGCCGAACTGAGCTTTTCCGCCCAGCGGCTGCTGTGTGATTAGCGAGTACGGTCCAATCGACCTTGCATGAATCTTGTCATCGGATAAATGCGACAGTTTCATCATATAAATGAACCCAACGGTAACTTCCTGGTCGAATCTCTCACCCGATAATCCGTCATACAAAATAGTACGCGAGTTATTGGGCAGCCCGGCCTGCCCGAGGATCTCAACAATATCCTCAAACGAAGCTCCGTCAAATACAGGGGTTGCAAAACTGCACCCAAGCTTATCGGCAGCCCACCCTAAAGCGGTTTCGTACAACTGCCCGAGATTCATTCTTGAAGGCACCCCAAGCGGGTTGAGAACTATATCAACGCGGGTGCCATCAGGCAGAAAAGGCATATCCTGCTGCGGCACTATTTTTGCCACAACGCCTTTGTTCCCGTGCCTGCCGGCCATTTTATCGCCGACCGATAGTTTTTTCTTCTTCGCAATATATACCTTTGCCATCTTCACAACGCCTGTCGGTAATTCGTCGCCTATTACTATTTTGTTCCTCTGGCGTTTTGTTCTTTCTTCAACATCGCTCAACTTTGTCCTGAAATTCCTGAAAGTAGTTTCAAGCAGCGCCTGCGCTTTGTGCGAAGATGTCCAGTTGTTTGTTACGTCAAAATTCTCAAGCCTGAAGTTTGGATTATCAAGTAGCTTGAGGAATGTATCTTTCCTGATAGCGGCGCCTGCACGGAGCACGGTATTGCCTTCGATATCCCTGATCCCCGTGGATTCTTTCCCGTCAAATATCATTCCGAGCTTTGTCGCAAAGGCAGTATTATAATCCCTTATCGCGTCTATCCTGTCCTGCTCAAGCTTCTCAAGCCTCTTTTTCTCTTCTTTCTTGGTCTCTGTATCCCTTTGTTTCCTTGTGAAGAGCTTCTTATTTATAACAACGCCGCGCATTCCCGGAGGAGCTTTCAGCGAAGCGTCTTTCACGTCGCCGGCTTTATCGCCGAATATCGCCCTGAGCAGCTTTTCTTCCGGTGTGGGCTCGGTTTCTCCTTTTGGAGTAACTTTGCCAATTAATATATCGTTTTCTTTAACTTCAGCTCCGATTCTTACAATACCGTCTTCGTCAAGGTCCTTAGTGGCTTCCTCGCTTACATTCGGAATATCACGGGTAAGTTCTTCTTCGCCTCTTTTGGTATCGCGAACCTGCAATTCATATTCTTCAATGTGCAGGGATGTGAAAACGTCTTCAGCCACAATTCTCTCGCTGATAACAATAGCGTCTTCAAAATTATAACCCTGCCACGGCATAAATGCAACCAGCACGCTTCTGCCCAGCGCAAGCTCGCCTTTGTCTGTCGCGGATCCATCCGCCAAAACAGCGCCTTTCTTTACTTTATCTCCAACTTTAACTATAGGTTTCTGGGTAATGCAAGTATCCTGGTTAGTTCTTAGGAACTTTATCAGGTTGTATTCGACTACTTCATTATTCTCAAAGCTCGTGATAGATTTTTCCGAGTCCTTATCAATATCGTATTTTACAACTATCCTGTCGGCCGATACAAATTCAACAATACCGTCTCCTTCGGATAATACCAGAGTGCGGGAATCCATAGCCACTTTTTCTTCGAACCCTGTGCCCACAAGCGGAGCCTTGGGTGAAAGAAGAGGAACGGCCTGGCGCTGCATATTGGATCCCATAAGCGCCCTGTTCGGCGTCGTCATGTTCCAGGAAAGGGATCAGCGCAGCCGCGGCGCTAACGATCTGGTTAGGCGCAACGTCCATATAATGCACTTCTTCAGGAGATACAATCGGGAAATCGCCCTTGAATCTCGCCTTAATTTTCGCGTCAACAATTTTGTTGTTGTCCAGGTTAACTATTGCCTGAGCTATTATGTAGTTATCTTCTTTTTCAGCAGATAAATAATCTATCTCGTTCGAAACCTTGCCGTTCTTTACTTTCCTGTACGGGGTTTCTATGAAACCAAATTCGCTTATCCTGGCGTGAGTACACAAAGAAGATATCAAACCGATGTTCGGGCCCTCAGGAGTTTCGATAGGGCAGAGGCGGCCGTAATGCGTGTAATGCACATCTCTAACCTCGAAACCGGCTCTTTCTCTCGTCAAGCCGCCCGGTCCCAGCGCGCTGACCCTTCTCTTATGAGTCATTTCAGCAAGCGGGTTGGTCTGGTCCATGTACTGAGAAAGCTGGCTTGTGCCGAAGAATGAGATAAGCGCAGTGGTTATTGTTCTCGCGCTTACCAGGTTTGCAGGCGTTATGTTCTCTTCATCGTGAATGCTCATTCTCTCTCTTATTGTCCTTGCCATTCTTGCGAGCCCCACGTTGAACTGCTGCGAAAGCTGTTCGCTTATCGACCTTACTCTTCTGTTGCCCAGGTGGTCGATATCGTCAACCTCTCTTTTGCCGGCTTCAAGCTCGATCAGATAATTGATAATACAAATTATGTCTTCCTTGGTGAGAACCGTCTTATCAGAGGCGATATTTAATCCAAGCCTGTAATTGAGCTTATATCTTCCCACCTCGCCGAGGTCGTATTTCTTTTCGTTGAAGAAAAGCTTATCTACCAGGTTCTTTGCCGATTCATCATCCTGATCGCTCGGCCTGAGCTGCTCTGATATTTGCTCCAGCGCGTCAGCTTCTGTCTCAGCGTCGTCCTTTGTCAGGGTATTTGCTATCAAAGACTCCTCAAAGGGCTTGTCAGATTTAAACACTTTAATTTTTGAAATTGTTGATTTAGCTATTTTCTCTACAAGTTCATCATCAATGACCGATGCTTTTTCCGCAAGCAGCTCGCCGGTTTCCTTGTCAATCAGGTCATCGCATAACTGTTTCCCTAAGTAATCTTTGATCTTTGCTTTGTCAACATTTTCAAGCAGCCCGAAAAGATCAAGTATCTCTTCGTTTGAAGAATACCCGAGCGCTCTTAATATAGTAGTTACGGGGAATTTCTTCCTTCTATCGATATAAGCAAACAGGCAGTTATTAATATCTGTTGTGAATTCAACCCATGAGCCTTTCATAGGAATAATTCTCGCTGAGAAAAGCTTGGTTCCGTTCTGATGAACAGATTCGCTGAATACAACGCCGGGAGCCCTGTGAAGCTGTGAGACTATAACTCTTTCTGCCCCGTTAATAATGAAGCTTCCGTACGGAGTCATATACGGTATGTTGCCCATATAGACGTCCTGTTCGATGGCGTTTGAGTATTCCTTTGCTTCCTTGTTCGGCTTGGTCGATAAACGCAGTTTAGCCTTTAACGATACTGCGTAAGTCAGGCCCTGTTCCTGGCATTCCCTGATAGAATACTGGGGCCTTTCGAGATAATATTCCATAAATTCCAGAAGCGCAGTTTCTCTCGAATCGGTGATAGGGAAGTTCCTGACGAATACAGCCTGGATCCCGGCGCTTTTTCTTTGATTCGGGGCTACATCTTCCTGCAGAAAGTCTTTGAACGATTCGACCTGGACGCTTAAGAGGTCCGGTGAATCGATCTGCTTTCCCGACATAGACAGGTAGATCCTGTTATTTCTTTTTTCAAATTTATTTAGATCGATTGCCATAGGTTTTTATGTTTCCTCCACTCGTGAGGTATAAAAATGAAAAGTTAAGGCAGGCCGTGTTATAGAACAGCCCGCTTAACTAAAAAATTCGATTTGTGGGTATATTGAAAACAGCAGATTTAAGCTATAACCTCTATTCTTTGTAATAGAATTATGACGCTAATAATTATAAAAAATTATAATTAAAAAAATGAGCTTATTTTATTTCTACTTTAGCTCCGGCAGCTTCCAGGTCAGCCTTCAGTTTGTCGGCGTCTGCTTTAGAGATTCCCTCTTTCACAGGCTTCGGCGCGCTCTCAACCAGGGCTTTGGCTTCTGTTAAGCCCAGCCCGGTCGCGTTTTTCACGGCCTTGATAACGTTAATTTTCTGCGTGCCCGCTTCAGCAAGGACTACTGTGAATTCAGTTTTTTCTTCAGCGGCGGCAACAGGAGCGGCTCCGGTAGCGCCCGCCATCATCATTGGAGCGGCGGCGGTAACTCCGAATTTGTCTTCGAGGGCTTTCTTAAGGTCTGCGGCTTCCAGAAGCGAAAGACTGCCTATTTTTTCTACTAATTCTTCTACTACGGACATTTTAAGTTTCTCCTTAAATTTATTTATTTATATTTTAATTTGCATTTTTTGTCTTAGCGACTTCTTCGATAATAGAAGCGAGGTCTCTAAACACGGCGTTTATGGTATTCACAATACCGGATATGGGCGCGTGCAAGCTACCAATTATTGAAGAAATTAATTCTGATTTAGACTGCAGAGACGCTAAGTCGTTTAGTTTTTTACCGTCATATGCCACATCCTCGACCAAAGCGACCTTTAACTTAGGTTTTTCGCCCTTGTCGTAAAACTTTTTTATTATTCTTGCAGGTGAAACAGGATCGTCATAAGTAAATATCACGCCTGTTGGGCCCTTCAAATGTTCGGTCAAAACGTCTAATTTAGCCGAGAACTTGTTATTACCGCCTTCAAGCGCTTTTTTGATCAAAGTATTCTTCAATACTTTATAATCAACGTTTGCGTTAAAAAGTTCATCCCGAAGCTCGTTGGTTTCCTGTACGGTCAATCCGGCAAAGTCGGTTAGATAAATGCTTGTCGCCCTATCCAGCTTTTCTTTGATCCCGGAAATTACTGTTTCTTTATCTTGCTTATTCATTGCGAATGTTCAGTATATTTTATTTTTTTTTCTCAGCTCTAATGAACGGCTATTTCCGTTTTGTTGATTGGCAGCCCGGCCCCCATAGTGCTCGCAAGGGTAACTGATTTTACGTAAACTCCCTTTGCTGTAGCCGGTTTCATTTTGATTATCTGGTTGATGAACACATGAATATTCTCTTCGAGCTGTTTCTGCTCAAACGCAGCCTTACCCAAACATGCATGTACGATACCTGCTTTATCTACGCGGAATTCAATTCTTCCTCCCTTAACTTCCGATACTGCTTTAGCAATATCGTTTGTAACGGTGCCGCTTTTGGGATTAGGCATTAATCCTTTTGGTCCGAGTATTTTTCCGAGTTTTCCAAGCTCGCTCATCGTATCCGGAGCGGCTATAATAACGTCGCAATCCGCCCAGCCTTCCTGTATCTGTTTAAGAACATCCTCAAAGCCGACGAAATCGGCTCCGGCATCCCTGGCTTCCTGTTGTCTTTCGGGTTTTACAACTACAAGAACCTTTACGGTCTTACCTGTGCCGTGCGGAAGCGATACTGTTCCCCTGATCAGCTGGTCAGCCTGCCTGGGATCGACGCCGAGTCTCATTGCTATGTCAATTGACTCGTTAAACTTAGCGCTTGCAGTTTCTTTCAGCTTCGCAACGGCTTCGCTTATGGTATAAGCCTTGTTCGGTTCTATTTTTTTCAGTATTTCTTTTCTTCTTTTGCTGATATGCATAATTTTGATATTAAAAATTAACCTTCTACGGTAATACCCATGCTTCTTGCAGTGCCGGCGATGATCCTCGATGCGGCGCTTACGGTGCGTGCATTCAAGTCCTTCATCTTAATTGTCGCTATCTCTTCAAGCTGTTTCTGCGAAACCTTTCCTACTTTTGTCCTGTTCGACTGAGCGCTGCCTTTTTCGATCTTTGCCGCTTTTAAAAGCAAAACCGCCGCTGGAGGAGTTTTTGTTATAAATGTAAACGACTTATCCGAGTAAACGGTTATCACAACCGGAATTATGAGCCCGTGATCTTTTTGCGTTCTTGCATTAAACTGTTTGCAAAATTCCATGCCGTTAACGCCGCGCTGTCCTAAAGCGGGCCCAACCGGCGGAGCCATCGACGCCTGTCCGGCGGGTATCTGAAGCTTTACGAATCCTACTACTTTCTTTGCCATAATTAAATATGTATTCTAAATTTTAATTTCCGTTCTAATTGGGATCTATTATTTTTCCCGTTCAATCTGGGTGAAATCAAGCTCAATCGGCGTCTTTCTTCCGAAAATACTCACCATGACCTTAACTTTCATCCTCTCCAGGTTGATCTCGTTGATGGCTCCGCTGAAATTCACGAACGGGCCGCTGATTACCTTAACAGGGTCGCCTTTTTCAAACTGTACGTCGATCTTTTCTTTTTCATCCGAATCGTTTATCCTGCCGAGTATCCTTTTTACTTCGTCGTCTCTTAGCGCTATGGCTTCGGTTTTATCGCCAACCATTTTGAGCACCGAGGGCGTGCGGGATATAAAATTCACAACCTCTTTATCCAGCGCAGCTTCGATAAGAATGTAACCGGGAAAGAAATTTTTGTACTTTATTTTTTTCTTTCCGCCTTTTACTTCGAAAACCTTTTCTTCCGGAATCAGAACCTGGGAAATCTTTACATCAAGCCCGACAATCGGAATTTCGCCATCCAGATAATTCTTGACTCTTTTTTCATGGCCGGTGATGGTACGGATAGCATACCATTTTTTTCCGTCTTGGGAACTTACAATTGTTTCAGGTTTTGTTTCTGTCATTTATATTAAAATATTGCTTTTAACCCTTCGCTCAAAATCTTATCGACTACAAAAACAAAAGCCGCAAAAATCGCCGATGTCAGAATTACAACCAGCGTCGATTCTCTCAATTCTTCTCTCTTGGGCCACGAAACTTTTTTCATTTCCCGAACAATGTCGGTAAAAAAATTTAAAATCTTATCTTTCAATTCAGAACTCCCGGAAGCGTTATGCTTTAGCCATTTATATTCAACAAATGTTGCACGTCAGGAGGGACTCGAACCCCCAACCTGCGGTTTTGGAGACCGCTGCTCTACCAATTGAGCCACTGACGTATCTACTTAGTTTCTTTATGAAGTGTATGTTTGGCGCAGAACCTGCAGTATTTTTTGTATTCTACCCTGCCAGAATGTTTGCTCTTGTTCTTAGTAGCGCTATAGTTGCGATGTTTGCAATCGTTGCACTCTAACGTTATTATTAATCTACCTTCTTTTGCCATTATTTAATATACCTTTCTCTAAATTTCTTTTCCTGTGTGGGAGATCCCGCCCCGCGGAACGACCAATCCCGCTTCGCGGGATGACTCAACCAACTTTTCAGAGCGGGAGACGGGACTCGAACCCGCGACCAACAGCTTGGAAGGCTGTGACTCTACCAACTGAGTTACTCCCGCAATTGATACAATCTTATTTTAAATGAACCCTGCGACCAATCCCGCTTTGCGGCCAGCCTGGTGCAGGCTAGGATGACTCTACTTCACCCGCCCTAGGCGGGCAAGACTGAATTACTCCCGCAATTTTTCAGTTAACTCAGTTTTATAATTACTCGAGCTGATGACCGGGATTGAACCGGTGACCTCTTCCTTACCAAGGAAGTGCTCTACCAACTGAGCTACATCAGCGCTCAACAATTTCAAAAATAAGTTTATATGTCTAACTCAGATATAAAAAAGAACCTAATCACTTTGCAATTGCAATGAAAAACAAAAAGAGTGGGTAGGGAAGGATTCGAACCTCCGAAGGCATGAGCCGTCAGATTTACAGTCTGATGCGTTTAACCACTTCGCTACCTACCCCTAATGTGTTTTCAAACTCCAAAATTACCTAAAAAATAATGAAAAATCAAGTAATACATTAATGTACTGCGCCAAAAAGGCTATGAAGCGCCAAGAATCTTTATGTCGCCGCTGTAATACACAATTTCCTTATTTTCAGTCCTCAGCTTCAAGCCGCCATCCTGTAGAAAATCAATAATTTGAGCAGACCTTTCCACTCCTCCGTTTGTAACGAAAACAATGCTTTTTCCCATAAAATGGTTGTTTTCCCGCCACAACTTGTAGATCATGTTATAATTTTCGTTAATGAGCAATTCTAACCGTGAATCAAACATCTTAATTATGGTTATCAGCAAATCAGTACAGCTGGATTCATAATGCAGAATATTTTTAAGCGATGCAGCAGAATTCGAAATCTCCTCCGGGAAATTTTCCTGGTTTACGTTTATTCCTGAGCCGAGTATGAAATCATTTTTTGGGAGAATGCTCTCTGCCAGTATGCCGCAGATCTTTTTCCCGTTCAGTAAAATATCATTCGGCCATTTAATTGACAGTTCGTAAGCGGCGGCATTATTTTGCGCTCTTAAAAAATTGTCTATTGCCGCGAATAAGATATAAGAATTGTAAAAATTTACGAATTGGATCTTGTCGCCGGCAATATCAAAATGTTTTTTAATTGTAAATGTAAGGTTGCTGTTCTTCTCGGATACCCAGTTCCTCTCATGCCTGCCCCTGCCCTTCGATTGGTAATCAGCGACTATTAAAACATCATTATCCGTAAGCGTTTTTGCGAACTCATTAGTAGATTCGATCTCATCAAAATAATACACCTTCCTGATGAAAGTCGAACCGATCAGCTGTGATTTAATTTCGCCGGCGTTTATCAAAACAGGGAAGCGGGTTAATTATAATGTAAAATTTTCAGTTAATTGGCTGCGTTCAGCGGCCTACTTTATGCGCGCGTTTATCATCGTCATTTCCGTTACTGCTGTTTGGGTCAAGCGCTTTCGCCTGTTTGTTCCCCGGGTCATCGTTATTATCCCTGACGCCGCTGTTATCGTTGTCTCTATCTTTGGTCTTATCATTGTGATGGACCTGGTTTCCATAATTTAAAGCTGCATACATATCGATCCTTCCGTACCCGTAATACTCATCCCAACCCGGCGCGTCTTCTCTTGGATCACCGACTCCGTCTTTGGCGGTGGCGGTAATAATTTCTCTCAGGTCTTTATTGGTTCTGGATGGGTCCTGCGAAATAAGAAGCGATGCAAGGCCTGTCACGTATGCGGTAGCCTGCGAAGTGCCGCTCCAGTAAACTTCATAGTTGTTGTTATCTTTGAAGTCGAGGCCGTAAATCCTGTTTCCCGGCGCAACAACGGCAATATGTTTTCCCCAGTTACTGCCGCCACCCCATGTAAAAGCGCGGCATCTTCCGTCATCAGTTTCTGTAGCGCCCACTGCGAGCACATTCGAGAGACATGCCGGATAGTAATTATCTCCGTTATTTTTATTCATCATACTGGCCATTATCAGGCAACCGGCATCATAAGCGAAATTAACCGCATTAGCAAGCGTCTTTGAATAGTCGTATCCGCCCTCGCTCATATTAATGGCTCTTGCACCGTTGTTGGCGGCATAATAAAGCGCCGCAGCCCACCATGAGTACTCTCCTAAATTCTCTTCGTCAAGATCTTTGCACACCATCAGTTTACAATGCCTGTCAATTCCGGCGTAGCCAATCGAGTTATCGGTATTGGCGCCGATAGTACCCGCGATATTTGAGCCGTGGCCCCCGTCGTCTTTGACGTTTGAGTTATCATAAGCGAAGTTCCATCCGTTAATATCGTCCACAAACCCATTACCGTCGTCATCACGGCCGTTTTTAGATTCCTTTGGATTCACCCATATTCTTCCGGAAAGCTCGGGATGGTCAAGTTTAACTCCGGAATCAAGTATGGCTATTATTGTGTTCTCGCTTCCCTGTTCTGTTTCCCAGGCTCTCAAAACATTCATATCGGCGCCGGGTTTCCCGTTCAGCCCTGTGGTAGTTTTCACAGAGCCGTCGTTATACAATCCCCATTGCCTTGAAAAGAACTCATCATTGGGTTTTTTTAAACCGAGCCGATCAGAGCTAACTCCTGCAGCCTCGCCGATAAAATCAGGCTCCGCAAAATCAACAAATTTGGATTTTTCAAAATCAGAGCAAACTGACGGGATATCCCTTTGATCGCTTGTTGTCAGAACGTAATAAGTTTCAACCTCGTATTTATCGCAGAGGGCCGCATTTTGATTTGTCGGCGGAAAAAGCCTTTTGACCTTATCGGCGTTCAACCCTAAAATGGAGGAGATTTCTTTTATTCTCTGCACATAAAATGTTCCGGGTATCTCCCCGGCGGCTCCGGTAAACTGCTTTTTTAACTTAACTATGACATGATTTTTCACATACCGGGATTTATTAACGTCTTCCTTCGTCTGAAGTGCGCTTGATGCGAATAAAATAAGCAAAGCCGCTGTTAAGAAACTGAAAAATAATCTTTTTACCATTAACATTTATATTTGATTTTGGTCAAAAGTTGTATTTTAAACCCAGCGATAGCCTTACGCCATCAACAATTATCCTGTTGTATGAAGGATTATCAAGAGATAAAGTCGTCCCGTTTACGTTTATATTATCGACGCTATATGAGCTTTGAACATCGAACCAGCCTTCCCTGAATTTCAGCTCAAAATCGGCGCATAGATTCCTTTCAAGGTAATATTGCAGTCCTGTCAGAATGTTCACGCTGAAACCGGGCCTAGTAGAAATAGTGTGCGTCTGCAAAAAACCGCCGAGTGTGCGGGTCTTATCCCCGAAGTAGACGCCCGCTCCGCCTCCAATATAAACTTTAAAACTGTTTGTGCTTACAGGTAGATCCCATTTCGCTCCGAACTCAATAGGAATCATGTAAAAATTTTCAACCATAGAAACATTGTAGAACGATGTATCCTGCTGGAACTGGAGAATCAGGTCGTTTTCATTTAATTTGAAATATTCTGTCGACAAATAGAAAGTGAGGTCGAGGTTCCATAAAACAGGTTTATAATCAAACTCGACTCCGTACCCATAACCTCCTTTAAGATCGACAAGGTTGTTCATTTCTATAGGATCAAGCGATTTCGGATCGTTTTGGAGTGCAGAAGAAGAAATATACGTGCCATATACCTGAAGAGAGAATTTCTTGCTTGCATCGTATGGGTCGAAAGCAGATCCTTTTTTCTGAGAATAAGATAAGCGGACGGTTAAGACCATCGCCAAAAATGAAACCATTACAAAGATATTAAACTTTGAATGCAAAGCCCCTTATTTATTGTCAGGTAATAATGATACTACTGCATTTCAGTATCAACGGAAAAACCTTTCCCTGTTATCTACAATTACAGCCCTGTCTTTAAGATTTGTTATCCAGTCCTGCACAATTGATTGTTTTTTCTGCGTCAAAAGGGCATTCATTATCGATTCGCTCTTAGAGGCAAAATTGTTCTGGTCAAATGGCGTAATGTTCTTCATTTGAACTATATAGTAGCCCCTTTGTGTCCGGATAGGATCCGAAAGTTGTCCGTTCTGCATCTTGAATACAGCATTATTAAAGTCAGGGTCCGTTCCGATCT
The DNA here is from genome assembly GCA_963816535.1 of uncultured Ignavibacteria bacterium. GTDB lineage: Bacteria > Bacteroidota > Ignavibacteria > Tepidaquicellales > OLB5 > CAWFKW01. The sequence continues at coordinate 40,173 of CAWFKW010000003.1, read as the reverse complement.
GCGGAGCAGGTTTAGCCACGGAAACGCTGTCGGCCGTTTGCACTGTTATCTGAGCGTTCACATTTTTAAGCGAATTCAAGTCGTTACCGGCGACCTTTGACCTCAAATCGGCTGCCTGCTGCTTAAGCATATCAAGCTTCTTTTCCAGTTTGACTCTGGGCAGGACTGCAGTATTCTTTATTTCCTCAAAGTTCATGTAACCGGCCGGAATTTTCTCAGCTATGTAATAAACTGCGTACCCGCCCTGGATCTTTATCGGGTCGCTTATGTCGCCCTTCTGCCCGTTGAAGCCAAAGTTCGAAACAGTTTTATTCTGCCCCGCGCCCGGTATGAAAGAGGTTTTTGTGATCGGCGGAACTTCAACCACCTTCATGTTTATTTTTGCGGCCTCCTCGTCGTAGTTCCCTTTTTTTGTTATGAAGGTGAAGTCTTCCGCCCTCTTGCGCACCGCATCCGTGGTTTTCGAAGAAGGTTTTACAACTTTCTTAATATCCACCAATTTAAATATCTTTTTCTGCCTGTCGAGAACCTTAATAATATGGTAGCCAAACTGCGATTTGACCGGCGCCAGGATCTCTCCGACCTTCCCGTTCATTGCAGCTTCTTCAAATTCTTTAACCATGGCGCCCTTTGTAAACCAGCCCAGGTTGCCGCCCTTTACTTTGGAACCCGGGTCGTCGGAGATCTGCGATGCGAGCGTCGCGAAATCCTCTCCGGCTTTGAGCCGTTTATAAATTTCATCAGCTTTCACTTTAGCGGCGTTTGTATCTGTTCCGAAATTGATCAGAATGTGCGAAGCGTTTATGAACACATCGTCGCCGTCTTTCGAATCGAGAAGCCTGACAAGATGGTAGCCATCGGAGGCTTTTATAACGTCCGAGATGCTGTCTTTCTTTGCGGCGAACAGAAATGAACTCACTTCAGGCGAAAGCTCATTGGGCTTTACATAACCATCGTTATACTTGGTCAGCGAATTTGTATTAACAAACGAAATGGAATTTGAATCTTTCGCGTCAAATTTCTTAAGTTCCTTGGTGAGAGCTTTCAGCTGTTTTTCAGCAAGAAGAGAGTCGTCGGCTGTGGCGGCGTCAGAAAACAGAACGTATTTGAGCTTAACGGCCTCTTCAGTTCTGAAATCATCTTTGTTCTTGTCGTAGTACGCCTTCATATCCTGATCGGTAACCTGCACCTGTGCGTCCGGGACGGAATTTGCATCAAGAAAAACATAACTGAACGACGCGAATATATTATCGTCTTTATACTTTTGAAGCACGTCAGCCTCAGGAACTCTGACAGCGCTGGTAATCACGCTTTGCAGCTTTTGAGAAAGAAGCAGCTGGCGCAGATAATCTTCAACCTGCGACCAGAACTTTTCAACTTCGGGCGTTTTGGTTGAAAGCGCCTGCTGGTACACCTGCATATTAAACTGACCCGTCGAATCTATGAAGTTTTTTCTTATCTGATCGGGAAGCGTTTGCGGTGAATTATAAACCCAGTTCAGTATTTCCTGGTTGGTAACTTTTATTCCGAGTCTTTCAATTTCCTGCTGGGCCAGAACTTCAGTTACCATCTGGTCCCAAACCTGGTCCCTAATAGCGGCCACAGTTGTTTCGTCAGGATCTTCGCCGGTTTGCTGCTTCTGCTGTTCGGTGGCGAACTGCATCCTGTTCTCAAAATCTGTATAACTTATATCTTTTCCGTTGACAATACCGAGAGGGACGTTCTGCTCGCCCTTAAGGCCCAGATAGTTCATACCCCATTCAAATACTATAGTAGCCAGAAACGCTACAACAAGTATAATAAGTATAATATGCGTTTTATCGCGCAGCTTGGTCATTAAGCCCATATAACTCTTGCGATCTCCTTTACGATTATGATTTCCGTATTAATGTAATTAGAATTATAGCCGGAGAAATGAAAAATGTCAGAATTTTTGACAAAATTAATATCCCGCCTGATGAAACAGACTACAAATATAGGCTTATGTTAAGGAATAATCAATGATTTGTGCAGTATTGTTGCAAAGCGCTGAAAAAATAGAGTGTATTGAGTGTGTAGAGTGTGTAGAGTGTCTAGACTGTGAAGAGTGAGGATTGCTTTTGGCAAGCCGTGAAAAATATAAAATAATAAAGGGATCAAATTGAATTTATCCCCGTGATTCAATTTTGTAATTTATAAGGAGGTGCAGAAATTACTTTGACTCCTCTTCGTCATCCAAGTCTTCAGATTCTTCAGTATCCTGAACATTTGATCCCTCGTTTTCGGAACTTCCGTTTTCGTTTTCTTCTTCGTTTTCTTCTTCTTCGTCTTCTAATTCGTTTTCATCATTCATATAGATCGTACCGCCTGTTTCGTTTACAGCTCTGTAGAATTTAGGCGCTAAGAAAAATAACGGCATATTAACCTCCTTTGATTTTTGTTACAAAGGTAAGCTTAGGTTGTTGAGGTATTATTTGTGAATTGTTAAGAAGTGTGATAAAGAAGTTAGGGGAATGTTATAATTACTTATTCGTACTTCCCGGCTTTATTGCTTTTGACCCTGACTTACAGAGCGGACAAGCATCAGGAGAGTATGTTGATACATCCATTTTTAAGAGCGGTTTGAAAGGGACATCAAACTTAGCACGACCGGAGCTGCGGTCAACTAAACAGCCAATACCGACTATTGTTGAGTTATCTTTTCGCACTTCATCAATTACTTCCTGCACACTGCCGCCGGTTGTGACGATATCTTCCACTATTAAAACTCTATCGGCAGGGGAGAGAGTGAATCCACGTCGGAACTGCATTTTGCCATCGACACGCTCGGTGAATATAGCTTTTGTCCCCAGCTGTTTGCCGACTTCGTAAGATAGAATTATACCGCCTGTCATTGGTCCCACAACAACAGTTACGCCATCATCCCTAAATTTTCCAGCAAGCTCTTTGCAAAGTAATTCAGTCAGTTTAGGTTGCTCAAGCAATCTGAATTTTTCAATGTATTGCGGACTGTGCAAACCTGACGTAAGTACAAAATGCCCTTCAAGTAATGCGTTTGAATCCTTGAGAACTTGTAATATTTCTTTATCTGTCATTTGGATTTCGGATTGCGAATTGTTGAATGCGGATTATTATTTATCCTCGCAGTTTTCACGCTGGATACAAAAATTGCAGTGAGTTCGTCAGCTTCTTTTAGTAACTTTTGTACTGCTGAACCATTTTTTATTAACCCTGTTTCAATCAATAACTCGAGCCAGTATAATGTTTCATCGGCTTCCTCTTCTACTATTGTCATTTTTGATATAAAATCTGCTTTTGACCTTGCCCTGCAAGCCGACCTATAATTAGCGCCTACTGAAGTAGCAGAACGTAGTATTTGATTGCAAATAACATTTGCGGGCCTGATTTGTGGTAATTCTTTAGTTAAATTGATAATATCTACGGAAAATTTTTTTGTTCTTTGTTTTAATTGCTCGGTTGTCATGATGTTTTCTATTATGTTTATCAGTATTCATCATATAATTCTGTTCTACTGATTTTGATCCAAAATCAACATTCCGCAATCCGCAATCAAAGTGTAACTTTATGTACATGCTTAAGTTCTTTCCCCAAGAACCTCTGACTTACGATTTTAAACTTATGCGGAAAATCAGAAACATAAAATATTGAGTGGTTGCGTTCTGACATTTTATGATCGCTAAGTAATCCTTTCTTTTCCAATATCTTCTTCGCTTTTTTAGCTGTTTCAACTCCTGAATCGATCAATTTTACTTTTTTGCCGAGTGAATTCTGAATTACTCCTTTCAGCATCGGATAATGCGTGCACCCGAGTATCATTGCGCCAATGTTCCGGCCCTTAAAGCTTTTGAGATACTCATCAGATACAGCCTGTGCGATATGGTTCCTGTTCCAGCCGTCTTCTGCAAGCTGAACAAATAAGGGGCAGGGGAGCTGAGTAATTTTTACTTTTGAGCTTATCTTTTTGAGCGCTTTCTTATATGAATTTGAGTTGATAGTACCGAGCGTTCCAATTACTCCGATATTTTGGTTCTTCGCGTTCTCTATAGCGGCTTTGGAACCGGGTTCTATAACTCCGAGAACAGGAATGTGCAGGTGGCGTTTAAGTGTGGGCAGGGAAACGGACGAGGCGGTGTTGCATGCAACAACAAGCATCTTTATCTTCTTCTTCATAAGGAAGTATGCTATCTGGAGGGAGTAATCAATTACGGTTTCTTTAGATTTATTCCCGTAAGGGACCCTGGCCGTATCGCCAAAATAGATTATTCTTTCGTTAGGGAGAAGCCTGTTCAGTTCTTTGACAACGGTCAGCCCTCCAATTCCGGAATCAAACACCCCGATTGGCCTGAGCGATTCTTCATATTTGTGGTCGCGGTTCATTTAAAATTGTCCCTGTTTAGAGGATGTTTTATCTTGTCGAGATCGGTTTTGTAAACAAAATCGTTCTGCTGGAACGGGCATATATTTTCTGTTAGCTTCTGTTCTTTATTCCCCTTTAATGAATGACACTTAACGCATGTTGATTCATCTCCATGCGAGCCGCCGTATTCCCTGAAGAGCTGCCAGCTTTTCATAATAACATCAGGTGAATATTTTGAACCGGCGCCGTGACAGGCCTCGCAACCAACGCCCTCATCCAGTTGGTACGAGCCCCATGCGGGCGTATCTTCAAGAAAATACTTAGTAGTATGGCACCTCAGGCAAAGTTTGTTGTTTTGGGGCTGTTCCAGGCCGTTTTTGTTTGCGTAATCAAGCGATTTCTGAGAGAGCAGAGTCTTGTATGACTGGGAGTGTCTTGAATTTTCCCATACGCTCTGCTGGTCTCCGTACAGTTGCAGGCTATGGCACTGCCCGCATCTTGATGAGCCTGTTATACTGATTGGCGTGTCTTCGGGCTGAAGAGCGCTCTTCAAAAAGAATATTGTAACGGCAATAAACGCAATAAATATGAAATATACGGCATACTTCATCGCAGAACAATTACTGTGAAAACGGGAACCTTATTATTTTCCGGATATTTTAATATCATATTGATAATGACACGCGATTTTGATTCCGCAAAAAAAAATTAATTCACTTTTCGTACCTGTAATACTCTTTAACTTCTTTAACGCCTGATCCAAACAATTTATTAATTTTATTTTTGAAGGAAGACCGTTTATCATTGTTCACATAAACGCTCCTTGCAAGCTCAATAAACGAAACGTCGAAATCTTTCTCGGCCTCATGGCGCCGGATCTTATCTTCAATCGCCCACAGCCTTTTGTTAACGTTCGAAAGGCCGGTTTTAAGTTTTTTAATTTCGTTTCTTTTCGCGCTGTGCTTCTTTATCAGTTTCTCATATATATTCAGAAGCGAATTAAGCTCGCGAACAATAATTAAAATATTGGACGAATCTTTTACTTTAGAAGCTTTTAATTCAAGGATGGTAATTTTATCTACAAGTTCGCCGGGCGTAACAGGAATTTTAATATTCATGCCTATCGTTAATTCAAATTTGATTTAATTTTGTCTAATATTAATTCAAAATGCTCAGGGTTATGAACAAAATCAAGGTCATCGGTTTCCAGAGTAAGCAGTGGCCCAAGTCTGTACTGGCTGACCCAGTCAGTATAGCTTCTGTTGAGCCTGAGCAGGTATTTCCGTTCTATGCTTTTTTCGAAGTCCCTGCCCCGTGATTTGATCTGGTTCATTAAAGTTTTTATGTCAGCCTTGAGGTAAACCACCAGGTCAGGCGCTTTGAGATATGATATCATTTCATAGAACAGGCTGCGGTAATTATTGTAATCGCGTTTTTCCATTCTGCCCATCAGGTACAGGTTTCTCGCAAAAATTTCAACGTCTTCGTATATAGACCTGTCCTGAATTACTGAAATTGCGGAATTAATTATTTTTTTATGAGTGTTAAACCGATGAGATAAAAAATATACCTGGAGCTGGAAGCTCCAGCGTTTCATATCTTTGTAAAAATCCTTGAGGTATGGATTATTCTGAACCGACTCGAAATAGGGCAGCCAGCCAAGTTTATCGGCTACCAAACGCGTCAAAGAGGATTTGCCGGAGCCAATGTTGCCCGCTACCGATATAAAATACTTCTTGTTTTTTTTCAAAAGAGCGTTCTTAAAAGTTATCAATAAAAAAACCGTTATAGCGCTTAACGGTTTTTTTCAAGATTCGTTTAATTCAATTTGGGTTCCTGTACTATGATTGCGCAGGTTCCCCGGTTTTTGTTTCAACAAAAGCTAATTTCTCTTTTATCTTGGTAGCTGATTTGCCCGAAAGTTTCCTGAGGTAATAAAGCTTGGCGCGCCTTACGCTGCCTTCTCTTATTTTTTCTATCTTGGCAATGCTTGGCGAGTGAATAGGGAATATCCTTTCAACCCCTACGCCGTTTGAAATTTTCCTTACGCGGAAAGTCCTGCTGATCCCCGAGCCCTTAATTCCCATAACAATACCCTGGTATTGCTGGATCCTTTCCTTATCTCCCTCAAACACTTTTACATGCACGCTGATAGTATCCCCGGGGTGGAATACCGGCAGGTCTGTTCTCATCTGCGCCGTCGCTACTAAATTTAATTTATCCATTTTTATTTATCCTTACTGTTGAATATGATTATTATAATTTTTTCCTTTTTACTTTTTTGTATTTCTTCATTCCCTGTTCAGAGCGCCACTCGGAGATCTTTTTATGATTCCCTTCAAGAAGGATTGCCGGCACTTTCATCCCGCGGAAATCAGCCGGCCTCGTATAAACAGGCGCGTCAAATCCGGATTCGGTCTGGAACGAGTCCGACAAAGCGGACTGGCAGTCTCCAAGCGCTCCGGGTATTAATCTTACTATCGAATCTATCAGAACCAGCGCTGCCAGCTCGCCGCCGGTCAGCACATAATCTCCAATAGATATTTCTTTAGTAACAAAAGCATCTATTACACGCTGGTCAATACCTTTGTAGTGTCCGCAAATCAGAACCACATTCTCTTTCAACGAGAGGTTGTTTGCCTGTTTCTGGTTAAACTTTTTCCCCTGAGGGGTAAGATATATTATCTCTCCGTATTCTCTTTGCGCGGTTAACCCGTCAAGGCACCTGAAAAGCGGCTCAGGCATAAGAGCCATTCCGGGACCGCCCCCGAACGGTCTGTCATCTACATGCCTGTACTTTCCCGATGCATAGTCTCTAAGGTCATGTACAATTATCTCCGCAAGTTTTTTCTTCTGCGCCCTTTTCAGGATGCTTTCTTCAAGCGGCGATGTCATTATTGCCGGTATCGCAGAAATCACGTCAATTCGCATTTATCTGATCTGTCTTTACGCCGGGGTTACAGATGAATCAAAAGCCAAACCCTTGCGTCGTGTTTTCTCAGAGGTCTTTAGGCGGCTGCCCGTCTTTCCCCTCGTCAATTTCGAGCTGCCCGCTCATATTGTGTTTGGCTGCTACCGCTGTCAGAAGAACCCTCATCGACTTTGCGGTTTTGCCCTGTTTGCCAATAACCTTGCCCAGGTCAGATTTGGATACATGAAGTTTCAAAGTAACTTTATTGTTCTCTTTGTTTTCATCTACCCTTACGTTATCCGGGTCATCAACCAGGTTTCTGGCGATAAATTCAATAAATTCTTTCATAAGATATTCCTTTGGTTAGGTTTTGAGTATTGAATATTGAATTGAAAAATATACTCGTCAGCAAAAAAAAATATAATAACGAAAAACTAAAAAAAATACATCCCTTAGCGGGCGGAAAGTCAGCCTTCAGCAGGCGTAGTACTTTCTGCGGCCGGCTGCTCTGCAGGCGCCTCAGCCTTTTTCTTCTTAGCTTTTCTTGCCAGTTTTTTTTCGTGTTCCTTCTGAACTTTTGTTTCCTGTAATGACAACCACATAGCATGCTCATCGTTGATCTTTGCCGCGTCCGCGCCTTTTTTGCTAAGGTGCAGCTTCAGCAACAAACCTTTTCTTGATAAGAGGTTCTTAACCGTATTGGTAGGCGTGGCCCCGTTCTTTAACCAGTGAAATATGCGGTCCTCTTTTACGTCAACAACCGCGGGATTAACTCCAGGGTTGTATGTCCCAACAGTTTCTATAAAGCGGCCGTCTCTGGGCGCGCGGGAATCTGCCGCAACAATCTTGTACATCGGCGCTTTTTTCCTGCCGGTCCTTCTCAGTCTTAATTTTACCAATTATTTTGCTCCGTAATTAATGATAGTTTATTTATATTTATTTCATTTGAAAATTTGCCGGCAGGTTAAACTGCCTCATCAGGTTAGAAAGATTTCCTTTCTTCATCTGTTTGATCATTTTCTGCATGTCGTAATACTGTTTAACGACCCTGTTAACATCCTGTATCGTCGTTCCGCTGCCTGTGGCAATTCTCTTTCTTCTTGAACCGTTTAACAGGTCTGGTTTTTCTCTTTCTTTATTTGTCATTGAACGTATCACAGCTTCAAGCTGTTTGATTGGCTTCTCGTCAATTTCTTTTCCTTTCAGCATTCTATCCGCGCCGGGAATCATCCCTACAAGCTGGGAAAGCGGTCCCATTTTTCTCATCTGCTGAAGCTGGTCAAGGAAGTCGTTGAAATCAAAATTATCTTTTCTGAATTTCTCTTCAAGTTTCTTTATCTTCTCAGGGTCCATTTCCTGCGGAAGCATCTCGGAAGCCTTTTCAACCAGAGACGTCAGGTCGCCTTTGCCCAGGATTCTTGAAGCCATCCTGTCAGGATAAAACGGCTCAATTGCTTCTATCTTTTCCCCAACGCCTACAAACTTTATCGGCTTAGTTACAACGGCTCTGATCGAAAGCGCAGCGCCGCCTCTTGAATCGCCGTCAAGCTTTGTCATTACAATTCCGTCATAGTCGAGCCTGTCATGGAATTCCTTAGCTGTATTCACGGCGTCCTGCCCGGTCATAGAATCGACAACAAACATTATCTCTGAAGGGTTCAGTTTTGCTTTAAGCGTCTCGACCTCTTTCATCATCTCTTCGTCAATGGCAAGCCTTCCAGCAGTATCAACAATCAGAGTATCTCTGAGGTTCTTGCGGCAAAACTCCATTGCATTAGTTGCAATGGTAAGCGGGTCCTTTACGTCTTCAGAATATACATCAATACCTATCTGCGCGCCAAGAGACTTAAGCTGTTCAATGGCGGCCGGACGGTAAACGTCGCAAGCAGCAAGCGCCGGGCTTTTGCCCTTCGACTTCAAATATCTTGCAAGCTTTGCGGAGAATGTTGTCTTTCCCGAGCCCTGCAATCCAACCAGCATTATCACAGAAGGAATAGTATTTCCGAACTTTATGTCGGTTCTCTTTTCGCCCATTAGCTTAATAAGCTGTTGAGTGATGGTATCAACAATCACTTTCCCGGGATTAATGCTCCTTACAACATTTTTCGCAAGGGCGGCTTGTTTAACGTCGTCGATAAAATCTTTGGTAACTTTGTAGTTCACGTCGGCATCAAGCAGTACCTTACGGACTTCACGTAGAAATTCGTCAATAGTCTGCTCCGTGACTTTTCCCTTGCCCCGGATAAACTTAAAAACTTTTTCGAACTTGCCGCTTAGGTCCTCGAACATTAACTACAATAAATCCTTACAGAGGTGAGCCTCCAAAAATGTAACAAAAATAAAAATAGTATAAGCTTGTAAAAATAACGAAATTTAAGCTTTTAATCAAGGAATGAGGCGCTGCGCAAACTGCCGCCGCGAATTCGTTAAAAAATAACCTGTTAGCCTGATCTTTTCGCTATTGTTGTTTTAAATTATGATTTGCAGTAAATTAGTTAATATTTAAGTTAAAAACTATTTAATCAGGGAGAATTTTTTTTGAGAACTATATTTGCCGCATTATTGATTTTCGCAGGGTTGCAGTATAATTGCCTGGCCGCCGATACCGCGTCAGTCAGGTATTTCCCGCTGGGCGTAGGGAATAAATATATATATAACGAGTACCAGGAGGGTTATAATGTTAATCTAATCTCGGAAACGAAGAAGGATACTCTTATATCAGGCAGGAGATATTTTTTTGTAACAAACAATCCGAAGTTCGGCTCCGGGTGGGTGAGAACTGATGCAGTCACCGGCAGCCTGTATATTTACGATACTTCAGGATTTTGCATGATATATAACCACGAGAGGCTTGTCGATAGCCTTGAGGCAAGATCAGGCGACCTGGTTTCGAACTGCGACGATTACTGTAAGTGCAAAGGCATAGTAACGGATACCTTGTTTGGACTACCCAGCTCATCAAAGAGCTTTGAGTACGACTTCACATTCTCAAAAAACTACTGGAACTATACTAAAAATATAGGGCTCGCATTTTATTTGTATGTTTTCGACAGCCCGGTTTATTTTTATAGACATGAATACAGGTTGAACGGGTGCGTTATAAACGGAGTTGTTTACGGCGATACTTCTGTTGCAGTTGGAATAAGCAAAATGGGGGACAGCATTCCAACAGACTTTTTGCTGTACCAAAATTACCCGAACCCATTTTCAGCGAAATCAAAAATAAAATATCAGCTTGCTAGAGAAAGCGCAGTATCGATTAAAGTGTTTGACTCCGGAAACAACCAGGTTGCCGAATTGGTAAACCGGAAACAAAAAGCGGGAACATACGAAACTGAATTTGATGCGGCTGATTTACCGGCAGGCGAATACACGGTCCGGCTTGAAGCGTTTTATACAAACGGCGATTCCGAAAGAAGGTTTGCGGACCAGAAGAAAATGGTTTTGATAAAATAGCAAATAGTGAAATAGCGAACCGGCGAATCGCCGCGGTGGAATGAATTTTTAAAACGGAATAAATGTATTAACTTACAGTTAACAAATATACCCGGTTATAGATCTTGAGAAAATACCTGCAAATATCAAAGAAACTTCCGTTCGTAGTTTTCTATCTCTCCATTTTATTTTTCATAGTTTGTTTTAATTTTAAAGATTCACCGCCGCCATCAAACTGGTACCAGCAGTTTATGCCGGATATTGGCGGCAGACTAATTACAGATGTTTTTTTTACCGATAGCTTAACTGGATGGAGCGTAACAAATAATCAAAATCAGGATTCGGCTTATGTATTAGAAACGAGCAACGGTGGGAATAACTGGATAATACTTTATCGAAAATCAATTGGCATTGGAACTTCAGGATATTTCAGAGTTTATTTCTTAAATCAAACAACCGGCTATGCCTGCAGTGTAACAGGCTTTGATAGAACAACAAATGCAGGATTAAATTGGTCGCCAGTATGGACGGCTGATACTTATGTAGATATGAGCATTTTAAATAATGACACAATATGGTTGGTATCTTCTAACAATCCCACCGGCGGCGTCTTTCGGACAACGAACGGGGGCGGAAGCTGGACGCAGCAGTTGAGTTTGGGAAGCCAGAACCCGAATCATATATATTTTTATAATGGAAGAATGGGGTTTACAGGCAGGGATAATATCTATTTACGCAGAACTACAGATAGCGGATTAAACTGGACTTTAATAAACGGGGCGGGCGGTTTTTTGGATATGTACTTTGCGGACAGTTTGACCGGTTGGAAAACATCCTTTCAGAAGACTACAGATGGAGGGTTGAACTGGACCAACCAACCTTTGCCTCAAGGAGGCAATATATTAATATCACAGATTGTAAAGTTTAGTAATATGAGAAGGGACACATTATGGGGGGTTGGTTCAACGATTATGACAGGCAGTGGCAGCAGGGGTATGATAGATAAAACCACTAATGGCGGTCAGACATGGGGCTATCAGATACCGGATTCAGTAAATATAAACATATTCCAGTACCAGCAGGTGAAGTTTACCGATCCCCTGATAGGATGGGCTTATACAGGAAACAAAGGCGTTCACACAATTGCCGGGGGCGATACAACTTTTTTGTCCATTCATCAGATCAGCCTGGAGGTTCCGAAACATTTCGGGTTGTTTCAGAACTATCCAAACCCGTTCAATCCGGTCACAAAGATCAGATATCAAATAGCAAAAAGCAGTTATGTAAGTTTGAAGGTTTATAATATACTGGGCGAAAATATAGCTGCTCTTGTAAACCAAAAACAATCAGCCGGCACGTATGAAGTTGATTTTTCCGCCTCAGGCGGAGGCTTGAATCTTTCATCGGGCGTATATTTTTATAAAATAGAGATAACAACTGACCCGCGCTCAGGCATAGGGAAGGAGGAATATACCGAAACAAAGAAGATGATTTTAGTAAAGTAATTTCTACAAACAGGGGGGATATACATTTAAATATAATTGCAGAATCCGTACCGGATGGATGCAAGGCATCCGGTATAACAAATAATTTATTTTTTGTTGTTAACTTTAATCCCCGATAAATTATGAAAAAGAAATTAATAATATTCAGCTCTATTCTGATTTTGATGTCAGTTTTGTTTATTTCCGGCTTCACGCCTGAAAACGCAGGTTCAAATTCTTCGGCTGCGCGGCGACTTTTTACATTGCCAACCACAAACGGTTTCTTAATTGGCGCCCTGCATTCGTACTGGGATATGTTTCCTGTAAACCGCGGCAATTATGATGCGGCTGGGCTTAATATTTCACACTCTTACACAGATGTTGACAGCAACCAAATTCCCGGCGACCTCACAAGGCATACCCCTATATCTCATGTAACCGGCGAACATCTTTTTGACCCCGTAAACGTAAGCGGCATAACCGCGGCGATACAGACAATTAATTCACATAACCAGAGCCGTTTTTTCTGGCAGAGGCCAAAAATAGAATGGCTGTGCTACGGGCAAAGCAGCGTGTACCAGGCGGAACAGGTAAGCGCTGACGATGATCACTGGTTTTATTCGTTCAATGTGAGCGCAGGCGAATCTATAAACGATTACACATGGAACGGGGGCAAAAAGGTCCTTCATTGCAGCGATAATGTGCTTCGCCCCGGCGCGGAAATTGTGCTGAAGGGCTTAAAGGCAAATACGGAGCAATGCAGAACCGAAACCGGGTCCAGCAACCAATGGATGGCTGATAATGAATGTACATGGCTCGTAAAACCGAGAATCAGGATTGATTCTAATTTTGCACATAACAACGGCAATACCAAAGTATGCCGAATTATAGTTATAAAAGAAAATCTGGATACACTCAAGAATGTAGACATTAGATCTGTTAATTTTATTAATCCACAGACGGGCAATTATAACGGACAATATCTGGAAGAGTTCTTCTTTGGTCAAAATGATTCAAATCTTACCTTTCACGGCGCATTAGGCACGCATTGGGGCATAAATGCAAGGGGAACTTACCCCGCCGATACCGCCGCCAATAAAACCGATATACAGGTTTACTGGTATGATAACTGCGAAATGTGGATAGATTATGTGAAAGTGGAAAATGATATAGCAGATGAATTAATGAATCAAAACAATCCTAACCACAATAGAGACAATCAGTGGATAACAGAAGAAGTAAATGCGGTAAAAGATTACCCGAACTCAAGCTACCCCGCGGTTTTTAATTTTTACATTGAGCTGTTTGAATTTAACAACATACCGTGCATGGCTTATGTAAACCATAAGATAGATTCCATTTCCAACCATACCATTGGCTTAATGGCTGACCAGCTTACGTTTTACGAAAATCACATGGCATGGGCAGACAGGGGAAGCATTGTAACGCCTGATAAGCTTAAAAGAATGTTTTTTAACGTAACGGGCTTTCACCAGATATTTGCGGGCGACCCATACCCGCTTACAGCTTCTCATCCTAATAACGGCTGTTCTTTTGACTGTAAATACGGGAACCCGCAGTATAGCGAAATTCCGTCAACATTCAGCGTGAACAACGATACTATACTTGCAATACACGCATCTCCGGCAATTTATGATACATGGCTTCAGGGCCTACTGGATACGACTTGCACACTTTACGAGGGAGGCGGTTTCGACGGCTGGCCTTATTGTCCCGCCGAAGTTACCGGGACATTCGGTTATTTAATGAAACACGGTAACGCTATTTCGAAAAAATGCGATATACCGTTTATAGCCATGCTCCAGGCGCATCAATGGCTGAGTCGCGGCGAGGTGGATAGAGAGCCAACAAATGAGGAGCTGAACTTAATGACAAATTTAGCTGTTTCTTACGGCGCCAAAGGAATAATTTTCTGGCAGTTTCCTTCGTTTCATGACAACATAAACCCACAATGTTATTACTGTAAAGGACTAATTAATGAAGACGGGGCCAGTCCAAGGGCCCTTAATGTGTACGGCGAAGCAAAATGGGACACAATAAAGAGTATTGTAAACCGGCTTAAAGCATGGGGACAGGACTTAATGAGCTTCGATACAAGCGCGAAATCATATATTTACAGGCTTCCAAACGAGCGCAATGCTATGTACGCAAATACTTATATCGGGGATTTGATTACCTATTATCCTTCCAACGTAACCCCCGCATGCGCCGAGGATAATATGGGCGTATCGCCACCTTCAGGAATGCAGTTTGATTGTAAGAACGACAGGTTTTTACAGGTAGCGACATTTAAGAAAACCGGAGATGAAGTTAATAAATATTTTATGGTAATTAACAAAAGGTGTTCACCTTACATGAGTGAGAACAGTCTTGACAGCAACGGCGGCAGGAGGCTCATTAAATTGAGATTTTCCAATTCTCACGGCGACTTTAACGGTATTTATACTAGCTGGAATGTGTATGATATCACAAACCAGAAGAAAGCTGTTGGTCAATTTACTAAAAACGGCAGCGAGGTTGTGACGCTTGGCGATAAATTTATGCCCGGTGAAGGAAGAATATTCGTAATAAAACCGACAATTCTTTCAGGCGGCACATTAATTGCAGATGAAGTTATAGAAAACGCAAACTTCATCTGTGAAGATACCGTTTGGAACAATGGCTACAATATAACTTTTAAAGGGAACAGCAATATAATAAGTTTCACTGACTCCGCAACAATAGTGATGGATGGCGGCACGTTCCAAACTGACAGCGCTTCAGACGGACCGCAGACAACAAAGAATACTTTTCAGGGCGCTGGAGGCAATAAATGGAGCGGACTGCATTTTAATGACGCAAACGTAAAAATTTATAATTCAAAATTTCAGGACATAAGCTCGCCTGTTGGCGGCAACTATGCGGTGAACTGTATCAATTGTCCGTTGAATGACTTAAGGTATAATACGTTTATCAGCTCATCAGATACTGCAGGAGCGGTAAATATTGCTTATACCAGCAACTCGTCGCTCAATGGCTACTACACTTACATAATGAATAATGCCTTTACTATGAACAACAGTTATAGCAGAGCTATACAGCTTCAAAATTACGCCGGCGTTACATTGGGAGCTTACATTGAAAACAACTCAATGACATCAAGCGGGTACGCAACAGGTATATTTGTTTCAACCGTAACAGGCGGGGTCATAAAAAATAATACTATTTCAGGTTTTGCCACAGGTATAAACATGCTTTTTTCAAGCTGCGACCTGTACGGAAATACAATTACAAATGCAGGCCGCACGGGGACAGGTATAACGGTTGCGGATCTAAGCTCAATAAATTTGGCCCCGACTTCATCCGGCGAGTGGACCGGCGGCATGAACAGCATAACAAATGGCGGTAATGGTTCGGTTAATCTGGGAATTGATAATTCAGCTTTCTATCTGACAAACGGTTATAATACCTTCGAAGTAGATACTTCCAAAACTCCAATGCCATATCATATACAGGGTTCATTCTGGCAAGGTGATTACAATAATTTTACCAGAGAAGATGCTAACTGTTTCAAAATGAGTGGCAATGTACTATCGTTACCGGATATGCCAAATGTTTATATGACAGACTTTAACGATAACCAAGTAGGGCTGAACTTTCCGCAGTACGTTTGTAACGGAGCGCCGCCGACAAATTATGATATAACGGATATTGGAAACGGATTATATGACACTATTCCAAATATGAATGGCCAGGGCGGAGGACATTCTTCAATATCCAGCACAAAAACAATTTATGACAGCATACATGTACAATTGCGTCACAGAAATTACGGTGTTGTAAAAAATCTATGCTATGAACTGATTAACGCATATCCCGATAGCGGAGCGAGCATCGCTTCATTACAAACGTTGTACATGGCATCAATTGCAAGCGATACATCGCAAACCTCCTATAGTAATCTAAAAACGTATTATGAGAATTTAATATTGAATCACGGTTCAAACGGCGCGCTTGTGGATATATCAAATTATTTAATTCAGAAATGCAAAGTTCTTTTGCATCAATATTCATCAGCATTAGCGGGTTTTCTGCAAATAATAAATAACAACCAGTATAATTACGAAGGTCTGCTTGCTCACTGGGACTACATGGCAACGAGTCTGTTGATGAACGGACAAGGAGGAGGCGAAACAACAATTGAGAATTACGAATTAGGAATTACGAATTATGTTATTGAATCTGACGAATTTGATGAATATGACAAATTTGATGAATTGACAGGGGATAAGACTCCATTTACAAAAGACCAAAGAATTACAATCAGAAAATCTATAAACAGGACTCTGGAAGGCACAAAGAGAACGGATGGACAAAAAATTGAGATATTAAAAGAAAAATCCAAAGATGGAGATAAATCGGCGGAGCAGATTCTCAAACAAAAGTCAGCGCTTAAAAATATCGTTCAGTCAATTCGACCGAGAAACATTTTTGAGCACCTGAAGATTGTCAACGGTGATATCCAAAAAATATTCGGTAATCATGAGCCGATAAAACAGGGCGCAAAGAATCAGATTCCGACTGTGTATAATTTGTATCAGAATTTTCCAAACCCGTTCAATCCATCAACAAAAATCAATTTCGACTTGCCGAAAGACAGCAAGGTAACACTCGTCATTTATGATATTCTCGGGCGCGTTGTGAAGAGATTATTAAACAGCGAATTTAGACAGGCCGGAAGATATTCGATAGATTTCAACGCAAGCAATTACGCATCTGGCACTTATTTCTACAGAATTGAGATGGGTGATTATGTGATGAGCAAGAAAATGGTTTTAGTGAAGTAGGATTTGAGCAGTCCTAAGCGGTCCGCCCCGGCGGATTTGGACTGAGGAAAGAAAAGAATGTGTTCGGGAAGCTGGATGGACGGCTTTACATTCATTCATCCGATGATCCTCCAAAGGTGGACAAGCGCGGGAGTCATCGGATGAAATCAAAAAAAGGGAATCAAATTGATTCCCTTTATGATATTTATATGTCCGAAATTCTATTTACGTTTGCTGCCGCTGTTGCTCTTGCTTCCATTAGAGTGGCTGCTACCGTGAGAGTGGCTGCTACCGTTTGAGCGGCTGCCGTTTGAATGGCTTCCGTTAGAATGGCTCCCGTTGTTATGGTTGCCGTGCGATTTGCTTCCGTAGTTAGTTCTTCCGTTATTTCTGTTTCCGGTTGTGCCGTTGTATTTTCTGCCGTTGTGATTGTTCGGCCTGTAGCCGTTATCGTTGCTGTTGCGGTTATTGCCTCTGTACCCGGGGCCAACGTCGGTGTTACCGGACCTGTTCCTGTCCTTGTTTGCAAACTGCTTATTCTGTTCGTTATACTTATTTACGCTGCGCGGGGTAATGTTAGTTCCCGTATATTTCTCGATCTCGTTAACGTTCGGGCCCCTGTTTATTACTTTATTGTCCCTGTTTATGAACACGTTGCTGACCGACCTTGACTTCTTCATAATTTCGGAATTCTTGTCGATCTTTACAATCGTGCTCTTATTTATCTCGTGGGTAAAGTCTTTTTTCGGCACAAACGTCCAGTGATTGTGATTGAATCTATAGTGAGTTATATCGTGCCTGAAGTGTCCGCGGCATCTTATCCTTGGAGATAGTGGGTACCATCCCCAATAATCGCCGCAGTTGCGCCATGTTACCCAGCAAGGAGCCCAGATATACCCGGGCGACCACACCCAGCCCCAGCGGGATGACCACCACCATCTGCCGTAGTGGCATGTGTACCATCCCCACGGGTCGCATGAATTCCACATCCATCCGCAGTCTGTATATTCCCAACTGCCGCACTGGTATGGACTCCAGTCATAACCGACTCCGTATGGGCGCCAGCAAATATCTGTGTTAACATCATCATCATACCCGTTATCGGCGTTATCTACCTGGTCCTCGTTTTGGTTATTCTCATCGTAGTTTACGGCTTCAGAATCAACTTGGTTTGAATCAACCGTAAGCCACTCACCCTGTGATGAAAGCTCGCTTTTGAATTTATCCATTGTGACCGCAGTATCGCCATTATCAGGCGGAACGTTCGTCGGCTCAGTATCATCCTGCGCCAATGAGTATGCAGCTGTGAACAGCACAAAAGCTGAAACTAATAGTATTTTGTTTTTTATTTTATTCATAACAGAAAGAAATTAGTTCTTTTGCTAATAAATCTAACATAAATATAAGTATAAAAGTTTTAATTTTGTGTAAATTATTGTAAAAAAAGCGGAATCTGTGAGACCCCGCTTTTGAACAAACATTGCCGCTACAATAGATAATCAAAGAACTTTTATCGATTTTTCAATAATATCGAAACATTCATCTATATGTTTGGTTTCGATAATCAACGAAGGCCTGAACCTTATTGTTTTTTCCCCGCAAGGGAGCATAATGGCTCCGTTTTCGAAGATCTTATCAAGGAGTTTTTTCCTGACTTCTGCGTTTGGAACGTCCATTGCGCACAGGAGGCCCTTACCCCTGGGATTGGTAATGAAGCCCGGATATTTTTCAGTTAGTCCCTGGATCTTTGAAAGCAGATAATCGCCCATCACCCGCGCATTTTCGACGAGGTTATCATCTTCGATTATCTCGAGATATTTTTTGAACCTTACCATATCAACAAGATTGCCGCCCCACGTTGAATTTATCCTGCTGGGCGTGTGGAATACGTTTTCGTCAATTTCATCGATCTTATCTGAAACCAGGATTCCGCATACCTGAGATTTCTTTCCGAACGCAATTATATCCGGTCTTACATCATAGTTCTGGTGGCACCACCATTTGCCGCTCATTCCAACGCCGGTCTGAACTTCGTCCATTACTAGCAGCATTTCATTCTCGTCGCACAGGTTCCTTAACTGCTGGAAGAACTCCGGCCTGAAATGGTTATCTCCGCCTTCGCCCTGTATAGGCTCTATGATAAGACAGGCGATATTGTCTTTGTTCTCATGAAGAGCCTGTTTCATTTCTTTGACAGCAAGTTCTTCCTGCTTAACTGTAAATTCGAGATTATTTTCGTTCATCGGGAAAATAACTTTCGGGTTTGTAATACGCGGCCATTTGAATTTAGGATACAGCGCTGTTTTGGCCGGGTCGGTGTTTGTTAACGACATCGTGTAGCCTGTCCTGCCGTGGAACGCCTGTTTAAAGTGGATAACCTGCTGACCAACTTCCTTTGCATACCCTTTCCTGAAGTTCTTTCTCACTTTCCAGTCAAACGCAGTTTTCAGGGCATTTTCCACCGCAAGCCCGCCGCCTTCTATAAAGAAAGCATATTTAAAATAGGGGGGAACGGCTATCTTAAAGAACGTCTCTACAAACTCTGCAATTTCCGTACAGTAAATGTCTGAGTTCGAAGGCTTATTTAGCGCTACCTTACCAATATAATTTATAAACTGCGGGTTGTTCATCTTCGGATGGTTCATACCCAGCGGGTT
This sequence comes from uncultured Ignavibacteria bacterium, assembly GCA_963816535.1. Classification (GTDB taxonomy): domain Bacteria; phylum Bacteroidota; class Ignavibacteria; order Tepidaquicellales; family OLB5; genus CAWFKW01. The sequence continues at coordinate 20,503 of CAWFKW010000003.1, read as the reverse complement.
TGACGCGACAAATGAAAACATATCCAGATATATTTTATTCTGCCTGCCGTCATACAAATACGGTCCCTGCGATTTGAAAATATCCATAACTACATCAAGTCCGTCAACATTCATATGCTTCTTAAGAATGTCCATTACGGAGTTAGGATGTACAAATTCAGAATTAACTATATTCTGCGTTTCATTAACTGTTTTCGGAAATAAAATGTTCTCCATCGTAATTCTCCTTTCTTGATTTAAAATTTGCCCTGCATTTTCTTTACTAAGCGTCTTTCAAAGGGTTGTGAAAACAAATTCACTTTAATAAAAAACTTTTATAATTCTATTTGCCTTTCAAATATTCTTCAGCTATTTGAACCGCGTTTGTAGCGGCTCCTTTTCTCACATTATCGGATACTACCCACATGTTGATCCCGTTCTTAACTGTATCGTCTTTTCTTATCCTGCCAATAAATACTTCGTCCTTTTCTTCTGCATCTGCCGGGGTGGGATATTTATTTTTGTTGGGCTCGTCAATAACCACAATTCCCTTTGACTTCTCAAGAGCTTCATGAACGTCTTCGGGCCTTACGGCCTTTTCAAATTCGATATTAACCGACTCCCCGTGTCCGCCAATGGTCGGCACTCGCACGCAGGTAACCGTAATTTTCAGTTCGGGAAGATGCATGATCTTCTTTGTTTCATTAATCATTTTGTGCTCTTCTTTTGTATATCCATCGTCAAAGAAAACATCAACGTGCGGAACGGCGTTAAAAGCGATTCGATGCGCAAACGGAGAATCGCCTTCAAAATCGTTCCTCAGCTCGTTTTTAAGCCTGAGTATTCCCTTGTGCCCAACTCCCGATACGCTCTGATAAGTGGATACAACAACTCTTTTAATTTTGTATACCTTATCAAGCGGCTTTAAAGCCACAACAAGCTGGATCGTAGAGCAATTAGGGTTAGCTATAATTCCCTTGTGTTTGAAAATGTCCGGCCTGTTTACCTCCGGAACAACCAGGGGAACGCCTTCCGACATTCGGAATGCGCTGCTGTTATCTATAACAAGACATCCTTCTTCGGCGGCAATGGGAGCCCACTGGTGTGATACATACGCGCCTGCGCTGAAAAAAGCAAACTCCGAGTTCTTAAAAACCTCTTTTGTGAGCCGTTGAAGACGGTAACTGTGTCCGCTGACAACAACTTCTTTGCCCTCCGAGGCATCGGATGCAACGGCAGTAACTTTTCCAAGAGCAAATTTGCGTTCATGAAGAAGCTCAAGAATTTTTCTTCCTACCAGTCCGCTTGCCCCTACTATTGTTACGTCGTATAACTTCATTTTATTTTGTTATTTCTCCTATAATATAATGTTTTTCCTTTTGTGAATTCAGAACCCTCAGGACGCTGTCTACCGAGTTTTTGGAAACCACAAATATCAGTCCGATTCCCAGATTAAAAACATGTCTCATTTCGCTTTCGCTTATCGAACCCGATCTCTGGATCAGATCGAAAACCGGATTTCTTTTCCATGAACGCCAGTCAATATTCAGTTTCAGATTCGGCGGTACAACTCTTTTAGTATTGCCAATTATCCCTCCACCTGTAATGTGAGATATAGAGTGCACTTTCACTTTCTTAGTCACTGCTTTAATTGCCCCCAGGTAAGAGCGGTGGACCTTAAGCAGCTCGTTTCCAAGCGTTGTTTTCAGTTCAGAGATCCTGTCGGTTAGTCTGTACTTTCTTAACAGGACTTTTCTTGCCAGCGAAAAACCATTTGTGTGCAGGCCGCTGGATGCAAGTCCGATCAATATATCTCCTGCTTTGACATTTTTCTTATCGATTATCTTTCTCTGTTCAACTATTCCAATTATTGTACCGGCCAAATCGTAATCGTTTTTATCATATATTCCGGGCATTTCGGCAGTTTCTCCGCCAATGAGCGAGCAGCCGTTTCTTCTGCATCCTCTTACAAGTCCTTTCACAATTGAAGCTGCATTGGTGGAATTGAGTTTTCCAAACGCCATGTAATCCAAAAAGAAAAGAGGAGTGGCTCCGCAAACTGCAATGTCGTTTACAGAATGGTTTACTAAATCTTCGCCTATTGAATCATGCTTTCCCGACTGGATCGCCAATTTTATCTTTGTACCTACTCCGTCAGCGCTTGCAACGAAGACCGGATTGTTGTACCCGCGCGGAATTTTAAAGAACGCTCCAAAATTGCCTATTCCGCTTAAAACCTGTCTGGAAAACGTCGATTTGACAAGAGGCTTTATAAGACTTACAAAACTATCACCTTCAGCGATATTTACCCCGGCAGAGGAATAAGTGGATTTCATTTACGAATATACCCAAATAAGCTGAAACTATCAATTCAGTTAATTTTTAGCCTTTTTTAGCGGTTACATCAAATCCTATTAGACAACTTGTTTGTTATTGTATTAGGCTGAGATTAGCGGAATATGTACCAGAATACAGTAGAAAAAATAAAATATACCGTTTTCAGGGGCTATTTTGGCCCATTGATTTATATAGATTTACGTTTCATTGTTGTATGGATAACCGTTTATGTAAGCAAAATAACTCTTTGCCGTGAGATAGATAAATGAAAAACATTACTAATTTTGATAAAAATCAAATATTCTAATGAGAGCAGGCGAAAATAAGATAGTATTCACCAAAGAGGAAGCGGAGAAAGGGAGAGAAAAGATAAGAGTTTTCCAGTCTGATCTAAGTAAGGTTATTACTGAAGAGGCCTGGAAGCATTTTCCGGAACTGGCTAAGCTTGAACTTGACAAGTTTATCTTGTTTCAGGAACTGATATCAAACGTTTCCCAGGAGCTCACATTTAAGATCAACAATCTTTCAGGTAAGTCAAACAAAAAAACCGCGTGACCGTTTTGGTAAATTGTGCATGTGCGGCGAGACCATAAGAGTTTTGCTTCGCAATATTATTTCCATTTCTTAGGCCTTATAATTTTTTCTTAAATTCCGATAAAATGATTTTGATTTGTAAAATATTTTGTTATTTTTGGACAATATTTCTCAAACCTAACACACAAAATCTATGAAAATGAACGCAGCAGGCTGGATTGGAGTTATTGTTGGCGGCTTAGGCGGCCTAGTTGGGATGACATTTGCAATAATGGCTTCCCCGATATTCGGAAGTATTTTTACTTTAATATTTATTTTTGTTTTCGGAGGAGTTTTCTGGTCGTTCTTTATTAAGCCTGCAATGGTTCGCAGCAAGCTTGCTAAGACAGGCGTTCCTGCAACTGCCAGGATAGTGAGCCTTGCAGATACCGGAGTAACCGTAAACATGAACCCGCAGATAAAGCTTACGCTTGAAGTAACGCCCCCGATGGGCGCACCGTATATGGTCGAAATGAAACAAGTTATATCAAGGCTTGACACGGCAAGCTATGCTCCCGGGAATGTTCTATCTGTAATTGTTGACCCGAACGATAAAAATTTAATCGAGCTAAATTCGGATGGCGGTTCATCAAATGGCGGCGGAAACACAACAGCCGCTCAAAATACTGTGCCTACCGGTCCATGGCAGGGAATGAGCGCAGATGAAGCGGATAGAAAACTACTTGAGTTAAACACTCAGAATGTCGCATTAATGTCCAGCGGCGAACCCGGAAAAGCCATTGTGCTTAAGTACACCTGGATGGGTATTTACGTTGGCCCTGAGAACAACCAGGTTGCGCAGCTTGATCTTGAAGTACTGCCTCAATCCGGATCTTCCTTCAAAGCGCAGACTATAGGAGTAATAAAAGCTTCGTCTGTTTCACGATATCAGCCCGGGTGCGAGGTTTATGTAGCATATGACCGAAATGATAATTCAAAAGTTACTGTAACACACTCATAATGTTTAAAGGGGGGCCTTAGCCCCCTATTTTATTTACTCACTCTGAATATTTTCCCGCAATCCCTGCATCACATTTTTCTTTTAGCGGTAAATACTCCATTGGGCTGATGAAGCGTTACCTGTGAAGCCTTTCCGCCTGTTAAGTCAAAGCTTACGCTGAACTCAGCAAGTCCTTTAAGATCAAATTCGTTATTGCTTGTCGGTATAAGTTCGTAAGGGGGCTGGCCGGGCACAGTTAAAATGAGCGTCTTATCTCCCCTTAGAGAGACGTCAAGCGTGATGTCATTCAAAATGTAACTGCCAATATATACTGTATAATCCATTTCTTTTTTCACAGCCGCCCTTGTGAACTCTATATCTTTGGTTGTGGGTTCAAGACCTGAAGCTACCCTGTCAATTTGTCCTTTTGGATTTGAATAGAAAGAGAACTTTAAAGGACCAATCTGCTGTTCAAAGTTTGCGCTGAAAACATCGTAGTGGTAATGTTCAAGGTCTGATTCAAATGTATGGTAGCTCATGTGCAGTTTATCTCCATTTACTGTAATTATAATTTTCCCATAAGCCGGGTTCACAAACGTTCCGGCATACTCAGAAAGTTTATGCGAAGGTTCTGTGTCAGGAACGCGGTCCTTGTCCCGATCCTTATCAGCAGTCATAGAGTTATCTTCAGCTTTTTTAAAGTCAGGCAGAAATCGGGCGCTCCAGTCTATTTCATCCAGTTTGAGCAGTTTATCTATGGCATAATTTCGCACAATAGAATTAAACTCTGTGCCTTCCATATTTGTTAAAATGACTATTCCTGTAGAATCGTCGGGATAGAGCGCAACATCGGCCGTAAAGCCGTCTATATTTCCGCCGTGCTCAATCCTTAGATGTCCGCGGTAAGAAGTTATGAACCATCCGAATCCGTAAGTTTGATAAAATACGTCTTTACTCGGCGCTGCCGGAACAATCATTTGCGGCGAGTGGATTTCGCTCATCGAAGACGCCGAGACAATTTGTTTATCGCCGAACGTTCCGTTGTTCAATTGCAATATAATCCAGTTTGACATTTCTTTAACGCTGGAATTTATCGCCCCCGCAGGCGCCATTGCGGTAATTTCCCTGAACGGTATTTCTTTAACTGTTCCTTTATCATCCTCGTACGGTTTGGAATAGTCGGAGCTTTGCTGCATTTCATAAATGGTGAAATCTGTATTAGCCATTTCAAGCGGCGTCAGAATATTTTCTTTGACGAAATCCTCCCATCTCATTCCGCTAACCTGTTCCGTAAGGTAACCTGCGGCCAGGAACATCATATTCTGGTATTGGAAAGTCGTCCGGAAGGGTTTACTTGGTTCAAGATATTTCAGCCTGTCCATAATTTCTTTTCTGGAAAGGTCTGCCCCATACCAGACAAGATCATTGCGCGGCAGCCCGGAGCGGTGGCACATGAGGTCGCGCGGAGTGACGTTCATTGTTGCGCAATTGTCATAAAGCCTGAAAGACGGAATGTAATTTATTACCGGTTTATCCAGATCTACCATTCCACGGTCAACCAGAATGCATAAGGCGGCGGAAGTGAACGCTTTTGTGCACGAGCCTATTGCGAACAGTGTGTTCTCGTCAACCGGCAAATTGTTTTTCACGTCCCGCAGACCGTATCCTTTTGAAATAACTATTTTCCCGTTTTTAACGATGGCAACCGCAAAGCCTGGGATTTTCCAATCTGTCATTGCCGTTGTAACATACTGGTCAAATCCCTGCAGTAATTCATCGCTGGTTTTTTGCTGCGCTGATAGGTTTAGCGAAACAAATAACAAAGCTGCAAATACAACGCGAGTGTAATTTTTATTCATATGTTCTATTTTTTATTGGTTTTGACTTCTCAAAAATAACAAAGGTTTCAGTCCAATTAAAGCGCATACGACAAAGCGACAAAGATTTATTCAATTTGTGTGCCAAAGTTTATTGTCACTAAATGATTTCCGGTTAGATAATTGCATTGACATATCTATATTTTTGATATAAAATCACATCAATCATAAGTTATATAAAGGGGGGGTCTCATGAGAACTGCAGCAGTTTGTTCAGTTATTCTTCTTTTACTATTTGGTTCATCTATTAACTCTTACTCGCAGGTCACATACACTCAAAATATGCCGAAGTACAATCTTTCATTTGTGCTGGGTTACAATTATGCATTAGGAAATGCTAACGGCGATCCTTCGGGTATAAACCTCGTGTATGATAATACTGTGAACCACGGTTATTTTGTGACGCGCAATTTCGGGATGCAGCAGGGCGGCAGCATAACGGCGCTCGGTAAAATGGCTGTTGACAGGAGAAGGCAGTTAAGGCTGACCGGCGCTTTAGGATACAGCATTTTTTATAATTCAGAATCCAACGGCCAGAACCGCAGCAAGTGGAGCATCTTCACCCTGGGCGCTGGAACGGAATACGTACTGAGGCGCTCCGGCAATTCAAGGCCGTTCGTGAATTTCGAGCTGGACTATAACCTGATGTTTGGCGGCTGGCAGACCAACGTTACATATCCTGATAATTACAGATCCAATGTTTACGTCAGGTTTCTCCCGACAAGCCGTTTGGGAATTTCACTTGGATCAGGGGCGGAATTCATTATTAACCGCAAGACTTACCTGGTTGCCGGAATAAGAGGTATTTGGTCAAACATACTGCCCAAGCAGGGCAGTTCGGAGCAGTCGCCGTATGAACTTTACATAAATGATTCACGCAGTACGGGCGGTTCTATAGTGACTTCTACCAAGCAGGTTATCACTATGCAGATATATTCCGGTTTGAGTTTTAATCTCTTTTAAAATCAGAATTCAGAATTTACCCGGCCTGCCGTTTCAAAACGGCGGGCCGTTTTATAGCTTGCCATAGTTTGGGCCTCATTTCATTTTAAATGTGAAAATACTATTTTAGGAATAACACATTTCAAAACCTAAAACAAACAACAATGCAATACAGAACGCTGGATGAATTCTTAAGTGACTGGGCTTATGAAAGCAAATCCACACAAAAACTATTTGAGAATCTAACCGATGAATCGCTGAAGCAGCAGGTTCACCCGGGAGGCAGGACTTTAGGCAGGCTCGGATGGCATATAACTGAAACATTCGGTGAAATGATGGAACGGACTGGTCTGAAAGTATATTCTCCCGACATGACCCATTTCAATGAAAACAGCTCGGCCGATTTGAAAAAATGTTATAAGGATGCAAGCGACTCGCTTGTAGAGAAGCTGAAATCAGAATGGAACGATTCAACTTTGAGTATAGAGGATGATATGTACGGCGAGAAATGGAAGAGAGGCGCGACACTTGCCGTTTTGATAACGCACCAGACCCATCACCGTGCGCAAATGACAGTGCTGATGAGGCAGGCCGGCCTGAAGGTAACCGGAGTTTACGGTCCGGCGGCTGAAGAATGGGCGGCTATGGGCATGGAAGCGCAAAAATAATTACAAATTACTAAAGACTAATTGCTAATAATTTTTTGGTCAAAAAATGTGTTTGTTTGGCCAATAAATTTGTATTATAATTAATCCACCTGGTTCCTTATTGAAATCATAACCAAAGGAGTTTAAAAATGATGAACGAAACAAAATCCCGGTGTTCAGTGGGGAAAAACTCAAAACTCAAATGTCTTCTTTTTCTAACCGCTTTTTTCATTGCTAATTCTCTGTTCCTCGTTCCTAATTGTTATTCCCAGTGGGTGCATATTTCAAGCGGATTGATCGGAACCGACGGAGTTATGTCGCTCGGAGCAAGTTCAGACAAAATATTTGCAGGAGATTATCACGAACAAACAATAACAGGGCATGGCATATTTTCATCTACGGATAACGGCGCAAGCTGGATCCAGACATCTTTGAATTACGACCTGTTCAGCAGTTTTGCTGCGATTGGGGATGACATTTTTGCCGGTACATATTCAGGCGTATATATCTCAACAGATAATGGCATAAACTGGAGCCAGTCAACTCTGAACAACCTGAATGTCTCATGCTTGGCGGTTAGAGGTAATACTGTTTTTGCCGGCGTCAATTATCCAAACAGCGGCGGCGTTTATGTATCTACTGATTTAGGCGCAACATGGATGGCTACATCTTTAGGTAACTTGTATATAAATTCCTTAGCTGTTAGCGGAAACGATATTTATGCCGGATCTTCCTATGAAGGAGTGTACAGATCTACAGACAACGGATCGAGTTGGATCCATACATCTTTGAATAGTCATAATATTTTGTCATTAGCTGCTTATGGTAATTATGTATATGCCGGCGCGGACAGTAACGGGGTTTATGTATTGTCAAACAATGGAACAAGCTGGACGCCTTCATCTCTGAATGGGACTGCTGTTTTAGCCTTGGCAGTGAGCGGTAATAATATCTTTGCGGGGGTTTATGGTGGCGGTGCTTTTTATGTTTCTACTAACAATGGTAATAGCTGGAACCAGAGAAACGATGGGTTAGGCGGTGAAATAATAACTTTGTGTATATTTAACAATTACATATTTGCCGGGGTATTTATCGGCGGAATTTACAGGCGGCCGATTGATGAGCTTATCGGCATTCAAACAGTTTCGCATCAAATACCTTCTCATTTTTCTTTATCACAAAATTATCCTAATCCGTTTAATCCGGGTACAAGTATTAGATTTGATATTCCTAAAACCGGCGGGGACGCATATATGCGTCCCGTACAGTTGATTATTTTTGATGTGTTAGGCAGGGAAGTTGCAACTCTTGTTAATCAACAATTGCAGCCGGGGATTTATGAAGTAAATTGGGATGCATCAAATTATCCAAGCGGAGTATATTTTTATAAGCTGATTGAAGTCGATCACTCTGAGACAAGAAAATTGGTTTTTTTGAAATAAATTCTCGAAAATAGGGGATTGCCTGAAATTAAGTTAATATAATTATTTCTTTTTTGTATTATATTTATATCAACTTAACGTACTTTTTTAGGAACTGTCAAATAGTTCTTACCTATTAATAATGTCCTATGAAAAAGTTATTGTATACCTTAGCTCTGACTGTAGTTTTATCCTCTCCCTGTTATTCACAAATTCCCCATCAGGAGTGGTTGATGACTTACTACTCCAACGGCGGCGCGGCAACGTTTATTAAAACCGATATTAGCGGAAATGTTTATACGGCTGGTTCAACAGGGTATATGGATGGTCCGTTCTATACTTTTCTTCAAAAGTACAGCCCATCGGGAACCCAATTATTTTCAGTTTCGGTAGATACTCCCTGCCAGATGAGCTCTGTCTACAAGGACAATTCTGATAATATTTATGTTGACGGAACAAATAATGTGTGGTCGGCGCCCATGGCCACAGTTGCGAAGTTTGGCCCGACCGGAGCTGAACTATGGAGAATTACAGAAATTGTTTCAGCAAACGACGCAAACAGAAATATGACCGGAGATATAAACGGCAACCCTTGTCTGATTAGAAATCGAGGCGGAATCAACCAGTTTGTTAAGTATAATTCATCGGGCGTACAGCAGCTTTTGATAAATATTACCGACACTATTAATCCATATTCAATAAGCATTGATAACCAAAATAATTTTATCATTAATGGCGATGCGTATCTTACAGGGAATGTATATTCTATTATTACAATTAAATATTCGTCGTCCGGCGTTAAACAATGGAAATCAATATTCGTGCCTCCGGGAGGGCCTCAATATTCTTATTCGCCGCTCGGAAGATTACAAAATTCTACAGAATCTAATATTGGCATCGGGAATTCCGGAAATATTTATATAATGGCCAGTTTAGCTTTCCAGCCTAACACGGCTGATTACGCTATAATAAAGTATAGCAGCTCCGGCCAGCAGGAGTGGGCGGCCCATTACAACCGAAACCAATATGATTATGCATATGGCATGGTTATGGATGCTCTGGAAAACTGCTATGTAACAGGCGGTTCGGGGACCGTTAAATTTGATTCATCCGGTTCAGTTCTATGGGCTGATACAGCTTCTAACATGTCCTCAATCGCGTTAGACAAATATGAAAACGTATTTTGCACAGGCGGCGTAGGCAACCCGTCAATGATGAGAACTATCAAAATAAACTCTGCAGGAAATTTTGCCTGGAGCATCAATCATTGGACCGGGAATCCTTATAGCGATTATTCAGATGCAATCGATGTTGATACTTCCGGAAACGTTTTCATTGCTGGCCTTGTGGGCCACACTCCAATACAGGGTTTTCTGGGTTCGGCTGCAACAATAAAATATTCGCAGCTTGATGGAATAAAAAATATTGAGAATACTGTCCCTGCTCATTTTTCTTTATCTCAAAATTATCCAAATCCATTTAATCCGAGTACAAAAATAAAACTTGATATTGCACCCCCTCTGAATCTCCCCCTGTCAGGGGGAGACGTGCATGCGAGAGCAGGCGCGGTAGGGGTGAAACTTGTAGTTTATGACGTATTAGGCAGGGAAGTTGCAACTCTTGTTAATCAACAACTGCAGCCTGGTTCTTATGAAGTTAATTGGGATGCATCAAATTATCCAAGCGGTATTTATTTTTATAAAATCAACGCCGGAGATTTTGTTGAAACAAAAAAGATGATTCTAATAAAGTGAGGCGTTCAAAAGTCATTCAGAAAAGCTCTGCGCATTGCAGGGCTTTTTTTATCTTTGCTTTCTGACCTCTGCCTTCTGCCTTTTGCTTTTTCATTATGTTTCATTTACAATTTATCTTTAGTAATTTTACCAAACAATTAATTCATTTACAGTATGTTCGATTATGAACACAAGAAAGCGAAACTTGCTTCACGAAAGCAGTTCCGGCACAGGCTTGCCAAAGCCACTGCGCTGAGCGTTGTAATATTCGCTGTTTCGCTTACAATTGGAGTTGTTGGTTACCATGTGCTCGCGAATTTGCCATGGACCGATTCTTTTCTGAACGCATCGATGATACTTGGCGGCATGGGACCTGTTGATACGCTTACAACAAAAGGCGCGAAAATATTTGCTGGCTGCTATGCATTGTTTAGCGGGGTAGCTTTTATTTCAAGCATGGCAATATTTATAACTCCTATTTTGCACAGATTTTTGCACAAGTTTCATCTTGATTCACCCGAAATGAGAGGTATATAAAAAATGTCATTCCCGCGAAGGCGGGAATCTTGGTTTTTATTATATTAATGAATTTTTATCGCTCGATGTATGAGAAATCATTCAGACCACCCCGTCCGCTAAAGCGGCCACCCCTCCTTAGAAAAGGAGGGGAGCTAAAAAAAAATATTAGCACTAATTGACTAATAAGCTTAAAGCAGTACTTTTTGATTTCGATGACACACTGTTTGATCATAGATACAGCAGCCGTTCAGCGCATTTTGTGAATCTCCGCGGATGCGGGGATCTTATTTGGGGATGTTAAGGATTTCGTGAGAATGAAAAATAAATTAAAAGCAATCTTTTTTGATTTCGATGACACACTGTTTGATCATAGATACTGCAGCCGTTCTGCTCTCAGTTGGCTCAGAAACAACTATAATTGTTTCAGCGGAACTACACTCGACCAGCTGGAACTGGAGCATTTGAAAATTCTTGAAGAAATTCATTTCCGCAAAGTGCTGACAGGCGAATTTTCTCTTGAAGATGCGCGTGCTGAAAGATTCAGAAGGATATTCAAAAATCATAAAATGGAAAATCCTGAGAGTGTGATGGCTGAAGCGGCTCGCAATTATCGCAAAGTGTATGAATTATCATACAAACTTGCAGATGGCGCTAAAGAGCTGCTTGATTCAATTAAAGGAAAAACAAAAATAGTTGTAATTACAAATAACCTCATCAGGGAGCAGGAAGGTAAGATAAAGAAATGCCGCGTTGAAAATTATGTTGATGAGCTTGTAACATCTGAGGAAGTTGGATTCACTAAACCTGAACCTGAGATATTCCATGCAGCTTTAAAAAGAGTTAATTGTACGCCTGGTGAAGTGATTATGGTAGGGGATTCATGGGAAAGAGATGTGCTGGGCGCGGCAAAAGTAGGGATTAAGAATATCTGGATAAATATTTTTAATGAACCATGCCCGGATAAAAATTTAGCGGTTGAGTTTAAATCAACTGCTGAACTGAACAAAAGCCAAATGTTATTACAAATAATAAACAATTAAGCATTGAACGACAGAAATCCGTTAGAGGAAGAAAATATAAACGAAGAAATAGTCGATCTTGGCCTGGCCGCAAAGGATATAGCGAAGGGCCAGCGGCTAATGAACAAAGACGGCAGCTTCAACGGCAGAAGAACGGGCTTGCGGTTTTGGGAGTCGTTTAACTTCTATCATTACCTGGTCGGCATATCATGGCTTAAATTTATGATCATCATACTTGCCGGGTACGTAGCTGTTAACTTTGTTTTCGCAACCGTGTTCTACCTGATTGGAGTGGACAGCCACTTGTTGGGCATAATTGCCCACAATGAAAGCCAGAAATTTCTTGAGGCGTTTTTTTTCAGCTTCCAGTCGTTTACAACAACTGGGTACGGCAGGATCAGCCCGATCGGCCCGCTTGCAAGCTCCATAGCCGCGTTTGAATCGCTTATAGGCTTGCTGATGCTTGCTATTGCAACCGGCTTATTTTACGGCAGGTTTTCGAGGCCGAAATCAAAGATCTTATACAGTAAGAATGCCATTATCGCGCCGTTTAAGGATATTAACGGTTTTCAATTCAGGATCGCAAACAAGCAACGGAGCGAAATGATAGACGTGGAAATAAGAGTTACATTCAGTAAATTGGTTTTTGAAAGCGGTTTGCCCGCGAGGAAGTTTTACAACCTTGAGCTTGAGTACACCAAGATAAATTTCTTCCCGCTAACATGGACCATTAATCACCCAATCGATAAAGAAAGCCCGTTATACGGAATGACAAATGAAGATTTTGATCGCTCGCAGGCAGAGTGGTTTATCTTGTTGCAGGGGTTTGATGACATGTTCAGCACTGTTGTGAATTCAAGGTCATCATACAGGTACAACGAGGTTGTAGTCGGCGCCAAATTCGACAATCTGTACGGAAAAGACAGCTCCGGCAGGGTTACGGTCGAGCTTGATAAAATTGATGATTATCACGAAATGGAGTTAAATAAATATTAAGTTTGTCATTCCCGACCCGATTTTTTTCCACCCCCTCTGTATCTCCCCCTGTTAGGGGGAGATTAAATCTGTTTCAAAATTTCTGTTTGCTGATTTGACCCTGTTTCATTATCTTTGTATCACTTTCAAAATCAATAATTTGACATTTTAACCAGGGAGGCAAAAAATTATGAAATCAATTATTTCATTTAAAGCTGTTCTGTTTTTTATCTTTTTATTTGTTGTTTCATCCCGCCTGCAGGCGCAGGATGATATGGGTAAACCCAAGCCGATTGATAATCCGACGATGGCAATGTTCATTGGTACATGGACATCCGACCCGTATGAATTTTTTGGTTCAAACTGGACCGATGTGGCTACGCACTCAATGAAATACAACGGGCAATATATGGTGATAGATCTAAGCAGTAAGGATGATAAGTCGCATTCATACACGGGGGTCATATTCATGACCTGCGATAAGGATGGAAATGTATCAGGATGGGGATTTGATGAATGGGGAGGAGTCACCACCATGACCGGTAAGGCAAGCGGCAATCATGTTTCTATAACCAGTAAAAGCGCTATGGGAACTGAGCAAAGAGAGATTGATGTTAATGGCAGCACAATGGTGCACACAATATCCTCAACAATGAAGGGACAGGATGGAAAAGATATGACAATGAAACAAGTTGTTACGTATCATAAAAATTAATATGATTTCGGATTGCCGATTTATGATTGCAGACTGAGAGAAAGATTAAAAGATTAAAAGATTAAAAGATTAAAAGATAGTCCCAACCAGAATGTTAAATGGTTGGGACTATTTTTATTATTATAGCCCCGACCTTTAGATCGGGGCTATTGCATTCAAAAATACCGGGCTTTAGCCCATAATATCGGATACTTTTGTGATTAGTATCATGGATCCCCGCCTACGCGGGGATAAACTCAAGATAAATTATTACATTACTTACTAACTTTATTATAATTACCTTTGTAAAAGTTAAACTTTCCTCCACAGAGAACTGCCACGGATTTTTAACCGCACTATAATTTTAATATCACTAGAAAGACTATCATTTAATGAATAAATCAATTTTTGAAGAATATAATATTTCTGAAGAGCTGAATAATGCCGTATCGGCGCTTGGGTTTGAAGAAGCTACGCCAATACAGGCGCAGGCAATACCGCTAATGCTTCAGGGCAGGGACCTTATTGGGCAGGCGCAAACCGGCACAGGAAAGACTATACCGCGTTCGGAATTCCTTTAATACAAGCCGTTGAAGCGCATTTAAAGCATACTCAGGCCATCGTACTTTGCCCCACCAGGGAACTTGCTATACAGGTTGCCGAAGAAACTCGGGCTGCTGTTGAAATTTAAGAAAACAGTACATGTACTTCCCATTTATGGCGGACAGCCGATAGAAAGACAAATGCAGGGCCTCCGCAAAGGCGCGCAGATTATTATTGCTACTCCCGGAAGACTCATTGACCATCTCCAGAGAAAGACTATAAATCTTTCACAGGTAAAAACAGTTGTGCTCGATGAAGCGGATATAATGCTTGATATGGGTTTCAGGGAAGATATTGAAATTATCCTGAAGACTACTCCAAAAGAAAACAAACAGTGTTCTTTTCCGCCACAATGCCTAAGGCAATACTGGAACTGACAAAAAGATATTTAAAAAATCCTGAATTCATTAAAGTTGTTCATAAAGAACTTACAGTGCCAAGCGTTAATCAATATTATGTTGAAATAAAGCAGGGTATGAAGCTTGAAGGTTTATCAAGGCTATTTGATTTATATAATCCTAAATTATCCCTGATGGTGGCCGGCACGTTCGGCTTCGTGCTGTCGTTCCTCACCGTCGTCATCACGGCCGTCTCGATCGTGAACGAGCGGCGGTCGGGCACCTTCGAGCAGCTGCAGGTGACGCCCGCCACCTCGCTCGAGATCGTCCTCGGCAAGCTCCTCCCGCTCGGCGCGGTCTTCGCCCTCGACGTGGTGCTGATGGTCTGCGTCGCCGGCTTCGTGATGGGCGTGTGGCCGCACGGCAGCGTGCTCCTCTTCGTCGGCATCTCTACGTTCTACGTGCTGATCTCGCTGGCGCTCGGGCTCATCTTCTCCGCCACCTCGGCGACCGCCGCCGAGGCGGTGCAGAAGACCGTCCTGTTCAGCATCCCGCTCGTGCAGCTGTGCGGCTTCGCCTTCCCGATCCGGAACATGCCGCGTGGGGTCTGCATGGCTCACGGAGCTCTTCCCCGCGACGCACTACATCCGGTGAGCCGCGCGATCTACATGCGGGCCGAGGCGAGCCGCTCGCCCTGTGCCCGAGCTCGCTGTTGCTCTTCTTCGGGGTCGTCCTGATCGCGCTGTCGCTGCGCACGATCGAGGCGCGCGCGTGACGCGGCTCGCCCGCTTCCGCTCGAACGTGCTGGCGGTCGCGTACCACGAGGCGCTCATCGTGCGCCACGACGCGGCGTTCATGGCGTCGTCGTGCTGCAGCCGATCATGATGCTCGCTCCTCTTCGGCGACGTGCTCTCGAACACGCCCGCCAACGTCGCCGTGGGCGGTGCTCGACCGGAGCGCGACGCCGGCGTCGCGCCGGCTCGTCCACGAGGTGCAGGCGACCGGCTACTTCCTCCCGCCACGCCCCGTCGCCAGCTACGACGAGGGGCGCGCGGCTCGCCGCGGCGACGCGCTCGCCGTCCTCGTCATTCCCGACAACTTCGCGCGCGACGTGGCGCGCGGCCGGCCGCGGTGCAGCTCCTGCTCGACGGCAGCGAGCCGATCTCGGCCGCGCGCGTCGGCGGCTATCGTGAGCAGTCGGCGGCCGCGCTACGGCCGGGCCGTCCGGCACCCGGCCGCGTCGCCGGCGACCCGGGACGGACGTCGGCCGATCGACGTCCGGCAGCGCTTCTGGTTCAACGCGACGCTCACCGACCGCGACTTCTTCCTGTCGGCGCTCGCCGGCATGCTGCTCACCAACCTCTGCCTGTCGGTCACCAGCCTCGGCGCTCGTCGGCGAGCGCGAGAGCGGCACCTACGAGCAGATGCTCTCGCTCGCCGACCACGCCGATCGAGATCGTGCTCGGCAAGCTCGTCCCGTACGTGGGCGTGAGCTACCTCGTGCTCGCTGTTCGCGACGCTTGCGGCCGGGGTGTCTTCGGCATCTGGCCGCGCGGGCAGCTGTGCTGACGCTCGCTCGTCGTGACGCTGCCGTTCGTGCTCGCCTCGCTCGGCATCGGCGTCCTCGTCTCGACGCTCGCGCAGCACCTCGGCGCAGGCGGTCTTCATCACCGTCTTCTTCATCCTGCCGTCGTTCGTCCTGTCCGGCATCATGTTCCCGTACCAGTTCATGCCGCCGGGCGTGCGCGAGATCGGCGCGCTCCTGCCGCTGCGCTGGTACCAGATCGCGCTCCGCCGCATCATCGAGCGCGGCGCCGGGCTGGCCGACATCGCCGTGCCGATCGCGGCGCTGGTCGCGATGTTCGTCGTCATCCTGCTGCTCATCCGCTGGCGCATGAAGCCGCGGCTCGGCTGAGAACCGCGCACGGCAGCCGCGCCGCCGAATTCCTGCGCGCATGACGGCTCGGTTGACGGCGGCGGAGGACACCCGCCGCGGCGCGCGCCGGCACGACCAGCGCGCGCCGCTCCGTCGGCGCATGGGACGGGACGATCAGGAAGCGATGGTCAGAGAAGCGACGAGGGAGAGGTGCCGAGGGTCTTGCCGATCGCGGCGAGGAACCCCTGGAGCCCATCCCAACACGAACAGGGCGAGGATGGCGGCGACGGAGACGAGTCCGATCACGAGCGCGCTCTCGGCGATTGCCTGGCCGCGCTCATTGGCGTGTGCGTTCTTCTGAATGCGCATGGTTCTGGTTCTGCCCCCCTGCCGTCGCTGAGCTCTCGACGGCGGAGGGTCGTTCCAATATTTGTGCGACCACTGCGTCCGGTGCGTGTGACAGGTTCGGCATCCCGGGTGGCAGCGTGCGCCGCCCGTGACCACGATGCCGGTGCCGCGCGCATGGCGTTCTCCTGATGCGTCCCGAGGCGCGCTCGTCGCAATCCGGCGACTCGCGGCAGCGCTGCACGAGCGCACCCGCTGGGCGGTCGGCCGCGAAACGCGCCCGCCATGGCGCACGCTGCGACGCGTTGCGCGGTGGACGCGCTCACCCGTTGGCGGCGAGCGCGCCCTCGAGCCGCAGGAGCTTGCGCTTGATCGTGAGCCCGCCGGCGTAGCCGCCGATGCGTCCGCCCGCCGCAACGATTCGGTGACAGGGAATGACGATCGGCACCGGGTTGCGCGTGAGCGCCTGGCCGACGGCGCGGCTGCCGCCCGGCCGACCGATGCGGCGCGCGATGTCGCCGTACGACACGACCTGTCCTGCGGGCACGCGCGCGGTCGCGGCGAGGACGCGGCGCTGGAAGGGCGTGAGCTGGCGCAGGTCGACCTGGACGTCGAACGCCTGCCGCTCGCCCGCGAAGTACGCCCGCAGCTGGTGCACGACGCCGGCCGTCCGCTGCGGCGAGCGCACGACGTCGACGCCGAGCTGGCGGCGCAGCTCCGCGGCGAACGTCGCCTCGCTCTGCCGGAACGACACCCGCACGAGGCCCGCCGCCGTCGCCGCCACGAGCACGCGGCCGATCGGCGTCGCGACGGCTGCAGTAGTAGGCGACCGGTCGCGGCTCGGCTCTCGTACAGCCGATCGAGCGCGCGCGAGCGTGCGGCGATACGCGGCGAGCTCGCGCTTGCCGTCGGGCGTCGCGAGCCAGCGCTCGAGGGCGGGCGTTGCGGGCGCGTCGCCGAGCAGCATCGCGATCAGGGCGTCGGTGTGCTTGGCCATCTCACTCACCTCCGAGGGCGCTGCGAAGCTTCTTCAGCGCCTGGTAGACGTTCGCGCGTGCGGCGGCCTCCGTGCCGCCGAGCGTCGCGGCGATCTCGGCGTAGTCGAGGTCCTGGAACTGTCGCAGGACGAGCGCGGCGCGCTGGCGGGGCGGAAGCGCCTCGGCGGCGCGGGCGACGGCACGGAGCTGCATGCGGTCCTCCGGAGTGGCTGTGGCGTCGGCCGGCAGGCCGTCGAGGGCGACGTCGGCGATCCGCGCCGTCCGGTCGCGACCGGCCGCGGGCGGCGTTGCGCGCGGCTGTTGGTGGCGATCCGATAGAGCCACGCGCGCGGGTTCGATCCCGGCACCAGCCGTGCGAACGCGCGTTGCGCGCGCAGGAACGTCTCCTGGCAGGCGTCCTGTGCGTCGGCGTCGTTGCCGAGGAGCCGGCCGAGGTAGCGTTCGATCTCGGCGCGGTGCCGCTCGGCGAGCCGAGCGAACGCGGGCGGCGACTGGCGCATTCTGTCCCCTGTAACACCGCGGGGGGCCCGACGTGAAATTTCACGCCGATGTCGGCGGCCGCGCGGGGTTGACGGGTCATGAGGGAACGACGCGCGCGATCGAGTGGGTGGCCGGGCTGTTTCCATTCCGCGTGCCGCGCGGCCGTCCCGTCACGTTGATGTTCACCGACATCGCCGGCTTCACCACCCACGCCGCCACGCTGGGCGACCGGGCCGCGCTCCGCCTGCTGCGACCGGCACGACCGCGCCGTGCTGCCGGCGCTCCGCTGGCACGGCGGGCAGATACTGAAACGGCTCGGCGACGGCCTGATGGCGGTCTTCCCGCCGCCCGCCGACGCCGTCGCCGCGGCGCTCGCGATGCAGCACGTGGCCGCGCGACGACCGGGCGTCGGGCTTCGGATCGGCATCCACAGCGGAGCCGCGTCGTCGCGCGCGGGCGACCTCGTCGGCCACGACGTCAACGTCGCGGCGCGGATCGCCGATCGGGCGCCCGGCGGCGGCGTGCTGGTGAGCGATCCGATCCGCGTCGCCGCCGAGCATCTCGCGGTTCGCTTCCGGCGCCGGCGGCCGTTGGTGGTGGGGGGACGGATGACGCCACTCTTTCGCGCGGAGGAATATTGCAATGACCATCCACCTGACCGAGCTCCCGTCGCCGATCGGGCGCATCGTCGTGGCGGTTCACGACGGCCGTCTCTGCGCGCTCGACTTCGCCGACCGCTGGGCCCGCCGGCAGGCGGCCCTCGAGCGTCGCTTCGACGCGCCGACGTTCCGGCGCATCGCCGACGCCGGGCGGCGTCGTCCGTCGACTCACTTCCTACTTCGCGGGTGACCTGAGCGCGCT
This sequence comes from uncultured Ignavibacteria bacterium, assembly GCA_963816535.1. GTDB lineage: Bacteria > Bacteroidota > Ignavibacteria > Tepidaquicellales > OLB5 > CAWFKW01. The sequence goes on along the minus strand of CAWFKW010000003.1, from coordinate 1,346 downwards.
CGACGGCATCCCGGTCGATCCCGGCGGCACGCCGTTCCAGCAGCGGGTCTGGGCCGCGCTCCGAAGAGTATCCCCGTGGGGCAGACGACGACGTACGGCCGCGCTGGCGCGCACCGTCGGCAAGCCCGGCGCCGCGCGCGCGGTCGGCGCGGCGAACAGGCGCCAATCCCGTGCGCATCGTGGATCCATGCCACCGCGCGATCGGCACCGACGGCACGCTCCACGGCTACGCCGGCGGGCTGCCGCGCAAGCGCTGGCTCCTCCAGCACGAGGGCGCGGCCCCCGTCAGCGCTGAGGCCGAGTCGCTCGCGCTGGCGGGCGCGCGCGGCGCGGCTCTCGGGGGTGGTCCAGACCGCCACGCGCGGCCGCCTCCTCCGGCGTCTCCGCGTCGATCCGCGCGAGCGCATCGGCGACCAGCGCGGCCTTGGTGTGCGCGTACGCCTCGCGCGGGAAGGCGCCCAGCCGCGCGGCGCGCCGCAGCACCGTGGCCTTGAACGTGTCGGCCGGCAAGCAGCTCGTCGACCACGCCGAGCCGCAGCGCCTGGCTCGCCGGATAGAGCGCGGCGCCGAGCATCAGCTCCGCGGCGCGCGCGTGCGGCAGCCGCAGGCGCACGATCTCGAGCGCCACCCGCGGGAAGGAGGCGCCGACCGCCACCTCGTTGAGGCCGACGCGGTAGTCGCCGTCGACGCCGAGGCGGTAGTCGCAGGCCAGCACCAGGACGAGTCCGCCGGCGATGGCGTGGCCGTTCACCATCGCGATCGTCGGCTTGGGCAACGCCAGCAGCGCGCGATGCGCGTCGCGGTAGAGGTCGTCGGATCGCGGAGGCCGACGCGGCGTCGTCGCGGCGCGGCGCGGTGAAGTCGAAGCCGCCGCTGAAGAACGCGCCGGCGCCGGTCAGGACGACGGCGCGGACGGCGTCCGCTTGTCGCGGCGGTCCGAGCGCCGCGCCGAGGTCGGCGAGGAGGGTCTCGTCGATCGCGTTCGCGGGCGGGCGGGCGAGGATCAGGACGCGGACGCCGTCGGGGTGGTCGCAGGTGGTCACCGTGGGCATGGCATGCGCGCTTCAGCACGGGGACCCGGCGAGCGTCATCGACCTGGAGCTGCCCTTCGGGCGCTCGTCCGGGCCGATCACGACCGTGTCGCCGCCAGCCGACGCGTCCCAACCCGGTCCTGGCGCCCGTCCAACCGGCGGCGGACCGATCCCGGCCGCCGCGCGTGACACGCGCCAGCCGGCGAACCACCGGGCAGACGGCAGGGGTCGAGTCTGCTGTCGCGGTCCGCAGATGTCTTCCGGAAGTTCGAGAACGTAGACGGCGCGTTCCGAACCGCACGCGGCGAGGTGAGG
>CAWFKW010000002.1:0-149450 GCA_963816535.1 uncultured Ignavibacteria bacterium | reverse complement strand
TTCCGAACGGAATCGGAACCTTCACCCCTTCACCAGGGGATTCTTACCTCCACAGGAGATGACTCTGAATATCTAGTACGCTCCATCGCTGACTCTGCGCACTTGAGCAGAAGCGGCGAGGTCTGGAGGCCTCGAGCAGTGCTCAGCATTGCAGCGCGTCACGTATGCCATTACGGAGATTGCGTAAGGCTCGGGTAAAGTTTCTTCCAGAATCCGCAATGATGGTCGGCGCCGGCGTCGTATTCGCCTACCTTGCCAGGCTCGAAACGCATCACACGCGAGCTGGACTGAAACACACTCCAGGCCGCAGAGCCCGCACTGATCGGTACGCCGGATCGGGCAAAGCTGGTCCAATACTGCATCATCTGGTCGGCCAGCTTCTGGGAGGCCGGAGCAAGATCGGGTCCGTCGAGCTTCGTCGTATTGGAAAAATGCGGAAAGAAGTATGGGAGTTCTGCGGAATGTACCGCTCCCATCTCAAATCCTGGGTCCGTAGTTACCGGAGGAGCGTTGGAGTCCGCAAATTCATATTGGTACACCTTTGTGAACCGTGACGCGTTTTCGGCCATTTGCAAGTAGCCGCAATTAGTCAGCCCGACCGCCGGAGAGTAATCAGACATTACGCTGCCAAGCGTAGAAGCAGGTGAAGAGTAGAGAGCGGCTGGGTATTGCGCCAGCACAGCTTCCGTATGGTCGCCATATACGGCCTTCAAGTAGGTAGGATAGTTCTGAGTAGTAACAGTTTTTCCTGCCTGCACGTCATACGCGACGTAGAGCCGAAGCTCGTCGCGATTACCGCCGTCCAGGATCGGCACTGCCACAAACTTACCCTTGGGTATCGCTTCCGCACCCTGTAGCGGCTGCGATTTGTTGCCGACAACTGGCACATAAGCCATGAGATCGCTTCCCGCAGCCGCACTGGCCGCCTCCAGCAGATCCTTTACGGGTTTCCCCCGCATACAGGAAAGAGCGCTCGCCTGATCGCCGCAACCTACCTTCGTCGCGACTCTTGCGCCAGTCGTATCGGCTTCCTCCACGCTGTGCATATTGAACATGCAGGCTGCGCTTTGGATGATCGCCTTTTGGAATAGACCCTTGGTAGCTTGTGGAGCCAGCAGATGCATGCAAACCGAACCTGCCCCGGCAGACTCCCCTGCAATCGTTACATTCCCGGGATCGCCACCAAAAGCTGAGATGTTGCGCTGGACCCAGCGCAAGGCCTCGCGCTGGTCTTCAAGACCGTAACTGCCATCGTAGTCGCGATCAAATGCGGGATGACCCATGAATCCGAACGCTCCGAGGCGGTAATTGAGCGAAACCACCACCATGTCGCCGCTCAGCGCCATATGAGCTAACGGGTAAAGCGAGCTGGAACCGCCGACGAAAGCGCCGCCGTGTATCCAGACGATTACCGGAAGCTTTGCCGCAGCCTGACTGTGGACCTCTGGAGTTGTCACATTGAGGAATAGGCAGTCTTCGTCATACGCCGCCTCGGTCAGGCCATAACGCGAGAGCTGCGGGCACTGGTTCCCGTATTGGCTGGCGTCCAGAATCCCCTTCCATGGCTTGACTGGTTGCGGAAGTTTCCACCTTAGCTCCCCAGTCGGCGGAGCCGCATAGGGTATTCCCTTGAACTCGCGAACACCATCGTGGACGGTGCCGCGTACCACGCCCATGGAAGTGACCACCTGAGTTTGATCTGACGAAGATACCAGTGTGCGACGGGTTCGCTCGTTAAGGCTGTTGCCGATACCAACGTAATTGTTTCCACTAGGCTAAAGCCGCACAGCAACAGAAGCAAAGGCTTTGCAATGCACTTCAGAGAGCAAATCCTTACTACTCGCCCAATTGTTGCCGTGCTCTTCGAGCGGATATTTGTTCCACCGCTCGCATGAACTATTTCCGCCTTCGGCATAGGTCCCTTTCCGCTTCTCTCGGCACTTAGGGTCCTGAATGGTACTGGATGAAGGTGGAGAGTTCAGTGATCTCGCTCACTGGGGACTGGTTGAAACTGGCGAGTCACAGAGCGGTTGGACACGGCAATCGTTGGCAGCCAGCCCTGCAGCAATAAGTCAAAGCTGTTGATCATGGGCCAATTATTCCACCTAGCAGTCTCCAAATGTGGAGCGACCCAAGTCCTCACACCCTTCGTATGGAAAAGTCGGCCTGCGAGATGGGTGCGTTGAGCTCCTAGGTCCCTTGTCGGCTATTCGGAAGTAATCCAGTTTGACGTGTTGTCGGCTATGCGCGGAAGTGCCAGCTGGTGTCAACTCCCGAGATACCGGCATGTGGGAGGTGTCGGCGTTTTCATCTTATGCGTCAATCTGTGGCGATATTCTCACCTCATGCGGTCCTCGACTATCACCTTATGGGGACGCGGTCAATCTAAGTCGCTGTCTTTACACCCCTGCCATTCTCACGTTATGCGTAAGCCCACAGAGGAAAAAGAAATGCACTTGACGGACTATGCACTATAAGGCATACTATAATGATTAGATGGACCGTTGAAATCGGCGATGAGTTCGATCCGGAATTCAAACAGTTGCACGAGGATGTGCGTATCGAAGTCCTCGCGCTTTCTCGGGTCTTACAGCAATTCGGGCCGCAACTGGGCAGGCCCCGCGTTGACACGCTCAACGGTTCACGCCATGCCAACATGAATGAGCTGCGGTTCAGTGCCGCTGACGGCGTGTGGCGAGTGGCTTTTGCGTTTGACCCGAAGCGCAAAGCCATCCTGCTGGTGGCAGGCGACAAGTCAGGCATGAGCGAAAAGAGGTTTTACAAGCAGCTCATCGCCAAAGCCGACAAGCGATTTGACGAGCATCTCGACCGATTGAAGAAGAAGGAAAGGACGTAGACCCGTGGCCAGGAATGTGAATGACATCATCAAGGGGCTCACCCCAGCGCGGCGCAAGAAGGTTGAGGCCCGCGCAGCTCAGCTCATTGCTGAAGAAATGACGCTCCGGGAGATTCGGAAGGCGCGCAAGCTCACGCAGCAGAAGATCGCCAAGTCCCTGCGTATCGGCCAGGAAGGCGTCTCGAAAATCGAAAAGCGGAGCGATCTCCTGATCTCCACTTTACGGACCTATGTCCAGGCCATGGGCGGACAGCTCTCCCTGGTCGCCGAGTTTCCAGACAGGGAGCCAGTGGTCCTGTCAGGTCTTGCCGAAGTAGCTCCAGCCTACAAAACCCGAAAGAAGACCGCCCAGGCCATTGCATAACCTGAGCTGGTGAAGACAGTGCCCATTCTATGTCCTGTTGACACTGCGAGTAGCTGTCCCGCGCCGGCGCAGCAGGCCGGGGTCTCTTCTTGATTCTCCCCTGATTTCCGCTGTTCGCTATCAGTCCCCGCAGCCAAGTAGCAAGCCAGTTGTTCCTATCTCCGGTCAATAAGCCGTTCGCCTTCCCCTATCACAAGAAAACCGAACAACGCCTCAAGCGCTGAAGGAGGGCACCTCTCCATGCCAACTGAAGACACAACGACATTTCCCTCGGGACTGGACGTAAACAAGCTCCTTTTGGAGCTTGAAGTTCCGTTTCCACCGGATCAGGTCCGGTGGCGGGTTACCAACACCACAAACGACAAGAAGCGCGGTCAAATCGTACCCTACGCCGATCCCCGCGCTTACACCGACCGGCTGAATGCGCTCTTCTCTCCCCAGGGCTGGACGCGGGAGTACAAGATCGAAACGATGAATAACATCACCCGGATGAAGAAGGGCGAGAGCATCGTCTCGGGCAAGGTGCTGGTCACCTGCACTGTCACCATCATCGGTCTGTGGTCGCACTCCGGAACCGGTGAAGAGTGGGCCGACGATGACAACGGCATGACTTCAGCTGACGCGCAAGCCTTCAAACGGGCGTGTTCGTGCTTCGGTCTGGGCCGGTACTTCTACGATTTTCCCGCAATCTGGGTCGATCTGGACCAGAACCGCCAGCCGGTGAGAGCACCCATGTTGTCCGCCTGGGCTCTTCCGGAGAACTGGCGTAAAGGAATGCGGCCCCCGAGCAAGAATGGCAACGGAAAGGCAGGCGCAGGATCCCAAGGGGGGCGTCCAAACGGAGCAAGCAACGGCAACCATGGACAAGCACCCGCTCGCCCAACTTCCCCCACAAATGGCAACAGCAGCAACGGGCAAAGCCAGACCGAGAAGGCTAACGGCTCATCTGCCGCTGCCCAAGCCGACGACCTCGATGAGCGCATTCTGTGCATGGAAAAGGCTGTTGGCACGACCTTCTATCGCAGCGTCCTCCGCGAGTACGGCCGCGTCAACCAGCCAAAGCTGATTCGCGACGCCAGCATCAAGCGGAAAGTCCTCCAGATGCTGGAGTCGGTTGCACGGGGAATCAATCGTCTGGAAGCCGTCACAAAGCGGCTCGATCCGAAGACTGTTGAGGCATTGCTCGCTAAGCTCCAAGCCCCTCCTCTCGGTGAGATTTCGGACCTCAAGACGCTGCAACACATTGTGTTCGGTCTCGAAGAACTCGCCGGTCCCAATCAACCACACGCAGCCTAGTCTCTAGCTCCCCCAATATGCGGGGCCGCATGGATACGTGTGACTTTCCGCTGCTGGAAAACACCCACCGATCGCGTTCCACACCAACCACCACCAAAAACACAAGGAGCTGGCAACGTGTCGATAAAGGCAATCAAGAACATCTCCCAGGTTCGTGGCGGTTCGCAAGCTCGAATCATGCTGGCCGATGACGGCAATAAGTACGTCGTCAAGTTCAAGGGCAATCCGCAAGCCACCCGGGTGCTGGCCAACGAGTACCTGGCTTGTCGGCTGGCACGCATGATCGGGCTCAGCGTGCCGGAGCCGGTCATTATCCTCGTGGACGAAGAGACGATCCTTGAGCAGCAAATCACCTTCACCCTGGCTGGCCGGGCGGTTGCTGCGTGTCCTGGGCTTCAATTCGGTTCTTTGGTGGTGACTGATGAAGAGGTCTGGGATTGGCCGCGGCACTCAATGTTCGGGCAGGTTCACAATCGAGGAGAGTTCGCCGGCATCCTCGCCTTCGACAAGTGGACCGGCAACGCCGATGGTCGGCAAGTCCTATTCCACAGGAAGCTGCACCAGCGAAAATTCAGAGCGACGTTTATCGACTTCGGCTACTGCTTCAATGCTGGGGAGTGGAGTTTCCCCGACGCGCCGCTGCGTGGGGTGTATGCCATCAATGAGGTTTATGAGGGTATCCAATCGTGGGACGACTTTGCTCCTTGGCTTGGGCGGATCGAGCGCTTCTCCGAGACAAGAACTGCAGTGCATTGCGGAGGAGATCCCTTGCGAGTGGTATGGAGAGCGTTCAGAACTGCAGCGACTGCTGAGCTGCTTGTTGGAGCGGCGCAGCGTGGTTCGCGGGCTAGTCGAAGATTTCAGGACCTCAAGCAGAAACCCATTTCCCAATTGGACGACGGAGCGGCCGCTGCCCAACGAAATAGCCAGTGAAGAGCTACGGGCCATGTGAAATCCTTTATCTTTATCAAGCCTCAAGCTTGTTTTCCTTTTTTGGAGAAGCTTGAAGTTACGCCCTACTTGGCAAAGTGTGCCCTGTTGAAATCTCCGAGCACACCCGAATGGCTGGTCACCTGTATCGCCTGAGCGTGGTGCGAGGTTCGCCACTCGTTTACTTGTTCTGCATGACATTGGGCGCAGCGCTCCTCGCCCACGTAGCTGGCGACGGCTGCCGCCGGCTTAATCCCCGGTTGGTACACCGCGGCTGACCAGTGCCAGGCAGCCATCCCACAGAGCGGCGATGACAACGGCCACGCTGATCGCGCCGATCGGCAGAGACTTTCCAAGTTTGCTTTTTGCTTGCTTGGACTGTTTGCTCACTGATCTACCATGGCGAGACCTTCTCTCGCGTCATTTTGGCTCTGTATAGATGACGGTCAGGAATGTCTTAGCCGTCATAACGGCTTAGGGTGGATTGTAGCCTTACTCGCGCCGAACCTGGATACAAAGGTGTGTCCCTGCATCGCCTCTAGAATTGCTGGCACCAAGTCGGTAGAGAGGCGAGCTTTGGTGACGTAGCCGACGGCTCCGGCGGAAAAGGCCGCAGCAACAAAGTCATGATCTTCATGGATCGTCAGAAATACGATCTTGGTACGGCAATTTGCCTTCTGGAGCTGTCTTGCGGCCTGCAACCCATCGAGAACTGGCATTGAGATATCGATCACAAGTACGTCTGGATTGAGCGTGAGGACCGCATCCACGGCTTGGCTTCCATTTTCCACCACACCCACAACTTCATACTCCTCGCCCAGTATCCTGCGAATGCTTGCGACCAAGGCCTGATGGTCATCAGCAAGCACGACTCGAATCTTGGCCACTGGGAATCGGTCGTAGGTTTCTACTAACAAATCACGGGTGCCTCAGAGTGGGATTGTTCTCTTATTGCGGACTCTTGACTATTGTCACTTGAGACAGTGACCGTGAGCGGTTGTTAAAGAGACCTCTTCGACTCGCAGAAGCCACCCTTCTACCTCAATTCGTGTGAGTCCATTGCGCCACATTCACGTTCGTCAGTAACCCGCAACTCGATTTCCTCGGAGACCAAAATGTCCCGCCTTATTTCTAGATTAAAACTCGGCTATTACCCGTTGCCTGTCGAGGAAGCCCGAAATATCCGCGCCTTGCTGTTGTCCTCCGCGCCCTATGCCGCCATTGACCCTTGCATCGGTGATGGCACGGCTCTGATCGAGATCACCCGGGAAACAGGCGCTCATCTGGCCGGCATTGAACTCGATGCGGACCGAAAAGCCGCGTCCACCCAGAATGGCATCGTGACAGTTCACGGCAGTACTTTTGAGTGCCGGGTATTGGCCGAGACCTGTTCGCTTCTGTACCTGAATCCACCTTACGACACCGAAGTTGGACCGCATAGTAACAAGAGGATGGAACTGGTATTCCTGGAACACTGCTATCGCTGGGTGACGAGCGAGGGCGTGCTGGTGTTCGTTGTACCAGCTCCTGCAGTCGGCACGTGCGCCCGTCTGCTGGCCAGCCAGTTTGATCGGCTTTCCGTCTTTCGACTCGAACATCCGGAGTCCGTCCGCTTCAATCAGGTCGTGGTGTTTGGCAGACGAAAGAAATCCCATCTGCGTGGCGATCCAAAAGGAGCGGAGGAGTTACTCCGAATCGCTTACAGGCCACATCTGCTCCCCGCACTTAACCAGGAGGTTGTGGAGCGTTACGCGATCCCGCCCTCGTCGCCCGCGAGGGTCACTTACACGGGATTGCCGCTGGATGTGATTGAGGACGCAGTTCAGCGCTCTGTCGCAATGCAAAACGCTCGCGGAATTCTGGTTCGCAAGCAGCAAAGGATGAGCGGTCGACCAGTGACCCCGTTGCATAAGGGCCACGTCGGGTTGCTGGCTTGCAGCGGGATGTTAAACGGTTTCTTCGGAGATGGCGAAACGCGGCACATCGCACACTGGCGATCAGTCAAGCATGTCGATGAGTTCAACGAGGAAGGCGAAACGGAGGGCGAGACCATCATTCGCAAGCGTGAACGCTTCAGCCATGAGCTGACACTGGCTTACCAGGATGGTCGAATTACCGAATTGAAGGAAACGAAGGAGGTTGTTTGCGCTGAGTGAAACCCAGGCTGTCCACTAAATCGAGCCTTACGATAGGAAAACCAAGGGGTACACTTGTACACGCCGCACCCCTTCTTGAGTTGAGAATCGTCGCCCCAAGAGTCGGGATTCGAGAATTTCGTGAGAAGCTGGCCAGCTATCTCCTAGAGTCTAAGGAGCCGGTGGCCATCATGCGTCACGGTGATGTGGGTTATTACATTCCTGTCCGACGGAGGCGGTCCGAAGCTGAACGCACGGCGCTCAAAGACGCCGCGTCTTGCTTGCAGCAGGCGCTCACTGCAGAAGGAATATCCGAGGAGGAAATCCTGGGGGACCTCAAACGCTGGCGCCGTGTTGAGAGCAGATGAGGGAAAGGTCGGCGCGAATTCTGGGCAGCTTGACACACCGTGCCTTCCTCCAGGTCGAGGCAGCTTCGTCCTGCTTTCTCGTATCATGGAAGGGCAAGAGTAAGTTAAGTACGCACTGTGCAACCTCTGGCTGACCAACGATTGGGTGGACTGTCTGTCGGCAATCCGACCGACTGAACCCAACCCGGAGCCGCCGACTCAGAGAGGATTGAGATGTTTACGCCCAATCTCGGCATTCTGCCAACACCTCAAAGAAAGCTGTGGTCGGAATTAGGCGCCACTCCGAGAGCCTTCGTACTATATGGAGGAACGGCCATAGCTTTGCACCTTGGTCATCGCCAGTCGGAAGATTTTGACTTCTTCTGCAATAAGCCTTTTCAGCCCTCCGCATTGCTCGAGAGCATCGCCTACCTCAAGAACGCCGAAATCAGCCAGGTTCAAGAAAACACTCTGACTGCAATTGTCGATCGAGAGGGTCCGGTAAAGGTCTCGTTCTTCGGAGCGGTTGGACTCAACCGGGTGCAGGACCCAGATGTTATTGCGGCTAACGGAATTCGTGTGGCATCCGCGATTGATCTGACAGCGACGAAGCTCAAGACCATTCAGCAACGAGCACTGGCTAAGGACTATATTGATATCGCGTCGGCATTGGAGACAGGTCTAGATCTCGCTGAAGCTCTCGCCGCCGCTGAAGCCGTTTACGGACAGAGCTTCAATGGGGCCCTGACCCTCAAGGCGCTGGCCTATTTTGAAGACGGGGACCTTCCAAGCTTGAGCCATGGCTTACAGGACAAGTTGCGTAAGGCAGCAGCGTCCGTAGATCTAAGAAAACTGCCTCATGTGATAGCGAGACCTGGCATCACTCAAGAGGAAGGATAGCGATGAGCGACTCTGACGACCTGCAAAAAGTTGCCAAGCGGGTTGTTTGGTTCAAACCGCCAGAAAAGACACTAAGAGAGCCGACGCTGTTCCTCGCCCATGTTATGACCTACGGCACACTGGCAGACATCGTCACGACGATGAAGTTCTATTCCGACGATGATTTTGACCATGTACTATGTAATCCTCCGGCAGGCGTTTTTGACCTCCGTTCGTGGAATTATTGGAACCTGCGTTTTCGCCATGAGCCAGTTCCGCCGTTGCCATCGCGAAATCTGCCATCCGTCGATGATCACTAGTAAGAAGACAACAGAAGATGAGCGGCCGGCCGGTAACATCCTTACATAAGAGACATGTCCGCCTATTGGCCTGCAGTGGCTTGTTGATCGGTTTTTTCGGAGAAGGAAAGATGCGGCACATCGCCCAGTAGGGATCCGTGAAGCACGTCGATGAGTTCAACGAAGCAGGAGAAACGGAAGGAGAGACGATCATTCGCAAGCGGGAACGGTTCAGCTACCGCGCGACTCGCAATGAGCGAAGACAATATGAAAAAGCAGAGTAAGAGAAAGGCCCGTATTTCCGACCAAGTGCGTCCTGAATACGATTTCAGTAAGGGTGTGCGCGGAAAGCATGCGGCCCGCTACCCGTCCGGTACGAACGTTGTCGTCTTGGCGCCCGATGTCGCTAGCCAGTTTCGAACTGCTGACGAGGTAAACGAAACGTTGCGGGCAGTTGCCAGATTGATGCAACGGCGAAGAGACCGCAGCAAACATCAGACCGACTAGAAACAATCAGCCGCTGCGCTTGTGCTCGGCTGGACCGCAGGCAGCTTTATTGGCGAGGCGTTCCGCGGTCATTGCATGCCAAAGAACCGTTCTCCGCTGAGACTTCGTCCGCGCAGTTTCCAACACTGACGAAGTTTTCTTCTGTCCTATTGACCGGCGCTTCGAATAAGCACGCTGTCGTTCTCTCCTCTCTTTTTCGTCACCATACGAAAGACCGCCAAAATTCGTTGACCCACAATGAAAACAAAGGAATACGGCTGATGAAAAACGCCCATGAGCGATTCGGAAAACTGATGTACCGACGCCAAACGGAAAAGACCTCCACGAACCTTCGCGTGTTCCTGGACGCCTTCGTAGGCGAAGATGGGGGCAAAGCCCACCTTGTATCGGTAGTGGGCGGGGACGTAGAGATTGGTGCCCTGGCTGCCGCATTCGCCAACGGAGACTCGTTTACCGTGGAGAGTCCTTACGGTGCTGAGAGCATTGTCTCGCTGGGCGACGACGACCGCGGGTTGCGTCGCAGTCGGCAAGTTTCCGATCGTGGCCTCCTCCTCGATGAAGAAAGTCGGGACCGCTGCCGCGCCGCTGCCTCCAGCCGAGTAGTCCCGATCGAATGCCGGTACCGCGCCCTGCGTGTCGGCAAAGAGTCCGATCCAGCCGGCGATGCGATAGAGCCCCTTGAGCGTCGCTCCGTCATCGACGATGAGGAAGGTTCCGTTCCCGTCTTGTCGGTACGGACGGATCTGAGACGCCGAACCCGTCCGTCACACCGCTCGCTCCCGGCACGTGAGCGCCCGCGCCGGCCGTGAGGCTGTCGTCGACATAAAGGATGCAGGCTCCGTATTTGAGCGTGACGAAGGCCTTCACTTCTTCCCACGTCTGAACGGAAAATGCCGTCGCTCGGCGCGCCCGGTCGGAAAACGATATTGTTGTTCGAGTAGTCCGAGAACTGAAGCGCAGTGGCGGCCGGTTGTTCGAATGGATCGAAGTTGCCGGACGTAGAAGTGATGACGACTGAAATGGTACCGGCGCCGGCCAGCGAATCTGCATCGATGAAAGCGAAATTTCCCAGATGATCCGGCGGCCGTAGCTCCCGCATCCACCTGCACAATCGGAGCGCCCACGGCGCCCTGTACATACGAGCCTTCCAGAAGCGAAAGCTGGAGCGACTGACCCGCCGCGACGTGGAAGAATGGCGCAGTGCCGGTGTTCCGGATGACGGACGACTCCTCCAAGAAGAGGTAAACCGAGGCGTCTTGAACCACGGGCGCGTTGGAATTCGCCTCGATAAAGAGGGCGCCCGTGACACGCGAGAGGTTCTGAAGGACGACGCCGTTACCGATCCCGAGCGCCACGCCGCCTGTCGTGAGACCGAGGGCGGGATTGCTCGTGAGCGTGACGTTCGCGAGGTCGTACGTACCGGCTGGCACGGGTGCGGGCGTTTGAGAACTTATTCATACTACTTTATGAAAACGATACTTACATTTTTTTTTAGCCTAATATTGCTGGCATCAAACAGCGCATTTTCAGGCGACAGGGTTGTGCTGGTTGAGAGGTTCACAAGCTCAACGTGCCCGCCGTGCGCTTCTAATAATCCTATTATGGACGCGTGGCTTCACTCGCAGGATTCAGACAGGGTTCTGGGCATAGCATATCACATGAACTGGCCATCGCCGGGCAACGACCCTATGTACTGGTACAACGTTTCGGATAATAACGGGAAGCGGACGTATTACAACGTAAATTCAATCCCCCAGGCATTTATGGACGGCATTATTAACATACAGCCGGCATATACGACCTCGGGGCTGACATCTCTTTTCAATTCAAGAACAGGAATTCCGACGCCGATCACTGTGGTTGTGACAGACAGCACTTTTGGCGATTCGGTTATTGTTCGCGCCAGGATATATTGCGAAGTCAGCATGGCAAGTCCTACGGTTTACGTAAATTTTTTAGTATTGGAAAAACACATTACCAATATTAATCCGCCCGCCACAAACGGCGAAACTGATTTTTACGATGTAATGAGAAGAACGCTTCCGGGCCCGAACGGGATGCAGCTTTATTTATTTCCCGGACAGACATACACAGTTGAGCAGAGATATGCCATTGACCAGGCGTGGCAGCAAAGCCAGATTAAAGATATAGTATTTGTTCAGGCGTCTAACCAGGAGATTCTTGCGGCGGCGCAAAAGACCAATGATTTTACGCTGATACCAAATTCTCCGTTCGCGTCGGTTATACAGGGACAGAGCCAGAGCGCTGATTTTCAGTTCCAGGCGCCGGTTGTTGCATCCGGATATAATTCAGCCGTAACATTAACTGCGGCGGTGGATCCTCCCAACGCAGGGATAAGCGTTAGTTTTCCGTCCGGAAACGTTATCAGTTCATTCCCCGGCTCGGTAAATGTTCATGTCGCTTCATCAGGGGCGGTTACTTCAGGCGCGTACAGGATAATCGTAACCGGAACAAATACAAATAACAGAACGCACATTTCATCTGTAAGCTATCTTGTAGGAAAGAATTATGTTTATGTTAATTCAAACAGGCCGGATAGATTCCTGCAGTTTAAGATCGATAACCAGACATTCACGTTGGCCCAGTTTAATACATGGGATCTCGGCGTGACTCATACTCTATCGGCGGTTACTCCGCAGACTATTACTTCAACAAGGTACATATTCCGGAACTGGAGCGACGGGGGCGATACATCTCATGTCGCGACAATTTCACCGCAGATATCTTCTTATATTGTAAACTACGGTGTCCAGTTTAAGCTTATAACAAGCATGCAGCCTTCGGCAATTCCCGCGACAATTACAGGCGGCAACGTTTATTATGATTCCGCTTCAACGGCGCCGCTATCCATATCTCCGGTGCAGCTGCAGTATAACAACCAGACATGGTATTTCCAGAGATGGCAGGGCACGGGCCCGGGTTCATATACTGGCCCATTAGCCGGCGTGCAGATACCTATGAACGGCGTAATAGTTGAATCGGCAATATGGGATACAGTAGCTCCTATAGGAATTATAAATCTAAGCAACGGAATTCCGAAGCAGTACGCGCTGCATCAGAATTATCCAAACCCGTTTAATCCTACAACTAAAGTTAAGTTTGATATCCCGAGAACAGGGCTTGTTAAGCTTACCTTATATGATGTTCTTGGAAATGAAGTAGCGGTTATTTTAGACGGCGTCCAGAATGCGGGGTATTATGAAGCTGAAATAAACGCTTCATCGTACGCAAGCGGAATTTATTTCTATGTTCTAAGGGCCGGTAACTATACCGAAACCAGAAAAATGATACTGCTGAAATAAGTTCACCTGATAAAGAATTTATTTTGAAGGCGCCTCGCCGAAAACGGGGCGCTTTTTTTACCTCACCCCCGCCCGCCTAAGGCGGGCTTCCCCCTCTCCCGAACGGAGTGGTGGGGGTTTGCCGTCTCACGTCTGCCGCCTGCCATTTCACTATTCACGTTTGCTTTGTGCCTTCTTTGTGTTCGCATTTATATCTAATTCAAGATGTTATAATTTGATATATTTGCAGATTATGAATGCGGCAGGACGCCTTGAGATCAAGATTGAGAACATAATTTCGGCTTTAGAGAAGGAATTTCCGGATGTGAAGCCGAAGCCGGGGAAGTCAGATCCATTGGATATGCTGGTAGCTACTATGTTATCGCAGAATACGACCGACAAGACAAGCTACAGGGCTTTTACAAACCTGAAAAAAAATTTTAAGAGCTGGACCGACGTTATGAACGCGCCGCTTTCGAAGATAAGAAGCTCTATTAAGGTGTGCGGCCTTGCAAACCAGAAATCGAAAAATATCAAGCAGCTTCTGAAGAAGCTAAACGCTGAATATGGCAAGCCGGGACTTGAACATATGCGGAACATGACAAATGAAGAAATTTATGAAGAGCTTCTGCAGTTTAACGGAGTAGGCGTGAAAACAATATCATGCATGCTTGTATTCAGCCTCGGACGGGATGTGATCCCGGTGGATACTCATGTTCACAGGCTTGCAAACCGGCTTGGGATAGCGGATGCCAAAACGCCTGAGAAGACATTCCGGCAGCTTGAAGAAAATATCCCTGCAGGAAAGAAGCTGCTTCTTCACAGCCTGATGATAAGATTCGGAAGAAAAGTATGCAGGTCGGTTAACCCGATCTGCTCGCAATGCAGGCTGTATGATATATGTGAATATGAGAAGAAAGAATATTTTGCCGAGAGCGGGCTGAGATCGGCGTCCGTTCCCAAAGAAAATAACTTTATTATTCTGGAGCACGTTTAGTTGGTATTCAATAAGAGAAAAGTAAAGAAAATTCTTGTAATTAAACCTGCCGCTATAGGCGACGTGCTGCTGTGCACTCCCGTCATAGAAAATCTGCGGCATAATTTTCCTGAAGCCCGGATAGTTTTTCTTACTCAAAAATACTGCAAAGAAGTTCTGACCGGCAACCCGTTCCTGAACCGCATATTGACATATGACCTTAAGCTTGATAGCGGCTGGTGCCTGATACGGAATATCAGGAAACAAAAATACGATCTTGTGATAGACCTGTTCGGGAATCCGCGCACGGCGATAATTACATTTTGCAGCAGGGCAAGATACAGGGTTGGTTACAGGTTCAACTGGAGAGCGCTGGCATATAACTTAAAAATTACTCCGCGCGGCGCGACTGTGCATAACGTCGAGTTCAATCTTGACAGCCTCAGGAAACTTGGGCTGGAAATCGTTCAAAGCTCTCCGAAATTCTACCTGAACGAAATTCAGGAAGAATTTGCGGATGAATTTTTCAGTTCAAGCGGGCTTGACGGAAAAGAAGTGATAGGCATCAATCCGTGCGGAACCTGGCCGACAAAGGTATGGGGTGCGGACAAATTTGCGGCGCTCGGAAGCAGGCTTGCATCTGAATATAAAATTTTGTTGTTTTGGGGCGGCAGGGACGAGCGGATTGTAGCTGAGAGTATTAAACAAAAGATCGGCGAAAACGCGCTGTTAATACCGGAAGTAGATATTAAATACATGGGCGGCCTGCTTAAAAAATGCAGGGCTTTCATTACGAATGATACCGGGCCGATGCATATCGCCTGGTCGCTGGGAGTAAATACCGAGGCAATTTTCGGGCCGACAAATTCTAAGCTGCAGGGTCCGCTTTCAGAGAACTCGGTAGTTATTTCCAACGAATCGCTTAGCTGCCTCGGCTGCAACCTGACCAAAATAGAAGAATGCCCGTACGGGCACAAATGTATGAAAGAGCTTAGCCCTGATCATGTTTATTTGAAACTGATGGAATTATTGAGCAATAATAAAACCGGAAATTAAGAAACCAGAGAAGAACTGTATGGTAAAATATAAATATTTAGGGACTATCATAGCGGTAATATTTATGCTTTCGGCTTTAGCCGGCGCGCGCGCACAGACCTCAGGCTTTGAAGCCGCTCTCAAAACTGCAAAGGACCAGGATAAGAGGGTAATTGTAGATGTTTATACCGACTGGTGCGGCTGGTGCAAAAAAATGGACTCAGACGTTTACAGTAAAAAGAAGATAAAGGAAATAATTGATGATGATTTTGTGTTTGTGAAGCTCAATGCCGAAGGCAGCTCGAAGATAAGCTACCTGGGAAAAGACTATACTGAATCAGACCTTGCAGCATTGTTCCAGGTGACAGGCTATCCTACAACTGTTTTCCTTGAACCGAACGGGAAAGTGATTGAATACAAATATGACAATGTGAAAATGAATAATCTGCCCGGC
This sequence comes from uncultured Ignavibacteria bacterium, assembly GCA_963816535.1. Classification (GTDB taxonomy): domain Bacteria; phylum Bacteroidota; class Ignavibacteria; order Tepidaquicellales; family OLB5; genus CAWFKW01. Next base: position 134,069 of record CAWFKW010000002.1, on the reverse strand, counting down.
TATTTCAAACTAAAGGATTTCCGGAATATCCTGGAATTTATAAGCGACGGTTCTTACGCAGATACCGACCTGAGCACGATCGTTAAGTGATCGATAAAAATTTAGATTCTGTTATGAGATAAATTGAGATTGTCCTTTTCTTCCGTCTATGTTGCACGCGCTCCCCGATTCACGCTATACAAAAAATAAAATTATGTTTCTTATTCATTTATTTTAGCGGTTTTAAAAAACGATTATTAAATATGCGAATTTTATTTTGGATAAATAGGTATTCCGGTTAGTTCACAGTTTGTTTTTCATCAAAAAATGTGATAATTTTGTTAAAACAAGGTAATTATTTCATTATTTTAAATGGGGGGTTAATATATGAAGATACCGAAGATTACATTTTTATTTTTTGCCGCTTTATTTCTTCTTCTTCCGAATGTTTCTAATTCTCAGGTGACTTATACATATTCAAAACTCAAACCGCCTGCATTTATTGTGGAGTGGGATTTTGGCTACAATCAGCCGCTGCCTAATGCTTACGGAGACTTGGGCGACCTGTTTACATTTAAGAATTACGGCTTGAAATTTGGATTGGGAAGCCATATTACACTGAAACTTCCAACAGATAAACTGGGCAGAATAAGGCCCTATTTTTCGCTTGGATATGACCTGTTGATGAACAACAGCGGGAATATGGCGTATATAGGGGCTAACACTACAAATAGTTATCCTTATACAGGCGATGCGACGGGTTCCCCTGTTTCAGGAAGCTCTAAGATTTGGATGCATGTGTTTAACGGATCGCTTGGATTTGAATATGCATTTACAAACAAAACAAAATGGACTCCGTATGTAAACCTTGACATGGGCCTTAATATGATATTCGGCACATACAGGCAAACGCCGGATGTCCCAGCCACAGGCACGCCGGCCGGTGAGATTTCTTTCACCATTAAGCAGGCGGCCAGATTTGGCGGCTCAATAGGCGCCGGTGTTGACGGAAGGGTAACAAGGGTCTTTGGAGTTGCGTTTGGGTTCAGGTACAGGTTGGCAAATATTTCAAAGAGTTCAAGCCTTTCAACCGACTTGAATAAATTTGAGCTTAACGACGCGGCAGATGCTACATTGAACAATAATTTAAACAGCTCAAGGTCAATCGATTACCTTACGTTTTATCTTGGGGCTACATTTTATATCGGGAAGAAATAATATAGGTTTTACGCAAAGAGCCTCCCGGTTACGCCGGGGGGCTTTTTTGTTCTTCAGCGGGATTTACCACGCGCCTGAAACCTAAATATCCGGCAATAAAAAACGCTATAATTGAAATAACGGCGTACCGCTGATTTCCGGTTAGCCATGATACCAAGCCGAATGTAAGCGGCCCGAGTATTGTGGATGTCTTTTCAAAAAGGCTGAAGAACCCGAAGAACTCTGTTTTCCTGTCATCCGGAGTCAGAACAGACATAAAGCTTCTTGAGAGCGCCTGCGTTGAACCAAGGAATGTGCCGGCAAGTCCGCCAATTATCATGAAGGAGGTTTTATCATTGCTGAAAAAGATAAGAGTGCAAAGCGCCGCCCACGATAAAATATTGATTGAAAGCGTTCTCTTCAGCCCAAATCTATCGGCGATGAATCCAAACAGGAATGAGCCTGCCAGGGCCGTTATCTGAACTATAACAAAGAATAATATCAGATCAGGGATAGTAAAATTAAGCGTTGTCTGGGCATAAATTGCCGAAAAGAAGATTATTGTATTTACTCCGTCTATGTAGAGGAAATAGGAAAGCAGGTAGTTGCGGAGGTTCTTATAATTATTAACATGCCTGAGCGTTTCGGCGGTGCGTTTAAAACCGGCGCTGATAAAATTGATTTTCCCGCCAAATGTTACGTTTTTTTTCTCTTTAACGAATGCGAATATCGGAATTGAGAAGATAAGGAACATTATTGAGCATGCGACGAATGTGAGCGGCGGATCGTCTTTTAGAAAGACCACGGCAACAAGCGCGGCAAGAGAGCCCAGGTAGCCGATGGCGTACCCAAACGATGAGACCCTATTGTAGTTTTCAGGGGAAGCGATGTCTTTAAGGAATGCGTCGTAAAACCCAAGCCCGGCCTGGAACCCGATATTGGACAAAATAAACAGCGCCATACCCCAAAATATCATCCCCGGTCCGACAAAATACATAAGAGCTGTTGTTATAATGCAAAGCGCGGTGAAGAATAACAGGTAAAGTTTTTTGTCGCTTCTGTAATCGGCCGCCGCTCCCAGTACCGGGCTGAGAACCGCGACAATTATCATCGAAATATTTATGGAAGTTGACCAGTAAAAATCAGCCACCGGCCGGTTGAACGCAACAACCTTCTTAAAATAAATGGCGTAAACAAACGCTACTATGATAACGGCGTATGATGAATTAGCGAAGTCGAACAAAGACCACATATAAACGTCTTTGTTCAGCCATTTATTTTTGATTTTTACTTCTTCCAATAATTTTATTGTTCCTTCACGGCTTTACTCTTCTTTGCCGGTTTTTCATGAACCGCAGTTTGCGTTATAAGTCCTTTGCCTTTTTTCTTGATCTTTTTCTTTTCGTTCAGCCGCACAAGAAGCGCGTCAACGACTCCGTTGACAAATTTCCCGGAATTCTTGGTGCTGAAATTTTTAGCGAGGTCTATGGACTCATTAATAGATACTTTGGTCGGGATATCCTGGAAAAAGAAGAATTCGCTCAGGCACATTTTTATTATTATTGAATCCAGAACCGCTATTCTTTCCATATCCCAGTGTTCTACGGTCGCCTTGATGAGCTTTTCATAGTCATCGTTATTCTCAAGCGTGTGCTTGACAAGTTTTCTTGCAAAATGCTCTATCTCGTCGTCTTTAATACCGTGAAGCTGGTCTGCTATAATGGGCTCTATCGGGTCTTTGGTCATTTCGTAAGCGTATAATATTTGCAGCGCTTTTTCCCTGACCTGTCTCCTTGAAACTATTTTGTTCATGTGATTTTCATAATTAAAATTTTATCCGATTCCGAATAACCAGAACAGAATAATAGCAAATGATTCTTTAGTCGTAAAATAGAAACTCGATTCTGTCGAGAGCGGCGTATCGGAAGCGACCGAATACGCGTTGATCCCGAAGAACCGGCAGATCTGCCGCGAGCGCGGCAAATGAAAATTATCAGTTATAAGCGCAACGCTGCGCCAGTTGTTTTTCCGGTAAAGATTATTATTAATAAAAGTGATCTGCTCAAGCGTCGAATTGGATTTGTTCTCGATGAAGATATTTTTTTCGTCAATCCCTTTTTTGAGCAGCTCATTTTTTGCCACTTCGGCCTCGGTCATTTCGCCGGGTGAGCCGCCCCCCGTAAGAACAATATATTTGACAGAGCCGTCTTTTAACAGTTCATAACCTTTGTTAATTCTTTCTCTCAGCACCGGCGATGGCCTGTTGCCTCCCCAAACGGCCGCGCCTAAAACAACGCCGGCATCTATTTTGACCCTGTTGTTCTCAATAAAAGAGCGGTCGTCTTTATACAGGTTTATCCATATAAGCAGCGACGAGTAAAACACGCCGGCTACAAGCAGCGCGATCCAAACGCTCCTTATGACGTAGAATTTCTTTAACGCCGAGAAAGAGATCACGCTTAGCGATACTGTCATAAATAATTGCAAAGATGCAAATAAAGCGAGAAATACTATTTTGGTGCCCTTCGCATTAAGCTGGATAAATTTCCCGGAAAACTCATCGATAAAATCTGATGACGGTATGAAGACAGACACCGCAAGGATCGCCAGAAGCAGAACGGAAAACAGGAACAGGATCCTGAAAACAGAATCCTTAACAAGCTCAATGTGCCTGTATAAGTTGATAATTGAAATCAATGCGACTGCAAAAACAGCGGGCCACAGCAGGTTGCCTATATAAGCGATCTCAAAATTCCTGGCGAGGTAGCCGAGGAAAGATGACGAAAGGAAATTATTAGATTCAAAGTTCACATAGTACTTATATGTTTCCATAACCGCAAGAACGAACGCCTCAAAGAAGATAAGCTCTATTAAGAGTATTCTTTTCAGAGCATTAGATTTCATGTTCGTCCGGCTCAAAAACTAATATAATATTGAACAAATTTAATAATTAGATATTAAAGAACAATGGTTATTTTGGAGATTTGTACAAAGTTGTGTAAAAAGTTTTATATAATAAAGAAACAAAATAATCTCAATTTTTGAATCAGTTTTGTTCATGTGAGTGAAGCATAGTTAGCGTCCATGAGGCAATTCACTGGGAATTGCTAATTTTAGGTAGCATTGCATGTTTCGGTATATTGAGTTATTTTTAGACAGTTCTTTGAAAACCACGTTTTCGGTTTATCCCGTTAAATCGGGATGATTAAAAGGGAATTCGGTAATCTGTTTTTTTTTCGCAGTGATTCCGAAGCTGTCCCCGCAACTGTAATAGAGAAAACCGTTCCACTTTAAGTCACTGTCTCCAAATTTGGAGACGGGAAGGCGGTGCGGAAAGCGCTCTTAAGCCAGGAGACCTGCCGGAAATGAATTCTTCTATGATCTTCGAGGGTAAAGATTAATGGGTTATACCGCTCCATTGCGCGGTATGAGGCTCCCTGCCTCTTAATAATCTCATTTATTTGTTTACCGTTGAGATTTATTAAGGAGCGGGGTTTTTTATTTTGCAAATATTATGAAATTAAAAATTAACGGTAAACGATGAAAACTTCTTCCATTTTTTTCAGGCTCGGCGCGCTTTTGGCGGCCGTCTTTTATTTTTCCGGTTGTTCAAACGATAGCCCTGTTACTACATCGGTTAAGATTCAATCAACAAAAGGCGCGTATATATTATCAGAGGGAACATTAACCAGTCCTGGCAAGCTTTCATTTTACAGTTCTGTCAATGATACATTTTACCAAAGTATATTTTCAAACGGAGTTTTGGGGTTGTATCCCGACGGGCTGATTTTCAGCGGCGATAATCTTTTTGTAACCGAGCAGGGAAATTTCGGCGGACCGGGGAAGCTGCATAAGCTCGATACAAATGGGGCGGTAATATTATCTTCAAGTCCGTTTGGAACAAATCCTTACTCCGCTGCATTTGCAAGTAATAAAATATACGTAACTAACGGGCCGGCAAGTTCAGTATCCGTTCTTGATGTGAATTCGTTATCGTTATTAAAGACTATCAACGTTGGGGTCTACCCGCAGGAGATTCTCGCAATCGGGAACAAAGTATTTGTTGGAAACCAGAGCGTTTACAGCGGCGCTCAGGACTCGACAATTTCTGTAATAGACGCCGTTCATGACAGCGTTGTGGCGACAATTATTGTAAGAAAGAACCCATCATCATTGGCCTTAACAAACGACGGAAATTTGCTGGTCGGCTGCCCGGCGCCTTCGAACATTATTTACAAAATTGATATTTCTACATATGCAAAACTTGACTCAATGATTTCAAATGAAGGGTTCATTTCAGATATATCCGTTGATATTAACAGCGCTGTTGCGTACTTTATCGGCGGCCTGAATTTTTCAGGCGATAGAATCATAAAACTTGATCTGTCATCAAAAACATTCACAACCATTATAATCGCTAATGCAGGCAGTACTTTTTACGGGTATTGTTATGATTCTGACAACAAAAAGCATTATGTGCTGGATGCCTTTAATTTTTCTGTAGATGGCAAAGCTTACATATATGATATCAGCAATACATTGCAAAGAACATTTTCGACCGGCGTTGGGCCAAGAAGAGTGGTAATTAGAAAAGATTGATTATGTTATTCAAAATATTATTATTGGTATTATTGCTGCAGCCTTGTTTGCGTTCGCAGGAGAAATCTTCAGGGCTGGATAGCGCAGTAACCGAAGAGATCGAGGTAAACGCAAACAGGGTGAAAACGTCGAGACTGCTGGCGCCAAACAAAATTCAAGTGCTGGACAGTGTTTTCCTGAATTCAATTAACGGCATCCGGGTCTCTGATGCGCTCGGCCTGAGCGATGCGGTATTTATAAAAGACTACGGGTTCAATTCAGGACTGAAAACAGTGTCATTGAATGCCACACAAAGCGAGCAAACCCTTGTAATGCTTGACGGCATAAAACTGAACGGGCAGGATAACTCACAGTTTGACCTGGAATTGATTCCGCTTGACGATATTTCACGAATTGAAATATCTGACGGCGGACTTTCGGCTCTTTATGGAAGCGACGCAATCGGCGGGGTGATAAATATACATACAAACGGCGAAAATTCCGGCAAGCCGTTTGGATTTGAACTAAAGGGCGATGTTGGTTCGTATGGATTGAAAAAGATTTATATGAAATCGTCGCAGAACTTCATGCGAAACGGGAAGAAGTTTATGGCGTACTCTGTCGCGTATTCGAACGAATCTGCGGATAATAATTTTGATTATTATTACTTTGATGGAGTTAATAAAACATTAAGACAGAGAGAGGATAACGGATATAACGGAAATTTTTTCGACTTCAGCTTTGATTATGATATGGAAAAGGGATCCGAATTGAAGTTGTTTACTTATTATAACTATTTCAACAGGAGCCTGCCCGGCGCTGATGTTGGGTACTCGCCCGGCTCAGCTAAACAAATTGACAGGGATATAATTTCATCGGCTGTATACACTAAATCATTTTCGAAGAACCTTAAGCTTGCTTCGAATATAGATTTCAAATATTCGTTAAGAAGCTATTTTGATACCGCGACTTTTAATCTAACAACGGCGGTGAACAGTTTTTATAAACAGAATTCGCTAATTCACGGAACAACATTCAGCTACACGCCCTCAGGGAAAAGCGAGCTGGATTTTGGTTATGAACTTAGCGGTAATAAAATTACGAGCGACCAAATCGAAGAAGGCAGTCTGTTTCAGGGGGCTATCTTCGGAGCTTATAAATATTCTGTCGGCGGCAAGCATGTTCCCGAGTTGACTCTGTATCCTTCGCTGAGATACGATTACTTTTCTAACATAAGCGAAAAAAACGTTCCCACCGGGAAGATGGGAGTGAACATAAAACCATTTGAGAAAGCGAATTTTTCGCTGAAATCATCTTTCGGGAATAATTTCCGCGCGCCTTCATTTGACGACCTCTATTGGAAAGACCTTGGAAACAGAGATTTGAAGCCTGAGAAATCCGTTTCTTTTGACGGAGGCTTTTTTTACGGATTTAATTTCATCGGGAGAAATGAAGTTGAACTTTCTTATTTTCATGTTAATACAACCGACAGAATTGTGTGGACGCCGGGAAAGGATAATATCTGGCGGCCGGTTAATATCGGGGAGGTTGTATCTTCCGGAATCGACGCTTCAATACGGGGACGGGCCGAAGTATCAAAAAGGATCAAAGTGTTATTCAGCTTTAATTACAATTACGCGAATTCGAGTAAGAAAAATGAAGATTTCCCCGGGGACCCGTCATATAATAAGCAAATGCTGTATATTCCAAAGGAATTTTTCAAGTCATCGTTTATGTTTAATTATTTGACTTCTAGCAAAGTTATTAAATTTGTATCTTTAAACGCATTTTATATTTATTCCGGCTCAAGGTATATGAATCCTGAAAATACTGTTTATGAGCCTTTTTATCAGTTACTGGATGCAAATTTAGACATCGGATTTAGTATATTTGATGCTAAAACCGATTTGAAATTTGACGTTAACAACATTCTGAACGAGGATTACCGTGTAATTTCCGGGTATCCTATGCCCCTGAGAAATTATAGATTACAGATAAGTTTTAAATATTAAATTTCTTAATTAAGGAGATACTAAAATGGTGAACTTTATAACTGCGGTTTTACTGATCTTATTTGCGGCATTTTCAAGACTTGCTCCTCATCCGATGAACTTTGCGCCGATAGCGGCAATAGCGCTCTTTTCAGGCGCTTTCTTAGGTAAAAAATATGCGTTCATTGTTCCGATTGCAGCCATGCTTCTCAGCGATATCTTCATCGGTCTTTACAGCGGCATTGAATGGGTTTACGGCAGCTTTATATTAATTGTATTTGCCGGATTCTGGCTTAAGAAAAGATTTGAAGGCGCCGGAGCGGGTAAGAAGACCGCTTATATTGCAGGCACAACGATTGTATCATCAATATTATTTTTTATTATAACAAATTTTGGAGTTTGGACCAGCGGCATGATGTATGAAATGTCTTTCAAAGGACTGATCCAGTGTTACGCAATGGCGATCCCGTTTTTCCGCAATACGCTTGCCAGCGATTTTATTTATGCAGGGGTAATGTTCTTTGTTTATGAAATGATTACTAGGTACGTGAAGAATCCGCAGTTACAATCAAGTAAAGTCAGAAAATAAATTGTATTTGTTTGAATATTAGAGAACAACTAAATAAGAGAATACTGGTTTTAGATGGCGCCATGGGCACCATGATACAGCGCCATAAGTTAACCGAAGCAGAATATAAAGGCGAACGCTTTAAAGATTTTCCGCGCGACCTGAAAGGCAATAACGATTTGCTTACGCTTACCCAGCCTGATATTATTAAAGGAATTCATGAAGCGTATCTTGAAGCAGGTTCGGATATTATTGAAACTAATACTTTCAACGCTAACTTTTTCTCTCAGTCAGATTATGACATGCAGGATCTTGTTTACGAGCTGAATAAAGAAGCGGCGCGGCTTGCTAAAGAGGCGGCTGAAAAATACACAAAACTTAATCCTGATAAGCCCAGATATGTTGCCGGAGCTTTAGGACCGCTGAATAAAACAGGCTCGCTCTCACCTGATGTTAACGACCCGGGGTTCAGGTCGGTTAATTTTGAGCAGATGAAAAACGCCTATTATGAACAGGTAAAGGGACTGATGGATGGCAACGTTGATATGCTGCTGGTTGAAACCGTTTTTGATACGCTAAACTGTAAGGCCGCGCTCTATGCGGCAAATGAATATCTTGATACTGCCGGCAAACGCGTTCCGTTAATGGTTTCCGGGTCAATTGTTGATATGAGCGGACGTACGTTATCCGGACAGACCGGCGAAGCGTTCTGGAACTCGATTTCACATGCCGAACTGTTCAGCGTTGGACTCAACTGCTCGCTCGGCGCAAAAGAGATGAGACCTTACATCGAAGAGCTTTCGACAAAAGCCGATGTGTATATAAGCTGTTACCCTAACGCAGGACTTCCAAATGCGTTTGGCGGATATGATGAACTGCCTGAAGAAACTGCCGCTTATTTACTGGATTTTGCTAAGAGCGGGTTTGTTAACATGGTTGGAGGATGCTGCGGCACAACGCCTGACCATATAAAAGCAATTTCCAAGATTGTACAAGGGATTCCTCCAAGGAAGATCCATGAAATTAAGCCTTACTTAAGGCTAAGCGGACTCGAAGCCCTAAACGTAACCCCGCAAACTAATTTTGTTAATATCGGCGAACGAACCAACATAACAGGTTCGTCAAAATTCGCTAAGCTGATAAGAGAAGGTAATTATGAAGAAGCGCTAACAGTTGCGCTTCAGCAGGTTGAAAACGGCGCGCAGGTGATAGATATAAATATGGATGAGGGAATGCTTGACGGCGAGGCTGCCATGGTGAAATTTATCAATCTTGTCGCATCGGAGCCGGATATTTCCAAAGTCCCGATAATGGTTGATTCTTCGAAATGGACCATAATTGAAGAAGGCCTTAAATGCATGCAGGGTAAGGGCATAGTAAATTCGATAAGTTTAAAAGAGGGCGAAGAGAAATTTAAAGAGCATGCGGTAAAAGTAAAGCGCTATGGCGCTGCTGTGATTGTTATGGCGTTTGATGAGAAGGGCCAGGCGGATACTTTTGAAAGAAAAATACAGATATGTAAAAGAACTTATGACATCCTTACCAAAGAAGTTGGATTCAAACCGCAGGATATTATTTTTGACCCAAATATTCTTACAATAGCAACGGGAATTGAGGAGCATAATAACTACGCGCTTGATTATATCCGTGCGACGAAATGGATAAAAGAAAATCTACCGTTTGCAAAGGTCAGCGGCGGTGTGAGCAATATTTCGTTTTCCTTCCGGGGCAATAATATGGTGCGTGAAGCGATGCATTCGGTGTTTCTGTACCATGCTATTAAAGCGGGAATGGATATGGGCATAGTGAACGCGGGAATGATTGGCGTTTACGATGAAATTCCAAAAGACCTGCTCGAACTGATAGAAGATGTTGTGCTGAACAGAAGACCGGATGCGACTGAAAGGCTTGTTGAATTTGCCGAGAAAGTTAAATCAAAGGGCAAAGTTATTGAACACGATAACGCATGGCGCAATGCTCCGGTTGAAGAACGCCTGAAACATGCCCTTATTAAAGGTATAGTGGAGTTTATAGAAGCTGATACGGAAGAAGCGCGCCAAAAATACCCAAAGCCGCTTGACGTTATCGAAGGTCCGTTAATGGCCGGAATGAACGTTGTAGGCGATTTGTTCGGCTCAGGAAAAATGTTCCTGCCGCAGGTTGTGAAAAGCGCCAGAGTGATGAAAAAATCGGTTGCGTATCTGACTCCATACATCGAAAAGGAAAAAGCGGCTGGGGATAGAAAGAATGCAGGGAAGATTCTTCTAGCGACTGTAAAAGGGGACGTTCATGATATTGGTAAAAATATTGTAGGCGTTGTGCTGGGATGCAACAACTATGAGGTTATCGATCTGGGCGTAATGGTGCCGGCTGAAAAAATATTGCAGATAGCAAAAGAAAAGAATGTCGATATAATCGGGCTAAGCGGATTAATTACTCCATCGCTTGATGAGATGGTGCATGTCGCCAAAGAGATGGAAAGACAGGGATTTAAAGTGCCGCTTCTAATCGGCGGAGCCACTACGTCTAAAATTCACGCTGCCGTTAAAATAGCTCCGAATTATTCCGAGCCTACAATACATGTTCTTGATGCATCAAGAAGCGTTGCCGTAGCAGGCAGCCTGCTCAGCAAAGAACAAAATGAAAAGTATGTTCACTCAGTCAAACAGGAATATGATAACCTGCGATTCATGCATAAGAACCGCAATGATGACAAAAAGTTTCTGAAAATTGATCATGCCCGCAACCGCGCATTAAGAATTGACTGGAAGAACAGCAAAGTTACTAAGCCGGCTTTTATTGGGAATAAAATATTCAGTGATTTTCCGCTGGAAGAATTAAGAGAAGTTATAGACTGGACGCCGTTTTTCCAGACATGGGAATTGAAAGGCAAGTATCCAAATATATTTGATGACCAGTCAAACGGCAAAGAAGCGAAAAAACTTTTTGATGATGCAAACAAACTGCTGGATGAAGTTGTAAAGGCAAAAGCGCTTACGGCAAAAGCTGTGATTGGTTTATATCCCGCCAATTCTGTTGGCGATGATATCGAACTTTATACTGATGATTCTAGAAAAGAACAGCTAACGATTTTCCATTCATTACGCCAGCAGTTGCAGAAGACAACCGAGCAGCCGTATTTGGCGCTTTCAGATTTTATTGCGCCTAAGTCGTCCGGAGTCAAGGATTATATCGGCGCTTTTGCGGTTACCGTGGGGCTGGGAATTGAAAAGCTAATTGAAAAATTTGAAAAAGATCATGATGACTATAACAGTATAATGATAAAAGCCATAGCCGACAGGCTTGCGGAAGCGTTTGCAGAAAAAATGCACCAGCTTGCGAGAAAAGAATTTTGGGGATATGCGAAAGATGAAACATTGGATAACGACGCTTTGATAAGCGAAAAGTATGACGGCATCAGGCCAGCGCCCGGGTATCCCGCGCAGCCCGACCATACTGAAAAACAAATCCTGTTTGATCTGCTTGACGCTGAAAAAAATGCGGACATAATATTGACCGAGAGCTTTGCAATGTACCCGGCATCTTCCGTTAGCGGCTTATATTTCTCGCATCCGGAATCCAAATACTTTAACGTTGGTAAAATAGATAAGGACCAGGTTGAAGATTATGCAAGACGCAAGAATATGAGCGTTGAAGTTATAGAAAAATGGCTCTCGCCGATATTGGCTTATGAACCCGTTGAAGCTGAAACAATTAGTTAGGGACAAGAAATCTAAATGACGCGATACGAAGTATTAATATCACACATAAAGCAGTATAATAAAGTAATAGTAGCCTTTTCAGGCGGCATAGACAGCTATTTTGTTCTCAAAGCTTCCATAGATGCGCTTGGCAAAGAAAATGTTTTAGCGGTTACAGCTGATTCGCCTTCACTGAAAGAATCTGAGAAAGATGCAGCGAATATCCTGGCCGCTACTGTCGACGCAATTCATAAAGTTATTTTTACACATGAACTTGACGACCCCAATTATTACAATAATCCAAACAACCGTTGTTTTTTTTGCAAAGACGGGCTGTACGCAAAACTCAATGAACTTAAAACTGAAGTTGGCATACGTTTTATTCTGGACGGAACAAATTTTGACGATCTAGGCGATTACCGTCCCGGTTATAAAGCTTCTAAAAATCATGGAATTATCTCACCGCTTGCTGAGCTTGAATTTACCAAATCTGAGATAAGGGAAATCTCAAAGGAATTGGGTCTTAAAATATGGAACAAGCCATCATCCCCATGTCTTTCTTCAAGAATTCCATACGGACAGAAAGTGACTATAGAAAAATTATCAATAATAGAACGCGCTGAAGAAATAGTTAAAGAATTCGGCTTCATAGAATTCAGGGTAAGACATTTTGAATTTGATAAACCGGGCGCGGCAGATAAAAAGCTGTTGCTTGCTAAGCTTGATATATCACAGGATGAATTTGATAAACTTATGAATCCGGATTTGTTTGAAGAACTTAACCGGAGTTTAAAAGAAATCGGCTATGATTTTGTTACGTTGGATTTGGGTGGGTTGAAATCGGGGAGTATGAATGTGGCCCTGAGTCCTGCATCAAACGCGGGATAAACTCCGCCGAATCGTCTGGATAATAAAAAATTATTAATATTTTGAGGAATACCGGTTTATTAGATATTTTGTGATATTCCGAAGTTTGTTCGACCCCGATAGGGGTCGCATATTTATAGAGATTCAATTCTACAACCGTTCGACTCCATAGGAGTCGTACAGCATTTTCTTCCATGATTAATAAAGATTACATAGAATTAGGATTCGCTAAGTACGATTTAAAGCGGGAAAAGATAAAAGGCTTCCCGGAAGTCGTTATGGCCGAAGGCAAGCTGGAGAAATTCCTTGTCAGCATTGTCGCTAACGCAGTAAAGAAAACCAGAAAGCTTCTTATAACACGGGCTTCGAAAGAGCAATTCTTTGCCATAAAAAGGAAATTAACCGGAAACAAAAAATTCAAACCGGTTTATTATGAAACGGCGCGGCTTGTTTTTATAGGCGAAATTCCGAAGAAAAAGATTGGTAAAGTTGTTGTTGTTTGCGCAGGAACCGCTGATCTATCAGTAGCCGAAGAAGCCGCATTTTCTCTTGAAATTTTTGGAAGCTCCGTTGTGAGACTGTATGATGTAGGCGTTGCGGGCCTGCACAGGCTTCTTGAGAACCTAAAAACATTTGAAGGCGCAAATTGCATTATTGTCGCCGCGGGAATGGATGGCGCGTTACCTTCAGTAGTTGGCGGGTTGGTTTCAGCGCCGGTAATAGCAGTGCCAACAAGCGTTGGCTATGGGGCATCATTTAAGGGTGTAAGCGCGCTTCTTGCAATGCTTAACACATGTTCGCTTGGAGTAAGTACAATGAACATAGATAACGGCTTCGGAGCGGCTTACCAGGCGCATTTAATAAATAAAATGATTTCGGAGAAATAAAAGTTGAGAGCGGCATTATTCGACATATTTACAGGGATAGCGGGCGATATGACCATCGCCGCGTTAATAGATGCCGGCGCAGACTTTGAAAATCTGAAACAACAGATAAGTAAGCTTGGTATTGAAGGATTTTCGCTTGAGCTTTCTTCAAGACAGCGCAGCCAGATTACCGCAAAGAAATTTGACGTTATTATACATCACAAACCTCATTACCATACACATCTATCAGACATCTATAGTATAATTGATAACAGCGGACTTTCGGAATTTGTCAGAATAAATGCTAAAAGAATTTTTGAATGCATTGGGTTTGCCGAAGCAAAAATTCATGATATTCCGATCGAGAAAATTCATTTTCATGAAGTCGGGGCGATCGATTCAATTGTCGATATCGTCGGCGCATGCATTTGCATAGAAAATCTTGGCATCCAGAAAATATATACAACTCCTGTCAGGCTGGGCAAAGGATTAATCAAGACGCAGCACGGCGTAATGCCGAACCCGGCCCCCGCAACGCTTGAGATATTGAAAGATTATCCGGTTGAGTTTACCGATGTGAACTTTGAGCTTACAACCCCAACCGGCGCGGCAATAGTGAAGACGCTGTCAAGCGGGATTTACAGGAACAGGGATCTCTCAGGCGGCAAAATTACGGTCAAGAATATTGGTTTTGGCTCCGGCACGTTTGATATTCCTGAATTGCCCAATTTGTTCCGCGTAATTATTTGTGAAATTGATGAATCGGGGTTTAGCGATACAGAAAAACTAATCCGGGTCGAAACAAATATTGATGATATGAACCCGCAGGTCTATCCTTATGTTATGGATAAACTTTTTGAATTAGGCGCTCGCGATGTTTATTACCAGAACGTCGTAATGAAAAAAGGAAGGCCCGGTATTTTGCTTTCCGCGCTGATTGATGAGAATTTGCTGGATAAAACTCTGGAAATTATATATTCTGAGACCACAACAATCGGCGTCAGGATAAACAGGATAGAGCGTCATAAGCTTGAAAGAGAGATTTATGAAGTTGATTCGAGCATGGGCAAAGTGAAGGTCAAAGCCATTAAGCTCTCCGGGTCCGGAATAAAATATGTTCCTGAATTTGAGGACTGCAAAAAGATTGCCCTGAAGCAAAATAAGCCGTTAAATACAATATACAGACAATTAATGGGAGAGCTTAACATCTGATGGTCGACAAGTGCGTATGCTGCGACAGGAAGTTTTCGGATATGAAACAGATAATTGACAGGGAAAACATAACTACGATCGAAGGTTTAAGGCGGCGTATTATGTTTGGTATAAGTTGCGGTTTATGTTTACCGTATATTAAAATGATTTTCACAACCGGGAAAACTGAGTTTGAACCTATTCCGTCGGAGGGCGGTGGAAATGAATAAGATAATCGCTGTGATCGGGATGTGCGGTTCGGGGAAATCGGAAGCGGTGAAATTTTTTGTTGAACATGGATATAAGAGAGTTTATTTCGGAGAGGTGGTCATGAACGAAATGAAACGCCTGGGGCTGGAAGTAAACGAACATAACGAACGCCAAACGCGCGAAAGCCTTCGAAAAGAATTCGGCATGGGCGCTATGGCCGTAAAGAGTTTGCCCGAAATTGAAAGTCGGTTGAAAGAGGGAAACGTTGTAATTGAGAGCCTTTATTCGTGGGAAGAATTTAAGATCATTAAAGAAAAGTTTGGCGAAGCATTCAGTTTGCTCGCAATATATACGACCAAGGAATTGAGGTACGAAAGGCTTTCCAAACGGCCCGTGAGGCCATTGACCAAAGATGAGTCTCAATCCCGCGATATAAGCGAACTGGAGAAGCTTGATAAAGGCGGGCCCATAGCATTTGCGGACCATACAGTTTTAAACGACGGAAGCTATGAAGAACTCAACAGGCAATTGAACAATTATCTGTAGGAATTTACCTGCGAAAATAACGAAATGAAAAGAAAAGACTACATTACATGGGATGAGTATTTTATGGGAATAGCCCTGCTCTCGGCAAAGAGAAGCAAAGACCCCAGCACACAGGTTGGCGCGTGCATCGTAAACCCGGCAAATAAAATTGTCGGCATCGGCTACAACGGGTTCCCGATTGGCTGCTCCGATGACGATCTCCCATGGGAGCGGGATAACAAAAATATGAATGAAACCAAATATCCTTACGTAGTTCATGCTGAAGCAAACGCTATCTTAAACTCAACCAAAGACCTGCACGGCTCCAGAATTTATGTTGCGCTTTTTCCCTGCAATGAATGCACAAAGCTGATCATTCAATCTGGAATAAAGGAAATTATTTATCTTTCGGATAAATATAAAGACACCGACCCCGTAAAGGCTTCAAAGAAAATGCTTCAAATGGCGGGAGTTGCAACAAGAAAACTGGAGCTTGACGATAAAAAAATAGAAATTGATTTTACCGGCATGGAATAACTGTGAGCGAAAAAAAGAAAATATCACTTAAGGAAGCTAAAGAAGCCGGCGGGAAAAAGTATAAAGAGAAGATAAAGAAGATCATTGAGGATTACCGCAGCCTGCCGGATGAAAAAAAACATCAGCTTCATGTATATTTCGGTTACGGGAAAGGAAAAACAACCGCCGCGATTGGCCTAGCCGTTCGCGCACTTGGCGCGGGCAAGCTCGTCGCAATTGTTGAATTCGATAAGGGCTATGATGATAAAACGGAACACTACAGCGAGCATGTAACGCTTCGGAAGCTAAAAGAGCTTGGCTTGCCGCTTGATGTGCACCGTACAGGTTGCGAAAGAATGAATGAAGACGGGACTTTCCGATTCAAAAACATCGACGAGGATTTTAAGGAGGCTCAACGCGCGGTGAAGATAGCCAAAGACCTTATAGTGAACGGGAATCAGGATTTGTTGATACTGGATGAATCAGTTGCCGCTGTTGTTTATCATCTGATCCCTGATAAGGAATTGTTCGATATTATTGATCTTTACGATAAAAACCGCCGGTTCGAGTTGGTTTTAACGGGCCACAAGTTGATTGACGGCCTGGAGGAAAGGGCGGATTTAATCACTGAAATGAAGAAAATAAAACATTATTTTGATAAAGGTATTCAGGCAAGGGAGGGAATCGAATACTAACTTAATTTTATAACTAATCCAAATTATTACTATGATGACACCCAAATTGTTTATCCAGTTATTCATCATAGCCCTGTCGGTTTTTTTATTTTCATCATGCACCAAAGATTCAAGCGTCACCGTCCCGCCGACGGCGTTGCATGGGGTTTACGTTTCATACGAAAACGCCCATGTTGGCGGCAGCGATTATGCTTACATTGATATAGACAAAGATACCGTCTATAATAATGTCTACGAAAACGCTAACGGTACGGCATTTATCGATGGTCCGGGAAAGATCACGCTGAGAGAGAACAGGTACATTTACATGGTCTGCGCCGGATCGGGGGCGCAGGGCGGGGGAATGTATGAAGTAAATTCGTCTAACAACCAGCTCATAAAGTATCAGCAATTTGGAAACGCACCGCGCAGCTTTGTTATAGATAACGGCAATATGTTTGTTTCGAGCTCCGGCGGTTCGTATGCAACCAAGCTTGATATTAGTTTGAATGTACTGAACGATTACATAGACGTGGGTCCCCAGCCGGGCGGGGTATCAGTTACGGCAGGGCGTATCTTCATATGCAAAAGCGCTGTATCCAGTGTAAAAGTTCTGTCTGTGGTTAATGAAGCGTCGCTTCTTGTCACGCCGGTTAATCTTAGCTTTGTGCCGTTATCTTTGGTAAATAATACCGGGGGTTATTACCTCACAGGCAGCGGCAAAAGGTTCATATATCATCTTGATTCTGTGACCCTGAATCCTATAGATTCAATCTCCATAGCAACCGCCGGCAGCTCCCTTGGAAACCTTGTAAATGAAGGCCAGCTGAAGATGCTGGCAGTTGTTGATAGTTCCGAGGTTTGGGAGATAAATCTCACAAATTATCCGCCAACAACGAAGCTATTGATACTCTTTCCTGGCGGAAGATTTAAGATCAGCGCGTTGGGGTATGAAGATATTACAAACATGATATATGTGGTCGATAACGACGGCGGTCCGCCGTATTTCGGAATTGTCCATGTTTACGATCCTTCAAGCGGGCTGCAGGTTAAATATTATTCGCTTGTGGGAAGGAACCCGGCGTCGCTGGCGTTTAAATATTAGAAGGATGTGAGCCGTTTGCATTTTTGAGTTTTTCCAACAGGTTGCTTATTATTATAGCCGAAACTGCCATAACGATGCCGGCGATTATATCTACCGCGTAATGGTACCTCAGGTAAATGGTTGAAATTACCAGCAGGAAAAAATAAGGCAGGTAAAAGTAAAAAGATTTTGACCTGATCTTCCATGATAAGTACGCGATAATTAGGGCAATTGTAGTGTGAACGCTTGGCATGGCATCACGCTGAACAAACTCTATTGGATTTGAAATACCATTAGGTATTGATTCGCCGAAATTTATGAAAGCTCTTATTGGTTCAGTCAGAAGCAATCCCGGCAGTTCTTTTGAGATCGAAGAAAAATTGTGCAGGTAGAATCGCGGCCCTGCTGCAGGGAAAACCATGTACAGCAGGTAACTTAAAAAGAACCCTGTAAACAGTACGAGCAATACATATTTGAATTCGTTGAATCTTTTCCAGAGATATATCTCAAGTCCATATACTACTATCATCGCATAATAATAGACGTAAATAACCTGGAGGAATTCAGTAAGCGCGGGATTTTCAAACCTGTAAGCCCATTTTGTAGGGTCAATCCCGAATATCGAGCGGTCCATTCCAATGAAAACCATATCCCAGTCATGAAGCTTCAACGAATTGATTATGTAATAAACCTCCTTAAATGAAACTAATATCACCGCAATTCCGTACCAATACCTCAGGACTTTTAAGAGAGAGCTATAGCTCTTCTCATCCAGGTTTTCGGAAATAACTTTAGATTCGTATGAGCTGACCAGAATCAGGATCCCGTATGCAAGAAGGATATTCAGCAATGAAGGTAGCTCCCAATGAGGGATTGAAGAGTTTAAGAATAAAAAAATTACACAGAGTATCAGAAGAAATACAGCGGCGACAAAATCGGCGGGATATAAATATTTAATTCGCTTTCTGATTATAATTTTCTCTTAAGTTAACTACAGAAGCCATTTGAGAAGGAAAGTTGCAAAAGTCAGAAACAGGCTTATACCCACCACATCCTGGAAAGCGGTTTCGAATGGCCCTGCCGTAATAGCCGGGTCAAATCCGAAGCTCTTTGAAACCATCGGTATTGACGTTCCCACCAGCCCTGAAATGTTTATAGAAAGGAACATTGAAAATCCAACCAGGAACCCAAACAGGAACTTACCGTACCAAAAACCCCCTACAATTCCGATAACAATACCGCAGACTGCTCCTATTATCAGGCTTGTCTGGAAGGAGCGTTTCACCGGCTCCCACCATCTTGAAAGGCTGGCATGGCCCGTTGCGAGGGCGCGAACAGTAATGGCCGCCGCCTGTAAACCTGTGTTACCTGAAATTGCAGATATTATTGGCATGAATGACGCAAGCAATATAACTTTGTTCAAAGTGTCGTCGTAAAACTTGATTACAAAACCTGCTAATATTTCAATTCCCAGCGTTATAAGCACCCATGGAAGCCTCAGCATTGCAATTTGAGCGGGTGATTTGCTCTCAAGTTCTTCAGCGTCAGAACCGACTATCTTAGCGACATCTTCAGAAAACTCAGTCTCAATAATGTCAACTATATCGTCAATTGATATTCTTCCGATCAAAACCTTATTCTTATCGACAACCGGAAGCGTTACAAGATCGTATTTCTGGAATATCTTCGCCACTTCTTCCTGGTCAGTATCTGCATCGGCAGAGATAACTTCCGGGTTCATAATATCGCCGATTATCAAATTCGGGGTTTCAAGAGCCAGTATGATTTCTTTTAATGAAACGATCCCGATTAACCTTCTGTTTTCGTCCGTAACCCAAATGTGATACAGGTGGTCTTCGTTAGTCGCTTCGGACCGGATTTCTTTGATAGCCTGCTCGATAGTATCCGTCGCTTTGCAGTCAATAAACTCTTTCTGCATTATGCCGCCGGCAGTGTGCTCGTCATAGGTCAGAAGCTCTTTAACTTCAGAAGAATCTTCTTTCTTCATCAGGCCAAGAACTTCAGCGGCCTTGGCGTCATCAAGGGTAGCAATTACATCCGCGGCGTCGTCAGAGTACATCTCGCTAACCAGCGCGTTGATTTCCTGCGGGGTAAGCGTATCAAGTATTCTATCCCTTTCGTGGTCGTTCAGTTCAAGCAGAACCTCCGCAGCGGTTGTAACCGGCAATATTTTAAACAGTTCCAGCCCGTCATCGCTGTCGAGGTTGTTTATGATCAGCGCAGTATCTGACGGGTAAATATCTGCCAGAATATTTTTCAGCAATACGTCAGATTTGCTGTTGATCAAATCGGAGATATCGTTCAGAAGCTGTTCGTCAACTTCTATTACCGCTCTTTTTTGTATTCTCTCTGTCATTAAATTGAACTGTTTATCTGTTCGAAATCGAATCTTGCAAATGCAGGTTCGTCAATTAATTTCGATTCTCTAAGTCCGGCGGAAAATACCGATTTAAGATATGCAGTATAGCCAATCATTGCGGCATTATCAGTAGAATATTCAGGTTCCGGGAAAAATACTTTCACATCGTTTTTGACGGTTTTCTGGAATTCTTCGCGGAGCCTTGAGTTGGCAGACACGCCCCCTGAGACCGCAATGATGTTCACTCCGAATTCACGGGCCGCCATCAGCGTATTATCAACAAGGTTCTTTACAATTGCTTTCTGAAAAGATGCGCTAATGTCATTTAGCGGAATTTTATCTTCCGGCTTGGGATAATTTTTTTTCAAGAAGTACAGGACTGATGTTTTTATGCCGCTGAACGAAAAATCATATTTATTTTCCCTGATCCGGGAAACCGGGAACTTATGAAAATCCTCGTCTCCTGATTTTGCGAGCGAATCTATAAGAGGGCCCCCGGGATAATCAAGCCCCATCATTTTAGCGACCTTATCAAACGCTTCCCCGGCTGCGTCATCATGCGTCTGTCCGAGAATCCTGTAATTGAAATGATCTCTGACCAGAAACAATATTGTGTGCCCGCCTGAAACTACCAGCGCAATAAACGGCGCCGGGGCCGACTCTTTTCCGATGAAACATGAGTATAGATGAGATTCGATATGATTTATGCCAATAAATGGAATGCCAAGCCCCAGAGCAAAACTTTTTGCAAAATTATAGCCTACCAGCAATGACCCTATTAGTCCGGGTCCCCGGGTTGCCGCTACAAGTTTCACCTGGTCCCGGGAAATTCCTGAATTCATGAATGCTTCTTTAACGATCCGGTCAATTATCTTAATGTGCGCCCTGGAAGCGAGCTCCGGTACTATCCCACCGTACTTGGAATGAAAAAGCTGCGATGATATTATATTAGATAATACCTCATTTCTTCTCAAAATCGAAGCGGAGGTCTCGTCGCACGAAGTTTCTATTGCAAGTATGATATCGGACATCTACAAAAATATCATTTTCTGTTAGGTTTTGCAATTCTTACGCAAAAATTAATCCAAAACTTACATCTGTTACTTAAATTAGTAATTATAGTCGTTATTATTCACCAAAACACGGTATTGTAATCAGTAGCTGATAATACTAATTTTGATGAGGGAATCAAAAAAGTAGTCAATTATTAAATATTTAATACGTATATTGGGATTGTAGCCAGTTTTCGCTTAATTGTTAGCAACGGTTGCTTAAACCCAAAACTCAAGATTTTTTAGCTAAGATAAAATAAAACAGAAATTTACATTTTATGAACGAAATATTTTATATATTGCTTTGGGTATGCTCTGTGCTGCTGGTCGTGAGCGGAATTGACGATGTGCTGGTTGATCTTCTTTACTGGTTTAACAGACGAAAGTATCGCAGGAATCTGCCGAACCTTGACGATGTTAACGCTGCAGATGAGAACCCGATTGCTTTAGTTATTTGCGCATGGAGAGAATATAAGGTTATAGGAAGAACTCTTACGTATGCCCTGAGCAAAATGAGGTATTCAAATTTTCAGATATTCGTAGGAGTATATCCGAACGATAGCAAGACGCTGGAAGTTGTAAAAAGGATAGCCCAGAAGAACAACAAGGTTGTTATTTGCGTAAATTCGCATGACGGCCCTACCACAAAAGCAGATAACCTGAACAATGTTTATAATTCTATTAAGAGATTTGAAACGGATAATAACAGGCCTTTCCAGATAGTGCTTATACATGACTCGGAAGATTTCATACATCCGCTTTCGCTAAAGCTGTTCAATTATATTTTGTGTTACCAGGGCGTCGATGCGGTGCAGATCCCGGTCGTTCCGATCAAAGACGATAAAGGGAGATTTATTCACCGCACATACTGCGACGCTTTTGCCGAGGTTCACTCCAAAGACCTGATTGTAAGGCAGGCGTTAAGGGTGTTTATTCCGTTTGCAGGAACCGGAATGGCGTTCAAGCGCGGGATATTCCATGATCTAGAGGCTAATTACCCGCAGGTATTCAACGAAGCCAATCTTACCGAAGACTATGAGATGGGGCTCAGACTGTTCAAGCTTGGATATAAGACTTCCTATATTAACCTTCTAGTTGATAACAGGAATTCAAATTCAAGGATAGCTACTGGAGAGTATTTCCCAAACAGTTTCTGGCAGGCTGTAAAACAGCGTTCCAGGTGGACCGCAGGTATTTGCTTTCAGAACTGGAAAATGCACAAATGGGCCGGGAATTTTAAGACAAAATATTTCCTGCTGCGCGACAGAAAAACCATATTCAGCAACTTCATGGTGCTTCTCTCAAATATAGTTTTCGCAATGTTCCTGTTCTACCTTCTTGGGTTCGGATTGGGTATAAACGTGCTTGATTCGGTGGTGCAGGAAAACAGCATATTGTGGTTTTTCCTGTGGTCCTGTTTTGGGCTCATGGTTTGGCGCCTTGCGCACAGGTTTATTTTTACATACAGCTGGTATGGTTTCCGTTACGCGCTCTTCAGCCTGGTCAGGCTGAACTTTGATAACCTCATAAATTTCTTTGCCACTTTCCGCGCGCTGAAAGTTTTCGTCGGCATGAGAAATAAAGTAGTTTGGGAAAAAACGGACCACTATTAATAGTATAAAATATCATGTAATTTTATGGGCAATCAATATCTTAGATTTTTGATTGCCCTTATTTTTTCTACCGTTAAGCGGGTACAAAAAATCATTTATATTTAAGCGGATATTGACTATTTTTGAAGATGAACAAAATTTATACGGTTGGCTGCTGAGAATCTGAACATAATTCTATCGCCGGAAGAGTTTAAAGACAAGAAGGTAATTGTCTTCTTTTTTGGCACAAGGCCGGAAATTATAAAGCTTTTTGTTCTTTACAGGATCCTGAGAAGGTCGTCAGAGTTCTATCCTCTGCTATACAATACTGCTCAGCAAAAGATCTCAGGTGATGTGCTGGCAAACCTTGCCATAAGCTGCGATATCACTGCCGACGAAATTCCGAACCGCACCAGCGACCTTAACCAGCTGATTGCGCATTTGTTGAACGATTTTAACAAAAAATTCTCTGAGAATTCTCCCATAAAGAAATCAAATATCCATGGTATTATTGTACAGGGCGATACAGCTTCCGCGTTCGCGGGAGCGCTGTGGGGCTTTCTGAACCAAATACCCGTGTTTCACCTTGAAGCGGGCCTGCGCACACTTGACAGAATGAATCCGTTCCCGGAGGAATTTATGCGGGAGTCGATTGCGAGAACAGCGACCATTCATTTCGCCCCTAAAGGAATAAACCGGGACAACCTTGTGAACGAAGGCATTAAAGGCGAAAATGTATATGTGATAGGCAATACTATTAACGACGCTATCTTTACACTAATTAAAGAAAAGAAGATAAAAGAACCCGGACAGAGCAACTATATTCTGAGCACTTTGCACAGGCGCGAAAACTGGAACAACGTTACCGATTATGCAAAGATACTTAACACAATAATGGACGAACAGCCTTCGTATACTAAAATTCTTCACCTGATGCATCCCAACCCGCTTATTCAGAAGAGCTTTGATACTGTATTGAATCATAACGGGCACAGCAAACTGGTTATTATGAATGCAATTCATGATTATTTCGAGATGCTGGGATATGTGAAAAACGCCGGGTCTATTCTGACCGACTCAGGCGGACTGCAGGAAGAATCGCTATTTTTTAATGTCCCTTGCGGCGTACTTAGGAAAACCACCGAGCGCCCTGAAGTTCTCAAAAAGAATGCAAAGCTCCTGCCTTTTGACCGGAGCGCGGTTTCATCATTCCTGACAGAAGCCGTTCATTACCGCGAAACGCACCGCTCAAAATATAACTACACATACGGGTTCGGCGACTCAAGCTACCTCGTTTATGAACTTCTGAAGAAGTTCTACGGCATAGAAACTCCGTTCACAATTTAATCTACCGCTCACATTTTCTAATACCGGTCATTCACGTTCAATTGTCCCCAGCAATTATCATTCTTCTTGCAGAATCTCCAACCGGTATATGAAACGATCGGCGTAACCCCGTCTTTCTCGACTAATTTCATTATCTGCCCAAGCATCTTTTTATCCAGCTTAACCAGCGTGAATTCGCTCCTGTAAAGCATCGGGCAAAGCGGATCCCCCACGCCCGTTTTATTCGGGTCGCCGCCCCCGTGATGATGGGCGTCGCAGGCGTGCCCCACTTCATGAAGAACGCAGAGGTTTTGCCAAAAATCGACAAGCACATCAAGCTTTGCCGGCGTTCTTATCTGGTTGATCAAATCCTGAACTTCTTTTTTAGTATATACGTCTTTTCCAATTGCGAACCCGTTTGGAAATTTCTTCAGGAGATTATCGAGCGTATCTGCCTCAATCACCATCCAGTTTCTTATCCTGTCGGGGAAGATCACAGTTCGGGTTGCATATTTCGGCGGCCCGTAACCCGGGTCGTTGTATCCAAAGACGAAGGGTTCCTGGTGCTTGCCGTAAGGGTCAGACATCCCTGTCACCTTAACAAGGTGCACTGCATATTTCAATCCCTGCGCATTTCCCCTGCAAAAATTTACCCACCTGTAATTCTGATTGTTATCGTCTCCGGCTTTATCGCCATATACCATATCCTTGGTCAGCCAGTATGCCTTAATTCCGGTCGCAGCTTTCCACGACGAGATATCGAATATCTGGTCGTCATCCAGCACGAAGATCTCTTTTTGATTCGGGTCCATTCTTTGATGTTCTTTCCCGCCTGAGCCATCTGATACAAAGAAGCCGCGGTATTCTTCGTAGTTGGTCATGCCGTCGCCTGTTTTGGCTTGTCCTGTGGGATTCGGGTCCTCATCCCAATCTGCGGGCTTGCCGTAAACGTTATTTTGTTTTTCCCAATAATCGGCAATGTGATTGTTGTTATAATCTATTGGAATGGATACATACTTATCAGGAGTTCCGTCCCCTTCCGCCTCATACCAGCTTCCGCCGACCAAAACAGATGCCTTAAGTTTGCCGTATGCGCCCCAATCCCTGCAGTCTATGTTGATGGTCTGTGTTTGCGATTTTCCGGAAAGCGTTTTCTTCGCTGTTAATTTGGTTATTTCATAATCCTGGTTGAAGCTTTGAGACATCTGAAGATCTTCGTCCACATCGTCAAATTGTTCCATGTCGTTCAAACATCTCCCTCTTTCTTTACTTACGTCAAACAGGGTAAAATCAATTTCCTGCGCTGTGCAGTTATCGTCGGAGCCGTCGATAGTTATAGTAGCTATTACAGTATAAACGCGGTTTGGTTCGGGCAGATCGGCTTCATTGACCTGCGAAAGCGATACGGTAACGTTGCAATCGTTCTTTTTTGGCGGTTTTTTGGGACCGCCATCTCCGCCTTCAGGTCCGCCGTTTCCCAGACGCTGATTTGAAGTATTAGCCGGCGCGAAAACCAGCCCGTTAATGTTGCTTAAGCCTACATTCCGGCTGCTGTTGCCGCCTTTCTTGTTTCCGGTTTCTATATCGCTTACGAATTTATCAAGAGCGTTAACCGATACAGAGTATGCGTTGCCATTGAGGCCGGATTTATCCGGCGCTGCGTTCAGTTCCGATTCAATTGTCTTTAATTTTGTGAGCGTGGCCAGCGATTCTCCTGTGAGACGTCCGGATTTCTTCTTGCCGAAAGACTTCTTTACAAATTTTATGAAATCGTCCGAGTCTTTTTTTAAGGATGCGTCGTCGGTTAAGGTATTATCAATGGTTATTTCTTCATTGGTCGAGATATTTTTAATAACCGCATTTTTGAATTTTGTAGCGCCCGGGTCATAATTGAAGTTTATACTGTATGATCCGTCATTCAGAGCGGTTATGT
Organism: uncultured Ignavibacteria bacterium; assembly: GCA_963816535.1. GTDB lineage: Bacteria > Bacteroidota > Ignavibacteria > Tepidaquicellales > OLB5 > CAWFKW01. The sequence goes on along the minus strand of CAWFKW010000002.1, from coordinate 107,839 downwards.
TGCCGCTATTATCCTTTTGTATATTTACATCGGCGGGGATATAGATTTCGACATTTGACTTTTTATATCCTTCGGGGAAACATCTCATATAAACGCCGTCCCCCAGCGAGGTCCATGTTCCCGCGCTTATATTTTTACTTCCTTTTCCAACAGGAGCTATTCCGGTTTTGACTGCGAGCTGCTCCACATCTTCATAAGTTGCCGATGCGTCGCTCAGCTTTCCGCGCAAATTCCCGTAGAGATTTAATGCATCTTTGGCGTCCTGCGGGAGAAGGTCGAACGCTATTTGTTTTACATCCACTTCCATCTGGGCAATATCTTCTGCGTTAAGCAGCGGCTGAACGCGCGCCTGGAAATCAACGGGGTAGGCGCTGAACTTCTGATTGGCCTCGATGCCCCAAACAAGAAGCTGAACATCTTTCTGGTCAATATCCGGGTGGTCGGGGTACCGGCCCAGGATGCTTTTTATCAGGTTTGCTTTCGTGCCTTTAAGAGGTGCAACCAGGTAGCCTGCCCCTTCGGTTGGCGCGTAGGCTCCGGCGTGAAGACAAAATGTATTGAACCTGAATTTATAATATCCGGGACTGAGGTTTGGACTGAATGATTCATCCTGGTCCACGTTCAGTTGCTTATCCAATCCGCTTAACCAGTATGCGCTTGGATAGGCGTCTTTAATGCTGGTGCTGACGGCTTCCTCGAATACGTCGCCAACGCCGGGAATTTTCTTTAAAATGTCGTCAAGCTGGGAGTATGAGTTACATGTAAACAGCAGCAGTGAAAAGAAAGTGATAACTGTCTTCTTCATTTTTTTGCCCTTTGGTTGTTTTGGATAAATAAATATGGCAAAAAATATTTTAAGATGCTTAGCGTAAGGCGTTAGGCCGGACTTTCTGTTCTTTTTGTACGCACAAATCCGAAGTAATTTATCCAGAAACTGATTGTGAACAAGCCGATTATCGCTAAAACAGTGTGAAACACGCTGTTGTAAACATAAAGCTGAATGAATACGATCCCTGTTCCAAATGCTATGGGATACAGCATCCCTGTTATTCTCTGCGCCGAATTGATCAGCGTGTTTTCCTTTGTGAAAGGCAGCGCCCGCGTGAACAGATTAAAAAGCGAGTTGTACAGATTTGCGGAAGCGAAAATGAAAAGGCAATCCAGAGCCGCCTGCCATACAGGCATTTTGAACGAGAAAAGTATGCCGAGAATTGTGCATAATGGAAGAATCAGGTAAACGGAGAAAAATTTTCTTATTCCGTTTTTGAATCTTTTTTTACGTCCAACCGGGTAAGAATCATATACCCACGAAGCGCCCGGGTGGGAGCTTATTTTCACCCCAAGAACTGATGTGTTCAAAACAACGAAAGCTGAGATCATGATAGAGATATGGAACACCGGTTTTATTATGAAATACCCCGGGTCGAACGGGGGTGTGAGCTGGTTAGTTACAAGCGCGAAAATGGTTAAGCCTGCGGGTATGACTATCATTGGGATAATGTTCAGCTTCATAGCTTTATCATGAGAAAACATGCTCTTCAGCAGCGCGAATGAAGAGCGTTCCGAACTGTTTCGGAGGTAAACCGATTCAATTAGCGCGATCAAACCCGCGGCCGGCGATTTGCTTTCAATCTCTGCCCCGGCTCCCGCAGAATAGTCTGCATAAAATATCTTTTCCTTTATACGGCCCAGGTTCTCTTCAAGGTACATTTTCAGGCTAAGGTAGCTAAGATAAAAAATAAAGAAAGGCAGAGCTATTTTCAGAAGCAATGAAATGCCGAACTCGTACTGCACCCTTGACGACAGAAAAGCGTACCATGACTGCGGGAACAGATCTATCATGCTGTTCTTCTGAATGATCTGGAGGTAATTTACCGAACCCGCCGGCTGCCGGCCCGATATTCCGTATGAAACGAACTGGTAACCGATTATTAACAGGAATATCAGTATCACCTGGAATGCGAGAGTATAAACGCTTAACCGTTTTGTTTTGAGGACCCTTAGCGCTATGCTGTATACAAGCAGAGCCGAATTAATTGTAAACATACACAGCATGTAACCTGCGGCGAAGTACATGATTGCGCGGGGGACCGAATTCATCATCCTGTAATAAAATACTGCGCCCGGCCCGAACAGCGGAATAACAAGCATGAAGATATACCTGTTCAGCATGTATGATTTTGCCCCGGCAAGGAGCCCGCTATCTACAGGCAGCGCGCTGAAAATATCCGTTTCGTTTTGGGATACGATAAGGTTATCAAGCTCGCTTGAGACCGTAAAAGAAATTATCAGGGTGTAGAAAAGATATGTGAGAAATGTATATTCAAATCCTGTCGGGTCGACATTTTGCCTTGCAAGCATGAAGGGCAAAAAACATCCGGGTATGAGGTAAGAAATAAACAGGAATAATATCTTCTTTTCCGAGCCCGCGCGGTTCCTTGTTTCGAGCTTCAGCAAAAGCTTCCCGATTGTCCTGACCTTTCTTACATCAATCATGATTTTTCTTTTCTTCCTGCGTTTTCTGCTCTTCCTGTTCTTTCTTATCTTCCAGGTATTTTTTATATTGGGCTATATTTTTCTTATGCTGTTCGTAGTTTTCCGCAAAGCGGTGTGAACCGTCACCTTTAGCAACGAAGTAAATGTAATTATTATCTTCCGGGTACAGCGCAGCCATTATTGAACCAAGGCCCGGGCTGTTTATCGGCCCAGGAGGCAGGCCCCTGTTGAGGTATGTATTATATGGCGATGGATATTTTAAGTCGCTGTAAAGCAATTGTCTCTTTGGCCCGTTCGGCAGCGCAAACTGAACAGTTGGGTCCGCTTCAAGCTTCATTCTCTTTTTCAGCCTGTTATAATAAACTCCGGCAATCGTTTTTTTCTCGGGTTCATACCTGGTTTCACCCTCAATAATTGACGCCATGGTAATAAGTTCTTTAAGCGATATATTTCTCTTTTTCATTTCATCTTTCATTTCAGGGTTTATCTTTCTTCTGAATTCGGCCGCCATAACTCTTACTACTTCCTGCTCTTTGTTTGAGTTGGCGCTGTATGATATCTGGTATGTATCGGGGTAAAGGAACCCCTCAAGATTCTCTGCTTTCACCCCGAGAAGGCCAATAAGGCTATCGTTGTATGTTTCTCTCACAAACCTCGCCGAATCTAATCCATATAGCCGCTGAAGAAGCCTGCCGGTTTGCCGCACATTCATTCCTTCCGGAATAGTGATATTGTAAGTTCTTACAACGCTGCCGTCAGTTATTGTCTTCAGAATACTCAGGCTTGTAAGCCCGTTGTTGAACCTGTATTCGCCCGGAATTATCTCTTCCTGGTAGCCCATTAGTTTCCCGGCTATTATGAACAGGTACTTATTGAAGATAACCTGGCTCGATTCCAGCTTTGCCGCAACCGTTCTCAGGTTATCTCCTTTGACTATTTTTACGACAGCATCCTCGCCCGAATTGCGGTAAATTCTTGTCCAGAACGTAAGATAAAGCGCAAGGAAAATTACGAACGACGTAAAAAATGCGGAAGGAAATACAAAACGCTGAATCTTCATCAATAATTATATACTATTTATCACGCATTTACAGCGCATCTGATTTGCAATCAAAGTTACCCGGTGTTTTTCTGATAAGCGCTAAATTAAGCGATATTTAACTTATGTAAAAGTTACTTTATTTGGATAACCATTAGCGCTGTATAGTTAGAAGAGTCTAAAATTGTTATATTTGATGCAAAAAATGAAGAATCATCAGATAATGGCTATCAACGCATGGATCCTAATTGCTATAGGGCTGCTGGGTTTTATCTTTTCAGGAAGCCTCACCGCGCTGATTGCCGACGGGATAGGATTGATATTGTTATTGCTTTCGTTCCCTACCAAAAAAGAGAATGCGATTGCCGCGCACATAGGAGTGGTTATAACGCTTGCCGCCGCAGTTACATTTTGGCTTGTCGCTTTCAGGCGGCCCGCGCACTGGCCCGTAATAATTATGGCGGGGTTAACAAGCCTTGCCTTTGTATTGTATATTATCAGTTTCATAACAAGAAAGAAAGAACGGGAAGCAAAGAAAGCCTGATTCCACGGGGGGCCCGCCGCCTCAAATGCAGCCTATAGCATAGATTAAGATTCTGCAGATTACTATATTCGAATCCTGAAACCGAATTTTTTTTAAGCCTGTACGTTATAGCATAAAGATCATCTTGAAACTCCCTCTGAAAGAAGCAAGAACGCAGTATATATTTGCCGCCATCCTGATATTCCTGGCCGTTTTCCTTTTGTTTCACGGCCTTTTTTTCGGGAGGATAATTGCCACAAGCGATATTAGCACAAGCGACCTTCTTTATTTCTACCTTCCGGTAAAAAAACTTTACGCCGAGGCTTTAAGAAGCGGCGAACTTTTGCAATGGACCCCAATGATATACGGCGGGTTCCCTGTATTTGCCGAAAGCCAGGGCGGGTTTCTTTATCCCCTGAATCTGATTATATGGTATTTTCTCAGCCCGGTTGCGGCTATGAATACCTATATTATTTTCCATGCTTTATTTATGGGCGCGGGCGTCTACCTCCTGGTATCTAACATTACTTCAAATAAGCTTGTCTCGATACCTTCTGCTGCTGCGGCTTCGGTCTGCGGCTCTATAATCGCCGGACATACGCGGCACCTGAATTCGCTTACAGCTATAGTTTACCTGCCCATGCTGATATACGTTGTTGAATTATTTCTGAGATCGCGTAAAATATCATGGGCGCTTGCGTTTGGAGTACTTCTTGGTTTCCTGGCGCTGGGAGGTCATCCGCAGCACTCATTTATTTCGGGTTTCTTCGCCGTGGTTTACCTGTTTTCAAGGCTGCTTACAGAAAAGAGAGCCGCCGCAAAACTCGATGCAAATACTATTTATTATAAGGCCGCGGGATTTTTAACTCTTGCGCTTGTAATTGCTTTTATTGTGGGATACGCGCAGATTGGAAGCACGCTTGAGATACTGCCATACACAGAGCGCGGGCAGAACTTAAGCGCTGAGTTCACGGGGCAGGGAAGCCTGCCGTTCAACGGGTTCATGACTTTCATCTGGCCCTATTATTTTGGGAATGCCGGAGATAATTCTTTCCGTACACTTGATACATATTTGTTCTGGGAGCAATTTTATTACTGCGGTGTAATAATTTTCCTTTTGTCAGTATACGGAACCGTAAAGATGTGGAAGCGCGAAGAGTTCAAAACCTACGTGCGCGCGTTTGTTGTAACCGCAATCCTGTCATACCTCCTCGCGCTGGGCGAAAACCTCGGAGTATATAAGATTTTTCTGATGTTTCCGTTTACTAATTCATTCAGGTTCCCGGCAAGGTGGTTTGTTGGGGCCGAATTATCGGTACTAGCGCTTAGCGGTTTCGGCGTCCTTTCGCTTGTAGAATATCTCAGCCGTTCGAAGGCTGCGATCCCTAAAAGCGGTAAAAAGCCTTTGCACAAATCAGCACAGCCTGCTAAAAACGAAAAACCTCAGTTAGCGGTTCAGTATAAAACGGCGGCCGCTGTAACAGTTTTGGCGATATTGGAGATCTTCTTTGTTGCGGGCCGCCAAGTTACAACAGCAGATGCCGCCGTGTATCTTAACCCGCCCTCATATGTCAACAGGATAGTCAATTCAAACCAGCCGGTCATGTCTTCAAACCGTTTCTTTTCTATCGGCTGGAAGGAATTTTTGATTCAATCATATCAGAGAAGCGGCGGGTGGGAAGGCTCTCAAAATCTATTTGGGTTAGGCGCAAAGCTAATCCCGCCCGATCTGGGCGCGTACTTTGGGATCCCATGCATTGACGGGTATTTTTTGCTTGTCCCGAATTACATCTATGAAGTGTGGGCAAACTCGAACAACCCCGGGGTTATGAGCAAAACAACCGGGCTGGATAAGGCGCGGATATTTCACCCGTCGCCTAAATTTAACAGGATGCTGAAAATGTTCGGCGTAAAATATTTAGCCTCGGCCTGGCCGTTCTCGAAGCCGTATGAACCGGCATGGGATAGCGCAGGCGTAAAGCTATATGTAATGCCGGATACCCTGGCCAAGGCGTGGGTTGTTGCGAAGGTATCCGCATATCAAACCGCTGACGACAACATAAATGCCCAAAGCCTCATAACGGATGATTTTGACCCGTGGAGCCTGGCTTATGTAAATGGAGTTGCACCAAGTCTGCCCGCAGATTCAAAAAATGGTACCGCGGAAATTCTGAAATACGATAACGAATCGCTGACCATAAGAGCAAATGCTCCCGGTTTTGTGGTCTTAAATGATACATGGTACCCAAGGTGGAAGGCGTATATCGACGGCGCTGAAGTCCCTGTATACAAAACGGATGTAATGATAAGAGGCGTTGTCGCCCCCAAAGCCGGTACAATAATTGAAATGAAATTTGATAAAGGCAATGTTTTTATCTTCGCGATCCTCTCATACGCTGTGGTATTTCTTTCAGTTGGCTACCTGTTTTATGAGAAGCGAAGGAAAAAAGCGCCGGCTGGTTCTTAAATCAAAAGGCAGAGCTAAAGACTCTGCCTTTGTGCTGCAATTCAAAAAATTCTCAAAACAAGATTGCTTCGTTCCGATAATCCGGAACCCGCAACTTACACTACTTGATCAAAACCATTTTCTTTGTATCTGTGTAGTTTTCGGTTCTTATCCTGTACAAATATACTCCGCTGTTTAAGTGGCTTGCGTCAAAGCTGATGGAATAATTCCCAACCCTTTCGAACTTGTTAACCAGTGTAGCTACCTCGCGTCCGAGAACATCATAGACTGTAATGTTGACTATACCGTCTTTTGCAACAGCGTAATTAACCAGCGTTGTGGGATTGAACGGATTAGGATAATTCTGAGACAGCTGAAAACGCGAAGGAGTTGAAGTTTGGTTATTGTTTACAGCGTTTACTGATTCGGAAGTATCTATAAAAACATTATAAAAAATTCCGCCGTTTCCGTAATCTCTTGCGTTTACTCTTTTTCCGCTAGCGATTACAGTCTGTCCGTCATCGGACGTACTGCACCAAAAAAATGAACCGGTGTCAATAGTTGAATAGATGGGTATATTATTTGGATGCGATGTTTTAAAAACCGCCAGGTTTTTCGCAGTATGCGGGATATGATAATCGCCCCATGAGCCGGCGCTGAGTATCCTGCCGTTCTTTGAAAAAGAAACTGCATTTACTTCGTCTCCCATACCGGTGTAAGTCCAAAGAGGCGTGCTGCCGCCAGCAACGCTAAGCAATTTTACCTTTCCGTCATAAGTAGAATTGGTTATAAAATTCAGAGTCCCGCAGGCAACCAAGCTGCCGTCGTACGAAACGTCAACGGCCGTCATCCAATTGTAGTACATGCCTGGCGGTTCCTGGTGCTGCCAAAGAAAATTATATGTTGAACCGTTCCATTGATAGACTTTTACAAATCCGTTATAATTAATAGTGGCAATAACATTTCCGTTACCGCTTATAGCCTGGCTTGTTTGCGTTCCTCCGCCTATCAGTCCGGTGTACACCAACGCGCCGGTATATGTTCTCAGAACCCAAAAATTGCTGTAAGTATTAATTATAACCAAAGAATCATTTCCGGAAATCTTAATTCCATAAATTGCAGTAGCTATTCTGAACCTCCAAACTGGAACATTGGAACTGCTGTTAAATCCAAAAACCGTGCTTGAATCGCTGCGCGCAGTCGATCCTACAAGGAATGAGCCGTTGCTTGTAATTGCTACATTCGCCGCCGTTCCCGTATCCGGCAGTGTAGTGAGGTCAAAGTTGAATAATATATTTCCGTTGGCCCCGTTAAAAATGTATATGTTATTCACGTAACCACAAGCCACCGCCCCGCCACTTGCAGAAACGGCGACATAATTATATAAGTATGCTACCGGCGCAGGAAATGTATATTCCCAATTTGGAGTGCCGTTTGAATTACTGTAGTCAGAAGTTCTTTCATAATTGAGGTACCAACCGACAATGGAATTTTGACCGTTGCCTGCCTCAGCGCAGAAAGTTCCGACTGCAGCCGGATCGGTGAAAATATACCTTATCGCAGAATTATTACTGTCCGCATGGTCGCGAATAACAATTGGCGGAGTAGGTTTAAAATTAGAATTGTGTATTATAGGATTGGTTGTAGTTATCATTCTTCCCTGGCTGTCGTATGAATAGTGTATACCCACTGCATTATCGGGGATAGATGATTGTGCAAAGATGTATGTCGAAATCAGTAAGAAAAAAAGTATCGCTGTCTTCATTGGTTTAATAATATTAATCTAAATTAATTAGAAATTGAAAAATAAAATTTGAAAAAACTCAAAATTATAAACGCCGCTATTTGATTAAAAATGTAAAATAATATAATGCGATTTCATTGTAGCATCAATTCAATAAGATCATTTTACTACAATCTCTTTCGGTTATCATTACAAAAATCTGAATAAGAATAATATAGGTTAGTAAATGAGCTAGCTAAATTGAAGTAATCTAGCGGTTTATAGCCCTCATTTTCTCCATGTATTTTTGGATAAGGGCCTCGTAGTTGTCGCTGTAGCTTTCTTTCTGAACGTCGAGCGCATCCTGGTTCACGCCGTTAATTATGTTCGGGCGGGATATTACTATTTCCGGCGGCGACGAACGCTCATAATCTTTACCCGGCCTCGATTCACGTTTTTGCTCAAAATCTTTTTCTCTTTGCGAAAGCTGGAAATCGAGCATTCGCGAAAGAATTTTTTCCTGGCGTTTTTTTGTTTCGGGCGTTATGTTATTATCCTGCAGGTCTTTTATGACTTCCATCATATCCTTCTGCACCTCGTCAAGGTTGCCGAGCAGTTTCCTGCCGGTTTCTTCCTGCTGTTTTTTGAACTCTTCGTTCAGCTGCTGGAGATTTTTTTGTATCGTCTGCTGTTCCATCTGAAGCTTCTGCATCTGCGCCATCTGCTCCTGGTTCAGCTTTCCCTGGTTTCCGTTCGTGCCCATTTCTCCCATCTTCTGATTAAGCGATTGCTGCCGCTGTATCATCTGCTGGAGCGCCTGTAATAATTGCTCAAGGCTGCTTCCGGATTTGCCGTTTCCGGGCTTGCCGCTTTGGCACATTTTGGTCATTTTCTCGATTGCTTTATCAAGATTTTCTTTCGCGCTTCCCTGCGAGTTGTTTGCATCCTTGCTGTTCTTCTTGCCAAGGTTATCCGAAGCTTTCGCCATATCATTATATGCGTCGCCAAGATTCTTGCTCAGCATCGGGTTGGGCCCCATCTCAGAAGTGAGGCTCATTAATTCATCAATAGTTTTGGATAGCTGGTCTGTTAAAGCGTCCTGCTTTTGTTTCTGCTCCTTAAATTCATCAGGTGAGGACTGCTTGTCCATATCCCCGGTCTCTTTCTTAAGGTCCCCCTGCTTTTTGGAGAGCTCTTTCAGCTTATCCAGCATTTTCTCCATCGCCGCGTTTAACTTCGAGTTCTCATTCTGCATCATGTTTGAAAGCATGTCCTGCATTTGCTGGTTCATCTGGTTCAAGTCATGCGAGAGCTCTCCCTGTTTATCCTCAGCCGAATTCTTTTTGCTGTTCTGCAGGTCCTGGGAAGCGTTTTGCATCTTCTGCTCCAGTTGTTTCTTCATCATCTCCTGCAGCATTTTTTCCATGTCTTTTGCAGTCTGGTCGTTATTCATCTTCTTCATGTTATCGTTAAGCTCTTTCAGCTGTTTCTGAAAGTTCTCATATTCATCTTTTATCTGCTGCTGCGTTTTTGAAATATCGTTCAGCTTATCCTGGTCCTTCTGGTCGGCGTTCTTAGTTTGTTCTTTTGCTTCATCCTGTTTCTTCGTTATTTCATCAAGCTTCTTTGCTAAATCTCCGAATTTTTGTTCGTTCAATATCTTATTCAGAAGCTCCATGGTTTTTTCCAGCGATTTCTTAAAAGTGTCTTCGTCAAACTTAAAATTCCTCATCGCCTCTTTTAGCTGGTCTGGGTTCATGTTCTTAAAAGCATCCTGCAGCTTCTTCAGCATCTCGCGAAGCTCTTTTGAGTCTATGCGCTGGAGCATCTTCTGCAGCTCCATATATTTCTCAATGGTTTCCTTCGAGATCTGGTTATTGTTTTGCAGGTCCTGCATCAGGTCGTCAAGTTTCTTCTGCGTGTTCTCAAACTGGTTCTGAATGTTGTCTATCTTGTTCTGCATTTCCTGCTGTTTCTTCGGGTCGTTAAGGCCAAGCTCTTCCGGGTTTTTCTCCATTTTTTCTTTAAGCTCGTCCATATCTTTCTTGAGGTCCATGGCGTCATCATAAGCCGATTTAAGCGAGTTTTCGATATCGTCTTTTGTCTTTTCAGTCTTGTTTAACAAAACATCAAGCGATGGATAGATAAGTTTCCTCGTATCGCTTCTCGTCATTTTCGGGCCGCTGAAAGCGTCGTTATCGTAAACTTCAACAAAGTATTCGACCTCATCCTCCGTCCCCAGATTCAGTCTTTCGAGGTTCCACTCATAAGGTACTTCAAGCCCCGTGGCATCGGTATTCTGGATCGGAATATCAACATATTTATAATCCTTATCGGTCATTCCGTATTTTGACTTTGATAATTTATAGCCGAGCCTCATTTTGGTGAAGCCGAAATCATCAGAGATACGGGAGCGAACCTGGATCTCATTCTCGCCGCTCAGCGAGAACTCGCCGGCCGGATCCACAACGGATATCTTAGGGTATTCATCGGGAATGACGTTCAAAGCGTAGTCGACGCCGTTTATGCTGGCAAGCGAACTGCCGTTAAAATCCTTCGTGACCGTGAACCTGAAAGTTGCGTTGCGGGTGGCAATAAACGAACCTGAAGCCGTCTTCTCGTTTATTTCAAGCGGAAGCGGAGGACTGCCGGCCGACTGCATGAACGATTTTGAAATATTATCGGACGATTCTACTTCAAAATATATTCTGCTTCCCATTATGGTTGTAATTTCGGTTCCGTCAACAACTCTTGATGGGAGCTTTGTGTAGGCTGGAGGATAAACAGTGATCTTCATGCTTTTTATGACTGGCCTGCCCGTGACCGTTATTTTATATTCAGAACTTTTAATGCCTTTATACTCGAATGAATACAGCACATTTGAGCTTACATTGTTAACGGCCGCCTTAAATTCGTTCGGTGCAAACGCGCTTAATTTCTCCGAGTTAGAAGAAAGCTCAATGCCCTCATCTGTCACAGTTTTAGTTATGAATGTTACTTCATCGGTTTTATAATTAGGGTCGTTAAACAGAACCTTTGCGTTAATTTCAACGTTATCGCCTTTTGATACTTCAGCGTTGCCCGGCTTAATTTCAAAAGCGATGCCAAGCGAATTTTCAACGTAAGTGAAATTGTAATTAACAATCCTGTTAGCTGCGGCCAGGAAAATATTAGGGAAGGCAAGCATAAGCGCTGTAAACGCTAATAAGCTCGCTGCAAAAACAACGGCAAAACTTTTCAGCTTTCCAAAGGATATTACTCTCGAAAAGTCGAATGGCTTTGACCTTTCATTAACAAGGTTAATACTTTCAGCAACAAGGTCGCCGGAGAAAATATTTTCCTTCCTGTTTGTATATCCGTAAATCTGGATCGCGTTAAGCAGGTTGTCTTTTATTTCAGGAAAGTTTCCGCCGATACGGTTTGCATATTTGCCTACCATTTGCGGCTTCTTTGTATTTCCAAGCGACGATACAGAGCGGAGTATAATTAAAACGGCGGTTGCGAAGAACGCCGATAAGTATCCGAAGAAAATAAACTTTCTTACCGCTGATGAGAGACCGAAAAGTGCTTCAGCTGAAACGAGCAACAGTGCGGCTATTACAAAAATTGACAATGCAATAAGGTTCTGCTTATACAGATTGAACAGAACGTCTTTCCGGCTTACTGCGGAAATCCTGTTAAGAAAGCTCTGGTATATTAGTTCTAAACTGCTCAATATAATGCGGCCGCTTCTTTAATTACTTAAAGCGTAAATTATGATATTTGTTCCCATTCTGAGGGCTTCCTGGCGTTTATCTTCCGGGTCCTCATGGTCGCGCTGGTCAGCCCATCCGTCGGAGATGTTGGTCTCGTATGTGTAATAGCAGCACAGCCTGCCGTTAATAAAATATCCGAAGCCCTGCGGGGGTTTGCCGTTATGCTCATGCGTTTTCGGGAGTCCGGCCGGAAAGCTGTAGTGGATGTTATATATCTTATGGTCAAACGGAAGCTCTTTCATTTCCTGGTCAGGGAACACTTTTTTCATTTCGCGCCTGAAAGCAATATCCATTCCGTAATCATCATCAGCGTAAAGGAAACCGCCGCGCTCAAGATATGTCCTGAGGCGCTTTACCTCCATACCATCAAATGAAATATTTCCGTGTCCGGTTATAAGTATGAAAGGATAATTGGATATGTCATCTGAGGCGATATCGACCGTATAGAATTTCGGTTCGTCAACGTCTACCACCGTATTTTTCTTCAGGTAGTCCATCATATTCACTTCACACGAGGGGTCGTTGTACCAGTCGCCGCCGCCGGAATATTTTAAGCGCGCAATCTTGAATGCATTTGGCGATGTACCCTGGGTACTTTGCTGTGAGTTACCGAAGATAAGCGGTAAAAACAACAGAATTATAGAAAAAAGAGCCCTTTTCATCTCAGAAAATATGTCTAAAATTAATTTTAACTACAAGGTTATTGGGAAATAAGCCATAAGCCCGTGTTATTTAATTAATTGGTTCCAAGCCCCGCCTGATCAAAGCGCTCTGTTTACAGCTTTCTCATTATAACAGTTGAGCGTGAAAGAAAAAGCCCGCCCGGCTCTCCCCAGAAATAATTATAGGCAATGTTGCCGGCATCCCAAATTTCCATTGAAATTTCTTCGCGGAATATTTTGTCATCGCCCCTGTCTCCAAACCCGAATATCATAATAGTTTTGTTCCCCGGGATTCTTCTGAACCTGCGAAGCTTGAACAAACAGACGGTCGGCGCATTATTATTCAGCGTCCACAAACAAAGTTTATTATGATTGTTGTAGGCTATAAGCGTGTGTTCCTCGTTATAGAGAATGGTATCTTTGCTGAACAGGTTGATGTCTTTTTCAAACTCGTCCCCCATGGTGCCAACCGCGCGGTATTTAACGTTAACGCCTCTGTTATTAACAACCGGCGTTATCTCAAGCAGACCGCGGAATTGTTTATCTTCATGGTTAACGCCGAACCCTGTGTAAAAACCCGCGCTGTTCACCAGAATATCCAGGGGCTCGGCTTTATCTTTCTTAACTATCAAATTCATTCTTCAAAATGGAATAAAGTTTCAAATCCTGGTATTCGCGTTTCACAAACATCTGCTCTCTGAGCGTTCCTTCATATTTCATTCCGCATTTCTGCATTACTTTTTCGGATGCGGCGTTTTCAATTTTGCAAAGCGCCTCAATCCTGTTGAGCGCCATGACCTCAAATCCGAACTTCAGCATTCTCTTTAAAGTTTCTGTCATAATGCCCCTGTTCCAGTACCGCGATGATATGGCGTATCCGATTTCAGCCCTTCGGTGTTCCGGGTTCCAGTTATGGTAGCCTCCGGTGCCGATCAGTTTATTATCTTCTTTATAAACTATTCCCCACGGGCTGGGTATCCCGTTTTCGTACTGAACGATTATTGATTTCAGGAAAGCCATTGAATCTGCGACCGTGCGGTGATAGTCCCACGTAACGTGTTTAGAAACTTCGGGCATCGAGGCGTAATCGAACACGTCGTTTGCGTCTCTCATAGTTAATTTCCTCAGTACCAGCCTTGGAGTTTCAAGAGTTTGCAGGTCCTTGAACACATTGCCTATATTGGATATTTCATTTTTCTTAGTCATTTATAACGCCTGAGAAACGCAAGTTAATGAAAAATGCAGCAATAGAATATGTAAATCAATGGCGCTATTGAAGTATTTAATTATATATAAATTATGGATAAATTACATTCAGTAAAAATAGGTTAACCGGATATTAATATAACAATTTATTCATATGAATTTGTATCTTTGTAAATGAGGCCGCTTGTAATTTCAACATGGAAGCACGGCATTGCCGCGAATGAGAAAGCTTACGGGATTCTCTCATCAGGCGGGAACTCGCTTGACGCGGTAGAACAGGGCGTCAGGGTTTCGGAAGACAACCCCGGCGTGCTCAGCGTAGGATATGGCGGTTTGCCTGACGCCGAAGGAAGGCTCACGCTTGACGCCGCTATTATGGACTGGAACGCAAGGATCGGTTCAGTAGTTTGTATCGAGCACATAAAGAACCCGGTTTCAGTGGCGCGTTTAATACTTGAAGTGACGGAGCATGTTTGCTTGGCCGGCGAGGGCGCGTTTAATTTTGCGGTAATGAACGGTTTCCAGCCGGATATACTTCATTCCGAGAATTCGATAAGAAAGTACAATGAATGGAAGTCCGGCAATTACGGGAAGTCGCAGGAATTTCATACCGACGAGTACAAAGTAAAAAAATTAGACATAAACGAAGACGGGAATCATGATACAATAGGCATGGTTGCTATAGATAAAGACGGGCATCTATCGGCGGCATGCACTACCAGCGGCACGGCGTGGAAGCTTCACGGGCGTGTGGGTGATTCGCCCATTATCGGAGCGGGGCTGTACGTTGATGGCGGCGTTGGAGCGGCTGCGGCGACCGGGCGGGGCGAAGAATGCGTAAGGGCGTGCGGCAGCTTTCTGGTAGTTGAACTTATGCGGCAGGGAATGTCTCCGCAGGGAGCATGCGAAAGCGCCTCTAAACGCGTAATTAAGCTTAATTTGCTCTCACATAAAAACCGCGACCATGACTACCAGGTGGGGTTCATCGCAGTTAATGCGAACGGAGAATACGGCGCCGCCAGCGTCAGAGACGGATTTGAGTATGCGCTCTGCGAGGGCGGAAAGAACGAACTTAAGAAAAGCAAATTCATTATTGATGAGAATTTTGAGATAACAGACCTGTGAGGAAGCGCTTAAACGGGAATTCAGATTTTAGGTTCAGAAGTAAAAACGGAATAGAGTTATGATAATATTAAGTAACGCTCTTGTATTTTCACTGGGAAACGCCAAAGAACTTGCCAGTTATTATATACTGATAAGCGGCAATAAGATAACCGATATGATAGATGTGCGGGATGCAAGAGCCGCCGATAAACTAAACGCATGGACCGGTAAATACAAGGATTCGGCTGAAGTTGTGGATTGCTCCGGCAAGCTCGTTATGCCGACTTTTGTTAACGCATGCCTGAAGTCTGAAGGCGCGCTCATCAATTACCTTCTTCGCAACAGGCACTATGAAGTTCATGACGGAGATATCTATACCGACCTGATATTTAATTATATATACCAGGAGCTTGAGAACGACGAGATAAACAGCGACCTGGAAAATATTTATACGTATTCTTTTGCAAAGAACCTCAAATCCGGCATATCGGCGCTTAACGAGTTTTCGCTCCGTAAAGACGGTTATCACCTCGACCATCTGTCAAAGGCGCTTAAAGTTACAGGGCAGACTGCATCGGCCGCTTACCCTGTCAGGCAGGAGCTCGATGAAATCAAGAACCACAAGGAGCTGAACCCGGCGTATTACCTGACCGACGAAAACCAGCTGACGATTTTTGATATTACAACCATAACCGAACTCAGAAGCCAGGGGGTAGAAAAGCTGTTCCTTGAAATTGCAACCAATAAAGACGTGACTGATAACTTCCGGCAAACCTTCGGGAAGCCTATCATCAAGTATCTGGATGAGTACGGTCTGATGGACGGCAATACTTTCCTCATAAACCCGCTCTACCTTAGTTATGATGAACTGAAAATTATCAGGGAAAAGGGCGCCGGCGTAATAGTGTGCCCCAGGGACCTGCTTTATTTTACAAACAGGTATTTCCCTATAGATGATTACATAAATTTCGGGATCAAGTTTACCATCGGCACAGGATGGCTGGGGGAAGATATGTTTAAAGACCTGCGTTTCTTCAGGAACAAATATAAAGAGCTGAACCTCTCAAGCATAGATTTGCTAAAAGCGATTACCGTTGTGCCGTATGATATGTTCTTTAGCGGCGGAAAGAACGGCGATGATTCGTTTACTATTGATATAAATAAGGTAGCCGATATTGCGATTATAGACCTTACGGACATAAGGTTCCAGTTCTTCCCGCAAAGCCCGGATTTTGAAGACGTGTGCGATTTTATGGTGGATAATCTTACTTCATTCAGTTTTTCCGATATCATACTGAAAGGCGAGTTTAAAGTAAGGGACGGAAAGCTGGTGAATGCGGACGAAAGCGGGCTTATAGCTTCTATTCATCAAACGCGTGAGAGGCTTTATAAAGTGGGCAAATACGAAGAGCTGGCAGAAAGAAAGAAACAAAGGGAAAAGGTAAGGGAACTTGACCTAAGTTCAAGGGATTCCGAAGAGATAAAATTGTTTTCGGATACGGGAGAAGAGAATATAGAAATAGTCGATGCAAAAGATGAATTCAGGATCAAAGCAAGGATTTCCGCCCCGAGAAGAAAGACGCCCCGGTCGCAAAAGAATCTGTTTGACGAACTGGAACAGAATTCGTTTGTCCAGAAAGAAGAATACAGGGAAACCCCGGAGTTCAACCTGCTGTTCACCGAGGTGAATGAAATTAAGGAATTTGACGAGGAAGTGCAGCACGCTAAGCTGGTGGATGAAAAAATTCTGAAGCAGACCGCTTATGACAAAAAACTTGAGAAGAAGAAACCTGAGACCGGGGACAGTAAGATAGAGCTTCCCAAAAATGTAAAACTTCGCTTCGGCGATGATTAAATTATTCCCGGCGCCAAGGGAGCATTCAAAAAATTATTAACTACAAAAGACTAACAATACTTCTCGCTGTTGTTCTGCTGGGGCTGCTCTCCGACCGGTTTATATTCACGCCAAATGGAGTAAAGATAGATATGGCGCCGCCGGTACTAAGAGCAAGCGAAACTTCAGCGCTCACCGTAAGCGTATTTCCTGTAAACCTGCTCGGCTTCAGAACCCCGTTTGGCGAAACCAATGCGAGGTTCGAAATTGAACAGGGCACCAACCTGGTGCAAATGGAGGATGTTTCGCCGGGTGTGGTAAAAATACGCTCCAGGGGCATGGAAGGGGAGGCAACGCTTGGAATTTACGCGCTAAAATCAGGAGCGCTGCTTCAGAAGTTACTTATCAAAATCCTCCCGAAAGATATGGCGCTGAAATTCCGCGAGCCCTTCGTTATTTAATTGTATATAAAATGAGCTTTGAAGCCGAGTTTTGCAGAGCAAATTCCTTGACGGTATAAGCGCCAAGATATTTTGCTAACCCGCCGCTAATTTCCTCTTTTTCCACGATGGCAAGATACCGCGCGCCATTTTGTTTCAGTGAATCTATCAGACCCGCGCTCAAATCCGAAGTCTTTATCGACCAGCCGTACCGGCGCGCCGGCGCAAGCAATCTTGGGTCGCGTGGGTCGGTATCGGGTATAGAAGCTATCACAAGCCCGTTCTTATCTGTATTGCGTTCGATCAGTTCTGCTGCGTCTAATCTCGTTCGGTCAGGTTTGTAGTACCATCTCTCTGTAAACCAAATGCAGTTGATAAACAGAATAATCATAATTACGCCCACCGCAATTGTACCTTTGCCGCTTAGCTTTCTGTAAATGAAGTCGATCGTAACGGCCATAAAGAACGAAGAAATGACAAGCAGAGGGATCTGGTAGTAATCGTGAATAACATTCAGGCTGAAAAAAATGAGAAGGTAAATGATCGCCCCCAGCGCGTAATATCCAAAAACGGTTTTGCCGTTTTTCACTTCAGTCTTCAGAAATAATCCCGGCAGGAATAATACTATTCCAATGTATGACGTACCGGATTCAACAAATCTGAAGAACAGGGTTTTCCAATATTCAATATTAAGCCTTTGCGCAAGATCTCCAAAGTACCATGAATCCATATTTGTGAATTTAAAATAGCCGGGGATGAAGTACCAGTCAGGAGCTGCGGCGTTAAGTTTTACTGTATACATTTGCCAGGCTATGAATGCGGCGGGCGGTATCGCCAGCAATGGGAGCGCTTTGAACAGCGTTTTTACTTTCTTTTCCTTAATAATAAAATACAGCAACGGGATATAAAGAAAAAATACATAAGGCGCTTTTATAAGGAAAGCTAATACTCCGAACGCGGAACCAATAAGTAAACGTCCGTAACCCGATTTTTCAAAACCGGTAAGGTAATAGTAAAACATTCCAAACGCGAAGAACAGCGCAGGAAAATCGATGAAAAGGCCGCGCATGTAATAAAGGCTCATAGGCGCCATCAGGTAAATAAGCGCTGTTATTGCGGCTATCCCGGGGTAACAGAGTTTTCTTACTATTAAGTATAGGTAGTACGCCGAACCGAGCGAGAACGTCAATATGACAATTCTTGCAATAACAACATTCGGGCCAAATAAAGAATAAAAAAAAGAAATGACCGCTGACATAAAGGGAAACTCGAGAGCCAGGGTTCTGTACCCGCCCATCCAGCATACTGCCGGCTGCAGCAAATTCATGCCGTGCGTATAAAAATCGTATGCATAAAATTCCGTATCAAATTGCCGCCATGAAAAAGGCTCTTCGATAACGTTTCCTAAATGGAAAAATCGCTGCACAATTATTATCAGCAGTAGAATGACAAAGAGTAAGGATAATTTTTTGGACCCGGGTTTTAGGTCAGGCATCGGCTTTTGCCCTGGCCTTGCTTCCGTAGTAGAACCTGTAGAAAACGGTTTCAATTGCTGTCAGGAGCAGAAGCGAAAAAGCCGCGCGGGGGAACATGAGCCCGAATCCTTCGGGCTTAATGAAAAATCCGAGAACGAACTCCGAAAACGTCCAGCCGACGCTGAAGATAACCACAATGAAAAGTATACTAAGAAATGCGCTTACGCCGCCTTCTTCAATTAAGTTCCTGGTGAACATGTATACAAGAAATACTACATGCGCGTAGAAAACTACAACAGGTATCATATTTTAAAATGCCGCCTTTGAAAAAAACATTTCTTTTAAAGTCTTCATTATAATTTTCAGGTCGAAAATAACCGACCAGTTTTCGATATAATAAATATCGTATTCAATTCTTTCGGCTATTGAGGTATCTGAGCCCCTAAGCCCGTTTACCTGCGCCCATCCGGTGATGCCGCATTTAACGCGGTGGCGTTCAAGATATTTCGGTATCTTCTCTTTCATCAGGTTTACAAAATGCTCGCGCTCCGGACGCGGCCCAACTATGCTCATCTCGCCCTTCAGAACGTTCAGGAACTGGGGCAATTCGTCAAGCGAGAACTTGCGCAGAAACTTTCCTATAGGCGTGTAACGCGAATCATTCTTTGAAACAAACACGGCCCCGGTTTCTTTTTCGGCGTTTACGACCATTGACCTGAATTTTATCATCCGGAAGTTCTTACCGGTCATGCTTATTCGTTCCTGCTTATAAAATACCGGTCCCTTTGATGATAACTTTACAGCCAATGCAAGAAATATAAACAGGGGAGATGTTACAGAGAGTATGAATAATGCAAACGAGAAGTCGAATATGCGTTTCACCATCCTGTTCCATACATTCATCGGGATGCTTTTGATCTTCAGAAACGGGATAGAGTCTATTTCCTGCACCCTGACGGAAGATGTTATCATTTCAAGAAAATCAGGCGCAAGCAAAAACTCTATGTTCTCGCCTTCGCACTGCCTCATGAGCTCGAATAGCAGATCGTTTTGTTTTGAAGGAAGCGCCACCAGGACGGAATCCGCCCTATTATCTTTAACTATGTCCAGTATTTGCGAGAAAGAGCCAAGCCTCTTCCTCCCCTCAAGGAAATTTTCACCGCTGAAATCATCTTCTTCGATGTAACCCAAAATATTATAGCCGGCGTATGGGTGGCCCATAAAATTATCATAAATATCTTTGGCCGCTGAATTATTACCCGCAACCAGCGCGTTTCTTAACGCCTTTCCCTTATTGTAGAGCGTTTTTTCAATTTTCAGAACTATGTACCTTCCAACCGTTACGAGAATAATTGAAGATAACCATAATAAAACAAACACGAGCCTTGAATATGGGAAAACCCTGTAGAAGAAGATGAGCCCGAATGAGAAAACAATCCCGAACGTCGCTAAGCGCGCTAGGAGGAAGAACTCATCAAATATGAATACAACCCTGCGCGAGCGGTACATCTTCCTTGATTGAAAGATAAGCAGCCAGACAGGCATTGTCATTAGCGAAAGAGTTATGTAACCGCTTAAAGGAGGAACCGGTCCGTCAAATGGAAATATCCGGGCGAGCGGCGAGTAAAACCTCAGCCAATAAGAAAAAAGAAACGATGCTTCTATAGCCGCCAGGTCAGATAATATCGTTATGGCGGGAATCAGAATTTCAGAAGTATTGGACTTTTTTTGCAAAATCAGCCTAAATATGCATTTTTTTCTAATTCGAATATATAAAAATCAATCTTTATTAAATATGTATATGAATTACTCTTTTAGGAAAAGCTCATAAGAACGCTGCGTCAGGTCGTAAGACCTGGCGCCACAGCGCTGTGTGGTGTCGGGACTTTCGTCCCGACACAAAAACACTGTACTAAAAATATCCCAAAATGAGAACGCCATTTTCCATTTAGAAATTGATAAAATGAAACTAACTTGTATATAATTATGAATATATTATTATTAAACGCGCTTGATATTTACGGCGGCGGCGAGTTCTTTGTTTACCAGTTTGCCGACTTACTGAAGAAGAACGGCCATAATGTCTGGGTTTCGTGCAGAAAAGATAACCTGATATATGAGAAATGCGTAAAGGCAGGAATTAACGTTTTCCCTCTCGATTATCCAAAAAAAGGGAAAGGAAAACTGCTGAAAATTATTAACGCGCTCAAAAAATTTATTGTTGAAAACAGGATCGACCTGGTTCATTCAAATACGAATTATGACCGGACAGCGGGCGCCTTTGCCGCCAAATGGGCGGGGGTAAAACATGTAACCACAAACCACAGTTTCCACTCCATTGAATATAATCCAACCCACTGGTACCGCAACACGAGGTTGGTGGACCAGTTTATTGTGGATGGCGAGTGTACTAAAGAGCTTTTGTTGAAAGACGACAGCATAAAAGAAGACAAGATTACCTTGATTCATCTTGGTATCGCGCCGGAATCTATGAAACGGGACCTGAGCCTGCGCGCTAAGGTAAGAAGCGAATTTGGCTTAAACGATAACCAGGTATTGATTGGAAATGTGGGGCGAATGGTCGAATTTAAAGGGCAGGAATATTTACTGCGTGCTTTTCCCGCGGCGCTGCGCGAATTTCCGTCGACAAGATTAATGATAGTTGGGAGCGGGAAGCTTGAAAAACAGCTTCACTCGCTTGCAGAATCGCTCGGCGTTAAGGATGCCGTGATTTTCCCGGGTTTCAGAGACGACATGCAGGCGGTTTATTCAGCGTTTGATATATACGCGCATACATCTGTTGAAGGCGGAGGCGAAACATTTCCCTATTCAATGCTTTATGCTTTGGCGCAGGGACTGCCGATGGTGATAACAAGAGTAGGCGATATGCCGGCAATGGTTGATGAAGGAATTAACGGATTTATAGTTGAAGATAAGAAACCGGGGCTGATATCGGAGAAGCTGATCCTGCTCTTAAAAGACGAAAATCTCAGAAAGCGAATGGGGCAGGAGAGCCTGAATATAATAAATTCAAGGTTTACGGAAGACGTTATGCTGCATAATATTGAAGGCGTTTATAAAAAAGCCCTTGGGGACCGTATGAAGCGGTTCTGAGGGTATATAATAAGTGCGATTTTTTTATTAAATTGCACAAAGAAAATTTGGAAAAAACAATTATGATCAATCAGAAAGGGGAAAAACATGAACAAAATTAAGGTTTTAATCGGCATCTTCACACTGGTATTGCTTGTGGGATTTTCAAACAAAGCGCATGCCCAAAGCGCGCCGGTTATGTATTTCTGCGAGAAATATGACGGCGGCGAAGTCGGTATTAGCGACCGCTTTACAACAGGTTACCTGACCGTTATGGTTAAATGCGATTACGCTTTAGGCTTAACGGATGTTACAATACAGTTTGACAAGTTCAACTGCAATTCCGGGAAATTTGAGTATTACAAAGATTTTCCGTATACGGTTACAGCTGATATGAAATACATTTATTTCGCAAGCAAAGATCTGAATTTCGATAAGCCGGGCGTCTTCAGGGTATTTCTTCTGAACAGCTCAAGGCAGACCGTTGCCAGCGCACTTATTGAGATAACAAAATAATGATTCGCTGAATTTTTAATAACACAAAAGGGGCGCTTGAGCCCCTTTTCTGTTTTACTTCGGAAATTAGTAATTTGTAATTGAATTACCTAACCGGAAGTAATACAAATATTGTCAGATCCCAAAGGGCGTGTGAAATTATTCCCGGCCAGAGAGATTTATAACGCTTAAAAATGTAGCCCCAGAAGAATCCGCATATAAGAGCCGCCATAAAAAGCATAAAATTAAGAGCTACTATGTGAACAGCTCCGTAAATAATTGATGCTATAATCCACCCTGCATTCTCTCCGAATTTATGCGCCAGCGTATCCTGAACAAATCCCCGCCAGAATATTTCTTCCGCAGGACCAATGAAAAAGAAAAGTAATAAACCTATTACCGTAGGGTCAAGAAGCGATTTGTTTGAATAAACTCCGTTTACCTGTTTATCCGCAAAGTTAAAGATGAGGTCCGAGATCCTGTCCCCCGCAAAGAATACAAGATACAGAACCGCCGCCGATATTATGCCTGCAAGGATATATTTATTCTCAAAGTAATATAACCTGAAATTTATATCGGGCCCCGCCCGGTGATTTAGATAAATCGAAATTCCGGCAAGGGCCCCAGCTGCTATTATCATCTCATACCAGAAATTGAAATGTTTAAAATAGAACATTTCAGTCCAGAATGCTAACGCAAGTAAAACAAGGAAAATTAGTGCTTTGAAGCGCATGAGATCAGCGTGCTTGTTAAAATGCAAAATAATTAATCGCTTCAAGTTAAACAATATAATCCCATGTTCTGCATTTGACGCGCTTCAAGTCCTGCCCATATAAGTCATTAAATAACAATAATATGAAACTGTAAGGTTACTGTAAGAAATTCTGAAAGCTTAAAAAATATATTTGTGACAAGAAGTACAAATAACAATAATCAAAAAAATTCAAAAAAACTAAAACGAAAGGAAAAAAACAGCAATGAAACACTCAGCAAACAGAAACACTCGCCCATCAAAAACGGAATATCCGTTTGCAATTCCCTTTATCAGCGCAATAATAGTTATCATGATCTCAGGGATCATTAACTTCAATATTTTTGCGCAAACTAACAAACAGGCGCCTGCCCCGCAGGTTCTTTATTCAAATTCACAGTCAACAAACGACATTCAGTCGTTAACAACTGTTCAGCCTCATCAAAATCCGATGAGCCCGCAGGAGCAGAATTTACTCGGCCAGCTTGATGCTGCGCGCTCTTCCAATAACATGCAGCTTAAATCACAGCTTGAATCGCAGTTAAACCAGCTTAACGGCACATCTTCTGTTCAGCTAACTCCAAGCGTAAATACACGGGGAGGTATTGCAATGGGCGAAAATAAACCCGGACATAACGATCCCGACTATGTAAATTCAACCGTTATTTCAGGTTCAGGAATCTGGTCGAGCGCCACACAAACTGTTCCGGCAGGCCTTCCGAATGCCGGAAGAATATGGGTTGCGTCGACAGTTTATTCAGCCGGAGTGAGCGATACCTGCAAGATATATTATTCAGATGACGGCGGACAGACCTGGAACTACGCTTACTATTTTTACTTCTTCGATAATTCAGATTTCAGGCCGGGCGAGCTTGATATAGAGCTTGCTTATGACGGTTCGGCAATGTGGTTATACGGCGTTGCAGGATACAGCGACTTTGTAAACGGCAGGTCGTACAGCCTGCTCTTCAGGTTCAATACTTCGACAAACATCTACAGCGGCTATAATTTATTGTGGCCTGGATACGCAACAACTACAAACAGATATTATAACCCGAGGATCACCAGCGACAATTCAAATTACACGACCGCCACTTACATTTATGTCAGCTGTTCGTTTGATTCAACTTACAGCGGCACGCAGCACTTTAATAAACTGAAGTACGCTTACTTGCCGAGCCCATTTGCAGCAAGCCCGGTGATAAACTATCCTAATAATTTATTCGGCAGTTTCTACTGGTATTCGTCAACTGTTCCTGCAAACACTTATTTGTGGACGGACATAGCTTACTTTAGGACTTCAGGCGGTTACAACAGGATAATTACGGTTTACAATGTTCCGGGATCGGGCAACTACAATATTTATTATGCTTGGAGCGATAACTACGGCTCAACAACCTCAGGCAGTTCAATAGCTGAAACTCACCAGGATTACGGCGCAAAAATAGCTTTCAACGGCGGCAGCAGCAACCTTTACGGAATGATAGTTTACGTGAGAAATTATTCCGGCAATGACTGGGACCCGTATTATTTAAATACTCTGGATGGCGGCGCTACCTGGGCCGGCGCTATAATAGATCCGGACGTCAGCAGATGCAGAAGCGTAGATATAACTGCAATCAGAAGCTACATTAACCAGTTCAAAGTGGCATATACTCAGGACGCAACCGGCGGAACAAGAGGTTATTATGCAGGATTCTTTAACGGAAGCTTTTCTGAGCCGTATCCTACTGCAATCTCTTCCCCCGGCGTAGATACAGTTTATACTAAAGCTATTGCCGGCTACAGGATTGGCGGCGGAGACGACTGTTTTGCAGTCTATTCGATGGGCTCGGGTTCAGGTCTCTATTCTTCAAGATTATGCCAGTCCACGCTTGGTATCAGCAATCAAACTAACGAAACTCCGGCAAAATTCAATCTTGCGCAGAATTATCCAAATCCGTTCAATCCGTCAACCAGCATTAAGTTCTCGGTAACCGCATCTTCTTTTGTTAAGCTTGTTGTATATGATATTACAGGTAAGGTACTCAGTACGTTGGTTGATCAAAATCTTAATGCAGGCACATACAATTACAGCTTTAACGCTTCACAGTTGGCCTCAGGCGTTTACTTCTACAGGATAAGCGCTAAGTCTACGGACGGCTCGGTTAATTTCACGGACGTTAAGAAAATGATGCTTATCAAATAACTTTTTTAACCCTCCTATATATTCCCGAAGCAGAGTCTTTAAAAGGCTCTGCTTTTTTTTATTGCCCGGAATTTGAGAGGTGATTTCATCTGTATCTAATAAGTATTCATTATTCACTGAAGTTAAGCAAAACATTCCCTTGCCTGTTTACCTGCCTATGGCATGGCGGCAGGCAGGCGCGAAGGCTGGAATCCATTTCATATGTCGCTCCTAACGGAGCTAAAATTGTTTTCATTAATTTCTACAAATATTCCGCTCCTAACGGAGCTCATAAAAATGAAAATTTTTTACAAATTTATCATTTTGCGTAACTTCAGTTATTCATTATCATTAAGCTACTTTTATCAAATCCATTGAATCCTTATAATTTACAAGAAAGTACTCGCGTATTACTCCGTTTTCTTCTTTCCTTAGTTGTATGTCGTCTTCGGCAAGTTTGAAAGCTGAGTTCCTCGCTTTTTCGATGAGCGGCAAATCCTTTGAAATATCGGCGACATTAAATTTCAGGTCTCCCGATTGTCTTGTCCCGAAAAATTCGCCGGGCCCGCGCAGCCTCATATCTACTTCCGAAATCTTGAACCCGTCTGTCGTTTCGACAATTGTATCCAGTCTTTCCTTTGAAATTTCTCCGCGGCTTTCGGCTATTAATATACAATACGATTGCTCGGCGCCCCGGCCAACCCGCCCGCGCAGCTGGTGAAGCTGCGATAACCCGAACCTCTGCGCTTCTTCTATTACCATTATTGTCGCATTAGGGATATCTATCCCTACTTCTATGACTGTTGTTGTGACCAGTATGTCAAGCTTCCTGTTTTTGAAGTCCTCGATCGTATCGTCGATTTCATGCCAAGGCAGCCTTCCGTGAACGAGGCCGACCCTTAGATCTTTGAAAACATTTTTGCTCAACAATTCATAATGCGCCACAGCTGATTTCAGGTCAAGTTTCTCTGATTCTTCGATAATAGGATAAACTATATACGCCTGACGCCCCTTTTTTATTTCATCGCGGATAAAATTATTTACCTTAAGCCTGTCATTCTCAAATCTCAACGCTGTCTTTATCGGCTTCCGGTTTTTTGGGAGCTCATCTATAACCGATACATCAAGGTCGCCGTATACTGTCAGAGATAGCGTCCTGGGAATCGGCGTTGCAGTCATAACAAGCACATCAGGGTTCAGTCCTTTGGCGCGGAGCTTAGCTCTTTGTACCACGCCGAATTTATGCTGTTCGTCTATGACAACAAAGCCCAGGCTCTTAAACTCCACCGATTCCTGGATGAGAGCGTGAGTGCCGATAACTACGTTTGCTTTGCCGGATTTGATATCATCAAGAATTTCATCTCTCAGTTTTTTCTTCTGTCCTCCAACCAAAAGCGCCGTCTTCAGTCCAAGTGAGTCAAAATACTGTTTAAGGACCTTGTAATGCTGTTCAGCCAGAATTTCCGTCGGGCACATGAATGCCGCCTGGTAGCCGTTTTCAATGGCAATCAGCATTGCGAATATCGCGACTATGGTTTTTCCGCTTCCTACATCGCCCTGCAAAAGCCGGTTCATTGGTTTTGAGGATTTCATATCGGCGCGGATCTCTTTAATTACTTTCATCTGCGCTTTGGTAAGCTCAAATCCCAGTAAGTCTTTAAACAGCTTTTCAAATTTCTCCCCGACTTTTACGAACGAAATTCCTTTTTCTTCCTGCTCGATGCTTTTTCTCCTTAGAGCCAGAACAAGCTGAAGGTAGAATAGTTCTTCAAAAGCCAGAGTCATTCTTGCTGTTTCCTTATCTTCAGATGAATGAGGGTAATGGATCCTCAGGATAGCGCTCTTGTGTTCCAGAAGGTCATTTTCATTTCTTATTTTTTCCGACAAAACTTCATTTATCCTGCCGGAATAATTCTTCAGCGCATTAAATACTATTTTGGTAAGAGTAAGGGGTTTCACCCACGTTTTCTTAAGCTCGCCTGATAAAATGTAAAGCGGTATGAGAGGATATTTTAACAGCTCTTCGTCGCCGGCGTCAAATTTCTTGTGGTCGCGAAGGTCAAACTGCACGCCGTGTTCAAAAGTATTGTAATTTACTTTACCCCAGAACATATATTTGTCGCCAACCTGGAACTGCCGTTCCCTGTAAAAGAAGTTGCCCCAGATAAGGCATTCCAAAGCGCCTGTTGAGTCTTTTACCATCACTTTCAGCGGATGATTGGGCCTTCTTGGAGCCTGTTTATCTGTGATTTCTCCGGCAATCAACACGTTGCAATCCCGGTATTTACCAAGGCTGATAATCTTCGTGTTGATCAAATAATCTCTTGGATAGATCGTAAAGAGGTCTTCGATTCGTTGTATTCCAAGCGACTCAAAAGCAAGGGCGCGTTTCGGCCCGACCCCTTTGATATATGATATTTCCGGAATTTTTTCTTTAGACAAATCTCTGATTTATATTACAAATATAAACATTTAAGGAAACAACTTTGAGGAAAATAAAGTAAAAATTATACCTAACTTGTCACGCGGGAATGACAATAGCATTCCAATAGTTATAATATTTAAATTGATTAGTAAAACTTATCTCTATAACTTGTAAGCAATGAAAAAGATTTTTTTGTTTGTTTTATCCGCTTTTATTGCCGCTAATGTTGTTTTTGCCCAGCAAAAGCTCCTTATCCCGATGGATGTAAATTCACAGACCGACCATCTAAGAGCTTACGGCGTCGCATACCGGCATTTACTGCACGGCAAGGAACTTGACTGGCTTTTGAATTATCGCGGCGGATCGTTCATGTTCGATTATTCTCCCGAGCTTGAAGCTGAATGTAAAGATAAAGGCGTTAGCTCTGAAGCTATTTCGGGAACGCAGGCCGCTCAGATCTATGCCGAGGTTCAGGACCCCAAAAATAACATGGACGTTGTAAGGCTTGAGAAAGTCGCCAAGATCGCCGTCTACGTGCCGCCTAATACGCTGCCCTGGGATGACGCCGTTCAGCTTGTTCTTGATTATACCGAAATACCTTATGATAAGCTTTGGGATGAAGAAGTGCTGGATGGAAAGCTGAAAGGATATGACTTTGTGCATCTTCATCATGAGGATTTTACCGGACAGTACGGGAAGTTCTTTGCAGCGTTCGGCACTGCGCCGTGGTATCTTACCCAGAAGCAGACTAATGAAGATATGGCAAAAAAGATGGGTTTCTCGAAGGTTTCCCAGCTTAAGCTTGCAGTAGTTAAAAAGCTTCGTGAATATGTTATGAACGGCGGATTTTTATTTACAATGTGCTCCGGTACTACGACTCCCGATATGGCGCTGGCGGCGCAGTATACTGATATTTGCGAGTCAATGTATGACGGCGACCCCGCCGACCCGAACGCAAATGATAAGCTCGATTATTCGGAATGTTTCGCATTCCAGAATTTTAAATTTATTATGAACCCGTATGTATATGAATATTCAGACCTGGATATTACCGATGAAGAGATTCTTAAAGGACAGTATAACGATTATTTCACACTGTTCGATTTCTCAGCCAAAGACGACCCGGTACCCTCAATGCTGACGCAGGACCACACTTCTGTTATAAAAGGGTTCCTGGGGCAGGAGTCAGGTTTTCATGAAAGGTTTATCAAACCCGATATTACAATACTTGCTAAAAACGACGGAACCGATTGGGTCAAATATATTCACGGCAACCTGGGAAGAGGCACGTTTACTTTCTATGGCGGTCATGACCCTGAAGACTACCAGCACGCCGTGGGCGATCCTAAAACAGATCTTTCGCTGTATAAAAACTCTCCGGGTTACAGGCTTATATTAAATAACGTATTGTTCCCCGCGGCAAAGAAAAAGAAACTGAAAACGTAATTCTAATCGCGGTAACATATGCTTTTAAACGGGCAGTACCTGCATCGTTCCTCGTCTGTTGTTTGGATAAATGGTTTTTCTGAGTCAAATAATCCTTCCAGCAGCTCCTTAACCCCGTCCTCAAATTTTCCGAGAGTTTCTTTTCCAATAGCGCTTTCAGCGGCGTAATGGATACCGCCGCCTATATCGCGCAACGGATAAATTCCCGGCATAACTTCTGTATCGGGGTGCTTGGCGCAATATAGAAGCGCGTAAAAAAAAGTTTGAAAGTATTCTTTATACCCCGGGTCTTCAAACATGAAACGGAAATTCTTATCTGTAATTTTCCTTCGGGTCACTTTCCCGGTTTTGTAATCTATTATTCTGGTTTTGCCGTCTTTTTCATCAACCCGGTCAATTCTCCCGTTCAGTGTAAGCGTTTCATTGGCGCCACGGACCTGAATATTTATCTCCTGTGTGTATTTTTCTTCAACTTCAACAATTATGAAAGGCACATCATCTGCGTCGTTATCAAGAACTTTTCCGGCAAGTTTACGCATGATCCCTTTGTAAAGAATATTCCTGCCTTCGATCTCGCCGGCTAATTCTCTCTTTTTATCGGCCTGTTTAAACGCCTGTTCAAGCAGCGATTCAAACTCATTATCCAGGCGCCTATTCAGTTCGGCGAAATCGGCTTCGTCCATTGATTTGCCCGCGCATCCGGAATACAGTACCTTCATAAGCTCGTGGAAGATCTTTCCGAAAGTAGCTCCTCCGAAAAATTCTTCAAATTCTTCCTCCTCTCTTAGCTCTGCGATCCTTTCAAGGTAAAACTTCAGCGAGCACGAAATATATGAAGTCAGCGATGTAGCTGAAAATCCGCTGAGTTTTCGCAGCTTTTGCATTATCCCCGCGTCCTTTTGAACAATTATCTCTTTTCTTCCGATTGCCGGGGCAGGTATGTCTGAAATCTGTTCCTCAAAAGAGATGTTGTCGTTGTTCTTGGCCAGCTCGCTTTCGATCTGCATAATGAAGCGGCTTTTCTCGCCTTTCGAAAAATCCCCGGGTTCCGTATTATAAAATAGAAATATGGCGCTTGCTTTCTGGATGAGCCTGAAGAAGTAATACGCCGAAATAGCATCCTCATCTTCAAACGTGGGGAGCCTGAAAGCTTTTCTCAGGTGGTAGGGAATAAAAGAACTATAAGTATTTCCTCTGGGCATAATGCCTTCATTCATCGAAAGAATAAATACATTTTCGAAATCAAGAGAACGCGTTTCGAGAAGCCCCATTATTTGCAGTCCTTTCAGCGGTTCTCCCGAAAACGGGATCCGCTCAAGCGATAGAACTTCCATTAAGATCTTCCAGAAGGTTTCAGCTTCGATCTCCGCTGCATATTTAAGAACTGTATCGGAAAGCCTGTTGAGCTTAGTGAAAAAAATGTGAAAATATTCAGCTTCTAATCTCTGCGATTTTTTAAGTCCCGCCAGGCAGTATGAAAGAGTTTTGTTCAGGTAGTCTATTGTTCCCTCCACAGTATCAACATATGTAAAGATAAAAGAATCATTGATCTCCATAACTGAATTCAGCTCCTGCTGAGTAGGGTAAATGATGTTTCTTTCCCTGATACCGGCCGCCATTTCAGCCGGTTCGCCTGATCCGCATGTTCTTACATAAGGATGCATTAATATTTCAGTTACGTCTTTATGGTAGAATGCGGCGTTTTCTTTCTTTCCTTTCCTGTTCTTCTGCAGATCTTTGAGCGCCCCTATAAGGCTGTAAATGGGAGTGTCTTTTAGGGGATAGCCCATGGTTACATTGTACGAATCTGTTTCTTCGGGGATGGAATGAAGCAGGGGAACAAGCAGCCTTTCGTCAGGCAAAACTACAGCTGCGTTTTCAGTAAACCCGGGGTATTGTTTATTTAATTTTCTGATCTCATTGCCCAGCGCTTTTACCTGCCCCGATTGCAGCGGTGCGCCAATTACGGTGATCTTCTTTTTATCTTTCCCGTTTAATGCAGATAAAATCCAGTCTGGCTTATTAATTTCCAGATTTCTAAAGGCTTCCCTGAGAAAAGAGCCCGCCTCCTGCCTTGGGTCCTTTACGTAATATTCATCCGCGTCCCAATATGTCTCGGCAAGCGAACGTTTAGTCAGCTCCTTGATAATGCCTTCCTCGGCTTTGTTCAGCGCGTTAAAGCCTGCGAAGATTATCTTATCCCACTTAATTTCAGTCTTATTTGTCCTGATGTCAACATAGATCTTCCTGTATGCCATGCCTTCATAAGCGATGTTCTTTTCTTGAAGCCGTTTGCGGAATTCTCTGTACACTGTTCCCAATACTTCCCATGTTTTGAGGAATTCCTTTTGCCTCTCGGAAATGCCGCGGGAGGAAAAAGTGCGCCAGAATTCCGTAAACTCCTCAAGATCGCCAATAGTCAGTTCAAATGTCTCTTCAAGTTCGCGTGTCTCTTTGATAATGCGGAATATCTCCGCCGCCGGGACAAGGTTTTTATCTATATCGTCAAAATCGTCCAGTATCATGCTGCCCCATGGATAGAAACTGTCAAATGTTTCGCCCTGAACAAGTTTTATGTACTCTTCATACAGTTCGAACGTCAAAACAACTCTGTCTCCGATAGTATAAGGCGAAAGCCGCGCGATAAAATCTTTTATGCCCAAAATCTCAGGCGACCATTGCGGCTTGTCTATTTTTGAAGCGATGTATTTTTTAAAAAACAATCCCGCACGTATCGAAGGGAATACAACGCAAATGTTATCGAGCCTGGCGCCGTATTTTGCCAAAATTTCTTCCGCCAGTTTATCAAGGAAGGGCTGCGTCATAACTTCATTACCTTTTTTGATGAAATGTAATAAATATATTTTTCAACGTCTTTGAAGCCAGCTTTTAACAAAGCATCAGCGTACTGGTTAACCTGTGCCCGGTGTTCCTCTGTTTCAGCGCCGGTCTTATAATCAATAACAACGGCAGTATCTTCTTTTATCAGAACGCGGTCCGGGCGGATGCTTTTGCCGCCGGGAATCAGGATTTCCGGCTCTGTCCTGATTTCCCGGTCGCCGGAAAACCAGCCCTTAACCTCTTTTAAATTTACAATTTCATTCAGTTCGCGTGAATACATGTCTTTTTCCCGCTCTCTTATAAAGCCTTCGTCAGCCAGCTTATTGACGGCCGGTCCCACGTCGGTTAAAACTTTTATATTGGCCAGGGCTCTGTGTATTATGATTCCTCTGTCGGCGGCGGCGCTCCTGGCCGCAATAACAACCTTTTCTGAATAATCGGAGGCGATAACGGAATCAATTTTATATGAAATAACGTTGCCTGCCGCCAGTTTCGATCTCTTTTTTTCTCTCTTTCCGAATTCCGCGGCGCCTGCATCCAGGGTTTTTTTAATCACATGTGAAGCGTTAAAGGAATTATTTCCCTTTTGCGGGCAAATAACATAAAGACGCTCTATCGCCCGCGTAAAAGCCACGTAGAGCAAGTTGAGGTTATCGATGTTCGTCATTACCGCTTCGTCTTCGTAATCTTTTTGAAAATAGCTGTTCTTCAAAATTGAAGCCGCCTTTACAAGACATGCCGCCGACCTGTTGAACGGCTCATTTTCGGACGATACCCAGATGAGATCTCGGTTTGCGCTTATATTGAATTCCCAGTTTGCGTACGGGATGATAACCGCAGGGGACTGCAATCCTTTTGCCCTGTGGATTGTAAGTACTTTAACAGCATTATCTTCTTCGGGCACATTGATCGAAATTTTTCGGCTGTTTTCTTCCCACCACAGGATAAATGAAGTAATATCAGAATTATCTTTTTTCATATACTCTAGCGTTACATCCATGAAACGCTGAAGATATGCATCGGCCTTATCGTTAAGTCCGAATATGCGGACAAGGTTTTCGATAAGTTCATATAACGTCAGGCCGCTCATTTCCGGGTTAAGCCTTTGAGAAAAGGGTTTCCCGTCGAAAAATTCCCTGGGAAGACGTTCCGAAAAAAGCTGACCGGATGGTCTTTTATAATCCTCAAATATTTCTTTGTAATTGCAGCTCTCGCCCTTCACATATACAAGGTAATTGAATAGTATTTCTGTTTTAGCTATTACGTTTGAGCTATCTGAAATATATTTCATCAGGTTCAAAAGAAGCTTCACTTTAGGCGAGTTTGTTATCAGAAGCGAATCGTTTGATACGACCTTAATGCCGTTTTCGGTTAACATTGCCGCAATGCGCGAGGCTTCGCTGTTTTCCCGGGTCAGGATCATTATGTCCCTCAGTTCAAAACCGTCTTCAATAAGCTGCTTTATGAAACCCAGCGCCTGGACTTCTGATTTTTCATCTGTGGTCTTTTCGCTTTCACTATCCGCCTCAATAAAATCGATCTTCACATACCCGCCATTTTTATCATCATTTTGCGTTTGCGTCGCTTCTTTGTATGATTCTTCTATGAGATGCGTATAATTTTCATTTTTCTCAGCTATTAATTTCGAAGCGGAGGCGAAAAAACTATTATTGAACTTAACAATTTCAGTATAGCTGCGCCAGTTGTCAGTTAAGCTTTCCTCCCTGATCAGTTCTTTGAATGCGGAAAGGTCATCCTGCACTTTTTCAAGCAGAAGCTTCATATTGCCGCTTCTCCAGCGGTAAACGGATTGTTTTACATCGCCAACAATCATCGAAAACGCGCCTTCGCTGATAGAATTAATTATTAGCGGCAGAAGATTGGCCCACTGGTAATTGGAAGTATCCTGGAATTCGTCTATTAAAAAATTCTTGTAGACGGCGCCTATCCTCTCATAAATAAACGGGCTTGGCTCATTCGAAATCGCTTTCTTCAAAAAGATATTTGTATCCGATATCAGCACTAGCCTGTTTTCATCGCGGTATTGGTTCAGCTTTTCCAGAAGATCGTTAAAAATCCCAAAAATGTAAACGGTTTTCGTAAGCGCTTTTGCGGAATAATATTTCCTATGATTCAGATTGTAATTAACAACTGCCTTAATAAGAAGCTCATGCAATCCTTCATTTATTGCTTTTTGAAAGTTAGGATGATGGTTTTTACCCTCCAATTTTTTGGGATTTGAATACGCATCCAGAACCCTCGATGTCGGTTCATATTCTTTATCCCGGATCTTGTTCAGAAGGTAATTCATAAATCCTGATTTGCCATAATAAAAATTGTCCATCGTCAGCCCGTACTTATCCACTATCCTGTTAGCAGATTCGCATATAGATTTCATCGTACCCTCAAATTTATTCACAATAGCGAAAATAACCGAGATGAACTCCAGCATTTTCTCGCGGCTATCAGCCAAATTTGAGGATGCGCTCTCTTTCTTTTCCCAGTACCGTTCCTTAAATATTTCTAAGGCGAGGTTTCTGATTCTATGTTCAATCTTCCAGTCGCCGTCTTCATCAATATTGTAAATGGCAAAGTCTTCGAGATATTTTCTAAGAAGCGGGTCGCCGCCTACCTGGTCAAAGAGCTCATCAATTATCTTATCCAGAACCGTATCCTGGTCCAGTTCAATGTCGTATCCAAGCTGCAGCTTCAGCTCCCTTGCAAATGCGCGGATAACTTTGTGAAAAAAGCTGTCGATTGTTTCTACGGAAAAGTAAGAGTATTTGTGAAGTATCTTTGATAACACCTCTCCGGCCAAAACCTTAATGTTTCCTTTGATGCCTTCCGAGGCTAATATCTCCGCCAGGGCGTTATCTTTGCCGCCGGCTAAGTCGCCAAGTTTTTCCAACACCCTTCTCTTCATTTCGGCGGCGGCTTTGTTGGTAAAAGTAATAGCCAGCGTATGGCGGAATTCATCCGGCCCTGATAGAGCCAGCCTCAAGTACTCTTTTACAAGAGTATATGTTTTGCCTGAGCCCGCCGATGATTTGTATATAAGGAAATTTGCCATGAATAATGTTTTACAATAATCCGAAAAATGAATCAAAATTAATAGCGATAAAAAAAACCGCTGCGTTAATGGCAACGGTTTAAAGAACGCAATATGCGCCGCTTACCTTAATTCATCTTTAAGGTTAGCGTAATTTATGAACGGCCTTAGCGATTTTTCCAGGTCAGGATCAAGCCTGATGGATTTTTCCCAATCACGTATGGCATATTCGTACTCTTCAAGGGCATAGTAGCTAAAACCCCTGTTCACATAGCTGTATACAAAAGTCGGATCCAGCTCGATCACCTTTGAAAAATCTTTCAGCGCCTTATCGTGAATTTCGTCTTTGGAATAAGATAACCCGCGCCCGTAATATGCGCTGATATTATCGGGCTCAATTTGTATCGACTTCGAAAAATCCTGTTCCGCTTTGCCGTATTCCTCCAGTTTATAATTAGCTTCGGCCCTGTTGTTGTAAGCCACAACAAATTTAGCGTCAATCTGAACGGCCTTAGTGAAATCGGGAATGCTTTTTTTGTATTCTTTCATTTCAATATATGCCAGACCGCGGTAGTTATATGCCTTAGCGTCTCCCGGGTTCTTTTCGATGTATTTGGAATAGTCGGTAAGAGCTTCTTTGTAATCGCCGTTTTCAACCGCGTTATATCCTTTGTAAAAATAATTAAGCGATTCAAGCTTATTCTGGTCCAGATAATCGCCCTGCATTACGCTCATTATATCATCAATCGGAATGGCAAAGTTAAGGTTCTGCCCTTCTTCCATCGACATGTTGCTGATGCCGATCAGTTCGCCCCTGGAATTAAATACAGGTCCGCCGCTGCTGCCGGGCGAAATGCTGGCCGAAATCTGTATATAATTCTTCTTGATCGTCTTTCCGATCTCTCTGAACCCGCTGAGCAAACCGTCGGATAATGTATTTTCTAGGCCCATCGGGCTTCCTATGGCGTAAACTTTCTGCCCGACTTTTAAGTCTTCTCTTTTCGCTAAGTCGATATTTGGATATGAGCCGCCGTCGATCTTCAGTATCAGAATATCTTTTTCGATATTAACTCCAACAACCGCCGTGTAGTTGATAGTATTATCCCTGTGTTTAATCTCCATTTTTTCATTTCCGGCGAAGACGTGGTAATTGGTTAGTATGATCCCCTTATCGTTTAAGATCACACCGCTGCCCTGTTTGCTCTTGTTGCCGTCATAATCGAACGAAGTTATGACGACAACCGCATCGTTGTATTTTTCAAATAATTGTTCGGGAGTTAATTCCTGCGCATGAGCGTGTCTGAATAAAATAAGGAGAAAAATAACAAGCGGGAGTATAAAGATTTTCTTCAAAATAACCTCCGAATAAGTTATGCGAAATTAGAAGTCGGGTTTCACTATTTCAATTCAAATTTCCAAACCCTTGATTTTAGTTCATTTTTTCCAAATTGCAACCCAATGCCATTTGCGACAATTTGAGCATTTTTCGAATCTTTTTGTAAACCAGTTAAGCCCAAGGATTGGCGTTGAATATTCTGCCGCGCATCCAGGACAAAGCGACTTTCCAAAAAGGAAATCCCCAGCTCTTTCATTGCCTTTGGAATAATAAGCAAGCAGCATAAGTGAAAGGATGAAGTAAACCGGTACATAAAATGTTAGTATCACTTGCCAGGTTCCGGTTCCAAGTCCCGCAAAATTTATCGCCGATAAATAGATCGGCAGGTTGCCCAGGTAATGAAGCCCCATTGCGCCGAGCAGTCCCAATGTAAAATTCCTGTGAAGTTTCCGGAGCGCGGTAGCTGTAAATATTCCGTGAATAACGCAAACCATGAATCTTTCGTTTGCAAAACCTGTGAACTGATACCATGGAATGTTTGCAAATTTGGGAGCGGCGGCTATAAATGAAGCGACAAGCCATATTTCGCCGATTCCAAACCCAAGTCCCAGAGCTAAAGCCGCCCGTATCGCGTTCGATTCATTTATTCTTCGGTAAATCAGCGGGATTAGAATGGGCAGAAGCTTCGCCGGCTCTTCTGTTAACGGAGCGTAAAAGATTGTTACAAATCCGTACGCCCCCGAATTTTTGGTCAGCGCTAAACGAACCAATCCGTCTACGAGGGGCAGCCTCACAAGGTAATAAGCCGCGAACGCCATGGGAAGTTCGATTGCAAGCATGGCGAGCAAAAGTGAATACTCTTCCTTTGGCGATTTCCATTTCAAAAATCCCCCGACAACAAAAAAAGTGATCAGCGTTGTAATTGCAGCGGCTATATAGATTTGCATAAACTCTTCACATAATATTTAATATTAATGTTATATCTTAATATTTTCAATTGTGAAATTGCAGGTTCTGTGTGTATTTTTTCGCGGAAGTCGGGATTCCCGGCCTTATTTTAGCCGGGAGAAACAAAAAAAGGCGGCCCCTAAAGACCGCCATTCCGGATTTTTCGATGGCGTCGGGTCACTTTAAATTCTCTGCGAGGAATTTTTCCATAGCTTCGTAGAAATCAAATTTGTTCTCCTGGTTTGCAAATCCATGACCCTCGTTATCTTTTACCATGTACGGCGCTCTAATGCCTCTTTTCTTAAGAGCCTCAACCATCTGGTCAGACTCGTTTATATTAACTCTCGGGTCCATTTTGCCCTGCGCAATAAACAGCGGCGCCTTTATCTTATCAACATGGAATACCGGCGAAGCCGCGCGCATTAGTTCCTCATCTTTTTCAGGGTTGCCTACCATTTCATACATCATTTCAAGCTGGGGTTTCCAGTATTCGGGAATTGATTTCATAAACGTAAATAAGTTTGAAACGCCGACATAATCCACACCGCATGCATACAATTCCGGCGTAAAGGTCAGGCCCGCCAGAGTAGCGTACCCTCCGTAACTGCCGCCGTAAATAGCTATCCGTTTGGGGTCACCGATTCCTTCATTAATAAGCCATTTCACGCCGTCGGATATGTCATCCTGCATAGTCTTTCCCCATTGCTTAAAAGAAACTTCAAGAAATTTCCGACCATATCCTACAGATCCTCTGAAATTCATCTGCAGTACTGCATAACCCCGGTTAGCAAGAAACTGAATTTCGGGATTATATACCCAGTTATCTCTTGCCCATGGCCCGCCGTGAGGATTAACAACTACCGGCAGGTTTTTAGCTTCCGCTCCGTTCGGCAAGGTTAAATACCCGTTTATTTCCAGCCCGTCGCGGGATTTATATTTTATGGGTTTAATTTCAGCCATTGCGTTTTCATCTATCCACGGACTTACATCGGATAATTTTGACAATGAATTTGTATTTGCATCATACAGGTAGAATGCCCCAAGCGAACGGTCGCTGTAGGTCCTGATAATTATCCTGTCTTCGTTCTTATTCATATCTGAAATAAGAACTTCGTAACCCCCGAGCTCTTTATCGGCAAGCGAAAAAACCTTCCTCATTTCATCGTCAAGAATATGATGCTCCTGTTTCCATGTCGTATAACCAATGTAGGTGAGAACCTTTCTCTTTTTTGAATAATGTAAATCATAAACATCGACTTCCGGATGTTCAAAAATAACTTCTGTTTCTTTGGCGGCGCCCAGATCAAATTTCACAATTGCCGCTTTATCCCTTGTAAGATTTGAAACCGCGTATATATTCTTATTATCGAAAGTAAAGAACTGCGGGGCAAGCATATCTTTAAAATTAGCCGTTAGTATTGTCCTGAATGGGGTTTCCTCATCTTCGCGGTACAATAAGCTCGTATTAACGCCGTCTGATGTCATAGCCGCCCTTATCTTACCTTCGTGGTCAGTGATCCAGCTTGAAATATTTCCCGGATTCTCTGCGGCAAGCTTCATCTCGCCGGTCATGATGTTCAGCCTGTATGCGTCAAATACACGCGGGTCGCGCCGGTTTGTCTCTATCAGGATCTCATTATCGATATCTTCAAGTTCATCAACAATATTTACTCTTACTCCGTCAAACGGAGTAAGTTCCAGAAGATTTGAACCATCCGCATCTATCGCAAACAAATGAAAATTCTCATCGCCTTTGTTATCCTGCAGATAGACTATTCTTGAATCGCTTCCCCAAATATAGTTTGTGATGTCTCTTACGGTTACTGATGTAACGCGGTCAGCCGCTTTGCCGCCTGTTTTCTGCACGAATATATTCAGCCTGTTTTGGTACGGGGCCAGGAACGAAATAGATCCGCCGTCCGGAGAAATCTTATAATTAGTCTTCTCGGGGTTTCTGAAAAAATCTCTTAAGGGAATTTGATTTGAGAGCTTTAACAATAACTGTGAATTAACCATGATTTAATAAAATCGAATATTAGTTTATAATTTAGTTGTTTAAAGCAGAAGGCTTGTATGAAATCTGCAGACCCCCGCGCGTGCGCGGAACGTAAGTTCCGGGTTTATTTAATTTTTCTTAAGAACGGATGGTAATCGCCTTTCAGCCCTAGTGGCGAGGCGTTCCTTATCTCATAAACCGCCTCAATTGAGGGCTTTGTAACTTCTATTCCGAACCCGTTCCCGCTCAGAATCTCTTTGTAGCTCTTTGTATGAAGGTCGGTAAATCCTTCCGAAAACTCGAATTCTTTTCCGTCAAGCAAAATTGAGCGGTAAGTTTTACGGCTCTTATCAGGCAAATCTGCGCCGTCTATTGAAAGATACCATTTTACGTTTGCATTCTCCAGTTCCAGAACGCCGCCCGCCCTGTCTTCTTTGTAATAATGTACGGTGTTTGTTTTCACCGCGCCGAATATCCATATAAGCATGTCAAAAAAATGTATCCCGATATTTGTGGCTATTCCCCCTGATTTCTTTATGTCGCCTTTCCATGAATAATTGTACCACTTGCCGCGCGGAGTTATGTATGTTAGCGAAATATCATATTTTTTCCCTGTCTTAGCCTTTTCAATCTTTTTCTTCAGAGCAAGGATCTCAGGGTGAAGGCGAAGCTGCAATATTGTGTACACCTTTCTGCCGGATTCTTTTTCAAGCGATTTCAATGCGTCAGCATTCCACGGATTTAACACCAGCGGTTTTTCCGAAATCGCGTTCGCATCTGCCCTAAGCGCAAATCTTATATGCGCGTCATGAAGGTAATTCGGCGAGCATATGCTCACGTAATGAATTCTCTTCTTATCTCCCATCTGGCGCAGCTTTTCGGAGTGGCGGTCAAACCTCTCGAACTCAGTGAAGAACGCGGCGTCAGGAAAATAGCTGTCTATAATACCGACCGAATCGTTGTTATCAAGTATGGCAACAAGATCCTGGTTGTTTTCCTTAATTGCTCTCAGGTGCCTGGGGGCAACATAGCCGGCCGCCCCAATTAATGCGAAATTGTTTTTCAACAAACAGAAATAATTTTTTTAGATTTTGTCTTCTAAAATAGCGAAAAAATTAACAGTTAAATATGGAATTTTTCAGGGCGTTTAATAGAAAAATCAATGCAGTCAGTAAATAAACAGCCCGTCTCTCTTTAAGCCCGGGCTGTTGAAATCAGTTGTTTGCCGAAATAAGCTGAACTCCTTTTTCAGCTTTTCTTAATATTCAGGATAATATTCCCTGTCGCTGTAAGGCAGTATAGCTTCTTGCCTCCACCGTTCAAAGGCGTAACAAGAAAATTCCTGTTCTTCTCTTTGGCCAGTTCGCTTGAAATCCTGCCATTTTCGGTCAGCAGGTTAAGGTCCGCCTTAAAATCAGATGGCAGGTCAAGGTTAATATTGCCCGACTCTGAGTTTAATATCACGCCGTAATTGGAGCCGTAATAGTCCAATGTAACGTTCCCGCCAGTTGTAGAGGCGTTAACAGCTGCATTTGAGCCTTTCATATCTATAT
Organism: uncultured Ignavibacteria bacterium; assembly: GCA_963816535.1. Lineage (GTDB taxonomy): Bacteria > Bacteroidota > Ignavibacteria > Tepidaquicellales > OLB5 > CAWFKW01. The sequence continues at coordinate 67,036 of CAWFKW010000002.1, read as the reverse complement.
TGCCGCCTTCTGTAAGAGCGGTAACAGCGCCTTTAAAATCGATAACAATTATATTACCACCGCCGGTTATAACGTTTATATCTCCGCGGCTGTTATCCACTTTAATATTTCCGCCGCCGGTAATTCCGTAAACGTTATCCGAGATTTCCTTCGCTTCAACGTTCCCGCCTCCGGTTGTAAGCTTCACTTTGCCGTCTATGTTTTCAGCCGTTACGTTTCCGCTCCCGGTCTTTACGCTCACATTCTGATTCTTAGGAACGAAGACCTCTAAGTTCAGGTCATAGTTAACCCCATCCTTCGGGTCGGAACCTGATGAGGGCTTTTCTTTGCAATCCAGCTTCACACCTGAGCTGAGTTCAGATGTTTCGACGTCTATCCTGTCTTTTGCGTCAGGAGAGCCGTAAACCTTCATTGATACATCGGGGCTATCCCAGCTTGAGACCGTAATATTCCCAGTGAAAGAATTTACAACGGCGTTAATTCCGTTTTCTTCATGAACGGTAACATCTTTTATCAGTTCATGACAAAGCCTTGAATACGAAACGTTTACAGATAATAAAAAAATAAATATAAAAAGAGGGCTTAACAGAAGAAAGAATTTTTTTCTTTTCATGTTAATTTGGTTAGGTTTAATTAGCGACTGTCGTCTTTCTTATATGCCGATATTGTGCCTGCATTGGTCGAACAGCTCAGCTTCGCGCCGCCCGAGCCTATCGTAGTCTTAAGACTTGAACCCACGTGCTTATCGGCAGGAGTTCCCAAATCGGTTACTATCCTTCCGCATGTGGTGGTCATGTCAACATCTGCGTCGAACTGCGCAGGAACGTCGACTTTTACGTTGCCCGCATTTGTGTTCAATTCTATCCCGAAGTTCTTTCCGGAATAATCCAGCGTGATATTGCCGCCGTTTGTTGCGGCGTAAACTGAACCGTTAGAGCCCGCCAGTTTCACATTCCCGCCGTTGGTTTCGGCTGATACATTCCCGTCGAAATTCTTCAGGGTTATGTTGCCGCCCTGCGTTGTTGCTTTGGTTTGCCCGGTGATCCCGTCTATAGTGATATTTCCGCCCGAGCTGTTTAATACTACTATTCCCTTTAACGCGGAGACCGAGATGTTTCCGCCGCCTGTCTTTGCGTTTACATTATATTCCTGCGGCACAGCGACAACTATTTTGATATTCATGTTCCAGGTATTCCCGGAATAATTCTTCTTAACGTCGACCGATACTCCGTTGGCAGTGCTTTCAGCGGAAAAATCAAGTTTATCTTTCGTTTCCTGGTTGCCATAAATTTTTACCGAGACTTCGGCGGCGGAACCCGTGTTAACAATCACATTGCCTGCAAAAGCATCCAAATCCAGAGTCTGATCCGAAGCTGTTGATATGGTCTTCTCAAACAGCAATTCCTCACCGGCTATAACATTGGTCGATATCAGCGTTGTTGTTGAAATCATTAAGACGTAAAATAATAAAAATTTATTTAATGTTCCCATAAATTTACTCCTTTTCCTGGGGAAAAATGAATCAGTTATACATCGGGGCCTGTATATAATAGATGAAAAAGGGCTGCAAATGGTTTAATTCAACTTAAATAAAAAGCAAGCGCTTATCCAACATTTAGATTGCCTGTTAATACGCCTTATTGCAAAAAAAGCATTATTATTGGATACTGTTACGTAAATTATTAATAATAGAGAGAATTTCAAGGAAAATAGTAGTTTCTGCGGGATTAGTTATTGATTTTCTTTCTATAGGTTCTAAAGGTCTCTTAAACAAGATATAGCGCTCCTCAACAGAATCTTCACCAGACCGTGCGTAAACCAGCAATTTACTCACGGTCTTTAGCGGTGAAGATTTTTTTTGCGGGGGCAAAAAAACTTATACTTTAATGCCCCCGGTGATCAATCCGGGCGGTTCCGTATCAATTCTGAGGCCCTGAACCTTTATTTTTTCTTCGAGTAGGTTGCATACAGTTCGCTGAACTGATTCAGCCTCTCCGGGTTCGCCATTTCAACCGTCCAGACTTTTTCATAAAAATCCCAGTCTTCCCTTGTATAACCTTCCGATTGAAGTATACGGTTGTGCTCTGATTTGTCATCTCCATAAGGGTCCATTTTTGTTCTGAGCTCTACGTATTTTTCAAATGAGATTCCGTCATCATCGTTATCTTCTTCCTCTTCCTCTTCCTCTTCAACATCGTCGTCATCATCATTATTCATTCCAAAACGGTTTACATATTCCGGAAATTCAGATTCATTATTGTTAAACATTTTATAGAGTTCCTTCTTTTTAGAAACGGTTTATAAAGCCCTCAATATAACGAAGACAATATAGAGCGCTACTATCAATACAATTCCAAGCGAAACAAGAGTTATTATCAGGTTGAACAATAATCTCTGTTTAAATCTTGTAATAAAGGAGCTGAAGAAGCCGCCGTTTTGTCCCCTTAAGCCGTCTCTTGCCGCGTCGCGCGCTGCGTATTCCAGATCATCTAGCATTGTTTTATATGTTTAAGTTATTAAATAATTTCTACTTCGCCTGTTGCAATTACGTCGCCGTTCTTCTTAATGCAACTGACTTTAAATTTCCCGGTATCTTTAAATTCGACGTCGTCAAAATGGATATAATCCCAGCCGGGCTGGACCGTAAACGGGAAAGTATCTGCAGCTTTACCCGTGGAAAGGTCGGTAATGTTTATATCAACCGAGCTCTCGCCTATAGCATTTTTGAGCTTTACCATTACGGTTACTTTTCCCTTTTTGAATTTGGTATCTTCGCCTATTTCCTTAGTAACATATCTTTCGCAGAAATAAAGCCTGTCTCCTTTTACCATATCCGAGACTTCTTTGATTGCTTTGATTTTACTGCACCCGTTTAAAAGCGGAATGCTTATTGCGCTCAATATCACCAGCAATACCAGAGATGATTTGAAGAATTTCATTTTTTTGTTTCCCCTTTCTGTTCTTATAATTAGTTTATTGATTTCTTTTTACAAAAAGCTCTTTTGCCCTCGCTGCTATCAGTATGTACATTGGGATACACGCAACGGCGGCAATGGGATAATACATTAATAAAACTATGCAAAATGCAGTTGCTCCGGCGAATGCAGCTATTAACCTGAAAAGAAGGAAATATTTTCCGTTCATGAGAAGCAGACCTTTCTGTTTTGCAGCGTTATCATATCTTATTCTAGAAACATTTGATTCATGTCCTGATGTTTATCGCCGTCATTCCAGATGCCGCTTATATCAAGCATTTCCGGGTTAGATTGCCTTACCAACTCGGTCAATTTCTTCCTGTTGAGTTTTTTCAGTTCCTTTTCTCTTGCTACTGCCTGACGTTTGCTTTTCCTTGTTTCATAAAAGACTATATTCGCATGATCCCTGCCTGATATAGCCACAACAGTTCTTCCGTTTGAGCCCTCCGGTTTGGCGGTCATTGCCGATAGTACGCCCGTGGATAGCTTGTTGGGTCTTGTCATCTTTACGTAAACGATAAATTCTTTCTGCATTCGATAGTAATTTGAAACTTGTCCCGTTTAGAAGTCCCCGCAGTTATTTGAATACAATTCAGCCTTAATATCTTTGCCGGGGCCGAATGCTGCTTCAGCGTTTAGAAACCAATGGGCAGGGAATGGCATTATTTCCAAACCCTGCCCGGATAGCCTTATTACTTTACAAGTATAACCAGCGAAGTTTTGCCGGTTGCATCTGCAAATCCCATTGTAAGATCGACTTCTTTGCCGCCTTTTTTATAAACCATTATGCCCCCTTTATCTGTCATCATCATATCGTTTGTTTTGTCTGCGTCATAGCCGGCCTTTTTCATTTCGTCTTTGTAGAAATCCGCTACCGGTTTCAGCTTATCGCTGATATCGTAAGTAGCCGTTGAGCCCTGAGGGGTCTTTGCCGAAGCAAGGAGTTTGGCGTCCTTGTAGGTAGGAATGTCTGAGGGCCAGTCAGCCGGAAGCTTGTTTGTCGATACGTCTACGTCTTTTGTCTTTACGTTTACGTCCGTGCCTTCTTTGTTTGTAGTAACGTCTACTTTATCGTCCTTTTTGCCGCAACTGCTTAATCCGATGACGAATAATAATAGAACAGCTAATGTTAGATGTTTCATTTTTGTTTCCCTTCTTTTTATTTGTTTAGTTTTTTGAAAGACAAAATATTTTTATTTTGCCGGTGTAGTAATTATGTATTATTTGTATAAATGTTGGATCTTGTTTTCGCGGTTTTAAGTCCCCTCCGCCCCGCTAAAAGCGGGGGAAGAGGGCATATATTATTCTGGAGAAATAATATGCGTTTAACTATCTGGTTAAGACTATTTTTCTTACCTTTGTTGAGTCGCCTGTCTGGATCTTGTAATAATACGTGCCCGCTGATATATTTGCTGACTGCATGTCCGCTTCGTATGAGCCCGCCTGCTGGTATTCGTTCACTAAAGTTTTAACTTCTCTGGCTAAAATATCATAAACTGTTATTCTTACCCCCGTTGGTTTTATCAGCGTGTAACGAATTTTTGAAGATGTAACCGGGACGCACTGAACCTGATTAAAATCGTTTGAAATTTCGTCTGCCTGCAGGTTTACAGAGTCGGCGCTATCGTCTTTAGAATTCAATCCTGCAGCGAGAGTTGCCCGTGTTTGGATTCCTGTTAAGCCCAGAAAGGCTGTAAAAAAAAGTAATATTGATGTTTTGCGTATTGACATTTTATTCATTTGAAATAAACAGGGCAGGTAGCGTTACCTGCCCCGATTAAAATTTGTTTTATTTTATTAACATCATTTTCTTCACGTCGCTGAAGCCGTTTGCCTCAAGCTTATAGAAGTAGACGCCGCTTGCGAGGTTTGAAGCGTCGAAGTTAATGCTGTGAACTCCGCCTTCAGTTTCGCCGTCGATAAGCGTAGCAACCTGGTTGCCCAATACATCGTACACAGCAAGCTTAACATATCCCGTTAATGGGAGGTTGAACTTGATGTTCGTGGTCGGGTTGAACGGATTTGGATAATTCTGAGTCAGCTTATACCCTACCGGTACCTGGTTGGTGTTATTCTCAATTCCTGTCATAATAGTACCTGAGCATCCCCTTGCGGCCCAGAGATTTACAGGTCCGAATTCCGGATAGAATGTTACGCAGCTGTCATTAGGGAAATTGCTGAAAGTCGGTTTCGGGCCTGTTTCGCTTGTTGATGCAGCCACGTAATTAACTGCGGAATAGCTGCTCCATCCGTTTGAGCCGGAACCGGGGCAATATGCCGTATAAACGCTGTCATAGCCTGTTACGAAATATGATACTTTGTAGTCGCCTGTAGCGGTTGGGTTCTTCTTTCCTGTAATTTCAGGCTGAAGAGGATAATTTGTCGCGTCGGTCCTGGAATCTATAAAATTATAGGTCCATGTGTTTCCGCCGTCAACAGATTTGGTGAAAGCAATATCCCAATCGCCGTTGTTTGACCAGTTCTGCCTGCAAACTATCATAAGCTCGGCTCCGCCGTTGCCTGCAATTCTTGCAAATTGCTTAGCGTACGTAGTTTGGCCCAACGAAAGTGTAGGTCCCACGCCCGGTGCGTTCACATTCGGCGTTTCATTGAATCTTGAAGAATAAATATAATCAGGGCTGCATGCTGAATTTGTCCAGGTAACAAATAAAGAATCAACGCCATTATGCTGATAATACTGAATATCAGTCTGCAGATCATACTGCGTAGTTGTGCAGTTCCAGTATATCGGGGTAGACCTGTATGTGATTGTCGGTGTAGTTGTAAACGGATTAACTACATAACATATTTTCTGGGCTCCATAATGCGTTGTACCTGTAGTTAACGAGTCAAAAGAGCTCGCAACAAATAGCCATGAATTGCTTGAAGTATAATAATTAGCGTTATCGGAAGTCACTCTTGGTTTATAAACGAAATAGTTTGTAGCGCTGAAATTCTCGCCCGGCCAAGCAAATGCCCATTCGCCAACATAGAAAGAGGTAGGCTCTTCGATGATGATCATTCCATCAAGCGTTTTGCCGTTTGAAGCGTTGATACCGTAAACTAACCACATATATTTATCGCCTGTGTTTTGCTCAATTACTTCCAAATCCATTTCATCGTTTCTTATTTTGTCCTGGTTTCCAAGCCAATAAAGGGAATGAAATGTCCATGATGTTCCGTTATTGTCTGAAAAGAACGCGCGGATAGAGTCAGGCGAACCCGAAGCAGTTCCGTATCCTACAAAAACCCAGATTCTGCCTGAGTTAAGGCCTCTTTGCTCGGTATATGTGCACATTGCTTTTGTGCTGGTTCCCGGGGGAGTTGCAAACAACCTGTTGTTTGTTACGTTATCAACAGTGACAGGTAGGCCAACATAGCGATAACCGCCCGGATAAGGAGCAGGCTTTTTTGTAACGCTTGTTCCGACTAATGCGTCGATCTGTTTCTCGATCTCAATGCATCTATTTGACTGGCCGGATAACTTTGCCGCCCTGAGCTGAGCCTGAAGTTCCTGCACCTGCGGCGAGAGATCGTCTTTTGGAACAATCGTTTTTGGACTGTAAGGATTCCCGATTTCACTGCCCACCCATTTTGACATATCGGGGGTTTCAAATCCACCGGTTTTCTGCTGTGAAAACGCTGTTCCTGCAATAAGCAGAACCAGCGCTGTAACGAATAACATGTTTTTCATTTTTCTTTTCCTGTTTTTAGTTTGAAGAAATTTTCTCTAAAATTATTTTCGCTACAAAGATAGTCCTGCGCAGGCATGGCGAGCAAAGAAAAGAACTTCGTTATGTTTTGGGAAACAAAGCTAAGCTAATAGGCGTTAAAATGAGATAGTGTCTCTCAAACACTGAAAAAACAGCTATTGGACAAAGGAAATGTTTGAACAAAAGTTTTGAAAACTCAGAGAGGGAAAGATTTTGAACTCTGTTTCAAAAAAAACGCCGATTAAGAACTGCAGAGAGCCTGGAAATGGTAAAAATTCTAAAAAATGAGCATTTTTATCCTGTCAGATACAGGTAATTTTGTTGCAGAAAATTGATATTTTTTTCATATATTGTGTGATTATGTTGAATAGCAACTTACTGGAATTATTAGGTAAATTTACCGCCGGTGAAATGAAAGAGCTGGGTGAATTTGTCTGCTCGCCTTTTTTTAATAAGAACATCAATGTAATTAGACTTTTCAACTACCTTAAAAAATACTTTCCTGAGTTTGACAGCAAAAAGCTTGAGAAGGAATACGTCTTTTCAAAGATTTTCGGAAAGGGAAAATATAACGATGGATATATGAGAACGCTTATGTTCAGACTGCAGAAGCAGGCGGAGGAATATTTAAGTTATAATAACTACAGGAAAAAAGAAGGGAAACTAAAGATAAATCTTCTCGAAGAACTTAACGCGAGAAAACTTGAAAAGGCGTTTCTTAAAACCCTTTCAGAACTGGAAAAAGAATTTGAAGAGTCTGGTTATAAAGGATACAATTACTATCACTATAAATCACAGCTGGAAAATATTAAGCTTGATTATTATAATTGGAGGAGATACAAGAGCAAAGATTTTAAAGACTACTCGGATGAAAGTATTTTCAGCAGCATGGATTATATAAACCGGGCGTACCTTATCAGGATATTGAGCAAATATGTCTTTGTTGTGGCCAAGTCCCAATTCCACAAGATAGAATACAACCAGAGGTTCCTGGATTTTGTCGTCAGTTACCTTGATAAAGAAGACACGGAGCTAAAAAGCAACCCCGTTATAAAGCTTCAGCTTTATGAGTTCCTTTTGCTTAAAAACAACGACCACAGGTACTATGACAAACTTAAAGAAATGCTTGTGAATGAGAAAACATCCCTTAGCAGGGATGAAAGATACAGCCTTCATAATATCCTTAACCAGTATCTTGTGGAGCGCATCTACGAAGGCGAGGAGAAATTCAAAAGAGAGCGTTTTGAATTATATAAAATTGCTCTTTCTGAGAATGTCTATAAAGGTTCTTCAGACGTATATTTTGACGATATTATGTTTGGGGGGATCATTTTGGTCGCATTACTCGTCAATGAATATAAATGGGCTGAGGAATTCATAGATAAATTCAAGAACGAAATATCCCCTGATAACCGCGCGACTGTAATGAATTTTTCCCTGGCAAAGGTGAGTTTCGCAAAGAAAAATTTTGCCGCGGCTTTAAAGTATCTCAGTAAGATCACGTCCATTAAGAATATACAATATAAAACGGCGGTGCGGGACTTGTCTCTTATTACATATTACGAACTGTCGATGTTCAGCCAGGCGTATTTTTTGGCTGATTCATACAGGCATTTCCTGAGCAAAAACAAATCGTTCTACTCAGATGTCAGGTTCGAACGGATGTCGAACTTCCTTAAGTACTTTGTAAGAACGGCTAAGCTGACCGAATGCATGGACAAAAACGATCTTGAGGAATTAAGGCTTGATTTTGATAAGGAATCTAATATCATGGAAAGAGACTGGCTTAATGAAAAGATCAAAGAACTTGAAAAAATAATTAAAAAATGTTAAAAAGCAATCTGATCGAGGCTATAAACGCTCTATCGGCAAAAGAAATGAAAGAGCTCGCGGAATTTGTAAACTCGCCTTTCTTTAATAAGAACAAAAACGTAATTAAGCTTTTCGAGATTATCAGGAAATATTACCCGGCCCTGGATAGCGACAAGCTGAGCAAAGAGAACGTGTACGCGAAACTGTTCCCGGGAGAAAAGTATAAGGATAGCAGCATGCGGCTTCTTATGTTTTACCTTTATGAAGTTGTCGAAAAATTTCTTGCTTACTCCAGGTATACAAGAAATGAGCTTGCTTACAAAAAACACCTCCTTGCAGAATTTAATGAGAGGAATCTCTTCAAGGAATTTGAAAAGACATACGACGAAATAAAAAACGGGATGGATAAAATTTCTTCCAGGGATGAAAAGTACTATCTCGACAGCTTTGACCTGGCAACCCAGCATTTTGACTATATGGCGAAAATTCATTCGGATAAGTACGATAAATATATGACGCGCGAAAACCTGGAAACCCGGTTCAATCACTTAACTTACTCTTACCTGATCAATTTCCTGAAATTCTATACCAGCACCCTGAACACGTATCATATTCTGAACGTCCAGATCAATATGGAATTGTTCGAGAATATGCTCGGTAATTTTTCGCCGGAACTGTTCGAAAATGCGCCGATTATAACGATATATTACAATGCCGCGATGGCGCTGCTGAAGCCTGAAGCCGAAGAGTATTATTTCAGGCTTAAGGAGCTTGTTCTAAAACATGAAGCTATCCTTGGCGAAAGCATAGAAGACCTTTACATAAATCTTGAAAATTACTGTACCAGGAAAGTAAGATCGGGCAATTATAATTTCCTAAAAGAGAATTTTGAAATATATATACTGGAACTTAAGAAAGGAATTTATAAAACCAACGGCGCAATGTCGGCAGGTTTTTATACAAGCGTTGTTAACGTGGGCTGCAGGCTGAAGGAACATAAGTTTATCAGTGAATTCATTGAGAAATATAAAAACGAGCTGAGCGCTGACAGCAGAGAGTCAATCTATAATTTCTCCGTGGCAATGTTTGAAACAGATCAGAAAAATTTCGAGAAAGCGCTTGAACGCCTGTCAAAAGTCAAGACGGACCAGCTGTATATGAAAATGGATGTGCGCATGCTACAATCAAGGCTGTACTATGAACTGGACTGGGATGATTCGCTTAACTCGCTACTTGACGCTTTTAAAAGAACGCTGGCTAACAACAAAATGATCCCTGAGTTCAGAAAGCTGCATTATTCAAATTTCTTGAAATATCTTGGCAGGCTTAGCTCTATCAGGCATAAGGCTGATGAGCTTGACCTGGATGTAATGAGAAAACAAATGGAGCAGGGAGAGAACTTTTATCACAAGACCTGGATGCTGGATAAAATAAGCGAACTTGAGGCGAAGTTTAATTCAAAGACCGCGGGTTGATTCGCTCAGGTCGGCTATTTCTGAAATTTACTTATATCGTAATATAAAGAAACGGCGTAAGATAGCCTGCAGATTTTTTCTTTCATTTCCGGCAGAGCGTCCCATTCATCGTCAGTTTTCGGGAGCTGAACAACGTACGTTCCGTCTTTAAAATTCAGAGTCCCTAAGTACAGATCCCTGTAAAATTTCTCGTTCCCGCCCGAGAGGGTCGGCGGAAATTCGATCACCATCGTCTCCACAGCGGTTCCGTTATCCTTCTTTTCAATTTTCAGAGAATTAGTCTTATCAAGGTCTTTATTCCCGCCTGCGTAAAAATGCCAGGTCATGTTGCCGTTGCAGATTGTTATCCCGGTTACAATTGTTGTGCAGCAGGGGACTGCGGTCATTTTATAGATCGTGTTATTTGAGTCTATTGTTTTGCCGTCGGAATCTTTAAGCTCAAATGCGTAAAAATAACCCGGCCACTGGCTGTACGATGCCGAAGCGAATGTTAGTAAAACCAGGGCTATCGGTAATATTCTTTTTCCCATAGATTCTCCTGTTATAAGATTTGTTAAAGCGGCCCGCGTATATTATCGTTAGGCGTTGTGTGAGTTATTTATGGAGCCAGGCGCTCTATTTTCCAGCCTGTTCTGAGTTTTGTGTAGCAGATCCTGTCATGAAGCCTGTTTGGCCTTCCCTGCCAGAACTCAAAATAACTGGGCATCAGCCTGTATCCGCCCCATGTTGGAGGCAGCGGGACGTTCTTTCCGAACTTGACCAGGTATTTCAGAAATTCTCTTATTATTACTGAACGGCTCTCGATTACGCCGCTTTGGTTTGAAGCCCACGCGCCTACCCTGCTTTTATACGGACGCGTTTTGAAATAATCTTCGCTTTGGGATTTTGATACTTTCTCAACCCTGCCTTCTATCCTGATCTGCCTTTCAAGCTTATCCCAATAGAATAAAAGAGCCCCATAAGGGTTTGAATCAAGCTCCTTTCCCTTCCGGCTTTTGTAGTTTGAATAAAATACAAATCCCTTGTCGTCAAATTCCTTAAGAAGCACAACTCTTACAGATGGTTTTCCGTCTTTGGCGGCTGTTGCAAGGGTCACGGCGTTGGGTTCAAGGAACCCTGATTTTAAAACTTCTTCAAACCATTTTGTGAACTGTTTGTACGGGTCCCGGCTTACGCTTCCTGCCGATAGTGACTTCTTCGTATATTGCCTTCGCAGATTTCTGATTTCATCCTTCGCTATCATTTATTTTTTTCTGGGTATCATAAATGCGTTGTCAATTTTATCAAACCCTATTTTCGGATAATAATCCATCGCCTCGGCTGCGGAAACCAAAAGCAGCATCGATTCATCTCCAATCAGCTTCTGCACCTCGGCTACTAGCTCGTGCCCGATTCCCTGCCGCTGATATTGTTTATCAACGGCTAGGTCAGATAAATAGCAGCAGTAGCTGTAGTCAGTTAAAGCCCTTGCAACTCCTACTAACTTATCTCCGTCCCATGCAGTTACAGTAAGGTTAGCGCTATCAATCATTTTTTTCAGCCTGTTCAGGTCATCCACGGGCCTCCGGATACCGGATGCGCGGAATACCTCAGCCAGCTGATGAGGTTCAATCTTTGAGTTAACCTTATATGTTATTACCATATTTTAGGGTCTATTTCTCAAAATATGACTTATACACGCTTCTTCTCATAAAAAACTGGAAATAAAAAAGCGGAAACAGCAAAATATCTAAAAAAACATTACTTGTGCTATATGCAATATTATCAATAATTATGCTACTATCAATGAATTTTGATATTACATGCCTGTGCCGCCATGTTTTTAACGGCTTTGGTAACTGTAACCCTTCATCAATGAAATAAATTTCATTATTAGTTACAGTTTTTTCTGTAATTAGCGCCTTCCACTCCTGTTTCCAACCAAGTGTATCCAATACAACATGCACCTGGTCGCCCTTTTCGCAGCCGTCAAACCTGTTTACTTCAAACCCGGCGAATTTCGGCCTTAGCCTTTTGAATAAATTTACATCGAATTTGTTAAAAACAGTCTCGAAATCCTGTTCAACTTTAGTTGAAATTTTTAAATGCATTAATTAAATATCATTTAGCTTTCTGTAGGGGCGGACCTATGTGTCCGCCCGTTTTACGAATATCATGAGCAGTTTGGCTGTCGTAAATCCGAACGCTGTTCGGATGCGAAACGAAGTTTCGCCGGACTTTAACTCAAATAGCTATCATCGGTTGCTCCTAATGCAGTGTTTCGAGTTACAAATCAAAACCCATCTAATGTTATTGTAAAACTATAGATGGGTCAAATTGTTCTGTACGAATTTTTAAAAAATCTACTGTCCCTGCGAGAGTGTAAATCCTGCGACGCCGTCAAAAGTATATAGTCCCTCGGTTTTGACAAAATCAAATCCCGCATTAGAGATGCTCTGAAGCTGCGCGATAATTTGATCATGCGTTAAAGTTCCGCCGTCTTTAACCGACTGAAAGCGGCATATCCACTGGTCTACGCAAAATGTCTCTTCCATGCTGCCCGGCCATACTTTTACGCCGCGGTTTGAAACTGTAACAAGCTTCATTCCGTTAATTGCCGTATCTTTCATTTTATCGCCAAGCTCTTTGGATTTTCCGTCCGTCCAGTGAACAAACACATCAATCCCGACCAATTCCTTTTTAGCTTTTTTAATATTCTGATAATCATACGAGGGATACGACTTAACCTCAAAGCTCTTGTACGATACTTCCTTCAGCTTAGATGGTTTTTGCCCGAGCCTTGCAACTACCGCCTTAGAAAATTCTTTCGTGCCGACTTTCTCTTTGCTGTTATTTGGTTTATACAGGTCGTATGTATGAACGCCGTCTTCCATTGTTTTCAGCCACGCGTTGTGCACCTTCGTGGCAACTTCCGGCTGGCCAATATGCGCCAGCATCATTACCGCCCCGAGCAACAAGCCCGATGGATTTGCAAGATTCTGCCCCGCGCGCCTTGGCGCCGAGCCGTGTATGGCTTCGAACATCGCGCACTTATCGCCAATGTTTGCCGAGCCGGCAAGTCCGACTGAACCTGTCATCTGCGCGGTTACATCAGATAAAATATCGCCATACAGATTTTGCGTTACAATCACATCAAATGATTCAGGCGAAGTTGCAAGCTTGGCGGCGCCTATATCGACTATCCAGCTTTCTTTTTCAACGTCAGGATATTCTTCGCCAATTTTATCAAACACTTTATGGAACAACCCGTCGGTAAATTTCATGATGTTATCCTTCATGAAGCAGGTTACTTTCTTTCTTCCGTTGGCGCGGGCATATTCAAATGCATATCGGATAATTTTCTCTGAGCCGGGCACTGTAATTAATTTGAGCCCCGACATTACCTGGTCAGATTGTTTATATTCAATTCCCGCGTACAGGTCCTCTTCGTTTTCACGGATGATAACTAAGTCCATAACAGGGTGCTTGGTTTCAACATAAGGAAAGTATGAAACGCATGGCCTTACGTTTGCATACAGCCCGAGTGTTTTTCTCGTCGTAACATTCAGGCTTTTGTACCCGCCGCCCTGGGGAGTTGTGATAGGAGCTTTGAGAAAGACTTTTGTACGAAGCAGTGAGTCCCACGCGCTTGGCTCGATGCCCGCTGTGTTGCCCCTTTGGTAAACTTTTTCGCCTATCTCTATAACTTCTATATCTATCTTTGCTCCGGCCGCTTTTATGATTTCCAGCGTTGCTTCCATAATTTCGGGGCCTATTCCATCGCCGTAAGCTACAGTAATTGCTCTGTTTTCAGACATTTATGAACCTTTCTCGTACATACTATTAAAAACTGTGTTAGAAATGATTTTATAAAAATTGTAAAATGCGAAATTAGCAAATTGAAGTGAATAATTAAATTCCAATTGCTTTACTTAAACTTATTTTTTTTCCAGCTCATCGGCTATGTCGCATAGAATATGCATTATTAGCTCAACGCGGGTTTTGGAATTTTCATCAGATATAAATTTTGACTCGGTGTAATCAAGAAGATTTTTGCCAAGCGTCATATCTCCCTTTAAGCCCAGATGCAGCGCCTGGAGCAGCGAGTACTTTACATTAAAAGAGAATACCGGAAATATAAGGTTAGGAGTCGCGCTTGTTACATAATATTTCTCGTCAAACTCGGCATCCATCATATTCACCGTGGCGGCTGATGGCATAACTCCGTTCTTTGGCCTCCTTCGAAGATGAAAATCCATTTGATTTCGGTTCGAACACTCCACTCGCACGTAAGTCTTCGTTTCTTTTTGATTTTCGCCGCCCGTTAGGCAGCCGATGCCCACCTGTCTGCCCTTATAGATTCCGGTTAGAAGCGGGTAAACAGTTTTGCCCGCCTTATTAGATTCATCAAGCTTGAATCCGTATTTCTCGGCAAGCTGCGCAAAATATTCCCTTACCTTTTTGTTCCGCGATTTCGAGTTCATGAATATAAGGATCCATAGTATAACGCTGATGATTATTAATACTACCAGAGCTATTGTGTTCTTCATACTTCTATATTTATCTTCTCTAACATAATGCTATGTTAAAAATAACAATACATTAATAATCAAATATATGCGAAAATACAGTATACATTAAATGAAAAGGCAGAAAGCAAAAGGCAGAAAGTGAGAAGGCAGAAAGCAGAAGGCAAAAAGCGCTAAAGCGCTATTTCACTTTTTTCTTGTGAACGTAATATAATCCGTCGACGTCAGTTCTGTAAATCCAACGTTTCTCAGCATGGTTACTACCTGCCCGCGGTGGAAAGTTGAGTGGTTCATGCAGTGCAGGATTGTATCGGCCCGCGAGTCTGTAAACTTATCGCCTTTCATATTTTGATAAGTGAAATGCTCTTTCAGATCTTTTTCAGAACTTGCCGAAACATACTCGGCAAGTTTGGCGGATTGGTCCAGAAGCATTTTATAGAATTCGTCTATAGACCCATGGAAACTTTTACTCGGCCAGTTTGTTAACGACTTTCCGTGCAGCCTGCTGTACCATATGTTTTCCGCATCCCAAATGTGATAAAGCGTAAGCCGGATTGTTTTGAAACTGCTTACAAGTTCTTTATCTATCAGCGATGGTTCAATTTTTTGTGTGAAACCTGCGACTTTGGTATTTGCCCAAAGATTGTATGCGGTGTATTTTTCTAAAAGCTCTTTCATTTCTTCTCCAACCCCTTGGATGCGGGGACCTGATTATTAATGCCCGGTTTAATAAACGTTTTATTGTTTCAAATGGTTCACTTCCCGTCAGGCGGCTTGTTTATATCTTCGCCCTTTATCACGTCTCCTGTCTTATAAGAATAATTTTTCATCTCCTCAAACCTGCATGTCCCGGAGCCGGTTGATATTTCCGTCAGCTCGAGAGGAAAACCCTCGCTCCACAAAACGGCGCCTTTTTGGAAATTAACGGCAGTATCAAGGTCTTCACGGGTTATCTTTATCTCCACGGTTGGAGCGCCCGCTTTATCAACCTGTATCTTTGATATCACATATTGTTTGTCGCGAAAAATATCATCTCCGTCTTTTAACGGGAAAATTCCCTGCATTACTGAGAGCATTGTTTCAGGCAGGCTTCGCGAAATTACAATAACGCCCTTTGTAAAGATCCCTTTTTTATAAATGTCATGAATATAGTAAGTGCATTTATTACCATCACTGATCTTTAGCGTATCGTGGTTTTTATATCCGCCGGTAATCGGCTTTTGGTTCATATTATCCATAATCGAAATATCCGCTATACGAACGCCGTTGTTCAGCCAGATGCCATCGAATGTAACGTACTTGCCGCAGATTTGCGCCGTTTCGCCTTCGTTAATATATATGTCGCCGTCCTGCGCGCTGCACAGTTTTGTCCCTGCGCATAGCAGAAACAGGGTTAATAATATTATATTTTTCATGCGTAAATATAACAAACGACCGCAGAAATATAAATCACAAACCTATTCGTATGCCCGATAGAACGTTTAGATGAGAATCCATTGAGTATTTGCCGGTGAACAAAATATTGAGTTTTGAGCCTAGGTCAATACTCAGCGATTTGTATATATGAAACAGCGCTCCGGTTCCGAAATAAACGCCAAAATAAGAATCTGAATAATTTTTATGTCCGGGCGTATTGCCGCCGGTCGGATAGCTTGTATAAATACCGCCGCCGAGATTCAGGAACGAGCTTACGGCATCACGGTTTAAAAACACCCTTTCGCCTGCCAGTATCTCTAAGGCATTGTGGTCATCTTGCCTGGAAGAAAGGTTAAAAGCATCATACAAATAAGGATAAATAAATTCAAACCTTTCGTTTAACAGCGTTAATGTTGTTTCCATTTTTTGACTTGTCTTCAGCGCCGCTTCAAGTCCATAGCTTGGCCCCCATTTAAATGTTCTGTTCACAAAAAAATCCGGGTTGTTTACGCCTCCGAGGAGCGTGAACGCCCAGCGCTCATTGGAACTGCCGTCATTTGTTTTTTTCAGAGGCGCGTCTTTTGTATTAAAAGTGAACCTGCTGAAGAGGCCGCACGAAAATACCGGTCCGCGCGGAGCAAATATGCCGTTGAATCTAACAGAAAGCGCCGCCAGAACAGACTTGGTGAATTCAATTTCCTTTCCGAATCCGAATGAAAAACCCATGTATGTGCTTCTGTGGAAATTATAAGAGCCGTACGGGTCGCCGAAGTAGTAAACATATTTAGAACCGTTTAGGAAGTAGGTGACCACGGCGCCTTCAATAAAGTAAGCTCTGTCCTGCGATAATCTTATGCGCGGCCCGGTTGACAAATAGCTCATTGTCAGCGGATTACCTGCGTCTGTGTTTATGAATTTCTGAAAATCGTATGAAATGAAAAATTCATTGAGGCTTCTTCCGTGCAGCGCCAGTTCGATGCCGCCTATATGACCGTATTTCTGGCCGCCATTCATAATTTCCGAATTTGACATAATTCCGTACCCTAGTTCATAAGACATGCTGAAAAAGTCTTCGCCTTCGGAATTATCTTTAATTGATAACTTGATTTGTGAATGTACGGATGAGTGCAGGAATATAATTCCCGCGAGAATTACAAATAAGGTCTTCATGATATAATTATCTCCTTTTGATTTGTGAAATCCCGGATTTAAAAGATGATAACTATATTTTCAACAGATTACCTTTCCTGAAGTTGGCTAAACTTAATAAGTATTAATTCGAAAAAAAACAGTTTTTTGGATATATAAGACCCAAAATAACCTATATCAATTTTCCGTTAATAGCTCTCTGATCTTCTCTTCTGTTTTCTTATAGCTGCCTTCGCCCACGTGTGAGTACCTGATATTTCCCGATTTATCTATGATAAACAGCGTGGGCCATGCGTTAACATCATAATTGTACCAGTTGTAAAACGCGTTGTCTATCGCAACAGGGTAGATGATGCCGTATTCTTTTACAGCGCCGGCCACGTTATCAAAATCTCTTTCTCTGTCAAGCTCAGGGCAATGGATTCCTATCATTTCAAAGTCGCTGTTTTTAAACTCGCCGTACCATGCTTTCATGTACGGCAATGTATTTTTACAGTTGTAACATGCAAAAGTCCAGAATTCAATAACTACCACTTTGCCTTTCAGCGATTCCAGCGTGAGAGCTTTATCTGTATTGATCCATTTCTCAGCCTTTATTTCGGGCGCCGGCTTTGATTCAGGCGTATGGACATAATTCCCCGCGCTTTGGGGTCTGTTGCCGGCGAATTCAAATGCCAGGCAAAATAGCCCGGTTAGAGTTATAACCGTAATTACATAAATTAATTTCATTAGGGCGCTTTTAAGAATATATACGTTTCCGGTCGACGTATGGATTTAACTCACCAATTTAATCGGATTATTTTACTAACAGCATTTTTTTAGATTCAGTGTATCCGTCAGACCGCTCGGAGCGGGCAGACGGATATGATTCCAGTCTGTAAAAATACACTCCGCTCGGATAATTTGCCGCATCCCAGGTTACTTCATAAGCCCCGGGGTTTAGCTGTTCATTGACCAAAGTTGCAACTTGTCTGCCTAGAACATCGTAAATTATCAGTCTCACGTTTCGCCCCGACCCGGCGGGGTTTGCGCTGAACTTCCCCCCTTCGGGGGGATTGAGGGGGGCTGGTATCGAAAATTTTATCTTCGTCTCCGGATTAAACGGGTTCGGATAATTCTGCGCAAGTGAAAACTGTTTTGGAACCTCCGTTGAAATTGACTGAATGCCTATAGGTTCACTTGTGTATTTGTAAACTGTTTGACCAACAGCATAAGCAAGCGTGTCCGAAATGAACCTTATTCGGTTCATATTTATTCCCCACCCTGCAAGATGCCAGTTAGCGCCTGCATTTGTTGTTTCATAGGTCGGCCCATTTTCGTTAAATCCCCATCCGCCTATCCATCCGGTGGTCTCATTTAGAAAACCTATACCCTCCACATCATAATTTGCCACAAAAAGCTGCTCCTGCCATGAATTCCCTTTGTCCGTTGTTTTCAGATAATAGACATTTCCCGAAGAGCCTCTTTCAATACTTACAAATCCCGTTTGTGCATTCATAAAATTTATTTTCCAGCACCACTCGTTATTCCTTGATGAAATATATTCTCTTGTCCAGTTCACTCCGCCGTTAACGGTTTTAAGAACAACTGATTTCCCTGAATAGAACTGGTTTACCGGCGAGTAGCCTCCGACCGCAATTCCTGAATCAAGCGACCAGAAATAACAATCTACTAGCGAGCTTGCCAGCGAAGTATCGGGTCTGTATGAAACCCAGCTTATGCCGGCATCTGTGGTTTTAATCGCATTTGCGGGACAGAAATATCTTCCGCATGCGAAAGCGGTTGTTAAATTTATGATGCTGATGCCGCAGATTCCTTTGGGCCTTGTGCCGGTATACGCGGTATCTAAAGTCCAGGCGCTGCCGCCGTTTGAAGTTCTGAATAAAACATGATTTGAATCAAGGGTTCCAATGATACCGCTATTTGCATCAAAGAATCCCGTACTGCGAAGTGCAGGGTTAAGCAGGCTGTCAAGAAAGATCCAGCTATTTCCCCCGTCTGTAGTTTTATATACAGGGCCCTCATAATTAACTATCCACCCAGTGAGAGAATTCACAAAGTACATATCTTCAAACCTTCCGGCGGCCCCGCCCTGGGGCGCATTGGGCAGCGTGTGCCATGAAGGCGTTTGTGAAGTCACTTTTCCAGCAATGATAATTATGAAGAGTATTAACTTAATTTTTCTCATTTTACTAATATCATCTTTTTAGATTCACTGAAACTTTCAGTTTGCAGTCTGTAAAAATACACTCCGCTCGGGAAATTTGAAGCGTCCCAGCTTACCTCATAGGTACCGGGATTTAGTTGTTCGTTAACTATGGTGGAAATTTCTCTTCCCAGAGCATCATATATTATCAGTCTCACGCTGCGTCCCGACCCGGCGGGGTTTGCGCTGAACTTCCCCCCTTCGGGGGGATTGAGGGGGGTTGGAATAGAAAACTTTATCTTTGTTTCTGGATTAAACGGGTTCGGATAATTTTGTTCAAGTGAATATTGTTTGGGTATTTCAGCCGATATTGTTTGAATTCCTATTGGTTCGCTTGTGTATTTGTAAACTGTTTGACCTACCGCATAGGCAAGCGTATCGCTCAAAATTCTAAAGCGGTTAATATTATAGCCAAATCCTGCAGAATGCCAATTTGATCCTCCGTTAGTCGTTTCATAAGTTGGACCTCCCCACCCTCCTATCCATCCCGTATTTTCATTAATAAATCCAATGCCCTCTTCGTCATAATTCATAAAAGGTTTCAATACCCAGTTTAAACCTCCATTAGTTGTTATTAAAAAAGGCGATACAGCTGAATTATTCTCGATGCTGGCGAATCCTGTATTCCGTGAAGTGAAGCAAAATTTCCATCCCCAACCGGGGGTTCCATGCGGCGCTACATATACGCTATCCCAGCTAATCCCGCTGTTAGTTGTTAATAAAACAAGAGGACCGCTATCATGAGTATTTTCATATGCGCCGATTGTCAAGCCTGAATCCGGAGACCAAAAATAACAATCTACTAAGCACCAAACATATGGAGGAAGGCTCAATGATGTCCATGATAATCCGCCATCAACTGTTTTCAGTATATTTGCAGGACTGTTGTATCTTCCGCAGGCGTAGGCTATTAGGCTGTTCACTATGGATATTCCGCAGATACCTTTCGGTTTGGGATTTGAAATGTTTGTTATCTCTGTCCAGTTTGTTCCGCCATTTGTTGTTCTGAACAGAATGTGGTTAGAATCAAGAGTCCCTATAATTCCCGTTTGTGTATCGAAAAAGCCAGTACTTCTTAATAGACTGTGCAGGGAAGTTGTTAATGTATCCCAATTATGTCCGCCATCGGTTGTTCTGTAAACCGGTCCTTGAAAATTTATTACCCAACCCGTTGAAGGATTTGCAAAAAAGATATCTTCATGTCTGCCTGGGTCATAGGGCGCATTTGGTAATACGTGCCAGCTTGATGTTTGCGATAATAATGCAGATGAAAATATTAAACTCAGGGCCAGTGAGTAAATAAATGTTTTCATTTTGTTAATTTGATTAATTATTTTATTAATAACATTTTTTTTGATTCGCTAAATCCGTCAGACCGCTCTGAGCGGGCAGACGGTTCAACTTGTAATCTGTAAAAATAAACGCCGCTTGGAAAATTAGAAGCGTCCCAGCTAACCCTATATGTTCCGGGGTTTAGTTGTTCGTTCACAAGCGTAGCGACTTCTTTTCCAAGAATATCGTAGACAATGAGTTTCACCCCTACCGTTCCTGCTAACGCAGTCACGTCTCCCCCTGTCAGGGGGAGAGGGGCGCCATTGGCGCCAAGAGGGGGTGCGATATTAAATCTAATTTTCGTCGTTGGATTAAACGGGTTTGGATAATTTTGTTCAAGCGAAAATTGTTTTGGTATTTCTGTTGAAATTGGCTGAATACCAATTGGCTCGCTTGTATATTTGTATACTGATTGCCCGACTGCATAAGCCAGTGTGTCGCTTAAAAATCTAAACCTGTTAATTAAAGATCCAAAACCCGCTAAATGCCAGCTTAAGCCGGCATCTGTTGTTTCATAAGTTGGTCCATTCTGGCCGTCACCCCATCCGCCTATCCATCCTGTGTTTTCGTTTGCAAAACCGATTCCCTGGGCGTCATAGACCATAAAAGATTTATCAACCCAATTCAAGCCCCCGTTTGTAGTTTTGAAATAATGAGTCAGGGTTGAAAAATTCTCTGTACTTACATAACCGATATTTCTTGAGATAAAAGATATCTTCCAGCAATAATTACCGGAAGTACTTGTATGAACGCTATCCCAAACAATTCCTCCATTGGTTGTTAATAAGACCATTGGTCCGCTGGTTACTTGATTTTCAAATCCACCAACAGCAATTCCGGAATCAGGAGACCAGAAATAGCAATCGACCAGACAGAAAACATAACTGGGGAGGATAAACGAGGTCCAGGTTAAGCCTGCATCAGTTGTCTTAATTATATTGCCCGGACTACTGTATCTTCCGCAAGCATAAGCTGTTTGGCTGTTCACTATTGATATTCCGCAGATCCCCTTGGGTTTTGGATTTGATATGTTTGTTATCTCTGTCCAGTTGGTTCCGCCGTTAGTAGTTCTGTATAGAATGTGGTTTGAATCCAGCGTGCCTATAATTCCGGTCTGTGTATCGAAAAAGCCGGCGCTCCTTAAAAGCAGGTGCAGAAAAGTAGTTAACGTATCCCAATTGTGACCGCCGTCCGTTGTTTTGTAAACCGGACCTAAAATATTTATCACCCAACCTGTTGTAGGGTTTGCAAAAAAAACATCTTCATACCTTGAGGAACCAATCGGCGCATTCGGCAACACATGCCAGCTTGGCGTTTGTGAAAATAATGCAGATGAAAATATTAAAACCAGGGCCAGTGAGTAAATAAATGTTTTCATTTTGGTTAAATTAATTAATAAATAATATCATGGCTTTGCTGACATTATGGTTAACTGATTATTTCATCAGAACCATTTTTCTTGTTCCTGTGTACGACTCCGTCTGCAATCTGTAAAAATAAACTCCGCTAGGAAAGTTGGTTGCATCCCAGCTAGCTTCATACGTTCCGGGTATAAGTTGTTCGTTGACCAGGGTTGAGACTATTCTTCCTAGCATGTCGTATATAATAAGTTTCACCCCTTCCGTTCCTGCTAACGCAGTCACGTCTCCCCTGACAGGGGGAGAGGGGCGCCATTGGCGCCAAGAGGGGGTGCAATATTAAACCTTATTTTCGTTGAAGGATTAAACGGGTTTGGATAATTTTGTTCAAGCGAATACTGTTTCGGAACTTCCGTCGAAATTGGCTGAATGCCGATCAGTTCGCTTGTGTATTTGTAAACTGTCTTTCCAACAGCGTAAGCAAGCGTATCGGAAAGAAATCTTATACGGTTCATATTTATTCCCCAGCCCGCAAGATGCCAGCTGGCTCCGGCATTGGTTGTTTCGTAAGTCGGACCTGCAGAACCCACCTGGTTAATTCCCCAGCCGCCTATCCATCCTGTGGTTTCATTCACGAACCCGATTCCTTCAACATCATAGTTTGCTACAAAAAGCTTATCCTGCCATGTAATTCCCCCGTCTGTGGTTTTCAGGTAATAAACGTTTCCGCCGCTTCCCCTTTCAATGCTCGAATACCCAACCTGCCTTGTCAGAAAAGTAATTTTCCAGCACCACTCATTTGTTCTGGTTGAATAATATTCTCTTGTCCAGTTAAGTCCGCCATTCACAGTCCTGAGAACAACTGAATGCCCTGTAAAGTATAGGTTATTAGCCGAGTATCCTCCCACAACAAAACCTGAATCAGCCGACCAGAAATAGCAATCTACAAAAGAACGCGCAAGGGAAGTGTCAATGGGAAGCGATACCCATGTCAGCCCGGCATCAGTTGTTTTGATCACGTTGGCAGGACAGTAGTATCTACCGCTTGCGAAAGCTGTTGTAGAGTTTACAATAGAAATCCCGCAAATAGCGCTTGGTTTAATACCCTGAACACTTGAGGTTATATCGGTCCAGTTTAACCCTCCGTCTGTCGTACGATAAAGAATATGCAGCGAGTCATCTATTGTTCCTATTATCCCCGTATTGGCATCAAAAAAACCTACGCTTCGCAGGTATACGGGAATTTTATGATTAACCATAGACCAGTTATGTCCGCTATCGGTAGTTTTAAAAACTTTGCCCGTGTCCTGCGTTAAGTAAGGTATTCCTTCAACTATCCAGCCGGTATTGGCGTTAATAAAATATTCGTCGTCAAATCTCTCTACGCCGCTATCTGCCGTCGGCGCATTGGGCAACACATGCCAGCTTGACGTTTGTGAAAACGACTTCCCGATAAAAACAAAAGTAATTAGAATTATAATAATTTTCTTCATTTTATTAGTATTCCCGCCAGGTCGGGACTACTATTAAGTAACTATCGTTACTTAATAAGCAGCATTTTTTTTGATTCAGTAAATGTTTCAGTCTGCAATCTGTAAAAATAAACCCCGCTGGGAAAATTCGAAGCATCCCAGTTAACTTCATAAGTTCCGGGGTTTAGTTGTTCATTAATAAGCGTTGATACCTCTTTTCCAAGAACGTCATAGATAATTAATTTCGTTATCGCAAATTTTGATATTTGAAATTTAATTTTTGAATTTGGATTAAACGGGTTTGGATAATTTTGCTCAAGAGAATATTGTTTTGGGACCTCAGTCGAAATTGGCTGGATACCGATAGGTTCGCTTGTGTATTTGTAAACGGTCTTTCCAACAGCATAAGCAAGCGTGTCTGATAAAAACCTGACACGGTTCATGCTTATTCCCCAGCCGGCAAGATGCCAGCTTGCGCCTCCATTTGTAGTTTCGTAATTTGGGCCTGGATTATTTGGATCCCCATTACCTCCAATCCATCCTGTATTTTCATTAACAAACCCGATTCCCTCAACGTCATAGTTTGCAATAAAAAGCTGGTCCTGCCATGAAATTCCCCCGTTTGTGGTTTTTAGATAATAGATATTTCCTATTGTTTCTGATTCAATGCTTACATAGCCCACTTGCCTCGAAATAAAGTCGATCTTCCAGCACCATTCACTGTCGCGCGTAGATATGTAACGCCTTGTCCAGTTAGTTCCTCCGTTTGAAGTAAATAATACAACAGACTTCCCGGAAATGAATTGGTTTGTTGGTGAGTATCCCCCGACCACTATTCCTGAATCCGCCGTCCAGAATTTGCAGTCTACAAAAGAACGAGCCAAAGTGGTGTCAATATTCAATGATACCCATGAAACGCCTTTGTTAGTTGTCTTAATGACATTCCCCGGACAATAATATCTGCCGCATGCATAAGCAACATTTGAATCAACGATTGAAATTCCGCAGATTCCCTGGGGCAGCGTTCCGGTTATCGATGTTACCAGGTTCCATGTAGTTCCTCCGTCGGTTGTTCTATATAAGAAATGGGCTTGATCCAGTGTTCCTATGATTCCAACGTTAGCGTCAAAAAAACCTGTGCTTCGAAATGCCAGATTACTTATGCTATGAAACAGTGTATCCCAATTGTGTCCCCCATCAGTGGTTCGATATATCCTGCCGGGGTAGTATATGACCCACCCGGTGTTTGGATTTAGGAAATAGGTGTCCTCAAATCTATCGGAGGTGTTTGGCGCATTCGGTAGCACATGCCAGCTTGAAGTTTGTGAAAATAATGAAGACGAAAATATTAGACCGAGCGCAAGCGCGCAAAAAGCTGTTTTCATAAATGATTCCCCTTTCTCGCCAAAATATATGTAATATTTCGGGAAATTGGAACTTAAAAAACGATTTTTTTAAGAAAATCCAGTAGAAAGAAGGTATTTTAGAAAATGCAGGGAAATTCCGCCGTTGTTTGTGCCTGCCTACAGCAGGCAGGTTATCGCCAACAACAATTTTTTACTTAATAGAATTATATAGCTTTATTACATCTTTCGCCAGCCCGTCCCATGAATGTTTTTCGCGCACGGCGGCAATGTTAGGTATAAATTTTTCTTTTAAGCCTTCGGCGAAATATTTCTTTATGGCGCCGCTGATTTCAACAGGGTCAAGATTTTTAACTATCAGCGCTGTTTTGTTTTCATCAACAAGCTCTTTAAATCCGCCAACATCAGTTACTATCACCGGCACATCGAACTGGTATGAAATTCCGACTATGCCGCTTTGCGTTGCGCTCCTGTATGCAAGCACGCAGACATCCGCTGCGGAAAAATAAACAGGCATCTCTGTGTCGGGAATGTAATTAATATATTTTACAACCCTATTCCCAAGATTTAGTCTATCGATTTGTTCCTGGTACTTTGTAAACTCGCCGTATACTTCGCCGACTATCATTAACAAATAGCTATCGTCAAGATATTTGATCGCTTCAATAAGCAGGTCCAACCCTTTATAATCTCTTATGAATCCGAAATAAATTAATATTTTTTTATCCTGCGGCAGATTCAGCTTTTCCCTCGCTTCTTTTTCGGGAATCCTTGGAGTATAGTGGTCGTGAAAGGGGAGCGAGTGAATAATATATTTTGCACCGGGTCGTAGTTCTTCCAGTTCCTTTTTGTTAGATTCGCTCAAAAGTATGTAAGCATCTGAATGGCGAAGATAAAAATTAGTCAGCGCCATATCGCCAATTCTCGGTTCATGCGGCACAACGTTATGAAGAATCGACATTACTTTTATCCCCGCCTTCTGCGCTTTCTTTGCAACCCATCCCATTGACGGCGCAAAGAACGGCATCCAGTAGGGCTGCAAAAGTAAATCAGGTTTATATTCAATAATTTTCTTTGCAGTTTTCCCGTATGTTAAAGGATTAATACTGTCCAGAATCCTTTCAACAGGGAAATCCTGCTTCTTATCAGTCTCAACTGTGTATTGTGAAGTTCCCGGAAATAGAAGCTTTGGGTACTGGCGTGAAAAAGAAAATGCCTTGACATCCTCAGTTTTTCTTAACGAAAGGTACAGCGAATCGCTGAACTGGGCAATGCCTCCGCGGTACGGGAAAAACGGCGATAAAAAAGCAATCTTCATAAATACAATTTCCTGATTTTAACGTAATTTAACAATTGATTAATTTTGCTTAATTAACAAAGCCGAATATTGCAAAAATGAGAACTTGAATATACAAAGCGATTAACGTATTTTTCAAAAGGCATCTTGTCATTTTTAAATATTTTGAAACAGACTGCGCTCCAATGAAAAAAACAATTTTTATATTATTCATAGTTATTTATCTCCCCGCCGGGTTACATTCGCAATGGGTTCAGCAAAATTCCGGCGTTAACGTAACGCTTTGGGCTGTTTTTTTTGCTGATCAAAATACCGGCTATGCAGTTGGAGATACAATTTTAAAAACAACTAACGGCGGAACGAACTGGACTCCTCTCACAGGTTATGGTTCAAGTATTTATTTCCTTAATCCTGATACGGGATTCGTAGGATATTCAAACGGCAGTTTTGGCGGAATAGGTAAAACAACTAACGGCGGAATAAATTTTGTTATTACAAATCTCGGTCTGCAGGCAGCTAATTCTATTTCATTTATTAACTCCCTTACGGGGTGGGCTGCCTTCGGTATCCAGGGAACAGGTTACATTTATCAGACGACAAATGGAGGAATTAGCTGGTTCCAGGTTACTTCTTCCGATGGCCAGATTTACGTCCGGTTCTTCAACGCGAATACCGGGTATGCCGAAGGGTACTACTCCGGATTAAAGAAATCAACAGACGGCGGCGTTTCATGGACCATAGTTCCTCAGGGACGTATGGGAGTGGCTGTCTATGCGGTTGATACAAACATTGTTTACCAGGCTTCGGTAAACGGACACATTTACAGAACCACTAACAGCGGAACTTCATGGGATACGCTGCAAAGCGGAGTGACTTCATCAATATGGTCGCTCAGCTTCCCGAATTCAGCGACAGGGTATGCGGTTGGAGGTTATAATAACCAGATTATTTTAGGCACAACCAACGGCGGAAATAACTGGGTAAATTTGGGATCGGTAAACTCAAGCGGTTTACAAAGCGTTTATTTCATTAATCCGTCTATAGGCTGGGCCGTTGGAGATAACGGGACAATTATCAAGACCTATAATGGCGGAGGACTTGTTGGCTTGCGGCCTGTAAGCGAACAGATACCTTCGGACTTTCATTTGTATCAAAATTTCCCTAACCCGTTTAACCCGGAAACGAAAATAAAATTTGACGTGCCCCCGGGAAAAAACAAGGAAGTTGTGCCTGTCAAATTCGTTATCTACGATATCCTTGGAAATCAAGTTGAACAGCTTGTTAACGAAATATTAAATCCGGGAAGCTATGAAGTCTCGTGGAACGCTTCTTCATTTCCCAGCGGAATATATTTTGCAAGGCTCCAAACGGGAAACAGAACCGAAACAATAAAAATGGCATTGCTAAAATAATATTTTGGGCGTTTACGATTAAAGCTGTCATATTCATTTTATTGGATTTTTTGAGATATAACCCGGTTTTGCTTTCTTACTTTTGCCTTTTCCATTCTTGGTAAATTTTTGTATCTTACCTTTCAAAATCTAACTAATATGCCAAATACAACTGAAGAAATAGTCTGGGAAGGCTCTGAATCGCAGGTACTGAACTTTGGAGCCTTTGCTATCGGTTTTTTAATGACGGCCGCTATAGCTGTGGCCGCTATACTGTTTATGCCTCTTCTTATCGCTTTATTAATAATACCTGTTGTGTACGTACTATACCATATGCTTCTGGTGAAAACCAAGAAATATAAGATCACTACCGAGAGAATTTTCTTTACCACAGGTATTTTTTCAAAGAAAACTGATGCTCTTGAACTGTACCGCGTAAAAGATATGGACGTTGTTGAGCCGTTTAGTTTGAGGTTATTCAAGAAGGGGAATATTGAGATAGACAGCTCTGATGAATCAACGCCTAAATTTCATTTACGGGCGATTCCCGACCCTAAAAACCTGATGGATAAGATAAGAACAAACGTTGAAAAGAGGAGAGATGTAAAAGGCGTTAGGGGAGTTGATTTCCAGGCCGACCACGGCGTTGACGGCAATTAGATCAGAATGTTAAACAAAAGGATTCCTCCCGGTTAAATCGGGAGGGGAATGACATACAAACAATGATAAAAAAATATTTGTTATTATTTTGGCTCGGAGCGGTAATATGCTTTGGGCTTCTTTATCCCATACCTTACATTCCCGCCCTTGGCGATAGGGCGCGGGTGCTTTATTTTCACGTGCCAACAGCATGGATAACCGTTGTAGCGTTTATTACCGCTTTGGTTTACGGCATAAAATATTTGAGGACCAAAGACATTATGTATGACTACAAAGCCGCGGCATCGGCAGGGCTTGGCATTATGTATTGCATTCTTGCAACGGTCACGGGCTCTATCTGGGCAAAGTTCAACTGGGGCTCGTTCTGGAACTGGGATCCGAGAGAAACTTCGATATTTTTGCTGCTATTGATTTACGGCGCATATTTTGCATTGCGAAGCGCAACTGAATCCGAAGAATCAAGGGCTAAACTTTCATCCGTCTATGTAATTCTTGCCGGAATAACTGTTCCGTTTTTTATTTTTGTGCTTCCCAGGATCGTTGAATCGCTTCACCCTGACCCGATAATTAACGCGCAGGGAAAAATTCATATGGATACGGCGATGCTGCTGATATTCCTGAGCTCGCTGGCAGGATTTACAGGGCTGTATGTTTGGATTCTCAGCATGAGGTTCAGGCTCATAAAATTGGAACTATCTCAAACAAATTAATACTATAGAAATGTCCTCCCCTTCGGGGAGGAATAGGAGGGGTTTTGGAATTCTTAGAAAAAAATTCATACTACGTTGTACTGATAATAACTTTGATTATCTGGATCGGCATTTTCAGCTACCTGATGTCGATGGATAAAAGGATAAAAAAGCTGGAGAAGACAAAATAATAATGTCATTCCCGCGAAGGTCTACGACTCATCGAGTCGCAGATTCTTAGAGTGGGAATCTTGGTTTTGAAACAACACATTATGACATTCCCGCGAGGGCCTACGACTCAACGAGTCGCAGACTCGTAGAGTGGGAATCTTGGTTTTAAAATGACTCATTATGTCATTCCCGCGAAGGCGGGAATCTTGGTTTTTGAATCAAACTTATTGGATCAATCTTGACTTTGCCATTTAGTTATTACGTTTACATACTTGCAAGCAAGAAAGATGGCGTACTATATATTGGCGTTACCAACAATCTCTTACGAAGAATATACGAACATAAAAATAAAAAGCATAAGGGATTTACAGAAAAGTATTTCACAAACAAGCTGGTCTACTTTGAAGAAACCGATTCCATCTTCTCTGTGATTGCAAGAGAAAAGCAACTAAAAAAATGGAATCGTCAGTGGAAAATCAATTTAATTGAAGCAATGAACCCTGGCTGGAATGATCTTTATTACGAATACGGAGGATTTGAATTTGATGTTGCAATGAGAGAATCGGAAAGTGTCATAAACTAAAACCAAGATTCTGCCCGATTATATCGGGGGGGGGGAATGACGAAGTTTAGATACTAGGTTCCTCCCATTGCAGGAATGAAAAGCAAACCAAGATTCCCGCCTTCGCGGGAATGACAAGGTATAAAAGGCCAGTGGCTTTAATGTTTTTTATCTTTTCTTTTTTTATAGCTCTTTTTGAGTAATGAAAAACTTTTCATTACTTCGTCTATTTGTTTTTCATTTTAATAATGTATATAGCAATATCATCACCGTCTTCGACCCAGACATTAGGTCTTGTTTCAGCATTGCCAAAGTCGATAGTCATATTATTCATCTTTTTATCAACAACAGACTTCATTTCGATAAATTCATTTTTCTTTTTTGTCTCTTTGCGATGCACCATGCCTTTACTTCTTCTTATTCGTGATACATGCCTTTACAAACTCTCTGAACAATGGATGAGGGTTAGTCGCTCTGGACTTAAGCTCGGGATGGAACTGGCAAGCAACAAACCACGGATGGTTCGGCAGCTCGATAATTTCTACTAGGTCTTTATCGGGGTTTATACCCGAAAACACCATGCCTGCGTCTTCAAACTGCATTCTGAAGCGGTTATTGAATTCAAACCTGTGACGGTGCCGTTCCGTGATATGTAAGGTTTTATAGGTATTATAAGTTTTCGTTCCTTTTTTAACATCGCATGCATATGAGCCAAGCCTCATGGTTCCGCCCTTTTCGGTAATGCCTTTTTGCTCTTCCATCAGATCTATCACATTGTTCTTTGTCTGCCTTACTTCAGCCGTATTAGCGTCCTTAAGTTTCATTACATGCCTTGCATATTCAACTACGGCAAGCTGCATGCCGAAACATATTCCGAAGAAAGGAATCTTATTCTCTCTTACATATTTGATCGCTCTTATTTTGCCTTCAGTTCCTCTTTCTCCGAAACCATATGGAACAAGGAGCCCGTCGATGCCGGTTAAATGTTTTCCAACGTGCGAATCACGTTCAAGATCCTGCGATGAGATCCATTTAATATTAACCTTCACGTCATTTATTGCCCCGGCATGTACAAACGCTTCCAGTATGCTTTTATACGCGTCAGGAACCATTATATACTTGCCGCACATTCCGATAGTGATGCAATTCTTCGGCTTCAAAATGCGCGTTACAAGCTTTTTCCATTTTGCTAAGTCAGGCTTTTTTGCTTTAATTTTTAGCTTACTTAATACCAGGTCATCAAGTCCTTCACTCTTAAGTTCGAGCGGCACCTGGTAGATAGTCGGGACGTCTCTTGCCGATATTACGCAATTAGTCTGCACGTTGCAGAACAACGCTATCTTTTCTTTAATTTCCTGCGAGATACTGTTGTGGCTTCTTGTTATAAGTATATCAGGCTGAATCCCGATTTCAAGAAGAGTCTTCACGCTATGCTGCGTCGGTTTTGTCTTTATCTCGCCTGCCGCTTCTATAAAAGGAACATACGTTAAATGGATCGAAAGAAAATTCTCTCTGCCCACCTTGAGCATTAACTGCCTGATCGCCTCCAAAAAAGGCAGCGATTCGATATCGCCCACCGTACCGCCGATTTCAGTAATGATAACATCATACTTCTTTGTTTCGCCAAGCAGCGTCATTCTCTTCTTTATCTCGTCCGTTATATGCGGCACCACCTGCACCGTAGCGCCCAGGTAATCGCCGCGGCGCTCCCGTGTAATGACCTCATTATAAACCTGCCCTGTAGTTGTGTTATTCGCTTTTGACATGTTCATATTCAAAAAGCGTTCGTAGTGGCCCAAATCAAGGTCTGTTTCCGCGCCGTCTTCGGTAACATATACTTCGCCATGCTGGTACGGACTCATAGTGCCCGGGTCGACGTTTATATACGGGTCAAACTTTTGAATTGTCACGCGCAGTCCACGCGATTTCAGCAGTAAGCCCAGCGAAGATGCCGCTATACCTTTGCCCAGCGATGAAACTACCCCTCCGGTTAAGAATATATATTTTACGTTTTTCATAATTTCATTAATTCCCGCGAAGGCGGGAATCCCATTCATTTTTTCTTAATTGTTTCAGATCTTCTTTTGTATCGATTGAATGTGAATCAGCTTTTGTTACTACAACTCTAATTTTGCCGCCGTTTTCTAGTATCCTTAGCTGTTCAAGCTTTTCAGCCTGTTCAAGTTTTGAAGGCCTCAACTTAATCAGTTTTTGTAAATAACTTTTTCTGTATACGTACAATCCAATGTGCTTGTAATAATCTACTGTTCCCTTTTTGTCTCTGTTATATGGAATCGGATTTCTTGAAAAATATATCGCATTACTATCTTTATCAAATATCACTTTAACAAGGTTTGGGTCGTTAATTTCTTTATTGTTTTTGATCTTAAAAGCCAAAGTTGAAACGTTAACGGTCTTATCTTTTAGTAATGGCTTTATTGCTTTATCTATATTTGAAGGGTTTATAAATGGCTCGTCGCCCTGTATATTAACTACAATATCATAATTCACCGGTTCGCCGGTTCGCTGGTTCACCACTTCGCCTATCCTGTCCGTTCCGCTTCTGTGTTTGGATGAGGTCATCACGGCATTACCGCCGAACTTTACAACCGTATCATAAATCCGTTTATCATCCGTTGCAACAATTACCTTATCTATCAATTTAGCATTCAGGCATCGCTCGTAAACACTCTGTATCATTGGCTTTCCGCTGATCTTCAACAGCGGCTTCCCCGGCAATCTTGTTGATGCATATCTTGCAGGTATTACTCCAATAACTCGAATCCTTTCTGCCTTTTGCCTTCTGCCTTTTGCCTTCTGCTTTTTCACGTTTGCCTACTCACGTTTTTCACTTATCCAGAACTTTCGGCACCTTGAAAAAATTCTCTGTCTTTGCCGGCGCGTTCTTAAGCGCATCTTCCTTTGTCAGACACGCATCAACCTCATCTTCCCTGAAAACATTCTCGGTTTCGCTGATATTTTCCAGCGGTTCAACCGAGCTTAAGTCCAGTTCATCCAGCTTATCTATGTATTCAAGTATCTTGTTCAGCTCGCCCTGAAGTTTTTCCTTTTCGTTTTCATCAAACTTCAGTTTTGCTAGCTTTGCAATATGCTCTACGTCTTTTTTTGATACCGCCATATTAGTCCGGTTTTAAGTTTGATATAACTATATCCCGTATTTCGTTTAAAAATCCTTTGTCATTTTTGAATTTCAGGGGCTTCCCAATAACCATATTTATGGTTCCGGCCTTCACTCTCCCTGAACCGCCCGGCATAAGCAGGAATGAATTGCTGAGCGTAACCGGAACGATATCCGATTCAGATTTTTCAGCAAGATAGAACATTCCGCGCTTGAACTCGCCAACAGAGCCGTCCCTGGTTCTCGTGCCCTCGGGATATATCGCTATCGATAGCCCTTTCTTAATTCTCTCAGCCGCTTTATCCAGCGAGCGCATTGCGCTCCTCACGTTCTTTCTGTCGATCGAAACAAATCCCGCAGCGGCCATCGCCCAGCCCAGCAGGGGGACCTTATTAATTTCTTTCTTGTAAACCATTCTTACATTATCGGGAAGCCACGCCAGCTGAACAAATATATCCAGGTAACTTGCATGGTTTGAAATGTAAATTTTCCCTTGCCTTCCCGAAACATTTTCGGCCCCTGTTACGTTTACTCTTACGCCAAAAATCGCCAAAACAGCTCTTGTCCATATTCTCATCAAAGCGCTGGAAACTTTTTTGTTATGATCTATTGGGAAAACTAAAAGAGACAATATGGCTATCAAGAGGGAGTACATTATGACAATGAAATTCTTTATCAGCCACATGTTTACAAAGATACAAAAATATTTCGACTCTGAAATACTATAAAACCAAGACTTGCAATAATACAAAAACCCTTTTGAGGGAAAAATTAATAAACTTTTTCCTATTCAAATTTTTAGTATGTTCGTATCTAACCTAGTATCCCCATATATTCATCTTGGGGATAATAATCAATAAAATTTGGCTGAAAAGAAAAAAATTTATCTCCGTTTAGAAGATGGCAGCATTTTTACGGGCTATTCGTTCGGCAAATATGCCGATTCTGACGGGGAAGTGGTCTTTAATACAGGAATGACAGGCTACCCGGAAGCCCTCACCGACCCGTCCTATTCCGGCCAGATACTTGTTTTTACATTCCCTCTCATCGGCAATTACGGCGTTCCCAAATTTACAAAAGATATTTATTCGAAATTTGAATCCTCCAAAATCCAGGTTAGGGGAGTAATAATTTCGAACTATAGTTTCAGCTACAGCCATTTTGATGCGTACCAGTCTTTAAGCGATTGGCTTGAAGAAAACAAAATTCCGGGGATCTACGGAATCGATACCCGCGAACTGACCAAGAAACTCCGAACAAAAGGCGTTATGACGGGCGAAATAACCACAAAAGAACCTTCAGGGGGCTTTATGGTTGAAGATCCGAATTTTACAAACCTTGCCGGCGGGGTTTGTGTAAAGAAACCTGTCATCTATAAACCAAAGAATAAAAGAGCTAAGAAAAAGATACTATTAATTGATTGCGGAGTGAAGAATAACATAATCCGGAATTTCCTCAACCGCGGCGCTGAGGTAATAAGAGTCCCGCACGATTTTGATCCGTTAAAGTCTAAATATGATTTTAACGGAATTTTTGTTTCTAACGGTCCCGGCGACCCGAAAATGTGCAAATCCACAATTCGAAACCTCAAGAATTCATTCTCGCTAAACGTGCCCGTGTTTGGGATTTGCTTAGGCAGCCAGATTCTTGGCCTTGCAGCCGGGGCCAATACATTCAAGCTGAAGTTTGGCCACCGCTCGCAGAACCAGCCCTGCATCGAGCCCGGCGGAAGATGTTATATCACTTCGCAGAACCATGGTTATGCGGTTGATAAGAAAACATTGCCCAAAGTTTGGAACGAGTGGTTTATAAATAATAACGATGGAACCAACGAAGGCATTAAGCATAAGTCGAAGCCTTTTTTTGCAGTCCAGTTCCATCCCGAATCATCTCCGGGCCCGAACGATACCGGCTGGCTGTTTGATATGTTCATGGATTCAATTTGACTTTATCCCCGCGCACGCGGGGGATCCATTATCCTGTCATTCCCGCGAAAGCGGGAATCCAGAAATAGATCTTAGATAATGTTGTAGTATGATTATATGTGATTTCGATTTATGGTTTTGCCGGCAAATATGATATAAAGATTTTCTATTAAGCTAAAATATTAACAGTTACAAAATTAATTTTCTGGATTCCTCCCGATTAAATCGGGACGCGAATTACAACTTTTTTGAATAAAACTAATCTTAAAAATATAGATTCCCGCCTAAGCTGGAACAAGGTGGAAAAGATCCTATTATTAGGTTCCGGCGCGCTCAAGATAGGCGAAGCGGGCGAATTCGATTATTCCGGCTCACAGGCGATCAAGGCCCTCAAAGAAGAAAGGAAGTATGTTATACTTGTTAATCCAAATATTGCTACAGTCCAGACAGATAAAGATCTTGCAGATAAAGTTTACCTGCTTCCCGTCAATCCGTATTTTGTAGAACAGGTTATAAAGAAAGAAAAACCTGACGGCATATTGCTGGGGTTTGGCGGACAGACCGCGTTAAACTGCGGACTTGAACTGGATAAGCTCGGCATCCTCGAAAAATATAATGTAAAAGTCCTGGGTACGCAGGTTGATTCGATTAATAAGACCGAAGACCGCGAGCTGTTTGTAAAAGAGCTTAAAAAGATTGATGTTAAAACGCCTAAGAGTATTGCCGTCACTTCTACAGAGGTCGGACTTAAAGCCGTTATGAAAATTGGCTTTCCGGTAATACTTAGAGCAGGTTTTACGTTAGGCGGACTTGGTTCAGGCTTTGCAAGAAATGAAAGAGAGCTCAGAAAAGCTCTGAAAGAAGCGTTCTCTTATTCTCCGCAGGTATTAATTGAAGAAGACCTGCGCGGCTGGAAAGAAATTGAATACGAGGTGGTACGCGATTCGGTTGATAACTGCATAACCGTTTGTAACATGGAAAACTTCGACCCGCTTGGGGTGCATACGGGCGAAAGCATTGTCATCGCGCCTTCGCAGACTCTGTCGAATCAGGAGTATCACATGCTTCGGGATATTTCCATAAAAACGATTCGTCACTTTAAGATTACAGGCGAGTGCAATATACAGTTTGCGTTAAATCCGGGGAGATTGGAGTACAGGGTGATCGAAGTTAATGCCCGGCTCTCGCGTTCTTCCGCGCTTGCTTCGAAAATCACAGGTTACCCGCTGGCTTACATTGCCGCTAAGCTTGCCCTTGGGCAAAAACTTACAGAACTCAAAAACTCTATAACGAAGAAAACGTATTCGTGTTTCGAACCCGCGCTGGATTATGTCGCGCTTAAAATCCCCAGGTGGGACCTGCAGAAATTCCCCAAAGTCGAAGAGGAAATTGGCAGTAAAATGAAAAGTGTCGGGGAAGTTATGGCAATCGGAAGAAGCTTCCCGGAAGTTCTTCAGAAAGCGATTCGCATGCTTCAGGTGGGGAAGTTCGGGCTTGTGCTGAATAAATCCAAAACTGAAACTATCAAAGAAGATATTGTCACGCCGACACCCAGGAGGCTCTTTGCTATTTCGCGAGCTTTAAGAGCCAGGTATAGCGTTGATGAGATTTACAAAATGTCGAAGATAGATAAGTGGTTCCTGTACCAGATAGAGCAGATTGACGGATTCAGAAAGCTGAAGCTTGCCGAAGGCAAACTGACAAAAGAATTTTTCATTGAAGCAAAACAGCTTGGCTATTCTGACAGGCAGATATCTCTGCTTGTCGGCTCAGATGAAGACGAAATTAGAAAGATAAGGAAAAAACTGAAGGTCTTTCCTGTTTTCAAGCAGATAGATACTCTGGCAGCCGAGTACCCGGCTGAAACAAATTATCTGTACTCGACTTACCACGGCGAAACGCAGGATATTGCCGAGACGAAAAACGTTGACCGGAAAAAAATAATGATACTGGGCTCCGGCCCGTATAAGATAGGCTCTTCAGTTGAATTTGACTGGTGTTGCGTAACTACAGCTAAATATCTCAGGAAAATGGGATACAAAGTTGTAATGGTTAATTATAATCCCGAAACTGTCAGCACAGATTATGATATTTGCTATAAGCTTTATTTCGAAGAGCTCTCGCTTGAACGCGTTCTAGACATCTATGAGTATGAAAAACCGCTTGGCATTGTTCTTTCGATGGGGGGCCAGATCCCGAATAACCTTGCACTGAAACTTCATGAATCCGGCGTGAGAATACTGGGTACATCGCCTGTTTCAATTGACAGGTGCGAGGACAGGAACAAATTCTCCTCGATATTAGACAAGCTTGAAATAGACCAGCCTGTATGGCAGGAACTCGCCTCAGTAAAACAGGCTAATGATTTTGCCGAAGAGATTGGATACCCGGTACTGATGCGGCCGTCTTATGTGCTTTCCGGCACGGCTATGAAAGTTTGCTACGATGAAATGTCGCTTGACGATTATCTTGAAAAAAACGCGCATATTTCCGAAGACTATCCCGTGGTCATTTCGAAGTTCGAAGAAGGCGCCAAAGAGATTGAAATGGACGGCGTCGCGCAAAACGGCGAGCTCATAATATATGCCATTTCTGAGCACATAGAAAATGCAGGCGTTCATTCAGGTGACGCAACGCTGGTCATTCCGCCGCAGAAGCTCTATTTCGAAACGGTTCACAGGATAAAGAAGATAACGAAATCGATCATAAGAGAACTTAATATAACTGGCCCGTTCAACATACAGTTCCTCGCAAAAGAGAACAAAGTAAAAGTTATTGAATGCAATCTGAGGGCGAGCCGTTCTTTCCCTTTCATTTCAAAAGCTACGGGGTACAATTTTATCGAGTTCGCGGTAAAATCTATGCTTGGTAAAAATATCAAGGGCGAATATAAGACGCTTGACCTTGACCATATCTGCGTTAAAGCGCCGCAATTTTCATTCTCGCGTCTGAGCGGCGCAGACCCGATACTTGGAGTTGAAATGTCATCGACCGGCGAAGTTGCCTGCTTCGGCGATAGTCTTGAAGAAGCGTTTTTAAAATCGCTGCTCTCAACAGGGTTCCGCCTGCCGAAGAAAAATATCCTGCTTACGCTGGGCGATATTGAAGAGAAGATAGAATTCCTGGATAGCGCCCAAAAGCTCGCTGGGATGGGATATTCGCTGTACTCCACTACAAACACTCATAAACTTCTTTCCGATAACGGTATCAAATCGAAACTCGTATTCAAAATAAGCGAAAAGAAATCGCCTAACATTTTGAAGCTGCTGGAACTGAAGAAATTCGACCTTGTTATAAATACCCCCACCAGCAAAGAAAAATTCAGCGAGCCGGACGGTTACACGATCAGAAGGAAAGCCATCGATTACAACATACCGCTTATAAACAATATCAAAATTGCCAATCTCTTTGTGAATTCAATTTATAATTACTCTTTGGATAAACTTGAGATAAAGAGTTTGGATGAATACAAATAAGCTATTATTTCTGTTTTAGTTTAGTATTCCGGATTTGCTTCGCATTTAGGATATAGACCTTCGAATTTTCTATTGTCTCTTTCATTGATTAACATATAAGCGCCATATCATGTTTTTTTGATACGTAATTCTCAATTCATAAATCATCTAGCCTCTCTTTCATTGATTATCACATAAAATTTTGTGATTTTGCAGCAACATAATTCCGGTATTTTGAAAAACATAATTTTTTTGTTAACTATATTATTCCTGTGCGCTGCGCCTGCTCACTCGCAGCGCTCAAAATCCGTTCAGCCGGAAAATAAAATAAAGAATTATGTTACCGACCAGACCGGAACCCTGACCTCGTCTCAAATATCTGATTTGGAAACTAAACTTTCATCATTTGATAAACAAACTTCCACGCAGGTTGTTGTCTTTATGATAGGTACGCTTGGCGACGGCTCGCTTGAAGACAGGTCGCACGATATCGCCGAGCAGAACGGCGTTGGGAAGAAAAGCAAGAATAACGGCGTACTGCTCTTTATTGTTAAAGATGACAGGAAACTCAGGATAGAAGTCGGGTATGGTCTTGAAGGTGCGTTAACAGACGCCATTTCAGACCAGATCATTCGAAAAGAAATAGCTCCTCAGTTCAAACAGGGAAATTATTACGCGGGTATTAACGCCGGAGTTGAAGCCATAATAAAAGTCACAAAGGGAGAATACACCCAGGACACTAAAAATAACAACGATTCCGGTTTCGGAGGTTTGCTATGCGGGCTGCCGGTTATTTTTGTATTGTTCTTTGGATTTATCGTGTTAATGTTCATAATGCGTATAATTTCCAGAATATTTGGCTGGAGGCGTTTCGGCGGCGGCGGCGGCTGGTTCTCAGGCGGTTCAGGGGGCTGGTTTAGCGGCGGCGGCGGAAGCTCATGGGGCGGCGGTGGATTCTCCGGAGGAGGGTTCTCCGGCGGCGGAGGAAGTTTTGGCGGCGGCGGAGCAAGCGGAAGCTGGTAAATCAATTACGAATTACAAATTACGAATTGAAAGAGGATAAACGGAAGAACATAATTAACTTATTTAACTCAATTAACCAGTCAACTATTTTTGAAAGAGTGGATTAGCAAATATTTTACGGAAGAAGATTTAACTTCTATTAAGAATGAGATAGCGGAAGTTGAAAAAACTACTTCGGGAGAGATACGAGTTTGCTTCAGGCATAAGAGAAAGCTTTTTGAGAATAAGGATAAACTTCATGAAAGCGCTTTAAAAGAATTTCATGCGCTGGGTATGCATAAAACAAAACACAAGACCGGCGTGCTGATATTTATTTTATTTCACAATAAGTATTTTGACGTGATCGCCGACGAGGGGATCCATAAAAAGATTCCAGATGAAACATGGAAGAAATTTGAAGATCTTTTAATTAGCGAGTTCAAAAGAGAGCGGTATACTTCGGCAATAATACATGTTATTAAGAGAATAGGGGATACGCTCGCTAAGGAATTCCCGTGCGGGACTGATGATGCGAACGAAATTTCAGATGACGCTGTAATAGAGTAGCTAAAAGCTATTTCTCGCGTTCTTTATTTTTAGCCTTAAACACCAGCGTTAGCGGCACACCTGTAAATTTGAAAAACTGCCTCACTTTGCTCTCCAGAAATCTTTTATAATTTACTTCTATCTCGTCCGGGTGATTGGCAAAAAAACCTATTACCGGCGGCGAGTGTTTAAGCTGCGTTATATAATTTATTTTAATTTCCCTATGTGATTTTGAATGCGGAGGCGATTCTTTTATGATTTTGTTAAGCTTCGCATTAAGTTCGCTTGTCTTTATTTCTTTCGACCTCTCGCTATACACCTCCAGCGCCGAATCTATTATCTTCGGCACTCTCTGTTTTGTGATCGCGGAGGTAAATATGAAAGGCAGGTAAGCGTAGTTCTGCAGATGTTCCTTTACCTTATTTTCATAGAGCTTTGAAGTGTCGCTGTCTTTTTCAATCAGGTCCCATTTGTTAATTACTATCAATATTCCTTTTTTGAACCTTGCCGCCTCATTTAGTATCTCTACATCTTCTTTATCCAGTTTAAATGTCGCGTCGCGCGGGTCGGATGATTTCTGCAGCTTTGCAAGTATGGTGGTCGCATCAATTACTAGTATCGCGACGTCGCATCTCTCAATACTCCTGTGAGCTCTTAAGGCTGAATAAAACTCCAGGCTCTCGGCGCGCTTTATCTTGCTCTTCTTACGCAGGCCGGCGGTGTCAACCAAAGTAATTTCCCTGCCGCGGTGGTTAATTGTCGTATCTATCGAATCACGGGTTGTGCCGGGCACGTCGGTAACCACATTCCTGGTAGTTTGCGTCAGAGCGTTTAGCAGAGACGATTTCCCTACGTTTGGCCTCCCTATAATTGCAAATCTTGGCTGCGATTCATCCGGCTCATCCGGCTCATCTGAATCTATGCAGTCAGTTATTGAATCCAGCAAGTCGCCTGATTTTCTTCCGACCATTGCCGAGACTTCTATTGGTTCGCCAAGGCCGAGTTTGTAAAAATCCGGTTTCACGATCTCTTCTCTCTGCGAATCTACCTTATTAAGAACGAGTATAACTTTCTTTCCTGCAAATTCCTTCTTATCCATATCCCTGCGCAGTATCTTCGCAATGTCATAATCAAGAACTGTCAGCCCCGCCTGCGCGTCAGCTACGAAAAGAATTATATCAGCTTCCGCCATGGATATCTCAACCTGCTCGCGGATCGCAGCGTCAAACTTATCTTTGCTGCCAAGCACATATCCGCCTGTGTCTATCAGGAAGAACTTCTTTCCGTTCCATTCAGCCTCGCCGTAGTTCCTGTCCCGGGTAACCCCGGGCGATTCATGAACTATCGCCGTTTTTTTCCCGGTTAACCGGTTAAAAAGCGAAGATTTGCCTACGTTTGGCCTGCCTACTATAGCCGCGATTTTTTCCGCCATAAGCTTAAAGATATTCTAATAAAAAAGCGGGTTCAATGCAATAATAATCATTCCTATTACCCGGCATTATGGATATATTGAGCGTCAAAAATATTCTTTGTGGTTTTTTTGCGGGGATTTCTAAAAACTATTACAGTAAAACTGTGACAATATTACTGTAATTATAAAATCCGGCAACAATAAAATTAAATATTAAATTCTTGGGTGAAGAATGACTAATTCAGCCTGTCGCCGATAAAATCTGCGAAGTTCACGAGGGTTTCTTTTGTCTCTGAGCTTTTGAAATCCCTGATTTTAGTCTTTGCCTCTGCGCAGAACTCCCGAGTTTTCAAAATTGCGTAGTCAAGACCTTTATATTCTTTAATAAAATCAAGTACTATTGATTTATTCTTTGAGTAAGACCCGTTCTTAACTATGCTGATAATTTCTCTGGATTCTTTCTTTGTCGAGTTCTGCAAGGCGTGAATAAGCGGCAGCGTGAATTTCCTTTCCTTGAGGTCGGAGCCGGAAGATTTTCCCATGATTTTTTTCTTACCTACATAATCAAGGATGTCATCTCTCAGCTGGAAGGCAATTCCGATATTCTCGCCGAACTGGCTTAGGAGGTTTATATTGTTCTTGTCGCCGGAAGCGCTCGCGGCCCCAAGCTCGCAGCATGCAGTTATTAACGATGCAGTCTTATCTGAAATTATCCTGAAGTATGTTTCTTCGTTCACGTCGAACTTTCTGTTCTTCTGTATCTGGAGCAGCTCGCCCTCGCTCATTCTCTTAACGGCTTTAGAGGTGATCTTAAGGAACCCGCACTCGTCATTTTCCAAAGCCAGAAGCAGGCCGCGTGAAAGCATAAAATCTCCCATAAGCACAGCGATCTTGTTTTTCCATACTGCATTAATAGATGCAAGGCCCCTGCGGGTTTGAGCGTCGTCAACAACGTCATCGTGTATCAATGTGGCGGTATGAAGCATTTCAACAAGCGTGGCGGCCAGGTATGTTCTTTTGTTAACTTCGCCGCATAGCTTGGCGGATAGCAGCACAAGTATCGGGCGTATCTTCTTTCCCTTTTGCCTGAGTATGTACTTGCTTATCAGGTCGACAAGAGCTACGCGCGACTTTATAGCCTGCCTGAACTCTACCCTGAATTCATCAAGTTCTTTTTGAATTGGAGCCGATATTTTCTTTAAGTCAGAATCCATATTTTATTTGTCTTCAATTCTCTTTGGCTGCGATACTTTCGAAATGAAAATGCTGAGTTCATACAATAACAAAAAAGGAATACCCAGTAAAAGCTGGCTGGTAACGTCGGGGCTCGGAGTTACAATTCCGGCAATCAGCAGTATTAAAACTATTGCGTGCTTCCTGTACTTCCTCATAAAGCTTGGCTTTAATATCCCCATCTTCGAGAGCAGGAACGAAATAACAGGAAGCTCGAATACCACCCCGGAGGCTATCATTATGGATATTATAAAACTAAAATACTCTTCGACGGAAATATTGTTGCTGATAGCCTGCGTGCC
Organism: uncultured Ignavibacteria bacterium; assembly: GCA_963816535.1. Taxonomy (GTDB): domain Bacteria; phylum Bacteroidota; class Ignavibacteria; order Tepidaquicellales; family OLB5; genus CAWFKW01. The sequence continues at coordinate 24,473 of CAWFKW010000002.1, read as the reverse complement.
GAAGTTCACAAAGAACTCAAGAGCCGTAGGCAGCATAACAACGTAAGCAAACGCAATACCTATCAGGAAACATATGGATGAAAAAAACACCGCCCGCGTAACATACTTGCGTTCATTTGGCAGCAGGCCGGGCTCAAAGAATTTCCAGAACTGGTATAGCGTGTACGGAATACTGAGAATAAACCCGCACGAAAGAACAACTTTCATATACAAAAGCATTTGCCCGTAAGGCTTCAGGTTGATAAGTTTCATCGGCGGATGCGTCCTTAGGGCCGGCGCCAGCAGGAACTGATTCATTAACCAATCGGCAAATATGCCGCAAATTATTGAGCCGATTATGATCCCTATCAGGGCCTTAATGATATGCCATCGCAGCTCCTCAAGGTGCTCGAGGAACGTCATCTCGCCTTCTTCGGGCGCCGGTTCCTGCTTGTCTATTTCTTCTTCAGCCATTTATCAGGTTTTACCATGTAAACAGCTCCGGATACAAAGGATGCTCCGAAGTAATATCCGCTACGCGCTGTTTCACGTCTCCCTTTACTTTTTCATCTTCCGGCTTCGAGATAACATCGTTTATCATTTCGGCGATCCTTTCCATGTCTTTTTCTTTCATTCCGCGGGTGGTTAACGCAGGCGACCCAAGCCTGATGCCGCTTGTTATCAGCGGGCTCTTATCGTCAAACGGAACTGCGTTTTTATTACACGTTATTCCGACTTCATCAAGCAGTTCCTGAGCTTTCTTTCCGGTAAGATCTTTGTTTCTCAGGTCGATCAGCATTAAATGATTATCGGTCCCCCCTGAAATTATCTTGAACCCAAAACCCGTGAGTTTGTTTGCAAGCGCCTTAGCGTTCTTTATTACCTGCTCAGCGTATGTCTTGAAGTTCTCTTCAAGCGCTTCTTTGAACGCCACTGCCTTTGCAGCGATTACGTGCATCAGCGGGCCGCCCTGAACTCCCGGTATAACCATTGAATCTATAAGCTCGCTCATCATTTTTATCCTGCCTGATTTAGGCGCCTTGATCCCGAACGGGTTCTCGAAATCCTGGCCCATCAATATTATTCCGCCCCTTGGGCCGCGCAGCGTCTTATGCGTTGTTGATGTTACGACATGACAATGCGGTATAGGGTCGTTAAGCAGGCCCTTGGCTATCAGTCCCGCCGGGTGAGCGATATCTGCAAGCAAAAAAGCGCCAACGCTATCGGCTATTTCTCTGAATTTTTTATAATCTATATTTCGTGAATACGCGCTTGCGCCTACAGTAATCATCTTGGGTTTTTCTTTCTTTGCTACTTCGGCTATCAAGTCGTAATCGAGCATTTCAGTTTTCGGATTTATACCGTACTGCGTGAAGTTGTAAAGCTGCCCGGAAAAGTTTACGGGCGAACCGTGCGTTAAGTGGCCCCCGTGCGAGAGGTCCATGCCAAGCACTTTATCGCCCGGCTTAACAAGCACAAAGTACACGGCCATGTTTGCCTGCGAGCCTGAGTGCGGCTGAACGTTTGCATATGTTGCGTGGAACAGTTCTTTCACCCTGTCCCTTGCGAAGTTCTCGGCCTGGTCGACATACTCGCAGCCGCCGTAGTAACGTTTGCCCGGGTATCCTTCCGCATATTTATTTGTCATGACGGAGCCCGTAGCTTCCATTACTTCGATGCTTGTGAAGTTTTCCGAAGCTATCATTTCGAGCTTGTCATTCTGGCGTATTAATTCGTTTCTGATCGCGTTGTATATCTGCGGATCGTATTCCTGTAGTAATGACATTGTGATAATAATTATTATTTAGGATTTATAAACGATATGTTATTTTATGATTTGCCGGCATAAAAGCTCTAAAGGCTAAGCCTAAGGCCGGTCTGTATTATTTATTCAAATAAATTATTCTTATTGCGGCTAATTATCAGATGATTTAAGAAACCACAGCTCGCCAATGTTCACGCTTGCTCCCAGCTTGTATATCTTTTCCTGAATGAGCCCGTCGGTTGTCTTACCTCTGGTCTGGTAAGAAAACATCAGGTCAAGAAAGTTGGCTCTTCCCACGGGAATAGACAAACCGGCGCTAACCCCGATCGAGTTTATCTGCTGGCCGTTAATTTTAAGGTTGTCCATAGTGTAATTCCCGCCCAGCCGGTATGATAATCTTTTTATGAACGGGTCGTCAAGTTTTCTAGAAGGCGTATATTCAATTCCAAGGCCGGCACGCAGGTTGTTCTTAATCTCATCCGGATGCACATCGTAATATTTGTAGCTGTCCCAGTTCTGCATGTATACGTCGGCGGCTACAACAAGCTTCTCATTAAACTCGTTTGATACGCCGATTCCCAGCGCCCACGGCATCTGTATCTTGCCTGCGGTTACGGTCACTGAATCGGTCTGAGTGCTTTTTTTGAAATCGCCCGTAACGGTAGAGTTTATTTTAAAAGGCGATGAGAAGCATACCCCGAGCGTCATCCTGTCGAGTTTCTTGCTGCCGAATATTTTCCCGAACCCATGGAATATCAGGCCCGTATTGAAATAATATCCGCTAAGTTCATCAGAAAGCTGATTCTTAACCCCTACTAATTCCGGGTCGCCGAAATCTATCTCAGTGCTCTTAACAATGCTGCCATATGCGTAGTTGAACTGCAGCCCGAAACTGAAATACCTCAGGACCAGGTATGAAACGCCGAGCGAGATTCTCTTAATTCCGCCCCTGCCGCTGTAAAGCTGGGTATAATCTTCACCCAGCGAAGAGCCGGAGTATTTTGTATCGTAGTTGACGGAGCTGTAGCTATGCATCGCGAGGTCAAATATCCAACCGTTCCCGGGGTTGACAGGTATTGCAAGGTCAAACGTTTCAAAACCGCCGAAGTTTCTGGAAGATACATCAGAACCGTCGGTAGCATTTATACGGCCCAAATCTATCTTGGATGAAAATCGCGTGTTAGGGATCTGGGTCCATGCCGCGGGGTTAAGAGAATTTGAATACCTCCCGTACAAGGCAATTCCCATAATCCCCATTCCGTCGGTGCGGGCGCTCGTTGAATAATTCAATTCCCCGACTCCGAATATGGAATAAAGCGAGCCTCCGTTCTTATCTATGATCTGCCCGTGAAGCTGGCTGGCAGCAAATAAAATTATAGCCGGAAGTATCAGATACTTTTTTATATTCATTTACGCGATATCCTCGGAGTATATTTAATTACAACGTGCGGCCTCTTTGTATGGTCTGAAGCGTTTACATTGAAAAATGTGTACAGGTCAAGATTGTTCTGATACCCGTGGGGCGCAAACTGCAGGCCGTAGTTTGCCTGTCCGTCAAGCCATCTCTGGAAGGGCGTCGGCTGCGACGGGCTTACAACCCTCACTATATACTGGTTGCCGCTTTGATATGTCGAGTAAGCGTACCCGGAAGTTGTGTTGGATGTATCATTAACATATAGCAGGTCCAGGAACCGCGGCGATAGAGTCGAGAGCTTCGTATTTGCAGAATCGAGCGTCAGGTAAATCAGCACATCATTAATTGTAGCCGTGTTCGGAATATGGCTCATGTCAAATTTCATTATCTGCACATACCCGATTCCAGCCTGCGCGGAAAAAGTTTCGTTACCCTGGGTAACCGGGCCGTCGGCGAGAAAAAGCGATTGGGCATCCTGCGTAACGATTGTATCGTTCACTCCGTACTTGGTCAATATGATTTTGAGAGACGGTTTTTTTAGCGTTGAATCAGTCTGGGTTCCGTAAAATCCTTTTATGACATTTGAACCGCCGTTTGGGCTAAGCGCAACTCCGAAATTTTTATTCGGATAACTTGTATCGGCCGCATACTCCAGCCAGTCTTTCACCATGCTTGTATTGAGGGCGATGTCTATCTGCTGTGATTCCCCGGTCAGATAACCCGTGTAGCTTCCCTGGGAAACCGTTCCGAATGAATTTGAATTTACGGAATCAAGCGTTATAGTTCCGTAATTCAGCTGCTGCTGAACTTTGTAAATGTCAAACCCGGTTTGCCCGAGCGAATCGGCGCTTGTTAACGGATAATAATAATTCCTGTATGTGAGCGTAAGCGTTGCCGATAAAACAACAGCGCTGTCAAAATCAGCTGAAAAATTGTTAAACCTCAGCAGAGCTTTTGAATTGTACATTCCGGAAGACCCCACCAGCATATACGGGGAGGCGGAAGTATTTGTTCTTTTCCTTGTGGTTGTCGAAGTTATGGCCATTGTGTCAATGTAGGAATCAAATATTCTTATGCCGGTCGTATCGCCTGGAAGAATAAACTTAAGGCCCAGCGACAACGGATCGTCGGCGCAGCTTTCTGTCAATAACGCGATTACAATAATTGAAAGAACGGAAAGAAAGATTCGGAAATATTTTATTTTATTCAATTTTGAGCCTTAGATTAATAAACCGCAATAGAACGGAATTGATTCCAAATTCTTAATTTTCACCGTTTTTTTCAACAAATCCTATCGCATCCAATAAATTATCAGCAATAAAGTCAATTTTTAGTTTTTCATCAAGACATTTCTTATATGCTAAACTGCCATAACCCGTCATGACCAGAATGTTCCTCAAACCCGCGTTTTCTCCCGTTTTTATGTCGCTGTAGGCGTCGCCTATCATGTAGGAAGCGCTGAGGGCAATATTGTATTTTTCCTTTGCCTCCTCGATCATTCCTATTCCTGGTTTTCGCATAGGGCTGTCTTTTTTGAACCTGTTTATAACGCCGTCTTTGTGGTAGGGCGAAAAGAACAGATCGTCAATTATTGCCCCCGGGTTCTTCAGCTTCAAAAGCTCAAACATGCGGTTATTTATTTTAGCTAATTCATCTTCGGTGAGCCAGCCCCGGGCGATAGCCGATTGGTTGGTGATGACAATAGTTTTATAACCCAGCTTTCTGGCTTTTGCAATAGCATCGGCCGCGCCTTCGATAATGCTAACCTGTTCGACTTTAGTTAAGTAACCCAGCTCTTCGGGCTTGTGAGGGTCGGGGCCTTCTACTTCTTTGACAATGGTGCCGTCCCGGTCCAGGAATACAGCTTTTGATATGCGATTATCCACTACGCTAATATAATAAACTCAGGTTTGTAATTTATACGTAATAAAATAACTAACCCTTTTTTATCAGCGACCTGTACAGGTCAACGTATTTTTTAGCGGAAACAACCCAAGAATAATCGTAAGCCATGGCGGACCTGATAAGCTTGATCCACTCTTCGCGGTTCTGGTAAAGCTTCAGCGCGCGCTTTATGGCTTTTAAGAATTCTCCGGCATCGTATTTATCAAAAACAAAACCGTTTCCTTTGCCCGCTTTATATTCTGTTACAGTATCGGCAAGTCCGCCGGTCTTTCTTACAACAGGGATAGTGCCGTACCGCAGGCTGTACATCTGGTTAAGCCCGCATGGTTCATACCTTGAGGGCATAAGGAATATATCCGAGCCGGCTTCGATCAGGTGAGCCACCTCTTCGGAAAATCCGAAGTGCAGGCCCATTTTGCTTTTGAACTTCTTCTTATGCGCTTCGAATTTCTTCTGGTAGTTCTTATCGCCGGCGCCAAGCAATATAAGCTGGACGTCTTCTTGCATCAGGTCTTTTATTATCTTTTCTATCAGGTCAAATCCTTTTTGGTCGGTCATACGCGATATAATTCCCAGAACCGGGACTTCCGCGTTGTATTCCAAACCGAACTGTTTAAGCAGCGCTTTCTTATTTTCGCGCTTCAGCGGAAGCTCTTTGGAACTGTACCTGTAAGGGATGATAGAATCTTTCTCCGGGTTCCAGACCGTGTAATCTACTCCGTTCAGTATCCCGTAAATATCTTTTTTCCTTTTCTTCAGAATTCCTTCGAAGCCCATTCCGTATTCATGCGTTGTGCAAATCTCATCGGCATACGTCTGGCTTACAGTAGTTATAATATCCGAGTAGTTCAAACCTGTTTTCAGAAAACTGAACTGCTTGTAATATTCAACAAGCTCTTCGTTGAAGATGCTCTCAGGCAGCCCGCTTTTCTGAAATGATGAATGCGGGAAGAGCCCCTGGAACGCAATATTGTGAATTGTAAAAACCGTCTTCACAGCGTTAAGCAGAGGATCTTTGCTGTATATTGTTTTCAGGTAAGCGGGTATCAAACCTGTTTGCCAGTCGTTGCAGTGAATTATATCCGGCTGCCAGCCCAGAAGCCCAAGCACCTGCACCACAGCGCGGTTATAAAATATGAACCGCTCGTCATTATCCGGATAATCTTTACCGGATTTTGAATCTGTGTACGGACTTTCTTTTCCGAAGTATTCCTCATTTTCGATCAGGAAAACCTGGACTTTACCTTTGGGAGAGACAATAAACGATGATTTTATGTTGCAAATGGCTATTTTATCGCCAATTGGCACTTCAATATTAGTTAAACGCTTGATTTCATATATCCTTAGCCTTCTTTCATCTAATGGTCCGTATTTTGGCGTAATAATTCTGACAGCGTGGCCGAGCGCGCTAAGTTCCTGTGGCAGCGAGTTTGAAACATCAGCAAGTCCGCCTGTTTTCGAATAAGGGGTCACTTCACTGGTACAAAATAGTATATTTAAGCCTTTTGTCATTAATTCGTTTTATTTTCGTGGAATTTACAAAAATATTAAAATCCGTTTTTAACTGCAATGAAATAAGAAGCGTATAAAGTAACTAAAAAACTTAGAAATAAGATGGAATCGCGGCCAAACGATGTGAATTAGATGTGGTCTGCTGCAGCTGAGAACAAGCATGCAATGCTATCTCCTCCTGCCCCGGGGAAAAGATCGCTTTTTGGCGATCGATCTCTTTAATATTTTTATTCAGTCCCGCCTTGCGGGCTTTCGAAAAACCCTTTCGGGTTTCTCAACTATATTTCGGGTAATACAGCTTACTTCTTATAAATGCCGAAATATTGTCAGGGCGTTTTACCCTTGCGAGGCCCATATCAAATATCAGTTCCGCCACACTTACTGAAACATTTACCGAGACATTTAATATATCAGAAATACTAGGGAACACCAACCCGGTACGGAACATCTCATCCGTAACCTGGCAGCTGAGCGCTTCGGCGGCGCGAATGAACATTTCATCGGTTACGCGTTTGGCTTCAGTAGCAATAATTGCCATGCCTACCGCAGGGAAGATAAACACATTGTTGCCCTGCCCCGGAACTATTTTCTTCCCGTCAATTTCAACGGGGTCGAACGGGCTTCCGCTTGCAAAGATCGCTTTGCCTTTGCTCCATGTATAAGCTTCAACGGCGGTGCATTCAGAGTGGCTTGTTGGATTTGAGCAAGGAAATATTATTGGCCGCTCGTTAAGTTCAGACATCGCTTCTATTACTTCTTTATTGAAGGCGCCGCCAATCGTGCTTACTCCGATTATAGCGGTCGGCTTAAGCTCTTTGATCGCAGTCATGAAATCCGGTATCGGCGCATGCTCATGCGCGTACAGCATTTTATAATCTTCAAGATCGTTTCTTGATTTAACAACTAATCCTTTGCGGTTGAACAGCCAGCATCTTTCGGAGGCTTCTTCTTCGCTTAGCCCGTGCTGTTTTAATATTTCTATGAGCAGCCCTGCAATACCCGTTGCGGCAGAGCCTGCGCCAAGGAACAGGAACTTCTGTTCAGCCAGGGACTTGCCGGTATGTTTGCATGCCGTTAATAATCCTGACGTCACAACGCTGGCCGTGCCCTGTATATCGTCGTTGAACGTACAGATCTTATCGCGGTATTTATTCAAAATGTAAACCGCATCGGGACCGGCAAAATCTTCCCACTGGATTAGTATCTTCGGGAACACATCTGTAATTGCGTTTACAAACTCGTCTATGAAATCAAAATATTCTTTTCCGCGTATCCTCTTGATCCGCAATCCAGGGTAAAGCGGGTCGGCAAGAAACGCTTCGTTGTTAGTGCCCACATCAAGAACGATAGGAAGCGAGCTATCCGGGTGAACGCCTGCGCAGGCTGTGTATAATGCAAGCTTTCCGATGGGGATACCGATACCGCAAACGCCAAGATCGCCGAGCCCGAGAATCCTGTCGCCATCGGTCACAACCGTAATACGAACGTCGTCTTCGTGCCAGTTCCTCAGAATATTCCTGAGATTATTTTTTTCCTTAATTGAGATATACAGCCCGCGGGGCCTTCTTATGATATGCCCGAATTTCTGGCAGGCTTCGCCTACTGTGGGCGTGTAAATAAGCGGAAGGTATTTTGCGGGGTCGTCCATGACGGCGCGGAAAAACAGCGTCTGGTTATTATCAAGCATCTGGGTAAGATAAACATATTTGTTGATCGCCTCTGTGAAATGATCGACCTGTTCATGGACCCTTACAACCTGTTTTTCGATGGTTTCAATTTCATCGGGAAGCAAGCCATCCAGTCCGAATTTTCTTCGTTCTTCGGAAGTAAAAGCGGTACCCTTATTAAATCTTGGGTCGTGGAGGATTTCGTATCCTGTCTTATTCATAATCAACCTTAATGCCTCAAATAGTATCTTTGATACAATTGGGCGTTCTTATTCTGAAAATATAGGTTTCCTTCGGGTAAGTAATATATGCAAAGATAATCATTTGGAATTTGCGCATCAATGAACAAAAATGTGAGACGGCAGACGTGAAAAGGCAAACGGGAAAAGCAAAACCCAATGATTGGAAAAACAGAAGTTTAGAATGATAAATTAAAGTTAAATAAAACAAATACGCATAACGAATATTTAATAAAAGCAAACGTCAAACGAGAAACGTCAAACGAGAAACGTCAAACCGGCGGCTGGGGAATCTTCGCTTTGAAGCGAATTAATATTTTTCTTTTTCTTATTTGTTTTTTCTTTTACCTTTAACTTTCTAACCTTATGAACTTTATAAACTTTTTTGCTTTTTCGTCTTTACGTTTAAAATATAATTTGTCCCCAGGGACAATAATTTTGATTTCAACCAGTCAGACGAATTCACGTCTCGGCATCGGTTTGGCCAAACCAAGTGTGCGGCAGGAAACACCTTCAGGGTGAGCGCCCTTGTTCCCCACTCGGAGTTTTTTGTTCTGTAGCCGGTGAACTCCTTTGCAAAACCAGCTAGGGCAATTATAATACATACGCCTATATACTGCAATGCAAAAATTTATACATATGTTTAGATTGGTATGGCATGGAAATTGCAAGGGGCGATTACTAATTACAAGATTTTATAGAATAATTTTCGTAGGGCTACTCCGCGTCGAGCCTACGGAAAAAAATGTCCGAATGGCGAAAGATCCCTCATTATCATACCTAATAAAGCGTTTGTAAATTTCCGGTCCGGATTCCCGCCTTCGCGGCAATTACAAATAGGGGCTGGTAAAATTTCTAAACCTTTTTTGTTTTTTGAGCATCTAAATATGTTCGCAGTCGTATCTTCAAAACATCTTAGGGAAATATTTTTCATGAATTTTACGCTTTAATAAAATAAATGAAAGCTTTCAACAAATTTCTTTTAATAATTCCGGCAGCCATGCTGATCTTTGCATATACTCTCCGGGCGCCTTATCAAACAGTTACAGGCGTTCGGGCAGACACGGTCGTTTTATCACGGGCAAGAGAACTGGAAGGTTTGTGGGAAGCGCGACGTATATTTGGCCCGGATATCCGCGGTACTCTAGATATCAAAAACACAAAAGCTAAATGGTCCGCTGAAATAGCGGGTTATTCAGTAATGGCGCAAGCGGAAGGCGATTCAATTTCATTCGTCCTTCCGGGAGAGAAAGGTACCTTTCGGGGCGCTATTATCGCGGGCCGCAATAAGATTACCGGATACTGGAAACAGCCTGCAACAATTACCGAAGGCGTTCTGGTATCGCCTGTTACTCTTACTAAAAACGCTGCCGGTATATGGCAGGGGGATATTACGCCTTATGAAGACGAAATGACATGTTATCTTATGTTGAAGTTAATGCCCGATGGTTCATTAAAAGCATTCCTGAGAAACCCGGAGCGCAACATAGGAAAAACTCAATACCCCGTCGATCATATTGAACGGGATGGGGAAGCTTTAAGATTTTATTCTGCCCGAAAGGACACAATGCCTGGACGCCTTCTGGCTGAAGGAAGATATGATAGCATTAATGATGTATTATCAGTTTATCTTCCAAACAGAGGGGGTACATTTGATTTCAGCCGCGTGGCGCAGGATGAATTCTGCTATTTTTATCCGCGCGGCCGGCCGACTGTGAAGTATGTTTACTCAAAGCCCATTGATTGCAATGACGGCTGGAGGACAGCCCGGCTTAAAAATGAAGGTATTTCAGAAGATAGCATTGTAAAATTTATCCAGATGATAATAGATACGCCGATCGATTCGGTAAGATCGCAGGAAGATCACGGAATTCTGATAGCGAGGCATGGCAAGCTTGTTCTGGAGGAATATTTTCACGGGGAAAGCAGGGATAAGACTCACACCACGCGCTCGGCGGGGAAAAGTGTTGCGTCGGAACTGATGGGGGCGGCGATATTTGACGGGGTTTCTGTTAGTCCCGGTGATTTTGTATATAAGGTTATGAACGGCGGCGAATTTCCTCCCGGACTTGAACAGCGTAAACGTTCATTGACAGTTGAACACCTGCTGACGATGACATCGGGATTCGACTGCGACGAAAATGATCCAAACACACCGGGATTTGAAGACAATATGTGGGACCAAACCGCGCAGCCTGATTTTTATAAATGGACAATGGATCTCAATATGACGCGTAACCCTGGGGAAAAGCCTGTGTACTGCAGCGCTAACGCCAATCTTGTTGGCGGGGTTGTTTCACGCGCCGCGAATGAAACCACCCTCGCGCTTTTTCAAAAGCTTATCGCCGGACCGCTTGGAATAAAACATTACCAGCTGCCCGTTTCTCCCGACGGAGATTTTACATTGACCGGAAGCTCTAGATTCGTGCTCCGCGACTTTATAAAATTTGCGCAGCTTCATCTTAATGGGGGAACCTGGAATGGACGCAGGATATATACTTCAGAGTGGTCGGATAAGGCGACTTCGCCATTGGAACATTTTCCGGGCGGCAGTTTTGATTACGGATATCTATGGTGGTCGATTGAGTATCCTTATAAGGGCCGTGTTATCCGGGCTTATTTCGCGGCAGGGAACGGGGGACAGATCGCAATGGCAATTCCGGAACTTGATCTTGCGCTGGCATGTTTCACAGGCAATTATAACGATTCCGGCGGAAGGACGTTTCAGAATGTTTATGTTCCAAAATATATTTTGCCTGCAGTGGAAGAGGATAAATAGCCTGGTCCTTTACAAATCTCATTTATGGAACCCCAAACCGGACTTTGGGACTGAAAATATAAAATTTTGATTCAACCGATGACATACCTGCAGCAGCCAGTCGCCGGAGTCATCGGATGAATTTATGGAGCGGGTTTACAGCCCGCTTTTTGATAGCGCAGCATGTAAGAGTTTTGTAGGTATTTATTCCCATAACGTTATCCCGCTAACTGTATTAGGCAATATTCGCCGGTTTTATGTATTTGAGATAAACTTCACTTAGCTTATCTTTGGCGGTTCTTTTACCTAATTATTAATTAAATATGAAAAAGTATATAGTATCTGTTATTGTTCTTGTTATGATAGCCGCGGCGGCGTTATCGTTCAGAAACACGGGTGAAAAGTACGGCCCGCATCTTACATCAGTTCTTGATAACACTACCGAAAAAAGTTTTGTGGTATTTGTATATCTCTCCGATAAAGGCCCTGGCGCGCAAAGCAAATTATCAAGCCCTCTTCAGCTGGTTACCCAGAGGTCGCTGGATAGAAGGTTGAAAATGAAGAGCCCGGATAAACTGGTCGACATTTCGGATATCCCCATATACCAGCCTTACGCGGATATGATATCAGGGAAAGTTCTGAAAGTAAGACAGCAGATAAAATGGTTTAACGCGCTTAGCGTGGAAGTTACCAAAGAGCAGATTGAAGATATTGCGAAGCTTTCTTTTGTTAAGCAGATAGAGCTTGTGGACAGGTTCTATAAAAACCGTGATAACGTTGAAAACACAGCTCAAAACAATACTATTGTTCCGCAAACGCTGGGCAAAGATAATATAGAAACGGATTCTCTGAATTACGGCACGAATGGTTTCACACAGATATCGCAGATCAAAGTAAATATCGTTCATGACGAATCGATATATGGGCAGGGAGTTATGATAGCAAGTTTTGATGTGGGCTGGGCAAACCAAACGCACGAAGCGTTTACAACACTTCCAATGAAAGTAGTATCTCAATACGATTTTGAACAGCACAGGCCAACCGCCGGAGATATCAGCGCAACATCGGAATACTGGCACGGAACCGAAACGCTTTCCAATATAGGCGGCTATATGCCGGGCAAGCTGATAGGGCCCTCATTCAGGTCAAGTTTTATTGTCGCGAGAACGGAAGTTGATTCTTTTGAGCGCCCGATTGAAATGGATAACTGGATTGCCGCTTCTCAATGGGCTGACTCACTTGGCGCCGACGTAATTTCAAGCTCGCTCGGTTATCTTGTGTTTGATAATGGTTAAGGCGGTTATACATGGCAGGACATGAACGGACACACAATGCCAATCTCCATCGCAGCTTCGTTGGCGGCAGATCATGGAATAGTAGTTTGCAACTCCGCAGGCAATGACGGCCCTAACGGATCGCATAACACGCTTGGCGGTCCGGCTGATGCCGATAGCATTGTTACCGTAGGAGCCGTTACAAGTTCAGGTAATATAGCGTCGTTCAGTTCGGTAGGGCCAACTACAGACACGCCCCCGCGGATCAAACCCGATGTTCTTGCCATGGGTTCGAATAATTATGTGGCAACTACGGGTTCAAATAATGCATACACAAATCACAGCGGCACTTCGTACTCGTGTCCGCTAACTGCAGGCGTCAGCGGGCTTGTTCTATCTGCAAATAAGAACTTAACGCCGTTCCAGGTGCGCGGGATTTTAAGAAAGTTCGCCAGCAATTCAAATTCGCCTAACAATACTTTGGGATGGGGAATCATAGATGCGCAGCAGTCGGTTGACTCGGCGAGAAAACTTGATAACGTACCGCCGGCAATTTTGCATACGCAGCCTTTTACGGCGACTACAAATAACGGCATAATTACAATGACGGCAAGAATATTTGATAACGGGATAATAAGGCTGTGGCAGAACCAGGCGCCTATGATATATTTCAGGAAATCAACAAACAACGGCGGAACTTGGAGCTCATATACTTCTGTAACCGCTAATTTAGTTTCAGCGGATACTTTTTCATTCCAGATCACAGGAAGCGTAAACGGCACGACCGTTGAATATTATTTTGCCGCGCAGGATATAGCTTTGCCGAATCCGCTGTTATCGACATTGCCTGCGGGCGGTTCGGGAATAAATCCGCCGGGTACAACGGCGCCTCCGACAAGATTCAGTTATTATGTGGGTGTGGTAGGCGTGACGCCTATTAGCGGGGAAGTTCCTAATTCGTTCAAGCTGTACAACAATTTTCCGAATCCGTTTAATCCGTCAACCAAGATAAAATTCGATATCGCAAAGCAATCGGTTACGAAGATAAGGGTATACGATCTGACGGGGAAGGTAGTTGCAGAATTGGTTAACCTGGAATTGGCGCCGGGCAGGTATGAAATAAACTTTAACGCATCTGACTATGCAAGCGGAGTTTATTTCTATAAGCTGGAAACGGCAAGTTATACGGAAGTGAAAAAGATGATATTGATAAAATAGTTTTAGAAAAGATTCAGAACGATTAAAATTTTGGACAGGTGAAAGCCTGTCCATTTTTGTTGCAGCGGCGGAAAACTGCATTTTATTCCCATTTTCTGTTACAATTGATGTAAGTTTTGTGTATTTAATTATATCTTACTTTAGATTATCTTTAGACGATATTTTCTCAATAAATCAATCAAAATGAAAAAGTATATTGTTACCTCTTTTTTACTGTTGTTTGTCGCTTTTATAGCGTTCTCATTCAGGAACACCGAAGAAAAATTCGGCCCGCATCTAACAAGCGTTCTTGATAATAAATCCGAAAGTACATACATAGTATATATTTATTTTACCGACAAAGGCCCGAATGCATCGGCGAAGCTTTCTGATCCGCTGGGTTTAGTTACGCAAAGGTCAATTGACAGAAGAATGAAAGTGAAGGGACCTGGTAATATTGTTGAAATGGTTGACGTCCCCTTATATGAGCCTTATGTAAAGGTTGTATCAGGCAGGGTTATGAAAGTGAGGCAGCAGCTGAAATGGTTTAACGCTTTGACGGTGGAAGCAACCAAAGAACAGCTTGAAGATATATCAAAGCTTTCATACGTGAGCAGTATTGACTTGGTTGAAAGGTTTCACCGCAATCCGGGAGACGTAGAAAGCGTTACGCAGAACAAACCTGTTCAGCAGCCGGTTAAAGATAATATTGAAACAGACTCGCTTAATTACGGAGCAAACGGCACAACGCAGATAACGCAGATGAACGTTAACGTTGTGCATAACCAGAGTATATTCGGGCAGGGAATTTTGATATGCAGCCAGGATGACGGGTTCAGGAATCAGACGCACCCGGCATTTAATAACCCTGTAAATCCATTGGTACTTGTTTCGCAGTATGATTTTCAATTACACATACCAAATGCCAGTCACACAACGGCAACGCATGGCACGACAACAATTTCATGTATCGGCGCATACGCTCCGGGCTCGTTAATAGGCACGGCGTTCAAATCACATTTCCTTGCGGCAAGGACGGAGGTTGATTCGTTCGAGAGACCGATAGAAATGGATAACTGGACTGCGGCTTCACAATGGGCCGATTCGCTAGGCGCAGACATAATAACCAGCTCTCTTGGCTACCTTGCTTTTGATGCGGGTTACGGCGGTTACACATGGCAGGATATGAACGGCATGACAATGCCCGTAACAAGGTCGGCGGCTATTGCGGCGCACAACGGGATACTGGTTTTCAACTCAGCAGGAAATAACGGCCCTGGAGCAAACAATACATTGAACGGACCGGCCGATGCAGATAGTATTATCACAATGGGAGCAGTCGAACCCAATGGAGTAGTGACATCGTTCAGTTCTGTGGGGCCCACAACCGATAATCCGCCGAGGATAAAACCTGATGTAATGGCTATGGGCGACGGGGTTCAAACGGCAAACGGGAGCGGCACAGGCTACAGCGGAGGCGGTTCCGCGGGAACGTCATATTCATGTCCGCTTGCAGCCGGAGTAGGGGCGTTAATTCTCAGCGCAAACAAAAATTTAACGCCGCTGCAGGTGAGAGGAATTCTCAGGAAATTCGCTTCCAACACAAACAGTCCGAACAATACATACGGATGGGGAATAATAAACGCGGCATTATCGGTTGATTCGGCAAGGAAGCTTGATAACGTGCCGCCGACAATTTTGCATACACAGCCATTCACTTCGACTACAAATAACGGCGTAATTACAATGAATGCGCGGATATTTGATAACGGTATTATCAGGCTGTGGCAGAACCAGGCGCCTCTTTTGTATTTCAGGAAATCTACAAATAACGGGGGTACGTGGAGTTCATATACTGCGGTTACCGCAAGCGCAATTTCGGCGGATACATTTTCATTCCAGATTACGGGAAGCGCAAACGGCACAACCGTTGAATACTATTTTGCAGCGCAGGATATAGCCTTACCGAACCCCCTGCTTTCCACTTTGCCTGCTGGCGGTTCGGGGATAAATCCTCCCGGCACAACGGCTCCGGCTACAAGATTCAGTTTTTATGTGGGAGTAGTTGGTATCAGCCAGGTTGGCAATGGGGTTCCCAATGCATTTAAGCTCTATAATAATTATCCAAACCCGTTTAACCCGGCGACGAAGATAAAGTTTGATATAGCCAAAGAAACGTTTGCTAAAATAAATGTGTACGATCTTACCGGAAGGAAAGTTTCAGAGATTGTAAGTCAAAATATGAAACCGGGCAGTTATGAAGTCAACTTTGACGCGTCAAAATATGCAAGCGGCGTTTATTTCTACAGGCTTGAAACTGCGCAGTATACAGAAATTAAGAAAATGATATTGATAAAATAGCTATTTTCCTAAAAGGATTTCTAAAAGGAAAGGCGTTCATTCGGACGCCTTTTTTGCAGGTCAAAGATATATCTTTGACCTACTTGTTTAAGAGAGTTATCTTTGTATTATGAGTTTACTTATAGAGAACGCTGATCAGATAGTCACGTGCCAGACGAGCGGCCGCAAGTTCAAGGCGGGTAAATACCAGTCAGAAATAGGCTTGCTCCAAAACGCTGGCATAATTGCTGAAAAGGGCAGGATAAAGTGGATTGGGAAAACAGTTCCTGCGGCGCTCAGAAAAACGGTAAAACAAAAAATCGATGCCCGCGGAAAAGTTGTATTACCCGGATTCATCGACTCCCACACTCATCTGGTTTTTGCCGGCGACAGGGCTAACGAATACTCGATGCGTATAAAAGGCGCAACGTATGGGGAGATTGCCAAAGCCGGCGGCGGAATTATAAATACGGTTAAGGCTACCCGTAAAGCAACCGCAAATGAGCTGCTTAAGCTTGCATTAAAGAGGGTTAAAACCTCAATTAGTTTTGGAGTAACAACAATAGAAGCAAAATCAGGGTATGGACTTGACACAAAGACCGAGCTCAAAATGCTTGAAGTTATTAAAGAGCTAAGAAAGTTTGTCCCTATAGATATTTATTCAACTCTTCTTGCTGCGCATGCTTTTCCAAAGGAAATTTCCCGCAAAGAATACATAGATAAAATTCTATTTGAAATAATTCCTTTGACTGCCAATCGCGGACTTGCGACATTTATTGATGCATTTTGTGAGAAAAATTATTACACCCCCAATGAGACTCGACTTATATTTGAACAGGGGAAAAGATTCGGGCTGATCCCCAAACTACATACAAACCAGTTTTATTCTGTAGGCGGAATCGGGACGGCAGTTAAATGTGAAGCGATATCGGTTGACCACCTGGAGGTTATGACAAAAAATGAGATCAAAGCGCTTTCGGGCGGAAATGTGGTTGCATGCGTGCTGCCTACGGTTTCATATTTCCTGAATATTCCATATGCTCCGGTCAGAGAATTAATCAGCGCCAAAGTACCTGTTGCAATTGCCACAGACTTCAACCCAGGCAGTTCAATGACCGAAAACATACAGATTGCAATGAGCATGGGTGTTCAAATGCTGAAGATGAATATTGAAGAAGTTATCAATTCTGTTACCATCAACGCCGCGGCGGCGCTTGGAATTTCGGATGTTGCGGGAAGCATTGAAACCGGAAAACAGGCCGATATGCTTATTTTTGATACGCATGATTACAGGGATATTCTGTATCATTTTGGGGTGAATCAGTTGGAAACAGTGATAAAAAAGGGCAAGGTAATTTCCAAAGCCTGACAATTCCGTTTACTTTCTTCATTTAAAGATTCAAATTTAAATATTAACTTTGTTTTTACCGGAGGCTTAGCTCAGCTGGTTAGAGCGCTGTCCTCACACGACAGAGGTCACAGGTTCGAATCCCGTAGCCTCCACTGCAACAGTAATATTGATGATAACAGGATTTCTATATGCGAAAAATCGTTGAATGTGTTCCAAATATCTCCGAAGGAAGAGATGAAAATATAATTAACGCCTGCGCCGAAGCGGTCCGAAAAGTAAGCGGCGTAACCCTGCTTGACGCCGACCCCGGAAAATCAACTAACCGAACTGTATTTACATTTGTAGGCGACCCCGATTCTATTATTGAGGGGGCTTTTCAGTTTTCTAAAACCGCTTACGAATTAATTGATATGACCAAACAGCACGGCGAGCATCCCCGCATGGGCGCTGTCGACGTTGTGCCGTTCGTTCCCGTGGCAGGAGTAACAACCACCGACTGCGTTGAGTGCTCAATGAAGTACGGCAAGCGCGTCGGGGAAGAACTTGGCGTTCCGGTATTTTTGTATGAAGAAGCGTCTCAAAACCCTGCCCGTAAATCATTAAAGCAAATACGCCACGGCGAATACGAAGGGCTGAAAGATAGAATCTATAAACCTGAATGGAAGCCTGATTTTGGCCCGCAGGAATTTGTGCCAAAATCAGGGGCTACAGTGACCGGTTCAAGATTTTTTCTTATCGCTTATAACGTCAATATACTTGGCACAAAAGAACAGGCGCACAGGATTGCGCTTAATATCCGCGAGCAGGGCAGGGGACCGAATGAACCGGGAAGATTGAAAGCAATAAAGGCCATAGGATGGTATGTTGATGAATACAACATGGCGCAGGTATCAATAAATTTGGATAATTATAAGATCACGCCGCCTCACGTTGTATTTGAAGAGTGCGTTAAAGACTCAAAAGAAATGAAGCTTGCCGTATGCGGAAGCGAGCTTGTTGGGTTGATTCCGCTTGAAGCTATGTTGATGGCTGCTGATCATTACATCAAAAAAGAAGATCTATTTATACTTGACGAGGGCCAGAAGATAAGGCTTGTTGTTGAACGGCTCGGGCTGAATTCGGTTTCAAAATTTATTCCGGAAAAGAGGATAATAGAATATATGATACAGGAAGATAAAAACGAACCGCTTGCATCAATGACGGTAAGGGATTTTGTAGAGATAGTCGGCGCAAGAACATCGGCGCCCGGCGGAGGAAGCGTTGCGGCTTTGTTGGCGTCGCTTGGCGCAGGGCTAGGCGCTATGATGGGTTGGATGAGCTACGGCAGCAAGAAATTCGAACATCTTGACGCGGATATGCGCAGGCTTATTCCGCCATTGAACGACAACATGAAGAGACTTATTCCGATGATTGACGCTGATACTAACGCATTCAACGATTACATGGTTGCGCTGAAGATGCCAAAAAATACAGATGAAGAGAAGAAAATAAGAAAAGAAAAAATGCAGCAGGGCTTAAAGAAGGCAATTGATGTGCCGCTAAGCGTAATGAGAATTTCGGATGAATGCTGGCCGAATATGGTTGAGCTTGCTAAGCTTGGCAACATTGCATCCTCCAGCGACCTTGCCGTGGGGGCTAAAGCGCTTGGGACGGGTATATGGGGAGCGTTTAAGAATGTTGAGATAAACCTGCCGCAGATAGAGGATGAAAAGTATAAGGCGGAAGTATTGAAAGAAGGAAATGAGATATTATCGCGCGCGCATAAAAACCTTGCGGAAATTGAGAGTATTTTGGCGGGAAGAAAAGCGTAGAGTTACTTTTATTTTGTTTCGTCCCAAGCCGGAGCTTGGGACGGAGGATCAAATATAATCTGTAGGGGCGGGCCTGTGTGTCCGCCCTCCAAAACCATTAGCGATTGCCTAAAGGCAATCGCCATCCGAGCTCGGATTTACGAACTTCGGCTGTCAAAAATCTATCTAATCGCGTTCCTGCTCATATATACCTGTTTTCTTTTCTTCCTTAGGCAATTGTTCCATTTTATCAAACACATCTCTTTGCATAAGCTCTATTTTAGCGGCGCCGTTAGCCTGAAGAGCTGAATTGATTTTGCTCAGATAATTCATATAGATATCCTCGGCGCTCTTTTGCGCTTTGTTGAGGTCGAAAGTAAGTCCGTTCAAACGTTCTATCTGCGAGTCGGTTGGCCTGCCGCCGAAAAAGCTGACACTCGTATAAATATCGCTTATCTTCTCTCTCAGTCTTTCTTCGCCGGTAAGGAACCCGCCTTCCTTTGTGGCAACACAGGTCTTACGGAGTTCTTCCAGCTTATTTATCAGCTCATCTCCTGTGGCTTTATCCAGCTTGCCGCTTTCTATTGCTTTTGAAGTCTCATTCTTCACTTTGTTAATATTATATACGATGTAGGCAAGGTCCTCATGCATTTTGTAGAGCTTCATTACAGTTTCATTTCTAACGGCAATATCTTCTTCCGAATATGGCGAATTAGGATCGTGAGTTAAAACGAGCTCCCCTGTGAAAGTCTCATTGCCTTTAATTAGCTTGATCTTATAGGTCCCTTCATTTGCCACCGGCCCTATGAACCCGCTGAAATCGGGCCTTACTCCGGTTGCCACTTTTGGCGGCCTAAGGCGCATATCCCAGCTGACTCGGTTTATACCTTTACGCTTTGTTCCCGGTATTGATTTTATAAGATTATCCAGGCTGTCATAGATCTCCACTTTAACATCGCCTGTCTCAGCTCTCTGTTTAAGATAGTAAATTATCTGGGCATCATCTGAAGCATTTGGCCCTTCAAAATTTCCCGCCTGGTTAGGGAAGTTGCCGCCTGTCTGCACCCCGTTAATATAATTAGGGCGGGTTGGCAGAATTGATGCGTCCGTTTCCAATACGTTCTGGTTCAGGTTTCTGAGCGGGGTCAAATCGTCAATTATCATTATTCCTCTCCCGTGAGTAGCAAGCACAAGGTCGTTGGTTTCAGGCTGGATAGCAATATCTCTCACTTCGCACTTAGGAACATTTCCTGTGTACTGCGCCCAGCTTTTTCCGCCGTCGATGCTCACATACAGCCCGAACACAGTTCCTACAAACAATAAGTCTGGATTCACTATATCCTGTTTTATCTTATGGGCGTATCCCTCGATATCAGAAGTAGCAATCGAAATCCATGACTTGCCAAGATCCGTTGTTTTGTAAACGTAAGTTTTTTTGTCTCCCATCATGTGGTTATCAAAAGTAGCAAATGCCGTGCTTCGGTCATACCTGCTGGCATCAATGCCTGAGACCCATGTACATTTAGGAAGCCCGGGAATATTTTTAACAACGTTGGTCCAGCTTGCTCCGCCGTTCTCGCTTACCTGTACGTTGCCGTCGTCTGTGCCTACCCATACCAGATTTTCGTCGACGGGCGATTCGCAAATTGTAAATATTGTGCAGTGGTTTTCGGCAGATGAATTATCAACCGATAATCCGCCTGATTCTTCCTGTTTTAATTTATTCGGGTCGTTGGTGGTCAGGTCCGGCGAGATCCTGTCCCAGGTCTCGCCTTTATTAACGGATTTATACAGGAACTGCGCACCTGTGTAAATGACGCCGGGATTCAGCGTACTTTGCTGGATAGGCGTGTTCCAGTTGAACCTAAGCTTGTCTTCTCCGGTGAGAGGTTTAGGCTGGATATCTTTATTTTCAAAATTCACTTTATTGTACCTGCCAATGCTTCCGCCCTGCGATTCCCAGTAAACAATATTCGGGTCGGAGAGATCCGATACAACGCTGAAACCGTCGCCGAAGCCTGTTGGATGCCAGTCGCCGCCCCTGATCCCGCCGGGTGAATTTGAGGGCCCGTACCATGAGCCGTTATCCTGCAAGCCGCCGTACACATTATAATACGGTTTTTGGTTATCAACCGTTACATGATAATACTGCGATACAGGAAGGTTCTGTAAAAATATATAATGATAACCTCTATCCAGCGACATATAAACTCCGCCATCTGTGCCCACATATATTTGTTTTGGATTGTTCGGGTTTATCCACAGGGCATGGAAGTCGCTGTGCACCCAGCCGCCTTCGAAAGAAGCTTCCGAGAACGATTGCCCGCCGTCATCGCTGATTGAAAGAGAAAGCGCAGGCCTGTAAATTCTTTTCTCGTCGGTAGGGTCGACTTTAAGAACGCTGAAATAGAACGGGCGCATAGTGACGTTTTCGGAGGCGCTGTTTCTTTTCCAGCTTTCGCCGCCGTCCAGCGATTCATACAGTCCCGTATTTTTCGATTCTGCAATGGCGTACACATGTTTTGGGTCGCTGGGCGATATGGCAAGTATGATCCTGCCCAGCATTCCGTCTTCCGAAAAGGACTTGTCTATCCTGTCCCAGCTTTGACCGCCGTCGATGCTCTTAAATAATCCGCTGCCTTCGCCGCCGGAAGCAAACTCCCACGGTTTTCTTCTGAATTGCCACATAGATGCATAAAGCGTTTTAGGATCTTTCGGATCCATAACAACATCAGCGCAGCCGGTTTTTTCATCAACGTAAAGAATTTTATTCCATGTTGCGCCGCCATCGGTGGTTTTGTAGAGTCCGCGGTCTTCGCTATCGCCCCAGAGAGCGCCGGGAACGGCTACGTAAACTATATCGCTGTTGTTCGGGTCGATCACAATTTTGCTTATATGTTCGCTAAGCTCCAGCCCTACTTTCTTCCAGTTATCGCCGGCATCATCGGTTTTGTAAAGCCCGTCGCCGATGGCTACGCTGTTTCTCATATTCGATTCGCCGGTTCCAACCCAAACTATGTCGGGATTTTTCTGGTCGACTGTTATTGCCCCAATCGACTGGCAGTATTTATCAAATACCGATTTGAACACGGCTCCGCCGTTGAGCGTCTTCCATACGCCGCCGCCTGCCGCGCCCACATACATGATCCTCGTGTCTTTGTTAACCGCGTCAATAGCCGTTATTCTCCCGCTCATAACCGCGGGGCCGATCTGCCTGGCGTTCAGAGCGCCGAACATAGCTGAATTTATTTTTGTCTGTGCGTTGGAAACCCATGGATTGGAAATTATTAATAGCGCTGCGGAGAGGGCAATCAGTGAAATTCTTCTGGTCATTCGAATTTTTAGATTTTATTTTTGTATGGCGTTATAAATAAAACGCAGAGCCTAAAACACGCTCTGCGCTGTAAGTTCATTTGCTGTCCATTATTTGGAGCCTTCGGGCATCTTAAATATCGAATCGTCAACGTCTGTGTTAAGCTCAACTTTGGTCCACGTCCCTTTTTGAGAATTGTCTCCGCTCCCGGATTTAACTTCAACCGACATCGGGAACATTACGCCTTCTACAGCCTGGTAATTGCCGGGATACATGTCCTGAGTAATTTCTTTCTCTTTGAACTTCCTCTTTGTCGATTCCTTAATCACAAGGTAGCTGGAAGCATCAAGCCAGTACGTAGTAATGTCGCCGTCTTTATCGGTCAGTTTTATTTTGTAGCTGTCTGTGCCTTCCATATCTTCTTTCCCTAGCAGCTCGACCTTAGAGCCCTTCTCTTTGTAATTTACAAGCTGCCCTTCAAATTCTGCTTCATCTTTCATCTCTTTGGTTTCTTCAGGCGTCATTTTATCGGCGTCCTTCTTGCCGCTGAACGGATTTATCTGCCAGCCCGTGGTTCCGTCATAGGCCTGCGTCATAGACATGCCCTGGAAAGTCATGTCCATTCTTACTTTATCATCCCTTTTTATTACGACTGTTACCGGAATATCAGCTCCCATACCAGAAAACGTTCCGGTGAATTTAACGGTTTTGACCGCCATAATTTTATCCAGTCCGCCCATTGCATCAATGTGCTTATTGATTATGTCGTCAACTGTTTGTGAGTGAATATTTACAGAGAGAGCGAATACAAATAATACTGCTAATAACGATTTAACGTATTTCATGATTTGATTTAGATTATTTTTATCGGATTGTACTCAAATTTAATACAATTTAAGTTAAAAATGAACTTAAATCAGAGGACTTGAAGGCTTGATTCCAACGATAATATATAATATATATTTAGATGGGGTTTTGACAGGAAAGGTTGCAATTCAGTCAGTTAACAGTTAACAGTTAGCAGTTAACAGTGAACAAAATGCTCGACGGTGGTCGTAATGCAAATAAGGGGAGGGGAAATTATATTTGTTTATCAAATCGAAGTTTAATGCTGTAACTCGAAGCGCTGCTTCGAGTAGTCTGAGCGGCCCTCCTAAGGCGGGCAAGCGCTCGGGCTTTCAATACTTCAAATTCTTTTCAAAAAACTTATTTATTCGTTTGTACTGGTCCAGCCAGCTGGATTGGAGATGGAAGCCGTGATATTCTTTGGGATAAAACATCACGTCAAAATCTTTTTTAAGTTCGATTAGTTTTTGAGTTAGCTGAACCATATCCTGAAAGAAAACATTATCGTCAAGTATGCCGTGCATTAACAGCAAAGGGGACTGCAGGTCCCTGGCGTAAGTAATTGGCGAACAGGATTCATAATATTTTTCATTTTCTTTGTCATTGTAATCGCCAAGCCTTGCCGCAGTAAACCACCAGTTGCTGAAATAGTAGTTTTTCCAGTTGGCCACAGCTTTAAGAGCTGCGCCGCATTTAAATATTTCGGGATGTTTAAACAGGGCCATAAGCGTTACAAATCCGCCGTAGCTTCCGCCATAAATGCTGATTTTGTCTCTATCGATGTACCCCAGACTGTTTAAATAATTTACTCCGCTTATATAATCGGATACTTCCCAATACCCTAAATTGCGGTAAGTTTTTGTACGGAAATCTTTTCCGTAGCCCAGCGAGCCGCGGTAATCGAGGTCGAATACAATATATCCCTTTGAGGTCCAGTACGTACTGACCATAAAATTATCCTGGTACAGGCTGAACCCGTTTGTTACGTTCTGCATGTACCCCGCCCCGTGAGCGAAACATAGCAGCGGGTATTTTTTCTTCGGGTTGAAATCTTTTGGCTTATACACAAATGCATATAGCGCCTGCCCGTCTTCTTCGTTCTTAAAAGTAACAAGTTCAGGCA
>CAWFKW010000001.1:0-353362 GCA_963816535.1 uncultured Ignavibacteria bacterium | reverse complement strand
CGGAAGAGCCCTGGGCGTCGAGTTAAGGAAACACGTTGATAATTCATTGTGGAAATCATTTTGGGACGTCGTGTTTTCAGCTTCAAGTATTCTGCTTGTTGTTATATTCGGCGCAGCGCTGGGAATGTCGTCCGCGGAGTACCTATCCATGAAAGCGGATATTTCTTCGAAGCGCTTTGGACAACATTTACCGTCGTTCCTGAGGCCGGAATATGGCTCACAATTCTTATGGCGGCGCTGGCTGTATTTTACGCTCATTGCTCACGGCGCAAATTTCATCGCGCTAAAAACCGAAAATGAATTGCAGCAAGAAGGGCGAAAATTTCAAGTTCCGCCAATTGGGGCGCCCTGATGTTCTCAGTTGCCGCCTTTGTTTGGATGATAAGAGCTGAGGCTTTTGGCAACTTTACAAGAAATTTCTAGGACATATATTTCCGCTTCTGGGAATATTGGGGCTTGCGATTGATATATTTTCAGACTGGAGAATGGCGATTCTAAAGGCTTTTCTTTCGTCGTCTGTTTTCATTGCAGGAATGCTTGCTACGACCGCATTCGGGCTCTACCCCACATTGCTTGCTTCTTCAATTAAGCCTGAATACAGCTTGACAATACAAAACTCAAAAGCGGGAGTACGGATTAGGCATAGGAATGATCTGGTGGTTCATAGGATTTGCGCTTGCATTATGCTACTTTGCGTATATGTTTTATATTTTTAAAGGGAAAGTGAAACCAGACGCGGATATGACAAATAAATGAAAAAGGCATTCTTTCGAACGCCCATACATCTCACCTAAAAATCCCCAAAAACATTCGAATTTCCCGTGGCAGTTCTTATATTTTTTTGCCGCTGCACATGGACATGGGTCGTTACGGCCGATCTTTGGTCCAACCTTAATCGGAATTTTTTTCGTTTCAGTCGGATCCTGATTCTGCATATTATCCGATTGTTCAGGGCTCATCTTGAATATTGCACCAGTAGCAGATGCTTTTGTTGTCTGCAATCTCTGCATAGCAAGAGGCCTCTGTCTTGGCTGTAACTGCGCGGTTTTGTGCTCGCCCTGAACAGTAAATTTGAATACAAAATTAATTACATCCTTGCTTATTTCTTCAAGCATCTGGACAAACAGCTCAAATCCATCGCGTTTGTACTCGATCAATCGATCTTTTCGGCCATAAGCGCGGAAGTTAATTCCCTCTTAAGGTACAATCCATTTCCCTTAGATGTTCTTTCCATTTATCATCAATTACAGTCATTGCGAAGCGTCTCTGTGTGCGATCAGTTCGGGACCGTATCTTCTTTGCGTTTATAACTTTCTTCGATCAGTCCCATTATATGGTCCTCGAGCCAAGACTTCAAATACGGTTCCGGCGTTACGTCCAGACGCAAGGAAGGTTCTCTGGACCTCATCTCTGAGCCCGTCAATATCAGCTTCCTCGAAATACTTCACAGAGATCTTGCTTACATGGTTACGCGCCATATCAAAGATCTCGTCTTTGATACGCTCGCCCATAAGGGCCTGGCGGCGGTCATATATAACTTCGCGCTTCATGACGTTATGCGTGCTCAAGCAGCCTTTTACGTATACCGAAGTTATTTTCTTCAACTTTCTTCTGAGCGCGTTCAACCGAGTTTGTTATCATCAAGTGCTCAATTGCTTCGCCCTCGGCCTATGTTAACCGCTCCATAATCCTTTCGCTTCCAAATAGCCGCATCAAATCGTCCTCAAGCGAGAGGAAGAACTTTGATGAACCGGGGTCGCCCTCCTACCGGCGCGTCCCCTCAGCTGCCTGTCTATCCTTCGCATTTCATGGCGTTCTGTGCCCACTATATGCAGACCGCCGATATCCGCAATACCGGGACCAAGCTTGATATCTGTGCCTCGACCCGCCATGTTAGTTGCGATTGTAATAGAGCCCTTGAGACCCGCGTTTGTAATGATCTGAGCCTCGCGCTGGTGCTGCTTCGCGTTCAGAACTTCATGCGGGATCTGCTTCTCTCAGCATTCTGGAAATTGTTTCTGAGACATCAACAGAGGTTGTTGGCGGAGAAGGTTCCGATATTCCGCATATTATCTATCTCATCTATCACTGCGTTGTATTTTTCGCGTTTTGTTTGTAGATAACGTCGTTCTGGTCGTTTCGTACACATTACTTATTTGTCGGAATAACAACGTCAAGCTTATATATATCCAGAAATTCGCCCCGCCTCTGTTTCCGCGGTGCCGGTCATACCTGCAAGCTTTTTATAAAGCCTGAAGTAATTTTGTAAAGTGATAGTCGCGAGAGTTTGCGTATACTTTTCAACGTGAACGCCTTCTTCACTTCAATTGCCTGGTGGAGGCCTTCAAGATACCGGTCCGTGATTCGTCAAGACAATAGTTACCTTGTTATCCTGGATTACATACTCGACGTCATTTTCGTAAAGCGCGTAAGCTCTTAACAGCTGCTAAAATATATGAAGGCTGTCGCTGCGTTTTGAATAAAGTTCAGCGAGCTCGTCCTTCTTCTTCTGCCTGTCTTGGGAGTCGAGTTTCATCGTTTTCAGACTTCAGCTTCCGAACCCATATGGCAGGATAAAGAAATCTTTATCTTCATTTCCGGCGGTTAAGAAATCCCCTCCTTTGTCGTAAGGTCGAGATCGTATGGTTTTTTTTCGTCTATAGCGAAATCAAACTTCATCATCAATCTCATGCATCCTGCTTCCATTATGGCGGAGGTATTCTATTTCAGTATGCTGCATGAGAGTTTTATTTGAGGGCTCCGAAAAAAGTTTGGCCAGCAAAATTCTGTATGACCTTAGTACGCAAACTCCAGCGTACGCAATCTCATCCTTTTTTGCTTCGCTGCCCTTATTTATTATCGCCTCCGCCTCTAGAACCATCTTCAGCGAGACCAGGTTTTTCTGCGCGTCAACAATGCGTTTAACCCGCGGATTCATTTCATCAAACTTATGCTCGCTCCACTCAACCGGCCCTGAAAATCGGGAGTTCCTTCTTTTCGTCATTAAAGCTGGTTCGACTTCATCCACAATAGCGTAATTGTGTCCGCGCTGAACCATGTAATTCTTATGGTATCTCTAAGGTAATCGAACCCGAATTCATTATTTGTGCCGTGAGTTATATCGAGGCTGTTATAGGCGTCGCGGCGCTTATCGTTATCCATGTCGTTAATAATAGCCAAAAATTGTCGGCCCATGGAATTTCAAATATTTGGCCCATTCGCTCGTCGCGTTTGGCAAGGTAATCGTTAACCGTAATTACATGGACGCCTTTCCCGGTCAGCGCATTCAAATACATAGGCAGGGTTCCGACAGTGTCTTGCCTTTTTTTGGCCTGTAGCCATTTTGGGTCTTTTTCCCCTGGTGCAATACTATACCGCCAATCAGCTGCACATCAAATGGAATCATCTCCCACTTTATTTTTGTCCCTGCGGCGGTCCACTCGGTTCCGTAAAGCCTGCGGCACGTGTCTTTCACTACGGCAAACGCTTGAGCAATATTTCCCATAACATTTCCTCTTCAGTATCATGAAGTTCTTTATCCACATCTTTTCCAGCTCGGCGTAAAATTGTGCTGCTTTTTGTAGTAGGTCGTTCTTAAGCTTTTAGGAAAGCTCTCCAATCTTATACTTTGGAACCTCCTTAATCATGTCTTTGAAACCCTGGGTCTTCTGACGCAGTTCATCATCAGAAAGAGACTTATATTCCTCATCATGCCCATTTTTAATTTCATCAATTATGGGCAGGAGTTCCTTAACGTGTTTCGTGCTTTGACGGGAATAATTTTGTAATAAATTTAAACATTATATGACTTTAAACTCTAATTTTCTGTAAACTTATAAAATAACGATTTGTTTTTCAGGTAACAATTCAAAAAAAGATAAATGCGTTAAACTACCGCAAAATAAAATAACTGTAACGGCCATAAAAGCCGTTACCTTTTCCATTTAATGCTGCAGACCCCATAGACGGAATTATATCGAAGTCGATTTCTTTTACCGGCAAGCAAAAGGTCAATCGCCATTCTAACTCTTTTCGGTTTACTTAGTTTCATCTTTCCAGTTGTGCGTCAATTCTGCCCCTGTACCTGAGTATCCTATTTTCATCGTACAGATAAATATCAGGAGTACGAACCGCTTCATAAGCTTTGGCAGTTTCCTGCGTTTCGTCGAACAGGAACGGGAATATGTATCCCTCCTGTTTAGCCCTTATAGCCATGTTATCAAAAGAATCCTCCGGATAAGTGTCCGGATCGTTAGAACTTATTCCAATCAGCGCAAACGAACTTCTGGAATAGTCTTCGATGTCATTTATCCTTTGCTGCACATACGGACAGTGATTGCACATAAATATTATCAGAGTTTTTTTATCCTTAAATGAACCAAGCGAAATAAGATGTTCCGTCCACGCCTTTTAATTCGAAAGACGGCGTTTGTTCCTATTTTTAAATCCTCAGGCGGATGCTCATAATAGTTCAATTATCAACAAACAATTAACAATTATCAGTTAAGAAAATAAGTATTTTAAAAAAAAAATCAAAAAAGATTTTCGTCTACGACTACAATACGGACTGACATTTGCATGCAAAATATCCTGCAATGCCTTTTCAAACCCCGGGGTGATCATTCAAATCATATTGAATCGTTTTGATTCCGATTCTCCCAGCTCCCCTCAGCAATTTCTCCTTAAGCAACCGATGAAGAATTCTACAGGGTTTGTTCTAGACGGGTCCTTTATGTAGATTTCAGGTTCAGGCTTAAACTTGTTAAGCTTATAAGACAAGGCAAAGTCACTCAGCAAATTTATATAATCGTAATTCTTCTCTCATATTACTCAAAGTGCAGCGGGCTTGTATTCGAAAGTAAAAACAGATCATATTTTCCTTCCTTTGCAAGGCTCCACCAGCGCGCTCATTGGTTTGAATTTCGGAGAACATATCGTTGAATGCATCGGCAAAGGGCTCCACTGACCCAAGCTCTCTTGCGCATTTTTCAAGACGAACTGAGTTGTGGAGATCCTGCCTGCTTCGTAGCCGATATTTCTGTAGTTCCCGCCGAAGAACCGTCATACATGCGCTCTTCAACTCCGTCGGCCTCAAGCTTGTTTCTGAATTTAGCATAATCAACGTTTACCAAAACATGCCCAATCCAAAATAATGTTCCTGATCACTTATAAGGAATTCTCCAGTCTGAGACATTTTCCTTTTAAGGCCCACGCCTCCGCCCCCAAAACCGCCCCTATGCTGTTCTTCGCAAGAACTCTGTGGCAGGGAATAACTATCGGCACAGGGATTTTTCCGCAAGCTGAACCGCACCAGGCTGCATTCTTATTCCCCGCGCGCTTAGCCAGATCGGAATAAGAAATAGTCTTCGTACTTAACTTTGGATATTTCAATCGAGACCTTGTCTGAAAACCCGAGCCTTAGGAACACTTTAATATCAAATTCTTTTCTCTTGCCGCGAAATATTCCCGGATCTTGTTTTATTTTGACCCAGAGAGCTTCGATTTAGACTTTTTCACATCATCATTAAGATAACTCTTTCACAAGCCTTAAGCAAATTTCTTTTCATCATTTGAGAATTCAACGCTGCACACTCCCTTTTCATTTTTGGCGATTAGGAAGGTTCTCTTCAATTCAGGGATCTTCAGTTCATGATAATAAACCATTGCCATTTCCCTTCAAAACAACAAAAATTATGAAAATCAAACCACTCTCAAAGAATTATGCAAATTACAATAATTAATACGTGAGTATACTAATTTAGCGAATATTGTTTTTATCTATAATACATAAAAAAAATCCACTTCAAACTGAAGTGAATTCTTACTTAATAATTCATTTCGCCTATTTTACGAGTATGCCATTTTCTTCGTTTGTCCACATAGTTGTTTGCAATAAGCTTATAAAAATATATCCCGCTTGCATATCCCGAAGCATCATGTAACCCTGTACTGCCGGCTTCAAGTTTCATCCTGGTTAACCAGGGTTGTAACTTCCTGTCCAAGCTGGTTGAAAACAGCGACCTTCACGAACGACTGCTAGGTATATCAAACCTGACGGTAGTCGCCGGATTAAACGGATTGGGATAGTTTTGAGATAATGCGTAGCTTTGAGTTGAAATTTGCTGTATTGCATTGATGTTCGAATATCTCACGGTGTACATAACCGTTGAAACAGGCGGGTTATTGGCGCTGACAGAACCCGTTACATAAACGTGCCAAGATGTCGGCATCTACAAAAGCCACGCCTGCGCAATAAGATCATTTCCGTTTGCAGAACCATTTTCCCTTGCTCTCCATGATTCAACTCCGTTGGCGCGGTACTTAATTGTAAGATAGTCTGTTCCGTTAGTTCCCGAACTTGTCCCTGCAACATAAACAGAATTTGTATCACCAACATTTATGGAGTTGGGAAATCAGTCCCATCAGTAGTACGCGCAACCCACTGCTGTTGCAGGCTTGAATTATATTTTATTGTCGCATAATAATTCGTCGCGCGGCCTCGGAAGTAACCGGTCACATACACGTTGTTGCTTGCGTCAATTGTAGATTCGGTGCATGTATTCAAAACTGCTTACGTAATTATGACGCGAATCCTACGCTATCTCGATTCGAATTGTATTCAATTACAGCATGGTGCAGTGCCGCTCAAAGTACTATACCCGCCAACGTAGACATTGCTTGCAGTATTCTACAAGCCCCACTGCAACATCATTTGAATTTGCGCTTCCGTTATATCTTCTTGCCCACTGGAGTACGCCTGCGCTGTTCAATCTTTATTGTAAGGTAATCAGATGTTGGAACCGCTCCTCCTTCGCCGGTCACATAAACATTGCCGGAAGCATCAACTTTAACAGCGTGGGCCTCATCAAAGGTCGTTGAAATTCCGCCTATGTAAACATAAGGCCATCCCGAAGGAGTGTTGCCCGAGGCGTCATATTTGAGAATCGTGAACTTCCTCTCCTGGCCGGACACATCGCTTCTGCAGCAAGTAAACATTGCCGTATCGACAGTAATGACTATACCATAATCGCCTCCGTTGTTAGAGCCGTTATATCTTCTGACCCACGAAGTATCGCCTGTGGACCCGTTATACTTTATAGTAATAATATCTCTAGTTGGATTAAAAGTCCAGCCAGTGACATAAACGGAATTGTTGTCGCATGTGATAGCCAACGGGCGGTCTGATGATGGGCCGACCAATTTTTTCACCCACAGAGTATCGCCAGTCGCGGGATTGTATTTTATAGTAACTATGTCCTCAGCTGTGGAAGCGCCTCTTGTCCAGCCGGTAACAAAAACGTCGCCGTTAGAGTTTGCGCATAATGAAATTAGCTGAATCCTGAACGTTGCCCGAGCCGTTGTATATTTTGCTCCAATAAGAAAATGGAACCTGCGCATTTAACCGCGAGAATCCAAAAATCAGAAACAAAAGCAAAACCAAAAATAGTCTAAAGTAATTGTTTTTCATCTGAATAAATGAAGTTTATTTTTTGTAAGCTTATCAATTTGAACTATGCTAAGTTAGCCCTCAGTTGGTAGTTAAACAATACCGAAATAACGGTATCTGTAGCCCTAAAACAATCTTATTATTTGACTTGCAAAAATAAGTTTAGTTACAATTCAGTTGTAGCCTGCCGCCTACTAAAAAAGGGGACTTCCGAAGAAGCCCCCTTTATACATTTTTGTTGATTTTGTTCTAAATTTCCCTATTTTACCAAGACCATTCTTTTAGTGTCAGTAAAGCCATTTGCCCGGATATTGCAGAAGTAAATTCCGCTTGATAATCCTGATGCATCCAATGTAAATCCATACGAACCGGGGCTCAGATATCCGTTATATGGGCTCATTACTTTCTTTCCCCTGCATGTTGTATATTTTCACTGATACGCTTGAAGAAACAGGCAGATCGAATTTTATTATTGTCGACGGATTAAACGGATTCGGGTAATTCTGCCACAACCTGAATTTTTCAGGAATCTGATTCGAAACAGGTTGAATTCCAACTAACGCATCATATTTTATGGTGGCAAAATCGAATCCTATGTAGCTTCCATGCTCCTGCCGGTTACAAAAACATTGCCTGAATGGTCAACCGCGACCGCAGTCGCATAATCTTCGGAGCTTGCCGGCCCGTTATATGATCTCATCCAATTCATGTGACCGTCAGGATTATAACTGATGGTCACGTAGTCGTTTGAATTTGAAGGCAAAATGCTTGAATAACTTGAACCCGAAACGTAAACATTTCCGACATCATCCAAACATATCGAACGCGGAACATCAGTCGCATTGCCCGGGCCCGAATAATTTTCAACCCACTGCAGAGCGCCGTTTGTATTGTATTTAACGGTTGCGTCATTCGAATCTCCGGCTCCGACTCCTGAAGAAGAACCGGTAACATAAACATCGCCTGCCTGCGTTACCGCCATGGCATTTGCAAAATCACCATGATTTGATCCGCTGTTATATCTCTGTACCCACTGCTGAACTCCGGCGCTATTATATTTCAAAGTCGCAAAATCAACGCCGGTAGCTTTGCCGCCATCGCTTTCACCAGTGACATAGACATTTCCTGCACCATCTAATTTTATTGCAGTCGCAATATCTCCTCCAGAAGAACCTTGATAATAATTTACCCAATGAAGAACGCCGTCGGTACCATAATTAATTGAAACATATTCTAAGCTGTTTGTAACTATGCACTCGCCAGTGACATAGACATTTCCGGATGGATCCAACGCCATTGAATATGCTGCATCATTTCCGTTAGCTGCGCCATTGAATCTTTGCGCCACTCCTCCCGCCGTCTGAATCATATTTGATAACTACTATGTCCTGGTTTGTTCCCACGCGAACGCTGAGCCTGCCACATAAACATTTCCAGCATTATCTACAGCAATGCATCGTCCTTCATCAGCAAGGTGCGCTAGCCATAACTGACTGTCCATAACGGCACACCTGAAGAGCTATATTTTATCGTAGTAATGTCTGAGCTGGTTGCCCCACCATCGCATCTCCCGGTTACGTAGATATTCCCGCTTGCATCGGATGCAATAGCATAGGAATAATCTCCGCCATGATTCGGTCCGTCATAAGTTCGGCTCCAAATCAGGTTGCCTGTGTTATCATATTTTACCGTGGTCATGTCTTTGCTTGTGCCGATATTTGTAGAGTATCCGGTCACAATAACATTTCCTGAAGGGTCAAGTGTCAACGCATAACAATAATCATAGGAGTTTGAAGTCCGTTAAACCTTGTTACCCATTGCTGTGAAACAGTTTGTGAAAATACCTGAATTGAAAGAAGCAGGAAAAAAGAACGAAAGTTAAAACTTTCATAAAGACCCCCTTTATGATGCCTTACAAAGGCATAAATATAAATTGTTGAAAAATTTCTTTTTTTGGTCCCAAAGTGAAGTACTGAGTTTGATTAACAGAATCAACTAGTAGTTTCAGCCATCCTCTGTATTCAACTTAACCTATTTAGGATATGCTTGCAATAGCGTTTTCAGTGAAATGTGAAGCACATAGATTATATTTTTCTTTCCAACGAAAAAACAGCTAAATTTGTTGTACTTTAAAAGTTCATTCGTTCAAATCATGAAAAGAGTATTTCTAATTATTTCCGCGTTTTCTCCCATCATTTTCATTTCCGTATCTCTGATTTTGCCGGCAAAAAATCAAAATACCCTCGAAGAAAGCTCACATCAAATGCGGAATCAAATTATCTTTCAGCAAGAAATTACGCCTAAAATACAGCAAAAAATACATTCTATGACCTTGAGGGAAAAAATTGCTCAAATGGTAGTATCGAGTGTTATACCTGATAATCTCAGCGAAAATTCATCAGACTTCAGGAAGTTCAGTAAACTCTGCACTGAAATGAAGATTGGCGGATTTATTTTTTTTAAAGGAAGCCGCTTCAGATTATGCAAGAATATCAAACGAACTTCAGCGATTATCTGAAACCCCTCTGTTAATTTCGGCTGACTTTGAAAGAGGCACCGGCATGCGCGTCACCGACGGAGTTCTTTTTCCGAACAACATGGCTATAGGAGCAACCCGGAATTATGAACTGGCATATAAAATGGGCTTTGAGATCAGATCGCACGCGAATCCAGAACACTCGGTATCGAACAGGACTATGCCCCCGTATGCGACGTTAACAATAACCCCGGGAAGCCCATTATCAATGTCAGGTCTTTCGGCAAGACCCGGAACTTGTTTCAGGAATGTCTAATAAGATGAAAAAGGCTTACAGGACGGGAAAGTGATAGCGACAGCTAAACATTCCCCCGGACACGGCGATACAGACATTGATTCACATAAAGACCTTCCTGTTTTGAATTTTGATCTGGACCGCCTGAACAGAATTGAGCTTGTCCCGTTTAGGAATGCAATAAGCAAAAATGTGATGTCAGTTATGATAGCGCACTTATGGTTCCCTGAACTGGAATCATCCGAGCACATCCCCGCTTCTCTCTCGGGAAATATTGTTAACGGCCTGCTGATAGATAAGCTTGGCTTTAACGGCCTTGTTGTAACAGACGCGCTTAATATGAAAGGAATTACAAAGTACTTTTCTACATCAGAAGTAGCTTTGATGTGCGTTAACGCAGGTATTGACCTGATTTTAATGCCAATGGACGAGGAAACAACTATAAATGCGATTGAAGAAGCTGTGAGAAGCGGAAGCATAAGCGAAGAAAGAATAAATAAGTCGGTCGAGAAAATTCTGAAGGCAAAAGAGTGGGCCGGCCTTTTTGAAAATAAAACTGTGAAGGAAGAAGATGTTATAAATTCATTCATACTGAAGGAGCTGAAGAACTTAGCCGGCAAATTGCCAATCAATCAGTAACCCTTGTTAAAGGTCGATAACAACATTATTCCTATCAAAAGCCATGTAAGCAAGACGCTTGTGATAAACCTAAGCGACGGATCGGACAACATTAATTCCGGATATTTTTCGGCCGGGGCGTCGAGCACATTCAACGGTGCGGATGTGATAAATATCAATTCCGATAAAATAAGCGACGCTGAAAGCTCAGAAATATCCTCAGCCGTGGATTATGATCTGGTCTTGATCGGTATATTTGCAAAGGTCAAATACGGAACAGGGAAAATTTCAATCCCCTCTTCGCAAATCGACTTATTGAATTCCGTAACCTCAAAGAACAGGAATACTGTCGTTATCTCATTCGGCAATCCTTATCTGCTGAAAGATTTTCAGGGGATACCGAATTATATATGCGCTTACGGCGACGCAGATGTTTCAATAGATGCAGTTCTAAAGGCGCTTTCCGGAAAGATAAAAATAAACGGCAAGCTGCCGGTTACGATAGCGATGCCTATCCGTACGGGACAGGCATAAGCAGATAGACAGCCTAAAAACGAGCCTTTGGTGATTGTCATTGCAGAAGATTTCTGATATATTTGTACTCGGGAAAATCACAAAATAAACAACACGAAAGGACATCCAAATGAATTTTGATTACAGGAAAATATTGACAAAGAAACGGACAATTACTGTTTATGTCTCTGTTTTTGTCTTATTCGCTTTGTATTTATCGGGGTGCGTAAATTACGATCAAAAAACTACCTTAAAGGCAGACGGATCTGATCAATAAGGATCCATTACTGGACCAAAATGAGCAATCTATCGATGGGCACGTCGCTTGGGAAATTTGAATTCGACAAGCTCAAGCAAAAGACAACTACATTTAGCGGCCAACACAACGGTTAAGAGCATAAAAGTTGAAGACAGGCCGAGTGAAGACAGCACAAAACATGTAATGGTCGAACTTGATTTTAAGGACATTAACAAATTACCCGACGCTAAAGGGTTCACTGAGGTCAGGCCCTCGTGGAAAGAAGTTGCAGACGGTATGGAACTGAAGTATACATTACTTAAAGACTCGGCCGCTGCAAATAATATGGGCGCAAGCGATTACAAAGTCACATACAGCTTCGAAATGCCCAGCGAAATTGTGTCCACAAACGGCAAAAAGGACGGGCAGAAGGTATCGTGGGAATATAAAGTATCCGACCTCGGGAAAGATATCGATATGACCTGCGTTGTAAAAAAACCAAAGGGAAAGCTGTGCGGATTATTTGGCATAGTTTTGGGAACGGCAGTTATTGGGTTTGCCTTTTCCATACAGAAGAAAGCGAAAGGACCGGGGGTTTAAAAAAGCAATAAATTTTAAGCTGAAAAAGGCTCTCCGTATTGATGCACTGAGAGCCTTTTTAACATTGTAGGATGAACAGACTATTATTTTTGCAAAGAGCTCAGGCGCTTTTAAATTTTATCAGCGCTTCTGCGCCCGGATTGTTCCTGTATTCGACTTCTCCGTTCAGCTGTCTTGTCAAAGTATCGACAAGCATTATTCCAAGCGAATTTTTTGATTTTTGACTGAAGAAACTATCAGGGAAACCGACTCCGTTATCCTTTACATATAAAGA
Source organism: uncultured Ignavibacteria bacterium (assembly GCA_963816535.1). Taxonomy (GTDB): domain Bacteria; phylum Bacteroidota; class Ignavibacteria; order Tepidaquicellales; family OLB5; genus CAWFKW01. The sequence continues at coordinate 340,901 of CAWFKW010000001.1, read as the reverse complement.
GTAATCTCCGGATTTATTAACTATCTTAATGTGGACTTCAGGTTTCATCGAATCGTCGAATCCGTGTTTGAAACTATTCGATACAAGCTCCGTTATAATAAGCGAACATGGTATGGCCATATCCACACCCAGCTTAATGTTATCCGATTCAATTTTGAATTTAACCAGCCGTGTCCGCTGTATGCGTCAACCAGGCTGACAACAAGCTTTTTAATATCAGTCGCCAAAATCAATATTGGCAAGGTCATCTGACATGTATAAACTCTCATGGATCATCGACATCGAGCGTACTCTGTTTTCAGATTCCAGTAAAATATCTCTCAGATTTTGGTCTTTAATAACGCCCTGCTGGAGCCTGAGCAGGCTAGAAATTATCTGGAAGTTGTTTTTCACCCTGTGATGAATTTCTTTGATCAGAACTTCTTTATCTTTCAGGGCCCTGGCAAGGTCTTCGTTAGCGTTCTTTTTATCGGTTATGTCATCATCAAGTTCCATTGTTATGTCCGAATCTTTTCCGCGCCCTCTCACAAGGCAGGTGTTGTACCACCTGTACTCATCGCTCAAAACGCTTTTCATTCTCACTTCCCTGCTGAAAAAATGTCCTTTTTAAGTTCATCCTTGATCATTTTCGTATTCTTAAGACAATAATCATAATCATCAGGATGGACCAGAAAATGTTTTTCATTTCTGATAGCCTCGCGCAGCTTTAGGATATTGCCGGACGGAACCCCTACAGATTTATAGTAAGCCGGATTGGCATAAATGATTGCGCCCTTTTTCCCAGATCGAAACGTTTGTTGGAATTGATTCAAGAAGGTTCCAAATGAGGCTATCGGGAACCTGGGGAAGGAATCCCCCGAATTCGTTTATAACATTTATCCCTGACATTTCGTCACGGAATAAAAACTGTATTTCAAAAGGGTTTTGTGTATTATTTTTCATAATGCACCTTTTAAGTTCGATACAATATAATCAATCATAAAGTGATAAACTTCACGTAAAACGGTGAAAAATCACCATTTACATTAGTTCATTATTCACAGCATTTTGTAAACGAAATTATGCAGTATTTTGAAAATTTTTCCTAACGGCTCTTAATAATACTGGCGCAGAGTATCTAACTATTAAATTTCATTGAGACTTAAATCACTTATCGGTATATTTGTTAATTAATTTGCAATTTCAAAACACAAATGACGGTTTGCATTTGCATTAGCGCTTAAAAATAAACCGGTATTTGACACAACTTCTCTAAGATTTGCATTCAAAACTCAAAATATTACTTTTTTCACTGTTGGCGTTTCATGTATCGTTTTCACAAGGAAAAAAGTATGACTTCTCTTCCGTAGATAAAATTATTGATGCTGCTATCGCAGCTCATGACTTCCCTTCAGCAGAGCTGGTCGTAGGAAATGCAACTGAAATACTATACCAGAATGCGTACGGCAGGCTCACCTACGATGACGACGCTAAGCCCACAACGATGAAAACAATCTACGATCTTGCATCCGTTACGAAAGTGATCGCTTCTACGTCCGCCATTATGAGGCTATACGAAGACGGCAAACTTGACCTTGACGCTCCCGTCGCAAAATATATTCCTGAATTTGCGGTAAACGGGAAAGGCGACATAACGGTCACTAACCTGCTTCTTCATAATTCGGGACTAACGGCATGGACTCCGTTCTACCAGACTATGTCCACAGCGCAGGAAGTGAAAAACGCAGTGTTCAACTGTACAAAGGAATATCCTACCGGCACCCGGACATTGTACAGCGATTATAATGCTTTTTTGCTAGGAGAGATCGTTGAGAGGATCGGCGGCGAGAAACTTGATAAGTTCTGCAAAGAAAATATCTTTGACCCGCTTGGAATGACGGACACCGATTTTTTAATTCCGCTATCTGAAGACTACAGGATAGCGCCGACGGAATATGATACATACTGGCGCAACGAGCTCCTTATCGGTTACGTGCATGATGAGATGGCGGCTTTGCTTGAGGGAGTATCAGGTAACGCGGGGTTGTTTTCAACGGCGCCTGACCTGTACAAGTTTATGCAAATGATGCTCAACAGGGGCAGGTATCCGGACCTGAGAAAGATGTCAAAAACGGTAACCTACGATACAATGTACAAAGAACAGACCGTTGACATGTTCACTACTAAAGTCACGGGGCTGGGTTATGAAAACACAAGGGCGCTTGGGTGGGAAACAAAGCCCGAACCTACAAAATATCCGCCGCTTTGCGGCGATAAATTTTCTACAAACAGTTTTGGACACACAGGCTATACTGGAACCAGCGTATGGTGTGATAAAGACAAAAACCTGATTGTGATCTTTCTTACAAACAGGGTTTATCCCAAACGCGGCAATGAAGAGATAAGGTATGTAAGACCAAAGGTCCATGACGAAGTATGCAGGATACTGGGCTATTGATTTTGAAACAACATATAATTAATCATAATTTATACAAATAATACTGTTAAAAGCATATGAAGGCATTTAAGAACGAACCGCTGACCGATTTTTCGAATAAGAAGAACGCTGCGAAATTTAAACTGGCTTTGGATAAAGTGCAGTCAGAATTAAACAGAGAATATCCTGTCATAATCGGCGGCGAGAAAATATTTACAGAAGATAAAATAAATTCTCTTAACCCGTCTAACATAAACGAGACTGTTGGAAAGGTTTCAAAAGCGACCCCTGAAATGGCAGAGAGGGCCGTCCTTACGGCTAATGAAATTTTTGAATCATGGAAAAGGGTTTCGGAAAAAAAGAGAGCAAATTTTCTTTTGAAAGCGGCGAAACTGATGAGGAAAAGAAAGTTTGAATTTGCGGCATGGATGGTTTATGAAGTCGGCAAGAATTGGGCAGAAGCGGACGGCGACGTTGCAGAGGCTATCGACTTCATGGAATTTTACGCAAGGGAAGCTCTAAGATATTCCAAAGGCCGCAAACTGGTTAAGGTAAAGGGCGAGGATAACTACCAGGAATATATACCGCTCGGCGTCGGCATAGTTATTCCTCCGTGGAACTTCCCGCTGGCTATTCTTGTGGGTATGACTACAGCTTCATTTGTAAGCGGAAACACAGTTGTACTTAAGCCCTCCAGCGATTCTCCTGTAATTGCCTATAAATTCATGGAACTTCTTGAAGAGATCGGTCTTCCCGCCGGCGTTGTGAATTTCCTGCCGGGCTCGGGCGGACTTATCGGCGACATATTAACTGAGCACCCGCTAACAAGATACGTATCGTTCACAGGCTCAAAAGAAGTTGGATTGAGGATTAACGAGCTTGCGGCAAAATACAGGCCCGGACAGAAATGGATTAAACGCGTTGTTGCCGAAATGGGAGGGAAAGACTCTATAGTGATTGATGATGAACTAAAGTCGATTGAGGAAGCTGCCTCAGGCGTTATCGCATCCGCATTTGGATTCCAGGGGCAAAAATGCTCAGCGTGTTCAAGGGTAATAGTCTCGGAGAAAATATATGATGATTTCTTAGACCTGCTTGTGGATAAGGCGTCATCGCTGAAGATCGGGGAAACAAAAGACAATCCGAACATGGGGCCCGTTGTAAACGCCCGCGCCCGGGAGAGCATTTTGAACTACGTCAGAAAAGCGGTTGAAGAAGGCGGACGAGTTGTTTTTGGAGGCGAAAAATCAGAAGGGAACGGGTATTATATCAAGCCGACGATCATCGCCGACGTGAAACCAATGGATACAATATCACAGCAGGAAATCTTCGGGCCGGTTCTTGCCGTCATTAAGGCTAACGATTTTGAAGAAGGTTTGCAGATAGCCAACAACACTGAATACGGACTAACAGGTTCGGCATATTCAAAGAACAAAAAGAAACTGAAGAAAGCGGCAAAGGAGTTCTTTGTCGGGAACCTGTACCTTAACCGAAAATGCACAGGGGCGCTTGTTGCGGTCCAGCCTTTTGGCGGGTTCAATATGAGCGGCACGTGTTCAAAGGCGGGCGGGTTCGATTACCTGCTCCTCTTCATGCAAACAAAAGTGGTTGCAGAGAAAATATACAAATAATTGCCGGACTGCATTAGCTGCCGGATGATACAGTGATGGATAAAGATTACGATGTTGTTATAGGAGGAGCCGGAATAGTCGGCCTTGCTACAGGATTTATGATCCTTCAAAAAAGGCCAAAGACACGCCTGCTGATACTGGATAAAGAAAACGGAGTGGCACGGCACCAGACGGGCCATAACAGCGGAGTAATTCATTCGGGAATTTATTATAAACCAGGAAGCCTGAAAGCAAAAAATTGCATAACGGGCTATAAACGGCTCATAGAGTTCTGCGAAAAAGAAAATGTGCCGTTTGAAATATGCGGCAAAGTTATTGTTGCAACGTCGGAAAAGGAATTCGCGGGGCTTGACGCGCTCTACGAAAAAGGAATCGCTAACGGACTGGACAGGATAAGAAAGATCGGAAAAGAAGAACTGAAAGAAATTGAACCGTACGCAAACGGTATGAGGGCGATACACGTGCCCTATACAGGTATTGTTGATTACAAAGTTGTGAGCGGAAAGTTAGCTTCATTGATAACAGCCGCTGGGGGCGAATTGAAATTTGATGAAAAGATAAGGAAGATCAGGACGTCATCGGCAGGAATCTGCGTCGAAACCTACGGAAGTTCTTTTTCGGCAAAAAATTTTATTAATTGCTGCGGACTTCAGTCTGATGAGGTGGCAAAAATAAGCGGCAACAGTCTCGGCACGCGAATAATCCCGTTCAGAGGAGAGTATTACACTATCAGGAAAGAAAAAAGATACCTCCTTAAGAATCTCATTTACCCGGTTCCGGATCCTGCATTCCCGTTCCTTGGCGTTCATTTTACGAGAATGCTGGACGGAGAAGCTGAAGCGGGCCCTAACGCCGTTCTGGCTTTCAAAAAAGAGGGCTATTCGAAAACGAGCTTTAGTATCGGCGATACATATAAAACGTTCACATGGGGCGGGTTTTACAGAATCGCGGGAAAATATATGAGCACGGGGCTTGGCGAATTCTACCGCTCGTTCAGGAAAAAAGCTTTTGTAAAAGCGCTGCAAAGACTTATGCCTGAGATAACCGCGGAAGACCTTATACCCGGCGGTTCCGGAGTGAGGGCGCAGGCAATTGATAATAACGGCAGGGCGGTTGATGATTTCATAATCAGCGAAAAGGGAAACATCGTAAACGTGCTTAACGCGCCTTCGCCTGCGGCAACTTCATCGCTTTCGATCGGAGATACAATTTCAGAAAAAATAATTAACAGGCTTAATTAGCCGGTTTTCTTTAAATTTAATAATCTAAAAGATGAGCATCAAATGGTTAGCCAGCATAACTTTAATTTCGCTTCTTATCATCTACGGATGCGGAAAAAAATCAGGACAGGAAACTACTAAGACCGATGAAAACAAGCAGAACACTCAGCAGACCGAGAAAGTAAACCAGGATTCCATCAATAAGCAGCAGGAAGCGGATAAACAGCAGAAAATAAAAGAAGCGATGGAAGAAGAAAGAATTGTCAACGACACTCTGGGCCAATGGGCAACAAGCGCTGATGTAAGCTCTACTTACGGCGACGAGAAAGCGACCGATAAAACAAACGGCCCATACACAAAATTCCAGCTTCTGGGAAAGCCGGATGTTGAGCGCTATGCAGACGATTCAAGAGCATGGGCGCCGAAGGAAGCCGATAAGGGAATAGAATGGGTGCAGGTTGGGTTTGATAAACCGGTAAATGCAACTGAAGTAAGAGTCAGGGAAAATATCGGGCCGGGCGCTATCATCAAGATAGAGCTTATCGATACCGACGGGAAAAGCCATACTGTTTGGGAAGGGCCTGATAAAACAAAGTACGAACCGGAAAAAATTCAGTATCTTATCGCCAAATTTGATAAGACCGCATATAAAACCAAGAGCGTGAAAATCACGCTGGCAACAAATGCAGTTCCGGGATGGAACGAAATTGACGCGGTTCAGCTTGTGGGGCAATGAGCATGAAAAGGATCCCGGCATATATATTGGCCCTAATAACTTTACTTGCTGTATTAAACTGCGGAAGGATCGAAGAAAAGGTAAAGCAAAAGGTGGACGAGAAGATCGATAAAAAGATCGATGAAACTATGAAGAAAATTGACACGAATTTCAGCAAGCAGCAGCTGGATTCATTAAAACAATTAATGGATTCGTTAAACACTGATAAAGACAGCAAGAGGTCGAAAAAAGTAAAATGAAACGCGGATTAATATATTCCTCGTTATTCGCGATCGCCTTTAGTTCGATCGTCGGCTGCGGACTATTTGGCAGGAAATCAGCCGGTCAAAAATCCGAACAGGAAATGATGCAGGAACAGAAGGATCTAAAAAGAAAAGTCGATTCTCTTAAGAGCCTGAAGCTTGATAAAGAGCTTGACTCGCTTAAGATAGTTCTGGATTCTTCATCAAAAAACCTGAATGAATCAATGGAGAAGCTGATGAAGTCAGGCGAGTTAAACGGCAAGAATGATCAGAAAACGAGATGAATACAATCCGTAAAACAGGCGTTAAGTACTTAATTTTAATTTCAGCATCTGCGCTTTTAGCTGCGGACGGCTGCGGCCTGTTTCAAAAGAAGCCGGAAGATTCTGAAGGTTATAAGGAGCTTATGAAATACCAGGAGGAAACTGACAGGCAAAGAGACTCGATAAAGCGGGCGGAATATCAAAAAGTTCTTGATTCATCAACCAGGGACATGATGAGGCAAATAGATTCTTTGAAACATCATTCAGACTCGGTTGAAAAATCAATTGAAAATCGTATTAATAAAAATCAATAAAAAACTAATATCAGGGAAGTAAAATGAAAATTCACGAATACCAGGCCAAAGAAATATTGAAGAAGTTTAATGTACCTGTGCAAAACGGTATACCTATAAAAGATCTTTCTGAATTTGAGGGCGCTATCGCACAGCTGCAGTCGCAGGGAATAAACCAATATGTGGTTAAGTCGCAAATCCATGCAGGCGGCAGAGGGAAAGGAAATATTTATAATCCGGCAAACCGCGGAGAATTGATTTTAGAAGGCGGGGTTAAATTCACAACCGACGTGAACAAAGCCAGGGAATACGCTCAAAAGATGCTTGGAAATCTGCTTGTAACCCACCAGACAGGCGCCGAAGGCAAAATAGTAAAAACGCTTTTCATAACAGAGGGCCTCGATTACAACAAAGAGCTGTACCTGGGAATTCTTCTCGACAGAACGCTCGGGAAAAATGTTATTATGGCGTCAACCGAAGGCGGCGTGGAAATTGAGAAAGTAGCAGCTGAGACGCCTGAGAAGATAATTAAGGAATGGATCGACCCGAATATTGGGTTCCAGACGTTCCAGGCAAGAAGGCTTGCTTTCGGACTTGGCATGGAAGGCGAAGTATTTAAGAATTTTGTCAGCTTCATAAAAATTCTTTATAAGGCATATGACAATACCGACGCATCGCTTGTGGAAATAAATCCGCTTGTCATAACAAACGATAACAAAGTCATTGCGCTTGACGCAAAGATCACGCTGGACGACAATGCAATATTCAGACATAAAGATTATACGGAGCTGAGGGACCTGAACGAAGAGAACCCGCTTGAAGTGGAAGCTTCAAAATACAACCTGAACTACATTAAACTGGACGGTAACGTTGGGTGTATGGTTAACGGCGCGGGTTTGGCAATGGCGACGATGGATATTATAAAGCTGGCAGGCGGCGAACCGGCAAACTTCCTCGATGTTGGCGGCGGGGCTTCGACCGAGACAGTGCAGAATGGCTTCAAAATAATACTGTCAGATCCGAATGTTAAAGCTGTGCTGGTCAATATCTTTGGAGGTATTGTCAGGTGTGATAGGGTTGCAGGCGGTATAATAGAAGCGGCTAAAAACATCAATATTAATGTCCCGGTTGTTGTAAGGTTTGCCGGCACAAACGCCGAACTTGCTCAGAAGATGCTGGATGAATCCGGGTTAAATCTGGTATCAGCGACCGGATTCAAAGATGCGGCGGAAAAAATTACTCAGGTTTTAAAAAATTAATATTGAGCGTAAATTTCGATAAATACGAACCTGTAATAGGGCTGGAAGTGCATGCCCAAATGAAGACTAAATCGAAGGCGTTTTGTTCATGTTCAACTGAGTTCAATGCGCCTCCGAATACCAATATATGCCCGATATGCCTTGGCCATCCGGGCACGCTGCCCGCTCTTAACAAAAACCTGGTTGAATATATAATGCGGATGGGGCTTGCCACAAATTGTGAAATAAGGGAACGCTCTATATTTGCAAGGAAAAACTATTTCTATCCCGATCTTCCAAAGGGATACCAGATCTCGCAATATGACCAGCCTATTTGCAGCGGCGGTTTCGTAGAGATCCGCGGTAAAAAAATCGGCATTACACGAATCCACATGGAAGAAGACTCGGGCAAATCGATACATGACCTGCATGATGATGAAACACTGGTTGACCTTAACCGGTGCGGAGCGCCGCTCATAGAAATTGTGAGCGAACCTGATATCACAAATTCCGAAGAAGCGTACGAATATCTTATTATGCTCAAGCAGCTGGTTCAGTATCTTGATATATGCGACGGGAACATGGAAGAAGGAAGCCTGAGATGCGACGCTAATGTTTCGGTGAAGCTTAAATCCGAAAAGAAGTTCGGCGTTAAGACTGAAGTAAAGAACCTGAACTCATTCCGGAATGTTGCAGACGCCCTGGAGTGTGAAATAAAAAGACAGATAGAAGTAATTGAAAGCGGCAATGCCGTAATTCACCAGACTCTCACTTTTGACGCGAAGAACAAAGTTACCGCTCCAATGCGCTCAAAGGAAGAAGCTCATGATTACAGGTACTTCCCCGAGCCTGATTTGGTAACCGTTTATGTTGACCCCGAATGGAAAAAAAGAACGCTTGCCTCGCTGCCTGAATTGCCCGCAAAAAGGCGCCGGAGATTCATAAGGGATTATTCACTGCCTGAATATGATGCAAATGTTCTTACACAGGAAAAAGCTCTTGCGGATTATTTTGAAGGAGTTTGCAGAAACGTAAAAGAAGGCGGCTACAAACAGGCAAGTAACTGGGTCATGACAGAGGTAATGAGAATACTGAACGATAATAAGACGGATATAGCTGATTTTTGGATAAAACCAACCAATATTTCATCATTAATTAATTTGATTGCAGAAGGCAAGATTTCTAACAATATTGCAAAGGAAGTTTACTCCGAAATGCTGAAAGTTAAGGACCCGGAGGCTGAAGGACAGGACCCGGGGTACATTGTGAGAGAAAAAGACCTTTTGCAGGTTTCGGATGAATCAGAAATTGAAAAGATCATTAAGAAGGTCCTGGAAAAAAACTCCGCCGAAGTTGCGCGATACAGGAACGGCGAGACAAAACTGCTTGGTTTCCTGGTTGGAAAGATAATGAATGAAAGCAAAGGGAAAGCAAACCCAAAAACCGTAAACGAATTGTTAATTAAGTCATTAAGCTGAACTTACTGAAGAAAGAATCCTATTGAATTATGCCGAACAGAAAACTTGTTGTAGCTAACTGGAAAATGAACAAAGGGCTGGTGCAATCGCAGCAATTTGCCGACGCCATGAGAACATTTGTCGATAAAAACAAAGGGCTGGATACAGAAATAATGATCTGCCCGCCCTTCACTTCGCTTGAGACTGTCCAGAAAAGAATAAGCGGCTCTCCAATAAAACTTGGCGGGCAGAACATGCATTATGAAACCATGGGGGCCTACACCGGCGAAATTTCGGCTGGTATGCTGAAATCATGCGGTTGCGAATACGTAATACTAGGGCATTCAGAAAGAAGAACATACTTCCACGAAACAGACGCAATAATAAATAAGAAGGTTCTTAAAGCTCTCGACGAAGGGCTTAAGCCTCTTCTTTGCGTTGGCGAAACGCTGCAGGAACATGAAGACCATATTACGGAAGGCGTTATCGAGGACCAGCTCAAAGAATGCCTTAACTCAGTAACGATTGATCACATCTCAAATATCGTAATTGCTTACGAACCTGTATGGGCGATAGGCACCGGGAAAAATGCAACTTCTCACCAGGCGGAATCTGTCCATAATTTTATTAGAAAGAGAATAAAAAAGATGTACTCTGAAGACGCCTCTAATGCGATAAAAATAATATACGGCGGCAGCATAACGCCCGCAAACGCAAAAGAGTTGTTTGCCCCGCAGACCATTAACGGCGGTTTGGTCGGCGGCGCTTCCCTTGACGAAAAAAGTTTTATTGAAATAATAAATTCTACACACTAAAACGGATTAAATAAAATGAATGATGTTGTAATTGTATCAGGCGCAAGAACGCCTGTCGGCGCGTTTAATGGGGCTCTGGGATCTTTAACCTCACCTCAGTTAGGCGCAATAGTTATTAGAGAAGCTGTAAAAAGAGCGGGAATTGAACCTGTATCAATTGATGAAATAATTATGGGCTGCGTTTTGCAGGCAGGGATCGGTCAGGCGCCGGCCAGGCAGGCCGCTATTGCGGCAGGAATCCCAAATACCGTATCCGCAACAACTGTGAATAAGGTTTGCGGCTCAGGTCTTAAATCTGCCATGTATGGCGCCCAGGCAATCCAGGTTGCCGACGCTGATATTGTTGTTGCAGGCGGAATGGAATCGATGACCAACGCTCCATATTACCTTATGAAAGCCCGCAACGGCTACAGAATGGGGAACGATAAGATAATTGACGGGATGGTACATGACGGATTATGGGACCCCTATGGCAACAGGCACATGGGTAATATTGCCGAACAAACTGCGAGAGAACTAAAAATTACCCGTGAACAGCAGGATGAGTTCTCAAAAGCGTCTTATGAAAAGGCTCTGGATGCCCAAAAGAACGGATACTTTAAAGACCAGATCATTCCCGTCGAAATAAAGGACAGGAAAGGGAATGTTACGATTGTTGATGAAGACGAAGACCCGAAGAAAGTAAAGTTCGATAAGGCGTCGACATTGAAGCCCTCATTCGAAAAAGAAGGGACCATAACTGCATTTAACGCTTCAAGCATAAACGACGGTGCGGCAGCGGTTGTTATGATGTCGAAATCCAAAGCGGAATCTCTCGGCGCAAAGCCAATGGCAAAAGTTATAGCTCAATATACGCATTCACAGTCGCCTGATTACTTCACAACTGCGCCGGGTTATATAATAGACAAGATCTGCAAGAAAGCAGGGATACCGAAGGAACAAATCGACTTGTTTGAAATAAACGAAGCTTTCGCCGTAGTTAGCTGCGCCGTTAACCAAATTGCAGGACTTGATAACTCGAAAGTAAACGTGACCGGCGGCGCAATTGCACTGGGGCATCCAATCGGTTCATCCGGCGCAAGGCTGCTGGTGACACTTATGTACAATATGAACAGGCTGAATAAGAAGTATGGCCTGGTTACATTATGCATTGGCGGCGGAGAAGCCGCTGCAATGATAATTGAAAAATTATAATAATTATTAAAAATGGACATAAAGAATATTTCTGTTATTGGTTCAGGAACCATGGGCAACGGAATTGCCCACGTATTTGCTTTGAACGGTTATAATGTTACTCTGATTGATATAAAGGAAGAATTTCTCCAGAGAGGAATAAATGCAATTAAAGGGAACCTGGAGCGCCAGGTAAAGAAGGAGACCATAACGCAGGAGCAGATGACGTTTGCGCTTGCGCATATTAAAACTTCGGTAAACTTATCTGATGCAAAGCATTCGGAGCTGGCAATAGAAGCCGCCACCGAGAACTTTGCCGTCAAGAAAGCAATTTTTGAAACGCTTGATAAGGAGTGCAAGGCGGAGGCAATAATAGCTTCTAACACATCATCAATATCCATCACTGAAATTGCCGCTGTTACAAAACGCGCAGATAAGGTTATTGGGATGCATTTCATGAATCCTGTACCTGTGATGAAGCTAATTGAAGTAATAAGAGGGCTTGCAACAAGCGGCGAAACCTATAAAACGATAAAGGAGCTTTCCGAAAAGATCCAGAAAGCGCCGGTGGAAGTAAACGACTACCCCGGGTTTATTTCTAACAGGATACTGCTTCCGATGCTTAACGAAGCCATGTACTGCGTAATGGAGGGCGTTGCCGCTCCCGAATCTATCGACACTGTAATGAAACTTGGCATGGCTCACCCGATGGGCCCGCTAACGCTTGCCGATTTCATAGGGCTGGACGTATGCCTTTCTATAATGGAAGTATTGCACGAGGGGCTGGGAGATTCAAAATACAGGCCCTGTCCCCTGCTCCGCAAGATGGTAGCTGCCGGACATTTGGGAAGAAAATCAGGAAAAGGATTTTTTGATTACAGCAAGAAGTGATCAAGTCAAAAGTGAAAAGTCAAAAGTGAAAAGAGACAACTGATAATTAATATTTTTATTTAATTCTTAGAAAATACGGTGTATTATGCTGATCTAAACCATAAGAATTTGAAAGTATGGAAAATGAGTCTCGATTTTGTAAGAAGCATATATGAATTGACAGGAATATTTCCCAAAAGCGAAATGTTTGGGATTACCAATCAGTTAAGAAGAGCCTATGTATCCGTGATTTCAAATATTGCAGAGGGAGCTTCAAGAAAATCGCCGGTTGAACGAAAACGTTTTTTTGAAATTTCACGTTCTTCGTTGGTTGAAATTGACACGCAACTGGAAATAGCAATAACTTTGAGATTGGCACCTTCAGAAAAAATTAAGGAATTAGATCGTTCAATGAATGAGATTTTCGCGATGACTACTGGTCTTATCAATACCTAAAAGAATTATCACTGGTTTATTGATATGGTTTTTGATTTTTTTCACTTTTGACTTTTCACTTTTCACACACGTATTTAGTTTTATGAATTTAAGGAAGGTATAACGACAATGGACTTTAATTTCACAGAAGAACAAATAGCAATACGCGATACGGCAAGAGATTTTGCAAAGAATGAAATTGCTCCTACCGCTGTAGAAAGAGATATAAAAGCGGAGTTTCCTTTTGAGATAGTTAAGAAGCTTGGCGAATTCGGTTTCATGGGAATGCTGGTGGACTCTAATTGGGGCGGCGCCGGGTTTGATACCATAAGCTACGTGCTGGCCATGGAGGAGATATCAAAGGTCGATGCCTCGGTCGGAGTAATTATGTCAGTCAACAATTCGCTTGTATGTTACGGCATTGATAAATGGGGCACCGATGAACAAAAAGAGAGATTCCTGAAACCCCTCGCTTCGGGAGAAAAACTCGGATGTTTCTGTTTATCAGAACCGGAAGCGGGCAGCGATGCAACCCAGCAAAAGACAGAAGCTTCAAAAGACGGCGATTATTATATTTTGAACGGCATTAAAAACTGGATCACAAACGGAAAATACTCTGATGTTTATTTTGTGCAGGCAATGACGAACAAGGAACTGGGACATAAAGGGATTTCAACATTTCTGATAGATAAAGATGCGTCGGGGCTTGAAACCGGCGTTAAAGAAGACAAATTAGGAATAAGGAGCTCTGATACATGTTCAGTAAGTTTTAATAACGTAAAGGTTCATAAAGATCAGTTGCTGGGGCATGAGGGACTTGGCTTTAAGATCGCTATGGAAACGCTCAATGGCGGCAGAATAGGCATTGGCGCCCAGGCTCTTGGAATCGCGCAGGCATCTCTTGAAGCCGCCGTAAAATATTCAAAACAGCGCAAGGCATTCGGATCGCCAATAGCAAACCTTCAGGCCATTCAATTTAAGCTTGCCGATATGGCTACAGAAACAGAAGCGGCAAGGATGCTTATATTAAACGCTGCCTGGAACAAGGACCAGGGACTTCCGTTTGCAAAAGAAGCTGCTATGGGAAAACTTCTTGCGAGCAAAACGGCTGTTAAAAATGCGCTGGAAGCAATCCAGGTGCACGGCGGATATGGTTATGTCAGAGAATACCTGGTTGAAAGATACCTGAGAGACGCCAAAATTACTGAAATTTATGAAGGCACTTCGGAAATTCAAAGAGTGGTTATTTCAAGAGCAATGCTGAAGGATTAGATTATAAGCACATATGTTGTTGGTAATAATACCAAGAACGGTGGGAATTATACGATAATAAATTAAAAAGCCTGACATTCTAAATGCCAGGCTTTTTCAATTTCAATGAGATTGCTTCCCTCCAAAGGCGGGCAAGCGCTTCGCTCGCAATTTATCAAAGACTAAAATAAAACCTCAACGCAAGGTCAACGCTGTTGAAGTTCTTTGATTGCCGTGTGGCAAACGGGTCGTCGCTTGTTTTCAGCGGCGCTATGTTAAAGCGAAGTTCACCTCCAAAGCCAAACATACCGCCTGAACCGGTGAAACCTGTCATAACTCTGAATATTGGCGCCCATTGACTTGTAGATTCAGTTACAGTACCGGACAGATAATAGCCTCCATACGGCGGAGTGTGGCCATAAGTATTATCATATTCTTCCCTGACCCACAGAATTCCTGCGCCGGCGCCGACAAAAAACAATCTTATAAAACTTTTATCCATTTTATAAAAAGGGAAGAACCTGGCATTTAACGCAAGAGGAAACGCCAGCATACTAACATGATATGTTGCAGAATAGCTAAACGTATCGGCCAATTGCGGCACATACCTGGCAGGTATAAGATTATAATAAACGCTCTTATTATTATTAGTAAATAAGATAGACGGCTCAAACTCTATTGTTACCGCTTTTGCAACAGCTAAGCCAAAGAATAGATTAATTTCACTCAAAAAATCTCCCGAACTCTGGTTAAATATCGGGTAAAGATTGTTCATCTGGCTCGATGTAAATATCACAAAAGAATAACCGGCGCCGAAATACATGTTGACGGCTTTTCTTTTCTTCACCTGGAGTAAACCGGCATAATCTGATTTCAAAGAACCTGTAGTATTTAGGGCATTATTTTCCGATACGCCGCTTTTAAGTTTTAGCGCGGGAAGCTCCTGAGCGTTTGAGTTAATGGCAACAATAAAACTGGATATAACAAGAACCAGAAAAAGTCTTTTCATCTGTATTTTCTCCTTTGAATTCTAATGTGTAATGACTGAAAATAAATCAAAAAGCCTCTGGACTAAAGTCCGGATATTTTACATATTATAATCCCCGACCTAAAGGTCGGGGCTATTGAAAAATAAATTTTTACCGCCGCCAATCCCGCTCAAATACTTTTCCACTATGTCATGAGAATCTGATCCTGATTTCCGCTTTCGCTGAAATGTTTACAGCCATACAAATATAACAATTACAAAATATATCTGCTTAAATCCCTGTCTTTTACAATATCCTTCAACATTTTCTGCACAAAGTCTTCTGTGATCTTTATTTTCTTCTCTTTGATCTTGTCCGGCGCGTCAAAAAGGATGTCCTCCAAGAGAGTAGTAAGAATGGTGTGAAGCCTTCTTGCGCCGATGTTTTCAACCTGGTCGTTAACTTCAGCCGCAATTTTAGCTATTTCCAGAATTCCGGCTTCATCAAATTCGATATCAATGCCCTCTGACTTAAGCAAAGCTGAATACTGCTTGAGCAATGCGTTCTGGGGCTGTGTGAGAATCTTCACAAAATCCTCTTCAGTCAGACTGTTGAGCTCGACCCTTATAGGGAATCTTCCCTGCAGCTCCGGAATCAGGTCGCTTGGTTTCGCTACATGAAACGCGCCGGACGCGATAAACAGCACGTGGTCTGTCTTAACCATTCCGTACTTAGTTGTAACGTTTGATCCTTCCACGATCGGCAGCAAATCTCTTTGCACCCCTTCTCTTGAAACATCCGGCCCCTGCCCTTTCGATCCGCCGCCGGCAATCTTATCGATCTCGTCTATAAATACTATTCCGAATTCCTGCACCCTTGTTATGGCCTCTTTTATTACCGCATCCATGTCTATAAGCTTGTTAGCCTCTTCCTGCGTCAGAATAACGCGCGCTTCCGCCACAGTCATTTTCCTTTTCTTCATCTTTTTGGGCATAACGTTGCCAAAGAGCTCCTGGAGATTTATTCCCATATCATCAAGCCCGATCGGCCCCATAACCTGCATGATCGGCATACCGTCGCCCGTGATATCAACTTCAATGTTCCTGTCGTCCATCTGGCCCTTTTGAAGCATTTCGCGGAATCGTTCCCTTGTTTTAAAGTTATCCTCCTTTTCGGTATCCTGCTGCGCTGTATTAAAGCCAAGCTGGGCCTGCGACGCGTCTTCGTTCTTTCTTTTTACAGGAGGCAAAAGTATGTCAAGTATTCTTTCTTCGGCAAGATACTCAGCTTTTTTCTGAACCTCGGCGCTTCTTTCGGTCTTAACCATGGTTACGCCCAGGTCGGTGAGCTCCCTGATTATAGATTCTACATCCCTCCCAACATAACCAACTTCCGTAAATTTGGAAGCTTCAACTTTTACAAACGGCGCATGAGAAAGCTTCGCCAGTCTTCTGGCAATTTCGGTCTTTCCAACTCCCGTGGGCCCGATCATAATGATGTTATTAGGCATTATCTCTTCGCGAAGCTGGTCCTTAATATTTTTTCTCCTCCACCTGTTCCGGAGGGCGATTGCGACGGATTTTTTGGCGTTATCCTGCCCTATGATATATTTATCGAGTTCCGCAACTATCTGAGAAGGCGTCAGTTCTTTAACTGCGTCAAACTTAACTTCTTTTTTCTGTTTCTTCATAGTTTCAGTTTTCCCGTTTGAACTTTCAATCTTTTCCGTAGTTTCTATTTTATTCTCATCCATAGCTTAAAGTTCCTCGATTGTTATGTTATGATTCGTGTAAATGCATATATCTGCCGCCACGTCAAGCGATTCGCGCACAATCCCCGCGGCGTCAAGCTTTGAGTACTTCACCAGCATTCTTGCGGCTGCAGTTGCGAAACTGCCTCCTGAGCCGATAGCTGCAATTCCATCGTCAGGCTCAATTACGTCTCCGTTGCCTGAGATAATGAACGATTTCTCATTATCCATCACGGCAAGCAGAGCTTCCAGCCTTCTGAGATACCTGTCCGTGCGCCATTCTTTTGCAAGCTCCACGGCGGCGCGCGATAGGTTGCCTTTATACTGCTCCAGCTTCGATTCAAATTTCTCAAAAAGGGTCAGCGCATCAGCTGTAGAACCGGCAAATCCCGCAAGAACCTTATTGTTGTACAGCTTCCTTACTTTTTTTGTATGGTGCTTCAGCACAGTGTTTGCGACCGTCACCTGGCCGTCGCTTCCCATCGCCGCTTTCCCGTCTCTGATCAAACCAATTACCGTTGTGCTTAATATTTTTGTCGTCAATTTCAGCTAGTTAATTTATTCTGTTATAATCTTTCTTCTTAGCGTCGCTTTTGGAATTTTCATTGCTTCCCTGTATTTGGCAACCGTTCTTCTGGCAATAGGGTAGCCCGCCTGGTTTATCATTTCGGTCAGCCTGTCGTCGCTAAGCGGCTTTGCCTTGTTTTCTGAATCAATGAACGACTTAATTTTATCCCTGACTATTTTGGTTGAAATATCCTCGCCGCTATCGGAGTGAATTGAATTGCTGAAGAAATACTTGAGTTCATAAACTCCAAAATCAGTCTGTACATATTTATTTCTCACCGTCCTGCTCACGGTCGAAACATCCATCTCTATATCATAAGCGATTTCCTTTTCGAGCATCGGCTTAAGCCCTTCGCCGCCTGAAAGGAAAAATACCCTCTGCCTTTCCACTATCGATTTCATTACCCTGAGCATCGTATCCTTGCGCATCATGATGGAGCTGATGAAAAACTTGGCCGCATCGAGCTTATTTTTGATGAACTCCTTTGTTTCCTTAGAAGATCTTTTCGACTTCATCATGTCAATATACGCGCGGTTTATCCTGATTGGGGGCAAGCTGTCGTCGTTCAATTCAACAACAAGATCATTCCCTGTTTTAACTACCGTAAAATCGGGGTAAATATAATCTCTGCCAATATCGCCATCCGCTTTCCAGGGCGAAGGATCGAGCTTATGTATTATCCCGAAGAGCTCGTTAATCTTCTCGAGAGAAACATTCAGGTTCTTTGAGAGCCGCTCATATCTTTTCAGCTTAAAGTCTTCAAAATGCTCATTAATCATCAAAAGGCACAGTTTTCTGTCTTCCTCGCCGATTGCAAGTTCCTCTAATTGAACCGTTAAACACTCCTGTAAGTTTCTTGCCGCAATGCCTATCGGGTCGAACTTCTGGATAAGCTTCAGCACATTTTCAATATCCTCGACCGTCGCCTCGATACCGTTCTGACGGGTTATGTCTTCTTTCAAATCTTCAAGCGAATCTCTCAGGTAACCTTCGTCGTCAAGGCTGCCTAATATTTCTTCGCCGATGATTATGGATTTTTCATCAAGGTCGGAAGCGTGAAGCTGTTCGAGAGGCGTTTCATTATGTCTTTCCCGTTTATTTATAAGGTAATCCGTCCGGGCTTCAAAATCGAGATTACTTTGTTTGTCATATTCTTCCGGCGATTTATACCCGTCTGCGCCGGTATCCGAATAATCGTACCATTCATCTATATCGTAAGTTTCTTCTTCTGTATTCGCCGATTCTTCAGGAGCGGATTCTTCAATCTCCTTAACAGGCTCGGGTTCTATAAGATCCTCTTCCAGAACAGGATTGTCTTCAAGCTGTTCTTTAATTTCCTGTTCAAGCGCAAGCGTTGGAAGCGCAAGCAGCAGTTGCGCCTGTATTATATTCGGCGACAGCTTCTGGTGTAAACTTATTATTTGCGAGTTTCTTAACATTCCCTATTTAACCGGAGAAAATCTTTTTCCGGGTAATTGATTTATTATTCCTTTAAACTCAAGATTGAGTAAAGTTACAAGACAATCTGATATATTCAATACTGTTAACTCTGATATTGCGTCTATATGAACGGGTTCAGCCCCCGCCGATATAATGTCATAAACAGCCTTTTCGTTTCCGCTCAGCTCCGGGTGCGCAAGTTTCGCGCTTTCATACTGCGAAGCGCCATGATCGCCGCTATAAACATTTGAACAAATCTCGTTCAGCACATCGTCAATATTCTCGACCAGTTTAGCCTGACCTGTTTTTATCAGGTAGTTGGTTCCTTCGCTGCTCTTTGACGTCACATAACCCGGCACTGAAAACACCTCGCGCCCCTGGTCCAGCGCGCATCTTGCAGTAATAAGCGCGCCTCCGTCTTTGCCGCTTTCGATGATTATAACGCCTTTTGAGAGGCCGCTTATTATCCTGTTGCGTTTAGGAAAGTTGACCGCGTCAGGAATAGCGCCAATTTCATATTCCGAAAGCATCACGCCGCCTGAGAGCATTTCTTCGTAAAGTTTTTTGTTTTCAGGAGGATAAATAACATCTACTCCGCACCCAAAAACAGCCGCCGTGATCGATCTGCTTCTCACGTTATTTATTACGGCTTTGTGCGCGTGAGTATCTACGCCTCTTGCGAAACCGCTGATAACATTCAATCCGGCAGATGAGAGCTCGCGCGCGAATGATTCCGCCATCCTCTTCCCGTAGTCGCTTGGCTTGCGCGTTCCTACAATTCCAACCGACTCCCTGTTCAATTTACTGAAATTATCGGCCCCGCTGCCATTTCTGAAATATAAAATTACCGGCGGATCGTAAATCTCTTTCAGCATCGCCGGGTAGTTCTCATCGCAAAGTGTAACCGCCTCTATGCATAATTTCTCTGCCTTTGCCGCCATAAGGTCATACTTCGCTTCATATTCTTCAAATGCAGATTCGCTTCTTAGTATTGCCTCAGCTGCTTTCTTGCCGAATCCATCTATGCCCGCGATCTGCGCAACGCTAGCGCCGAAAACATCTTCAGCGGCTCCAAAAACATCGAGCAGCTTTTTTATTCTGACCGACCCAAGCCTTTCGACTTTGGTCAGGTAATACAAATACCTGAAATCCCGCATAATACAACACCGGGCTATCTTTTCATTTTGGGATCAAAAGCATCCCTAAGCCCGTCTCCGATTAAATTAACAGCAAATACGGTCAACATAATTGCAACCGACGGATAAATTGCCAGTCCCCAATTAGTGCCCGCCACAATATATTTATACCCGTCAAACACCATCTGCCCCCAGCTTGCTGTCGGCGGCTGAACGCCGAGCCCCAAAAAGCTCAAACTCGCCTCAAAAATGATTGCCGTTGCAAGCCCCGCTGTACTTGTGACGATTATAGGGCCTATAGTGTTTGGCAAAATGTGTTTAAAAATTATTTTTGTCGGCCTGTATCCCAATGCCCTTGTTGCTTCCACATATTCAGTTTCTCTGAGCGAAAAGAACTGTCCCCTCACAATCCTTGCAATATCTACCCATCCTGTTAAACCGATTGCAACAAATGACTGCCAGAATCCTTTACCTAATACGACAGAAAGCGCAATTATAAACAATATCGAAGGGAACGCCCATACTACATTGATCAGCCACATAATAACAGCGTCGCTTTTTCCTCTGAAATATCCTGCAAGCGCGCCCAATACAACTCCAATAAAAATTGAAATACTTTCAGAAATTATTCCAACTGATAAGCTTACCCTGCTTCCGTAAATTAACCTGCTCATTATATCGCGCCCGTAGCGGTCAGTGCCCAATAAATACCTGGGCTGCCTGTGCCAATCAGCTTCCGATTTACCGCTGAGATCCGCTAACGTTATAGATTTGTTTGCGCCGGTGTAATCAAGATAGAATACGGTGTCGGCTGTGACTCTGCTTATCTTCTGTATAGGCACAAAATCTACTCCGTTCATTGACTTTCTTACCAGCACGTTGCCTTCAAAACCAGCGGGACGTGTCGCATATTCAAGCGTTTGATTTACGGGATCATACGGCGAGATCAACCCGGCGGTTATAGCAACCAGTATCAGAAAACAAATCAGTATCATACCCGCCATAGCCAGCTTATTTCGTTTAAATCTTATCCAGGAATAATACCAGAGACTCTTGGATGCCCGTTGTTTTTCAGCCTCGCTGTACTGGTCCTTATAGTCAAAAAACTGATTTTCAGCCATAATTTTGCTAAATATACCTATTTAAATCAAGAGATTCAAAACAATAGAGGGGGTGGTTTGTTGGGTTTTAAGCTTAAATCAGCATGAAAACAATTTTTAAAATTCATTCAAATCTCACGTTAAAAAACCGCAGACTCCCTGCGGCAAGCGTTGGGAAAGCTTTGGATCCGCCCATTCAGAAATATCACTGTTAGGTGTCAGGCCCGTCTGAGCCGGGTGAACATGCCTGACACCTACGGTAGTCCGCGCTGTAGGCGGCCTCTCATCAGTGCAGAAAGTTAACCGGAATCCTGTCAATAAAAGGCAGGGTCGTTAAACAAGAAAAAGCTATCATGTTTTCATGACAGCTTTTCCGAGCGAGGAGGATAAAATAATTGATATGAGTTACTTCACAAGTATCATTTTCTTGACGTCAACGTAGTCGTTTGTCACCAGTCTGTAAAAATAGAGTCCACTAGAAAATTTGTCTGCCCGCCAATCCACTTTATAAGTTCCGGGTTTCATCTGCTGGTCAACCAGAACATCGACTTCCCTGCCAAGCACGTCAAAAATACTTATTTTGACCCTGGATTCCTTTGGAATATCGAACCGGATGTTAGTTGTAGGATTAAACGGATTTGGATAATTCTGCATCAACTTATATGATGCCGGAACATATAGACTTTGATTTGTAATTCCAATCGGACTGATATTTGAGAGATAGAAATTAATTGTGTCAAGGTTGACGCCGCCAACGGTTACGTCGCGAATTGCGCTTCTGAATCCCATTCTGTCGCATTCAAGCTCATAATTTCCGGAAGGTAAATTCGCAACAGAATAAGCGCCTCCGGTAACAGAATAGCCCATATTATAATAAGTCGACCCTATACGCGCATAAACCCTTGCGTCTGTAAGACCTGCGCCGCCAACCGATGCAAACACGCCTCCGCTAACCATTCTGGGCCCGCCCGGATTTACGGTCTTGTTTACCGTAAAATTAATACCGGTCATGTTGCCGGTCGGGAACAATGTTATCGAACTTGCCCAGTTGATCGTATTGCCGTAATATCCGAAAACAAAATCTTCCTGAACTTCATCATCCTGGTAAGCGGCAATATCTGTGCTGTCATTGCCCGGTATATTTATGAACCTGTAATAACCATTCGTTATAGTGGTTGAATCCAATCTGGTGATTAGCCCCGTCTGATAATTGTAATTCAAAGCGACAACTTTCCCCGAAGGGACCAAAGTTGAAGTGCCGGCATAAGTTACATATCCCTCAAGAGTATATGGAGAGCCTTCTGTGCCGCCATTGAGCGTCTTTTGTACGTCTCCATGGAACCCGGCCGTGTAACCAATATCGGGCCTTACAAAATAAACTGATTTTAAGTCGTTGGTAGTGTTAGAAGATTGCGAGTTCCACAATATGCTGCCGTCCTGGGTTTTCAGCACCATTCCGTCATCGCCAACAGCATAACCCGTATTTGAATCGATGAAATACACGCAGTTCAGATCGCGGTTGGTTATCCCCTGCTGAACCCATGTGTTGCCACCGTCGATAGTCTTAAATATAACTCCGGTTGACTGCGTAACGTCGCCGCCGACCATATATCCGGTTGTCGGGTTCGGGAAACTGATGCTTCTGAACTCAACGTCCTGCATCTGCACGTTTATTGGAACCCAGTTGAAGCCGCCGTTAGACGTTTTGTAAATTATGCCAGTATAAGGCGGAAGCATTGTGCCCCCGGCGATAAAGCCAGTATAAGCATTTATAAAAAAGACTGTCTTAAAATTGTAATATGCGTAAGTAAGGCTCTGGCTTTCAAAAGTCATGCCGCCATCTGTGGTTTTAGTAACAGAGCTGTATTCTCCGGCGCCGTATCCTGTATTCGCATCGGCAAAGCTAATATCGTTTACAAAGGAAGTATGCAGGTCGCCCCATGTCTGGCCGCCGTTCATTGTTTTATAGATCGTGCCATTGGCAACATAGCCTATATTGGCATCGACAAACTTAACGGAAGCGCCGCCTTCCATCCCGGGGATTACATACCAGTTGAAACCGCCGTTTGTAGTTTTAATACCCAAACCATCGCCGACCATATACCCGGTAAACTCGTTAAGGAAGCAAACAGAATTAAGATTCACGTTTGTGCCTGAATTAAGCTGGTACCATCCTGACTGCGACTGCGCCTTATTATAAAAAATCATCAGCGCCACACACATTGCCGCAATGCTGATAATTTTTTTATTTAAGCCGTACATATTAATTCTTCAATAATTTGAGTAAATAAATTCTATATTGATTTTGTGAATACTCATTACTTTCAAATCCCACTACACCAGTTGCTAATTTAATACATTTTTATATAATTAGCAGTAAAATTATTATTAACGCAATAGCTGTAGCCTGTAAAATTAAGTTTGTTCTTATGCTGCTATTCATAAAAATAGTGATTTTTGTTAAAAATCGGCCAAATGGCCCTAATTTTTGGAATAATAGCTTAAATAATAAGCAACAATAGTAAAAAAACAAATATTAATCCAATAATTCCCTGAACAGATATTTTTATTTTAAAATCCATGGCATTTATTGAGTTAATTAAATTCTATTCCTTTTCTTAAATTCTTCAATAGTAATCGACTGGTTCCAGTAAAAATTGAACAGGTCTCTCATATGAGAGGCAAACTCCGGGTTCTTAATAATAATATCAGCTTGCTTATACTTCGGCACGTTTTTTTCTCCTGTCATGTTGATAAAAATATTTTCATTATCGAATACGGTAATGTTTGGGATCTTCACGTCGGAAAGCCTTACATCTTCGCCATTCTCACGAAATGTTTCGCAGACCTTGATTAACGCTGCGGCTGAACCGGCTTCGGGTTTACCGCCTTTTATTATCTTAAAATCAGGGCTCACCTGGTATATGGTTTTTACAGTTCCCCCGCCCTTTACGATCCTTATCGCGTCGGCGTTTAGCTCGTCTGAGACAAGCCACTTGAGCCTGTACATACCAAGCACTTCAGTCTTGCTGTTCTTCAGCAAGTCCGCGTATTTAGCCACTCTGTGAGCGTTTATGCCGCGGATAAGCTGAATGCCAAGATCAGCGCCCTCATTCTTTTCGGTCTTTGCGTTATAGATGGTTTTTAATTCAGTAAAAGTGTCTTTAAGGCTCTCAAGCTTATTGTGATAGCCGTCGGTATACTCGCGCATGATTTTGTCCATCACAATTTCGGGATCGATTACCTGGTAATTCAAAATTGTGTTGGTTTCTATTTCGTTGCAGAAACCCTTCTGGACAAATGACTTGAGGATATCATAAATCGAGTTGCGGATGATCTTTGCTTCTTTAGCAATTTCGGAAGCGCTCATAGGAATGCCCTTGAGCAATACTATAAATACCTTGGATTCATATTCTTTGAACCCAACGGATTTGAGCTTTTCTATGAGATTTTGTGTTGTCAATATTGCAGTAGCTTTAAACTACAGCAATATAATATATTGTTTTTCCCATGTCAAGCCCCAATTAATAACTAATATAGCTATGGAAATGCGCAGAGTTATACGCATAGATTACAATAGGTTAACTTTATTGCGTTGAGATTCTATCCAAAATCATTAAATTTTTTTTTCTAAAATAAAAAGGCAGGTCCATTTCAACCTGCCTTTGTGGCGTTATGAGGAGATTTCTAAGTGGGAAAATCTCTATTAGGCGCAGTACGCCGCCCGGTTTCTTAGTGCAACCCTCATCCCTGGCCCTGGAAGAAAGAGCTTACAACAGGCGGCGCCAGCGTCTTACTCTTACATAAATTAAAACAAATATTTTTTCAATTCTGTTTTCACTGGAATTCAGAAACCAATCTCATTTCTTACTTTATCAAAATCATTTTCTTAGTATTAATAAAATTCCCGGCTTCCAGCCTAAAGAAATATACTCCGCTCGGAAAATCTGAGGCATTCCAGTCAGTTTGATAACAGCCGGGTTTCATTTGACTATCAACAAGCGTTGTGATAATTCGTCCGATCGCGTCGTATATAACAAGCTTAACATTTTGTTCATGAGTTCCCGTCACGTCAAACTTTATTTTTGTTGTCGGATTAAACGGATTGGGATAGTTTTGATACAATTCATACTTGACAGGAACATTGCCGGAAATTGCCTGCAGCCCGTTCACGCTTTCGCACAATCCATTGTAATAAGCATGTTTAAGAAAATCAGAACTGGTTAATACTTCGCACACGCTTTGGAAATTATTAGAGCCTCTTCCAATCACAAAAGCTGCTGCAATTGTTTGTGTATCGCCTGAGTTCATATAAAACGGACCCGTAGATTGCAGGTAACGCCTGTCATTGGAAGAGCTGTCAAACCACCCATTACGCAAACAAGCATCACCCGGATAGGCAAATGTTGTGATTTGGTTTGTAATAGGATCTCTAAATGGAAATCCGCAAACATTGAGTCCCTTTAATTCGTTGTAACCGTTATCTATTTCCCCCTGAATAGGCCAACAAGGGGGATAGTTACTGTTCATTAATAATGTCGAAGCATACATCCCAATCATTTTATATCCAATATAAGTTCGGTTTGGAAGCCGGACTGTGTCTGAGTTATTTCCTGTGTAAACAAGAGGTCCTTGAAGAATTCTTGTACCTAGCGCCGGCGGGTTAGCGCCATATTCATTGTCATAATTGTCGGCGTTATAAATAAAAGATATATCCCGGGTAGTATCGCATCCTGCCGCATCGTCTGCAGCGTCGCCTAAATCAATGTCATTTGCAATTCCAAAGTAAACGCTATCCCATTGATTTGAGCTTTTGTTTATCATTTTCCAGCTAACAAAATATGAGTTTTCAAATCCCGCGCAATTATACGCATATGCAAGCTGTTGAACTTCAACGCCTATAGGCAATGTGCCGCCAGGCATGGATATTTCATGATTATGGATATTATTGGTACAGCTGCTATAGTCCATATATGTCATGAAGCAGATCTCAGCAGGCCTTGAATCGCCAAAACCAATTCCGGGCCTATCGCCATTCCACCCGGGCTGGTAACCTGGAACGCCGTTAACTTCCACGTAAGGAGCCCCTTTATCAACCGGCCAGGTGGACCATGCATCATAATTAACCGCGTAGGTATGTCCGCCTGCAACCCTGTTCCTAACGCCGCCATTTACAAGCGACTGGTCTATTAAATTAACTATATATCCTCTCCATGAAGGGTCGTCGCAAACAGATTGCGGAGGTACTTGTCCGGTTACGGGGATGTTTCCCGGCGTGAATATGGAATTGTACAAACATGCCGCCGATCTGATATCAGTTTGGCCACCGGGAAGCTCAACTTTAGCCCCTATCCAGATCCCGGTAGCAAAATCAGCGGACAATCTGGTTGACGATTGCCCTGGCCAAATCAAACCTGCGATAGCGCCGGTATAAGTAATTTTGTCATAGTTCAAAATGCCGTCGCTTCTAAGGCAAGTATTTATGTTATTACCGTAGAGGAAAATATTGCTGACAGGGGCGTCATAGCTGACTTGCCGGTAATTATCGGGAGTACTTGAATATAGAGGAGCAGAACATGTAAATACAATTATGAGCGCTAAGATGAGGTACAAACTAATTCTAACCATAATTTTGAGGACGTTTAGTTTTTTGCACATTCAGAATATTCAGAAAAAGTTTTCTTAAGCGCCGTTGGATATTTCCCTGCCGGCGCCTAAGGAAAGACAGATAAGGATCACTTTATCAATACCATTTTCCTTGTGGCTGAAAAATCACCAGCTTCCAGCCGCACGAAATAAATTCCGCTTGGGAAACTATTACTATCCCAATCCGTTTCATAACTGCCCGGTTTCATTTCAGAGTCAATAAGAGTCGAAACCGCACGTCCTAAGACGTCATAAATGATTAATCTTGCCCGCCGGCCTCCGGTTCCGGCGAGATCGAACTTAATCTTCGTCGTGGGATTAAACGGATTAGGATAGTTTTGATATAATTCATACATATACGGAACATTGCCGGAAATTGATCTTATACCAATCACACTTGAGCATAATCCGCCGTAGTAGGCGTCTCTGATAAAATCAGATCTATCCAATACTTCGCATACGCTTTGATTATTTGAAGTTCCTCTTCCGATAACAAATGCCACGACTACTGTTTGGGTGTCTCCTGGATTAATTACCAGCGGTCCGCAGGACTGTATTGTCCGCCCGTCGCTGGATGAACTGTCAAACCAGCCAGTTTTGTTGCAAGCGTCTCCGGAATATTTGAATCTTGTTCTGTGTCCTGTAACAAAATTTGTTAAAGGGGAGCCGCACCCATCAAGTCCTTTGAGAAAATTATATCCTGCAATTGCATTGTCCGGATCGCCCAGGCAAGGATCGTTTACATTCTGAAACATATTGACTGAATAAAGCCTGTCCATTCTGTAACCTATAAAAGCGCCGTATGGCAGAACGACCGTGTCGTTTGAATTCCCGGTATAAACAAGAGGTCCCTGTATCAGCCTTACGCCTATAGCGGGCGGAGCGGCTCCATAAATATTATCATAATTATCCGCGTTATACATGAAAGACATCTGCCTAATAGAATCGCACCCCGCGGCATCATCTGTTGCGTCGCCAATATCCGCATCATTTGCCAGTCCGATAAAAGTACTGTCCCATATATTTGAGCTTTTGTTGATTATCTTCCAGCTAATGAAATAGGATCTATCATATCCCGGGCAATTAAAAATGTACGCAAGTTGCTGAATCTCAACGCCCATAGGAAGCGTACCGCCCGGCAAAGAACTCTCGTGAATATGGATATTATTAGTGCAGTTGGAATAGTCCATGTATGACATGAAGCACATTTCGGAAGGACGTGCATTTCCAAATCCTACACCCGGCCTGTCTGCGTTCCATCCGGGTTGGTACCCCGGGACTCCATTGATCTCGACATACGGAGCGCCCTTATCTACCGGCCAATCTGCCCAGGAAGAGTATACAACATTGAATGTCAGCGTGTCTATTGTTCTTGATCTAACGCCGCCATATACAAGCGATTCATCGATAAGATTCACAAGATAAGGCTTCCATGCCGGATCATCGCAAACTGATTGCGGCGGAACCTGTCCCAACACTGGAATGTTTCCGGGAGTAAATACAGAGTTATACATTGCGACCGCCGTTCTCAGGTCCCTTTGCGGCCCAACTTTTGCCCCGATCCACAAACCTGAAGAGTAATCCATAGACATCCTTGGATTGCCTGAGGAAAAGGGCCAAATAAGATTAGCGCGGGATGATGTATTACTGCCAATATCGTTATTAAATACGCCATTGTTTACAAAAGGAATCTGCATGTCGTTCCCGAAAAGAAACGTATTACGAACCAGCAGAGAGTCAGTGTGCAGGAAAGAATCTTTCGCAATATGAGAACCTGCAAAAGACTGATGCACTAACAGGGCTACAATGAAGAAAAAACTAATCTTTTTCATAATTCCAGGACTTTAGTTCTTTTGACTTCTAATTGATTACGGTTCAAAAATAACCAATCACCTAAGGTTACACAAAGATTTGTTTGCAGATTTGTAAAGCGGCGGTTTAGAAGTGAAAAATTAAGCACATGTAACAAAAGCCCCTTTTCCAGACGATATTGTCAATTTTCATGAATAATATTTAAAGACTCGATCTTAAATTTGTTAATCAATATAAGCGCCAAAAATTACCCTAAAGCGGGAGCTTTCAAGTGAATATTTTCACAATCCATGGTTTCGAAACGGAAACGTATTGAGGTAAATCGGTTCTTTCTTCAGTTTATATACAGCTAAATCAAAAGGCAGCCCGGTTACGGCTGCCTTTGCAGTTTTAGGAGGAAATTTAGAAACGGGGTGAAACTTTAATAAGCACGAACCGCCGCCTGGTTTCTCGGTATAACCCTCTTCCCTAGCCCTGAAAAGAAGCAGTTATAACAGGCAGCGGCAGCGCTTTAACTCTTAATTGTTGAAGACTCTTCTGTTGTACAAACTCGGCTAATGGGCTCTTATTATTCAGAGCCGGGGCCCTCAGTCAAAATCTCTGTTGTTTGCTTTGAGCTCATTTCAACTTTTCAATATAAAAATAGCGCTTACCACGGGGCTATGCAAAGATTTTTTTATAGATTTGTGAATATAAATATGCAATATTTGCGGGCTTAGTAATTCAGGCAAATTGCAAAATATGCATATTCCGGTTCATTTTTTGAAGGAAAGCGAATTATTTCGTCAGACAGAAAATCCAGTTTGTTAAGAATTTTTGCCCAAAAAATTGTTGAAAAATGAAGGAATCTAAGATAACCGAACTCATCCGCGGACTCACACAGTCGGAATTCAAGAAATTCGGCGAGTTCCTCAATTCCCCTTTCCATAACAAGAGCCACATGCTTATTACGTTTTATAACCTGATCGACAGGCAGTTTGAAAACCTGGACTCAAATACCGTATCAGTAAAAAACATCGCGCTTAAATTATTTGAAGGTGAAAAAAATAAGGACCAGAATGTAAGAACGCTGCTTAGTACGTTTACTAAGATCCTAGAAAAGTTTTTGATATACGGAGAATATGAAAAATACCCTACGCAGCAAAAGATAGCCCTCATAAAAGCGCTCGAAGAAAGGAACATAATAAAAAGTTTTGAAGCGTCTCTTAAAGAAATTGACGACAGCCTAAAAAGTGAATTTAACCGCAACGCAGATTACTATTACGACCTGCTGACATTCAAAGAAGTTGAGCTGAACTATGAAGGCCATGATCTTGAGCTGAATCTTGATAAGAAGTATTTTGAAATGGCTGATTTTGCAGATAACATGTTTATAGTAACCAAGCTCAAAGTGATTAATACGATGCTGAGCCGCAGGCTCCATCCTTTCCAGGATGTGCAGGACAGGTTCTGGGCGTTTGATAAAATGCTCTCATACATAGAGAAAAATGCCGATGTCATTCAGAAAGAGCACCCTACAGTTTACTCTGAATACAAAATACTGATGATGGTTCTTAAACCTGAAATTGAAACGCATTTCAGGGACCTTGAGAAACACGTGTTCTCCAACATACGAAAGTACAATAAAGAAGAACTCCTGCAGGTTTACTATTCACTCACCAATTACTGCATCAACCGTATTGCAATCGGCGAGTCGAAGTTTCTATCCAGCCTTGTGAAGATCTACGCCGAGTTCGAGAAGAACGATTTCTACAGGGAATTCAAGAATATGCAGTATATAGAGTTTCTTAACGTAATACTGTGCGTAATAGATGCAAAAGACCTGAAATGGGCGGAATATTTTTATGAAACATATAAAGGCAACCTCTCTCACGAGATAAAACGCGACACAACAAATCTTGCAAAGGGATTGCTGCTTTTTGCAGAAAGAAAATACAAAGAAAGTATTGATTACTTATCGAAAGTCAGCTATAAGAACACTCACTTTTATCTTAAGATAAAAGAAACGCTTTTGAAGATATATTACGAGCAAAAACACTATGATACTATCGAAGCCACTATTGATGCCGTGATCCACTACCTGAAGCGTCACCAGGAAACCTTAAACGTTCATTACAACAGGTATATGCAGTTCCTGCAGTCCGTAAAAAGAATCACTTTGATAAACGTAAAAGACAAAACGGAAATTAAATCATTTATGAAGGACCTGGATAAGACCAGGGATATGATAGCCAGGGACTGGCTTATTGAGAAGCTCATAGAGATGAAATAAAGCTCAGGGTGTTTCGAACCGGGATGTAATCTTATTGCCCTTCAGAAACTCTGCAGCCAACATCCTCCTTTTACCCTCAGTCTGCAATTCGAGTATTTCAAGCGCGCCATTGGCGCACGATACATAAAGCTTACTCCCTGCAACTGTAATATTCCCCGGTTCTGAAGGCGATATATCTTCCCTAACAGACGATTTAAATATTTTAAACGTCCTGCCTTCAAGTATTGAAAACGCGCCGGGGCTAGGCGAAAGGCCTCTGACAAGGTTGTGAACTTCCAAAGCTGATTTGTTCCAGACTATCTTACAATCCTGCTTAAATATTTTTGGAGCGGATGATGCCATTGATTCGTCCTGTTCAAAAACCGGAACGTTGCCCCCGGATTCATCAATAATATCCACCGTTGACAAAACTGATTCAGCCCCAAGCAGTGAAAGCTTATCGTGAAGAGCGCCGGCATCATCATTCGCGCCGATAGAGCATTTGTTCTGCTCTATAATACTTCCCTCGTCCACTTTTTCTTTCAGAAAAAAAGTCGTTACGCCCGTTTCAGTTTCCCCGTTTATTATGGCCCAGTTGATTGGCGCCGCTCCCCTGTATTTAGGCAGAAGAGAAGCATGCAGGTTAATTGAGCCGTAACGCGGTATAGTATATATTTCTTTTGGCAAGATGCGGAATGCGACCACTACGATCAAATCAGGATTCAGTAATTTTATTTCCTCAATAAAATTTTCCTCTTTCATTTTTTGCGGCTGAAATAATTTAAGCCCTTTGCTGAGCGCAAAAACTTTGACAGCGCTTTCGCTCAGCTTCAGTCCCCTGCCCTTTGGCTTATCCTGAACGGTTACAACCGCGGAAATTCTGTGATTGGAGTTCAGCAGGGTTTCAAGCGAGGGAACCGCAAATTCAGGAGTGCCCATGAATATAATATTCATTTCAGCCACTTGCCAGGATTTTTCTTTTGTCTATCTCTTTATCTTTTTTAGAAATGTCTGCAAGAAGGTAATCTGCCATTACAAGTCCTTTCTTGATATGGTTCAGATCCTGTCTTATCCTGCTTTTTGTTTCTTTTGAAAGATGGTCTATAAATAATTTACCGTTCAGGTGGTCTATTTCGTGCTGCGTCACTCGTGATATGTATGAACCCAGCTCAATATATTTTTTATTCAGGTCCAGGTCCTGGTATTCAACATAAACCTGTTCCGGCCTCGTGACAGATTCCCTGATATGCGGAATGCTCAAACAGCCCTCTTCAATTGTAGACTCTCCGTAACTATCGGTAATTTTCGGATTAAGTAAAACTATTGGGTCGTTCTTTTCCTGCCCTTCAATATGGGAAATATCAACTACTGTCAGGCTTATGTCAAGTCCTATTTGCGGCGCCGCCAAACCTATTCCGTTGGCTTTGTGCATTGTGTTGAACATATTGCGCACCAGTTCGACCAGTTTGTCATCCACCTTTGTAATTTTCCTGGCCTTCTTTCTCAGCACTTCGAAACCGTATGTGTATATAGGAAGAGTTTTCAATTCAACATTTTATTTTCAGCAAAGATATTTCAACTAAGTTGTAAAATCAATTTCATTAGTTATAACATTATTTGATGCTTAAACATCACGATTTTATCAAAATATGTTCATATATTTGAAAATTATTTATGGAAAGCCGAAAGAAAAACGCAATTTCGAGAAGGGATTTCATTTCAAAGCTTTGGGGAATTGCTGTTGCAATGCCGTTTTTATATAGCGCTGTGAAATTTATGATACCTCCGCAGAAACCCTTCATAACTACGCTTCAAAGATCGGCCGGAAATAGCGGCACAACCATTAGTCTGCCGTTGGACGCAGTTCTTCCCGGCGGTTCAATATTGGTGAACATCGAAAGCGAGCCAGTTATCATTATCAGAAGATCGGATAGTGAATTTATCGCTCTCAGCGCAGTCTGCACACATTTGAACTGCACAGTAGGGTACAGATCGGAAAATAAAGACATATACTGCGCATGTCACGGAGGCAGGTATGATTTGAACGGGAATGTAATTGAGGGCCCTCCGAAAGCGCCGCTTAAGAAATTTAATGTAATTTTGAAAAATAATATGATCACCGTTTCTAAAGAATCTTGACAGGATCTGAAATAGACGTTCCTGAAAGATCGCGCAAATTTTTGTATTACGCCGGAGGCATTTGCCTGTCTCTCGTTCTTTTACAGGTTATAACGGGCGCGCTGCTAAGCATATACTATAAGCCTTCCGCTGAAGACGCTTACGCATCGATCCAATACATAAATAACCGTGTTGAGTTCGGAGCTTTCATAAGGTCGTTACACTTTTGGTCGGCAAATGCCCTGGTATTGACCTCAGTTGTTTTTGTATTAATGGTTTTTTATACGAAGTCATTCAGAAAACCATTCCGGAAGATGTGGTATTTGCTCATTGCGTCGTTTTTGGTTCTGATGGTGTTCGCATTTACCGGGCAGACGCTTCCATGGATGGAGTTTTCTTATTTCGGCGCCGTGATTGGAATCTCCCAATTAGGTAGGTTCCCAATAGCGGGAACATTCATAGCGGAAATATTAAAGGGCGGCGGATTTTTTGGCGGAGAAACTCTGAGCAGGATGTACGCCATTCACACTAATTTGCTGCCGGCATTGCTGTTTTTCATTTTGGCCGCATGTTTTTACCATGTCCGTCATAACAAAGCTGCCGCCTCTGCCGGCGAGCCGGAACCGCCTCGTAAAGGAAACTCATATTCGCTGAAGATTGTGATTTCAGCGCTAACCGGAGTTGCAATTATAGCCGCGGTCTCCGTTTTGCTTCCAAAGGGACTGGGAAAACCATACGACATTAACAATCCTTCGGGAGCCCCCGGCGGAATTCATCCCGACTGGTATTTCATGTGGATATATCAGACGCTCAAAGGAGATTTGTTTTTGCCTGAATTTGTTTTACAGTTATTCATTTTTTTCATTGTTGTATTCTGGTTTGCCGCCCCGGCGCTTGAGGATAAGTTCTCAACCGGAAGGAACAATTCAGCCGTCAAATCTATCGGCGCAATTTCGATTATATACATACTTGCTATGACCTTCTGGGGATATGTTGATTCCGGAATATCCCCGCTTGAAACTTCATATCCGGGTAACATTGCGACCGGCGGAATTGACAGGTTTTCCTTTTTGGGAATAATACTATTCACAATTGTTGTGATGATTGCTTTACTATATTTGCGTATTAAGTCAGTATCAAATTTAAAAGATGGGAATTATTAGACCCGAATTTATAAACAGTTATTAGTAAAGTAAACCACTAAAGTGGTTTTTGAATTACGGCTTTTTTTTTGCAGCCCACGACTTAAGCCGTGGGCTAATTAAGACATGGAAAACGTAAACTGTTTTAACGGTTTTAAGAAACAGCGCCGGATTGGGACTTTATTTTTAAGAAAATTCGCCGTAAGTTTGTAGCTTAATCAAAGTAAAAAAATGGCAAAACAACAAACATTTGCGGATAAGGCCGCTAAATTGGCTAAAAAAGAAGCGGAGATTGTCTGCCCGAAATGCAACAAATCGGCCAAAGCTGTGTACGCCAAGGTCATAAGTTCGGTTAAAACAGCTAAAGATACATGGAAATACCTGGAAAAAAATCAGAAGCTTTGCGGTAACTGCTTAGCGGAACTATAATTTAATTTTTAATAACAGCTAATATAATATTTATTAAATGGCCAGAGTTTGTCAGTTAACAGGAAAAAAACCGCTGGTAGGGAACAATGTATCTCATTCGCATAACAGGACGAAGATGAGACAGCTTCCTAACTTAAAGACCAAGAGGATATGGGTTCCTGAAGAAAACAGGTTTATCACAGTTAAGATCTCGACCAGGGCGCTTCGCACCTTAAAAAGAAAAGGTTATGCCGCAATGGTTTCAGAAATGGATAAGTAACGTAATTCGAAAAAAGCAGGGCTTTTTGTAGGAGTGTAAGTAATTTTTACACTCCTATTGTTTTGTAAAGAGAATTATTAATTCCCCGTTAGAAACTTAATAAAACTTATACGGTTTGCCTGAAGATATATTAATAAGCGTTGTATTTCCTGCGTTAAATGAAGAGAAGCTTATTAAACAAACGCTGAGCCAGTTCACATCCGAAATTAAGAGAAAATATAAAATTGAAATTATCGTTTCAGACGGCGGAAGCTCAGATGCGACGGTTGCCATATCAACTAAACTTGCCGATGTGGTTGTAATACCTGAGCCCGGCCGTAAACAGAACATAGCCGCAGGAAGGAATCTTGGCATAAAATACAGCTCGGGCAAATACTACTACATCATGAACGCCGATACGCTTATTAAAGATATAGATCTGTTCTTCAGAACAACGTTAAGAGAATTTACAGAACCCAAAATTGTCGCGCAGACCTGCAAAGTGAAAGTTTTCCCAAATGAAGAGAAGTTATCCGATGTGCTGTTTCATTTCTTCTACAATAATTATGTCAGGACGCTTAACTTTATCGGTTTAGGGATGGGCAGGGGCGAATGCCACATATTGATGAAAGACATGTTCCTTAAAGTTGGGGGGTACAATGAATCGATGGCTGCCGGCGAGGATTTTGACCTTTTCAGAAGAATAAAAAAATACGGGAAAATTAAAGCTTGGGGCAAGCTGGTCATTTATGAATCGCCGAGAAGATACCGCAAGTTCGGGTATATAAGAGTATTCTGGGATTGGACCAGGAATGCCGCTTCAGTCATGTTCAAAAACAAAGCCATGTCTCATGAATGGGAACAGGTAAGATAAGAAAATCAAAAATCACAAATCAAAAATAAAAACAAATACACAAAGTGTTAAGCTCTTAGATACCTCCCGGGCACAAGATATTTTAATACATAATCCTTTACAGAATCCTCAAGCGCCATAATTTTCGAATCATAACCCGCGTATTTAATCTTTGAGATATTTGCCTGCGTAAAATACTGGTACTGGTTTTTTATGCTGTCGGGCATATCAATAAATTCAATATCAGGCTCTTTCCCGAGCGCGGCAAAAATAGAGTTTGCAAGCTCTATCCATGTTGACGCTGTTCCCGAACCGACGTTAAAAATACCGCTCTTATCTTTTCCTTTCCCCAGAGTCTTATCGAAGAATATCGTCATATCAACCGCATCTTTTACGTAAATAAAATCACGTTTCTGTTCACCATCTTTATATTCGGGTTTCAGCGATTTAAAAAGCTGCAGTTTTCCCGTTCGAAGAATTTGACCGTATGTTTTGTTTATCATACTCCGCATATCGCCTTTGTGGTTCTCATTAGGGCCAAACACGTTGAAGTATTTTAATCCGACAATTTCTTTATCCATCTTATTTTCAAGAACCCACATATCGAACATCTGCTTTGAGAGTCCGTATTTATTTATAGGCTTTAGCTTTGGGATTACGCTTATGTCATCGTCAAAACCCTGCTCGCCTGAGCCGTATGTTGCGCCGCTTGATGCATAAATATACCTTGCGCCATTTTTTAAACACCAAAGAGCAAGACTTTTGGAATATTCAACATTATTCTCCTTAAGATATTCCATATTGCTTTCGGTGGTCGAGCTGCAAGCCCCCATATGGTACAAAGTATCCGCTTTATGAGAAATTGAATTATCCCTTATTTGTCTGATAAAATCATCCTTATCAATATATTCCCTGAACCTGATGCCCTCCAGATTTTTTCCTTTTTCGCCTTCCCTGCTTTCGTCGACTATTATAATATCGTCTATGCCCAGCGTGTTGAGCCGCCAGCAGATTGCGCTTCCTATAAATCCCGCGCCGCCCGTAATAATTTTCATGAAGTTTTAAATGTGATTAATTATAATCTGCAAATTTATCAATATAATCATGGTCTTACAATCTAAAAATGTGGAAGAACCGGCTTTCATTTTTCGCAATTAATCCACTAAGCATGCAGGCTGCTTCTTTGATTAGAATTCTGTTATTTATGTTTTAATTTTTGAATAAACTTATTATATTTTATTCAATCCAAATTCTCAAAACTAAGGGAGGAAAAATGAAAAAATTAATTTTTACTGTTTCATTTTTGATATTACTAAGTCAATTAGCTATTTCGCAAACAAAACTTTTAGAAGGATTCGAAACAAGCGACTCTGCAACTTTGCCGGAAGGATGGAATGTATGGAACGACGCCAGTTTCTATATTTTGCCGAATTGGAATTGGTTAGTTAGAGATACCGGATACAGTATCCCGGGATTGCAAAGCGCTTTGCAAACTTCACACACCGGGATAAAAGCCTGTGGAGTAACATGGTACGCGGCCCAGGATACTAATGGGATAGCTTCCGTTTCAGATGCTTGGCTGGTAACAAAAAGAGTCGATATTTCAGCCGGAGACAGCCTGATATTTTGGGCGACTGGCGGCACCCCGAATTATACTGATAGTCTTCAGATTTGGGTTGGAGTAGATTCATTGCCGCCCGATTTTATAGATAAGATTGGACATATTTTTTGGGATACAGGTTCGGTGTATGGGCATTGGAACAGATATTCATACAGCTTAAATGCTTATGCAGGACAGACTATATGGATTGGTTTCAGATATAACATGGATGCTTCTGTTAACGGATTTTATGTAAATCTCGATGATATCTTTGTAGGGAATCCTATTGGAATTCAGCCAATAAGTTCGAACATCCCTAAAGTTTATGCTCTACGGCAAAATTACCCGAATCCGTTTAACCCGGTTACGAACATCGATTTTGACCTGCCTAAAGCCTCACATGTTTCCATTGTGGTCTATAACGAATTGGGGCAGCGAATACGAGAGCTCGTTGACCAGCAAATGCAGCCGGGAAGTTACAAGGTTGATTTTGACGCAACAAATCTGCCAAGCGGAGTGTATTTTTACAGAATTAATGCAGGAGCATTTGTGCAAACAAAGAAGATGGTTCTGACTAAATAACAGTTCATATCAGACTAAAAAGCGTTTCAAAAAATATACAAAAAGGGCGGTTTTAGACCGTCCTTTTGTTTTAGTTGAAAATAAAGGAAATTTCCGGATTCTCTCCTCAAAAACATACAAATACTGCGGAATTCATTGAAACTCACAGGCTTTATAAATATATTTGTTATTCCCAAAAATTAAAGGTTTAGGATGAATTATAAGAAGATTAACTACATTGCAGGAGCCATAGTATTTCTGATTTCCGCTTCGGTTTATTTATATACAAAACAGCCAACCCTCTCATTTTGGGATTGCGGTGAATTTGCGGCATCAGCATATACACTATCCGTACCCCATCCGCCGGGCGCCCCGCTTTGGACCCTGGTAGGAAAAATTGCAACAATGCTCCCTATCGGTTCGAACGCCGCTTCGCGTATCAATTCTGTATCGGCAATAAGCTCGGGGCTTACTGTTATGTTCATCTATCTGGTTATTGTTTCGGTAATTAGAAACTGGCGCGGATTTCCTAAGTCAAATTGGGATGCTGTCATGGTATTTGGTTCTGCCGCCATCGGAGCGTTATCTTACGCTTTCTGCGATTCATTTTGGTTCAATGCGCTTGAGGCCGAAGTCTATGCATTCGGCACTATGTTAATAGCCCTTTGCGTATGGCTGCTTATGGTCTGGTGGGAAAAGGCAGATGAAAAATACAGCGAGAGATATCTGCTGCTGGTCGCATTTATTGTCGGCTTAGCGCTTGGGATTCACCTGCTTGTAGTGCAGGTAATTCTTGTTGGCGGCATGATGTTTTATTTTAGAAAATATGAATACAGCCGTAAAAATTTTCTTATTGCAATGCTCATAACGTGCGCGGCATTTATATTAGTTTACCCGGTTATAGTGATATGGTATCCGGGGTGGCTTGGGGGAAGCATTAGCCTTTTCAAAACCAAAAACAGCGGCGTAGTAACTTTCTTCGCGGCCCTGGTTATTCCGGCATTGTTATACGGAACTTTTTGGGCGTATAATAAGAACCGTAAGCTGATGGAGCTGGCTTTCACATCTGTCTTCCTGATTTTCATTGGCTATTCAATTTATACTTCTGTATTAGTTAGGGCAAAAGTAGATAACCTGCCTATAAACGAAAACGACCCCAAAGATATCCCGACCCTCGTTTCGTATTTAAGCCGCGAGCAGTACGGCGAGGCTCCGTTTTGGCCAAGAAGGTATTCGCAGGAACCGATGCACAAAAGGACATGGACAAACTACACAAGCGACTTTGACTTCTTATGGCGCTACCAGATAAACCATATGTTCAACCGGTACCTTGGATGGCAGTATATCGGCCGTGCAGGATACGAGATGGATAAAGGAATTGACTGGAGCAAATTCTACGGAATCCCCTTCCTGATCGGATTGTTCGGTTTGTTTTACCATTTCCGCAAGGACTGGAAGCTTGGATTAACATTCCTCTGGATGTTCGTCCTTATGGGAGTCCTGACCGCTTTGTTCCAGCGGCAGCAGGACCCGCAGCCCAGGGAACGGGATTATTTTTATGAAGGCGCTTTCTTTGTATTTTCGCTCTGGATAGGACTGGGCGTGATGGGAATCCTTGAACTCATAAGCAACGCTATCAAAAATTCATCCGCAATGAAAACTGCCGGCGTGATATTCCTGCTATTTGGATTTGCGTTTGTGCCGGTAAATATGGCAAGGATAAATTTCCATTATAATAACAGGCATGATAATTACGTTCCTTTTGACTATGCGTACAATTTGCTGCAGGGGCTTGATAAGGACGCGATCCTTTTCACAAACGGCGATAACGATACTTTTCCGCTCTGGTATCTCCAGGCGGTCGAAGGCATAAGGACAGACGTAAGAGTTGTTAACCTTAGCCTTATTAACACGAACTGGTATATCAAAGAAATGAAGAACGAATCGCCGTATGGTTCAAAGAAAGTGCCGATCAGCTATACCGATCTACAGATCGACCAGCTGCAAAATACCCAATGGGGCGATTATAAATTAGTCAGCGTAAATGTGCCGGCGGATGCATATCCGGCAGACATGCAAAAAGACAAAGATACGCCTGATAAATTAACATGGAAAATGCCCTATACATGGGTGGCAAATGGAAATGTTAAAGCCATTAAGATTCAGGACCTGATGATTTATGACATTGTAAAAACCAATAACTGGCAAAGGCCGGTCTATTTCTCAGCGACTGTTAGCGCAGATAATTGCATCGGGCTTGACGATTATCTCGTTAACGAAGGTATGGGCAAGAAGGTGGTCCCGTATAAATCACCGGAACCGGTGCAGTTCAGGGTCGATAAGGAAAAGATGTCGGATAACTTTATGAAAACTCCTTCAGCGCCATCAAAAACGCCGCAGGACGGATACTTTTTCAGAAGTTTCAGCAATCCTGATATATTCTTCGACCAGGTGCATGCCAACATAGT
This sequence comes from uncultured Ignavibacteria bacterium, assembly GCA_963816535.1. Classification (GTDB taxonomy): domain Bacteria; phylum Bacteroidota; class Ignavibacteria; order Tepidaquicellales; family OLB5; genus CAWFKW01. Next base: position 300,781 of record CAWFKW010000001.1, on the reverse strand, counting down.
TCAGAATTACCGCTCCCAGTATCTAACCTTGGCACACGCTTATTTTGACGACCAGGATTCCGTAAAGGCCGGCGAAGTACTAGATAAGATGGAATCGAATCTTCCGAGAAAGGTGATTCCCATGGATTACCGGATAGAATACGACGCCGCCACGTTATATTACAAGATCGGGAACAGGAATAAGTTTGATGAACTTTCAGCCGACGTTGAGATCTCCGCGCAAAATGAAATGAAGCGCAATCCCAACGATATTAAGTCGTATTACAATCCTTACAGGATTTTGCTCGATATATACGATGCACGCGGCGATAAGCAAAAAGCGCTTGATATACTTTACCGGATTGACAGGCTCTCGCCCAATAATCCGGATATAAAGGCGAAGATAGAATCGCTTAAGAAATAACCGAAAGATTTGTTTTCACTTCCATCCCCTCTCTTCTCAGGAAGGTTTGTCATATAGGACGGGGAGAGGTTAACATATGATTCAATAAGAACCAGTTGAAAAAAAAGGAATCCAAAAAAAGTTCAGTACGAATAAAAGATATTAATGTAGTTTTCAGCGCATGGAAATGCATGTTAATATTGCTTGGATTCTGGATATTCCTTTTCAGAAATTTGCTTACGGGCGCATCATGGCTTTACGACGACTTCCCGTACGTTTATTACCCGGGCAAGGTTCTGGCGGCGGTTTCGCTTGCAAACGGAATTATGCCGTTCTGGAACCCCTACTCATTCGGAGGCATGCCCTTCTTAGCCGACCCGCAAATTGCTGTATTCTATCCTGTAACTTATCTGCTCAGGTTTTTTGTTTCGGGCGGCATGCTCTCGCCTCTTGTAGTACAAATCTCGGTCTTGATTCATTTTCTCATAGTCTCAGTTTCAGCTTATTTCCTTGGAAAGGAGCTTAAGTTCAACAACTTTGCTTCGCTTATTTTTGCGCTGATGTTTTCGTATTCAAGTTTTATCGTTCTTCATGTAATTCACATGAATATTCTTGAAACGGCCGTCTGGCTTCCGCTCATATACCTGCTGTTCCTCAAGTTTGAGAATACAGGAAAGTGGAACTACATCCTGGTAAACGGGCTTGTTATGGCGGTTTGTATTTTCGCAGGATACCCTCAGTCTTATTTTTTTATTATGATATTTATAGGCGCGCTCACTCTGCAAAGAATATACTCAAGATATAAATTAAAAGATTTTGCTTTCATCAAAAAATCCATCGCGGCGTTTGCGGTGTTTTCAGTAATAGCGTTCGGAGCCGCCTCCGTCCAGCTTACCATAACCAACGAGTTTTCGCAAAACACCGAGAGGACAAATATAGGATACGAGTTCGCTAAACAGGGATCGGTTCATCCGTATGACCTGCTCACGATGCTGGTTCCGAAAATATTCGGCACTTTTAACTGGAACCAGGATTCGAAAGAGCTTTCTTACTGGAGCGTTCAGAAAAGCGGCGGCCACCAGGAAGGAGCCTGGATGTATACCGTATCTACAACATATGTAACTTTGTTTGCCATCATACTTTTGTTCCCTGCTTTCCGCATGGCTTACCGGAAAAAGATAAGCGGGCTGCCCGTATTATTTCTATCAATGTCGGCGCTGCTGGCCCTTTTATTTGGGTTTGGGGGAAACTTTTTTGTCCAGAAACTCTTTTTTGACTACGTTCCGCTTTTTAACAGGTTCCGGAATCCCGCCCACGGCATGTTTATATTCGTTTTTGTCGTGGCGCTGCTTGCCTCGTACTCGCTTAACGCTGTAATGACGGATAAGAAGAAATTCGCTTCGTTCTTTTCGAACAAATACCTGCTCTCGCTTGGCGCCGTTGCGGCTGCATTGTTTGTTATGGGAAATGCCGGTTTGTTCAGGTCCATTTTCCCGCTTGCAGCAAACCCAGAAATAAGCTCATGGATAGCTTCGCAGGTAAATATATTCTTTGTGTTATCTGCGCTGTATATTGCGGCGATGTACATGTATATGAACGATAAGATAAACGTCAATGTTTTTTCCGCCGCTATTGTTGCCATTATGGTTATCGATATTTACATTTTCGCGTTTAACCAGAATAACGGCAGCTCTGACCCCGCCGAAATGTACAAACAAAATGCCGCATTAATAAATAAGATGAAAGAGGAAGGCGTGTCGGAAATATTCAGGATAAACATGCGCGATGGCGGCAACATGCTTTTCCAGCGCTACCAGGGCGCGCTGGATAGAATTCAGCTGCTTGAGGGTATCAACGTACTCACCCTGGAACGAAAATTCCCGCCAAACAAACCTGACTCAAACAGTACGCAGACATTTGACCTGATGAACGTTAAGTATAAAATAAAAGTCGATAACGCAAAAAAACAGATGGCTTTGGTCCCAAATGAAACATATTTGCCGCGGGCCAAAATGTTTTACAGGGTAAAAGTAATTCCCGGAGAAGATGATATTAAGAAGTACATGGAAAGCGATGAATTCAATTACAGGAAAACTCTAGTTCTGGAAAAGCAGCCGCCGAATATGAACCTTCCTTCGATGAGAGACTCGGCTGATAATATCACAAGCAAAGTAAACATCACCGAGTACGGATTGAATAATATCAGCCTTGACGTTGAGACAGGAGAGAACGGGTTCCTGTTTTTGAGCGAAATATATTATCCCGAGTGGAAAGCGTACATTGACGGGAAAGAAACTGGAATATACAGAACTGATTACAGCCTCCGCTCGGTATATGTTGAAAAGGGACATCACACAATAAGATTTGTTTATGATTCCGATAAATACGATACGTATTCCAAACTATCGGCGCTCATGGTATTATTAACTCTTGCCTCGATTGGCGTAATTTCGTTTAAGAATAAGAGGGTATTTTGAAGCCGATAAAAGGCGTTGTGTTCGATATTGACGGAACAATGTACTCGCAGGCACTGCTCAGAGTTATCATTGTATTTGAGCTGATTGGAAGATTGATCTTCTTTTTCCCCAGCACAGTGCGGGCAATGAGGGTTATCTCTGCGTTCAGAAAGGCTCTTGAAGACATCAGGAAAGATGATAAGAATCAAACAAACGTTTCTGAAAAACAGATCGAGATGACAAGCAACGCGACAGGTATTGAAAAGGAACGGATCAGGGCTATTGTCGATTACTGGATATACAGGAAACCTCTTGGATTGATACCGTTTTGCAAGCGAAGCGGACTAAACGAGACATTTGCCCTGCTAAAAAAAAAAGAGATACGAATCGGCGTATTTTCGGATTATCCATGTCACGAAAAATGCAAGGCAATGGGCGTTTATGACTATATAGACGGATTTGTCAGCTCGGTGGATCCTGATGTAGAAGCATTTAAGCCAAATAAGAAGGGATTTTTGAAGGTCGCAGAAAAACTCGGGATTGATCCTGAATACATCCTTTTTATCGGAGACAGGGAGCGGCTTGACCTCAAAGGCGCTGCAGATGTCGGGATGATGACATACCTTCTTCCCAGAAAAATACTTTCGTTAGGCTCAAAACATCCGTCGAGCCTGTCTTTAAGAGGCGCGAAAAAATATATTATGAAAAATTTAAGAGGGCAATAGTTTCCGCGTTATTGGAAACAATACAGGCAATGATCAATTACATAAAAATAGCAAGGCCGGATCACTGGTTCAAAAATGTGTTCATGATTCCCGGTATGGCGCTTGCGCTTCTGTTCACTAACGTGCATTTTGACGCGGCGCTGCTCATAAAGATAATCATCGGCGTGCTGGCCACCTGTTTGATAGCCTCGGCAAATTATACGATCAATGAATTGCTGGATGCGCCGTATGACAGGGAACACCCGGTTAAGAAAGACAGGCCGGCAGCAGCCGGACTTATCAAACCGAAATATGCTTATCTTCAATATGTAATCTTAATAATCGCCGGGCTGGCGCTCTCGTATCAGATCAATCTGTACTTCTTTCTCGCCAATGCGCTCCTGCTATTGATGGGATTTCTCTACAATGTGCGGCCGTTCAGGACAAAGGACATAGTTTATCTCGACGTAATCAGCGAATCGATAAATAACCCTATAAGGCTGGCGCTGGGCTGGTTCATAATAACCAGCGCGGTTGTGCCGCCTCTATCTATAATTACGGCGTACTGGATGATAGGCGCGTTCTTTATGGCAACAAAGAGATTTGGCGAAATAAGGTTTATTGCCGACAACGAAACTATCAAAATATACCGTAAATCGCTCAGCAAGTACACAGAAAGCAAGCTTTTAATAAGCATTGTTTTCTACGCATCATTATTTTCCTTTACTTCAGCGGTATTTCTGATAAGGTACAGGTTTGAATTTATCCTCCTGATCCCGATTCTCGCAGCTCTTATAAGCGAATATATGCGGATTGGTTTCCTGCCGGACAGTCCTGTACAGTACCCTGAAACACTTTATAAACAAAAGAAACTTGTGGCGCTGTGTTTCCTGCTGCTTATAGTTTTTATAATATTGATTTTCGTTCAGCTTCCGTGGCTGGCGCAGGCTTTTGACCCGCAATATAAAATTGAGACTAAATAGATGGTCTCAATTAAAATGCACAGAGATTTCTTCATATTTCTTAGCTCCGTTAGGAGCGGCATATTTCTAGCATTTGATATAATAATATAGCTCCGTTAGGAGCGACATATAATTAGATTCCCGCTTCCGCGGAAAACTAGCTGGTAAACATGAACAATTAATTAATTATGCCTTTTAAAAATTTAAAAATATATTTCAAAATGCTGTTTCATTACAGGCCTAAGACTTTCTGGAATGAAATGCTTACCGATTCATTTGATTTAAAAGGCGTTGGCCACTTCAGGATGAGCAATGAAGAAAATCTGAAGATGTACGAAGAAAAGAAAAGGATTGTAAGCGAGGAAATGCAAAAAGCCGGAGTTGCCATAGATGGCTCGGTAAATATTGTTGAGATTGGCTGCGGAGTCGGTTACTGGACGGAATACCTGAAGGGGCTTGGCGCCAAACATTACACTGGTAATGACATTGCAGAAATATCTATCACAAATTTGAAAAAAATGTACCCGGAATATAGTTTTATACAGGGCGATGTAAGCGAGGTTATGCTTACTGAAAATACATTTGACATTGGAGTTATGATAGACGTTACTCAGCATATAACCGACGATGACCGCTTTAAAAGGGCTATGGATAATCTGTGGAAATCTCTGAAATCAGGGGCGTTTCTGATTATAACCATGTGGGACCCTGCGAAGAACATCTACCTTTCAAACAAGCTTAGGCTAAACCGTATAGAAAAGCCCCGAGGTTTGGATTGGTATCTCAAAGTTTACGGCGAGGGCGCTGAAGTCATATCAAAAACCGATTTCAACGACAAATATCTTCTTGTAATAAAGAAACATTAAGATGAAAATTATTATAAACGCGTTATCGGGAATCGGTGATGCGGTAATGTTTTCTCCGGCGCTGAAGGTTCTGAAGAAATATTTGCCTGACGCGGAGATTGATATGATGGTAATGTTTAAAGCCGTTGAGTGTATTTACAAAAGAAATCCCGCCATAAACAGAATTTATTTCATCGACTTTCTTAATCAATCCGCTTTTAAATCATTCAAACAGGTCATCGCTCTCAGAAAAAACAGGTACGACGTTTCTTTGAACGTCTACCCCTCAAACAGGCGCGAGTATAATATCGTTAACCGCATGCTTGGGGCAAAAAGGCGGATAGGTACAAAATATAATCATTATTCTTCTTCAAATTTCGATTTCCTTAATAATATGCTTGCCCTGGAAGTAAAAGATGAGCATAATGTAGTGGAGAATTTTGAGCTGATTAAATTAATTGCTCCAAATGCAGGTGAAAATGAACTTGGCGGGTATGACATCTTTTTGAAAGACGATGAAAATAGCTTCGCCGAAAGTTACATTTCAAAAAACGAAATAAAAAAGAATAAATTGATTGGTTTTCATGCAGGTTCAGCCACATTCAAAGGGCACATAAACAAAAGATGGGCGGTTGATAAGTTCGCTGAGATTGCAAACCGGCTTGGCAAAGATTACGGATCCAAAATCCTGCTTTTCGGAACGGAAAAGGACATTAACGAATCCATAAGAAGCAAAGCGCCGGATTATGCCCTTATCCCGGATGAAACTAACATTATGCAAAGCATCGCTTTGATGAGCAAGTGCTGTTTATTTGTCTCAAACGACGCAGCCCTCATGCATATTGCAGCGGCGCTAAAAATACCGACTGTCGCGATTTTCGGTTACACAAATTTCTGCGAGCTCCGCCCCTGGAAAACAAAAAATATTATTGTAAGAAAAGAATTAGATTGCAGTCCCTGCTTCTTTAATTCTCCAAAACCCGTAAATTGCATTTACAGCGGAGCCGATGAGTTTAAGTGCATCAAAACTATTGGAGTAGATGAGGTTTTTGAGGCATGCAGGAGGTTAATTGAGGAAATACCAGGTAATATTAAATCTTGATATCACATTAGCCAGCCCTCCCCTGTTCATGTAAGGATACACACCGGTCGTAAATATTATTCTGTTCAGAATATTTTCAAGCGTTAAACCGAAAACAGCTTTATCTATTTTAGCAATGATGTAAAAATCCAGCGTTCCGTTAGAGGGTATCTGAACTTTTTCGCCATTGGGAAGCGAAGCGCTGAATGTGTTAAACAGCCCATTGTAAAAATCCGCATTGTAAGCGCTCCACATTCTCGATGTCAGCCCGATCTTATACTCAAGCCTGTTCTTAAATGCCATGTCATGCCATGAAACAGATATGTTGCCGCTGTACTTAGGCTCCTGCGCCAGCAGGCCGGTGTTCGCAGCGCCGGTGACCGATTGGCTCAAAATCTGAGCGTATGTTCCCTCTACATCGAACTTAAACAGCCTCATAAATTCAGAAGCTGTAAAACCTGTTGAAGTTGACTGGTTTAGCTGAACCGAATACGAATCAAAGTAATTTGCCTTATTACTGTAAAAGCTCAAATTTACCCTGCCCAACGTAAGCCTCCCGTCTGCCCCCACTTTTAACTCCTGACGCTCCGTCCTTTGAGGATACGCGTTAAAGAAAAACTGCTGGTATGACGGCAGTTTAACCGTTCTTTGGTATGAAGCGCCAAGTCCAAGCTCTTCAACACTGTCAGAAATAATTTTGTAACGCGCATTCAACCCGTAATTAGTTTCAAATTTGCTTCGGTAATATTCATACGCAAATCCCTTCAGGAAAGCGTTCAGTTCAAGGTTCCTGTAATTTAGCCCTGCGCCCTGGAACAGGAATATTCTTGAAGAACGCGTTATAGGGCCGTAATTTGTATGCACAAGGTCCAGGTCAAGTTCTCCTTCTGTGTTGGATATCAATTCCGCCTGATTAGATAGCCTGAAATTATACAGGTTCTGAACCTTTGCCCCGTAATTTATCCAGTGAGAATTATCATATAGTAATATCCCGTTTGGGTTCGGCCGGTTTTCTTCGTCGGCATACTTTCTGAACGCATCGCTCTCGAAAAACTGGAGCTTCGCAAACGAAACGCTGTCTTTTCCTGTTAAAGCCATTAAGCCCGCATCAATATCAAATCTTTCGCGGATCTCATATGCATCTGAGTTCCTCACAATGGCCTGTGTGACGTCAAAGATCACGCTTGTATTATTTATGTCTACCGTATCCGGATTTATTCCGCCGTTCAGCCCTCTCTGTATCCGCGAGTAATTCGTGTATAGGAAAGCGTTAACTTTGTTTGAAAACGCAAAATTAAAATTGAATCGGCCAAGCCATTTATCAAAATCGGAATTAGTATATTCCCCGTCGTATGAATGTTTTGTAATCCCGAAATTAAAATTCAGCTTTCTGAAAAAATTCTGGTGAAAATTTGCGTCAAGATACAGGTTGTTATAACGGTCCTGCCAATAACTGATTTCAGAATATGGGGTTGTCCGGGAAAGCTGCCTCTGCAAAATATTTATTCCGTTTGAAAAATCGTAAGGGAAGTTCCCGAATCCATCGCTTAACTCGATCTGGTCAATCTCATTTCTGGATAATATATTCAGGTCAAAGGTCCCGTCTATCAGGTCATTTATCGGCCTTCCGAACCTGAAAACGCCGGTATTAGGACCATCCATAGCGTCATAATCTATATTCTGGCGCTGCCCTACATCTATATACTTAAGAAAATAACCGGGGATAAAGTTAAATACTTCTTCGATTGATTTCAGTGGGTACCATAAAAACCTGTTACGGGTTAAAGTATCGGGCCGTACCCGGTTCAGATACTGTAGGCCGCTTTTCAAGGTTAAAAAGTTTATCGGCTTTGAAAGCGAGTCTTTCCGCGCTTTGGTTTTAGAAGTATCCTGTGCATTTGATATCCTGATGGTTTTTACAGAATCCTGAGCATGGAGCTGATAAGAGTAAGACAGACAAATCAAAAGGATCAACCATGCCGCGTATTTCAATATACTCTCTGAAAGTCCTCTCAATTCAAGTCTGATAAAATTTATAAATTTTGCAGCTATTTTTTTTTATGACAAATATGGTTTTGAATTCTTATTTACTTTACCCCGAAGTTGAAGGTTCCAATTGACAATCCACCCCCTCATACCTCCCCCTGATAGGGGGAGACAATACAGTAAGCCCAATTACATTTCCCCATGACAGGGGAATACAAAGGCATGCCTGCCGCATGCAGGTGCAGGTGAGGACTTCATACAATTTTCCCATCCGTCATTTTCAAAGTTCTGTCGGCCATGGCTGCAAACGCTTCGTTATGAGTTACAATAACAAAGGTCTGCTGATACTTTTTCCTTAGTTCGAACATTATCTTCATTACCTCGTCGCTGTTATGTGAATCCAGGTTTCCGGTCGGCTCATCTGCAAGTATTACCTTTGGCGAATTTATCAACGCGCGCGCTATAGCCACTCTTTGCGCTTCGCCGCCTGAGATCTCGGAAGGCTTGTGGTTCATCCGCTCCCCAAGGCCGACTTCTGCCATAAGCTCCTTAGCTTTATTTTCAACTTCCTTATATGATTTGCCGGATATCATTGCGGCAAGGCAGACATTTTCCAACGATGTGAATTCAGGAAGCAAATGATGAAACTGAAAGATGAAGCCTATCTGTGTGTTCCTGAAATGAGCCAGCTCATTGCTTGAAAGATTGAAAACATTCTGCCCGTCTATTAGCACTTCGCCGGAGGTGGGCTTATCAAGCGTTCCCATCAGGTGAAGAAGCGTGCTTTTTCCTGCCCCCGAGGGCCCGACTATCGAAACTACTTCTCCCTCGTTTATCTCAACATTGATATCGTCAAGAACCCTGAGGGATTTCTCTTTCGAAATTTTGTATTCCTTAACCAGATTTACCGTCTTAATTATCAATTTATTCCAGTATTGTTTTCTCTGAAAAATTATGTACGTTAAAACAAATGCCTGCTTATTCCCACCTGATCGCCTTTATTGGCTCCTGCCTTGCCGCCCTCATAGCCGGGTATAAAGACGCGATGAACGAGAGCCCCATCGCGCACAGGCTGATGTAAATAAAATCCGATATTCTCAGGTCAATCGGGAGAGCATCTATTGTATACACCGCAGGATCAAGAGGAAAAAGCTTGAACTTTATCTGCGCCAGACAGATCACAAACCCTAGTATCAGCCCAAGTATCGTCCCGTAAACGCCGATAAGGACGCCCTCGAACATGAATATTCTAATGATGCTGTTGTTAGTCGTTCCCATAGCTTTTAAGATCCCTATATCGCGGCGTTTTTCTATAACAGTCATCGTGAGCGAGCCGACGATGCTGAATGATGCAACGGCAATTATCAGCGAGAGCACTGTGAATGCCGTCCATCTTTCAACTTTCATTATGGAATAAAGCTCTTCATGCAGATTATACCATGTATTGACGATGAAATTCTTCCCGAGCGCAGCGTCCAGCTTTTCTTTAACGTCTTCGGATTTGTTGATGTCATCCAGCCTTAGCTCCACACCGTTCACGCCTTTGCCCATTTCAAACAGGTTCTGCGATTTGCCAAGCGAAATAAACGAGTAAAGCTTATCATACTCGCGGTTGTTCGAGTTAAATATACCTCTTACCACAAATCTCATCGATTTAGGCTGAACAATTTGAGTAAGCGCTTTTTCCATCCCCGCCGTACTCATAACAGTTATAGTATCTCCAAGTCTTGCCAGCAATCTTGCCGCGATTCCGCCTCCCAGAACAATGCCGCCGACGTTTTCGTTATCATCAAATTCAAATTCGCCAAGCCATGTCTTTTGCTTTACATCTGATAGTTCTCCTATCTTCGTTTCATCTACGCCTTTGATAAATCCTACCAAATTATATTTGCTTGTTGAAAGAATTCCCTTGTTCAAAGTGTAAGGAGCGACGGCTTTTGGATTTACCGTTCGGTCAACTTCATCTATCACTTTGCCATAATCTTCCATGAACCCGCCCCCTGCCTGTTCTATCCTCACATGCGGGTCAAAACCTGTAAGTATATTTATCTGGTATTTGTTAAAGCCGTTAAATACAGAAAGCACGGCTATTAACGCGGCGACCCCCACCATTACTCCCACAATTGATATCAAAGTAATGATCGTGATAAACTGCACTTTCTTCTTTGAAAGTAAATATCTTCTTGCTATATAGGTCTCAAATGCCAATATCTGATTTCAGTATAAAGAAAATTCTCAAGCCCCGCTCAATGAAGCGGCTGAAAAATACAATTAAATATCTCTAAATATAACGATTTGCGTTATGGATTTCTGTGGATAATTGAAGGGACAAAAATCACGTCAGTGTCAACATTTCAATTCTAAACCTGACAGGTTTTGGAAACCTGTCAGGTTTAGCAAATAATCGTCCTGGCCCGATATCTTACTAAGCTGTTTGTTGAGCAGTCTGCGGGGCTGCTTTTTTCCTGCCATGTATTATTCCGGTTAGAATACCGGCAATCAATATCATAACAAAGTTAAGCGCTCCGTCAATAATAACAGGCTGGTAATGAACCGGGCTCCCGCCCCATGTAAAGAAAACATAAGGTACGGCGAAGAACAAGCTTATCCAGAAACCGAATTTCAATCCCTCCCAAAATGGCGAGCCGCCTCCGTAACCCTTGGAATAGATGATGTACATAAAGAAGGCTCGTGCAAGGCTGCCCACGGCAAACGCCCAAAGCTTAAAGTCGGTTTCGCTCCGCATCAAAAATCCGAAATTTGCCTTATAGTAATCTGCAAACAAAAGGCTGAAGAACAAGCCCCCAAGCAAAAACAGAACGATTCCTACAATGATAGTGGAAAGTATTAACTTCATTTTTCCCTCCTTGAAGAAAAATTATTAATTCCCGATTGGTGAGTTTTTCACCCACTTTTGACAATAATTTTTCTCAAAGAAGCGAATTTTGGAAATAACCTGCAAATCTTACTTAAAGCTGAACGCCGCTCCCGTAACTGCTTCCCAATTGCCCTCATTACCGAAACTGTTCGAACCGCCCAAAGAAAGGCTGACGGCGTCTGAAGGCGAATAAACCAGCCCTAAAAATCCCAGCGCAGAGTTATAATTCAGCCGCGTATTGCGTGTGAACCCCGCCCCCACATATAGCAGGAAATGATCCGAGAAATTTACCACAGGTGAAAAAGTGAAAGAGATCTCAGGTTCAAATTTGTAATCATAAAAATTGTTAATGCTGTCCAGCAATCCCTGAGTATATATTCTGTTGGGGTTTTTGACGGTTGGCAGATCCCGTTTACCCAGCATGCCAAGATCAAAAGTAAACTCGTATTCAAACTTTTTGTAACTGTAATCTTCTGCGATCCCGAAATGGTAATCCGCTTTTCCGGTTCCAACCTGTTGGTTTGCGCTGGCTGTGGGTATCTTTATCAAAGCCTGGAAAACATGAGTAAAATGTTTTGAGCTCTGGAACTCATATGCAAGGCCAACATTAGCGTCGCCTATGCCTGAAACTTTCCCCCCGTCGAATTTATATGTCTGGTTAAGCAAATCCATACCTGTAAAGAACTCGACCTTATTTGAAACACCGTAAGTAACTGTAATTGGTATCTGCGCCGTATTATTATTAAAAGAGGGGTCAATGCTGATCTCAAAACTCCCCTTATCAACAACATATGAGTTAACAGAATATGTCGGCCTGCTTGCCGAAAGAAAATACGCCTCAGCGGTTCTGCCCAGTTTATCCAGCAGCTTTTTAGGGTCCGGGCCATTTTGTGAATATGCGGAAAACGGATGCAGAAATAAACCTGCGGCTGCAACCGCAAAAATGATTTTCTTCATAATAATTAAGCCCCGGCGTAATTTCTGCACCGGGACTTTTTTAGAGCGCTTTTAAACTATTTCGTAATTTCGACCACGCCGGTTGCAATTACCGTGCCGTCTTTCTTCAGACAGCTTACTTTGTATTTGCCGGGTGTATCAAATGTGACATCGTCAAAGTGGATGTAATCCCAGCTTGATTCGACGGTGAAAGGAACCGTGCTGACCGCTTTCCCTGAAGCTTCATCTGTAATATTGATATCTACAGAACTGACGCCGATCGGCTTGGCCAGTTTGACCATAACCGTAAGTTTACCGGTTGTAAATTTGGAACCCTCGCCTACTTCCTTGGTAGTATACTTTTCACAGAAATATAGCTTGTCGCCCCCCGTCAGGTTCTTAAGCATTGAGCAAGATACGACCGCAAGAAAAAGTATAGCAAAAGCTGTAATGAATTTTACCCTGTTCATGTTTTCTCCTTTATATATGAATTTGTGGCTCAAAATAACTAATAAATCTCAAATATAAAATAAACAAGATACATTATTTTCTATTTGTCCCATCAAGCTGTTTTAACCCCTCAACATCTCCCCAGAGCCCCCTGTTATTGCGCCTTGCATCCTCCTCAGCTTTGATGATCTCGTTAAGCTTTGAAACCAGGTACTTACGGAACGCATTTCCATATCCCTCTTCAACAATTTTTTTGTTGACAAATGTCCCGTCTTCAAGATAAATATATCTCAAAAGCCGTCCATAAACATCCTTATCTTCATAATTTGGCTCAGGCTCCAGAATTACCTTTTTGCCCTCGCATAGTTTCTTTACGTAATCGCTTGCCAATTGCCCGAGCCTTTGAATCACTTTCTTATCTTTGCCGGATCTCTCCGCATCTTTTTCAAGCTTGGCCGACTCATATTTTTCAGGCGTGTCTATGCCCAGCAATCTTACATGAAGGTATTTTCCGTTTTCATCCTTTGAATCTATCTCAAATGTGTCGCCGTCAATTACCCTTTTTACCGTGACAAGTTCTTTTGAGGGTTCCTTCTGACGCTGCTCATGTTCAGATAGCTTTGGAATAGCGTAGATCCATAAAAAATATACAACCAGAGCCAGAACGGCAACTGTCGAAACCGCTTTAATCGTCCACTTAATCAATTACTTCAATTATTTTTGATTTTGTTTCAACCGGTACATCCGAAATCAGAACCGCTTTTTCAATGCCCGCGATTGCGTGCTGAACCTTTGCCTCGCTCTCGCCAAAGATCCGGCAAATGACCTCTCCCCTTTTAACTCTATCTCCGATCTTCTTCTCGAGCAATATTCCGGATGAGTAGTCAATTTTATGATGAACCGCCTTTCTGCCGCAGCCGAGATTAACGGCGGCGGAGCCGAACCTATGCGCATTTTGAGCGCCAATGTACCCTGAATGCGCCGCAACATAATCAGCGCTGAACTTCGCTTCAGGATATTTATCAATATCTTCAATTACCGATATGTCGCCGCTCTGGGCAGCAACCATCTCAATGAACTTCGCGTAACACTTGCCGTTTGAAATATTTTTTTCCGCCTGCCCGGCGCCTTCTTCACCACTATCGCACATACCGGCCAACTTCAGCATGGCCCCGGCAAGATATAAAGTCACTTCTTTCAAATCGGCCGATTGGGCAGGGTCCTCTATATCAGGGTTCATCAGCATTATACATTCTTTGATCTCAAGCCAGTTGCCTACTGAGTAGCCGAGCGGCGAATTCATATCAGTCAGAACCGCTATAGCCTTTTGTCCGAATTTTCGGGAAGTGTTTAACAGGTGCGATGCAAGCTCTCTTGACTTTTCTATAGTGGGAAGCGTGGAACCGTTTCCTGTCTTAACATCATACACAATCCCCTCAGAACCTTCTGCTATTTTCTTGCTTGTGATGCTGGCTGTTATCAGCCCGATATTTTCAACGGTCGCGGTTACATCACGCAGGGCGTAGATCTTTTTGTCGGCAGGAGTCAGCGAATCCGTCTGCCCAATCATACAGGCGTTAACTTTACTTAGTATTTCCTTAAATTCTTTCACTGAAAGATCTACCCTGAATCCCGGAATGGATTCAAGTTTATCAAGCGTTCCGCCTGTGTGACCAAGTCCTCTGCCTGACATCATTGGAACGGCTACATTGAAGCTTGCAATCAATGGGGCAAGAATTATTGAGGTTTTATCCCCAACTCCGCCCGTGGAGTGTTTGTCAACTTTAGGCTTATTAATAAAGGAAAGGTCAACCTGTTCGCCTGAATTTATATATGCTTTTGTAAGAAACATCGTTTCATCATCGCTGAGTCCCCTGAAATAAATTGCCATAAGCAGCGCTGAAACATGGTAATCTGTAACAGAGCCCTCAACATAAGATGATATAAAATAGCCGATCTCGTCTTCAGATAATTCACCGCCGTCTCTCTTTTTCCTTATTATTTCGACCGGGTTGTGCGATTTCATATAACAAATATAGAAATTTAACATCAGATATTATAGGATTTTAACGGTAAACAGACATTCGGGTCAATGTATGTTGTAAATTAAAACAAAATAAGACATATTTGGTCTTATATAAGAATTATCATTTCAAATTGGAAAGTTTAGCCTCAATAAAAACAGTAGCAGATCTAAAAATAGGCGAGTCAGCAGTTATCAGCTCGGTAGGCGACAACTGTATTGATATTCACTGCCATTGCTTAAGGCTTATGGAGCTTGGCTTTACGCCGGGGCAGGAAGTGACTCTTGTGGCTAGATCTCCTTTCAAAGACCCGCTCGCGGTTTCTGTACGGGGTACAGTCATAGCGTTAAGAAGAAACGAAGCCGAGTGTATTAAGATTTGAACAACCAGTCCGAAAAAAGTTCTGCATCCTGCCACAGCGAACAGTCAGTCGTAATAGAAGAACACAACCCGGTAATTGCTTTAGTAGGCGCGCCAAATTCCGGCAAGACCACCCTGTTCAACTCACTTACAGGTTCAAATTTCAAAACCTCCAACTACCCCGGGGCAACTGTCGAATACTCCGCGGGCAACCTCATTCCTAAGATTGGTTTCAAGGCGTATGTAATTGATACTCCCGGCGTTGTAAGCCTCAATGCAAGCTCGCCGGATGAAGAAGTTACAATAAACGGACTTTTCAACCACTACAAATACGGCATACCTGATGTGGTGATCTCTACATGCGATTGCACTCAGCTCTCAAAACAATTATTTCTGATAAAACAGCTTATTGATGCCGGACTAAATACAATAGTAGCCGTCACAATGTATGACCTGCTGGATAACAAGGGCCTTGAGCTGGATTCAGAGAAACTCAGCCTTCTTTTGGGCTGCCCGGTAATAAAAGTTTACAGCCGCAAAGGCATTGGGATCGTTGAGCTTGGGCTCGAAGCAAAGAGGATGTTCGAAAGATCGCTGTTAACAGGTCCTCAGTCAATAATCGGGCGTCCGCAGCGCCCTGACGAAGCATCAATTGCCAAACTGTACGATTTCACTGAAGAAACTGAGCGTGCCGTCATTGGCTCAAAGTCAAAGCCGAAAGATATTGATATCCAGGCGATAAATGAGAAGATATTTAAGAACATAAACCGCAAACCAGATGCGAATTCACTGAAGCTTGACAAAATATTTTTGCATCCGTTTTGGGGAATGGTCATATTCATCGTGGCCATGGGACTGATATTTACCTCTATATTCTGGCTTGCCCGCCCGCTGATGGACCTTATTGATTCAGGATTCAGCAATCTCTCCGAGGGTGTATCGCTTATCCTTCCGCAAAATACCTGGTATAACGATCTGATAACAAAGGGTATCATTAAGGGGTTCGGCTCGGTAATGACATTTCTTCCGCAGATCATAATTTTATTCATTTACCTTGGGCTGCTTGAAGACAGCGGGTATCTATCAAGAGCGGCAATGCTTATAGATAAGCCTCTTTCAAAATTCGGGCTTAACGGAAGGTCGTTTGTTCCAATGATATCGGGCTATGCATGCGCTATCCCGGCAATTATGGCGGCAAGAACTATCCCAAACCGCCGCGAACGGTACCTGACAATAATGATAATACCTTTGATGAGCTGCAGCGCCAGAGTGCCCGTATATGCGCTGCTGCTTGCATTCCTTGTGCCGCCTGATAAACCATGGCTCGCCGGACTTGGATTAGGCGCGCTTTATTTGTTCAGCCTGATCTCAGGCTCATTAGTTGCAGCTGTTATAAGTAAATTCAAAAAGAGCGACGAGAAATCAACGTTCATGCTTGAACTTCCGGCTTACAGGAAACCTGTATTAAGGCATATATTAAACAACGCTTACCACAAATCAAGCGTATATGTAAAACAGGCAGGGCCGATAATTGTATTCATATCTCTTATACTGTGGGCGCTGACTTATTTCCCAGACTTTAATCCCGAAATCAGCAAGGACCGGACTAACGGGCTGAACGACCGGCAGGTCGAACGGCTAAAGGAATCCGACAGGCTTAACCACTCATATGCGGCTAAGTTAGGCGGAATATTTGAGCCCGCGCTCAAACCGCTGGGATGGGATTGGCGCATAGGCGTTTCGCTAATATCGGCTTTTGCCGCAAGAGAAGTTTTCGTGAGCTCGATGGCTATAACTTTCAGCATAACTAGCGCTGAAGATGATGAGAAAAACCTGCAGAAGTCGATGCTTACATCTATGAGGGAGGCAAAACAGTTCGGCACGGATAAACCGTTATTCACAATTGCTTCAACCTTAGCGCTGATTATTTATTTTGTGTTTGCAATGCAATGTTTATCAACGGTTGCCGTTGCAAGAAAAGAAACAGGCTCATGGAGAATTCCGTTACTGCAGATAGTATTATATACAACTATGGCTTATGTTATTTCGTTAGCGGTCTATAACGGGTTAAGGCTAATCGGAGTAAGTTGACTTCTTAGATAAGTGTTGCTATTTTTGTTATAACAAACTAACCAAAAACATGAAAACAACCATTCGACTTGTTTCATTTGCACTTCTAGTTACAGTATCAAGTTATTTGTTAAGTTTTACCGATTCGAAGGCCGTAGGCAAAGCCGGATGCGATGCATACATGTATGTTGCTAATAATTCTTTATTTGAAATAAATGTATATATTGATAACGTCGGCGTTGGGAATGTATTAATTGGTAAATCCAAAACATTTACTTATGAGAGAATAAGCGATTCTCCCAAGAGAGTAAAAGTTAAATGCACTTACCAGGACCCTGATTTCATTGACCCGAGGAATATTTTCTTTGTTACGAAAACTGCAGTCGAATGCGGCCAGACCGACACGGTATATTTTGCGTTTGCAAAGTAGGCAGCAATAAGAATTTCGAAAACAAAAAAGTCCGGCTTAGCCGGACTTTTTTGTTTATTCTGTTGTGAATGATTTAGTTCAAAACTTCCATTTCACAGCGCCGGAAGTATATTCAAGCTTAACCGTCTTAGGAATATAATTTTGTTCGTTCACATCAAAGTAATCGAGATTGTTTATATCTTCATCAAATCGCAAAGTTATCTGTTCCCCTTTCCTGATAACGCTGTCCTTTATCAAACCTTTTTCCACGGAGTACAGCCCTTCCATTGTATGCTTATATTTATCATCCAGGATAATTACTCCGTTAATTACCGGCCCGTTTGAATTATTTGTAAGCCTTAATCCAAACCCGTTTCCTTTCGACTCGAAAAATCCCCGCCAATATTTAGCTTCCATTACAATCCCGTTATTCACATCAGCGTCGAGAACTTTAAAAGACGGAGAAGAACATGAAATCAATATTAACGACGTCGCCAAAAATATCAGAAGAAATTTACCTGTTCTCATGCTCACATATCGATTTTAACAAATATTCTCTCAATATAATCATTTTTTTCTTTGCATCATTCTATATTCCTTATGACAAACCGGCGTATCCTAATAATCTATCAGGATATTTATGGGGTTATCGGCAACGTAAATAGTTTTAACAATTTGTCTTGAACCCGTGTCAATAACCGAAATGCTGGATGCGCCCTGGTTAACAACGTACGCAAATTTATCGTCTGAAGATATTGTAATAGCAACAGGCATTTTAAATCCCTCGATTGTTTCTATTATCTCATCTGTTTCGGAGCTGACAACATTAACCTTATCATCAACTACGTCGGCAACATATATGAACTTGCCGTCAGATGTTGAGGCTATCCCGCGGGCATGATTAGTGTTCTTAACATGGCCAGCCACTGAATCGGTTTTCACGTCGATCTTAGTAAGTTCATTTAAGTCAAAATTAGCTATATAACCATACTTATCATTTATGAACGTCATATCCAAAGGACGTCCGCCGGTGTTTACTTTTTTGATTATTGCAAACGTATTGGGATCGATGACAAATAAAAACGGAGCAGATATTTGGGGCTGGTAAATTTTTGTCTGATTATCAACCATGTACAGATGCCCGATACCTTCATCAAGCTTTTTGAGGATCGTATTGTCAGCAGTATTTAATACCCAGTCGCCATCGGCAGATTCATGAGAAATTAAAATATATTTACCGCCCTGAACCGGCATAACAGTTTCAGGATGGTCGCCTGCCTCTACTGTAGCAATTATGTTATTATTGCTTTTATCAAATACAGTTACGTCATTTGACATAAAATCAGCGACGTAGCCAAATTTGCCGTCTGGCGAGAAACATATGCAGCATGGACCTTTTCCGCAGCCAATCCTGCCAATAGGCTTGCCGTTATCAGTATTAATAACTGTCACAAAGTTACGGGATGCCTGGCAAACATATGTCAGTCCTTTAGCGCCAATATTTTCGTATTTAGCGCTTAAATTAACCTGCGCTTTTGAAGCCATGACAAAAGTTAAAAATGAAACTAAGATCAAAACATTCCGCATTTTCATTTTATTATTAGTTAGTTGGAGGTAAAATATTATTATTTAATAAGAATCATTTTCCTGGCTGCCAATTGTTCATTGTCGATTGACAATTGATAGAAATAAACTCCGCTTGCGTAAGCGCTCGCATCCCATTCAACCGAATAACTCCCCGGCTGCATTTGCCGGTCGACGAGCTTAACAACTTCCCTGCCTAATGCATCGTATATTTTCAATTGTACGGGTCGCATATATGCGACCCCTACTGAATTCGGAATATCAAACTTGATCTTCGTATTTGGGTTAAACGGATTGGGATAATTTTGCATGAGAGAAAAATTGTCACAAACATTAGTAATATCTTGATTTATCGAAGTCAATCCTCCATCGGTTGTTTTCATTATTACTCCATTTGCTCCGCAAGCCCATCCCGTTAGATTGTTTAAAAACTGTATCGAATTTAACGTAACGTTAGCGGGAGTAAAACCCGATGACCAGTTAATTCCGCCATTGGTAGTTTTACATACAATACCTGAATCACAGACAGCCCAGCCTGTTTTACCATTTATGAAAAAAATGCCATTTTGAAAATGATCAATATTGGACTGATTGTAAACCCCATTAATGTACCTATAAAAATGATTTCCCGTTTCATTCTTTAAACTATAAAAGCCAGTATCAGCGCTCACAAAATACAACGAACCTGAAAAACCATACCCCGATTGACTGCTAAAGCTGTTAATGAAATTCCAATGTAGCTCATCATTTGTTTTGTATAGATCGTAGCGTTCATTAGGAGGATTATTCAGAAAACATATACCGAATCCTGTTGAAGGATTTATAAAGCTTATTTTTAATGCAATAGGGCCTAATGGATATATCAAGCTCCATCCGGAACCTTTATCAGTTGTGTGAGTAATGCATGACCCACCCGGACTGCTAAGACTTGCATACAGAGTATTTTCATCTACAAGGGAACAATCAACCATATGTACATTACTCATAACTAAGCTCCAACTATTCCCGCTATTGGTGGTCCTATAGATGAAAGAGTCCGAAAAAATTACCCCGTTATTGATATCAAAAAATTTTATCACTCTAAGATTTCCGGGAATCTGATTATTAATTTGGGTCCAGTATTGCCCGCTATTTACAGTTTTTAAAAGCAATGACTCATTACCTACAGCAAAACCCGTATTTAAGTTGACAAAAAAAAGTTGGTTTATATTTTTATTCGTATTTGTATTTTGGAGTATCCACCCTTGTTGACAATAAATCCTTAAAGTCGGGTAAATAAATATTATACATAAAATAAATATTTTAGCAATCGAAATTTTTACTCCTGTTAATTGAAGCCTCATTTTATTAACACCATCTTTCTTGCCGCTAATTGTTCATTGTTAATTGATAATTTATAAAAATAAACCCCGCTTGGATAATTTGTTCCATTCCAATCAACCGAATAACTTCCCGGCTGCATTTGACGGTTAATTAAAGTTGCAACTTCCCGGCCAAGAACATCGTAGATGATTAGCTTTGTGTCAAAGGCATGCCTTTGACCTACAGGCGGAATATCAAATTTAATTTTAGTAACAGGGTTAAACGGATTTGGATAATTTTGAGAAACGTAAAATGCAACAGGCACAGATTGCCCAATTCGCTTGACAGACGAAATAATTCCGCCTGCATCTGTCGTCTTGACAATCATTCCTTGACCTCCAAACATCCATCCGGTATCCGGATTTAGGAAAACAATCTTGTCAATGCCATTGTATGTAAATCTGGGGTAATTTAACCAGTTTCCTCCTCCATCAGTTGTATAAACAACGGATCCACCTCCAGTCGCTGCCCATCCTGTTGATTCATTAAAAAACTTGATGTCTGTAACTTGATAAGAACTTCTACATTGGTTTACCCAACTATTGCCATTATTTGTTGTCTTGTAAATCCACCCGACATTATCACCTACCCACCCCGTATTCTGGGTAATGAAATAAATTGAATACAGATCCGGACTAAGACTGGAGACTGTACTGTTCCAGTTTGTGCCTGAATTAGTAGTGTAAAAAACTTTGCCGTTTGAACAGCAAACCCATCCCGTATTAACATCAAGAAAATACGACTTGAAAATTGCACTTTGCGCACCTAAATAATAATTTATCCAATTGTTCCCTCCGTCTGTTGTTCTTAATATCTGACCTTGTCCACTTATACTTCCGTAACCAAATACAAAACCCGTGTTATAGTCAAAAAACCTCATATTTGTGTAATCCTCGTATAACATATTATAGAGCATATCCCAGTTACTTCCGCCATCGGTGGTTTTGAAAATTTCACCCTGAAAATTTGAGCCATACCCATTGCCGCATGACCAACCCGTATTGTTGTCAGCAAAATAAACACCATTCAAAAAGGCCGGCAGCTGAGCTTGTAGATTCCAACTTGTGCCACTGTTAGAAGTCTTCAGGATTGACCCCAAGAGGCCAGTCATAGTCCCTCCAGCTACATATCCAGTATTGGCATCAACAAAAAAAGCATCTTTTACAGATTCCACAACTGTTCCACCAATCTGATTGACCCAGTTCACGCCTCCATTAGATGACTTCTGAATTGCTCCGTACCAACCCACCGCCCAGCCTGTTGCAGCGCTTGCAAAACTAATGGCATTCAGAGTATTAGAAATCTGGTACATGTTGTATGAAATCCATGTGATACCGCAATCGGTGGTCTTAAATAATCTGGTCGGGTTCACGGCTCCGCTTATCCATCCTGTCAATTGATTAGCAAACGATACCGACAGGCCGTAAATATTAATATTGGACCAGTCGACACCTCCGTTTGTGGATTTGTATGAGCTGCCTTTGCTAACGAATCCCGTTAAAGCATCTACGAACTTAATAGATGATACCTGACCAACAAAACCCGAATATTCTATATTCCAATTGATTCCGCCATCTGTTGTTTTGTAAACTGAACCTGAGGAACCAGCCCACCCAGTATAGGAATTAATAAAACACAAAGAGTAAAATTCATGGGGGAAATTGCCGCTCACAGTCATCCAGTTTGTACCGCCGTCACTAGTCCTGATAATTATGCCGAAGTCATTAGCTCCATAAGTCGCGCCTCCAACAGCATATCCGTTATTAACATCATTGAAAAACACCGCTCTCAATTCTGAACCGTTTATATTTGAATCCTGCCTAGACCAGCTTTCACCACCGTTTGTGGTTTTCAGAATTACATCTGTGGTGTAAGTGCCTCCGACGATCCATCCAGTCAAATTGTTTGCAAAAAAAATAGAATTCAAATGATTTGTGTCCGGAAACTGTAGTAAGCTCCAGTTGTTTCCACCGTTTGTACTTCTGATGATAATGCCACAATCACCAACGGCGAAAACATTGTTTGAATCAACTGTACAGACGGAACTTAAGTTGTTCCCTTGGGGATTAGGGTTCTGCCAAACCCAATGTGAATTTTGGGAAAAACTAATCTGCGCAAAAACTGCTAAAAGAACTAAAGTAATGATTTTCATAATTGTCTTTTATTTTATTAAAATCATTTTTTTAGATTGTATATAATCCCCTGCTTCCAATCTATAAAAATATACCCCGCTCGGATAATTGGTCCCGTCCCAATCAACCGAATAACTTCCCGGCTGCATCTGCTGATTGATAAGCGTTGCAACTTCCCTGCCGAGAACATCGTAGATGATTAGCTTTGTGTCAAAGGCATGCCTTTGGCCTACAGGCGGAATATCAAATTTAATTTTAGTTACTGGATTAAACGGATTGGGGAAATTCTGGCGCAACAAAAACTTATCAGGGAGATTTGATGAAGTTGTATTTATAAATGTCAGTCCGCCGTTTGTTGTCTTGAGCACTACCCCTGAATCTCCGCAAACATAGCCTGTTGAAATATCAACAAACGAAAATCCGGTCACGTTAAAATTCTGCAATGACTGCAACTGCACGAAATTGGTCCCGCCGTTTGGAGTGTAATAAAGTCTTCCATCGTAATTTGGGTAGCTCCCGGTCTGGCCTAAATACCATCCGGTATTATCGGATGCAAAAAAAATATTAGCGATATGCAGATTCCCGTTGACAGAAAGCAAGGTCCAATTTGCGCCATAATCATAGGTTTTCATGACAAAGTTCGAGTCCCCGGCAACATAGCCTACACCCGAAGGAAGTAATTGGATGTCATTTCCGCGATGCTCGATACCAAAAGGCGCAAATGACCAATTTCCTCCGCCGTTTGTTGTCCTCGTAACTCCCTCAACTGTTGAGCCCCCAAGTACGGCCCCTGTATTAGCGTTAATGAAATTGATCTGCCCCAAATTATAAGGTGTATATAATGCTGTATCCCATCCTGATCCGCTATTCTTCAAGACAAGCCTGTAGTTTACCACTAAATAAGTAACCCCTCCTGCTTCACAAAATCCGGGAAAGGGAAACCCGTTCATAACGCCAAAACTTCGCGGGCCGTTCCATGTGAGTCCGCCGTCTGTTGAATTCTCTATTGAATTAATGTTAAAACCCATACCGCCGAAATACTGAGTTCTATACCCGCTATTGGGGGAGAAAAGTCTCGCTCCATTTATACTGCCTCCTCCTTCAAACCAGGAATTAGAGCCAACAAGGTTAATAGTCCAGTTCAGTCCTCCATTTGTCGTATATAAATATTGTGAGTTGCCAATTATTTCGCCTGTGTTTTCATTTAAGAAAGAGATCGAGGAAAGCTGGTATCTGTTTCCGCCCAATGGTACACTGTATTGGCCGTTCAGATTACCCGTAGTATCAACACTTTTCAATATCCAGCCGCGAGTCCCACATGTAAATGCATGGCCGGAGTCTATAACGCTGATATCGAGAAAAGTATTTCCGCTGAACAGTTGTCCGGAACACCACGTGAGCCAGTTTGCTCCTCCGTCCATAGTCTTCTGCAACGGACCGTTTGTACCAACCGCAAAACCCGTGTTTTGATTAATAAATTTAATAGAATAAATCGGACCTGAGGCATTAAAATTGAACTGATTCCACGTGTTACCTCCATCGGTTGTCTTTAAATTGGGGTAGGGATCTGCGCTGACAAAACCTGTTGAGGAATTAACAAAATTCACCGATAATAAATTACTTGCAGTGATTGTCTGAACTGTCCACGAAGACCCTCCGTCAGTCGATCTTAAAAATGTTCCGCTGTCGCCGCACGCAAATATCCTAAGAGAATCAAGAGCAAAAACACAGCGGAGGTTCGAGGTTGTTGCAGGTTGACGTATCCAGCCGTACATTCCGATTGTAGTTCTGTACAGCTCGCCCTGGTCCCCTGCCATGAATCCGGTGTTTTGATTCACAAAAGTTATGCTCCTGAGAGCATAACGATTATCAGCTACTATATGAGTCCATGTTGCGCCGCCATCGGTTGTGTTCATGATCAAACCGCCGGCTCCAACTATATATCCGTGATTCACATCAAAGAAATATATCCCGTACAAATCATTAATCGTATTCCCATTTATCGTAGCCCAGTTATTTGATCCTGTCGTATTTTTCAGGATTATTCCATTCGAACCGACTACATAACCGGTATTTTGGTCAAAGAATTTTATACCATAAAAATCATTTTGCGGCAATGGATTCCTGTAGACCCAATCGCTGTTCTGCGAATAAACTAAGGAAGAAAGAAATAACAAAATAAATGATATAAGTGATTTCATGAATATACAATTAAATTATTTTACTAAAACCATTTTCTTAGTTTGAACAAAATCCCCTGTTGTTAGCTTATAAAAATAAACTCCAGACGGATAATTTGTCCCATCCCAATCAACCGAATAATTTCCCGGCTGCATTTGCTGATTGATAAGCTTAACAACTTCCCTGCCCAAAACATCATACACCGCCAATTTTACAAACTTGTAACTTGCAACCTGGAACTTGATAACCGTATTTGGATTAAACGGATTGGGATAGTTTTGAGATAATGAAAATTCCTTAGGCAGATTTTCTATAGCCGGGTTTACAAATGTAATGCCGCCGTTGGTTGTTTTGAGTACTACTCCTGAATCTCCGCATACGTAACCGGTATTCGCATCAACGAACGAAAATCCGTTAACATTAAAATTCATCAGTGATTGCAGCTGCTGGAAATCTGTACCGCCATTGTTTGTATAGAATAATCGCCTTGGTCCTGGATAACCTGCCTGACCAAGGTACCAACCAACATTATCAGTAACAAAATTCATGTCCTGAATACTCTGATTACCTCCGGATGAAAGCAAAGTCCAGTTTGCGCCAAAGTCGTAAGTGCGCATAATAAATGATGAATCACCCGCAATGTACCCGACACCGGAAGGCCTCAATAATCCGATACCGGGTAAATGGTTGACACCAAGTGACTGAAAATTCCAGTTTGTTCCGCCGTTTGTAGTACGGAGGATTCCCGAGACAGAGCCACCCCCACAAGCAAAACCAGTATTTGGATTTGCAAATGTTATGCCGCCCGGATAGTAAGTATTATTGTAATATTGCTGAACCCACCCACCGGTGCCGGTATTCTTTAATATACCGCCGTAGCTGGTAATATAAGCTGTTCCCTGAACTTCACACTCCCTGCCAAAGAATCCGCCCATGGAATAAGTTGAGAACCCAAACGGGCCGTTCCAGGTAATACCGCCATCTGTTGAATGCTCAAGCCATGAAGTTGCAAATCCCTGCGCAGGTTGCGAGTATCCCATCCTGTAGGCGCTGGCTGGCGGTACCATCTTTGCTCCTATCAGGTATTGCATGCCTTCAAACCAGTTGCTGCTTAGTATGTATTTCAACTGCCATAGTGCACCGCCGTTTGTAGTATAGAAGTAAGTTGAGTTTCCGATCATTGCTCCGGTATTGGCATTAAGGAATGATATACTTGAAAGCGATACTCTGGCTCCGCCAAGAGGAGTTTGGTAGTAATGGAACATTGCATTTACCGTGTCAACGCTTTTTATTACAAAGCCGCGCAATCCGCAGCAAAATGCTGTAAATGAATCTACCGGACAAATGTCATAGATCGCATCCATCCCCATCAATCTGCCTGAACCCCAAACAGCCCAGTTAAGTCCGCCATCTGTTGTTCTGATTATAGGGTTCTGGATACCCACAGCATATCCAGTCATGGAATTGACAAATTTAGCGGACATATATTCATCGTTATAGAATTGCGATTGATTCACCCATGTAACCCCTCCGTTAGTGGTTCTTTGAACGGGTGAATTATACGGATAAATAATTCCATTCAGTGAATCTCTGAATGCAACTGCATAAATGTTTCCTGTGCCGACTGTTTGAGTCGTCCAGTTCAAACCGCCATTAACAGACTTCAGAAAAACACCGCTATCACCAACAGCGAAGATATGCAGTGAATCAGTAGCTACAACTTTTCGCAGGTTTCGCGAGGTCAATGATATTGGCATCCAGCCATAAAGCCCCGTAGTAGTCCGGTATAGTTCACCATTATCACCAGCTATAAATCCTTTGTTCTGGTTCACAAAAGTGATGCTCCTGAGCGCGTAACGGCTATCGGCCACAATATGAGTCCATGTGGCGCCGCCATCGGTTGTGTTCATGATCAAACCGCCGGCTCCAACTATATATCCGTGATTCACATCAAAGAAATATATCCCGTACAAATCATTAATCGTATTCCCATTTATCGTAGCCCAGTTATTTGATCCTGTTGTATTTTTAAGGATTATTCCATTCGAACCAACTACATAACCGGTATTCTGATCGAAGAATTTTATCCCGTAAAAATCATTTTGCGGATTAGGATTCCTGTAAACCCAGTCTGAATTTTGGGAAAAACTAATCTGCGCTAAAAGCATTAATAGGATTACAGTAATAGTTTTCATATGATATATTATTTTATTAAAACCATTTTCTTAGATTGAATAAAATCCCCTGCTGTTAGCTTATAGAAATAAATTCCGCTCGGAAAATTTGTCCCGTTCCACTCAACTGAATAACTCCCCGGCTGCATCTGCTGGTTAACCAGCGTTGCAACTTCTCTGCCAAGAACATCATATATTATTAGCTTCACAAACTTGCTGCTTGCAACTTGAAACTTGATAACTGTATTCGGATTAAACGGATTTGGATAATTTTGACTTAATGAAAACTTCTCCGGAAGATTTGATGCTGTTGTATTCGTAAAAGTCAGTCCGCCGTTTGTCGTTTTAAGGACTACCCCCGAGTCGCCGCAAACATAGCCGATATACGCGTCTATAAAAGATACTGAATTTGGTTTGAAATTCTCCAGAGACTGCAATTGCATAAAATTTGTGCCGCCGTTGGGAGTGTAATACAACCTGGTATCATATGGGGGCGATGCTAGCTGACAAATTGCCCACCCTGTATTGTCACTTACAAACTGGATCTGATTCATGTAAGCTACAAAGTTCTGGCTTAATGCGGTCCATGTTGCCCCAAAATCTGTTGTTCTTTCAAAGAAAGACGAATCACCACAGGCATATCCTCTCCCGGAAGGCAACATTTTACTATCCCTTATTCCTCTTGTAAGCCCTGTTGGCTGCATGACCCAATTCATACCGCCGTTAGTTGTTCTTAAAATCCCTACGGGAGGACTATTTGAGCATACAACGCCTGTGTTTTGATTTGCAAAAGAAAGTGAACCCAAATAAGTCCCTGTATAAAGTGAATTCCAACCAGAGCCGCTGTTCTTCAGAATTGTGCTATTAGGCAAAGCGGCGGTAATATAAGTAACCCCTTCCGATTCACAAACTCCGCCAATTCCAATATTAGTTTGATAAAATGCTCTGTTCCCATTCCAGGTAACGCCGCCATCAGTTGAATTTTGCAAATAATAATTGCTATACCAAGCATGACAGTTTACATCTTCAGTCACTCTGTAAACGCTTAAAGGTGTAAACGAACAAATAGCCGTTTGAATATCGGCACAACCCTCTTCCCAGGAATACCAGCCATAGAATGACATGTTCCAATTTTCACCGCCATTGGTAGTTCTCATATAATTATAATTTGAAGTCATGATTCCCGTATTCGCGTCCAACATTAATATAGATAAAAAGTTTTCCTTCGAACCGCCCAAGCACCTGGTAAATCCTGAAACTGATGTTTCATATAGCATTCCGTTGTTCCCGCAAACAAACGCCAGGGTATCGACTAAGCATATATCATTCAGAAAAGTATTTTGAGGAACCCCTTGTTCATACCAGTTCATTCCTCCATCCCTTGTATGCATAATCAAATTGTTTTTGCCCGCAAAAAAACCGGTATCCTGGTTCTTAAATTTAACGCACCCCCAGGTATCGCCAATTCTGAAAAATGAAATGGGAAGCCAAGTCAGACCACTGTCAGTTGATCTAAGGCAGCTTGTAGTTATTGATGGAGATGATGTTGACATGTATCCTGTCAGAGAATTGGAAAAGCAGATACATGTATTAGTTGCGTTCCCGAGAATCTGCGTTGTCCAGTTGCTGCCTCCGTCGGTCGATCTTAAAAACGTTCCGCTGTCGCCGCACGCAAATATCCTGAGAGAATCAAGCGCAAAAACGCAGCGCAGATTTTTTGTAGTTACAGCGTTCTTTATCCAGCCATACATGCCAATAGTAGTTCTATATAACTCTCCCTGGTCTCCAACTAAGAAACCTGTGTTTTGGTTCACAAAAGTTATGCTTCTGAGAGCATAACGATTATCAGCCACAATATGAGTCCACGTAGCGCCTCCGTCGGTAGAATTCATTATCAAACCGCCTGCGCCAACTATATATCCGTGATTCACATCAAAGAAATACATCCCGTACAAATCATTTACCGTATTCCCATTTATCGTAGTCCAATTATTTGATCCAGTTGTGTTTTTAAGTATCGTGCCTCCCGAGCCAATGACATAACCGGTACTCTGGTTAAAGAATTTTATCCCGTAAAAATCATTTTGCGGATTAGGATTCCTGTAAACCCAGTCTGAATTTTGGGAAAAACTAATCTGCGCTAAAAGCATTAATAGGATTACAGTAATAGTTTTCATATGATATATTATTTTATTAAAACCATTTTCTTAGATTGAATAAAATCCCCTGCTGTTAGCTTATAGAAATAAATTCCGCTCGGAAAATTTGTCCCGTTCCAATCAACGGAATAACTCCCCGGCTGCATTTGCTGGTTAACCAGCGTTGCAACTTCTCTGCCAAGAACGTCATAAATTATTAGTCTCACGCTGCGCCCCGACTCGGCGGGGTTTGATGTCTGACGTCTTGAGTTTGCGGTTATTTCGAATTTAATTTTTGTAACCGGATTGAACGGATTGGGAAAGTTTTGAGAAAGAGAATATTCTTTAGGTAATGTACCTGATAATTGACTAATTCCAATTATTTCTGACAAATTTCTTCGCCAAACACCATAGTTACTTGTTCCAGCATAAATTATGTCGTCATTAATAAGTAATGAATATACTATAGTCATATCAGGAAATGCGTCATTAATGGCAACCCAGTTTGCGCCAATGTTCGAACTTAAAAACACTCCATCATAAGCTGTTGCTAAAAAGACATAATTTCCATTGACTGCGAAAGAATATGCACTGGTTGTGTTTGAAATTCCATTATTAGCAGGCGCCCAGTTTAATCCATAATTTGTACTCAAATAAACTCCATTTCCAAATGTCCCTGCGAAAACATTTGGACCGGAAAATCCAAATGAAACAATCGTCGTAGCAACAGGGATTCCATTGTTTACAGAGACCCAATTAACTCCGTTATTTGTGCTTAAGAACAGACCAACGCCGTTTGTTCCTGCAAATAAGTTATTCCCATTAACACCCAAAGAGTAAATCGTGGACACATTTGGGATCCCGTTATTGGCAGAGTTCCAGTTTGCGCCTTCATTTGTGCTATAATACAATCCAAATCCATTTGTACCGGCAAAAATATTGTTCCCACTTACGGCTAATGAATAAATATCATAATTCCCCACAGGAAGTCCGTTGCTTACAGATTGCCAAGTTAAACCGCTATCAGTACTCAGAAATACCCCATGTCCCGGTCCATCGCTAATAGCGGCAAAAAAGTTCGAACCATGGGATACTATACTTCGGATGGAATAAGACGAAAGCCCACCGTTACTATCTGTGTACCAAATACTGCCGTTATCTGTTGTTAAATATGTTCCTCCATGATAAATGCCTGTAAGAATATTGTTGCTATTAGCGCAAAAAGAATATACGATTGCTTGCGAACCTGTTATACCATCATTTCTGGAATTCCAATTAGTACCATTGTTTGAACTGAAATAAAGTCCTGCATCAACAGTAGCTGCTACAATGTTATTCCCCGAAACCCCCAAAGAATTAATCTGACAAAAGAGCGGAAGTCCGTTATTAACATTGGTCCAACTTGCGCCATTATTCGTGCTTAAAAATATTCCATCTTCAGTGCCCGCAAAAATATTATTCCCTAAAGCGGCTAATGAAAAAATTGGCCCTGAATTTGTAATCCCGTTATTACAAGGAATCCAATTAGATCCATTATTTGTACTAAAATATATCCCAAAATTACTAGTTCCGGCAAATGTATTAATCCCGTTAATAACCAAAGAATTTATTATGCAAGGATTGGGAAGACCATTATTTACCGCTGTCCAACTTAAACCATTATTTGTACTTAAGAATACTCCAGTATTATCAGACCCTGCGAAAATGACCGTTCCATTTGTTGCGAAAGAATTAATGGTAACATAATTAGGTAGGCCATTATTTACGCTAGTCCAATCAATACCGTCATTTGCACTCGCATAGATGCCATATTGATAAATTCCAGCAAATATATTGTCTCCTTCTGCACCTAAAGAGGAAACGTACTGCGCGGGAAGTCCATTATTTCTCGCGCTCCAGTTTAATCCATTATTGGTCGTAATAAATATGCCATGATTATGAGAGCCAGCAAAAACATTCGTGCCGTGAACCCCTAACGCAAAAACAGAAGATGTATTGGTTATACCACTATTAATTGCTGTCCAAGTTGCTGCGTTATCTGTACTTCGATAAACCCCCAAACCAGTTCCCGCAAAAATATTTTCGCCTTCAACTGTAATTGCATTCATTCTTACAGGCTGGGCAATACCTTGAGAAGTTGGAACCCATTGCGAATAACTTATTACAGGTACAATTAATCCAATAATAATTATAAAAAAAGTTTTCATAGCAAATCCTTTAAAAGTCACTTTCTTGAAATTATGATACTGCTTTGAAAAATACCTATAGATTTTCTTAGACGAGAAACCGAGCGGATGCGGATAGATTTTTGGGATTTCATAAACCTCCTTATTCAACAAAAGGTTATGTAAAAATAACACATTAGATTAGTTTTTCAAATGATATATATCATGATTTCATATTTTTTTAAAAATTGATATTGGTTAACAATTGCATTATTTTTGTTAAATTTGACAATTTTTGAAACTCCGGAGCAAACTATGCAAATTATTGATTGGGTAATTGTTGCATTATATTTTGTTTTCAGCCTCGCCATTGGCTTGTATTTCTACAAAAGGGCCAGCGGTAATACCGAAGATTTTTTCCTTTCCGGCAGAAAACTCCCCTGGTGGCTGGCGGGACTCTCGATGGTAGCAACAACTTTTGCAGCCGATACTCCGCTTGCAGTTACGGAGCTCGTCGGGAAAAACGGCATTGCGGGCAATTGGCTGTGGTGGAATATGCTAATCGGAGGGATGCTCACCGTTTTTTTCTTTGCAAAACTATGGAGGCGGGCAGGCATATTAACCGACGTTGAATTTGTCGAGCTTAGATATTCCGGGAAATCAGCACGCTTCCTGCGCGGATTCAAAGCCCTCTACCTTGGTATATTTATGAATTGCATAATCATGGGCTGGGTGAATCTTGCAATGGGTAAGATAATGCTCGGCATGTTCCCCGAATATGTGAACCAAAGTAACGTAATATATTTCCTTGCCGCCGCTATGCTGATCACTGCGATCTATTCTGCTATCTCAGGCCTATGGGGGGTTGCAGTTACAGACGCTTTTCAGTTTATTCTTGCCATGGGGGGCTGCATTATTCTGGCTGTTATAGTAGTAAATTCGCCGCAGATAGGCGGCATATCCGGCCTTCAGGCTAAGTTACCCGAGTGGTCCCTGAAATTCACCCCGAAGATCGGCAGTGAATCGGGAACTTCTACAGGCGCCGCGGGGATTTTAATGATGACTATATCAACTTTTTTGGCTTTTATAGGTATTCAATGGTGGGCTAGCTGGTATCCAGGCGCAGAACCAGGTGGCGGCGGTTATATTGCGCAGAGAATGATGTCCGCCAAAGACGAGAAAAACTCACTACTTGCAACGTTATTCTTTCAAATAGCCCACTATTGTATTCGCCCGTGGCCATGGATACTTGTCGGATTAAGCTCAATTGTTTTATACCCACAGCTTTCGATGGCCGATAAAGGCCTTGGCTTTGTTAAAGCCATGAACGATTTCCTTCCCGCCGGCTTGAAAGGACTTTTACTCGCCGCTTTCTTTGCCGCTTATATGTCAACTATTGCAACTCACCTTAATTGGGGCGCTTCATATTTCATTAATGATTTCTACAAACGCTTTGTGCGTCCGGGAAAAACAGAAAAATCCTATGTATTGGCTTCCAGAATAATTACTATCGTATTTATGATATTATCGGTTATTGTTACAATGTTCATGTCGACAATTTCCGGGGTCTGGGCTTTTATTATAGAATGCGGCGCAGGGCTCGGCCTTATCCTTATCCTCCGCTGGTTCTGGTGGAGAATTAATGCAATTTCTGAAATTGTAGCTACTGTAACCCCGTTTGTTGTTTACGGCGTATTGTATTTCGGAAAATTCGATATCGCTTTCCCGCAAACGCTGTTTGTAATTGTCCCTGTAACTACCGTCGCATGGCTTATTACAATGTTAGTTACAAAACCCGTGGAAGAAGCTAAGCTTTCCTCGTTTTACAAACGCGTTCATCCGGGAGGAATCGGCTGGAAATCATATGCCGTCAAGCATCCCGAGGTGAAGCCTGATTCAGGTTATCTGATATTGTTTATTGACTGGATGTGCGGAATAATATTGGTTTACATGTTCCTCTTTGGAATCGGCAAGATTATATTAGGAAGTTATTTGATCGGGATAATTTATATTGTTCTCGGTTTAGCCGCCGGGTGGGTAATTTTGAAACATGTGAAATACTTAGGATGGGGCGATCTGAAAAATCAGGAAATTAAGAATTAAGAATTACGGATTAACGTTCGATTCCTACGGAATCGTCTTGTTAAAATATCAAATTCTACAAACGTTGAATCCCTAACGGGATTCTAAAAAATAATAAAAAGATTTACAGAGCATATGTTTATAAAAAAATTCTAATTTCTAATTTTTTAACTGCGGCGCCATCTAACATTTGTAAATTGCCTGAAATCGGAATTTCGAGTACAGATTTTTAACTATGCCCCAAGCATCGAACGTTTGTAGAAAACCTAAGAGATTTGTAACGACGCCATAGGCGTCGAACGTTTGTAGCTATTAAAATACATAAATTCCACGACTCCGTAGGAGTCGAACGTTTGTAGAATTTTCAAGCA
This sequence comes from uncultured Ignavibacteria bacterium, assembly GCA_963816535.1. Classification (GTDB taxonomy): domain Bacteria; phylum Bacteroidota; class Ignavibacteria; order Tepidaquicellales; family OLB5; genus CAWFKW01. The sequence continues at coordinate 267,049 of CAWFKW010000001.1, read as the reverse complement.
AAGATTTTAACGACTCCGTAGGAGTCGAACAAACAACATTGATTATGTCAAATACATTTTCTCAGATCTATGTTCAAGTTGTATTTGCAGTCAAAAGTAGAGAGAGCTTTATTAAGCCGGAATGGGAAGAGCGTCTTTATAAATATGTTACCGGAATTGTTCAGATGAAAAGCCAAAAAATGCTTGCAATAAACGGCATTCCAAATCATATTCATTTTTTTATTGGAATGCAGCCAAACTGTTGTCTTTCCGATTTAGTTAGAGAAGTTAAGAAGTCATCAAATGAATTTGTAAAAGACAATTCATTTTGTAAGAACAAATTCAGTTGGCAGGAAGGTTTTGGCGCTTTTTCATACAGTCATTCGCAAATTGATAAAGTAATTTCATATATTATGCGTCAGAAACAACATCATAAAAAGACAACATTTAAAGAAGAATACATCGGATTTTTGAAGAAATATAGCATTAATTATGATGACCATTATTTGTTTGATTGGATTGATTAATCTGAATCTAAACAGCTTTCGGACAATCTTGAAATGAAAAAAGTAATTCGTATTTTTATTATTCATTATTCATTATTCATTGCTCATTGTTTCGCTCAATGGTCCGTTGTTTCTACTTCCGGCAATGAAGCAGTATCGTTCCCGAGCGAGAACACGGGTTACTCGACTGCTAACGGCATCACAAAGAAAACAACAAACGGCGGCGTAACCTGGACAACGCTCTCCGGCGGCAACTTAACGGGAATATTTTTCATTAATGATCTAACCGGCTGGGTGGTTGGCTACCCGGGCTATATTGGCAGAACTACAACCGGAGGTTCCTTCACACAGCAGACATCCGGCGTTACTGATAGGCTTAACGATGTATTCTTTATTAACCCGGATACAGGCTGGGTTGTTGGAGGCGATTATTCGACCGAAAGGATCTTCAAGACAACCAACGGCGGAGTTAACTGGTTGGCTCAGTCAAGCGGCACGGCTAACAAACTCTTTTCAGTTTATTTCATTAACGCATATACAGGATGGAGCGTTGGCGGCCCAAGTTCGCCTAAAATTATTAAAACAACAGATGGCGGAACAACATGGCTAACCGAATCGACAAGCGTCGGCACGCCGTTATATTTCGTTAAGTTTGCTGATGCGAACACTGGCTGGGCTGTCGCTGGCTATATCGGCGGCGAAACAATAATTAACACCACAAACGGCGGCGCCACGTGGCAAAGCCAGTCCAGCGGCGATAACAGATACCTCAGGTGGTGCTTCGCGCTAAATAATACTACTGCTTTTGCAGTCGGACAATCCGGTAAAATTATCACAACTACAAACGGCGGCGCTAACTGGCTGGTTCAGGCAAGCCCCACAACTTCGGAACTCTGGTCAATAGATTTTGTAAATGACAGTGTTGGCTATGCTATAGGCGATAATGTTGTCGTTAAAACAACTAATGCCGGATTAACTTTTATGAATGGGAATAGAGCTGAAGTTGCAAATGAATTTCAGCTCTATCAGAATTATCCGAATCCGTTTAATCCAAGCACGGTTATTAAGTTTAGTATCCCAGGTTCTGTAGGGGTCGCATATATGCGACCCCTACAATTGAAGGTTTATAATGTCTTAGGGAAAGAAGTCGCCACTCTTGTTAATCAGCAAATGCAGCCGGGAAGTTATTCAGTTGATTTTGACGGCTCAAATCTTTCGTCAGGGATTTATTACTACTCTCTTATTATAGATAACGCTATTTTAGATACAAAGAAATTAGTTTTACTGAAATGATTTCCTGTACTTAATAAGTTTTACTCTGTTCTGTTTTGATTTGTTCTGTTTTGTCTTTAGTAATTAGTCATTAGTAATTAGTAATTAGTAATTGTTTTGATGAATCCTTCATATTATTTCAAAGAGCTTTGGCGGTATATTAAGACCGCTAAATCGGCGGTGATAAGCTCCACTATACTTATCGCGCTTGCCGTGCTGCTGCTTGGAGTATATGTTACAATATCTATCAACTCCGTCAGGCTTATGAAAATGATCCGCGATAAAGTTGAAATTGACGCGTATTTAATAGATACGTTCCCTGATTCATTATCTGTAAAAATGATAAACGACATGAAGACAATTGGCGGCGTTAAGTCAATCAGATATATTTCTAAAGATGAAGCAGCCAAAATTTTTGCGGAAGACTTCGGCAAAGATATTCTTGAGGTTTTTGACTACAATCCCCTGCCGGCATCGTTCAAAATTTCGCTTTATGATGAATATAAAACAGTTGACAGAATTGAGAAAATTAAGACCGAGTTAAAAAAATACAAAGAAATCGACAATGTTCAGTATGCGAAGAATAATCTTGAGATTTTGGAAAGAAACTCGAATTCTTTGGTATTTCTGAACCTTAGCCTTTTGATAATTATCACTTTTTCTTCCATATTCCTTGTGGGTAATACTATTAAGCTCATGATTACTGCAAAAAAAGATACAATTGAACTTATGAAATTGATCGGCGCGTCAAAAGAGACTATTAGAACTCCGTTCATATTGGAAGGATTTTTTCAGGGATTTGCAGGGAGTATTCTTGCCGTTATAGTTTTGCAGCTATTTCTTAATTATTTCTACTCAACATACACAAATACTGATTTTACATTTTCAGTTATCAATTCGACATTCTTATTTCTGATGATAGTATTTGGCACTTTGCTGGGCATGTTCGGCAGTATTTTTTCACTACGCAGATTTCTGCGATTTTATTGAATTTTCTTCAATTATCCCTCTTTTTCCGCCTTTTCCGAAGAACAAAACACTTTCAAAAAATTTAAAAAAATTACAATTTTTTCAGAGATATTGCATTTTCAAACAAATTTAACTACTTTTGTTTCGTAAATGGGTGAAATCAAAAAATTCGACCAGCGCAGCTGGGTTAAAACTAACCTGAGTTACAAAAAAGATTCAGGCAGTAAAGCATGGATTTTGCACCGTATTACAGGTATAGCGCTAATTGCATATTTATTTATGCATATTTTTTCGTTAAGCCCCCTTGCTCAGGGTAGAGTCGCATTCAATACATTTATGGAGCATTATTCGACTCCCTTTTTCATGGTTCTTGAATGGTTTCTTTTTGCTTTTGTATTATTTCATTCTTTGAACGGCGTTAGGATTGTGCTTGTTGATTGGGCTGACGGGGCTAAATATCATAAGCAGTTGTACCGGTTTTCTGTAGTAATAGGTATTGTCCTCTTTTTTGCTATGGGCTACGTTATGTTTTCTTATGAAATTCACAAATTGTTCGCTTCTTTGTAGATATGTATAGACATCAGAATTCGAGAAGTTCAGGGTCTTTTAGCTGGGTTTTCCAGAGAGTTACAGGATTAATACTGGTTGTAGTTATGATAGGCCATTACATTTTAATGCATTATAACCCGCAATCAGGGCACACGTATGACGCAGTGCTTGCAAGAATGCAGAGCAACTGGTACAGAGTGCTTGACCTGACATTTGTGGTTCTGGGTATGTATCACGGCTTGAACGGCATTTGGGGGATCTTCAGAGATTATAAGCTGAAAAGCTGGCAATCTATAACTGTAGTCGGAGTTTTAATAGTGGCCGGGCTGGCGTTCACATTATGGGGCATCAAGACAATTCTGGATATCCCATATGTAAATACAGTTACATCGTCCATTAAATAAATAATCCTGTTCCAAAAATTTTAATTATTTTTTCAAATTTATAAAGGAGAAAATAAATGGAAAAAATCAACGAAATCAGATCAATGCTTGATGCTATGGGTAAAGACCTGGAGAAATTTTACACCAAAGGACAGAATTCTGCGGGAACAAGATTAAGAAAGTCTTTGAATGAGGTCAGGAAAAAATGCCAGGAGATGCGCAACGAAATACAGGATATCAGGCAACAGAGAAAAACTGCCGGAACTGCATAGCGTTAGCGCAGGATCTCATAAATTCTAATTTTACAATTAAGTAGTAACTAAGCCGGCCGGTGGCGGTTCGCTTCTGAAGCGCCACTGACTTCCGGCAAGAGTTGCTACTTATTTTATTTGACGACGGGCGATGCAAAACAGTATCAGGAATTTTTGTATAATAGCGCATATAGATCACGGTAAATCCACGCTCGCCGACAGGCTGCTTGAAGAAACCCATACGATTGCCAAGCGCGACATGATAAAACAGGTGCTTGACGACATGGAACTCGAACAGGAACGCGGCATTACAATAAAGCTGCATGCCATACAGCTTCAGTACCGGGGCGTTTCAGGCGAGAATTTTACGCTGAACCTGATCGATACTCCGGGCCATGTGGATTTTTCATACGAAGTTTCACGTTCGCTTGCAGCGTGCGAAGGCGCCCTGCTTGTTGTTGATGCGTCCCAGGGTATCGAGGCGCAGACAGTCAGCAACCTGTACCTCGCCATCGACGCGGACCTGACTATAATACCTGTCATAAATAAGATCGATTTGCCAAGCGCCAGCGTTGATATTGTAAAAAAACAAATTATCGAATTGATAGGCTGCAAAGATGAGGATATCATCCTCGCAAGCGCTAAACAGAATATAGGGACTTCAGAAATACTTGAAGCTATCGTTAATAAGATCCCGCCGCCGGATGTTAATATGGGGGCCCCGCTCCGCGCTCTGGTGTTCGATTCAACGTTTGATACATACCGCGGAATAATCACTTACATCCGCGTTTTCGACGGCGAGATCAAAGATAAAGATAAGGTTAGATTTTTTGCCACAGGCATCGATACCGAAGCTGAAGAAGTGGGCATCCTCAAAATGAACAGGTTGAAGTCCGGCTCGCTTAAATCAGGCGACGTAGGTTATATGATAACCGGCATCAAAGAAACCAACGAACTTATTGTAGGCGATACGGTTATTAATATTGAGAACCCGGCCGCTGAACCGCTGCCGGGGTACAAGAAGATAAAACCGATGGTTTTTTCAGGTATTTATCCTTCGCAAAGCGAGGAGTTTGAAAGCCTGCGTGAGGCGCTAACAAAGCTGAAAACCAACGACGCTTCCCTGTTATTTGAACCTGAGACCTCAAATGCCCTTGGGTTCGGGTTCAGGTGCGGTTTTCTTGGACTGCTCCATATGGAGATTACACAGGAAAGGCTTGAACGCGAATATGACCAGACAATTGTTACAACAGTCCCTAATGTTGAGTATAAGATCGTTACTACCGATGGCGGAGTAGTTAACATTGATAATCCGTCTCAAATGCCGCCAATCGGAAGTATAGACCATATTGAGGAACCCTTTATCAGCGCGCAGATTATTACGCCGACTGAATTCATGGGAAACATCATGAAACTCGCGAGCGACCGAAGGGGCGTTTTTAAATCAACGACATATTTGACCCCGACAAAAATAGATTTGCAGTTTGAATTCCCTCTTTCAGAAATTATTTTTGATTTTCATGACAAGCTTAAATCTATATCTAAAGGATACGCTTCGCTTGATTATGAATACCTTGATTACAGGGAATCTGACCTGGTGAAGCTTGATATACTTCTTAACGCGGAACCTGTAGACGCGTTATCAGCAATTGTTCACAGGTCCAAATCGTACGATTGGGGGCGCAAGCTGTGCACGAAACTGAGGCAGCTTATCCCACGGCAGATGTTCGAAATAGCGATACAGGCGGCCATTGGCGCCAAGATCATTGCAAGAGAAAGCGTGAAAGCGATGCGCAAAAATGTAATTGCCAAGTGCTACGGCGGCGATATCTCAAGAAAGAGAAAATTACTGGAGAAGCAAAAAGAAGGAAAGAAAAGAATGAAACAAGTGGGGTCAGTGCAAATCCCTCAGGAAGCTTTCCTGGCAATATTATCAATAGAAGAATAATACAATTATGAAATTATAAATGGACAGCAAGAAAACTAATTCTAAACCTGAAACTTCCGGTAAATTAAAGAAGCAGAACAAATCAAAATCCAAAGAATTTTTAGACGCTCTTCTGTTTGCTGCTCTCGTGGCGTTCTTCATAAAAATATTTTTTATAGAGGCATACAGGATTCCAACCGGCTCGATGGAGAATACTCTGCTTGTCGGCGATTTCCTCCTTGTAAATAAATTCATTTACGGAGCCACTACTCCGAGAAACATCCCGTTTACCGATATCCGCATTCCTTACGTCCGGCTGCCCGCGCTTAAAGATCCTCACAAAGGCGACGTTGTTGTATTTGATTTTCCGGGGAACAGAGATGAAGCGCAGTCAAAAGAGGTTGTTAATTACATCAAAAGGCTCGTTGCAGAGCCCGGGGATACGATTCAGATCATAAACCAGGCGCTCTTTGTTAACGGAAAGGAGCAGCCTAATCCGCCGAATGCAATCTTCAATCCTCCTCACCAAAGCCAGCTGGAGCTAAACAGCGCCGATCCAAGAACTTTCCCAAAAGGCAGCGGCTGGAACGAGGAAAATTACGGCCCCATCAGGGTTCCTAAGAAAGATGACGTAATTAAGCTTTCCGCTGATAATTTTGAAGCGTGGAAAATGTTTATTGTAAGAGAGGGACACAATCCAAGGCTTGCATCCGATAAGAAAGTTTTCATTGATGATAAAGAAGTTACAGAATATAAAGTGCAGAAAGATTATTTCTTCATGATGGGCGACCACAGGAACAATTCTCTTGACAGCCGTTTCTGGGGCTTTATGCCGAGAGAGAACGTTGTAGGCGAAGCTCTGCTTATTTATTGGTCCTGGAATCCTGATATACCGTTCTCGCATATTGGCGATTTATTTGGTTCGATCAGATGGAACCGTATAGCTAACATAATCAGATGAAAATTTGATAATTAAATGTCCGAACAGCCTCCTGAAATAATACAGCCGAAAGTAAAGTACCATCCGCGTTCTGCCTGGGGAGCTTTTTGGTTATCATTTTTTTGCCTTGGGCTCGGATATCTTTATGTTGGGAATATTAAAAAAGTGATATTAGTTAATGCGGTTTATTATCCTTCTCTTCTTATATTATTAATCTTATTTGCTACCTTTAACTTGATTTATGGATTTATAATGACTTTAATTGCTTCATTTATATTTTGGATTTATACTGTTATTGATTCGGTTCTAACAGCACGACGGGAAAAAGAATTTAGATTGAAGAAGTATAACAAATGGTTTTATTATGTGATCCTTCTTTTATTTTTACATTATTTCGATAGTTACTTATATATTCCGATCATTCAATCAACTACGATTCAAGGATATGGAACCCCAACAGGGTCAATGGAAAATACACTTTTGATTGGGGATAGATTTATAGTTAATAAAACATCTTACGGTATTCACAAACCATTCACTGCAGAATACTTAAAGATATTTTCAAAACCTGAAAGAAATGATATAGTAACTTTTAAGTTTCCGGGATTCAGGGATGAGTCCAAACCCTCTACGCCTGTTGAATATGTGAAAAGAATTGCCGGCATACCGGGAGACACAATATTAATAAGAAGAAAAGCTTTATATGTTAACGGAGCTTTCATAAAAGAACCTGAGGAATCATCAAAGTTTAGAAACTCAATAACTAATTCTATTGTTGACCCACGAATGTTTCCCGTGGGAAGCAACTGGAACGAAGACTTCTATGGTCCTGTTGTTGTACCGAAAAAAAATGATATAATTAAACTTGATACTTCGAACATAATGAAATGGGATACGTTCATAAAAAGAGAAAATCATAAAGTTTGGGTAGATGGAAAAGATATTTTTTTAGACGGGAATCAGGCAAACGAGTATAAAGTAGAACATGATTATTATTTTATGTTAGGCGATAACCGGAATAATAGTCTGGATAGCAGATATTGGGGTTTTGTCCCCGAAGAGAGTATTATCGGAAAATTATCATTCATTTATTGGTCGTCTGATTCGAATATACCATTTGCTCAATTAAGCTCTTATCTGGGCTCAATTCGCTGGAACCGAATAGGCAACATAATACGTTAATAATATTACAATTATGGCAAAACACTATCAATCAACAAAAGACAGCAGCCTGAAGAAGAATTTAGACGCTGCTAAGGCTATTATATTCAATTTACTTATTGTCCTGTTTATTCAGTCATTTTTTATACAGGGCTACGGCACCCCTACGGGTTCAATGGAAAATACCATTTTAGTCGGCGATAAAATGTTCTTCAATAAGTTCATTTACGGCGCGACCTCTCCCAGGACAATCCCGTTTACGGATATTAAGCTTCCGTATATTAAGCTTCCTGCGGTAAGAGAACCGCACAGAGGCGACATCGTAAGCTTTGAGTTTCCCGGTTTCCGGGACGAAGTTATTCCCTCTACCCCGGTTGAATACCTGAAAAGGCTCATTGGCGAACCCGGCGATACGATACGTGTAGTGGATAAAGTATTATATGTGAACGGTAAAGTTTACCCGAATCCATCGACCTCAATATTCGTAACGCCTGTTAACAAGCAGCCTGACCCTCGGACCTTCCCGAAAGGAAGCAACTGGAACGAAGATAATTACGGCCCCGTTGTAGTGCCCAAAAAAGGGGAAGTGATTAATCTGAACCGGGGTAACATCGAAAAGTGGGATACATTTATAAGACGCGCAGGGCACAAAATTAATATGCAGTCTGACGGCAAAATTTTCATTGACGGCAAAGAAACCTCTCAGTACACGGTAGAAACTAATTACTATTTCATGATGGGCGATAACAGGAACAATTCGCTTGACAGCCGATTCTGGGGCTTTGTGCCTCGTGAAAGTATAGTGGGCAAGGCGATGATCACATATTGGTCATGGGATTCAAATATTCCGTTTTCAGACTTTGTAGACCTTATGGGTTCGGTCCGCTGGAACCGTATCGGCAGAATGATTGAGTAGAAAATGATTCGACCCCTCCTATTTCCTCCCCGAAGGGAAGGACTTACAACTTTAGTTTATATTCATCAAAGATGAATAGGCAAGATTTTACAATCCCCTCCCCCTCGGGGAGGGGAAGCGCTTCTAGCGCTGGGGTGGGGTCGCGTTAATGTTTGTTTTAAATAATACCCCTCCTATTTCCTCCCCGAAGGGGAGGACTTACAACTTTAGTTTATATTCATCAAAGATGAATAGGCAAGATTTTACAATCCCCTCCCCATCGGGGAGGGGAAGCGCTTTTAGCGCTGGGGTGGGGCTATAATGGCCGGGCTTTACTTACATATCCCATTCTGCGATACAAAATGCATTTATTGTGATTTCTATTCTATTACAAATCATTCCCGCAAAGAGGAATTTCTCGACTGCCTGAAAAGTGAGATTAAAAGCCAATCCGGACTGGTTAAGGATAAATCATTTGACACAATTTTTTTCGGCGGCGGAACCCCTTCCCTGCTTTCATACGAAGATTTCTCTTCCATTTTCGGAACACTCTTTCAGTATTATAACATTTCATCGCAAAGCGAAATCACAATTGAAGCTAACCCCGGCACGCTGGATAAAAATAAGCTAAACGAACTTAAGAAACTTCCAATAAACAGAATAAGCTTTGGCGTGCAGTCGTTTATTGATTCGGAGTTAAAGTTCTTAACCAGAATACACTCCGCCATGCAGGCGGCGGATGCCGTCAAATCAGCGCAGGATGCGGGATATGAAAATATAAATATTGACCTGATTTTCGCGCTACCTAACCAGAGTTTGGAAAACTGGCGTCATAATCTGGAGGAAGCCATCTCGCTCGGGACAAAGCATATTTCTGCATATTCATTGATCTTTGAGGAAGGTACATTTCTGAACATGCTGCTGCATAAGAACAGAGTGAGAAAAGCTGACGAGGATTTAGAGCGCGAGATGTATGAATTTACAATGGAGTTTCTCCCTCAACAGGGCTTCAGCCAATACGAGATTTCAAATTACGCTAAAAACGGATATGAGTGCCGCCATAACCTCAAATACTGGGAATATTACGATTATCTCTCTTTTGGGCCTTCGGCGTCATCATTTGTAAATAATAAAAGATGGACCAATATTCGCGATATAAATAAATATATTATGCAGATTAACGACGGCCAAAGCGCAGCGGACTTTTCCGAGGAAATAGATAATAATACATCTATAACAGAGTATATTTTTTTAGGGCTTAGAAGCAAAGGGATAGATACAAAGAAGTTTAAGGCAAAGTATGATGAGGATTTTGAAGAAAAGTATTCAGACGCCATTGACGTACTTCTTAAAAGCGACTTCGCAACGTTAAACAACTCCCATTTTAAGATGACACGAAAGGGTTACGCGTTATGCGATGAAATTGTAGCAACGTACTTTTGACAAACAGAAAGGGACGCCAAAAGCGCCCCTTTCTGTTATTTACTATTTACTAATTGCTATTTGACTAACACCATTCTTTTGGTCTCAACAAACGAACCCGCTTCTATCTTATAAAAATAAATACCGCTGGCAAAGCTTCCGGCTTCCCATTTAACCTCATGGTGGCCGGGATTCCTGTTGCCGTCTGATAGAACGGCGACTTTATTGCCGACTATATCAAACACTGTTAATTTAACAGGGCTTTCCTTGGGAAGATCAAATCCTATCAAAGTGCTTGGATTAAAGGGATTAGGATAATTCTGTTCCAATTTAAAATCTTTGACAACGCCGCTATAGTTATTTATTCCAATAATAGACGCGATATTAAACGTCCAGCAGCCCCTTCCGTGAGTAACAGCCAGTAGTATCTGCGGACTTTCTTTATATTTCAAATCATAGATCTGCGCCGTTGGCATTCCTGATGAAAACGATACCCATGTAGCGCCATCGTCAACAGACTGGAACACACCCATATCTGTTCCCACAAATAACATTCTTGGCGTTGTAGTTCTAATCGAAACTGAGTTAGCCGCAATACTGGGCAGGTTGCCTGTTACGCTTACCCAACTCGCCCCGTAGTTTGTAGTTTTTAACAAATGTGTAGCGCCGGCGCCGCCAAGCGACGCATAACAAACGGCGTCATTTGTAATGTCAACTGCCAAATCAGTAATATACGGGTTGCCCCCGGTTGTAGACCAAGTTGTTCCGTTATCCGTTGTAACCATGATCTTTCCGTTTGAGGTGCCAATATAGATCTTGCTTGTATTCTGCGCGCTGATTCCGATAGCCGAAACGCTTCCGCCAACAACCGCTGTCGTGGCAATTTGTGTCCATCCGCTGCCGCTTGAACAAGTCTGATCGTTAGAAGTTTTCCAAACATCTGCCTGCCCGTATACTATAGTGTTATGGTCGCCGGGCGCCATTTCGTAGGGGTTATAGAACAAACCGCCGGTTGAACCCGTAGGCTTTACTTCTGTGAAGCCAACTCCCCCGTTGTTTGAACGCTCAAGAGATCCATTAACATATTGACCATATATGTAAAGAGGGTTTACAGGATCTACAACCGTGTAACCTCCATCCCCCGTTGTTCTTTGTATCCAGCTTGTTCCGCCGTCAGTAGACGTTTCTTTATCGTTATCCTGGCAACCGCCGTACAGCTTAGAAATATTTGTCGGGTCATAATCCGCGCCCTGGTACTGAAGTGTCGACAAAGTATGATTCAGGTCCGTCCATGTAACGCCGTTATCAGTTGATTTGTAAACGCCGCCGTCTGAACCGCAGAACAATACGCCGTTGTTGTATTTCAGGCAATGTATATCGGCATGTGAAAAATTATTCGTGTTTGTAGTCGACCAGCTTGTCCGCTGGGTAAGTGTTGTTCCGCTGTTCACAGAGCTGTAAATATCTAAACCGCCGACAAGAACGGAGGCTGCATTGGTTGGATTTACAACCACGGCGTTATCATACCAACCCTGGCTGCTCATATAGTTGGGCGCGCTTGCCTGAAGGGTCCATGTTGTTCCTGCATCGGACGTTTTGTATAGTCCAAGTAGCGCGCCCCCGGACGTAGCAACGCTTGCATAAACCGTATTGACATCTGATGGCGCCATTGCCAGCTGCACGCGGCCCATGCTGCCAGGCAATCCGCCTGTCTGTGTAACCCAGGTCGTTCCGCCGTCTGTGCTTTTCCTTATGACGCCTGAACTGTAGCCTCCAACCGACGTATAAAGGATCTGGGTATTGGTTGGGTTTACTATGAGGCAGTTCGAATTACTTCCGCTGGTCATACTTGTCCAGTTAGCGCCCGCGTTAGTCGATTTGAACACTCCAAGGCTACCTGCAGCATAAACTATATTTGAGTTAGTATGGTCTACTACAATTTGCGAAAACCTTGAGCCAACGGCGGTAGTTCCAACCTGCACCCATGTAGCGCCCGCATCAGTAGATTTATATATTCCGTTTCCATAGAAACTATCCAATGAGTAATTAAGTTCGCCTGTGCCAAGATAGAGAACATTGGCGTTATTGGGATCTATAGCAATATCGCCGCAGGCCATGTTTGGCAAGCCGTCGGTCAAAACTACCCAGTTAACGCCTCCGTTAGTGGTCTTCCAGACGCCCCCCTGCGCCGCGCCAATATACATGATGGCGGAATTCGTCGGGTCGAAAGCTATAGAATTCGTTCTGCCGGAAATGTAATTAGCTCCGGTGCGGTTATAAAACATTCCCTGCGGATTTACCGAAACCCACGAAATTGTGGCGGTCATGCTGCCCGAATTCCTGTCTTTTGGTACGAGCGAAGCCTGCATAAGCGCATTATGATATGCGTCGGAAGCGATTGTCATCCCGGGGCCGCCGGCACGCCTTTCATAAATATACTGTTCCCGCTGGGCGATGCTCTCGCTTGTCTCGCCTTCTTCAATATCCTGCGAAAATACGCTCTTGGAAATGAAAATCAGATTTAATGACAGCAAAGCTATCAAAATACCGTTAGATAGTTTCATATTTTGTTTTTGTTTTGATTTGTAATTAGATTAGGTAAATTTAGCAATAAATGAATTGAATTACAAATATTTTTTTGCCTAAATTCCCGTGTAAACGGGGATCCTGCGATAATCCTGTATTATTAGGGTTACCCGTAGAAAAATAAAAAACCCGGCGTTTTGCGCCGGGCTTTAATTAATTAACCTTTTTATCTTAATTGCCTTCTTTTATCGATTCAGGCTCAACATTAGCCGGGGTTCCGTTTTCCTTTGAAGAATCAATAAACTGAAGCTGATCCTCGCCTTTCACGTACTTGACTACTATCTTCGAGCCTTCCTTGAACGAACCTTTTAGAATTTCTTCCGAAACCGGGTCCTCGATATATTTCTGCACTGCCCTGCGCAGCGGCCTGGCGCCGTAAAGCGGGTCGTATCCTTTTTCGGAGAGGAATTCGCGCGCTTCATCAGTAAATTCGAATGTTATACCGAGCGCAAGGATTCTCTTTAACAGCTGGCGCGTTGATATATCGATTATCTTGAAAATATCGTCCTTCGAAAGCTGTTTAAACGTTATCAGATCGTCAATCCTATTTAGGAACTCGGGGCTGAATACTTTCTTAACCGAGTCCTCTATCTGCGATTTCATCTTATCATGCTTATCTCCGCCCGTCGGATTCCCAAATCCCAATCCGCCGATCGATTTAATATCTTTTGTCCCGATATTAGACGTCATTATCAGAATTGTATTCTTGAAATCAACCCTGCGTCCAAGAGAGTCTGTTAATACGCCTTCATCCAATACCTGCAGCAAAATATTAAATATGTCCGGATGCGCCTTCTCGATCTCATCAAGCAGTACAACCGAATAAGGTTTGCGCCTTACTTTTTCGGTAAGCTGTCCGCCTTCTTCGTAACCTACATATCCCGGAGGAGCGCCTACAAGCCTGGACACATTGAATTTTTCCATATACTCGCTCATATCTATCCTGATAAGGTTCTCTTCGCTATCGAAAAGAAACCTTGCCAGCACCTTTGCCATTTCGGTTTTTCCTACGCCGGTGGGGCCCAGGAAAATAAATGAACCGATCGGCCTGTTCGGGTCTTTCAATCCCGCACGTGTTCTGCGAATAGCTTTTGATAGCTTAATAATAGCCTCATCCTGGCCAACTATAAACTTCTTCAGTTCGTCTTCCATCTTAACAAGCTTCTCCGATTCTGACTGCGCTACGCGGTTAACAGGAATGCCCGTCATCATCGAAACCACATCGGCCACATTTTCCTCAGTGACTTCGTGAACAATGCTCTGCGACTTAACTTCCCAGTCTAGTTTAGCCTGCTCCAAGTCGGTCAGCAGCCGTTTCTCTTCATCGCGGAGCCTTGCAGCCTCTTCAAAATTCTGGCTCTTTACAACCTGGTTCTTCTGAACTTTGATGTTCTGAATTTCACCCTCAAGACCAAGAATATTTTCAGGCACAACTATATTCGCTAGGTGAACTCGCGAACCCGCTTCATCCATCACATCAATAGCTTTATCCGGCAGATACCTGTCTGTAATATACCTTGAACTTAATTTGACCGCCGATTCAATAGCCTTATCTGCATATTTCACATTGTGATGTTCTTCGTACTTATGTTTTATGTTCATAAGTATCTGAATCGTCTCTTCTTCGGTTGTGGGGTCGACAATAATTTTCTGAAAACGCCTGTCAAGCGCCCCGTCTTTTTCTATATACTGCCTGTATTCATCAAGCGTTGTGGCGCCGATGCACTGCAAATCGCCTCTTGCAAGCGCCGGCTTGAAAATATTTGACGCGTCAAGCGAACCTGATGCGCCGCCTGCGCCGACAATTGTATGAAGTTCATCAATAAATAAAATTACATCGCGCGCTTTTTCAAGCTCATTCATGACAGCCTTCATACGCTCTTCAAACTGCCCGCGGTATTTTGTACCCGCAACCAGCGATGCAAGATCAAGCGTAACAACCCGTTTATCATGCAGCACACGCGAAACCTTTTTCTGAACAATTCTTATAGCAAGTCCCTCGGCAATCGCCGTTTTTCCGACGCCGGGTTCGCCAATCAGCACAGGATTGTTCTTTTTCCTGCGGCTTAAAACCTGCGCAACGCGCTCAATCTCTTTTTCGCGCCCTACTATGGGGTCAAGCTTGTCGTCAATGGCAAGCCTTGTGAGGTCTCTGCCGAAATTATCAAGCACGGGAGTCTTTGAACGTTCCTGTTTCTTCTCACCAGCCGGCTTTGAAGGCGGGGGCGTAGATGACTTGCCGCTCAATATATTCTGAAGCTCTTCTTTTACGACTTCGTATGTTACTCCGAACTGCTGCAATATCTGCGAGGCTAGGTTATCATCCTCCCTTAATATAGAAAGAAGCAAATGCTCGGTGCCTATTACATCTGATTTGAATATCTTAGCCTCAAGATATGTTATCTTTAAGACTTTTTCCGCCTGCTTTGTTAGAGGTATGTTGCCTACAGTAAGGGTCGCTCCTGACTGCCTTACCGTATCTTCGATTACCTTTTTTATCTTGTTAACATCTTTTCCGAGGTTCTTAAAGATCTTTATCGCAATGCCTTCGCCTTCGCGGATAATGCCTAAGAGCAAATGCTCGGTGCCAATATAATCATGGCCTAACCTGATGGCTTCTTCCCTGCTCAAGCGAATAACATCCTGAACTCTGTTGGAAAAATTACTATCCATTTATACCTTCTTCGTTTAATTCACTAAATCTAACGTTTAAATGCCAAATTTAGTTTCTTTCCTGCACAAAATTACCGCAATTTTACTTTATATACAATGATTGAGACTGGCGTTCTCCGGGCCATAAATTGTAAGCTAAAATGGATGCTGTTTATTCATGATTTACCTCGAATAAATCCATGACAAAAATCATATTTTAATATGATGCACGTCATTGGCTGGAGCGGCCCTCATATATTATTTTTGAATAGTTGATATTTAAAAATACGAATAATGTTAGCATCCGTAAATATAACAAAATAGAGAAAATGGAACAGAATTTCACAAATAACGAGCCTCTATACACAATAAGTACCGCGGCCAGACTGCTGGAGATTTCGGTCCACACGCTTAGAATGTATGAAAGGGAAGGTCTCATAATACCATACAAAAAAACCTCAAATCAGAGGCTTTACTCAAACGAAGACCTGAACAGGATAAAGTGCATCCGGAAAACAATAAACGAAGACAAGATAAGCATTAACGGGATCAAAACTATATTATCGCTCATCCCCTGCTGGAAAATTACCGGCTGCAACGAATCAGGGGAAGCCTGCCGGGCTTTCAGCGAGCATAACATGCCCTGCTGGACGCTTCCCAAGAAAAATAATTACTGCCTGGATGAAGAATGCAGAGAGTGCGAAGTATACAAAAACTTCGCTAATTGTGGAATAATTAAAACAAAAATAAAAGATTTAACGCACGCTATAAATTCAATGAAAGATTAGAACAATGAAAAAGTTAGTAATATTAGGCGCGGGAACTGCAGGAACAATAATGCTGAATAAGCTGAGCGCTGTTCTCGATAAAAATGAATGGCACATAACCATAGTAGATCAGATGGAAACGCATTATTACCAACCCGGGTTTTTGTTCATCCCGTTTGGCATATATGACAGGAATGACGTCATAAAACCAAAACGCGATTTTTTCCCCTCAGGCACAGACGTAATTATGGCGGAAGTTGAAAAAATAGACACAGCCGAAAATAAGATCCTGCTCAAAGATAACCGCGTTTTAAGCTACGATTACCTTATCATCGCGACCGGTTCTAAAGTTAAACCGGAAGAAACTGAAGGACTTAAAGGCGAACTTTGGCAGAAATCAATTTTTGATTTTTACACAATAGAAGGCGCCTGTGCGCTGGCAAATTTCTTCAAGCGCTGGGAAGGCGGCAAACTTGTCCTTAATATTACCGAAATGCCGATCAAGTGCCCCGTGGCGCCGCTTGAATTCGTTTTTCTGGCAGATTGGTTCTTTACCGAAAAGCAGATCAGGGATAAGGTCGATATCCATTTTGTAACTCCGCTTTCAGGCGCTTTTACAAAGCCCATCGCATCCTCGGTGCTGGGCGATTTCATGTCAAAAAAGAATATCAAGCTGATAACCGACTTTAATATCGCACGGGTAGACAACGAAAATAAGAAGATAATAAGCTGGGATGAAAAGGAAGTCCCCTTTGATGTATTGATAACGATCCCGACAAATATGGGAGACGAAGTTATCGGACGCAGCGGCCTGGGCGATGAGCTTAATTTTGTGCCCACCGATAAAGCAACCCTGATGGCTAAGGGTTACGATAATATCTTCGTTATAGGGGACGCTACAAACCTCCCAAGTTCAAAAGCAGGTTCCGTGGCGCACTTCCAGTCTGATATACTTTTCGAAAATTTCATGAGCGTCATCGAAGGGCGCAGGCCGGACGCATCTTTTGACGGGCATGCGAACTGTTTTATCGAATCCGGGTTCGGCAAGGGAATTCTTATCGATTTCAATTATGACACCGAGCCCTTGCCGGGGAAATTCCCGCTTCCGGGCGTGGGGCCTTTTTCGCTTCTGGAAGAAACTAAAATGAATCACTACGGCAAAGTGATGTTCCGCTGGATGTATTGGAATTTCCTTTTAAAGGGCCTTGAACTGCCTGTGGAATCGCATATGTCAATGGCCGGAAAGAGAGCATGACCATGGAAACAACTGAACTTGAAAAAAAGGTAGACGCTCTGGCAGTCAAGCTCGATTTCATTCTTGAGGAAATTGACCTTCAGAAGCGCCACAGGAAAGAAATGGAAGATCTTAAAGACGATCTGATGCGCGTAAGCAAGGGCGTATATGAAACTGCGGTTGATGAACTTGAGGAGCTTCATGACAGCTTTCAAACCAAAGACCTTCTGCACCTCGGCAAACGCCTGCTCAGGAACGTTAACACTATTGATAGCAGTATTCAACAGATTGAAAGCTTAAAGGACTTTTTGCAGGACGCTACTCCGCTTGCGAGAGATTATTTTCTGGATTTCATGAACAAGCTTGATGAATTCGACCGCAAAGGCTACTTCCGCTTCTTTTCGGAGGGCATTATGATTATGGACCACATTGTCACTTCGTTCAGCCCCGAAGATGTGAAAAACCTGGCCGAAAACATTGTGGCAATTTTACAGACGGTGAAGAACTTCACACAGCCTGAAATGCTCCAAACATTCAACTCGGCGCTGAACGTTTACGAAAAACTGAATATCGAGGTAAACGATAAGGTCTCGGTTTTCAGGCTGGTCAAAGAAATGAATACGCCTGAAATGAGAAGAGGTATAGCGTTTGCTATCAGGTTCCTGAAGAGTTTATCCGATACAAATCATAATAAATTAATTTTATCAAATAATTAGCTTAATATTCAAAGGAGTCAATAATAATGTCAACAGCAGTTGGAACCATCGAAATTCTCGGTAAGTCTCTGGCTATAGACGCCGACGGAAACCTTGTTAATCTACAGGACTGGAATGAAGAAATAGCAAAAGAAATCGCAAGAGAAACCGGCATAGGAGAACTGACGGAAGAACACTGGAAAGTCATAAATTTCATGAGGAAAGTATTCAGCGAAACCGGCGATGCGCCCTCAATAAGAAAGCTTACCAAAGAAAGCGGCATTGATACAAAAACGCTTTATGCGTTGTTTCCGGGCGGACCGGCAAAAAAAGCCGCCAAAATAGCCGGACTGCCAAAACCTAAGGGATGCATATAATAGGAAAGGAGAAACTAAAAAATGAACGGCAATAATCTTGAACCGATAAGAAAAGTCTCAATAATTGTCTCAAAGGGATCGCTAGAGGGCGTTTATCCTGCTCTTATAATGGCTAACGGCGCGAGAATGGAGGGGATAGATGCAAATCTGTTCTTCACATTCTTCGGGATGGACGCTATTATAGATAAGAAAATGGACCATATTAAGGTCGCTACTGTTGGCAACCCCGCGATGCACATGCCTACAATGCTTGGCGGGCTGCCCGGTATGTCGGCTTTTGCTACGCATATGATGGCCAAAGAGATGGAAAAGCTTGATATTCCGCCGGTACGCGAATTTATCGAAATGATTCATGACGCGGGCTGCAATATTTACGCATGCAAAGCTTCGGTGGACATGTTCCATTTGCACAAAGAAGATTTCTGCAAACAGGTTGATGATGTGATATCCGTCGGCCAGTTCTACGAAGTATCCGCAGGCGCTAATATAATATTTACTTAAAATGGAGCTTGTACATCCGATGACTCAATCGTCATCGGATGAATGCCTGTATATTTACAATTAACAAAACCTGATGAAATGTTAAATTTTGTCGGGTTTTTCTTTTTTAGAAATGTTCGATTCTTTATTTACTGTATATTATTTACTATCTTTTTAATTGTAATTAGTTATTGCTCTTTTCGAGTTGCCTTACAAAACCCAAAAAGTATGATTAAATTTGGAAAGCGCCGGTAATTGGCGAATTCCCATACGCCAGGTACGAATTATCACCCAACATATTATGGGAGAATGGAGCGTTCTCATGCCGTCCTGCTTCAGGTATCCAATTTCATTTCTGCTTATTTTTTTTATAACAGGATTTTCGTTCAGCCGCTCAGGCGCCGTTAATATCGAATCTTATGATATCACTGCAGCGCTGCATTCCGTAAATGACACGCTGATTTCAGTAAAAGTAATATGCAATGCGGTTAAGCTGGATGGGTCGCCAGTAATTTTTATGCTTCTGAACAACCAAATTACAAAGCCGGCGCTTTCTTTAAATAAAGGAGGCGTAAAGTATGAGTTGCAGTTTGAATTTTCAGGAAATGATACAATTCAAATCCGCTTTCCTGAAGGCGCTTATGAGCCCGGCCCGTTTTCAATAACATTTGCTTATGGCTTTCCGATTGACGCGGTGAAAGATAACATGGTTTTGATTGACAGGGGTCACAGGTGGTATCCGCTAATTGCGGAACAGATCTCAAAAGTAAAACTCACGGCGGTGATTCCGGGAAATTGCGGCGCTCTTTCCGCCGGGAATTTACATAAGACTTCCCCGGAATTTGACATTTCCAAAACCGGGACTAAAGTTGTTACCTGGGAATGTAATTCGCCTGTTTTCAAAATACCGCTGATAATCTACAGGCTGGACAAATTTAAGAAATTTACATCGGTTCATTCAGGGATGGAAATATCTCTTGTCACAACTTCTGCTGACACAGCCCTTATCTCAGGTATATTAGATCAGGCAGGCGGCATGCTTGCGTTTTGCAATGATAACATAGGCGCATATATTTACGATAAACTTACAATTTGCGAGGTCCCTGAGTTCCCTGGCATCAATATAGGGAGCGGTCTTATACAGGTTGGCTCCGAGTATTTTGATGAATTCAAAAGAAACGATTTTGAAGGCCTTCACCTCGCGATTGCGGAACAGTGGTTTGGGGCCGCCGTCTTTGCCCAATACGGTCAACCCGGTTTTTGGTTCATGGCGCTTTCTCTGCCTCATTATGTGAGAATTATGCACACTAAAGAAACTAAAGGCGAACAGGCTTATAATGATGAGCTTCAGGAGGCTCTTGACAAATATAAAGAATTTGCAGGCACGGATAATGATGTTCCCATCTTGAATGTTGACTACCCGAATACAAAGGAGAAAGGCATCATCCTCTATGGGAAAGGGCCTTATGTAATCAGCCTTCTTAATGAGAAAATGGGCGATTACATGTGGAAAGCTTTCCTCAGCGCTCTGTTCACAGATTTTGAAGGCAAAATGCTTTCTTATCCGGAATTTTGTTTACAACTTTCCAAACAGGATAGTGACGGAAAATTAATGAAATTCTTTAATAATGCAATGACAACAAAAGGATTTCCAAAATAATCCATGATAATTCCCCCGGGTCCCGCCGTACTGTAAAGAAAAAAAGGAACGTGATCCCGCCGGTCTATATGCAACCATTTCTTTGGTTGAATCATCCCATATAAAACAGATATAATTTACCATTTAAGAAAATGATGAGAATAGTTTTGCTCTTCTTCATAGCATTGGTCTTGGTTCCCGGTCTATTCGCGCAGTCCGGCGTTAAAGCCGGAGACAAAGCCCCCGCTTTGTCGGTTGATGAATGGCTTAAAGGAGATCCTGTTAATTCATTCGAAAACGGGAAAGTGTACCTTGTCGAATTTTGGGGCACATGGTGCGAGCCCTGTATTGAAAATATCCCACACCTCAGCAAATTACAGAAGAAATACTTATCGGATGGATTGATCGTTATTGGAGTGGCAACCCATGAACTCAATGGGCGGGATGGCCTTGAGAAATTTATGGATAAGCATGGTTCCGAAATGGAATACCGTGTAGCTTATGACTCGGATTATTCAATGGAAAGCGACTGGGATACAGGCGTAAAAGGGAGTTCAAATTTCCGGCTGCCGGTTTGCTTTTTGATTGACAAAACAGGCTTTGTTGTTTTTTCAGGCCATCCCTCTGAGGAAAATCTTGAGGGCCTGATAGAAAAGGCGCTTGGAAATTAATGGGAAGATTGCCGTCCCCCTCTGAGTCTCCCTGAAAGGGGACTCAGAGGAAAAACAGTAAATAAACATCTGAGTCCTCTTTGAGAGACTCAGATTGGACGGGAACTTTTCTTTTTTATTGTTTACTATCTGAAGTTACACAAAACATTCCCGCGAAGGCGGGAATCTATTTCATATGTCGCACTTAACGGAGCTCATGAAAATGAAAAATGCTTGCAACTTTATCTTTTTGCGTAACTTCAGTTAGTCATTAGTCATTGCTTTTTTTATTTCCAGGCTTTGTCGTACTCATGCGCCAGGATATCCGGGAACCACGCGGGGATATCGGAATTCACCATGGCAACGCACATTACGTCGTTTTCGGGGTAATACATCCAGCATGTATTCAGGTTTCCGTCTCCGACGGTTTCAGAATCTGACCATCCGCCATTGTGCCAATAATAGCCGCCATGATCGCCGCCATAGGTATAGCAGCCAAGCCCGTCGGTTGTCATTGTATCCCTCCACGCCTTATCAAGAAGCTTATCGGAATGAAAAAGCTTATTGATCACGGTCGCATAATCATCAACTGAAACAAACCAGCCGTACGCCCCTAAAAATGGCGTCCAATCGCCCGGAAATCTTTGTCCCGCTAATCCGGGGTAAAGAAGAGCGTAATACCAAACATTCTCCGAGAGATCAGGGTGAGTGAGCGCTCTGCCGTTCAGGCCGCATTTATCAAACACATTTTTGTGAACGTACCTGACATATTTGTTTGCAGTTGAAGTATCGTTAGCTTCGCCGGGGAGATGGTTAAAGCCTTCAAGCTTAGGTATAATAATTCTAAGCAATGCAAAATTCATATTCTGGTAACTCTGAACCGCCATGCTGTCCAACTTAACGCCTTTGCTGATCTTACATCTGAGCTGTTTGTATAATTCACCATTGCAGTCTTGCGGGCCATTTGCTCTTATACCGCTCATGTGAGTTAATAAATCACGAAATGTGATCTTGTCAATATTCTGGCCCAGCTCCCAGTCAGGCGGCAGGTAATCTTTTATCAGCGTATTCGGGGTTAAACCGTCCGCTTTCAGCAGCTGGATCGTTGCTATAGCGGTAAGAGTTTTGCTCATACTCGCAATAAAAAGCCTGCTCGAATTTTCAAAAGCAATGTCGCCGCCGTCACGGTGCGTACGTTTATCCCCGTGAGTAAAATGTTCGACCAGAACCCCCTTCCCGTATATTGAGATTCCGTATCCTGTTGTAGTGTCGTCCAGCCTCTTCTTTAGATTTTCTGCAAATTTGCTGTAACTGAATTTCTTTTTTTCTGTATCGGGCTGCGGTACGGGTATAAAAGCCGACCCTGCGAAGTAATAAAGCAAACACAGCAAAGCGGCTGAAATCAGCATTTTCTGTTTCAAGTTTTTTCCTCCTGTTAGTTTTATCTGATTGGCAAGGGAAGTTAATAATTCTGCAGTTATTATTCAACAAATAAATCTGTGGATTTTCAGAATTTCGGATTGTACCTGATAAACCCCCATCCTAACTTTTTCTTTAGTTCAGAACCATTTTAAAAATTGTTTTTACTTGTCACTGCATAGTTTTAGTCCCCCCTTTGTACAAAGGCCTGCCTGCTGCAGGCAGGGGGGATGGGATCTATCAATCAAAATTATTTTGATAGTGAAAATTATTCAGAGTATTAGGATTATTAAAATGGGGGTTCATCTTTTAAGTGTTTTCTTCATAAAAAATCCCCTCCAAATTTTCTAATGGAGGGGACAATCTAATTTGTTAATCTGATGAATTTGATGAATCTTACGAATCTTTAAATCGTTTCTCCGCCGCGTCAAGCTCTGCAGCAAGTTCTTTCGGAAGATGCGAACCGAAGATTTTATAATATTCGCGCATCTCGTTTATCTCTGCCAACCCTTCTTCCTTGCCGACAGTGAATAACTTTCTCAGTGCATCTTTAGACACGTCAATTCCTGATACATCAAAAGTATCCGCTTCGGGCACTCTTCCCATAGGAGTATCAACATATTTACCGCTGCCGGCGACGCGTTCAATTGCCCATTTCAATGCGCGGATATTATCGCCGTATCCCGGCCACATGAATTTACCGTTTTCATCTTTGCGGAACCAGTTGACGTAGAAAATCTTAGGGAGTTTTGCCGCATCGGTTTTCTTTCCGATATTTATCCAGTGCCGGAAATAATCTCCCATATGGTAGCCGCAGAACGGAAGCATCGCAAACGGGTCATGGCGCAGTTTGCCGACCGCTCCAACTGCCGCCGCTGTTGTTTCAGATGATGAAGACGAACCCATATACACTCCGTGATTCCAGCTATAGCTCTCGGTTATCAAAGGAATAACCGACGCGCGCCTTCCGCCAAAAAAGAAAGCTGAAATAGGAACGCCCTTAGGATCTTCCCATGCAGGGTCGATAACAGGGCATTGTTTAGCCGGCGCAGTGAACCTTGAATTAGGATGTGATGAAAGCTGGCCATTATCGGGCGTCCAGTCTTTTTTGTGCCAGTCTATTAAATGAGCTGGTTTCTCATCAGTCATGCCTTCCCACCACACATCGCCGTCATCGGTCAATGCAACATTGGTGAAGACTGAATTCTCTTCCATCGAAAGCATTGCGTTCGCGTTAGTTTTCATCGAAGTGCCGGGCGCGACGCCGAAGAATCCGTATTCAGGATTTATAGCATGGAGCATGCCGTCATCGCCGAATTTCATCCAGGCAATATCATCGCCAACCGTTTCTATCTTCCATCCCGGAAGTGAAGGGGTAAGCATAGCAAGATTTGTTTTTCCGCATGCCGAAGGAAACGCCGCTGTAATATATTTCTTTTCGCCGCCCGGTGGAGTAATTCCGAGTATCAGCATATGCTCGGCAAGCCAGCCCTGGTCGCGGGCAAGCACAGAAGCTATTCTCAGAGCAAAACACTTTTTGCCAAGCAGCGCGTTGCCGCCGTAACCGCTTCCGTATGACCAGATGCTTCTCTCTTCCGGGAAATGACAGATATATTTTGTTGAATTGCACGGCCAGCTAACATCGGCCCTACCGTCTGTAAGCGGGTAGCCAACAGAATGCATGCACGGCACAAACTCGCCGTCCCCAAGAACGTCAAGAACTTTCTTCCCCATGCGGGTCATTATTCTCATATTTATAACTACGTAAGGTGAGTCGGTAATTTCAATCCCTATATGCGAAATCTTCGAACCGAGCGGACCCATACTGTAAGGAATAACATACATGGTTCTGCCCTTCATAGAACCTGCAAAAACGCCTTTCAGAATTCTTTTCATTTCTTTGGGGTCCATCCAGTGATTTGTAGGTCCCGCGTCTTCTTCTTTTTCGGAGCAGATAAAAGTTCTGTCTTCCACCCGGGCAACATCGCTTGGGTCTGATACAACCCAATAGCTGTTGGGTCTTTTTTTAAGAGGCACAAACTGCCCGCTTTTAACGGCAAGGGCTAATAACTTCTGGTTTTCTTCTTCGGAGCCATCGCACCAATGAACTGAATCGGGCTGGCACAACTCGGCCATTTCCTTAACCCATGATTTTAACTTCTGATTACTTGTCATGATTCCCCTAACATAAAGTCGCTTAAGACCGTATAATTAATAGAATAATTAATGAAAAATATCACGTTTGAGCCAAAAATGGGCTCAATTTACAAACTTACTCAAAATTCAGATAAATAAAACTACCAATCGTTAGGCAAAAAGAAGGGTTGGGAAGCGCTTTAGAGTTTCGATTTTTTGACTTCGTAGAGTCAAATATTTGTAGAAAATATATTCATCTTAGTTGCCCCGTAGGTGCGACCATGCATAATTATCACTTAGAATACTTATACAAATAATACACTATTCCCCCAGACAAAGCGCCGCTTATGACAGCCCAGATCATATCAGTTACCAGCATACCCCATGTCCAAAAGCTTAAGGCTCCAAGGGCGAGGAAATTCAAAAATCCTATAGCGGAGATATTATAGTAAACTCCCCACATGCACAAGGTAAGCGCTTTTGTATCCGGCTTAATGGCACGGAAAACAAAATACACATATCCATAAACCAGCAGCGCTACGGCAAAATTTATAAACCAAACATTCTGTGAGCTGATGGAATCTATTGTGGACGTTTGGCCGGACGGGTAATATACATTGGGAAATAAATTATTATGCCAGAAGAATGCGGATACCGTTAGCAGTATAAATGTGATAGTAGATACTTTTATAAATTTCCAGTTGAACATAAATTTCTGTAGGGGCGGACCTGAGTGTCCGCCCGAATCTCTTAAGTTAATATCAAAGAGAGACATGCATGTCTCCCACACGGAATAATCGTTTTTTTCTTTGTTATTTACTTTTTTACAATTTACTATCTGCTATTATCGCCTAAAGGCGTTTCTCTTCCATTATCTTTCCACGACCTAAAGGTCGTGGCTATTATTATTTACTATTTGTTTTGCCGTATGCCATCAGCCGTTTACCGTTTGTCGTTTGACGTCTGCCGTTTGCCGTCTGCCTTCTGCCGCTTGCCGTCTCACGTCTCACTACTGTATCACCTGGCTTATCAGAGATACGCTGAAAATACTCAGTAAAAACCAGCCGACAAATCCCTCTATTATAGCAAGGTACCGCGGGATGCCTTTTATAGGTATCTGCCCGAATCCCAGCGTTGAAAATACGTTCAGGCTCAGCATTATCGAATCAAGCGTGTGGATCAGCAAATACCAGCATGCGGTAAACATCACAACAAATCCATATACAAAGCTTGCAAGAAGTTTTTTCCGCCCGCTCATCGCGCTCCACTCGTCAGGGAACCAGTCGATAAATTTGTAAAATAACTTCGCGGGCCTGTTTTTCGCCTTTTCAAGAAAATATACTGGCTTTCCGAAAATATGAAAGTACCACGGTATTTTCTTACCGGTTATTTTAAGAAACGAAATATATTCGGCATATGATTTTGGCTCCTCCGGCTTTGCAAACTCGGCGTCTTCTATCTCAAGCAGCGAGCGCGGCGATGCAAGGTAATACCCGTAAAGCCTTAACTGCTGGAAGAGCGAGCGCCTGCCGAAAGCCTTTACAGTGTACGGGAAAAAGAAATATATCAGCGCGAAGGCAAGCAAAACATAAAGCGCGATGTTTATAGCCTTAAGCGGATTTGTCCCGTAGTCGCAGAATACCGCAAGGAAAACATTCATTATATAGCTGAAGAATATCTTCTTTCCGCCGTCTTTGTGATAGAGGTTCTTCATATACTCGGTTTCGATGTTTTTCCATTCGACATAGCACTCGTTTGCGCCTATCTTATTCCCCTGCGCCTTGAACGCACCATAAAAATTTGCGTAACAGCTTATCAGATTGTTGAAAAGGAATTCATCATGAACGCTGTCAATTAATCCCCCGTGAAAAATCTTCTTTGATTTCTCATCGTAAACTCCTATCCTGTTATCCTTAACCGTGCTCCATTGCACCCTTGTGTTGATGGGATTAATGTTAAACGCGTCCATCATAATTTTCCCGCTATAGGTACAATCGTAGGTCAGGAATGTATTTGCCACCGTTGACTGCGAGAAATCAATGTTCGCGTTGAATTTATCGCTGATAAGTCTCAGGTCGCTGAAACTGGAAGCTGTTAGGTTTACAAAAAAATCCGGGTTATTTTTCATGCTCTCCGGCAGATTGAACTCGCAGTCCTGCACAGTCAGGTCCAGTGCGTCGTTTTTGTTGGCAATAACAAAAAGTATCGCGCCCATATCATATTCATTGGTAGGATTTTTGATGTTAGGGTTGACCGAAAACTTACTCCCGATAAACTTAAGCCTGTCCTTCACAGAAGTTCGTTCAAGCTTGAACCCATGTTCGAAACTGCACGTATCAAAATCGATAAACTCAAGCTCGCTGGTATAAATGCGCACCGTTTTCTTAAATGTGCAGTGATTAAAGATAGCTTTAACCGGCTTGCATTCGAAAAAAACGAAATAATCCTCGAAAGTGAGGTTGCGCATAACAAGCCAGTAGATAGGGTCAAAATCACAGTTAAGAAAACGCATTCTTTGCTTTACAACAATCTCGGGCCCGCCGTTATCAAACCTGTTATCCATACCCTTCTTATCTATCGCAACGTCGTACCGTATCTTTACATTTTCGAAAGTTGTGTAACGGTCCGCCTTAACCATTTCATCCATAAACTCGGTAAAAGAAACAGTTTTCCCGTCAATTGAGGAATCGGCAAACAGCCTGGCGCTCGGCACTAATGTCAGGCAGGATAAAATTAGGATAAAAACAAACCTCATTCGGTTATGAGCAATGATTTCAAATTTCGAAAATCAAATTCACCTAAAATACTAAATTTTGTGTAAACAGTAGGGTTAATTATTGGTAGCGGGATCTCAAATCTTTATTTGTTCATCGCCCTGCGAATAACTCTGACCACAATGTTCACAACATAAACAAGAGCCACTATAAATATGGCTGAATTTCTTATGCTTAAGCCGCCATGGTTAAACCTGTCGGTCTGAAAGAAAACAAATATTCCAATGAAAATTATGGCTGAGATAATAGCGGATATTAAATAACTATTGCTTTTCCCGCCCGAACGTTTCGACGGCCCGTGTACCGGACCTTTATCAGACCCGCCGGGTGTTATTCCGCTTTCTTTATATAAATCGTTTAAGTTGCTCATTTTTTTGGTTCATCATTCATTATTTCTTAATTTCCCTGACGTACCTGATAATATCCTTTGAAGAAAGCATTTCAACATTATTCGCTTTGGCAAGCTCCCTTACACTTTTCGCGAAGCCGAACTTTGAATATATCGCCAGTTTGCCGGCGCCGGCTTTTTCTTTGTTCGCCAGCAGCGTTCTAATACACTCTTCGTTATCAATTGTCCTGTCCGTTTTGAAATCAAGATAAACCAGCGCGTTTTCTTTTCCCAGCACATGGTCATGTTCGCCTTCTGCAGTCTCAAACTCAGTCTTAAGCTCATATCCCATATGCATATAAATGTTTATAACTTCTCTTTCAACGCTCAGCCCGTCAAGCATTCGCCAGAAGCCTTCATCCATTCTTACTTTCCAGAAATCGTAGCTGTCGCGGTCGTCTTTGTATTTCTGGATCGTGCGGTACTTAGCGTCACGCTTCGAGCGGACCCGGAAATAAACTCTTTCTGTCAGAACAAAGAATGCCATCGGTAACCCTACGCAAACAATGCCAATTGTGCCAAAAAGAAATATCTGGTAAAATACCTGGAACACGCTTTGCTGGCCGCTCTTAAAAAAATAGACAAAAAATACCAATATACCCAGCGCTCCTCCTGCGAAAAGCGGAAGCGTATGGGTAAGCAGGTGCGTTACTTTCCGGTCATGCTCATCCGCCTCTTCTATTTCAAATTTCTTAAGGCCGTATTTGCTGTAAGTTGGTACTTTCAAATCATTATCATTTTATTGGCCGCATACCGCGTTTCGCATGGTACCGGCGGCGTTTTCAGTTATCGACCCGGAAATAGTATTTTCGGCGGCCGGAGTATATGACATTGTGACAACGCTGATAGCGGAAAATGTCGCCGGGCTTCCCCCCTGCGGCGTAAATGCATTCTCAGTTAAACATGATAAATATTTACCGCTTGAATCAGGCAGCCCTATCGTAAGGAAATCGCTCACCCCGGGACCGTTTGCATCTGTGTTTCCTGCAATCAGAAATCCGTTAGAGCGCGCCAGGATCGCCACGCCCATGTCGTTATTAGTCGTAGTTCCGTATGAACGGGCAAAATCAAATAACGAGTTATTGAAGTAATGCGCAAAGAACAATGACTTGTTGCCTGTAGCGTTGGTCGTATATCCTGTAATATAAAAGCTTCCGTCTGTGGCCAAAGCCGCGCCAAGCGACTGGCTTAAGCCCGAACTATCGCCGATGGTTCTCGGCCAACCTTCAGATGTATAAATAACTCCGTTGTGGTCGGTTTTAAATAACAGCATTGAACCGTTAGTCAGTCCAAAAGATCTCGTATATCCTGTGATCAGAAAATCATGTCCGTAAGTTTCAATCACGTCAAACGGCTGGTCTACGGCGTCGCCGCCGTATTTATAAGTCCAGTCAAGCGAGCAGTCCGCTTTCAGTTTTAACATGTAAATATCTTCGTTGGTGGCGCCGAAACTAAATGTAGCGCCTGCAACAAGAAACCCGCCGTCGCTTGTCTTAACCATCTTTATGCCTAAGTCGTTGAAAGCGCCGCCGTAAAGTTTTTCCCACACTATCGCGCCTGCGCTGTTAACTTTCAATAGCATAACTTCTGAATTTGCAACATCAAGTTCATTCGAATAACCGCATACTATAAAACCTCCGTCAACATCCTGAACAACCGAACCAACATACTGATCGTTTGGAATAGAATAATCAAACGACCAAGTCATATGTCCGTTGGCGTCGGTCTTTACGAGCATAACATCCGAGCCGTTTGATACGGGCGATATTGTATTGCCCGCAAATATAAATCCGCCGTCTCCTGCCTGGATGCCAGAAGTGCATATATCGTTTCCCGTACTGCCGTAAGCCTTGCTCCATGTTATATCCCCGGCTGAAGTAAGCCTGATCGCATAAAAATCGTTGTTCCCCGCGCCAAACGAAACTGTAAAACCTGATAACAACACTCCGCCGTCATTAACCTGTTCCATGTCGGTCAATTCATCTGAAGAAGCGCCGCCGTACGTCCTCACATTTTTGCCCGCCGTTGTGGTGGGCGCAACCACACCTGAATCATCGCAGGAACTGACTAAAACCGCAATGCCCAAAACAACGAAAGCGCCAATTAGAATATTTGTATACTTTTTCATAATTTATTTTTTAGATATTTCAATCCGGTTAATTCAAAATCCAGTATATTATCTCAGATGATCCGAAGTAAAGGAATGCAAGAATTGCAGCAATAAACGCAAAAATCAATATAATGCATGAGATCAGAAAACCCGAAAATGTAAAATAGTATAATACTTTTGAAAATTTGTCCAATTCCCTTTAGACAATGCAGAACTTAATAACTAGTAAAATAGGCAGAAAAGTAGCGTAATTCAATCATTATTTTAACTCTTAAACGGTATAATTTATCCTGCTATGTATGTTAAAAACAGCGTTTAAATTATTAGAAACATATTAATATTATACTTTGTTGTTACTTAAGAAAGGGCTAAATCTTAACAAAAACTGAATTTACTTAAAGTCAAAATGTAAATTTCAAAGCCTAAGTTATTGCAATACTTGATTTTTAACTTGAATTTTGATTATATTTGTAGTCTAAGGTGCATAAAGGAGCGTATATTTAGAATAAGGTTACCATTTTTAAGCAGGGTTTTTATTCACAAACAAATCAGTCCTATCCAAGGGACGGGAGGGCATAAATGAAGCCGCAAGTTAAATCAAAGAGCGAGAATCCGTTAAGCGAGCTGATAGACGATGAAACGTATAATAATTTGAAAAAATACAAATTATTGGACGAAAAAGCAATCAGAGACTATAAGATAAGGCAAATGTATAAAGACATGAGAAGAGAAATGAGCGCGGGAGAAGCGATAGACAAAATACAGGAAATGTTCCCCTATCTTCAGTTCGATACTATCAGAAAAATCGTATATCAGGTAGCTAAAAAGTAATAAGTCGAAATAATAGATTCCGATGTCAACCGAAATTGAGGCAAATACAGATTGGAATCTGAAACAAGTTCATTAAATCGCCGCAAACCATTCTATCCTCCTGTTAACCGGGATCTGGTAAAAGTCCTTGTAGATTTTCTCAAACAGGAAACAGCCAGGTTCGGTATTAAAAAGTGTGTTATCGGGTTATCAGGAGGGATAGATTCTTCAGTTGCAGCTTACCTTGCAGTCAAAGCTTTAGGAAAACAAAATGTGCTCGGCATACTTTTGCCGTATAAAGAAAGCTCGTCAGGAAGCATAAAAGACGCATTGGCTATAGTCAAAGCGCTCGGCATCAGATCAAAGGTAGTCGATATTACTTCTCCCTCTGATGCGCTTATGGAGCTCGAAGGCATTGCAGGCAATCCAAAGACTCACATAAAAGAACATCATGTGCGCAAAGGAAATATTCTTGCAAGGATGCGCATGATATGCCTGTATGATTTTTCAAACGAATACCGCGCTCTGGTTATCGGCACCAGCAACAAGACCGAACTTCTGCTTGGTTACTCCACTATATTCGGCGATTCAGCCTCGGCGATAAATCCTATCGGCGATCTCTACAAAACACAGGTGTGGCAGCTTGCAGGCCTTTTGAAAATTCCGAAGCGTATTATTAAGAAGAAACCATCGGCGGATCTTTGGGCGGGACAGTCAGATGAAAGCGAACTTGGTTTTACTTATAACCAAGCCGATGAACTCTTATATCACATGATAGACCAGCGATTCTCCGACAAGGAGCTTGTTGAATCAGGTTTTAAACCCGCGTTCATAAAACACGTCAAAGATGTTATCCGCCGCAACCAGTTCAAACGCCTGCCGCCAATCATAGCCAAAGTATCTAACAGAACTGTTAATATAGATTTCAGATATAACAGAGACTGGGGCTCTTAAATCAATTGAGAATTTAGAATTGAGATCTACGAATTAACAGCAAAACAAACCTACGCCACACCACATAACGCTGAAAACACAAGAACAAGCATGAATAAACTACATTTCATGATTGAATGTTGAGATTCCAACGTGTTCGAATCGAAACTTTTCCTCGCGTATGCGCTTGCCCGCCTTTGGATGGCGCCTACGAATAATAATGCTTCAGGCCAGCTTCTGCAGACACGGGATTAACAGATTTTCACTGATTAATTAACAATCATGAAGGCGGAAAATTAGGTCTATTGATAATACTAATATCAACGGCAAGCAGTTCTATATTTTTAGAAAACCCCATCTAAAAATGGATTGAAAAATTAAATGAGAATACCGATTTTTCAAATTATAATGCCAAAGAATATATGTCCCAATAGAAGACTCATTGACAAACCCGAAGAAAATTAATAATCAGTTTGGAAGTTTCCTTAAAAAGATAATTTCTGATATTAAAAGTAGCAGTTTTCGCAACATTTTTTTATGGGTTCTTCCTATCATTTTGGGGTTAATTTTGCCGACATATTTACCTCCTGATACACACGTATATATAATTGTTGCTCTAATGGTATTTTTTCTCCTTACAATTGCTCATTTTATATCTAAACAATTCAAGAGAAAGGTGATAAAAATATCTGCGTATGTAATAGCTCTAGTATTCTGTCTTTTCATACACACTGTCATTCAAAAAGATTCACTATCCAATGTAGCTAGAAGATGTGGTCCCTGCGACAACCCCGTAACATTACATGACCATTTTGAATGTGATTTTACCTCACCCTTAGGAATAAGCATATGGAGTCACGTAAACTTTTTTGCCCTGAAAGATACTATTGGCGTACCCTATGAATCTTTACTCTATCAAGATTTCAATGCTCAGTCATGTTTTTTGGGTTTATACATTCCTGAAACTCCACTGGTCTACGGGGTTTGTGAATATTTATCGCATTATTGTGATAGTATCTTAGCAGAATTGAGAACTTCGGCATTGGATCTTGGCCTGCATAAACCGGGTGAAAAAACTATATATGTTAAAAATTTAAAATTTTCCAGAGCAGTTTATATTTATCATGAAACTCCAATGGAAACTGATCAGACAGATTCTCTAATTACTTTGTATAAAGCTAACGATATAAACCCAGAGTTTCATAGTAATGATTATTTTGTAAGTCCGGACTATCACTCATTTAAGTAGTAGTTTGTACTATTGTACAGAGGTCTGCGACTTATCGAGCCGAAGACTCTTGACGGGGACGAGATTTTTAAAACCAAAATTTTCTATCCCCTGAAAATTATCTGTGCATAGGGATTATTTCTAACTGGGGTTCTGCTCTTTGAATAAACCCCCATCTTTATTTTTCCAATTCCTAATAATAATTTTACTATTTAAGTAATTGTATTTCCAAGCCTTTAATCCCCCCTTTGTACAAAGGGGGGATGGGATTTTTGAGATAAAATTTCTTTAATAGTAAAAATATATCTGGTTTTGCAAAAACCATCAACAGGGGTTCTGCTTTGATAAACCACCATCGCAAATCCAATATTTACAATCAATATTTAACAATCTAAATAATTGTGTTTTCACATATTTAATCCCCCCTTTGTACAAAGGGGGGATGGGATTTCTCAGATAAAATTTCTTTTAATAGAAAAAAATTATTAGCCTTCATAAAAATTACATATGGGGGTTCTGCCCCTCCACAATGTTTATCTCTTCTTCCGTCAATCCGTAAAGCTCATAAACAAGCTGGTCTATTTGACGGTCAATTGCGTTGCACATGTTTTCGTAATACGTTCCGTCTTTCTCTGTTGTTGCAGCGGCTAATTGTTTTTTTGCTTCAATCATTTTATCCACTAAGAAAACCATTTTATCGTGTTGAGATTTTTCATTGACAGATTGGAAATCAATAGTCTGCATAGGAAATAATTTGCAATTTTGAATAAGAATTTTTTGAAACAAATTCTTGGAAAGATCTAGGAATTTATTTGAGTGATAAAAATTCATTAGTTTTGAATTAATAATTCCAAGAAAGTACTTTGTATGAAGTTTACAATCATTTTTAACCAGAATATTAAAAATAGACTGCACATTATAGAGTTCTTCATTTGTGTACGCTGCATAAATTCTTAGAGGTGAACCACTGACAATTTGTCTGATTAAGATTCTGTCACCCACAAAAAACCTTTTTTCTCTTGGTGCACCCAACCATTTACCATAACTAATATACCCTGTGCCATTCCATGTGACCTTATATCTACTGACATCAGCACCATCCAATAGTTTCTTGAAAGAATCATCTTTAGCAAAAGTGGCATGAAATACTTTTTCTTTAATTTGTTTTTGGGTATGTCCTTTATATTTGTCATAGGGGGTTATGCCTAAGGTGAAATCACATAAATCTTCAAGTTTAATCCTGTCGTTTGCTATTTTGCCTAAAAGATTTGTAATTTCTTTTCCTGTGTAAATGTCAAATACATTGAAATCGTTTAATAGCCATTCCTTTGGGTGCAATACTTTTTCTTCTTTAGCGTCTTCACCTGAAATTGAATTTATTTTATCTTGTCTGTCAAAGATAATACACTCACAATCGTCAGATTTATCTTTTGTCAAAACAAGTATGACTGTTTCTGCCTTCACTTTCACGAACGTATCATCTGGTAATCTAATAATTTTGTTGATTCCGTAATGATCTAAGATCTTTTTTCTAAGTTTAGTATATGAACTTTGGTATAGAATTGAATTTGGGATGATATATCCTAAAACTCCAGATTTATTTAATAAGCTTAAGCTACGCTCAACAAAAATTGCATAGATATTTATTCGATTTTCGACTGATGTATATCTTTTAAAATAATAATCTACAAAAGATGGAGGTAATCCTTTAATGTCTACCCACGGTGGATTGCCTACGATGCAATCAAATCCACCACCATTCATAATTTGTGGGAATATTGCCCCAAAATCCATAGTATTTGTACTTTTTGAAAGATCACTTTCGAAGATATTTTGCGTCTCGAAATCAGTCCCTATCAGCGAATTTCCGCAAACAATGTTTTTGCTTAGGTCTGGCAAGACCCTTTTGTTCTTGTAAAACATTTCTTCCTGCAAAATGCTCGCCTGCGATTCGTCTTCAAGCAGTTTTAAGTATAAAGATAGCTGCGTAACTTCTACCGCCTGGTAATCAATATCAACGCCGTAAATATTATTTAAAAGTATATCTTTCTTCTGTTCGATAGAAAGTATCCAGAGTCCTCCTTTTTCAATGCAGCCGTCTTTCTTTGCCTGTTCGGGGTGCGTTTGGTACCATTTGCCATGATAAGCTAGTAACGTGTCATAAACAGTTATTAAAAACGATCCGCTGCCGCATGAAATATCCGCAAATCTTAGCTTTGATATTTCCTGCGGCGTTTTCCCTTCGATAATTTTCCCGACAGTATTTTCAACAATGTATTGCACTATGTATTGCGGCGTATAATAAACCCCGCCGGCTTTTCTTACTTCAGGTTTATCTTCTATCTTAACCTGTTTATCTGTCGCGTGAACAACCTTTCCCAAAAACCGTTCATATATTGAGCCAAGTATGTGAATAGGTATAAAATTGAAGTGATAAGGCGAGTTCTTAAAAGAGAGCTCTTCACAAATTCCCCTGAATTCCTTTTCATCAGGAGGAATGAATTTATCCGAGTCTATTATGGGGTGATTCCTGAATACAACCCCGTTGTATTTTGCATTAAGCGCCCTGCTGTCTGAAATAAATTCATCCCATGCGGATTTTCTTGATATGTAATAGTCAATATGACTTTCTCCCTCAATCAGCTTATCCTCTAAAAATCTTAAAAATACAAGCCGGTCAATAGTTCGTTGTGTCGCTTCGGTCAGCTCTGCGCTGTAAAGCCCAGGATTTCTTTTCTTAAAAGATTTAGCAAGCGTATTTCTAATCTTATCAAGTTCTTCTAAAAACGATTCATCAATCGCCTGTGAACTTGGAGAAGGCATCGCGCCCTTTGCCTTTTTGGGTTTTACAAGAGTTTCGGCATATTTTTCAATTGAACCGGCGCCAACTGATTCTCTGGAAAATAAATAATATATCTCGGCAAACTTATCTTTATCTAAATAGTCGTCGTACGTATAATGTTTAAGCTTAAATGAAAGAGCGGTTTTTATGTTTGGCTTATATCGTGAATCAATCACATGAAATTCTTCAAAGTCGGTGAGAATTGCCAAAGGATTAGCTGAATTCCATCCGTACCTTATCGCCTGAAAATAATCATCGGCATTGCTCAATGACCGTGAAGGTTTCTTGGCTTCCGCGTAAAATTTCGGGTCGCGGAAATTGGGATATAAACAGAAAGCATAATCAGCGCGTTTTTGCGCCGCGCCAACTGAAACATTGCGCTCTACTTTTACTTCCTGTTCGTAAGGATTTTTTTGTTCCTCATGATTAACGTCCCATCCTAAGGCTGTGAAGAATTTATCAATAAAATCTATCCTTGCCTGTGATTCGGAATATTCAGGGCGCAGGTAGTGATTTTCATTCGCTTTAAAATCTTTTGCAAGTTGTTCGACTGCAAAAAATGCTGATTCAAGTGATGCCATATGTTTTATGTAAGGTTATCCGCTTTATCGTTAATATCGCTTACGTTTGAGGAAATGGTTTCTATCTCAAGTTTGATATTGTGCACCCAAGTTCTCATCGCATTAGCATCGCTTTTAATCTCTTTCAATTCACTTAAAATGTTCTTTAGAACTTCTAATATTTTTTCATCCATAATTTAAGGCCCCGGTTATGTTATTCAAATTTACATAATAACCTCAACTTAAAAAAGTGTAAATGCGCATTTAACACAGATAGGGCCAAAGCCCCTTTTGTAATTCATTAATTTCAATACAATTTACTATCAAAAATTTGTAGATACGGAGAGATTAACCGGAATTTTATTAATTGGAAAATCCGACCCCTTGCTTATTGGCATATTTATATAAATATTGAATTTATCTTTTATGCTCAGAACTAGAGAAGCGTTAGCATACCAAAAATAGATTTTACCTTCCCTTTCCGTGAATGTCTTTACCTTTTCTGGGTTCGTAAAAGCAAGCGCGCCACGCACTCTTCCCTGAATTTTAATAAACTTTTGATTTGTAAGAATACTAAAATACAACTCAGTCCCAAGTTCAAATATTCCGTCTGCTTTTTCTACGCTCCCTCCTAACGCCGGTAAATTAGCGCTTGCCCTAGGGGAAAAATATAATGCAAGTGATCTCGAATTAGGTATTTGCAAGGAATCACTGTTGAAATTGCCAAAATACAAAAGTGGTAAGTCCGTTTTAAGAATAAAGTTACCCCCTGCATTAAAGAAACTTTGCAATTCATCTTTAGTTTTGGCCCCTGTTGTGGCTGATGCGCTGTCAACTTTTTTTGAAGCTGTCACGGAAGTAACTATGGCAATCCTGAAAGGGCCTATATAGTCAACTACTTGCTCTCCATACAAAGTGGCAATATCTTGCGTAAAAGGCAAAGTTAATGACAAAGTATTCTGTTTTCCGTCTTCTATTAGCCCCCAAAATTTGCCGGTCCAAGTTCCCATTGAATCGCTAAATGCGCTAAACATTGACCTAAAATCACAAATCTTTTGCTTTTGAAGATTTTTCTGCGTACTCTGTGCCGAGTCCTTTTTTTCAGAGAGTGAACCTATCACCTTATTAAGAGAATCTATTTTATTCTTGTTAAAAGTTAATGCTACGGTATCGGTCACATTTACCGTGTCGATCTTAATGATATTTTTAGATACGTTCTTTATTTCACTTTCTAATTTTGTTACTTTATCTTGCGTTTTCTTGAGTGAATCATTAACGTTAGTAGATACTTCGTTGTTAATAACTTGAGAATGACAACTAATTGAGATGATGAACAGAAAACAAATTACAATAGATTTCATATTCTTATTAATATTTTTTTAAACCTTGTTTTTTTGCTAAGTTTTTCTTGCAATTGCTTTTAAGATTGAGTAATCAATTATTTGATAACCTCAATCTTCCCTATCTCCTCTATCTTATCTCCATTATACCAAATTTCAATTTTTTCGTACCGGTCCGCCGAAGAAAGTTTCTCCTTATATTTTATTTGCTGGGGATTATTTATCCACGCCGCCTCATGCTTATACATAATTTCAAGCATAAGCGCTTTGGGGTCAGGGCCCTGCGGCGCCATCTTTATAAGCCATGCCGGCCTGCCGTCGCCGTTTATATATAACGAAACATGCAGAGCTATCTCCGGAGTCGCTGCATTAATTACCGCCCCCGGCTTTATTATTTCTATGTTGTTCAGACTTTTTCTTATCATCTATAAGCAGGTTGATCCTGATCTCAATGTGGTCATATATCAGGGATTTGTTTTTGACATAATTTTCAAATTTCGTTATGGTATTTCAACCAAACTTTTAAGCGATTGTCGCTTAGATTAGTCTCAGTCAACATCGAAATTTAGAATTTATTCTCTATAATCGGCAATATTTATAAAATATTTTACTCTTGGTGTCGCTCCAAAATGACTCTATTCTGAAATAACATTTCAGGGCTAAAGCCCCTTAAGGGATGGTACCGGTATCCCCCGCCTTAAAAGGCGGGGTTAGTAATGCCTTTTAGCGCCCAAATCAAGTTTCTGACTAACCTATGCTTTCTCCTCCCCTTTGGGGAGGCGGGGAGGGGTTAGTCTTGCCCGTCCATTTTAACTTTTCCAAAAATGCATTATATTTGTACTGAACATACTGGCAGTATGTTTTATTTACTCCATAAATAAAATTATTATTACAGCCGGAGCAGGCTTTGTAAGGGTGGCCTGCGTCTTTCGGACGTATCTCCCAGGTACTTAAGAAAGCCGGCTGTTTTTATTTATTAATATGCAATTTATATTGCATCTCAACCCGTCCTTGTGGAAACACTGATCCCGCATGCGGAATTATAATCCCCCGGCTATATTGTTCTTATCTTCAGCATTCTATAAGAACTCCATGCATTTTAAAATTGATTGATCTACTTCCCTTTTACATAAATGTGCGGTAAAGACATGCAGACATTTGGCATGACATGAAAACGCTTATTATAAAATCGGGCGGACCTGCCAGCGGCAGGCAGGCACACAGGTCCGCCCCTACAGGAAAATATGCCTGAAGGCGCTGATCAAAGGATTTACTTGAAATAAATCTCATGGTAATCCGGGAATCATGCAAATCAAGGTTCTGACTTTTTTGGTCTAAAAGACAAAACCGGGATTCCCTGTCACGTTATTCATTTCTCATTTCGCGTAATTAGTGTGTTTTGTTTTGACTTTGTTTATGTTTTTGTAATCCGGCCTTAATTCGGGAGATTCATGTGTGTTTTTGTTTTTTGTTTTCTTTTCACCTCTCACGTCTCACATTTGCCGTTTCACGTCTCACGTTTCACCTTTCACGTTTCAATTCGTGCAATTTGCTGTTACACATTCATGCTATTCATTTCTCATTTCGCGTAATTAGTGTGTTTTGTTTTGACTTTGTTTATGTTTTTGTAATCCGGCTTTAATTCGGGAGATTCATGTGTGTTTTTGTTTTTTGTTTTCTTTTCACGTTTCACGTCTCACATTTGCCGTTTCACGTCTCACGTTTACTATTTGTTATTTGCTATTTTAAGAATATCATTCAATGATACTTTTTTGTCCGGCGCAATTTTTCTATTGACACGATTGTTTATGTATTATAGATTTGTATAAACAAAGTAATACTGCAGCAAAATCGCAACCTGAAACTTGAAACTTGAAACTTGAAACTTGAAACTTTTTGAACTTTCTACTATTATGAAACCATTTAACGCTGAACTAAACAAAGACGTAACTGAGCTGAAAGCTCTTCATATCAAAAAAGACAAAGCGGATTTCCGCAAACGCTCCTCAGAGCTTATGCAGAAACATGGCGTGTCGCTGGCAACGCTCTACCGCGAAATGAAAAAAGATACGCCGGGCAGCTACACGGGGCCCGCCCGCAGCCCCATCGGCCGCCGCATCACCGAAAAGGAAATTGCAATGGTCAAAGAGCTTATGCTCAAAAGAATACCGGTTATGGATATAGGCCGTATCATGGAGGCCGAAACCGGAGAAAAATATTCGTGGGAACGCATCGATGAGCTTCGGAAGATTATCGAAGTGCGTATAAATGAATCAGGCAGGCCAATTGACGAGCCGTTCGTATCGTCGTTCGGCTACCCTGTTACTTATATAGTAGAGCAGGCGCTGAACCTGAACAAAATTGCTCCCAACGCCTATGTGCAATTCACCGCCGGAGGAATCAATTATACTCTTAACTACCAGGAAACGCGCGATATTGCGCTCATTTGCGCCAGCGCGATACTGCGCATCAAACATGGATACGAAGATGAGCTGACTTACCTTAATGCAAAAATGAAAATGCTGCTTCGCGAAAAAATACGCACCGCGCCGCCAAGCACTTCCGTTAAGGAGTACAGGAACCTAACATACCAACTGAGGGAATACGCCGCTGAGTGCATGCAAGACAGGCGGGAAATGATCGAAAAAGAGAAAAAACTGAAAAGAAGAGCGCAATACATGAACAGAAAGAACAAATCAATTTTGTCAAATTCATCAAATTCATAAGATTGACCTGAGGCGCCGTTGCGGGGCCTTTTGATAAAATTCAATCCGTAGATATAGCAAATGAGAAAAAATATTAACGCAAAAATTGACGCTGCACTGATTAAACATCAAAAATTCTGCTTTCGCACCGGCTTGCTGACTGTTGAGCGCTGAAAAGGAATAAAAAAAAATGTTATGTCAATGATAAATCAATATTTGATCGTGTAAAATCATGGTTAATGGCTTACAAAAGAGCGCCGGAACGCTGACAAATACTTGCCAAACCGGAGCCTATTTCTCATTGAATTTTACCAAATTTTAAGCTAATTTTATGGTTCGTATGCATTTTAAATCAATATATCAAACAGGATTTATCTCTATTGCCCTGGTTATATTAGCAGGGTCCATCAACATGTCGTTTGCACAGGCTGAGAAGCTGGAGGCGACCACTGTTCTAAAACAGCAATACTTTGATAAACAGGGCAGGCCGCTTACAGGCAAAGGCGTTATTATAGGCGACGTCGATTCAGGTATTGATATTTTTCATCCAATGTTCTTCTTTGCTGATGGCGGCGAATTCGACTGGATAGATGTTGACGGCGACGGAGTTTTCACTCCGGGGGTAGACGGCGTTGACCTAAACGGCGACGGCAAAATTACTAATGATGAGATCCTCCGCTGGCTGGAAATTAAAAGCGATTCTTGGGGCCTGATACAATCACTTGGCGAGAATCCAAGCGTGTTCAATCCCGATTTTGATTTCCTGTATGCCGATAAGAACGGAAACAGGAAAAGAGATTTCGGAACTGCCGCCGGTTTTACCGAAAACGACCCCGGATACGGCGAACCGATGTTCGTTGCCATAGACGCAAACGGGAACGGCAAGCTTGATAAAGGCGAAAAAATTGTAATGCTGAAAACTTCCAAGGTGCGCGCGGTCCGTGAAAAGAACGGGAACATCAGAAGAAGAGGCATCGACCTGATAGACCTCGAAGAAGACGATGACGGCCACGGAACAGGCGTTGCCGGCCTGATGCTTGGCGGAGAAAACGGAGTGCAGAAAGTGCACGGTATTGCGCCGGACGCTGAGCTTGTTATCGCCGATGTATCATACGATTATACGCCGCGCTTCGTGAGAAACTTCCCCGATATGATACAGTTTCTAAAAGACGAGAACGTAAATATTCTGCTGTTCGAAGACGGCGAGTGGATGTGGGAGTTTATGGACGACTCATCGCCCGAAGAACAGATGGTGGACCAGATGGCCAGAGACGGTGTAACCGTAATTGGCGGAACAGGGAATATGTCAGGCGGAAACATGGTGATTATTGACACGCTGAAATCTGACAAACCATCCGTTTACACTGCAAAATGCTCAGGCAGGGCTGAAGAAAATGCAAAAGTGAACAACGGGTTATTCTTCTCGTTCTTATGGACCGGGGACGCAAACGTAAGCTTTACCATAGAAAGCCCTGACGGGAAAACTTCCGGCGAGCTTTCCGGCGCCACGGGAATGGCAAAGGTTGGAGAATATAACGTGTACTATGGCAGAGATACCTCGCCTAAAGGAACGCAGATGTTTAAGATCGCGTGTTCCAAACAGGACTCAGGAATTATAAAGGGAACATGGAAGATAAATGTCATGTCAAACAACCCCGTGATATTAAGGGCATATATAGTTGATGTAACTCAGTCATGGTCGGGCACTTCAAGGTGGGTGAACTCGCCCAACATTACAGATGCATCGAATGTATGTTTTCCTTCAACGGCCGATAGCTGCATGGCGATTGCGGCATACGCTGTGAACATAGGCTGGATGGAGAAAGTAGGCGACTTAGCTACATACAGCAGCCGCGGCTACAATATTGACGGCAAGCTTGGCGTCGATCTTACGGCGCCCGGTCACTCCACTTTCAGCGAGGGGAAAAATAATTCCTGGACGATTTTTAACGGGACAAGCTCGGCGGCGCCTCATGTTGTGGGAACCGTTGCGCTGCTTCTGCAGTATGACCCCGCATTAACCGAGGCGCAGATAAAGTATATACTGCGCAGCTCGGCGACAACGGATAATTTCACAGGCAGAGCGCCTAACCCAAACTGGGGCTGGGGCAAGCTTAATATAGAAGGCGCGATAAAATTCGCGCAGCAGAATTACTAAACAAAATGAATTTATTAATTTAATAATTATATAATCACGTGAAGAAACTCAGCAAAAAGAAAAAAGACGAAACCAAGAATTACAAAGCGATGCAGCTTGCAAACCAGAAGCAGCAGCAGCGCAAAAAAAGGATCGACCCGTTCAAGTCGAGGGGCATTAAATACATCGACTATAAAGACGTGAAGATCTTAACGCGTTTTGTGAACGAACAGGGAAAGATACTGCCATGCAGGATTACCGGCATCAGCTCTAAAATGCAGAGAGAGCTTACCACGGCTATCAAGAGAGCAAGGCAGCTGGCGCTCATGCCGTTCGTAAGCGACGAGTATAAAGCTTAAAAAAAACATTCCCGCGCGTACTCTCTGGGTCAATCGGGAATCTATTGCTAAAAAACATTGTGATTTTTATTCATGGTAGTTTAAAGACTAAATGAGGGGTTGCTGCATCTGCGCTCTTCTGATTCGTTCAGGGCCGGATACGCAATGTAAGAAATGTTTATAGATACGCACGCACATCTTAACCATCCTGCTTTTAAAAACAACATCGAGGAAATTCTTGACCGCGCTCTTCAAAACGGCGTGGAAAAAATTATCGTTCCGGCTACAACATACAAATCTTCGCTGTCGGTAGTTGAGCTTGTTCAAAAACATGATATGCTCTATGGCGCAGTTGGAATTCACCCCACCGAACTTGATGATTATGAAGAATCGCATCTTAAATTAATTGAGGAATTATGTGCCGAAAAGAAAATTGTTGCAGTCGGCGAAATTGGTCTGGATTACTATTGGGAGCCCTATGACGCGGCCAGGCAGAAGGAAATATTAAAGGCGCAATTCCGGATAGCCAAAGACAGGAACCTGCCGGTAATTATCCACAACAGAAATTCATCGGTTGACTTAATGAGTTTGGTCAGAGAAGAACTTGAAGGCGGGAAATTAAGAGGACAGTTCCATTCTTTCAGCGGCAGCATCGCGATGGCAAACGAATGCATCAGCATGGGCTTCTGTATTTCGTTTACCGGAAATATAACCTATAAGCCAAATGCATCTACATCGGCCGCTTATGAAATTGTAAAGGAAATTCCAATCAGCAATTTGCTGCTTGAAACAGATTCTCCGTACCTGCCGCCGGTTCCTTTCAGAGGAAAAACAAATGAATCTGCATATGTAAAGCACACTGCAGAGAAAATAGCAGAGCTAAGGGGTATTTCCGTAACGGAACTGGCAAATTTTACCGCCATCAATGCGAAACGCTTGTTCTTATTATAGTTAATAAAAACCTTAAAAACAGAGTTTTTTTAATAAGTTTTGAATGCTTTCAAACACAAAACTAACACATATTTAACCTTATCTTAACATATTTCGGGTAGATTTGTTTATATGCAAATTACATCTATGAAATACACTGACTATCTCAGCCGGCCTGAGGTAAGCAAAGAATTTAATGAAATGTTTGAAATGAACAAGAACTCGTTTAAGATGCGCAACAAAGAATTCGGTATAGATGATGAACATCTCGAATTACTCTCTATAAAAGTTGCCTGGTTAGAAACTGATTTTTACTTCACAGACCGGCACAAAGAATTAGAAGGAAACAAGAAATAAAAAAAGTCCGCTGTTAATGCGGACTTTTTCGTTATATAATAGCTTACTCTTTCTAAAACTTATTCAATCCTGCCTTATTATATCTGATGCTGATGTTAATCTTTACAGCGGTCGCTCCCCCGCCCGAAATACTGTTCACATGTATCAACCCGAAAATCCTGTTGGCAGTCGCGCCGCTTAAGAACCTACCCTGTAAATAAAATCCATATACAGGATATATAGTGGGAGGATTGGACAAATTCCCCCATATACTGGTGTTCGAATGAGCCAAAAAGGATGCCGTATCAGTTATTACTGCGCCGGATGAACCCCAGCCTGCAACTGTTGAAATGGATTCGTAACCTGCCTTAGACAAAGTCGAATCGACCAATGTGAAACCTATCCTATAGCCGCCTGCTACATCGCCGGACTGAAAATAAAACAGGTTGCCGGTCAACCCGGAAGATACAACGCTCATATCTCTCTGCGGCCCCGACATTATATTCTTGCCAAGATAAAGATCAACTCCTCCTGCAGACGCAGGATATATATCAACGCTGTCAAAGCTAACAACGTTAG
This sequence comes from uncultured Ignavibacteria bacterium, assembly GCA_963816535.1. Taxonomy (GTDB): domain Bacteria; phylum Bacteroidota; class Ignavibacteria; order Tepidaquicellales; family OLB5; genus CAWFKW01. The sequence goes on along the minus strand of CAWFKW010000001.1, from coordinate 222,150 downwards.
GATCTGACTGAGTTGTAGTAGTGTTTGTAGAAGAATCGCTGGAGCAGCCATAATACTGAGAAAGTGAAAAAAGTACTATAACTGCTGAAGCAGAAACGATTGACATTTTGAAACTATTAAAGAACAGCATATGAGTACGTCTTTGGTTATTTATATTTGAAATTACAGAACAAACTTCACACCGGTATAAATAAAGAATGAAGTTGTCCTGATGCTGTTTATACTTTCATTATTGCCAAGGTTATTCAGGCCGCCGTATTCAAACTTAACTCCAAGCAACGGACCGATGTATTTGCTTATCATGTACGCGCCTTGTACGTTGCCGGTAAGGCCGAAATCGAATTTTTTCACGCTGTAAATCGGCGAATTATCTGTCGACATCAGCAAACCAAAATACGGACCCGCATTGCCGTCTATTATAACCTTGCCAATTTCAAAATCAAAATAAAACAATAGCGGGATGTTGAAATAGTTAAGATTGAAATTTGTCCCATCAGTCTGCTGGAATCCCTTAGAAGAATATAAGAACCCGGTAGTAAAGCCAAACCCCAGAAAATCAATTGATAGAATTACGCCCGCAGCGGGTCCGATCTTGGATGAAGTTGAATTAAGCCCGCTTGTTGTGGAATCAACCTTATTAAGGTCAAACTTTGTGTTTGCAAAATCCATCCCCAGCTGAACGTCCAGATTAAGGTTAAAAATGCTGTTCTTCTTTTTCAGCTTCATCTTGTCGATCTCTTTCATAAAGGGCTTGTAAGAATCATTGTCGCCCGCGTAAACAACAGACGAGTTAAAAGGCGCGAGTGACAAAGTGAAAATCAAAACAAAAAATACGGAAATAGCTGTAGTTATTTTCATTTAGTTAGGTTTTATTTATCGGAAATTAAATTGCCGGATCTTCATTTCTTACTATAATCTTCATATGTAGAGGAATGGTCGGGATCTATTTCTGCAAGCCTTTTGTAAATTGTCTTGTCATAATAATCAGTCATTACCGTCGCAATTTCAAGGTACTTCGCGTCAAAAAACGCTTTTATCGTAAAAGACCTGATCTCGGATTTTTTTGTTTTGGCTATAAGCGTAATTGCATCTGAAATTCTTTCAAGAGCCTGGCGCTTGTTGTACTGCATCGAGTCAATACCTGCAAAATGATATATCCATACTCCTTTGCGGTAACTGTCATACTTGGAATCCAAAAGCTCCTGCGGATAAGTATTCCTGGCGGCTACAAGACTAGAGCTGCCTATCCATCCCTGGCTGCCTGCGGCGTTAGCGTTAGCCAGGTTTACAACATCTCTCGCTTTCTGGAAGCGTTTATCGCCAAGCTTATATTCCCATGAATCATCGTCAAGCCCTATTATCATGTAGGCATAATAGTCAAGAAAACTGGTAAGGTTGTTGAACTTGAGGTCGTCGTGGTAAAAGCTCTGGCCCCTTATATAATCAAAATCCCAGGTATCATCTTTTATTTTGATCAGCGACGTAAAGTTATTTGTCCTGTAAATGTATCTCTGCACAAAAAGGACAACCTGTGCAACATAGCTGCTGAAGCCCGATGATGAATTTACAAATATCTGGAAGTTGCACTTAATTTTGTAGGGTTTGCCTTTTACATCGTTTGCAATAGATTCATCGGTGAACTTAGTATTGGTAAGATATTTTGTAATGTCGTTCTTGAAATCCGAAAGACGGTCGCGTACGTCGCTGCTAAGCGTTGACAGATCCACGTCGACTGTAGGGTCAAGTTCCTGGGCGGCGACCGGGCCGGGGATCAAAAAAATAACCAGTAAAAGCGCCAAAAGAGATATTTTATTCATTAATTTTGCTCTAATTCCCTGAATTACAACTGATAAATTAAATAAAGCAAGGTTCAAAAACAATTCAGCAAATTCACGCGCATACCCAATCCTTACGCTAACATTCAGCCAATCATTTCCAGGTTGTTCCCTTCAAAGCCGGCAATTATACTCCTGACTTTATCAGGCAGCCTTTCAGGGACGCCTGTATTCGGATTCAAATTTACCTGAACCGATCTTTGAGTACAATACAAAATGCCGGTTGCCGAATTTAACAGAAGGTGTTCAAAACAAAAGCTGGAGTTTTTGATATAGGAAATCCTTGTATAAACATCAACAAGGTCATCAAGCTTGGCTGGCGCCTCATAAGTGATTTCGTTGTATTTAACGTTTATCCTAAGATTATTATCGAATACACCGGTTGGAAGCAGATGAAAACCGAGTCCCCTTACATATTCCATTCGTCCAATTTCGCAATATTCAAGATATATGGCATTATGAACGATGCCCAGGGAATCAGTTTCAAAATTCCTGACGCGAATTTGGAACTTGTGTTTATATTTCTTAAGATCCCTATCCGCCATTCAAGCGAAGTTGAAATTTCAATGCAACGGCTGCTTGGTTTGCCTGTTCCTCCGTTACATCAAGATGGAAGACTGCCCTTACATATCCGGGACTTCCTTCTGCAACGAGTACTCCGTTGCTTTTCATATCAGATACTAACTTAGCTGCGTCTTTCACTTTGAAAATCACAATATTTGTTTGAACGGTTGAGAGGTCGATTTCAACGTTATTCTTACCCGATATTTGTCCGGCAAAATGGCGGGCTTTCTTATGATCTTCCTTAAGTCTATCAATATTGTTATCCAAAGCATATATAGCCGCGGCGCCAAGAATTCCCGCCTGCCTCATACCCCCGCCCAGTATTTTCCTGAATTTATGAGCTTTCTCTATCGTCTCCTTATCGCTGCATAATATTGAGCCGACCGGCGCTCCGAGCCCTTTTGAAAAACAAAACGAAACAGAATTAAAATAGCCTGCATATTCTTTGAGCGGGATACCTGATTCAACAACTGCGTTGAATATTCTTGCTCCGTCTAAGTGCATTCTCAGTTTTCGCTCTTTTGCAAACTCAGAAATTCTTTTAATTTCTTCGATAGGATAAATTGTTCCGCCGGCGCGGTTGTGCGTATTCTCAAGGCAGATCAATGAATTCTTAGGAAAGTGATACCAATCTGGCCTTAGATAGTTCTTAATAGTTTCAACGGTTAGTACGCCTTTAATGCCTTTTACAGGCAGGGTTTGAACGCCTGAAATAAACGCCGGTCCCGCAATTTCGTAATTTATTATATGAGATTCGGCTTCGACTATTATTTCTTCGGCAGGGTTAGTTTGAGATTTTATCGCAAGCTGGTTGGCCATGCAACCGGACGGGACAAAGAGCGATGCCTCCTTGCCGGCAAGTTCTGCGCATCTTTCCTGCAGCTTATTTATAGTTGGGTCGTCGCCAAATACATCATCCCCTACCTCGGCGTTTGCCATGGCTTCGCGCATACCATGCGAAGGACGAGTTACCGTATCAGAGCGAAGATCGATATAATTCATTTAATTGATTCTTTACGATTAATGCCGACTGAATTTTATTCTTCCACATCATCTTCTTCTCCGACGACGTTTGCAACCGCTGAGATCGTATCTCCCTCGCCAAGCTTTATCAACCTAACGCCCTGGGTATTTCTTCCCATTACTCTGATCTCTCCCACGTTCTGCCTGATCATTACTCCTTTGCTTGTTATTATCATCAGGTCATCGTTATCGGTGACTTCCCTTATAGATATCATGTTTCCGTTCTTATCGCTTGATTTCATCGTGATAACGCCTTTGCCTCCGCGCCTTGTTACACGGTAATCCTGCAGTTCGCTTCTCTTGCCATAGCCTTTATCGGTAACAACAAGTATCGAAGCGCCTGCGCGTTTCACCGCAACCATACCGACAACCTTATCACCTTTGCCAAGCCTTATCGCCCTGACGCCGCTGGCAGTTCTTCCCATCGACCGCACATCGCTTTCATTGAACCTGATCGCCATACCGTCATATGTGCCTATCAGGATCTCCTGTTTGCCGTCTGTCATTTTAACGTCGTCAAGCTTATCTTTGCCTTTCAGGTTTATCGCTATAATGCCGCTCTTTCTGGTATTTTCAAAATTCGAGAGCTCAGTTTTTTTCATCACGCCCTCTCTTGTAACCATCATCACATATGAGTTATCTGCAAACTCTTTAATATTCAGAATCGCGGTAATATTTTCCTCTTTATTCTTGGCAACGTAATTTGAGATCGAATATCCGCGCGCAGTCCTTGAAGCTTCCTGTATTTCGTGCACCTTTACCATATAGCATTTTCCGGCATCGGTAAATACCATGATGCTGTGATGGGTCGAGGCTACAAACATATGCTCCACAAAATCATCTTCTCGCGTTGTCGCTCCTATAATTCCTCTTCCTCCGCGTGATTGCCTCCTGTAGCCGCTAACCGGTGTGCGCTTGATGTACCCGTTATGGCTTATGGTTATTACAACGTCTTCTTCTTTAATAAATTCCTTAATGAACTCATCATCCGAAATTTTCTTGGCATTCATTACTATTTCGGTTCTTCTTTCATCGCCGAAAGTCTCTTTTATATGTTTTAGTTCATCAACAAGTATACCGAGCCTCAGGGAATCGCTTGCAAGAATCGCTTTTAGCTTTTCGATCAGCTTCAGCAGTTCCTTCAGCTCTTCTTCGATCTTCTTTCTCTCAAGGCCGGTCAGGCGCTGCAGGCGCATATCAAGGATAGCTTTTGCCTGGACCTCGGATAGCTTAAATCTTTTAATTAGGGCAGCCTGCGCCGTCGGAACGTCTTTTGACTTCTTGATAACCTTAATAACTTCATCAATGTTATCAAGCGCGACCATATATCCTTCTAAAATGTGAGCCCGTTTTTCAGCCGCGTCCAGATCGAATTTTGTCCTGCGTATAATTACATCCAGCCTGTGTTCAACAAAAAAAGTCATCATCTGTTTCAGGTTCAGCACTCTCGGCGCGCCGTCAACAAGAGCAAGCATAATTACGCCAAATGTTATCTGCATCTGCGTGTGCTTGAACAGGTTGTTCAGAATCACGTTGGCAGAGCCGCCGCGTTTGAGCTCTATTACAACTCTTGTCCCGTCCTTATCTGATTCATCCCTTATGTCGGAAATATCCTCAATCTTTTTATCTCTTGCCAAGTCCGCAATATTTTCTATTAGCGTGGCCTTGTTGACCTGGAACGGAAGTTCAGTAATAATGATACTCTCTCTGTCGCCTTTGCCTATTTCGATATTAGCTTTGGCGCGAACTGTTATCTTTCCCCTGCCGGTTAAATATGCGTCTTTCACGCCATCATATCCCCAAATGATACCAGCGGTCGGAAAATCAGGCGCCTTCACATACTTCATCAGCTTTTCAATACCTATTTTCCACTCACCCGGGCCCTTTTTCTTATCCTGCTCCCTGCCCTCTTTAATAAGCGCAATCAAACCGTCAACAACTTCGGTAAGATTATGAGGGGGGATATTTGTCGCCATTCCAACTGCAATGCCGCTGGAACCATTTACCAATAGATTCGGCAATATAGAAGGCAGCACAGACGGCTCGCGGGAGGTTTCATCGTAGTTAGGAATAAAATCCACAGTGTTCTTTTCAAGGTCGCTTAGTATAGTATCGGATATCCTGGCAAGCCTTACTTCAGTATAACGCATAGCTGCGGGAGAGTCGCCGTCAACTGAGCCAAAATTTCCCTGCCCGTCAACAAGCGGATAGCGCAGAGAGAAATCCTGAACCATTCTGACAATTGTGTCGTAAATAGCTTTATCGCCGTGCGGATGATATTTACCCATCACATCGCCGACAACCCTGGCCGATTTCTTATAGGCTCTTCCGGGGCCAAGCCCTAATTCATTCATGCCGTATAATACGCGCCTGTGAACAGGTTTCAAGCCGTCTCGCACGTCAGGCAAAGCTCTTGCCACAATTACGCTCATCGAGTAATCCAGGTACGAGCTTTGCATTTCCTCTTCGATATTAACCGGTATTATTTTTTCGTTTGCCATTAATATTTATTATAGATTAAAATTTTCTGATTTCCAAAAATCAAATTATTATTCGACAGATTTTATACCCTGCAGCGCCTTCATCAAACCGATTTGCCCGTTATGATAGCTGTCATGCAGCAACACCTGCCTGAAGAAAGCAATATTCTCTTTTGCAGATACATAAATCTCATTGCCCAGTTTTTCGGCGACGTTTGTAAAATGCTCATGTATCAGTTTTGCCTTTTCAATTTCAGCCTGCCAGTTTTCCTCGTTTTGAATTTCAGGAAGCGCTTCCCAGTTTCTTTCTTTAGCGTTAAGCTTCTCATTATCCTTAACGTAAACTATCGCCCATTCTTTCCAGTAATTCATATGGCGCAGATACTCCCAGATACAATGTCTTTCCGGCGAAGGGCGCCACAGCGCCTGCCCGCATGTCAATCCTGAAAGCTGCTGAATAAGCGATGCCTGCCAGAAATTCTTCCCGGAAAAGAATTGTTCTGCGTCATTAAAAAAAACGAATTTAGGATCCTGCTCTTTTGAATCCATGGCCAAAAATAGCTACTAGTTTAAAGTAATTTGTACGACTGTAACAGACTGGAGTTTTATTGAATTTCTAATAATTTAGCCATTTTTTGGGATTAATTCAATTCATTCAGAAGGTTTTTTATAAGACTGAATAACGCCCGGGAAGCGCCGCCTGCCGCCTTCAGGACCTGTTCATGTGAAGTTGGCGCAAGGTTGTTTTCGCTCAGTAAATTTGTAATAACTGAAATTGCGGCCACGTTCATTCCCAGCCTACTGGCCACAAAAACTTCCGGAATTGTAGACATGCCGACCGCGTCGCATCCCAGCTTTTTCAGCGCTCGTATTTCGGCCTTTGTTTCGTATGCCGGGCCGGACGAGCAGCAATATACGCCCTGAGACATCCCGATAGAGAACTTCCCGGCAATCGACTCAATTTTCTCATACAACGCCTTTGAATAAGGGAGCTGTACGCTTTCGAATCCGGGTTTTTGATTCAGGTTAAGGTGCGATTTAAGCAGCATCATATCGCTTACAGCAAATGCCGGGTTCAGGCCGCCTGCGGCATTTGTAATAAGCATGTTTTCCACCCCCATCTCTGAAGCCAATTTCATATTCGCCGTTATTTCGTGATTTACAAATCCTTCATAAAAATGTTTTCTGCCTGAAAAAAACAGCGCTGTTTTGCCCCTGAATTTGGATGTGAAAATGACTTTTTTATGAATGCCGTTTTCATCTTCAGAAATTATTGTCTTGGCCGGCAATTCTGATATGAATTCGCCTAATCCCGAACCAAGAACAACTCCAAGTTTTATGTTCTTTTTCATTAAATTGAATTATAAAATTCCTTCAAGACCCGCTAAGTTGGCGCTTTTCAGACGGCTGAACATAGCAAAGTAGCCGGAATATTGAGCTTTTTGACTTTCAATCTATCAAAAATAGAGTTATTTTGCATAAATAGCATTGCAAAATCCAGTAGCATTTATGCACATAATTCACTAATTTTATACAGAGTTTAAGGGGAAACAAATCAGCCTGAAAAAGGGTTAAATAATTTGACAGAAATAAAGGAATTAATAAGAATTTAAGATGGTATCAGGATCGAGCATAATAAAAGCAAAGGAGTATTTGGATAAGGCGTACAGGCTTCAAATGGACGGCAATCTGGACGAGGCCATTAAGCATTACAAACTCTCTATTGAGTATTATCCGACCCCTGAGGCGCATACATATTTAGGCTGGACTTACAGCTTTAAGGGAAATTTGGATGATGCCATTGAGGAATGCAAGAAAGCCATTGAAATTGACCCGGATTTCGGAAATCCATATAACGATATAGGATCATATTTGATCCAGCAGGGAAATTACGAAGAAGCCATAACGTGGCTTGAAATAGCGCTGAAAGCAAGGCGCTATGACGCCAAACATTACGCTCATGTGAATCTTGGCAGGGCATATGAGCTTAAGGGATTATGGTTTGAAGCTGTAAAGGAGTACCGCGAAGCGATGATAATAGCGCCCAAATATGAAATTGCGCAGAAGCTTTACTACAGTTTGCAGGGGAAACTGAATTAATAACACTGGTAACGCATCCACGCAATTGCGGGGATGGATTATGAATTGTCAATTAAAATTGTTAAATGAGTTCATCCCATACCGGTTATACAAATAGGTCGTTCTATCCGTTTGCAGTTCTTTTTGTTTCGTTTGTTTCGGCGGCTTTATTTTTTAGCTGCGAAGAGACCAATATTTTTTCCGACAAAGACGACGTTGCCCTGGGAAAAGAATTTGATAAACAGATAAAGAGCGACCCTGCACATTTCCCTATGCTTGAGGGACACCAGGAAATCAAGGACTATGTAACGGGGATCGGGAAGTACATTATTAACACTTCGCCGAAAATTGAGAAAAAAGATATTTACCCCTACAATTTCCAGGTCATTAACGATACGATTGTGAACGCTTTCTGCACGCCGGGCGGGTTTGTTTATGTTTATACCGGCCTGATGAGATTCATAGATAATGAAGCTACGCTTGCGGGAGTTATGGCGCACGAAATAGCGCATGCCGAGAGAAGGCACGTTACGCAGAGATTGACGGCATATTACGGAGTTAACATGCTGCTTGGGTTTATACTGGGCGGGAACCCCAGCCTGCTTGCCGATGTTGCCGCGAACCTTTTTGTAGGTTTAGCGTTCCTGAAAAACTCGCGCGAGGATGAAGCTGAAGCGGATTACTACTCGATTCAGTACCTTAGGTCGACAAAATATTACCCGGGCGGAATAACTTTCTTCTTTGATAAAATTAAAGAAGAACAGAGGAAGAAAGGACAGACGCCTGGCGACCTTGACAGGTTGCTGGCCGACCATCCCCTGCCAGATGACAGGATAAAAGCAGCCCACGATGAGCTAAATAAGATAGTTCCGAGACCGGACCCAACTAAGGGACTGTTCACAAACGAATACCAGGATATGAAGCAACGGCTTCCGTAGCCGGATTGTTATTCCAGCGAAAGCGGGAATCCGGGCGCTCTCTCCGCATATCTTTCTCATCTTTTTGATTGGGAATGCAAAAAGGCGGGATTTATTTATAAAGAAATGATTTATTTTTTATTTTGGGACTTCGTGACCCAAATAATTGATTAGAATATTTACTGCAATTTGAAAAATATATTTATAACTGTTTTCGTTCTTGTTCTGGCATGCGGTTCTTTATTTTCCCAGCATTCCAAGAGCAGCGAGATCAACGACGACACTTTCAAGTTCACTATGGTTTTGCCGGCGGGGTGGACGATGAAAGATAAAAAAGAGACCGACGAAAAAGACGGTATCTCATATTCATTCGACAGGGACGATAAAAAGTGCGCCATTATGCTTCTCGCATTCAAGTTAACAGCCGTGAAAAACCTTGATGATTTTATTTACACAATGGAAAAAGACGCCAGCTTAAATATCCCAAAGAAAACGACCGACTACTCATCATCTGATGCGGGAGCCTTCGACTGGAAATCGGCCATTTACCAGGACTCACAGTATACTGAAAATATTTATTACTACCGCACCAAGCTGCCCGACGCGCCTAATAATTTTGTCTATATGCTCCGGTTTATTACCACAACCAACTTCATCAGCGACGACCTCGACAAACAAATCAAGAAGATCGCGGATTCATTTCTGCCGACTGAAAAATAAATATGCAGCGCCTGACAAAAGGGATGTATTTTGGCGAGCATATCAACAGCTTATCTTCTGATAACCTAGTTATAACAGATACTGTATATACTCATGACCGTGTCGACTGGCATTATCATGAAAATGTGTATTTCACATATTTACTTCGGGGAAGACTGCTGGAAGCCAATAAAAAGGATTCTTATCTTTGTGTGCCGGGAACATTACTGTTTCATAATTGGCAGGAGCCCTCATTATAACGTTAAGCGACCCGGGTACGCAAGAGGATTCCATATCGAACTGGAAAAGGACTGGTTTACTAAGTATGGTATTGACCCCGGCGCCTTTCAGGGCAGTTTTAGCCTTAAAGACCCTTATATTAAAAATCTTATAAAATCCATTTACAGGGAATTGCAGCCCGGCGATGATTCGGCCAGGGTAACGATTAACGGATTACTGCTGCAGATTTTCGGGCGCATGATTAAATTAAACCATGAGAATTATGACCACCGCCCTCAATGGCTTCGTAGGATCGTGGAAATACTCAGGGATAATTACAGTGAGAACTTTTCTCTGGCAAAGCTTTCTTCTTCGGCAGGCGTTCACCCGGTCTATCTTTCTTATGCTTTTCAGAAACATTTCAAAATGACTATAGGGCAATATGCCAGGTTGGCAAAGGTAGAAGCGGCGAAAAAGCTGCTGGATAACCCGCGTTTCACGCTTACTGAAATAAGTTACATGTGCGGCTTTTCGGACCAAAGCCACTTTATCCGTATATTCAAGAGCATAACCGGTTTAACGCCGGGTAAATTCCGCCGCACACAGAATAAATTAATATAGCGCTATTTCCTTAATTTCATTCTATTCCCTAAACGTATCATAGTATATATTTATAAAATGGAAACTGCATTCCGCTGGTCAAGCGGTTTATAATAAATTAAAATAAAATAATGAACGTGAGAATATCGGCCGTGTTTATCGCCGCCTTTGCTTTTTCAGCTGCCTTTTTAGAGTATCCCTGCTTTGCGCAAAACTCAGGAGATAAGTTCATAGAAGGAAGCGGGAACGACTGGACCATTGGTTATCCTGACCAGGCTGGAGTTCCGCTCACTGAACTTAATAGTCTCGATAGCGCCATTAATGCAGGCGTATTTAAAAAGATTACAAGCGTTCTTATAGCAAGACACGGGAAGCTTGTATTTGAAAGATATTACGACGGCTCCTCTGACACCGTATTAAATAATACCAGGTCGGCCACAAAAACCATTACAGGAATGCTTATCGGGATTGCGAAGGATTTAGGTTACATTAAAAGCGAACAAGACGAAGTTTTGGGATATTTTAAGGATATTGCGCCTATAGAAAATCCGTCGCCTAAGAAAGACCGTATTACAATTGAAGACTTGCTCACAATGAGTTCAATGCTTGAGTGCGACGACAATAACCAATTCTCAAGAGGAAATGAAGAAAGGATGTATCTGGTGGAAGACTGGATAAAATTTGTTTTGGACCTTCCTGTTCGGGGTTTTCCGGCATGGATAGCAAAACCGGAGGATTCGCCCTATGGAAGAAGCTGGAGCTACTGCACTGGAGGCGCCGTGGTACTTGGCGGACTGCTTGAACGCGCAACCGGGACAAAAGTGGATGAATTTGCAAAAACCAATCTTTTTGAACCGCTAGGTATCGGAAATGTACGATGGCAGTATACGCCTTCAGGAATGGCAATGACGGGCGGCGGCCTGCAGCTCAGAAGCAGGGATCTCCTTAAATTGGCGCAGCTTTACCTTAACAATGGCGTATGGTACGGTAAGAGAATAATTTCATCCGGCTGGGTCGATTCCTCCGTTACGCCCAAAGCGGATGTCGGCAGAAACGACATGGAGTATGGCTATCTCTGGTGGCTGGGAAATTATGGAGGAGCGGAGAAAAAATACAGAGTTTGGATGATGACCGGCAACGGGGGAAGTAAAATATGCGTAGTTCCTGAACTGGATATGACCGTGGTTTTAACAAGCGCTTTGTACGGTTCCAGAAAAGGACACGAGCAAACAGATAAGATACTTTCAGATTACATATTACAGGATATAAAAAATTGATCTAAAAACTTCTTCGGAACCCCCCGTTCGCCGCAGCCGGATAGGAACGCACATTAATACACTTCAGGAACTATTCGAATTCATTTCACGTTTTTTTAATTAACTAACAATACCTGTAAAATGAATAAAATATTGACAATTTTAGGCGCTGCGGCGTTCTTATGCTTATTTAATTCCTGCAGCGATAAGACTGAACAGCTTGAAGCAAGAATAGACAGCCTTGAACATAACGCATACAAACCCGGGTTCGGGGAGTTTATGACGTATGTGCAAATTCACCACGATAAGTTGTGGTTTGCCGGCCAAAACGAAAACTGGAAGCTGGCTGATTTTGAACTGAACGAAATAAAGGAAGCGATCGGCGACATTCAGAAATACGAAAAAGACAGGAAAGAATCGCAGATGGTAATTATGCTGAGCCCATCGCTTGACAGCGTTAACTTATCTATCGAACAGAAAAGTCCAGCGCTTTTCAAAATTACTTATACGGCTCTCACAAATAAATGCAACACGTGCCATAAACTGGTCAACTATGGCTTTAACCAGGTTAAAATACCTGATACTCCGCCGTTTTCTAACCAAATATTTAAAGAGGATACTACAAAATGAAATGGATATTAAAAACAAAGCCTTCGTTTCAGGGGCTTCTTGTACGAATTGTTGTAGGATTTGTATTTACGACCGAAGGGATTCAGAAATTTCTTTTCCCGGCTTTGCTGGGGATGGGCAGATTTGAAAAGCTCGGATTCACAAACCCGGAATTCTGGTCGGTATTCACCGCTGCATTTGAGATCACATGCGGCGGGTTGATTATTCTCGGGCTCGGTACAAGACTTGCGTCGATTCCGCTGTTGATAATTATGGGGGTAGCTTTTGTAACAACTAAATGGCCAATTCTTGTCAGCCAGGGTTTCTGGGCAATGGCGCATGAGTACCGAACCGACTTCTCGATGACGTTTCTGTTAATATACCTGCTGATTTATGGCGCAGGAAAATATTCCATCGACCTGTTACTCAACAAAAATAAACTATCCTCTTAGATCGCCGCCTCTCCGCTCAGGAAAGGATTGCTCTCCTTTTCCTGCCGGATCGTGGTTTCCTCGTAATGCCCCGGGTAAATAACAAAGTCATCTCCGTACCTGAATATTTTATTGTTAATCGAATCGAGCAAAACCTCCACGCTTCCTTCCCAAAGGTCCGTTCTTCCAATTGAGCCCATGAAAATGCAATCGCCGCCAAAGATAACTTTATTCTTTACGTCAACAAAGCAAATCCCGCCGGGCGAGTGCCCGGGCGTGTGAATAATTTCAAGCGTGCCGCTTCCGGCCTTAATGATATCTTCTTCTGAAATAAATTTATCCGGCAGCGGGGGGGCAGTGAACTCAATATCAAACATTCTGCCCTGCTCTTTAGACATTTCCAGCAATGGCAGGTCATCACGGTGCATTAAAATTGGCGCGCCAAACAAATCTTTGGCCCATGCATTGCCGAGAATGTGGTCAATATGCCCGTGTGTATTTAATATCAGCCTTATCTTAATTCCCATACGGCTGATAAAGTTTTCAATCAGGTCTTTCTCTAATGTAGTAAAAGCGCCCGGGTCGATAATTATGCCTTCTTTTGAACCGCCCTCGGCGGAATCATCATAATAGACATAACAGTTCATTTCAAACGGATTTACGGTAAAAGTTTGTACTTTCATAGTTTTTGTGAATCTCCGCGAAAGCGGGGATCTAATTTTAATTTAAGATGAGTCTCTGTTCTCAAAATTGAACTATTTACCCTCATTGATCATTTGTAATTTCATGGATTACTTTTGTCGCAGCGGCTTTAGATTCCCCCATTCGCGGGACCTAGAGGCGTTTCAGGCATTCGTTTTCAATTGAATTAGACTCAAGTTTATGATAAATTTGTAGTTCAAAATGAAAAATAACGAACAAAGCGCCGTAAAAAAAGAGATAATTATTACTCTCAATAAGAAAGCCTTTCACGAATACGAAATCCTGCAGAAGTATGAAGCGGGCCTTGCTTTGCTGGGGACCGAAGTAAAGGCGCTAAGGGTACACAAAGCAAACATCAGCGACGCTTACGCCAGGATGAGAAAAGGAGAATTATGGCTGATAAATTCAAATATACCCTCTTATAAGTTCGGCAACATTAATAATCACGCGCCGCTTCGCGACAGGAAGCTGCTGCTTCATAAGAGCGAGATCAGGAAAATTGATAATAAGCTTAAAGACAAGGGACTCACACTTATTCCGCTTAAGCTTTATTTTCTCGGGGCGAATGCGAAAATTGAAATTGGAATAGGAAAAGGAAAGAAAGAGTACGATAAAAGAGAAGCAATAAAGAAAGCTGACGTTCAGCGGCAATTGAAAAGAGTAAAAGTATAAAGGACGATTATGTTTCCACCTGTAAAAGAACAATTAGATCTTATAAAGAAAAATACGGTTGAAATAATACCGGAGGATGAGCTTGCGCGCAAGCTTGAGAAGTCGGTTAAGGATAACAAAGAACTTATTATTAAGCTGGGCTGCGATCCTTCAAGGCCGGACCTTCATATAGGGCACTCGGTAGTTCTGCAGAAGCTGAGGGACTTCCAGGATTTGGGGCATAAAGTAATTCTGATAGTGGGCGATTTTACGGGGATGATAGGCGACCCATCCGGGAAGAATAAGACGCGTCCTCCGCTCACCTTGGAAGAAACCCGCATAAACGGCAAAACATATTTTGAGCAGGCGAGAAAAATACTGGCAGATAAAAATTTAGAGATCCGTTACAACTCAGAATGGCTTGACCGCATGAAATTCAGCGAAGTGATAAAACTGGCAAGTCATTATACGGTTGCGCGCATGCTTGAAAGAGACGATTTCGAAAATCGCATGAACAACGATGAGCCGATAAGCATGCATGAGCTTCTCTACCCTCTTTCGCAGGCAATGGACTCGGTGGCAATAAGTTCCGACGTTGAGCTGGGCGGGACCGACCAAAAATTTAATTTACTTGTTGGCAGGGATATCCAGCAGGCTTACGGACAGGAGCCGCAATGTATAGTCACAATGGAGCTGCTTGAAGGCACAGACGGAATTGAGAAGATGAGCAAATCGCTTAACAATGCCATTTGTTTTACAGATACTCCGAAGGATATCTTCGGGAAGACTATGTCGATTCCCGACCCTCTTATTTACAAATATTTTAAGCTATGCACTGGCTTGAGCGACGCTGAGCTGAACTCGATAAAACATGAGCTTGAGGATAAGGATACAAATCCGCGCAACCTGAAAGTTAAGCTTGGGTATGAGCTTGTGAAAAAATACTATGATGAGCCAAGCGCAAAGGCCGCGCTGGAAGAGTTTGAAATGATTTTTGTAAAGAAAGAAGTCCCGGATGATATACCTGAATATAAGATCAACGCGAAGGGAATGAAGCTTGTGGAATTGATAAAAGAATTAAATATGGCGCCATCAACCTCGGAAGCGACGCGTCTCATCAGGCAGGGGGGCGTTTCAATTGACGGGAAAAAGATTTCGGATGAAAAGCTGGCGCTTAATCTATCAGAATTTATACTGAAGGTCGGCAAAAGAAAATTTGCTAAAATTCTACCGGCTTAACATAAAATACATAATTGTTTAACAGATTAATTGTTATATTTGTTTGTCTTTAACATACCAATTTTAACCAAAACTAAAAATCGGAGATAAGGAATTGTTCAAACCTACTAAGATCTTTTTCACAAAAGGCGTTGGAAGGCATAAAGATTATTTACAATCGTTTGAAATGGCGCTGAGGCAGGCAGGCATAGAAAAATGCAACCTGGTATCAGTATCTAGTATATTCCCGGCGGGATGCAAAAGGATGTCCAAAGAAGAGGGACTGAAGCTTCTTGAAGCGGGCCAGATCACGTTTTGCGTAATGGCAAGAAACTCGACCAGCGAACCTAACAGGCTGATCGCTTCTTCAATAGGCGTTGCGCTTCCCAAGGAAGAAACGCAGTATGGTTATATCTCCGAGCATCACCCTTTCGGAGAATCCGAAAAAGTGGCAGGCGAATATGCCGAAGACATTGCCGCCCAGATGCTGGCCACTACGCTCGGTATAGATTTTGATCCCTCGTCGGCATGGGATGAAAGAGAGCAGGTTTACAAAGCAAGCGGTCAAATATATAAAACGTTCAACATAACTCAGTCAGCCGAAGGCGATAAGGCTGGATTGTGGACAACAGTTATTTCGGCGGCAGTGATGCTTCCCTAAGCCCGAGTGAGACCCGAAGCATCAAACGGTGAAACTAAAGGTGAGCTTAAGTGCCTTGTTGTATGCAACGGAAAGTCAGGCAAACGGCTGCTGGGTAAGTTCTTAAGACAAAAGAAATCCGAAAATAAATTTTATGTTATTGCCGCAGACGGCGCCGCTAATACGCTGCATAAGTTTAAACTTACGCCGGATGTTATTATTGGCGACCTCGATTCGGTTAAGCCAAAGACCCTGAAATATTACAAATCTAAGAAAGTTAAAATAAAACAAGTAACAGACCAAAACCTAAACGACTTCGAAAAGGCCCTGCAGCTTGCCTTTACTGACAAATTCAAAAATATTTATGTGCTAGGCGCGACAGGCAAACGGCTTGACCACACACTGAACAATCTGAGTATCTTAAAACGTAACTGTGAGAAAGCCAACATAAAACTTATCGATACTCACTTCGAGATATTCTTTGCCGATAAGAAAACCGCATTCAATTACAGAAAAAATGAAACTGTTTCGCTTATAGCGCTTTCCAAAGCGACAGGTATTAAAACAACAGGATTAAAATATCCTTTGAACAGCGAAGCTCTTGAATTCGGCAAAAGGCAGGGGGCGCTAAACTCATCGACCGATAAAACAGTCGCTGTTGAATTTGCCAGAGGAGATTTGCTTATTTTTAAAAGACATTTTGGAAAGATAAAGTAGATGGCGTAATTTTTGTAAGTGTCAGGACCGTCTTAGCCGGGTAAACATGCCTTACGCCTGCATTTTTGCGGCAATCAGACTTGTGTAAGCGATGCGTTATCGCCAATTAACCATTTTTGTCCGTGTACCGTCAGTCTCCAATATCACAGCTCCTCTATCGGCAACATTAAGTACTTTAAATCCAAGCTTACCAGCCGATTCTTCAAATGATTCCGATTCAGCGATCTTATTTCTGTTCTTTTGCGATACTATTATACACGCAGGATCGGTGCGGACAAGAAACCCGGCCGGTGTGAACTCAAATGAGCCGTATAAAGGGACCCTGAGCGCTGCAATTCTCGCTCCGTCTTCAATCACCCTGCTATTATAAGCTACGTCCTGCGGCTCTTCTGAATCGTCGAACATAAAACTCTCATCTCCGTAAACGAATTTTGCCATCACTGAGGGATTCTTAAGCAGTCTGTCATAATACAGGTAGAAGCGGAATTTTCCTTTCGGATTTATCACCCGGCTTGAGTCGATAAATTCTACGGCAAGTCCTCTGAAATCGGCGTTAATATTTTTATTATCGAATATTTCCCTATAGTATTCCGGAACCAATATTTTTTTTACGCTGAAATGGCTGACGAAATATCTCAGGTTTCTGAATTCGTTGGCGTCCATTGCTGTGATTATTAACAAGTCGATGGTTTTGACCCCTTCACGTTTCAGGTATGGCATCAAATTCCGCTCGGCTGAAGTGTAGTTGAGTGAAGAGGTCCCCGCATTGATCAGCATATTTGTTCCGCCGGGCATTTCTATTAGCGAACAATTGGAACTGCCCACGTTAAGGTAAGTTATCTTCGCGTTCTTATTTTCGGAGAAGACAGATTGCATAATAAGAAAATCTCCGGCAATCAGGAATATTATGATCAGCCTTGCCCTGTAATTTTGTTTTGTAAGCGAGAACACCAGAAGAACCGCGCTGTAAAAGAAAACGGTAAACATTATATCCACCCGGTAAGTTTCTATATAAGAGAAATCGAAATTTGCGCAAAAAGCGATAGCTTTGAGCAGGTAAAACATAAGAAGGTTATTGGCTGAGGCAAAAATTCCGGCAGTCCAGCCTGATAATAACGATGCAAATACAGATACGAAACCCAGAGCAAGCGAAATATTAGAAACCGGTATCGCAAATATATTGACGGCGAATGATACAACGGAAACTTTCTTAAACATCACAGCGGTAACGGGCAGCGTGCCTAACTGCGCCGCCAGAGTTGCGATAAAAATAATCATGGCGCCAATGATAATTTTATTTAACTTCTTTTCCCTGTTAAGCCCGGCATACCATTTCATCTTTCCGGCCAGGTTCTCCAGGCGGGGATTAAAATATATAAGCGAGAGGATTGCGCTGAAAGACAGAATGAACCCCGAGTCAAATAACTGGCGGGGATCCGCAATAAGTATTACAATTGCGGAAAAAGCAAGCGTATTATACGAGTTTTGCTTACGCTCAAACATTTGCGCCATCAGGAAAACTATAGCCATAACCGTTGCGCGGACTATTGACGGCGAATTCCCGGTGAGCTCCATATAAAACAAAAGAGATAGCATCAGGACTATGTTTTTGGCGGATCTTGGCAATGGCGCTATCAGCAATAACGCGTTTATTATTATTAAGACGTACGCAACATTAAGGCCCGAAACGGCAATTATATGCGCCACGCCCGCGTTAATAAAATTCTCTTTCGTTTCCTTCGAGATATTGCTTTTATCCCCCAGAAGCAAGCCTCTCAGAAATTCTCTTTCATCGCCCGCAGAATATGAGTTTATTACGCCGTTAATGTATCGCTTAACAGGCGCGATGATTCCTGTCTTAAAATATCCCCCGTCTGCTGCAGAGATTTTCTTCAGTTTTTCAAATCCGTTAGATGAAAATGCGGCGTCGATTCCGTGCAGCCTCAGGTATTCGCCGTAATCAAACTCGCCGGGATTCCCTGCATGGGGAAGCGGTTCAAGCCTGCCGCTCAAACAAAACCTATCGCCAATCGCTATGGTATCTGCCCCGGCATTTGAAAATTTGTTTTTGTAAACAGATGCAATCAATGTACCTGTATAAAAATAGCTGTTGAATCCCTGGGTTATGGAATCAATGTCTATAATAGCGCGAATTCTGTCTTCTCTAATATCAGGGTCGTCTGAAACTGTTCCGTATAATACAACATTTGAATGCCTGAAGCGTTCGGTATAGGCCGCTATGTTGTTTTCATCAGCCTTATAATAATAATACTGCATGCTTACGGCGCCAAACAAAATGAGTAAGAAGAAGTACAAAAAATATCTAAAACTCTGAACAAATATAACAAGCCGATATGCTAGGAATGCAAGGATTGCAAATATAAAAAGGGCGCAATAGAAATAGGCGTCAGTGAAATGCGATATGCCGAAGTCCAGGTTATAGCTTGCCAGTATGCCTGCGGCGAGAGGCAGGAACGTAAACACAGCCGGATATTTCCTGAAATCTATGTGTTTCACAAGATAACATAATGAACATAATCCGCTTTTAAAATGAAAATTATGAACCGGAAAACGAATGTAAGTACAACGGCTGCGGATTTGTAATTGTTAATTTAAAACCCGCAGGTTTTGAAATCCCGTTTGGCTCAGGAATGCTATAAGGACATAAGTATCAATCTTTTAAGAATCTAAATTATTTGTTAACTTTGACTAATAAAACGAAGGGAATTGTTATGGAATCAACACCGGATAATTTTATTGCTGCAATCGGAGGAGTATTCATTTACTCCGAGAACCCCAAGGAACTTGCCGATTGGTACAAAAAACATCTTCTTATCGACTGGGAATTTACCGAGCAATACGGGTCATTCTTCGCAACATACTATTATAAGGACTCATCCGACGGGAAAAAATACTGCACTGTCTGGTCTATACTCGGCTCTAAGGTTAGGCCAAAGCTTGATTTCCGCGCTTTCACAATAAACTACAGGGTAAATAATATTGAAAAAGCGGTTGAATATATTAAATCGCTCGGAATTGAAGTAAAAGGCGTTGATGTGTACCCGGAAGGCAAGTTCGCATGGCTTGAGGACCCGGAAGGCAATCACATCGAACTTTGGGAAGATATTAAAGCAAAATAATGTCCGATGAACTCTGAGAATAAGTTCCTTTACGACGGAAATTTATACGTTGGCGCTTGGAATCTGCCGCCGGAAGCAAGAGAATTATACGAGAAAAATAACTCAGACGGCTTGCTGGATATTTACTTTTCCTCAGCTAAGGGAGTTGTTAACCCCGCTCCTAAGATTGATTATAACGGCAGGAGTTATAAAAGCCTCGACGAACTTCCGCTGGAGACTAAAGAAAAATTATTAGGCAAGCTGGCCCTGCTTGAACGCCAGGGACTGAGGTTAATATTAAATGAAGGCGCATTACAGATAAACAACCTGAAGAGAAACGGTTCAGGTTCGGACGCGAAATTCAAAGAAGCGCCTGTTGCAGAGCTCTCGCCCGGATTCCGCTACAGGCTGATACTTGGCCTAATAATTCTGGGCGCCGCGATTTTTTTTGTTTATATTTTTATAACAGCTTATTTAAGAAATCAATGAAATCAATAAAAGAACAATTTATTACTAACCTGGTTTCACTTAAGAAGGAAATTGACGCATATCCTGATGAAGCTTCCTTGTGGCTTCTTACACGTCAGATCAAAAATACACCCGCAAACCTTGCTTTGCATTTGTGCGGCAATTTGAAACATAACATAGGCGCAGTGTTAGGCAAGGTTAATTTCGTAAGGGAGCGCGACCTGGAATTCTCTAAAAAGGGATTAAGCAAGAGCGATATCATTATCGAAATAGATTTTACCTCAAAAATGATAGAACCTGTTCTGGATTCGTTAACTAACCAGGACCTTTTAAAGCCGTGGCCCAACGACACGTACGGCCCTGGCCAGACAATAGGTTCGGTTTTGATAAGAATCGGAATTCATCTGGGTTATCACCTGGGACAGATCAATTACCACAGGCGCTTACTAACAAATTAGCTCCAAAAGAAGCTATTTCCGAATTGGAGAAAAAACCACTAAAGCGGTTACTCATAAATAGGAGCATTTTTAACCCACGACTTAAGTCGTGGGCTTCAAGAAGATAAAGTCATAACCAGTTTAAATTAAAATGAGACGTTCGTATATATGAAGGGCATCACGACTATAATACCTGAGCCACAGAATTCTGCGGTTAAGAATATTTGGAATGAAATTGAGAAGAAATTTGGATTAGCCGGAGTAATGACAACGCCGATCCCTCATTTTACATGGCATTTGGCGCATGATTATCATCTGAAAAAAATAAGGCAGATACTCAGCATTCTAAGCGAAGGATCAAAACCAATGGAAATCACTACTTCCGGGCTTGGTTATTTCAATAATGAAATGTTTGTTGCGTACAGCAAAGTATATAAAAGCCGCGCCTTGGGAGCTTTACACAAAAATCTATGCCAGCAGATAGTCGAATTTTCCGAAGAACCTCTGACTTATTATCTGCCTGACCAGTGGACCCCGCACATTACTTTGCTTTTTGAACCTAAAGCCATGATAATTAATGAACAAAAGATAAAAGAATACCTAAAGGGGCTTGACCTGAAATGGACATTTATGTTAGATAATCTGACAATAATTCAGCAATCCGAGACGCAGAGTCCAAAGGTGTTGTATAAAGTAAATTTGAGATAGTATTTTTAATCATTCGCTAATATGAAAAGCTACAAGATCAGAGAAATGAAGATCGGCGATTATGCACAGGTAAGAGCTTTATGGAAGAAGACCGAAGGCATGGGCTGGAGCATTTCGGACTCAAAGAGCCACATTAATAAATACCTTATAAGAAATAAAGGAATGTGTTATGTAGCTCTGGATAAAACCGGCAATATAATAGGAACGATCCTATCGGGACACGATGGAAAGCGCGGATATATCTATCACCTTGCAGTGGATAAGAAACGAAAGCTAGAGGGTATTGGCGAAGCGCTTGTGAAAAAGAGTCTTGCGGCGATAAAAAAAACCGGCATACCCAAATGCACGCTGTTCATTTACAATAACAACACTGAGGGGATGAAGTTCTGGAAAAAGCTGGGATGGTTTACACGCAGCGACCTGACTTTTATGCAGCGCAAGCTTAAAGCGACTTAAGTATTTTCATTTCGACTCTCCGGTTCTGCGCCCTGCCCTCTTCAGAATCATTTGACGCAACCGGGTTTGCCTTGCCGTATCCTTTGGCTACAAGCCGACCGGCGGCAATGCCCTTATCTATCAAATACTCTACCACGCTCTCGGCTCTTTTCTGCGAAAGCGAGAGATTATAATCATCGCTTCCTTTCGAATCGGTATAAGCCGAAATTTCTATGCTGATTGCAGGGTTTTCATTAAGGAATTTGAAGACCCTGTCAAGCTCTGTATATGATTCCGTTTTCAGATCGAACTTATCAAAATCAAAATATATGTTGTTCAGCTTTACCGCTGATTCATTTTCCTGCATTGATTTCAGCGAAACCATTTTTATGTCTTCGGTAACTTCCCTGAACGCGCTTGCAGAATCGAGATTCATTTCTTTTGAAACGGAGTAATATCCCGGTTTTTCGGCAAAGTAACTGTACCTGTTTCCAACGGGAAGAGCAATAATATAATCTCCGGTTTCCGGGTTGGAAGTGAGCTGGCCCGCAACAGCGTTAAGCCCAAGATTCGACCACTTAATAGATGCATCAAGCGGGTTCCCGTTCTCATCTGTAACTCTTCCTCTTACCGTAACAACATGGCTTTTGGGTTTGGCGCTTTCAGGAAGCTTGATGGAATATATATCGTAGCCGCCTTTGCCTCCGGGCCTGTCGGATGAAAAATAGGCGTAATCGCCGTCTGTCGAAATCTTGTAAGCTACGTCATACCCTGAAGTATTGATATCTTTTCCCAGATTAACAGGTTCGCTCCATCCTGTCCATGAACTATCGCTTAACCGAACGGATTTAAAAACATCCAGGCTTCCTATCCCGTAATGGCCGTCAGATGAAAAATACAGCGTCTTTCCGTCCGGGTGCAAAAAAGGCGAGCGCTCGGAATAAGGCGTATTTATGGTTGGCCCTAAATTAATGGGATCCGACCAGCCCGAATCAGTTTTCAAAGAAACATATATATCCGTGTTCCCGTCATATTCGCCGTGGAAAAATGTTCCGCCTCTCTGGAATTCGCCTACTCCTCCTTTCCTGTCAGATGTAAACAGGAATGCTTTTCCATCGGCCGTGAGGAAGCCGTCGCAATCCCAGTAAATTGAATTTACTGGCTTGGGAAAAGGCTTGATACCCGACCATCCGGTTGCCGTTTTCTCAACGTAAAAATTATCGCCGCCTCCAAACGCCCCTTTGTAATTGCCGAAGATAACCAGTATGTTGCCATCGGCTGAAATACTGTTTATCGCATCATCTTGTTTGGTGCTGAACGGAGGCCCCATATTCTTCGGGGTTTGCCATTTGCCGTCAACAAGGTCAGAATAATAAATATCTTCTCCGCCAATCCCGTCTTTACGGTCGCTCCCTGTAAAATACAGCCTCTTTCCGTCTATTGTTATTACCGGGAAATATTCACCTGCATTGGTATTAATAGCTTCAAGGTTGGTCACCCCGAGGTTTTCTGACGGAGCTTTTAAAAGCTCAATTATCTTATCAAACCTATCAAACATAAGCGGGAACCACTGGCGGTACTTAGCAAAAACTTTAATTGCCCCATCCCAGTCCTTTTTATCAATAAAGGGCCCGGCAAGCCGCTGCACAGCTACAAAGGCGTCTTCTGAAGGCGCCATGGCGTTGACGTACTGTCTTAATTCTTCTTCAGAAGTGATGTTTTCGAGGTCGCGCTGGGCAAAAGCCCGCGCCGGAAGAAATGATACAATCAGCAGAATTAATATTATCGTCTTTGTCAGCATACCTGTCAATAGCAAAATAACGAAAACAGAATTCAAAAAAATCCCTAAATACCGGAAAATTGATATTCAGGTCAGTTGCCTTTTCTGAGTCGGAACTCAACGCGCCTGTTGAGCGCCCTGCCTTCTTCGGTATCATTAGTGGCAACCGGCATAGTTTTGCCGAAACCCTGGGGGAACAGGCGCGACCGTTCAATCCCTTTTTTAACAAGGTAATCCACTACGGAGCCGGCCCGATTCTCAGAAAGCCTCATGTTATACTCGTCGCTGCCTATATTATCTGTGTGCGCGTTTATCTCAACATAGATCTCAGGATTTACCTTCATGAATTTGTAAAGAAGGTCTAAAGCGGCATAGGATTCTTCCCTCAGATCGTACTTCCCGGAATCGAAGAATATATTTTCAATCTTGATGGCTTTGCCTGATTTTTCAAGCGACTCGATCGATGCAAGGTTAACGTTGGTCTTAACTTCTTTGTATCCGCTGGAATCTGTCAGGTCAAGATAATTAACAGTCGAGTAATATCCTTTCACCTCGGCAAAATATGCATAGTACTTTCCGACAGGCAATGCGATGAAATACTCGCCCGTTTCCGGGTCTGTTTTTGCTTCGCCGACTTCTTTCAACAGATTAACGTCTTCCCATTTAATTGTCGCATCAACCGGATTTCCGTTTTCATCAACTACTTTTCCCTGAACCGCAACTACGTTGCTTTGAGGCTTTGCTATTACAGGCAAATCGACATAATAAATGTCTTCTTCTCCGAAACCTTCATCGCTAATAGTGGAAAAATACGCCCGCCTTCCGTCGGTGGTGATCTTATAGCCCCAGTCTTCTTCGGCCGTATTTATTTCTTTGCCAAGATTTACGGGCTCGCTCCAATCGGTCCATGACGTATCGCTAAGCCTGACAGATTTAAATACATCCGATTTGCCGAGTCCCGGCCATCCGTCAGAAGAGAAATACAGAGTCTTTCCGTCCGGATGAAGGAAAGGCGTTCGCTCAGTATACGGAGTATTAATTTTGGGGCCAAGATTTATTGCGTGGTCGCTCCACCCGTCGCCTTCTTTAAGCACGACCCACAGGTCGATGTTTCCCCATTCCATTCCGTGGTAATAATCGCCTTTTTTATGGAACTCGCCGACGCCGCCCGGGCGTTCTGATGAGAAAATTATCGCCTTGCCGTCGGCCGTCATAAACGCATCGGCATCCCAGAAGGTAGAGTTAATCGGCTCCGGAAAATGTTGTATCTTTGACCAGGTTCGGCCGTATTTTTCAACATAAAAATTATCTCCGCGCCCGAGGCTGCCTTCATAATTTCCGAAGAGCAACAGCATATCTCCATCGGCTGAGATACTGTTTATATATTCATTGCTTTCGGTGTTTATATTCCCGTTGATCGGAGTCGCGATTGTCCACCTGCCACCGATATTATATGAAACAAAAATATCTTCGCCGCCAATTCCGTCTTCCCTGTCTCGCCCGGTGAAATAAAGTTTCTTTCCGTCCGGAGAAATAACCGGCCCGTATTCAGGGGCAATAGAGTTGATATTGCCGCCCATATTGATCTTAAATATACCCTCTTCCGGGGCTTCGAGTATAGAAATGATTTTTTCGAACCTGTCCTTCATCTGAGGGAATTTTGGCTCATAGTCGCGAAGAACTTTAACAGCCTTGGTCCATTCGCGGAGTTTGAGATACGGACGGATAACTCTCTGCAATGCGATGAAAGCGTCTTCAGATGGCGCGTAAAGCCTTACAATGTTTGAGTAATATTCCTGGCTCTGCCCTTCGTCAATCTCAATTTGTGATATCGTTCTTGACGAGAAAATGAAAACAATCGGGATGATGAGAAAAAAAAATAATCGGAACGTAACCGGAGTTACAGCGCTTCGGGATGTGTTGAAAACATCAAGATTTGCGTGATTGAACGTATTCGTAACCGATTTATATTAACCAATACTATTACCTGAATAAATTATACAAAAATGTTGAAATCATCAAGAGGAATATTATAAGGCAGCAGGCAGACGGTAAAAGGCAGAAGATGCAGGTGCAGCTTAGAGCGCTAAAATCCAAAAACAATATTGGCGATAAACAGCGGGTCTGTATATAAACCGTCGGAACCTCCGTGAATTGGTTCCTTAATTTGAAGGCCAACGGAAACGACGCGAGTCAACTTATAGTTGATTCTTGCAAGCGCTACGGGCAAGATAGCAAATGTTCGGTATATAAAGCGCTGCGCCTCCGCCAAAGAACATATTGAGCCGGTCATGTATGGCTTTCACATTAAAATTCAGGGCCAGGTCAGCGGAAACAACAATGCCGTCATATTTTAATCTTTCTCTGATCAAATATACATCGGCGCCCGTTTCAATAAAAATATGCTGCGCGAGCTGGGGCAAAACACCGGCGGTTAATACAACAATTTCCGGAGCGGAATAGCTTGACAGGCCAGCGCCGATGGCTAAGAATGTTTTGTCTCTCACTGCCGGGTTCACTGCGGTATCACAAGGCAATACTGTATAAGATCTAAAATGACTCCTGTCTATTATTAAATTTTGGGAGCTTGAACTGAATGTTATAATGAAGAGGAAAACATTTGCTGAGGCGAAGAAAAACCAAACTCTATAAGGAAACCGCAACATAAAAAACTTAAGATGATTCTCAAAATTGTAACCTGCTGAACAAATATAAGCATACGAACCTGGTCTTACAATGGATGAAACATGGCAGCGCCGCTAAATTAGAGCCAAATACCTGAATTTTGCCTAAACGCTGCCTTAATTATGCAGCCGGAACAAGGCACTCATGATCCCTGAACAGGAAATGATCATGATAATAATGGATAAGAAGGAATGAGAGAGTGGGCAAATACCTTGCCTGTGAATCGGTTGCAACCAAACCGAAACCAATATCCGGACTGATCAAAAACATAACGCCGACAAGGCACCAAGTTACAAGCACGTTGAAACCGTAGAAGTACCAGCCGCTTCGGGCAAGTTTCGTTACGAATGGGCTCATCGGAACGCCCTTTTTGTATTGCTGTTTCAGAATGAATGCCGAGACGCCAAGATACTGGAATGAATGCCAGATATTAAATCCCTGGAAGGATACATCGAGCGGAATGCCGATAAGGCCGACTGAAGGGATCCAGAAACCAAGGACAACGGTTAATGATATGAGTAAAGTTTTGGGACCGTTAAAACGGCCCTCTTTAATTTCGATATAAGTCTTATATACAAAAATTGCCACTGCCAGAAAGAACACCGCGAAAGTAACATATATCAGCCATGTCTGTTTCAGAAACGGAGGGAATAAAAGGACCCTGCTATCTATTAAAAACTTATCATGAACAAACATATAAACGCCCCACGGAGCAAGAGCGGAAAATGAAACGAAGTAATCGGAGAATCTTTCCCACGTCGGTATCTTTATCCTGGCTTTTATGTTGTATGAATCCACAAGATAAAGCATTTGTTCGACAACATGTAAAGAAGCAAAAGTGAAAAATATTGTAAGCAGAAGGGGCATGCGGTCATTAGCAATCCCTATAGAGATAACCATAACCGGGATCAGAAACGACGAATAGGTGATAAATTTATTTTCCTTAACAAATCCCTTATTAAGGAACGTGCGGACAAACGTTGCAAACATATGCGGGCCGCCAATACAGGCTGCAACAAAATAATCTACAACCTTGCTCATGTACTGAG
Organism: uncultured Ignavibacteria bacterium; assembly: GCA_963816535.1. GTDB lineage: Bacteria > Bacteroidota > Ignavibacteria > Tepidaquicellales > OLB5 > CAWFKW01. Next base: position 194,829 of record CAWFKW010000001.1, on the reverse strand, counting down.
CGTAACCCTGGCTTTTTTCGCCCTGTCCGAAATAGTATGAAGCCAGCGGAACAAATACAAGCACGGCGCTTAAACTTATAAACGTAAGATCCCAGTCCTTATTTTTAATCCAGTAAGAACGGGAAGAGGCAGTTAAGCCGCCGTTGAGAGCAAATGTACTTGAGTCCATAATAATCTAGTTAATTCGAACTTAACCAAATGAATTTACAAATATAGCAAAAAATCTAATTTCATACAATTTTCAGACCAATTCTTAGATGATACATTAAAATTCCGGCGCTTACGGCCACATTAAGCGATTCGCAGCCTGAAAAACTCGCGATTTTGACCTGTTCATAAGGGCCGTGAAGAATATCCGATGAAACACCCTCAGATTCACTACCGAACACAAAAACGCTTTTCCCTTCCGGATCAATTTTCTCCAGTCCGTTTTTTGCTGATAAGCTAAGCAAATATATCTTGTACCCTTCGGATATGAGCGCCCGGAGGCTCTCTTCCAGGTTCTCTCCGCTGACAACATGTTCATAAAATACAGCCCCCTGTGAAGATCGCAGCGTTTTTGAGTTGTATATATCCGCCGAGTCTTTCGAAATAATTATGGAATTTATCCCGAACCAATAAGCGGTTCTTATAATTGTCCCTAAATTACCCGGATCGTTGATCTTATCGAGAGCAATAACTATATTTCCGGAGAATTCAGTTCCATTCACCTTTTCAGGAATCCTTACCACTCCGATAATGCCCTGCGATTTCTCAGTCTCGGTAAGCTTTTCAAAACTCTTTTCAGAAAGCGTTTCAAAACTGATTTTTTTCCCGGCCGCCTTGTCCATAATTCTTTTTGCCGCGGCAGAATCGGTCCCTTTTCTGAATACGATGGTTTCTAATACATAAGAGGAGCCCAAACATTCCTCAATTAAGTGAAAACCTTCGATAAGAAATTTCTTTTCGCTCCCGCGGAACTTCTTCCGCTTAAGCGATGAGAGATATTTGATATCGCTGTTAGAAAGCGGCGCCATTATTTTCCGATTAATTTAAGAAACTCCTGCCTGGTTTTTTCATCCGACTTAAATATACCAAGCATAGCAGAAGCTGTGGCAATTGAATTCTGCTTTTCTACTCCGCGCATCATCATGCAAAGGTGACGGGCTTCGCTTACAACCGCTACTCCCCTGGGGTTAAGCGCCTTGAAAAGCAAATCTCCTATCTCTCGGGTCATCCGTTCCTGAACCTGCAGGCGGCGGGCGTACATTTCAACTATCCTTGGGATCTTGCTTAGGCCCACGATTTTACCATTCGGTATATATGCGATGTGGCATTTCCCGTAAAAGGGAAGCAAGTGATGCTCGCACAGGCTGAAGAAATCGATATCTTTAACTATCACCATCTCATCATAATGCTCGTTGAAAATTGCGCCGTTGAGAATTTTTTCCGGGTCCTCGTCATATCCCTTTGTGAAGAACTTATACGCCTTAGCTACCCTGGCCGGAGTCTTAAGAAGCCCTTCCCTGTTTGCATCTTCGCCAAGCTCGTCAAGAATCGATCTTATATTTTTTTCTATAGACTCAAGCGAGCCGTTATCTGCGCCGTTGCGGCCAATCCTGTTGTCGTCGTCATCAGTATATATATCTTTGTGAAGCTTATTATCCATTGTAATTATCCTTTATATTCGACTATATTTTTTTCGGTTTCAAACAGCTTAAGCGAGTAAAGCTTTCTTCCAGGGCTATTGATATTACTTTCCAATCTTTCCCAGAACTTCATTACAATATTTTCTGTGGTTGGGTTAACCCCTTTCATGAAATCAACGTCGACGTTAAAATTTCTGTGGTCAACTTTTGAAATGACTTCGTTTTCGACTAAGTCGCCTAATTCTTTTAGGTCCATTACAAATCCAATTTCAGGATCGTTTTCCCCGGCAACCGTCACTTCAAGAACATAGTTGTGCCCGTGCCCGTTCGGATTTGCGCATTTTCCGTAGACCTCAATATTCCGCCCGTCGCTCCAGGCCGGATTATTCACTCTGTGCGACGCGCTGAAATGGAACCTCCTTGTTATATATAACACTATATTGCCCTGATTTTCTTAATTGTTGAATTGTAACGATAAACAATACAGCAAATTAGCAATAAGTTCCACAATATTAAATTCACTAAGAAGTACAGCTCAAACCTGCCAAACAACGCGAAAATGCAAATAAGGAATATGTGAGAGCCGATGGAAAGCGAACTGGCAAGCGTAAGAAAAGGCTTGTTAGAGTACCAAAGAGCATCAATTTCGGATTTTGGATCTGAGATTTGAGAATTGATGGAAGCGGAATACAATTCCAATCTTTTGAAAAAGAAATTATCAAGCGAAGCAAATATCTTATCCTGCCAGCCGTAAACAAGCATGAAACATCTTTGAAGAAACAATGTCCAGCGGTCCTGTTCCTTTATATCATCATTAGTGACGCTTTCAACCAGCCTGTTAACGGTCTTCTTGCCGGAATACATAATAAATGAAACCTGGTAATATATAAAATAAGAACACTGCAGCATGGAGAAAATCATTGCGGCAAATCCTATAACAAAGACCCATAATGAATGATATACAAGGTAAAGTTTCACACTAATGGCTGAAAATGTAGCCAGGGTAACTATGAAGTCTGATAATGAATCGTAGAATCTACCGCGGCGCGAATCAAGTCCTTTGGCTCTCGCAAGCGAGCCATCGACTTTATCAAGCACATTTTTGTAGAATAATAGTATTGCGCCGGCCATTACCAGTATAAAATCATTCTGAATAATTAAATACGAGGCGGCAACTCCAAAAGCCATGGAAACTAATATCACCTGGTGCGGAGTAACAGTGGTCTTGTAAAGTATTTTTGTTATTTGTTTAGAAGAGATGAAAAACAGGGACTGCAGATTGAAGAAAGTATCGTCAGGCCTCGTTTTGAGAGATTTTTCGTAGGAAAACGGCAATATGTTAATGATTAATGAATAATGATTAATGAATAATAGTAAGAATTATTATTGTTAATTGTTAAGATTCGAATTTATCCGAATCGAAACTATCCTCACGGAGGGGATTCCGAAAACAGGACTAATTGTTAATTGCTAATTGTTAATTGCCAATTGCTAATTATCTTTGTACCCCCTGAAGGATTCGAACCCTCACTATCAGGACCGGAACCTGACGTGCTGTCCATTACACCAAGGGGGCCTGTATTAGCAACAAATATAATCATTGGCTTGTTCTAAATGAATGTAAAATACTCGCAATATTAGCGATATAATTAGTCCAATTATAAACCTCACGAACGTCAAGTAATCAATGAAATGTCTAATTTCCTTAGTCCTAAAAACTATATTATTTATTCAAAAGATTCCCGCTTACGGGGGAATAAGCTATAAGCAGCAAATAAAAAAGGCAGGCTAAAAGCCTGCCTCATAATACCCAACCGTTTGGCCGTTACATACAATCCGGCCTTGCAGTTCAGGTTTTTTTATTTCAGCAAAATCATTTTCTTTACTTCAACAAAACTGCCGGCTTCTATCCTGTAGAAATAAATGCCGCTGGCAAAATTTGTACCGTCAAAGCTCACTTCATAGTTTCCGGCGGGTTTCATATCGTTCACCGGCCTGGAAATCTCCCTGCCCAAAATGTCAAATACCGTTATTTTCACAAAAGAGCTTTTTGGTATCGAGAATTTTATTACAGTGGCAGGGTTAAACGGGTTTGGATAATTCTGCCTGAGCTCAAATTTTCTTGGAACGCTTAGGTCCGCTATTCCAATCAGAGTTGTGTACTGCATCTGGAGGCAATATCTCTCAACTCTGCCTGTATCGCTGCCGGCATTGTCGTTAACTTTTAAGATCCAGGCTCCGTACATATCCTGCCCATTATAAACAGTCATTGGATTATCAGGCTTAAATGTGCCTGTAAAAGGAGCGGTTCCGCCAGCAATCGCAACAGCCGCCGAATTGTCAAACAGAGTGTTGATATAATTCTGACCGCTTCCGCCGTGGTTAGAGCTCAGTAAAACTTCCTGTCCCGAAGGTGACTTAATAGAAAAGCTCACGTCGCCGTCATATGTATGAATCAGGCTGGCCATTTTAAAATCAAAATCTGTGATGATGCCGTGCGAGGAGATGTAAAATGTATCGTAACTGGTCTGGTTGTCTCTTATCGGTAAATAAGTATCCCTGCAAAAGTTCGTATATGTCAGGCTTGTTATAACAAATTCGTAGTAACCGGCCGCAGGCATTTGCCCCACATTATGGTTTGCGGAATTATCTTTTGCTTTAATAACGTAAAATATCGAATCACCGATTGAAACTTCTGAGTTAGCGGAATTGAACGCGGAAGAAAACGAGCTTCCTGTAGTATTTATCAGCCTGAATTCTTTGCCGTTAGAAGGCGTATTTTTATACCATTCAACCCAAACGCTGTCTATGCCGATATTGTCAGTTGCGATACAAGCCACCGTTGCCGGCCACATCGGCTGGCCAATGTTGCCGAGCTGCGTATGCGTAATAGCCGGCGGAGTTAGGTCAGCAGCCGCCTGGAATGAGAAATAATTAGCCGGAGCCCCGCCCGGTAAAACCGCAATCCTGTTCAGCGCGTCGCCGGTCTTTATATAATATCTGTAATTAGCCGCAGATCCGTTACCGGGGATACTCGCCGTCCAGTTATTGCCGCCGCTGTTCACTAACGATATGCTGTCGGCAAACGTAGTATTTCTTGTCCAGAATATTTTTGTCTTTAGAGGATCAATAGCCGAACCGGCGGGCGTGATTGTGCAGCTTACAGTGTAGGGCCCGTTAAGATTTTCTGTATTCGGCAGCGGGTTATGTGAAATCATCGGGCCAAATGGCGCCTCATAAATTGAAGGGTCGCCGAAACAGTTATACATTTCGAAATATCTTCTTATATCCGAAGTAACGCCTCCATAATACTGCGCCAGATAATATTTTCCCATGACCATCATGGGAGATGTTTTTTTCAGGTCATCAACAAACATCGCTCTGATCACTCTTTTCTCCAGAATATCATCCTGGTCCCAATAGGATGTAACCGACGAACCCCAGTACACTGAAGCGGCTTTTGGGACCCTTATCCATGATTCCGCGAAGCACTCGCTTGTCTGGTATGAACCGGTCAGGCATGAAAATGCGTAAACGAATGGGTAAACCGTATTGGTAAGCGCGTACACCTGCGATTGGTTAAGAACCGGACCATCTGCCCAGCCTGTTTCGCTTCCGTGTCCGGAATAAATTGCAAATGTCTGGTTAGCGTTAAGCGCATCTATAAGCTGCTGCGTAGTTGCGTTATATGTATGACAATATAGTTTCACATTGGTATAATTGGCGGGCATGAAGAAACTATCGATAACAAAATTATGCGTGCCTTCCGATATTGCATAATTATCGCTGGACGCCATAAAGATATTTTTCTTTGGAAGATTATTAATATTATCTTCCATGAAAATCGATTTGGTTATTAAGTTGGCAAGCTCTGTAGGGCTTGAAACTGAAAATCTTCCTATAAAAGCGTCAGCATATGCGTCGCCGCCTTCCAGCAAAGTATAATTTAAGTCTGTGTTTGGATTATCGGGCCCGATGCCTATCCAGTTGGGAATTTTATCCACATCGCCCACAAGCAGAATAAATTCGGGCCGGGTAGCTACATTATTGTACCGCTGCTGGATATAATTTAATATAGCTGAATTGGACGCGCCGGTAACGCTTGTATTAACCATTAATACGCTGTAACCCATTGCTATCTTGTGCGACACAAAAGCCGCCATGCCTGCTTCATATTCGGGCGCAGTAATTATCAGATAATTATTTGTTCCGGCTAAGTTAGCCCCGGGGTAATTGATAAAGAAGCTCCTGAATAACTTATCGAATGATTCAGGGACGCTGTTATCGATTCTCGCAGGGTTCTTTAAATTAATCTTAATTTTGGCAGTTGTTGTAACAACAAGCTTATTCGCCGAGGGATCGTAAGCGAAAGGGAATATGGTTACGGTCACACCCTTTGCTCCTGCAATAACAAACGGCTCCGAGATCTTAACCAGCGGCCCGCCTGAATTGCCTTTGGTAAGGTAGTAGCTTCTGTTTATTGTAAACGGCCTGTCGCCAAGGTTTTTATTCTTCTCCCACGGCGCCTGTGCCGGATAAACTTTAGCGTTTAAGTACTTCGTTTGAGTATTAAGACCTGCAATTTCAAATTGCGGAACGCCTTCGCCGGATCGTATCAATAAATTAAATGTTATCTGAGGAAGCATAGGCAATCCTGCCTCGGGGGTTATTCCGTATTCGTCGAGAGCGATCCTGACAAACGGCTCCCCGTCATGGTATGCATCGGTTGTTGAGAAGGCTGGTAAGTTCAGGTCTATATAATAGCCGTCTTGTGATTTGCTTAATGAAATACCGTTTGAATTATTTTGCGGGTAAACGTTATAGTTAAAAACCGAAGCGCATAAAGTAAAAATGACAACAAAGAGAATATAATTCTTCATAGAAAATGCTCCAATAATGAAATGAATTAAATAAAGAACGTTGAATTATTATTACAAACATAATTCACTTATAAGGGAAATAGTATCTAAATATTTCTTCATAACATTCAAATACCGTGCCAATAAAGAAATAATAATTATCCCGTACCGTAGGGGCGATATATTTGTAGCCGACACCATATAATTATTACAGCCTGTAGGGGCGATATACTTGTAGTAATTTTTTATAGAGGATGACAGCCCCATAGGGGCGACATATTTGTAGAATTGTTTTGACAAATCATCAAGCCCCGTAGGGGCGATATATGATCTCTGTTTTCAAAATATTTATGCATAAAGTTCAGTCAAATGTAAACAAATACCTTTCATCAAAATTGACATCAAACTTCTTCAAGAAATCAATATACTCTTCTCTGAACGATTTCTTTTTATGATGTTTTTCCTGATTCCGGATGTAATTAATTACCGCGTTCAATTGCGACCTTGAATACGAAAATGCGCCAAATCCATCTTGCCAATGGAATTTAGTTTTCAGCCATTTCTTGTTATTAATGAATTCCGTAGAGTTGGACTTTACATCTCTGACTAAATCTGACAAAGCAATATCAGGTTTCATGCCCAGTAATATATGAACATGGTCGGAAACGCCATTTATAGTAATTAGTTTTTGTTTTTTATTTGATATGATACCTGTCATATATTTATATAATTCGTCTTTCCAATCAGATTTGATAAGGCATGCTCTGCCTTTTACTGCAAATATTAATTGTATATAAATTTGAGAATATGTGTTTGCCATAAATCATATTTCGCCCCTACGGGGCTCTGATTTTTGTTGATTAATTACTACAAATATATCGCTCCTAACGGAGCTAAAAGAGCAAAAAAAATGGACATTACGTTTTTATATTTGTAGGATTTCATATGTCGCCCATACGGGGCTATAAATTTGAGGTTAAATTTACTACAAATATAACGCTCCTAACGGAGCTAAAAGAGCAAAAAAAATGGACATTACGTTTTTATATTTGTAGGATTTCATATGTCGCCCATACGGGGCTATAAATTTGAGGTTAAATTTACTACAAATATATCGCTCCTAACGGAGCTAAAAAAAATAATAATTTTTATCCAAATCAGAGCCCGTGTAAGCGATTTTTTTGTAATTATTTTGTTAAATGATAACAGCCAAGTAAGGGCGGCATATTTGTAGCCGGCGCCATATAATTATTACAGCCCCGTGGGGCAATATATTTGTAGTCATTTTTGTAAATAAGATAATAGCCCCGTAAGGTTGACATATTTGTAGTCATTTTTGTAAAGAGGATAACAGCCCCGTAGGGGGAATATTTTTGTACGAGGATGACAGCCCCGTAGGGGCGATATACTTATAGATGATGTCAAGAAAAAAACAGAGCCCCGTAGGGGCGATATATTTATAGATGATGTCAAGAAAAAAACAGAGCCCCGTAGGGGCGATATATTTGTAGCCAATATTATAGAAATCCTCAGAGCCCCGTAGGGGCGATATACTGCAGGCAGACACTCCAAAGAAAAAAGATGTATGCGGCATAAAAAAATGGGGGTCAAGATAGCCCCCATTTGAATATAAAACGATTTTGTAATCTTATACTGTCTTCAGTTCTGTGCAAAGCTTCTGAAGAACGTCTTTCGCATCGCCGAACAGCATCCTTGTTTTCGGGTCATAGAACAGATCGTTATCAATGCCTGCATATCCCGGGCGCATGCTCCTTTTGTTAATGATTATGTTCTTCGCATTTTCTGCTTCCAAAATAGGCATCCCGTAAATGGGCGAATTCGGGTCTTTCTTAGCCGCCGGATTCACAACGTCGTTAGCTCCGAGAACTAATGCAACATCGCAATTATCAAATTCAGAATTGATATCATCCATCTCGCGAAGCTTCGGGTAAGGAACGTCGGCTTCGGCAAGAAGCACGTTCATGTGCCCGGGCATTCTTCCTGCGACAGGGTGAATAGCGTATTCGACAGGAACTCCTTTTGACTCGAGTATTTTTTCAAGCTCATGGCAAGCATGCTGCGCCTGCGCGACAGCGAGTCCGTACCCCGGAATAATGATAACCTTGTTCGCATAGCTCATCAGTATAGCGCAATCAGATACGTTTATCTCTTTAACAGGCGGTTTCTCGCCGGCATCTTTCTTTGAAGACGCGTTCTTTTGGGAGAATGAGCCGATGATAACGTTTGTAAGAGAACGATTCATCGCTTTACACATCAAAATGGTAAGAATAGTACCTGAAGAACCGACTAAAATACCTCCTGTAAGCATGACCTGATTATCATACAGGAACCCGCCGCATGCGGCAGCCATACCTGTGAACGAGTTCAGAAGCGATATAACAACGGGCATATCCGCACCGCCGATCGGGAACACGAACATAACTCCGTATAAGAGCGATACCGCAAGAACTACGTATAATAAAGTGTTGTTAGCTTCGGGTAATGTCATGATATAAACCGAAAGCCCGACCATAACCACTACAAAGAGAATGTTCAGAACCTGCCCGAGCGGCAAGGCAAAATCGCCGAATTTTCCCTCGAGCTTTCCCCATGCGATGATGCTTCCTGAAAACGAAACACTTCCAATCATAAGTCCAAGCATAATAACAAGAACCTGGCCGTTCATCATTGTTGAGCCGGGATGGTTTGTTCCGTAATGTGTAAATTCTACTACGGACATAACCGCGACGCATGCGGCGCCCATTCCGTTAAAGAGCGAGACCATTTGCGGCATGGCGGTCATTTTAACTTTTTTGGCGACAAGAGTTCCCACGACGCCGCCGATAATTAACCCGCCGAAGATCCAAAGGTAATTTCCAATAGCTTTGCCATGTTCGTTCTTATATAAAAATATAGTGCCTATTACGGCCAATGTCATACCCGCCGCGGCGATCAGGTTTCCTTTGCGCGCAGTATCAGGGTGACCTAATAATTTAAGGCCCAAAATAAAAGTAACCGAGCCTACAAGATATATAAACAATAAAACATAAATTCCTGACATGATATCCTACCTTACTTAGCCTTTCTTTTGAACATTCCGAGCATCCTGTCGGTTACAACAAAGCCGCCGACCACGTTCAGAGTTCCTAAAATTACAGCAAAAAAGCCCAGTACAAGGGCGGGAGTATCGTTGGGGTCGGCTAGTCCCATTACAAGAATAGCTCCGACTATAACTACTCCGTGAATAGCATTAGCGCCGGACATCAACGGAGTGTGCAGAATGGACGGAACTTTTGAAATGACTTCCACACCCAGAAAGATTGATAGTATAACTACATATATCATCAGGATGTTAGCGCCGATAAAATTTAAAATACTTTCCATATTATCAAACAGTTTTATTTATTAATTCTAATGTTGGTTTATGAACTATCTGGCCATCATGCGCGATGCAAGTGCCTTTAACTATATCGTCTTCGAAATTCAGGTTTATGTTCCCCTCTTTCACGATAAGCTTCAGGAAATTCAAAACGTTCTTTGAGAACATTTTGCTTGCATCAGACGGCATTGTTGAGGCAAGGTACGAGTTCCCGATAACGGTAACATCATTGTAGTTTAATACTTCGTTATCTTTGGTAACTTCGCAGTTTCCGCCTGTTGAGGCCGCAAGGTCCACAATAACCGAACCCTTTTTCATAGCGTCAACCGTGACTTTAGTTATAAGCAGCGGCGCTTTGCGCCCGGGGATCTGCGCAGTTGTAATTATAACATCGGCGGCGGCGGCATGTTTCTGTATAAGCGCGGCCTGTCTCTGTTTATATTCCTCTGTTTGCTCAACGGCATACCCGCCCGCTTTGGAAGCGTCAGCTGCGCCTTCAACCTCGACAAATTTTCCGCCGAGCGAGAGCACTTCTTCTTTAACCGCCGGCCTGGTGTCAAATACTTCGACGACCGCGCCAAGTTTCCTTGCTGTAGCGACCGCCTGAAGACCTGCAACGCCGGCGCCAAGTATGAGCATTTTTGCCGGGGTTATACTGCCGGCCGCAGTTATCATCATCGGGAAAAACTTCGCAAGATGCGTTGCCGCCATAAGGACGGCTTTGTAACCTGCGACCGACGCCTGCGAGGAAAGAATATCCATCGACTGGGCGCGTGTAGTCCTCGGGATAACATCTAACCCGAATATAGTAACTTTTTTACCGTTGAGTTTTTTTACGAGATCGGGAAATAAGAGCGGCTGAATAATTGAAAGCAGGATCTGCCCGGTTTTCAGGGCGCTCACTTCATCATCTGTAGGCTGATTTATCTTTATGACTAAATCGCTTTTTTCAAGAACGTCTTTTTTGCTTAGAACATCGGCTCCCGCATTTTTGTAATCTTCGTCGTAAGCAAATGAATTTTTCCCCGCATCATTTTCTACCGCAACCTTCAAACCCAACTTAACAAATTGCCCGGCAACTTCCGGAAGAACCGCGACCCTTCTATCAGGGCCGGATTCTTTTAAAATTCCGACTAACATAGTCTATAGTATCCTCTCCTTGTGTAAGAACGAATAAGTTTATAATAATTGGTATTTGTAACCATTCCATCTTACAAAAATACGAAAAAAATCCTAAAATTCACAGTAATTTATTTTTACCTAACAAGCGTTATGTAGTGAATCTGCACCATAAATTCCAGTATTTCAGCAGTATTGACATCTTAACCAAATAATGTTTATATTGGGCTAAATTTTCCGGAAAATTTCAGTAATTCTTTAACAGAAAAATGAAAACAAAGACTAAGAGTCTGATATTCATTTTTGCGGCGGCATTAATTATACTTGCGCCCAGCAGCGGCAAGTATTATGAAAGTACTATTGTTGTCCCTAAGTTATCATTGAGCGCAACTTTTGGGATCGGCGTGCAAACCGGCGCAACCGTAACCGGCGTCCCATGGCACGGCGCCAAAGGAATAACTGAATCCGTAAGTAAGATTATGGAGCGGGGAAGAAAAAATCCCGTGCACTGGGACGGGCATGTACGTACTCCAAAAGATGAAGAGGATGAAGCGCTTCCGCCTTTGAGGCAAAATCCAGACGCGCCTGAAATTCCCTCATGGCCTTACGACGCAAATTCGAAAACAAATGGCGTTCCGGACGGTATGGCGCCGCAAACCATAGGCGTTTCTTTTGACGGGACGCAAATTGGAGAAACTGTCGGATATGTTCCCCCCGATTGCTGCGGTTCCGTGGGGCCAACTCAAATTGTTGTCACATCAAACGGAAGATTAAAAGTTTTCGATAAAACCGGGGTTGTTGGAGCGCTTAACACAACTACCGACAACTTTTTTGCTTCCGTCAGGTCGGCAAGCACATCGGATACTCACGTCAGATATGACAGGCTCACTCAAAGATGGTTCCTGACCGTTATAGATGTGGCCACACCTGACAGAGTTCTGATAGCCGTTAGCTCAGGTCCGACCATAACAGGTACCTCGAGCTTTACTTTCTTTTACTTTCAGCATGACCTTGTAGGAACAACCCCGAATTCTGATACGGGCGGGTTCGCGGATTATGATACGCTGGGTCTCGACAGGTTCGCGTTGTACATTGGGGTGAATGTTTTTAACGCCGCAGGCACGGCGTTTCTTGGCACGACAGGATTTGTAGTAAACAAAGCAAATCTCATTTCAGGCACGTTAACTGTGACTGCATTCAGACAAATGGCGACTTCTTCTTCAGGGATATATACACCCCAGGGTGTTGATAACGATAACCCGAATTCGACTGAGGGATATTTTATTGGGACCGACGCAGGGGTGTACAGTAAAATTAATATTGTGAGAATTTCTAATCCCGGAGGAACCCCGACAAGTTCCGGCAATATTAGTATAACAACGCCGACGACATATGCCCCGCTGAACCAGCCTGCTCTTGGCAGCACAAGAGCCCTGGATGCGCTGGACCACAGGCTGTTTGCAGCCCAGTTGAAGATGAATACCATTACCGGAGTCTCTTCATTGTGGACGGCGCAGAATTTAAGAGTGAATACTTCGGGCGTAGGAGGCAGCGCAGGAACACGAAACGCCGCAAGATGGTACGAGTTTTCAAATCTTACATCGACGCCAACATTGAACCAGTCCGGAACCCTGTATGATAATACTGCCAGCAACCCAAGAGGTTTTTGGATTCCAAGCGTCGCAATGAGCGGCCAGGGACACATGGCGCTTTCCTGCAGCTCAGCAGGAACGAACTTCAGAGCTGACATTTATATCAGCGGCAGACTTTCAAGCGACGCCGCAGGAACTTTGGAAGCTTTTGCTCCGGCTGTCACAAGTTCCTCGTCATATAATGCACAATCTGTGACGCCTCAGAGATGGGGCGACTATACTCAAATCGCAATAGACCCCACAGATAACATGACGATGTGGACATTCCAGGAATACTGCAACGCAACTAATTCATGGTGCGTACATGTGCTGCAGTTAAAAGCTCCGCCTCCTGCAACGCCTACATTGGCTACTCCTATTACTAACAGCCATTCTTCGATCACGACCACAATAACCGGAACGTCCGTATTGGGTTCAGGTTTCTACGACCCGGGAAGCGACGCTGGCGGGCCGGGATATACAAAACATATTTCAGCCTCTGTTACCGGCGGGATAATAGTTAACAGCGCGACTTTTAATTCCGGCACAAGCGTGACTCTTGATGTGAATACAAGCGGAGTTTTGCCGGGGACATATTCAGTAACTATAACCAACCCTGATGGTCAGTCTTTGACAGGCGCAAATATTTTAACGGTTGATAACTCGCTGCCGGTAACCATGCAGTCATTTAACGCATCGGTATACGCTCAAAACAACGTTTCACTTAGCTGGGCAACAACGATGGAGCTGAATAATTCCGGTTTCGAAGTTGAAAGAAGCGTTAAGAACAGCAACGTGTGGACCGATTTAGGATTTGTGCCGGGACACGGAAACAGCTCAAGCATGAATCATTACGTCTATAACGATGAGAAGCTTAGTTTGGGAAAATATGATTACCGGCTCAAGCAAATAGACTACAACGGCAATTTTGAATTGTTTGCATTAAACAACGGCGTTAACATAGGAACGCCTGACGCTTTCAGCGTCTCTCAGAGTTACCCGAATCCATCTAACCCGAGAGCAAGAATAGATTACCAGATACCGTTTTCGGGCTTTGTAAGTATTAAAGTTTACAATTTAGCGGGTCAGGAAGTAACAACGCTTGTAAACGAATCAAAAGATGCCGGGTATTATACCGCTGATTTTGACGGCACAAACTTGGCGAGCGGAATTTATATTTACAGAATTACGGCAAAAGACGCTTCGTCTTCACAGAGCTTTACAAAAACGATGAAGATGGTCCTTGTGAAGTAATCAATTGCACTTTAGCAAGTTGCAGGTAAAACATTTGATAATTGGTATTGATGTTGGTGATAACGCCAACATCGGCGACATTGAATTGTAAAAAAGATCAACATATCCATTTCATTACAATAACTATTAAATTATTAAGAGGAACATGAGGAAATTATATAAAGTTTTCATGACAGTTTTTGTTTTTATAGCTATGAGCGCCAGCTCCCTTAGTCAGGTTTTTTCGGCAGGCGATTATATAGCTGAGCCGTATTACGGAGATAAAGTGGTCAAATTCTACCAGGCAGCTTCAGGAACGTTGTTTCATACATTTGACCTGGGTCCTGAATTCATAAATTTCCCAATCCCCTTCGGGCCTGCGGGACCGAACGCAACCGCAATTTATGACGGGAAGCTCTTTATTTCTTTCGATAAAGACGGAACGCAGGGCGGGGTTCTGATATATTATTACAGCGATATATACCCGGTCAGGAATAACAATTCTCCGATCATCATCCCAACCGCATCGGTGGCAGGAATCGCTATTCATCCTGTGACCGGCGACCTGTATGTGGCAAAGTTTTTTACAGGCGGCTCGAGCGGAAAAATAACGCGATATACAAAAGCCTCAGGCTATGCCGTTTCTTCCGCATTCGATCTTCCCGTTCCGAATTATTGGGTTAATTACTTTACGGGAATTGCATTTGATGCGGCGGGCAATCTGTGGACCGGCAGTCTTGATGAACACAGGGCTATTTGCTTTACAGCCGGCTCATCATATGATAACTTTTATGTAGTTGAAAACGGCGCGGGAACATATCCGGCGGCTATGCTAAGCGGCGGTTCAGTTAACGTAAAACTTTTCTCTGCGCCCGAAGGATTCGCTTTTGATAACGCACAAAATCTCTGGGTCTCTAATAATAATGACTGGGTTAGAGCAAATAATCCAGGCGAGGGCACTTTTGTGAAGATCAATAACGCGTATCTTACTTTTCTGCTCACTCAAACAGTAAGCGGAACGCGGAGCAACCCGAACGTAGCCGTTACATATACGGTCCCGCCCGCTTCAACCAGCGTATACTATCTTCAGGATGCAAAGTTCGGCGGTACGGCTTTCAAAGACAATACTATTTACCTGAATGACCAGGGAAATTCAAATGTCTGGAAATGGGATATCACATCTGCATACAATAATGCAAATTACACGGCATCAGGTATCAACGCTACGTATCCGGGTTTCGGCGGAATGTCATTCAACGATAATACTTTTCCGTTTGGGATCAGAGCAATTAGTGGAAATGTTCCTTCCGGCTTCAGCTTGCAGCAGAATTATCCAAATCCGTTTAACCCCACTACAAAATTTCAATTTCAAATTTCAAAACAGGGAAATGCAAAAGTTGTTTTGTTTGATATTCTGGGCAAGGAAGTTGAAACTTTGGTTAACGGACAGTTCAACCCAGGAACTTATGAAGTTAGTTTTGACGCATCGCATCTTGCAAGCGGAATTTATTTTTATAGGCTAGTAACTCAAAGCTTCAGCGATACGAAGAAGATGATTTTGACGAAGTAAGTTGCAGGTTAGCAGATTTGAGAATTGAGAATTTGGAATTTGGAATTGAGATTTTACGATTAAGGGCATAAAGTTATTGGCGCTGTTAACTATTAACTGATTTTTATACATTGTAATAAATAATCCCTCATTTTATCTTAGTAATTCACAAAAAATTCGTGGGGAAAATTTGATATTAGTCACGGGCGGAGCGGGTTATATTGGTTCACATACGGTAAAACTTCTGCTTGATAAAGGATTTGAGGTTGTAATAATTGATAATCTTTCAAGAGGTCACATCGAGTCAGTTCCGAAAGGCGTTCCTTTTGAAAAAGTTGATTTGCTTGAGTATAATTTATTGGTTTCAGCCATAAAGAAGTACGCAATCGATGCGGTAATACATTTCGCCGCTTTTACGTATGTCGGCGAATCAGTTGAAGACCCCGGGATGTATTACAGGAATAATGTAGTTGGAAGTTTTAATCTGATCAACTCGGTAAAAGAAAATAACGTTAAGAAGTTTGTATTTTCATCCACATGTTCTATATACGGCAACCCCGTGAATATTCCCATATCGGAAAGCGAACCGGCAAATCCCATAAATCCATACGCCAGAACAAAGTATATGATAGAGGAAATCCTGAGGGATTATGACACCTCACATGAAATGAAACACATCGCGCTCAGGTATTTTAATGCTGCAGGATGTTCTGATGATGCTTCCATTGGTGAAAGCCATGAACCTGAGCCGCATCTGATCCCGTTAATATTATACGCGGCGCTTGGGATAAAAGAAAAGATTTTGATCTTCGGCGATGATTATGATACCGCTGACGGAACATGTATAAGGGATTATATTCATGTAAATGACCTGGCTGATGCACATATAAGAGCGCTGAACTATATAGAGAGAGAAAACAAGTCCGACTATATCAACGTGGGGACTGGCAACGGTTACTCGGTAAAGGAAATGATAGACGCTGCGCGAAGGATTACCGGAAAAGACATTAAATCCGAAATAGTTGCGCGCCGGGCCGGGGACCCTGCAAGACTTGTTGCGGAAAACTCGAAAGCCAAAAACCTTTTGGGATGGAACGCTAAATACGGGCTGGATGAGATCATTCAGACTGCATGGAATTGGTATTTGAACAGGAAGTTTTAATTCATCTGCAGTCCCAAGCTGGAACTTGGGACTGAGAAAATATATTTAAAATTAATTGGGATCCCCGCCTTCGCGGGGATGCGGGTCAAAACATGAAAGGCATAATACTGGCAGGCGGCGCGGGTTCAAGGATGTACCCGATATCGCAGCTATACAGCAAGCAGCTTACATTAATTTATGATAAGCCGCTGATTTATTATCCTCTATCAATACTTATGCTTGGCGGGATAAAAGACATTCTTATAATTTCCAATAACGAAACTATTCCGTTCTATCAGAAATTATTTAAAGATGGCAAACACTTAGGATTAAACATTGAATATGCCGAGCAGAAAGCGCCGAACGGAATTGCAGAATCTTTTATCATCGGCGATAAGTTTATCGGAAGCGACGGCGTAACATTGATATTAGGAGATAATATATTCTACGGCAATCTGAGCTTCTTCCGCCGCGCTATTGAAAGAAAAAGCGGCGCGACGGTGTTCGGATACAGAGTTACAGATCCCGAAAGATACGGGATCGTTGAATTTGACGACAACGGAAAAGCTATTTCTATAGAAGAAAAACCGAAACAGCCTAAATCAGTTTACGCAGTTCCCGGGTTATATGTTTATGATAACCGGGTTGTGGAAATTTCAAAGAACCTGAAACCTTCGCCAAGGGGCGAGCTTGAAATTACCGATGTGAACGTAGTATATCTGAATCGCGGCGAGCTGAATGTTGAGAAAATAGGCCGCGGAGTTGCATGGCTGGATACGGGAACTCCCGAATCTCTTCTCCAGGCTTCGAATTTTTTCGGGGTAATAGAAGACAGGCAGGGGCTCAAAGTGGCATGCATAGAGGAAATCGCATTACACATGAAATTCATAAATACTGAAGAATTCAAAAATCTTATTGAATTTATGCCCAAATGTTATTATAAAACATATTTAGAAAAAGTATTGAGAGATTTAGAGTAGATGGATTTTAAAAAGGCATGGATCGCCGATATTATTATCATTAACCCTAAATCATTTTCGGATGAACGGGGATATTTCTTCGAGTCGTTCAAAGAAAATGAATACGAAAAAATCGGGATAGCCTACAAATTCGTACAGGACAACATTTCAAGATCCCTTAAAGGGACGTTGCGCGGCCTTCATTACCAGGTTGGCGATTTCGCGCAGGGCAAGCTCTGCCAGGTTCTCAGCGGCGAGGTCCTGGATGTAGCCGTGGATATAAGATTCAACTCCCCTACTTTTGGCAAATATGCAGCCGCGATCTTATCCGGCGATAACCACGACCAGATATGGATACCGCCCGGTTTCGCACACGGGTTTTCAGTACTTTCCAAAGAAGCGGTGTTTCATTATAAATGCACGCAGTATTACAGCAAAGAGCATGAACGATCAATATATTATGCAGATAAAGACCTGAACATTGACTGGAATGTTAAAAACCCCTTAGTCTCACCCAAGGATAAGGAAGCAAAACTATTTAAAGATATCGAAAAAGATTTTGTTTTCTGATTGATCTCTGTTCCGAAAACTTTCCTGATATTTGTTAATAGAATTTTAAGAAATTATATTACTTAATGGCTAAGAATAACAATTCGATTTTTTTTACAGAAGGCGCTAAAGTAAAACAGGACTCGCTTCAAACCCAGTTTGCAGAACACCTGGAATACGACCTTGCAAAAGACAAAAATACTGTCACAAAGCATGACGTGCTTATGGCTCTTGCGCTTTCAATCAGGGACCGCACAGTTAGAAACTGGATAAGAACCCAGCATCAGTATTTTGAAACGAACGTTAAAAAAGTGCATTACATGTCGCTTGAGTTTCTTATCGGAAGCATGCTTGGCTCTTCTCTCATAAATTTAGGCTTGTATGAAGATGTAAGTAAAATGCTGAATGAATTCGGCTACGATATTGAATCGATAATCAAGGAGGAGCCCGATATGGGGCTTGGCAACGGCGGACTCGGAAGGCTCGCCGCTTGTTTTATGGAGTCAATGGCGACCCTCGAAATCCCCGCGCACGGTTACGGTATCAGGTATGAGTTCGGAATATTTGAGCAGGATATAGAGAACGGTTGCCAGGTCGAAAAGCCCGACCACTGGCTCAGGTACGGCAACCCCTGGGAAATAGTACGCCCGGAGAAGACATATACTGTGCAGTTCAACGGAACCGTCACATCTCAAAACGACCAAACAGGAAGAGAACGATTCAAATGGATAAACACCGACAACGTGCTTGCTGTTGCACATGATACGCCCGTTCCGGGCTATAGGAACAAAACTGTAAATGCGCTGAGGCTTTGGCAGGCAAAATCGACCGATGAATTTAATTTCAGCGATTTCAACCAGGGCAACTATCTTGCCGCCGTTGAAGAGAAGAATATTTCAGAAACTATTTCCAAAGTATTGTACCCGAACGATTCTATACCTTCAGGTAAGATATTAAGGCTGAGGCAGCAATATTTTTTCGTATCGGCTACGCTTCAGGACATAATCAGGAATTTTAAGCTTCACAAAAACGATTTTAAAGACTTTCCCGAAAAAAACCCAATTCAGCTGAACGACACCCATCCTGCCATAGCGATTCCGGAATTAATGAGAGTTCTAATGGACCTGGAGGGGCTGGAGTGGGAGCCCGCATGGGAGATCACGACAAAAACCTTCGCTTACACAAATCATACTATCGTACCCGAGGCTCTTGAAGAATGGCCCCTTAGCTTAATGAACACACTTCTGCCCCGCCACATGCAGATAATAACTGAGATCAACAGAAGATTTATTGAAGAAATAAAAGTTAACTATTCAAAAGACGACGGAATTATTTCAAAAATGTCGATACTAAAAGATAACGGCGGTGAAACGAGCGTCAGGATGGCGCACCTCGCAATAATCGGCAGCCACTCCGTGAACGGCGTAGCGCAGCTGCACACCGAAATCCTGGAAAAATATATTTTCAATGATTTCTACAGGCTTGATCCCGCGAAGTTCAGCAACAAAACCAACGGAATTTCCGTAAGAAGATTTTTGAAAGAGGCTAACCCCGGCCTTTCAGAATTAATTACGGGATCAATCGGAGATGATTGGATAAAAGATCTGGGCAAAATCAGAAAGATAGAGAAATTCACATCAGATACAGCATTTAAAGAGAGCTGGCGTGAAATAAAGAAATTAAATAAGGTGAGGCTTATCGATTATTTCGGCAGCCAGCTTAATGCTAATATGGACCCAGATTCTATGTTTGATACGCAGGTAAAACGCTTCCATGAATACAAGAGGCAAATGTTAAATGCGCTGCATGTGATCACGCTATACAACAGGATGAAACAGAACCCTAAAGATGATCATATTAACAGAACCGTGATTTTTGGCGGAAAGGCGGCGCCTTCTTATGTGATGGCAAAACTTACTATAAAGCTAATAAATTCTTTGGCTGACGTGATAAACAACGATAACGACCTTGGAGGAAGGCTAAAAGTAATATTCATAAGGAACTATGGAGTGAGCCTTGCGGAAAAAATTATCCCGGCCTCGGACCTTTCAGAGCAAATATCAACCGCAGGATTCGAAGCTTCGGGCACGGGGAATATGAAATTTGCGCTCAACGGAGCGCTGACTATTGGCACGCTAGACGGCGCCAATATTGAAATCAAGAATGAAGTTGGCAGTGATAACATTTTTATTTTCGGCAATACAGCCGACCAGGTTCTGGAATTGAGAAAAAAAGGCTACAACCCCGGAATGTTTTATGAGAGCGATGCTGAGCTGAAGACGGTAATAGATATGATAGCATCAAATACCTTCAGCCGGAAGGAGCCCGGCATTTTTGACCCCATAGTGTATGATTTGCTTCATAAAGATTATTATATGGCAATGGCCGATTACCGCTCATATATTGAAACGCAGAAACGGCTCGAAGATGAATACAGGAATACTGATAACTGGACAAAAAAATCAATTTTTAATGTGGCGCGAATGGAAAAGTTTTCAAGCGACAGGGCAATAAGGGAATATGCCAAAGAAATCTGGAAGGTTGAGCCAATGAAGATCAATCAGAAGTGACGTAATTCATTTTTGGTATAAATTTGTTCTAAAATCCCGCATATTTACGCTTGAATTAAAAGCAGAATTGGGAGGAAGCTCTATTCCGGGAAATTTTCTGAAAGGCAAGAAGGAAGCAGCCCTGGCTAACGGGTATTTTGAGATAATCTATTAGATTAGTCTCCGGTTGCCGGTAACAACTCCAACTACGGCAAAAAAGTTATGCGCATGGCTACTTAATTTCCAGTTCTTTCAATACTTTTTCCGCTTCTAAGACTTCCTGGCAAGGCACCATTACTTTAATCTCATTAACTAAATGGCCGCCTGAATCTCTTCCCGCCTCAAAAAGTGTGTAAACAAGACGCGAGCCCCCTTTAGGCTGCGACCTTGAAAAAATAAATGGATGCAGGCCCGCCTGTTCCAAACATGATTTAATGTACCCTGCATTTGTGTCATCAAGCATGCCGTAAATACGCGCCATACCCTGATATATCTCGTAGTCAGAATGGGGTTTGCACAAAAAATGTTTATTAGTTTCACCGCCGCACCGCTGCAGTGAAATAGCATGATTCATGGATAACAAAAAGTCAAAAAACGGATAAAGAATTTATTTTAATAGAACCATTTTCTTCACATCAACAAATTGAATAGAAAAATTTGTTCCGAAAATTCTGTAAAAATAAATCCCGCTTGCATATTTTTCGGCAGACCAGTCGATCTTGTACGAACCTGGCTGCAAAGAAGCGTAATCGCTGTGCATAATTTTCCTGCCGGTTACATCATAAATCTCAAGTCTAACGCTTGATTTTACGGGAACATCAAACTTAATTGTTGTTGAAGGATTAAATGGATTTGGATAATTCTGGTACAACTTAAACCTGCCCGGAATGTTTTGCGAAATTGGCTTAATTCCAATAGGCTCATCAGGCGGAACAAAGTCAAGCTGATTTGTCCTGTAGCGGTCATGAGCAAACATGGGCCATGGAAAATTTTCATTGGTAAATGGGATACCGGGGATCGTATAAATACTAAGCGCAGAGGAGGTCCCGCTGGCTCCGGTAGTTAATATTTCAACTGAGCCGTCATTATTAACATCATAACAGGTTGTGCCCATTATCAGATACAACGGTTTCAAAGGCCAGCCATTGGCAATGTTGCCGTTATAATCATATGCGTATAGCCTTCCTCTGGGGACATTCTGTGAATCAATAAACGCCTGTTGAGTGGGCGATAGCGCATAGAGCTCATTATTGTAAGTAATTTTGCCTACACAGCTTTGCCACTGAAAAGCATCGCTTCCATGCTGGGGCCAGCCGGAAATCAGAGAACCTGCCAGTGTGTACAGAAAAACGTTATAGCTCTGTTCACCTGTAAATAACTCAAGTTGGCCATCTCTTTTGAAATCTGCCACGATAGGGGTAAATAAATAGTCATCATATAAATACCATCTTATACGTATGTTTCCATGAGTATCGTATTCGGTTATTCGTGAATGAACCGGGGGTTGTGTAACAATATTTGTACAAACATACAAGGATGAGTTGGATGCGAGTAAGCTATCCTTTCTTAATACAACGGCGGAAATACCCACATTGTACATTGAATCTGAATGCACAGGCCAGCCGGGTAAATAATTTCCGTTTCTGTCAAAAACATGGATGAGATTAGAATCGCAACCGGCGCCGATTCCGCATAACGAAGAAGCTATAATTTCAGCTTTTCCGTCTCCATCTATATCACAGATTGATAGCTGATAAAAGTCATATCCAATTGATAATAATCGCGGCCAACCGTTTTTGATAGAGCCATTGCTGTTATAGACCACAATCTTGTTATCGCCGCAGGCAATAATATTAAGTTGACCGTTGTTTTCAAGGTCACAGAGCGCCATTGCGCCGTAAGTAGGGTCGCTTTGTGGAAGATAAATCGGGAACCCAAGCAGATTATTCCCATTGAAATCCATCGCATAAATGCTATCACTGGTCTTCACGACCAAATCTATCTTCCCGTTAGAATTAATATCTCCTGCAGCAGAGATGAGAACTGAATATGGGTAAAGTGTATCACGAAAAATTCGGGGCCAGCCGGGGAGAGTATTGCCATTTAAATCGATCAAAAACATTCGAGGATGGCCGATGCTCGCCGTATGAGTTCCTACCGCAATTTCCTTTCCCCCGTCACCTTTGAAATCGGCCACAATTGGAAGCCCTTCAGCCCAGTATGGGTTGCTTAACACATTAGTAGTATCATAAGTAATTGGAAAGTTTCCAAAAGTCTGAGGAACCTGCGAATATGAACGGGGCAAACAAAGTAACATTATCATAGCCGCAATAAACATCAACCTTTTCAAAACACATTGATATATAATTTCTGATCTAATTTTTTTTGAATTCAAATATCTCATTTCAAGAACCCTTTTTGATTCGGCGCGATTTAAAATAGCGCCGCCGAAAAGTAATTTTGGATATAAAATAATTCTCTTAATGAAATTATGTCAATGTCCCGGTCCATAACAATTTGAGCAGGTAATAGCTTCATCTAAATGAGATAAGCAACCGCCCGGCCAATGAACTTTGTCAAGTCTGCCTGTACATCCTCCATTATCGCCTACTAAATCATAGTCGCCTGCAGGCTGATTACACATATCAACAGCACACCAATTACTGCTATTGTTAGTGCAACTGCTGACCAAAGTAGTTGTTCCATGCACATAACATTGAACGCTTGCAGTACTTCTTCCGCAGCCTGTTATGGTGACGTTAAATCCGGGATTAGGAGTAAACCCGGAGGCTGAACCTGACTTTTCATTTTGCGAAAATGTCAGACCAAGAATTATTACCATCAATAACAAAACTGACGGCATTAATATTTTTCTCATGTTTAAACCCTTTCTTATAAGCATGAACTTATTTTTTTAGAAAAACAATTAGTAGTACAATTGAGATTGATACGATGTGTGGATTTCATGAGAAGGAGGTGGACGCGCATGCTTTTGGGATTCTAATGGGATTGTGTTTATTACACAATAAGCCCCCCCCAATTATTTTTCAGCAGGGAGAAGCGCCTAGTGTTAACTTCCTGACTTAAATAATATTTCGACATTGGCATGTATGCCTCCGCAAAACGCTTAATTGTAAGTTAAGTAAGAATCGTTTAGCTGTCAATGTTCTTTTTTATCGTAGCAAACAGTGAACGTGCGGGCTGATTGTTACTGTAATTCAGGGTGGTCGGCCATTTCAACATGGCCCTCTTTCTTTTTGAACATCTCGCCAAAAATTGTATAAAGAGTGGGGACAAAAATCAGAGTTAAGAACGTGGATACCGTTAGACCGCCGATAACCGAAATAGCCAGAGGCGCCTGGGATGATTCGCCGCCTACGCCGATAGCCATAGGAATTAGCCCAAGCACCGTTGCAAATGTTGTCATGAATATGGGGCGCAGCCTGGTTCTTCCGCCTCTTACAACCGCCTCATATAGACCGAGTCCGTGGTCTTTTCTTAGCTTATTCGTATAATCAACCAGCAAAATACCGTTCGATACAACAATGCCAACCATTACTATAACTCCTTCGAATGACGTCACAGAAAGCGTTGTGTTTGTGAGGAAAAGCATCCACACCACGCCAACCATTCCCAGCGGAACGGAGAACATAATTATAAACGGCTCGAGCAGCGATTGGAACTGAGAAGCCATTACCATATATACAAGCAGTATGGCAAGTCCGAATGCAAGCAGCAATGCCGAGAAAGTTTTATTTTGCTGTTCAACATTTCCGCTCACCGCAATTTCGAATCCTGCGGGCTTCTGGATCCCGTCCAGTTTTTTCTGAATATCGGCCGCTACGCTTCCAAGATCCCTGTTGATAACATTCGCGGTAACTTCATTCAGTCTCTGCTGGTACTTCCTGTCAATTTGAACCGGCGACTTTGTCATTTCAATAGTGGCTATATTATCCAGTCTTACGAGAGAGCCGTTAACGCTGGGAAGAGTCAGTTTTTTAATGTCATCAATGTTTCCTCGGTAATTCTCAGACATTCTTACAAGAATATTATACTGGTTCCCTGTTTTCGGGTCGCTGAAGAGCGAAGCTACGGTCCCGCTCATAGCGCCTGCAACTGTGTTTGCAACCTGCGAAACGCTTACACCAAGGGCGCCTGCTTTGACCCGGTCAATTTTTACGTTTACTTCGGGTAGATTTATATCCCTGCTTATTTTAACATCCGCAGCGCCTTGTGTCTGCTTTACGATATCAAATACTTTTTGGGCAAGAGAATCTGATGTAGCAAAATCATATCCAAGAATAGTCACGTCAATAGGAGCGCTTGAACCGAAATTAAGAAGGAATTTCAGGAAGCCCCCGGTATTAGCAAAGATCTGTCCGCCTGGAATTGTGAGCAGCTTCGGCCTTAACTGATTGACAATCTGAAAAACGCTGCGCTTTCTTTCTCCTGGTGGAGTAAGCGATACATTAATATTCGCATTATGGCTTCCTGAATTCTGTCCAAACAGATTGCCGCTCCTTGCATTAGGCACTCCGATATCAGATACTATCGTTTTTGCTTCAGGCACCTGGTCTTTGATCATTTTTTCGACCTGGATAACAAATTTCTCTGTTTCTTCAATCCTTGTTCCGACAGGCAATTTTACAGTAACGCTGAACTGGCTTTCATCCGATTCAGGGAAAAACTCAGTGCCGATAAATTTGAACAGAAAGAAAGACAACGCTGAAAATCCTACAATCGCGAAAACCACAAATTTCTTATGCCTCAAAGAAGCCTGGAGCGACCTTGCATAAAAATTATCCATAGCTTCCAGCATCTTTGCGGCAAAAATCTGGAAACGGTCTATAAGCTTTTTCGAATTCGGGTCAGATTCTCTCTCAGGCTTAAGCGCTTTAAAGCAAAGCAGAGGAGTAACGGTTCTTGAGACAAAGAAAGAGCCAAACAGCGCAACAGAAATAGTTATCACAAGAGGAATAAATAACATCTTCGCAATACCTGTAAGGAATATAACAGGCAAAAATACAATAACCGTTGTAACAGTTGAGATAAATATCGGCGAAGCGACTTCGCTTGCGGCATCCAGCGTCGCCTGTATCTTTGTCACTCCCTGTGATTTCATCAGGTTGAAGTGGCGCGTTATATTCTCAAGCTCAACAATTGAATCGTCGACGAGCCTTCCGACTCCAAGGGCAAGGCCCCCAAGCGTCATGATGTTCAGAGTAATTCCGCTGAACCGGAAAAATATGAATGTAACAAGAATCGAGAGAGGTATGGCGGTAAAAATAATTATCGTGCTCCTGAAATTTCTCAGGAAGATAATTATTACCAGGGTTGCCAGAAATGCGCCTATAGCGCCTTCGCGGAGCAAGCCATTTATTGAATCTCTGATGTAAGAACTTTGGTCAAACGCAGTTGAAGTGGTAACATTGGGGGGAACATCGCGAAGATGTTTGAGCGTATAAAGTACATTATCGACAACTTCCACAGTGTTTGAACCCGGCGCTTTTTGAACTCTCATTGTTATTCCATGCTTGCCGTTGTTGCGAATGAGTTCAGTTTGCTCCTGATAAGAATCTTCAATCCTTGCAACATCCCGAATTCTTATCGGGATACCGTTTACAATCTTAATCGGGATATCGCCCATAGGCTCCACCAGATTAAACTGGCTTTCGGTCTTAAGCGAATAGTCAAAAACTCCGGTCTTTAACTCTCCAGACGGAAGAATCAGATTTGAAGCTGAAACTGCGTTGATAACATCCTGAAGCGCTACGCCCGCCCCTTCAAGCCTGTTCCTGTCAGGTGTAATATGAATTTCCCGAATCCGGCCCCCAACCACCTGTGCGAACGCGACGCCGGGAACATGCTCCAGCTGCGGTTCAATAGTATTATACGCAAGGTCGTAAAGGTCGCGTTCATCCATATCGCTGCTAAGGGCCACCTGGATGATAGGGACGTTTGTAATATCGAACTTAAGCGCAAGAGGCTGGGAAACTCCAACCGGGAGAACGTTTAATACCCTGTTTATTTTTTGAATGGCGTCAATCAGGCCGATGTTCGTATTCGCATCCCAGTTAAAATAAATGCGAACCTGTGAAACACCTTCGCGGGTAGATGACTGTACATAACTGATATCATTCACAGAGCTTACGGCTCTTTCAATTGGAACAGTAACGCTCTGCTCCATATCAAGCGGCCCTGCGCCGTTATAGAATGTTATAGCTGATACAACAGGAATCTGTATATCGGGGAGCATATCAATCGGCAGCTGCTCAAACGAAACAATACCTAGCACAAAGATTGCAATTGAAGCCATTAGGGTGGTTATCGGATACTTAAGCGAAAGGCGCGTTATCCACATATTATTTTACTATTTTCACCTTCGAACCGTTTTTCAGCAGTCCCTGTCCGGAAAAAATAACCCTATCTCCGTCGCCAAGGCCGGAAACTATCTCGTCGTTATTATCCTGCTCTATTCCAACCTGAACATATTTTGAAATTGCAGTTGAATCGGGGCCGACCATATAAACAAAAGAGCCTTTTTCATCTTTCAGGACGCATTGGGAGGGTAAAACCAAAGCATTATCATTTTGCTTAATAACAAGCTCAATATTCACAAACATCCCCGGCTTAAGCTTTCCGTCTTTATTTATAATATCTATTTCAACAGGCATTGTCCTGGTATTCAGGTCTACCTGCTGGCTCATTTTCTTTACAACAGCAGAGAATACTTCACCCGGATATGTGCCCGTGGTTACGCTCGCATTTTCAACCTGGTCAAGAACAGGTATATCTTTTTCAAGGACATTAACCATCACTTTTATTTTGGAAATATTTGCAATTGTAAATATAACCGAGCTTTGAGTGGTTCCGCCGACTGTTACATAAGATCCCCGGTCAAGAACTCTTTTGGTAATATATCCGGAAAAAGGAGCAGTAATGCTGCAATACGTTAATGTGGTCTGGGCATTCTTAAGATTTGCAAGGGCGGTTTCTACCTGCGCTTCTGAAACGCTCAAAGTTGTCCTGGCGTTGTCCAGGTCGCTTTTGGAAACAAGGCCTTTATCATATAGTTCTTTATTTCTCTCATAATTAACCCTATTGTTTTCAACAGTTGCTTTTGCCTGTTTAAACAAACCGTCTGTCTGTCGCTGGGTCTGCTGATAAATGGAGCGGTCAATTGATGCAAGTACTTTCCCCTGCCCAACATAATCTCCAATATTTACATATATCTTTTCTATATTGCCGGCGACGCGGGAGTAAATATTCGCCTGCTCAATAGGCTGAACATCTCCCGTAAAATTTAGTTTCTGGACAAGAGGGCCGCGTTTAGGAGAGGTCATTTCAACTGACGGAATGATCTGGTTCTGTTTGGTTGAGGCCTCCAGGTTGGCTTTTACTCTGCTGTAAACTAAAAAGGCCAACCCCAGGATTATAATAATCGCAGCAATTAAAACAATTTTCTTTTTGGACATTACTTAAATTGAACTGGTTTAGTCATATACAAAAATGTGGTTAAACACATAAAATAATCCACTAAAATAGCCACATTATTTTTACTAATAAAGTCTTTTAAAGCGCTATTAACAATTATTTACATATGAGGCGCATTATTTTCACCTCATTTCATTTCGCAACCATATCCTTATAGAATTGCCTTTTTAAATTTTTCGTTCCCTGTACAATTATAAATACCCCGCCGGTAAGTTAGGCTGATGTTAGAAAACCCTGAGCATTGCAATCCCTCTCATTGCAATTATGAGATATCAGAACGCCAATTTCAAATCACATAATAATAGTCCGAACATCTAACAGGTGAAAGTAATATACACCCTATACTGTATTGCAATCATACCACTAACTACTTAATTTAATCACGTCATCATTCATAGCGATTTTCGTTACACTTCCTACGATGGAGATTACGAGGGGAAATATTCATCAAGGTTTGTTTTATTATTTTCTAATTAGATAAATCATTAGAATAAATTAAGGGGAGGAGGCAATTATGAAATTGAAAAATTTCCATAATTCCGGTCGAACGTCATCCTTGCACTTTTTCAAATCAATTCCCGTGCTCATTGCATTATCTACGCTACTAAGCGTTTCGGTTTATTCACAGAACTGGAACGCACTAGGGACGGGAGCGAACAACAATGTGAGGGCCTTGCTTGTTTATAACGGCAATTTGATTGCGGCGGGCGATTTTACATCAATGGGGGGTGTTAGCGCCAACAGAATTGCCATGTGGGACGGCTTCAGCTGGTCAGCTTTGGGCCTTGGGGTAAACGGAAGAATCGACGCACTTGCCGTTTATGATAATTTACTGATAGTAGCCGGCAACTTCACGACAGTAGGAGGAGTAAACGCAAACAGGATGGCAACCTGGAACGGAAGCAACTGGGGACTTATCGGCGGTTCGGGATTCACGAACGAGGTCTTTGCTTTAGCTGTGTATAACGGAAACCTGATCGCAGGAGGCAACTTTACGAATGCCGGAAACAGGATAGCGTCATGGGACGGCGCATCCTGGTCGGCTTTGGGTCTTGGCGCTAACGGATCAGTTTATTCGCTTACAGTATACAGCGGAAATCTAATTGCCGGAGGTTCATTCACCAGCGCAGGAGGCATCACAGCAAACAGGATAGCCGAGTGGAACGGTACCTCGTGGAGTTCCGTAGGCAATGGAGTTAACGACGTGGTCCGCGCGCTGGTTGTAATAAACTCAGACCTGTATGTTGCCGGAGATTTCACTAATATCGGCGGAATTGCAGTTAGCAGAATTGCTAAATGGAACGGAAGCTGGTCAGCGCTTGGCGTCGGCGTTAACAATACTGTACGAGCTCTTGCAGACCATAACGGCAGCCTGCTCGCCGGAGGAGATTTCACCTCCGTAGGCGGCATAGCTACAAACAGGATAGCAAAATGGGACGGCGCCAACTGGACTGCAATGGGCGGCGGCATGACCGGCGGAAGCCCGACGCAGGTTATGGCAATTGAAGATTACAACACGCTTCCTTATGCGAGCGGGAATTTTGTAACAGCCGGGGGAAATACAGTTAATAACATTGCACGCTGGGGGAGCCTTACCTCCATCGAACCATTGGGAACCGGCACACCTGAAAAATTCAGGCTGTATCAGAATTATCCGAACCCGTTTAATCCGTCGACGGCAATAAAATTTGATCTGCCTAAAAGCGGGTTCACTTCGGTAACGATATATGATATGCTTGGGAGACAGGTTGAAACTCTTGCGAGCGGCGAAATGAATGCGGGTTCATACCGTGTTGAATTTAACGCCTCGAATTATTCAAGCGGCGTTTACTATTGCAAATTGGTTTCAGGCGATTTTACAGATACTAAAAAACTAATATTGGCAAAATAATATCACGCCCGGGAAGAAACATGGCCCGCCGTAACTGGCGGGCTTTTCTGTACAGACTAAATTCTTTTTGTGTAGCGGCTTGAAATAAAAAGGATGCTGAACTCGGCGCCGTGTGAATTATTGAGAGAAATTACGCCCTCAAGCTGCTGAGTCAAAGAACATACAAGCTGTAGCCCCAGAGTTTTTGTATTCCTGAAGTCAACCTGCGGAGGCAAGCCCTTGCCGTTATCGCCCACTATGAGTTTGTAGCCTGAATCGCTTGTGCTCGTTAATTCAATCCTGACAACTGATTCGCCGCCACCGTCAAATGCGTATTTCAAAGAATTAGAAACAAGCTCATTTATAAGCAGC
The DNA here is from genome assembly GCA_963816535.1 of uncultured Ignavibacteria bacterium. Taxonomy (GTDB): domain Bacteria; phylum Bacteroidota; class Ignavibacteria; order Tepidaquicellales; family OLB5; genus CAWFKW01. The sequence continues at coordinate 164,497 of CAWFKW010000001.1, read as the reverse complement.
CCGCACGGGATTGAGGTTTCGATATCAAGAAAGATTCCGTCGATCTTTATATCATATGTTACTTTTGACGAAGATATATTGAAGCTTGAAAAAAGGTCTCTGACGAGTTTCCTCACATAATCGCCGAAATCGATTGATGAGAGATTCTCAGAGTTGTACAGGTTTTGGTGGATCAATGACATTGCCCTGATCCTTCTTTGGCTGTCTTCAAAAATAAGAATGTCATCCTTATCTTTCAGGAACTGCGATTGAAGCTTTAGCAGGCTGGAAACGATCTGCAGATTATTCTTAACTCTGTGGTGGATTTCCTTCAGCATTGTTTCTTTTTCTTTCAGCGAATTCCTGAGCCTTTCATCTTTGGCTTTTTTCTCTGTTATATTTTCCTGAATAGATAGAAAATGAGTCGTTTTGTTTTCCACGTTTTTGATAGGCGTGATCGAAACTGACTGCCAGTACAGATCCCCGTTTTTCTTTTTGTTCAGCAGTTCGCCGTACCATACCCTGCCGCTCAGGATGGTATTCCACATATCTTTGTAAATTTCTATCGGCGTAAATCCCGATTGGAGCATTCTTGGATTTGACCCTATAGCCTCATCAGATCTGTACCCTGTAAGTTCAATGAATCCCCTGTTTACATATTCAATTTTACCGTCCAAATTTGTAATAATTATCGATTCCGGGCTTTGCTGAACGGCTGTTGAAAGCTTGAGCATTTCTTCTTCAGATTTTTTTCTCATTGTATCATCCCTGTTCACCGTGAGAATAGCTTTTTTCCCGTTGTAATCAATCAAAGAAGCGTTGTAAATAACATCAATAACTGAGCCGCCGCTGTTTATCTGTTTAGTTTTAACATCCTTAATGTTTCTTTCTGTGAATAGCGCATTTACTTTTTGGGAGCTCAATTCGGGGTTTACGCTGAGATCTAGCATGCTTTTGCCGATAAATTCATTCTTTGCAAAACCATACAGCTCGCATGCCCGCTGGTTAGCGTCAAGAACATTTTCAGTTTCGGGGTCTAAAACAAGAATAGCGTCGTTTGCCGATTCAAAAAGATTGCGGTATCCTTCCCTGTTAGCAATCAATTCCTTTTCAGCCTTCTTTCTTTCCGCAATTTCGATCTGCGCTTTTTCGTACAGGCGCGAATTGTTCACCGAAGAACTTATATGCAGCGCAATAGATTCAAGCAGCTGTTTGTTGTTTTCCGTGTATGCGTTTTTCCTGTGGCTGAAGACCTGCATAACGCCTATTACAGAATTATCAATTTTCAGAGGCACAAGCAAAGCGCAATTTTTAAACTCAGAATCTTCAGAAACTTCATCTACAACATTCCCCTCATCGTCGACAAAATATTTAGTCTTCATCTTTTCAACATGTTTCCTGAGATCATTCACTAACAGAGATTTTCCTGTGAGTACAACGCTGCTTTGAGTTCCATGCCCACCGGGTTCAAGCGGCAGCTTCGGAAAGCGGCTTATATCAATCTTCTTCTCACCGTTCCATCCGGCCAGACAGCTGATTAACTTCTCATCGGGATCAAATGATGATAAGTACATACTATCGCAATCCATTATACCGCTAATAAAGCTGTGAATAGTATCATATGTTTCATCAAGGTTAAGCGATTTGTTAAGGCGCTCGCTGGTTTCGTAAAGTAATCTGAGCTGTTCGGTCGACTGCTCTATAATTCTTTCTTGTTTTTTTCGCTCAGTGATATCGTGATTTATTGAAAGTATTGCAGGTTTTCCGTTGTATTCGATAACAGAGGCATTATACATCACGTCTATCTTAATTCCGTTTTTTTTGAGATGCACCGACTCGACATTTCTTACCGAGCCTAACATCATCAGCCTTTCATTGTTCAACTCGCCTTTGGCAACATCGGCCGTAAAGCTCCTCATGCTATCCCCTACCAATTCGCTTCTGGTCACGCCGTAAAGTTCGCAGGCTTTATTATTGGCGTCAAAAATTTCTTCCGATTCAGGGTCAATAACCAGTATCGCGTCGTTGGCGTATTCGAAGAGTTCCCTGTGGCGCTTTTCAGATTCCATAAGCGCCTTTTCAGCAAGCTTGCTTTCCGTTATATCAATAGCGGCTCCGACAGTTCCTATCAAATCCCCGTTCGAATCCAAAATAGGCGTATTGGTCAGCGATACGAGCATCCGGCTTCCGTCTTTTCTTTTCGAAATTATTTCTCCATGCCATGAAATCCCTTTCAAAGAAGTGTATTCAATTTCTTTTGACTCCTTAACGCAAGAAGGGTCAAGCAGCAGGTCTTTGATCCTCCTGCCGATAACTTCTTCAGCTTTCCATCCGTGCATACTTTCTGCGAACTTGTTCCAATATATTATTTTGCCTTCCTTATCGGATGCAATAACGGTGTGTTCTACAACATCGAGCAGGCTTGACTGGAAACGTATCTGCTCATCAGCCTTTTTACGTTTTGTTATATCGCGGCCAAACACCACCAGGAAACTCTTCCCTTCGAACTCTATATAGTTTGCCAGTATTTCAACGTCAACGGATTTGCCGCCTTTAACGCTGATTTGATCCTCGCGCAGGATAGACCTGTTTTCTTTCACGTGGTTCCAGAACCAAACCCATTCTTCATCCGCCTTTATAAAATCAAAATCCTGAATTCGCAGCCCTGTGAAAACTTCTTTAGTCAGCCCGAACAAACTGCATGCCGCATCATTTACCTCAGTGAATTTCCCCGCTTCATTTATCCAGACTATCGCATCAGAAGCCTTATCTACCGAGAAATGCGTCAACTTCAGGGCTTCTTCCGCCCTTTTCCTTTCCTCAATTTCTTTTTTTGCTTTTTTGTATAAGCTTGCATTTGTAGTGGCTATGGCAATTTGGCCTGATATAGCCATAAGAAATCGCAGATGATTAGCGTTAAACGCGTATTTTTTGTAACTGAGAACCTGAATTGTTCCTGTTACCCTGTTTCTAACAATTATTGGCGCCAGTATCGCGCTTTGCGGTATTAATGAATCTTCCGGCATCGATCCTTCAACGTCAACTTCCCCTTCCCTGGATATGCAAATGACCTTTTTACATTTTGCAGCTTCCAAAGCATAGTCCATGATCAATTTCGGTTTTCCGGATATTATCACTTCGCTTTGAATGCCGCCTTCAGGGTTGAGAGGAATTGGAGGCAAATCGCCCGGTTCTAAAGAGGAGCGATTACTATGAAGATATTCGCATTTAATTAATTTTTCAATTTCGTCGTATGATGAAATTATAAAGTCATCACATTCCATTGTATCTTTAATAATATTAAAAATACTTTCGTAAATAACTGGTAATTCAAGCGAGCCGTTCAGAATAGCGCCGGACCTGAACAAATGTCCCATTTCGCGTGCACGCTCTTTTATTTCAAGCTCTGATTTTCGCAGGGCGTCCTCAGCCTTCTTACGTTCTTCAATCTCCTTTTTGGCCTGTTTATATAATGTTGCGTTGGCTGTCGCGGCGGCGATCTGCGGAGAAAGAGCCTCAAGAAAATTAAGATTAGTTTCTGAGTACGCTCCGGTCTTATAGCTGAAAACCTGGAGGAGCCCTATTATATCTTCGTTGAGCATTATTGGGGCCATCATTGCCGATGCAGGCAGTTGGGAATCTTCTCCGGCGTTATATTTTAAGCCGCCCTGTTCGACGTATATAATTTTGTTGCATTTATTCAGTTCCGACCTGTAATCGGCGAACAAAGCTGATTTCCGGGAATTCAGTACGCGGCTCTGGATACCTCCACCATCGAGATTAAGTTTAATGGGCGGCAGGATAGCAGGGTCCAGATTTACGCCGTTGTTTTTTACAAATTCATAACGTATCAGGTTATCATCTTTGCTGAAAGACGAAATCGCAAAGTCATCGCACTCCATCGTATTTTTGACGACCCTGTAAACGTTTTCATAAATCATTGCAAGGTCAAGAGTGCTGTTGAGAGCTACGCCTGCCCTGTATAATCGCTCTACGTCGCGGGCTCTTTCGTTTAGAAGTTCCCCGGATATTTTTAACTCATGTTCAGATTTCCTCCTTTCGGAGATATCTCTCACAATGCTTTGGTAGAATTTTTTGCCGTCCATCAAAATTGCCCGTGTGCTCGCTTCGACAGGAAAGAGCGAACCATCTTTCGTCATATGTTCGGTTTCATAAATAATGCCGTCGCTGATTCTTATTCTGTGTCTTAGTTCCTCGAAACTAAGCTGCGCTTCCGGCGACCTCAGCTCTTTTGCGAACATGCCCAGTATCTCTTCCGGACCATATTGATACGTTAATGAGGCTTTTTCATTTGCAAAAATAATTCTTTCATTCTCATCGATCAGAAAGATATTGTCGTTAGCATATTTAGTGAGAAGCTCAAAGTGCTTAAGAAGCGCGTCTTTTTCCAGCTGCGACCAGTAACGGTTCCTGTATAGTTTAGCCTGTACAGACTTTTGGATGAGTAAGAAAACAAACGCGGTCAACCCTATAAATGTAAAGGCGAACAAAAAAATGAACAGGCTTTGCCTTTTCGCAGGCAGGTATACTTCTTCTTCGTCTATTTTAGAAATCAGGCTCCATTGGGAACCCGGTATTTTTAACGCAAAAGCAAAAACTTTTTCGTTTCGGTAATCAAGGGCGTTAATGATCGTGTCTCCTCTTGTTAAGGCTATAACAGCAACCCGGTTATCTAATGATGCCGGCTCCTTAAATTGCAGAGGGGCATCATTACGGAATTTCAGAGAACTTAGGAACAGAATTGAATCTGAGTCCATTCTGACAACAAAATTCTCGGCTGTTTCAGATGAATATGGCCATTCCTTAATAAACGGGTAGAGGTATCTGGCCGGGTCAATAGAGAAAACTACATGGCCCATACAACCAAGAGACCCCGCAGGATCACGCCACAAAGGAATTATCAACAATATTCTTGGCTTTCCCCCGCACAAAAAAATGTCGCTCAAATACATATTATTTGAGAGCGCCCCTTCTTTTATCATGTTCCTTGAAGCGGAATCGAAATGTCCTTCAAATTCATTTGTCCATATCACAGGGTTTTGTTCGGTATCGATAAGCGCGCCCGAAAGGTAATCAAAAGCGCTTACCCTTTTATTCAGCCATACCAATATGTTCGAACTTTCCCGGCTATTCTTATCTCTGCTTTTCAAAAGGGCATTGAATTCGTCTGTTACCAGCCTGTTGTATTGGATAACGCTTGCGTCCGCAAGACAACCCTTTATCCATCCGCTTATCTGATTGCACTTGAGATGAGAAACTGCAGAAAGGTCCATGTAGGCATCAGTGCGGGCTTTTTCTTTCTGGTTGTAGTAGTAGATTAGGGCCATAATTATAATAAGAACCGATAGTACCGGAAATAAGACATAGGCCATCCGAAGGGGCCTTTTTTCACCTCTATCAAATTCAGGACTTCCGGATTTTTCTACCTTCATTAAGGTTCTTATAAGCAATAATTCTGCATATCAACTACAAAGTTATATTTAAGCAATTATTAATAGTATAGCGCTAAATTTGATTGTTTTGTAGTATTAAGTATTACAAGAATTTAGACATTAAAATGATGGCAACATTAAAAATGATATGTTATAATTGTACCAGTAAGCCAGATTTAAGCCATTTATTTTCAGTTATTTCACGCTCAAGCAACAAATAACGAAATTTGTCTGGATTTCGGCTTATTTGATTGAACAGAGCCGGGGGGCTCCTCAACAGAATTAATTCATAAATGAAATTATCACACAAAAACTGATGAAAGAATCGATCAGCATTCTGATTGTGGAAGATGAGCGGATTATAGCTATTGACATAGCCAGCACTTTGCGAAGACTTGGCTTCAAAGTCGCGGCAGAAGCATCCAGAGGCGACGAAGCCCTTGAATTAATCGCTAAAAAGAAACCGGACCTGGTGCTGATGGATATCCTCCTGAAAGGCGACATGGATGGCATAGAATGCGCAAGGTTAATTGATGAAAAATACAAAATCCCCGTAATATACCTTACTGCGCACCAGGATAATGCAACGATTGAAAAAACAAAAGCTACCAATCCATATGGGTTTATTTCAAAGCCGCTTGATGAAAGAGACCTGAACATATGCATCAAAAACGCAATGTACAGGCATGATTCAGAGATAAAATACCGCGATATAAAGGAGAAATATTTCAGACTTACCGAAAACGCGAGGGATTTAATATACAGGTATTCATTGACTGCCAAAAGATTCGAATATATCAATAAGTCGTGCGCCAAAATTACAGGGTACACTCCTGAAGAATTTTATGAAGATTCCGCATCACTGGCGAAATTCATAAACATCAACGGAATTGCATCAATTAAAGATTCAGTTCTGAAGCCTGACGCTGTACTGGTCAAAGACTCGGAGTACAGAGTCATGGATAGAAACGGAAAATCGAAATGGCTGTTTCAAAAGAATGTAATAATATACAACGATTCGGGAACTCCAGTCGCTATTGAGGGCATAGTTTCAGATATTTCCCAAAGAAAAGCGTATGAAGAACAGCTAAAAGAAGCCAACAAGCAGCTTCATTCGCTGGCGGGGTATATTGAGAAGATCCGCGAAGAAGAACGGCTGGCTATTTCAAGGGAGATACATGACCAGCTTGGACAGGACCTCACTGTAATGAAGGTTGACCTATACCTGCTCTCTAAAAAAGCTCTTGACGACAAGCTTAACAGTGATAAGAAAGCGCTTTCGGAAGAATTTCACCAGATAGGAAACAAGATAAACGTTACCATAGATAAGATCAGGAAAATATCTTCAGACCTCAGGCCCGATGTCCTTGACAGGCTTGGCCTTGTTGAGGCGATGGAATGGCATATTTCTGAATTTGAAAAGCGTACAGGCATCCGTTGTAATTTGAACAATATGATGCCCGAAGTTGAAATTTCAGAAAAGAATTCGGTTCAGATTTTCCGTATATTGCAGGAGCTGCTTACAAACGTAACCCGGCATTCAAAAGCTGATGCAGTCGATATTGCGCTAAAGCTGAAAGACGGTAAATTCGAAATGCAGTTCAGCGATAACGGAATAGGAATTACTGAAAACCAGATCTCTCAAAAGTCATCGCTCGGTATCATGGGGCTTAAGGAAAGAGTTTACCTTCAGAACGGGAAAGTTGAAATAACGGGCGCCCGGGAAAGGGGACGTTAGCGAAAATATTTATTCCTGTAGAAACCAAAACAGTGATCGATGACTGACATCATTATCGCAGACAACCATAAACTATTCAGAGAGGGTCTGAAGAAAATCCTGATGAGCGAGCCGGACCTGAACATTGTGGCCGAAGCCTCCAACTCGATGGAAGTTATGGAATACGCAAGGAACCACGACGTTAAGCTTGTGACTCTGGACCTCAGCATGCCCGGCGCCAGCGGACTGAGACGATAAAAGATCTAAAGAGAATTAACAAGAAAATACAGATTTTAATAATCAGCATGCATCCTGAAGAAAGATTCGCTTTAAGGTGCATAAAAGCGGGAGCTTCAGGATATATCACTAAAGAAAGATCGCCTGAAGAGCTGGTTGGAGCCATAAGGAGAATACTGAACGGACAAAAATACATCAGCGAAAGACTTGGCGAGATTCTATCCGAAGGGCTTGACAATGATAACACCGATCTGCCGCACAGCAAATTGTCTGACAGGGAGTACGAGATCTTCATCAAAATAGCATCAGGCGACAAAGCTTTTAAGATAGCCGAGGACCTGATGATAAGCGTATCTACCGTGAATACGTACAGGGCCAGGATACTTGAGAAAATGAATCTCAAGAGCAATGTAGGAATGACGTACTATGCTTTGAAGAACAATTTAATTGAGTAAGGGTATATCTCAAAGGTCAACCTTCAAACCTCAAATCAGCGTTAAGATGTAACTTTCCGGCTAAGCAAGCTTAGATCCTTTGTTTTCCGCCCGTTTTTAACAATTATTCATCATAAAAAATACTACAGACAAATAGTTTTTTGTTCTATACCGCCGCCGGCGCCAATAGGTTATATTTGTAACAGAGATATGAATTAACCCTTTTGAAGTTCCAAATAAAACTGAAAATCCCTTTTTGAGCATTTCGATTAGACCTCAATTGGTCACCGCCTAAACCTCATTGGTCCCGGAGCGTAAGTTTTGGGACTTTCTTTTAGCCTCAATTCGTAAAAAATGCTACAAAGAATTCATTTAATATTCTATACCGCAGGCAGAAATCAAAAGTTATATTTGTAGCGGAGTTATGAATTAACCCTTTTGAAGTTTCAAAAATTAGAATCCCTTAAACAAATCTCAAAAGACCCCCCAAGGTCACCGCCTAAAGCCTCTTGAGTCCTGAAACAAAGTTTTGGGACTCTCTTCTTTTATGACCCTGGATTCATTTGGGAAATTGGCTCTTTCAGGTTACATTAATTTACAGTAATATTGCTATCGGATTGGTATATTAGAGATTAAATAAAATCAAATATTGCAGAATTTGCAATTAATCTACAAATCCATTTTCATTTCCGTTCTTCTGTGTTCATTACTGGCAAACTCGTTTGCTCAGGATGACAGGAACAAACGCGAGCATACCGGCGGCAAGGGATCAATTTCAGGAGTAGTTATAGACGGGAACGTCAATGTTCCGCTTGAAGGAGTTGCCATCACGATATTTGGAGCGAAGGACTCTCTCAGGATAAAAGGAACTGAAACTGACGGCAAAGGGACGTTTTCACTATCCGTTCCTTATGGTAAATACAGAATTGAAGTAAACGAAGTCGGCTATAATATGGCTGTTGTCAAAGGAGTATCAGTCAGCCAAACAGCTCCGCAGGTTATTCTGGACACTATTGTTTTAAAACAATCTTCAACGATCACGGAAGAAATTGACGTAACCGCCGACAAAAATGTTATCCAGTTAACCCCTGAGAAGAAAATATTTAATGTTGAAAAATCTATTGTATCAAGCAATGGCTCAGCCACCGATGTTCTTAAAGATGTCCCTTCTGTTTCGGTGGATAACGATGGCAATATAAGCCTTAAGGGAAGCCAGAATGTGAGAATTATGATAGACGGCAGGCCGGTATATAACAGCGTGGCTACGGTGCTGGACGGAATTCCCGCCAGCTCGGTTCAGAGCATTGAGCTTATCACAAATCCTTCCGCGAAATATGAAGCCGAAGGAGAATCAGGGATAATAAACATTATACTGAAAAAGAACAAAGATGCGGGCTACAACGGAACGGTAATTTTAAGCGCAGGCTCTAAAGATAAATACAACGGGTCGGTTAACCTTGGGATGAAAAACAGCCGAATAAATGCATATGCCAATTATAGCTTTCAAAAGGCCTATTTCGGCATAGCAAGCTCAAGCTTTACAGTTAACAACGTTAATAATATTATTACATCGCTTGACCAGCCTTCATCAGGTTATTTTAACAATATGTCAAACCTGGGTAAGGCAGGGTTAGATTATAAAATAACCGATAAGCAGACAATTGGCGTCACGTCAACTCTGAGTTACCGTAAGCGCAGCAGGCCGACAGATGCTACAAACAGTTTTTATGACGCGTCCAATACACTTTCTATGTTATCCAATACTCACAGTACAAGTTCCGAAAACGGATATAATTTTGACGCTGCTCTCGATTATAACGCAAAATTCAAGCAGCCGGACCGCACATTCTCTATGGAGGCATCGTATATCCGCTCATATGAGGATACTCCAATACAGGTTGATAATACTTACACCATAATAAACTATGCCCCGGCGAATATTCCAGACGGGCAGATCTCGACCGACCAAATCGAAAAACGCAGCACAGGTAATTTGCAGGCTGACTACACTCATCCGTTTGGAAAAGACTCAAAATTGCAAACCGGCTTCAAATCAACTTATAAATTATTTGATAATACTTTTAATTCGCAACATTTAGATACAATAACCAATGCATGGGTGACTGATTACGGATTGAACAACAGGTTCAAATATACTGAGATCATAAACGCTTTGTACGCAACTTACTCAAATAAATTCGGGAATTTTGCATTCCAGGCAGGAGTAAGAACAGAGCTGACAAACACAAAAGGGGAGCTAACAAACTCAAGCCAGAATTTTACAAGTGAATATCTTGATCTTTTCCCAAGCGCCAGCTTGTCGCAGGACCTGGGCAAGAAGGATGAAATTGAGCTTAGCTACAGCAGGCGCGTTAACCGGCCGCGGCCGGGCTGGCTGAATCCATTCGGCGAGAATACAGACCCTTATAACCTAAGGACGGGAAACCCGCAATTAAAGCCGGAATACATAGACTCGTATGAATTGAGTTATTTAAAATACATTACAGGCGCGGTAATTACTTCATCTGTTTATTTCAGAGAAACGCACGGATTGATAAGCAGGCTTAAAACAGCTATTGATTCGGTAACGACCCTGACCTCATGGGTCAATCTTTCCAAAGCGTATGCATATGGTTTTGAATTAATAGCAAGCGTGCAAACTCCGAAATGGCTTAATTTGACCGGAAGTTTCAGCTATTACAATACGCAGATAATCGGTGACAACATTCAGTCGGAATTATCAAACAGCGGCAGTTCATGGTTTACAAAGTTTCTTGCCACCGTAAATCTGTGGTACGGCTTCGACCTTCAGATGGCATACAATTATCAAAGCAGAAGGCCCACCGTTGACGGCTACTTTGAACCGTTTCAAACTTTTGACGTTTCATTGAGAAGAGAGATAGTAAAGAAAAAATTTGAAATGAGCGTGCGTGTCAGCGACCTGTTTAATACACAGGAGTACAAATTCTATTCTTCCGGAGATGGTTATACTCAAAACCAGACATTTAAAAGAGATTCCCGCGTGGCATACCTGACGCTGACTTACAGGTTTGGCGATGTTTCAGACCGTCAAAAACACGATAAAAACAAGAAACCCAAAGAAGATAACGCTCCGGATATTGACAATTAAAAGAAATGCGCATATCTTATTGCAATTTATAATTATTTAACTGAACCCGGAAGCGGAAAGGAGCATAGGAATTGAACTTAAGTTTGATACTATTTAATTAGTTAAAACTGTTTACTGAAAAGAAATGATGAAAGTCGAAATTAACTATCGAAGTATCAAAACCCGTTCATTTTTATGCTATATGGTAATGGCTTGGCTAGCAATGCAAGCCGGCTCCTTACAATCTCAGCAAATTCACACCACAAAAAGCGTTCCCTCAAAACATAGAAATAAATATGGCGCCGATGAGTCTCTTTTAGATTCATTAAAGCCCGTTATTTCAGATGTTGTATTGAAAGGAAATGACATTACTGACAACGGCATCATTCTGCGCGAAATGAAACTGAAAAAGGGTATGCAGTATTCCTCCATGCAGCGCGTCGAGGACCTTAAAAGTATTCATAACCTGGGGCTGTTTGCCGATGAAGATATCGTTCCTGAACAGGTCACTGATAATAAAGTAGTGTTGCACGTAAACGTTAAAGAGAAGTGGTATATTTACCCTATGCCGCATGCGAGTTTATCAGACGGCGATATACGGAAAATTACGGTCGGAATGAACCTGAGATGGCAGAATTTCAGGGGCCAGAACGAAAATGTTAATCTCAATTTCGGAGTTGGATACAATCCTTTTGTAAGGGGATCATATTCCATTCCCTGGATCGGGAAAAACCTCCACATGTTTGCTACAGTCAGCGGCGGTTTTCAAAGGGAAGCCAACCGAAGCCTTTTGGCTCTGGGCAGGACCACAGGCGAACAAATTCTATATGCCAGGGATACAAATTTTGATTACATGAACTATGACGCAAGGCTTACGGTGGGCAAGTATTTTGCAAGAAAATTTTCCGTTTATGCAGAAGGAGGATATAGATTCCTCCGCGTATCTGAATATGCCAATAACAGAACCCTGTCGCCTGACGGCGTTGATAAATATGTGCTTCTGGGCCTTGGCCTGAACTATGATTCCCGCGATTCAAGGGACTTCTCAAGCGACGGGTATATGGTCCATGTAAATTATGAGCACTACGGATTATTAATCAGGACTGTAGATTTTGGCAGGTTCAATTTTGAAACGAGAAATTATCTGCCCGTAAACCTGACCGGCAATTACGCCATAACATTCGCGACCAGACTGTTCACCAGCGTAGCCATAGGCTCATTGATTCCATTTTATGACCATATGTATCTTGGATATGGAAATGATTTTGTGAGAGGCTGGGCAAGATACGGTTTCGAAGGCGATAATGACCTGACGCTGTATAACGAAGTGAGAGTCCCTATCATCCAGCCAAATCAGATAAAAGGCGATCAAATACCGCTTGTAAAAAACCTTCCATATATCCACAAATTTGCTTACAAATACGGAATGTATTTCACAATGTTCTACGATATAGGAACTGTGTGGAATGAGGACGACAGATTTAAGAGCGTTCATTTCCTGAACGGAACAGGCATCGGATTAAATGCCATACTTCCGTTCGGACTTGTCGGAAAAGTAGAGTGGGCTTTCAGACTTGGAAAACCTGTCGTAGGGCAGGCTATTTTCGGGCTGGGCGCAAAATTTTAGGAACTAATAATTACACCTCCCCCTGCCCCCTCCTGTCAGGAGGGGACGAAATTTAATCATTTACAAAGGGCGTGGTATAACCACGTAAATGCCGCTCTGACACCATTAGCGCATTCCAAAAGTATTTATCCCTCACTCGCTCTTCTGCCAGGACAGAACGATTTTGCAGAAGTTGTTTTTGGCGTTAAACTGAATTGAAAATTTAGTATTTTGTATTTTATTTTTAATTCGATTTCTAATCAACGCTAATTTGGCAATAAAAGTCTTATTTACAGATATAGGCGGAGTGCTGCTCACCAACGGCTGGGACGTGAATTCAAGAGCCCTTGCGGCAGGGAAATTTAAGCTTGATCTGAATGAGCTGAATGAAAGACACGGCCTGATGTTTGATACATTCGAAGAAGGTAAACTTACAATGAATGAATATCTTGAGAAAACTGTTTTTTACAGGAAAAGAGATTTCACCCGCAAACGATTTACTGATTTCATGTACGCCCAGTCAAAACCATATAAGGAAATGATGGCGCTTGAATCAGCATTAAAGAAAAAACATGCATTGAAAATTGTTGCAATAAGTAACGAATGCCGTGAACTGAATGATTACAGGATAAGGGTATACAGGCTGGGAAATCTGATTGACGCTTTTATTTCTTCATGTTATGTTCATCTCAGAAAGCCGGATGAAGACATTTATAGAATGGCCCTCGATGTATTTCGGGTAAACCCGAATGAGGCGGTGTTCATTGATGACCGTTTGTTATTTGCAGAAACTGCTGAGAACCTGGGAATAAATAGTATTCACCATACAGATTACAAATCCACGGTCCGTAAATTCGCAAAACTCGGACTGCGACTTTAAATAATGGAATATTCTAAAATATAGTTAAATATTTTAATGATTGAAGATAACAAATTAGAACAGCTTTGCATTAATACCATCAGAACGCTTTCAATGGATGCAGTGCAAAAAGCAAATTCCGGGCACCCCGGCATGCCTATGGGAACGGCGCCAATGGCGCATGTGCTGTGGTCAAAAATAATGAAATATAATCCTGCAAATCCGGATTGGGCAAACCGAGATAGATTTGTTTTATCAGCCGGGCACGGAAGCATGCTGTTATACAGCATTCTTCATTTGACGGGTTACAAAATCTCGATTGACGATATTAAGAAATTCAGGCAGCTTGGAAGTATTACGGCCGGACATCCGGAGTATGGCCTGACGCCGGGAGTTGAAACTACAACGGGCCCGCTAGGGCAGGGATTTGCTACCGGCGTTGGTATGGCGGTTGCTCAAAAATTTCTTGCCGCCCGGTATAACAAACCCGGCTTCCCTGTTTTTGATTATACAATCTACGGTATTTGCAGCGACGGCGATATGATGGAAGGCATTTCTGCGGAATCCGCTTCCTTTGCGGGACATCTTAAACTCGGCAACTTGATATATCTATACGATGATAACCATATATCAATAGAAGGCAAAACAGAAATTACATTTACCGACGACACGCAAAAAAGATTTGAATCATACGGATGGCATATTCAAAAAATTGAAGATGGAAATGATATAGTCGCAATAAATGAAGCAATACTAAATGCGAAGGCTGTAACAGACAAGCCGTCTTTAATTCAGATAAGAACTCATATCGCTTATGGAAGTCCGAATAAACATGACAGCGCAAGCGCTCACGGCTCGCCTTTAGGCGAAGATGAAGTGAGGCTTACAAAAGAATTTTACGGATGGGACCCTGATAAGCATTTTTACGTGCCCGGTGAAGTAATCGACTACTACAAAAAAGCGGCGGCGAAAGCTGCAGAATCGGAAAAAACCTGGAATGATCTGTACAGAAATTATAAAAAGGCGTTTCCGGAGCTTGCTGATGAATATGAATCTGCGGCTGCAGGCATGATAAATATTGACTGGGATAAAGTTTTGCCGGTATTTGGAACTGAAGATAAAGCCGTTGAAACAAGAAAAGCCTCAAGCAGAGTAATAAACGCAATCGCTCCACATTTACCGACATTTATTGGCGGCTCGGCCGACCTTTCCCCTTCCAACGATACTACAATAATAGACGGCGGCAATTATTCTCCCGAAAATTATTCCGGAAGAGTATTTCATTTTGGGGTAAGAGAGCACTCAATGGGCGCTGAATTAAACGGAATGAATTTAACCAAAGGTATAACAGCATTTGGCGCGACTTTTCTTATTTTCTCTGACTATATGAAACCCGCCATCCGTTTGGCGGCGATAATGAATATCCGGCCGATTTATGTTTTCACTCATGATAGCATTGGGCTTGGAGAAGATGGGACTACGCATCAGCCTATTGAGCAGCTTGCGGCTTTAAGGGTAATTCCTAATATGACGGTGATCAGGCCGGCTGACGCAAACGAAACCTCATATGCATGGAAAGCCGCATTTGAACATAAAGAAGGCCCGGTTGCCATCGTCCTGACGAGGCAAAAGGTTCCTGTTATCGACCAGACTAAATATGCCCCGGCGTCGAACCTTCAGAAGGGCGCTTATGTTTTATCCGATTGCGGTGGCGCCCCTGACCTGCTAATTATAGCGACGGGTTCGGAACTCCAGCTCGCGCTTGGCGCGCAGGAAAAACTAAAAGCGGAGAATATAAAGGCCAGGGTTATCAGCATGCCCTCATGGGAAATGTTTGAAAAGCAGTCAAAAGAATATAAGGAGAGCGTTTTTCCTCCGAAAATTAAAAAAAGGCTCGTAGTCGAGGCGGCATCCCCATTCGGATGGTCTAAGTACGCAGGTAAAGAAGGCTTAATAATCGGCATCGAAAAATTCGGCGAGTCAGCGCCCGGCGACGAGATAATGAAAGAGTACGGCTT
Source organism: uncultured Ignavibacteria bacterium (assembly GCA_963816535.1). Taxonomy (GTDB): domain Bacteria; phylum Bacteroidota; class Ignavibacteria; order Tepidaquicellales; family OLB5; genus CAWFKW01. The sequence continues at coordinate 149,085 of CAWFKW010000001.1, read as the reverse complement.
CACTGTTGATAATTTAGTTTCAAGCGCAAAGAACTTATTGTGAATAAACAACTATGTTCCGGATAAATGAAAAAGCGGACTTGTTTGTCCGCTTTTCTTTATACCGTCCGGCTGTCAAAAACTGCTCTGAATACGAGCGTATTTAAGAGCAGCTCGCCCTCTATTGCAAGACAGGCCGGACAGATTACTTTATTAAAATCATTCTTTTGGTTTCGGTAAATTTGGCGTATCCTTCAATCGGATTTACATCCAGCTTATAAAAATATACACCGCTTGAATAGCGGCCGCCGTTCCACGGAACTTCATAATTTCCTGTTCCCAGATTTTCGTTAATAAGAGTTTCAACCAGTCTGCCGGTAATATCAAATACATTCAATTTTACCTGAGATTGTTTCGGCAACTCAAACCTGATTTTTGTCGCCGGGTTGAACGGGTTCGGAAAATTCTGTAAGAGCGAAAATCCTGACGGCGTTGATGAACCATAACTATTTACTGATATCAAAGAGCCGTTTTCAATAATGGATGCAAACTGGTTTACGCCAACATTTGTAAAAACGTTGGTTGCCCCGTTTATCCATTCAACTTTTATCGAGTCAATGATGGCGGCCGATCCCAATCCAAAATGCAGCCACAAGTTCTCGCTGTTATATCCTGTGTGGGGCATAACTTCCTGCGTTTGCCAGGCGGGCGAGCCGTTGATATTGGCTTTCAATCTTACTTTAGTCCCAATGGCTGATTTGTTAGATACTGTCCCGACACATTTCAAAGTTATCCATTTATTAGAATTTCCGTTATTGCGGTACAATAAATTCCCCGCCGCAAGGCGGGTAGCTACAAACACATCCAGTTGTCCGTCGTTATCGTAATCGCCGCAGGCGCACCCGAATGAATTGGCGACATCGGTAACAATGCTGCCAGTGGTTACTTTTGTAAAGCCATAATCTGGCGGCCCGTTGTTAATATAGAGAAATGCGCTTGCTCCGTCATTAGAGATAAATAGATCCTGGTAACCATCGTTATTGAAATCACCCCAGCAGCTGCCAACAGAATTTGCCGGTTCGTTTGAAACGATCCCTGTATCAACAGGTACCAAATTGTAATTAGGCGGCCCGCTGTTATGGTAAAGATTATTTTTCCCGTTCGAATAATTAGTTACTATCAGGTCAAGGTTTCCGTCATTATCATAATCGCCCCAGCTTCCGCCGATGGCCGAGCGGCCGTCATTGAAGATTGTCTTAGTAAAAGTAAGGTTCCCGTTATTTTTATAAAGGAAATCATTTTGAGTTCCGGCATTACCTATGAACAGGTCCGGGAAACGGTCGTTATTGTAATCTGCCCAAGCGCCAGCAATAGAAAAGGCTCCGCCATCCAGAAGAAACGACATTGTATCGTTTCTGGTGAATGTAAAATTTGGAGAACCGTTACCTATATACATAAAATCGTTTTGAGTAAAATTTACCACATGCAGATCGAGATAACCGTCGCGGTTGATATCTACCCATGCGCCGGTGTTAGCGTTGCTCGAGTCTGTTGCAATCCCTCCGGAGATAACCCGTGTAAATGTAGTGTCTCCGTGCCCCATATACAGGAAATTTCCAAAATTGTTCCTGTTGGCAACATACAGGTCAAGATTACCGTCATTATTAAAATCTCCCCACGTCCCCCCAATCGAGCTTCCGCCGTCGTTTACAATTGCCCCTGTCGTTATTTTGATGAAGTTTCCGTTCCTGTCATTTAGGTACAGAGCGTTATTTTGCCCGGTTAGATTTCCGTTCGAGACAAAAAGATCCAGATACCCGTCGTTATTTATATCTACCCAGCACCCGCCTGTGCTCTGATAAAGATCTGTCACCACAGGATTGTTACCGGCGGTAATTCTTGTAAAAGTCTGTGGAAAAGCGATTTGATGCGCCATCGCCAATAAGAAGACAGTAAGCGATATCTTCAGGAAGGGAGATTTTAAAAAAAAGAAATTATTCCGGAGGGCAGCAAAATTAGAATTCACTTTTCCGCTTAGCATTTTTTTAATGCAAGTTACACATACCTGTTGGTGGATGGTATCTCATATATATATGGTTTTTTCGGAAAAATGAATTCTGAGTGGATTTATATAGTGGGAATAAAGCCTAATTAAACAAGTCTTTCCCTAAGCGCTTTTGCAACGGCTTCAGATTTTGAATGAACCTGCAGTTTATAATAGATGTTTTTAATATGATGCCGGACCGTACCGACGGTAATGAAAAGGTTAAAGGCAATCTCCTTATATGAATAACCTTTGCACAGGCTTTCCAAAACGTCGTTCTCACGTTCGGTTAAGGGCGAATCGGTCTGTTTTGTGAACGACGTTACAACAAGCCTGGCTATCTTATACGACATAGGCGCGCCGCCCTCGGAAATCTCCTTTATTGACTCAAGTATTTTCGCCTCTGATGCGCTTTTATCCAGGTATCCGCTGGCGCCGGCTCTTAGCGCCCGGAACACCAATGATGCGTCTTCGTGGATAGTGAGCATGACAATTTCGATCTTAGGGTATTTCTTTTTGATTCTCATAACACCCTCAATGCCGGATATTCCCGGCAGGTCAATATCCATCAGGATTATCGACGGCCTGTCGCCCGGCAAATTCTTTATCGCCGATTCGCAATCGGCATAGGCTCCTGCACATACAAAACTGCCGGATTCGTTCAGTAAATCTGCCAGAGAATTGCGTATCACTTTGTCATCTTCAACTATTGATACTTTTGTCATTTTTACGGTTCGCTGATAATTAAAGGATAAGTTAAGCTTATAAATCAGGAAAATCAATCTCACATATATCAGATATTGACCAACAGTTTAATTGATGTCCCATTGCCGGGAGCTGAAACTATTTCTATTTCTCCGCCAATTTGTTCTGCGCGCGTTACAATATTCTTCAATCCGTACCCTTTAGAAACATTTTCAATTACAAACCCCTTTCCGTCATCACTTAAAATCACTTCCAGAACATTTCCCCGCACACTAAAGTTCAATTCAACATTTTTACATTCGGCATACTTTAAAACATTATTCATGCCTTCTTTGATTATATAGGTTAGATGCCTTTTGCTGTTCATAGACAGCTTAAAAGACTTAAACCCATCGGGAATGGCATTCATAATAAAGTTAATATCGTTAATCTCAAACAGTTCATTCCCAAAATCCTTCATCCTTAGCGCCGCATCAAAAAGAGTATCTTCGCCTGGGTTTAGCGCCCAAATAAGGTCTTTGGCTCCTGATTGCAGGCTGTTCGAAGTTTCTATAATGCTGTCAAGGTCGCTTACTAAACCTGAGGACTCGCTTTCCATTTTCTTCTTAATGCGCCGGCTGTAAAGCGATATCCTTGTAAGCTTATGCCCAAGTTCATCGTGGTAATCGCTTGAGGCCTGCTGCCTGACAATCTCTCTTTCCCTGGATTTCGCTTTTTCCAGTTCAAACAGGTTCTTCACTTTCATCCTAACCCGGTAATTTTGAAAGGTGGCAATAAGCAAAACCGAACAAATGACAATAAAAGTATAGAACCACCATGTTTTCCAGTAAGGCGGCGTTATTGTTAGTAATATAGAAGCATATTTTTCGTTCCATACTCCATCCGAATTAGCGCCTTTGACTTTAAATAAGTATTCCCCCGGATTCAGGTTTGCATAAACAGCTTTGCTTACGTTTCCGCTGTTTATCCAGTCTTTGTCAAAACCTTCCAGCATATAGGAATACTGATTTTTCTTCGGGTTAATATAATCGATAACTGCAAATCCGAATGTTACCAGGTTCTCATTATAGGCGAGCCTGATTTCTTTAGCCCCTGAAATATCTATTTCCTTCTTTTCTTTTCCCGAATATTTTATAAGCGAAGTAAGGATGACCGGCGGGGCTGCCTCCTGGATATCTCTGATCCTGTCAGGATCAAATATGCTCAAACCGTTGATTCCACCAAAAACAAAATCGCCGTTTTTCCTTCTGCAAAATGAACCGTTGTTAAACATGTTGCTTTGAAGCCCGTCATCAATGTCAAAATTCCTGAAGCTTTTTAAGACAACTTCAAATCTGGAAACTCCTTTGTTAGTGCTGATCCACAAAGCTCCCGCTCTATCTTCAAGAATACTGCAAATTACGCTGTTGGGAAGGCCGTCTTTTTCTGTTAAATTTGAAAACAGCCCGGTGTTTTTATTATATTTATTCAAGCCTCCGGCGGTTCCAATCCAGAAACTACCATTCTGGTCGGTGCAAAACGAATAAGCATAGTTGTTGCTTATTGTCCCGGGGGCAAAAGGGTTCTGGATGAAATGAGAAAACCTGCCCGTGGATTTATTCAGCCTATTTAATCCGCCGTAAGTTCCAATCCAAATATAACCTCCCGGGTCTTCATAAATTGAAAAAATGTCGTTATCGCTAATCGAATTTGAATCGGAAGCGCTTTTCATGTATCTCGCAAAGGTATTATTCGACACATCCAGCCTATTGAGACCTAAGCGAGAGCCAACCCACATCAGCCCGTTTTTATCTTTATACAGGCATGTAATAGAATTAGAACTTATTGAATTATCATCGGCCGGGTCATTTGCGTAATGTATAAATCTATTAAGATCTATATTCAATTTATTTAGCCCCATAGCGGTTCCAACCCAAATGTTCCCCTCTTCATCCTGAGCAAGGGAATTCACAACATCATTGCTAAGACTGTAAGAGCTGAGTGTATCATGTTCATAATGCGTGAACGTTTTAGCGCCATCATCGAATTTATCCAGCCCGGCGTTTGTTCCTACCCACATTACGGATGACCTGTCCTCAAAAATACATCTCACATTATTGTTGATTAAAGATGTTTTGTCAGATGTACTATGCCTGAAAGTCGCAAATTTGTCGCGATTTTCATAAAGTTTATATAAACCGCCATAATAAGAACCCAACCATATTATTCCCGATAGATCTTCATACACAGCTATGCAATTTTCTTCATCCCGCGATTCATCGTTCATCAAACTGTGCAGCTCAAATTTTCCTGAAGCTTTATCAAACATGTCAACCCCTCCGTTCACGCCAATCCACAGGTTACCATTTCTATCTTCGATAATTGAATTGATATTGTTATTGCTTAAACTGTTCGGGTCAGAAGGAGTGTGCAGGTAATGTGTAAAAAATCCGCTTGATTTATTGAATTTGTTAAGCCCTTTATTAAAGGTTCCTGCCCATATATTCCCCTTTTCATCCTGGTAAACCGGTCTGACAAAATTCCCGCTTATAGAACCAGTGTCGGCTTCTTTGTGTTTATAAATGAAAAAAGTGTTATTGGACTTGTCAAACTTATTAAGTCCACCCCCAAAAGTACCCAGCCAGAGAACGTTTTCAGATCTATCTTCTGTTACAGAATACACCAGGTTGCTGCCGATCGAATTATTATTAACAGAATCAAAAGTGTAAGCGGTGAATATCCCATTCTGATATTTGTTCAGCCCGCCGCTTGTGCCTATCCATAATATTCCATTCCTGTCTTCTAATTCAGCCCATACGATATTATTGCTGAGGCTGTTCGGATTGTCCGCATTATGCACAAATCTCGTAAAGCGCCCGGTATTCCTGTCGTATTTATTCAGGCCCCCATTGAAGGTTCCGAACCATAAGAACCCCTTTCTGTCCTCATAAATAGAAATGATATTATCGTTTGAAAGCGAATTTGTATCGGAGGGATCGTACCTGTAAACAGTATAATTAGGGCCGTCATACTTAACCAATCCATACATTGTGCCAAACCACATAAATCCTTTACTATCCTGGTAAATGCTGTATATTAAATTATGAGATATACCCTGCTCCAGAGAGATATGCTCCAGCTTATACTCAGCCAATACAGATGAACAAAGCACGATCATAGCTGAAAGCAGAAATACAGAACGTTTTACGCCTGCCATAGCTTTTTGTTCCTGATATTTATCGGAAATTTAATGACCAGAGGGCATTTATAAAAATATTCTTTTATTTGTTAAAATAAAGTATATAAAATACTTGCCGTCCTGAAATTTGATTGTCATACAAAAAAACAAGGCGCTCGGGGGAACGCCTTGATTGCAGCTTTTGAAGCGGCTCTAACCGGAGTCTTTTGGACAGAGCCCCTTCGTTTGGAGCAGATGTATGGGGGATTTCGAAATAATCCCGATTATTTTATCAATGCCAGTTTTCTTGTAACAGTGAATTCGGAAGTCTGCATCTGGTAGAAATAAACGCCGCTCGCATAGTTTGAAGCGTTCCAGTCAACCGAATAGGAACCGGCCTGTAACGTTTCATTCGCCAGTTCAACTACAAGCCTCCCTGTATTGTCATAAATTCTTAGTCGCATTTCAGTTCTCACAGGAATATCAAATCTTATCACAGTCGATGGATTGAAAGGATTTGGATAATTCTGGTATAAAGTAAACCTCTCAGGCACATTAGATGAGATCGGCTTAATGCCGATCGGGTTTACAGTAATAGAGCCGTTCATATTCATTGCGGCATGAATTGTGCATTGGTAGTTGTACGTTCCCGGCACAGTTACTATGTATGTGAAAGACGTGTGAGCATTATCAATTGCCGCATCCCATGCAGCCGCGCCATTAGGAATTGTCAAAGATGTGGTAGTGTGCCCGCCTGAAGACCATACCCATGTAATCGTATCTCCAACGGTTACGCTTGGCGTTTGAGGAGTGAAGCTGAAGTCGGCTACCTGAATAGTGATTATATTAGCCTGGGCGCACCTGATGAGCGCCAGTAAAAACAAAACCGACAAAAACCTTGTAAACTTCATTTTGATTTCTCCTTTTATTATGAAATTATTCAACAAAACTTTAGAATAATTATTCTATTTTTAACTCCGGGGGACGCCGCATCGCTGGCAAATTCAGGCTTATTTGATTTCCCTTTATAGGAGGAGCGGAGCATTTCGCTTTACGGGTAATCTAAATTAATGCCAATTACTATAAGCTCAAATCCGCAATTGACGCGGCAACTTGCCCGGAATAAATATTTAAGATTCATTTCACAGACGATCTTTCAAGTGATAATTCCAGGCGCCGTTGTCTCAACCCGAATTTGAACTTACTTGGCATATCCGCCAGAGGAGGAGAAAAGACAACCCAAGTTAGTTATTTTTCAGCGTAAGCCAAACCGCGGGCTAAGACTTTCGACCGGCGCTATTTGACGCTATAAGGGGTGAAACTGTTTTATTAGGACCCGGCCTCTTCCTGTCCTCACAGGATTTCTTGCGGTTTTCTTACCGCTGCCGAGCAGTTTTTTTGCGTTCCGGGAGATAATAATATTTGAATCTTCTGAGATAAACATTGACCTGAAGAAAGTTCTAAAATAATTCTTTTCAATTGAGCGCACAACAACCCCGTTGCAGAAAACCCAGACAAATTCATAATGAACGCTGCTGAGCAGATTTCTTTTGTGATCCAGTTGGTTACTTTCTGTTTGTTGTTTCATAACTATTAATTCCTTTATAATCAGCCCAAGTGATCTCTGCAGCGCCAATCGCCTTATTTAATTAACATCATTTTTTTTGTTTCGCTGAATTCGCGGGTATATATAGAATAGAAATACACGCCGCTGGACAGATTTGATCCGTCAAACACCGCCTTATATTCTCCCGGCATGAGATCGTTGTTTACAAGCCGTTCAATTCTTTGCCCTAGAATGTTATATATACTGAGAGTAACAAACTCCTGCGACTTAATATCAAACCTAATTATAGTCACCGGGTTAAACGGATTGGGATAATTCTGATACAATCTGAAACTATGCGGCAAAACGGAGCTTATATTCTGTATTCCGATCACGCCGGCCGTATCTAGATAAAAATTATTAGTGTCAATATTAGTTGCGCCAAGCGTTATGGTCCTGGTTGCGCTTGTGTAACCGATCCTGTCGACAACCAGGTCGTAAACTCCGGGAATGAGCCCTCTGAGCGTGTAACTCTCAGTTGAATCTGTAATAGCAAACTGCTTGTATATATTGCCTTGTTTAGCGTAGATAATCGCGTCTTTTGAAAATGGGAACCCGGGTTGATTGAGTATCGGGTTAAAATTCAAATATATATGCCCGCTTATGTTGCTAAAGCTAAGCGAATCCGGCTGGGTCCTGTAAACGCTTATATTAATGCTGTCCAGATTAGTTGACGGAAATATTTTAACGGCATCTCTCCACGTTGTGGAAGATGGATAATAGGTTGGCACAAAATGATCCTCTATTTCATCGTTCGGGAACAAAACCACGTCGGTTGAATCGTTATAACCATGGGTGATCTGGTATGACCCGTTTGACTGAACGGCTCCTGAGTCAATTACAATTATTTCTCTTGTGCTCACGTCCATCCTGACGGCCCTGACAATACCGCTTCTGAGCCTTGTGGTGTCGCCTGCATATTTTGCAACTCCCGAAATAATATGGGTCGGAACATTGCACCAAACTGAGGCATGAAGAGAGTAATCGCCGCCCGCAGTTGTGAAATCGCCGCCTGCGTATAAGCTGCTATCGCTTTGGTAAAACGTCTTAACGGATTGGTTCATTCCTGTTACCATTCTCAGACAATTTCCGCCGTTATCCCACCTGCATATCCTGTTCATGAACGCGCTTCCGGAGCCGTTTATCGAAACGTTTTCGAAACTTCCTCCCAGGATCAGGCTGCTGTTATAATATGCAATCGCATATATGTAACCATCCGGCGCGAAATTAAAACCTGACCATGAAGCGCCTGACCATTGAGCGATATGCACGGCGGAATTTCCGCCAGCCTGCGTAAATTTTCCTCCTACCGCTATGTAACCGCCGCCGCCGTAGCCAGAGATAGCGTAAACATCGTCATTCATGCCCGTTCCGAGCGGCAACCAAGAAGACGCGTTCCATTCTGCAATTTTGTTCGGCAGATGCGCCGCCTGCCTGGCTGAATGAACCGCCGGCATATAAGTAACCGCCTTGTACACAAAGAGCGTAGCATGAGTTGTTCAGGCCGGTTCCGGGAGCTATCCAAACAGATCCGTCCCATGCGCTGATATTATTACCTGCACTTGTGAACGAGCCTCCTGCGATCAGCCGTCCGCTAAACACAGATAGAGCTCTTACTGTTCCGTTTACGCCTGCGCCCAATGCAGACCATGATGATCCATTCCATTGGCTTATACCGGGCGAGGAATAGCCGCCTGCTGTTGTAAATTTTCCGCCTGCTATTAGAGAGCCGTTAAACAAAGATAAAGAATAGACTGTATCGTTCACTCCGGAACCTAAGGCGCTCCAAGAAGTCCCGTTCCACATTGCTATATTGTTAACGCTAACCCCGCCTGCCTCCGAAAAATAACCGGCGACAACAATATTGTTGTTGTATTTTACAATTGCGTTTATGACTCCGTTTGTTCCGTTACCGACAACACCTCCAATAGATGACCATTGATAGAATTGAGCGAATGAACTTTGCGCAAACGCCAATGAGAGCGCTAAAACTAATATTGCACGGTATTTTCCCCCGAACTTGATCATGACTTTATTTTTTTCATTTCAGATTTATAATCACTGATTGTTTTTGACTGTCCCCAGAAATATTCGAAGTACTGGACCATTGAGTTTGCATAATACTCATCTTTGATAATAACATCTGAACGGTTGTTCTTATCCAGCTTCGGGTCGGCTAAGCTCACATATACTATCTTCCTGTCGAATATTATCATATTCTGGAATACTTCGCCCGCGAGCCTTATTTGCTCGCCCAGCTTTTCGAATTTGGTAAAAATATTTATCAGGTCATTTTCAGATGCAGGAACCCATTTGTTTTCGACCCTGATCTTGAAATTTTTGCTAACCTCATAAATCGACCTGATAACAATGCCTTTTTTTATTAATTTGATCGTGAGGTTGTCAATATCGCTTTGAATATAACCGCCTAACTTGTTAACAAGGAGCATTTCTTTTTGCGTTCCCTTCATAAGCTGCGCTGTTTTCTCAAATCTGTGAGCGTTCAGGCCTTTGATCAATTCAACGTCATTCTCAGACTGCCGCTGTAATTTAGATTTATACATTGCAGTAAGCTTCTCGAATGAACTGTTTAGCTTTTCCGTCCTTGTCTTATATGTATCATAAATTTCTTTCTTAAACTTATCCTGAACAACCTGCGGTTCAATAAGCTCATATTTCACTATTGCATTAGTCTGGATTTCGTTGCAAATCCCCTTTTGTGCAAACGATTTCAAAACATCGTATGCATAAGCTCTCGATATTCCCGCAGCCTTTGCGACTTCAGTCGGGGTCATAACGTAACCTTCAAATAAGGCGCAGATAACTTTCGCTTCGTAATTTGTAAAACCTATAATTTCAAGATCTTTTAAGATTTCACTCATGAATCCAATATTTGCCGTAAAGTAGTTTACGGCAAATATATATAGATTGTATTTGTTTGTCAATAACTTAGAAAAGATATTTTCATAATTATTTGTTATTGCATGATTTACGGACGAACTTTGCATTGTGTAACAATTCTCGCGGGAGGGTTAAATAAACTGTTCATTTCAAAAAGAAACAATAGTTATATTTGGAAGTAAAAAATTCAGAATTCATAAATTTTCTTTCCTAGAAATGAAACATTCATTTTCCATTCTCATATTATTCACATCACTCTTAGCAATTTTTGGCAGCACAACAAACGCACAATGGGTTTATACAAACGGGCCGTACGGGGGAACGATCCAGGGTGTAGCGTCAATCGGAACTTACATATTTGCGGCAACGCAGGGAAACGGAATTTATGTTTCTTCAAACAACGGAGCTAACTGGTCTCCTTCTACAAACGGGCTTTCAGCGACTAATATTTACTGTCTTGCGGTAAGCGGTTCAAATATTTATGCCGGAGCGTACGGCGGGGTTTATCTTTCAACAAATAACGGCGCCAGCTGGACTGCAATGAACTCGGGATTAACTTCAACAGACGTACATGCGCTTGCCGTTTCAGGTTCAAACTTATTTGCGGGCACTTACAGCGGAGTGTTTTATTCATCAAACGGCGGAGCCACCTGGACGGCCGTTAACAGCGGGTTGACCACTATAATTGTGCAGGCTCTTGCTATCAGCGGCGGCGTGGTTTTTGCAGGCACATTTGGCGGCGGAGTATTTCTATCAACTAACAACGGCTCAAGCTGGTCCCCCGCGGGAGCTGGGATAGCAAGCGTGTACATATATGGATTTACAGTAAGCGGTTCGAATGTTTTTGCGGCGGCTGCAGCTACCGGCGGCGGCGTTTATTTGTCCACAAACAACGGCGCAAGCTGGACGGCCGTAAACAACGGGCTTAGCTCTACTAACCTTCTTTGTCTTTCATCAAACGGATCAAATATTTATGCCGGAACAAGCACAGCGGTTTATGCTTCAACAAACAATGGCGCCAGCTGGGCGCTAGCAAGTTCAGGGATTCCCTCTGTTAACATTCTGTCATTATCAGCAGGAGCCTCAAGCGTTTGGGCAGGCACAACCGGCAGCGTTTATAACTCAACAAATAGCGGAACAAGCTGGACAGCGTACTCAAACGGGATAAAGAACTTATTGGTACAGTCAGCCGCGGTATTCGGCTCAAATGTTTTCTCAGGCACATGGGGAGCGGGCGTAAGCATCTCAACTGATAACGGAAGCAGCTGGAACCAGGTAAATAACGGCATAGGCAATTCAATTGTAAGCGCTTTCGCCATAATCGGCTCAGATCTATTCGCAGGCACTCAGGGCGGCGTATATTTAACTACCAACAACGGAGCAAACTGGACTTCTGTAAATTCCGGGCTGACCGACCAGCAGCTTTTCAGCATGGCCGCCAGCGGTACGAATCTGTACGCAGGAGTCGGCAGCGGAGTTTTTCTTTCAACAAATAACGGCGGTTCATGGACAAGAATAAGTACAGGACTTCCGGCTAACCCGGTTTATTCACTGAATATTACAGGCGGTAATATAATAGCAGGAACATGGGGCGCAGGCGCATACCTATCAACTGATAACGGCGCAAGCTGGACAGGAATTAATTCCGGTTTAACAAGCAACATTGTCATGAGCCTTGCTAACGACGGGAATTTTGTTTTTGCAGGCGCCCAAACCGGGGTTTTTCTGACAACAAATTTTGGAACGAGCTGGACGCTTGTTAATAACGGGCTGAATACTCCCTATACCCTGTCGCTGATATCTGTAAGCGGCAATATATTCGCCGGTTCGTATGGCGGCGGAGTATTTGTTACCACAAATCACGGCTCAAGCTGGAGCTCGGTATCGACAGGCTTAACAAATCTTGACGACCGCGGATTTGCCGCAAGTTCAAATACTCTGTACCTGGCTTCATTCGGCGGAGTGTGGGAGCGGCCGATATCGCAAATGCTTGCAGTTAATCTTATCAGTTCAACTGTTCCAGACAAATTCTTGCTTAAGCAGAATTATCCAAACCCGTTTAACCCGGCAACTAACATACGGTTTGATATTTCCAAGTCGGGAGTTGTAAGTTTGAAAATATATGATTTGCTTGGCAATGAAATTTCTTCTCTCATAAATGAAAATCTGGAACCGGGAAGCTATGGAATCAACTGGAATGCAGGCGAGTTTTCATCAGGCATATATTTTTACACACTGCATGCAGGCAGCTTTACGGATACGAAAAAAATGATCCTGGTAAAGTAACCGCAAAGCTTAAGCAGATAGAGAGAATTCATGCGCCGCGTTTCCCTTCCCGGCGGCCAAAAATCTTTCTGCTATGAATGCAAAACTGGCAAAGAGCCAGAATAAGACTACCGCCGAATAGTCGGCAAAATTCCAGTCTGTGAGTCCGCAAATCTGGAAACCGGCAAACGACACTACAGAAATAAGCGCAAAGGAGTTCAAAATTTCGTTTCCTTTCGTTTCCCTGTATATTATGACCTGCCTCTTGAATATATATATTATCAACGCCAGCCAGATCAACAGCCCAAAAATCCCGGTAGTAACAAACAGCTGCAACAAATTATTGTGTAGCTGTTCTCCTTCGCCCCAGATCGTGGCTTTCCTGTATTTTTCATATGTTTCCTTAAGGTTTATGCTTCCAACGCCAAGAAGAAAATTGTCTCTGGCCATTTGTTCGCCTGTTTCAAACATAAACTGTCGCGCTCTTACGCTCCTGTCTGTGGGATTTTCCAGAGTGGCAATCCTCCCGTTTACAGATTCAGGCAATACATAGAAATAGAAAACCAAAAATATTATAGCGGCATAAATTACTTTTCTGTTCTTCAAAGCGCCCATCATAATTATTCCTGTAAAAAGAGCTATAAACGCTCCTCTAGCGTAAGTAAACAGGAACGAAACGAAAATCGGCGTCAATAGAACCGCGAGCCACATTTTTGGCAGAGGATATCTTTCTTTGATAAGAAAGAAAGGAATTATTAGAAAAATGACAAGCATTTTTATCTCTCCGCTTGTTACCGGGTGTAAGAAGAAACCAATCCTGGATTGCGCCGGCTGAATTTGATGTGCTGAAATGTCAGAGAAAAAGAGAAATAACTCAACAGAAGATACAATTGAAGTATATATTACCAACGAAACAATCACCGCCCTGAGGCTGTTTAGCGTTCTTATCAGCAGAACCGAAGCGAAAAAGAAGGTATAATAGAAGAGCCTGATCTTTGTAACTGTGATCGACTGCCGGATGTCTGATGAAGTTAAAGATGTGATCAACTGGATAAACAGAAACGCGCAGATCAGCAAAAGAATAGTTCTTTCGGGGAATTCAAAGCCTTTTTCATGAGCGAACCTTATCAACAGGGCTATCGATAAGATCCTTAGAATGAGATAAGAGAAAATTGTGGCCCCGGAAGAAGTTAATACGATAAATGTGAAAACGAGCAAAAGAAGAGCACCAATAACCCGGGGAGTTCTCTTTTTCGCATCGACACGCGCTGTTTTAAAAAAAGTGAGATATCTCAAAATGTTTTCTTTATCCCGAAATTTAATAAAAATTATTATAGGGAATAACGTCCTAATTTTGAACTTCATAAATACTCAAAAAAGAGGCAAGACCGCTGAATGCATTTAATTAATAAATATATAGCGCCCTCTTTCTTGATTTGAATTTCAAGAAAAATAGACTCATATTAAGCCAACCTGATTAATTAATTTAATTTTATTATTATGAAAAAACATTTCAGTTTTATTCTACAGATTCTTATAACCATTTTTTTCATTTCATGTTTTCTTACCCAGGGAGCGCTCGCTTATCCAAAATTTGCCGCTTACACCGGTGAGAAATGCCAGAGCTGCCATGTTAATCCTGCAGGCGGACAAATAAGGCACATGGGCGGGATCAAATATGCTGAAGACAACCTGTATATGGAGATGTTTAAAAAATTCAACAAGGATGCTTCATTTGATACGCGGGTCGGAAAGGTTTTACAGATTGGCGGCGATCTGCGGCTTGGAGCGTTCGACATTCAGGGCGGGAGAACGGATAATGAAGGAAGTAATTCCGGTAAATCGCTGAATTCATTCTTCGCAATGCAGGGCGACTTATACGTAAACGCAGCTCTCGGGAAATTTGTCGATGTCCTTCTTAATCCCTCCATTCAGTATGATAATTATCCCGCCGTGTTCGAAATGTACGGAATGCTTCACAATCTTCCCGGAGGATTATATTTTAAGGCCGGGAAGATCAGGCCGAACTTCGGAATAAAGATTGTTGAACACAGAACCTATGACCGATTCTACAACCTGTTCACTCCCTACAATCCGGACGCAGGGGTAGAACTGGGTATATCGCCCGGTCCGTTCACTCTGACGGCAGGACTTTTCAACGGGGTCATTTCCAACTTTTATAACAATGGGGGGCCCACGGATTTTGATACGGATAACGGAAAGGAATTTGTTGCGTCCGGCGATTTCAGGTGGGCATCGAAAAAGAGCAAGTTTACACTTGGCGCAGGAGCTTCATTTCTGAACAATCCCTACAGGCTTACTGTCAGGCCCTCAGGCAATACCTACGACGCAGTCAACCAGATCGAGGCCGCTTTTGTATCATTCGGATTCCTGCAGCGAATTGCGCTGCTTGGAGAAATAGATTTTAACAGCCAGAAATATACGACCGACTCAGCAAGCGTAAAACAGCTTTTCAACACATATTTTGGCGAAGCGGATTTCAGAGTTACAAGTGGCCTTGAATTGAAATTCCAGTACGAGAAATTTGATAATCAGCTCGGAACCAGCAACGGCGACGGCGAACGCGTTCGTTACAGCGGAGGAGTGGTTATATATCCTCTACAGGGATTTGAAGTTGAAGCAATGTACAGAATCGCAAAGACATATCCTGATACGCAGTCATATAACGAATCGAATGTGGTTTTCCATTTTTACTTCTAAGGTATCTAATTAAGATTTTAGGCTGCATTTTCAATCATAGTATAAGCCTCCCTTTCGTTTTAGCGGCGAAGCGGAGGCTTTGCTAATACGTGTTGAAAAAATCGGCGGCGTAAAGAGGTGAACTTACCCATTTAATGCGTTCTTCCATATCTCTCTGGTAATTCTCTTTTTTCTCGGGCACGTTATCCATCATGAAACCGTAATATTTTTTATAGTATTCAACTGCAGCCGCTTTATCGCTTCTCGCTCTTAATTTTTCGGGCAGCGCGTATTCTTCAGCCAGATTATTCAGCACATAATACTCCAAAGCCCTGATCCTGTCATCGGGCTGGTATGTATTCACCGAGCCGCAGCTCTCGCATTTCAGGTTTATCGCCATAAACGAATATATCTTTATCGGAAGCTCGGCTCCGCACTGTGTACACCGGTGAAGCTTGTTCTCGTTGATATGTTTTTTTACGTTATCAAGAATTTTCCTTGCCGCCCGTGCATAAACGCCGGTCTGGTATTTCTGAAACTCAACGTTCATCCAGTATTTGAACATAGCGGGCTTATCGCGCTGCGCGGTTATATCTCCGTAAGCGGCGCCCATTTTTTCAAGCTCGCCGCGCATTTTCGGCCAGCCGTCATCGGCTTTCTTACCCAGCAGTTCAACAGTCTGGTATTTCAAAGCATTGAGGATATTATGAACCACTATAGTATCGTACTGGAGGTTATTTATAGTATCCGTTAAAGGCGCTTCTGCCTGGCCCAGGATCTCGTAATACCGCGCTTCTATCTTTTTCAGGTAGCCGTCCCACCGGTCCGATAGAGCCTTGTATTCAGGAGAGTCCGCTTTGCTGAATATTCCCACAATTAATTTTCCGTTTTCTCAAATAATTCGCTTCCGCAAAAAAGACATTTATCATACTGCATTTCTTCAAGCCTTGGCGCGCCGCAGCTCTTGCATTTAATTGTCATTTGTTTCTCTTTCTGCAATCCCTGTGAATACTTTGCCGTACCTGCAGAAGCATTTTTGAATATATCGCCCAGCCCTGCAAAAGGTTTTATCTTCTGGTAATATTCAATCACTTTTCCTTCCATATTAAAGCCCTGAAGCGCCGATATAAGCGGCTGGTTGCCGGAAACTGAAGCTGAATACTTTTCAACTATCTTTTCATACACTCTTCTGAGTTCGATCGGAAATGCGCCGCGCGCAATCTTCATTTGCGAGCCGAGAAGCATTTCTTTTTCGTCTTTCGAAAGAGGTTTAGCCCCGTATGATTCAACAAGACCGCTCCATTTTGCATCGCCGCCTTTTTCCGACAGAAAGGCCGCGGAAAATGCGCCGTCAATCTCGGAATTGAACTTCTTAACTATATCCTGATCTGCCATAACCCCGTTTTAAAATTCAATATCTTTATTAGTATCATCGCCTTTCATACTTTCGTACTTCTGTTTATACTGGTTCTGAAGGTTCATCATCTGCGCGGCCAGCGAAAAGTCGGTCATCATTTTGCCGCTCCAGTAAGAGCTGATGTTGGAATAATCAGCGACGGTCAGTCCGAAATCTTTAAGCACATCCTGCGCGTCGCGTCCCATTTTGCCCAGAACGTCCTGCGCAACCATGGCCTCAACGTATTTCTCGAAAGGATAAGACGAAGAATCGACTTTCGAACCTTCGCCAACGTTGCCGGTTGCAGACATGTTGAAAGACGCTGAATATATCTTGGAAATTGTGAATGAAGTGTCGTTGCGCATGCGCGTGAGCCACTCAGTATTAACCCGATCCCATTTAGGCATATCCATGCCAGTTCCTTTTATTGCGTCATCTTTTGATACGCCTGAAGCAAGCTTGGCATTTACGGCCGCCCACTGCTCGCAGTTTACGCCCTCAACGGGCTCTAAATTTGGATTCCCCATGATTTTTCGTATTTAAGTTATTAATTAAAAAATGTTTAGTGATTTGAATTTTTAAAGATAATAATAAATTTTTATTAGAAAAACTAAATAACCGCCAATTTCAGCGGAAAAATAATCACAAATGTTTTAAAAAAATCGAACTAAGAAACGATTTTTGGAGTTAAACTTATTGAAAAACAAATTAAATTTGAACAGGAGAGGCTTTAAAAACGGAAGTATCGCGCAATTTTTAGCGCTTGGAGAATTCTCAAAATCCGCCTCTTCTACAAAAGGAGCAATGAAATCATGAACAATCCGAATGCATTTCAAGCTGCCAATGCTTACATTTCCAGCCATCTGAAGCAAGCCGGGGATAAAACCGGCAAAATGAATCACAAAAATTTCCGTCCGTTTGTTACGATTTCAAGAGAAACAGGTTCCGGCGGTACAAGCATCGGCGAAAAGCTCACGGAGTTTTTGAACTCGTATGATTTTGATAAGAAAAGCGACTGGGCGCTTTACGACAGGAACCTGATCGAAAAGGTGATCGAAGAGCACCATCTGCCGTCTGAATTCAGGTATTTCCTGAACGAAGAACGGGTTCCTGAGCTTCAAAGCGTTCTGGAAACTCTGAGCGGTATGCACCCCGGAATATCAAAGCTGGTAGGTAAGACATTCAGCACAATAGTCCACCTGGCTTCTCTAGGCAACGCGGTAATTATAGGGCGCGGAGCTAATTTTCTTACCAGGCATATTAACGGAGGATACCATATCAGGCTAATCGCAGAAACTGACTGGAAGATAAAACAAATATCCAGACGCCTGGATATTTCAAAGTCGGCGGCTGTAAAATATATTCACAGGGAAGATACTAACCGCGGCGAATATGTCAGAAAATATTTTAACAAGGATGTATCTGACCCGCTGCAGTACGACCTGATCATCCGCTCAAGCAGCGTGACATTTGAAGAAGCGGCGGAAATAATCGGCAGAAGAGTACTGAGGATCAAACAGAAGAACAAAGAAATTACTCTTCAGCCTCACTAATGTAAATAAAGAGCCATATATAAATTTTGCCAAAATGCACCCAACGGAAGTGAAGTGAGCGAACTTTGTTATTGCTCTGCGCCCGGGTTTCTTACATTTACGACATATTTTTCAGTTGGCTCGCCGAAATACGAGTCGGCATATTTTTAAGAAGGCGCTGCGGCCGCCAATTCGTAATTGTTAATTCGTAAGTTGTATGTTGGATTTTGTACCTGCGTAGTGCGCCCGTAGTCCGCCACGGCGGAGAACCCCAAACGTTTGATCTCCCGCCTCCGGCGGGACAGGCTCCGTCAGTTTCTAATTCATAATTTGTAATGGTTTTGTACCCCCGTAGGGATTCGAACCCCAAACGTCTGATCCGTAGTCAGATATGATATCCAGTTTCACCACGGGGGCAATTCTTAAAATGCTAAAACCAATAAGATTTCAACATTTTCCCTTAATCACTTAATCACATATTTCCAGAATTTGCATTCAGAGTACCAAATCGAGTCACTAATGAGTCACTAATTTTTGAAATCAATAACTGCCATTTAATTTTAAAACTTCAAGTTTTCTTCTTATTTTGAAGTTCAATATTGCTAATATACTCATTACATAATATCAAAGAAATACCTCAAAAATTGTCAATTTGCCAATTGATGCATTTTCAAGTGGAGCGTTTTTGGTTCAATAATTCGTATCACTTATTGTATTTGCTTACTTATTTATTCCTTTGTTTATTAGATATGTCATCAAGCTACATTACGAAATGGAATGGGGTATCTCATAGAGTTTCAAATTTAACGTCTATCAACGTCTTCTCCAAGCTCTTAAAAACGATTCCAGAATAATAGTTGAGGGTTGTTATCTGTGAACTGTTGAGATGTTTCGAGAATCCTTTATGCATTTTCCTTCAATGCTAACATTTACTAACATTCTCAACAATTTCTATAAAGAAACTAATCATTAATTTTTTTTAAAAAAACTCTTAGAAAATTAGCCAATAATGTTATGCCTATTTATCAATTTAGTATTTTTTTCGATTGAAAATATAAGGCCTATTAAGCAATTTTTGTTTTTTCAACATGAAATATGCTAACCCTATTTAACAATTTAGATTATGTAAACGATATAATTATAGGATTTCTCCAGTATTCGAGAATGCAAAATTCAAAATACTCACTCCATTACATAACTCTTGTAAAGTATCCTCGTATTTCCTTTAATTTTTACGCTTATGCAGGCCTCTACAACCGTTCCTTTGGAAGGTAGCTTCTCTTCATTCCATTTAATGGTAACGTGGTAACTACCGGTTATTTGGTCAAAGATCTGTTTATATATTGCTTCAAGTGAAGATGCATCTTTAGCATAATAGAAAAAACCGCCTGTCATCCCGGATATCTTTTTGAGGTCCTTCTCACCCTGTTGTCTTTCTTCATCACTCGAGAACTCATCATTCTTATCCAGTAAACCTATGGTATAAACCTTAATTGCCTTCGAGTCTGAAGCACTGAAAATGGAATCCATATTAATTTTCCCTGAAGAATTATCCATTCCGTCGGTGAATGCAATTACAGTCTTTGCAATTGTAGGATTGCTGTCGTATGTTGTATCTTTTAGTGCAAGATAAATTGCAGTAAACAAAGCAGTTCCTCCACGCGGATAACTACGTAAATCAATGGCATTTGCCATTATTTCTTTTGATTTTGTGAATCGCTGAACAACATCGATATCTCTTCCGAACTTAATCACTTTCAAGAAAGTATTTGGCCCCAGGGCATCAATAAAATGTTTCACCGCGTTTTCGGTAAGTTCAACTTTTTTGCCTTTTGGGCTTTTCTTGTAATCGTTATCAATCCCGAACATACTTGGACTGTAATCCATTACCAAAGTAAAAGCCGTCTTCTTCTTATCGTCAATCGGAAGAAAATGCACTGTGCCTGCCGTGGAATCATCTTTCCACTTCAGTACAGCCGATACATCATTTTCCTCGATTCCCTTGATTGGATCGCCGAAAGTATCTCTTACAGATATTTCTCCTTCTATTTCATTCCTTCCGGTCTTTTTGATATTGCTGTTAACATATTCTATGTCTTTCGGTTCTTCCTTTTTAGTGATATCGTTCCATTTGAATTCAACTCTGCGGTTTAAAGAGCGGTCTTCTTCGCTGATGTTCGCAGTAACAGGCTCTGACTTACCTTTGCCGTCAGTAATGATTTGATCGGGCTTGCACCCTTTAGAAACCAAGTAATTCTTAACAGCTTCCGCTCTTTTTTCGGAGAGGTTAATATTAAATTCATAGCTTCCTACATCATCTGTATGCCCTATGACTTCAATTGTTGAACCGGGCAGATCAACTAACTCACTTGCAAGCAAATCAAGGACTGGAAACGCTTCGGTTCTTAATTCCGATTTCCCAAAATCAAAATAAATGTTGGCTGGTGAGTTTAAGGAATCAACAAGCTGAGTCGATAATCCACTGCTGCCCACAGGTTTTGAAAAGAGCGAAATGGCAGTAATCAGAAGCAAACAAATAAATAGAATATAAAAGTAAAAGAAACTGTCGGATTTAACTGTTTTGATCTTTTTCATAATACTGCTTTCCTTTATTAGATTCTAAGCTATACGAATCTACATCATATTCTCAGCAGATTTGTATCATTCAATGATACAAATTTGAGTAAGTAAAACAGCCAGAATTTTCAAGAAGTAAGCAAATAAAGCAGAAAGGGAAGCTAAACGCTTCCCTTAAAAAGATAGAAATGTAAGCCCCTCAAAAAGAACGTTTAGGTATATGAGTACAAACCTTCATTTAGCATTTGTACCTGAGCGGGCTTACAAGATTTAACGTTTTAGATTTCAATAAATATGGATAAAAGGAAATTAAATAGGTATGATAATGCAAATAATTGAAGTATAATTCTTAACTTTAATATGTATATTTGAATATAGGTTTAGTCAATTAAATCTTGTTTTACATTTTCATGAGATTTTGATGGCAGTGAGAGTTGGCTTTGTAAGGGTGGCCAACGTTTTCGGAGGATAGCTCCCAGCTATTTGAAGGAACTCGCTGCCCTTTTTATTTGTCTCAAATGACGGACCTCTGAGTTCTTTTCCAAATCATTAATTTTATTACTTAGCTAAGAAACATACCAAAGTTAATGGAGGAGATTACTCGTTTTGATAGGAAAAGACACTTAGTAATATTAATACAACTTGACACATTTAGAACGGTAAATCATCATCTTGATTGTTGTAGACCCTGGCTTGTTCCAAGAATTCTTTAACACGATCCTGACTTCTATCTTTCTTAAATGTACACGAAGGATAGTTTTCACATCCAATAAATTCTCCATATTTGCTCTTTCTACTTACTAACTGTCCATGACAATTGGGGCACAATTTAGATTCCACAAGTTTGGACTTAGTTTCATCATCATTTAGACTATTCAAATCAAAAATGAACTCAGAAACATTTCTGATCTTGCCAATAATATAAGATTCATTTTTGGATCGAGTCATTGCAACATAGAATAGTCTTCTTTCCTCGGCAAATGGATAATCCTCCCGTTCCTGTAAAACAAGATTAAGAATTTCATGGTCCAGTAGTTGCGAGGGAAAACCATGGGTGCCTTGAACTACATTATTGAGAATCACATAGTCTGCCTCTAGTCCTTTTGCCTTGTGTACCGTTAGAAATTCAACATTAATATCATAATTCTTATATTCAGCTTT
Source organism: uncultured Ignavibacteria bacterium (assembly GCA_963816535.1). Classification (GTDB taxonomy): domain Bacteria; phylum Bacteroidota; class Ignavibacteria; order Tepidaquicellales; family OLB5; genus CAWFKW01. Next base: position 127,062 of record CAWFKW010000001.1, on the reverse strand, counting down.
AAGAGAATTCATTTCTATAGGTTCATCCCAATTGTATCTGCCTAAAATTAGAACCCTTGCCAAGCGCCCTGGTTTTATTTGAGACTTGATTAACTTTAATACATCGATTAGAACTGTAGTATCTTCACTTTTCTTTTTATAAAATATTTTATACGGGCTAGAATTTAGTTTCTTCTCAGAACTAAGATTTTTCTCTATTTGATCTTTGTTTTTGAGAATAAATCCGTTGGTATAGTTAGCAATCTCTTCAGACAATCTATATGTCTTCTCAATTCGAGTTAATTTATGATAGCCAAAATAGTTTTGAAATTTGACAAATAGTGAAATGTCACTCCCTGCAAACCTGAATATTGATTGCCAGTCATCACCAACACAAAATAGTTGTGTATCGGGATTTTGTTTCAATAAGGCCTTGATAAGATTATATCTTCCTACAGAAATGTCCTGATACTCATCAATTAGAACATATTTGTAAGGGGACTCATATTTTTTCTCCGAAACATACTTTGTAGCCTCAGCTATCATGTCGTTAAAATCTATTTTGTCTATATTTCTCAAATTTGTTTCATATGCGTCATAAATTGGTTTGAAAAGATTCAGAAATGCACGATATAAGCCAGAATATATACCCAATAGTGCTTTAGAATCTAATTCAGTAAAGGAATATGAATTAGATTTGAAAAGATTGAGAAAAGTACAAATAATTTCAATTAGTAAAGTTCTGTCATTTTTCTTTATATCATTCTTTAAAGTGTTTGCAAAATCGACTTCTTGAATGCTAACATTATGAGATTCTAGTTTATGCCTAAGATTTGATTGTAACCCATTATCTATGTCTTCGTAGGAATAAGTCTCAACTAAAATTGTACCATGTTTTAGATGAGTTTTCCGTTTCCAGTGCATTCCTTCAATATATGATTTGCCATTCTCAAAAGAACTAGATGGCTTACCATTTTCATCTATCCCAAAATGTTCAATATAAATGTGATAATCGGGTAAATAGAAATCTGGCTGATATTGCCTATAGTTCTTATCTACTGTCTTGACCTCATATTCTCTTTCATATTCATACCTTATCTTGTGAACGTATAAAAAATTTGCAATTTTGACCTCCTGTTTACTTTTCATTATCTCACCAAGATATGATGTAAGGTTACTCTTATTTTTCCTATCCGGCAAATGAACTGTAAATTCATAAAAAAAGAATTCAACCAACATTTTAGCAAAGTCTTTCGATTTTATTTGCTCATTTAAAATATTGCGTATGCATTTGTCAAGAGTATTATTGTCGTCAAATGCTAATGAAGGCTTCTTATCTCTGATTTCACTTAGCAATTTATAGCCAAAACTATGAAAAGTATAAACTTCAAAATCTTCTCCCAATCTCTTACTTATTCTCTCCTTCATTTCATTTGCCGCTTTTCTAGTAAAAGCGAGCATTAGAATACTTTCTTTAGGAACATTCTTAATCTTGGTAAGATATGCTAGTTTACCAATTAATGTCGTTGTTTTACCGCAACCTGCCCCTGCAACAACAAGATTGGCATCTTCTTCATGTACTATTGCTATCCTCTGGTTAATGTCTAAAGGGTAACTTTCAACAGTATCAAAAAAACTCTTATTTTCATTAATGCATGTATTTTGATATTTAATGTTATGTTCATCAATATATTTTCTACCATTACTTAGAAAGTCATAATATCTATCCAATGAACTCTTCTTACTCTTTTCTAATCCAATCTTGCCGTATAGCGGAGTTATCCCATTCCCTGCCTTATCAAAATTGCAATTCCATTCAACTAATTTCTTGTTGTTAAAATACTCAGTATCATTCAGTAATCTTTCTAATTGCCCGACCGCCTCTATGATTCTCTCTAATGAATCATTGATAATATTGGTTTGTCTATTCTTCCAAAGAATCCTTCGGACCAGAAGTATTCCTAAGAGAATAAATACAACGCAAATTGGAAATATTATATATTTAGACATATTTTCAAACAGACAAATAATGGAATTTCTTAGATCGATTCATAATAAATTGAAAAGAGGAGGAAGCAATTAGCTGCTTATGTCAAACCAAATATATTTCTCAACTTCTTTGACTTAGTATATCCCGACCCATCTGCTGCAATATTCGCATCCGTCAGCGGAATTGTAGGCACATTTGGTAATTCGAGAACGCCATTTAAACATTCAATAATGCGCCTTCCATTTACCTTGAATGCTAATGCCACCTTTACTTCATGATGAAACTGGATGTTTGGGTTGTGCAATCTATTTTGCCACCAACTCAATGAAACACAAACCAAGTTTTTATAAAACTGGCTATTTCTAATATTTCCGGTATATTTGATTGTAAGCGGAAGTGAATCTATGAGAAGAAAACCTCTTCCAGCAAGATTTGTCAAAGCGGTCTCAGTGTCATGTATTAATTCATGTTGGTAAAAGGCTTTATAAACTGAATTACATATTTGTTGATTGCTATTAAAATTATAATAAAAGTAATTCACATCACCATTTTCAGCCCAGGGCGGGGCTTCCCCAATTAGAAGATATTTAACTTTAGTATTTCGTAATCTGGTAAGATTATGATGCCATCGTTCCTCTGCGGTTGTATATATTTCTAATTGTCGATCATTTACTTCATAATCCGTTCCGTTAATAGTAAGAAAAGGCATATTAATTTACATGTAGAATATTTTTTATTTCGTCCTTGAATTTTTTTACTTTGTCCCCGTAAGTAATTGCTACCCGGAAAGTTTTAATATGCAGAGAAGGGGAATATTTAAATTCTATTTTTGAATCTTTCAGCTTCACGGTTTCAAATATCCCGTCAAATGCGGATGTCATTTCTAACTTGTCTTTGGGATAGTTTTCGAGCTGCCTAATAAACAGTTTATGAGCAGGTTCACCAAATGTCAGCACTACATTTGGTTTAAACATCTCAATTTCGTTCTTTAAATGCAGTGAGCATTTTTCGTAAAACGGTTCAAGAAATTTCAATCCCGGGTTTGGCTTTTGCATGGATGGCATTGCATCAAACGTACATTTTACGACATTGGTTGCATAAACAGTTATTTCATCAAATTTGATTCCTACTTCGTTGCTCAACCACTTCCGTAAATTACTTCTTTTTGTACTATTCAACATTAAAGGAACTTCTACTTCTTCCGGCCGCTTGTCAATTGTTGGATCCTGCCCAACCAGCATTAATCTTAAATCATTTCCTTCTCTGTAATATCCACCATTCACAGTCAAGCCAATCCTGTGTTGAAGATGAAAACAATCTTTGCAAGTCTTAGGATATCCGAACTCGTTTGTCTTATCCAAATTAATAATGTTTTATGTAATCAATAACTCTAATTACATCATTTTGAACAAAATGTCCATACGAAGGATGTTGTGTAAACCAAATTCGTTTGTTATAGCTACAGTAAACAGGTTTCTTTTCATGGTTTTTAAAGCAACCTCCATTCTCCATTAAGTTCTTATCAATACCAAAAATATCTGATAAAATTGGAAACATTTTTGTAATAGGTACTTTCCCCATAACAAATATCCAGACACCAATATCTGAATCCATGCGCATTTTGATATATTTCAAAAAATCTCTTATCACTATTGATCTAGCTATAATATTATTATGCCTTCCTGTTGCATTCCAGCAATCATCTCTGTATAAGTTCTTTTCTCTCATACTGTATCCTGTAATGCTAATATTTGGTGTTTCCCAATCCTTATCTCTTTTGCTTCCAATTGGAAATACATTTGAACAAAAAACCCGTTTCTCATATTGGATGTAATGTTTACTCAAATAATCATTTAACGAGGGCAAATCCTTTTCAAACAAAACTTCATTCAAGATTTTGTAAGAGAAATATGCTTGAAAACCTTCTGTTGGCCATTTAACTGGCCTAGTTTTGCTGACGATATTGCCATTAAAATCACAGCAGAGATACTTGTTTGGCAGAATTTCAAACTCTTTAAGATTTCTTAGCCATTTATTGAAATCCTCTTCACCCTCAAAGGGTAAACCCTCTTCAATTCCAAAGAAAAATATTCTTGCCAAATCAGGGTTCCCATAGCCCAAAAACCTATTTAATAAATTAAGATTTTTCTTCATTCTTTGATATTCTATGCAATAAATGGATACAAGTTCCTACAATCCATCAAAAATCTCTCAAAATATTTCTTACCGTTATAAGTTTGGAAATAATATCGTAATATCTTGCTTTTTTTGATTTACATATACTTTTCAAATCAGCTATAATTTTCTTTAATGATTCAGCATTGTCAACAATTATATACTCAATTTGAGCAAAATCGATAATCATTCTTGTTTCAAATTTCTTTACATTGACAACTGTTCTTTTTTTATTTAAAAACAAATTTACTTTGTCAAAATCAGAAATATATCTCCATTCCCTTTCGTTGTATAATCTTTTTCTTTTATATTCGTTATTTAAATTATATTGATAACCCATATATTGTTTCAGAAATGGGAATAAGTTTTTCCTATCTTGCTCTGTAATAGTTCCCGATTTTAATAAATTCTTAATGTGAAGATTTTCACTTGTTATATACCATACGGGGTGAACTCGAAGGCTTCTTGCATAAGTCCGATTTATTCCAATTCCAAAATTTCCATACCATTCTAAATGTTCTTTGATTAAACTTAATGGTATATCACAAAAGCTAACCAAGGGCGCTGAATAGCCACAGTCCTTTAAAGGAAGTTTTTCGTAAGTATTTTTGCAAAATATGCCATATTCTAAATTGTTTATCAAATATTCATAACTCTCAGTAAAATTAAATAAAGTCGTTGAGCTAATCTGCGCCATGATTTTAAGAATTATATTCTTCTTTTAGGCTAGTGAAAAAATATTATCTTCCTTTTAGAGAATTATTTAACGCAATTTGTGGTGACATATATCGGTCACTAAATATCGATTGAATATCTCTTTTGATTTGTTCCATAGTTTTAAAAGAATCCGATTTCCAGTCTTCTGAAAATCTTTTACTATCATCATGACTTCCTGTATCAATTATTATGGAAGGTTCTAAATAATCGACTTGTCTTGAAATCGAATAGAATCCTTTATCAATAATATCATTGATTTGTCTCTTGAAAGTAATAAACAAATGCGAAGAATAGTACCAATACGCAGATTGCTGTAACCGATTTGATTCAGAGTCGTCTAGCAACTTTTTATAATCAGTCAAAATATTTATGAATTTTATAAAACCCCACAAAGAGTAGTCTCCGATATCTTCGTAATTACTCTTTGATATACGTCTTTTAAATTCTGCGCTATTTCCCAATATTCCGATTAAATCCTCTAATCTAAATACAAAATTAAGGTTTTCTTCTAAAACTGCTTGAAAAATTTTGACATCCAAATCATTATCTAATTCATTTATTAATGCAAGAAACGAATAGAAAAGAGAAGGTTGAAATTCTTCTTCTGAAATATGTGAATCACCATTTCTTTTACCCGATTCTTGCTTTTTAACCTGATTTGCTCTTTCAAACATATTTTGTAATAAGAGTTGTGGACGAGCTTCGGAATAGTATTTCTTAATTTCCTGATTTCCTAATACAAACTCAATTTCACTATAAATATGTCTTGTTAAATTTGAAGAGATGAAATTTGTGTCAATAGCTACTTCAAGTAGCTTATAATACTTAAATAAGTATTCCACTTCATTAAAATAAGGAACGAGTTCAAAATTTTCAAAATGTACATTTCTATATAGCAAGTAATTAATTTGCCGCAAATTATTATTCCTAATGTACCTTCTTAGTTTCGTATATCCTCTCTTAACATCTTTATTTGAACGAAATTCTTTGATAAGAAAATTTAAATTATTTTTTTCAAGCTGTTTCATATTATATTATTGCATTTTCTAGCACTTCCATTGGCTTTAAATAAGAACTGTTTATAGGTTTACAAACACTTTTATGCCCGACATTTCTAATAGTTTCTTCTTTTGAATCATCGTGAAATTGAAAATTGTAAACAACGTTATCGTTTAATGCCCAAATCACATTAAATGCTTTTGTGAAATCACCATCATTTTTTTGTAAATATCCATTTGTTAAATCATTAAGTGTATTTAAACAAACTGACCCGGTTTCGAGGTCTTCAATTGTAGGAAAGAAGAACATTCCTAACCCTATAACAACTCTCATAAATGGAGTGGCACATTCCAAAATCAGATTATTGATTCTTGCACCGTTGTGCGCCGGTCCAAATAAAACCATCCGGCAATTTTGTAACCAATATTTTTTTAGACGTTTGGCATTCAAAAGCGCATATCTTGTTACTATTGCCCCTAGGGAATGAGCTACTATAATTATTTTCTTATATTCATGCTCTTTATCCGGATGTCTATATTTATTTGAAGTTACAGCTTCATCAAGAAAATCGTGAAACAGAGATGCTGAGCTGGTAGCTTGAGATCTCAAACTTTGATACCCATAAAAAAATATGTCTGAATCTTTGAATAATTCCGAATCAGTCAATAGAGTTGGGAATTGTTCCCAGGTACCTATCGACTTACCCATAAAGCCATGTATGAATATTACTAAATTTTTAGGACTTCTAGTTTTCGAAATAAACGAAAAGATACCAAGTTTTTTATCAACTGTGTATGGCCCTTCATGATATAATGACATAATTCACTCCAAATTTATCCCCAGCTGCCTAAGTGCTTCGAGTATTTTATTTTCGTAATCCTGCTCGGATAGTGTTCCGTCTAAAGCTCTAATGCTTATTTCAGTTTTATTGAATTTTTGCTGGATGTAATTTATTGTTCTCAGTATTTCAGAAGCCTTGCCCTTTGGCAGATTGAAACGCAGGTTGAGTTCTTTAAGCTCTTTCTTTACCTTCTCAGTTAATTCCGTTTCATCCTCTTTTGTATCCTCCGGCTGCATGTCCTTAGTGATTTCATGTTCAATTGGCGCTCCCTCTAAAGGTTTTTCTGTTTGCTTCTGACTAATATCATCTCGAATTATTATTTCATTTTCTGATAATGTTGGTGTAGAGGATTGCTTGAAATAATGACACTTTATCTCATCTTTGATTAACTCGCCTAATCCAAATACACCTGCTCTAACACCTTCCCTGATTGCGTTTTCAACCACATCTTTACTTACATATCTGATTTCTCCCGGCGTTCTAAGCGATGCTGTGTATAGTTGTTCTGTAATTACATATTCCTGAGTCCGCAGATACTTGTTTTTGATAACTAAAGGAGCAATTCTCTCCAATATCTCTTCTCTTTTCTGCAATGCATCAAATACATCAACATCCAGTTTCTTTGTATCTCCGTATGTCGGCATTCCCAAGTCATATTCCTTAAAGTCATCCTTTGAAGGCAGGTAAACTATCCTGTATGCCCTTCTCAAATCCTCAACCATGCTGTCTTCTATATTTTTTATTTCCTTCTTCAACTCTTTTCTTTGCTCATCCGATAGATTTATTGTCTCATCTTCCAATACATGATTATGAGCAATCAAATTCTTTACCGTACCGTCTAGTACAGCCTTATCAGAATCGTTTGCAAACAGAAAAAACAAAGTATTCCTATTTATCCTTGTCGAAGAACCCCTGCTTTCAAATAGACTGCTTACCAGAGCATTATCTTTCCTTTTCAGGATTATTAGTTTCAAATCGGTATTATCTGGTATGCTGCTGCTGTCATCGGGCCATATAAATACTTTAAATTTTGAACCAGATATATTTTTCTTTATCAGCCCAAGCTGTTTTTCAATAACTTCTGAATTTTTTACATTATCTAATTTGTTTATCAGAATCTTATTAAGATTCGGCTGATTAGAAAAATAATACACTCCATTTTTCGATTGCAGGAAGAATAACTTGTTCATCAGTATATCAAGCGCATCAGCAACAACGGCCGACGGATTGCCAATAGGTGTTGCTATTCTCTTCAGTTCCTCTTTATCTATACCTTTTTTCTCTCCTCCTGAAAATGAATACAGGAATATTGCAGTTGATGTCCTCTCTGCAAGATGCAATCCTTTATACGCATTCCCCAACTCAGATTCGGCTTTTTTAGAGCCGGAATCATTTGCTGTGATATCTGCATTAATTACACTATGATAAACATCTCCATCTACAACTTTAATAAATTCCTGCCTTATTTCCTGTTCAGCCAGATCAAAATCAGAAATGCTTATATATGGAATATTCTTATTTTTAACATTCTGGAGTACAAGAGAAAGTATTCTCAGCAAACCCCTTGTTCTCTGAAATTTGGCAAATGTTCCCCACCTTTTATATAACACTTCAATAACTTCAGGCATGAAAGGATAACTGTTTTCAAATTCTCTTCTGTATTCAGATGGCTCTTTGCCGGCAGGCATTATGGTTTCCTTTTCACAATAATCTATAAACTCTTTAACAATTTTATTAGACTCTTTTTCATTAACTGATGAAAATAAACGTTTTCTTATTACATAAGGTACTTCGTCTTCATTAACCGGAGTCTTAATTGATTCAAGCCTTCCTACAATATTTTGAAGATTCCGGATAAGAGTATCATGAGAAGGATTATCGCTATATGGGTTGCTTGGGGTAGTTGTTAATACTAAACAAACATTAGGAACATTCGACACAGCCCTGCACAGTTTGTCAAGAAATGTCAATGTATTTGAAGCCAACGTTTCGTTACCGATCTTCAGTGAATTTGCTGAAATGAGATAAGGTATGATCTCATCTATCATGATTAACGCCGGCGAATTGGCTTTGAGTAACTTTTCAATATCTGCGCCACCGGGAGATGGATTTCCTTTGAACAGATTTTTACTTCCAGTTAATTGTTCTTCAACAAGTTCAGAAAGTAAATCAAACTCCTCAGTTTTCTTCACTCCGGTTCTGATCTTGTCACCCACAATTACAACAGTTTTCACTTTCCATTCCATAGCTTTATGGAATAACGCTATTAACGTATGAGTCTTCCCTCCGCCAAAAGGTGTCTGAAGCGGTATCACTGAATCCCCCGCATTTTCTTTCAGTTTTTTTCCTACCCCATTAAGTATTTCTTCAAGCGCCCTGGTAAAATAAGTTCTTTCAAAAAATATCTTTGAATCCTTGTAGTCAGAGGTTCCCTGGTTCTTAAAAACATTCCAGAGGTCAGCAGCATAAACCTGAAGCTCAGTTTTACCCTCAAGAATATCTTTGTGTGGAATTGCTATAGTATGAAATGGTTTCATAAAATTAATAATTCTAAATTATATTTTGACATTATTCCAGTCACGATCTTCATATGCAATTAATTGCCCATTTTCTAACTTCAAAACGTTTGGAGATCCTATAACATATTCAGATTTAACATGGCTTTGTTGGTTTTTAATGGAAAAATCGAAATTAAACATCTTATATTTTTTTTCTTTTAATCCTTTGTACTTTATTGATATAGTTGATGAGCCCTCTTCTAAAGATAGGTTATTGAATAAGTATGTTTTATCAAATAATATAACAAAATTTCTCTCAGGTAAAATTACCTTATCGATATGAGCATATTTTATGGGCAATATTCTATGCTCAGGTAAAAGGAATTCAATCTTTAATTTTAAACAATCTGGAAATTTAATCCAAATATCTGTTATAGCATTTTTTGAAGTGTTTGTTAATTCCAAAAATAAGTTTGCACCGTGTTGTAAAAGATCTATTTCATTATTCAAATACAAATTATTAACGATTTCTATGTAAGTAGTTCCAGCCAAAAATGATTTTTCATTAACTAGGATTATTTTGAATTGTCGTAGTGCTATAATAAAGAGTATAAAACCAAATATTAATGACACAATTGAAATAATTAATGAATAATTTTTTTCTAAACTTTCGTTTTCGACTTTGATATGAAGCGTATCAAATCTGTTCTTCAAACTATCCATATTTGCATTCAAGCCCTTTATTGTAATTGTATCTTTTACACCTTGAATGTATTTAGAATCAATTTGAGAGTTTTTATTAATTGAATATGTACAGCTCGCAAATGAGTTCAAATTTAATAATAAAATGAAACCAAAAATTTTAAGCAAATTCAAATATCGTATTATCATTGTTGGAGCATAATATTTCATAGTAGCAATTATATTTAAAATAAAATTTTCTTATTCTTTATATATGATCGAATTCATTCAATCAAACAACCCTGGTTCAGATGGCAAGTGTTCTTTCTTCATCTCATCCTTAATACGCTCTTTTCCACTTAAAAATCCATCAAGCATTTTCTTCTCTTTGCTATCGTTTGAAAGAGTTTCTGAGACAGCCTGGGCAACCCTATAAAATGCTTCACTCTTTCCATATCCTGTTGATTGAAGCAATGCTAACATATCACGCTTGTTGCTTTTTTCCCAAAGTAATAATGCAGAATGGAGCACATCTATCAGTTCTCTGCTTGAAATAATCTCATCAAGTTTTCTATTTTGTGGCCCAAGAACTCTTATAAACTCTTTATCTTTTTTAATAAAACCCCTAGCTCCCCAATTTTCAGCTATATCTATGCCGCAAGATAATCCAAGTTTTTTCGCATCGTCAAATAAGACTTTTGCCTCGCCGTAATTCCACCTAAACAGGACATAGAATCTTGACAACTCAGAGATTTCCGTAGAAAAACCGTTATGAAGAATTTGTGATATTGAATAATTAGTCACAATCTCTCTTACATCATCCAGTAATCGGTCTGCCCGTACTATATTTCCTTCGTAATCTATTATCTTTTCGTATTTTCCAAATACTTCAATAGCAGAGCCTATGCCCGAAATAAAGAAATCCGGTCCGCTAATCCCTTCCATCCACAAATTGTCCAATTTCTTATTCAGGTATTGCTTTAACTCATTTTGAACATTATTATAAATTTCCATTTGCTCTCGGTCTATTTTGCGTGCAATAATATAAATAGATGATGCTAAAGCTGCTGATTCGTTTGCCCGCATCCTCCCAGCCATTTCTGTATTGAGAGGCCAACTTGAAGTTACTACCAATCCTGAATCTAGTAATGCATTAATTACAGTTTCCCACCCAGATGTTGACTTATGCGCATATACAATAACCGCTATCCCATCTGGTTTTAAAACACGAAAAATTTCTTGAAAGGATTTCTTCAGCCCATTCTCAAAATAAGTCTTTCCAGTAGAATAATCCTTGTCGGTTTGTGAATAAGCTACAATCTCATTTGTTTTTGGACTCAATGGAGTATTGAACAATTCAGGATATAGGTCACCTAACATTCGCTTCAACCATACATAAAAAAAATCTGACAAATAAGAATATGGAACATTATCATAGTAGGGAGGGTCAGTGATAACTGCATCAAAATACGCGTCTGGATAATCTAGATTTGTAGCTGATTCATTTTTAATAATAGCGGCATTTGTATCAGTCAATATGTTTTCTACAGCTTTAATTATATATGAGAATTGCATTTCCCAGCCTTGATTTCCAAAAGGATTTATTTCTGCGTAATCCCACAACATCTGAATAGAATTGCGCATAAATACTTGTTCGGTTTTCTCGGCGAGTACATTCCACAAGTTAATTCTGCTAGAACGATTTATTAATCTATCGATTCCAAGGGCTATGTAGGAAGCTAAAACGGTCAAATATTCTTTTTCTATTTTTGAATCAAGAATCATTTTCTTTAAATTCTTAATCAAAGTAATTATAGTAAGTAATTGTCTATGATTAAATAATTCACCCCAATGTTTTATTCCATATACCCAAACATTAATAACGCCAAAACTAACCGGGACTCTTTTAATTTCTTCATCGGGTATTGGATTTAAGCCCCAATCATCCTTCAAGTCATCGCATAATTTCTCTAATTCCTTTAGAGACTCCAAAAATAATTTGACATCACCCTCATTTGCCAATCTATATTTTTTCCCCGTTTCACCTTTTATTGTATAGCAAACAGCTATCATTCTCTCTCCATCTTTTCCTTCATTGAAGAGTTTTCTCGTATCCTTCTCGTCCATTGGAGTTCCACACAAAGGGCAATTGACTTTAGCTCTTGATACTGAACCGTTGTCCGGGTCAAAGCCTTTAGGAAATGTATCGTGACCGTCACCAACAATTCTGAATTTTACCTCGCCCTTGTATGCATAAGGATACAAGGCAATCCTTCTTTTCTTTTTTGCAAGCCAATATTGTTTTAACAAGGGAATTGAAGTCTTACAAGTTGGATTCAAGCAAGGTACAGTTCTTGCCCATATAAATGCACTTATAACATTTTTATCACTAGGATTAATGTAGTATTTTGAAACTTCAGCTTTTGTTTTATCAAAAAGGAATTTGCTCCAATCTTTAATATCTTCCAACAATGGATTTACAGCTTGCTCTTCATCAACAAGTCTTCCCGAACCTTCCTTTCTCACTTTTCTTTTCACTTCTTTGCCGAATTTTTGAGGGAACTCTATTGTGCATTTCTCTAACAAAACGGCTACTGGGTAGTATTCGCCTGAAAATGATTCACATCCAAGTCTGAGTGCTTCTAAGGGCAAAGAACCACCTCCACCAAAAGGGTCCAAAACTCTTGGAGCTACGCCATTATTTGCTTTTAGAATAGATTTTCTTGCTTGCTCTAGAATCTTTGAATCATCACGGTTTTCCCATTTGGATAATTGGACAATAAAATCTCTAATCTCTTTTTTTTCTTTATCGTCATCAGGCGCATCAATTAAGGATGCAAATGCTGTTGCACGTGACGTTGCTAAGGGTCGTCTAGCCCACCAAATATGCAATGAGCCTATAGTCCCATCATGAATCCGTTTCTCCCTTGCCCCTTCTTCGCTAACCTCTCTTACTGGGAATGATTCTTCTATGAACCTCTTAATTTCTTTCAACATTGATCCTTTCCACTTTTGAATCTAATATTTTTAATTTTATCTTAATTTTTTCAAATAATTCTTGGCAGAATTCGATTGATTGAGTTGAAAGCCTCTTGAAATCATCATATACATTTCCAATTTCTTGATCTTGGTTCCAACTAACAGGATTAATTTCTGTCAATTCAGAATCAACAATCCCACTATGCTTTATGCAATTATTCAACACCCTCAACTCATTGAAATATTTAAAATTTTTTATCTCTTCTACACTAATTTCAAATTTCTCATTCAATAACTCTTTCATTCCATCTAGCCTATGAAGATTCTTTAACTGATTATTTGTGATTCCCTTTATTCCGCCTATAAGTTCTTTAATTGACTTTTCGATCATCATATATAACCCTACAATTAGCAAATGTGAACGGTTTGATTTTGATCTCTTGTAAACTCCAAAATTCTTATTCAATTCTTGCAGCTTTTCAACCTGTTCTAAACTTAAAGGCTCTAAAGATCCTCCACTATGGACTATGATATGTTGAGTAATTTTTACTACCTCTTCATAGTCATTGTCTAATCTTGATATCGAATTAGTATAGAATCGTTCTAACTCTTCAACATCTACCTTTAAGTTATTCAAAATAGCATTAGGAATTATTTCCGTCATGTCAATAATAATGGTCATATACTTGCTTTTACGGCTCTTTCATTTATTTGCTCTTTGGAAACAATAAATCTAACAATTTCTACTTTCTCTTCTGGTTTCAAAACAGACGCAGGGTTACGGATAATCATAAGTTCCGGTGTACTTGACGTATTGAATACTACATACAAATAATAATCATCGCCAAATCTCTTAGCTTTAAACCACTCATTAATAGTTAATGCAACCTCCCCCTCACCCGCTCTCCCTTTTACTTCAATATACCTTATATTTTCATCCTTGTCGGTCGAACGGATGTCAAACCCTAAATTCTCTTTAGATATATCAATTGGCTTGCGTAGTTGCGAAATTTCATAATTGGTGGAAACCTCCATCCCAATTCTCTCAACCTCAGCATCAGAATGCATTCCTGAATATTCTGATTTAATTGGTTTTACCGCTATCAGTCCAACAAATGAGGGGTTGGAAAATGTGAGAACCTTATCTTTGATAATTGAATCTCCGAGTTCAATTAAGTTTCGTTCATAATTCCGTTTTGCTTCCTCTTTGTTTCGAATCACGAGGTCAACATTTTCACCTTTATCTTTACGAATATTCAAATCAAGAAGGTCGCCATCCAGCTTCAATATTAGGTATTCAAGTGATTTCAACCCATATTTCTCTTTTATTTCACACTCTTTTACTCTCTGAACAGTTAAATCTTTTCTATAGGATTCTAACTCTTTCATTACGTTTCCAAATACATTGCTTTTTATCTCATCAACATTTGCAGTTATGTTTATTTTTTCTTTTGCCTCAACAAGATCCCAAATAATGGCTGGATTAATACTTTCTATCTTGCCGGAATTATCGATGTAGAATGAGAATAAGCGTTTACCTGCAATATTGCCGTTACCGTCTTTGATCTCTCCCTCAAAGAACACAATGAAACCATCCAGTTTCCGGTCAGGGTCTTCAAATACTGCTCCTTGTTTTAAACTCTCAAGCATCGTGCTTTCTATCCATACCAAACAAGCCTCGAACAACGGGTGTCCAAATGAAATAAACTCAGCCTCAGCATTTTTGAAAGCAATATCTTTGTCAAAGGTTACTTTTGGATATGAGTTTTGAAGGATCCCGTAAGTTTTTCTAAAACTGTCACTATCGGCTATGTTCTTTAACTCAAAAGGAATTGATTGAATGGCGATGAATTCGTCTTTTCTATCTCTCATCTTTCCGCCTGCCCTGATGAATGCTTTACGGAAAAACGCTTCAGTATACTCAGGGATAAGCCTGTATTCCTTAGCCCGGTCAGCCATTTCTTTAATCCTGGTGTAGTCAATGAAATGCGTTGCTAAACTCTCACCCAAATTATCTTTAACTTTTGAGATATAATCTTCGTCAATAACAATATCTATTTCACTTAATATTTCATCAAGATTCCTTGAGTTGGCAGCCGCTTCCACCAATAATTGAGATAAGTTCTTCCCATACATTACCTCGCTTAACACATCAAACACTTTGTCGCTTCCCATCATTTCTTTAATCCGTTCCAACTTCTCAAAAAGTTTGTTAAGCACTTGTCCTTCCCTGGTATCTTCAGCAACAAGATTGAATACAAATACTTCTTTATTTTGACCATACCTATGAACTCTTCCCATTCTTTGTTCTAGCCTGTTAGGGTTCCAAGGTATATCAAAATTTATCATTAAATGACAAAATTGCAGATTTATACCTTCACCAGCAGCTTCTGTTGCAACCATAACTTGCGTTTCATTTTTGAATATTCCCTCGGCTTTTATCCTCTGTTCCAAGTCCATCCCGCCGTGAATAACATTAACTTTGTAGTGCCAGTTATTTGAAATTTTCTTTTCAAGATATTCAAGCGTGTCCTTGGATTCCGTAAAAATTAGGACCTTTTCTTCTGGAAACCTAACATTCAAATCATCAAGCATGGTTTTTAGCTGCCGGATTTTTATTTCCGATTCATTATCAATAATTTCCTTAGCTCTTTCTATTAAATCTTCAATTATCCTTATTTCATTTTCCAGATCCTCTCTGTTTTCAGAAACGCTTAGAGTTTCCCACATCTGTTCGAGTTTCCATCTTTCTTCCTCAGACATTTCTTCCGCTTCCTCAAAATCGAAGGCTTTGTCATTTACCCGACCTTCCTCAAACATATTCAATAATTCTGTCAATCTTTTCTTTCTGCGTTCCAGTGACCTGAATAGAGCATAAGTACTTGAAGCTAATCTACGTTGTAATATTACTAAAGCGAATGCAATATTACGTTTCTTATTTTTCGATAGGGCTTTGTTATATTCATTATTTACATATTTGGAAAGTCTATTGTAAAGGTCATGTTCTAACGGCGATTCCGTTGCTAAACTATACTTGACCGTTTTAACATAACGTGGCAGAAATAACGGCTTTCCGTCAAAGCTCTTCAAATCTTCTTTGATCCTTCTGATGAACAATGGGTTTTCAAGATTCTTTATTGAATCAGAAAGCATCTCTGTGGTAGCAAAAAATCCAGGTTCAAGCAAATCCATAAACAGTCTGAAGTTCTCAGGGTCGCCTTTATGCGGAGTGGCTGTAAGAAACACCAGGTTTTCAGATATATTTGAAAGTACCTCTCCTAATCTATACCTACTGGTTTTATCCAGCTTGTCTCCGTAACGGTAAGCGCTCATCTTGTGCGCTTCGTCAACAATAACTAAATCAAAATGACAAGCGCTTAATGAACTAATGATACTATCTTGCTTAGCAAAATCGATTGAAGTGATTATTTGTCTCTCTCTTGTCCAGACATTTTCACTATAAAATGCATCCATGAAGTTTCGGTCAATAATCGTGAAATGTTCTGCAAATTTTTCCTTGAGCTCCCTTCTCCATTGATCTTTCAGATGTCCAGGTGACACAATGAGCAGGCTTTTAGCAATTTTTCTTATCTTCAGCTCTTTAATCAAAAGGCCCGCCATAATCGTCTTCCCGGCTCCGGGATCATCTGCAATCAGGAACCGAATCCGGGTGGATCAATCTTAGAAATATTCATTGCAAGTAAAGGATCGTAAAGAGAAGCATATCTATATCTTTTTGCTTCGAGACTCAGGAAAACACTTTCTGGATTTGCTGCAAAGTCAGAAGAAAAGGCTTTTATCCTGATATCTGAGATTTCGTCTTTGGCTATTAGATCATCTATGTGTGTTTTTGAATGAACGCCGGAACCTACTATTCTGATATAATCAGAAAGTCCTGCCTCAATTAAATCTATTTTAACTGGTTCCGGCCACCGGGCAGATTCAATAATATCACCATCTTTAAAGTTCATATTAGAGCTATATTTTCAATTTGTAATAGGTTGTTGATAAGTAACTTAGTTTTTATTATACATTATAAAAAGTCTAATTCGTTTTTATTTTTGTCTGTCTTTTTGTCAATCTCAAAAAAATGAGAAATAACATGCTATTATGTAAACTTTTCTTTTTATTTCCCTTTTAAGCATTTTCAATTTTTCTTTGTCAATTTGGCAAGAAAATTATTTGAATTGCAAAATCTAATCGGCATTATTTTTCAATTCTGATTTTTGACAATTTGCCCATGAGTTTAGGCTGTGACAAATTTACAAATTCACTCTCTGTTTACTTTGTTAAAGCGGTTATAATTGCTATCACAAATATCAATACAAACAGTAGTACAAAAAATAAGACTATCGAAAGTAATACCTTGCTCGCATTCCCTTGATTACTTACTGGTTGGTTTTGTCCGATGAACTGTCCTCCGCTAATCTTTTCCCTGTTATATAACCCCGTACCTGGAATGCCTACATTTCTGTAAACACCTTTCTTGCCGATATTGACGCTAAATCCTTTGGGACCTATCGTGGTGCTTACTCCGGATTTACTGATATTAAATCTCAGAAACTTTCCAAAGCTAACCCGTTTTCTTAATCTCCATGCCATAAAAATAATATTAAAAATAAAAAGAGGATTAACCGAAATCCCAGTTCTCCGGTTTATCCCCATTCAAATATAATGTATTTTTTTAACTTACAACACTTACTAAATAAGTAACAACCCTTTAAACTCATTCCTCATTTTCCACGAGAATTTCACGAGAATTTATCTTTGTTCCGCCACACTTCCAATACCTTTCCCCTATTGACTCCGGCATACCTTTCCAGCCGGACTTTATAGAAACTTCAAGATTATCGTACCATAAATCGACCATATAAGCATCTTTGATTGCATAGATACAAATTATATAAACAGAAACATGACAATCCATTACTAAGGACTCAAATGAAAAATGCTCCTCAGAATTTTCACGAAGGTGTCTAATTAATTCATTTGTTTGAGCAAATGATAACTTTTTGGGGGAATGAGCAACTTTCTGATACCTGCAATACATCAAAAGTTCATTTTCCCAAACCCACGTGCTATCATCATATTTCAATTTTCTCCATGAGACTTTATTCCAGTCGATTGTCCGCATTAATTCACTTTTGGCAGTATAAGCACAGCCAGATTCGTAGATGATAGTTCCGTCAGGTTCATTATGTTGTTTTTGCGAACATGAAAAAATTAGCAAAGAACTTAGAACTGGTATTATTAGCTTTTTCATTGCTTAACATTCCAATTATGAATATTACCTAAATAAGTGATTTTGGTTGAACGAATTACGGCGCTGCTATCAGGCGTAAGGTCATCCATTACATAGGAAGTCTTAGATAAAACACGGATTCTAACAGTTTGTCCAAGAAGAGAAGCATTAAAGTTTACCGTACCGGGGTCAACATCACGATTTGGACAGTAAGATACTACAAAGTTCTTTTTACCGCTGGCAATTCCTTGCCTTATCATTTTTGAAATCATAACATCAGTTATTGTAAATACACTTCCATGCAATTCTTGTCCCTCTGTCCGGTTAAGAACCGAATTACTCTTATCAGCATCAGCTGCCAAATAGTTCAGGTCATAATGATGATTGTAAAAATAATAAAGGAATTGATAGCGTTTCGATTCCATGGATGAATAATTAGGATAAGATATTATCAGAAATAGAAATGACAAGACTGATAGAATGCTGATCGAAATTTCTTTTTTCATGCCAATTTGACCTATCCTTTCTTTCTCTTTTTTTGCCCTTGTAGTATAAGAAAATCAGGGCTGTTAATTAATGTCAATTAACCTGTAAACCCTTGTCCTGCCTAATTTGTGCAAGAATTAGAGCTATTACAGAGCCACTCTCATCCTTTGTAAAAAACATCGGAGGTCTGATTCATAAGTTTACTCCTCAGTATAAGATTATGAACGAATAAAGCTAAGAAAGCAAGTGGTACCATGATACAAAAAATAACTACATTAATTGTTCTGTAATCAGTATTGAAGAGTTCAGCCGTAACCCCAAGTACAGTCACACAGGAATCAAACATGGTGTAAGTGAAGTTTTTTGCCGGGGCTTCTAAGGAAGATTCCAAATAAGCGCCAAAACACAGGAACAATACAAATATTCCGAAACCAACAAATGTGAGTTTGAAAATGTTATTATCAGATTTCATATCCCGCTCCTTTTTGTTTTTTTGAATAGACTCTTAATATTTTTCTCATCCCAAAAATTAATAAGTTAATCAAAGATAAAGAGATTCACAGAATGAAGTCAATGAGTAAGACTGCTCTTTAAAATGAGCATAAGTACTCATTCTTAACTAATTCTTAGATAGATCCAAATAGCCGCCCAGATACTCTTTATATTCAAATTTCTTATTTCTTAACAGACTTGCAACCTCTCTTTGCCATCCACCAGCCCGGGATTGCCTGCCATGGATTCTTGTTACGGGCATCTTATCAGCCTCCATGCCGTTCGTAGATAATTCAGTAATGGAATTGTAAAGAGCATAAAAATTGTCTCCCAATTCCGTGCAATACTTGTCAAAGACAGGATTGAACTCAGCCTGTACATTGTTCCTTCTTTTTTTTCCTTTTTCTCCTTCCCGGAAATTAATCCCAATTCCTTTGCAGAAGAGCGAGAATGCATAATTCTTGTCTATCTCATTTTCAATCAGTACTTCAATATCACTTTTAAACTTATCAAGAATTCTTTTCAATTCGTCTTTTTTTATTTCAAAATTGATTTCTTCCTTATTAGATTTAGAATGGACAAAACTGAATCTTATAGAATCTTCTCCGAATATCACTCCATTTTCACAAATTGCCCTGCATACCCCTACCCTGAATCCCAGCTTGAACGTGGAATTATAACTATTGGTGACTCTGACAAATGGTATGAATTTATCTTTTCTTAATTCAAATGACTTCTTCGGACAAGTCAGGTCCATATGGCAAAACGACAAGGTCTTTGGCATTATTGAATTAATAAATACGATCTCATCATTTTGTTCCAAATCAAAAAGAGTTTTTAAACAGTTTAGTCCATAATTGTAAGCCTCTTTGTTTAAAATTATCCTATAGTCGTGACTGACAATTGAAATTGGTAATTTTGAAATCCCGTTTATAAGGGCCATCTTCCCCGGAATTTGAACAGGGTTTTCGTAGTCTTCGATTTGAGTGAAAACCATCCTTGTCAAAACAGGAAAAAACAATTCGTTTATATCTGTCTTAGCTTGCATACAATATAGCCCTCCCTTCCCTTAGCCGGTTATCGAAGAGTGTTTCAAGTTCCTTGTTTATTCCTCTTAGTCCTGCGACTACTGCCTCGGCCCAATCAAGATATTCCTTCCTTCTTTGTAATTCCCAATGACCGGGAGGATTAAGAGTAACATCTGTTATGTTACATATTTTATCACAAATCTTGATTTGTTTCGCCCCTAGGCTTTTATGTGAGGAGTTTTCAATTTGGAGGCGTTTTCTTTCCTCTTTTGGCAATGACTTGTCATCTGACATTTCCACAACATAATCGGTGATTGTCCTGCCAAATTTTTCCAATAACTCTTTCTCCGTGGTCTCCGTATCCTCAATAGTATCGTGCAAAATTGCTCCTTTAATGATATCCAGATCATAAACACGCCCAACATCAATAAGCAGCCTTGCAACCTCTAAAGGATGGTTTATGTATGGTGTTGCTTCGACATTCTTACGCCTTTGGTCTTTATGCTTCTCCGCAGCGAACTTCAAAGCGCCGAATAACCCGGATAAATCATTTTCGTTGAAAATCATAGTTAACTCCTTTTAGAATCTATTATTAAAATAGCGCTTTAATTTCAATTATTGGTATCATTGCATGATACTTTTATTATTTTGTTCATTTCATCTGATTTGGTAGATTGCTATAATTGTAATTCTAATTGATTTCGGGATGTAGCGTAGTCCGGTTATCGCGCCTGCTTTGGGAGCAGGAGGCCGCAGGTTCGAATCCTGCCATCCCGACCAAATTTAAGCATTAATATCAATTTCAAATCAAGTTCACAGCCTTCCTCAAATCATCTGTAATATTGTGCATATATAATTCAGTTGTTTCAATATTGACATGCCCAGCAAGGTGTTTAATATCATAAATATTCACCCCTTTTCTTACTAAGCTCGTTATAAATGTATGCCTTAAACAATGAAAATGATATCGTTCAGAAAACTTGAGCCTGCGCAGTTCTTTTTTGAATAAACGGGATAAATAATTTCCTTCAAATGGTAATCCTTTATGGTTAAGAAAAACATATGAATCATTATTGTCTTCAGCTTTAAATGAACTCAATTTATCAACTACAAATCTTAACTTATTTGAAACAGGTAGAATTCTTATTCGGCCCGATTTTGTCTTAAAGCCTGGTTTATTCCGTATTATTAATGTGTTATTTATCAAATCAATGTCTTTCCACTGTAACTGAGTTATTTCATTTAGTCTACACCCGGTTAGTAAAGCGAATAATACAAAGTCTTTCAAGGGTTGTATAGTGATTTGTTCTAAAATTGCAGAAATCTCTGATTCATTGAACGAGAGTATTTCTTTTTGAAATATCTTAAATTGCTTGATCCCTTCGCAAGGATTTGTTTCAATAAACCTCCATATTATCGCAAAATTGAACATTGCTTTCAATGCCCTGAATTCCATATTTACTGTGGTTTTAGAAACCTTATTTGCAATTCGATTAATCTTGAAAGATTCAATGTGCATCCGGGTTATATCTTTCAAAATTATGTTGCTAATTTGGGAAACGAGCTGTCTCAATGATCGTTCATACAAACAGAATGTGCTGACTGAGTAATGTATCTTGGCATAGATCAAGAATTCGTTCTTAAATTCCGATATTGTGATATTTTTGTACTTAATTATTGAGTTAGGGTTGAAATTCAAAAGAAACCTATATGCATCAGTTTTTTTCTTTGCCTTGGTGCTTATTTTAGTCCGTTTGCCGGTGGCTGGGTTCACGAAATAGACGTAAAAGTATTGACCGCATTTAGACAGGTACATAATCCCTCCCTTTTTTTGAGATTCATAATTCAACTCTTCAGGAAAATACCAACTTTTACCAACCAATTCTTTGCTTAAAAAATCCTCCTCACTCGTATTCCACTCGTTTATTCGTTGAAAGATGCTGAATTGAGTGATGATTTTCATTCCCTTGAAATGTTAATTCAATCCTGAAAAATACCAACCTAAAACCAACCTGTTCTTGATGTTCAAAAAACTGAAAACAACATCTCAAATAACTACCTCTCTCGTATTTCTCTCGTTTCCATGTGGCTAATAAGCCCTCTGAGGCTGTTAGTTTGAAGTATTCTCTGAAGCGTTAATCAAACATGAAGGGTCCTTTATTTTATGGTGGGACATTTACTTATTTCCCTATCTGAATTCCTAGCAGTTCTTAAAACACAAAAACCAACGGAAATGAGTATTAAGTCTAATTTTTCGTATTTCCCTTGTTTATGTAATGACTAAATCCCTCTTTCTCATAATTAGCTGAGAAAAACTCAGAGATGTCTGAAAGGTAATTTGATAGCTGAATTGCCTGAATAGATCCCTTTTTTTATGGTGGGACATTTATCATTTTTAGTAAATTTTGAAGATTCGTTTAACTTATTTTAAAATCTGTTATTTTGATAATCAAATGGGGTTTTTGAAGGATTCTTTCTCTTTTTTTCTTTTATTTCTTCTAAGGGCTAGAAGGGCTATATAATCAATTATTGATGCTATCGTATTCCTTGTAAAATTGGATACCACCTGCATGTATTTAAGGTAGCTTAAAATTGACTTTAATATTGTACCTTTGCTCCCAAAATGACCTTTTGATTTCTCGCTTTTGCTGGTTTTGTGAATTTATATATTTTGCCAAGGGAAATATGGTGAGTCAAATGTAAATATCTTTCCCCTGAAATCACTTCTGCAGAAGAGTTAATCTATGAGGTTTGGTTCCCGGGCTTGTCCTTTCGTTTCCCGTTATATAAGCCCCAATTCTTTTGCTCTTTTTTTTGACTTTCCAATAATTTTTTTAGCGGTTTCTTTAGTACATATTATTCGTGTTTTGCCCCCTTCTTTATGCTTCACAACTCGACCTTTCAATATGTCCTGAATTTCCCTTGGAGATAGATTTATTTCGATTACTTTCATTGTATTTATTGATTTAATTTATGAATGTCTCTTTACAGTCCTAAACAAGAATAGATCTTCTCAAATATCTCCGCTCTTTTCCTGTTAAAATCCAGCATATACTCAAACAGAAACTCATTTGCTTATTCGTAAGAACAATTTCATTTGTATGACTTGTCATTTAGCAAATTTCTTAATAAATACTGAATATTTTGGTTGTGCTTTTCGCCATTCAATATAGTATAATTTACTACGATCATCATAAGTTGTTTTGTAAGGCGCCAATTCAGCCGTCTCCATTTTTAAATATCTCAAAAGTGTTTCTCTGGAGGCTTTAGTAATATATGAAACATTATCAATAAATATTTCGCGGTTTATCCTAAATTTCAATGACATTTCATCATCTAGCATTTCTTTAAAGACCTTATAATACCTTAGCTTTAATTCAATCTCCAAACAACCCTTATGAGTTAGCAAATCATTCACACACACAATCTCAACATCATTTAGTTTTTTTTTCCTTCTTGCTTTTCCTCTCGGATTCTTTCTGATATTGCAAGATTTGCATAGAATTTGGAGATTTTCGTGAAAATGCCTTTTCTTATTATTATCTATATGATCTACAACCAAAATAACATTTGGTTGCGATTCCGGAAGAATGTTTGTAATACAACCCTCATTATTGCAGCGCAAACCATCGCGCCATTCAAGATATTCTTTTATCTCTCTTAACTCATGGCTGTTAAATCTGCTGTTTCTTTCCCGGTCAACTCTTATACAATTGGGTATATTCATAGTTAATTCTGTATATATGTCAGCTCAAATCTTTTTAGCAAACCTCCCGAATTAGCAAAATAGTGAGCATCCTGTTTACTCATTGTTTTGGATTTCTACAGGGTTTCTAAATATATACTCATCAAGATCAGCTTTAGAAAAATAAAGCATTTTATTATTAGGCTTAAAGTGTTTAATTTTTTTCATAGAAGTAATTTTATACATATATGATTTTGTTAATCCTAAATATTTTGCCGCTTCATTTAAACTTAGTGGCTTTGTTTTTTGCTCTTTAAGTAAACTCTCAATTCGGTTTAGCTGTTCTTGAAATTTATTAATCATGGTAAAATAGAACGTGTTTATATCTTTAACTTTCATAATTTATTTATTCCTTCTCGCAAATCTTCGCAATCCAAGTGTATATACTCCAACGTTGTGCTAATATTAAGATGGCCCGCTATTTGCTGCACTTGTTTAATTGGAACCCTTTCTCTAATTAATTTGGTAATTGCCGTATGACGAAGACTATGGAAATGTAATTCTTCGTTCAAACCTGCCTTTACTACATATTTTTTGAAACAATGTGAAACATAACCACCATTATATTTTTCTCCATTATCTTTTTTAAAAATGTAACCGCTTCCGTCATAGAGGTTTATGATATTACTACCGGAATCTTTTTTTTGAATCTTATTCAATAAAACGACAAGTTTTTCCGATATTGGAATTTTTCTGTTTTTTCTATTTTTTGTTTTGAAACCTTCTTTATTACAAACTATTAAAACTTTATTTGCCAAATCAACATCTTGCCACCTCATATACATTATTTCATTCAATCGCATACTAGTATAAAGCGCGAATTCTGTGACATTTTTGATCAAATCATGATTAATGGTTTCAAGTAACATGTCTATTTCAGTATCATTGAAAGTCATTATTTCTTTATCAGGAACTTCAAGTTTATTGACCTTGTTTACCGGATTCTTAATAAGATAATCCAATTTTATTGCGATATTGAATATTGACTTCATGGTCCTCAAATCTGAGTTAACGCTTATAGGCTTTATACTCTTTGATCTTTCAGTTTTGTAATTTTCAATATCCTTAAAACCAATTAATTCCAATGGCTTATTACCGATGTATTTTAAAATATATTTAAAGACAGATTCGTAAGAGCTTACCGATTTGGGGGACAAATTATTTAAAACATACCGGCGAACGTCATTTCTTAATCCTTCAACGAAGATAATTTGTTTCTTCGGCGCCAGTACATTTGTATTTTGGAAATTCAAATAGAACGCATTTGCGGCGCTCTTGTTTTTGCTATGTGTTGTAACTTTTCTACGCATACCGGAGGCTTTGTCGCGGTAATAAACGT
The DNA here is from genome assembly GCA_963816535.1 of uncultured Ignavibacteria bacterium. Classification (GTDB taxonomy): domain Bacteria; phylum Bacteroidota; class Ignavibacteria; order Tepidaquicellales; family OLB5; genus CAWFKW01. The sequence continues at coordinate 101,871 of CAWFKW010000001.1, read as the reverse complement.
ACCAATAACCGTTATTTTCTTGGTAAAGGAACATATCTTAATTAGATTTGTGCATTAATTTCTGACCCATTTTACAAAAATATATAGCAGCTCCGGTAAGAAGTCTAATGAAATGCATGGGAAAGGAATTGCATTCAAAAAGAACCGGCGCTGCTAAAATTAGTTTTTCTGTTTGAAAGATTAGATAATCATTTCATTAGCTTCTCGGTGCGAATATATATTGGCTCAGAAGTGTTTGCAAGTATTAACAGGAGTTCGGAAGCGGTTCATATATGGTTCTGTCTGTGAGAGGATTCAGGGATAGATTTATGCACTACAGCTAAGTTACTTTTTTTAAAGCGTCTTGCAAAGAAGATTTGCTAATCTTTTTCTCAAGTTTTATAAAAAGATTTTCAACATTTTGTTTTAGATCCAAATTGTTATCTATGAATTGTTTGATTTTTGATAAATGTAACTCCTTATCTTTAATTAATTCAAAAATTATTTGTTTTTTATGAGTACTAAAAGCATCAAATAACAAGTATAAAATATCTTGATTTTCACGGAGGATATCCATTAACTTGCTTAGTTCATCAATTTCGACCTCATATAAGTTTTTAACATCTCTGTCACCGATTGCTTTCTCAAAAATATAAAACATTTTTTCCTCAATAATCTTGGGTTCGTTCTTTATATGATTAAGTAAATTGAGAGTTTTTCTTCTCATGTCAGGGTTAATAATCACTTCAATTGCTGATGGTGAATAACCTAAAGCCTTCAATACCTTTTTATTTTTTGAGAATGCTCCTCCCTGATTAAGGATTGCATTAAAAAAGATATTTCTTATTTCTAATTTATCCACAAGTTTATTATCCTTAGATGCTTCAAGATATTGTTTTATAGAAGTAATTAACGAATTCACACGTTTATTTTTTTCTAAGAGCGATTTTACATCTTGGGAAATTTCTCTCCTTGATTTATGGATTTTTCTCATTTTCCTTTCCCCCGGTTTCTATTCAAAATAATTACTTCAATCTAAATACTCATTTTATTCACCGCTTCTCTTAAATCATCAGTAGTATTATCTAAATAAATCTCAGTAGTCTTAATATCGGCATGGCCTGCTATCTGTTTCAGATGATATATCGAAACCCCTCTTCTTGCTAACATACTCAAAAAAGTATGTCTTAAACAATGGAAATGAAATTTTTCCGGGAAATGTGCGCTCCTCAAATATTTCTTGAATTTCTGCGAGATGTAATTCATATCACATTTTAAACCCCTCATGTTGGTAAATATGTATTCTGAGGAGTTTTGCATTTCTACAACGTTACCAATTTGCTTGAATCTTAGGGCCTTCAATAAGTCATATAATTTATTAGAAACGGGTATTTCCCTGATTTTCCCAGTTTTCGTTTTGAAATCCGGTTTGTTCCTGATCATCAGAGTCTTGTTTTCAAAATCTATGTCATTCCATTGAGCATTAAGGATTTCATTCAGCCTGCAGCCAGTGAATAAGCCAAACTTAACAATGTTGTTTAAATTAATATCGCTTATTTTACTTAACAATAATTCAATTTCAGCTTCATTGAAACTGAGCCTTTCTTTTTGCGGCAGCGAATACTGCTTTATTTTTTTTGCAGGATTTTCAGTTATGCTGCCGAAATTGATCGCATGGTTAAAAATCGCTTTCATAGTCCGCAATTCAATATTACAGGTTGTTTTACTGACTTCTTTTGCTCTTTCAGACTTATAGAATTCTAAATCTTTGAATGAAATAAGTTTGATTTCTCTGTTGCCTAAAATTCTAATTAGATTCTTGAAAACACTTTCATAGGCGCTTACTGACTTCTTACTTAGATTGTTTTGTGCATAAAGCAGAACTTCCTCTTTGATATCGTTAATTGAAATAACACTGGGCTTACTTTTTTCAACAAAGAGATCTGGTTTAAACGACAGCAAAAACTTATTAGCCGTTGATTTAAGTTTTGAATGTGTTGTTACTTTTTTTCTTTTTTGTGTAAGTTCGTCGGTGTAGTAAAGGTAGTAGTACCCTTTGTAACCCTTGCTAAGAAACATGGTTGATTTCCTTTCCCGGCAGTCATGGATTTCAAAGAGGAGTCACTAATGAGTCACTAATTACTGTGAAATGTGGAATTCTGGTATGATTTTCAGGTAGTAGGCTTTTCCGTAGTCAGATATGATATCCAGTTTCACCACGGGGGCAATATTTACTAATTTAATAAAATTTTACGTTAGTAGAAATACACATTGATGTTAGTATTTCGGGCTTTCTAAAAGCGATGCCCGGTCATATTTCTTCGTACATATCCGCATCAGCTTTTATAAGTCTGTCAAAACCGGTGTAAGGTTTAAGCTCGATAATATCAAACGTAGAAAGACCGCTCGATACAAGAGGCAGCGAATTCAGTATTTCATGCGCCCGCAGAATGCTCTCAGTTTCAAGCTCCATTACGGCGGTCCCTTTCGCTGTAAAGTAGATTTCAATCAGCTCGCCTGACCTTAATAGCCTGCTGACCTCCCTGGCTTCTTCCTCAAGAATCTCTTTCTCATTTTCAAGAAATATTCCTTCTTTTTCTATCTCAATTGCAAGTATTTTCATGATTTTTTATTTAGTTTTCCCGGTCAATGTAAATACATTTAATCCCGGGGCAAAACGATTCAAAAATTGGAAAAGGGATACCCAAAAACGTTACGTAATTTTGGATATCCCCATACAAATATAATGAAATTTATCGGGCCTAAACTCACTATTTGCGGTATATGGTTTAGACCCCAATTTATGAACACTGGATAGCGGTTACCGCTGTATGTTATCCCGTAACCAACAAATGATAAGATATAAAAATACCTTGATGATGCTAACTCTGATTTATATACTGCTGTAGTGATTACATACAGCAAAATATAATTCGCCAGATGAGCAAGGAAAATATTATAGAAGAGCTGAAGGCTCTGGGTTTCAACGAATATAAATCGAAGGTCTTCATGGCGCTTTTAAAGGGGCAAATAATGAGCGCTTCTGAAATCGCAAAAGAAGCGAAGATAATAAGAAGCTCAATCTATGACATTTTAAAATCCTTTGTTGAAAAAGGATACTGCAACGAAATCGAGACCAACCGTATACTCCAATACCAGATAATTGACCCCGAAATAATACTGGATAAGATAGAAAGAGAATACAATTCGAACCACGATTTATTAATGACGCGTTTGAAAAAAACCTTTACATCGCTGAAATCAATCCACAATAACGGCGAGAGCAAATCCAATGAGGGAGTCAACATAGAACTTATTCGGGGTTATAATAAACACAGGATTGCTAAGTACCTTGAGCTGCTAAGGGGCGCTAAAAAGGAAATTTGCGGGATGTACCGTTTCAAGGGGCTGGTAATGGCTGAATCGGACGAAGTTGCCGCGCGCTTTTTAAAAAATGGGGGCGTCTTAAAATCAATTTATCAAATATCCCTGGACTTCAAAATTCAGCGCGGCAGCAAAATAAGCGACGCAAAGCTGGGTGACCTGCTTGCAGTATGCAGGAAATTCGAAAAGAATGGCGAGCAAATAAGGTTATCGGAGATCAACATTCCAAACATGACTATTATAGACAAAAAAAATATATTCATTACATCTGATGATAAAAATATCCCGCGTCAGAGCCAGGCTGACTTAATTTTCAGAAATTCCAATCTTGCAAAAAATATGCTGGATCTGTTCAACTATTATTGGGAAAAATCATTGACGTTAAAACAATTTGAAAAATCATTCTAATTATGTATCTAATTTATATAAAGGTGGGTAAATGTTAAAAGTATTAACAACTTCATTAATAATTTGCTTTCTTACTATCGCATCTTCATCTCAGGTAACCCAGCAATGGGTTAGAACCTATAACGGCCCGGGAGATTCAACCGACTATGCGCAGGCAATGGCTGTTGATATCTTTGGAAATTCGTATGTAACAGGCGTTAGCAAAGGAAGCGGAACAAATTATGATTACGCGACAATAAAGTATAACTCAGCCGGCGTTCAGCAATGGGTTGCAAGGTTCAATGGGCCCGGAAACGGGGCAGATAAATCTTACTCCATAGGGCTTGACCCGCTTGGCAATGTTTATGTAACCGGCACGACAACGCATGACGCGTCGCATACTGATATGACCACAATAAAATATAACAACAGCGGCGTTCAGCAGTGGGCATCTACCTACCCCGGAACCATCTGCCTGGGGGGCCATTTAGCGGTAGATCTAAGCGGCAACGTTTTTGTTACAGGGGCGCACGATAGCAGTATAGTTACAATAAAATATAATACTGCCGGAGTTCAGCAGTGGGTCGCCACATACGCCGCTCACAATCTCCCTTCCATGGATCAGGAAAACAAATTCATAAAATTAGATAATTCAGGAAATGTTCTGGTGGCAGGACTTGTCAATGCAAACATAGCGCCGGGCGGATGGCCCATCGGCGATATTGTCGTTATCAAATACAACAGCGCGGGCGTTCAGCAATGGGCCATGGTGTATAATAATCCCGTTTACAATGCCGACGACGAACCAAGAGCGATGAAAGTGGATCACAACGGGAATGTATATGTAGCGGGAGAAAGCGATAACAATGCTATTGGAGGAAATTTCTTAACGCTTAAAGTAGATCAAAACGGAAACCTTCAATGGAGTAACATACTTTTCACAACTGTTTCAGGAGCTTCTGACCTATGTCTTGATTCCCATGGAAATATTATTGTCACCGGGTCAAATAGTTCTTCGCCTACAGCAAGCGATATTATTTTGGCTAAGTATTCTCCTGCAGGAAACCTCCTGTGGCAAAGAAGTTATGCTGGACCGTCATCATCAAGCAGCGGCATGGCAGTAGTATCTGATATTTTCAATAATTTTTACATATCAGGCTTTAGTTTTAGCAGTCCGCAGTATAAAGTGACTTTAAAATATAATTCTGCCGGGAATCTTATCTGGTCGCACAATTATTTAGCTTCGGGCAGCGGACCGATTTATGACGGCGACTCTCCTGTTGCAATAGACCTTTTTGGGAATGTTTATACATCAGGCGGCAATCTGGGCGAACCGGAAGACTTTGTTACAATTAAATATTCACAGGATTGCGATACAATTTCAGGGCATGTAACATATAAAGATAACAACCAGCCCGTAAATCAGGGTGGATTTGCAAAAGCTTTATATTATGACGACGCCACAGCAACCGTTTACACCGTCGATTCAGCCGCCATACTTACAAACGGAACATACATGCTCGCACATTGCCCGCAACAGGTTGAGCTATACATAATGGTTTATCAGAATGACGACCAACTTGATTATGTGCCAACCTACTACCCTGCTACGATCGACTGGCAGCAGGCTACTCAAGTTATCACAACTCAAAACTATTATAATATTAATGTACAGGTTGATAAAATAACAAATGTTACAAATCCCTTCAGCATTTCAGGTATGACGCTGAATAGCGGTGGCTCAGGCAACTTAGATAACGCCGTAATATACGCCAAGATCGGCAATGTGTATAAAAATTACGGAATATCCTCTGCGGCAGGCTCATATATAGCCGATAAACTTCCTGCAGGAAGTTACACACTAACTGCATTTAGAATTGGCTACAACAGCGTGAGTCAAAATGTCACAATAGTGAACGGTAATTTGACTTCGGTCAATTTCGATTTTGGGAACCCAATTGGAATAATAACAAGCAATACTAATATTCCTTCAGGTTTTAGATTATACCAGAATTATCCAAACCCGTTTAATCCGGAAACCAGAATCAGGTATGATGTGGTTAGAAGCTCGAAGATATCGGTTAAAATATTTGACGTATTGGGCAGAGTTGTTGCCGAGCCTGTAAATGCTTTGCAGAATGCCGGTTCATATGATATCGCATTTGATGCTTCTTCCTTAGCAAGCGGCGTTTATTTTTACAGATTATCCGCCGATGGCGTCACGGTGGATACAAAAAAGATGTTGATGGTAAAATAACTCCTTCAACAATATAATACTGTATAATGTTCTCCAGAACATTCAAAGCCCGGGGGAAACCCGGGCTTTGTGTTTTTATACTTGGAATATTCCCGAAATGCATGAAAAAAAATCGCTCAATCTAAGTACTTCTCAATAAAAATAAATAACAATGTAAAATCCAGATAAGCCGGCTCAAAAGTGGCCGGATAATTCTAAAGCATTTATGGAATGACAAAATTAAGATGAAGTTTGCATTACCAAACTGTCCGCCGTGGGGGTCCGGGAATGAGAGAATTCGTCTTCCCCCCTAGCAGGGGGAGATACAGAGGGGGTGAGAACACAAAACCATCATAACAAATAGAATCACAAAGAAAAACCAAGATCCCCGTTTTCACAGGGATGACACTATGCTCTAATACGTTTTAAACTCCCTGAAGTACCCGCACGCGTCGCTCATAAATACAAATTCTTTATTGTAGATGCAGTACTTCTGTCCGGCTTTGTGCGGGTCCTTAATTCCGTTCACCTGCGCTATCTGCTTTGCGTCATATTGCTTCATAAACCTGAAATAATGGCTGCAGTTCAAGCAGCATTGTTTTCGCGAAGTGTCGTAGTGATATTCAAAAGTCATTTCATCCAATGGCAATTACTTCTTTGCAAATTCGTGCCACGACGTGAAGTCGTAGCACGAAAATCAGTTCACTAATAATGCGTGTAAATATATTTCCTGTATAGCCAATTATGCTTTACATCATCAAAGAAGATTGATATCTGAACCAAGCCATTGGCATCGTTTTTATAATTCATTTCACTTTTCTCGGCTCCGTTTTCATCAAATTTTGTATTGTTAACCAGCGCGCCTGAACTGTCATATTCATAAGTCGTGTGCATGAAAAAATCATGGCCGTTAAAAATATTATAATCAATAACCCTGTTTTTATCATCATAAGTTTTGTTTATAGACATCTCAACGCCGCCATCTTTGTTCTTCCGTATCTGTGAAGTTTCGTTTCCATTCTTGTCGTATGAGTATTCAGTTACAGTTTCCCCAAAATCTTTAGAGAAAGCGCTGCTCATACGGGTTAATTTTATTGTACCGTTTTGATTATATTCATATTTTGTAGCCGTTGTATCGTTTTGTCCGGGTTCATACAAAACTATCATAACCTGTTCAGTTAACATATTCTTATCATCATACTTATAATCCGTGTATGTTTGAAGCTTACCGTTTTTCAAATCTTTTGAAGAAATAATCCTGTCATTTTCATATTTACTAGTGATAGAAAAAACTACTGTATCGGATAGCGTACTGGTATATTTAATCACATTTCCGTCCCTGTCAAACTCCAAAGTTGATTCGACATTCGCGTCGTCATCCTTCATATCAGATTTGATAAATTTCTTTATTGTGACCGTGTTTATATTGTTCTTCCTGATGCGCTCTTTATCCAGATCGGTTTGCGCCTGCAAAGCGCCGCCGGCAAATACGATTAACAAAATAGCATAACAATATTTGATTAAATTCTTAGGCATGAAATTATTGAGTGATATATGAATCAATTCTCAAATATAACACAAATAATAGATTTAGATTGTATAAATATTGACGTTGAAGAGCATCTTTGTCGGGAGTGAGGCGAGATTTCGGGCGGACACACAGGTCCGCCCCTACAGATAATTGATCAACCTATAAAAAATACCTCAATCCTTCAAACATGAAATACGCCGCAAGAATGAACAACGCTGCGCCGAAAAAGAACGTAGTTTTCATGATTGTTTTTTCAGAGAAGAATTTCTTCGTCTTGTGAATTCCAAAGAGCATTGTTAGCGGGTAAGAGCCGATACCCAGCGCGCCGGATATTAAATACAAAAAAGTATCTGATGTATCATACCTCTCAATTCCGTAAACGCCGGCTAAAAAATGAGAACCAAGCAGCCACCAGTAAATGATGAACGGATTTGCTACAGCAAGCAGGAACCCGGTTACATATGATGTATGGTTCTTCGCAAAGAACTCGTTCGCCTTTTTCTTTTCGCCTAAACCCGTTTTGCTTTGTCTCAGGGTAACTACCCCTAAAATTACGAGTATAACCGAATTGGCGATTGAAAAAATAGCCTGCGCTTTAGGCGTCTGCAGGAATGGCGCTATGCCGTACATTGCAATCAGGCCGTATGTGAAATCAGACGTAACCGCGCCCGCGACTATCATGACCGCTGAGAAAATGTAACCGTTCAGCAGGCGTTTCGCGATTTCGATCTGAGTGGCTCCAATCGGTATGGCGGCCAAAAAGCCCATAGCATAAGCGCTAAGAGCGAACAAAATTACATTATGATATGACAAAAATTTTCAGGCGATATTAGAATATCTCAGCCCAGCTTGCGGGCAGGCACGTTGAGATATCTGAAATAAGACACAATATAAGAGGATATTTCGTCAGGGTCAATATTGGTAAAGCATCTTATCTCTTTGCAGGTTTTGCCGGTTTTATTGAGGCACGTTATGTTCCTGCACGGGGCCTGGCCAACAAACACCCTTGATGGCGCATCCTGGCAGGCGGGCATGTGGCCCGGCTTTTCGGAATCATAAGTAAACATCCTCGAATCGGTTGGGCCAATAACCGACACAACAGCGGTGCGGTTTCTGAGGGAATCGCTTTTATCAATCGGTTTTTTTCGTGATGCGGCAATATGAAGCGGGCCGGTATCGCCGGTCAGGAAAACATCGCACATATCTATTAAAGCCGTATATGTGCCAAGACTCATGTACGGGACGATTATAATTCTCTTTCTCAGTTCCGCTGGCATCGCCGCAACCAGATCATTTTCTATTCCTTTTTTGAAATATGCTGCGCCAATCAAAGCGTAATCAACCTCGTCAGTCTTCAGAATATTTTCCAGAATCTTCGCCTGGGCTTCAAACGGGATCATGCTGTATTTCACCGTCACATCGGGATTGAACATCATCAGCCTGTCGAATGGCATAACGCCTCGGGTTAGAAGAAATTCATTTGCCGCCCGGATATCTTCGCGCTGGACATAAACAACGTTGCCGACTGAAGCAAGATTTTCGCGATTGTTTACAATCTCCAGTGCATTTCCGGAAGCAGGGACTTCAAGCGGACTCAAAAATTCCTCAAGGAATGCATATGCTATCTCAGAGAAGTGCATTTGCTCAGCCTTTACGCGCCAAAGGTTCAGTATATATGCCGATAGAGGAATGTACATCTGAAGCACGTTTGCTCCGTAACTCAGCATTCCTTTGGAAACGAACGGCGAGAAGTTCAATATGAGAGAATATTCGTTTGTAATTACTATATCTCTTACAACTCCGGCATCTTTTGGGGAAGGTACTCCGCCGCCCGTAAAAACATTGTAAACGTTATCAGCGCTCGGAATTCGGGGCAGTAATTCACCGCCCTTTTGTGAACACATATAATCTATCCGCGCGCCGGGGAAATAATTGCGCACGGCCGAAATGCTGTTTTGCAGCAGCACCGCATCGCCGATATTGATATCGACAACAACAAGAATGCTGTTAAAACTCTTTGTCTTGAATAATTGCCGGCGGTATTTTTTCAGATATAAAGAATAAGCAAGGGCTGAGCCAAAAGTCGCCAGAAATAATCTCTGGAAAACTTTTGGTGCAAATGTCGGAAAAACATCGGTTATACGATCAAGAGCGTAATAACCCATCTTACTAAATCCGTGATTTGTCATACTAAATGATAATTAAGTTACTTAGTAAATTATTAAGCAGTTAACACTCCCATCCTGTACCAATTATAACACCTTATAATTTTGATTCGGTTAATAAGATGTAATTTTGGGGTAACTAATTGTAAAAAATTGTAAAAACTGCTAATAATCTGTTATTTTAGGGATTTTCCGATGGGGATAAAATAAGCAGAAACATGAGATTTTGGGAACCTGAATCTTAACAGAACGGTCATTTTCTAATACTATTTAGCATTGACTGGATTGGCTTGCCTGTTGATTCTTCTGGGACATCGATGCTGAGAATATTTGCAAGTGTGGGAACAATATCTTTAATTGCGGCATATTCGCCGGTTGAGCCCTCATTGATGCGCCAGCCATACCACACTAACGGAACGTGAGTATCATAATTATACGGACTTCCATGCTCGGTTCCCTGCAGATTTTCCTCTATCCAATAGGGCCTGAAGTTAATAAGCACATCCCCGCTTCTTGGCTGATAATATCCATTAAAGAAATTCTTTGCGTACACGTCCTTTTTATTATTTTGTTCCAGATCGTGAGCGGTGTATACTTCCTTCACCCCCTCGATGTTTGTTGTTATAAATGCTGCAACGCTATCCTCAATTATATTCAGTTGGCTGGCTTTGGCCCGAATTAAGTCATGGTCAAGATAAACCTGCTGATTGATAACGTCAACAGCGGCATTCTCAAGCCCAAAGACGCGTTTTAAGTATGCGTTGCACGAGTCTTTTATAATGCCGTAATGAAATGCGCCTGCGTCAATCCGATGGTCCCTGAGAAAGATCGGGTTTGGCGAATTACCATGGTCAGCTGTAAGAAATATAAGGACTTTATCCATTCCGATGTACTCATCAAGGAAGGTGAACATATCTGCCAGGTCCTTGTCAAGCCTTAAATAAGTATCTTCGGCTTCAACCGAATACGGACCAAACATGTGTCCAACATAGTCGGTAGATGAAAAACTCAGGCAGAGGAAATCAGTTGCATCGCCTTTGCCCAGGTTCAGGTTCTTAATTGCGTCGATGGTAAATTCTTTTTCAATGCTGTTGCCAAATGGGGAATACTGGAGTAAATGCGTGTTCCTGTACCTGAGTTCCGGAAATTTATGCGGGAACACCGGTTTATCTTCGCCGTTGTAAGTTCTTTCATAAGCATTATCATCCGGGGTACTTTCAGTATACTGTTCAATGGGAAGCAGTGTATTCCAGTCGGAACTTAGATATTGGTCCTCAAGATGTCTTGAATTGAATTTGTTAACCCATTCAGGAAGCTCTTTCATATAATATGTGCTTGAGATCCAGTATTTGCTTGCGGCGTCGTACCAATAAGCCTCATCTGCTAATCGTCCGGCAGGCAATATCGCGGCGCGGTCTTTCAGAGAAATGCCAATTGATCTGGACTTGAAATTAGAGGTCAGTTTCAGTCTGTCGCCAATTGTTAAAACCAGCATGTTTTTAGGCGACATTTTCCCCGCTGATGAAAAGCTTCCAACGGTCTTTACGGAATCATCTTCGGCGCAGTAAACTTCCTTTTTAAGCGCCCTGTCATACCAGTCGTTAGCTGCTATCCCGCTGATACCGGGGTCGTTGCCCGTAAATATACATGTGTGCCCAGGGCCGGTGTATGTCGGGAAGTGTTCGAAGAAAGCATTTTTACATACAAAGCCTCCGGTGAAAAGTCTTTTGAAACCGCCGGCAGAAAACTTGTCCCAATATCTTTGGGTATAATCATATGCCATCTGATCAACAACGATTCCTATTATCAGTTTCGGCCTGCCATTATCATAAACTGAATTCGAAACTTTTTTCTGGCACGAGATAAATGCTAGAGCAAGATAAACACAAATAAACGCGGCTGTAATTTTTTTCATATTTTCTCAATATTAATTCATAATAATACTGAAAAAATGTTATGTTTTTGTTAAGGAACTAAATAATAAGATGATTTTCCCCCGCTGCGATGATGCCGCCGTGCGTTACAAATACACTGGACGGCGGTAATAAGATGCTGTCTGCAAGAGTTGAAATCATGGAATTACCATACCAATACGACCACATTATGCCGTTCCCTATCAATCAGAACATGCAAACTGATGTCGATTCAGGATTCAACAGAGTATTTGATTTTGCCGGTGATTAGTTAAGCTAATGATCCGCCTAATTTTATCTAATCAAATGTCCTGTTTGTCCAAATGCTGTAGATCAAGGAAGAACTGCAATAATTGATGATTCCGGCCCAAAAACAGCATTTAATTTAACGTGTTTAGTGTATAGTAAGAATGTGTTTGCTAAGCTATATTTTGTAGTAAATTTAGCTAAGAGTATATAACCGATGCACACATGAAAAAATCAAAAAGAATTCTGGCCGCTATATTATTTTCGGTTTCCCTCCTTTCGCTTACGTTGTTTTCCTGCGCATGCAACAATGTAGGCTACGAGATTGAAACAGCTGAGGACGAGGGCCCTGCGGTAACTCCGGTAGATTCCGATAATCCTAACCCTACGGCTGTTCAAAACACGCAGAAAACCGATAATTCAAATGTGCCTTCGTCAACTAATGAAGATAATACAAAGGAAAAATCAAATAAACGCTATACTATCCAAATAGGCGCATTCAGCAATGAACAGTCTGCCGAGAAGCTTTCTGACAAAGCAAAATCTTCGTTAGATTTTGACGTTGATTACGCCAAGGTCGGCGATTTCTACAAGATCAGAGTAGGAGTTTTCAGTTCTATTTCTGATGCGCAAACAGCTCTTGATGAGGTTCGCCAGCAGGGTTTTAATGATTCATTTATATCAGAGATAAAATAGGGGTGTCTTAATGGTGATGTCCCCCCGCCTCCGCTTCGGTTAACCGTTGTTTAACCGGATTCTTTTCAAAATACTGCAGCGCACGTTTAAAATCGTTTATCAGCAGGTCCGCCAGGTCTTTATTAAATCCATTGCGCACTAATACCCGCTGAATAACAACATCCTCACAGTCAGGAGGAAGCGAATAAGAAGCTATTTGCCATCCCCTTGAACGAAGCTTGTCGGACAGGTCAAACAAATTGAATCCATGATCTATCCCCTCTTTTAATTTCCAGCAGCAACCGGGCAGGCCGCCTTCGCCGTCGTAAATAATATCAAAGCGATCCAACTTCTCTATTTTACGGGAAATGTATTGCGCTATTTTAAGGCATGCGCTTTGAATTCTTCTATAGCCTGACCTGCCATGCCTTACCAGGTTGTAATACTGGGCGACTATCTGGCCGCCCGGCCTGGAGAAGTTCAGCGCGAAGGTCGGCATATTTCCGCCAAGATAATTAACGTTAAAAATTAGCTCTTTGGGGAGATCCGTTTTCTCGCGCCAAATTACCCAGCCTACGCCTAAGGGCGAGAGCCCGTATTTGTGCCCTGATGTGTTAATCGACTTAACTCGCGGCAGCCTGAAATCCCAAAGAAGCTCAGGCGTTACGAACGGGGCGACAAATCCCCCGCAGGCAGCATCAACATGAACCGGGATATTTAGGCCGGTCTTTTTTTCGTATTCGTCCAGCGCGCCGCAAACAGCTTTTACATCCTCATACTGGCATGTAAATGTTACACCCAAAGTCGGCACAACCCCGATAGTGTTTTCGTTTGCTCTTTTTATCACTTCTTCCGGCGACATAAGATACCGGTTATGTTCCATGGGTATCTCGCGGATCTCAACGTCAAAGTAACGTGCAAATTTATGCCAGCATACTTGAACCGGGCCCGTTATTATATTTGGCTTATCCGCAGGTTTGCCTTCCTTTTCCCGCCTCTTGCGCCATTGCCACTTTAACGCTAGTCCGCCCAGCATAGCGGCTTCGCTTGACCCCGTGGTTGAGCATCCTACAGCAGCGTTTTCGTTTGGCGCATTCCACAGGTCAGCAATTATATGCACGCACCTTTTTTCAATTTCAGCCGTTTGCGGATATTCATCTTTATCGATCATATTTTTATCCATGCACTTATTCATAAGCGCCTGTACATTGTCATCAAGCGTCGTTTGGCAGAACGTGGCAAGGTTCTGCTTGGAGTTCCCGTCCATAAGCAGCTCGTCCTGAATTAACGAACACGCAACGTTCGAATCGATCGGATTCTCAGGGATCTTATATTTTGGAATACTCTCAATTGCCAGCGGAGTGGCGTGCATATCAAATGCATTTTGCGAAGATTCCTCTTCAGTGTGATGAAGCGCCATAACAAAATTTTATTTTGATTTATGATTAGAATACAAAAATAATATATAAAGCGCCTAAAACCTATAAAATTGCGCGAAAAAAAAACGGAGTTCCTAAAAAGAAACTCCTCTCATAAACTAACCGGCCGGGAATACTTACGGCCGCGCAGGCGCGCCAAGCGTTTTACTCCTTTCTATTGACTGGAGCGCGAGGTAATTATCTCCAAATTTGGCGATGTTATCTATCTCGGTATCATACTGATCAAAGTGACGCTCTTCCTCAATTACGAGGTCTTCAAACAGCTTCTTTGACACCGAGTCGGCGTTGGCAGAGCACTCGTTCGCCCACAGGTTGTATTCACGGGCGCTTTCCTGTTCCATCTTAGCAGCTTTCTTAAGCATTTCCTTTACGTCGTGTATCTTTTCAACATCGCCCGCCGTCTTCATCTCAACTTCGCCCTTAAGAAAAAGTACTCTTTCGGCAAGCCGTTCCACATGAAGCATTTCTTCTATTGCGGTTTTTTTAAAAAGCCCTGCAAGCGGGTCGTAGCCCTGATCATCGCAGTAAAAATGAAAGTACATGTACTGGTGAACAGCGTTCAGTTCATCTGCCACAGATTTATTCAATAATTCTATGCTTTTGGTATTCATGGTATTTTCTCCTTAAAGATAATTTTAGCCCCTTTATTCTTATGCATGGGGATGAAACTTCAACTTTAATAATAATTGCGAAAAGTGAGTCCTTCATATTTGGTAGGCTGGAAATCTTACTTCACATATGAGTCCCAGCAGTAATTTAACATGCTCATATGCAAATATAAGAACAAATGATTTTGGCTAATATGAAAATAAAAGGACCTCAGCGGCTGCAAAAACCGGAGAGGTCCATTCATATAAAAAAGAAAGGTAGTGAGTTCCTTCAGAAAGCTGGGAGCTATCATCCGAAAACGTTGGCCACCCTTACAAAGCCAACTCCCACTACCATAATTTCATATCAAAAATCTATAACAAAGATAGCAAAACGGCGCAATCTTAACAATACCTAAATAAAGTCATATAAGAAACTTTCCTGAATGCACCAAAAATCAGGGGCTTAGCGGAGATCTTATAACCCCATATTTGCAAGAACAGTCGCCCAGTAATTAACATCTTCTACAAGCACTGGGTGCGTGACCTCAAATCCTTTTACCGAATCTGACAGGCCCTCAAGAGCTTTCTTCAGCAAAGACGGGTCCTTATCAACCTTTAGCGCTTCGTTGGTGGAGCGCTCAATATGTTCAGCAATGTTCCCGGCATGTTCGGATTTGGATTTGGATAGCTCAGTTAGCTGTTCGCTAAGCGACGAAAGAAGTTTAAGGAGCTCGGCCTTGTTATCGCCGCTGAGAGAGTCATTTTTAAGAACATTTTCTTTAAGCTGCTCAAGCGTATTTTGCGCCGAATTGTTATCGCTCATAAATGATTATTAACTTTATTTACTGTACGAATATAACAGAAATTTTATGAATATGTTTCCATCAAATAAACAAACATGATTACATCACAACTTTTGGATACATGTAAGCGCTTACAAACGAAATCCCAAGCGTCACAGCGGCAAGCACCGCAATATCCAGCGGCAGGTTAACAAGATTGCCAGTAACAAGCAGGGCGCGAAGCGCCTCGACCATGTAACTCAGAGGATTAACGTTAGCCACATATTGCAGCCACGAAGGCATTATCACAATCGGGTAAATAGCGTTCGATGCGAAAAAAAGCGGCAGGGTTATAACCTGGCCAATGCCCATAAACCTCTCGCGGGTCTTTACAATTGAAGCGATTATCATCGATAAGCCCGTAAAGAACCCGGCGCCAAGAAGAGTTATAACGATCACCCAAAATACAGATTCGACAGAAATCAATAAATGAATATCAAGCGCCAGAGCAAACAAATAAACTATAACGCCCTGGAACAATCCCCTAACTCCTGCAGCCCACATTTTGCCCCACACAAGCGCCAGACGCGGCGTCGGCGAGACAAGAAACTTCTGAAGCAGACCCATATCCCTTTCCCAAATCACTGAAAGCCCGTAAAAAATTGCCATGAAGGTAATTGACTGCGTAAGTATGCCCGGGCAGATAAATTGCAGATAAGTATATCCTTCGGTTGGTATGGCGCGGACTTTACTTAAGGCTTCGCCGAAAATCCCAAGCCACAATATTGGCTGAACTGCGCGTGTGGCAAGTTCCGTCGGGTCATGCATAAGTTTTCTGAATTCCATTTCAGCCAGAACATAAGACTTTGTGATCAGCTGTTTCAACAGTAGCGCCATAATTAACCCAGCCTTGCCTCCGCCCTTCTTGTTCTTCGGGTATCGCGGAAATTCCCGGCTTCTTTAAGATCGGCGCCCGTGAAAAAAATGAACGCGTCTTCGAGATCGGGGTTTTCCAAACCGGTCTTTGATTTGATCTCATCCGGCGAACCTATTACGGCAATCTTCCCGTTGTGCATAATGGCGACACGGTCGCTCATTTCATCAGCTTCTTCCATCTGGTGAGTGGAAAAGAATATTGTTGTTCCGTACGCCTTTCTTAACTCCATAATATGCTCCCACACTTTTTGCCGGGCAACAGGGTCAAGTCCCGATGTAGGTTCATCCAGGAACAAAACTTTTGGCCTGTGGATTATCGCCTGCCCGATCTCCAGTCTTCTTATCATCCCGCCGGAAAAGGTCCTGACCAAAGACTTACTCTGACCGTCCAGCTCAAAAAAAGAAAGCGTCTCCTTAACTCTTTCGCTGCATTCTCTTCGCGGGATATCGTAAAGCCGCGCCATGAGCTCCAGGTTCTCATAAGCGGTAAGCGTTCCGTCGACAGATATCATTTGCGGCACATATCCGACATTTCTCCTGACGTTTGACGCGCTATGCACCAGGTCAAAGCCGTTAACCAGAGCTGTGCCCGAGGTAGGTTTTAGAAGCGTAATAAGCATCTTAATGGTCGTGCTTTTGCCCGCCCCGTTAGGTCCGAGAAACGCAAAGGCCTCGCCGTGTTGAACGTCGAATGAGATCCCATCAACAGCGGTTAAATCTCCAAATTTTTTTGTAAGGGCGCTTACTTCGATAAGATTCCCGAGAGGTTTGGCGTCCATTTATAATCTGAAATAATTCAATATATTCATACAGTCTTTACAAAGATAGCAACTGAAACCTTACATGTCTATTCAATATTACCGGCTGTAAACTCCCTCAGAAATACGAATAAACATACTTTGTCAATTTTTCTTTACCGTCATTCGCGTCGTACTTAATTACATCAAGTATGTTTCCCTTTCCGTCATATTCATAATCAGTGCGGCTTTCTTTTTCCTTCTCACCCCTGAACTTTGTCTCTTCAATCAGCCTGGAGCCGTCGTACCGGTACTTGTATTCCGAATTTACTTCTCCCGCAGCGCTATACCATATTTTATCCGCCAGGTTTCCCTCTTCATCGTATTTATATGAAAGCCTGCTTGCGAGCTTACCGCCCGCATCAAGTCCAATGGTTTCCGCGAGGTTCCCCTTTTCATCATAACTGTATGACTCGTTTCCGCTAAGTTTGCCGTTTTCATTGTACCTGGCATAACCAGTTCTTCTTCCGGACGTATCATACCTGTAAGATTCTCTTTCAATTATGTCATTGGAAGTATTGTAAACTGATTTCTCAAGCCGATCCCCTTTTTTGTCATACTTATAATTTACGTTTGCAATATTTTTATTTATGTAAGTATGTTCCTTCCTGTTTGGGCCCTGGTAACTCAAAAGCCCGCGCTGCGTCGACATCTGCAGCTGGGACCATGAATAACGGGGGGATGAAGGGTCGGCCTCATCTCCTATCACCAGGTATTGATTTTCTTCTTCGGGGTCGGATATATTTATTGTGATTGTGTAACTTTCAAGCTTAGGATCTATCTCAAGGTCTTCCTGAACCCGGGAAAAGAGACTGTCATCGTTAGTGTTCGCAAGTATTGAAAAGTACACTCCCGGCCTGATACCGTTATAATATGCAGTATGGATTTCCTTCTTCAGCCTGCCGGCAGAATTGTATTTGTAGTCGATCGCTTCGATCATGTCGCCGGCCGAGTTATACCTTACGGATTGTTCTATATTATTCGTTTTGCCGTACCTGTATGTTTCTCTCACTGTCAGGTCTGAAAAGATATGATATTTGGTATAAGAAGAGATCCTGCCAAGGTTGTCATATTCAAAATCAAAAGCCTTGTACCCGCTATCGCTGAACGCCTCATCGCTGCCGGGGACATAACGAAATTCCCAAATGGTCTTTGACTTAATGTTCGATTGCCTTATCTGCTCCCTGTCTTCGTTCTTCCCGGTTATGTCGGCAGACGACTGGGCCATGGCGCCCGCCCCAATAATATGCAGGATCGACGAAGATAACAGAATCATTAACGCAGTTTTCAAATCCAGATATGAATTGATTAAACCTAATGGTTTATTTAATTTTACTTAATTTTCAATATAATATGCTTAATTTTATCAAGAAAGAAAAATCGTTTGTCATTGCAATGCTCGCAGCGGCTCTGTTGGCGCTTGCATCAAGGATTCCCGGACTTATGGATTCAGGCGCAGTTAAGATTGCGATGTTTATATTTGTAATAGGCGTCATAATTTACGCCGCCATGGGCGTTGTTCACCACGCCGAGATGCTGGCTTATAAGTTCGGCGAACCTTACGGAACTATGATACTGACATTTTCGGCCGTGACTGTTGAGATAATTATGGTCGCCACGATGATGCTCCACGATTCAGATAATCCAACGCTTGCCAGAGATACGATCTTTTCAACAGTGATGATTCTTATAAACGGGCTAACCGGCTTAACAATGCTTCTGGGAGGGCTAAAATATGGCGAGCAAAAATACAACCTCAGAAGCTCAAACTCTTACTTTTCAATGATATTCGGGATCATTGGCGTGGGGCTTTTTCTTCCGCTTGTGGTAAGGGTTGAGTACTACCATTCGTTCCAGATATTTCTTTCGATCACCTCTATCGCGTTATATGTAATTTTTCTGAGGATGCAGTCAAAAGAACATAATTATTATTTCAAGTTTGAAAATATTATATCAATATCCGAAAACGAAGGCAAAAGCCGGCCTTCGACGCCGAGGAAAGAAATAAACGCTTTCTACCATACCGCTCTGCTTGTACTGACCATTGCATTCATCTCGGTCCTGGCCGAAACATTATCATTGACTTTGGATGATGCGGTAGACCTTTTGAAATGGCCGGCGGGAATTGCCGGGCTAATAATTGCAATAATAATTGTCTCACCTGAGAGTATCACAGCTATCAGGGCAAGCATCAAGAATGATATGCAGAGATCCATAAATATTTCGCTGGGCTCAATACTATCCACTATTTCAGTCACAATTCCTGTTGTTTTGATCGTTGGGTTTATAACCGGCAAGGAAGTTATTCTGGGGCTGACGCCCGTTCAGGAAGCTATGGTTGTAATATCGCTTATGGTGGGAGTTCTGAGCTACAAAGACGGGGAAACTAACGCACTGCAGGGCATCATACATTTCGTGCTGTTCATAACATTCGTGTTCCTGATATTTATTTGACCAGCGCCATTTTTTTATTCACAACTTTATTGCCTGCCTGAAGCCTGTAAAAATAAATCCCGGACGAAAGACCCGCGGCATCAAAATTCACCGAATAGCTCCCCGCTCGCTTATACTCGCTTTCAACCAATCTTGCCGTTACCCTGCCAAGCAGATCATAAACAACAAGCGAGACTTTGGCGTCGATTGGCAAATCGAAATTTATTTTTGTCTCAGGGTTGAACGGGTTAGGGAAATTCTGGTACAAAATAAAATCATTTGGAATGATCCCTGCAACAGGCTCAATTCCGGTCAGTAATGTCATCGTTAAAATAGGATGTATCTCTCTCCCGTTAGGAGGAATTCCGATCTGTCCGTGCTGAAAATCATAAAAGCCGACGCCGGTTATACGGATATTTATGTTCGGATACTGCCAGCTTGTGGAAGGATGATAATTTGATACAAACCAGTTTCTGAGCGTAGTGAGCTCGGCAAACCTGCTGGTTTGGGCTATGTTGGGGCACTGCGGGTCGCATATTTCGCTTACCATTGAGTCCTGGTTATTGTTAGCGGTGATTACGCAATGAACGTCTCCGTCATCCTCAAGCTTATATCTTACCAGCTTGCAATCGATCTGGTAAACTGTGTCTTCCAGAGGAAGCCTGTTATAAGGAGGAAGCGTAGGCTGAGTCGGAAGCGAGCGCTGATATGAAATTGTACTGGGTACAACGATATTGAAATTAACATGAGAAGTATCTGCATCAGTGCATGTCTTAATAGCCCATCTTTCTACGCCGCAATTCACAGTTATTCCGTCCGCGCCTGTAACGCTTACAAAGCCATCTTTATCATCATCCGTTTCGCCCGATATAATTGTATAACTTACCGCTGCTAAAATCAAAAGGGAAAATGCTATAAATAAGCGAAATTTCATAATTTTCATTTTATTAGTTAATGGCAAAGCAAAATGGTAATTTATTCAGAGAATTCAAAGACGAATAAGCAAAATTCAGTAAATTTAACTAATGCATAACAAAGTAATCAAGAAATCTAACAAAACTGCCGATGAGAAATCGAAAAAATCCAAAAAACAGAAACTACTCTGAAAACAAGCGTTAGTTATCAATAATTAAACATTTCAAACATTCATTTTGAGTGTCCATATATTCCTCATCAGTTCCTTTTTCTTGAGGTAAATATCTACAAGTTCTTGAAAAAAACACTACTTTTGAGCGAAAACACGAACATTTGTTTGGCATACTTTATGTATAATGTACTATTAGAATGAATAAAAACAACGAAATAAATTCAGTAAACAAAAATCATACAATCATGAAAAAAGCATACATAGTAATTCTGCTAATGGCTGTATGTGCGAACGTTTCTGTTGCGGCTCCCAGAGCTAATATTATATATCAAAACGTAACGCCATATCAATTAAGCCTCAATACGTTGCTTACCTCAGATTCAACTGTTGCATCGGGTAACAATGTAATTGCCAGAGGCACATATATGTACGTCAATTGTACAAACTTTGGAGACGCAACGGCAATTACAAGCGCCACATGGACATTACAGTCCAAACCGGCCGGGTCAAACGCCTCCATTTCATCAATAACAGGTTTGCAATGGTGGGCAAGGTTCAGAACCGATTCAACAGGAACCTACGTTGTTCATCTGACTATGGTAACCTCTTCGGGTTCCGTCGATACAACAGCAAATGTTTATGTTTCAACATACGTTGGCACCGGGGGATTTGCAAACATACCCCCGGCTTATCCAAACTGTATGTCATGCCACCAGTACATGTCAGAGTTTGTAGACATATTTAATCGCTGGAAAGTCAGCGGTCACGGCACTTCTTTCAGCGTATATATTGACAGCGGTTCAACATCATTCGGCACAAATTGCTTTCCGTGCCACACTGAAGGATACAATCACAACTTAAAAGTCGATAATAACGGTTTCGATGATGTTGCAGCGCGTTTAGGCTGGGTATGGAGCAATTACTCGCCCCCGAAACCCGGAAACTGGGATACACTGAGAACAAGATTCCCGGGTTTGGTGCCGTTTGCAGGCATCGGATGCGAAAACTGCCATGGGCCGGGGAGCGAGCACGTAGCGGCAGGCGGCGATACAAACAAGATAGCAAGAAATTATAGCGCTGCAGTTTGCGGCCAGTGTCATGATTCACCGCCGCACGAGCCTTATTTCAGGCAGTGGTCCAACGCTTTACATTCAAAAGTGATCTGGAACAGCAGCTTTGCACAGCAGCCTTCAAGTCCTGATTTCGAGACTAACGATTTGGGTAATTGCATAAGATGCCACGATGCTTTAGGTTACATAAACTTCACAAGAGGAGTTGGTACTGATACCAGAAACCTGAGCTTAGCGAGCCAGCATTTTATCAGCTGTCAGGGATGTCATGACCAGCATGGGAATAGCAACGCGCACTATCTGCGTAACAGGCCGCTGAATACAGATACTCTGGCTAACGGATTCCATTATAGCCTGGGCGAAGGCCAAACCTGCGCAGATTGCCATAAATCAAGGCAAGATGTAAGAACTTATGTCAATACAAGAGTAACATCCGCTAATTGGGGGCCGCATCATGGGCCGCAGACCGATGTACTCCTGGGCAAGAGCGCGGCGACTTTCAACGGCATTCCTTATGTGAGCGGTTCGCACGGTTCAGTTAACCCGAATGCCTGCGTCGATTGCCATATGCATGCAACTGATACCAGCGCAGCAGTGATAAATAAAGTTGGCGGACACAGTTTGAATATGAGGAATGATTCTCTGAATTACGATTTCGTAGCTCCCTGCCAGTCATGTCACCCGGGTAAAAACAGGTTCTCAGACTTTATGGCTCCGCAGGATTTTGACGGAAACGGACAAATACAGGACTGGGAGACAGAAATTAACGGTTGTATCCGTAATTTAAGAATTGCCCTGCCGCCTGCAGGAGTTGATTCAGTTTCATGGTCGCTTATTGCTGCCGATTCAAATAATGTAAATCTGAGGAAAGCATACTGGAACTATCTGCTGATCACTTCGGACAACAGCAATGGAATACACAATCCGTTCTTTACGGTAAATGTGTTGCTTGCATCGGTCGCGAATGTAATTGGTATTGAATACCAGTGGACAGAGGTTCCGAAAGTATTTTCGCTTTCTCAGAACTTCCCGAACCCCTTTAACCCTACCACGAAGTTCACATTTTCAATTCCAAAAACGCAGCAGGTGACTATTAAAATATACGATATAATGGGCAGAGAAGTAAAAACGCTTGTCAATAGTAATATCTCAATTGGAAAATATACTGTAGACTGGGACGGAACTAATGGCAGAGGAAGCTCGGTTTCAAGCGGCGTTTATTTTTACCGGATGGAAACCGCAGGCTTTATAGATGTTAAAAAGATGGTATTGGTCAGGTAATGAAAAAGATGTGATTTGAAAACACAAAACCCCGTTCAGGTAATTTTGAACGGGGTTTTTGTTTAAATACATACGCGTCTGATTTCATGAATCACATTCTGCTATTCTCTTTTTCCTGCCTTAACTACGTTAATGATGACTATCATGTTTGACCTGACCCCGATTTTGCAGACATAAAGTTAAGTTGTATATATGCAGAGAAAGGGTTGGAGGCAGGTTCGTTTGGCGACTGCATAAACATGGCATTAATAAAATAGATCGACGAAACTAATAAAGTAAAAAGGGGCTTAGCGCCCCTTTTGTGTTATTAAGATTAAATTAATTTAAAATTTGCTATTTCCCGTCCTTTTCTTTCCACTGGTCAAGAAGGCTAACCGTGGTTCCTGAAGGCTGGGTCATAGTAGTCTTGAACTTAAGTTCCTTTTTATCGCCGTCCCAGAAAATTACCGGCATGCTTTCGCCGCCATAAGAACCATTTGAAGAAAAATAGGTTTCAGAACCGCCCATGAGCCCCATTGGCGTAAATCCAAGATAATAACACCACGGACCCTCTTCCTTATATTTATAGAACCTGAGCTTTGTGATATCGTCAAAATCAAAAGTTATTTCGCCGCAAAGCTGGTTATCTTCCTCATACAATTTCTTTCTGGCGTTCTTAATACCCGGCATCTCATCCGTAATTCTGTCTCCGTTAAGGTAACTGTCTATCAAGTCTCGGTAATCGCTGTCAGTTGTACTAACCGAGTCTTTTTTATCGCTGAGGATGTTGATATATTTAATTACTCCGGAGCCGGAATTGTCCTTCTTTACCTTAAAATCAAATTCTTTCGTTTCCACAGTAAGGCATCCCTGACAAGAAATGCCAAGAAAAGCAACGAATAGAAATATGAATATCCTATGCTTGGTCATATTAAACCTCTGAGTTTTTGATTTATATCCTGAATGGCTGGATCTTATCTGATGCCGTTGTGCTTCAAAACTTCCCTGGCAATTATGCCCTTTTGAATTTCGTTGGTTCCTTCAAAAATCCTGTTTATCCTTGAGTCCCTGTAAAATCTCTCGATGGGGAATTCTCTTGAATATCCCATACCGCCGTGTATCTGGACGGCATAATCGACAATTTTATCCAAAGCTTCGGAGCAGAACAGCTTAACCATAGCGGATTGCGTTGTTATGCTTTTTTTCTTATCGTAATCAACCGCAGTGCGGTAAACCATGGATTCCATTGCGTAAACAAGCGTCGCCATTTCGGACAGCATAAACTGGATCGCCTGGAAATGGCTTATCGGCTGGTCAAACTGGTGACGTTCCTTGGCATATTTTGAAGAAAGCTCAACCATTTCTTTGGAAGCTCCAAGACAGCAGGCCCCAAGCCCCAGCCTCCCCGCCTCAAGCGTTTTCATCGCAAGATGGAAACCTCTTCCTTCTGTTCCTATCAGATTTTCTTTGGGTATCCTAACGTTATCAAAAGCAATTGCATTTGTTGTGCTGCCTCTTATTCCCATCTTTTTTTCAGAGGGTCCGGCCGAAAACCCGGGAAGCTTTGTTTCAACAACAAAAGCGCTAACACCTTTAGTAGTCCGCGCAAAGAGGGCTATTATATCGGCTAATCCGCCGTTTGTGATCCACATCTTATCGCCGTTAATCACCCATTCGTCGCCATCAAGACGCGCGGTAGTTTTCACATTGAATGAATCAGAGCCAGCCTGGGCTTCTGTAAGACAAAAAGCGCCAATCTTTTCGCCCTTTGCAAGCGGTACAACATATTTTTGTTTTAATTCTTCTGAGCCGCCAAGGAAGATAGCGTTGGTTCCTATCGACTGGTGCGCGCCTATAAAAGTCGAAGTAGAAAGGCATGCGCGCGACATTTCTTCCTGCATGATGCAGTAGCCCACTTCGCCGAAGCCGCCGCCGCCATATTCCTGCGGAAACGCCGCTCCAAGCAATCCTAACTCTCCTAACTTCCTGATTATTTCGGGTGGGATTTTTTCATCTTCATCAATTTGATGAGCTATGGGTTTTATTTCATTTGTCGCGAAATCGCGAACCATTTCGCGCAGCATCTGCTGCTCTTCTGTGAATCCAAATTCAAACATAACATTTTCCAACAATTAATCGAATTATAATTAAAAGAACTTTATTGAAATCAAATTTTATTTTATATGGTGGGCAACCTTCTCGCCTGTGTAATTGATAATATCTTCAGCGCCGTCGACCCCAATTATATTGCCTGAGATCCATCCGGCATCTTCCGAACACAACATCAGGACAGCTTTTGCAACGTCTTCCGGATTTGTGAGCCGCCCTCTTGGGTTTTTAAGCTTGGTCGCCTCAATCATGTTTTTAGCTCCGGGTATTTTTTGAAGCGCCGGCGTATCTGTAACACCTGCCATTATTGCATTAGCGGTAACTTCCATAGGGGCTAACTCATAAGCAAGCTGCCTCGTATGTGATTCGAGTGCGGCTTTAGCTGCGGATACGGCGCCATATGACGGTATTACTGAGTGAGAGCCTGCGCTTGTTAGAGTAAATATCCTTCCGCCTTCTGCAAGCAGGTTCCTGAAGACCAGGCCCTGCGCCCAATACACTAATGAATTTGCCATAACATCCAGAGTCATTTCCATTTGTGCCTGCGAAATGCAGTTATTTTGCGCTTTTGCAACAAAGGGTTTCAGAGTTCCGAAAGCGAGTGAATGCACAAGCACTTTTACAGCGCCAACTTCGTGCCCGTGAAGCCTTTCTTTAATTTCGTCGAGAACTTCATTTCGCTTTATTGAGTCTGCGGCATTTATATTAAAAAAAACGGCATGCTGTTTGGAATGCTCAATTTTCTTTATCAGATTATTTACATTTGGCATAGTGATTTGCCTGTCAAGATGCACGCCAAAGATATTATATCCGTTTTTGGCAAGCTCAAGCGCTACCGCACCCCCAAAACCGCTTGACGCGCCTAATATTAATGCCCAATGTTTCATAGAAATAGCCAATATTTTTGAAAAAAGATTAAATAATATAGCTTAATATCTTATCTTATTCAATTTACAAAAAACCCCGTCCCTGTTAAACAGGGACGGGGAATTATAAATTATATTACCTTTTAGCTACTTAATAAGCATCATTTTCTTTGTTTCCACAAAATCACCGGCGGTGATCTTATAGAAATAAGCGCCTGATGCTAAGTTAGATGCATCGAACGAAACGCTATATTCGCCTGCTTTTTTGAATTCATCCACAACAGAAGAAACCTGTCTTCCCAGGACATCATACACCTTAATACTGACGTTTCCGTCTTTAGGTATATCAAACCTGATGTTCGTTGTCGGGTTGAACGGGTTTGGATAGTTCTGATACAAAGCGAATTTGCCCGGTACGTTGTTGCTGGTTGGCTGAATTCCGGTAATTGCGCCGTTAAGTCTGATACCCCAGCCCAGCAGTAAACCTGAATCGCCGGCGGCGTTATCCTGAACAGTCAGGGTCCATGTTCCGTTGACGTTTGAACCTCCGAAATTGCCCATAGCGTTATCGGGGCCGCAGACGTTTGACCACGGAGCGAACCATCCCGCAGTTGAAGTCACAAGACCTCCATCTACAACAAATGTAAGAATTCCGCTTCCGTTACCGCTTCCGTGCTGCAAGATCAATCCCGTTTGGGTTGCATTCGGTGCAGTTAATTTCACTGTCAGGTCATTTACAAAAGTGTGCTGAATCGATAGGAATACCTCAACGCTCGTGACCGCTCCGGTACCTCCCATTGTTATGTTGTCAGTCGTTGTTCCTAAATCTGCTATTACAGCATTCGGGGCTCTTACTGCAAACCCGCCCGGGAACGGATTTCCGGTAGCTAATCTGTTAACTACCGTTGAGTGCGCTGTCAACCCTGTTCCGGGAGGGCCGGTTAAATTTTCATTTGAATATGCGCTAAGACGGCAAAGGTTTGCTCCTCCGGTGCTAAATGAACCGTTAATACCTGTGGTCGCAGAGAAATTATTCAGGTTGCCGTCAAAATTCCACGCAGCTACTAATCCGGTGGTAGTAGTCATGCCCCTTGCGGAACAAAACATAGCCGCTCTTATCTGGTCGGTATTATGCGCAACATTCCATAATCTTACTTCATCAACATAACCGTTCACATTCTCTGAAGTAAAAGCCTGTCCGTCGCCAATAGTCACCGGGTCGGTTGTCGATGCCATGGTTCCCGCATTTGTAACCGGACCATATGGCGTGCCATTTTCGTAAAAAGTTATCGAATAGTTTCCGGGTGTTCCCGTCCATGTCCAGGCCAGATGATACCATTTCCCAACCTGTAAAGCAGGGGCAGTACTTGTTGTAGGCGTTGACCCGAATCTCATATACGGGATGCCACCGGTTACGCCAAACATATACTGCGTATTCGTCGTGGCGCTCTTAGAAATAATTTCCTGCGTTCCAGTAGCAACTATTGGTTTGATCCAGCACTCAGCAGTTCCTCCGGTAGTGAGTGTCAATGCGGCATTGTTAGGGGCCGCAACGAAACTTGTGGCGTTGCCGGTACCCGGGCAGAACAACGCAAAATTATACGGGATGGGCTGATCGGCTTCTGTTCCGTAAGCGCCAGCAGATCCCACGTATGTGCCATTATGTCCGCTGATATCATCATATGCAGTGCCGCCTGTGTTAAATGTCCATGATGATATCAAGCCGCTGTACGCTGAATTTGAAGTTAATGCTCCTGATGCGTTAGCGGCTGCGCCATCGCCCAATGAGATAAAACGGTTGGTCGCAACCTGTGCCGCAGTCAATGCCGGCTGCCATATCCTAACTTCATCAATTGAACCATTGAAAAATTCAGACGTCCAAAATGTTGAACTTCCGATCAATAATGGGTTTGTATTAGGAGCCCATGTTCCGCTAAAGCTCGCAGTACCTCCGCTCAAAGCTCCGTTCACATAAAAAGATACAGTCCAGGGGCTTCCGCCTGTCCATGAAACCGCTATATGAGTCCACTGGTTTAATGGAATGACCGTTCCTCCGGTATTTGTACCAACGCCATTGTTGATTCTCAAAAAGAGGAGTCCGGAAGATTGAATTCCTATCAAGAATTGACTGGTTGCCCCGTTTTCTTTGGTGAGCAATATTGGGGTAGTTGAATATGAAACGGGATAAACCCACATTTCAATGGCGCCATCGAAACTGAGGTTTCCGTCAAAATCGGTGCTCGTAGGCACGCTGACATAATTACCTGCGGCGTTCAAATTGCCAAGATAACCATTAAGACTAAATGAACCGACTTCATCCCTTGGCGGATTTACCACGGGCCTAGTTGTCATAACAGGTTCATCACTTTTCGTAATGTGTCTTGGTTGGCCGACATCCTTACCAGGTATATCGGCTCTCAAAACCTGTGAAAAAGCATTGTTTGATACGAAAAATACCGCAATCAAACAGAGAACATAGAAAGTTTTGTTTCTTAACATAGATTTCTCCTTGAAATTAATTAAGTTGATTTAATAATAGATAATTTATTCCCCCAAAAATTGTGTACAGAACGCCGTATGAGTTGCACATACGAAACTACTTAACACGTTACGCAATCCTTCGAACCAGATGAACAACAAAATGTAATACTATGGTCTATAAGAGCTAAAAAATCTTCCAAAAGTCTAAATCATGGCCGACAATGGAATAGCACATAGAGCATCAGGGCAATGCCTCAATACAATCACAAAACTAAAAATAATCAGATTTGAATTTTTAATCATGTGTAATTTAAACAGTAATAATCTAAAAGTCAACAGTTCTGAAAAGATATTTTAAAAATAGCCCGTGAATATTAAACGCTGATTAAGAATTATTAAAAATTGGACTTCTTTGCAGCTTGGTATACAAAAGATACCAGAATCAAGGCTATTGTGCTGAACGAGAGAAACATCGGGTGGGCGCCAAAAAACATCAAAAATTCCTTTCTTTAAAAAAGGAGCAAAATTCTTGCATAAGATACACCTTTTCAAAAGGTGGAGTCAATTTCGGGCGTTCAGGGGTGATTTACCGGGAAACAAAATCATGCATGTACGCAACTACGAATGTTCATTTCAAATCCGTGAATTTCCCCAAATCGCTCCACTTAGCGTTATTAACATCAAAACCACAGATACTGATTCCTTTTTCGATCAGTTCCATGTAAAAATCAACAATATCAAATTCAGCCTTGTCCGGGAAAAAACCGAAGATGTCCGAAGAAACGATATGCACCCCGCAAAATGCTGTCAAATTTATCCTACCCGCAGCTGGGACAAAATCTAAATCTTCGCCATCAATTCTTCTTCCAATTATGTTCTGCCCTTCGTCTATCAGAAGCGGGCGCGACGTATCTCTGTTCTTAACTGCGAGCGATGCAAGCGGTTTACGCTCTGTATGAAATTCGAACATCGCGGAAAAGTCAATGTCGGAATCAACATCAACATTATGCACAAGAAAATTTTCTGCGTCTTTAAGATATTCATAAGCGTTTTTGATTCCGCCGCCTGTCCCAAGGATTTTATCCTCAATGTTCAGCGAAATCTTTACGCCAAAATCATTCACCGCAAAATAATTAACCATTTGTTCAGCAAAATGATGTGCGTTAACAACTATGTTTTCAATGCCAAAAATACTGAGTCTTTCAATAACGCGGCTTATCATGGGTTTCCCATACACTTCAACCAGAGCTTTAGGGAGATCCTGAGTCTTTGGAAGCAGCCTCGTTCCATATCCGGCCGCAAGTATCATAGCTGTTTTCAGTTCCATAAATTATGACAAAAGTATATTATTTGTTTCTGCGGTAAGGTTCTGTCAAACGAAAAACAACGTCATTGCACCTGTATTTTTCTTCGGGCGCATTGAATTTTTGATAACGCGGCGGCATATCGCTGTCTGCGAAGCCTGCATAACCGATTATGAATTCCGGATTAAGAGAAAGTACATATTCAAAATCAAATTTCTTATGCCCGGCCTGCAGCCTCTTAGAACTTGTCTTGGCAATGAATTCATTGTTTAGTCCCCACATGTCTATGGTGTACAGCTCAGAATAATACGGGATCTTCCCGGCGGGACCTACAGCAATAACAGTATTGGGACTCACGCTCATTTTCAGCCATTTGCCGAACATAGACCATTGCTTTTCATATTGAGCATTATCGTCTTTAATAATAAGCTCCTTATATTCCAGGAAACCCATGGTAACTGAAAAAAGAAGAACTGACAAAACTACCGCCAAGATTCCTGAGATCATTTTAGCCGAGCCCGGACCCTTTTTGAACGTATCCTCCACCTTCCTCACGGCACAAACTAATCCGATAACGCTTAGAATGTAAAGCATTGGAATTATGGGCACAAAAAACCTGTTGGCAATCATCCAGTCTCCGCCCACCTCGATAAGATAAATAATATATACCAGGCAGAAAAGGATCAGGAATGATTGCTTAAAATCTCTGAGGGCCCTGCCAAAGGGAATAAACAGGATGAAGATCAATATATAAAGCCTGGCGCCCAGGCAAAGAGCCAGGTATTTTGCCCCCAGGTACAAATTCATCGTAACGTCTGTCACGCCTTTTGCATAAAAAGTATTTGGAATGAAATGCCCGTAATAAAAGTATTTGAATCCATAGTACAGTGCGAAGAACGCCGCATAACCAATAACCAACTTTGCAAAAGTCGGCCGGAGATTTACGATCTTTTTTCTGTTAAGGACCATATGAAACAAGACAAGAATATATATCATATTGCCTTCGGGCCTTGTTAAAGTACACAACATCATAAAACACAACAGATAGATGACCCGTTTGCCGCCTTCATTTATCTGAAAGTAATTATATATTATTCCGAGAATGAACAGTGTGTAAAGAGGGAACTCCATACCGCCAATTGCCCAGAAAGCTATGGAGTCATCCAAAACAAAAAATATTATCGGAAGAAGAAACAAATAAACAGGTAATTTATAAAAGATCTCGGGGAACAATTTAATAAGTTTAAAGAGAAAATAAATATTGAACACAGAGATCAGAAGCCCCAGTGATAGGGCAAAAACCGAAATATCTATCCCCTTAATAATTGTAAACGGGGCGGTAATTACAGTCCACAAGAAGTTTGTGTAGCCTTCCACATATTCTCCTGCATTATAAACAAGCCCGTGGCCCTGCATCACATTTCTCCCGTACCTGAAAGAAATATACGCATCATCAACATTTTGAAAGAGAAAGCTCCAGCTTAGGAAAAGGCAGTAAACAGTAAAGAAAATTACTATTGCAGCAAAATACTTCCTCCGCAGAGCTGAAGCGGGTATTGATAAAGATTCAGTCAAATTCCTCCTAATTCTCACGCAGTTTTGTTAATTACCTCGGTTCCTTTTCCGAAAAATATGAAATAAATTGTTCCGGCTAAACCCAACGCCGATGCGGCCCAGAAATTATATCCGGGGCCAAGTTCCCAAAGGAACCCGCCGCCGAACGCAGCAAACGAAACAACAAAATCCCTGATAAAATAGTAAAGCCCGAAAGACCTTGCTTCAGCATTCTTCACTGCAAGATCCATTATCATTGCCTTACGCGTCGGTTCTCCAAACTCCTTTAATCCTCTTATCACAAAGGCAACGACCAACAGCCAGTAACCGGAACTATAAAACAAAAATACAGGAAAAATCGTGAAAAAGAAAAAAGTTATAACAACGAAAGGTTTTCGTTCCAGCTTATCTGAGAAACTCGCAACCGGGATATAAATCAGCGCCGCGGTTATCATTTCAATCGCGGTCAGAAATCCAAACTGTTCAGGGTTTACCCTCAGGTTATCAATGCACCAAATGACAACAAAAACATACGGGATCTGTTCGGAAAATCTGATTAGTATATCCGAAAGGAGGAGGTTCTTGAGCCTCGGGTCGAACTTTTTCCACAACAAGTACGGGTGAATCTTTTCGTGCTCTTTTACATCGTCATTGGTCATTTTACTCTGAAAGAGAAGCCCGATCGAGCACAAAACTATAGAAACTCCGAACGTGACGCGGATGCCGTCTATCAATCCATAAGCGCTAATCAATACACCGCCCAATACCGGACCTATCATCATAGGGAAACGGCGCGTAATGGACTGCATAGAGAGCCCCATAGCTGTCTTTCCGGGCCCAAGACTCTTTGTTATCATGGATGCGCTAGCCGGGAACGCAATAGCGTTCCATGCCGAGAAAAAAATGAGCCCGATGAATACTGCTATCCAGCTTGTAAACACAATTGCAATAACATAGCCGCCGATCGCCATTAAGTTGAAGATAAGGAAGGACTTCTTGTTACCGATCCTATCGGCTATAAATCCGCCGGGCAGCGACCAGAAAGAGGCGAGGAAATTTTGCAGGAATCCCCATCCCGAAATGATTAGTATGCCGCTTCCCAGACCCTCGAGGTACTTAGGGATGAAACGTTCCCACATCTTCTCTCCGGTCATAATCAAAATTATGAGCCCGAAAAGAAGAAGCACGTTTCTTTTTAACCCGAGGAATCCGCTTATCCTATGCCAGAGCTTCTTCATCAATTTGAGAAGCAAATTTATTTTTTACTTTCATCATAAAATATGCAAATAATCATGTTCTAACTTCCAGGCAGCGTCTTAACAAATTAGGACACTACGAACTGCCAATGTTTTTTCAGTTTATCTGAAAATTTATTTTTATTAATTTGCAGCAACAAATCCGAACGTAAATACATGAGGATTTTTTTCATTATTTCTCTGGCGTTTTTATCGTCCATGGCGGCTCTCTCACAGGATTCAAACCTGTTTGAGAGGTGGAATAAGACCGACCTGCTCATAATGGACGTAAAGATACCAAAGGAAGACGCTGTAGACTCGATCGATAAATATGTGAAGCTCGCTAACAAATTCTTCCGGACAACCGGTCTCAAATACACACCCAGGGACAAATGGGTTTTCCCGATGAAAGGATGGACAAGCGTTTCATACAGGAGCGGCGGGAACGATTATGGCGACGTATATTTTGATTATTTCCAGGGGGGCGAGTCGCATAACCATCCTGCGCATGATATCTTTATCCTGGATAAAGACAGCAACGGAGTTGAAGATTCCACGGGGAAAAAAGTGGAAGCGCTTTCTATGGTGAACGGCATTGTGTTCACAATTTTCGCCGACTGGAAGCCGGGCGATTTCGGACGGGGCGGAAATTATATTAAAATATACGACCCCGAATCTGAGGCGATGTTCTATTATTCCCATCTGGATTCTATATTTGTTAAAGTGGGCCAGGTTGTTAAAGCAGGCGACCCTGTCGCATTTGTCGGACGGACCGGCCGCAAAGCGATTGGCGGAAGAACTCACCTGCATATCGCATTTTATCCTATCAATAACGGCTATCCCGAACCCGAGAATTTTATTGACGACCTTTATAGGGCAGAGAAAGAAGCGAAGAAATAAATTTTTTGTGCTCCTGCTCAAGCTGTCCGCTTCCCGGATTGGGAATGAGGGTATGTATAATATGGATTCCCGCCTGCGCGGGAATGTCAGTCCTATTCATCCGCTATCGCGGTCATTATTTCCGCTTCGGCGGCAAGTTCACCGTTTATACTGTTCTTAAACGCTTTACCTCTCAGCTTAAATATATTTCGCTTTCGGTCAAGAACTTCAACTACAAAAAATAACTGGTCGCCGGGGATAACCTGCCTGCGGAATTTTGCCTTATCTATCGAAGTAAAGTAAGCAAGTTTGCCTTCATACGATTCAAGATAACTAAGCAGCAGCAAGCCGCCGGTTTGCGCCATAGCTTCTATAATAAGCACTCCGGGCATTATGGGCTTCTGAGGGAAATGTCCCTGGAAAAACGGCTCGTTAACAGTTACGTTTTTCACTCCAACAATTCGTTTTCCCATTTCCATTTCAACAACTTTATCTACCAGCAGGAACGGGTAACGGTGAGGCAGCATCTTTTTGATAGCGTTAATATCAAAAACAACATCCGAAGATTTCTGGAGCTGGTATTTCATCTTGAGCTTATTCTGTTTGTAAAGATTTCTCATCATCTTCACAAACTCAATATTCGATTTATGCCCCGGTCGCGCCGCCATAATGTGACCTTTTATAGGGGCGCCAATTAGAGCCAAATCGCCAATCAGGTCAAGCACTTTGTGACGCGCGGGTTCATTTGTATATCTGAGAGGATTGTTATTCAGTATCCCGGTTTCTCCAAGCACAACGGTATCTTTAATTCCCAGTTTAGCCATTAATGTTTCAAGTTCATCCTGCGGAAGCGCCCTGTCAACTATAACAACGGCATTATCGAACTTGCCGCCTTTAATTAATCCCTGGTCATATAACGCTTCAACCTCATGAAGAAAACAGAACGTACGGGCCGGCGCAAACTCAGTTGCAAACTCATTCTGCATATTGAACAGCGCCGTATATTGCGAGCCAAGGGCAGGATTTTTATAATCTATCATCACTGTCACTTTGAAATCATCAAGCGGGAATGCAACTATATCTACATTGCTGTCTTCGCTCCGGTAATGGATAGTATTTTCTATAACTAAATAATCTTTCGGTTCATTCTGCTCCACAAATCCTGCATCAAGCAGCATATCAACAAACGGCTTTGAGCTCCCGTCCATAACAGGCGGCTCATTTGTAGTAAGCTCAACCATGATGTTATCAATTTCGCAGCCCATAATTGCGGCAAGCACATGTTCGGTAGTTTTAACCTCCACATCGCCGACTGAAATTGTTGTGCCTCGCGATATATCTGTTACATGGTCAATATCTGCCTGTATCTCGGGACTTCCCGGCAAGTCGGCGCGCTTAAATCGAATTCCATAGTTATCCGGCGCGGGATTGAAAGTCATAGTTGATGGATTTCCCGTATGCAGGCCAATTCCTGAAACTGATACTATTTTGCCAATGGTTCTTTGTTTTTCAAGCATAAATCAGTAATTATTAAATAAATCAATTAACAAAGATAACATTTTTAGAATTAAGTTTTAGTGGAATAGTTAATTGAGTTAAATATAAGTTAAATAGGTTAATACACGTGCGCATAGCTTTTGATTTTCATAAGATAAGTGAGACAGAATATTTTTTTGTGTTTTAACTTTAAAATCGCAATTAATAAAAAAACTAAGTTTCGTGACATGTACTCAAAAGTTTCGTGGGAAAGCCGGAATTTTGGCTTTTACGTTTGGGAATTGATAAAAAATCTGTGTCATTTCGCATTTGAAGGATGAGAGTTGTCAGATGTAACTGACAATTAATATTTAGCCGGATTAAAAATTACCAGTCAATAAGAATCAGCAAATATAATACACGAGTGTTTATGTTGTCAATGCTAAAATAAACGACTGTCGTCACTCCACATCTTAAATTTTTGAATATTATTAATAAAAAAGCGGGCGCTTAACCCGCTTTTAAGCGAAAATAGATGTTTGTTTATTTTATCAGCACCATCTTTTTACAATCAACAAACGCACCAGCTTCTATTCTGTAGAAATATAAACCGGAAGCATAAGATGAGCCGTTAAAGCTAAAATCATATGTACCGGCTAATTTATATTCTGTCTTAGAGAAAGCAACTTTTCCGAGTAAATCATATATCTTTACTGAAACTAAACCATCTTTTGGTAAATCATATTTAATAATTGTTTCAGGATTAAATGGATTAGGATAATTCTGATATAGAACGAACATATTAGGTAAATTATTGGAGTGATTAAGAATTCCTATGGGAGGAAAATTTAAAACGCTATCGGTTCTAATAACGTAAAAATCATTGCGGGTAGGTCCATAATTGCCCCAATATCCTGCAAAAAGCAAATCACCGTTTGGCAAAGGTAAAATTGCATTCAGCTCAACCTGTCCCGTGTCATTAAATTCCTTTTGCCGTATTACAGTACCACCGGTATCAGTAACATATACTTTTCCTGCTATGTGATTTGCTCCATAAATAACGCTAGTAGAAAACAAATAAGTATTATTTGAAATCCCAAAGCAAAGATAATATTCACTACGTAATGCCGTATAGATTTTCTTAAACTGCAAATTTCCGTTTGTGTCAAGTTTCATGATGTAAGGCCAATCAGGACTAGCATAAACTGTATCTCGTGTTGACCCAGCAACAATATATTGATTGGAAAAAGTTTTAATATTTTGTCCATAGCAGCTTGCAGAATTCGCGCTGTACCTTTTTACCCAAATACTGTCACCTACAGAATTCAATTTCATTATTAACGTTTTTGCAGGGATACCCCCCCCATAAGTTACCTCATCATCGCCTGTAATTAATAAGTTACCTCCAACAGATTCAGTGACTGAAAATAAAGTTTTATCAAAGCCGGCAAGATAATATCTAACCCAGAGCAGATTACCGAGCGAGTCAATCTTCAATAAAAGTCCATCGATGTTAGTTCTCCAATCGCTTCCGCAGGCAATAAAACCTCCATTAATAGATTTGATAATGGAATATAACCGCACATCAGTGCCTCCGTAAGATTTATTCCAAACTTGTTGTAGCAGGTTCAGGGGGTAATGGACAAATTTGACTTACGTCATAATGAAACATGATAAATATCAATGTTTTGAATGGCGGAAGCGGCTGGTTTTTAGAGTTTTTCTGGTAAATCCATTAAAAATTAATGTAATCCGTGTCTTAATGTTTTTAATTCGCTGGGCGTCGAAATATTATTTAATACTTCACCATTGCCGGTGTTATCACAAAGGGATGCCTATAGCATTACCAAGAACAAGATCTTTTCTTGGGAGTGCGCTGACAGTGTCAGCGCCGCATCGACATTGTCGATGCACTCCAAAGAAATCAAAACAACATAAAAAGGGTGTTCTCTCGAACGCCGGTACAGAAAATTTATTTGATTATTCACCCGATAACCGGCATGCTACAGGCAGGCAACTATTGTCGCGTCTGCTAATAAAAAGCTTTCCAAACATCAGGATCGCTTATTATAGTACCTATAAACAATATTGGAAATTTTGGTCTGGATCCCCGCCTGCGCGGGGATGACAAAGAATAATCACTTCTTCGGTTTAAGAAGGTTGCGGATGACGGCTTCCTGTTTCAGTTCCTGCATTTGGGGCTGGGCGCGGTAACCGGAATACATTCCGGGCTTGGTTATGGATTTAGATACATTTGTCGCGGCGGTGATAATTACTCCATCGCAGACTTCAATGTGCCCGACAATTCCGACCTTGCCGCCGATCATACAGTTCTTCCCAATCTTTGTACTGCCGGCAATTCCGGTGTGAGCGGCTATTACTGTGTTAGAGCCTATTTCAACATTATGCGCAATCTGTATCTGGTTATCAAGCTTAACGCCTTTGCGGATAATTGTTTCGCCCATGGTGGCGCGGTCAATTGAACAGTTGCTGCCTATTTCAACATCATCTTCAATTACAACAATCCCCTTTTGCGGAATTTTAGAAAAGCTTCCGTCTGCATTTTTAGCCTGCCCGAATCCATCACTGCCAATTACAGTGCCTGAATGGATAATCACCCTGGCGCCGATTTTGCAGCCCGTGTAAATTGTCACATTCGGATAGATCAAAACATCATTGCCAATTTCAACTCCAGAAAGTATCACGGTATTAGGAAGTATCGATACTCTTTTTTCCGATCTCACATTTCTCGCCGATAAAACACCCGGCGCCAATTCTTACTTCTTCGTTAGAAATTTCGGCGCTATCGGCTACAACAGCCGATTCGTGTATACCTACTTTTTGAAGTTCGCTTTGCGGTGAAAATTTATCGAGTACCTGGATGAATGCAAGGTACGGGTCCTTGACCCGAATAAGCGGAATTACACGTTTGTCGTTTCTTAATACTTTGACGGGATCAAACTTTAGGGAAACAATTATTGCGCCGGCTTTCGCGGTTGAGTAGAACTTTTCGTAAGCTGGATTTGCGATAAAGGTAATTTCACCGGGCCCGGCTGATTCGATCTTGCCGATATTGTTTATCTCAATTTCGCCATCACCCTCAAGCGCCCCGCCAACGAGCGCGGCAATTTCGGAAAGTTTCATTTGCCTTCGAGCTTTTTAATGACTTTCTGGGTAATGTCGTACTTTTCGTTCATGTAGAGCAGCATAAGCTGGCTGCTCCGGTCAAATACAAAATCATAGTCGTCGTCTTTGGCAACATCCTGTATTGCTTTAAAAACTTTATCCTGAACGGGCTTCATCAAATCGTTTTGCTTCTGGAAATATTCGCCGTTCTCGCCGAACTTCAGCAGTTTGTAATCGGCTATTTTTTTCTCAAGGCCCTTTATATCATCTTCCCTCTGCTGCCTGACCTTTTCGGTTAGCACAAGCTTCTTCTTCTCGTAGTCGTCTTTAAAGGAAGCGAGGCTATCGGTCATTTGTTTTAGTTCAGCTTTCCAGCCTGAAACAATATTATCCAGGTTTGCCTGTGCGTCTTTTGCGTCCTGCATGCTTTCGACAATCACTTTAGAATCTACATAACCTATCTTCTGTTGGGCAAACACACATGAAACAGGAAACAGGAGAAGCGCTATTAAACTGAGTTTTGTTCTCATAGTTTTTTTACCGGATATTTTAATAAAAGGTATATTTCCCCGGCGCCGTATTATTTAAGTTTATCCAGAACTTTGAACGTTATGTCTAATTCCTTATCGCCGAATATCAGCGCATCGGATGCTTTATCCAGAACGATGTTATATTTCAGCTCTTTCGCCACATTCTCAATTTCTTTCGTAATTTTTTCTTTTACAGGCTTGAATAGCTGCTGCTGCGTTGAAACAAGCTGCTGCTGAATCTGCTGTTTGTATGCTGCAAGGTCCTGGTCAGCCTTCTGGATATCGTTCTGCATTTCGGTCATTTGCGCCTCAAGCTGTTTAGCCTGGTCAGCCGTGAGTTTGCCTGAATTCACCTGGTTCTGGGCATCTTCGTATTTTGTCTTAAAATCATCCGCTTTTGATTTCAAATCGTTTTCTCTTGACGTGATTGTATCAACATAAGCCTTCTGAAGATCCTCAAGCTGTTTCTGGACCGCCTGGGCTTCCGGAAGCTGTTTAATAATAACGTCGCTGTCAACAAACGCGATCTTCACTTGCGAATATGCGCTCCCTGCCCCAAACATTACGAAAATCGCCAAACATGCTATTATCGTTTTTTTCACTTATAACTCCTTTATATATTTAATTTATATGTCTTAATTTTTTTGTTGCCGTTAACTAGAATCCTTTACCGAACTGGAAGTGGAATATCCATGATGGGTCCTGCCCATCCACTGTTTTCCTGTCGAAGCCGTACCCCAGATCAAACCCTATAATACCCACTGCGGGAAGCTGAACCCTTATGCCGAATCCAGCCGAGCGCTTAAGATCGAATGGGTTCGACTGTTTAAAAGTCGCCCACACATTGCCCGCTTCAATGAAAGAAGTCAAGAATACAGGTATGGGGTCCATAACTAGCGCATAACGCAGTTCCGCGCTGTATCTCATAAGGAACCTTCCGCCGATCGGAGACTTATATATATCCGTGGGGCCGATAGTTCTGTCATCGTAACCTCTCAATTCGGTTGTGTTATACGCAAGCCCGCTGCCGCCCATAAAGAACAATTCGTTTGGAGGCACGTAACCGTCTTTTGCAAGGCTGCTTATGCCTTCTATATCGAACGAAGAAGCCAGGATGAATTTACCCGAGTTATCAATCCTGTTATATGCTTCAGATTTAAAGCCGAGCTTTAAAAAATGAGTCGAGCCGATAACATTTGCGCCGGCAATTTCAGTCGAAAAGGCAACATGCGAACCGTATGTGGGGAACACAGGGTTGTCCGTCGAGTTCCTCGAAATAACCTGCCCAATGCTGACCTGGCTTCTTAAGCCGGTCTGGTATATTCCGGCTCCCTGGATAACATCTGTTTCCTGGTACTTAAGAAACCAATCACCGCGGAAATAATCATCAGGGAACTTAAACCTTCTTCCTATATTAAAAGTCGCCCCTGTCTCGCGGATATCATAGTCATAATTAGTTCTTGTATCGAACAGGTCTAATCCGACAAGCGTTGGAGTATTCATAAACCAAGGTTCAGTAAAGCTTATCCTGAACTGCCTGTATGTGCCGCCTGACCCGAAATCCCATGTGAAGCTGAGAACCTGGCCCGCGCCTCCCGAAAAC
Source organism: uncultured Ignavibacteria bacterium (assembly GCA_963816535.1). Taxonomy (GTDB): domain Bacteria; phylum Bacteroidota; class Ignavibacteria; order Tepidaquicellales; family OLB5; genus CAWFKW01. Next base: position 61,798 of record CAWFKW010000001.1, on the reverse strand, counting down.
GGGTCTGAAATATCAAAGTTATTGAAAGTGAGCCCCAGGCTGCCCGAAAGACCAAAGCTCTCGCTGTAACCAACGGAGGCATTTAGCTGGTCGGATGATTTCTCTTCGAGAATGTACGTTAAATCAACAGTACTGTCGTTCCTGAGCGATACGTCGTAATTGAATTTCTCAGGGTTGAAGTAATTAAGCGATGAGAGCTGTCTTACGCTTCTGATCATATCGCTCTTGTTGAAGTACTGCCCGGGCAAAGTGAACAATTCCCTTCGCATCACTTTATCCTGCGTTTTAGTGTTTCCCGAAAAGCCTATCAACCCGACCCTGAACTGGTTCTTCTCGGTAATTTTAATATTCAGGTCGACTATGTTGCTATCCCTGACAGTTTCATCAACATCGGCGTGAAAATTCAGGTAGCCGTTATCAAGATAGAGAGTTGAAATATCGGTTTGGTTTTCGTTCCCTCTCAGGTTCTGCTGGAACTTTTTGATATTATAAACGTCGCCCGTCTTAAGGCCAAGTCTTTCATAAAGAAGGGAATCTTTGTATATCTTATTTCCCGTAAATGTTATTTTGCCGATCCTGTATCTTCTGCCCTCATTTACTTTTATAGTAATATCCACATCTTCTTTATCAGGCGTGTATTTTAACGAAGTACTTTCAATACTCGCGTCCTTAAAGCCTTTTTCCTGATAATAGTCAATGATATCGGAGCTGTCTTTCTCGAAATCCTTCTTGTTAAATCTCGCCTTATCCCAGAACTTCCACCAGACTCTTTCAGTAGTATTTTCCATCGCGCCCTTAAGGTCGCTTGATGACACTTTTTTGTTTCCTACAAATCTTATCTTCTCGACGCTTATTTTGTTACCTTCGTGGATTTTTACTCTTAGCTGGGCTTCGTTATATGTGTTTACAAACTGGTCTACGGACACCTCAACAAGGGGATAACCTTCATCCAGGTATGCTTTTTTTATATTGTATTCAATATCTTTGACAGTCTGGGGCGTAATTACCTGGCCCTTTACCAGGTTTATCTTATCGTCAAGATCCTTCTTGCTGAATTCATCGTTACCAGTATATTTTATTTCATCCAGTATAGGCAGCTCTTTAACTTTGATGACAATGTACGCCCCGTTTCCTACTTTCTTATCCACCATGATCTGTATATCTGAAAACAAGTTCAGGTTCCAGAGTCTTTCAATAGCATCCTTGGTCTGGTCCGAAGGAATCACAATCTCTTCTCCGACTTTAAGGCCGCTGTTGGCGATTATAGTTTTTGAATCAAATCTCTTATTGCCGTCGGTCGATATTGCAATTATTTTATAAGTAGAGGCTTCCTGCGCGATTGCGCCTGAGCATACCGAAAGGAAAATCAAAATTGCAAACAGCGCGGAAACGTTTACTGGCTTATTGAAAAACTTCATTTAGTTGATTTCTTCTTTTGAATTTGTTTAGTAGTCATGCCGAACCTTCTTTCCCGTCCCTGAAATTCTTTAATTGCATCGTAGAGAGCTTTCCTTCTGAAATCGGGCCAAAAATGTCTGTCAAAATAAAGCTCGGTATAGGCGCTCTCCCACAAAAGGAAGTTGCTTATCCTGTAATCGCCTCCGGTTCTGATGAGCAGGTCAGGATCGGGAATATCCTTTGTAACAAGGTAATTGCCGAAGAAATTCTCGTTAATATCGGCAAATTTGAGAGCCGAGTGCTTGTAATCATGCGCAATCTTCCTGACCGCGTTAATGATATCCCACCTGCCGCTGTAGCTTAACGCCAGAACCAGAGTCATGAGCTTATTATCGCGAGTCTTGCGGATACCTTCGTTAAGTTCGTTCAAAACCTGGGGAGGCAATACCGACATATCGCCGACCGCGGTTAAGCGCACGTTATTTTCATGTAATTTATCGGTCTCGTCTCTGAGAGCCTTGATAAGCAGACGCATCAAAACCGCAACTTCAGTTTTTGGACGTCTCCAGTTTTCAGTAGAAAAAGTATATAATGTGAGGTATTTAATTCCTAATTGTCCGGAGGCTTCAACTATGTCTCTTACCGAATGGACGCCTTCCCGGTGCCCGAACGTTCTGTGCTTTCCCTTTTCCTGCGCCCACCTGCCGTTGCCGTCCATAATAATCGCAACATGTCCCGGAATTTCACCCGATGCCTTTAAAACTTCCTGAATTTCCTTGTCTTTTCCCGTAGGAGCTTGCAAATGTGCCTAAACCTTAATAATTGAAAAGGGGAATTAGCCCTTTTTTTGAATATATTTACGCAAGTTGCAATTTAGTTCTAATATAGTAAATATTCAATTTATAAATGAAGGCGGGCGAATATTAACAATTTTTTACAAATAGTGCCTTTTGAACTACTGCGTTCTTTGCCGTTGTTGGCCTTATGACCAACAACATAAGAGATCATGTCATTTTTTGTTGGTGATAACGCCATCAAAGGCAAAAAGAATTAAAGAAGTGGCCGCCCGGAAAAGGACGGCCGCTTTTCTTCTTTGATATCCCCAAACTCATTTATTGTCTTTCTTATCCTTATTCAAATATTTTTCCGGGTCTTTTTTGAACTTGCCTTCGCAATTCTCACAGCAAAAATAGTATTTCACGCCGTCATACACAGCCGAAATATCCTTAGATGCGGTCTCGCCGCTGACCGGGCACTTAATATCTTCTTTAATGTAATTCATAGGTTCTTTTTTGAACTTATCAACGCAATGAGAACAGCAGAAGTTATATGTTTTGCCAAGGTAAGTAAGCTCGACCCCCTGCCCCTCTTCTATTGTTTCGCCGGTTACAATACATGTTTTTGGGGAGGTTTGCTGTACTCCGTCGTTTTGGCTTAGCGCCGGCTTAATTGTAATTACAAAAACGGCGATGACAACAGAAGTAAATACAGAAAATTTAGTCATATTTTTGATTCTATAAGTTCATTAATGAGGAATAAATATAATTGTCAAAAAGTTCAACAAACCTGCAAAAATTCATTCTCATTTGATAAGAACCATTTTTTTAGTTTCAATTTGAACGCCATATGACAATTTATAATAATAGACTCCGCTTGGGTAATTCGCTGCGTTCCACTCAAATTCATAGCTCCCCGGCTGTAACTGCCGGCTGAAAAGTGTTTCCATTTTTTTACCTAAAGCATCATAAATATCTATTCGTGTAACAAAGGCAAGATTTTGACCTGAAGATGGCAAATCAAATTTGATTTTTGTAGACGGGTTAAAGGGATTTGGATAATTCTGATACAATTGAAAACTCTGAGCAATAGTCCCGTTATTATTCAAACCAACTATGCCGACATTGTAGTAAGCGCCGCCTGCAGTTGTCCCGCTCGCCCCAACTATTGTTACATTGCCAATGGAAAGGACAGGTGTTGATATAGCTGTAATACCATAGTTTGAAAAGCTAGTCCCGCCGTTTGTCGAAATGAACAATCCCCCGTTCCCGGCGATAAGAATTCCGAATGGCGAATTGGCAATTCCTCTGCACACATAGCCTGAAGCCGTCGTGTTCCAGGTAAGCCCGCCGTCAGTTGATTTATCAACAGCGCCTGCCGGTGAGGTGGTTACGGTATAGAGAACTGAAGGACTGCTTTCCATTATACCGAATATATTTTTGCCCGGATTTAGATTAGCCGAAAAGGTAGCGCCAAAATCGGTGGACCTGTAGAATCCCGCATACGTCTGTGAGACGCCTGCATAAACCATTGAAGGATTATACTTGTCAACCAGCAATGCAACAACCTGCATCGAGCTTAAACCGGTTTGAGTAAATGTAGAGCCTGTATCGGTACTTCTGTAAAATCCCGCGCCGTTTGTTGCCACATAAACGTAACCATTCTTGCCGCACGCTACGGCCTGCAAACCGGAGTTCCCGAAAACACTCTCAGGAATAACAGTAAAGCTCACCCCGCCGTTTGTGGATCTTAAAAGCCCGGCTGTTGAATTTGCGACAAACATGCGTCCAAGAGAATCGAAATCCATCGAGAACACAGTTTGCCCGTTGGCGCCTGAAACTGTATCCCAGTTGACGCCTAAATTACTTGATCTGAAGATCTTTGAGTTTGACCCCGTTGAGCCGGCATAAATATTTGAGTTCATGTCTTTTGCGAGAGACCAAATTGTAATGCCGTTCAATGTTTGAGTCCACGATTGGGAAAATAGCTGCGAGTTAGCAAAAACAAGCAGAAGTAATACAAGTTTTTTCATTGCCGCTAAAGTTAGTTTTTAGAAATTAAATTCCCGCTTATCAGTTAAGATTCAATGAGTTTAAGGGATCAGATCTCGATATGCCGGTACAACAAGGCCGGGCTAATTTTCGGCGAAGAAATAAACTCCTTTACCGTTTGAGCCGTCGTTGATCCCACCGGTGAACATTTCATCCATTTGGGTTTCAAAAGTTTTTGAGGCAACAAATTTAACGGTAATTTCCACTGTGTTATCATCATAAGCTCTCACCTTCATATAATTATTTACAAATCCGTTAAACCCGGCCAGGTAGATCATAACTGTGGAAGATGACGATATAAAAGCTTTCTTATTAATCACCCCCGCGCCATAATACTCAAAGGGCATCATAGGCATGCCGGCAATTTCATCCGGGGATTTCTTTTCGACGGAATCAATTTTTAATTTGCAATCCGCGTAATGAATCACAACGTTAACTTTCTCGCCTTTATTGAGAGCGTCCAAAAGCTCTGTAAAGCTATTCAGTTGAATTGTGCCTGCAAACGCCGGCCCGCAGAAGATAAAAAAGAACATTGGCAAAACTAATAGAATTCTCTTCATAACTATGGGATAATTTATGAAATGTTAACCGCTATTTACTTATTTAATTTTTGAATTTGCCTCGTCAATTTTATCTTTCAGCATTTCTTTATAAGCAGGGCTTAGGTCGCTTGCAATCTTCCAGTTTGCGACGGCATTTTTATAATCCTGAAGATTCTCATAACACTCTCCCATTTTATAATACGCATCTGAATAGGACGGGTCAGCTTCAACAGTTTTGGTATAATCTGAAATAGCATCGTTATACTGATTCTTCTCGAAGTAGCAGTCGCCCCTTGCAAAATACGCGTCCGCAAACGAAGGCTGATAGTCTACGGCTTTCGTAAAATCGTCTATTGCCGCGTCATAACTCTTAATTCCAAAATAAGCTTCTCCTCTTACAAAGTATGCGTCAATATTATCGGGGGCCAGTTTCAAAGCTGTATTCAGATCTGAAAGCGCTTCGTCGTAGCGCTTTAATTCATAATACGCATGCCCTCTTTCGTAATATGCGTCGCTGTTATCTGACTGTGCGGCTATGCACCGGGAAAGAAAATCTATTGCTGATGCATAGTCTTTTGAATGCAGCGCATTCTTGCCATTTTGAAACAGCTCATCCGCTGTCTGGCCGTACATAAAAGAAGGCGCAAGCGCTGAGATCAAAAACAAAAATAAGACGGCTTTGTTCCCCAGTTTCATATAACCTCCATAAAACAAAATAAAAACTATAATTTCATCAAAAAAGGCTTATATATTTGAAACAAACAGATAATTATTTCCCTCTCTGAATATACTAAATAAATTGCAAAAAATATTTAATAGTACTATTTTATGTTAATATAAATAAGTTAAAATAAATAAAAGACAATGACTGACTTAAACGCATCATTACAACAGGTCAAATCGAAGGAATCTTTCCTGGAGAGAATAAAGCGATTCATTCCCGGATATGACGGGTACGTGAACCGCGATAACTCAAGGGAGCTGGATACCGTTCTCAGGAATAAGCTTGCAGTAGAGCTTGACTCAAATCACGTAAAGCTGAAAAACACAGTATTGAACCTCGCCCAGAGAGGTAAGTTATTTGAATCAGACGGGATAGACAAGCTTGATAAAAAACTCCAGAGCGCGGTTAATAAATTCCGCTCCGCTTCCAGGGGATATTCAGGCGCATTTGACGTGGTAAAAATAAAAGACGACAAACTAAACCAGGTTTACCAGTTTGACGCCGGCCTGCTGGACGAAGTTGAAGCGATTTCTGCCGCATGCGCAGAGCTTGAAACCAATTCAAAATCGAACGTCGATGTAGCTCCCTCAGTGGATAAGATAGGAACTTTACTGGAACAAATGATAAAACATTTCGACGACAGGGAATCTATTTTAAGCTCTCTATAATTGTCAAAAAAAATGAATCCGGCAAAATCTCTTTACAGGAGGCTGATTTCAATTCCTGTATTGAAAGATAACAGCGCGCCGGTAAATATACTGCTACTGCTTGGCATTGTTACATTCATCATTGTAACAATCGACCTTGATACTGAGTTGTCTGTCCAGAAGAACGAGATCACGCAGATAGTAGCAACTCTGGATCAGTCTATAAATACCCTTCAGCTTGACGCGCTTGATAACGCAATTGTTGAGCCCCCGCTTGTGGGGCTTATTCCTCATATTACTTTTCTAAGTTCAGATAATGACGTCGTTACTCTTCCTGAAGGAAGAGCTCCGCCCCAGGCTGCCTGATCTAATCATCAAAAATTTCACTTAGCATAAATGTTCCACCGCATAAAAGCTGCGGCGGGCTTATAATATTATTTTAGAAATTTAATTCATTATATAGAACAATGAAAAAACTTCATATATTACTTTTCGCATCGGCAATCATTTTTTTAATAAATTCAAATGTGTATTCGCAGCCAAAACTTACACTGAATGTAACCGGCGGTTACTCATCAGCAATGCAGGATTTCAGAAATACAATCGCAGTTTCAGATACTGCCGATGACAGATGGCCGTATAGAAATAAAAACGGGTTCAACTTTGGGCTGGATGGAAAACTTGCTATCGGAAAGAAAGGAAATTTCAGGGTTGTGTTTGGCGGTACGTACAACATGTTTAAACAGACCGGCAATATAGTAAATCCAGATGATGGCACATCTTTATCGCTGACCACAAAGATGAATATATTAGCAATATCCCTTGGAGGCGAGTGGGCATTCCAGCCGACAAAGAAAGTTAATCCGTTTCTCGGATTAGATTTTTGCGCAAATTTCTTCAGCGGTTCATTTGCAACTGACCGTTCAGTCCCAGCATTCCAGAGAACAAACATGAAATCTGAGACCAGGATAGGAATTCAGTTCGGAGGCGGAGTTGATTTCAAGCTCAGTAAACAGGTAGGAGCCGTGGTTGGCGTGAAATACCACTTGGTTAACCTTATCGGATTAGGCGCAGATGATTCAACTGAAGTTGCTGCAAATGAAATTGACCTTGGAGATAAGGCGCACACTGAAGGCGGAGTTTCAGTGCCAGCAAGCAGCATAGGCTACTTACAGGCTTATGTAGGGGTCTCATTTTACTTTGGCGCCCCTAAGCCGACAATGAAAAAATAATTCACATTCTAATTTACTTCCCTCGCTTCCGGCATTTATGAGCCGGGAGCGTGAGAAGTTCCTGATTTTTCTTTCAGAAGAAACTAACAAAATAAAATGAAAATATTAGCATACTTCATATTAATTACATCGCTTGTATGTAATATTTCATTTGCTCAAAAGAAAATTACGGGGTTTGTTACCAACGCTATCACTGATGAAACCATCCCGGATGTTGCCATTTATATCAGCGACCTGAAAAAAGTTGTGACATCAGGACCTAAAGGCGATTTTGAATTCACAGGATTGCCGGACGGCATTTTTCAATTCCAGTTTTCGCTGATTGGGTTCAAAACATACAGCCAGTCAATAGACACAAGAGATGTAAAACTACCTCTGGAAATTAAGTTGATACCCACTGATATAACCACAGAAGAAATTCTTGTTACCGATTCAACTATTGAAAAACCATACCAGTCTGAAAAGATAAAGGCAAAAGACCTTCAGCGCGAGGGCGCGATGAACGTATCGGAGGCGCTTACAAAAATCCCTGGCGTATGGCAGCTCTCGACCGGCACGGGCATTTCAAAACCGGATATCAGGGGCCTGTACGGCGACAGGATAGGAATTATGATAAACGGGATCCGGTTTGATAACCAGCAATGGCAGGATGAACACGGGCTTGTGTTAAGCAGCGACGGGATAGATAACATTGAAGTGATAAAAGGCCCGAGAAGCCTTTTATACGGCCCGGAAGCTATTGGCGGAGTGGTCAGCATCACTGATGAACGCCCTGCCCCGGTTGGCACGAACGCGGCAGACCTGAATCTGAAAACGTTTTCGAACACGCTTGGGCTACTTGCCGATGTTGGCCTTAAGGGTGCGGAAAAGAATTTTAACTGGCTTGTCCGTTTCGGCGGAGAAACACATGCCGATTATCTTGACGGCAATAACGTAAAGATACCCGAGACAAGATTCGGCGGTTATACTTTTAAGACTAGCGGAGGCTATAACAAAGGCATCTGGGTAGGACAACTTGATTACAGCTACACCAGCTACACATACGGAATTCTGGAAGGCAGAGAATTCCAGAATGAGCTGATGAAAACAACTGAAACAAGGTTTGACAGAAGTTTTGGGGGACCGCATCATGTGCTTAAGGTGCATAATACGGTGTTCCAGAATAATTTCTTCGATGGGAAATCCCGATTCAAGGTGAACCTGGGTTATACTTATAACCAGCGCCAGGAAGTTGAAGGAGCAGACGAGAGGTTTCTTCCCGACAGCCTCAGGTTTGGCAACCTGGATATGATCCTGAACACATTCTCAGTAGATGCCTCCTGGATATACACTATGAACAAAGATCTCAATTTTACCGCAGGCACCCAGGAATACACACAGACAAACCGGAATTACGGCGACAGAAGATTAATTCCGGATGCAAACACAACTTCCTATTCCGGAACGGCTATGCTTAACTATGCAAAAAACAAGTTTGGAATTGAAGCAGGTTTCAGGTTTGACGCTTTCAAAGTAAAGACCTATGAATTCGGGAAAATAGACTCAATTGATTATTTCCCTTCTCTCGACCTGAATTACAATTCTTTGAATGGCTCGGCTGGCGCCACGTACAGGTTCAGCAAGAACCTGCTTATCAAAGCGAACTTATCGACTGGATTCCGCGCCCCGAACTTAGCCGAGTTAACTTCAAACGGACTGCACGAAGGAACATTCCAATACGAAATAGGCAACACCGGTTTCAAGAGCGAACAAAGCTTTGAGGGCGACCTGGGGCTGGTGATTGACGGCAAATACTTATCGGGGAATTTGTCCGTTTACAACAACAAAATAAATAATTTCATATATCTCGGACAAACAACAGACACGCTCAGAGGATACCCTGTTTTCAGGTACAACCAATCGGATGCAAACCTGAAAGGGGTGGAAGCGGAACTTAAGTTTAAGCCAAACGGATGGTTAAGTTTTATCGGAAATTATTCTGCAGTCATAGCAACACGGGCAGACGGCGCATATTTGCCGTTGATACCTGCCGATAGAATTTCGCTTGGCGCTCATATTGAATTCAGGAGCTGGAAACATTTCTATAGTCCGTACTTTGAACTGACGACAAATTCGACTCTGAGGAAAACCAGGCTCGGCGATAACGAAACGGGCCTGCCGGGACACGTTCTGCTTGATGCAGACTTTGGAATGGACCTTAGATTTGAGAAACAACTTATTAATATTTCAGTATCGTGCAATAATCTGCTGAATAAAACATACCTCGATTTCATGTCAAGGATCAAAATCCTTTCTGCAACATACAACGGCTATAAATTTGACGCCAATAATATGGGCCGGAATATTGTTCTAAGCGTTAAAATTCCATTTCAATTGTCCTATTAAATGCCGGCAAAGTAATTTGATTGCCGAAATTGCTTTGCAGGCCAGGAATCTGTATTCAGCGTCAAATTTCTGCACGAGTTAACTTACCAATAATTCCATTATTTTTGGGATTAAAATTGATTAATTTGCCGCGTAATTCAAAGAACGTAAATTCAGATAACTATGAAAAGCATTAAGTACTGCTTTATTATTGTTAGCATATTGTTAATATTTGCCCCGATAGTTCTTTCTCAGGATAAAGATAAAGAAAAGGAAAAGGAAGAAAATGATTCGATGAACGTTGAGACGCAGGAAGTGGTCATTACAGGCACAAGAACGCTCAAGAAAATAATTGATATTCCCTATTCGGTTTTCAGCGTTGAAAAAAAGGAGATGGTTTACGGACGTGATTTGAACGCTAAAGATGTGCTTCAGGACGTTCCGGGATTATTTCTGCAAACAAGATTTGGCAGCGATGTAAGGATTTCAATCAGGGGATTTGGGACCCGTTCAAATTCTGGCGTAAGAGGCATCAGGATACTGCACGACGGAATACCGGAATCGGACCCTGACGGCGAATCTTCGCTTGATGCAATTGACTTCACTTCGCTTGGCGGAGTTGAAGTGGTAAAAGGCAACCAGTCCTCTCTTTACACCAATGCACCCGGTGGTGTGGTAAATTTCTTGTCTGATTTAAGCTTCAAAAATAATTTTGTAAAGCTCACAAGCCAGGTCGGCGAATATAATCTAAGACAGACCGGCGCAAAAGTCGGGATCATCGACAAGAATTACAGGTTCTTCACTTCATACAGTTACAAAAATCTGACCGGGTTCCGCCAGCACAGCGGCGAATTTTCAAACTTAATTAATTCGTATTACCAGGCGTATCTTGGAAACCGGACATCAGTGACAATACTGGGCAGTTTTGTAAAATCGTTTGTCAGACTTCCCGGCGCGTTGACGCAGGAACAAATGGAACAGGACCCCTCGCAGGCATACGACTACGCCGTATCATATGACCTTAAAAAAATCACGAGTAAAGGAAGGCTTGGGGTGAAGATAAGCAACACGTTCGGCAAAAAAAATGAGTTCCTGGTCGAATATACAGGCTTCGGCGCGCTCAACGATATGGAATATACCGATATTGGTTCATATAACAAAAAATTAAAATACATTCTTGGCTCTATGGCGCGATTTGTAAGCAAAGCTCCGGCGCTTGGACGTGAGAACGAATTTACATGCGGTATTGATTATTTTTATGTAACCGGACCGCTTTCATCATATAATAATATTAACGGGACCAAAGGCGACGAGCCTCTATTTCAAAGAATAGAGACACAGGGCAACCTTGGGGGTTATTTCCAGAACCAGTTAAACATACTGAAACAGAAATTGTATTTCCTTGTTTCAGGCAGGTATGATAAAGTATTATTCAATACAACCGATGAGTTTGTAGGATTCAAATCATCGAACAGGCAGTTTGATAAGTTCACGCCTAAGGCGGCGCTCAACTATAAAATTACCCCCACAGTATCTCTATATACGTCATACGGTTTTGGGTTCGATACGCCGTCATCTACTGAATTAGAGAACTACCCGTATAGTTCTAACAACGGTGTCAGCACTTTGAACCCGGATATTAAACCGCAAACATCCCGCAATTATGAACTGGGTATAAAAGGAAACATCATGAACAAGGAAAAAAGCGAGTTTATGAAGAAAGCATATTTTGAATTTACATTTTTCAATACCAGAATAAACGATGAAATTATCCCGGTAACGCTAACAAACAGCACATATTACAGGAATGCGGCGCAGACCAACAGGACAGGACTTGAGTGCGGCCTGAAGTTCGTCCCTTTTGAAGAGACAGATGTAACAATAAATTACACGTATACTCATTTCAGGTACAGCAGTTATACCGCAAGAACGTATGATGCTGTCGGCAACCCAACCGACGCAGACTATACGAATAACGTTGTGCCGGCAGTTCCCGAACACCTTGCCAACTTTATATTGGAGAAGGAGCTTGAAATTTCAGACCATATAACAGGCATTCTCCAGTTTGACTGCGACTACGTAAGCAAAATGTTTGTAGACGACGAAAATACGCAAAGGACAGGCGACTATTTCTTCGCAAACAGCATGATTGGAGCAGATTTCACATTTGACAAGGTAAACTTTTTGTTTGCTATAGGGCTGAATAATTTTCTCAACAGAAAGTATGTAGGTTACATAAATATTAATTCATATCCCAGGTTCTATGAACCGGGCGACCCAAGAACATATTATGCAAATCTCAATTTAAGTTATAGGTTTTAATTGTGAATAATTATCATTAATTTTGAAACTGAAAATAATGATTTTTATTTGAAGTGAAGGGATTTATTAAGACATACTATCCTCGATTCGTAGAAATCCTGAAGGAAAACGGACTTCAGGTTAACCTGTTGCTTTTGGTTGCCCTCGTGACTTTTGTAGTAATGTGGGTCGATCTTGACAGCGACCTGGCCGTTCAGAAAAATGAGATCGACTCGGTGGTGGCAACTCTTACAAATTCAATTAATACTCTCAGCATTGACTCTTCGACAATACTTGTTATAGAACCTCCTTTTTTAGGAATTCTTGCTAGTTACGAATATAAACCTACCAACACAGACATACTTGATTTTCCGAAAGGAAGATCGCCTCCCTTGCAAAATCAAATCAGTTGTTAGTTTAATTTAAGCCATTGCGGGTGTAAGAATCGCGGGTTTTTACACAAATGTTATCTTTTTGGCTGTCGAATTGACGGTTCCTCCCCGTTCATTTGCGAACGCCATACAGTTATCATTTTGGAAGTTACCGGCAAAATAGATATTCAGGGTATGAGGTTCCTCCCTTCTATGTTGAATTCTATAAGCCGGAACTATAGGAGTTCAGATTCTGAATCCCCGCAGTGGCTGCTTGAAATGTTGTGGTGTCCGGAAGTTTGGTTAAAACTCAGCGTGAATTTCTTTCAATGCTTCTGATTCAGGCTTGGTTTCTTATTGATGCAGAACCAACCCTCCCATTTGAAAGGAATATTTGGCCAATCTCAGGCGCATTGAAGCGTTTTAATACGCTTAGGCCAAACGACTATGATTTACTCCGGTTGAACTCGATTTTGTTAACGGGTTTCTTGAATACGAATGGTTAGGGACAGATTATTATATATCTTCTTCATTTGTGGGAGGCGAAAGTTGACCGAATCACGTTAAGAGCGTGATGGATGCAGACCAATTCGCCTTCCTTTTTTATTTTATAGAAATTTAAATAAAAATTGCATATTATTATGGCATATTTGTAAGAAGTTAATACTAAAAAAGATGAAATATTGTATTTCCCTGTTTTCCGCTTTTTTCCTGATAGTTTCCGCATCGTATTCCCAATATGTAAATTACGAGATTTTCCCTTCTTCAAACGTACAAATTGAACCAATAATAACGAAGCATCCTTCGAATCCGATGATTTTATTTGCCAGCGCTTATACTACAATCAGCGGCCAGAGCAGCGAGGGTGTTTATGTTTCAACTAATGCCGGCGCCAATTGGCAGGGAACCGATCAAAATCCGGGCACGCCTGTGAACATGGGCGACCCCGGCCCGATTATCGATAAGAACGGAATATTTATTCTGACCCACCAGGGAAATAACTTTTCTGCGGGAATGTTTTCAAACAGGTCGACAGACAACGGGTCAACGTGGTCAACCAGCGTGCTTATTGCCGGCAATACGCAGGAAAAAGGCAGCCCGGGCACCGATATCGAGCCAAGCAGCCCGTACTACGGCCGGACATATCTGGCCTGGACAAACGCAAATACGCCGAATAATATTATATTCTCTTATACTACCAACGGAGGCTCTAACTGGTCGGCCGTAGCGTCTCTGAACAATTCTCTGCCAAACCATCAGTCCTGGGGAGCAGAAGTTGCATTTGGGCCATCAGGAAACGTCTATGTTACCTGGGCGGCAACTATTCTGAATTCCCCTGCTAATGAAGATAACATTGGCTTTGCGGTTTCTACTAACGGCGGAGGTAACTGGTCGGTAAACGAGCAGGCTTTTGCGGTCAACGGAATTAAGACGGGGCAATTCGAGTCCTATCATATAAAGGTCAATGGTTACCCGTATATAGATGTCGACCATTCCGGCGGCTCCAGAGACGGCTGGGTATATATTGTAAGCGCAGAGATTAATCATGCGCCGGCAGGCTCGGACCCTGATGTGGTTTTTCATCGTTCCACAAATGGAGGTGTAACATGGTCATCCGGGATAAGGGTAAATCAGGATGCGCCGAATAACGGAAAGGTGCAGTTCTATCCGGTAATTGCAGTTGACGATATGGGAGGCGTAAATGTTGTTTATTACGACGGCAGAAACAATACCGATTCAACGGTCGAAGTATTTCTTTCCCGTTCTACAGACGGCGGGGATCACTGGACAGATTACAAAATAAGCGACCACTCATTCAAGCCCAAGCAGGCTACCGGTTTTATCGGAACTATGGGCGACCATATAGGCATGACCCAGGTTAACAATAAACTTTATCCTGTATGGATGGATGACCATAACAACGCCGAAGGGAATTTCAGAATTTGGTCTGCAACAATTGATTTGACGACTATCGGAATAAATAAGATAACCAGCGAGGTTCCTTCAGGGTTTTCTCTTGAACAGAATTTCCCGAACCCGTTTAATCCCTCTACTAAAATTAGTTTTGATGTGCCGGCCCAGGGCAAAGGCAGCAAGAACGTAAAGCTGGTAATTTACGATAATACAGGGAGAGAAATTACAACGCTTATAAACGCACAATTGCAGACAGGAACATACCGGGCAGATTGGGACGCTTCGGGTTATGCAAGCGGAGTATACTATTATAAGCTGACCGCTGATAATTTTTCGGAAACCAGGAAAATGGTCCTGTTAAAATAACTTCGGACTACAAGTCCGGTTGACTCCGGATCTATTTTATCAAAACCATTTTTTTATTCAAAACGTATTCTTTTGACCCGGCTATAGCGGAAAGCCTATAGAAATAAACGCCGGATGAAAGATTGCCGGCCGTGAATTCAATTTTGTGCTCCCCCTGCCCCATATTTCCCTCAGCGATCTCTTTTACTTTCTTCCCTGAAATATCAAAAACCGTAATTATAACAAATGCTTTTGAAGGCAGAGAATATCTTATCTCTGTTGAAGGATTGAACGGATTCGGATAATTTTGATATAATGCCGGACTTACCGGTACGCTCGTCTGTTCATTATGCAGACCAATAACAGACATGTTGTATTTTAAGATAGCTCCTACAAGATTGTATCCCCTGTTGCCCACGCTCCAGCCGCTGAAAGGACTTGCAAAACATGCATCATATGCCCTTATAGTATCCTGAATATCAATTGCGGACCAGTCCTTGCCCGTATCTACCGAAACGGCAAATTTTCCAATATTAGCGCATGGTATCCAGAACTCACCAGGCGTTCGGGCTGCGATTTTCTTGGCTATTCCTGATATTTCCAAATATTGCCCTCTCCATGAAGAGCCTCCATCAGATGTAGAATAAACGTACGAACCGTATTCAGGGTCGCCGCCGGCGGCAAGAACATTTGTCGCGCTAAGCGGATATACATCAAATAGCGGTTCAGCAGAGATGCAGGTATCCTCCCAGTTAAGTCCTCCATCTGATGTGATCCAGCAAATACCTGCCCTGTCGAAAAAACCTCCGCAGGCAAAACCTGTCAAAGTATTAAAAAAGTTTATCCTTAAGACCGGATAGTCAAAACATATTGAAAAATGAATCGTTGTTTTTTGCCAATTCGCTCCTCCATTCGTAGTCCTAAGTATCACAGGGACAGACGGAGAAATCCCTCCCATAAATCCTGTCTGTGTATCAAGAAAATAAACAGATTTTAAAATCAGTGTCGAATCAGAATATCTTGAATTGCTCCAGTTCATTCCGCCGTTGGTAGTTTTCAATATTATTGTTCCGGCAGAGGAATAATCGTTCGAAAGAGCGTATCCGGTATTAATATTTATAAAGAAAACATCTTCTATGGGTGTTATTATAAGACTCTGCTGGTTGATCCAGTTCTGCCCTCCATCAGATGTATGCACAATGGCGCCTGAATCCCCAACCGCCCACCCATTGAGCGTATCTTTAAACGTCAATCGGACAAGCGCTTTTGTAGTCGGGCATTGCTGTTCAACCCAGTACTGCTGGGCATAAGCGGCCGCCGAAAGAATATAAACGGCCGCGAGGATAATTATCGCGTTACAAAATTTGTTTATACTCATTTATATCACTTTATCAAAACCATTTTCTTAAAATCAGAGAATTCCCCTGCTATCACTCTGTAAAAATACACGCCGGACGCAAGCCCGGAACCGTTAAACGACTCTGAATGGAAACCTGCAGAAAGATTATATTGACGGATATTTCTTACTTCTCTCCCCAGGGCGTCGAATACGGTTAATTCAACGTCCGAGCTTTTGGGAAGGTAATATTTAATAACTGTTGATGGATTAAACGGGTTCGGATAATTCTGGAACAGAACAAATCTTTCAGGAACGCTGATATGCTGCTCGCTTAATCCTATTATTGAAGTATTATATTTAAGAATTGTTCCTGTGCAGATATAACCAAAGCACCCAACGGCCCATCCGAAAGTGGGGCTCATGAAAGTTGCGTCATAGACTGAAGTTGTGTCGGGAGCAGGTATACAAAACCAATAGTTTGCATTTCCTGAATCAAGATTAACAGCCCATCGCTGAGAGAAACTGAGCGGCATCCAAACTTCAGACGGCGTTCTGTAAGTTATCGCGCGCGCTACGCCATAACAGCCCGTAGTGTCGTATCTCCAGTGCATACCCTGGTCCGTTGAGGTAACAACGGCAGTGCCGTATTCAAGGTCGCCGCCGGCGAAGATCACCTTATCGGCGCTAAAAATCTTAAAATCGAAATCAGGTTCCGGCGCGATCCCGTTCGCGCTCCAGCTTAAACCTCCATTGGTAGTGACCCATGCAACGCCGGCAAAATCAAATTGCCCCCCGCATGCATAACCTATCATTGAATCATAGAATTTGATTCTTCTTACGGGAAAATAAATATAGAAAGACGAATCAATACTGCTCCTGGTCCAATTTACGCCCGTGTTTGTAGTTTTGTAAATAACGCCTCCCAAACCCCCTGCGAAACCTGTAAGAGAATTTTGATAATAAATGGTGAAGAAGTACGATGCCGTATCCGGATTTACATCAGGCGTCCAGTTACTTCCTCCGTTGGTGGTCTTAAAAAAGTAAGTGCCTTCCGGGCCGAAATCATTGGCTATGAGCCACCCAATCTGCCGGTTCAGGAAGAAGATATCTTCTACAAATACATCCGTCCCTGTTTGCTGGACGGCCCAGCTGGCGCCGCCGTTGGTAGTATGTATCACGACACCTGAATCTCCGCTGGCCCAGCCGTAAGAAGTATCGACAAATACAACCCTAGTAAGATATTTGGTTGTGGGGCAGGGCTGCTGGAGCCAGTATTGCTGAGAGATTAAAGAATGACAAATCAGCGACATTGAGATAATGAAAATCTGTATTTTAAAATTTTTCATAACCACTATTTAATTAGCGCCATTTTTTTAGCGGCCGAATATTCGCCCGCCGTCATTCTGTAAAAATATATTCCGGAAGATAAATCACTTCCGTTAAAAACTATTGAGTGATAACCTCGTGAAGCGCCCGGTTCACGAATTGTCTTAACCTGCCGGCCCGCTGCATCGAAAAATTCTATTTCAACATCCGAAGGTTTGGGAACATAATATTTTATAGTAGTTGACGGATTAAACGGGTTTGGATAATTCTGAAACAATTCAAAATTATCTGGTATCATATTATGCGATTCGCTTATTCCGATAATTGAAGCGTTGTATTTCATTAAAGCTCCGGTAAATACAAATCCATTGTGAAGCACGTAACCGACGGCCCAGCCGAACGTCGGGCTCCTGAAAGTCGCGTCAATTACGTACGTAGAATCCGGCGCCGGAACGGTAAACCACCTGTCAACAGCCCCTGAATCCAGGTTTACTCCCCACAACTGGGAATTGCTAAGCGGTATCCACGCTTCCGAAGGCGTTCTAAATGTAATGGCACGTCCAACTCCCCGGCAGCCGATTGTGTCATACTTAAAGTCTATGCCGTGATTTCCTGATGTTATCACCGACGTGCCGTATTCAAAATCGCCTCCGACGAAGATCACTCTTTGGGAATCATATATCCACATATCATAATCAGGCTCGGGTGAAATAACAGTTTCTTTCCATGTTAACCCCACGTCAGAAGTCGACCAAACAGCACCTGCAATATCGATCAATCCTCCGCAAGCATAACCCAGCGAAGAATTATAAAACTTGATTCTTCTGACCGGATAATTGGTAAATAATGCAGAATCGATCGTACATTTTAGCCAGCTTGCCCCTCCTGTAGTTGTCCTGTAAATATCTCCGTATCTGCCTCCAACATATCCCGTGTTAATATCGCGGTAATATACGGAAAGAAAGTACGCATTCGTATCGGGGTTAAAATCCGGGCCCCAGTTAGAGCCGCCATTGGTAGTTTTATAAAAATGCGTGCCGTTTGTAAGATAATCGTTAGTGAGCGCCCAGCCGTTTTGCCTGTCCAGAAAATACATGTCATCCACAACGTCGGTTGCGCCCAACTGCTGGATTGCCCAGTAATGTCCGCCGTCAGTTGTATGGATGACAGCCCCTGAATCCCCGGAAGCCCATCCAAACAAAGTATCGACAAATATTATTCTATAGAGGATCTTTGTTGTCGGGCACGACTGAGGCAGCCAATACTGCTGCGCAAAAGCCGTATTAGCTGCAATTAACAGAAACAAAACCAGTATAAAATACTTAATAAGCATTTGTTTCAAATATATATAATAATAATTGATTCTTATAGTATATTTTTTCTAAGCGTTTCTTCGGGGTTGATTTTACCTTAATGTGAGGATATATTTGTTTTTAAGAATATATGACATTTTCGGCTATAGGAATAATAATAACGGCTTTGATTTTGCTCGCGCAGCTTGCATTTGGAGCGACATATTTCATCAAGAAATTTGCTTCTTCTTCAGCTATTGGATTGAAGCTGCATCTTTATGGAAGTAAGATCTCAGAATTCAGCAAATTGCTAAATTCTGAACAAATTTCTGTTTCATATTCCCCTTTTTTGACTTTGTTATTTCTGATAGAAATTTCTCTTATAATACCGCTTATAATTTCAGGATTTTATATGAATTTTGCGCTTGTTGGAACGCTAAATGCAGTTTTGTTTAACATTATCCTGATTACTGCCCTGGTGTACGTCAATAAAAACAGTTTTGATAAAAATATTCAAACCGGTTTCCTGATAAAATATATTAATAAGATCAGAGAAGTGATTTTTAAAAAACGAAAGTAATGTTAAGAAGCAAAAATCTCACATACCTCGCTCTGGCGCTGATTACAGCATCTTCATCGCTTTTTTTTTACTGCAATTCTTCGCGCGATCATAAACAGAATTCTGTTGCAGAGGATTATAATCCATATTTCCCTATAGCAGAGGGCCAAACATGGGATTATATAAATCAGGCTCCCAGGGATGAAACCGAGCTGTATTCCGCCGGGATATCCGATGTTTCAAGCGGCAAGGAATCAGTGAGCGCAGAATTCAAATCATTCCCTTTTTTTACTAAGTCAAACATAGGCTGTACTGTCAGGATAACCCGCGATGGCAGCGTATTTGTAAAAGACAGCACAGAGCAGGAAAAATTACTATTACCTTCGCTTTCGAAATTGCAGAAGGGGTATTCGTGGTTATACGGCAACTGGGCCGCGGGCATTTTTGATACAAATGTTACGGTGCAGACGGAAAACGGTGAATTTAAAGACTGCATATACGCCGGCTACTCGCTTGGCGGAATAACATTCAGCGTCGAACTATGGTTTGCAAAGGACAAGGGAGTTGTTAAATGGGGCGCCAACAGGACCAATCCGCCTCAGAGGTTTTATACGTATTACGTATTAAAATAATTTTTTTCAGATGAGCTTTCCGGATTATGTTTTCTATTTCATTTCGGCTATAATACTGATTTCAGCGGGTACATCTGTCTTTTCAGTGAAATTGCAATCGGCAATGAAATCAGCCGCCATCGCATTATCCGGCATTGCTATATTATTTTTTTCACTCTGCGCCGACTACATTGCCGGGCTTCATCTGCTGGTATTTATTTTTGGAGGTTTTGGAATAATAATATTTGTATCTCTTAAAACAGACCTATATAAAGAACCACTTGCCGGCGGCGGCTCGGTGATCTACGTAATGATTTGCGCGGTATTTGCCGCTCTGCTTACAGGAGCGCTGGTTTCTAACAAGTGGCCCGAGTCCGCCCCTGAAAGACCCGGATTATCTGCAGGAGAAATAACCGGCCTGATCAATTCCGGTTACATGCTTCCG
This sequence comes from uncultured Ignavibacteria bacterium, assembly GCA_963816535.1. Classification (GTDB taxonomy): domain Bacteria; phylum Bacteroidota; class Ignavibacteria; order Tepidaquicellales; family OLB5; genus CAWFKW01. Next base: position 41,560 of record CAWFKW010000001.1, on the reverse strand, counting down.
CTTTTAGTAACGGCATTGATCTTATTTTTGGCGATCCTGAAAACTTCAAAAATGAGGGGGGAAAGCTAAATGGAGATGTTTCACGTTGGATTAAATCATTTTCTTGGACTGAGCGCCATGATTTTCGGTATCGGGTTGTACGGAGTAATAACAAGGAAAAACGAACTTTCGTGGCTGACGGGAATTCTATTCATGTTCATTTCAGTTAATACCGGCCTGGTTGCATTTTCGAGATTTCAAGTTTCCGGGAACGGGGGCCAGGTTTTTCCGGCGTTCATAATAATTATTATCAGCGCTCAGATAGCGGCTGCAGCACTGGTAATTCTGCGCTTTTACAGAAGAAAACAGAACTAAGAAGGAAACCGGCCGGACAAAATGATATCTGTTGGTTTAATAATACTTGCTGTAACTGCTGCGCTTGGCGTATCATTAAAGTTATCGCGCAAAGCCGGCCCAACAACATTGTACATTATTCCGGCGGCGGTTTATGGAATATGCTTTGCCCTTTCGCTTGTAATGCTCATTGGAAATTCAACGGACCAAATGTTCTCAATTATCGGGGCCTCCTCAGGTTATTCGGATTTTAATATAAATTTCGCATTAACGGCCAGCCGGTTTTCAGCGGCGATATTATCGCTGGCAACACTCATAGCTATCTGCATCTCCGTTTTCCGGGCTGAACCCAAAAGCGGCGCGGACTCAAATGCCGGAGCTTCGTTACTTGCATTTTCACTTTTTGCTATATCGGGAATCGCATTATCAGGAAATCTTCTGACCATTTTACTCTTCTCTGTCGCAACAGGAATCATCTCTTATGCTCATTTACAAAGAGAGCAAAAGCGGCTGTATCTTTTCAAGGTCCTGACGTTAAACATCATTTCCGATCTGGCATTGCTCGCCGGAATTATATTGATTTACAGCGCAACAAGGTCATTCGGATTTGAAAATATTAAAAGTGCCATAGATGCGGGAATCCTTTCAGGGCCGCTTCTTATAATTTCCGGAGCATGCTTTCTTCTTGGCTCAATCTCGAAAGCCGCAGTGTTCCCTTTTCAAATATGGCTAACCACGAATGAAGAAATTTCCGCCAAAACCGAAAGTATATTTATCTCGCTCCTGGCTCTGCCGGCTGGAATTGCGCTTGCCTTACAATTATCTCAGTTCTTTGCTCCCGCGCTCATGTATGCTATGGTTTTCACAGGCGCGGCAAGCTTAATCTATGGACTGATAAGTTCAAGCTTAAAACAAAGTCTGAGGGATATGATCAGACATTCCGCGATAGCGCATGCAGGACTGATGTTCATCGCTATAGGAACGGGTAATTCCGGTTTGGCGATATTCATGCTGGGCGGGGTTACTGTTTCAAGACTGGCGCTTTGGCAATCATTGCAATTATTAGACAGCAAGGATGGCGAAAAACAGAACGCTTTATATTATTGGATATTTTTCGCTTCCGCAATTGCCTTTGCAGGTATGCCGTTCTCCTCTTTATTTATTTCTTATGAGGGCCTTATAAAAAGTTCTCTATTTCTTAATTACGATCTTGAGGCCACCAACGCAGTTCTTACAGCGCTGGCGATACTTGTTTGCATGATAACCGCCTACAATATTTTCAGGTTCGTTTTTCGCGCTGATTACAGCAAGTTTAATAGTTTTTCGGTTTCAGCGCTAAAAAATCCCGCAGCTTACGCAGGAATTGTAATGCTTCTTGTATTCTCTTTCTTTGCATGGTATTGTATAAGTCCGTATGAAATATCTTTTTTATGGCCCTTGGCATATGTTAATTTACCCAATGCCGTGACACAGGCTTTGCCTCAACCAGGTTTTTTTCAGTTCCTGGATACATTCCTAGCTCTCATTTCAATTGCTGCGGGAATTATGGCCGCATACTTTATTAAGTCCAATAATCCGCTTAACGCCTTCAAATCTTCTAAGGTCAACTCAATGGAGCTTTACATTGATAATTTCTTTGCAAAATATTTAATTGATCGGCAGAAACCCGAGCAGGATGATTCCGCATTAACCGTAAGCAAATTGTTTGCCGGATCATTAAGGCTTGACGAGCCCGGGACCTATATATCATTTTCGTTATTATTGATAGTGATATTTTATTTCATTTTCAGAAGCATGTAATATCGTTATAATTGCAGGATTCTAATTCTTATTCATGCCGCTGTGGCGGAATTGGTAGACCTGCCTGCAGCAGGCAGGCGCGCTATACTAGTACTTTGTTTATATGAAAATTTGCCGCTGTGGCGGAATTGGTAGACGCGCTAGACTCAAAATCTAGTGAGGGCAACCTTGTATCGGTTCGAGTCCGATCAGCGGTACTTGAAGGGACTGGCCTCCAATTTTGGGGGCCATTTTGTTTTATCAAACTGGAACCTTGGTTTTAGTAATTTCAACTCCCCCATCCTCTCAGGTATATAATTTTAATAAAATTGAAGCTATTTTGCCCTTTTAACAGCTTTAATTATTGAATCCGGACTTACTAAATAGCGTATCGAATTTCCTGCCTGAGATTGTTCTGGTTCTCGCAATTTTACTTATTCCGCTTAACAACGTTTTATTTGAAGGCTGCCGCATACAGGCGCGGGTGATAGGTGTTTCCGGCATCGGAGTTTCCCTCATATTCTCAGTTTTTCAGATCTATTCGGCTCCGGCAAGGATCTTCGGAGCAATGTCTGTTATTGACCCCTTTTCTGCGTTTGCAAATATTGCAATTTCATTTTCATCATTCATTATTGTATTAGTTACGGTGAAAAATGAAACCGAAACATCCGGCAATAACGAAAGATATATCTTTATTGCGTCATTGGCGCTTGGATGTATGCTAATGACCTCATCAGTCAACCTGATAATGCTGTTCGCATCTATCGCTTTGATGGATACAAGCCTGTTCTTTCTGATGAATTTCGAACGATCGCCGGAATCGGTCCGCCTGCCCTGGGTAAATTTCTTCATATTCAGCATGGCTGCCTCAGCGTTGTTTTTGCTTGGCGCATCAATTTTATACGGAATCACAGGCAGCCTGGATTATTACTCGATAAGCGCTTTTCTTTCAAATCATCCGTTTAACGCGACAACACTTGCGCTGGCGTTGCTACTTATTCTGGCTGCTTTCGCTTCAAAGGCGCTGCCGCTCCAGTTTCATTTGTCAGTATCCAAGATCACAGGAGAAGTTCCGCTTTATATTTATGGAATGATTTTGTGCCCCGTTGTAATTTCTGCATTTATTGGCGCCGTAAGATTTTTCATAACGGCCATGCACTCAACCCCCCAGGTAAACCCCGGGGAGTTTACATTCTACAGTCTTTTCCTGCACCCGTCAATTACAATGATTCTATATATTACCGGAGTAATTACCATTGCATTCTCATCAATTGCCGTAATTTATCAAACGGGTCTGAGACGGATAATATTTTTCTTCGCAATCGGCCAATCATCAGTGCTGGTTCTGGCTGTCGCCATTTTTTCCAAAATGTGCCTTCCCGCCGCTATTGCTCTGGCTATTAGTTTTTGCCTGACATTTCCCGGACTAGTATATTATCTGAGCAAAATTGAATCCGATTACAATACCGACAATGTAATCGAACTTTCAGGGACGGGAAATTCCGATAAGTGGACATTTGCAGGACTGTTAATTTTGTTGCTCTCTAACGCAGGTATACCTGTATCTGTAGGATTTGCTTCAAGAATTTTGGTATATAATTCGATGACGTGGTTTTCTTCTTTCTGGATGATAATTTTATCAGCTCTAAATACTTTGATATTTGCAATTGTATGTTTTAAGATCTTCAGGATTATTTTTTTGCTGGAAGGTTCAATTATGAGTAAAAAAGCTCAAAACTCAAGAGGCACAAAATTAATATTGTTAGTTATAGTATTACCTGCGATATTGCTCGGTTTTTACTTCAGCCCTATTGTGAAAGCGGCAGAATTTTTCAGCCGGATCTACGGAATTGGATAATTTTCTAACGTGATAATGGTATTGAGAAGCGCTCCATTTTTAGATATGTTTATAACGTAATCAGTTATTCAAACGGGATTTTGACGACAATTTTTTCAAGAAAATTAATTTTATAAAGATATGTGCGGAATAGTAGGCTACCTTGGCAGGAAACAGGCATTACCGCTGATATTGGACGGTTTGAAAAAACTGGAATATCGAGGTTATGATTCTGCCGGAGTCGCCATAATGTCTGACGGAAAGATCACCGTTAAGAAACGCGCCGGGAAGGTGACCGATCTTGAAGCCCTGCTTAACCTGAATGGATTCGATAAACACGCCACCATCGGGTTCGGGCATACAAGATGGGCCACCCACGGAGAGCCAAACGATCTGAACGCGCATCCGATCTTTAACGACGATAATTCTATAGTAGTTATTCATAACGGAATTATAGAGAATTACAGAACGCTTAAGATACGTCTTGAGAGGGAAGGATACAATTTCAGGACAGAAACCGACACCGAGTGCCTTGTACATCTGATAAGGTCGCATTATGAAAATGTTAAATGCCTTGAAACAGCGGTCAGGCTTGCTCTTGCCGAAGTTGAGGGCACATACGGCATTTGTGTTATGTCTAACCTTGACCCGGGAAAGATCATAGCGGCAAGAAAAGGAAGCCCCCTGGTTCTTGGCGTTGGAGAACATGAATATATTATAGCCTCTGATGCAACCGCAATAATACCCCACACCAGGCAGGTAGTTTATCTTCTGGACGGCGAGATGGTTACAATCACCAAAGATAATTTTTCTATCAAGACTATTGAAGATGAAAAGATCGAAAGAGAGCTTGAAGAGATAACATTTAACCTGGAAGAGATAGAAAAAGGCGGTTATGAACACTTCATGCTCAAAGAGATCAACGAGCAGCCGGAATCTATTATGAATACGATGCGCGGCAGAATAATTAAGGAGAACGGACTTGTAAAACTGGGCGGACTGGTAAACGTGATAGATAAACTAAGATTCGCGCCGAGAATTATTATTTCTGCCTGCGGAACAGCATGGCATGCCGGGCTAGTTGGCGAATACCTGATAGAACAGCTCTGTAAAATTCCTGTTGAAGTAGAGTATGCCTCTGAATTCAGGTACCGCAACCCTGTATTGTTTCCTAACGACATAATGTTTGTGATCAGCCAGAGCGGCGAGACCGCGGACACGCTTGCCGCGTTAAAGGAAGCCAAATCCAGAGGAGCCGAAGTTTATGGCATTGTTAACGTTGTAGGCAGCACAATTTCGAGAGAAACTCATGCAGGTATATTCACACATGCAGGCCCCGAAATCGGAGTAGCTTCAACAAAAGCGTTTACATCACAGCTAACCGGCCTCACTTTGATTGCATTGCTCATAGCTGAATACCGCAACTCAATGACTACCAAAGAAATTAAGACTATTACGGACGAGCTTCTGAGAATTCCCGATAAAGTTAAAGAAATTTTGAAACTGGATAGGAAGATTCTCGAAATTGCAAAAGTATTCAAATTTTGTCACAACATGCTTTATCTGGGGCGCGGGTATAACTTCCCTGTAGCTCTTGAAGGGGCCCTGAAGCTAAAGGAAATTTCGTATATTCACGCCGAAGGTTATCCCGCCGCAGAAATGAAACACGGCCCGATAGCTTTGATTGACCAGAACATGCCTGTTATATTTATAGCTCCAAAGGACTCGACATATGAAAAAGTCATATCTAACATACGCGAGGTTAAGGCAAGGAAAGGCGTAGTAATAACTATCACAGATGATGAAACTGACAGCCATATAGACGAACTATCAGATTACCTGATAAAGATCCCGCACACACTTGAGATGCTTTCGCCGATACTGACTACGATACCTCTGCAGCTTTTGGCATATCATCTCGCGGTTCTGAAAGGCTGCAATGTTGACCAGCCCAGGAACTTAGCCAAGAGCGTTACTGTTGAATAGTATAGAATGAGTTTTACATAACCGTGCCCAGACTTTAAGTCAAAAACACGGTTTGTATAAAAAAAGGACAGGCCGTAACCTGTCCGTTTTTTTTCCAAAACCTGCTTCCAATTCGCAGCATGGCATGGAGAATTCCTTATAACATTCTATTTATCTTTCTTTACAGGCAATTTTCCTTTTAAGTCGTCCGGGATAAAGGGCCCTTTTTCTGCAATCAGCTTTCGGGCTTCTTCAACCTGGCCCCAGACGTTCCACAGCAAAACGCCGCGCACTTTCTGGTTCCCCAGGTAATAAATTACGCCCTCTTTGAATTTTTCTTTCCAGTCGGCATAAATATGCATTTCAGAATTCAGCTCGCCAACAGCTTCATAACCAAGCTCAAAAAGATCGGAATAGAAGAAAGGCAGATGATGGTAAGGTTCTTCGCTCCCTGCCATTACCCTCCCGGCATGCCTGCCCATTTTGTTGGCGTTGTCTTCATGTTCAACCCTTATCCTTTTATCAAGAGATGGATTATAAAAATTAGCCGCGTCGCCCGCCGCAAATATAGAGGGCTGGCTGGTTCGCAGAAACTCATCCACCATGATCCCGTTATTTACCATAACTCCGGAAGCTTCTGCAAGGGCTGTATCAGGCCTTACTCCAATACCTCCGATTACTGCATCAGCATCCACTCTTGCGCCTTTACCCGTCGTCAGCTCGAATGAGCCGTTTTTTCTTTTCATTCCGATCACGGTATCAGAGCTCATTAAATTTACGCCTTTGTTCTTATAATAGTCGGTAACAAATACCGAAAGTTCAGTGGGGAAAATAGTGTCGCCAATCCCTGCTGTCGGAAAAATCATAGTGACTTTTTTGCCGTTCATCGCTAATGCCGCTGCAATTTCAGACCCGATAAATCCGCCGCCAATTACTACCAGGCGGTCTTTATTTATAGTAATTTCACGCAGCCGTTTGTAATCATCGTAAGTCCTGTAATATATCACGTCATCGCCGCCAAAGGGAAATTTATTTGTAACCGCCCCCGTTGCCAGCAGGAGCCTGTCATACAATAATTTATCGCCGGATTCGAGGGTTGCTGATTTCGCAAGCGGGTCTATTTTCTTTACTTTTGTATTAAGAAATATATCTGCATTTTGCTCCGATGTTTTCTTCCAGATCTTTTCTTCAGCTTTCCCTTTCCACAGATCTTTTGTGAGCGGCGGCCTGCTGTAAGGCGGATTAGGTTCAGCGCTGACCATAACTATAGAGCCATCGGCATCAAGCTCGCGTATACCTTTAACGGCGGCGTCGCCAGTCATGCCGCCGCCGATAATCAAGTATTTGTAATGCTTCATCAAGCGCTTATAAACTGAATTCTATTTATTAAATATTATGTGCATCGTCATTTGATCCGTACCGCGTTTAATAACAACATCCGTTTCTTCCCCGGGCTTAAATTTGCTGAGGGCATCAGTATAGTCATAAATATTCTTAATGTCATATTCGCCAAATTTGATAATTACGTCGTTTGCAAGCAGACCCGCCTTATCTGCCGGTCCGCCGGACCTTACACCCGTAATAGCCAGCCCGTCTGCGCTTGAAGAATAATCAGGGATAATTCCCATGGTTACTCTGAATCCCGTATTGGAACGTTCCTGGTTGTCTGATTTTGCTTTAACAAATTCAGGCCTGGAAGGCAGCTTATCAATGGAATTCATTACTTCTTTCACAAGTCCCAGAACTTTAACTTCGCCTTCAGTGTTGATCAGGGGCCATTTATCAGACGGCCTGTGGTAGTCTTTATGCAGCCCGGTAAAGAAGAACAACACAGGAATTCCTTTAGAATAAAAACTGGAGTGATCTGAGGGTCCGTAACCATCCTGATTGTAAACTGCAGTAAAATTGTATGTCTTGTTAAGCGAATCCAGCATGTTCTGCCATATTGGGGAAGTGCCCATACCTCCGATTGTCAGCTTATTGTCCGCGAGCCTGCCTACCATATCCATATTAATCATTGTTATTATATTATATTTTTTGAACAAGTCGCTCTTGACAAAATAAGCCGATCCCAGGAGCCCTGCCTCTTCGCCGTTGAAGAGCATAAATATGTAGCTGCGTTTCAGATCTTTTTGATGAGCGGAAAAGTAATTTGCAAGTTCCATAACGCCCGCATCGCCTGACGCGTTATCGTCGGCGCCATTATGAATTTTCGGCTCATGGCCCTCGTACAGCGAGCCGTATTTCATTCCGTCGCCAAGGTGATCAAGATGAGCCCCAACCACGATGACCTCATTTTTAAAGACCGGGTCGTTTCCCTCAAGATACCCAATAATATTTGCGGTGTGAGCCGTTACATATTGAAGGTCAACCTGGAACTTTGCCGACATGTTCGTAAACGCAAATGAATTTGGCGTCCTCAGGCTGTCAATTCCTTTTTCTACCTGCTCAAGATTCCTGCCTTCAGCCTTAAACATAGCTTCAACCACGGCGCGTTTCACGCTGATAGAAGGTATCCCAAGGTTATCAGTGGAAGTTCTAAGCCTTGCAAGCTCGTCTTCGCCGGTGTTCGGCCCTGCAACTACAATAACCCCCTTGGCTCCCGCTTCTTTAACCATGTTGCATTTCCGCCTTGCCTGTTCATATTGTGTGAACGGGTCATCGTGCGGGTTGACATAACCGGGCGAGTAAGCAAGGATAACTGCGACTTTGCCTGTCACATCGATATCTTTAAAATCGTTGTAGTTAAGGTCGGCAGCGTTAATTCCATAACCCGCGAACACCAAATCGCCTTCGGCAGAACCGGTTGAAGAGAATCCAAACGGGACAAAATCCGCTGAGACAGTATATACAGAATTGCCGCCGGCAGTTGAAACCGAAAGAGAATTTGAGGGACCAAGCTTAATTTCAGAAACAAAGCTGAAATGCTGCCTATAGCCATCTTCGCCAATTGGCGTTAGACCGGCTGCCTTAAATTTTTTTATCCCGAATTTCTCGGCAAGGGTGTCTCCCAAAGTGCCGGGAAACCTGCCCCCAAGTTCGTCGCTTGCAAGGTATTTTATATCAGATATAACGTTATCTCCGGTGATTTTCCCTTTGTCATGGTCGCCGTTTAAAGAATAGGCGGAAAAAACAAAATACAGGGCAAACGACGCAAGTAAATATTTGGTAAATATTTTTTTCTTCATGTATGTAGTTATTCAATATACCAATTGTATATTAATTATTTATTTAATCCACCCAATCACATATAAAAACGTTTGACTGGTGCGGTTGTTTTCCAAACCTGTTGGAGCAAAAAACGAATTTTTTCCCGCCGTCATTTAATGAGAACATCGGGAAACCGTCAAATTGGTCGTAGTAAGTAATTCTTTCCAGAGCAGAGCCGTCTATATTGATCTCATAAAGCTCAAAATTTCTGCCTTCCGGGTCATCCATATTCGAAGCAAAGATTATCCTTTTATTATCGGGAAAGAAATATGGCCCGAAATTCGCTTTACCATTGTTTGTAACCTGTCTTTTGTTTGAGCCGTCTGCATTCATTACATAAATCTCCAGGGTAGTGGGTTTAACAAGGTTCTTCGCAAGGTATTCCTTATATTCTTTAACTTCTTCGTCGGTTTTTGGACGCGAAGCTCTCCAAACAATCAGTTTCCCGTCATAAGAGTAGTTTGCACCCCCGTCATAACCAAGCTCGTTTGTCATTCTTTTCACATCGCTGCCATCCAGCTTCATTGAATAAATGTCTATATCGCCGTCGCGGTCAGATGTGAAAATAATTCTGTCGCCGATAGGCGAAACTGTAGCTTCGGCGTCATAACCTTTTGCAGTTGTGAGCGGTTTCAGGTCGCTTCCGTCGGGATTAGCCACATAAATATCGTATGTATCATAGATCGGCCAGACGTAACCCATCGAGTAATCCGGCTTTGGGGGGCAGCCATCGCCCCCCATATAAGTAGATGCGTATAAAATGTGTTTATCGTCAGGGAAAAAATACGAACAGGTCGTCCTGCCTTTGTCCCCGCTTATCAGATGAAGATCCGAACCGTCCACATTCATCATATATATCTGGTCGCACTGATATGGCGGCCTTGTTGACTGGAAAATTATTTTTGAACCGTCAAAAGAAAAATAAGCTTCAGCATTATCATTACCTTCAGCTGTCAGCATTCGCATATTCTTAAAATGCTTTTCACCCGGGAAAATAAGCGTGTCGCCATCAGGCTTTGCAGATTCAAACGAGCTCTTTTCAACGCTGTTAAAAGCCAAAAAAAGAATTGAAACGCCCAGTATCAGAACAGCAGTAATCTTATAGCGCATAACTATATAATATTATTTCAAAATATGATTGCTTAAAAAATCGTAATTGCCTATTCTTCAAACCTGTTGACCTCAAAAACGCCGTTAATGCTCTTAATCCTGTCAACCAATTCATTGAGGTGGTTTATATTATTTACCATCAAAATGACCGTACCCTCAAACATTATCCCTTTAGAAGAAATATTCACGCTTTTTATATTAGTATTATTATGGGTAGATATAACATGAGTAATTTCATTCAGCATTCCGGGCCTGTCTTCGCCGTGAATCTTAAGTCCAACAAAAAATTCTTCATCAACCTGCTCAGGCCATTGCACATCAATGATCCTTGCCGGGTCGGTTAGAAACAAATTAGACAGATTTTTGCATGATTTCTTATGTATCTTAATTCCTTCTGTTTTAGAAATAAAGCCAATAATATCTTCACCCGGTATCGGGTTACAGCAATTGGCGTAAGAAAACATCAGGTCTTTAACGTCGCCTCCCGCCGTGATCCTGCTCTTTGACGCCCTGGCGGACTTTATATAGGTTTCAAACAAATTTGTCTGAAGGTCCTTTTCTTTTGCAACCTGGAATTTCTCCATTGGTTTTACAAGAGGCGAATCTATTTCGCCGGTTACAAGCTTGTTTCTGTCTTTGATCACTTCATACACGTCATCGGCAGATACGCTTTGTTCGGCGAGCTCAAGATACAAATGCTGCACGCTGTCGAAACGCAGCCTCGGCATCAGCTTCACCAGCTCATCTTCTGAAAGCGACAGTTTGTGCTTCTTAAGCTTCTTTTCCCAGATTTCCTTTCCGGCCTCCATCTTTTTACGGCGCTCGTTGTTATACCACTTATGAACTTCAGACTTTGCTTTGTGCGAGACGGCAAATTTCTCCCAATCCAAATTCGGGCGCTCATGTTTGGATGTAATAATTTCAATCTGGTCTCCGCTGCGCAGCTTAGTATCAAGCTGAACCATTTTACCGTTAACCTTGGCTCCTATACACTTAAGGCCCACCTGGGTGTGGATCTCAAACGCAAAATCAATTGGGGTAGCGCCTGACGGGAGAATTTTAAGCTCGCCCTTGGGGGTAAAAACATATATTTCATCCTGGTAAAGATTCAGCTTCAGCCCTTCAACAATTTGTCTTGGAGTTGAATCTTTTGCAGTATATTCAAATAAGTCGCGCAGCCAGCTTATCCAGTCTTCCATCTGCTTATCGTTGGTGTTGATATTTTCCTTATACTTCCAGTGTGCAGCGACTCCTTTTTCGGCAACTTCATGCATATCCCTTGTCCTAATCTGCACTTCCACCATCTTTCCGTCGGGACCCAGCAGGGTTGTATGAATCGACTGGTAACCGTTCTGTTTCGGTAGTGAGATATAATCCTTAAACCTCTCGGGGATGGGGATATAAATCTCGGAACAAAGCCCGTAGGCCGTAAAACAATCATTTTTATTTGGCGTATCCAGAATAATCCTGACAGCGAACAGGTCGTATATCTCTTCAAATACTTTCCCGCGGGAGAGCATTTTCTTCGCGATACTGTACAAATGTTTAGCGCGACCGCTTATTTCGTATTTAAATCCGGCCTTATCAAGAGCTTCTTTTATCGGCTGAATGAACTTATTAACGTAAGTCTCCCGCTCTCTTTTTTTCGACATGACTTTTTTTGACAGCTCTTTATATAGCTGCCTGTCGAGGTATTTGAAAGCGAGGTCCTCGTATTCTATCTTAATTCTCGACAATCCCAGCCTGTGCGCAAGAGGAGCGTAAATTTCTATCGTTTCACGCGCCATCCTCACCTGCCGTTCGGGACTTAGGTATTCGAGCGTTCTTAAATTGTGAAGGCGGTCGGCAAACTTTACCAGAATAACCCTGATATCGTTTGACATAGACAGAAGCATTTTGCGGTAGTTTTCGACCTGCTTGGTTTCATAATTCTCAAACATGCCTTCTATCTTGGTAGCCCCGTCTACAACATCAGCAACAGCGGCGCCAAACTCCGCTTTGATATCTTCGTAGGTGAACTTGGTGTCTTCAACTACGTCGTGCAGAAGCGCCCCTGCGACGGTTATATCGTCCAGGGGAATTTCTTTCGCTACTATGGTTGCAACTTCGTATGGGTGCATAATAAAAGGTTCGCCCGATGCACGTTTATCGAGCCGGTGCGCGTTAAGGCTGAACTTGAAAGCGTCCGATATCAGTTTTTCGCTGAAATCGGGGACATTTTTCCTGCAATTGGCAATCAGTTCGTCGAGCTTCTTTTTATATAACGTGCTTAACATATCACAATTATCAATGGAACAGCTTTAATTTTAGTTCCAGTCCCGCCGGGCTAGTGCGTGCCAAACAGCCTGTCTCCTGCGTCGCCCAGGCCGGGTACAATATAACCCTTTTCGTTTAGTTTATCGTCAAGAGAGCATGTATAAATCTTAACATTTTTGTGAAACCTGAAAACTTCCTCGAGACCTTCAGGCGCTGTCACAAGCGTAGCCACTACTATCTTCTTTATTCCCTGCTTCTGAATCTCTTCTATTGCATGACGCATACTGCCGCCTGTGGCAAGCATGGGGTCGAGAATATAAACAATGGCGTTTTTATTAGACTTCAGCCTGGGAAATTTGAAATAGTACTTGACCGGCTTTAAAGTCTCTTCGTTCCTGTATACGCCAAGATGGCTCACACGCGCTTCTGGAAAAATGTGATTGAACCCGTTAATAAGCCCGAGGCCCGCTCTCAATATCGGCAGCAATACCACTTCCTGACTTAACTCGTTTCCGGAATATTTTGCAAGAGGCGTGCTGATATTTTTCTTCTTCAAACTCAGTTCCTTTGCCGATTCGTAAGCAAGAAGAGTCGATAACTTATCCACATACTGCCTGAACTCGAAATATGACGTCTTCTTATCGCGAATCTTTGTCAGATACGTTTTAACCAATGGGTGGTCAAGCACAACCAGGTTTTTATACATCTGGAAACTTGTATTAATTCAGCAGCGTTACTTTAAGATTTGTCGTTACGCCCTGGACAGACTTTGCAGATTGCCCCTGCGCCGAGAGTTTCAAATCAACTTTGAGCTTAGTAGTGGTTGTTTTGCTGACTATGCATCCCCTGTCAAGGCTGAACGCGATTTGTCCGCTTCCGGAAGTTTCAGCGTTTTCGATGGTCATCTTCATTCCTTTTTCTTTCGCTTCCTTGCTCTTAAATTCCACTGAAAGCTGCGCCTCTATGTTGGCAATTTTCTGCCCGTTCTTATCCTCTATTCCTTTAAAAATATATTTGGCATTATTTACCACATCAAACACCGCTACCTGCGTATTGAATACTTTTACCCAGTTTGAATCCTGTATCACTTCCTGTTTCGGGAATATCTGGTATTCCTGCTGAAGGATTTCCTTTACCGCATCTTTTCCGAACGATTCTTTTATTGCATTCTTATCCGCTTCTTTAAGCGTATCGCCCAGCGCCTTGAATATATTATCATAAATTTTTTCCATCCCGTACACATCGGTAATATCGCCGTCAGAACTGACTCTCATGAAGAATGGTTCGTTTATAACCGCATTGTACTGAATAAAATTGGGGTTAGACCTGACGGAATCGTTCACATTGGAATTGTACATAACGGCAAGAGTATCCATCTGGGCCCTGATAGATATCGAATCAAACTTCACTTTATATGTTATTATCCCGCTTGCATCAATATCGGTAACTTCCTTTGTATAGTAATAATTTATTGTATTGTCCTGCTGAACTTCCTTGCCGCCGGTTGCCGGAGAGTTCTCAGTATTAGACGTGCTGGCTTCCATCTTATAACTGAATTTATCGCCTTTGTTCACAACATACTTAAAATACACCTTATCTTTGCCCGTAGCAGGGTCTTTGGTAATGGGCACCTGAAGCTTTGTAGCGCTTGTATCCTTGTTAGTTGTATTATTTTCGCCTTTTTTGTTTCCACACCCTGCGGCATAAACAATCATCAAAGAAATTATTAATTTTATCGCAAGTGATTTAGACATTTTTTCCCTTTCTGTACATTTAAAAATGGCAGTTCAATGTTGTAAGATTTAAGCAAAAGACTTTCATGCGAAGCAAATTCAGAAAAGTCATAAAAACTTATGATAATCCCGCATTTGAAACGCGGGATTAACAAATATACCTAAAAATCGAGGGAGATTCAAAGCAAATGAGATGACTGTAAAATGCTAAAATACATAAAGCATTACAGCAAAACCGGAAGAGACCGCTGCTATTCCGGAACGTCGTGAAAGGTTTCGGAAACCTTTTTCAGCCCTTCCAGATTGAGGATCTTTATTTTCTTACCTTCGAAATCCACAAGCCTTTCATATTTGAAATCGGACAAGAACCTGATGGTCGTTTCAGTGCAGGATCCGGCGATGTTGGCAATGTCTATTCTTGTTAACGTCGAGTTTACGGTTTTCCCGTCGTCGCATAAACCGTAAAAATCCTTGATGAGCAATATAGCTTCTGCTACCCTTTGCCTTACGGGTTTGTGCGCAAGTTCCATCGCCCTTACCTCGGCCTCTTTCAGTTCCGCGAACATGACTTCCATTATTTTTTTCGGAAATTTCGAAGAGCAGATTAGGTATTCGCGGAATAAAGATTCGGGGATAAAACAAATAACAGAGTCTTCAATAGCAACTGCTGTGCATGTGTATGATTCATTTCCCACTAACGCCAGGTAACCTACAATATCCCCGTTCTTAGCCAGCCTAACAATATGCTCTTTGCCGTCCAGGTCGGTCTTGTAAACTTTTACTTTGCCGTTCTTGATACAATACACGCCAGCAGGATGATTGCCTTCATAAAACAGTATCTGTCCGTGTTTATATATGTTAGTCGATTTTTCGTAATTAACTCGGGAAGTTTCTTTGTTAGATAGACCGGCAAAAACGCTTCCGGTCTTGCTGCCGCAAACATCGCAGCGGGGAATTTCATAGGTCCTGTTCATATCCAATATCCTAAATAAATCTAGTTATGCAAATATAGCTTTTTCACTTCAATCGTTCAATGAAAATATGATAAAAGTCATAAAATAGATTGACAACTATCATAGGCTATACCGAGAAATGCCGTTATTTTTGTAATATTTGCAGTTGTGGATAATAGGGGCAATTGATTGTGGAAGTTTTCGTCAAGATTGAATATTAGTCTACAATATTGAGTTTTTTTTCAATATTTTGTGGTATATAATTTGTAATTAAAATTAACAAGGTAGATCAAAAATGAATTCATTTTCCAACAAAATATCGATAGTCGTGGTCTTAGTTTTGGGATTCATGTTCGCGTCATGCACGAAGAACGTGCCATCTGACATGACCAACAAGAAGACCCCGCTTACCAACGGGCAGATGCCAAACGATTCTATTCACAGGAATCTTATGAAGAATGACCAGAATTCTCAGGACCAAACTAATACCGAATCCGAAGGAAAAGGCGATGCAAAAGCCGACCAGGTTCAGAAGGAAGCCGACGACGCCGATGCGAAATATGAAAAGACAAAATCTGATGCCGATAAAAAAATTGCAATTGATAAACAGCTGACCGCGGCGAATTACCTTATGTTTGAGGCTAACC
This sequence comes from uncultured Ignavibacteria bacterium, assembly GCA_963816535.1. GTDB lineage: Bacteria > Bacteroidota > Ignavibacteria > Tepidaquicellales > OLB5 > CAWFKW01. Next base: position 25,737 of record CAWFKW010000001.1, on the reverse strand, counting down.
TCTCGCCTAAGAAGAAATACAAACCCGCGCTGAAAAGATACAGAAGAGTTCTGGAACTTGACCCGGGCAACAAAGAAGCGCAGGAGAATAAACAGCAGATAGAAGATATTTATCAATCAATGGGTATGCCAATACCTGAATAAAATATTTAATAATTACCATGAATAAAAAATATATAATAGGGTTTGCGATAATCGCTGTTTTCCTGGTCACTGGTTTTTTTGCATTCAAAGACAGCAAGATCGAATACACAAGCTTCCAGGGAGCAACCGAAATGCACAGAACGTGCCAGGTGAAAGGCTCATGGGTGAAAGATAAGGAATCGGGGTTTGATGCCAATACAAACACTTTTACTTTCTTCATGAAGGATGAAGGAAATAATATCATGAAAGTGGTTCTGGACGGGTCAAAACCAAACAATTTTGAGATGGCAGAATCGGTTGTTGCCAAGGGGAGAGTAAAAGACGGCAACTTCTACGCAAAGGAAGTGCTCACCAAATGTCCTTCAAAATATGAGGGAAAAGGCGAGGACGTTAAGAAATCGGGCATCTAGGGCCTAAACATTTAAACAAGGATTAATGGGACAAATTTTAATATACATTGCATTTGGGGCCGCGCTTGCCGCTTCGATTTCTTATTTCACCGCGTTTGCGGGTAAAACAAAGAACCTGAAGCTTGGAAGAACCTTCTTCCATTTGGCCGCGGTAGCTACAATATCCTCAGCTGCATTCCTGCTTTACCTCATATTAACGCACCAATTTCAGTACACTTACGTTTGGGATTATAGCTCACGCGACCTGCCGCTTAATTTACTGATATCTACTTTCTATGCGGGCCAGGAAGGAAGTTTTCATCTCTGGGCTTTCCTGATGACTATGCTTGGGATATTCCTGCTCCCTTATCTTACAAAAAGGGATATGGCGAGCGACGATAAGTTTGAAGCCCCTGTTATGGGAATATTCACAGCGCTGATGACATTCCTTCTTTTCATTTTGATAATAAAATCACCGTATAAATATTTATGGGAGTCGTTTCCTGCTGACGTTCAGGCCGGATTTGTTCCGCCGGACGGCAGGGGCCTAAATCCGCTGTTACAGAATTTCTGGATGTCGATACATCCGCCCATATTGTTCACAGGTTTCACTTCGCTTTCAATACCATTCTCATTTGCAGTTGCCGCGCTGATGAAAAACAGCTACGGACGCTGGCTCAAGCTGGCCTTACCGTGGGCTCTTTTCGGAGCCGGAGTGCTGGGTACTGGCATAATGCTTGGCGGTTTCTGGGCTTACGGCGTGCTCGGATGGGGCGGCTACTGGGGATGGGACCCTGTTGAAAATTCCTCATTCGTCCCTTGGATCGCGATGGTGGCGGCAATACATACAATGATTTCGGAAGAACGAACGGGAAAGTTTAAAAAGACAAGCTTGCTGCTTTGCATTGTGGCTTATACCTTAGTTTTGTATTCCACGTTCCTTACAAGAAGCGGGGTATTGGGCGACGCATCTGTACACTCGTTCGTTGATCCGGGACAGGAAGTTTACTTATTTCTTATAGTTTTCTTGTCGTTGTTCGGAGCGCTGGGGATTGGGTTATTAATATACAGGCTTAAGGACCTGAAAACAGAAAAATCTGAACGGACAAACGTGCTTTCCCGCGAATCAGCTTTGTTCATCGGCGTAATTACTTTATGCGCGACTGCGCTGGTTATTGCAGTGGGCACAAGCTGGCCCATATTTGCAAAGGGAACAGTCGACCCCGCATTTTATAACAGGATGAACCTGCCTCTGGCGATTATGATAGCATCTATAAACGGGTTCAGTATATTGCTAAAGTGGAGGCACTCCGAAGAAAAGCAATTTTTGAAAAGCATGTACATTCCGCTGGCGCTTACCGCCGCTGTTACTATAATACTTGTTATACTTGGAATTCATGAAATTCTTATTGCGGTTTTTGCAGCAGCAGCATTCTTTGCTTTCTTTATTAACATTGAAATTGCTTACAGGATTTTTGTAAAATCCAGAGTAAAGGCCGGCGCGTACATTGCGCATTTGGGTATAATGCTTTTGTTCCTCGGAATAATAGGTTCATCAAGATATTCCCAGGAAGTAAATCTCTCATTGCCAATTGACCAGCCAAAAGAAGGCCTGGGATACAAGTTTACATACAAGAAAGCAACGTTGATCCCCGGAACGGAAGATAAGTATCATTTCAATGTAGTTGTGGAAAAAGACGGCCAGGAGTTTTTGCTGCAGCCCATAATGTACTACAGCGATTATTCGCAGGGAATAATGAAGAATCCGGATATAGCAAATCTTGTAACAAAAGACCTGTATCTATCGCCAATGTCGCTTGAAGTGCCTCAGGATTACACGGATAAAGACGTTGTTAGTTTGGCCAAAGGAGAAACCGCTGAAACCAAGGGTCTAAAGGTTAAATTCGTTGATTTTGACCGCTCCAAGTTCAACCGCGATGCGATGAAAGAAGGCAAAGAAAGCACTATGGGTGCGACGATTGAAGTAACCGCCGACGGGAAGACGGAAACTGTAACAGCCCAGCAGAAGATATCGCAGGGCAATACGGATAATATTCCTGTTCAGCTTAGTTCGACCGACAGGTATACATTTTATCTTACAAATATCAGCGTGCAGAATGAATCTAAAGTGGGAATTGCAGTTGTAGATAACACAATGCCTAAGAGCGACCAGTCGCCTGAAACGCTTGTTCTTACCGCAAGCATCAAGCCATACATAAATTTAGTATGGGGCGGAACAATTGTAATGGTTCTCGGTTTCTTCACTGCGTTATTAAACCGATACAGGTTAATAAAGCTGGAGAACAAGAAAGAAGAATTGCTTACGGTCAACGGCAACGGTCACGCAAAAACAAACGGGTACAAAAAGAAAGCCCGCCTGCCCGAAGAGATGCTATAAATACAATTTAGAACATAGTTCTATAAAATCCGGATTCATGTGAAACCGGATTTTTTTTATCAAATAATTCAATCTTATTTTGTTAGTTCGTCAAGCATCTTTTTTGCGTGCTGATTTTGCGGGTCCATATCAACTGCTTTTTTGTAATTTTCAATTGCCAGGTCTTTTTCGCCTTTATTCATATATGCCTCGCCCATGCTATCGTAAACATTTGGGTTGTCAGGAAACAACTTTGCATTGAGTTTGAATACTTCGATTGCCAGATCCAGTTCGCTGTTTTGCATAAGGCCGTATCCAAATCTGTTTAGATGCCTGTCATTATACAACAGGTGATTGGTTTCCAAAATAGATTTAAAATCCTTTTCCAGCGCATCAGCGCCGCCATTTTTAAGCAGGTTATAGAATTTCATTTCAGGCAGCAGGTCAGGCTTATCGCACGGCTCGTTCTTCAAAATCTGCCTGACCCGTTTTTCAACTTCTTCCGATACCAGCCCAAAATTGGAAACCGCTATAAAAGTATAGCCATTATCATAATCTACTATAACTGCGTTCCATACCGGAGTACCTCCAGCTCTTGCGATGGGACCTCCCAGAATATTTGATTTACGCAGGTAATTATCAAATTTTAGCAGCTCATCAACGTTTGCATACATTCCGCCTGCGGGCGAAGGGGATGTTTCAAAGGGTATGCTCATTTTTCCGCCTGAATAAGTTAACATTGTACCTGATGCGCAGTTAGGAAGTTCATCGCCGATCTGTTTATAATAAATGTCTTTCATATCAAGCGGCGTAAAAAATCTTTCCTTAAGATTATCAGTATATGATTTACGTGTTACTTTCTCAATTACTCCGCCTAGAACGGCAAACCCTGAATTAGAATACCTGTTATCAGTTCCTGGCTCAAAAAGCAAAGGCTCTTTGGCAATCAGTTCAAGATAATCATTCACTGTTCTATACTTAGCAGGGTCCTTATTGTATTCAGGGTCCATTAGATAATCTCCCAGCCCGGCTTTCATATCCAGCAACATCTGAATCGTGATCTTTCCGCCGATTTCATCGGGGAAAATTGAAAGATATTTATTCAGCGGGTCGTTAACGCTTAGCTTGCCTTCATTTTGAAGCTGCAAAATCATTGAATGTGTAAATACTTTGTTAAGCGAGCATATGTTAAAAAGCGTCTTTGTATTGTTAGCTATTTGTTTTTGCCAGTCGGCACAACCGAATGCTTTTTCATAAACTGGAACTCCGTCTTTGGCAAACATCACAACGCCAGAAAATAGATCCAGCTTCATATATTCACTCATTAGCCCGTCGATCTTTTCCGGATAGTCGTCTGCGTAGCAGTTTGCTGCTAAGCTAAACATAAAGAGGGCGAGTAGACTTCTCTTTATTTTTGGCATTTTTGTGATTTAAAATTATTTAGAGAAATTCATGTAATAATATGACGCTCGCAGGCAGCAAAAGGTCGCTTGCCTAAAACAAAAAAGGCTTGAAAATATCAAGCCTTTTAAATTATCAATTCTTATCTTATCTGGGTCTCTTTTGGTCGCTGCCGTTCTTAAATAAGCTCTTCTTTCCCGGCTCCGGGAATACATTTACTATTCCGTTAATGTGCAGACTCGGGGCTATTATTGTTCCTGTTGAATCAATAACCGAACTATGGCATTGCCAGCATGTATTGATTGTAAAGAACGAATAATGCGGCGGCTGGAAATTATTCGGAGCGCCAGGCGTCGGGTTCCCTGTGTTTGGATCGCCGTGGCATGAACCGCAGGTAACGCTTTCTGGATCGTTAAAAACAGGTTTGAAATCCAGATTGCCGTTCTTGAAATAACCATGGCAGTAAACATGTGAACAGCTGTTTGTAACAGGATCGTAAGTCGGGTCAGGAGTAATGCCTCCGCCAATAGTATTGTGCGCCAGCGTTCCAAACGTGAGCAATGCTTTATTGTGCCTTGTAGAATCGATATGATTAGGATCGCTGAAGGAGCTCAATGACAGATGGCACTCGCTGCATGCAACCCGCGCCGAATATCTCTCTGTCGAATCATGGCTCAAGTGATGATTATGAGCGCCGACTCCCCTGTCAGTTTCGTCCCACAAATGGTCAAGCGATTGGGGGGGCCAGATATGCGTATAGCTTGGGTCCCGGCTGCCATGACAGGTATTGCATGATTCAGGGCCGTGAGAGCCTGTGTGGCAATCATAGCAGCTAACTCCCGCGGTTCCGCCTTTATAATCGCCGCCGTGGCAGCTCTTACAGGTATTCAGGTTCCAGTTAGTCTTGGCAATATAAGCGCCATGAAAATTAACGCTGGTCGAATCAGCCCACCCGGCGGGATGTATGCCCGGGGCGCTCTGAGGAGCCACAAGCCCCTTATCAAGCTCTGCGCATCCCTGGTAAATTACGAGCGAGGCCGCTGAAATGAAAAATGCAATATAAAATACTAAAATCTTTTTCATATATTTTCGTGATATAGTTTACTACGCTTATATTAAAAATCTTAACTTACTTTGCATGACAGTAACCGCAGAACCCAACTCCCTTTATGCCGTTCGGATGAGCGTTAGGATCGGTATGGCAGGTATAGCAAACTGCGCCCTGCGTTGTGTGCCAAATTCCGTTTTCATCGTGCAAAAAGTTCGGCTCGTGAGTTCTCGGGTGAGTGCCTTTAATACCGTCATTATCATAATGGCATTTCACGCAAACAGGATCTGAGCCCTGCGCATCGTGGCATGACTGGCATGACTCGATATCTTTCCTTGCAAGCTGCGAATGTATTCCTCCGCCGGTATTAACGCCAATTGTAGTAAAGCCCGGCTGTAAATGGCTTTGCGGAATATCGCCCGAAAGCTGCTCGCCGCCGTTGTTATGGCAGGAGGCGCAGAATGTCACCGGGTCATGACAGGTCTTACACTCAAAGCTTTTGCTGGTTGCATCAAGCCCGTGAGTGAGCCTGTAATTCAGGTTATGAACGGTAGTTAATTTCTGAAGGTCTGCGCGGTCAATCCTCGTAGCGCCTTCTTTTGTATAATACGGCACAAAGAAATTGTCTTTTGTATTTTGTCCCTGGTAATTTGGAGCAGAGTGGCATACCTGGCAGTAATTATCGGTATGGCACATCATGCATTTGTTGTTTGTATTCGAAACTCCGCCCGAAACAAATTTATGTTCATTAAGAAAATCCGACTGCAAATGAGTCTTTGGAGTAAGCCCGACTGTTTTTGAATGACACGCCGCGCAATTATTAGTAGCCTTCTCGCTGTTATGACAGGTTGCACAGGTCTCCATCGCCGGAAATACTCCCGGTGATTCTTTCGCATATTTCACTTTGTCCAGGCCCTGGTGGCAATCGACGCATTGCTTACCCTGGTTTTCAATATGGTCTTTGTGATTAAATACCAGATGGGTCCTGGTTTGTTTCATCTTGACCGGCTTGTTATCAAAGTGACAGTAATTGCAGTTCTTTTCATCCTTGACGTCGTGACAGGTGGCGCAAACCTCCTGTTTCGGGCTCAAATCATCTTTAGACGAGGTAGATGTCGGGGCAGCGACATGGCAATCTTTGCATGCGGCGCCCACGTCTTTAATATGGAGCTGGTGATTGAACTTTAGCGTTTTGCTGTGATCCTCCACACGAATAACTGATGGATCCAGCGAAGCCGGCTGCGTACTATCGGCAGGCTCGCCGCGTGAAAAAATCTTATCAAATCCATAAGAGCCTGTATTTTCCCTTACCAGGTAAGCTGTGGTCGATAGGAAAATTAAGATCCCCGTCAAAAGCAAAATGTAGTATTTGGTTACCTTCATGAGTTTATTAGTTTAAACTTTTTAGAATTTCTTGAACAGCCAATAGTTAAAACCTATCAGGAACCTGGCGTCTGATTTGTATATTTCATTCTTTGAAAACTGACCCTGAACATCAACTGATATCTGCGGCGTCGGCCTGTATGTGAAACCTAATGTAGCAGCAATCTGGTTCAGCCTGCTAATAGTTGACCCGTCAGCCGCCGTTGTAAATTCACCCAGTCTGTAGCTTGAGTATCCAAGGGATACGGTCGTGGAAAGCATGTCTTTTAATACTTCCCTGCAGTAATAACCGTTCACTCCGTCAGATTCTCCTGCAAATCCTGTATATTTAACATACGAAAGTCCGTAATTCGGATGAGAGAAACCTCCCGTAATTCTGAGCGCATAATTCTTATCGTTCGATATAACGTTATTGGCCGTCCCATCTTCTTCATCCGAGGAGCTGTAAAACACATTGGCAACTCTCGCAAAAACGCTGTATCCTTTTGGAAGCCTGTAATCGACGCCGCCCTCTACTTCCATGCTCTTTTCATGTTCAAATACCCAGAATATTGAATTATAGCTGATCTGGGGAAGGTTATACAGGTAACCAAGAGATACGGTTACTTTTTTCGAAACATTTGCGCTTGCATCAAACTCTCCCCTGTACAATTTCCTCATGTAGATGTCATAATACGCCTTACCAAAGAAATTATACTTATTCTTAAAAGTATAAGTGAAATCCAGCCCTGCGCTTTGCTCGGCGCGCGAATCAGGCGCTATGACGGTTGTGTAAACATTGAGCAGGCTGTCAAACCTCAAAGCGTTGTAAGGCTCGAGTATCCTTCTTCTGTTCAGATAACTAACCGATGCAACCAGGTCTTTTACTCCAAAATAAGAAAACTGTCCGCCTATAGAATAGTTTTCTTTGAGTTTCGGATATTTATTAAATTCATAATCATAGGGGGTCGTATAACCGCCGTAAAGAGCGGTTTGATACTCTTTATTTTTCCCCGCTTTAACCTTTACATACAGCCCGTCCACTGCGCCCTTACCTACTCCGGCAAAAACATATTGCCTTCCCAGTTTAAAGTCGACCATGTTAAACAGGTTTGTACCTCTGAAATAAATATTGTAAAACCTGTAATTGAATCCTTTATCGATCCTGTGGATCACATCTTCTTCTGTCTGGAAGAGCGTATTAAAGCCCCACTTCTCCTTGTTGACGTCAAATAAGACGTTCTGGTATCCCCTGACGTGAGTGGTTTTTGGCGGGGATACCTGGTCAAGACTATCAACCCTTTGCCAGCTATAAAAGTAAGCGCTGAAACGTAAGTTGATCGTTTGGGCGCTTAGCGTACCTGCGAAGATTGTTAAAACAACTAGAAACAGTAATTTCATTTTCATAACTTTATTAATCTAATGCACCATAATTGCGGCTTCTGAAAATAACAATAATATAGACTAACCTGTAAATATAACGCTGCGGCGGCTCTCAATTAAAATCTGCGGGCCCGCCGCAACCTTTTTTTACTTCGTCAAATTCGGATCTGTGTGCTTTATCTTCGCCCAGTAATCATCATAGTTGAATTCTTTGTAGTTCGGGCTGTCAGGATTGTGGCACGTTTTGCAGAAAGATTCGCCTTCGGTATGCATAACCAGTCCGTTATCCATAGCCGCCTGCTTATCTTTCATTACGCTGAGTTTTTTGTATTCTGAACCGGGACCGTGGCAGGTTTCGCATTGAACGCCCTGCGTTTTATCAAAAGAATCATCAAGCTCGGTTGGGTCAATATCCTTTCCGAGCACATGGCATTTCAAACACTGGGGAGTTTCAGCCGCCGGAGTAGAATAGCCTTTGTCCTTAGCAGTTTGATCTGCAGCAGGCGTTTGCAAGTCTTTATACGCCTGCGAATGCTTTGAATCCTGCCATATTTCAAGCTGTCTTCCCTTTGAGTCGCCCTTATGGCAGACGTTCGCGCACTTATCAACGCCAACATACTTGTACGGTCCTCCGGATTCATTTACAGAGTACCTTTCAGCGGTGAGAAGTATAAAGCCGGCCAGAAAAACGACTACGGCCGGTAAATAAAGTTTTTTGTTCATGGTTTTTATCCTCTTATTTGTATTTCAGTGCAAATTAATTAAATATGTTGAAAAGTGTAAACTTTAATTTTGTAAATTCATTAAACATCATACCTTTGAAGAATCCTGCTTCTGTTTTTTCTCAATTTGCTTGAGCTTAAAATACATGACTATTACAAGAAGCGTAATAAAAAATGTTGAAACTCCCAGGCCCCATCTCCTGAAATAATAATCTTTCACAGCATCCGCGCCAACCACCTTCGCCTTATGGGTTATTTTAAACCCTTCGTTTATATTCTCTACAAACTTATCGAGGTTCGAATAATGGATTTTGTTCCTGGAAGTGATCAGCACTTTTTTAATATCGTTATAATCAAATTTCGCATCGCTTACGTCCATACCTTTCTGTTCGGCATCATGCAAGGCGGTATTTGCAAGATCAACATCCGTTATCAGGCTGTCAATATAGTTTTCCATTTTGTAAGCCACTGTATATCCGTTGTCTCCCTTAACATGGCATTTGATGCAAACCGACTTATCTCCCACGCCCAGCATGTCGTCGGTAGGATGAATGATCCCGTGATTTGAATGGCATACTACGCATTCCGGAAGATTCTTTTTATCAAACGCATCTTTATGCGGACTCTCATCGAACATCTGCGAATTCAGCACATGGCATGTGCCGCATACTTTTGTAACAGAACTAACCTCCGGCGGAGCGGCGCCGTGATCGCCATGGCACCCGTTGCACGACGGCGCATTTTTATCGCCCTTTTCAAGAACCGCGATGCCGTGAACGCTGGTCTTATACTTCTCATACTGGTCGGTAGGGATCTTATATTCTTTCATATATTCCGCATCCCCATGGCACTTATTACATGTTGAGGGAATGTTGGTCGGATAAACTTTTGAGTTCGGATCTTTTACGGGCATAATGTCATGGCTGCCATGGCATGATGCGCAGTTTGCCACCTTTGAATCGCCCTTAAATATCTTTTGGCCGTGAACCGACGTTTTATACTTCTCAAGCTGGTCTATATTGATGCCGGGGTTGTATTGTTTCATGAACGACGCATTGCTGTGGCATCCGCCGCAAGTGTTAACAATGTTCTCGCCGTTAACTTTTGAACCCGGGCTTTTTACAGGAACGATATTATGAATGCCGTGGCAAGTCACGCAATTATTAATGATAATTCCCTTGCCGGTTGATGACTCGCCGTGAACGCTTTTGATAAGCGAGTTATATTCGTTTGCATGGCACTTTGCGCAAATCTTCAGGACTTCGCCGCCCTTGGGAACGCCAAGAAAGCCGATAGACTTGTTCATGGCCTTATCCATGTCTTCCTCTCTGGAATCGCCGCCGTGACACGATGCGCACGTAACTCCTTTTCTGAAATGTATGTCATTCTTGAACATATCTGCGACAGCCTTAAACTTGCCGTCAAGCTGGGCGTGACAATTGTAGCATTGGTCCTTTGATTCAATTTCCTGCGGCAAAGGAGTATAACCGTAGAATGAAAATACCGCCGCGGCCATTACTCCAAGAAGCGCCAATGACAAAAACAACGAAATATTTTTATTTCTGTATTTCACCTGTTATCACATTAAGTAAGCAATTATTGTAAATACTAAAACATACATTATCACAAAAATACCTGCGTAAGTTACCCAGTATCTTTTTTCGCCGTTTGGTTTTTTCCTGTCCCAGAAAGGGATGAGGAACCAGAATAGCCCGGCCGCGCTAAACATTAAAACGCCTATAACGTCGCCGTCGATACTCAATATCTTTGCGGGAATATACTTCAGCGTCTGGAACATAAATAGGAAATACCACTCAGGTTTGATTCCTGCCGGCGCAGGCGAGAGCTCGTTGGCCTTAACGCCTATATCCCACGGGAAGAAGACCGCAAGTATCGAAAGAATATTAATTATCATCAGCCAAAGAAGCATGTCCCTCATCATAAAGTTCGGGAAAAAAGGAATCATCTTCTTTTTCTCTTCCGGCAATTCTTTCCATTTTTCCGGAGCCGCCATCCCCTGCCTCTGAATAAATATCAGGTGGAGCGCAAGAAGAACGGTAAAAATTCCCGGCAAAATTGCAACATGGAAGCCAAAAAATCTTGATAGCGTCGCCCCTGTAACGTCATCGCCTCCTCTTAGAAACTTAGTCATAAATTCGCCAGCCAGCGGAATAGTTTTTGCAATTTCGGTCCCCACTTTGGTGGCAAAAAAAGCAAGCTCGTTCCAGGGCAGCAGGTAGCCGGTAAATCCGAATGCAAACGCGAGGAGCATAAGCACAAAGCCCGAATACCATGAAAGCTCATGCGGTTTTTGATACGCCTTAGTAAAAAATACGCTGAACATATGAATAAACACAGAGAGAATCATCAGGTTGGCCGACCATGAGTGTATTGACCTTATCAGCCAGCCAAACTTTACTTTCGCCGTAATGAACTCTACGCTTTCAAAAGCAAGATCTGCGCTGCCTTTATAATAGAGCAGCAATAAGATCCCCGTAACCACCTGGATAGTAAAGAGAAGCAATGAGATCCCTCCGAAGTAATACCAGATAGTTCCCCTGTAAAAAGGAACTTCTTTCTTCTTCATGAAAGCAATCAGGCTGCCAATCTGATACCTTTGATCTATCCACTCGTATGTTTTAGCTAAATATGATTTCATTCAATATTGTTGTGTAACTATTTCGATACAAAAATTTCGCCTTTTTGAACCACAACGTTAAATACAGCAAGCGGATTCGGCGGAGGGCCGCTGATATTCTTGCCGTGAAGGTCATACTTGCCGTTATGGCAAGCGCACCATATCAGGTTTTCATCCTTCTTGAACTGAACGGTACACTGCAGGTGCGTGCAGGTCGCATCAAACGCCCTAAGCTCGCCCTGCGCAGTTTTGATCAATAATCCCGGCTTACTGCCCATCTTGAACATTTTGCTGGAATCGTTAGGCATATTGTCCATTTTCCCCAGGCTGATGTTCTTAACGTCAACCTCGGGAGCTTTAGGCGGATTCAGATACGAAAATACCGGGTACAACACTCCTCCAATCCAGCCTATTATGCCAAACCCCAGAATGAGATTCAGGAAACTGCGCCTTGTAATTTTTTCCGGATGAATCAGATCTTCCGACATTATTCTAGTTTAGTTATCAAAAAAATATTCTATTTTATCTTCTTCAGCTTCTTTATATAATCAGAAAGCAGCGAGCTAATTAAACCATAGTTATGGACGTAAATACTGGGGTAAACGCCAATCTGGTTTGCAAATTTCTTAGCGTCAAAGACCGTAGCCCTGTCTTCATTGCTGAGGCCGAGATTTTTTGTATCGTCGATCAGCTTATTAAGCTCAGCCAGGGACCCTGACACGTCTTTCTTCCAGTCGTTCATCTGGGCATCGTAACCGGGGTCATGGCATTTAAGGCAAATTTTACTGTCAGGCTTTACGACCTTATCGGCTGAAACGTGGCAATCGACGCATCCAACTCCGCCATCTTTCATAAAGTCGGGCTCATTCTTATTTTCAATCTTTCCCTGGAATACATCCGACTGGTATTGGTGGCACTTTGCACACGCATCATTATTTTTGCCTTCAGCATGGTGGCAGCTGTTGCAGGTTTCCTTGTTGACAATAAGCTCACCGTGCTTTTGCTCGTTGGAATGACACTTGCTGCAAACAATCCTGTTCTGCACAATATGCAGGTTATGCGAGAAATTCATTCCAAACTTCTTCACGTTAATTTCCTGTATGCCCGAGTGGCAGCTGTAACATTCGTTTGGAATAAATTCGGAACTCGACTTGAATTCGGGCAAAGAAGAAGATGAGCCGGCAATCGCAAGCGCCTGTTTAAGGATATCATAGGCGGCTACCAGCAGCTTGTCCGCGAATTGTATATTGTGAACGCTCTTTCCCAGCTCTACTATTTTGATATTATGCTGGGCTTCTTCGAGAAGCTTTTCCGCGTCAGCCCTTTTCTCGTTGTTAGCGTTCTTAATCTGACGGTCGACTACGTTATATATAGAGTTGATTACCGATATCCTTTTGACAGATGCCGTTTCCCACTGGTTCAGGAGCTTATCGTACCCTTCGCCGTGGCATTTTTCGCATGAACCGGGTCCTGCTTTCAGCGTTTTTACGTCCTGCTTGTCAGTCTCATGAAATACGTGACAGCCTTTGCAGTTAATACCGTTCATGAACATCGGGCTGGGGGTCTTATCTACGTCAAACCCGCCTACTCCTGTAAACAGTTTTACCTGGTTTGAATGCGCATCTGAATGGCAACTAACGCAATCAGCGGGTGCGCTGGGATCGATCTTCTGAATTTTATGTTCTATTACATTGTGGCAATTGAAACAACGCATACTATGTTTTGTAATATGCGTTTCATGTATAAGTTTAGTATCGTTGAACTTGTCGAGCCTGTTATTCTCAAAATGGCACTGAAAACATCTTTCTTTACCGACATCTCCTTTGCCTGCTATTGTATTGCTGTGGCATCCCTGGCAGTCCAGTTTGTTCTTTACTACAAGAGTATGGTCATAGCGGTACGAAGCCATCTCTTCTTTGCTCTTGTTTTCCCACTTGTGGCAGGTTGTGCACTGGGTGAGCTTTTCTGAATTATGCTCAGGTTCATCGGACTTTTTGAAATGGCAAAGGAAACATGTCTGAGGCGTAACCTCCATGTGAGTGCCCTGCACGATCTGGGAATGGCAGCTTGTGCACTTGAGCGTCTTTCCGCGCCTCATTTCAGACAAATGGTTCTTATGGCTGAACATGACGCCTTTGAAATCATATGTTGAATCGTTAAGAGCCTGTTTCTCATGGCATCCTGAACGCGCGCAGGTATTATCGGGAATTTCGGCCCACGGTTTTCTTTTCTTGTAAGAGAGGGAAACGTAATTTACTATCTGGACAAGCCCGTTAAGTTTTCCTCTGACGGTTCCTGATATGCCCGGCTCGAAATGGCACTCGACGCAATCAACTTTATTGTGCGCCGATGTCCGCCAGCTTTGGTAAAAGGTTTCCATGTAATGACACGTCGGGCAAAAGCTAGGGCGCGAAGTATATTCAGCCGCGCCGGAGACCAACAGCAAAAACAAGAATATATATATACCGGTGAATAAAAGGAATCGCTTATATCCTCTTACTTTATTAAAAAATCTTTTCTTCTTAACAGGTTTCTGCTCTTTTGAGAGCTCTTCGTTAGCAGGTTTCTCTTCTGATGCCAATTAGTCTCGTAATTTTATAATTCTGGAAAAATATTTTTCATAATCTGAAAATCCTTTTGCAATTTCAACCCTAAATAACAAGCACAATTATTCAATTTTGGCTATTTTGAGGAATTAATTTGCGGTTTTGAATTCTCACCTGAGTCCTCTTTTGTTATATCGAGAACTTCCTTAGCTTCTATAACGTCGTTTTCATTTTCAGGCGCCTGTGTATCCTCTTTATCCGTTTCCTCTGTTTTAATCTCCAGCTCTTTTTCTTGTTCAATTATTTTCTTTTCTTCCTCAGGTTTCGTCTTCAGGCGTTCCGGCTCTTTTTCTTTGACTATCTCTTCAGCTTCGCTGAGAACCATTGAACCTTCTATTTCTTCCAGCTCGGCAGAGTGCTCCTTTTCCATCTCTTCACGATTAAGATATCCTAATAACCAAGCTTTGTTCATAGGGAAGACATCGGGGTTAAACATAACAAAATAGAAATGCCACACAAGTATCGCCAGCGAAGCCAGTATAGCTTCATAATAGTGAATTGTTGTTGCAATGTACATCCCTTCAGGTTTTATATACATCAGGAAAGTATTTTCCAGCCAAAGGACTCCGCCGGTCAATCCCATTACAACAGATCCCCAAACAACCGCCCAGTATTCCATTTTCTCAGTGTATCCAAACCTGCCGTACTTAGGTTTATCCTTCGACAAACCTACCAGGTAAAGAACAGACTGGAACAAATCTGACATGTCCTGCTTCTTAAACCACAAATCTTTGACGAGCTTTCTGCCCCTGGCTGTGAATGAAATGTAAAACACATGATAGAGCGAAACCAGAATCATTATAATCGCAGCTATCCTGTGGATCGCGCTTCTTGCGTCAAAAGCATGCTTGCCTATCAGGGCAACTATCCACTTGACCCACCACGCTTCCGGAAATTTCAGCCAGAACCCGGTAATAACAAGCGTGATAAAACTGCTGAGAAGAAAGAAATGCTGAACCCTTTCGTTTACCGTCATTCTTAAATATTTTTTTTCGCCGGCGCTCATTTCTTCTTCCTGTTTTTCTTCTTTCTTATCAAATCTAAAATATTGTGAATAACCATAAAACCGATCGTTCCAAAGATCATTGTGAAGTAAAAGTTCCTGACCCAGTATGCCCAAACGGATCCGGTTTCCGTATCAGTTAAATGTATCTTTGTCGTAAAAAGAGTTTTCTCTGCCCCCGGATGGCATTTTCCGCAGGTCTTGGGCAAATTCTTTTTATTAATACTCGATAAGGTATCGGTGGAAGGCCTGATATTGTGATTTCCGTGACAGCTTTCACAGTATGCCGCTTCTTTTGAACCGCCCCTTGTTGCTAGTCCGTGATAGCTCTCATTATAAGATATTGTAACATTTGTCGGCAAATCAAATTTCTTTGTAATTTCAACCGAAGCATGGCAGTCAGAGCAAAGCTGGATGACGCCTTTCGGCGAAGAAATTCTGTTTGCAACATCGTTGGTTTTCAGAATTACATGGTTGCCGTGACAATTGGTGCATGTGGGAGCCTCAAGATTATTCTTTTCATCTATTGCTTTTTCATGAACGCTTCCGGTGTAATCAGCAAGCTCTTTCACATGGCAATCTTCCTGCCCGCAGGTTTTAGCAATATTAGATTTATAAATCCTGGAATTCGGGTTATCAGCTTTTTCCATTGTGTGGGCGCCGTGGCAGTCTGAACAAGTTGCGGCCTTTAGATTGCCCTGCTTAAGAGCGATATAATGGGCGCTCTTTTCGTAATGCGATACTAACTCTTCTTCCCCTTTGTAATTCTTTGACGGGAGCTTGGTATCTTTGTGGCACCCAAGGCACATATCAGCCTGGTTGATCTTTGACAGCCTGTCTGATTTCAGTACTGACTGTATAGAGTGCTCGCCATGGCAATTTGTACATGATGGCGCCGTAACTGAGCCGCTTAAATAAGCTTTACCGTGCGCTGAATTTCTAAAATCATTTACGACGTCCGGATGACACTTGCCGCATGTTTCGAGCAAATTTGCCTTTGTCAGCGAAGACTGCGGGTCCCCCGGCTTTTCAACTATATGATTTCCGTGGCAATCTATGCACCCGGCGGCCTCTTTTCCGCCGCTGTTAACAATCTGCCCGTGAATACTGGTCTTATACTCCTTCACAAATCTGGCCGAGCCTTTTTTATCGCCCGGAAACTTCTTTTCATCAAGATGGCATTTCAGACATGATTCGGATTCTATTGAAAGCTTTGTTGAAAGAAGTTCATGCGACCCGTGGCAATCCACGCAGGTGGGCCCTCTCCCGTCATTTTTCTTAAGCACAGAATTGTGAACGGTATTATCGAAACCCTTATGATCTTCTTTATGGCACTTTTTGCAAATTTCTTCTGAATTCGATTTAGTAAGCTTTACCGTCCCGTGTCCACTCTGATGACAGGCGTCGCAGCCGATATTATTTTTCGCATGAAGGCTTGTCTTATATCCCTCGACCATTTTCGTATTGTGACAAGTCAGGCATGCCGAACTTTCCTGTTTTGCAAATTCTTTCACCGATTTCACGTTGTGCTTTGAGTGACAATCGAAGCATTTAACTTTGGCATGAACGCTTGTTTCAATACCATTCAGGTCTTTATGGCACGGCTGGCAGTTGACCTCTTTTTTTATCTTAATATGCGGTATTTCATCAGGGTTGTAATTCTCATGGCAATCAACGCAATCTGCCATTGAGTGCTCACTTTTTTCATATTGTTCAGGACTTACAAACATCGAAACTTTTTTCCCGTCCTGCTCAGAATAAAGGCCATTGTCATCATGGCAAGCGAAGCAAACATCCGTTCCGTTTGAAGGCACTCCGGTATGCCCGTCTGTAAACACAAATACACCGCTGGCCAAGCCCGCAGTTAACAGCAAAAGAAAAATATTTCTGGCAATCCTCAGATTCATTTTACCAGAGTTTCCTTTACAACTTTCTTAAGCTCGCTCAGTTTGAACGGCTCAGAAATATACTTAATGTTCGAATCGAAATAATTATCCGATTCAAGCGCAGGCAAACAGATAACCGGAACCCCGGGAAACTTGGTCTTTATAACTTCATGAAGTTCTGTTTCAATTGATATATCCGCAATTATAATATCACAATTGGGGTCAAGCGAGCCAAGCGCCTCTATAGAAAGATACGAAGCATCGTTAAAATGCAGCTGATATTCATTACCCCGAAATGCCTTTTTAATCAGATCCGATAAATCAGTTCCTTCACAGAAAACTTCCACCTTGAACTTTTTATCCATATGCGTAATATTTTAAATCTATATACTTATAGACTTACATACAAATAATATGCCAATTTGGATTTTGTAAACTAGTAATTTTGCGCGACTTAAATTGCAAGAGTTTTGAGATTAACCTATCTTGGGGATATTTTCCTCATTGCAAGTGGGAGAATTCAACAATAAATGAGCAGCTATTCTGTCTTTATCAGCCTGACAGCCTGCTGAAGCCTGTCAGGATTCGCCTTCAGGGGACAGCTACTGCCACGGAAAAAAAGTCAGCCAGGTTATCCGGGGAATCTACTTTATCAATATCATCTTCTTTGTTGATACATAATTCCCGGCTGTGAGTTTATAAAAATAGACGCCGCTTGGAAGGTTCGCTGAGTTCCATTGAATAAAGTAAGTTCCTGTATTCAGCGTTTCGTTTACAGCAACATAAACTGCTTGCCCAACAGAGTTATATATTGTCAAGTCGACAAACGAATTTTCAGGCACGCTGAATTTCAAATTTGTTGAAGGATTAAACGGATTCGGATAATTCTGGTAAAGCTGATACGATGCGGGAGCAGAATGATTAATGTTCGTGATGCCGGTGAGAATATTCCATCCGGCAATATTGTCAACCGGGTTACCGTTAGAAGCTGTGAAATTTCCTCCTGCGCACAATCCATCTCCATAAGCTGAAAGAGAAAAAACACTTCCATCGTCCATGCCGGTTCCAACAGCGGACCAATCGGTGCCGTTCCATAGCGCTACCCTGCCTACCGTTATACCTGCGCCTGCGCGAGTGAATATACCTCCCGCAACAAGCTGGCCGTTAAACGAAGACAGCGAATAAACAGGCGCGTTAACGCCCTGGCCAACATAAGACCAGTTCCCGTTCCAGGCGCCAATATAGTTCACGTTTACGCCGCCGATAGTTGTAAACATTCCGCCAACATATAAATAAGTTCCAACCAATGCGAGAGAATATGGCCTGTCATTTAATCCAAGCCCGAGCGGCGACCAAACGCTTCCGTTCCACGCCGCAATCCTTGACGCTGAAACATTACCTGCCGTAAGGAAATCGCCGCCGGCATAAAGCTGGCTGTTGTATTCCGCCAGACAGAATACTTCGTTGCTTAGTCCGCTGCCCGGAGATTGCCATTGAGCGCCATCCCACCAGCCAATCTTATTCAGCGGACCATTGCCTGCGCCTGTGAACCTGCCAGCAGCATACAGTGCATTATTGTAAACACACAGAGAATTAACGCGGTCGTTGAACCCGTTGTTTGAGGGAAAAGCATTCCAGTTGCTTCCGGTCCAGTAGGCAATTCTTGTTGCGTTAAGTCCGCCTGCCTGAGTAAACTCGCCTGCTGCAACCAAAAAATCGGAATAGACGCAAAGAGCATAAATCGGCCCGTTAGTTCCGAGGCCCAGCGGCTGCCATAGATTTCCGTTCCATACAGCAATTCTGCCGGCGGGCGTTCCCCCGGCGTTGGTAAAGTCGCCTGCGGCAATCAAATTATTATTAAAAACTATGGTTGCACGAACAGGGCCATTAACGCCAAGTCCAAAACCTGACCAGCCCTGGGAAAATGAATTAGCTGAAAAAACGAACAGAACTATTAGCATAATAATATGCCCGCCAGCGGAGTGATTCTTTTTCATGACATCCCCTTGGTATATTTTATATATTTTCAAAGCTACCTGATATACGGTAATATAAGAAACATATTAAATAAACAAAAGGTAGTGATGAGGGGAAGGCCATAAAGGTCAATTCTCAAAAGATTCGTTTCCAAAAAACAAATACTTTGAATTCTTAAAATTGTTGTTTATATTTAACCGAACAAATCAGCGATGTCTGCGGGGCAGGCTATTACAAGTATTCTTATTTGTTAATAGTGTATTCCATCAAACAAACAGATATGAGCATAAGAAAGAGAGCCACGGTTGTTCTGATATTTGCATTTATTTGCTTTACATTAGGAGCAAGAAGCCAGCCTTCAAGCGATCTTATTCTCAAGATCGGAGGCGGTGTGAGCGTGCCAATTGAAAAACCTGGAATTTATAACAGGGATGCAGGCTACAATCTCAATATCGGGGCAGGTTATCTTATTAAGAGGAATTTTGGATTACGAATTGACCTAGATTACGATCTTTTCCGCGACCCTGTTTCACGCGGGGTCTCAACTCAGCCCGATAACCCCAGATTTTATATGACGAGCCTGAAATTGGGATTTACCGCGGGACTTTTCAAAAGGAAAACGAAATTAAAACCATACGCGATAGCGGGGTTTGGCTTTCACTACCTTACTAAACTCAGAACAGATCTGGAGGTGTTGCAGGATTCTGAAATTGATTTCAGCGCTTTTGCAGGAGGCGGGCTGTTCATTACGTTTGCCAAAGAAGGAGGGTTTTATGTTGAATCCGAATACCAAAGATTTTTTTCATCTGACAGGTTAATATCGAATATACCCATCAGAATAGGGTTAGTTTATTGCCCGGGTAAATAATTGGAAAAGCCCGCGCCAGTTCATTGGTTTACTATTCGAGTTCATATTCCTTGATTTTTTTGTAAAGTGTTTTTCTATCGATGCCAAGAAGCTTTGCCACCTGCAGTTTGTTCCACTTATTATCTTCCAAAATCTTTTTTATGTAAAGTTTTTCAATCGACCTCAAGTCTAGTCCGTCGATCGAGCCCATTGAGTTTTCCGTTTCTTCAGGAGCTCTTAGGAACCTGAAGCTCTCGGCGTCAAGTATTTTGTCGGATGAAGTTATAGCTGCACGCCCTAATACGTTTTCAAGTTCTCTTACATTCCCTTTCCAATCGTATTTCATAAGTATCTCCATAGCTTCGGGGGAAATTGCAAGGCTTCTGCCGTATTGGTAAGACATATTTTCAAGAAAATGATTTACAAGCAGCGGGATATCTTCCCTTCTTTCGTTTAGCGATGGCAGAGTTATTATTACAGTAGCTATCCTATAATAGAGATCCTCGCGGAATTTTTTTTGCTTCACCAATTCTCTTAGGTTCTGGTTGGTAGCCGCAACAATTCTTACGTCGACTTTCTTTATTTTATCGCTGCCTAAAGCTTTCACTTCAAGATTCTCGATAACTCTAAGCAATTTTGACTGCAGCGCATACGGCATTTCAGCGATTTCGTCAAGAAGCAAAGTGCCGCCGTTTGATTGCTCAAATACACCTTTTTGCATATCGGTAGCGCCTGTGAAGGCGCCTTTTGTATGTCCAAACAACTCGCTTTCCAGCAGGTTTTCAGGGATGGCGCTGCAATTGATCGCCACGAACGGCTGGGAGCGCCTCACTCCGTTATAATGAATCGCCCGTGATACAAGCTCTTTGCCGGAACCGCTTGGACCCTCTATCAAAACGCTCGCATTAGCCTTAGCCACTTTTTGTATCAGTTCAAAAACATTGAGCATCTTTTTGCTTTTACCTATGATATCGCTGAATGAGTATGTGCCGGCTACCTGTGATTGAAGGTTCCGTATCTGTTTTGACATTTTAACAAGCGCTGACGCTTTTTCGATCTTCACCGAAAATTCATCGATGTTAAACGGCTTGCTGATGTAATCAAAGGCTCCCTGCTTCATCGACATAACGGCTGTATCAATCGACCCGTAACCCGTGATCATAATAAAAATACTGCCTTCAGGTTTCTCTTTCAAAAGGTCCAAACCCGATAATTTGGGCATCTGAAGGTCTGAAATTATGAGGTCGAAGCCCCCGTCTTTGACAAGATCAAGCGCTTTTGAGCTGTCATTTTCTTCAACTACGGCATAACCCTTCTTTTCCAGGATCTTTCTCAGTAGTTTTGTGGAATTTACCTCGTCATCTACCACCAGTACTTTAATGTTTTCAGGCATAATACAAAAATATGAAAAAAAACTTAGAAATTTAATGAAGAATCGAAAAATTTAACAACAGGCTAATCCGATGTTCACGATATTACAGGACAATGATGGATAAAATTACTATCATTTATGTTATAATTCCCTTATATTAATCAGGAAATATTTATCCGGCGCCCACGGGTAGCATGTGCAATTTCTTTCCTGAATTTACTGCCCAAATATTCTACAGTCCTGCTTTTGTAATGTTGATATTTTTCACATTTGTGCGCTTGAATCATCAATTAGGGTTGATTTTTTAAGAATAGTTTGGCACGGAACATGTTGTTTCTAATTAATAAGTTAGATAAAGAAAATCTTTAGGAGAATTTCATGAAGCGTCTTTACTTTTTAGCGTTGATAATGGTATCGGGATTATTATCCTTTTCATTCTACGGCGGCAAGGGAGATAACCCGACGCCCCGGACCTATGTAGGGTCGCAGACCTGCGTTTGCCATATTCCTTCAGGTATAGTTGATGATTGGGCGGCCACGCTTCATGGCAAAGCGCAAATGACCCCCGGCCCCGGTTCAGTTATCAGTACGTGGAACAGCTCTATCATAAATATGGGAAGCGCTTACGGAAACGCAACAGTAACGCTGAGCATTGTCGGCGGAGTTTACAAAGCCACGCTGAATCCTTCATCAGGCAGCCCGGTTACTTACGACGTTGTGCAGACAAGGGGAAGCGCATGGAAACAATATTATCACGTAAAAATAAATAACAGTTACTACAGGCTGCCGTTTGTGTGGACAAACCACAGTTACAAAAATCCGGCCGGCGGTTCATTTTCGGCAAGCGGACAAGGAAGCTGGTTTACATCTACAGGCGCTCTTCAGCCGGTAACAACAAACACGTTCAGAAAGGGATCATGGGATAAAGGGTGCTCAGGCTGCCATACAACAGGAAACAGAATTACGCTTAATGTCAACGGAACGGATTCAAACTGGGTTGCCACATGGGCAAACGGCAACGACACAATCAATGCGAAAGTCGGATGCGAATCGTGCCACGGTCCCGGAAGCGACCATATAGCGGATCCCCAGACAAGCAATATTTTCGGCCCGACTCAAATGGGCGCGGCGGGGTTGCAGCGCCAGCAGGAGGTCTGCGCTCAGTGCCACTTCAGGGGAACAAGCACCAACTTCACTTATTCATGGCCGTGGAAGGAATCGGTTGATAGCGCTTACCAGGCAGGCTTGGTTCTTTCAAATTATGTAAAGAGCCCATGGCAAAATTATATTAACGTTACCGGCGGTCCGCAATTGTGGCCTGACTCGATGAGTTCCAGAGCCGACAGGACTGAATCGCAGGAGATAACTTTCTCGGCGCATTATACCAATTTAAACTGCTATGCCTGCCATGACCCACATACTGCCACAAGCTACGGTCATCAGTTAAGAGACAACGCTGAAGATAATTCATTATGCATAGGCTGCCACACTAATTTCGGTACGCCGGGAAATCCGAACATTACTGCAATAACATCGCACACTAAACATCTCTACGACCCGACAAACCAGTACCAGACAGGCGGCGCTTCAAGATGCATAACATGCCACATGACTTATGTAGCGACTAATATATCAAATTATGATATTCCATCTCATTCATTTAAAATAATAAGGCCTATACAGACATTGCTGAAATACGGAATCGTACTCGGCGGAAATACAGGAAACCTTAATTCATGCGCGGCAGGATGCCACAGGAATCCAAACAGCGCGGCGGGAACGTCAAACGTGCCGTCGCTTGGCGTAGGGTATGATTCTAACTTCACAAACTGGAGCGAACATACTGATTCATTGCTCGCAGATACTTTGAACAGGTGGTTCAATCATCAGTCTTGGACTGTGATCGGCATTCAGCCGATTTCAAGCCAGGTACCTGAGAAGTTTACTCTGGGACAGAATTATCCGAATCCATTCAACCCGTCGACAAAATTTAATTTCACTGTTCCGAAATCTGCAAGCGTAACTATTAAGATATATGATATTATTGGCAGAGAAGTTTATACGCTTGTTAATCAGAAATTAAACCCCGGGACTTATGTTGTTGACTGGAACTCAATAAACAGTTACGGCGACTATGTAGCCAGCGGAGTTTATTTCTATAAGCTCACAGCCGGGAATTATATAGAAACCAAAAAAATGGTTCTGTTAAGATAAAGCTAACAAGCGATCGTTAAAAAACCTGGCTTCAGAAATGATGTCAGGTTTTTTTGTGGGGCAAAATTCCCTATCGTTCCGGCGTTTTGTAGATAAAATCAACACCTATCAAAATGAACTTAGCGCCTATTGCCTTTAAAATTGCTTTTCGTTTTGGCATGAAATGTGTATTAAAATATACGGATATAGAGTTGCTTTGCAGCTCGCTTGAAAAAGAATACCTTAATGATTACTGTATCACCCATTTTCTTCTGGATCATGTTGAAATTGCTGGATTTTGCTGAAAATTGCTGGATCTTACTGAACAGAAAATGGTTCAAAGGGCGAAACTGGATCTATTCTGATAATGCTGGAAGCATAACTATACTTCCTCCTTTGGTTAAAACCCGCCTCTGCCAGGGGCGGGTTTGGTATTTTCAGCCCTTTTTCAAAACCATGCGAATTATCATGTTTGAACATGATAATTCTCATTGTATAAGGGCACACATTAGAGTTATCTTTGTAATGTTGTAGGGCATACTGATTGGTGTTTTGAGCTTTACAGCAGGATATACCCCTTCTCGTTAGGTAATATAGAGGCCCCGCCGTCCTGGCGGGGCTCTTTCTTTTCCAATTAGTCTCAGGCTTTGTTCTTTGCAATTACCAACCGAGTGCAATGCTGGCAAAGCGCTACACACTGCTTAGCAGCGCTGATAAAATGCAATACCGATCATATCTTAATTCGACATAGGAAGGCTTATCAAAAAGGCTGCGCCTTTTCCGGGATGTGATTTGACGGACAGCTCACCGCCGTGTTCCTTAATTATCCTCATTGCTATTGAAAGACCAAGTCCGGTTCCTTTACCGTATTCTTTTGATGAGAAAAAAGGAAGAAATATTTTTTTAAGGTTTTCTTTGGGAATGCCGGGGCCGTTATCAGAAATTTCAATTTTTGCGGAGCCATTTTCCTTTATTGTTTTTATTTTGATATCGCCTTCTGTTCCTATGGCCTGAACCGAATTAGTTACAATGTTCAGTATCACTTCCTCTATTTCATTTTTATCAAACGGGAACGGCGCAAGCGAGCTATCCAGGCTTTTTTTGATTGAGACTTTCTTTCCTGCCGAAATGAACTTCGCGCTAGACACTATACCATTGACAATTTCGTTAAGGTCGTTAAGCTCTTTATTGACCTGCAGAGGCCGTGAGAAATTAAGCAGATGCCTGATCGATTTAGTTATCCTCGAGGTTTCTTCAATAATAGTTTTCAATTCCTCGGGATCCTTTATCGCTCTCAGAGCGGTCAAGTAACAGATAGTCGGCATTACCTGATATAATATTGAGCGGGTTCGAAATGCTGTGCGCAATGCTTGAAACTACTTCGCCGATAAGGGCGAGATTTTCTTTTTCCCGCAGCTCCTGCTCGAGCATTTTCAGTTTGGTCATATCCCTTATAATTCCCACCGAGCCTATCATTTCCTTCTGTTCGTTGAAAACAGGGAAACGCGATAAGCTTACTTTAAGTGTACGCCCGCTCTTTTGTAACCCTCTCGGTTTCATATCCCGCAGGAGCACCCTTTTCCAAAACCTCGTCGATAAGGAAGTCTCTCTCTCCCTATGAAGGAGTGATTAGGGATAAGGAAAGCTGAAATCTTTCCCCACAACCTCGTGCTTCTGGCAATCCAAAAATTTTCGGCCCCGCTTGTTCCACAGGAATATTTTGTACTCGTTATCAATGCCAATTATTGCGTCTACGGAATTCAGTATGATGTCTGAGAAAAACTTCTCATGCGCGCTCTTACCTTCTTTCATCAGCTGTATCATCTGGCTAAGCGAGTCTTCAAGTATGCGGCATATATTGTCCGAAGCATCGCCGCCCAGCCCGTACACATCCTTCAGTCTATTGCCGAGCAGCTCCTTTTGCCGCTCAAGCTCGGCTATTACCATTTGTTCCATTCTAACTATCTCCGAAATTTACGGTAAAATCAGTAATTTCTTTCAATTTTTCACAATTTTCAATTAAGACAATAATTCCAGGATTGAACAGGGTCAGCATGTGCAATAATTTATGTTCAGGATTTGGGAAAATGACAAATCCGGCTTAATTTGGCAATAAATTAACATTAAAAAAAGCCAATGATATTTTCATATAATTGGCTTCAAAACCCCGCAGGAAAAATTCCGCGCTTTTGGAAATGCAGGTTCACTTAAGTACGGCTGCAATCCTTTCATATTTTGCCAGCTTTCCGTTTTCAACAAATATTACATCGCCGCCCTTATCAATCACCATTTCAATTAGGTCATTAACCGCATCATCAAGCAAAACCGAATCAGCTGACGGCGCGTTTCCGTTCAGAAAAAGCGCCTTCCTGTCAGATGAAATATATGCC